>CANGMI010000004.1 GCA_947455195.1 Pseudomonadota bacterium | reverse complement strand
TCTTGTTCAGACTTGAGGCCGCCATCCTGAACCCCGCCAACCCGGCGCCGCCGGTGGCTCGTCATCTACGGCGGCTACGCCGCCTTCGACTCCTCACCACCGGCCATCATGGTTGTCGTTCAACCGGCCAAGATGATTGTCGCGCCCCAACGCTCCATCCTTCGCGCTGGAAGGCTGCGACGAAGGCGACAGCCAATTCGCCACTGGTATGGAAAGCGTCAGTGCCGATGCAGATATCCGGTCTCGCTACAGCGGGGTCGGCGAATTCGTACGGTAGCGCCAGGCTCGGAAAGCTGTGGCAATCGATCACCAGGCAGCGACCGTGAAGGTCGATGGCCGCCGACACTGCGGCTTCGAGCCGGGCGTGATGCGGACGGTAGTACGCCGACATCAAGGCGTCGCGTTCTCCATCGAATAACGGTCGTCGCAACGGTTTCAGGCCTGAGGTCACGGAATAGACGGCGCCCATTCCACGGTCTGCCATCGGCTCGTTCCGGTCGTCCGCGAATCGCTCTACGTCCACCACCAATCGGCTGGCGGGCGCTCGGATGACCTGAGCTTCCGGCGCACCCGAGGCGAACAGAGAGAGGGTCAAGTGATCGGTCATCTTGATCAACTCTTCGTCCAGCTCGTCATCGGTCAAGGTGATCTGGCGCCTCACCTCTGATGGAACAAGCGTCGAATCGTGAGGCACATGAAAGATCACCCACGGCGGACACTGATCGCGCATGTTCATTCGGGTTGCCCGTCCTTGCGCCGTCATTCCAATCCGTCGAAGCGCACATGCATCCCGTGCCCGCGCCACAAGGGTACGGGTGCTTCTTCACTGGACGCGAAGGGCTGGTTCACGCTGACAACAGCGACCGACGCGAAGTGCCCAGTGGTACTCAGCCTTGCGCAACCATCTGCAATGGCAGCCCAGTTGGTCGGGCGGTCGGCGTTGCTGGCCGGGAACTTGGCCGACCGCACGACGACCCACTCGGGTCTCCTGGTCTTGCCCACAAACCAGATCGACGGGTCGACCTCAGGGTTGCCTTGCCAGGACATCAACTCGAAGCCTTCTTTCTGCAGGTAGTCCCGGACCACCTGAACCGCCATGTCATGCACCTCCCACGGCGTCATCCCAATTTTCTCTTCGGTGACCAGGGACACCGGGTTGATCGGCTTTCTGGTCTCTGCGTTCAGCAAGCCCCAACCCGGCATGTCGGCCACCCAGGAGCCGCCGAAGAGCTTCTTCTTCATTGGCAGGATGCAGGCGTGTCCATTGGCGTCTCTGGCGGCGGCAGCAAGCCCACGGAGGGTGCCAGGGCCCAGGGCCTTGCCGTCCGCGTCCTCGACACGGACGAAGAACAACTGATTGCCGAGCCGAAACGACAGGTGCTCCAGGAACGGCGGGTAGGGATGTGCGCGCAGCCAGGACTGGATCCCGCCATCGACTTGCTTGCTCAGGTGGAGGCCGGCGGCCTTCCAGCACGGAAAGAAGGCTTCCGTCATCTCGTGCATCTCAATGTTGTGCATACCCAAATCCTTTCTGCTACCTCGACAACCGTGTTCCGTCGGCACCGGCTGCATGGGGAGCTTCACCATCAACGGGCTCGTCCTCGATCTCCTTCCACATGGTCAGAAAGTGCTTGGCCGGGCTGCCGCCATGCACGACCACATATCCGGTTCTGATCTCCTTGCGCCCCCACGTCGTCTGCCAGGGCGCCGTGAATGACCAAAGCTCCTCGTCAGCTGCGACACCTGCGATGAAGGTCTTCCAGGCTTCATTCAGGTGGCCGAAGGGCAAGTTCGGAACGGCACCCAAGGGGTCTTCCACCACTTCTCGTGCCTCGATCTGCGGGACTGTCAGTAGTTCATGCAGGTGAGCGCGCTCGACTGCGAACTCGCGTTCCTCCTGCAATGCAGACGATCCCTTCTTCGAGAAGACCTCCTTGCCCTTTATGTAGATGGCAACGGGCCAGACGACGACGATGGCCACGGCAGCGAGCGCCGGCGCCACGAAGTTGTTCAGGATTCGGTACGAAAGCTTCTTGCGCTCGGGGTTCACCGCATCGAGGATTTCTCGAATCGACTCCGACTCATGCTCTTTTGTCAGCCGGTGCGCGCCAAAGACGATGGCAAGCACCGCAGCGCCGACCCCGAGGTACCAGTACAGGTAGATCACGCGGCCTCCCCGTCGTCCTTCTTGACCCGAGGGAACACGGTCATGGCCCCGACTTCGTAGCCTTCAGGTGCGCTTTCAGACTCCGCCGTCCCGTTGTGGCGCACTCGGGTGTGCTTGACGACGCCACGCTCCAGGTCTAGAAACAGGTCTCGCTCGAAGGTGCTGCCGTAGCCCATGTGAACGTATTCGAGCTGCTTGCCCTGTGGGATGCGGATCGTGCCGGAGTACCAGTGGGCGAAAACTCTGTCCGGGAAATCGGAAAGATGGTGGCAACCGATGCCTCGTCTCCGCTTTCCAGGGTGCCGTGCAGCTCGACCAGATAGAGCCGGCCATCGATGATTTCCCATCGACCAACGTAGCCGCGCCACAGCGCCGTGCAATTCGATTCGAAGCGCGGATTGACCCCGCCCATGGCGAAATAGTCGCTGAGGGGGTTGGTGCACATGGCCACATCCTCACCCCCGTAGCGGAGTTTTTCAGCGATCTGCGCCGTCATGCCCGCACTCCGAGCGACGCCAGCATGGCGTTTGCCCACTGTGCGCGGTTCATCGCCCAGAACGCCGAGTTGACGGCGATGCCTGAGGCCGCGTACAGCGGGTTCGGGAGGAAGCTGATGTAGGCCGGGTTGTTGCCCAACTTGCCTGGACACCAGGCCCCGAAGTGCGGCGGCAGGTCATGGGCGGCCATTTCCATGTTGTTGAGCTGCAGGCACACCTGGCTCAGCCGGCGCTTATCTTGCAGCTGGTGCGGCATTTGCAGCAGGCAGAACAAACCGCCACCCAGCTCTGGGTGTGGGTGATCGGCCTTGAGCTGGAACAAGGCGGTCTTGTGGTCTCCGGCCACCGCGCTCACTGCGCCTTCGTTCAAGCCGAACTCGGCCGTCAGACCCAAGCCTCCGGTGGTGCACAGGCACATCCGTGAGAGATATCCCTCGACCTGCGCGAAGTCGTGCTCAGTCCACTTCGATGTGCCGCCTCGCTGTCCTTCGTTGGTCATGGTCCGGCGCAGCGCGCCCAGGATGGCCTCGGTGCCACAGATCGTGGTGAACATCAGAAGCGGCAGGTGCAGCGTTCTCCAAGAGTCCTCGGCTTCGTAGATCGTCAGCCTGGATCCGATGTAGACGTTGCCGCGATCTGCGCACAGGGAGCCCAACGCGGCGAATGCGTTGTAGGCCGCCGTGGCCTCTGCCTCCTTGCCCTGGAAGAGGGTCAAGATAGGCTTGGGCAACTCGGTGATCATGCGCACCACCGCGCGGATCGGCCCGTTCTCCGACTCTCGGGTTTCGGGCGGCACAACCTCGATGCGGATCGTGTAGTGCTCATGGCGGGCCGTGAGGGTATTGCCCTTCAGGCTTGCCTTGATCGACGTAGGTTGCAGCATCACCATCAGATCGCCGAGCGGCACGCCGAGTGGGCTGGTATCACTTTTCTTGTTCCAGAACATGTTCGTCTCCCCTCAGGCAGCCAGTGCCGTTTTGCGTACGCCACGGACATGCTTGCACTCGCCCGTGTACTCAAATCCCGGGCAAGTGCATTGCAGGTGGCCGCCGCGACCGAAAGTCACCTGGTAGAACTTCTTCGGGTCTTTGGAACTCGGAAACTCCCAAGATCCAGTCTCGGCCAGTGGTCCATCCTGTGGCAGTGCAGCGACCATCTCGCCAATGATGTCGATGCGGGCAGCGTCTTGACCGGTCGCACGGGCCGCCTTGTTCTCCTGCAGCAGTGCCGGGCCAAGGCGCATCAGCGTGGCTTGCAAGTCTTTCAGGATCGACGGGTTGGGCAATTCGTCGGCCTCCACCGCCTGCACCAGCTTCAACTTGGCCTCCAGAAGTTGAGCGATGTAGCCATCCAGCGTGCCGTCGGCCATCAGGTACTCCACCGTCACCTGACGCGTCTGTCCGATGCGGTAGCAGCGATCCTCGGCCTGCAGGTGATTGGCCGGCACCCAGTCCAGGTCCTGAAAAATGACGTGCGTGGCCGCCGTGAGATTCAGCCCCACGCCGCCGGCGATCAGGTTGCACAGCGCCACCTGGACGTTGGGATCGTTCTGAAACGCATCAGTGGCGGCCATGCGCTGCTTGGCGTTGTCCACGCCGGTGACGGTGACGGCCTTGTCGCCCAGCGTCTTCTTGTGGCGCGTGATGCCCTCGGTGTAGCTGGTGAACACGATTACCTTCTGGCCAGTCGCCAGCACATCGCGGATGCGCTCAGCACATGCCGCGTGCTTGGCTTTGTGCAGGGCCAGCCGCAGCCGGGTGAGGCGGGCCAGGAATTCGGTGTCGTTGGGGCGGGAGGCGTCAGACGCCTGGAACCATGAGACGAAGTCGCCATAGGCCTTCCAGGCGCTGACGCCGTCAATTTGGACGGGCACCCAGGACCGGATCTTGGGCGGCAGATCCAGAACATCGTCCTTCTTGCGGCGGAGCATCACCTCCTTGAGCAGCAGGTTCAGTTCGGTGATGTTGGATGCTCCGTCGGTCACCCAGCCGTATTCGTTGCGATACGCCCCGCAGTACTGCCGCGCGAATGACAGGAAGCTGCGCGTGCTGGGGTGACCCACCGCGCGTAGCAGGTTGAACAGGTCGCGCGGCCGGTTAGGCATCGGCGTGCCGGTGAGCAAGAACACCATGCGTGGGCCGGTCGGTGCGTCACGCTTGCTGTCGGCTACACCAATGATCTTGAGAACCTGCGAGGTGCGCTGGCTGGCGTTCTTGATGAAGTGTGCCTCGTCGATGATGACGCCCGTCCAGGGAATGGCACGCAACCGCTCACCGTGACGGGTAAGCATGTCGTAGTTGACGACCACCCAGCGCGCGTTGGCCGCCTCATGTCCTGGAACGCCAATGACTTCAACCGCAGCGTCCGCATCGACCATACGGATCTCGCGTGCCCAGTTGAGTTTGAGCGAGGCGGGGCAGATGACGAGCACGACGCCGGATGGCGCAGCCTCGTTGAGCGCGACGATGGCCTGCCGAGTTTTGCCCAGGCCCATGTCATCGGCCAGAATCGCTCGGCCGCGCTGGGCCAGGAATTGAACGCCCGCAGCCTGGTGCGGGTACAGCGAGTAGCGTGAAAGATCCAAGATGAACTCCTCTTTAGCAGTTGTGCCGGTTGGCTGGGGGCCTGCAATTCGGATGAACTCGCCCCGGTGAATGAACCTGATGTCGTGAATTTACAGAGTCACTGGCTCATGGAGTGAGCCTGCTGAAATCAGCCTCCAGGACCTGGTTGAGGGCGTCGCGCAGTGACTTGAGCTCCGCCGTGCTGAACACACCCTGGAACTTGACGTGATCCTCAGGGCGTCGAGCCGTTGGCACAAAGCTGATCAGCCGGAGGCTGTGGCCGTGCGCCGAGGTGGCGATGTCAACCGAGAGCTCGTAGGCCGGGGTGGCCTGGATGAGTGAACGCATGAACTTCTCCTGTTTAGCCGCTTTGACGTGTGTCGGGGGCGGCAATCTGGATCAAATCCCCCCGGTCGTTCACCCATAAGGTGGGCTGACCAGCCCGTGATGTCATCGCAGCAAGATCAGTTGCGGGACGGCGTCGCTACCCGCCCAGACGATCGCGTTCTGCTCCAGCCGTGTCCCCAGCGCCTTGGCTGCCTCCAGCGTCAGGCCAAAGATCAGATAGCTAGCTTCGCCGGGCCACCGGTTTGACGGGTGTTGGCCGATCCCCTCAATGCTGGCGAGGCTGCGCTGACAGAGTTCTCGGCCCAGGGCCGCGTGCCGTTCGGCATTGGCCTGATCGTCAAGGACCTGGCTGAATGGGTTGCAAGCCGTGATGTACGCGCTGCAGTCGACGCGGTGGCGCTTCTGGACGGCGGCCAACGCCGAGCAGGTTTCGCCCACCATCAGGGTGAAAGGCTCTTCGCCAAGCACCCGGTATTCAGTTTCCTGATAGGCCTGCACGGTGACAGCGTCGATGATCGATTCGAACAAAAAAAGCCCTCCGTTCTGGGGAGGGCCGACGCTGCTCCCGCTTGGTTGCTCCTAAGGGAGCCACATCCGCTTTCGCGTTTCCACCTTGCCCGGGAGGGCAGGTTGGCGTGGGCGTCCGCCCATCTCAAGATGCTGTCCGAGTGTAACCGAAGTCTTCGCTTGCTCAAACGCGCCACGCAGAGGTCGGCTGGCTGAGGAAGCTCATCTGGTGAGCCCGCTAGTGGTTACCCTGATCTAGCGTCGCAAGCCTCAACTTGGACTGGTTTACCCTGAATTCTCATATACTCTGGTAAGCCGGAGGAAGTTGATGACGCCCGATCTTGAGCCAGCGATGACCGTCAAGGAAGTTGCAACGTTCCTGAACGTTGATGAAAAGACGATCTATCGCCTCGCCCAGAAGGGCGAAGTGCCAGGCTTCAAGGTAGCGGGTGCTTGGCGCTTTCAGCGAGCCGACCTCCAGCAGTGGATCGACGCGCGCAAGCAGCAGTCCGGGAATCGGGTCGAGCCAAAGCAAACCGAGTAGGGAACAGGTCAATGAAATCTCTGTCAGCGCACATTCCTCGTCAGTCCGTTCTCGACGGTACGGCCGACTTCGTCGTCAATCTTGCCGACTTGCCGTCGCTGTCTGAAGATGATGCACGGGAGTTCCTTGACTCGAACGTGCTCACCTCCGGCATGGAAATCCTTCTATCTCAGGCGTTTGCGCGCTTGGCAGGAACCGGAAGTTCTAGCGGAATCTACAAGCTCTCAGAGTCGATGGGGGGCGGCAAGACCCAGAGCATGATCGTCGCTGGCATCCTTGCTCGGTTTCCGGCGCTTTCTTCTGTGATGCCCTTTCGCGAGCCTTTGGCAAACGCGAAGCCTGATGTGGTTGCCGCATTCACTGGCCGCGCGACGGACAAGAAGGTCTGGGTGTCGATCGGAGATGCCTTGGGCATCACCCTGTCTCCTGACAGGGCGCCGTCCGAGACGGAATGGCGCGATGTTCTCAAGGACAGGTCAGCGCTCATTCTTCTCGACGAGCTCGCGTTCTACCTGGTGCATGCGGCCAGTCAGGGCAGCAAAGAAGACGGCACCCGGGCCGCCACGCTGGCCGGAATCGCATTGACCAACCTGTTCGGCGCTGTACGCGACTACAAGGAATGTCGCAAGTGCGTGATCGTCATCGCAGATCTGCAGAAGGACTGGGAGCAAGGCGCCGAGGAACTCGCCCGAATCATGCGGTCGAACGACACGCTTGGCGGGACGATGCAAAGCGTGAACAACGAGATGTCCAAGGGTGCGCAGACGGTCGCGCCTGTGGACAACTCAAAGGACGAGCTCTACGCCATCCTTCGCCGGCGCTTGTTCAAGACCATGAATGCCAGCGCGAAAGACGTAGAAGCCGTCGCGGATGCTTACGTCGCGGAACTCAAGAAGGCCAGCGCGGTCATTGAACGTCCGACGATGAAGGTGAGAGAGGAAATCCTCGTCTCCTATCCCTTCCACTTCTCGACAAAGCATCTGATCGCCTCGTTCAATGACAACCCGGGCTTTCAGAAGACCCGAGACGTCATTCGCCTGATGGCAACCATCGTCCGCAGCCTTTGGGGCAAGGGCGAGGCTGAGGTCTCCAAGCGCTACCTGCTCGCGCTGGACGATTCAGACTTGAACGACTCGAACGTCGCAAGCCGCTTTGTCGAGATCAAGAAGTCGCTCCAGGATGCGATGCAAACCGACATCGCGAACAGTGGGACTTCTCATGCTGAGTCGCTCGATCAAGAGACGGATGGTTTAGCCAGCCTCTGCGCGAAATGGATCTTGTCTGCATCGCTGTCCGAGGTGCACCCGCGTGGGCTTACGGATGCGGAACTCGCCGAGTACTTGCTGGCTCCGGGCCGGTCGATCCTGGGCTTGCAAGACACGCTCAAGAAGCTATACGACACCTGCTGGTATATCGAGCAGACCAAGTCGGGCCGCTATTTGTTCAATCGGCACAAGAACCTGAATGCGCAGGTCAACAGCTACACCCGGGTCTGCACCAACGAGGACCGCGACGCCAAGATCGAGTCCAAGCTTGCCGAAATGTTCGAGCCCAAGGACAAACGGTGCTATCAGAAGCTGTCAGTCCTTCCTGCGCTGGACCAACTCCAACTCGAACGTGAGAAGACAACGCTGGTGATCCTCAAGCCAGACACCGACTTTCAGAAGTTCTTTGCCAGCGAGAAGTACAAGAATCGCGTTGCCTTCCTAACTGCAGTCGATCAAACCGGAATCTTCAACGTCAACAAGAAGGCGCAGCGTTTGTGGGCCATCAGCCAGGTGGTCAAGGACCTGACGCCTGACGATTCCCAGTTTAAGAAGGCGAAGGACACGGAGTCCGACTACCAGACCGAACTGTTCCTAGCGATCAAGGCCGTCTTTAGCAAGTTCCACTATCCGCTCGTTGACGAAGAGGGCGAGACGGCGCTGATTGGCGCACCCTTGCTCGATGGTTATGTCGATCAAAAGACCGGTCACCACGTGAAGTACCGCAATGAGGAAGCTTCCAAGGGTGAGTTCGTGGTCGAGGCGACGTTGCGCGAGGCGAACAAGTACCAGGTGTTCAACCCGGGAGCGGGAGACGACAAGCTGAAGGTGTATCAACCTCTGCGCAACCGCATCGAATCTTTCCTGTTCCCGCCCACCGGCAGAACGACCTGGGAGCAGATCAAGGATGGTGCGGCCAGTCGCGGGCACATGCTGTGGACCGAGCCCGGAACTCTGGAGCGCATGCGGGAGGCGCTGATCACGGCCGGCGCTTGGCGCGAGGATGCTGGCCAGATCCAGAAGCCGCCGTTTGACGAGATCACCGGCGTCAGCATCGAGTACGCCCGCGACAAAGATTCTGGAGTCATCACCACCACCGACATCAAGCTGGTGCATGCAGACAAGCTCTTCGTGCGTGAGGACGCGGCCGAATACCGTGTTCACCCGACCGATCAGCCTTTGGTGACTGGCGCGATGTTGATTGAGTTCAAGGCGGTGGACTCCAGCGGCAAAAACAAGGAAGGCAAACCCTACCGGATCGAAAACACCATCGATCTGGCCCATGATTTCGTGCCTTCCCCCAACTCGGGTTACCAGTTCGTCAAGATCAAAGTGGTACCACCAGAGAGCAAGCTGCTTTACTCGTTGGACGGTTCGAACCCTGCCAACAATGGCAAGCCCTACGCAAAGCCGGGAATTGAAGCGCCGGAAGGCAGCACGGTTCGCGTGCATGTGCAAAAGGGCAGCGTGGTGCGTGACATCACGATCACCGTCCCGAAGCCTGCGGGTGGAAACGGCGGCGGTGGCGGTGGTGGTGGACCGGCCATCAACCCAGACTCGCCAGCCACAGTGAATGGGAACGCGTTCTCCCATCTGGTGAGCCGCTCTGTGACCTATCGGTTGCTCAACAGCTTGCCGGCAGACGCGCGCCTGCAGATGGTGCAGGTGAAGTCCACGGTCGCATCCAGCGACACCACGGTCACCCTGACCTGGGACAGCAAGACTCAACTTGCACCTAAGAGTGTGATGGACGCCTTCGAGTTTCTTGACAAGCAAGTAGAGGGCGGAGACTGGTCTCTCCGATTCAAGTATCTCCACTTTGCGACTGGCAAGTCGCTGCTGCAGTGGCAGGTCGACACCAGCAGCAAGATCGAACTGGCGCAGGTGACTCAATGACATCCTCAACAGGCGCACCGATCGTCAACGAGTTCGGGGTCGTGGCCGAGCATGGGGATAGCTTTGAGTTCCACATCGATGGTGCCGCAGGCGAGAGCTGTCGATTGGTGGCGGTCGTTCAGACCGAGCGGGGGCCGCGGCGAACCGATCTGGCCGAGATTGAAGGTGCCACTTGGCGCACGATCAGCGCGCGGGTCGTCCGCGAGCTTGCCCAGGACATGGGTGAAGCTGAAGTCCTTGGTAAGAAGGCGCCTACCCTGAAGTCAGGCGCAAATCGCTTGAGCCCCCTTGTCGGACGCGAGCTTGCGCTGCTGCTTTGGGCCATTGAAGAAGAGGGAGCCAACGACCAGTTAGAGGCCCTGCTTCATGGTTGGAGAGAGCTGGCTCGTGAAGAACGCTGGTGGCTTTACGCCAAGGCCGCTGCACCTGGGCAGCGGGCCGGCGCGGGGTGGCGGCGAGGGCTGTTTCATGCGTTGTCAGAACTGCCTGAGTCACGATCTGCGGCGGCCCCCCCGGAAAAAAAAAGTCCAGCGGCGAAGACTTCCGCTCAGTCCTCGACGCGCCGCCGCCCCCGGTCGCAGCCACAGTCAGCCTCGCCACCAGTGACTCTGGAGTCGACACCGCAGCCACCGCACCCTCAATCCCCGGTTCTTCCCGTCGCAAGAAGAAAAAGAGCGACAGCGGCAGCGACCCTCAAATAGACCTCTTCTAAATGATCACAGCCCAAGCTACCAAGGCCTTCATCGAAGTTCAGTTCCCGATCGGGCCGCTTTCGCTTGAGAGCTACATCGAGCGAGATGCCAAGGGTGCAAAGGCGCTTTCATCCCTGGGTAAGTGGTGGGGTTCGAAGCCCCTGGTCCTGACACGAGCCATCATCCTGGGTTCGGTCTTCCCGGCTGCCGAGGACTCGGATCGCTGGCCCGACGACCTTGCCATCTTCCTGCGCTGCATGACTTTTGACAGTGCAGGAATGTGGAAACGGAAGACCGAGGCGCTCCCGGCAAAGCTGTGTTTTTCGATGGCAACAGCAGCTGAAAGAGCCGAACTCTTTCAGGACTCCGATCGCTGGGCCAGGGGCGTAGATCGCGAGAAGAAGTCAGCGCTTGAGAAGCGCGTCTTCTACACGCTGGACTACGTGACGCAGCGGGAGTACTGCTGCCGAATCGAGCAGATTGACGGCCCACCTGAAGAGTCTTGGGCTGAGATCAACACCTACCTTGGCACATCGGCTGCGACGCTGCCCGAGCTCATCAAGCAGCTGTCTATCCGGCGCTACGGGAAACCGCTCAAGGTCGGCGACGCGTTCTCTGGCATGGGGTCCATTCCCTTCGAAGCCGCCGAGATGGGCTGCGATGTCTATGCCTCCGACCTCAACCCAGTGGCTTGTCTTCTGACCTGGGGCGCGCTCAACCTGGTGGGCGGTACAGATGAGTTTCGTTCGACTGTGCATGCCGAACAGAGTCGAATCTATGACGAGCTGGATGCCTGGATCCTCAAGAATGGTTTTGAGACCAGTGAGGAGGGTTGGCGTGCAGAGGCCTACCTTTACTGCATCGAAATGACCGTGCCGGAATGGGACGGTTGGAAGATCCCAGTTTGTCCCAGTTGGGTGGTCGCGCCCAAGACGGAAACTTGGGTGGAATTGGTGCCCATCGAGTCCGAAAAGCGTTTCGGATTCAAAGTGCGGAACGGCGGAAAGGGCTACGCCGAGGCCGATAGCGGAACAAAACTCGAGGCTGATGTTGTTTGTCCCCCGGCCTTGTGGGAGATCTTCAAGCGCAATGGCGTGCATCATCAGATGCAGCGTTCTTTGCCCTACAACCAACTGATTGCAAACGCCGGAGGGCTACGGCGCTGGGAGAACGGTGACGTGGTTCCCCGCCCTGGCGACATTCTGCAGGAACGTCTGTTTTGCATCCGTTGGCGTGAGCCTGAATGGACCGACGAGCGTGATCGCGTTCGCCGCGGTGACATGGTCTACCGCGAGCCTCGCGCGCATGACCTCGATATTGAGCAGAGGCTGTTGGACGAACTTGCCAATGTCTTTGATGAGTGGCAGGCGGCTGGCTGGATTCCAAGTTGGCGAATTGAGCCAGGCGAGAAGACTGATGAACCAATTCGCACCAAGGGATGGACCCATTGGCATCACTTGTTTACTCCTCGTCAGCTAGTGGTAGCCGGAGAGTATTCACGACGAATTGGCGAGTGCACGAACGATGTTCGCGCTGCACTAGCGTTGAACCTTGGACGTTTGGCGGACACCAATGCGCGGCTTTGCCGATGGCTGGGCAGTCAGGGGGGAGGGATCGGCGGTACCAAGACCGTCTTCTATAACCAAGCGCTCAACCCGTTCCCGAATTATGCTGGTCGTGGGCTCACTGGCCTGGAAGCGCAGTTGCAGACCGAGCACGGTCGGTATCCCGCTCCGGGAAGCAAGGAGACTGGTCTCACCGATGCGCGCGCAGTTAAAAGCGTCTGCCATTTATGGGTTACTGATCCGCCATATGCGGATGCAGTCAACTATGAGGAGCTCTCGGAATATTTCCTCGCTTGGTATGTTCCGCACCTGAAGGCGGCCTTCCCTGACTGGTATGCGGATTCGATGCGAAATCGAGCCGTCAAAGGTGACGACTCGCCGTTTCGAGTGGCAATGGCTGAGTGCTATCGCAATCTTGCCAACCACATGCCCGACGACGGCATGCAGATTCTGATGTTTACCCACAAGTCCACCGATGTGTGGGAGGACTTGGCGCTCATCATGTGGTCTGCCGGCCTGCAGGTGAAGCAGGTCTGGAGCGTGGCCACTGAAACAGCCGGCGTTGGCGTACGGTCCGGGAATTTCGTTCAAGCGACCTACAACATGGTGCTTCGCAAGCGCACTGGCCACAAGGTTGGGTTTGTCGACTTCATCACCCCGCAGGTGAACAAGCGGGTCAAGGAAGTCATCACCAGGATGCGGGAGAGCCAGATCGAAGCTGGCCTGGCGCGATGCGGCTATACCGACACCGATTACCTGTTGGCTGCCCAGGCGGCTGCCGCTGAAGTTGTCACGGGATACGCGACGATTGACGGCGTGGATCTCGATGCCGAGTTGCGCACACCAAACAACCAGCGTGGGCGTTCTGCATTGCGAACGCTGATGGAAAACGCCAAGCGTACGGCCACCGATTTTCTGTTGCCACCTGCCATGGACCGTGCCATCCGCAAGGTGGGTGCAGGCGATGCGTACCAATTCTGGCGGCAGTTCTGTCCTGAGGAGAAGTTCCTTCTCAAAGGCCTGGAAGGTGAAGCTCAGGGCGTTTTCAAGCTGGGTGCGTTTCAGGACTTGGGCCGCGCATATGGCTTGGTTGACTACGAAGGGCTGCTTGGTCCGACGCGCGCCAATGACACCCGAACATCGCTTCCGGAGGAGCTGCCGCGCCCGGATGCTTTGCGCTTCGACGAGGTGCCATCGTCCGACAGACTAATCTGGAAGCATTCATCCACCCGCCACATCTACCACGCGCTGAAACTGCTGCAGGGTGGCGCAGAAGTGGAAAGGGCGGTGAAACACTTGGTAGACAGCACCGACTTCTGGAACCTGCGTACGACGCGACTGGCTGCCATCATGAACTACCTCCAAGAAACAACGGCTCATCTGCCGCACTGGGCTGCATACCAGGATGCACTGACGCAGTTGGCCATTGGTGTGGAACACCATCGTGGCTAGCCTGGTGAGTAGCTGATGCTCAACCGCCACAGCTCTCGCCGATCCAGCCTGTACGAGTCTTTTCTCAAGCCTCGCCTCGCGGGTGCAAACCGATACGACCGGATTGCGGGCTACTTTCAAAGCAGTTTGCTGGAACTGGCCAACGAATCGTTGACGACGATTCGGCGCATTCGCATCGTCTGCAATACCGAGGTCAGCGCGGAGGATGTGAAGACCGTGCGCATGGCCACAGGCGCCCGGCGCAAGGAGCTCGAAGAGGGGTTGCTGCGCATGGCATGGAACGCCGGCCACTTCCCCCATTTGGTTGAGGTGCACGGGACGCCCGCCCAGCAACGGCTGCAGGTGCTACACGAATTGCTGATGGCCTCTGGCAAGGACGAGCGGCTTTTCGAGATCCGGTTGGTGCCGGACTCCGAGTTCGGATTTGTTCACGGGAAAGGCGGCGTCATCGAGGGGGACTGGGGCAAGACATCGTTCATTGGGAGCGCCAACGACAGTGCTCGCGCATGGACCAAGAACTACGAGTTGGTCTGGGAGGATGACAGCACCGAAAGCGTGACGTGGTTGCAGGAGGAATTCGACGCGCTCTGGGCCAAGGGCTTTCCGCTTTCGGAGTTCATCGTCAAGCAGATCGGACGCCTGTCCAAGCGCACCGTCATCGAGCATGTCGGCCCTTGGAAGGAGAAGCCGGCGCCGGCACCGCTTCTGGCCGAGGTGCCGACGGCCACTGAGCTTTTCGGCTTCTGGGACCATCAGAAGTACTTCATCAATCTGGCCTTCCAGGAACATCTGAAGTACCGCAATGACCCGCTGAGAGGCGCTCGATTCTTGCTGTGTGACGGCGTTGGACTGGGCAAAACCCTGCAGCTGGGCGCACTCGCCAAACTGATCGGAACGCTCGATCCCTTGCCGATCCTGATCCTGGCGCCCAAACCTCTGCTTGCACAGTGGCAGGAAGAGTTGTTCCTCAAGTTGGCAATCCCATCGGCAAGATGGGATGGCGGCGGTTGGGTGACGGAGCGGGACGAGTTTCATCCAGCGTTGCCCGGCAAACCGACCAACTGTCCCCGCAAGATCGGAATTGTTTCGACATCGGTGGTAACGAGTGCGCCGCTTTCCACCAGAAATAGCGCGCTGGTTCAACAGCTTCTTGAAAAGCGCTTCTCGTGTGTCATCTGGGACGAAGCGCACAAGATCCGTCGCGGCAATCTCTCCGAGAGCACTGTCTACGCAAGCCCTGAGAAGAAGTTGCTCTATCGATTTGCCGAACAACTGGCGGCCCGTGCCAAGAGCATGTTGCTGGCCACAGCAACCCCGGTGCAGTTGCATTCGATGGAACTGTGGGACCTGCTCTACGTCCTCTCGGTCAACAACCCGCAGGTGCTTGGCGGGCCGAACAGCCTGTGGCGCAAGGTAGACGGACCCGAGGTCTTCGATATCGTGGCTGGCAGAACCGAAATCGACGGGTTCTATGAGAAGTGGCAGTACTGGCGGGACCCTTTGCCTTCGCCGCTCGACGCCAAGGCCGAAGTTTTTGATTGGGTTCGCCACGACATTGGCTTGACTCCCACTGATTGCCAGGCGAGCTCTGCTGATCAAGACCGCGTGGACGATGCGCGGAAGTTCGACTTGGATTTTCTTCCGTTGCGGGAGGTGAACCCCTTCACGCAGTGGGTGGTCAAGCGTTCTCGAGACCGACTGGAAGCCGAAGGCAAGCTCGTCAAGATTGAAATGGTCCCTTACGGAGACGGTCAACCCATCCTATGCTCGCACAGCATGGGGCAGGCATTCGAACTTGCAGAGGACTTCGCCAAGGCCTTGCATCACCGCGTGAAGGCGGGCGGATTCATCAAGACCTTGTTGCAGAGACGTGTTGGCAGTTCACTGGTAGCCGGGCTCAAGACAACGGACAAGATGCTCGCCGGCAAGCAGCCCGACGAGGACGAAGATCCGGATGACGAAGGAAACTCGATCTACCCCCTCACAGACGAAGAAAAGGGCTTGCTCCAGCGCCTTCGGGATCACCTCGCTCATCACCTGCAGCGCGAGGATGACCCAAAGTTTGAGCGTGTCGCCGAGGTGCTCAAACTCGATTTCGAGGGGCAGAAGTGGATTGATCGTGGCGTACTGATCTTCAGCCAGTTCTACGACTCTGCCTATGCCCTGGCCGAGTACCTGCTGAAGCACTTTGATGAGCCGATCGGGTTATACGCAAATAGCAGTGCGAGCAAGCTCTTCGAAGGCGGTAAGGTGCAAATTGTTGATCGTGAGTTGCTCAAGGAGAAGGTCACTCAAGGCCGCCTCAAGCTCCTCATCGGGACGGACGCCGCAAGCACTGGACTGAATCTTCAGCGTCTTGGTTGCCTTATCAATCTGGACCTGCCGTGGAATCCCACCATCCTTGAGCAGCGCAAGGGGCGAGTACAACGCGGCACCTTGGCCAAGAGAATTCCGTTCTACAACATGCGATATGACCAGGGTGCGGAGCAAAAGCTGTTTCAGACCTTGAACGCGCGGATCCAGGAAGTCACAGCGATCTTCGGCACGATCCCTGATTTCATCGTCGATCAGTGGGTCACCGACATGCTGGAAGACAAGGCGTGGGACGAAAATACAGTGCTGACCATCATCGCGGAGCGGCAGGAGAATCCGTTCACCTTGAAGGAAACCACCGAGTCGCTCGACACGGATTGGGAGGGGACCGCGGAAGTGCTCAACCAGTCGGAAGCATTTCGAGAGCTTGTCGGAGGCTGGTAGCTTGGCTCTGATCAGATGAAGCTGCGGCGCGCGACATCGCGGCCAACTGGTATTGCTCCGGTGGGGGAAAGGTAAATGACCATGCGTGAACTCTTAAAGCCCGTTCTCGATACCGCCTTGGCTTTGAGGACGCAGTTGCATGCGGCGCTGTCGATTCCCTTGATGGACGCCGCTCAGATCGATGAGCCAGAGGGCGTGGCCAGCTACAGCATGGACGAGCGGGGCGCACCTGGTTTAGGTGGCAAGTCGTTCAAGTGTGTGGACGATCGCCCGGGCTACCTGACCAGCAACGGACTCGGAAGCTTGGAAATCGGGGCCGCTCACGACGATTGAGCTCCGGCTTCTCACCATTCGCCCGACGCGCCGCGGGGCGATTTTCCGGGTGAGGCGGGTCCGCCAGCATTCCGGCCGCCTGGGCTCGAAGCTGGATCACTCGGCGCTGGGCCGGCCACAGGCACACCTTCCTTGTTGAAGTGCCACTCACCGATGGGTGTGTGCTTGGGCGGGGTGCCGATCTCAGGCGTGCCGGCATTCGCGCCGACTGTGTCCCAGACCGCCTGGTTGCCGCCGTGGTTCGGGCTGACCTTGCCGGCGCGTACGGTGGCGCTGTAGTTTTCGCTGAGCGTGCCTGCGCCCTCCGACACCTGACGGCGCCCCTTCTCGATTGCGCCTTCTGCTTCGCGCTGGCCCTGCTTGACCCTGCCTGACATGTCGTTTCCGACCGCATTGCCCGGCTGCACACGCGCCCCGGATTGACGGGCTCGGACGTCGGCGTCGTTGCGATTGGTCTGGTCGGTGATCGCGCTGCCGTCTGCACTGCGGACCTGGCTGTCGTACTGGTCGCGCAATGGGGACTGCCAGCCCATGGCCTCGGGAAGTGTTTGGCTGGGGCCGAGCGGGCTGTCGGTAGGGACGTAGCCGCTCGCGGCGCTCCCACCACGGGCGTACGAATACGCGATCTCGGCCACTGCCCGCTGCATCTTGATCGGGTCTTCTTCGCGCAGAAGGCCACGCTCGGCCAGCCGCTGGGCCGCGTAGTTGGTGAAGTCAGTCTGGGTGCCGCTGCCCCATTCGCGCATGAATTGCGCGGTGCGCGCCAGTTCCTTGGCACGGCCATAGGCGCTGTCGCTGGAGGACTGCCGTTCGCTGGCTTCGCGCGACGACGAGTCGTAGCCGGCGGTGGCGCTGGTGCGGTTGCCTCGAGCCCACTGGTAGGCGTCGGACGATCGGAAGTCCTTGACCAGGGCGCTGGCGTCCGAGATCTGAGCGCTTTCGGCTGCCTTGCGGGCGTAGTCGTAAGCGCTCAGCAGGCGTTGCTGATCGACAGACCGACCCTCCGCCTTGGCTTCGGCACCGATCTCCGTGAGCGGGATTTTCGCGCCGATCGATGCCGCTGCCGCCACACTCTTTCCAACGGTCGAGTCTTCGTTCAACCCGAGTCGGCGATTCACCTCTTTGGCGACCGTGCTCATCGCCTGGAACTGGCTCGAGGTCGAGCCGCCCTCGGAGGTGCTGGTGGCGCCGGTGCGCTGCTGGGATTTCTCGTAGCTGTCCTGGATACCCAAGGCCCGGGTCAGCGCGGTGGTCTGGCTGCGCTGCATCGCCTCGCGCTGCGTGGTGGCGAAGGATTCGGCCTCGCGTGCGCTCTCGCCGATGGCGGTGGCCTGCCGCTCGCTGATCGTGAACGTGCTGGCCAGCCGGCTCATGGTGGCCTGGTAGCGGAAAACGCCCGCCTCGGGGCCGATGCCCTGGATGGTGGTGCCGTGGGCCTCGGTGGTGGTGCCCATGAAGGCCGAGGTGCGGGTGGGGCCGAGCTGCTGCTGGTCGAGGCTGACGCTGTTCTGGCTGATCAGGCCCTTGCTGGTGGCGGCGGCTTCGCTGCTCGCTGCCGACTGTATGGCGCTGCTGGCGGTGACGGCCTGGAAGGCGACTTCGCCGCCCTTGATGATGGCGGTGGCAATGATCGGGATGGCGGCCACGAGGTAGCCGGCGATGGCCTGATCGGAGATCGCGCCCTGGTAGATGCCGGCGGCGGTGTCCAGGGTCAGGCCGCGGCTGTTCGTGCCGAGGCTTGCGGCGGCGGCCAGGTTCTTTGCGCTGGCCAGCGTGCCGACGTAGTTGAGGATGGCGTAGAGAGGTGGCCACAGCTGGATCCACACCAGGCTCATGACGAAGCTCTTGATGGCCAGGGCCAGCCCCTTGCCTTGGGCCAGCAGGAAGAGCAGCAGCACGAAGGGGAAGACCGCGTAGATCACAGCCTCGATCACGTTGCGGATCATCGGCAGGGCCTGCGCGGCGATGCGGCCCATGGTGATGAAGGACGCATTGGTGGAGGCCGTGGCGTTCGCCCGTGCCGTGGCCAGCATGGTGGCCGCAGGGTCGTTCAGGCGCAGGCCGGCCAGGGTGTTGGTGTCCTGCACGAGGTTGATCAGGATGTTCTGCCGTAGCAGGTCGGCGGCACCCTGGGCGGCGGTGGCGATCCGCGTCTTGATGTAGGCCTGCTCCAGCTGGCCGTCGATGACGCCGGCGGCGATGCTGGGGTCCAGCGTCGGGTTCATCTGCAGGGCGAGCGTCGCTCGGGCCCTGGCGATCTCGGTGGGCAGGCGGCTGTTGAGGCGGGTGTAGATGGCCGGGCAGGTGTCCACCTGCACCGGGTTGCCCCAGGTGGAAAAACGCCCCGGGTTGGGCGTGCCCATCAGCGCCCAGATGTCGGTGCTCTGGGCGAATGCCGCCGGGTCGATGGTGCCGTCCTGCAGGTCGTAGACGGTGCAGTTGTGAACGAAGGCGATCATGTCGGCGCGCAGCTGCGGATCGGCCACGTTGGCGGCGCGGCTGGCCTGGATCAGGCGGTTGCCGAACATGACGCCGTTCTTCTGGTAGGCCAGCGCCTCAGGCAATTGGGCGTTGGTGTCCGGGATCACCTGGAAGGCGGTCTCGAAGAATCGCGTCATCACGTCGCCCACCAGGCTCGTGGCGTGGCCGAAGAAGGCCACCCCGATGGGCACGTTGCCGACCACGGCGGGGGGCTGGCTGCCGAGCTTGTCGACGATGGCGACATCCGCCTTGGGCAGGAACATGGCGTGGTAGACCAGCAGCAGGCCCATCAGCCAGCCCCAGCCGTGGAAGCGCCCGGGGGTGAAAAGGCCACTTGCTGCCGCCACCAGCACGCCGGTGACGGCCATGGTCTTGATGAGGGCCAGGTAGCCCGCGCCGCCCATGATGGCGGCGATGGCGTTGAAGACCCCGGTCAGGGTGTCGACGTTGCCGTAGGCGTAGATCTCGAACATGCCGGCTGTCTGTGCCTTGGTTTCGGGCTCAGGAGCCGCGCTGGCCGGCGTTGGCGCTGAAGTCCAGCATGGCCTTCACCGCCGGGGGCATGGCGGCCCAGAGCTGGCGCTCCAGGCTCTGCAGGTCCTGGGTCATCGAGGATACCGAGCGCACCTTGGCGTAGGCGGCCTGCTTCTCGATGAGGATCTGCATCTGCGCCTCGCGGGCGTGGGCGCGCAGTTCGTCCAGGTAGCGATGCTCGACTTCGCTGCGGCGCAAGGCTTGCGAGAGCGCCGTGCTGGCCTGGGCGAGGGCCCTGGCGAGGAAGGTCTGCGCGTAGTCGAGCGCGATCACGTCCTTGTAGGTTTCGATCAGCGTCTCGGCGGTGCCCGAGCCCGGTACCGCGTTGGCCACGGCCAGCA
Source organism: Pseudomonadota bacterium (assembly GCA_947455195.1). GTDB lineage: Bacteria > Pseudomonadota > Gammaproteobacteria > Burkholderiales > SG8-39 > CAIXPL01. Next base: position 434,157 of record CANGMI010000004.1, on the reverse strand, counting down.
TCCGGTAGACCGGCTCGCTGGTCTGGTTGATGAAGCCGATGTCGGCCGGGCTCTGGGCGCTGCGCGTGGCGATGTTGTCCGAGATGCGCTTCAGGCGTTCGGCCACCAGCCGGGTGAAGGGCTTGACCGAGACGGTGGCGCGGCTGGGGTTCAGGCACTCGGTGGTCTCGTCGCAGACGTAGACGTCCACATCCACCAGGCCTGCGGTGGCGGAGTCGGCCTTGCCCAGCAGCAGATCCCGGATGCCGGTGAGGGTGGGCTCCAGCATGCGGGTGCCGGCGCCGCTGCCGTCGTCGGCGGGCGGGGTGACGATCACGGTGCCGATCAGGCTCATGATCAGTTCCTTCTCCTGGCGGCTGATGCCACCGCCCACCTGGTTGAGTGCGTTCCAGGTGACGTTGCCCTTGGCGAAAGTGGCGTTTCGCACGTTGGGGTCGGCGCTGTTCGCGGCGGTGCGCACCACCGACGGGGCGTTCGACGCGCAGGTCAGGCGCGCCTCGGCGCGATCACTGACCGAGCCCAGGTACTGGGCGATGTTCGCGCAGCCGCTTTGCACCGACTGGTCGTACTCGCCCACCACGCCGTTGACCAGCGCCTGCGCCGCCTCGCAGGAGTTGATGTTCATGGCGTTGATCTTGTTGAGCTGGTCCTGCAGCTCGGTGAGCAGCTTGTCGATGTCGGGGGAGATCGACTGCAGGGCCAGCTTGAAGGCATAGCCCACGGCGTTGGAGCCGATGTTCTGCAGCAGGGCCACGAACTGCTGCTTGTTGATGAAGGAGAAGGCGCCGCCGTAGATGTCGATGCCGCCGCAGCCGGCCTTCAGACTGGGCAGCTGGGCCTGCACGAGCGGATAGTTGCGCCCCGGGGCGCGCATCATCAGGCTGCCGCCGGTGTAGAGGTTCATCGCCTGACCCCGGAAGGCGCCCGGGCTGGTGACGTTGCCGATGGCGCCCAGGTCATTGAACATCGTCTGCATCTCGGTGTTCAGGTCGGCGGGCAGCGCCGGGGCCGGGCCGATCGCGATGGTGGCGGCGAGCAGCGCGGTGATGGTGCGGCGGGTGGGCGTCATGGCGTGGTCCTCGATGCGTTGGGGGGCGTGGCCGGGTCCGCTTCGCGGGCGAGGGCTGCGATACGCTCCAGCAGGTCGGTGTCCGACATCAGGCCGAAGCCCACCGGCCGGAACGCGCGGCGGCTGGGCTGGGTGAGGTACAGCGCCGGCACGGCGCGGGCGTTCAGGCGCGCGGCGATGCCGTTGTCGGGGCGGGCGTCGGGGTACTCGGGCAGGGTGCCGCCGTCCAGGCTCACGGCCAGCACCGTCAGGCCATGAGTCTGGGCGAAGCGCTTGAGCACAGGCGCGAAGCGATGGCAGAACGGACAGTCGCTGCGGAAGACGAAGACCAGGCCGTGGGTGGCTGCCAGTTGCCGCACGGCGGCGGTATCGCGCTCGCGCTGGCGATCGTCGAAGGCGGCGATGGCCAGGGTGTTGGTGGGGCGGCCCTCGGAGGCATAGTCGAGGCTGGGTTCGCGCCAGACCAGGCGCTGCCAGCGGTCGGCAAAGACCTGGGAGCGGTCCATCACCATCCGCTGGAAGCGCATGTAAGCCATCAGGTTGTCGTCGGTGGGGTTCATTACCGCGACACGCTTGAGAGTCTCCAGCCTCTGCTGCATGGCCTCGAAGTCGGCCAGCTCTCGGGGCGTGGCCGGGGTGGCTGGCGCCTTCGGGGCGGGGCGGGTTTTCGGGGGCGGCGGGTCGCGGTACCAGAACCACCCTTCGCGGTGCTGCTGCCAGTAGACGGTGGCGGTCGCGGCGGGGTCTGGTGGCTGAGCCGCGGCTGGCTCGGCGCCATGGGCCGCGATTGCAGACAGGACTGCGAGCACTGCGAGGAGGGCGGATCGGATCGCGCTCACCGCTCCTCCGGGAATCGGCCGTCGGCGCAGTAGCTGAGCTGGTAGACCATCTCCTGATCCCCACGCTTGCCCGCCTGATTCACGTCGCGCTGCCGGGTGGTCACCTCCAGACGGCCGCAGCCGGGCTGGGGTAGCTGCTGGAGTCTGCGCACGTCGATCTCGATCAGGGCATCGGTCTGGAAGCGGCGCGCGATGGCCTGCGCGCCGGGACCGGTGAGCGTGCCGCGGGCACTGCCCTCGGCGGCCGCGCGAGCGAGCAGGGGCTTGAGGTCGGTGACGGCCTGGCGCGGGGTGGTCTCTGCGGAGCCGGCCGCATGGACCGTGCAGACGGCCAGTGGCAAAGCGGCGGCCAGGGCCAGTGTGGGGAGGAATCTCATCGCTTGTCCTCAGGGCCCGACGGCGCCATTCACGCGGTTGCGCGCCTTGTTGGCCAGGGCACCGACGTCGGGCAGCGTCGGGGCGATCTCGGCGTAGAACTCGGTGAGGTCCATGCGCGAGAAGTCGAGCGTCTGCAGTTGCGCGAGGCTGAACCCCGCGCAGTCGGGGTTCCTGGCGCCACCCCAGCCTCGGCCGAGCTGGGCGCGCCCCTGCTCGTTGAGCACACGGGCCAGGCGCGAGTTGAAGCAGCAGTAGCTCTGGGTGGTCTCCAGGCAGGTGCCGAGGATCGGCACCTTGCGCGAGCAGTAGCTGCCGACGCTGTGGCACAGGCGGTTGTCGTTCTTCATCGCCAGCACCTGCTCGGCCTGCTCGCACGACAGCAGCCCCGAGAGCTGGATGGCAAGCATGGCGATCGTCCAGGGGCCGGGCACCAGAGAGGTCATGAACGAGCCCACCGACAGTTCGCCCGCGATCAGCCCGGCCAGCGCCGAGCTGCCGCCGCCCGCTCCGAAGAGGGCCTCGAAGCCGGCGATCACCATATCCGGCGCATCCGCCGCGAAAAGCGCGTCGTAGGTGTAGCTCGAGCCCACCGCGCCGATGGCCTGACCGCCGGCACCGGAGATCAGCGCCATCGTGCTGAAGAGCGAGCCGCTGCTGCCACCGCCCTTGCAGCAGTTCACCAGGCCGAAGAGCTTCTTGCGGCAGCGGTTGTCGAAACCCTTGAACACTTCGAGCGTGTTGGGGTCGATGTAGCGACCGGCCTCGCGCTGGATCTCCAGACCCGCGACAGCGCGGGCGAAGTCCGGGTCGGGCGTGTGCGAGGTGTCGAAGCAGTTGCCGTCCAGGCAGAAGCGCCGGTCGCCGCAGTTGGTGACGGTGCTGCTGGTGCCGCTGGCGGTCTTGCACTGCCAGGCCAGCTCGAACACCGTGCACAGGCCCTGCGGGGAGGTCTCCACGCAGGTGGAGCCGACCTGGCTGCAGCCACGGTCGCGCAGGGGCTGGCAGTCGTCGTTGCTGCGGGCGGAGAGGCAGCTGTAGGACGATGTGGTCCGCCAGCAGTCGCGGTAGACCGCGTAGCCGCTGATCATGCGTGTGGCGGGGCCTTCGACGCAGACCTCGGCGTCCTTGACGCAGTCGGCAGCGAAGGCGGGCGAGGCTGCTATTGCTGCTACTGCCGCTATCGCAGCGAGGGCGAGGCGAAGCAGCTTCATCGGGCGCGCGCCTCCAGTGCGCTGCACTGGTTGTCCCAGGTGTCGGTGAAGCTCACACGGGTGGGCATGGCGAAGGTGCTCACGCCCTCGAAGCTCGTGCCCTGGCAGGGGTTGGCGAACCAGGCGCCGATGCTGCAGTTCGCGCCGGTGCACGATTGGCTGTAGAAGGTCTGGTAGCAGTAGAAGCCGTCGATCCGGCTCGGGCCTGGCGTCTTCGGGATCTGGGTGTTGAGCGCACCGGGCACGTTCTGGGTGCCGAGGTCCATGTAGACCTCGCCGCTGCTCTTGTCGATCGTGAAGGCGTGCATCCGGTAGCTGTTCAACGCGCAGCTGAAGTCGAAGGCCAGGTAGTCGATGCAGGCCGGGCAGGGGTCGGCGGTGACGCGGGTGAGGAACTCGCCGTCGCTGCAGCCGGGCGTGAGCACCGGCGTGACGATCAGGACCTTGTCGCAGGTGAGCGTCTCGGTGGTGCGGTACTGGTGGCACAGCGCCGTCTCGAAGCGGTCCGGCGTGGTGGTGGTCTGCACGCTGCAGCCGCTGTAGGTGCCGGCGATGTTCCCCGCGATGCTCTGCGGGTCGGCGGTGATGGTGCGAGCGCGCGTGAGCAGCGGGTCGTTCGGGGCGATGCTGAAGGTGGGCCGACGCGTCGGGTTGGTCTGCGAGAAGTTCACCGCGTTGCAGGCTTGCGCGCCGGTGGTGTTGCCGTTACCGGCTGCCGCGCAGGCGCTGGTGGCAGCGGCTGCCTGCGAGCCCAGCCCGGCACTGCCAAAGTAGGAGGCTTGCGGCGGACTGGTGGTGTAGCCGGGCACCGTGCCCTGGGCGGTGGTCGGGTTGATTTGGGTTCGGGCTGCGGCGTTGCCGGAGCGCCCCATGGCTGCGCCCTGGTTGAAGGCGTCGGACAGGGACTGCGCGTGGGCGGGCAGGGCGGACAGGCAGAGCATTGCGGCGGCTGCTATTGCTGCGATTTCTGCGACGGCTGCTGTTCTTGCTGTTCCTGCGACTCGTGCGAGCGCGCCGCGGACGGTCGCAGGTGGGAACCGCGGTCGGACAGGTGCCGGTCGAGGGTTCTTCATCGGGAGCGCAGCCGGGAGAGGTAGGGGCCCGCGACCGCAGCGGCGCCGGGATGGCGGCGGGCCATGTGCTCCAGCGCGTAGTCCAGGCTGACATCGCCCGACACCGATACGAAGGGACGCGGCACGGTGCAGGTGGTGGCGCTGCACGGTGGGGTGTCTTCACCGAACGTCAGCAGGAAGGTGGGCGCGGCCTCGACGCCGTGCCGCTCGAAGGCTTCGGGGTCGATCAACCAACCGGCTTTGCGCTGGCCGAGCAGTTCGCTGACGGCAGCGACGGTCTGGCGCATCGACTGGTTCTTCAGGCCGCGCAGCACGAGCACCGCGCCGGCCCGCTCGGCCTGGTCGACGAGGCGGCGCAGGCTGCCCTGGGGCATGTCCAGGGTGACGAAGATGCGAAGCGCGGGCTCCTGCGGCGGGAGGGCTCCGGAAGGCATGCTGCCGCCGATCTGGCTGCCCTGACGCGCCAGGGCGCCGATGTCGATGCCGGTTCCCGTTACAGGAGCGCGGCCAGGTTCCGCGCCAAGGCCTGGGGCGATACGGGGCAGGGCGCGCGGTGCCGGGATCGTTGCGTCTGGTGCGGGAAGCGGACGCTCGGCTTTCGCGCGCTCGATCTCCTGGGAGGTGGGCCAACGGGGGGCGGTCGGTTGCTCCTGGGCAAAGGCGTCGAGCGCGAGCAATGCGATGAGACTCGACGCAGCGAGGCATGCGGCCTGCTGGAAGGACGCAATAGGGCGCAGCTGCGCCCGCGGATCACCAGGCGCCGACACAGCAGTTCCTCTTGCGGAAGATCTGGTAGCTGAAGTCCTCGCCGCTGACCGGGAACGACTTGCCCGAGCCCCAGATCATCGTGGTGCGCCCGTAGGGCTGGCAGCACTGGCCGGCGACCTTCGCGGTGGCGGGCACCGGATAGGTCATCTGCAGCTTGTAGTGGGTCTTGTCGAAGATGGGCAGCGGGTAGGGGCCGCACAGGCCTCGCGAGCCGGCCGTGGCGAAGGTGGTGAGCTGCCGGTGCATCTTGGCGGTCATGCGCTGGGTCAGCAGCACCGAGGCCTGCACGCCGCCGATGTGGGTGGTGACGTGGCCGGTCATCGGGTAGATCGAGCCCTGGCAGCCGGCGCACCAGAAGAGGCTGGCCACCGGAAAACCCGCGCTCGCCGCGACGCAGTCGGCCGCGCAGGCGGCCTTGGCCACCGGGTTGGCGAAGAGCACCGCCTCCGGGTTCAGGATGGCCGAGAGCTCGGAGTCGGACCACAGTGGGTCCACCTCGGTGAGGTAGGCCAGGTCGAGCGAGCCCTGCTCCAGGCAGGGGAAGTCCAGCAGCACTTCCAGCCAGGCGAGGATGGGGTTGGCGTACCAGTGGACCTGGTAGAAGCTGGTGCGGGTCTGCGAGTCGTGCCCGACCTGCGCGCCGCGCGGGGCACCGATGCCGGGATCCAGCGACAGGCCACCCAGCCCGACCATGCAGAAGGGCGTGCGGGTGACGTCCACCATGCGCACTGGCTCCCAGAAGCCGATGGAGATGCCCAGACGGGGCGGGTTGTTGCAGTAGCAGACCGGCGAGGACGGGTTGCCGATGTCGGGCTGGCCGTCGGAGACGATGCCGATGCTGCCGATCGTGAGCGGGAAGAGGCAGCTCCAGCAGATGTCGGTGATCGGGTTGGCGAAGCGCCCGTGGCAGGTGGCGCCGCCGGTGGGCACGGCGGCGTGCGCCGAGGCGAGCAGCATGCTGATCAGCAGCAGCATGGCCAGCAGGCGGGGTCGGATGTCAGCGCAGTTCATCAATGCGCAGCCTTCGGCCGTCCTGGGTGACGCGGGCGGGCACCTGGCGGATGCCCAGCCGGGTGGTGAGCAGGCCCTGCTGGTCGTAGTAGACCGTCTGCTTCCAGCGGCGCATCAGGTCCAGGTAGGAGCCGCCGGTGAGGATCAGCTTCACCTGGCCGCGGTGCTCGGCAAGCTCACGGCGGGCACGCTCGACCTGCTCGGCGTCGCGGGCGTCGAAGAAGAAGAGCGGACGCGACAGCGAGACCACGTCCAGCGGGTTCACTCGCGTGCCCGGCGCCACGATCAGGCGGCCGTCGGCATCGCTGATCGGGTGGGGCACTTCGATGCTCGGGTCGAAGTGAAACGTCCGAGCGGTTGCCGTGCGAGTGATGCCCGCTACCGGAGCGGGCTCCTCGATCTGGCGGCGGATGCGGGCCTGGCTCTCGCGCTGCAGGCGTTCCAGGCCACCGTTGGCGGCGAGGTCGCGCAGCTTCGACTGGATGAGCGCGAGCAGGCTGGGCTCGGCGATTGGGTAGACGGGACCGATCACGCCCAGGTGCTGGGCGTGGGCCGAATGGTTCAGGGCTATGCCTGCGGCGGCGAGCAGGAGCGCCGCGATGCGGGCCCGGTCAGAAAATCGCACGGGCCCGTCCGATGATCTGCTCGCGTGCGATCCAGCCGGTGAGCGCGTAGCGCGAGTCCAGGCTGTCGGGGTGCGGCGCGTAGACGAAGTAGCGACCCTCGGGCAGGGTGCCGGTGGGGCCGGGTTCGAGCGGCTCGCCACGACGGCTCGTTGGCTTGGCCTGGCCGAGCGCGGTGCCGGCAACGACGAAGGTGGCGCCGTCGCGGGCTACCGTGTCGCCCGGCTGTCCGGCCATCACCTTGATGAAGGTGACGCCGGCCGGGTAGGGGCCACCCCCCGCCCAGCGGAAGGCGACATGCTCGCCGCGCTGCGGCAGCGCCCCACGCTCGATCAGGTAGAGCGTTCCGGGCAGGCTGTGGGTGGCGTTCAGGCCGAGCGCGTAGTGGTTGTGGAACCAGAGCGCGCCCGCCAGGGTCGCGGCGTATGCGAGGCCCCAGCGGCGCAGGTGCGCTGCGGCTCGAAGGCGGAAGCGGACACCGTCGAAGCGCGCCCACAGTGCTGCGAGGTGGATGGGCAACGTCAGCCCGAAGCGCAACGTTCGCGAGATCGAGGTCGGACTCATCGCGAGTCCTCCAGTCCGAGCTGCCGGCGCAGCTGTGGTGTGAGGTCGGCGATGCGGTTGCCGGCACCGGACCCGATGAGGGCGCCCTGGGTGAAGACGAGGCAGCGGCAGTCCGCCGGCAGGCTCGCCACCAGCCGGTCGAGCTTTTCGCCGAAGGCAGCGGCCTCGCGCAGGGCGGCGGCGCGATCGGTGTCGCTGGCGTCCCGGCGCAGCAGTTGCGCGGTCACCTGGCCTTCCTTGGCGCGGTAGAGCGAGGCGATGTCCACGGTGGCCAGACGCTGCCCCGAGGCCGGCAGCAGCCAGGACGCGGCCAGCACCAGCGCGAGGCTCAGCGCAGCGTTGAGCCCGACGATCAGGGCGAGCTCGCTGCGGCTCACGCCTGCCCCCGCTCGGCCAGCACTGCGTCGATGGCCTGCGACACCGACAGGCCTTCGGCGCGCTTCGCGTTGATCGCGCTGAAGTCCTCTGCCCGGCTGGAGAAGAGCAGCAGGCTGTAGGGGTCGACGATCAGGCGCCCGACCCCGTTGCCGGCAGGCGAGTGGATGAAGACCTCCGAATACGCGCCATGCTCGGTCCGCAGCGACTGCAGCAGCCGCTTCATAGCGTCGTCCATGGTGAGCTGGCCGAGCTTGTCCATCATCTCGATGGACTCGGGCTTCTGGCGCAGCAGGAACATCCAGTCGGAGTTGTCCAGTGCCGCCTTGGCCGCCGGGTTACGGTAGTAGTCGTCCACGCCCTGGGTGGCCGACATGAAGGCGCCCTTGTACTTGCGGGCCCGCCGGTAGCCAGCCTCGATGAACTCGGCGGTGGCTCCGCCCGAGAGCAGGTCCCAGGCCTCGTCGATGATCACGATCTTCTTGCGATCGCGGGTGAAGTACATCTCGCGGGTGATGCGGTACATGACGATCAGCAGCACCACCGTCTGCAGGTCCTTCTTGGCCTTGAGCTCCTCGAGTTCGAGCACGATGAAGTCGCTCGAGAAATCGATGCTCGCCTCGCGGTCGAAGTACTTGCCGTAGGTACCGTCTCGCGCATAGGGCGCGAGCATCGCGGCCAGGTCCTTGAGCCGGCGATCGCCTTCGGCCTCGGCATTGGCGTCGTCGTCCAGGCGCCCGGTGGCCAGCAGCGCGTGGATGTCGGTGATCGTCATTGCGCGGCCCTTGGCCTTCCAGACCTTCTTGATGGCCGCACCGAGCGTCGAATACCGAAAGCCGTCCAGCGCCTCGCGTGGCGAGACCATCTGGGCCAGCAGCGGCTGCAGCAGCTCCATGTCCTCGTCGATGTCCTCGACGAAGCTGAAAGGGTTTAGCGAGATCCCCGCGCTCTCGGTGAACTCGATGAAGCTGCCGCCGACGTTGCGGCAGGCCTTCTCGTAGGAGCGGCCGACGTCGATGATCCAGACCCGGGCGCCGGTGCCGAGATACGACATGGCGATCTCGTTCAACAGCAGCGACTTGCCCGAGCCCGAGGTGCCGGCGATCGCGACGTTGTAGTTGCCGGCCGGGTTGTCGTACACGTCCAGCGGCATGAGCTGGCCGCGCCGGCCGCCCAGCATCAGAACCGGGGTGCCGGTGCCTTGCCACTCGGCCACCAGCGGTGCCAGGTGCACCGCGTTGGCCGAGGTCTTGGTGCTCACCCGCTTCATGCGCGAGAGATCGCCGTGGAAGGGCGGCGACAGCGTCATGGGCAGCGAGCCGATCAGACCCTGGGCCATCATCATCGTGTCCCGCGAGAGCTCGAAGCCTCGAGCCCGGAAGATCGATCGGGCGGCCTGTTCGGCGCGGGCCATGGCCTCGGGTGGGGCGAAGAGCGCCACCTGGTGCTGCAGGTCCACCAGCTGCTGGCCGTCGTCCAAGGCCTTGAGCACGATGTCCCAGTCGACCTTGCGCTCCTGCATGTCGGGCAGGAAGCGCGCCATGTAGCTGGTGGCGTTGGTGGTGGCGCGCGCGGCCTTCAGATACGCCCAGTTGCGGGTAGCCTCGGCGTCCAGCACATGCACGCCCAGCGTGATCATGAAGGGGCAGGGGTACTGCAGCGTTGCCTGGTAGAGATCGCCGATCAGGCTGCCCATGTTCCACAGCGCAAAGCGCGGCGGAAACGACCGTACCGAAAGCAGACGCATCTCCTGCGGCTCGGCCACCGGGTTGGCCAGCGTGATGCCGCCAGGGCGGATCACCAGCATCGTTGCCGGGTCGAGCGCCTGGTCGCGCAGCTCGCGCCCGGCGTCGTAGGTGAGCGGCAGGCCGTCGCCCGCCTGCCGGTGGGGATCGAGCAGGGCGGAGACCCAGTTGATGAGGTCTCCCGCCGTCCATGGGCGCGACGGGAAGCCGGCAGCGTGCAGCGTGGCGCGCATGCCATCGCGCAGCAGCAGGAGCTCGTCGATGCGCCCGAGGTTCTCCGGGCTGCCGGGCAGGCAGACGCTGGCCACGAGCCTGAAGCGCCGGAGCAGGTAGCTCTGGTTGGGCAGCAGGGACTGGCGGGCGCCGCGCAGGTAGTGCCCGACCCGGCGGCGGGCGAGCGTGCGGTGGATGTTGGTGTGCCGGCCCAGCCGACCGCACTCGTTCAGTTCGGGGATGAACTCGTCGGGCACCCGCAGGTCGGCGTAGGCGCCGAGCGTGCCGCGGATGTCGGGACTGGCCAGCATATGGAACTGGATGCCGGTGCCGGCGGGTGCGGCCTCATAAAGGGACGTGAGGATGCGCGACATCTCCTCGTCCGCCCCGGACTGCGGGCGCAGCTCCAGGCAGAAGCCCAGGGCGTCGCGGTTGACGAAGACCTGCCGGTCCTCGAGCCAGGCGCGGTAGGGCAGCCAGTGGGAGAAGGAGGTGGCGTCGTTGCGCGGCTGCGGCCTGGCACTCGGCGGGCGCAGCAGTTCGCCGATGCGCGTGGCGCGCAGCGCGCCGTCCAGGTCGTCGATCAGGGTACGCAGCATGGCTCAGGGCTCGGGTTGGTCGAGGGAGGGGTTGGCGCGTGGGCTGATGCCAGCAGGCTGAGCGCCGGGTGGTGCGCTCACGGGGGCAGCGCTGGGCGTCGCAGGCGGGGTGACGCCCATGCGCGGGCTGCGCGGTGCGGGGCGGACCCGCTCGATCAGCCAGCGGCCGTGGTCGATCAGCACGTTGACCGTGGACGCTTCGTGCAGGTCGCCGTCGCTGTCTTCCCAGGGGGCGATCCACAAGCGCAGGACTCGGGGAGCGGTGCGCAGCGCGGCAGTGGATGGGGCGGGCACCGCGCCGGGAGGTGCGGTCGGGGCAACTGTGGTCGCGCCGCTTGCCGGCGCGGACGCAGGCCGGGTCTCAGCGGGGGAGGCCTTGGGGGCAGCTGCTCCAGCGCCACTGCGAACCACCGGTCCGTGTGAAGTCTCGTCGGCGGCCAACGTTCCCAGCGCTCCGGGTCCGACCGCGCGGGGCGCGTCCGAGCCGAGCAATTGCCGGGCGCCTTGTCCGGCGTTGGCGTAGACACCGGACACCGAAGTGCACTGCGCGCCTGCCGGGGCCTTGCAGGCATAGGTCGGGGTGCCGCCGACGCCCGACAGGTTCGAGGCACAGCCGCTCAGACCCAGCACGGCGGTGCCCGCGAACAGTGCTGCAAGACGCAGCGGTCGGATCGTTGGCTGGCTGCTGGCCGCCGGGTACGCGCCCTTCATCGGGCGCCACCCCCCGCCGCTGCGCTCGGGGCACCCGCCACGGGGCGCGACAGCCAGGCCTCGATCTGATCCCGGCTGGCGGCACCCGCGAGCACGCGACCGTCGCCCGCGATCAGGGTCGGCGTGCCGTTGATCCCGAGCTGCTCGCCCAGGGCCACGTTGCGGTCCACTGGATGCGGGCAATCCGCCTGGGGCGGCAGCGAATCTCGCAGCATCAGCGTCTGCCAGCTGGCGAGTCGGTCGGTCGCGCACCACACCGACACGGCCTTCCCGCGTGCGGCCGGGTGCAGCGAGGCCAGCGGCATCAGGAAGGTGTGGATCGTGACGTCATCCAGGCCGCGCAGTTCGGCTTCCAGCCGCCGGCAGTAGGGGCAGTCCGGGTCGCTGAAGATCGCCAGCGTGCGCGTGCCCTTGCCCCGGACTTCGGTCAGCGCATCGGCCAGCGGCAGGCTCCCGAAATCGATGCGGGCCATCGCATCCTTGCGCTCGGCCGTGAGGTCGCGCTGCTGGCGCATGTCGTAGAGGTGGCCGAACAGGAAGTAGCGGCCGGTCGCATCGACGTAGGCGAGGTTGGCGCCCATCGCCACCTCGAAGACGCCGGGCCAGGCCGTGGGGTGGATCGCGCCGAAGCGGGTGGAGGGGTAGAGCGCCTGCAGGCGCTCGACGAGGGTGCTGGCGTCGGCCGGTTCGGATCCGATCGGCGTGCCGGTCGATCGAACTACGCCTTGGGTGGCTGACGCCGCTTGAGCCTGGGCGGGCGAGCCGGCCTGCGCCTGTCCTGTCGGCGCGGCGCGGGTGGCCGTCGCGGCACCGGTCTTTGGCGAGGCGGCGGGTTGGGCGGCGAGCGGGTTGGCGTACAGGCTGGCCGCCAGGGTCGTGGCCAGCGCGGTCGCGAGCGTGGCGGCATGGCGGGCGCGGTTGGGGGTGCGCGCGGCCAGGTCAGTCTTCGTCGTCTTCATCGGTGGTTCTCCGTGCGGTGGGGGTGCGGCGCGCGAGGTGCGGGAAGGCGTCGCGGTCGGGGTCGGTGTTCGCGTTGGCGTTCGCGCCATCGGGGCGGGTGCCGTCCAGCGACTGCCCGAGCGCGATGCCCTGGGTGAGGACCACGTCCACAGTGCGGCCTGCATCGATCTCGATCACCGGGAAGACCTTCTCGGCCAGCGTGATGTAGTACTGGGCGAGCCGGTCGAGGGCGCGGCCCACGCCGGTTCCCAGGCCTGCCTGCAACTGCTTGCCCGGGTCCACCGTGCCGGTGGTGCCCAGCGGCGAGACCGAGACCGTGGTGGCGCTCTGCTGGAACGCGGTGCCGATGCCGCTGGCCACACCGGCCAGCAGGGCGTTGGCGAGGATCTGCCCCTGCTTGGAGACCAGACGCCCGCGCATGCCGGCCTTGCCGTCCTCACCGGCCACATAGCCGCGGATCGGCACGTCGATCGCGTTGCCGTCGCGTGTGACGCAGGACAGCGACTCGGTGCGGATGTAGGCGCGCTCGGCGCTCACGTCGCCGTAGCCGGCGCCGACCACGAAGCACTCCTTGATGCGGCCGCGGAACTGGTTCGGCAGCACCGCGTGATCGAGCAGGCGCAGCAGCACCGGCTGCGGATTGCGCTGGGCCTGGCCGCCCGTGGGCGCGTCGAGCCCGCCGAGCAGCAGGGCGCGGGTGAAGCTGCCGCTGGGCAGGTACCGGCGGGTATCGCGAGAAGGCGAGGCAGGCTTGCCGGTGGCGTCGGTCGATCCTGGTGCACCGGATGAGGCGCCGGTGCGCACGGCGGCCGGGTCGGCCAGCGTGATGCTGACGATGCCACCGGAGCCCAGGCCGGACGGCGCGGCGCCGGGGCCACCGGGCAGACCGGTGCGCGGGGCCGCAGGAGCTGGCAGGGTGGCGGGCGTCGGCGGAGGCGGAAGCCTCTGCGCCGGGTTGGCCGCAGGCGGTGTCGCCACCGGATCCGGGCCGAAGTTCGGGCGAGTGGCGGGCGCCGGCATTGGCGGCGGAGGCAGTGGGGTGAGGCCGTTGGTGTCGGCGCGGCCAGACGGCACGCCGGCGTTACCCGCCTCCAGCCGCTTGAGCCGCTCCATCATGTCTCGGCTCTGGCCTTCGAGTTCGCTGCCGCGCTGCGTGAGTTCGCGCGAGCGCTGCTCGATGGAGCGCAGTTGCGCGTCGGCCTGGCCACGCCAGGCGTCCCGTGGATCAACCTGGGCGCCAGGCGCGAGGATGTTGGTGGACTTCGGGCGAGGGGCGGGCTCGCTGCTGGTGCCCGATCCGGTCAGCGACACCGACAGAACGGTGCCTGCGACGATCACCCCGGCGATGCTGGCCAGCAGCAGGTACTGGCGGCGCTTGATGCGCTCGGCGCTCGCACCGGCCGGTGCATCGACGTTGCCGGGTGGCAGGGGTTGTTCAGTCATCGCTGCGGCGCTCCCGGATCACGAAGACGGGTGTGACCTCGCCCGGTTGCAGGCTCGCGCGCTCTACGCTCACGGCCATCACGCCGCGCTTGTGCAGGTCGGGCTCGTGCAGCGTGAGCGCGGCGGTGCCGGTGTTGGCCAGGCGGTACTTCTCGGCCGCCAGGTGGGCGCCCAGCAGCACGCGCTCCAGCGTGAGCCGGGTACCAGACCAGAGCGCGATCTCGCGGCCGGGCTCACGTACCTCCATGTCCTCGGGCAGGCTGTCGTCGGCGAGCGCCACCAGCAGGTTCTTCAGGGTGCGCACGTGGCGGCTGCTGGCTTCCAGGCGCGGCGGCGCATCGCCTGCGGTGCGTGGCTCGCGGATCACGATCGAGTCGCCAGGTACGTCCACCGGCTGCAGCAGCAGCGACACCGTGCCCCGGTCGCTGCTCACGAAGAGATTGATCGGCTTGGTGGACTGCGGATCGGCAGGCCGGATGAAGACCTGGCCGCGCTCGTCGTCCTTCTCCAGCACGAACTCGTTGGCGTTGCCGGTGACCCGGCGCACCCGCGAGCGCTCGAAGGCGATGCGGGTGACTTCCTGACGCGAGACCCGGGCCAGCACGGTGGCGCCGTCACGGGCCTCGACCACCTGCTGCGCGAGGGCGGGCTCAGCGAGCAGGGGCGCCAGCAGGCACAGCAGGTGCAGAGGAAGACGAAGACGCATCGGGCGCGGGTGCAGCGGGTGCAGAGGGAGCCACGCCGGATCGGGTCTGGAGTTCGAGGGGGTCATTGGGAGTGGTCTCGCGGAAGGTCTTCAGGAAGATCCGGCCGCCCGCGTACTGAAGCTCGATGGCATAGCCTTTCGAGACCTCGGAGACGCGCCGGTCGCTGATGAAGGTGGTGAGCAGGCCGCGCAGGCCCACGCGCTGGGTGCGTTCGTCGACCTGCAGGTCCTGCGGGCTGAAGACGGTGGAGGCGCCGTCGCGCTTGATGCGCTCGGCGTTGGCCGCCATCGCCGTGCGCAGATCGCCCCAGGAGGCCGGCGCGGCGTACTGCAGCAGCAGGCGGGACTGGTGCTCGACGCTTTGCGGGGTGACGTTGAGCGTGAGCTGGGCGAGGAAGTAGCCCATCTGCTCCAGGTACTCGGGGCTTGCCCGCTCGGCCTCGACCCAGAAGGACTTGTGGATGGCAGGTGGCACCACCACCACGCGCTCGCGCCCGGCCTGGCGCACCGTGTGCGCGGCCAGTAGCAGCGTGGCGAGCATCGAGACCGCGAGCAGGATCGCCAGCAGCGCGGTGGCGCGGCGGGCGCTGGCCTGGTCGGCGCGCAGCCAGTCGAGCCTCATCCGACCAGCTCACGCAAGTGGGAGGGCGGGGTGCGCTTCAGGCCCGAGACCGCCGCCGGCAGGTGCCAGTACAGCAGGTGCAGGGCGAAGGCGGGGTGCTCGCCCGACTTGGCCTTGCCGTAGGCCCAGGCGAGCAGCACCCCAGCGGCGCAGCCGGTGACGAAGAAGCCCGCGATCATGCCGGCCAGCACCGCTGCCAGGAACAGCAGCGACACGTCGATCTCCCACCAGAACATGCGTGGGGGATCGTTCAGCCGGCGCGGGATTTCCAGCGCGACGTCGCTCACGACAGCCCGACCGTCAGATCGTGGCGGTCATGATCGAGTCGATGATGGTCGGCACGTAGACCATGAAAAGCGCGAAGACCACGCCCGCGAGCGCCGGAATCGGCGAGGAGCGCGCCACGCCGATGCCGGCGCCCAGGATGAAGGCGGCCACGGCAATGGCCTTGCCGAGGTAGCCGGTGGCCCAGTTCAGCATGGTCGTGTACATGGTCTGGAACTCGGTGCCGGTGGTGCCGGCGAAGGCCGAGGTGGCGCCGAGTGCCAGCAGCAGGGCCACCGGGGCGACGGTGGCGAGGCGGGCGGGCGCGCGAGAGGTCAGGCGAGGGTAACGGTTCAAGGGTGTCTCCAGGGCAGTGAGGTTGGCGGGTGGGGGGTAGAGGGCTCGCGCGCCCTCACTGCGCGTGGAGACCTCGCGCCTGCCCGGGAGGGGTGGCAGACGCGAGGCGTTCGGGGGGGGCGTTCGAGGCCGCACGGCGGGCGCTGCTGGCGGCGGTCGCCATCAACTCGCGGTGCACCTTGTGGGCGTAGGCCCGACGTAGCGGCGCGCTGCGCGCGTTGTAGGCGCCGACCGCCTCCCACGTGTAGCCCAGGCGGGATACGTTGCCGGCGAGGATCCAGGCGCCCACGTGGATGCTCGTGCAGGCATCGAACAGGTTGTGCTCGGCGATGCCGTGGCCAGCCAGCGTCGGCAGCCACGAGGAGTTGATCTGCATGAGCCCGATGTCGCGCGAGCCGTCGCGGTTGCGGCCGACGGCCGCCGGGTTCAGGCCCGATTCGGTGCGCGCGATCGCGTAGAGCAGGTGGCTGCTGAGCCCGTAGCGGGCAGCCGCCTCATCCCAACAGGCCCAGGATGGCGCTGCGACGAGCAGCCCGGCCAGTGCAGACAGCGCCATCGCGCCGCGCCGGGCCGGACTGCTCGTCGTCGATTGCGCGCTGCGTGCGATGGGGCCTCCTGTGCATCGGTGGGTCCGCGACGCGGGGGTGCGTCAGCGGTGGAGGCATCGTAGGAAGCGCGGGCGGCGGCGTCTGGGGGAATCGGGGCTTGGGGGTGGGACTGAATCGGGCTGTGAAGGGCGATGCGGGTTGGAGGAGAACGCGTGCGATTGAAAGCAGAGCAATGGAAGATGGGCAGGCCGCGCTGGTTCGCTGAATGGGCGTACTGCAGCGGTTGCTGCCGCTCGGCTCGGCAGGGCAAACTCAAGCTGACCGGCAACATACGGCCATTGGAGTTGCCGATCGGTGAATACGTGGCAGCCCGCTGTCCCGGGTGAAGCGGTCGCGCGACCTCTCTCGCCCGGGCAAGGTCTAAATGACCGCTGCCATGTGGCGCGAACTGGAAGTCTCGATCTTTTTTGCCTCGCGCGAGTGGCTTCGGCTGCGTTACTTCAACTGCATCTCAGGGCCGCAGCACTTCTTGAATTTCTTGCCTGACCCGCATGGGCACTGCTCGTTACGCCCGATGCGACCGCCCATCGCGATTGCCTTCTGAAGTCGTGCTTCACGCAGAGCCTCCCCCCGTGCTTGAAGCGCCGGCAGTTCGAAAACCGAGATGTCTTTGCGTCGCAAAAAGTGCCATTCGGCATCGAGTAATACGCCCGTGTCGTCGTAGGAAAGTGCAAGGAGCACCCGCTCCGGTTCGTCATGCATCACCATGATCGCCCGCGCGTGGTCTCGCATCTCATCTGCCGAGGCGTGTTGCCACCGGGGCATCCATGCGAAAGCTGTCAGGCGAACCTCCCCGAAGGTCGAGAAGGGACGCGGTTGCTTCGCTTCCGATCGCCCTAGCTCTTCCGCCAGCGCGTTAAACATCCGATCTCGCCAGTCTCCGCTCACGTCGAGGAGGTAGGCCGCAATCGCCGAGCGCCCGTCCTTGCCGCTCAACCGCAACAACTCGAGCAAGGCCATCATGCCCGCAGGCATCTTCTGATGGAGAGGGGATGGAAGTGCAGGGTCCGCTAGGCGCGCGGAGAAGAACTTGTCGATCTCCTGCCGGTACCCGACGAACTGCAGACGACCCTTCGCTCCACCGCTAAGCTCCGCAGCGTGCTCGGGGTAGTGGTTGTGCTGAAGGTACAGACCCAAGTGGTCCAGTTCGTCGTCGAGTTGCAGGATGTCCGACTTGAACGACTCTCTGCGCATCTGGACAAAGTGAAGGAACTCGAGTGGATTGGTAAAGATGTCCGAGTACACGCGCAGGTCGTCCAGGGACAGTGACCACACGGGTTCGTCTCCTACGTCGACGCCGATGGACGACAGGTGCTGAACCTGGGCCGCAATCTCCGTGAAGGGATCAAGCGTGACAGCGCAGATCGTGACATGGCGATAATCCCCAAGCCTGAGGCGGGCGGTCTCGCTTCCTGCGTGGTCCAGCAGTGGCACCTCATCGGCTGTTTGCAGGTATCGAAGGAACCGGTTGCCTTGCTTGGCCGGCGCAGACACCAGGTTCTTGATCGACTGCACGTGCGCGTCGACATCGGTGGCGGGCGATGTGTAGGTGAACGATCCTGACTTAACTTCGACGATGAACAGATGCCCGTCAAAAACAAGTACGCCGTCCGCTTCATAGCGAGCAGCCGCTGACCCGGCCTCACCCAGCCAGTAGTAGATCTCCTTGAAGCACGTTGCGCCTGGCAGAAGCCGTTTCAGGTACTCGAAGGGCAGGGTCTCTGTAACCCCTTTACGGGCATCGATCCAGGCTTGCTTGAGGCGCTGGTCTTCAGCGAACACGCGCTTTTCAAGCTGTCGGTAGAAGTGATCGAACAAGCTGCTCGGATCGAAGCAGTAGTACCTTCCATCCAGCTTGATAAAGGGCCGCTTGAATATGGGCCAGACACGCAGCGGCCACCCCTTGAAGGGGCCTTCGGCAAAGAACTCTCCATCCTGGCCCGGCGCCCAAGAAAAGTCATCAAGGAACGCAGGCGTCAGGTTCGTCACCTTCTGCAAGTCGAAGAGGTCGTGGAGAAGAAAGAGCCCGACTGCCCGGTTCTGTTCCGCCTCAAGCCCGTGGCGGACGATTGATGCGCGCAGCATCTCTCTTGGGTCACCATCTTTCGCGATACCAGCTTTGATGTCTGCGTCCAGTGCTTCCAGAGACTTCTGTCTGAACGCGTCCATGGCTTCAAAGGCATCGGCTATGCCCTTGGTCAGTGAGTGCCAGATCTTCGCGAGCTCATCGCACAGCTGCTCGCTGCTCAGCCCGTAGAGCTGTTGGACCGCGCCGGTCTGTGGTGCGAGCAGCTCGCGCATTGCTTGAACCTGATGGTTCTGATACTGCTCCCCCGTGACGTTGCACCAGTAGAGCTGCGTCCGAAAGTGGAACTCCTCGAATGCGGCGTCGACGGCCGGACCGCTCTGTCGGCGCGCGGCCGTAGCGCACAAGAAGTATCGCGAGTTCAGCCTCCGAAAGATGGACGCAACCAGCTCCTGCAGCTTGCTCCAGTCTTCATCGATCAGCTCTCGCGGTGGGCCTGCAACGGGCGGCGTACCGGCAACCAGGCTCTGAACGTAGTCGAGCATTCGCGCAGCATGTGCGTGTTCGCGCCCGACTTCGACCTCGCTCTCAATCCCCAGGCTCGCGCCGCTTCGTTCCCACCAAGCGCGGTGCAGCATTGCCAGTGGGCTCAGCGTTGCAACCAGGGCCGCAGCCTCGGCGATGTCTCGGTCAATCTCGCGCACCACCTCGTCATAACCCGAGACTAGGCGTACCTGGAAGTTGTCGAACTCACCCGGCGGCCACTTGGTCTGCGAGACGACGTGGCGGCCGAACCGCATCATTCGGAGCGGACCGGAGCTGAAGACCTCGTCGGGTTGGTCGAGAGGAGTGCGAACGGCAAGCCTCTTGTGCTTATTGCGCTTCATTCGTCGATCGTGCCATGTAACGACTGCTTCCCAGTTTCCTGAGGGGCAGCAACGGGTCGGGAGTACAAGTTCATAACTGGCGGGCGCGGTCATTTGGCCTGCTCCACGCCCGCGGCGTTTGTCGGCTGGGTAGTTGCGACCGCCGAACCACCACTTTCCGTGCCAACCTGCATAGGACTACTTGAGGCCAAGGCCGTCGCTCATCCTCCGAACCTCAGCGGCCGCACTCGGTGGCGGACATTCGAACTCATCCCAGTGCGCCGACCCGATTCAGGCCGGCATCGAGCGCCTCGGCCTGGGTTTGGAAATCCGCAGGTCGTCGCTTTCGGAAAGTGTCCAGGTTGGCGAGCTTCCAGCGCAGGGCCGGCAGGTCCGCCGCGTGGGGGTACTGCATCAAAGACCAGTCCGGCTCGGCCCGCGCCAGTCCGCTCAGGAACTGCCGGTGCATGCCAGTCAGGCGGCGTGGCAGCTCAAGCCGCAGTCGGGCGCGGGCGGCGAGCAGGGTATCGAGCGAGCAGGGCACGTCCGTCATGCCCACGAAAGCGCGTTCGTACTCGGCAGCGATGTCCTTGTCATTGCCGAAGAGCACTTCGTGCAGTGGCCGGTTGTGGCCCGCGAGGTAGACCACGAAGCACTCGACCATGGTGTCGGTCAGGCCGCCGGATTCGTAAAGCTGCCACACGTCGAAGATGTCGCGTGGGTGTTGCCGGTCGAGTGCTGCCACCAGCTTGCCGGCATACAGCTCGTCGCGTGCCAGGATCGGAGCATCGAACTCGACGCCGAACAGATCGCCCGTCCTCGCGTTCAAGGGCATTCGTTCAATGGGGAGCACCGTTCCCCGGAACACAGTGTTGACCTCGATCTTGACCTGGCTGGTGTCGTTCTCGACGATCAGCTTTGTGTCGCCGGCGTCCGCGCCGCGCAAGCGCCGAGCCCGCAGACCCAGAGACGCAACTCGTTGCCCGATGGCGGCAAGTTCAGCGTCGATTGCGGCCACGGCTTCGTCCCGCGGCACCTGTCTCGGCTGGAACACGACGTCGATGTCCACCGACAGGCGAGGCATGTCCTGCACGAACAGGTTGATCGCCGTACCGCCCTTCATCGCGAAGATGTCGTTGGCGAAGACCTCGGGCGCGACGGTCAGCAAGAGGCGGACGGTGTCCGCGTAACCCTTATCCATGGGGCTTGAGCGTCAACAAGGTGCCGTCGGGCATCCGGCTCATCCAGCGCTTGTCGCTGCCGGTGCGCAGCGGGTAGCGCGCGCGCAGCTCGTCCACGTCCAGCAGGCCGCTTTCGCGGGCCCACGTCAGGAAGAGCCGCACGGTCTTCACGCTGGTGCAACTGGCCAGCAACTGGCCCATCAGTTCCTTGCGAGGCGAACGCACCCCGTCGAACAGGTTGCGGGCCTCATCCAGGCTCTGGCGGGTGCCGACGTCGTACAGCAGCTCCAGCACGGCGCGCTCCGATGCCGACACGTGTAGTCCGTCGGGCAGCCCGGCCGGTGTCACGACGGTCTTGGCTGCCAACATCTCATCCGGCCAGTCGAACAAGCGTGCGTGCACGTAGCGTGCGGGAAACCGCGAGGTGAACCAGTCGGGCAGGGCGAAGCGCACATCACCCCAAAGTACCAGGGGCTCGCGGACGCCCAGGTTGTGTCGAACGCCCTGCAGCGCCAGCGCGGTCTTGCCGCCGACGTGCAGTCCGGGCACGCGCTGTTGCAGGAACATCAGTGCGCCGTACACCCCGAAATCGTCTTTCGGGAAGGCGTACACGCCCTGTGCCAGGCGCACGAGCCAGCCGCTTTCGGCGTAGCGCGCAGCCAGCGGGGCAGACACGCCGACCCGTGCCAGGGTGCTCAGGTCGAACGGCGCACCCCGGCCAAGACCTGTCTGCAGGCGCTTGAGGATCTGGTGACGGGAATTTGAATCCATAGGTGAAAAATACCACAGGATCCAATCATATGCGGATCGGCCGCTTGGACGGTGCGCTTGAAGTCACCTCATGCGCTAACTTCCTAGCGCAATCTAATCACCAACCGCATCCGACTGATCCGGAGCGGGAAGAACGCCTCTGCTTGGACTTCAGGAGTTGTCGCCCACGATCCGGCTGCCTCGAATCGGGTCTGCCCGCGGGCACTAATTGACGCTGACGACCTGAACCAGCCCTCGAATACTGCCGAGATGGCCGCCATCGAGACAGTGCGCAGTCGCCCGCCGGATGCGCTGCGGGCGCCGGGCCGGCCCGTCACGGCCGATCCCGTTGCGCTGCTGCGGGCGCTCCTCGCGTTCCCCCACGAGGTCTTCGACGCCCTGGTCGAACCCGTGATCCGTAGGCTTGTGGAGTGTGTACCGTCCACCCGCGATGGCGATGCAGCTGCGGATACCCAGCCGCTCGGGCGCTCGCTGCGGCTTGCGCTCCGCGCCCTTGCCGTTCGCCGTGACCGAATCCTGCCGCCGAACGCGCCGCCCGAGCGGGTAGGCGAACTGGCGCATCGTTGGACCTATGCCGTGCTGCTGGCCGCCATGCTGCGGAAGGGGGAGGCTACGGGCTCTGGAGATCCCGATAGCCGGTACGAGTGCATCGTGCCCGAGATTGGCAGGTTCTGGATCGGCCAGGACCATGAGGCGATCGCAGCGCTGGCTGGGGTGCTTTCCGATCGATGCGGTCAGGACAATCCCATCTTGGCGATCCTGACGGAAGCGCTTTCCGGGCGCTCCGACGCGGCGGCTCCTGTCGACAGAGCACAAGGACATCAGCACCCGTCGGACATCGATCCGAAGGCCGTTTTCGGCGTAGAGCCGGAGCCAGCGCTTTCTGCGTCCGGGGCACTTGCGACCCACGACACGCGGGCTTCGTTGTCGGCCCTGGCACTTCCTGAGTTGTTCGGCTGGCTCCGCGATGGGCTGGCCCGGGGGGCGATCGAGATCAACACCCGCACGGCCCTGGTCCATCACGTTCCCGAAGGCCTGCTGCTGGTGTCGCCGAGCATCTTCCGGTCCTTCCTGGCATGGCAGGGTGCCGATGCGAACTCCCAGGAGAGCCTGAAGCGTCTGCAGCGTTCCGTCCTCAAAGCCGGGTGGCACCTTGTCGGGGCCGACGGGGCGAACGTGCTCGGCTATGCCTGGACCAAGAACGGCAAGGCGACCGCCAGGGTGCACGGGATCGTCATCGAGCAGCCGCAGCGCCTGCTCGACCCGCTGCCACCGATCAACTCGCGACTCGTGCGGATCGCGGTCGCTGGCAGCGCTGACCCGTGACCGCGACTCTGGAGGGTCGCCTGCGCGGTGCACACGAGCTCGTCGCTGCCGGCGTGTCGTTGGCGGCGGGCGGCGCTGTGCTGATCGCGCCTGGCTGGCTGTTGCTGAGCCCGCCCTGGCAGGTCGGACTCGCTGCAGCGCTGCTCGGCCATGCCGCCTGGCGAGGCGGGCAGGGCGCTCGAACGCTCGCCTACCGGCGGAACCTTCGCAGGCTGCTCGGCTTCAGGATGGACTCGGCGTCGATCCCCTGGTCCGCGCATCGCCTTTACCTTGGTCGAGGCTTCCGGTGGGACCAGCGTCACACGCAGCGACTCTTCGAGGCTCGCCAGCCTGCGAACCAGCGGCTGCTGGAGCCTTCGTGGTGGGGGCGTTTGCTGCCCGGGTCTGCGTCTTCAGGTGACGCTCCCGCCGGTCTCGGTGGCGATCCGGCCCTGCATGGCGTCGAGCCCGACGAGTCCGACATCTGGATGGACCTCTCCGAGCGGGTCGGCCACACCCTGGTGCTGGGCACCACGCGGGTGGGCAAGACGCGCCTGGCCGAACTGCTGATCGCCCAGGACATCCGCCGGGGGGAGGTCGTCATCGTCTTCGATCCCAAGGGCGACGAGGATCTGCTGCGGCGCATCTACGCCGAGGCTCAGCGCGCAGGGCGGGCCGACGCCTTCTTCATGTTCCACCTCGGCCACCCCGACATCTCGGCCCGCTACAACCCGGTGGGCAGCTTCTCGCGCATCACTGAGGTCGCCACGCGCATCGCCGGGCAGTTGCCCTCGGAGGGTCAGTCGGCCGCCTTCAAGGAGTTCGTCTGGCGCTTCGTGAACGTGATGGCCCGGGCGCTGGTGGCACTGGGTCGCACGCCCGACTACGAGGCGATCAATCGCCATGCCTCCGACATCGAGCCACTGTTGGTCGACTACTTCGAGCAGTGGCTGGATCGGGAGCCAACCGCTTCCGGGTGGCGCGACGAACTTGAGCGCCAGCCGATCGACAAGAAGAGTCTCGACAAGGGGCTTCAGTCGCGCGGGCTGCGGGCAGTGAGCCTGGTGGAGTTCGCCCGGCGGCGGCGCCTGTACGACCCGATCGCCCACGCGCTGGCGTCCACTCTCGCCTACGAGAAGAGCCACTTCGACAAGCTGGTGGCCTCGCTGCTGCCCCTGATGGAGAAGCTCACCACCGGACGCACAGCGGCGCTGCTGTCCCCGGCGATGAACGCCCCGGGCGACTGGCGGCCGGTGTTCGACTGGAACGCGGTGATCAACCTGGGCGGCATCGTCTACGTCGGGCTCGATGCCCTGTCCGACTACGAGGTGGCCGCCGCGGTGGGCAACTCCATGTTCGCCGACCTGACCAGCGTGGCTGGCAGCCTCTACAAGTACGGCCCCGGTCGGGGCTTTCCGGTGCCGGTGAAGCCTCGGCGCATCGCCATCCACGCCGACGAGTTCAACGAACTGATTGGCGACGAGTTCATCCCGCTGCTCAACAAGGCAGGCGGGGCGGGCTTCCAGGTGACGGCCTACACCCAGACCTGGTCGGACGTGGAAGCGCGCATCGGCTCGCGGCCCAAGGCCGGGCAGATCGCCGGCAACTTCAACACGCTGATCATGCTGCGGGTGAAGGAGTTGGCGACCGCCGAGCTGCTGACCACGCAGCTGCCCACCGTGCAGGTGGTCTCCACGGTGGCGTCATCGTCGGTGTCCGATACCAACGACCCAGGCGAATTCACCGACTTCGCCAGCCGCAACGAAGACCGGATCGCTCCCGAGACCGTGCCGATGCTGGCGCCGACCGACCTGGTGCAGCTGCCCAAGGGGCAGGCCTTTGCGCTGCTGCACGGGGGGCAACTGCACAAGATTCGCATGCCGCTCCCCGGGGCGGGTGACGATCCGCTGATGCCAGCCGGCCTGAAGGAGATCGGCGAGGCGCTGCGCGCGCGGCTGGACGGCCCCTGGTTGTGGCCGGAGCCGGTCCCGGACAGGGTCGAAGGAGAGGGTGCGCATGGGCTCGCGCAACACCAGCTTCCATGACGGGGCGCTGGCGCGGGTGCTGCTCGCGCCGTTCAAGCTCGGGTTCGCGCTGACGCTGGGGCTCGCCGGCCTGCTGCTGGTGGCGTGGACGGTGGACTGGGTGTTCGTCGCCCACGTCTGGCCCGGGCGGGTCGACGGATTGCGGACCCTGCTGGCCGAGGAACTGACGGCAAGCACTGCCATGGCAGCCCGCCAGGGCGGCTCGGCGGCGGCGGTGACCGCGCCGGCCAACGCGCTCTATGGGCTGGTTTTCGAGGCGACGGGGCTGCACGAGATGGGGCAGCGGTTTGCCGAGGGCGCGTCGATGTCCATCCCGGACACGGTCGTGCGCAGTACCTGGATCGCCCGGCAGGAGGCGATCGAGGTGGCGATGATCGGCACCCAGCTGCTGGGCCTGCGCGCCGGGGTCCTCATCCGGTTTCTCCCGCTCCTCGCGCTGCTCTACGCGGTGGGCGCAGCCGAGGGTCTGAGCCAGCGGGCGATTCGCTGTGCGCAGGCGGCGCGAGAGTCGGCGAGCCTGTACCACCGGGCGAAGTACGGACAGGTGGTGGTGCTGGCGCTTGGCGGGTCAGTCCTACTGGTCTGGCCGGCGCCGGTCGCGTGGGGGCTGTGTGCCGGCGTCGGTGCCGTGCTGGTCGGGGTGCTGGCGGCGGGGCAGTGGGCGTACTACAAGAAGCACGTGTGACCGGTCAGCGGTACTTGCGATAGGTCGGACTGCGGCTCAGGTTGACGCCGAGCGCCTTGAGGATGGCTGCGCGAGCCTCCTCTCCCTCGACGGAGAGCGAACTGGGACTGCCCCACAATGAGGGCGTTCGATGAGCAGTACCAGCGGGCAGGGTCCACTCGTCGCCCTCGGAGGAGGACACCATCGTTCCCCGGATGTAGGAGCGATGGCCGGTGGCCGTTCGGTCGATGATCTCGAGTACCGACGCGACGAACCGACGACGAACCGTGGCGCCGTTGAAGACGTCGCTGGGCGCGACGGTCGGCAAGGTCGGAGCGGTGGATACGGGAGCTTTGCTCATCGGCTACCAGTAGCTGGTGCGACAACGGGACAGGTCGACGAATCGCTTGGCCCGTTTGTCGTACGGCGTGCGCAGGTTGATGCAGTGCCCATCGTCCTCGATATCCCCTTCGAACTGCAGCTCGGCACCACTCGGGCTCTTGACCGAGCAATGACCGAGGCAGCACATGCCGTTGGACTCATTGGCCTCGAGTTGACGCTCGGCGATGGCGTCCTCGATGTCGTTTCTCTCGCTCCGGGTCAGGAACGAGAAGCGAGGCTTGTCGACGTCGTCCAGGGGCTCGGAGAGCCTTATCAGTTCCTCCAAACGCTCGGCATCGAGCGAGTCCTCGATCATGTAGATGACTTCGGAGGCCGGCGAGTTGTACATCGCGTACTCCTCGACCGTCATCATCCTTGCGTAGCGCGTGAAGGACCACTCGCTGCCGGGTCTCCTCGACTCGGGGATGCCGAGGGCGTCGGCCAGGTCGTGAGCGGGGATGCAACGGTATCTGGGGCTCCGGCTGCGTACGTCCTTCGCGACTGCCGTGCGGCGACTGTCCATGTCGAGCGCCAGGAGCTCGGCGAGCGCCTGCTCGGGCGTCAGTGCGTCAGCCGTAGGGCTCTTCGGGCGTGTTGTCATGGAACTCTTATGCCGACTCGGTAACTTGCATCGAACTCGTCCTGCGGGAAGTATCGCAACCACAGCGAGCAATTCAAGCACACTAGACCGAACCGGTGTCCAGGATCTGCTGCATAGCGGAGATCTCGCTGACGGTATGGCCATCGTGCGAAAGAGTCGGCGAGACAAGCACTTAGAAGCTTGTTGACGGTACGATCAGCGGTGGTCTTGACGGTGGGCAAGCGGGCCGTCCGCGAGTCTCAGCGGCTAGCGTCGGACCCGATAGTCCTCGATAGACCTCGAAACCTGCCTGTTGCCACAACCGCCCGGAAACCCGCGCCAATGCTGGACCTCCTCAAGATGACGGTATTTTTGACGGTATCCAGCGGCCTTCCATCCAAGAACGCTAGACGCGACAAGGACTTGGCGGCTCAATTGATGACTGAGTGGGAGTGAGGGGACGAGTCAACTCGCCGAGGCTGTCTTCAGTCTCGTCACGTCGGGCGGCGTGCAAGCCGCGATAGGGAAGCGGCGCCGCACGGGCGAAGCGCCTCACGAAGTGTTCATTAGCACCTTGGTCGTGTCCTCGGGTCTCGTTGGCGATGGGTACAGGGATAGGCGTGGGGTCCTTGGTTGTAGATACGGACTTCCGAGGAAAAGTGTCGGATCGCGGCATGACGGGTTGAGTCCCCCGTCGCTTGTCGGTTTCTGGTCGGGTGATCTTTACTGAACAGCAAATATCGCCATCTCGTCGAATGTCGGATGCGCCGCCTCCCCGAGGCCGGACGACCAAGTTGCATCGGCACGCTAACAGCAGCGATGTTGATGCGCGAGCAGCGCGTTATCCTTGAGGGGGACGCGCTGCGGCGGTCACGCGTCGTGCTGCGGCCTTCGCAGGTGTGGGCTTGGAGGTCACGTGATCGTTCGTGTCCCAAGCGACGCGGCAATGAGGTCCTTGGCGGACGATCGTGGACCGGCGACCAACGCGCGAATTCGCCCCTCGATCTCGTCAGTACATCCGCCGTTTCTCGCGGCAGCCAGGGTGCTCGAGCACGCGGCGAGTACGTCTACACCCGTGATCTCGTAGCCATAGCCGGCGGCGATCCAGCGCAGGGCGGCGAGGCCCGCCTCGACGGCGAACCGGGGTTGCGTGGCGGCGAAGTCGCGAGCGGCCCGAGTCAGCGTGCGCGGGTCGCACGGCGTTCGGTGGGCGAGGGCGACCGCCTCGTCGTATAGCCCGGCATCCTTCGCGGCGGCGAACCACTTGCCATCCTGACCCGGAGTGCTGGCGACCAGATCACCGAGGATCTTGGCGGGCACCTGGGTCGGGTACTTCTTCGCGATTGCGCGGAAGGTCGCGAGGAACGTCGTCCCCTGGTTGGCCGCGATCGCGTATCTCGAATACGCTTCGTCGGCGAGGCCCGACGAGAGCAGGATTTCCTCGCAGGCGCGAGCGATCGCGACCGGGCTGTCGTTCAGCCCGCGGCTTGCTTCAGCGTATCGGATCGCCTCCGCCTTCCGCCCCGAGGCCACCAGCGCCTTGACGCCCCACTCGCGGTAGTGCCACATCGAGTGGGGCGCCTTGTCGAGGAGGGCGAGCAGTTCCTCGTGGCGCCCTGCGTGGAAGAGGGCGCTCAGGCAGGCGATCGTGCTGTGGAAGTAGCCTCCGGGCTTCCGGTTAGATCCCCACATGCTCTCGACGGCGCCAATCAGTCTGTCGGCCCACGCAGAAGCGCGCGTCCGCGATGCACACAGTTCGCCCCAGTAGTCGGCCAGGCGCTCGATGTAGGGGATCGCGTCCTTCTGATGCGCTTCCCACAGCCGGTCGAGCCACTGATCTCGCGTTCGGTCGTCGACCGGCGCGGCGGCGATGATCGTCGCGCAGGTCTCGATCGCGTAATTGACGGCGGTGCCGATGGCGCCCGAGGAGCTGTCGACTTGTTCGAGCGCACGCGACACCTTCTCCACGAATAGGACCGCGCCGGCAGCGGCCAATGCCGGGTCTTTCCTCGCAACCGTCTGGATCTCGGCGCTGGCTTCCCTGACCCGCTGCACGGCCGGTTGCGAGCGCCAGCCGAAGGCGTGCCGGCGAAAACGCGGCGCGAACGCCCACTTGTGTGCTGAGGGCCTGGTCATTGATTTTCACGCTTGTCGTTAATAACGCACTGCGTTACTATTTTGCCCGTGGCTATTCGATCGTTCAAGTGCGCCGACACTGAGGCGCTGTTCCAGCTGCGGCGCGTGGCGCGCTTCGCCAACATCGAGCGTCCGGCGCTGCGCAAGCTGAAGCAACTCGACCTTGCGCGCCGCATTGATGACCTGCGCGCGCCGCCAGCCAACCGGCTCGAGCAGCTGAAAGGCGATCGCGTCGGCCAGTGGAGCCTGCGGGTGAATGACCAGTTCCGCATCTGCTTTCGCTGGACGGGTAGCGATGCCGAAGACGTCGAGATCGTGGACTATCACTGAGGCAGAACGACATGAGCAGGAAACTCAAGCCGGTGTCACCCGGCGAAATGCTCGCCGAGGAGTTCCTCAAGCCCTTGAGCATGAGCAACTACCGCCTGGCAAAGGAGATCGGCGTGCCCGCGCAGCGCATCGGCGAGATCGTTGCCGGCAAGCGCGCCATCACCGCGGACACCGATCTGCGGCTGTGCCGCTTCTTCGGACTCTCGGATGGCTGGTGGCTGCGCCTGCAGGCCGACTTCGATACTGAGGTCGCGAAGGCGAGCTTGGCAAAGACGCTTGCGAAGATCAGGCCGTGGAAGGAAGCAATCGAGGAGACGGCGGATGCGCACTGAGCGCGCCGCCCGTTCGGCGGCGTCGTGACGGTAAAAAATCGGGCAGAAAGACTCGATGCGACAACAACTTGAGGCGTTTGATGCCGGTGTCGTCTTGATCTCTTCACGAGGAGCAAGGGGTCTGCCCACGCCTTCGGGGAACGCATGCGAGGACGCGATAGACCTTGATAGATCTCGAAAGCTGGCCATCGTGGAAGTGCCGACTGTCCTCGATAGATGTCGAATGATGGTGAATGCTGCGCTTGGGGATCCCAGTCAGAATGACGGTAAGGATGACGGCAAAACTCAGGCGTTGCGAGGCAAGCATCAAGCCAGACAACGACTTACCGAAGCTGTTTATGATCGAGTGGGAGTAGGTGAATTCGGCCACCGAGCGGTTGGCTTTCAAAGAGCATCGCGTATGATGGAGCAATCCGAGAACCAAACCGCCGACCACGGCTCGGCATTGACCGTTCTGTACGACGGTGCATGTCCGTTATGCAGGCGCGAGATCGCCCTCTATCGCGGGCTGGCGCCGCTGCAATCCGATTCGTCCATCTGTTTTGTCGATGTCAACGACACAGCATCGCCTCTGCCGCCTGAGACAACACGCGAGCAACTCCTGGCGCGTTTTCATGTGGTGGCCCAGAATGGGGAAGTACTGAGCGGCGCGCTTGCTTTCCTCGCTCTCTGGGCGGCGTTGCCCGGCTGGCGTTGGCTGGCACTCATGGGCCGTGTGCCTGGCGCACCTTGGGTCATGGAGCGTGCGTACCGCTTTTTCCTGCGCATCCGACCGCTGTTGCAGCGCTGGGCGCTTCGCTTCGAGCGGTCGAGGCCCGTCTGATCTGGCAATATCAAGGAGTTTCCCCATGAAGAGTGACCCACGCTGCTGCGGTAGCGGCACTTGCATCGTCAACCCCGAAGGCCGCTGCTGGTGCGGCCAGCAGTGGGATGGCGAGAAGATGGTTCGGCCTCCTCTCACCCTTCCACCAGTGCCTGCAACTCCAAAGACCGGGGACGACGAGTGACAGGCACGCCCGATCTCGCGGGGCCGTCGCCGTGGGCATGGCGAATGGGTGTTGCCGGGCTCGTTCCTTTCGTGAGCCTCGCTGCGGTGCTCTGTCTCTCGCCGATCGATCAGTGGCCGCTCGCCGCACCTGCCCTCCTGGGGTACGGCGCCACCATCTGCAGCTTTCTGGGGGCCATTCACTGGGGCTTGGTGATGCGCGAAGCGACCGTCCAGCCCGTGTCTTCGCTCCTCTGGGGCGTGGCGCCCAGCCTGCTCAGTTGGGTGGCGTTGTTGCTGGGGGAGGCGCTGGGGCTGACGCTCATTGCCGCGCTGCTCTGGGTCTGCCTTGCGGCTGACCGCGTGCTGTATCCGCGCTACCGGGTGCAGGCATGGTTGCCCATGCGGTGGTGGCTGACGACGGTGGCCAGTGTCAGCTGTCTGGCTGGGGTGGCGGCGTTGCTCCCCTGAGAGGGTGTAATCGATCCACTGCACCAGCCCGGCCTGGGTGAGGTTGCCCGGTCCGTCGAGATCTCCGCGACGGTGATCCTCGGCAGCCTGAAGCCGGCCCTTGTACCTCGATTCGGTGAGCGCGTATGCCCAATTCGGCCTTCGCGCGACTCGCCCTGAGCGACGTCATCGCGGCCCCGGGGCTGTTTCTGTTGCTGGTCGTCGAACTCAGGATCCGCCGCCTGGCTGAGATTTCGCTCTCTCATGAGGTCTGGCCGGATTACCGACAACGGTCGTGAAGGGCGGTATATCTTTCGTGACGACAGCCCCCATTCCTACGACAGCGCCTTCCCCGATGACAAGGGGGGTTGCTGCCGAGCCTTGTCTGATCACCGCACCTGTTCCGATATAAGCGTGATCATGAATATGGACCCTGCCGTTGCAACGGACGTTGGGGGCAAATGTCACGTAATCTCCAATGACACAGTCGTGCGCCACGTAGGAATAGATATTGCAGTGAAAGAACCTGCCTATCCTTGCGTTCGAAGTGATCATCGTGTGTGCGCACAGTATTGCCCCTTCTCCTATCTCATTGCCGTCATAGATGATTGAATGGGGTGATTTGATCGATATCGCCGTTGCGCCTTTCGCGATGCATTCGCGGGCAATCCGCTCGCGCACCCTTGAATCGCCTATCGCAACATTGAAAAAGCGCTGCGTGCAATCGAGATCAAAGAACTCCGCTTCCGAAACAAGCGGGTATCCATTCACCGCCTTCACTTCGGGGCTCGTTTCGACAAAGTATATTCGAGGCTCATTTTCCGGACTGGCCCCGCCGGCAATGAGAATGGATTCAGCAGCAAAGGGCATCACTTCGCGCGCAAACCCGCCGGCGCCACACAGGCCGAAAACAGTCTTCGAGTGACTTCTGGCGCCGTTGCCACCGCTGCCGTCCGTGCTTGTCGTGGTCGCCTTCCCCGTGGGGCTGATCGAGCCATTTTACCTGCGCAACGTGGCGACGCTGTAACTACCAGAATGCGTGGTTCCTCATCGGCGCAACGGTTGCTCGGGAATGTTCGTTGCATTTCGGTGATCGTCGAGGCTCAACGATTCACTGGCCCGACGACCGCGGATGTTGACTGTACGCACCCTTCGAAGCGCGA
This sequence comes from Pseudomonadota bacterium, assembly GCA_947455195.1. GTDB lineage: Bacteria > Pseudomonadota > Gammaproteobacteria > Burkholderiales > SG8-39 > CAIXPL01. The sequence goes on along the minus strand of CANGMI010000004.1, from coordinate 402,803 downwards.
AAGCTGCAGTCGGGCCTGCTGCACCATCCGCTCGATGATCGTTGCGGCAGGTTCACCCATCGACTCCCGCCAGGCAAAGGCTAGCGGTTCGGGGTCTGCCCGCCAGACCCTCCCGCGTTCTCCTCTGGCGCTGCCTCGTACGCACTGTGCAGGCGCACCCGGTTCTGGGCGTGCCTGCGCATCCGCATGTTGAGCAGTTCGACACCGAAAGAAAAGGCCATCGCAAAGTACACATACCCCTTGGGCACATGATGGTCGAGGCCCTCGGCAACGAGCAGCAAGCCAACCACCACCAGAAAGGCCAGCGCCAGCATCTTGATGGTCGGATGATCCGATACGAAGCGGCCAATGGCGCCTGCAAAGAGCATCATCAGCGCGACCGAGGCGATGACGGCAGCGATCATCACGCGCAGGTCATCGACCATGCCCACGGCCGTGATGATCGAGTCGAGCGAGAAGACCAGATCGATGATCATGATCTGCAGGATGACAGCACCGAAAGTGGCCTTGACCGAGGCCGAGGTGTGTCCCTCGTCGCCCTCGAGGCTGCCATGGATCTCGGTGGTGCTCTTGGCGATCAGGAAGAGGCCGCCGAGGATCAGGATGAGATCGCGCCCCGAGATCCCCTGACCGAACACCGAGAACAGCGGTTCCACCAGGGTTGCGATGTGAGCGAGCACCGACAGCAGGCCGATCCGCATCGCCATCGCCATGAACAGGCCGAGGCGTCGTGCGGTCTCCTGGCGCGCCCGGGGCAACTTGTCCACCAGAATCGACACGAAGATGATGTTGTCGATGCCCAGCACCAGTTCGAGCAGGGTGAGGGTGGCGAAGGCGATCCAGGCTTCCGGGCTGGTGAGAAGGTCCATGTCGTGCACTCCGGATCGACGATGTCAGTATCGCGAAGGACGATACCGCAAGCCCGCTGGACAGCCGCCGCCATGCCCGCCCGGGCGCGAGCGACACCCGGTTCGATCTGATCCCTGTGTTTCGACACGACGCGACGATCCTCATGCCACTCGCGTGATGGCGACAGAGGCAGGGCGTTCCGACTGCCCGGACCGGCATCGGGCTTGGGCAAAATGACTCGACTTGCCTTTCAGAGGCTCATCCCATGAGCCACCCACCGCCTACACTCCTTCCCAAGGGTGTCGTTCGTTGACCCTGTCCTCAGGTTCACCGTACGATGCCCCTGACCTCCTTCCCCGGATTTAGGCTCACCTGGTGTATCGCCAGGAATGCGCAAGGCGTTCGCTGCTCGCCTCAACGGCACGAAACGCCGCTCCTCGCGCCGCCTTCACCCGCGAGATGCGGGCTTGACGTCGCGATGCGCGGCGTTTCGTCCGCCTCGGCTTCGAATCACGATGGTGTGGTAACAGGGGAAGGAGGTCGCTTTCGATGAAAACCATCCCGTCTCGCGGGTCTGTGGGTTCCGACCTCATCAAGGCCATCGAGGGCCTCGAGGCGGTCAGGCACCTGTCTCCGATTGTCGGAGCCGTCAATCCCTACCAGGCCGATGCCGGGGCCGAGCTCTGGCCGCCCATCGATGAAATCGCCGATGCGTACTGGCAGACCCTGCTCGATCTTCAGACCGGGCTCGATCCCGAGCGGCTCCTCTACAACACCTGGGCGGTCGGTGCCGCCTGGCCGGTGGCGCTGGCCTTGCTGCTGCGCGGCGCGGTTCGATCGGGCGATGCCGGGGCGAGGCAGGCCGCGATCCATCTGGTCGGTCTGGCGGCAAGCCCGGCAAGCACGAATCCGCTCGCCGAATGGCTGTGCGTGCTCGAGGGGCCTCCGAGGCCCGATCCGCCTGATCTCGGGCCAGTGATCGGCATCGTCCCCGGGGTGCGCATCCGGTATGCGATCGCGGCGGCCTGGTATTGGGATGCGGCGCCGCAAGACCTCATAAAGACCGCGGTCGATCAGCCCAACTGCACCGACTGGCTCCGCCGGCGTGAACTGCTCGCCGCCTTCACGACGCCCCTGCCCGAGGGTTGTTTCGTGCGCCGGTTGAGCGAGGCCGAGTTCTTCCTGCTCTCGCCCGAGGCACACAAGCTTCTTTTGTCGGATGCGCGCCTGCTCGATCGGGTGCTGCCCGAGACCTTGCGTGGGGCCACCGACCTCGCGGTGCAGGTTCGTCGCTCGCGCAAGGCCCAGGGCAAGCTCGTCGGGCGCCTCGAAAAGCTCAGACACGCGCTCGAGACACGCGACATGGACGGTGCCGCCCGCCATCTGCGCGGTCTGGACGGACAGGAGCAGGATGTCTACGTTCGTCACTACGTGCCGCAGGTGATGGGCGGCTTGAACCTGCGTGCGTCGCATGCGCCCGAGGCAGGCACGCCTCCGCCCTGGCACCTGCTGCCTTCGCGGGCCCTGTCGACGCTGGCGACCCTCTTGCCCCGTCTCGACATTCCGCACTGGTGGGTCGAGCCGCCGGGCGAAATCGCCACGCAACTGGTCGATGGTCGCCTCAAGGCCGAGGCCTTGCCCGCAACCGACCTGCAGCGTATCGCCCGGGCATGGGGCCACTGGGACGCCAACCGGCTTGCCCGGGCCGGGCTGGGACCGCTGATTCCGGCCTCATCCAGCTGGTGGCGCGGAGGCAGGCTCGATCGGTTCTTTGCGACTGTCGATCAGCACCCTCAGGCCAAGGCGCTGGTCGAGGCGCGTCTGCGTGGCCGCTACGATCCGCTGGCGCTGCTTCGGCTGCTGGCCGACCCCGAGCGCGGGCAGCGCATCGCCTGGCACCTGACGCAATCGCTCGAGCGCACCACGGATAGCCTGCTGCCGCTCATGCCGCAGTTCGGCACCGTCCTGTGGCGCAAGGCCTGGCAAGTGCTTGCCAGTGCTGGCCACTGGCCGCTGGTGCCCGCCGCCATCGAGTTTTTGCAAGAAGGTGACACGCCGGTCGATCGGAACGCCTTCGTGCACGACCTGGCCGAGGCCATCTTGGCCATCGGTCCGCTCGAGAAACGGATCGACCGGGCGCTCGAACTGATCACCTTCGAGCCTCATGCGATCGAGCTCTTTGCCAGAGCTCTCGCGCCCGAGGCCTTCCGGCTGCTGCTTCGCGGGCTGCCGAGCCTTGCGGTGATCGGAGCGATCGAACAGGCCCTGTCACCCGAACAGGCCGATGACCTGTGGCAGGCGCGCGTGGCCCGCGCCGAGCGGGGCGAACCGTTGCGCGCCCTGCTGCTGGCCGGGGCCGCTCGCCAGCGTGTGCCTCAGTGGCGCGATGAGTGGCTCTCCAATCCCAGGGGCCGTGCCCACCTGTGTGCGCTGGTGCTCGCCGCCCGGCGCAGCGTGCGCAACTTGCGAAAGATCGCTGCACGCGCTGACAGCGAGGCGCTCGAATCGGCGCTGCGTGAGGCCGCACGGCAGTTGCCCCCCAGCGCGAGTCGGGAGGCGGCCTTCCTGCAGCTGCTCTCGCATCTGGGCATGAGCGGTGTCGCCCACCTGGCTGCGGTCATGGCGCAGATGGACCGCGAGGCGCAGGCCGGTCGCAAGCTCGACGCGGCCTATCTGGTGTGGCAGTTGCCCAAGCGCTCGGGGGGCAATCGCACCATCTCGGCCCCCGGACACAGTCTCAAGTTCATCCAGCGCCGGATCCTCGTGCACCTGCTCGAACCCCTGGGGGCGCACCCGGCAGCGTGGGGATTCGTGCGTGGTCGCTCGATCGTCGGTAACGCAAGCCTCCATGTCGGGCAGGCCATTGTCACCAACGCCGACATCAGCAATTGCTTTCCCAGTGTTCGCTGGTCGCTGGTGCTGGCGGCCCTGCGACGCGACCTGGGTGAACAGTTGCTGCCTGCCACGATCTCGCTCCTCGTCGACATCTGCACCGCGCAGGGAGGGCTGCCGATTGGCGCGCCCACCAGCCCGGCACTGCTCAACCGGGTACTCGCGAAGACCGACACCATCCTGCAGGTGGCGGCCGAGCAGCGGGGCTGTCGATACAGTCGCTATGCGGATGATCTGACCTTTTCGGGTGATCACGGCGCGGTGCAGCTCATCGGGCTTGCCCGCCGCACGCTCGCCCGGATCGACCTGGCTCTTGACCCGAAGAAGACCAACATCTACCGGCGCGGCCGCCGTCAGATCGTGACGGGTCTCGTGGTCAACGAACGCGTCAGCATGCCGCGACGCCTGCGCAGGCGAGTGAGGGCGGCGGTGCATGCCCTCGAGCAGGGCAAGCTGCCTCGCTGGCACGATCGCGACGAATCGCCGGCGGCGCTCGCCGGGCGGGTGGCCTTCATGAATGCGGTCAACCCGCAGCAGGCAGGACCCCTGGCCGAACGGTTGAAGGCGCTCAGAGGCGCCGAGAAGACCCGAGGTGAGTCATGAGCCGGCGCGCATCGATGTTGCGGGCGGCCCGGGATACCGTGCCGGTTGCCGTCTCAGTGCACCTGGGCAGTGGGGCGGATCTGCATGCATTACCCCCCGGCCATGTGCCCCTGGTGCTCACGAGTCCACCCTATTTCCCCGACGCGATCGAGGCGCGGCTGCGCGAAGGGCGGCTCGACGCTGCGGAAATCGCGGCCCTGCGCGCCGAGACCGAAGTGTTTGCCCTCTCGCTGCGTCCGGTCTTTCGCGCTTGCGAGCGGGTGCTGAGGCCCGGGGGACATCTGATCGTGCAGACCCGCGACGTGCGCCTGGGTGCTGCCCTCCTGCCGGTCGAGGGCATCCACCGGCAGATGATCGAGGCACTGGGCCTGCGCCTCCTCACCCGGCACCTCTGGCGTCCGGCCTTCCAGACCCTGGGGCGGCGCCAGCTCGCAGCCAGCCGGGTGCGCGAGGGCCTGCCCATGCCCTTCGACCCCGAGGTGTTCCTGGTCTTCGAGAAGCCGGGGTCGCGCCATCGCGGCGAGCCGACCGAGGCGGATCTGGACCTGCTGCAGTCCGACATGATCGTATCGGGCAAGGGGCATCTGCCGGCGGCTCACCGCTTCCAGGCACCGATCCCGGTGCTGGAGGCGCTGATCCGCACCTGGACGGCGCCCGGCGACTGGGTGGTCGACCCCTTCATGGGCGGGGGCACCACGCTGGTGGTGGCACAGGCTCTGGGTCGACCGGCCTGGGGCTGGGAGATCGATCGCGAGGCGCATGCCCTGGCCCGGCGCAATCTCGGGGTGTTCGAGGGCGAATCGCCCGAGCAGATTCAGGGCGAGCCGGATCAGGGCGAGTTGAGTCAGGGCGAGTTGAGTCGGGGCGAGTCGAATCACGGTGAGCGCGCTCAGGGTGAGCCCGATCAGAGCGAGCCGATGCATCATGACTGAGGTGGCGATGGTCGATTCGATCGCGTTTCCGGTGTCCGCCCTGTGGGCGGCTGCACGACTCGCGCGTGATCGGGGCGACGACGGGCTCGTCGGTGAACTGGTTGCGCTGCTCGAGGCGAGCGTGAAGGAACCGGTGCAGCGCGCTCTGCTCGACCCTGCGCGCAACGGCACCCCGGGGGCGGTGCTGCCGTTTCGTGGCGATGCGCTCGATGTGCTCGGCCTGGCCGCGTGGCTGAGCACGCACACGACGGGCAGTGGCCGGGGCACGAGGGCAGACCGGCGCTACTACAGCCAGCTTTCAGCGGTCGAGGCAGGGTACTTCGAGATTCGGGGCTCGCGCGGCACGACCGTTTATGTCGATCGGACCGGGCAACGCACTGCACTGACGCGGGCCGATCGGCATCGCCTCGCCAACGCGTCGCCGCCCCGGCCTGTCGAGGTGCTGGCCCCGGATGCGATCAGCTCGGCCCTCGAGGCCTTGCGCCGCATCGAGGTCTCGCCCGCCCGTGTGTCGATCCCCGAGGAGGGTGATGCCCTGCTCGAGATCCAGTGGGGCAAGGGCTCCTTGCTGGTACCGCGCCGCAAGGAGGTGCCCATCGAGTTCTCGCTCGTGCGTCGCGATGGCGCCAGCCGCGCCCTGGTCACGCGCCGGATGCCCGGACTGCTGCTCCGGGCGCGGTCGCGGCAGGTCTGGGGCGTGATCGCACCGCCCGAGCGCGTGATGGAGGTGCATGCCGCTGCAATGGCCGGGCAGGGGTTCCAGATCGGCTACGGCACGGAGCAGGCCTGCGTCATTGCCACGATCGATTTCACCGCAGTGGGGCCGCAGGGGTTGGCACGCTGCTCGACCGGGGCACTGCTTGACCCGGTGTTCGGGACATTCTCGGGTGAACCCGAACACATCAGGGTGCCCCTCGAGCTTGCCAGACGCCTGACCGCCGTATATCGCTGGCTTACCCCGGCGAGCCTCGCCGATCTGCTCGTCCTCGTCGACCCATCCGCTTCGCCATCGCCGGTATCCCCAACGTCCTGAGCCTCCATGCCGAGCCGCCGTCCATGAAACCTTCCCGTCTTTCCACCGTCCTGCAATCGCTCATGGCCCAGCGCTGGCCGGCTTTCATCTGGGGGCCACCGGGCGTGGGCAAGAGCTCGATCGTGCGTGCAGTGGCGGCAAAGGCCGACCTGCCGGTGATCGACCTGCGTGCCTCGCTTCTCGACCCGACGGACCTGCGCGGCATTCCCTCGATCGACAAGGGGCGTGCCGTGTGGTGTCCGCCTGCCTTTCTGCCCTCGGCCGAGGCGCCCCCCGGTGTGCTCTTTCTGGATGAGATCAACGCCGCGCCGCCGCTCGTGCAGGCGGGGCTCTACCAACTGGTGCTCGACCGGCGCATCGGCGAGTACGAGCTGCCCGCCGGCTGGTGGATCGTGGCGGCTGGCAACCGGCAGCAGGACCGGGCCGTCACCTTTCGCATGTCCTCGGCGCTGTCCAATCGCTTCATTCATCTCGACTTCGAGACCGATGCGGCCGACTGGCGGGCCTGGGCGATCGAGCGCCGTCTCGATCCGCTGGTGATCTCCTTCATCGGGGCCCGGCCGGCGCTGCTGGCCGAAGCGCCGGGCGACGCGGCCGCCTATCCGACGCCACGCTCGTGGGAAATGCTCTCTGATGTCATCCGGGTCTTCGGGGGGTACAAGGCCTGTGCCGATCTGGCTGCAGGCATCGTGGGCGAGGGCGCTGCCATCGAGTTTGCCGCCTTCCTGAAGAAGGCCCTTACCGAAGCCGACATGCGCAAGATCGTGGCCGATCCCGAGAACGCGACGCTACCGAAGTCGCTCGACGGGATCTACACGCTGACCTCGTGGATGGCTTGCGAAGCTGCCGATGCCGAGGTGAGCAAGGCAGGTGCGGTTCTGATCAACCGCGTTCCCCCGGAGTTCGGTGTGATCATGGCTCGTGATCTGATGCGCGCCCGGACCGCCTTCGTGCGCGAGCCCGGCTACAAGACCTTCATCGCAAGCCATGGGCACCTCCTTGTCCGCTGAGGGCGATGCGGCGCCGACCCGGGGCCCCGTCCTGCCGTCCGAGGGCAGCGTCGTGTCGGGCGCGGGCAGCGTCGAGCCGATCGAGGCTCGCCTCACCCGTTCGCGAGTGCAACTGGCCCTCGAGACGCCGTTTCTGGCCAGTGCGGTGATGCGATTGCCGCTCCGCTCGGCCGGATCGGCTGACTGGTGCGCCACCATGGCCACCGACGGTTACCACCTTTTCTACAACCCGACCTGGTGCGCCACGCTCACCGATGCCGAGATGCGCGGGGTGCTCGCTCACGAGGTCCTGCATGCGCTGCTTGATCACTTGGGGCGGCGCGGCGATCGTGAACCTCGGGTGTGGAACATTGCCTGTGATATCGCCATCAACCTCATGCTCATCGATGCCGGATTTGAACTGCCCGGCGGCGGCTGGGTGCTGCGGAACTATATGGGCCATACCGCCGAGCAGATCTACGCCGACCTGCCCGCGAACCTCGCAAGGCTTGCAGCGCTCCTCGGTCACGAGGGCGGAGAGCCGGACCCGGACAGAAAGGGTCGTGGCGTCGGCGATGACGGTGATCCCGATCCGGCAGGAGTCGTTCCGGGCGCAGGTGCAGATCTGCTCGATCCCGAGCATCCCTCGGTGGTTCCGCTGCGCGATCGGGATGCACCAGACCGTGAGCAGTTGCGCGAGTTGCGCGCGAACCTGCGAACCGAGGCTGCCACGCACCTGCACGGTCAGCGCGCCGGGTGGTTTCGCCAGGAGTGCGCCATGGTCGCCGAGGCGCACATCGACTGGCGCGTGGTGCTGCGCCACTGGCTGCACGATCGCATCCGCACCGACTGGAGTAGTTGGCCGTACGCGAAGAAGCACCTCCATCGGGGTCTGTACCTGCCCTCGATGGGCATCGAATCACCCGGTGCGATCGTATTCGCGATCGACACATCGGGCTCGATGCCGATCGAGTTGCTCTCCCGCATCGTGGCCGAATTGCGGGCGTTTCGCGAGACCTTTCCGTGTGAACTGGTGGTGATCCAGGCCGATGCCACCGTGCAGTCGGTTCGCCGATACGAGGCGATGGATGGCACCGACGTGCCGTCGGTCATGACCCTGGAGGGGCGAGGGGGCACGGATTTCAGGCCGGTCTTCGCCCATGTGGCCGGCCAGCGTCCTGCAGGATCGATGGTGATGATCTACGCGACCGACGGCTACGGCACCTTTCCTGACCGGCCCCCGCCTTGGCCGGTGATCTGGCTGGTGACGCCCGAAGGCACCGACGAGGTGCCCTTCGGGGTGCGGGTGGGGCTGCGCGAGTAGGGGGTTGTGGAGTCAGGTATTGCCTGGCAAGACCTGACCCCACAACCCTGACCCCACGCCCTCCCGACCCTACGCAAGGGGCAGCGCCAGCAGATCGCGATGCCCGATGGTCAGGGTCAGTTCACCGTTGGCAGCCTGAGCATGACGGCGCGCGGCCCATGCGATGAACTCGGGCGCGGCACCCGGGTCGACCTCGCATCCGACGGTCACTGCCTCATCGATCATTTGCGCGAGCAAGGCCGGGTGGTCGCCGGCCATCACCCAATCGCTGCGGGCGGTGTGTACCGAAAATCCGACTCGCGCGAGGCGCGCTGCCATCTCGTCGACCGCAGCGATACCCAGCGCGGCGCCAAACCCCTTGTCACCCGCCTGATGGTGTTCGAACGCGCGATGCAATCGGGCGTCGGCCTGCATCGCGGGATTCCATCGGCGTCGTCCATCAACGCTGAGGGTTGCCAGCAGCGGACGCGGTGAGCCTGACAGCATCCGACAAAGACGATCGACCCACTCGGAAGAGACCAGGTCCAGAAAGGCTGTTGTGGTTACGCCATCCGCGTCGTGCAGCACGACCTGTTCGAGCGCTGCCTGGAGGTCGAGTGGCTCCGATCGAACGCGCCAGCGCGCAGACCCGGTGGTGATCTGCGCGATGCCGTCAGCCTCTTGCGTGAAGCCCCACCCATGCTCTCTCGCCCATCGACCGATCTCGCGGCGCTGCGCCGTCAGCAGCGCCGGATCGTTGTCGATCAGCAGCCAGTCCTGGTCGCCGCCGATGAGCGGCGCGAGCAGGCGCAGGTTCGCTCCGGTGCCGGCACCCAGATCGACGATCCGGCGCGGTGTGCGCGCGATGGAGTCTGCGAATGCCTGCGCGAGGCCGGGGTCCCGTGCAGCAGCATCCAGAGGTTCGCGCTGCGCAAGCCATTCGGGCGAAAAGCCGCTCATGCGACAAGCTCGTCCAGGGCCTGAGCCCAGCGACGGACGGCCGAGGGCCAGTCGGACAGGCTTTTCGCCGCCTGCGCTGCACCTGCGGCCAGTCGTTCACGGAGGGGCCTCTGGGTGATGACCTCACGCAAGGCTTCGGTCAGTCCGGCAACGTCGCCCGGCGTCACCAGAATGGCTGCATCCGTTCCGACGGTGTCTGGTATCGCCCCGGCGCTTGTCGCGACGATCGGCAGGTGATGCGCCAGTGCCTCGGCACAGACCATGCCATAGCCCTCGTGATGCGAGGCCAGCACGAACACATCAGCCGCGCAATAGGCCGCATCCCGTTGTTCCATCGACACTTCGCCCGCCAGGGTCACGCGGTGTTGCAGGCCATGAGTGATGAGGGCCTTGCGCACTGCGCTGGCGCTCGCCCGATCGCGGGTCAGGCTGCCGACGCATGAAAGCTGCCAGTCGAGTGCCTGCAGTCGCGACAAGGCTTCGATCAACTGGAGGTGGCCCTTGCGTTGGGTGATGGTCCCTACCGTGAGCAGTTGCAGGGGCCGCGATGCCTGTGGCTCGGGTCTCCCGATGGTTGTCACGATGGTTGTCACGATGGTTGTCACGATGGTTGTCACGATGGTTGTCACGATGGGGCGCGGGAATCGCGTCCCCGGAGGCGTGATCCGCACTCGATCAGCCGACACCCCGGCGGCGATGACGGCCGCGGCGGTATGAGCACTGGGGCAGAGCAGGCCGCGCATCAGTGGCCACAGCGTGTGCTCGAGGCGGGCATAGGTCTCGGCAGTCTCTGCGGTCAGCCCGGTCTCGAGCGACAAGGGGTGATGCACGAAGGCGACGACGGACAGGCGTCTGCGGTGTGTCTCGAGGCAATCGGCAAAGGCTGGCAGGGCCAGACCGTCGATCACCACCGCGCTCCCCGCTGGCAGGCCGGCAAGGGCTGTCGCGGCGGCGGTGCACGCCATGCGATCGGCAGCCGGGAACTCGCCGGGCAACTCGATCACCTCGACGATGCGCCCGGTTTCGCGCAGACCGTCAACGAGGTGCCGATCGAACAGGTAACCGCCAGTGATCTGGTCGAGAGCGCCCGGAACAATCAGCGTGAATGCGGTCAAGCGAGCGACCCGTCGAACGCGGCCCACGCCACGGGCGACTCGCGCAGCACGACCCGCATCGAGGCCAGCGTGTCGGCCGTCCCGGGGCCGATTCGGCCGGCCTTGATGTGGGTCTTCAGGCGTCTGAAGATCTCGCCAGCCATGAATTCGGTCGTGGTGTTGTGACCACGCAGTTCCGGCACCTCGTCAAGATTCTTGAAGTTCAGTTCTGCGAGCACTTCGCGCAACACGGCCAGCGCCAGACCGATGTCACAGACCAGCCCATGGTCGTCGAGTTGCTCGCGCCTGAACTCGACCTCCACGCCATAGGTGGCGCCATGCAGTTGCTGGGCCGGGCCGAAGATCTCCCCGCGAAAGCTGTGGGCGATCATGATGTGGTCGGATACGGCGAGGGTATACATGGTGGAAGAACTCCGGCGTTGGCAGTGGGCGAATGGGTGGGGGCGCTCGGGTGGGGGCGCTCGGCTGGCAGTCGGTACGATCAGGGATAGACGATGGTGTGGCAGAGCGTGCCATCAGGGTGGTGGGCGAGACGCGCCAGGGTGGCGGGCAGTTCATCGAGGCTGCTCTGGCCTGTCAGCAGCGCGTCGAAAACCGGATCGGCCAGCAGCGAGACGGCAAGCTTCATCCGGCGCTTGAAGTCCCACCGTGCGCGTTGTGCGGCGGCTACTGCGCCCACCTGGGATGATCGCAGCGTCAGCCGACGGCTGTGAAAGGCCTCGCCCAGCGGCACGGGTACCATCTGCGCGCCGTACCAGCTCATTTCGAGCACGGTTGCTTCGAATCCGGCCAGCCGGAGCGCTGTCTGAAGGCCTGCGGGGTGGCCGCTGGCGTGAATGATGATGTCCCGTTCGCCGGCGGCATCGTCGGGCAGTGCAAAGGCGCAGCCCAGCGTCGTCGCCAGTGCCGCACGCCCCGGGTCAGCGTCGACCAGTTCGATCTCGACCCCCGGGATGCGGGCAGCCAGTGCAGCCACCAGCGCACCGACGACGCCTGCACCCACCACGCTGATGCGGTCGCCGAGTCGGGGCGCTGCATCCCAGAGTCCGTTGATCGCGGTTTCCATGTTGGCTGCCAGCACGGCCCGCGCATCGGGGACATCGTCCGGCAGCAGTGTCACCGAATCGAGGGGTACGACGTACGCGTCCTGATGCGGGTACAGACAGAACACCCGTTTGCCAAGCAGATGGTCGGGCCCTGCATCGATCTGTCCGACCGAGGCATAGCCATACTTCAGCGGACCGGGAAACTCGCCCGCCTGGAACGGGCAGCGCATGAGCTCCCACTGGCTTGGGGGTATCAGGCCCTTGAAGACCATGCTTTCCGTGCCCCGGCTGATGCCGCTCCGGCGCGCACTCACGACGAGTTGATCGGCCTCCGGCATCGGCAGCACCTCTTCCCGGATCTGGCCTCGTCCGGGTTCGACAACCCAGAACGCTCGGGCCCGCCGATCAGACATCGAAATCGCACTCGATCATGACGTCATCGCCCAGGGGTATTCGTCGGGTTCGGGGCCGCAGGCTGTTGCCCAGATCGGTAATCGTCGGGAGCACGAGCGCCGGTCGCCCGGAGCCCAGGATGACCGGAGCAATCGTGATCTGCAGTCGGTTGAGCGCACCGTCCTGAAGAAAGCGGGAGACGGTTACGCCGCCGCCTTCGATCAGCAGACTGGATAACCCCCGCGCGGCCAGTACGCGGCAGATCTCGCGTGGACTGAGCCCGACTGTGCTGCGCACGACAGGCACGACCTCGGCTTGGCCAAGCCGCTCGCCCTCGCGTGCCCGGTCAGCGCCACAGACCAGCAGCGTTGGCGCCAGACCATCTCTGAAGATGCGCTGGGTGCCATCCAGACGACGATCGGGGTCGATGACGACTCGCACCGGATTCGGCCCCCTGCAACGGCGCACGGTCAGTTGCGGGTCATCGAGCAGAACGGTTGTCACACCGACCACGACCGCCTGCACGAGAGCCCGCATCCGGTGGGTATGGAGCAGGTCCTCGGCGCCGCTCAGCCAGTGCGACAGGCCGCACTCGGTGGCAATCCGTCCGTCAAGGGTCTGGGCGAGGTGGCCGACCACGAAGGGTCCCCCGCGACGTGCGGCGCACAGTGGCCCGTAGAGGGCTCGCAGGGGTGAATCGGGTTTGAAGCCCGCGGCATCGCCTGACGATCGGCTGCCCGATGCCTCGGCGAGCAGCGTCTGCCACTCGCTGCTGTCCTCGGCGGGGGGCTCCGCGGGCGAGGGCGTGCCGGTGCGGGCGGTGTTATCGGTCACGGGGGGCAAGGGCATGGCTGCGCATCAGCGGGTCAAGAACCGTGTCCGGCGTCCTGCCGGGGTGGCCGGGCCCGTTGACAAGCCCGATACCGCTGGTCGTGGCGAGGGTCGATTCGATCTCCATGATCGGTGCGGAGGAATCGCGTGAAGGCGCCCTCCGAGGCCAGGCTTCCTCGGGTGTGCGACAAAGGCCCGATCGCGCCATCGCGTGACCGAGGCGTGGTGATGCACTGAGCATGGCAAGCGGCACACTCAGCAGCAACCCGGCAATGACCGGTAGCGCAAGTTCGATGCTCATCCCGGGCGTGCGCCAGATGATGACGGTGATGCCCAACCCGAAGAGCGTCTGTGGCCAGAGGCAGCGCATGGCATCAGACAAGCGGAGACGATGCGCTTCGCGCTGCTGCGAGGTCCAGCCCACGCGCCGACCGAACGGCAGGCCGAGGATGAAGAGACTGACAGCCACGGCGCAGATCGGCGCCACCAGCATCGTCAGTGCCATCTCCAGCAGGGCACTGGCCGCGATGCGCAGGCTGCCCCCGTAGGCGGTGCGTAGCCCGGGGCGCAGCAGGACATCGGCGAGGGTTGCGAACTTGGGCGCAAAGCTCATGATCATGATGATCGCAAGGAGGATCATGCCGGTGTCGGCGCGCACGGGTACCCGACCCAGCAGGCCGAGCAGCAGCAGGCCGAGCCAGGCGAGCGAGCCCAGGTACATGGCAATGGCCAGCAGCAACTGGCAGCGGCTCACCGGCCGCAGGCCCGCCAATCCCAGCAGCCTGAAATACTGCATGTTGCCCTGGCACCAGCGCAGGTCGCGCCGGATGAACTCGGGCAGTGTCGGCGGGTTTTCTTCCCAGCTGCCGCCTTCGATCGGGAGTACTCGAACTTCGAAACCTGCCCGGCGCATCAGCACGGCCTCGACCTGATCGTGACTGAGGATATGCCCGCCCAGTGGAGGTGTCCCCGGTAGCAGGGGCAACGCGCAGTGTGCGATGAACGGCGCCATGCGCAGGATGGCGTTGTGTCCCCAGTAGGGTCCGCAGTCCCCTTGCCAGAAGGCCGATCCGAGCGTGTAGGAGCGCATGCCCAGACGCATGCCGAACTGGAAGATGCGGGCAAACGGGCTCACGCTGGGCAGGCCGGTCACCAGCGTCTGCACGATGCCGATCCGGGGGCATCGCTGCATGATGCGAACCAGGCGCAGCATCGATTGCGCTGTCATCAGGCTGTCGGCATCCAGCACGATGGCAAACGCGTGCCGATCTCCCCAGCGGTTGCAGAAGTCGCGCAGATTGCCCGCCTTGAAACCCTCGCTCTGCTCGCGTCTCCGGTAGGTAATCTCCACGGCTGGGTCGAAGCGTTGCGAGAGGGCCGCGGCGGCCTCGGACTCGGCCGCCGCAATGGCGGGCTGGTTCGTGTCGCTCAGCAGGTAGAGGTGAAAGTGACGCGCCTCGCCGGTGGCGACGAGGGCGTCGAGCATCCACTCGACATTGCGGCGAACGAGCGCCGTGTCTTCATTGCGAATGCAGACCAGCAGGGCGGTCGAACTGACGATCGCATCGGCACCGCCGTCATGCTGGAGGTAGGGTGCGGTCAGCGCGGCCGGATCGCGGCTGAACTGCATCAGCAGGAATCCGATGAGGGCGTTCCAGAAGCCGATGACCGTCCAGGGCAGTGTGAGCGCGAACAGTCCGAGCATGGTGATGCTGAGCGGGTCTGCGTTACTGGCGGGCAGTGTCATGGCCATCAAGCCGAAAAGTCCGGCCGAACTGGCGATCACGAGCAGTGCGAAGCACCACCGCCGGGAGCGTAACGACATCATCGGCAGTGGCATTCAGGTCATCCGGTCCATGAGGTTGTCGCGGCGAACGAAGGTGTGATACGCCGCCCCACCGAGGTGAGCCCCGATGAGCGTGCCCATTGCAATGGCACCGCAGGCGTGAAGGAAGGAGAGCGTTGCTGCGAGGGCTTCGTCCTTGCCGACGGGCGAGGGCAGCGCAATGAGGTCGAAGACTCTCAGCGGAAAACCCCATGCGTTCGTTGCGAGAAAGCCGATGGCCGGCATCAGGAGGAGGAGCGCATACAAGGACAACTGGGTCACCCGGGCACTCCACTCGATCAGTACCGGTGTGTCGGCCGGCAGCGGCGGGGGTGGCCTTCGCCAGCGTGTCATCAGCCTGACGATCGTGAGGACAAACACGATGACACCCAGGCTTTCGTGGATGTTGTAGAGACGAAGCTTGAAGCCCTCGTCCCTGGGTTCGAAGAACACGATCCACAATCCGGCTGCAATCACGACCACCAGCAGACCCGCGGTGAGCCAGTGCAGCCAGCGGGCGGCAGCCGCATATCGTGGTGCTGCTGTCATGATGCCTCTCGTCGTGTCGGGGCGTATCGGGTCGTACAGGGCCGTCGGGGTCGTACCAGGTCGTGTCGAGTGCGCCCGAGTGTGCGCGTCTCGGCGATGCTGGCGTGGGGTGGCGGGGCGCGTCAGGCGTCGGGCCCCTTTTCGGGCAGCGACTCCCCGCTTCTCTGATGATACAGGTTCAGCCGTGACGCCATCCCCGGGCGTCGATGCCCGGCGGCGGGGGGCGGCCCCGGGCCGAAGGGTGGTGCCGGCCGTCTGGCACCATGACCGGCGGGACATCGCAACCCGGTCGAGTACGACCTCGCGCCCTCAGATGGCCACGCGGGTCCCCAGTTCGACCACCGCATTGCTCGGCAGGCGAAAGAACTCGACCACACCACCGGCATTGCGGGTCATCGCAGCGAACAGCTTCTCTCGCCAGGTCGCCATGCCGCCACCGGGCGTGGGCATCACTGTTTCTCGGCTGAGGAAGTAGCTTGTCTCGAAGGCAGGTACGGCCACCCCCTGTGACTCGGCCAGGAGCAGGGCAGCCGGTACGTCGGGCGTTTCCATGAAACCGAAGTGCAGCATGGCTCGCCAGAAGCCGGGCGCAAGCGGCTGAATCTCGAGGCGCCGCTCCGCAGGCACGTATGGCACCGCGTCGAAGCGCACCGTTGCGATCAGGTTGCGTGCATGCAGCACCTGGTTGTGCTTCAGGTTGTGCAGCAGGGCCTGGGGTACTGTGGTGGGGTCGGCCACGAGATAGACGGCGCAGCGCTCTGCGCGGTGCAGCGTCCTGTCATTGGCGAGCTGTTGCGCGAAGGGCTGCAGCTCCAGCCCATCGCGCCTGATCGCCTCGAGCATGAGTTGCCGGCCTCGGGCCCAGGTGCTCATGACCAGGAGGAGCGTGGCACCCAGCGCGAGCGGGAACCATCCGCCGTCGAGGAACTTGACCGCGCAGCCTGCAACCAGCATGGAATCCAGAGCGAGAAAGAAGATCGTCGCCGAGACGGCAATCGGTGCAGGCAGCTTCCAGGTTTCGCGAACGATGAACCATGTGAGCACGGTCGTGATCATCATGGTGAGCGTTACGGCGATTCCGTAGGCTGCAGCCAGTGCGGACGAATTGCCGAATCCGATGACCGCAGCCACTACGCTGACCATCAGCGCCGCGTTGACTGCCGGCATGTAGATCTGTCCGGCGGCATGCGCCGAGGTATGTCGCACGGCCATGCGAGGCAGAAAGCCGAGCTGGATGGCCTGCTGGGTCATCGAGTAGGCCCCCGAGATGACGGCCTGCGAGGCGATGATCGCCGCTACCGTCGCCAGCACCAGCGCGGGCGGCATCAGTGCCTCCGGGAACAGGCGGTAGAAGGGGTTCTCGATGGCGACAGGATCGGTGATCAGCAGTGCGCCCTGACCCAGGTAGTTGAGTGCAAGGGCCGGCAGCACGAGGCCCGTCCAGGCGATCTGGATCGGTCGCCGTCCGAAGTGCCCCATGTCGGCGTACAGTGCTTCGGCCCCCGTCAGTGCCAGCACGATCGCTCCCACTGTGGCGAAAAGCTTCCAGCCTCGAGCCCAGAGGAACGTCCACGCTTCGAGGGGATTCAGCGCGGCAAGGATCGCGGGTTCACGAACGATCTGCACCATGCCCGCAGCAGCCAGCATCAGAAACCAGGCGGCAATGACAGGTCCGAAAAAGCGCCCCATCGCAGCGGTGCCCAGGCGTTGCACGAGAAAGAGCACGACGATGATGAATACCGTCAGCGGAACCACCCAGCGCTCCAGGCCCGGTGCGATCAGCGTGAGGCCCTCCATGGCACCGAGCACCGAAATGGCGGGGGTGATGACGCTGTCACCGTAGAAGAGGGTCGCGCCCCCCACGCCGAGCAGCAGCAGGGCGGTGCGAAGGCGAGGTCGGTCGCGGACCGCCTCAGCCGCCAGTGCCGTCAGTGCCAGCCCGCCACCCTCGCCGCGATTGTCGGCACGGAGGATGAGGATCACGTACTTCAGCGTGACGACCAGCATCAGCGCCCAGAAGATGGTGGAGACGGCCCCGATGAGATTTTTCGCGTCGAGTGAAACGCCCGTGTGTGGCGCAAAGATCTCCTTGACGGTGTACAGGGGGCTCGTGCCGATATCGCCGTAGACCACGCCGAGTGCAGCAAGCGTCACTGCGGCAATGCCCTGGCGGGCGGGGGAATTTGATTCGTCGGCTGCCATGCGGCTTGCCCTTGTTCCGAGAAAGCGAGAACGATGCCTCAACCTGTATCAGGAGCGCATCAGGAGCAGCAGCCTGCAGTCAGTCCGTCTCGTCGCCCTCGACGATGCGGTAGCCGATGCCCGGTTCGGTCAGAAGGGTGCGCGGAGCAGCAGGTTCGTCTTCCAGCTTGGCCCGTAGTTGTCCCATGTAGAGCCGCAGGTATTGCGTCTGCTCGACGGCGTCAGCCCCCCAGACGTCGGTCAGCAGTCGCCGGTGGGTGACCACCTGCCCGGCGCTGCGAACCAGTCGAGCCAGCAGTGCGAATTCGGTAGGGGTGAGGTGTACCTCGTGCCCGTCGCGGTTCACGCGATGCGCGGCAACATCGACCAGCAGGGCTCCTCGGCGCCAGCGGATCACGGCCGGCGCAAGAGCGCGGCCTCTGTGGCGCAATGCGACCCGAATGCGGGCCAGCAACTCCCCGATGCCGAAGGGTTTGACCAGGTAATCGTCAGCGCCGGCATCCAGCAGCCGGATCTTGCGTCGTTCGTCGGCACCTGCCGAAATCACGATAGTCGGTGTGTTGCGTGATCTGCGGCACTCGCTCAACCAGGCCTCGCCGTCGCCGTCGGGCAAGGCGAGATCGAGCACCACGATGTCAATGTCTGCCCCGCCGCGCCCGGCATGCTCCGAGAGCGCACGAGCATCTGCCAGGCTCGCTGCGGCGAGAACCCGATGGCCCTCGACCACCAGCGCTTCGCGCAGGGTTTCCCTGAGTTCCCGATCGTCTTCCACCAGAAGCACCTGGACGGTCACGTCGGGGGCTCCGGTTGAGGGTGGATGGGCAGCAGACACTCGAAGGCGCTGCCGCCCTGGTTCCGGGCGCGCACGCGCAACACTGCTCCATGGACGCGCGCGATCGCACGACACACGGCCAGTCCGACGCCTGCGCCGGGCTGTGTGGCCTCTGCGGGCCGGTCACCTCGCCAGAACGGTTCGAATATGCGCTCGTGCCAGGCCGAGGGCACGCCCAGTCCTCGGTCACGTACCGTCAACATCAGGCCTTTGTCAGTGCGGCAGGCCGAAATCGTCACTGGCGCATCAGCGGGGCTGTACTTCAGCGCGTTGTCAACAAGGTTGTCGAGCAGTTGGGAAAGCAGCGTCGCATCGCACCAGAGCAGCGGCAGGCCGGCTTCGACCGATGCCACCAGGCGCTGCTGCACGTCACGGCGACGTGCGCGTTCAAGCGCTGCGCCCACCAGTTCTTCCGCTGACTCCCAGTCGCAACGCAATTGCATTCCTGGAGCATCGAGGCGAGCCAGTTGCAGCGTGTTGTTGGTGAGACGGGCCAATCGGGTTGCTTCGTCAGCGATGCTTTGCGCGAGTCGGCGGCGCTGGGGGTCCCCAAGTCGCCCGTCCTGCTCGATGAGCGAGGAGGCGGCACCGAGAATGGTTGCGAGAGGCGTGCGGTGATCGTGGGCGATGGCGGCCAGCAATGCGTTGCGCGTGGCCTGGTCACGCGCCTCGTCATGCAGGCGTTGTGATTCCTGCTCGCCGTGCCAGCGGTGTAACGCTTCGCCCATCTGGTCGCACAGGGCCTGGAGGTGCGGCACGAGGGTGTCGCCGACAGCGGACCGCCCGAGCCCCGGGAGGACGACGGCGCCCAGTCCGTGACCCCTCGCGCGCAATGGCAGGTAGACATCCGTTTGCTGTTCGAAGCGCCCACTGCCGGGGCCCAGGGCACGCCCCTCGCGCAGGCACAGTGCGAGGCCGGCCCTCTGGCTTGCATCGCGTGCCCCGACCAGAAGTGCAGCGGGGTCATCTGCGGCGGTGCCAGGTCGGTCGGGGATCAGGAGGGCGGCGGGTGCACCGCTTGCTTCGGTGAGCATGGATTGCAACGCGCCAGCATGGGCTCGCGGGTCGGGCACGTCGCGCAGCGTGTCGGCCCACGTCCGGAGTCTTGCTTCGCGTTGCGCCTGCAGGTCTGCCAGCATCGCCAGGTGCCGCTGGCGGGTGACCAGAGCGGCAACCGTCCACACGACGACCAGCATGGTCACGAGCATCAGCGCGTGCTGTTTCAGATCGACTGAGAAACTGTACCGCGGTGGCACGAAGGCCCAGTTGAAGCCTGCCACGGCAGCCACTGCGGCGAGGGCACTCCCCCAGCCGGGTAGCCATAGCGCCGTCACGGCGGCCGTGGCGACAAGCACCAGTGCCTGATTGGCCAGGTCGACGCGGCCGTCCAGAGCGAAGAGCACAGCCCAGCCGACGAACCAGACAAGAGCAGCAGGCCAATGACTGAGCGGCGAAGAGGGCTGCGGTGTTTTCATACCTCCGAGGTTACGGCATGGGGAGACAGGACTGCATAAGGGGAGGGGCCAGGGTCAAATCGCTGGGGTCAGGTCTTGCCTTGGTGGGGGTACGCATTGCTGGGGTCATGGATTGCCTCGGGTACGGGGCGGATGCAAGTTTCTTGCATCCGATGTGACTTTGTTCACGATTCATGGCAAATTGTTAACATTAGTTAACAAAATCGCGTATCGGACGCTGCATTACCGCGCTCGAGGAATGCAGCGCACGCAGGGGAGTGACATGCGCTACTGGTATCGGTTGTTTTCTATCGGGGCAGGCCTCCTCGTCGCGGCGGCGGGTCGTGCCACCGCGGAGGAGCCTCGGGTTCTGATGAGTTTCGTGCAGAGCAGCTTCGACCTGCCCACTCGGGTCGTCTGCCTGGACATGGTGCCAGACCACAAGGCGCTTCGCCCTCTGGGAGCCCCGACCTTCAGTGTGTCAACCAACACATACTGCCCCAACCTGGTCCGCGGCACGGCCCGGGCGCGGCAGAGCGCCAGACTCGGCTCGACACCGACCTTTCGCGACGTCAGGGAGATTGCTCCTGAGGCGGTGGTCTCGCTTGTCCTCGAGGGCAGCGCGGTGGCGACCAACAGCCGGGCGTACGCGGGGCTCTACAAGCTGGAATTGGGCGGTGCCTCAGGGCGCTGGCGTCTGTCCAACATCACGCGACGAACGGGGCTGGCGCTCATCGGCTGCCAACTCGACTTTCAGACCAGCGGTGCTTCTAAAATGGCGGTGGCCGGAATGGGCGATGTGATGGCTGAGGGCTCGGCACGATTGCTGGACCCCTTCACCGGTGCGGTCCTGGCGGACTTGTGCCCGTTGCCGACCGATGTGCCGGAGGGCGCTTATGGTGCGCCGGCAGGGTCGTTCAAGCTTGCTCGAGCGACGAAAGTCTGTTTTGGTGCCAGTTCTTCGATCGATCTTCAGATCGAGGGCAGGGCGCTTGCCAAAGCCGAGGCTGGCGCCTTTTCCGAATCGAGTACCTCGGCAGCTGCAACCGTCATGGCTCGGTTCACCAACGTGCAGGCATCCGCCGGTGCGGGTGGCGAGACGCTGTATGCCGAGTGCGACGCCGCTCCCGGCCATGTCGTGGTGCTGGGGCCCGCCAAACCATGAACCGCGCCGGAGCCTCGCGCCTTTCGGTTCGGTCCTTCCTGCTTGCGACGGCAGTCACAGCGCAATGCGCCTGGGCGCAGGTCGCGACGCCGACGATCCCGCAGCCCGCCCTTGGGTCAGCTGCCCTGACATCGATTCCGGCGGTACCTGATGTCTGTCTGCCGCTGGTAAACGCTGCGGCGGTGAAAGCCAACGTGGGGACGCTTTTTCAGGCACTCGCGAACGCGCAGAGCACCACGCTCGGGGTTGGGCAGCAATTGATCGCTGCGCTCAACGCGCAGACGGTGGCCGCGGTGGATTACAACAAGGCCGCCGCGCGGGGTCAAGGGGCCAGTGCGTTGGCGCCTCTTCACCTGGCACAGACACGGAGCGCTGTTGCAGTGCAGTCCTCCCTCGAAGTGTGGACGCCAAGTTACCAGGCCTGGAAAGACGCGAGCACCAATCTGACGAACTACATGAAACTCAATTCGCTGATGAGTTCGGATCTGCGTTGCCTTGGCGTTCAAGTGCCGCCGGAGACCAAGGTCCATTACCGGTGCGACCAGGTGTATTCAGGCAACGCCTTGCTTCTGGATAGTGGCGGCAGTCTGTTCGCATTCCTTGACAGTCCTGTCTCAAGGCGTTTCTACCGATGCGAAGCATCCCTGGCACCCATCGCAAATGGTGGTATGCAATGAAAGTTGCCCGGCCAATCGACGCTCCCCGCATTGTTCGTTCGACCGTGCTGGGTCGCTTCAGTGCTCGTGTGACGCTGCTGGCAGTTCTTGCTGCCGGTCTCAGCCTCGGGGTGAGTGCCGAAGCCCGGACTGCTTCAGCCTGCTCGCCTGAACCGCCGCCGGCGTTGCTCGCGGTAGCGGCGCCGGATCTTCAGGCGCTCTACGACGCTTACAGGCTGGCCATCGAAGCGTTGGCTGCGCAGCGGGCCCTCGTAATGCAGCTCGTGGCGAAGTCCGAGCAGATCGGCAAGTACCTCACCTACTTGCAGCGAAGCGGGGCACCGGCCAAGGTGATCAGCAAGTGGCAGACCGAATTCCTCCTCTCGGTGCTCGAGGCCCAGGCCGCCAAGGACTATCTGGCCAAACTGGTGGTCAGGGCCACGGCTGCCGAGACCGCGCTGACGACTGCCACAGTCGCGACAGGTGTCACGGCCGTTGAACTGGCCTGCTGGGGTATCGGTGGGGCCGGCGCTGCAATCGGCGGTGGCGCGCTCATTTACGAGTGTGTGGACATCTATCAGTCAGGATCGACTTTTGTCACGACCGGCGGAGGCACGTGGAGCGAGTTCCTGTGGGAGACAGCCACCGGTGCGTTCCAGCGAATCTGCTACCCCAAACCCTACAAATGGGGATGGAACGCTGCAAAGACGGGAATGGTCTACTAGCTGCGTGATTGGGGCTGGGGTGATGCAAAGGGGGGCATCACCAAACAGGGGCTACGAAGTGGGGTCAGGTCTTGCGGCAAGACCTGACCCCGAAGATGTGGAAGATGTGACCCCGAAGATGACCCCCACGGAACCTCCCGGACGGGCGCGTATACTCGGCGCGAAGCTTGGCAGCGGCGGCGAAGACCGAACGCTTGCCGAAGCTGGCGAGAGGAGACATCCATGAGTGACGCTCAGACGGGCTCGGCGGCTGGCCAGCCCACCATTCCGGTCATTGACATATCCGCGTGCCGGACAGGTTCTGCCCAGCAGCGCAAGGCCGTTGCAGATCAGATCGACCACGCCTGGCGTACCGTCGGCTTTCTGGTGATTTCGGGTCATGGCGTTTCCGAGTCCCTGATCGAACGAGCCCATCGGGTCTCGCGCGCCTTCTACGATCTGCCCGACGAGATCAAGCAGCGCTACGCGACCCATCCGGTCATCTATCGAGGCTATATCGCGATGGGTGGACTGGCTGCCGGAAACACCACCGGCGAGCGCAAGACGGCCCCTGACTATCGAGAGATGTACACGATGTCCCGCGAGGCGTGCGATCCGGCCGACCCCTATTACGGCTGTGACGAGGGGCGGCGAGTGTTCTCGCCGAATGTCTGGCCCGTGGAGATCCCCGAGTTCAGGTCGACATGGCTCGAGTATTACAACGCCATGGAGCAGTTGTCCTGGAGTCTCATGCGCCTGTTCGCGCTGGCGCTGGATCTGCCCGAAGACTGGTTTGACCGCAAGCTCGACAAGCACATGTCGGTGATGGCAGTGACCAACTACCCCGATCAGGCGCAGGCGCCGGTCGACAATCAGTTGCGGTGTGGCTCGCATACCGACTACGGCGCGCTGACCATCCTGAAAAGCGAGGACAAGCCCGGGGGCCTCGAGGTGCTGGGCAAGGATGGGCAGTGGCTGGCCGCGCCCATGATTCCAGGCACCTTCATCATCAATCTGGGCGACCTGATGGCGCGCTGGTCGAACGACCGGTGGGTCTCCAACCTGCACCGCGTAACCAACCCGCCTCGTGACAAGGCCATGGATAGTCGTCGTCAATCGCTGATCTACTTCTTTCACCCGAACTACGACGCGCAGATCGAGTGCCTGTCCACGTGTGGGGGTGACGAGGGGGCGCGTCACGCGCCGATACGAACCCGCGATTACCTGCTCTCGAAGATTGCGCGCCAGCAGGAGACCGCCTAGGGCTGTCCTCTGCCGATTCAGTTACGCGAGGCTTGCCGAGGCCTCGCCTTGCCTCAGGCCTTGAAGCCAGCCGACGCGAACGAGTCGGAATTCTCGGGTGTCTGCCCTGCGGCAAGCTGCCACCCTTGCGCGATGAATCGTTTGCCGGTGATGTCGTTTGCGGCATCAGACATCAGCCAGACGATGGGCGGGCCCATCGCTTCGGGTTGTACCAGGTTTGCCCGGTCGACGGCTTCCGACTGCGGGATCATGCGTGTATTGGCTGCGCGTCCGGGCAGGAGTGCGTTCACCGTCACACCCGTACCCTCGAGGTCCTTGGACCAGATGACCGTTGCGGCTTCCAGGGCAGCCTTGGTGGGTCCGTAGGGTGAGAATCCGACCGCCTGCATCGTGGTGTAGCTGGTGACGATGTTGACGATGCGGCCCCAGCCTTGTGCCACAAGAATCGGCGCAACGGCGCGCGCCATCACGAAGGGCCCGTTGATGTTGGTGTCGATGACCCCACGCCATACAGGCACGTCAACCTCGAAGAATTTCTTGCGCTGGCCCACCAGCACGGCGCCGATGTCCTGCATGCCCCGCCCGGCGTTGTTGACGAGGCCATGAATCGAGCCAAATCGCTCGAGCGCCTGTTCGACGATTCGCTGGCAGTCCTCGGCTTGAGTGATGTCGCCTGCCAATGCGGCAATGTTTTCGCCGACACCACTCCCGGCAGCTTCGGCCATCAGGGATGACATCTCGCTGGCGCTCTCGGTCAGGTCAATGGCACCCACTCGAACGCCGGCTCGAGCGAGAGCAAGCGTCATCGCCCGGCCAAGGCCGCGCGCTGCTCCGGTCATCAGGACCGAGCGTGCATTGCAGGTAGGGTCGTTCATGGTCATCCTTCCATCAGACGGGGCGAGGGCTTCAGGAGGGCGCGCCCTCGTGAGCGCTGCAGGTTGACCTGCGAGTGGTACCGCGTCGGCTACTCGGGCTTGATGCCCGCCTCTGCCGTGATGCGCCGATAGATCTCGACGCTACGAACCATGAGGTCACTGAATTCTTCGGGCGTTCCGGACTTGACCTCGAATCCTGCCAACTCGAGTCTCGATCGAACCTCGGGGTCGGCGACGGCCTTGAGCAGTCCGGCATGCAACTGCCGCACGATCGGTGCTGGCAGATGCGCTGGGCCGACCATGCCGATCCAGGTTTCCGGCACGGAGAATCCGGCCAGACCGGCTTCGGTAACGGTCGGTATATCCGGCGCCGTGCGTGCCCGCTGTGCATCGAGCACGGCCAGCAACTTCACCTTTCCTGCCTTGGCGTGAGGGGCTACCGTGGACAGGATGAAGATGCCGACCGGGATCTGACCACCCAACAGGTCGTTCAATGCCGGGCTGCCGCCCTTGTAGGGGATGTGCACCATGTCGATCTGCGCGGCGCGATTGAGCATGACGCCGGCCAGGTGCTGGACGCTGCCATTGCCCGCCGTGCCGTAGGCGAGCTTGCCGGGGTTGCGACGCCCGTAATGGATCAGTTCGGCCAGCGAGTTGACCGGTAGCGAGGCTGCCACGGCAATGCCTTGCGGTGCCGTGCCGACGATCATGATCGGGGTGAAGTCCTTCAATACGTCGAAGGGTGGGTTGCGAATGAAGAATGGAAAGGTGTTGTGAGGCGGCCCCGAGGTGAACATCAGCGTGTAGCCATCGGGTTCGGCCTTGGCCGCGATATCAGTGGCGATGGCTCCGCCGGCACCGACGCGGTTGTCGAGGACCAGTGGCTGCCCGAGATACTCGGAGAGCTTCGGGCTGATGGCGCGTGCCACCGAGTCGGTGGCACCACCTGCTGCGAACGATATGACGATTCGTATGGGTTTGATCGGCCAGGCGCTCGACGAAGCGTTGCCTGATTGCGCGATGGCGATCGAGCACGGCAGCGCTGAGCAGACGATGGCAGCGAAGCCAACGCTGCGAAGTCGCGAAGCGAACCGACCTGTCTGCCTGCTTCGGGATGATCCCTCGACGCTCGTCCTGGATCGGACAAGGTGACCGAACAGCATACGACGATCCATGGCGATGTCTCCCGATGGTGTTTCTTGAACGATCTGCTCGACTCGGCATCCGATCGCTGGGTCGAGTGTGCCCAATTTCGTGTTGTCGCGCCACGACTGTGCATCCCCATGAGGGCAAGACCTGACCCGATGAGGGATGACCCGATGAGGCCTTGACCCCGTCGCTCCTCGATCAGTCAGTTGCACCCCATGTGGTGTCGATACATTTCGGGATTGTGTCCTGCCGGGATATGCCTGCAGGGATCCTCGGTGTATCCGCGCAGGACGTTGTAACGCCTGATCTGTTCCGGCCTCAGGAGCTTTGTGGCCTTGTAGTGTTGTGACAGATGAATGAACCGAAGTTCGGTTCTCGCCGACTCGGCATCTGCGAGCAATTGGCGCAATGACTTTTCGTCGATGCTGCCGCTGGCAAAGGCCGCTTCGATCGCAGTCTCGGCTTCGACAAGGCGCGCACCGGCCGGGATTGCTGCCTTGCGCATTTCATCGACAAGCGCCTCGATCCTGGGTATCTGCGCCGTCTCAAGCGGTATCTGGCTTCCAAGGTCGAGCAGGTGTGCCGGACCGGGCATGCCGTTCAGTTCGGCAGGCAGAGCCAGTCCCCAGCCCCCGCCACGTTTCAACTCCTCGATATCGCTATCGGACAGCGACTTGATGGTGCGATTCTGCATCCCTGCATAGGGCAGGGGCATGCCGTGTTTGTGCTGTGCGACGACCGGGAGGGAAAGCCCCAGTCCGATCGCCAGCACGAGCAGGGTTCTTGGTGCCATGTTGCGTCCTCGAGAGGGATGCGGGGGGCAGGGATGTGGAATGAGGTCTTGTCGGCTTCTCGCCATCACGTCCCGGGATGACTGTCACTCCATCTGCACGCCAGCGTCGCGGATAACCTTGCCCCAGCGGACGATATCGGCCTGGATCTGAGCCGCGAAGGCCTCGGGACTGCCACCGACTGACTCGGTACCCTGCTGCGCGAAGGCCTCTCGGACGTCTGGGCGGCGCACGACCTGATTGGCCTCGGCGTTGATGCGTGTGACGATGGCGCGTGCCGTGCCAGCCGGTGCGAAGAGACCGATCCAAAGGGTCGACTCGTATCCCGGAACGCCAGCCTCGATCATTGTGGGAATCTCGGGCAGCGTGGGGTTGCGTCGTGTCGAGGTGATGGCCAGCGCGCGCAGCTTGCCCGACTTCACGTGTGGCATCACCGAGGTCGTGGCATCGAACATCATGGACACCTCGCCGCTGATGAGATCGGAGAAGGCAAGGCCGCTGCCCTTGTAGGGCACATGGACGATCTCCAGATTGGCCATGCTCTTGAACATCTCGCCGCTCAGGTGATAGACGGTGCCAGTGCCCGATGAGGCAAAGGTGAGCTTGCCCGGCCTGCTCCTTGCCAGCGCGATCAGTTCGCGCACCGAATGCACGGGCAGCCCGGCTGTCACCACGAGAATGTTGGGGCCGATGTTCACGTTCATCACCGGCGCAAAGTCGCGCACCGGATCGTAGGGCAGCTTCGGATTGAGATTCGGCGCCACCGCATGGGTGCTGCTCGTGGCCATGAGCAGGGTGTAGCCGTCCGGACTGGCCTTGGCGACAATGTCGGTGCCGATGGTGCCGCCTGCGCCGGGCTTGTTGTCGATGGTGACCGTCTGCCCAAGCGCAGCCGAGAGGTGGGGAGCCATCGTGCGGGCGACGATGTCGGTGCCGCCGGCTGGGGGGAAGGGCACGATGAGCCGGATGCCCTTCACGGGCCAGGCGGGGGCTTGCGCCTGGGCACTCGTGTGAGTGCCGAGCGACCCGAGGCCGATGACGACCGCGAGGCTCGCGATCGGGAGGCTTGCAATCCCGCGAGCAGGATGGGGATGGCGACTTCGACGGGTGGGCGTTTGCGGCATGGTCGGATCCTGTCAGATGGGTGTGGGGGCAACAGGCAAGACCTGCCGCTTGTTGGTGCCGCCCAGTCAGATCGAGCGCTGGTTCACCCGCTTCGACAGGTCGGCAGCGCTTTCCTTTCGTTCGCTGTAACGCTCGACCAGATACGGCGCCAGGTCACGGGTGAGCAAGGTGAACTTGATCAGTTCCTCCATCACGTCGACCACCCGATCGTAGTAGGACGAGGGCTTCATGCGTCCGGCCTCGTCGAACTCGAGGAACGCCTTGGCCACCGACGATTGGTTGGGAATCGTGATCATCCGCATCCAGCGCCCGAGCACTCGCAACTGGTTCACCGCGTTGAACGATTGCGAGCCACCCGACACCTCCATCACCGCGAGGGTCTTGCCTTGCGTGGGTCTTGCGGCACCCATGCTGAGCGGTATCCAGTCGATCTGGGCCTTCATGATGCCGCTCATTGCGCCGTGGCGCTCGGGCGATGTCCAGACCATGCCTTCGGCCCAGGCGGCCGAAGCGCGCAATTCCTGCACCTTCGGGTGAGTGTCGGGGGCTGCGTCGGGCAGGGGCAGTCCTGCAGGATCGAAGATACGCACTTCGCCACCCATGGCGATCAGAAGGCGCGCCGCCTCGAGCGTCAGCAGCCTGCTGTAGGAGCGTTCGCGCAGCGACCCATAGAGCAGGAGAAAGCGCGGCGCGTGGGTCGAAGCCCCCCGCGCGGCGAAGCGAGCGGCAATCGAGGCATCAAAGTGGTCGTTATCGACCTGGGGCAGGCTCTGGTCGGGGATCGACACGGCGTGAACTCCTCTTGAAAGCCGACGCGGGGTCAGGAACGCCTCCCCATTGCTCCCTGGCGCTGATTGGATATCGAACGTGCAGCCCTATGCCGTCATGGCCATGTAGGTCTCGAGCCTGTCCAGATCAGGGACCGATTCGCGGGCGAACTCGCTGAGGTGATTGGCGGCCTCGGTGAGGGTGCACTGAGCGCTCACGACGAGTTCGGCGCCGAGTTCTGCCAGGCAATCGCCTGCGCGACCGGCCGTCGAACTGTAGTTGGCATTGATGGCAGCACCCACGGCAGTGCCGGCGATTTGCGGCAGACCGCTGGTGCCCGAGACCAGAACCCCGAAGAATGCATTGCTGACATCAATGGCTGCCGAGACTTGCCGGTCCGGGGAGGCGAGGTCTTGCCCGCCCAGGCCGTGTCTGAACACGAAGCAGTTCAACGCGCCGGCTGCGTAGGCAAACCCGTACATCGTCGACCGCGTCCACGATCCCGCGATGCCCATGCACGCACCGCCGATGCCAAAGGCCGCCTGATAGCCCGTGATGTTGCCGTCCCTGTAGTCGACCACGTGATCGACAGCCGTGGCAGCATTTGACAGTGTGTTGCCGATCGCCACGATTGTGCCCAAGCCTGCGACGACCCGTCCGGCGACGCTCGCACCGCCGCCGGATGCCGCAGCGCGAACGGGAGCGGCTGCGAGCCGACCGATCGGTGAGGCGGCCATGCGCGGCAGGGCGGTGGTGGCGAACTGGCGATTGCAGACCATGATCGCACCGCAACGACCGCCAAAGACGCGCGGTGCTGCACTTCTGACAACTGCGCCAAGCATATGTTCTCCAGGCTTCCACCCGATTGGCCAGGCCCGATGCTGGGGGCGGGGCCGGATGATAACGCCTCACACCCGCAGGTGCGATACTGCCGAGCATGTTCCTGCTCTGGGTGAGGATGCACATCGTGCGAACCGCAGAACGCCTTGCAACCTTTCTGGCTGCGTCTGTCAGTGTCTTCGTCTGGGCGTTCCCGGGCCTTGCCCAGGCACAGATCTGGCCCTCGCGCCCGATACGCATCCTCGTGCCTTTCCAGGCGGGGGGCAGTTCTGATCTCAGCGGGCGGCTCGTGGCGCAACGCATGCAGGAGGTGCTGGGGCAGCCCGTCGTCGTCGAGAACCGTGCTGGGGCAGGAGGCACCATCGCCACCGAAGCGGTGGCGAAGGCGGCCCCCGATGGCTACACGTTTCTTCTCGCGGTCGGAGGTCCGGTGGTGATCGCGCCGCTTCTGCAGAAGACCGGCTACCACCCCATTCGCGACTTTGTTGCAGTGTCGAACGTGAACAGCAATCCTCAGGTGCTGCTCATCAATCCGTCGGTTCAGGCTGCGAGCGTTCGCGAACTCGTCGCACTGGCGAAGGCACGGCCGGGCAAGCTCAACATATCGACAGCCGGTCAGGGCTCGCTGATCGAGTTGTCCGCGCTCATGTTCAACCAGATGGCGAAAATCGAGTTGGCCATCGTGCCCTACAAGGGGGGAATGATCGCTACTGCGGCCGTACTCAGCGCCGAGGTAGAGGCTACCTTTGCGAACCCGAGCGATGCCATTCCGCAGGTGCGTGCCGGCAAGTTGCGGGCGCTGGGGGTGACCAGCGCCGCAGCCTTTGCGCCCATGCCCGATGTGCCCCTGATGAACGATGCGGTGCCCGGCTTTGTCGTTGAAACCTGGAACGGCATACTGGCACCGGTCGGGACTTCGCCCGACATCGTGTACCGGATCTCGGCCATCGTGCAGGACATGGCGCGTGACCCGGCGATGCGCCAGCGCATGGCCGACATGGGGACGACCCCGATCGGCGACACGCCCGAGCAGTACCGGGCCTTTCTCGAACAGCAGTTCGCCTTCTGGGGTCGGTTTGTACGCGACGCCGGTATCAAGAGGAGCCCATGATGACGCACGATGAGACCATGAACCAGCGCACCCCCGGCATGCCTTTGACGAACGGGCGCCACACCACCGCACGCTGTCTGCTCGACGGGCTCCATGCGATGGGGATGGAATACCTCTTCTGCAACTTTGGTACCGATCACGCACCGATCATCGAGGAGATGGCCCGGATGGAGGCCGCCGGCCTGTCGTTTCCGCAACCGATCCTGTGCCCGCACGAGAACACCGCCATCCACATGGCGGGCGGCTACGCTCTGGCCACGGGGCGTGGGCAGGGCGTGATGGTGCATGTGGATGTGGGCTCGGCCAATGCGGCCATGGGCATGCACAACCTCTTTCGCACCCGCGTACCGGTGATGCTGATGGCTGGCAAGGCGCCCTTCACCTCCAGCGGCGAGTTGCCCGGGTCGCGTGACGACTATGTGCATTTCGTGCAGGAGCCCCTCGATCAGGGGAGCCTCGTGCGCCCGTTCGCCAAATGGGAATACAACCTGCCCTCGGGGGCGGTGGTGAAGGAAGCCCTGCGCCGGGCCCACAACGTGATGCACACCGATCCGAAGGGCCCGGTACACCTGATGCTCGCACGCGAGATCCTGGCCGAGTCGTGGGATGCGGCGGCGATGCGCGACTATCCGGCCTCGAGTCATGGACCGCAGTCGGCAGGGGGCGTCGATTCGCGCGACATCGAGCAACTGGCCGAGCGACTGGTCGCGGCGAAGCATCCCATCCTCATCACCGGCTACGCCGGTCGCTCGCGCGCCACTTCGGATGCCATCGCGCGCCTGTCGCGCGTGGCCGGGGTGGCGGTCTACGAGAACAGCCCGGTCATCAACATCGGTCGCGAATTCGCCGGGTTTGCCGGGTTCCGAGTCGCTGAAGCGCTCGCCCGGGCCGATGTCGGCTTGATGGTGGATGTCGATGTGCCCTGGATTCCGCGTGATGCGGCGCCCGCGCGTGAGTCCTTCTGGGCGCATGTCGATATCGATACCGTGAAGCCGACGATTCCGATGTGGCCCTTCCCGGCGCAACTGCGTCTGCAAGGCGATGCCGCGCGCATCCTCGAGCAACTCGCCGATGCGGTCGAGGCACTCCTCACGGCGAATGGCCGTGCCGCCGTGAGCGAGCGCTGCACGACCTTCGAGGCCGCCTTTTCCGAGCGCAAGCAGAAGGCGGCTGCGCTGGCCGCAAATCCGGGTGAGCGAGGCGCCATCAACCTCGAACATTTTGCGGCGGCGTTGGGTGCGCGCCTCTCACCCGAAGACGCGGTGCTCGCCGAAGCGGTGACCAGCAACCCGGTACTCGCGCGGCAAATTCCGCGGCCACTGGCTTGCACGATGATTCGGCATGGTGGCAGTGGTCTGGGCGCAGCCGGAGGGCTTGCCCTTGGCATGAAGCTCGCGCGCCCTGAGCACATGGCGGTGCAGATCATCGGCGACGGGGGGTTCTACTTTGGCAATCTCGACTCGGTCTTTGCGGTATCAAAGGCCCATGGGCTGCCGATTCTGTCGATCATCATCGACAACGCGGGGTGGAACGCGGTGCGGGAGGCGACGCTACGTGTCTATCCCGAGGGCATGGCCAGGGCCCGCAATGCCTTCCAGTCGCGCCTCCCGGCCGGCATGGACTTCTCGAAGCTCGCTGCGGTGAGCGGGGCGCACGGCGAGTGTCTGGACGATCCGCGCGAGGTCGGGATCGTCCTTGATCGATGCATCGCCGCGGTGCGTGGCGGGACGAGCGCGCTGCTGCACGTAAAGGTGTGAGTGAGTCGCTCGCCTCGATCGACAGCAACTGCGGCATCGCGTTGAAATGCCAGTGGCCGCAGTGCAAGGCAGTGGCCCGAGGCCGGACCCGGGCTCAACGCCTTCGTGACGCTGGACCCCAGGGCGCTCATTCACCGCATTCGATCCACCGCCTGGCGGCGTCGTGTCTGGCCTGAGCGATTGTCGCGCTCAACGGTGGGCGGTGACGTCGATCACGCAGACGCCGCCATACCACTTACTCCAGTTCGAGCCAGATCTCGTTTCGGCGCAGGAACCAGGGCATGAACGGCGGGTTGTACCGCGACAAGGTCGGCTCGCCTCGCCAGCGCAGGTCAGCGCCGCGCAGCGCAGCCTGGAGCTGTGCCAGGTGCTCGTCAAAGTTGGATTGCGTCCACCGGCCCGAGTAGCGGATGACGGCTACTCGCCGCGCGGGCACCTCGCGCAATCGCACACGCGAATCGATCGGTTCCGGCGCTGTGTTCAAGGCGACGCCTCGGGGCAGCACGAACTGGACGATATAGCCCTCGGTCGTCAATGTTTGCGTCACAGGTGCCGTCATCTCCAGACGAACGGGCATGGCCGTTTGCGTCACGGGTGCGGTCATCTCCAGCGAGCGCGCACCCCGGTTGGAGCCAAAGATGTAGCCGGCCAGAATTCGGAAGGCGTCATTGCCGGTCTGTTCGGCTGAGCCCTGGAGCGCGACCTCGGCAACGACATAGGGCGCGTACTGCCGCACCTCGGCCCCGTCAAGGTGCTGGACGATCTCATGAGCGGGTTCCTCGATGGCCATGGATCTGAAGGGCAGGCACAACGCCAGCAGCAGCAAGACTGTGGCCCGTTGAATGGGTTGAATGGGGTTTGTCATTGCCATCATCGTCGCTCCTGTGGGCGCTGCGGCCATTGTGGGGTCAGGTCCTCCCTTTTGCTACCCCCGCAGAGGGGCGAGCGGCAGGACCTGATCTCACCCTTCGCTTGATTTGTTGAAACTATCATTTCGATGATTACAATCCATTGGATTGAATGAAAAGGCTCACGCATTCTCTCGTCCGTGACATCGATCACGCTTCAACAAGCCAGGAGAGAACTGCATGAACACGACGCTCATCAATACCGAAGTCCAGCCATTCAAGGCAACTGCCTTCCATGGCGGCAAGTTTGTCGACGTCACCGAGGCCTCGCTCAAGGGCCAATGGTCGGTCGTCTTCTTCTACCCCGCCGACTTCACCTTCGTCTGCCCGACCGAACTGGGTGACCTCGCAGACTCGTATGCCGAGTTCAAGAAGCTTGGCGTCGAGATCTACGGCGTTTCAACCGACACCCACTTCACCCACAAGGCCTGGCATGACACCTCGGAGACCATCGGCAAGATCCGCTTTCCGCTCATCGGCGATCCCACCGGCAGGCTCACCCGCAACTTCGGCGTGATGATCGAGTCGGCCGGTCTGGCCGAGCGCGGCACCTTCGTGATCGACCCCGAAGGCCGGATCCAGATCATCGAGATCAACGCGGGTGGCATCGGGCGCGACGCCGCCGAGTTGCTGCGCAAGGTGAAGGCTGCCCAGTACGTGGCCTCGCACCCGGGTGAAGTATGCCCGGCCAAGTGGAAGGAAGGCGACGCGACCCTCGAGCCCTCGCTCGACCTCGTCGGAAAGATCTGAGTCATGCCTTCCTGTCCCGACGACACGGACAGACGCCACGAGCGCAGGGTCCGTGACGCTCGCACCGGTGACCCCGGTGCGGGCTGCCACCTGAACCATCCCGCATGAACACCCCGACCGAAATACCGCAGGAGATCGCCATGCTCGACGCCAACATCAAGACCCAACTCGCCGGCTACCTCCAGAAGCTCCGCCAGCCTGTCGAACTGGTCGCCTCGCTCGATGACAGCGAAACCGCGATCAGGATGCGGGGACTGCTCGACGACATCGCAGCACTGTCCGACAAGGTCCGTGTGCGCACCGATGGTCATGACGTCCGGCGCCCCTCGTTCAGCGTCGGTCGTCCGGGTGAAACGGCGCGTGTGCGTTTCGGCGGCTTGCCGATGGGCCACGAGTTCACCTCGCTCATCCTGGCGCTGCTGCAGACCGGCGGCCATCCGCCCAAGGTCGATCCGGCGACGATCGAGCGAATTGAACGGTTGCGGGGTGATTTTTGCTTCGAAGTCTATGTTTCGCTCGAATGCCACAACTGCCCGGATGTGGTCCAGGCGATCAACCTCCTGGCGATACTCAACCCCGGCGTGACCAGCGTCATGATCGAGGGGGGGCAGTTCAAGGCCGAGGTCGAGGCGAAGAACATCCTTGCCGTGCCGATGGTCTTCCTGAATGGCGAACACTTCGGCCAGGGCCGCATGAGCCTCGATGAAATCCTCGCCAGGCTCGATGACACGGATAACGACGTCCAGGCGGCAGCCCTGTCGGCCCGCGCTCCGTTCGACGTGCTGGTCGTCGGCGGCGGGCCCGCTGGCGCAGCCGCGGCCATTTATGCCGCTCGCAAGGGGATCCGGACCGGCATCGTTGCCGAGCGCTTCGGCGGGCAGGTGATGGACACGATGGCCATCGAGAACTTCATCTCCGTGGGCTACACCGAGGGCCCCAGGCTCACGGCCGCCATGGAAGAACATGTGCAGCAGTACGGCGTCGAGATCTTGCGGGGCGAACGGGTTGCCTCGTTGGTGCCAGCCGCACAGACCGGGGGACTGGCCGAGGTCGTGCTCGCCAACGGCGCCGTCCTGAAGGCACGATCGGTGATCGTCGCGACGGGCGCTCGCTGGCGTGAGTTGGGGGTCCCGGGTGAGGCCGAATTCAAGGGCAAGGGCGTGTGCTTCTGCCCGCACTGCGACGGCCCGCTCTTCAAGGGCAAGCGAGTCGCCGTCGTTGGGGGCGGCAACTCGGGGATCGAAGCGGCGATCGACCTCGCCGGCCTGGTTGCCCATGTGACCGTGCTCGAATTCGACACGAAACTTCGTGCTGACGCAGTGCTTCAGGAGAAGCTCGAGACCCTGAAGAACGTGACCGTGATCCTCAATGCACAAACCACCGGGGTGACCGGCGCTGACAAGGTCACGGGTATCGTCTACAAGGACCGGGCAAATGGCAAGGAGTCGCGCATCGAACTCGACGGTATCTTCGTGCAGATCGGCCTGCTGCCCAATACCGATTTCGCGAAGGACACACTGGCCCGTTCGCGCTTCGGCGAGATCGAGATCAACGCGCGGGGTGAGACCTCGGCCGCGGGGATCTTTGCTGCGGGTGACTGCACCACTCAGCCCTTCAAGCAGATCATCATCAGCATGGGGGCGGGGGCCACGGCAGCATTGACGGCTTTCGATTACCTGATCAGGACGGATTCCTGAGTCGAGGGCCGGGGGCAGGTCTTGCCTTGTGCGTCCCCCGGCAGGCGGGGGCAAACGGCAAGCCCTGACCCCAGACTCGAGACAAGGCTGCGCTGACCCTTCCTGTTCTGCAGCGGGCTGCTAGTATCTGCGTTACCTTGAACGGCACGGAGCGAAGGACATGAGCGGACCTGACAACACAAGACGGCGCCTTTCCCTGGGGTTGATGGCAGGTGGTATGTCCGTGTCGCTCATGGCGCCCCGGCTCGCTCATGCTGCCGACGAGGTTCGCGAGGGGCTGCAGATTGGCGCCATGGGTGCCTTGCGCACCACGCTCGGAGCCAGCGCCCAGAAGGACGGCTTCTCCCCTGATATCAAGGATTTCCGCGACAGCACCTCGGCGCTTCTTGCGCTCGAGCAGGGCGAACTCGACATCGTCAACACCACGACCCAGCATCTCCTGCGTGCCATCAGCGAAAAGATTCCTGTGAAGTGGGTCTGCGGCTGGGGCGGCGGCTACAACGTGCTGCTGGCGCGCAAGTCCCTCGCTCTCAGGCCCGGTGACGCAGCGTCGCTCAAGGCCGTCGTGACTTCCCGCAAGCAGGCTGGGAAGCCAGTCATCGTCGGTGTGCCGACCGGGTCGTTGCAGCACGCGAAACTGCTCACTTATCTGAAGTCGCTCGGCCTCGATACCGACAAGGATATGGAGATTGCGAACATTCCGTTCCCGAACCACCCCCGCGCGCTCGAAGCCGGCGAGATCGATCTGGCCATGTCGCTGTCTGCCTTCGGAGCGATCGCCATCGACAAGGGCGATGCGAACCTCTTCCTCCATCTCTTCGGGGGCAGTTTCGGCAAGCAGGAGGTCGGCTTCATCGTGACCGACAAACTGATCCGCGACAAGCCCGCGCTCGTGCAACGCATCGTGAATGCGCACGTGGATGCCATGCGAGGCTTCATCGGTCAGCCGGCGCGGCAGATCGAGTTCGAGCGCAAATACTCGCGCCTGCCCGAATCCGTCATCGTGATGCAGGAACGGGACTTTCTGCGTTACGACTTTCGCACCAACGTCGCCGACATCAAGACCATGGCTCGCGAACTGCACCAGTTGGGCTGGGTGAAGGAAGATTTCAGCGCAAGGGTCGATGGCGCCATCGATCTTTCGTTCCTTGCAAAGGCTTCCGGTCTGTCGCCTGCCCAATTGTCGGTCTGGTGAGTGGTGAGCGTGCCACTGTCCTCACGCCCGGACGGCGTATGAGAAGCAGGAACGATCGCGCCTCGACCCGTCCAGCCGAGGTGCTTCAGTATCTGGTCCTGCCTGCGGCTGTGCTCGTCCTCTGGCAAGTGGCAAGCGATGTCGGATTTGTACGACGAAACATCCTGCCGCCGCCCTCGGAGGTGGTGCTGGTCTGGTATGACCTCATCACCGGCTCGACCGATGCCGCTGCTCGCTACTCGGGTTCCTGGCTCGGGCACGCGTGGGCGAGCACCTGGCGTGTGTTTGCAGGATTTGCCTGGGGGGCGACTCTCGGCATCGTGGCGGGCCTTCTCATCGGATTGTCGCGGGCTGTCGAGCGCATGCTCGACCCGACGTTGCAGGTGCTTCGCAACATTCCCGTCACGGCCTGGGTGCCGCTCTCGCTGGTCTTCTTCGGCATCGGCAATGCACCCGCCATCTTTCTGATCGGGCTCGGCGCCTTCTTTCCGGCTGCGATCAACGCCACGCATGGCGTGCGCCAGATCAATATCACGCTCTACAAGGCGGCGCGGATGATGGGTGCCGACGAGCGCGAACTCCTGCGGCGCGTGATTCTGCCCGGTGCCTTGCCTTCGATTCTCACCGGCTTGAGGCTGTCGATGGGCATCGCGTGGGTGCTGGTGGTGGTGGCTGAGATTCTGGCCGTTCGACGTGGCCTCGGTTACCTCCTGAACGACGCCTATCTCTTCTATCGCAACGATGTGGTCATCGCTGCGATGCTGAGCATCGGTCTGCTGGGGTTTGTCAGTGACCGGCTTGTGGTCCTGGTCCGTCGTGCACTGCTCACCTGGAATGAAAAGGAGACCTTCGGTGGGGAGCATTAGCGTCAGTGCCGTCAGCAAGCGTTTCGAGACCGGCGATGTCGATGTCACCGCGCTTGACGCGGTTGACATGCAGGTGCGCGATCAGGAGTTCGTCACCCTGGTGGGTGCGAGCGGTTGCGGAAAATCGACCCTGCTCAATCTGATTGCCGGTTTCGAGACACCCTCGAGCGGACAGGTCGTCGTGGACGGTGCGCCTGTCCGCGGCCCGGGCCCCGATCGTGGTGTCGTGTTCCAGCAGACGGCGCTCTTCCCCTGGTTGACCGTGGAGCAGAACATTGCCTTCGGCCTTTCGCTGCGAGCCAATCGCGACAAGGGCGAGGCAACGCCCATTGTCGAGCGCTTGCTCGAACGTACGGGGCTTGCAGCCTTCCGCAAGCGGCGCCCGGCCGAACTCTCGGGCGGGATGCGGCAACGGGCCGCGATAGCGAGTGTGCTCGCCATCGATCCGTCAACGCTTCTGATGGATGAGCCTTTCGGGGCGCTCGATGCACTCACCCGATCGATCATGCAGGACTTCCTGCTCGAATTATGGGAGGCCCGCCGCAAGACCGTGGTGCTCGTCACCCATGACATCGATGAGGCCATCTACCTGGCTGATCGCACCATCGTGATGACCGCGCATCCGGGGCGCATCAGCGAGGTGATCGAAGTCGACCTGCCGCGCCCGCGGCGATACGAGATGCGCAGCACCGCCGCCTTCATCAGGCTGCGCGATCATGTCACGCAGATCGTTCGCGCCGAGGCGATGAAGGGCACCGCGCCGCTGGATGCGACCGCGGCGTCCTCGGCGATGCCTGATTCGGCGATGACCGCCACGATGAACGCCCACACGAAGTAACCCGAAGCGACGAGATGCCCATGACCGGCCAAGCCCCTCTCCAGAAACCCAATCCGATTCGTGATTCGAAGAACCGCATCAAGCTCGGTGTCTTCGGTATCAACGGCAATGGCGCTGCGTTTACCTTTCATCCGGATCGCTTTCGTTGTACGTGGGACGCCAATGTGCGTCTTGCGAAGACCGCCGAAGCGCTGGGATTCGAGGCCTTTGTCTCGGCGGCGCACTGGAAGTCATTTGGTGGTGACGGTCACTACAGCGGCGATCTGATGGAGACTTTTACCTGGGCGGGTGCCGTGGCCGCAGTCACCGAGCGCATCGGCATCATCAGCACACTGCATGTCACGCTGATGCACCCGGTGTTCGTGGCCAAGGCCGAGGCCACGGTCGATCTCATCTCCAACGGTCGTGCCGGCATGAACCTCGTGCTGGGCTGGTATCCGCCCGACATGCAACTGTTTGGGGCCGACGTGAAGGAACACAGCGACCGCTTCGAGGTGGCCGAGGAATGGATGCAGATCTTCGACCGGTTGTGGGAAGGGCGCGAGAGCTTCGACTATGACGGACGCAATTTCCAGCTGAAGGGGGCCTACAACCAGCCGCGTGGCGTGCAGCAGCGACCGGTCTTGCTCAATGCGGGGCGTTCGCCGCGCGGCCGTGATTTTGCCGCCAAGCACTGCGATATTGCCTTCATGTCGGCTCACAACCCTGACCCCGCTGCGATCCGTCAGCAGATTGCCGATTACCGTCAGGATGCTCGCACGAAGTTTGGCAAGGAGATCCAGATCTGGATGTCGGCCTACGTCGTGCTGAAGGATACGACGGCGGAGGCCGAGGCCTACGCCCACGACTACATCGTGACGCAGGGCGATGACGCGCCCGTGCAGACCATCATCCGCAACAACGCGA
Organism: Pseudomonadota bacterium; assembly: GCA_947455195.1. Classification (GTDB taxonomy): domain Bacteria; phylum Pseudomonadota; class Gammaproteobacteria; order Burkholderiales; family SG8-39; genus CAIXPL01. Next base: position 363,631 of record CANGMI010000004.1, on the reverse strand, counting down.
TCGATACCAAGGCAATGCCACCTGAGGCCGCCGCGAAACTTGCCTACTCGCTGAAGGTTGGATTTGCGGGCTATCCGCTGGTCGGTGATGCCGATCGTGTTGCCCGTCTCTTTGAGGAGTTGTCGGAGGCGGGCGTTGACGGTTTCCTGTTGACCTGGCTCGACTACGAGGGAGGGCTTGCGCGCTTTGGGCGTGACGTGCTGCCGCGACTCGAGGAGGCTGGCCTCCGGGCACCGGCGATCAGCGGTGCGTAGAGCGCAGTCGGGCCTCTTCGATGAGCGCCCGCGAGTCCGTCGCCAATCCCGATTCAGTCCACAGGCAGTCCAGGTCCACCTTCAATCCGGCTTCAGCACACCTTCAGCACCCCTTCAATCCAGATTCCCCCCGGAGTTGCCATGCCCAAGCAGATCATCACGTCCTCATCAGCGCCCACGACCGGATTCACGCCCGGGGGCTCGGTGTCACCCCTGGCGCAGGCGATCCGCTTCGGCAACATGCTCTTTGTCTCGGGTACCGGATCGCTCGACCCGGTGACCGGTGTCGTCGTGCCTGGCGATATCGTGGTGCAGACCCGGCAGACGCTCACCAATCTCATGAGCGTGCTGGCAGCCGCCGGGGCGGATGCGAAGAACATCGTCAACATGCGGGTGATCCTGCGTGATGTCGCCGATTTTCCTCGCTTCAACGAGACGTTCCGCGAGTTCTTTGCGGGCGAGAAAGTCACGCGCACCTGCTTTGGCGGCGTCCTGCATCGCGCCGGCACCGACATCGAGATTGATTGCGTGGCCATGTTCGACTGAGCATGCCGAAGGCGAACGTTTTCGCGCCATCGGTGGCAACCTCGGGCGCGACGCGGGAGGTCGGGGCAGGGCCTGCGAACTCCCCACTGGCCCAGGCGATCCGGTTCGGCAACATGCTGTTCGTTTCGGGTGTGGGAGGCGTCGATGGCGCCACCGATACGGTCGTGTCTGGTGGCGTTAAGGCTCAGTGCCGGATGGCGCTGCAGAACCTGGATGCCATCCTGGTGGCGGCAGGGGCGAACCATGGGCATGTGGTGAATCTGCGTCTCGTGTTTCGACACGTGGCCGACGCGCCTCGTGTCGAGGCGATTCTCGCGCAATGGCTTGGTGATGAGCGGGTAGCCCTGCTCTGCACGGGCAGCACGCCGAACCGAGCCGGCATTGATCTGCAGATCGAGTGCATCGCGATGTTCGACTGAGGGACCTGTCCCGGATCTCTGATCCCGACGGACCCCGCGACATTGTTGTAAACTCTGCCTGTCAGCCTTTAGTGTCATTCATTTTTGTCACTCGTAGAGGCTGTACCGTTCGCGGGCTCGAAGAGCTCCGGGCGCGGAGACGTCACTTCGTGGGGTTCGCCTCACTGCGGAGCCATCGACATGTCAGAGACTCGAGTTCAGGCCATGAAGTCCCGCATCACAACCTGGTACGGTGGCGGCATTCTGGCGTTCTCGGCCATCCTTGCGGCCATCACCGTGCTCGGCCTCACCGTGGTCAATTTCAACGGCGGTTGACGTCGTGTTGCCACGCGACGTCGGGCAGCATGGCTATCGGGCGTCCGCAAGCGCGTGGCATTGAATCTCAAGCAAGGGGTGCGCTCGCTCGTCATCGTGCTGGGCGACCAGCTCGATCCTGACGCGTCGGCGTTCGACGGGTTCGATCCGGGGCTTGACGCGGTATGGATGGCCGAGGTCGCCGAGGAGTCGACCCACGTCTGGTCAAGCAAGCCGCGCATCGTCATGTTCCTGTCTGCGATGCGTCACTTTGCACAGGCCCAGGTGGCTTCGGGCAGGTCGGTCTGCTACACGCGACTCCTGGCCGAGTGCCATGGCAGGTCGGGCCCTGCTGACGAGTCAGGCGGCGCACGCGAGGCCGAGCAACCTGCCGACAGCCTGGCTGCCCGATTGCAGGCCGATGTCAGCCGCCTGCAGCCTGCGCGGCTGGTGATGACGGCGCCAGGCGACTGGCGCGTGCTGCAGGCCATCAAGACGGTGGCTGCGGCCCGCGGTCTGGAGCTCGAGATCCGCGAGGACCGTCACTTCTTCACTCGCGTGGCCGATTTTGCCGAGCACGCGCGAGGGCGCAAGACGCTGCGCATGGAGTACTTCTATCGCGAGCAGCGACGGCGGCACGGGGTGCTGATGCAAGGCAGCGAGCCCGAAGGCGGCCAGTGGAATTACGATGTCGAGAATCGCGAGGCCTTCGCCCCCACCGGTCCGGGGGCCGTCCCTTCACGCACGACCTTCGCACCCGATGCGATCACACGCGACGTCATCGAACTCGTCAATGTTCGCTTCGCCGGTCATCCAGGCAAGGTCGAGCGGTTCGCCTGGCCCGTGACGCCTGAGGACGCCCGGCAGGCGCTGCGAGTATTCATCGTCGAGCGGCTGCCGCTTTTCGGCCGCTACCAGGACGCGATGTGGCCGGGCAACCCCTGGCTCTATCACGCGCACCTTTCGGCAGCGCTCAACCTCAAGCTCATTGGTGCACGCGAAGTCGTGGCGGCGGCCGAGGTCGCGTATCGCGCAGGAGAGGCGCCGCTCGCGAGCGTCGAGGGTTTCATTCGTCAGATTCTGGGATGGCGCGAGTATGTGCGCGGGCTCTACTGGACGCGCATGCCGGGGTATCTCGAGCGCAATGCGCTGGATGCGAGGGTTGATCTGCCTGCCTGGTACTGGACGGCTGAGACCGACATGGCCTGTCTGCGCGATGCGCTCGAGCAGACGCTCGAACACGGATATGCCAATCATATCCAGCGCCTGATGGTGATCGGCTTGTATGCCTTGATGCTCGGGGTGCAGCCGCTTCAGGTCCATGCGTGGTACCTGGCGGTCTACGTCGATGCTGTGGAGTGGGTTGAACTGCCCAATACGCTGGGCATGAGTCAGTACGCTGATGGTGGCGAGATGGGCAGCAAACCCTATGTGGCGACCGGGCGCTACATCGAGCGCATGAGCCCCCACTGCAAGGGCTGCCGCTACGATCCGACCCGGCGAACAGGCGAGGAGGCTTGCCCGTTCACCACGCTCTATTGGGATTTCCTCTTGCGTCACGAGGCGATGCTCGCGCGCAACCCGCGCATGGCCTTGCAGGTGAAGAATGCGGCGCGTCTGGACGCGGCTGAGCGCGATGCTGTACGCGCGCGTGCAGCGGCCATTCGGGCGTCAATTTCTCCGTCCACCCCCTCCGCCGGGGCAGCCTGTCGCATGGGTTGCGAAGGCGGCGCGGGTGGCTGAGACCATCATTCCACACCCTGCCGCAGCGTACGCGCGCATTGATGCGGTAAATCCCACCGCCTACGCACGAACCCGCAATGCGATCGAGAGTGAGGTCAGCGGGCTCTCACCCTACATCACTCACGGCTTCGTGACACTGCCTCAAGTGCTTGCGGGGGTGCGTGCCCGTCACTCGGTCAACATGCAGCACAAGTTCGTCTACGAACTGGGCTGGCGGGAGTTCTTTCGCCATGTCTGGCGACATCGGGGCGATGCAATTTTTACCTCATTGCATGAGGGGCCGCTCCCTGACGATGCCTACGCGACCGAACTGCCCGATGACATCCGGCAGGGCGGCTCCGGGGTGCCCGCGATCGATGAGGCGGTGCGGTCGCTGTACGCCACAGGCACCTTGCACAATCACGCGCGCATGTGGCTCGCGAGCTACGTGGTTCATGTGCGCAAGGTGCACTGGCGGGCTGGTGCCGACTGGCTCTATGGCCACCTTCTCGACGGAGATCTCGCCAGCAATCACCTCAGCTGGCAGTGGGTGGCCGGCACGGGCAGCCGCAAGCCTTACCTCTTCAACGCCGAGAATGTGGCTCGATACGCGCCGCAGACCTGGCACAGTCCGGGCACCGTCATCGACACCTCGTACGAAGTGCTCGATGCGATGGCACGCACGCGAAAGGGGGGGGCTGGGCGCGATGTCGTGGCCGAATCACCGGCCCACGATCGCGGTGACCCTGCCTGCCATCACGAGCCGCCGAGCACGATGGGCTTCGTTGCGCCCGATGCCACGGCCGTGGCCGGCCGTGATGTGTGGCTGGTGCACCCGTGGATGCTCGGGGATCTCCCGGTCGGACTGCCTGCCGATACGCTCGTGGTCTGTGTTCTGGTCGGCGAATTTCATCGCGCGTGGCCATGGAGCGAAAGGCGCTGGCACTTTGTGGCGAGCCGGATGGCAGCGTTGGGCGGGCTGCGCTGGCAGGGCGATGCAGCCTCGATCGGCAAGGGGCTGGCAGGGGCCCGTCGGGTGCGAAGCATCGCCGAACCACACTTGGCTGCCTGGTTGCCCGGGTGGTCGGAGTGCATCCCGGCGCCGGCACTTTTCCCCGCACTCGATCGGCCCTGCAGTTCGTTCAGTCAGTGGTGGACGCGAGTTTCACGGGTTGTGGCGAGGGGCGAAACAGCGTGACGACGATTTGAGCATGCGCCCCGTGTAAGGTGCGGCGGTATCGGCGAGAATCCGGGATTGCGCTACAGCACCATCGGAGAGACGCCTTGGGCACGATGTTCAGACAGTGGGTGATGGCATGGGCAGCGGGCCGAAAGTGGGGCCGCCTGGCACCCGCCCTCGCAGCCTCGAGTCTGCTTTTTCCGGTCCCGGCCATGGCAGCCGACCTGCCTTCGCGCCCGGTTCGATTTGTCGTCTCGTTCACGCCTGGCGCGGGTCCGGACATCGTGGCGCGCGCCTTGGCCGATGTTCTCGGGCGCAAGTGGCCGCAGGCTCCCATCGTGGAAAACCGGCTCGGCGCCGACGGTGCGATCGCAACCGAACAGGTCGCACGTGCACCGGCCGACGGCAGCACCTTGTTGCTCGCCACCATGGGCAATATCGCGCTTTTGCCTGTCACGAACGAGCGGCTCGGATATGACGCTGCCACCGCCTTTCGCGGGGTGAGTTTCGTTTCCGACAATCCCTTCGTGCTCATGCTCCCGTCAGGATCCGGCATCCGGTCGTTCGGTGAATTGCTGGCGTTGTCGAAGACGCGGGACCTCACCTTCGGCTCAGCGGGTACGCTTGGGCCTCTGATCGGTGCCTTGCTCACGCGGCGGACCGGTGCTCGTCTCACGAATGTTCCCTACAAGGGGACCCAGCCCGCCACGGTGGACTTGATGGGTGGACGAATCGACATGGTGATCGCCGATTTGTCGACCGCACTCGCCACCAGTCGGCAGGGGCGTGCTGCGCTGTTGGCCATATCGAGCGATGCACGCTCGCCGCTTGCCCCGGATGTGCCAACGCTCATCGAGTCGGGCGTGCGCGATTTCGACTACTCCACCTGGTATGCGGTGGTCGCTCCCCGCGCGACACCGACCGACGTGGTGGCACGGCTCAACGCCGATATCGTCGAAGCACTTGCCCACCCCGATGTCGTGCGTCAGTTGTACACGCTTGGCATGGTGGCGCGCTCGTCCACACCGCAGGCGCTCGATGAACTCATGGCACGGGAAATGGAGCGCTGGGCGCGCATCGTTCGCAACTGAGGCGCATCCCTGGCGTTGACCCGGATCACACACGTTCGAACAGGCGCGCGCCTCGTACGCGGTCGGTGGGGGTGCGGACTCAGGCCGTCGTCTTCTGGACATAGAGTTGATTCAAGGGTGCCCTGATCACACGCAACTGGCGCATGTGCAGGTTTGTGAACGCGTCTATGGCCGGCTTCGGGCAGCGGAGCAGGTCGGCGCCCCCCCGCAGCGGTTCCTGCCAGAGATAGTCGTCAAACGCCATCACGCCCCCATTTCTCAGCAGCCGGAACCCCAGTACGGCATCACACAGGACATCGGGAGCCTGATGCGATCCGTCGATGTAGACGAAATCGAAATAACCCTGCTTGCCGCTTGCGAGCAGCTCTGACAAGGCAAGGTCGCTGCCAGCCTTGTGGATGGTGACGTCGATCGTGTTCGCAGCCTGCTCCGTGGCCCTCTGGATGTTCCGTGCAAACCGTTGCTCCACCACAGCCATGTCAAGGGCGGCGTGCTCGATACCCCCAAGCCAGGTATCGACGCAGTGGATTTCGAGTGCCTGGTGCGCACCCAGTGTCTCGATCAGGTAACAGGTGCTTGCGCCCTCGTAGGATCCGACCTCGAGGATGCGCGCCGGGCTCAACTTCACGATGAGTTCATCCCACACCTTTCGGGCAGTTGCGTCAAACCAGTTGTTGGTGAATTCGTAAGTGATCATCATCGTCGTCATCGAACCTTCGGGGCGGGCAAGGCACGGTCAGGTCCAGCGAAAGTGTGCCAGCATGATGGCCTGCTGCCAGGGCCCATTGCATTTTGAGCATCGCATGAAGTTCTCTGGCAAACCAGTAAAGAATGTTTTTTGACAGCCGGTGGGCACTGGTCGGGCATCGAAGTTCGAGGACACACCGCGCGTGCGCCGTCCCGAGTGGAGACGAGCAATCACACTGTCGTTTCATCCCCGCCTATCTCTTTGCAGCTCAGGGAGCATGCATGCAGCAACCGGCTATCCTCGATCAGGTCCTTCGGGGGCTTGCGCTCAATCGCACACCCGGTTTTCACTTTCCGGTGCACTTTCTCGAGGTGTCGTTTGATGAGGTCACCGATGGTGGCGCTCACCTGAGCATCGACCCTGGTCCGCACTGCATCGATGCCACTGGCGCGATCCATCGGGGTGCTCTTGCGTTGCAGGCCGACCTGGCGATGTCCGCAGGCATTCGGGCCGGACTCGATCCGGCGCAGCGCCTGGGCACTGTCAGCATGACCTTGCACCTCACGGGCGTTGCGGCGCGGGGTCGCATCGAGGCGCACGGCTGGTTTGAAGGCATGGTTGCAGGCGCCGCCGGTCGGCAGGCGCAGGCCCGCTTCGTGCTCCGCGATGGCAACAGCACCGTGGGCTTCGGTGGTGGCAGTTTCATGGTGCTCGACCCGCCTCCCGGGGTGTCGTTGCATCCCACACCGCTGCGTCAACGCGGTCATGTGCGCCCGCCTGGGCTCGCCCTTGACGACCTCACGGCTGACGAACAGTCCATCTACGGGCGAGCGCGCAAAGCCCTCGAGGCCGCAGGAGCGGCAGGCGCTGCTGGTCCAGTCGCCGCCGACAGGACCGATACGGCACGATGCCCGCCCTGCAGTTTCATCGAGGCCTTCTGGGGTCCGCAGATCGAGCGCAGCCCGAAGGGGGCGACCGCGGTTGTCGACAATGCGGGCCACGTCGGCAATCGTGTCGGTCACATGCAGGGTGGCCTTCTTCTCGATTTCCTCGCAACCTGTGCCGATGCGGCGCTACCCGCCGACTCGTCCTGGCAACTGACGGCTTCGACGGTCGCTTTCGTGAGCCCGGGGGCGGGGCCTCGCCTGCATGCGAGCTCGCAGGTGGTCCATCAAGGCGGACTCACGGCCGTCGTTCGAACCGAAGTCCGGCGCAGCGACGGACGCCTGGTGCTCGACGGCGTGACGCATCACAGTCGTTCGCTTACCCCGTATTCCGAAGGCCGGCCGCCAGACCGTTGATCGAGATGTGGATGCCGTTGCGCACCCGCTCTTGCAGGGGCGCCTCGATGCCGCCCGCCCGGTAGCGGCGCATGAGTTCGACCTGCAGGTGGTTGAGTGGATCGAGGTAGGGGAAGCGCCGCGTGATCGAGTGCGCGAGCGCCGGGTTACCGGCAAGGCGTTCGGTATCGCCCGTGATAAGCCCCAGGGCCTCGCTCGTTGCCTGCCACTCGGTGGCAATCCGGTCATGAAGGCGCCGCGCCAGACGCGGTTCGCGCGCGAGGTCGAGGTATCGCAGCGCGATGCCCGGGTCGGTCTTGGCGAGCACCATGTCCATGTTGGATAGCAGGGTGCGAAAGAAAGGCCATTGGCGATACATCCGCTGCAGCACGGCCAACCTTGCCGTGCGCTCCCTCTCGCCCAGAAAGTCGCGTACCGCAGAACCGAATCCGTACCACCCCGGCAGCGCCACCCGGCACTGGCCCCAGCTGAAGCTCCACGGGATGGCGCGCAGGTCTTCGATGGCCCGGGTGGCCTTGCGCGAGGCTGGGCGAGAGCCAATGTTGAGTTCGGCAATCTCGCGGATCGGTGTGGTGTCGAAGAAGTAGTCGACAAAGCCGGGCGTGCCATAGACGAGATCGCGATAGGCCGCGGTGCTTGCATTCGAGAGGGCTTCGGCCGTTTCGATAAAAAGGCGCGGCGGATGTCGTTGCGGGGTGAGCAGCGTGGCTTCGAGCGTTGCCGCCACGAGCGTTTCGAGATTGCGGCGTCCGATATCCGGATTGGCATACTTCGATGAGACGACCTCGCCCTGCTCGGTCAGACGGATCTGCCCGTTCACGGTGCCGGGCGGCTGCGCCAGGATGGCCTGGTAGCTGGGGCCGCCACCGCGTCCCACCGTACCGCCCCGGCCATGGAAGAGGCGCAGCGTGATGCCGGCATGCTCGGCGAGGGGAGCGAAGCGTTTCAATAGCGCGACCTCGGCCTTGTACAGTGCCCAGTTGCTCGTGAAGAACCCGCCGTCCTTGTTGCTGTCGCTGTACCCGAGCATGATGTCCTGCACGCCGCCGGAGCGAACCAGGAGGTCGGTGATGCCGGGCAGGGCGAGAAACGCCTGCATGATCGAAGCTGCATTGGACAGGTCGCCGATGGTCTCGAAGAGCGGCACCACCACCAGTTCGGCGCGGGCCGATTCGCCCAGGGTGCCGTGCAGAAGCCCCGCCTCCTTCTGCAGCACGAGTACTTCCAGCAGATCGCTGACCGTGCGGGTATGCGAGATGATGCTGTGCCGGATGGCTGCCGGTCCGAAGCGCCCGAGCAGCTCGCGCGCCGTGTCCATGATGGCCAGTTCGCTCAGGGTGAGTGCCGAGTAATCGGCACCGGGGACGCGCAGGGGACGCGGGTCTGCCAGCAGCGCGAGGAGGCACTCGCACCGTGCGGCTTCATCCAGCGCGCCATAGTCAGGCTCGATACGCGCTCGAGCGAGCAGTTCGGACAACACGGCTTCGTGCTGCTCGGAACTCTGACGCAGATCGACGGTTGCGAGGTGAAAGCCGAACACCTGAACCGCGCGCATGAGCGGTGCCAGTCGTGGTGCGAGAAGCGCTTCGCCATGGTGCGTTCGCAGCGACTCGGCGATGATCTCCAGGTCGCTCAGAAAGGCCTCCGGGCTTGCGTACGGGACGCCTGGGGCAAGTGCATGACGCAGGGCTTCGGTACCGGTGAGCGCATGCAAGGTCGCAGCCAGGCGGGCATAGAGCCCGGCAAGGGCGCGCCGGCAGGGCTCGTCGGCGCGGTGCTCGCTCGGGTCACCCGAGGCGGCAGCCAGCCCCGCAAGCGCGGGCGTGACGGGCACCAGTCGATCGCTCACCGAGAGTTCGGCCCCGAGCGCGTGCACTTCACCCAGATAGAACCGTAGCGCTGTCTCGGACTGCCGCGCGAGCGCGCGGCGCAGCGTCTGCGCGGTCACGTTGGGGTTGCCGTCACGGTCACCACCGATCCAGTTGCCCATGCGCAGGAAGGTGGCTACCGGGTGACCTTGCAACGCTGCTTCCAGTTCGGCGTAGACGGCCGGAATCTCGCGCAGGAAGGTGCTCTGGTAGTAGCTGAGCGCATTTTCGATTTCGTCGGCCACCGTGAGTCGACTGGTGCGCAGCAGGCGTGTCTGCCACAGTTGCGTGACGCGTGCGCGCAGCCGCTGTTCGTTGCGCACCCTTTCCCGCGGCAGGTCGAGCGTGTCGCGTTCGGCCATGAGGTCAGCGATGGCCCGTTCGGCGTCGAGCAGGCTCCTTCGCTGCACTTCGGTCGGGTGGGCGGTGATGACGGGCGACAGATGCCCGCGTGCCAGCATGGCCGCGATGTCACTCGAGCGCACCCGCCCTTGCGCCAGCCGCCTGAAGGTGCGAGAGAGCGAGCCGGGTTCGGCTGCGCCGCGCCGTTCCTGCTCGCGTGCATGCTTCAGTGCCTGGCGATCCTCGGCGATGTTTGCCAGGTGCGAGAAGTAGCTGAACGCGCGCACCACCAGCACCATCTGTTCGATGCTGAGGCTTCTGATCAGTCGGTCGAGCGAGCGCGCTGCGGCAGCATCCTTGCGGTGTCGATGGGCCACCGATAGCACCCGGATTCGCTCGATCATGTCGAAGACCCGGGTTCCTTCCTGCTCACGAATGACATCGCCCAGCAAGCGGCCGAGATACTGGATGTCGGTTTCCCCGTCCCGCGCGGGGGCTGTCGAGCGGGTCTGGCGCTGTTTCGGTGCAGGCATCAGGTCGGTTCCTCGGTTGATGCACCAACGGGTCCTTCGGAGGCTGTCCCGGCGGACGGCACGCAAAGGCTGCGGGTCGTCGTGGCGGGCCCGTGGGACGCCGCCGGTCGAGACCGAAGCAATGAACGTACCGGGTAGCCACGAGCATCAACCGGCCGGCATCCCTCAGCGATGCCGGCTTCGGGCTGGGCGCTACCCGGACGGGCGGGCGAGGCCCGTAGAATACGCGGGGCGGCCAGCCCTGGCGCCCGGCCACGGCGTTGATGCCGGATGAAGCACGGTCAGCCAGGCACCTCGCAGTTGCCTCGCCGCGCGGTGTCGCCAGGGTGCGCCGCGCTCGGGCACTGCGCAAGAAGGAGGGGACATGAATCTTTCGAATTTTTCCGACATTGACGCGGGCAACGACAGTACAGGACGGGCCGGTTGCGGTTTGACAACCCCGATGAATCGCGCAACCTGGAGAACGCTGCGGGCTGCAAACCGCTTGCGACGCATCTCGATATCGTGCCTTGCCGCCTGCCTCGTGCTGGCACTGGCCGGTCCCGCGATTGGCCAGAGTACCGGTGCCGCGAGTACCGGTGCGTCCGGTGCATCGGCCGCGTGGCCCACCCGGCCGATCCGGATCGTGGTGCCGTTTCCGGCCGGTGGCAGTGGGGATGTGCTCGCACGCCTGCTCGCGCCTTCGATGGCGGCTGGCCTCGGGCAAGCCGTCTTGATCGAGAACCGGCCGGGTGGCGGGATGGTGATTGCCGCAGAGGCTGTGCTGCGTCCCCCGGTTGACGGTCATGCCGTGCTGCTCACGGCGGCCAGTTTCACCATCGGACCACTGCTGCGAGCGCGCCTCAGTTATGACCCCCTGCGCGACTTTCTTCCGGTGACGCAACTGGTGAGTTCGCCCCTGGTGCTGGTTGTACGCGAACTCGGTGGCGCACGCAGCGCGCAAGCGCTGATCGAGCAGGCGCGCGCCGCGCCCGGGCGACTGATGCTGGGCGCACTCGGGCCCGGCGCCACGCAGCATGTGGCAGCCGAGATGTTCAAGGCTGCCGCGCGGGTCGACATGACTTATGTGCCTTACGCGGGTGGCGCGCCTGCCGTGAATGCCTTGCTCGGTGGCCATGTGGATGGGGTCATTGCGAATTACTCCGAGGTCGGGCAGCAGATTGACGCAGGACGCTTGCGCGCGGTCGCCGTGATCACGCCCGAGCGTCTTTCGATGCTCGCCGAGACGCCGACCATGACCGAGCTGGGGTTGTCCTCGGTGAATGCCACGGTCTGGTTCGGTTTCAATGTGCCCGCGGGCAGCCCGGCTCTCGCCGTCCAGCGCCTTCACGACGAGGCCGTGCGGGCCTTGCGACTACCCGACGTCGCGGCACGCCTCGCGACCATCGGCATGGCGCCTGTGGCCAGTTCGCCGGGGGCCTTCGAGCGTCACCTGCGCACCGAGACTGACCAGTACGCGCGCATCATCGCGAGCGCGGGCATCAAGGTGGAGTAGGTTGTGCTCAGCTCGCGAGCGCCACGCACTCGATCTCGATCTTGAGACCAAACCCCAACTGCACACCGCAGGTCGTGCGGGCAGGAGCATCGGTGGGAAAGAACTCGCGATAGACCGCGTTCATGTTGTCGAACTCGAGCATGTCGTGGAGCAGGACGTTCACCTTCACCACTCGATCGAGCGACGATCCGTTCGATTCGAGCAGATGTCGCATGTTCTCGAGAATCTGCCTCGTCTCGTGCGCCATGGTGCCGTGACTTCTCTCGCCATTGGTGGGGTCGACCGACACCATGCCCGAGAGGAACAGGAAGTCCCCCGCGCGGATGCCCGGGCTGTGCGGAATCTTGAGTTTGCGCGAGACGTTCAGATTCTCGTTCGCCGGTTCGATCACTGTGCGGTTCAAGGGCATGGCGTTGCTCGAAGGGTCAGAAGAGGAGGGGCGAGAAGAGGAGCGAGAGGAGGAGCGAGAGGAGGGCGATTCGCTCGCTGATGCCGGGGCGATCTGGTCAGGCGATAGCGACGGCTTCGGCCTGAAACCGGAAGCCGTAGGGCAGTTGCACGCTCCAGACGGTGCGCGCCGGCGGGCCTGCAGGCACATAGCGTTGATAGACCCGGTTGAGCATGTCGTATTCGATTCGATCGTAGACCATGGCATGCACCTGTACCAGGCGATCGAGCGATGAGCCTGCAGCCTCCAGAATCAGGGCGAGGTTCTGGAATACCCGATGCGCTTCGCTCGTGAGCGAGCCATGCTGAGGGTCGCCGCTCACCGGATCGAAGGGCAGCACACCCGATACGAAGATCATGTCGCCGGCGCGCACCGCCACGCTCTGGGGCAGGCGGTATTGTGCGGCCAGATCCAGCCCAGGGGTGGGTGGTGCGATGAGCGTTCTTGTCAGCATCCGATACTCCTCAGGCCTTGGGGGCTGCCGCGGCGGTCGTGCGATCGGTGGGCCGCCATGCCATCACCTTGTCGTCAATCTGGCCGGCCTGGCCGCGCTGGGTGACTTTCGCGCCGCCGTCGCACAGACCTCGGGCCCGATTCGTATCGGTCTTCTCGCGCCCCTCACCGGGGTCGTCGCCTCGGGTGGCAAGGAAATCGTCGAAGGCTTCAACCTCTTCTGGGACCAGGTAGGTCGCAAGGTGGCGGGGCGCGATCTGCAGGTTCTGGTCGAGGACGATGGCTCCAACCCGGACATCGCCCTTCAGAAGGCTCGCAAGCTCACCGAGCAGGACAAGGTCCACTTTCTGGTGGGTGACCTGCTCGCCAATACCGGCCTTGCCGTGGCTGAATATGCCAAGACCAGCGGCATCCCGTATTTCATCCCGGTGATCGCTGCCGATGACCTCACGCAACGCAAGCGTATTCCGAACGTCATCCGGGTGGCTGGCTACACCGCCAGCCAGATGCCGCGGCCGCTTGCCGACCATGTGTTTCGCAAGAAGGGCTATCGGCGCATCGTCACGATCTCGCAGGACTACACATTCGGTCATGAGCAGTGTGGCGGCTTCAGCCAGATGTTCACCGAACTGGGCGGCAGCATCGTGGCGCAGCACTGGAATCCGCTCAACACCCAGGACTTCAGTCCCTATCTGGCCCAGATCCAGTCCGTGAAGCCCGATGCTGTGTTTGCGATGGAGACCGGCGCAGATGCCACCCGGTTCATCCAGCAGTGGAGCAATTTCGGGTTGAAGGGCCGCATCGCGCTGATCGGCGCCCAGAACGCCACCGATCAGTCGGTGATTCGCACGATGGGCGCCGAATGTGAGGGCATCCTTTCCTCGGCGCACTTTGCCGAAGGCAACGACGCGCCTGCCACTCGCAAGTTCGTCGCCGAGTATGAGTCCGCTTTCAAGCATCTGCCTTCGATCTACGGCTTTGCGCACTACACCTGTGCCGCATGGCTGGCCGAAGCCATCAAGACGGTGAACGGCGCGATCGATGATCGTCCGCGCTTCCTCGATGCGGTGCGAAAGACTGTTCTGACCAGTTCGCCCCTGGGGCGTCCGGTACGTCTCGATGAATATGGCAACCCCATCTATGATGTCTTCATCCGTGATGTCGTCAAGCGGCCTGACGGACGCTTCTGGAATGTGCCGGTCGAAACCTATCCGTCGGTGTCGCAGTTCTGGAACTACAAGCCCGAGGAGTACATGAAGCAGCCGGCCTACTCGCGAACCTTCCAGGGCATTGCGAAGACCTGATGTCGCAGGCCTCTCGATCAATGGCCGGATGGGCGTCATGAACACGGCTGCCAGCGTGCCCCTGCTGCACCTGACCGATGTCGGTGTGCATTTCGGGGCTCTGCATGCCGTCGACGGGGTGAGTCTCGAGATACGGGCCGGGGAGCGTGTTGCCATCCTCGGCCCGAATGGCGCAGGCAAGACGACGCTCTTCAACGCCATCACCGGGATGACACCCGCCACAACCGGACGCGTCTTCCTTTCTGGCACGGACATCACGCGTGCGACGCCCAACCGACGGGCCGGATTGGGGCTTGCTCGAACGTTCCAGATCACCAATCTCTTCTTCGGACTGACCGTGGAGGAGAACCTGTTGCTGGCGGCCAGAGGCTTGTCGCGACGCAAGTTCTCCCCGTGGCGCAATGGTGCGGCGGCCATCGACGAGCGTGGCCTCATCGACACGGCGCTCTCCAAGTGCCGGCTCGATGCGCGACGGGGCCTTGCCGTGCGTAACCTCTCTTATGGTGAGCAGCGTCAGCTCGAACTCGCCATGTCGCTCACCAGCTCGCCGCGCCTGCTTCTGCTCGATGAGCCAGCTGCCGGGCTCTCGCCCGCCGAGCGGATCGTGATGGCCGAGGTGATTCGTGGGCTGCCGTCAGATCTTGCCCTGGTATTGATCGAGCACGATATCGAACTCGCGCTCTCGCTCGTCGATCGCGTCATCTGTGTTCATCAGGGGCGAGTACTGGTTGAAGGCAAGCCCGACGAGATTCGCGGCAACGCGCAGGTGCAGGCCGTCTACCTGGGGAGACCGCGCGATGCTTGAGATCGATAACCTCGCGGTCGCCTACGGTGACGCCCAGGTGCTGCATGGCGTCTCGATGACCGTGGCTGAAGGTGAAGTGGTAGCGCTGCTCGGGCGCAATGGTATGGGCAAGAGTTCGCTCGTGCGTGCAGTGATGGGGCTCGATGCACCGCGCATCGTCTCGGGTGAGGCAAGGATGGATGGCACCTCGCTCACTGGCCTGCGACCGCATCAGATCGCCGATTGCCGTATCGGCTATGTGCCGCAAGGGCGACGTCTCTTCGCCTCGCTCACTGTGCATGAGCACTTGCGCATTCTTGATCGGGGCCGTCCCGGCGCCTGGAGCATCGAGCGCGCCTTCGAGGCCTTTCCGCGTCTTGCCGAGCGGCGGTATCACCGCGGCAATCAGTTGTCAGGCGGCGAGCGACAGATGCTCGCGATCGCGCGTGCCCTCATGACCGGGCCCCGCATTCTCCTCATGGATGAGCCTACCGAGGGGCTTGCACCGGTCACCGTTGAACTGGTCGAGCAGATTCTGGATTCGCTGCGAACCGAGCGACTCGGTATCCTTCTGATCGAGCAGAACCTCTACAGCGCGCTGGCTGTCGCCGATCGGGTCGTCATTCTCGAAACCGGCCAGATCGTGTGGCAGGGCTTGCCTGCCGAGTTGCGCGGCGATCGTACCTTGCAGGAGCGCTTCCTCGGGATGTAGCGGCGTCAGCGTGCCCGGGTGGCGATGATTCGCAGCGGCCCTCCGCTGCCGCCACCGATCTTCATCGGAAGGGCCACCACAAAGATGCCCCGCGAGGGCAGTTGATCAAGGTTGGCCAGGTTCTCGAATCCGGGCTTGTTCCTGGCCATGAGGATCTGGTGGGTCAGGAAGTCGGTCGATTGACCGTAGTCGATGCTGGCGGTGTCGATGCCCAGGGCCTTGATGTCGCGTTGCTCGACCAGCCACCGCGTGGCCTCGGGGTGTACGCCCGGGAAGTGCAGTTCCGGGATGGCCTCGGCACCGGTCCGGGGCGTGCCGAAATAACGGGCGCGGTCGGGATAGTGACGACCATATCCCGTGCGCACGAGCACGATGGTGTCCGGGTCGATGCGTCCGTTCACCTTCTCCCAGGCGAGCAGATCCTCGACCTGCAGACGATAGTCGCGATTGGCCGTTGCCTGAGCCACCACATCCACCACGATCGCCTTGCCGATGAGCGACGCCATTGGCAACCGATCGACGGTGAGGCCGTTGGCCGCGAAGTGGATGGGGGCATCGATGTGGGTGCCGCCATGCTCGGGCGTCGACAGGCTGTACGACGAGTAGAAGAATCCGGCTGGCGTGGTCCCATGCGCCTCCTCGACATGCTCGAATCCGCGGGTGTTGTTGGGCCAGTACAGCGTCGACTTGTCGTAGGTATGGCTCAGATCGATCCACTCGGTCCCGGTGGACTGCCAGGGTGCCGGGCCGATCGAACTGCAGGCGCTCAGAAGGAGGGCCGTGACGACGATGCTGACCTGTACAGACTTCATATCGGATGCTCTGGCGAGAAGACGGCCGCGAATATTGCAGATTGCTAAGCCCTTGGCAAGTGGCGTTCGAGGCGCGATGGTCCCGGGGAGACCGGCGCCCGATCGCGCACCTGCGCCAGGTCGTCCATCGGACCTGCAGCAATCCCGCTCAGACGATCTTGCAGCGAATGAGGGCGTCTTCGTCGAAGTGGTAGATCGCGCACATCCGGTGATAGCCATCGGCGACGATGACCCGGCCATTGGGTTCATCGCGCACCAGCAGGAGCGGTGAGAGCAGCTTGCGGGCAAGGATCTTCTTTCGATCCTTTTCGACGTGCAGATTGCTGACCCCGAGCAGCGACAACTGCGAGGCGCGAAAGATGTCCTTCGCCTTGAATTCGACGATCGGTGCTGCGCGCAGCCGAGCGACGATGCCATTGACCCGCGCCGGCGCGTAGATGATCTGCAGATACGAGGCGGCTGCCGGGTAGTCGTGCTCTTCCACCTCTGCAAGCCAGTTGATTGCCACTGCTTCCATGACGGCGGTCTCCTGTCGCGTATCGGTGTCTGGCGTCCTGGCTTCGGGGCTGGCTACGACCTGATCGTGCCGGTCTTCACTCTACCCGGATGCCTGACTCCCGGATGACCCGAGTGTACTTCGTGATTTCAGCCTGGATGAACGCACCAAAGGCTTCCGGGGTGCCGCCGGCGGGCTCGGCCCCTGTCGTGGCCAGCTGCTCGCGGATATCGGCGCGGGCAAGTGTGCGCAGCATCTCCGCGTTAAGTCGCTGCACGATGGCTACCGGCGTTCTCGCCGGTGCAGCCAGCCCGAACCAGGCAAGGGTCTCGTACCCGGCGAGTCCACCTTCGGCGAGGGTCGGTACGTCGGGCAGGAGGGGTGTGCGTCGCGATCCGGTACTCGCCAGTGCCCTCAGTCGGCCCGCCTTCACCAGGGCCAGCGTTGACGGGATATTGATGATCATGGCGCTCACCTGGCCCGCCATCAGGTCGGTGAGCGCTGGTGCCGCCGCCTTGTAGCCCACGTTGACCGCATCGATCTGCGCCTGCCGACGAAACATCTCGACCGACAGGTGCGACAGGCTGCCGTTCCCGGCGGAGGCGATGTCGGCTTTGCCCGGATGCGAGCGAGCCCAGGCGAGAAACTCGGCGAGCGTGGTGGCCGGATGGGCAGGGTTGACCACCAGCAGGTTGGGCGAGACGGCGATAAGGCTGATCGGGGCGGTGTCGCGCACCGAGTCGTAGGGCAGGTTGGCATACAGGCCCGGCGTGACCCCGTGCGAACTGCCATTCACGAGCATCAGCGTGTGCCCATCGGCAGGGGCAGTGGAGAGCTGGGCACCTGCGATGCTTCCCCCGGCGCCGGGGCGGTTCTCGATCACGACCGGTTGACCCAGGGCGTCGGCGAGGGGGCGCGCCACGAGTCGGGCGACCACATCGGTACCATCGCCGGGCCCGGCTGGCACGAGCAGACGCAGCGCGCGCGTGGGGTACTGGGCCCGTGCATCGCCCTGCGGCACGAGGCTCACCAGGCAGGCAAGGATGATCGCCCCAATGAACGCCAGCAGGCTGTCAGGAGAGGGGTTCAGAGGGCTGGACGCGGGCAGCATGAGGGCACTCCGGATGTGAGTCGGGAAGGGTGTGTCCAGTGTCCCACGATTGCAGCCGCGGGCACACACCGCTAGACTCGCGCCCCATCATGACGCTTCTGGCCCTTGCCTGTCTGTTTCTGCTGTTGCTTCTGAACGCCTTCTTCGTGCTGGCCGAGTTCTCGGTCGTGAAGGTGCGAGGCACGCAGATCGATGCCCTCGAGCGCATGGGTGTGCGCGGCGCGCGTGCCCTGCGCACGGTGCACAAAGACATCGATGCCTACCTCAACGTGTGCCAGCTGGGGGTTACCCTGGCGAGCGTTGGCCTGGGCTATCTGGGCGAGCCGGCGATTGCACACGTGCTCGAGCGGCTCATCGGCGAGGGGGCGACGGCGCATGCAATCGCGATCGCGGTCAGTCTCATTGCCATCTCGTTTCTGCACATCCTGTTCGGCGAGCAGGTTCCAAAGAGCATGGCGCTGCGCATGACAGAGCGCATGGCGCTCGCGAGCGCCCCTGTCCTCATCGGGGTCGGACGACTGGTACGTCTGCCGCTCGCGATCCTCAATGAGAGCGTGCGCCTCACCCTGCGCCTCTTGCGCCTGCCCGCGCAGGCGAATGAATCGGCGGTCTCCGAGGCCGAGGTGCGGGTCATTCTCGATCGCTCCCAGCAGGAAGGATTGATGCCCTTTCGGCGTCTGCTGCTGGTGGAAAACGTGTTCGATTTCGGCACGATCCATGTCCGTGACGTGATGCGCGGCTCTCACGAGATGGTGCTTCTGCATGTCGACCGCCCGTGGGCCGAGATCCGACAGACGATCGAGGCCCACCCGCATGCGCGCTATCCGCTGGTGGAAGGTGATCCGGCGCGTCCCCTGGGTCTGCTCCATCTGACCGATCTGGTGACTGCGCCGCACGGCTTGGCTGAGCCCCTGGACCTGCGCGTACTCGCGCGCAGGCTGCATGTCACGAAGCCTGAGACCCCGCTCGAGGGGCTGCTGGTCGAACTGCGTCGTGAACGCACGCAGATGGCGGTGGTACAGGGTGCCGACGGCACCCTTGCGGGGCTGCTGACCTGGCATGACGTGGTGGCGCCACTGGTGGGGGTTCTCGACGATCAGGCCGCAGGCGATGAAACGATCCGCCTGGCCGATTGCCTGCGCGAGGACTGCATCCTGGCCGATCTGGCAGCCTCCACGGCCGAGGCTGCCATCGCCGAGATCGTGCAGCGTTGTGATACGTCGGCCCTCGGCGTTGACAAGGCGGTCGTGATCGAAGCGGTGATCGAACGTGAGCGTAGTCTGTCGACCTGCCTGGGGCGAGGCATCGCCGTGCCGCATGCCCGGCTCGAGGGCATTCATGGCGCGCATGTTCTCTTTGCGAGGGCGCCTCGTGGTGTGCGCTTCGGCGTCGGCGATGATCAGCTCGCCGAGGTCATCATGCTGCTCCTCACACCAGCGTCGGCACCCGGGTTGCAGTTGCAGTTGCTCGCCCACCTGGCGAGCCTGCGCGAGAGCGTCTTTGCCTGGGATCGACTGCGCAGTGCCACCGATCCGGCCGATGTGCTCGAGGCCGTTCGCGGCAGTGATGACATGCGCGCGGCCTGAACCCGCCGGGTACTGTCGCGCCTCGTCCTATTGGGTTGCCTTGAATCCGGTGGCCTTGACCATCGCGCCCCAGCGCGCGAGCCCGGCGCGAATGTCCTCGTCGAAGGCAGCGCCCGACAACCCTGACACGTCGAGTCCCATGGTTTCGAGCTTGCCGCGCATTTCCGGATCGGCATGAGCGCGGCGAGCGGCATCGACGACGCGGGCCAGTATGTCGGGTGGGGTGCTCGAGCGTGCCATGATGCCAAACCAGGTCGTGGCCACCAGGTCCTTGAAGCCGGATTCGATCAGGGTCGGTGTGCCTGGCAACTGACGCCACCGGGTGGTGCCTGTGGTGGCGAGGGCGATGAGACGACCGTCGCGAATATGTGGCACCCCTGACTGGATCTGGGTGAAGCCGAACAGGACATGGCCACCGACCAGGTTCTGGGTCTGAGGGGCCGACCCGTTGAAGGGGACGTGGGTCATCGGGAGGTTCATGCGTTCGGCCAGCATCGTGCCGGCAAACTGCGAGGTGGTTCCCCCGCCGAACGAGCCGTACATCGCCCGGCTCGGGTTGGCCCTGATCCATGACTCGAATTCGGTCACGGTCCGTGCCGGTACCGAGGGGTGGACAACCAGCACGAGGGGTGCCTCGGCACCTTTGATCACGCCGACGAAATCGGCAGGCTTCCAGCGCAGTTCGTCATAGGCGCTGGGGTTGATCTCCACCATCGATTGCGCGGCGATCCAGAGCGTGTGTCCATCGGCGGGTGCGCGCAGGACGAAATCGGCGGCGAGGTTGCCATTGGCGCCGGCTCGCGTCTCGACCAGAACCTGCTGCCCCAGGTCGCGTGCCATGCGTTCGGCGATCGTGCGGGCGTAGGCGTCGGGCGCGCTGCCTGGCGGGACGCCGACCGCCAGCGTGACCGTGCGGGTTGGCCACGTCTGGCCCGAGGCAGAGCCCGAGCCGAGGCTGACGGCGAGGGCAATCAACAGCGCCCCGAGCGGTGCGCGCGACCCGGATCTCATCGCGCCCCCCGGCAGCGCAGTCCATGCGTCGGGCCTAGGCAGGGGCCTCAGGGCAGGCGTCCGGGGGCTGCCTTGATCGAGACCACCGCATCTGCGCATGAGTCGCATGTCTCCTCCTGGATCGAGTCGACTACCTCGCCGACAGGTCGATATTGTATCGGCAGGCGCAACCATCGCAGCGCCTCGGCGCGCGGTATGCCAGGCGACACAGAGGGCAGCCAGGTCGCACGCAGGACCGCGCTGTCGCGATCGTCGGCGTTCCGCCGGCTTGATCGGAGACGATCCGGATTCGGGTCATCAAGACCCCGCCGTCGCAGGGTTTCGTCGTCTGCGCTTGTTCAGACCGCTTGCACGGCACCAGGTTGGGCAGAGTCTGCCGGAGCCTTGATCATCCGCCCTACGCTGAGCTGACGTGCCTGGGCCGGAATGCCATTGGAAAAGCGGATGAAATCCTTGGTGAGTTCTATAGGATCCTTACCCTCTGCCCGGGTGATGCGCAGGCTGACGCTGCCATCGTCGTTGATGGCGGCACGGGCAAAGTGCATGAGGTGCCCGCATCGGAGGCCGAACCCGGGCAGTATCGGGCTGATATGTTCGAACATGCCGCTGCGCCCTGAAAAGTCGATGCAGTTGGTCGAAATCAACCCCTCGCCCATGACCTTGTGAAGACGCAGCAGGCAGCCGACGTCATTGGGAATGAGTTCGACGTCGCTCACGGCGAGTCGCGACCTTGCGATGACGCTTTCGAACCCGTTCCAGGAGGAAATGACGGCGCACTTTCGCCCCAGTGCCGCGAAGGCCTGCACCATGTAGGCGAACCCGCTGTGCACCATGAAGACATGGGATGCCACCGGATTGGTGGCAATGGATTTCAGTACTTCGGTACTGCGAGGGCCGGTCATGATGCGGGGCGTGATCTCGAACCCGTCATCCTGCATCACATCGATGACGGTGAGCAGCAACCGTTCACGCAGACTCAGTTGCAGGTCCCTGAAGGACGGTATCGGACTGTTTCCAATGGCTCGGACGAAGGCTTTGTCCGCGAGCAGCCCTTTCCAGAGGATGGCAAAGACCCGCTCGCTCGCCACAGGCAGGCCGCGTTCGCGCAGCGCGCTCTTCGTTCGTGCCAGCGCGGTCTCCGCGTGGGTGTAGAACCCCGATGATTGCGTCATGCTTGGTTGCTCGTGTTGGAGGGCCTGCCTGCGAGGCCCGAAAAGTTCTGCAGGGAGCCGGCAGGTGGGGGCTGGCCCGTGGTGGTTCGGGTTGTGTTTCGTGACATCACGCCGGTTGCAGCGCCTGCAGCACTTCCTGCAGCGTCGACAGTGGCGTGATCTTCTCCACGTCGAGCCTCAGCTTCACGGCATCCTCCAGATCCATGGCGAACTTGAAGAGTTCGAGCGAATCGATGCCCAGGTCCGCGAGCGACTGGTCGAGGGCCTCGCGTGCGGGTCGGTCGATCAGGGTCAGGCGGTCGATGGCATCGAGCAGTTCGGCTTCGGCAATACCGTGATAGGCGGTCATGGGTGCAGGGATGGTGCTGTGGTGAGGGTTTTCAGGATGAGATCGGACCGCAGGCTCAAGGGCTCTCCTGCCGGGGCATGGAAGTCGCTTCTGGCGAGTTCCTCGAAAAAGGCAGACGCCAGACGCACCGAAAGCATCTGGCCAAGGCAGGTGTGCGCACCCTTGCCGAACGCGTATGCGTTTTGCGTCGGGGTATCGCCCGCCTGCTGCATGTACCAGTGCATCAGGTGGGGGCTTACATAGACCATCTGTCCCTCGCGCAGGTGCAGTGCGCCCAGTTGCGTGTCTGCGGTCGCGTAACGACCGATCATGTTCACTGCAGCTGCATCTGCGAAGAGCGCTCGGGCCTCGGGCACCGATGCGCGGTCTGCCCCGCCGAGAAGACCGTGAACCAGACTTGCCTCGAGCGGCTCGCGTCCGATCACCTGCAGGGTCACCAGCATGGCAGCTTCCATGGCGGGTCGACCAAGGCGCTGCAAGTGGTTCGAGACCCATGTCATGAGGGTGCCGACCTGTGCGTCGAGCGCGCGCAATCGCGGCTGAGTGGGCCTCAGGGTGAAGAAGGTTTCCACGATGATCGGCACCGACGCCGGGTCCACACGCAGATCGTGGGCAATCATGCGTGTCATGGTGCCGATCACGAATGCCTCGGCCAGGCTGCGGGCTTCGAGCGGGCCGGCGGCGCGTTGTCCTGCAATCAGTTCTCGACAGTAGTGCGGCAACCAAAGGGAAAGTCCCTGCTCGATCTCACGATAGCGCGCCGCGAACGCGGTACGCGCTTCGAGGTGTGCCGGTCCGCTCTGGAAAATGCGTGACTGTTCGAACAGGAATGCCAGATTGGGCAGGCTCTGCGGATCGATGCCGAGCATCCGGCTTGCAAATGCCAGCATGTCAAGCGGCGCCATCGTTCTGGACTTCAGTATCGAGGCACCCAGCGCCTCGTCAAACGCCAGAATCGCGGGGGCATCGCCCGCCTCGAGGGCGATCCAACCTTGTGCTGCGGGCAGCCGCTCCGGATGTTTCAGGTGCTGTTGCAGTCGAAGAAGGTAGGACACGTGGCGACGGGCTCCGGGTCGGGTGCGCCTCGATCGTTCGGCGCAGGCCTTGCCCGAGCGCCAGGAGCGACCTCACGTGCCGATGATTCCACGCGAGATGGGGGCGAACTGTGAAGTCATGTTTCGATGCCGGCAAGCATCATGCCGCCGAGGGTGTTCAACGTATCGGACGTTGTTGCGGTGCCCAGCACGTATCGGTCGGGTCGGATGATGGCGGCCCGCGTGTCATGCTCGGTCAACCATTGCAAGATGGCCGGCCCCGGATCCGTAATCCAGGTTGCTCCGGCATCGGCCCAACGGCGCTGCCAGTTCTCCACAACCGGGGCCGGCGTATCGGCGAGGAACGTCGGGTCGGCAATCACTGCAAACCCGTAGCCGACACGCTGATCGAGGCGAACGCCATCGGCGAGGCGTGGCTGTGGAAAGAGCACTCCGCCCGACGGTCCGGTGTGAAGGCCTGCGCCAAGTGCCGGGCTCGGGAACTCGAAGACCTTTGCGTCGCCGGCGAGAAACCGACGGTCGCGTTCTGCCGCCTGCTGCACGTCGGTCGTCTGAATGATGTCGCCCAGTTGAACGGCAAGGTCGATGAAAGCCTGCACATGCGGCTTGCGTTCGCTGGCGTAGGTGTCAAGGAGTGTTGCCGGTGCCGTGCCCCGCGCGACTCGCTCGAGTTTCCACGCGAGGTTCGCCGCGTCCCGGATGCCCGCACACAGGCCCTGCCCGAGAAAGGGCGGCGTCTGGTGGGCGGCATCACCGGCAATCAATAGCGGCCCCGAGCGCCATTCGCGCGCGAGCACCGAGTGAAAGGTGTACACCGCGCTGCGTTCGAGGTGTGCGTCGGCCGGGGTCACCCAGCGCTCGATGAGAGGCCACACGTTCTCGGGTCGGACGATGCTCCGGGGGTCGTCGCCGGGCATCAACATCACCTCCCAGCGCCTGCGTCGTTCCGTCACGCAGCAGATGGTCATCGGGCGGGCCGGGTCGCAGCGCTGGATGGTGTAGTCGGGCAGGCCCGGATCGCGCTCGAGGATCACGTCGAAGACGAGCCAGGGTTGGTGCAGTCCCAGGTCATCCACAGGGGTGCCGATGACGCGTCGGGTGATCGAGCGCGCACCGTCGCAGCCCACCAGCCACTGCGTGTTCAGGCGCCGGGTCTCATCGTCCTTCGCCGATTGCAAGTCGATCGTCGCACCGATTTCCGATGTCTCGATCGCGATGGCCTCCATGCCATGGAGCACCCGCACATTCGGGTAGCGCTCGAGGCCGGCGCGCAGAACCGACTCCAGATGAGGTTGGTGGAAGTAGTGGTTGTTGGCACAGCCATGGGGTCCGTCAAGACCGGTACCGGCTCGAACGAGCAGCACTTCGTCAGCGGCATTCATGAAGTGCATGCCCTTCATGCCCGGGCGCGAGATGGCCTCGACGGCACTGCGCAGGCCCAGCGTCTCGAACACCCGCATTGTCTCCCCATCGAAATGGATGGCGCGTGGCTGTGCAAAGACCTCGGTGTCGCGCTCGATGACAAGCACGTCAAGACCTGCCGCGCCGAGCAGGTTGGCAAGGGTGGCTCCGACCGGGCCGTAGCCCAGAATGGCAATCTGGCAATCGAGGACTGGGCGCGAATTCATGGGCACTGTGTCTTTCTGCACGTGGGGAGCGGAATCCGGACAGCGCCATGACACGGCGCCAACGGGTCAAGGATACGTGCATCGTGCCGCCGAAACGCCTACAATGAGAATCATTCTCATCTTCTCCGGTGCGAGCCGGTGGATCAACCGATGGCTGACTCCAGCGCAGGCAGTTTCGCATCGAGGGCCGGTACGCCGCGCTCGCTCGCGGGCGTCGGCGTCGGCGAGGCGGTGGTCGTCCATGAGGTGCGGGTGAACCCGGGCACGGTCGGTGACCTGGGTACGCGCCTGCTCGAACTCGGGTTTGTCCCGGGTGAACCGTTGCGCGTCGTGGCGCGCGGCTTCCCGGGTGGTGAACCGCTGGCGGTTCGAATCGGCAGTACCACCTTCGCGCTGAGGCGTTTCGAGGCCGATCATGTCATGGTGCTGGCGTCACCGACCGGGGCGGGCGCGCAATGAACGAGGCTGCGCGGGGTCCGATCCGCATCGCGCTGCTGGGCAATCCCAATTGCGGCAAGACTGCGCTGTTCAACCTGCTCACGGGCAGCCGGCAGAAGGTGGCCAACTACGCCGGCGTGACCGTGGAGCGCAAGGTAGGGCGTTTCGAGACGCCCGCTGGGCGCGAAGTGCAACTGCTCGACCTGCCGGGGGCCTACAGCCTCAATCCGCTCAGCCAGGATGAAACCATCACGCGCGACGTGATTCTGGGGACGAGCGCACTCGAGGCGCGGCCCGATCTGCTGGTTTGTGTGGTCGATGCGACCAATCTGCGGCTCAATCTGCGTCTGGCGGTTGAAGTCCGCGGGCTCGGGTTGCCGGTGGTGCTCGCGCTCAACATGAGTGATGTGGCGCGGCGTCGTGGAGTCCGGATCGACCGGGTGGCCCTTGCACGCGAACTGGGGATGCCGGTCGTCGAGACGGTGGCGGTGCGCCGCGGCGGGGCCGATTCGTTGGTGCGCTGCCTTGACGAGAGCGACCTGTTGCCCCCGCCCAGTGCCGTGAACGTGCCGGTGTCGGACGCCTCCAGCGTGTCGGTCACCCAGTCGGAAGTCCGTCGCATCCTGCGTGCCGCGGTCCATGAACCTGCCCAGGGTCTGCAGGTCGATGATGCGATCGATCGTGTCGTGCTGCATCCTGTCTGGGGTGCGCTGCTGCTCGGGGTGACGCTCTTTCTCATGTTCCAGGCGGTCTTCGAGGGCGCGCGCATGCCCATGGAGTGGATCAAGTCGGGGGTGGACGGGCTGGGGACGTTGTTGGGTGCATGGTTGTCCGAAGGGCTGTTGCGCAGCCTCCTGGTCGATGGGGTGGTGGCCGGGGTCGGCAGCGTGCTCGTTTTCCTGCCGCAGATTCTCATCCTCTTCTTCTTCATCCTGGTGCTGGAAGATTCGGGTTATCTGCCGCGCGCCGCCTTCATGCTCGATCGCGTGATGGGCACGGTGGGACTGTCGGGGCGGTCGTTCATTCCGCTGCTCTCCAGTTATGCCTGTGCCGTTCCGGGCATCATGGCGACGCGAAGCATCAGCAACTGGCGTGACCGGCTGACCACCATCCTGATCGCGCCGCTCACGACCTGCTCGGCGCGCCTGCCGGTGTATGCCCTGATCATCGGGGCTTTCGTGCCCTCGCGAACCATCGCCGGCTTTCTCGACCTGCAAGGGCTGGTGCTCTTCGTACTGTATCTGGCTGGCATCGTCGCGGCCCTGTTTGTCGCCTGGGCGCTCAAGCTTCTGGCAGGACGCGAAGCCCAGCACCCGCTCCTCATGGAGATGCCCTCGTACCGGTGGCCGAATCTGCGCAATCTGCTGCTCGGCCTGCTCGAGCGCGCACGCATCTTCCTGGCCCGTGCCGGCACGATCATTCTTTCTCTCTCGGTGCTCCTCTGGTTTCTGGCGAGCTTTCCGGCACCGCCCGCCGATGCCACCGGGCCGGCCATCCAGTACAGCCTCGCGGGCATGCTCGGGCGCGCGCTCGAGGTCGTGCTCGCGCCGATCGGTTTCAACTGGCAGATTTCGATTGCGCTCATTCCGGGCATGGCGGCGCGTGAAGTGGCGGTCAGCACGCTGGGCACCGTCTACGCGCTTTCAGCCAGCAGCGATCAGGTGGCGGAACAGTTGGCGCCGATGATCGCGCATGGCTGGTCGCTCGCCACCGCGTTCTCGCTGCTGGCCTGGTACGTGTTTGCGCCGCAGTGCATCTCGACCCTCTCGATTACCCGCCGCGAGACGGGGTCCTATCGCTATCCGGTCATCATGGCGGTCTACCTGTTTGCGTTGGCGTGGACGGCGTCTTTCATCACCTACCGGGTGTCACTCGCTCTGGGCGGAGGTTGATGCGATGAGCAACGACTGGCTCGCGATGCTCGGTTCGGGGATCCAGTCCCCCGAAGGCCAACGCCTTGCAGTCGTACTCATCGTGCTCGCGGCACTGGGCCACGCGCTGCGGCGACTTCTGCCGATGGCTGCTCAGGTGTGGCTGATCAACCGGGCAGCCCCTTTCCTTCCGGCGCGTCTGCGTGGTTGGGCGTTGCGAAGACCCGAGCGGGCGACTGCGGCCGGTTGTGGGGGGTGCAATGCCTGCGGAACCGCCGGTTCAAGGGCATGCGCCTCGCCCATCGTCCGGTTCGGTGTCCGCCGCGACCCCCTGCGCCGGGAGCCGCTGGCATGACGACGAATCGACGCTGGATCCTGCGTGCGCCGATCGACGGTGCGCGCCTGCCGACCGCGGCTGATTTCGAGTTGCAGACCTGCCCGGCAGAGACGCCGGGTGAGGGTGAGGTGCTGGCGCGCGCCATCTACCTCTCGATGGACCCGTACATGCGCGGGCGCATCAGTCCTGCGCGAAACTACAGCGCAGGGGTGGCCGCAGGGCAGTTGATGACTGGCCGTGCGGTGGCCGAGGTGCTCGAGTCGCGACTCGCCGGTTATGCGCCGGGCGACATCGTCACGGGAGAACTGGGCTGGCAGGCGGTGGGTCTCATGCGTGCACCAACCCTGCGCAAGGTTGACCGCAGGCTCGCGCCCATCTCGAGCTTTCTCGGCCTTCTCGGCCTGCCCGGACTCACGGCCTACTTCGCGTTGCTCGATCTGGGCCTGCCTCGCCCGGGCGATACCGTGCTCGTAACCGCGGCTTCAGGCGCCGTGGGATCTGCGGTCGGGCAGATTGCCCGCCTTGCCGGTTGCAGAACCATTGCGCTCGCGGGCTCTGCTGCCAAGATTGCCTACTGCCTCGATGAGTTGCGCTACGACGCCGCGCTCGATTATCGCAGCGCGAGCGACTTGACGTCTGCCATTGGTCGGCTCGCGCCGCTCGGGGTCAATGTGTTTTTCGACAGTGCCGGTGGCTCGGTTCACCAGGCTGTGCTGCCTCACCTGGCCGTTCATGCACGGGTTGTCATCTGCGGGGTCATGTCCCAGTACAACCCGATCGCGCAGTCGCAGCCCTCGGTTTACAACCTGCGCCACCTGCTGGTGAGTCGCGCCGAGGTGAAGGGTTTTCTCGCGCATGACTTCGAGCACCGATTCGATGAGGGTCGCGCTCGACTCGCCCAGTGGATCCGTGAAGGCTCGCTGCGCTGTCGTGAAACGGTGGCTGAGGGTATCGAGGCCGCACCGGCTGCCCTGCACGCCTTGCTTGCTGGCGATAACGTGGGCAAGCAACTCGTGAAGGTGAGTCAGGAGCCGCGGTAGGTCGAATACGCCCAGGGGCTGGCGAGGAGCGGCACGTGGTAGTGTCCGTTCGGATCGGCAACGCCGAAGTCGATGCGCACCGTCTCGAGAAAGGCTGGCTCGGGGAGCGCGACGCCCCGCTCGCGAAAGTAGTGTCCCACCTCGAAGAGCAGGCAGTAACGACCGCTGGCCAGCGCATCGCCTTCGAGCAGAGGCCCCGGCGCGCGGCCATCGGCGTTGAGCAGATGCGTGGCGAGTGTCTCGGCGTGACTGCCGTGCAATCGCTGCAACGTGATTTTCATGCCGGCAGCCGGACAGCCATGCATCGTGTCCAGTACATGCGTGCTCAAGCGACCCATGGAGATGTCCTTTCGGTAGATGACCGCGAGTCTAGCGGTAGATGGCCGGGACGGCTTGACGCAGGCCCTGCGCGCGATCGAGGCCGAGGGCGGCCACGACAGGAGCCCAGGTGCTGGCGTACGGTGGCATCGCATCGGGCGGGAACGCGGTGTGTGGCCAGTCCGATCCCCACACGAGGTTCGAACGGAAGCGTGCAGCCAGTTCTTGCGTGAGCGCGATGAGACTGCTGTAGGGTGCTTCGCTGCCGAGACGATACCAGCCGGAAAACTTGACCCAGGCGCCGTTGGCGACCAGCCGTTCCAGCGCCGACTGAATGGCCGGGGCATCGTGTCGTGCGTCACCGTCGGGCGGTGCATGCGTCCTTGCCGGTGACCCCAGCGCGGAGCGCAGGCCGGCCAGATGGTCGAGCACGCACACGATGCCGCTGCCGGCATGGAGCGCTGCGATGCGCGGCAACGCGCTGGGCGGGGCAAACCACTGCAGGTGCCAGCCCAGTGCCCGCAGATGCGGGGCGAGCGCATCGAATCGCTGGTCCACATCGGGGCCTTCGCCCACGGGAGATCCGAGATTGAAACGGGCACCCCGCACACCGAGCCGGTGCATGGCTTGCAGGGTCTCGCGAGTCGTATTCGAGTCGAGCACGACGACGCCACGATGCTGGCCGGGGCTTTGTGCGAGCGCCTCGAGGAGCAGGCTGTTGTCGGTGCCGTAGACGCTCGGTTGCACGAGCACCAGATGTCCGACCCCTTCTCGTGCAGCCAGTGCCTCGATGTGTGCAAGGGGTCGGTGAACGGGCCGGTAGTGGCCAGTTCTTGCGACGCGCTGCTCGTCGAAGACGTGTACGTGGCAGTCCCACCCTGGCGGGCAGGCCTTGGCCGCCGCCCTGTTCAACCGGTCGCTCAATCCGAGGTTCAACGGGTCGGGTCGGTACTCGCGCGCCGCGTCACGGGCGGGGCGGTGCGAGGCTCCCAGGAGACACTCACATCGCCCTTCAGAAAGGTCTGGCAGGCCATGCGGTAACCGGCCGCCAGGTCGGCATCGCTCAGATGCTTGCGTTCCTTGGGCTTGACCGCGTCGGTGTGCTCGATCCCCTGGTCGATATGGCAGCGGCAGGTACCGCACAATCCGCCGCCGCACTTGAACGGAATGCCACCTTTTTCACGGATCGAGACGCGCAGCAGATTGCTCTCGGGCGGAGCGCTCACCGTCTTGCCCTCGTTGCTGACGAAGGTGATCGTGATCATGGTGTGGCCAGGCTCCTTGATTGGGTCGGCACCTCGCGGCGCGTGAGTGTCGCATCGAGCGTGCCGAACCGGGCGAGGGCAGTCAGCGCCGCGCGCGCCGCCTCGATCGACGCATGCTTCTCGAGAAAGCGTGTGGGCACGAGGTTCATCGAGCCGCCGACTCCCTCTTCGATGACCTGAACGCGCGAGGCCTCGTGAAGCCGCACGATCACGAACTGCGCACGCAGGCGGCCCTCGAGCCGATAGTCCCAGAATTCGAGCGACTCCATGTGTTCGCCCGGTTCCGTACGGTACTCACCGGGCCGCGAGGTCAGGATCACGTACATGACTCGGCTCAGTCCTGTGTCGGGCGTCGCGGGGGCAGTGCAGCTGCGGCGGCCCCGCGCCGCTGGCCGGGTGCGGGGCCGTCCTGCGCAATCTCGATATCGGCCGTGATCCAGAACTGGCACATGAGGCGGTACCCCTCGGCGAGTCGAGCGCCAAGCGCCTTTTCCTCTTTCCAGTTGGGTGCTGGCAACTGGTCTGCGCCGCTGATGACGCGGCTCGCACAACTGCCGCAGCGACCCATGCCGCAGCCATAGTTCAGGTGGGGCCATGGGAACTGCCGGATGCCTGCACGAACCACCAGGTTGCTGTTCTCCTTTACCTCGCCGGCGTAAGACTCGCCATTCTTGTGAATCATCACCTGGGGCATGGGGGCACCTGAGAGAGCAGTCGGCGAATGGGCAGGGGGTAGGGCATGTGAGGCCGTCGCGAGATCTCGACGCGCTCCGCACACCGGTCTGGCACGGCGAGACCGTGTATATTCTAGCGCCACAGGGGTACCCCGCCGTGCCCAGCCAAATCCCGACTGACAGGAGCCTGCCATGCCAGAACTCATGACCCGCGATGAATTTCGCACTGCACTCGAGGACGCGATTCGCGGCAAGAGCGCCAACAAGGCGCCCTTCTCGGTGGCGTGGGCGAGCGGCAAGCTCTCGCGTGCGCACCTCGCACGCTGGGCAGAAAACCACTACCACTATGTCGGTCCGTTTGCCGACTACCTGGGTCATGTCTACGCGCGCATGCCGGCGCAGTACCAGGAAGCCAAGGATTTCCTGCTCGCCAACATGTACGAGGAGGAGATTGGTGGTGATCGGCACACGGACCTTCTCATCCGCTTTGCCGAGGCCTGTGGCACGACGCGCGCACGGGTGAAGGACCCTGACAACATGTCAGCCTCCACGCTGGGGTTGCAAAGCTGGTGCTACTCGGTGGCGATGCGTGAAGACCCGATCGTTGCGGTTGCTGCCCTGGTAGTGGGTCTGGAGTCGCAGGTGCCCTCCATCTATCGCAAGCAGACGCCTACCCTGCGCGAGAAGTACCGATTCACCGACGAGGAGGTGGAGTTCTTCGATCTGCACATCGTCTCTGACGAGATTCACGGCGAACGCGGCTACCAGATCGTGCTCGAACATGCCGACACGCCTGAACTGCAGCAGCGCTGCCTCAAGATCTGCGAAGTGGGTGCCCAGATGCGCCTCCTCTACACGACCGCGCTCTACTACGACTATGTGGCCAAGGACATTCCCCTGTCCGAGCTGGCCCAGATCGACCGCGCGGTGACCGAGGTTGCGCGCGAACTCGCCCACGCCTGAGGCCACGTTCAAGCGCATGAAACAGACGCTCAAGCTCGAACTGGAAGAGGCGCGCGTGATGGCGCGTGCCGCGCTCGCGAAGGCGGCCGAACTCGCTGCGCCCGAGACGGTGTGCGTCACCGACGAGGGCGGCTTTCCGCTCGTCCTCGAGCGCATGGACGCGGCCCGCGTGACCGGCCCTCAGATCGCCTGGAACAAGGCGTTCACGGCTGCAGGCCATCGTCGCTCGACGCATCTCTTCACCACGCCGCCCACCGGGCCGGCGCTGCCAGGCAACGAGGCCTTCGGCATCCAGTGGAGCTTCGAGGGGCGATTTGCAGCCTTCGTCGGCGGATTCCCGATCGTGGTCGACGGCCAGGTCATCGGGGGTCTGGGTCTGTCAGGCGGCAACGGTGAGCAGGACATCGCCTGCGGTCTGGCAGCATTGCAGGCCCTTGCCGATCGGCTGGCCGGATCGGGGCATGTCGTGGTGGTCGAGAAGGACATCAAGAAGTAGCGCAACCGCATCGCACGATGTCGGATCGCGGCAGTGCGGCACCCATGAGGTGAGTCGATGAACGCTGTGCCTGGCAGCATCGAGTTGACCGTTGCCCACTGGACCTATCTGGTCGGTGTGCTCGCCATCATCGTCACGATGATCTATCGTGCCAACGTGGTGGTACCCGCCATTGTGGGCACCTTCGCGGTGGCGCTGGCCTGGTCGGGTGGGCTCATCGCCTCCCTCGAGTCGGTGTTCAACGCGAGCCTCGTGGCGGCACGCGAACTGTTCAACATCTTTCTGGTCATCGCCCTGATGACCGCGGTGCTCAACGCGCTGCGCTACCTGCGCTCCGACATCCGGATGGTCGACCCGTTCCGACGCGTCATGGTGAACGGGCATGTGGCGTACTGGGCGCTGGCGTTCATCACCTATCTCATCTCGCTCTTCTTCTGGCCGACGCCTGCGGTGCCGCTGGTGGGCGCGGTGCTGCTGCCAGCAGCCATCCTCGCCGGACTGCCACCGATGGGGGCCGCCATGGCGATCGCCATTGCGGGTCAGGGCATGGCGCTGTCATCAGACTACGTGATTCGCGTTGCGCCGGGCATCAGCGCCAAGGCGGCCGGTGCCGCGGTTTCGATGAATGTCGTGGCCGATCGCGCGCTCGTGCTCTCGCTCATCACAGGGGTCGTCGCACTTGCACTGGGGCATTTCGCCCTGCGCCGCACGATCCGGCAGCCATCGGCTCAGCACCTGGTGCAATGGGCGCGTGCTGGCGTGGCCGGGGTGCAGGCTGTACCTGGCGAATCATCGGTTGCAGAACCGCTCGCGCGGGGCAGTCACGACAAGCCCTCGCTGGCTGGGGCAGTACCGCACGAGACGCTCCTTGATCAGAGCGCGGTCAGTGCCGAACTGCACGCGCTGCCCCCGCATCTCGATCGGTGGTCGAAGGCATTCGCCATCATTGCGCCGCTGGTATTCCTTGGGGTCATGGTGGCCATGGTCCTGCCGCGTCTGGTCGAAGGCCTGCCCGAGATCAAGGGGGGGGATGCCGCCGCACTGGTCGGGGGTGGCGCAACGGTGCTGCTCATCCTCGCCACACTGGCGGGCGCGGGACGGCGTTTTCTCGATGCGACGGCCGATAACATCACCGACGGGTTCGTGTTTGCCTTTCGCGCCATGGGTTCGATGCTGCCGATCGCGGGTTTCTTCTTCGTTGGCGCCCCTGATACGGCCGGTGCCATCCTCGGCCTGGCCCCAGGCACGCCGGCGCCGAACCTGCTCTTCGATCTGGTGCAGACCGCTCAGGGCTGGATTCCGCACAACCACTTGCTCGTCGCCTTGAGTGTCCTTCTGGTCGGGATGATCACGGGCATCGACGGATCTGGCTTTGCCGGACTGCCGCTCACCGGATCTCTCTCAGGCGCGCTCGGTCCGACCGTCGGCATCGATCCGGCCACCTTGTGCGCCGTGGGGCAGATGGGCGCGGTCTGGACCGGGGGCGGTACGCTCATTGCCTGGTCATCGCTCATTGCGGTGACCGGCTTTGCACGAGTACCCGTGCTCGATGCGGTGCGCGCGCTCTTCTGGCCGGTCATTCTCGGCCTTCTGGCGGCAACCATCGCCGCCGTGCTCCTCTGGTAGCTGGTGGGTGCCTGCGGCCCTGACCGCAGGCACGGCGCTCACCGCTCGGGAGTCTGCGGGTCCGCGAGCCTGCGAGGCTTCAGTAGGTTTCCAGGTGCAGTCGGCCGTCGCGCTTCATCGACTCGGCAGTGGCCTGCCAGTCCAGTTGAGCCGCCCGCGCGATCTCCTGCAGGGCGAGCATGACGCCTTCTTCCATGGCCTTCAGGCCGCAGACGTAGAAAAAGGCATCGGGGTTGGACAGAAGGGGCGCCAGGTCGGCTGCACGCTCGCGCATCACATCCTGCACATGCCGGCGCGGTTGGCCCGGCGTACGGCTGAACGCCAGATTGATGTCGATGAAGTCATGCGGCAGTTTCTGCAGCGGACCAAAGTAGGGCAACTCTTCCTGCGACCGGGCACCGAAGAAGAGCATGAGCTTGCTGCCCTCGAACGAGCCCGTACTGCGCTGGCGTCGGCGCCATTCCGTCATCGCGCGCATCGGGGCACTGCCTGTGCCGGTGCAGATCATCACGATGTGACTGCGCGGATGATTCGGCATGAGAAAGCTCGCGCCGAAGGGGCCGGTTACCGTCACCGTGTCACCCACGGCGAGGTCGCACAGGAAGTTGCTGGCAACGCCCCGTACCGGTCGTCCCTCGTGATCGGTCAGCACCCGTTTCACGGTGAGTGACAGATTGTTGTAGCCGGGCCTCTCGCCGTTGCGCGGACTCGATATCGAGTATTGGCGCGGGTGATGCGGGCGACCGTCGGCATCACTGCCCGGTGGCACGATGCCGATGCTCTGGCCCTCAAGCACCGGGAACGGCGTGGCGCCAAAGTCGAGCACGATGTGGTGGGTATCGTACTCGCGTCCGGCGGCGGTCACCCGCACATTGCCTGCTACCGTTGCGGTGACGGCACGCGTTGTCGAGCGTGGCCCGTAGAGGTTGGTGTACGGGTGCGCTGCCGACCAGGGAGGGAGTGTCGAACCCCAATTGCCAGGCGTTGTGGCGCTCGCATGCCCCGCGGTTCGATCGGCAAGCGCCGTACCGTCGCTACCCGTCACGGCGTGACCCGATTCGCTCGCGGCATTGCCCTGGCCTGCAACCGTCGTGTCCGACTGAACTGCCACGCCAAGTTCTTCCGGCGAGAGTTCATCGGGAAGGCTGTCCCACTGCAGTTGGTCCTCGATCGGCCAGGCACGTGCCTTGGGCATCGAGCGCCAGTTGTCGATGCTCCCCGTCGGGCAGGGGGGCACGCAGGCCATGCAGAGGTTGCACTTCTCGGCGTCTACCACGTAGTTGCGCGAGTCATGCGTGATGGCACCCACAGGGCACGTGGCCTCGCAAGTGTTGCAGCGAATGCAGATCTCCGGATCGATCAGGTGTTGCCTGATCAAGGCGATGTCCGACTGCCCCATGGGGTGCCTCCTTGCGCTGCTGTGGTTCAGTTGAAGCGAATGTATTCGAAATCGGCCGCCTGGCGGTTGATGCCCAGGGCGGGCGGCGCGATCCAGTTGGCGAAGCGACCGGGCTCGACCACACGGCCCATCAGGCTTGCCACGAAGGCGCGATCGCCGGTGCTGGGCAGCCAGTTGTCGACGTTGGCATTCCACTCGGCCTGGCTGACGACCTGACCCTCGGGTGAAACCCGTATGCCGGCGAGCGAGCCGATGTTGCGATGGAAGGCCTTGTGCGGGGCACGCAGCCGGAATGCGATGCCCGCCTTCTCGATGACCCGGTTCCAGCGCTCCACACCGCCAATGCTGTCGCGGATGTAGTCATCGCGCAGCACTTCGTTGAGGGCGTTGAGCATCGGCACCTCACGTTCGACCAGCTTGCCCTCCTTGACGCCCAGCACCCGGTAGGTCTGACCGTGGAGCGTGTGATCGTCGTTGCGCTTGCCTTCTTCGTAGCGGCCCTTCAGGCCGCTGCTGTAGAAGGTGGCTGCATTACTGCTCTCGTCGGCGCCGAAGAGGTCGATCGTGACGCTGAAGTGGAAGTTCAGATAGCGCTGGATGGTCGGCAGGTCGATCACGCCGGCTTCGCGCAGCGTCCGCGGGTCATCGGTGCGCAACTGGTTCATCGCGGCGCAGGTGCGCTGGATGACGCGGCTGATGCCGCTCTCGCCCACGAACATGTGGTGGGCCTCTTCGGTGAGCATGAACTTCGTGGTCCGCGCGAGCGGGTCGAAGCTGCTCTCGGCGAGCGCGCACAACTGGAACTTGCCGTCGCGGTCGGTGAAGTAGGTGAACATGAAGAATGACAACCAGTCAGGGGTCGGTTCATTGAAGGCTTGCAGGATGCGTGGGTTGTCCTGCTGCCCGCTGCGCCGTTCGAGAAGCGCCTCGCCTTCCTCGCGCCCATCGCGACCGAAGTACTTGTGCAGCAGATACACCATGGCCCACAGGTGGCGACCTTCCTCGACATTCACCTGGAAGAGATTGCGAAGGTCGTACTGGCTCGGGCAGGTCAGTCCGAGGTGGCGCTGCTGCTCGACGCTCGCTGGCTCAGTGTCGCCCTGGGTGACGATGATGCGGCGCAGATTGGCGCGGTGTTCGCCGGGCACGTCCTGCCAGGCGGCCTCCCCCTTGTGGTCACCGAAGTGGATCTTGCGGTCGTGCTCGGCCGGATTCAGAAAGATGCCCCAGCGGTAATCGGGCATCTTCACATGGCCGAACTGCGCCCAGCCCTGCGGATCGACGCTCACTGCCGTGCGCAGGTAGACATCGAAGTCCTGCGAGCCCTCGGGGCCCATATCGTTCCACCAGGCCAGATAGTTGGGCTGCCACTGCTCGAGAGCGCGTTGCAGGGCGCGGTCTTCCGACAGGTTGACGTTGTTCGGAATCTTGTCGCTGTAGTTGATGCTCGACATGGTGTTCTCCAGTGGGATGGCGCGAATTGAGGTGACGCAGATGCGGTAGGGCAGATGGGAGGCGTGTTGCCGGTGCGTGCGGGGTCGGGCCGGATCAGACCCGGTTCCAGTCGAAGGCGGCCTTCACGCCCTTGCCATAGATCTTCAGCGCACCCTTTTCGCCGACGGCGTTCGGGCGCTGGAAGATCCAGTTCTGCCAGGCAGTGAGACGACCGAAGACGCGTGTGCTCATGTTCTCGGGGCCATTGAAGCGAAGGTTCGCCTCCAGGCCAGTGAGGGCGTCAGGGCTCATCGCAGCACGCTCCTCCATGGCGAGGCGCGTCTCGTCGGCCCAGTCGATGTCATCGGGGTTGCTCGTGACGAGGCCGGCCTTGAACGCGGCATCCGCATCGAGCGGCGTACCGATGAGCGCACGAGCCGCGGCCATGGCCTCAGCCTCATCGTAGAAGCGTCGTTGCAGCCGGCTCTGACCGGTGGCCATCGGGTAGAGGCCGTCGTTCGCCTCGCCAAGCACGATCGTCGGCGCGCGGCCTGGCTCATCGGGGAGGGCAAGTTGATAGGTGCGGTCGCAGGCGAGGGCGAGTTCGAGGAAGGTACCGGCAAAGCACGAGCCCGGTTCGATCAGCGCAAACAGGCTGCGCGAGGACACGTCGATGCGCGACAGCGTACGACGCAGCAGGCCGATCGTCTCGCGAACGAGCCAGTGCTCGCGGTGCGCGAGGAGGGTCTGGTCCATGGCGAGTACCGCGCCGGCGTCACCCGAGGTCTTCATCAGCCACAGCCCGATATCGAGTTCGTTGGTACGCATCGACAGGATGGCATCATCCAGTTCTCGCGCCAGCGCCAGCGGGTACCAGTCAGCACCGGCTGCAAGGATGTCGGCGATGGCACCCGGTTGCACGCCCTGCGGGGCGCGCACCGTGAAAGTGGCCGCGCGCTGCGCCCTGTCGATCGTCACGCTCACGTGCGTGTAATGCAGTGCATCGGCCTCGATGCGCCGGTTGATTGGCTTCAGCGCAACGCCGGGCGCATCGGCCGGACGGTCGCTCGATTGCGCGAGTTCGAGCGCGCGCTCCTTGACCCGTGCCGCAAACTGGGCAGGCCGCGCGATCTCGTCAACCAGTCGCCAGTCCTTGGCCTTCTGGCCACGCACACCTTCACTGGTCGTGCAGAAGATGTCTGCCAGGTCGTGACGCACGTGGCGCTTGTCGGTGAGTCGCGTGAGGCCGCCCGTGCCGGGGAGTACACCGAGCAGCGGTACCTCGGGCAGGCTCACCGCGCTTCCGCGGTCATCGACCAGCAGGATTTCATCACATGCGAGGGCCAACTCGTAACCGCCACCGGCGCAGGCGCCATTGACGGCAGCCAGAAACTTCAGGCCGCTGTGTGCCGAGGAGTCTTCAAGACCATTGCGCGTCTCGTTGGTGAACTTGCAGAAGTTCACCTTCCAGGCATGACTGGAGACGCCCAGCATGTAGATGTTCGCCCCTGAGCAGAAAATCTTGTCCTTCGCACTGGTGAGGACGACCGTGCGCACTTCGGGGTGTTCGAATCGGATGCGATTGACCGCGTCATGCAGTTCGATGTCGACCCCGAGGTCGTAGCTGTTCAGCTTCAGCTTGTAGCCGGGGCGCAGGCCGGCGTTCTCGTCGAAGTCGGCGGTGAGCGTGGCAACCGGGCCCTCGAAGCTGAGGCGCCAATGGCGGTACGCTGCGGGTTCGGTCTGGTAATCGACGCGTGCGTTATCGGTCACGAAGACTTCCTTGAGGTTGTGCCCGGGGCTGAGGCCTGGGGGCAGGGTCGTTTTGAAGGGAGGCTCAACGGTGCGTTCGTTTCGGATCGCCCCCGGTCTTCGTCTGACAAACGCAGACCGCCGAGCGACGACTGAAATGCATGATAATGCACTTTTTCGGGCGACACAACCTTAATGTGCACTTTATTGCCTGTCGAATCCCTCGCCCTGCAGGATGCGTCGTGCACAGGCCTGCACCGCGGCAAAGGTGTCCGGCAACGGAGCCGCGCTGGTATCCACGGCATGTTCGGCCTTCGCGTAGAAAGGCGCGCGCCCGGTGAGGATGGCCTTCAGGTCCTGCATCGCCTCGCCGCTGGCGGTGATCGGGCGGGTGTCTCCTTGCGCCAGTACGCGGTTCATGTGGTCTTCGGGGGAGGCCTGCAACCAGATGGTGCTGCAGTGGGCGAGCAGCAGGTTGAAAGTGCCCGGTTCCGAGACGATGCCCCCGGGCGTCGCTATGACGGCCGCCGGATAGGCCTGGATGGTTTCTTCCAGTGCACGCCGCTCGTGACGGCGATAGGCGCTCTGGCCATAGAGGGCCTGGATCTCGCTCACGCTGCAGCCGGCGAACTTCTCGATCTCGCGGCTCAGTTCGATGAACGGGCAGTCGAGGTCCTCGGCCAGCATGGTCCCGAGCGTGGTCTTGCCGGCGCCGCGCAGTCCGATGAGGGCGATGCGCCGGCTGCGAGGGTGCAGTCCTTCGCCGTGCGCCCCACCACGGCCGAGTTGTTCGCCAATGCTGACGCGAAGCTTGCGCAGGGTGGCTTCATCACAGCCTTGCAGCATGTCGCGGATGAGCAGCCACTCGGCCGAGTGCATGCTCGTGTCGCCCAGCAGGTCTGCCAGCGGGCAGTGCAGCGCCTGCGCAACCGACAGCAGAATCAGAATGGAAGCGTTGCCACTGCCATATTCGAGGTTGGCCAGATGCCGCTCCGACACGCCGGTTGCCTGAGAGAGTGCCTTTCGGGTCATGCCTGCGCGCGCGCGCAGTGCGCGCACCTGCTCACCCAATCGGGTCAGGAAGGGATCGCGGGCCGTACCGGTTCGTTCGGCCGGCAGCGAGTCGGGCGCCGTTGTGCCCGCGACGGTGTCGGACGCTGCCAGCCCGCTCGCTGCTGCTGGCAATATAGTGCTTGACATGAGTGTCTTTGGGGCTTTACTGTTCAGACAGGCAGAATACTGCAAGTTCTGAGGTGCAACAAGCGTCGAGTGCAACGCGCCGTACCAGCAACGAGCACCCTTGGCAACGAGCCCCTTTCCCATCAGACACCCGTACGACAAGCGAGTGATCCAGCCAATGCACGATACGCCTTCAACGAGCGGGGACTCCCTGACCCCGGATGACCTGCGTGAACTGATCGCGCCGATCGCTCAGGCCATTGCCGAGCGGCCCTTCGATGCATCGCTCGAGGCGTGGCTCCACCACACGTATGGCCCTCAGACGCCGGCCGGTACCGCCTTGTTCGAGTCTTGCAGGGCGGGCGTCGCGGCTGGCTGGCTCTGTGCTCGCGAGGCGGCGGGCATTCGCTATGGCCGGATCTTCAAGCCTGACCCGATGCTCGCCGGATTCTCGGTGGACGTGGTCGACATGGCCGATATTGCCGGGCCGCACCATGTTCATCCGCTCGGTGAAATCGATTTCGTGATGCCCCAGACCGAGGGGGCCCTCTTTGACGGCCGTGGTGCGGGCTGGGTGGTCTATGGCCCGGGAAGTGCACACAGCCCGACGGTGAGCGCGGGCAGGGCACTGGTGCTCTACCTGCTGCCTTCAGGCCAGATAAGGTTCAGTTGAGTGTTCAGTTGCGTTGAGTGCTCCGGGTGTTGCGCGATCCGTGCCATACCCCGGGAATTGCCATGATGTCCGACAACAGGCGGTGATGGATCGATGAGCGAACTCTTGCCCAATCATGTGGCTGGCGGCTGGGTGCATGGCACAGGCCCCGGTGTTGCCCTGATCGACCCGGTACTGGGCGATACGCTGGTGCGTGTCGATGCCGGCGGGATCGATCTTGCGTCGGCGTTTGCCTTCGCGCGCGAAGTGGGCGGGACGGCCCTGCGCGCGCTCACCTGCCGTGAACGGGGCGAATTGCTGGGTGCCATCGCCCGGGTGCTCCAGTCGCATCGCGAGGCCTACGATGCCATCGCGTGTGCCAACAGCGGCACCGTGAAGTCCGATTCTGCTGTCGACATCGACGGGGCGATCTACACCGTGTCGACCTATGCCCGCATGGCGGCCCGACTGGGCGATACGCGCCACCTGATTGACGGCGAGGCGGTGCGACTCGGCAAGGACGAAAGCTTCCAGAGCCAGCACGTGCAGGTGCCCACGCGGGGCGTCGCGCTCTTCATCAACGCGTTCAATTTTCCGGCCTGGGGTCTCTGGGAGAAGGCCGCACCAGCGCTTCTGTCGGGCGTGCCGGTGATCGTCAAGCCGGCCACCGCGACCGCATGGCTCACGCAGCGCATGGTGAAGGATGTGATCGACGCTGGCATCCTGCCGGCCGGCGCCCTGTCGGTGATCTGCGGGAGTTCGGCCGGACTGCTCGATGCCCTGCAGCCCTTCGATCTCGTCTCCTTCACCGGTTCGGCCGACACCGCAGCAATCATCCGGCAGCATCCGGCCATTGCACGACGTTCGGTGCGGGTGAACATTGAAGCCGACAGCGTCAATTCGGCCATCCTCATGCCTGGCGATGCCCCGGGTAGTCCGACCTTCGATGCGTTCGTGAAGGAGGTGGCGCGCGAGATGACCGTGAAGTCAGGCCAGAAGTGCACGGCCATCCGGCGTGCCTTCGTGCCGGTCCAACTGCACGACGCGGCTGCCGAGGCCATTGCGGCCCGTCTGGCGAAGACGGTGGTCGGAAATCCGCGCAACAGCACGGTGCGCATGGGCGCGCTCGTGAACCGCGCCCAGTACGACGCCGTGCGCGCCGGTATCGAGCAACTCGCTCGCGAAGGGAATGTCATTCACGATGGGGCCCAGGCAGGACTGGTCGACGCCGATCCGACCGTTGCCTGTTGTGTGGGTCCGACGCTGCTGGGTGTGCGCGATCCGGATGCCGCATCGCTTGTGCACGACATCGAGGTGTTCGGTCCGGTTGCCACGCTGATGCCGTACCGCGATACGGCGCACGCTGCGCACCTGGCGCGGCGCGGCGAGGGCTCTCTGGTGGTGTCGCTCTATGGGCCCGATGAGGACGCTCTGGCTCGCATGGCGCTCGATCTTGCCGACAGCCATGGACGCGTGCATGTGGTGAGCCCGAGCGTTGCGGCACTTCATACCGGGCACGGCAACGTGATGCCGCAATCGATGCACGGGGGCCCCGGGCGTGCCGGGGGCGGCGAAGAGTTGGGCGGGTTGCGGGCGCTCGGGTTCTATCACCGTCGCGCGGTGGTGCAGGGTGCACCGGGTGTGATCACATCGATGGGCATCTGATGGCAGCGCCCTCGAGGGCGTGCCTTTCGTGGAGGGGGAGACGATGATTGCAAGGACTGCCGGCGTACCGACCGGGGGCATCTCGCAGCATTTGCCGGAGGGGATGAGGGGGCCGGTAGCACACGATGCGCCGACCGGCCTGTTCAACTTTGCCGGCTATCTGCTGGACACCAATGCCGGTCATCCGGCGCGCGCGGCCTTCATCGATGACCGGGGTACGCTGCGCTACGGTGAACTTGCCGAGCGCGTGCGTCGTCTGGCAGCGGGGTTGCATGCGATGGGTGTCCGGCGCGAGGAACGTGTGCTCCTGCTCATGCAGGATTGCAATGACTGGCCGATCGCCTTCCTGGGCGCCATCTATGCCGGTGCGGTGCCTGTGGCGGTCAATACGCTGCTCACCGCCGATGACTACGCCTACATGCTCGAGCATTCCCGGGCGCAGGTCGTTCTCGTCTCGGGTGCGCTTGTGCCGGTGGTCAAGTCGGCGATGGCCCGGTCCGAGCATGAGGTGCACGCGCTGGTCGTTTCCTCTCCCGTTGCGCCGCTCGATCAGGACGAGGTCGAGATGAGCGCGTTCATCGAGGCACACGCGCCAATGGCTCGACCAGCCGGCACCCGGGCCGATGACCCGGCCTTCTGGCTCTACTCGTCGGGTTCGACCGGGCGCCCCAAGGGCACGGTGCACTCGCAGGTCAACCCGTGGTGGACGATCGAACTCTACGGCAAGGCGGTGTTGGGGCTTGCGTCCAGCGACGTCTGCTTTTCGGCCGCCAAGCTCTTCTTTGCCTATGGCCTTGGCAATGCGCTTACCTTTCCGCTGGCTGTCGGTGCAACCGTGCTGCTCATGGCCGGTCGGGCCACGCCCGATGCCATCTTCGATCGGCTGGTGGGCTACGCAGGCGCACCGCGCCCGACCGTCTTCTACGGCGCACCGACGGGTTTTGCCGGCATGCTGGCATCGCCCGCATTGCCACCCGGCGAGGCCGTGGCGCTGCGACTGGTCTCCTCGGCGGGCGAGGCTCTGCCGGCCGAGATCGGCGAGCGCTTCCGTGAGCATTTCGGTGTCGACATCGTGGATGGCATCGGGTCAACCGAGATGCTGCACATTTTCATCTCCAACCGCCCCGAGCGCGTGCGCTACGGCAGCACGGGCTGGGCCGTGCCCGGTTACGACATCGAGTTGCGTGCCGACGATGGCACGCCCGTGCCTGATGGCGAACCCGGCGACCTCTACATCAGTGGTCCCTCAGCGGCGCTGATGTACTGGGGCAACCGCGCCAAGAGTCGCGAGACATTCCAGGGCGGCTGGACGCGCAGCGGCGACAAGTACATCCGCAATGCGGATGGGTCCTATACCTGTGCCGGACGCAGCGACGACATGCTCAAGGTGAGCGGCATCTATGTGAGCCCGGTGGAGGTGGAGTCCACACTCGTGCAGCACCCGGCCGTCCTCGAGGCAGCGGTGGTGGGTGTGCCCGACGTGGATGGTCTGATGAAGACCAAGGCCTTCGTCGTGCTGAAGGTGGGCGCGACAGCGAGCGAGTCGGATCTGAAGGCGTTCGTGAAGGACCGCATTGCCCCCTACAAGTACCCACGTCAGATCGCGTTCGTGACCGAGTTGCCCAAGACGGCCACGGGCAAGATCCAGCGCTTTCGTCTGCGTGAGCAGGAGATGAGTCGCACGGCCTAGCGATCGGCGCCAACCGGAGACAGATCGTGTGCCGACCCGCGCGATGGCCTGGCGGCCAACCCGGGTGTGGCCCGCGCCGACTACTGGGCAACGGCGCCTGAGCGGCGCACGAGGTCTCGCCAGCGCGGCAATTCGCTGCGCACGAAGGCCTGAAACGCATCCGGTCCCAAGCCGGATGCCTCCAGACCCTGGAGGGTCATTTGCCGGCGAACTTCCGTGGCGTCCATGGCAGCGATGATGGTCTGGTGCAGTCGGTCGATCGTTGTGCGTGCGGTGCCTGCTGGTGCCATCACGCCGAACCATGCGTTGAAGTCGAACGTCTGGTGCAGTACCTCAGCGACCGTCGGCAGGCTGGCCATCGACTCGACGCG
Source organism: Pseudomonadota bacterium (assembly GCA_947455195.1). Taxonomy (GTDB): domain Bacteria; phylum Pseudomonadota; class Gammaproteobacteria; order Burkholderiales; family SG8-39; genus CAIXPL01. Next base: position 319,807 of record CANGMI010000004.1, on the reverse strand, counting down.
CCGTCCCGATGTCGTGGCAACAGCGCGAATGCTGCCCGCATCGATATGGGGTTTTACTGACGGAATCTGGTAGATCATCATCGGAATCTCACCCGACACCAGATCGGTGATTGCCTGCCCCACGGCCTTGTAGGGCACATGGGTGAGTTTGAGGCCGGCAAGAACGGCCAGTTGCTCGCCCGCGAGGTGGGTGGTCGTTCCGGATCCGGCCGACGTGAAGTTGAGCCCGCCCACCCGTCTTGCATGCTCGATCAGTTCGCTCAGGCTGTTGACGGGCAGTGCCCGGTTTACCACGATGATGCTCGGTGCGTTGGTGACCAGCGTGATGGCCTGAAAGTCCCGGACGGGGTCAAAGGGCACGCTCGCCATCATCACTACCCCCGTGCCATGACTGGCCACGGTGCCGAGCACGAGGGTGTAACCATCCGGGGCTGCACGCGCCACTTCGGCGGCGCCGATCGTGCCGCCCGCCCCGGGGCGATTGTCGATCACGATGCTCTGGCCAAGGTCGCGTGCCATCGATGCCGAGAGGGCTCGCGCGAGGATGTCGGCGGTAGACCCTGCGCCGAAAGGCACCACCATCCGAATCGGCCGCTGTGGCCAGGCTTGTGCCTGGGCACGCGGGCTGCCGGCGGCAAGCACGACCCCGGCCATGAGGATGCCCAGGACGTGCGGCGGCCTCAAGCGCTTCGACGCAGCGCATGCCTTCATGTCAGGTTCCTCTTCGCGATCGCATCACGCCAGTGTCGCGCGACACTCAGGCCGATGCAACTCCGATCGTCCGATGTGCAAGCAAGCCGGTCACCGTCGCGGTAAGCGTGCGTGCACCAACCGGCTTTTGCAGCAGTCGATCGACCCCAGCGGCAGCTGCACGATGCCCGAAGCCCGAAATGCACTCGGCCGTGATCATGAGAATGGGCGTCCCGGCATGCAGGGGCAGGGCACGCAGTGCGCGGGCAAGCGTCAGTCCGTCCATTCGGGGCATCTCCTGATCAGTGATGACCAGATCGATGGAGCCGGCTTGTGCCTGTTCGAGTCCGTCCTGGCCATCGCTCGCCTGCAAGACCGTGTGACCGAGACGCTCGAGAACCATCGCGGCCATCACGCGCACGACTTCAGCATCCTCGACGACCAGAATGCGAGCATTCGGCATGTCGCTTTCCTCCCTGAGCAAGGGTGCGCCGTCAGTGTCAATGTCATGCTCCACGCCCCACGGTCATGGTGGTGTCGAGTCGGCCTTGACGGGTTAATTCTTGTTGCCCCGATGGCTCTGTCTCAGGGGATTCCGGGTGCGGCAATGGACTTAAGAATTGTTGACTCCGCGCGCGAACGCGAGGCCCGCGATAGATTGGTCTCGGGCCTTACCGTTGGTCTTCGGATCAACACTTTGTCGCACCCCGCTCGACCTCGCGGACGAGCGGGGTCTTTTTTTGCGAGGCCTGTGAAGGAGCGTCAGCCTTTCAGCCGCTCGAGTGTCTCGAGCAGGTCGGCACGCATGAAGGGCTTGACCAGAATCTGATCGAACGCCGCAGCACCCGGGGTCTGCCCGAAGTGGTGATGCGCGGTGCAGGCGATGACGTCCCCGATCGGATGCTGGCCTTGCCGCAGGTGCCGGGCGAGTTCGGTGCCGCTGATTTGCGGGAGTGTGATGTCGACGAGCGCGCAGTCGTATTGACGCTTGCTCGCCTTGACCAGCGCTTCCTCGGCGGATGCGGCATCGTCGATCTCGAACCCGGCGCCTTCCAGCATCCGACGGATGAGCTTGCGGCTCAGCGTGTTGTCATCGACCGAAAGGAGCCAGCGTTTTCTCATTGTGGTGCGGTTGTCGGCGCCATGGCGGCCGTTTGAGCACTGCCCGGATGACGGTTGCCGCCATGTCCCGGTGAAGCGGCCAGGCGCACGGCGGGAAGTTCAAGCCAGAACGTCGAGCCCTTGCCCGATTCGCTCGTGAATCCGACCCTGCCGCCGATGGACATGATGGTCTTGCGCGTGAGGTACAGGCCGAGTCCCGAACCCTGGAATTGCCCGCCCAGAGCGGGCTGACGCGCTTCGAAGACACCGAAGAGGCCACGCTGCTCGGCGGGACTCATGCCTCTGCCACTGTCGGTTACCGTGATCCTGCAGCGGTCGGCGGAAGTGCAGGTTGCGCTGATGCGTACGGAACCGTGATCGGTGAACTTGATGGCGTTGTCCACCAGATTCTGGAGGGCCTGGCGCAGTGTCTGCGGAGCGGCCAGCGCTGCACAACCCGCGGGAGGCGAGGTTTCCAGCACGAGCCCTTTGGCATGTGCGGTGCCGCTCATCAAGCGCGCCACTTCGGCGATGACGCGGTCCACATCGACGGGCACGACGACCTTGGCTCGCACCTCGTCTCTCGTCTCTCTCACGAGGTCGATCTTCGCGACAGCGAGTAGTTGGTCAAGCAACGCGAGCAGGTGCTGTCCTGACTCGATGATGGCTTCGCTGCTTTCGCGGGCGCCGCCGGCCGTCAGTTCGGTGCGCAGCAGATCAGCGTGGCCGAGCATCCCATGCAGGGGCGTCCGCAACTCGTGCGAGGTCATCGCAAGGTAGGTCAGCACCTGTCGACGCTTGCGTTGCTGCCGTTTCAGCGCACGCGCAAGCATGGCGGCACGTCGCATCCAGTAGCCGAGGCCACAGAGCGCGGCGACGAGCAGGGTGGTGAGTGCGACCACGAGAATTCCGGCCCCGAGCGCCGCCTCTTGCGACAGGCCAGGGACTTCGGAGACGATGCGGCCGAGTCGTTCATTCTGCCCCTGCAGGCGCATCATGCCGGCAACGATCACGCCGATACCCAGAAGCCACGCGCCGAACAGGCTCGCCTTGACGAGGGATTTGTGTCTGCCAGCGCGTCCCGGCTGGCGCACGATGGTGCCGTTCAGATCACGCCAGCGGAAGTGCATGGGTTCAAGGTCTTGTGGCGTCTGGGCAGCAACGCTGGTGCTCAGTTGCCGGGCCTGGGCGATACGCGCAATCGATAGCCGACGCCTCGTACAGGGTCGATCGATACTCGATCGTCGGTTGCCACTGCGAGTTTACTGCGCAGGCGACAGACATGAACGTCCAGGCTGCGATCCGACGGATCCCAGTCATAGCCTGTTACCTGGCGCGAGATTTCGTCGCGGGTTGCAATTTCGGTGCCTTTCCTGCAGAGGATCTTCAGGATCTGAGCCTCTCGCTCGGTGACCGCGTGCGTCTCGCGCGTGGGTGACACGATCTGTCGAAGTGTCGGAAAGAACGAGGCTTCGCCGAGTGCCATCGCGGTGGGTGCGGTGATTGGCGTTTCGGTGGGCGCGGTCATCGAGCGTCGCAGAACCGAGCGCATGCGCGCAAGCAGGACCTGGGGTGCGAAGGGCTTGACCACATAATCATCAGCGCCCAGATTGAGTCCGGCCTCGACGGTAGAATCGTTCCCCGCACCGGTGACGATGATGGTGGGCGTCGTGCTCATGGCTCGCACCGAACGAAGCACTTCCAGACCATCTTCGCCGGGCAGGCGCAGATCGAGCAGGATCAGGTCTGAGCCTTTGCCTTCGATGAGCGAGATGAGTTCGCGCCCGGAGCGCACGATGGTTGGCAGAAACGCCGAACTCAGGACCCGATGCAGCATCGTCTGCATGCCCAGGTCATCGTCGAGAATGGCTACCCGAAGCAAAGGGAGCTCGGGGTGGGTCGCGGTCTGGATCATGCGGTTGCCCCACATCCTGAAAGTCGATGGTCGATGTTAATGTTTCGCCATCCGCGCGCTCTTGTGATCAATCATTCTTAATCGTGTGTGGCGTCGCCCTCGTCCCCCGACGCGCGAAAAGGAGGCAGACTACCGGCAGGCGGGAGATCATACCTGCACGGGCGACACGAATCTGTCGCTGGGGGGACTGGCGGGTAACCGGGTGCAACGTCGATGCACGGGGTTTGCAGTGACCGCAGGAGTGGATGGATGGACAGGGCGAACCATATGCCTCGTGAAGCAGAAGCCGGGGCAACGCCGTTGCGGGCTGTCTTTGCGCAGATTCTCGTCGCGCTGGTTCACGACATCAATAATGCGCTGGGCATCGCTCTTGGCAATGCATACCTGGCGCGCGATGTCCTCCAGGGGGCCGATCTGGGCGAGATCGGCCATGATACGGTCGATTCGATCGCGCTGGCTGCATCGCTGACCCGCATCGTGTCGCTTTATGCGCGCTGCCTGCCCAGTGAAGCGTCAGTCTTTGATCTGCGTGCTGCACTCGATCAGGCCATTGCGATTCACGACAGCAAGCGCAACCAGGGCGAGCATGTTCTGGTCAAGGCGGTGGCCCCGGGCGCGGCCCTTGTGAGGGCCGATCGTCAGTGTCTCGACATTGTTCTTGCCATGCTGCTTGCCCGAGCGACCGGCATCGAGGAGAACATGGCTCCGACGATTCAATTCGGCTTGCGCCGAGTACGGCGCGCGGAACGGCAAGAGGCAGTGTCGGTTGCTGCCGATGATGCGACTGCTGGCTCCCAGGCAGATGGCTTTCGTCACGCCGGGACTCAGGTTGAACTGATCGTTCGCTGCAAGGCCGACGGGCTGCCAGGCCCGGCCAGTGTCGATGCCTTCGAGTCGAGCATGGCCACCGATGGCATGCAGGAAGGGGTGGTCAGTCTCTGGTTCGCACGCGAGTTCGCGCGAGCCGCAGGGGGTGATTTCTGGATCACGCGCGCGCCTCGTGCGCCGACTGCGCTTCTTCATCTGTCCTTGCCCTCTCTGATAAACGTCGAACCGCTGGGCTGAACTGACGCACGACAGGGCACCCGTACCCGGTTTGCGTGCCCGGTGCCACAATAGCGCCCTGGCGATCGAGTCCGGCGAAAGGCCTGGGTGGCCTGTGGCCAAACGAGGGGGCACCATGACGCAGTCAGAACGGGTACGAACCAGCGGCGTTCGGTGGGGCAGGCAGTGTCGGTACAGGGTTGCAGGGGCCCTGGCAGTCGGGGTGTCTGCCTTGCTCCAGGGCTGTGCGGGGACACGCGTACCCGATGATGTGCGGGTCAACGTCTTTCGCGGTGCCAGCAACGTGCCCATCTACATGGCGATCGAAGACGGTGCGTTTGCGCGCCGCGCCATTCGGCCCACGCTTCAGTTCACGCCCAATTCCGAGCAGCAACGGGCAGGTCTTGCTGCGGGGCGGTTCGACATTGCGCACGCTGCGGTCGACAATGCGGTCGCGATGGTGGAAATGGCACGTGAGGATGTCGTGATCGTTGCTGGTGGGGATGGTGGCATGAACGAGTTTCTGGTTCGTCCGGAGATCAACCAGCCAGCCGACATGCGCAATCGCGTTTACGTGGTCGACGCGCCCAATACGGCCTACGCCCTCATCGGTCGAAAGATTCTCAAGCGTGCGGGGCTGATCGACGGGCGCGACTACACACTGGACCCGGTGGGTGGTTCGGAGGCTCGCACACGTGCCTTTGCCACGCCGGACGGCGCGGCCACGATGCTCAATCCACCATGGAATTTCATCGCGCGCGATCGGGGCGCCAAGAGTCTCGGTCGCACGATCGACCTGTACGGTCCTTACCAGGCCGGGGGCATCTTCGTCATGCGCGCCTGGGGCGCATCGAATCGCGATCTGCTCGAGCGCTATGTCGCCGCCTACGTCGAGGGCTGCCGCGCCGCACAGGATCCTGCAAGGCGTGAGGCGACGCTCGCCGTATTGCAGCGCGAGCTCAAACTCGACCGTGCGACGGCCGAGCGCACGCTTGGCGACTTGCTGACGCCTGGCCACGGACTCACGGTGGACTGCGCCATCGATCAGGCTGGCTTTCGCAATGTACTTGCCTTGCGGGCCGAGATCGAGGGACAGTGGGGGGGTGTCGCGCCCGATCCGGCGCGCTATCTCGACTCATCGTATTACGACAACGCGCTGCGCTTGCTGGCTCGCTGAGCGCCTGATCGGTCATGCCCCCGATCACTCCGGTCAGCACGTCGGTCGAGGCGGACGGTTCGCCAGCGCCGTCCGTTTCGCCGGATGCGCACCGAGTCGTCGTGTCCGGGGCTGAGCTCGGGCGGCCGGCCTTTCGGGGCGCCCGCAGCGATGCCCACTGGATGGCGCTTGCGCTCGAGCGGGCACGAGAGGCCGGTGATCGGGGTGAGGTACCGGTCGGGGCTGTGGTGGTACGTGAAGGCGTGCTCGTGGCGGCCGGTAGCAACTGTCCGATCGGCACCAGCGACCCCAGCGGGCATGCGGAAATCGTTGCCTTGCGTGCTGCAGGCAGGGCCCTCGGCAACTATCGCCTCACCGACTGCAACATTTTCGTGACCCTCGAGCCCTGTGCGATGTGCGCGGGTGCGCTTCTCCAGGCGCGGTTTTCCCGCGTGGTTTTCGGCGCGCGCGATCCCAAGACAGGCGCAGCCGGGAGCGTGATCGATCTGTTTGCCGAGCCGCGGCTCAATCACCATGCCGTGTGCATTGGCGGTGTGCTGGCCGAGGAAAGTGCCGCATTGCTCCGCGAGTTCTTTGCGGCCCGACGCCGTCCGAAGGGGGTTGCGTGATCGGAATCAGAATCGATCTGGCCAGCCAGACGCTCACGCTGCACGACAAGGCCGAGTCGATTCATCGCTATCGCATCTCCAGTGCCCGCAACGGCCCGGGCGAGCGTTCGGGCAGTTTCTGCACGCCACGGGGCCAGCATGTCGTGCGTGCGCGCATCGGCAGTGGTGCTGCGGTGGGCACGGTGTTCGTGGCGCGACGCCCCACGGGCGAGGTCTGGTCGCCCGAACTCGCCGCTGCGCACCCCGGACGTGACTGGATTCTCACGCGCATTCTGTGGCTCTCGGGTTGTGTACCCGGTTTCAATCGACTGGGTGCCGTCGATACCATGCGGCGCTACATCTACATCCACGGCACACCCGATACCGAACCCATGGGTGTACCGGGCTCGATCGGGTGCATCCGGATGCACAACGCCGACATGGTCGACCTCTACGACCGGGTCGCTGCGGGGACTCGGGTGGACATTCTGGAGGGTTCGGGGCGTTGATCGAGGGCGTGAACGCGCGCATGATTCGCGGCATGGATACCCGATACCTCGAACAGCTCGTCGATGACCGGCCCGCCGATGGCGTGTTCCGCGTCCACGCCGATGTCTATGCCAGCAGTGAATTGTTCGAACTCGAGCAGAAGCACGTGTTCGAGCGCACCTGGATCTTCCTCGGGCTGGAGTCTCAGCTCCCGAGGCCGAATGATTATCTGGTGACCTGGATCGGGCGCCTGCCGGTGCTCGTCACGCACGCAGCGGATGGCGTGCGCCGCGCCTTTCTCAACGTGTGCCGACACAAGGGCACGCTGCTCTGCCGCCTCGAAAGCGGCAACAGCCGTTTCCATGTCTGCCCTTATCATGGGTGGGCCTACGACGCTACAGGGCGCGCGGTCGACATCAAGGACCAGGCGAGTGGTGGCTACGCCGAGGCGTTCTCCGGCGATGATCACAACCTCGTGCCGCTGGGTGCGTTTGCCGCCTACAAGGGACTGCTGTTCGGTTCGGTGTCAGCCGATGTGCCCCCGCTCGAGGACTTTCTGGGCGACCTGAAGTTCTTTCTGGACCTGGCCATGGAGCAAGGGCCGCAGGGCATGGAGTTTGTACCAGGTCGAATCGGCTTTACCTACAACGGCAACTGGAAGGCCCAACTCGACAACAGTTCCGATGCCTATCACCTCACTTCGACCCACGTCTCGTTCATGGAGGTGCAGCGACGTCGTGCCGATCTGGTGAGTGGCCACCAGGAGGCGCGCCAGTTCGACTGGAAGAAGCGGTTCGAGCAGGAGGGCGGGGCCTACACCTTCCGGAATGGCCACAATGCCATCTGGCTCAATCAGTCCGAGTCGAGCAAGCGTCCCATCTTCTCGCAGATCGCCGAAGTTCGTGATCGCGTGGGTGAACTGAAAGCCGAGTGGATGCTGCGCTTGCGCAACCTCACCGTCTTCCCGAGCATGCAGATCGCCGACTCCACCTCCCTTCTCATCCGCACGTTTCGACCGGTGGCCGTTGACCGTACCGAGATGCGCTATTACTGCCTTGCGCCGATCGGTGAAGCGGCCGATGTGCGCGCCTGGCGTCTGCGTCAGTTCGAGGACTTTTTCAACGTGAGTGGGTTCGCGACTCCGGATGACACCACGATGTACGAAGACATGGCGGTGGGTCTCAAGGCATCGCAGATCGGGTTCGTGCAGGGCTATTCGCGCGGCATCGCGGTTCAGGTGAGCGGTGCGGACGCGCTTGCTCGTGCTGCCGGTGTGGCGCCTGTGTCCAGCGCGCACGGCATGTTTGACCTGCAGGCGGAAACCTGGGGCCACGCCCTGTATCGCGAATGGGCGCGCCTGATGCGCACCGGTGCTGCCGGCGACCCTGCGTGGGCGCACGCTGTCGGAGGTCCACGATGATTCCGTCTGCACACGCGGTCATTGCAACCCGGGTGCTGCAGCGTGAAGCGGCCCTGCTCGATGAGCGGCGCTGGGATGAGTGGATTGCGCTCTTTGCCGCCGACTGTGAATACTGGGTACCCACCTGGCGCACCGAGGCCGAGTTGACGACGGATCCGCAACGCGAGTTGTCGCACATCTATTACGCCAGTCGCGCCGGGCTCGAGGACCGCCTCGTTCGAATCCGTTCCGGTCGATCGCCGGCGACGACGCCCCTTCGTCGCACTGCGCACTGCGTCAGCAATATCGAACTTACCGGTGCCGGCGAGACTCATCTCGAGGTGAGGTCGACCTTCGCCAACCACGTGTTCGATCCGCACCACAGGACGCAGATCGTGCTTTTCGGCTGGTCGGAGCACCGCCTCGAATACGGCAGTGCGGGTTGGCTCATCGCGCGCAGGAAGATCGTGCTGCAGAATGACCAGCTCCCTGCGATGATCGACATCTACTGCCTTTGAGATGCGGGGCGAGCGATGGGTGCTGGTTCACGCCGCTTTTCCTGGAACAGCACGGAGCGGCGAATGCCGCGGCGTGGCTGGCCGCGCAGGGTGTTAGATGCCACGATGCAGGGAAGACTGAACAACCGATAGTGAACACCAGGGCGCCGCAGATGCGCCCGGCATTTCGATCTGGAGGAGAGACCTGATGCGCTTTTTTCGATCGGCCCCTGGCCGCCGCTCCGTCCGCCTTGCTCTTGATGGCAGGCGGGTACTTTCAGCGCTCGCCCTGGCCAGCACGATGGCGCTCGGCGTTGATGCCGCCCAGGCCCAGGCCGCGGCCTGGCCCGCACGTCCCATTCGCGTGATCGTTCCGTTCCCTGCGGGCGGACCATCCGATGTCGGCATGCGTCTCATCGCGCAGAAGATGACCGACAACTGGGGGCAGCAGGTCATCGTCGACAACCGGCCCGGCGCGAATACCATCATTGGTGCCGAGGCGGTGGCGCGCGCCCCGGCCGACGGCTACACGCTGCTCTTTGCCATCGATTCGACGCTCACGATGAACCAGCATCTGTACGCGAAGATTCCCTATGATCCGGTGCGTGACTTCGCCCCGGTGAGTCTCGCGCTGTGGTCACCGCTCATCATGGTGGTCGATGCCGTGACCGGTCCGGCTTCGGTCAAGGATCTCATGGCCCGAGCCCGCGCGAATCCGGGCAAGCTCAGTTATGGTGCCGGCACGCTTACCACGCAGCTCGCGGGTGAGCAGTTCAAGCGACTCGCTGGCCTTGACATCGTCACGGTGCCCTACAAGGGCAGCCCGCCAACGGTGCAGGGCCTGCTCTCCGGGGATGTCACCTTCATCGTCGACGGTGTCACCTCCAGCGTCCCTCACATCAAGACGGGCAAACTGCGGGCGATCGCGACGATGGGAAGCAAGGCACCGACTGCCATGCCCGGGCTTCCCATCTTCGCGACCGAATCGGGGTTGCGCGACTTCGACATCGGCGTCTGGCTGGGGCTGGTCGCGCCGACCGGCACGCCGGCTGAGATCGTCACGCGCCTGCATCAGGAGGTGTCACGCATTCTTGCGCTCGCTGATGTACGGGATCGTCTCAACGCGGTCGGACTGGAGCCGATGCAGGCGACCCCGGCCGAATTCGGCGCCACCATCGCGCGCGAGTCGGCTCGCTGGGGCGAACTCATTCGTCAGACCGGCATGCGACTCGATTGACGGCCTGTCCACCGACTGTCATCGCCATCCGGGCGGCAGAGGCTCGGGATGGCTAACGGTCGGGTCGTCGGATGCGGCGGCGCCCGGGGGCGCACTGTGGCCAGCGCCGGCAGCCGGCTCTAGGGTCAGCGTGCGTGGGCTGCGAACTGCCGCAGTGACGCGCCGAACGGGGCACGGGCGACGCCGTGTTCCGTGATGATGGCGCTGATGAGTTCATGGGGCGTCACATCGAAGGCAGGGTTGAACACGGCGACATCGTGCGGGGCCCATATCGCCTCGTCATGACCCCGGACTTCGGTCGCAGGGCGCTCTTCAATCGGAATCGTGCTGCCCTCGGGCGTGGCTGCGTCCCAGGTGGAAAGCGGTGCTGCCACGTAGAACGGTATCTGGTGGCGGGCTGCGAGTACGGCGAGGGTATAGGTGCCGATCTTGTTGGCGGTATCGCCATTGGCAGCGATCCGGTCAGCGCCCACGACGATGGCGTCAATGAGGCCGCGCTGCATCAGGTGGCCCGCCATGCTGTCGGTCACCAGTGTCACAGGAATGCCGGCCGATTGCAGTTCCCAGGCCGTGAGTCGTGCGCCCTGGAGGTAGGGGCGCGTTTCGTTGGCCACAACGCTCAGGCGATTGCCCATGGCCCACGCCGACCGGATGACCCCGAGCGCCGTGCCATGTCCTGCGGTGGCAAGGGCCCCCGCGTTGCAATGGGTCATCACGCGGGCCCGGTCGGGTAGCAAACCCGCCCCGATGACCCCCATCGCTTCATTGGTGGCCACATCCTCGGTGATCATGCGGTGCGCCTCCTCGAGCAGTTCGTCGCTTGTCCCGGGGCGCGGCCCGCGGATGGTCGTCGTGGCAACCCGCGTCATTCGATCGAGCGCCCATGCCAGATTGACCGCGGTCGGGCGAGTGGCTCGCAGCAAGGCATCGGCGGCGGCCAGCGCGATGCCCAGGTCACCGCCGGTTCGTTCTGCGTCGCGTGCTGCCAATGCCATACCATACGCGGCCGCACACCCGATGGCCGGTGCACCGCGAACGATCATGCGGCGAATGGCATCGGCGACAGCCGGTGCATCGACGCAGCGTACGTACCGGGTATGGTGCGGCAAGGCACGCTGATCGATCAGTTCCAGAGCGTCGTCGCGCCAGATGAGGGTGGGGGGTGTCTGCATGGCAGGACTCCGGGGTCAACAGCATGAAAGCGGGACAGGGTGGAGCGATGTCGTTCGAGATCGAGGTGCTGGATTGGACCGAGGCCCGGTCGCTGGCGATGCCCGTTCGCATGGCCGTTTTCGTGGTCGAGCAGGGCGTGCCTGCCGATCTCGAAGTCGACGAGTGGGATCCGCCCAGCCTGCACGCCATTGCGCGGCGGGATGACGACATCGTGGGCACGGCGCGCCTTCTGCCCGATGGGCATATCGGGCGCATGGCCGTGCTGGCCGTCGAGCGCCGGCAGGGTGTGGGACGCGCCTTGCTGCAGCGTCTGGTCCGGGTTGCACGCGAGCGCGGCGATCCGGACATCGTGCTCAATGCCCAGGTGCAGGCCCTCCCGTTTTACCGGGCCAATGGTTTCGTGGTCGATTCGCCTGTTTTTCTCGAGGTTGGGATTCCCCATCGACGGATGCGTTGGCCGCAACCGGGCGGCTGAACGGCGCATCACGGTCCGACGGATCGATGGAATACCTCGCGCATGCTGGCCTGAATGCGTGCCGACGCGTCGAAGGTACGCTCGCTGAAGTCGATGTGGTCTTGTTCGATCGACAGAACCGTGGCCGATCGAGTGCCGTAGAGCGTGTCGGGTTGCCCGGGTTCTCCCATCACGATGTGACTGGCCGAGAGGCTGCGCTCGCGGGCTAGGGGCAAACCCGTCGCCGGCAGATCGGCATCGGCTGCCGGGGTTCGGTCGGACAGCAGGGCGAAGAAGGCGTCACGCTGAACCGGGTCATTCCTCTGCCGCATGTTGCGGGTCTTGTCGAGCAGGGTCGCGAGGTGATGGCGACCGCGCACGACCTTGGGCCAGGGCGTGTCGAGCAGGTGATTTGACAGGCCATGCACGCCGCTGGGGACGGGCATCGCACCGCCACCTCGGTTGGAAACGTACCAGAGCGATCGCTCATCGTGAACGAGCAGGTTGTAGCCATTGTGCCGATCGCGCTGCCGAGTCTCCTCGGCCAGCGCCGTGGCGTACCCCTGCGCCGACATCGTGCCACTCAGGAAGTCACCCACGAGAGAGCCGCGTGAGGGCGCCCCCGGGTCGTGCTTGTCGGGTTCCCGATAATTGGTGATGGCGGCAAACCGGCCGCTGCGAGATACGCCAAGCCAGGTACCGCCGTGGTTGCGGTCTCGGCCGGCGAGAATCTGCGGTGCGTCGACCCAGAATCGGGCCCGATCGGTGGGGCGCCTGAACCATTCATCGCGGTTGGCGGCCAGATGCAGGTATCCCTCCTGCCCGGCCCGATAGTCCAGAAGAATCAGGCACACCGCTTCATCAGCCGATGGGTGGCAGCAGGGTGAGATCGCCAGACTCGAGGGGCGTGAACCGTTCGGTATGCCGCCCGCCGCCGCCCAGATGATCGAGAAATCCGACGGCCGCGACTTTTTCAGCCAGCAGACGGTCGAAGGCGGTCGAATCAGCAATGCCTTCGTACACTTCCATCCAGGTGCCCGGTTGCTCGCGGCGCCGAAGCAGTCGCCCCGACACGCCGGTCGCCTCGCGCACCGCCGCCAGCAGCGCATGGGCCGCCGCCAGAACGGCTTCACCCTGCGGGGCGCTCACCTTGTAGTAGACGTAGATCGTGTCCATGACGTATCGCTGACCTCAGTCGATCGAATAGGGCAAGTCGAGGGGCTCCAGACGCGGGCCATCGGCAGAGCCCAGGTGGAGTTCGTCGGTCGAGCCATCGAGTGTAGCCACGTACAGCAGTTCATGACTGCCATCGGCACAGCGGGCAAGGTCAACCACCTGCCCGAGGGCGGGGGTGTCGGGGACCAGACCGCAGACTGCCATTCCGATCTGCGGCTCGAATGGCATCGCGCCCGGGCTGCCGCGGCTCTCTGTCGAGGGCAGTCGCGCCCGTCGCATGCGGCGCTTGACCTTGCCCAGGTAGTGCGTGCGGGCGACGATCTCCTGGCCCGGGTAACAGCCCTTGGTGAAACTCACCCCGCCGTTCAGGTCGAGGTTGATCATCTGCGGCGTGAAGGCTTCCTGCGTCGAAGGCCCGATCCACGCGCGCCCGAGGGCGATCTCGGCGGCCCGCCAGTCCATCGCCGACCCCTCGGCTTTCCCGGCCGCCTCGAGGCTGCCCACACCGAGCCAGTGGTCCGACGCGAGACACAGCCAGTCGAGGCTGGCCGTCCGGACGATGGTCCATGCGATGGGGGGCGCCGGCGGTGCATCGTCGCCATCGAGGCCGAGCACGGGAAGCCGATCGGACACATCGCTGATCTGCACCCGGGAGCGCAGCACATACATCGCGAGGCGACGGGCGATGCTCGAGGCCATGGCCCGATCGAGTATGAGTCGGTACTCCTCCTCAAGGTGCAGTACGATCAGGGACGCGAGCACCCGTCCTTTGGCGTTGCACCAGGCAGCGGTTGTCGCCGTATTCGGCGCAAGCGCACGGATATCCGCGGTGAGTTGCCCGTGGAGAAAGGCCTGGGCATCGGCGCCGCTCACGGTGAGGACGCCCAGAGCATTCAGTTCGGCAAGGCGCATGGCAGGCTTTTCGATCGCGGTTGGGAAGTGTGCCGGTATTATAGGGCGATGCCTGTTTCAACCCTCCGTCGCCCCCTGCGTTCGTGGCTCCTCGCGGGACTGTGTGCCTGTCTCGTCGCGCTCGGGGTCGGGGTGTTGCTTGGCTGGGCCACCTGGGCCGGCTGGTCGTTGGCAAGTGCGGGGCAGGTGATTGAAGTCGAGGTTCTGCCCGGGCAGGGTACGGCCGAGATCGCCCGCGCCATGAATGCCGGGGGAGTCCGTGTACCGGCCTGGGCCTTCAGGGCGGCTGCCCGCCTGGGCGCCCAGGAGCGCTCGTTCAAGCCCGGCATCTACCGCATCGACGAGCGACTCGTGCTGCGCGATCTGATGCGAAAGCTCGAGCGTGGCGATGTCCTTCTGGTCGAGGTTCGGCTGATCGAGGGAATGACCTGGCGGCAGTTTCGCGCCGCGCTGGCTGGAACGGCCGGGCTTCGCCTCCGTCTGCCAGGCCTCGATGATGCGCAGTTGATGGCCGCGCTCGGCGCTCCCGGGCTCGCGCCCGAGGGGCAGTTCATGCCCGACACCTACATCGTTCCCAAGGGGAGTGAGGATCTGCGGGTACTCGGTCTCGCGCGCCGTGCCATGCAGCAGCGTCTGGACGCCGCGTGGTCCGCGCGGGCCCCCGATCTGCCGCTCGCATCGCGTGATGACCTGCTGGTGCTTGCCTCTCTCATCGAGAAGGAGACTGGCCTGCCTGCCGATCGGGGGCAAGTGGCAGCAGTCTTCGTCAATCGGCTGCGCCGTGGCATGCGACTGCAGACCGACCCCTCGGTCATCTATGGCCTGGGCGAGCGTTTCGATGGGCGCCTGCATCGGCGCGATCTGGAGGCAGACGGGGTGTTCAACACCTATCGACGTGCCGGGCTCCCGCCAACGCCGATCTGCATGCCGGGTGCCGCTGCGATCACGGCGGCTGCCCGCCCGGCTGAATCGCAGGCGCTCTACTTCGTGGCGCGTGGTGACGGGTCGAGTGAATTCTCCGATACCCTCGAGGCGCATAATCGGGCGGTGGCACGTTACGTTCTGGGTCGCTGACTCCGCCTGCCAACCTTCACCTCGCCCGCGCGGTCGAGATACCTGTCGAGTTCTTCATGCGTGCACATACCGGTCGCGGGCGCTTCATCACCCTGGAGGGTGTGGATGGTGCCGGCAAGAGCAGCCACATCGGTACCATCCGGCAGGCGCTGGAGGAGCGAGGCATCCCGGTGAGGCTCACACGGGAGCCAGGCGGCACGGCGCTCGGGGAGAGCCTTCGCGAGCTGCTGTTGCACCGCGCGATGGGGCTTGCCACCGAAACCCTGCTCATCTTTGCAGCACGAGCCGAGCATCTCGAGTGCGTGATCCGCCCGGCGCTTGATGCGGGTACCTGGGTGCTCTGCGACCGATTCACCGATTCGACCTATGCCTACCAGGGTAGCGCGCGTGGTCTGGGCGTGGACGCCGTTGCCGCGCTCGAGCGCTGGGTGCACGCTGACCTGCAGCCTGATCTGACCGTGCTCTTCGATCTGCCGGTCGAAGTGAGCCTGGCGCGTCGCAAGCAGGCTTCGCTCGAACTCGATCGTTTCGAACAGGAAGACCGCGAGTTCTTCGAGCGTGTGCGTGCGGGGTATCGCAGTCGAGCGCTTGCTGACCCGGCACGCATTCGCATCATCGATGCCGCGCGCACCCCGACTGAAGTGGGGGTCGAGGTTCTGAAGGCCATTGCAACACTATGATCCGGAAAACGTCTTCGCCGATCGATGAGCGTGTCGAGACGACCGATGCAATGGCGGTCGGGCGTGAAGCGTCGACGCCGAGCCTGTTGCCATGGCAACAGGCCCTGTGGGGGCGACTTGCCGATCGGCGGACGTCGTTACCTCACGCTTTGCTCGTTCATGGTCCTCAATTCATTGGAAAACAGATACTTGCATCTGTATTTTCAAGCGGTTTGTTATGCAGGGAGCCTGATGCCCGAGGCTTGCCCTGCGGTCGGTGCCGTGCCTGTGGCTTGATCGCAGCACAGTCTCATCCGGATTTGCGCTGGGTGGTACCCGAGGCCGATGACCCGGCGGCGGCCGATGAGGGTGAGCGCCCGAGTGCCCGATCGCGCAAGCCCAGCCGTGACATCCGCATCGAACAGATCCGCAGTCTGCAAGCCTGGATGTCGGTGGGGGCCCACCAGGGTGGCTGGAAAATTGCCGTCATCGTGCCGGCCGAAGCGATGACCACGGCGACGGCCAATGCGCTGCTCAAGACTCTCGAGGAGCCGCCGCCCCGCAGCCTGCTCCTGCTGGTGAGCCACCGCCCATCGCTTCTGCTGCCCACCGTGCTCAGTCGCTGTCAGCGGATTGCCTGCCCGGTGCCTGAGCGAGCGGCGGCGCTGGATTGGCTGGCAAGCCAGGGTGTGGCCGATGCGCCCGAGCGGCTCGATCTTGTGGGAGGGGCTCCCTTGCGGGCGCTCGAGGCCGATGCCCTGCGTTCGCTGGCGGGCGAGATTGCCCGCACGGCGGCCGATTCGCAACTCGACGTGGTGCAGGCCTCGGCGCGTCTTGCCGCGCAGCCGATGCCGCTCGTGATCGACCTGCTGCAGAAGTGGGTGTTCGATCTACTCGCTGTGCGAGCCGGGCTCGAGCCGCGCTACTACCCGACGCATTCGGCGCTGGTCGGGCGGGTGGCCCGCGGGATTGACCTCGATCGGACCCTGGCCCTCGAGCGTGCCCTGACCTCGGCGCGCGCGCTCGCCGAGCATCCGCTCAATCCACGGTTGGTGATCGAAGACCTTTTGCTGCAACTGCGGGCGTCAACGCAAGCGCTGTCATAATGCGGTCCCCGCACGCTACCGGTCGCGCCCATGCTGGTTGATTCGCACTGCCACCTGAATTTCGAGGACCTTGCTGCGCGCGTTCCCGAGATTCTTGCCGCGATGGATTCGGCCGGTGTCGCCGGGGCGCTCTGCGTGTCGGTGACGCTTGAAACCTTTCCCGAGGTCGAGGCACTGGCGCTGGCGCATCCCCATCTTTTCGCCTCGGCCGGCGTTCACCCCGATTACGCTGACGTGGAGGAGCCCGATGTGGAGCACCTCGCGCGTCTGGCCAGTGGCGCGCGGGTCGTGGCAGTGGGTGAGACCGGGCTCGATTATTTTCGGCTCGGCTCGGGTGTCGAGTGGCAGCGCGAACGGTTCAGACGTCACATCCGGGCGGCGCGCGAGGTCGGAAAGCCCCTCATCGTCCACACGCGTTCCGCGGCCGAGGACACCTTGCGGATCCTGCGCGAAGAGGGCGCCGACCGGGTTGGCGGCGTCATGCATTGCTTTACCGAGACCCTCGATGTGGCGCGGGCTGCGATCGATCTGGGTTTCATGATCTCGTTCTCGGGGATACTCACGTTTCGCAACGCCGAATCGCTGCGCGAGGTGGCGCGGGCCATTCCCCTGGACGCGATGCTGGTCGAGACCGATTCCCCGTTTCTCGCTCCAGTGCCTCTACGCGGCAAGATCAACGAACCGGCGTTTGTGCGTCACACGGCCCAGCGTCTGGCCGAACTGCGCGGCCTCGGCCTGGCTGACATCGCGCACCGCACGACCGAGAACTTCCTGCGTCTGTTTCGGATCGATCGGGCGGCGTTGCGCCCGGTGTCTGCGGCGGCCGTCAACTGAAATGCGCCTTGCTCGACTGTGGCGCGTCTGGCTTGGCATCGGGCTTTTCCTCCTGGCGGGCAGCCATGCCCTTGCTACGGTGGATGATGTCTTTGCCCGTGTCCGGGTCGATGATGTGGCCGGACTTGCGCGCCTTCTCGAGCAGGGCTATGACATCGACTCGGTCGATGCGAGCGGCGATTCGCTGCTGATCGTCGCCTCGCGCGAGGGAGCACCGGGTGCGGTGAAACTCCTTCTCGCACGTCGGGCAAAGGCCGATTACCGCAACAAGGCGGGCGACACCGCGCTCATGGTGGCTGCGCTGCGGGGGCACCTGCCTGCCGTGCGCCTGCTCGCCGAGGGTGGGGCGACGATGCAGTCGACCGGCTGGACCCCGCTGCATTACGCGGCTTTCGGGGGGCATGTGGAGGTTTGTCGCTATCTGCTCGGTCGTCAGGTCGACATTGACGCACGTTCACCGAACGGCACCACACCGCTCATGATGGCAGCCCGTCAGGGTCATCTGGAGACGGTACGCCTGCTTCTCTGGGAGGTGGCCGACCCCGCACTGAAGAACGAGGCCGGCCTGACGGCTCTGGCGCTCGCGCGTCGAGGCGGGTTCGTCGAGATTGCCGATCTGCTGCGCAAGGCCGGCGCCCGGTAGGTGCGATGCCCGCGCCGGGATGGGTCCCCGGCCCGCGTATTCCGAACCTGTTCGGTTTTTCGGGTTCGCCTATAATCGGGCCCACTCTTACGACCGGAGACTTCCATGACCGACCCACGTCCTGTCGCGCTCATCACGGGTGCAGCCAGCGGCATCGGCCGCAGTGAGGCCATCGCACTGGCGCGTGCCGGTTACGATGTCGTGATCAATTACAGCCAGAGCGAGCGCGCTGCCCGGGAGACCGAGCAGGCGTGTGCTGCTGCAGGTGCGGCAACCATGCTCGTCAAGTGTGATGTGAGCGACGAGGCGGGGGTACGCGCGATGATCGCTGCGCTCGAGGAGCGCTTCGGTCGCCTGGACGTTCTGGTGAACAACGCGGGCATCACGGCGCCCTGGAAGCCGAAGGATCTCGAGTCGCTCGATCTGGGCGATTGGGATCGTGTCTTCGCCGTGAATGTGCGCGGCATGTTCCAGGTCACGCGTGCTGCCGTGCCCCTCCTGCGCAAGGCCGACAAGCCCTGCATCGTCAACACGGCCAGCATTGTCGGGCTGCGTCCCGGACCGCAACCGCTGCCTTATGCCGCCAGCAAGGCGGCGGTGGTGAGCCTCACCAAGACCCTCGCCTGGAACCTCGGCCCGCAGATCCGTGTGAATGCAGTGGCCCCGGGCTGGATGGAGGGCGACTGGATGGAGCGCATGCTCGGTGACAAGTATGCCGACCTCATGGGCAAGCGCGCGCGCGCTACGCCGCTCAAGCGCTGCGTGACCGCCGATGACGTGGCTGAAACGATGATGAGTCTGGTGCAGGGAAACCGCTTCGTCACGGGCGAAGTGATCGTCATCGACGGTGGCTTTGCCGCCTCGACCTGAGCCCATCGGAGAATCTCATCATGCTCGAAGGCGTCGTTCCCTTTCCCCCCGAGTTCGCGAAGCGCTATCGCGAGGCCGGCTACTGGCAGGACAAGTCACTCGCGGCCGAGTTTGCCGAGGTGTTCCGCACCTTTGCCGACCGGGTTGCGCTGGTCGAAGGCGAGCGCAACTACACCTATGCCGATATCGACCGCATCACCGACAACCTCGCGCTCAATCTGCTCGAGATCGGCCTGCGGCCACTTGATCGAGTCGTGCCAACCTTGCCCAATGTGGCCGAATTCGTGCTCCTCTACTTCGCGCTGCAGAAGATCAGTGCGATACCGATCGCGGCGCTGGTCACCCACCGCTACGCCGAAATCAGCCAGTTCGTGCGCCTGTCGGGGGCGACGACCTGCATCTACCCGGAGAGTCAGGGCGATTTCCGTTTTGCGCCGGTCATCGAGCGGGTGGTGGCCGAATCGGATACCTTGCGCATTCGCATCGTGCTGGGCGAGGCCGGTCCGGGCGAGCACTCGCTGCGCGAGCTCATCGCGCGTCCGGCAAACCGCCCGGTGAGCGAACTGGCCGGCATCACCATCGATCCGACCGATCCGTGCATCTTCCAGCTCTCCGGCGGTACCACCGGGATTCCGAAGCTCATTCCACGAACGCACAACGACTACGCCTACAACTCGAAGACGGCAGCGCCCGTCTGCGGCGTCAATGGCGACTCGGTGCTGCTGCTCGCATTGCCCATTGCACACAACCTGCCGCTGGCCTGCCCCGGCATTCAGGGATTCATGTTCAACGGTGCCAAGGTGGTCCTCTCGCCGACCACCCGGCCCGAGGAAATGTTCAAGCTGATCGAGCGCCATCGTGTCACCCATATCAAGGTGGTGCCGGCGCTCCTCATCAGGCTCATCAATGATCCGGCCATCGGGCAGTACGATCTGTCGTCGGTCAAGGTGATCCAGAGCGGCGGACAGCGCATGCAGCCCGAGGTGCGCCTTCGCACCCGGGAACTCATTCCGGGTGTCTTCGTGCAGGAAAATTTCGGCATGTCCGAGGGCGTGCTCATGTTCGTGCGTGACACCGATCCCGAAGATGTCCGTCTCGAGACCTGCGGTCGGCCGATCTGTGCCGATGACGAGATCCGGCTGGTCGATGACGAGGGGCGCGAGGTGGCGCAGGGTGAGGTGGGTGAACTCACCTGCCGCGGTCCCTACACCTTGCGCGGGTACTTCGGTGTGCCCGAGTACAACGCACGCCAGTTCACGCCCGATGGCTTCTACCGATCCGGGGATCTGATGCGCCAGCACCCGTCGGGAAACTATGTTGTCGAAGGTCGCAAGAAGGACCTCATCAACCGCGGCGGCGAGAAGATCAGCGCGGAAGAGGTCGAGAACCTCATCCTGATGCACCCGGCGGTTCAGAACGTCGCCTGCGTGCCCATGCCCGACGAGAACCTCGGGGAGCGCATGTGTGCCTGGGTCATCCTGCATGCGGGCCAGACGCTCACGCTGAAGGAACTGGTGAGCTTTCTCATGGACAAGGAAATCGCCAAGTTCAAACTCCCCGAGCGGCTCGAGACGATCGGGGAGTTTCCG
This sequence comes from Pseudomonadota bacterium, assembly GCA_947455195.1. Classification (GTDB taxonomy): domain Bacteria; phylum Pseudomonadota; class Gammaproteobacteria; order Burkholderiales; family SG8-39; genus CAIXPL01. The sequence goes on along the minus strand of CANGMI010000004.1, from coordinate 299,181 downwards.
GTATCGACCTTTGGCAAGGTCTCGAAGAAGGCCCTCGGTGAGTGGGTCACGAAGAAACTCGAAGAGGAGAAGCGCGCATCATGAGAATCATCGATCTGCACTGCTATCCGGGCACCCAGACCTGGATCGACAGTCAGGGGCCGTATGTAGAGGCGCTCGCAAAGTACTGGAGCCGGGGCTGGGTGGCGAAGTCCGAAGAGGACGTGATCGCCGAATTCACGGGTGCCGGGGTCGAGGCGATGCTGGTGGCGCTCGATCTGGAGACCACCGTGGCAACGCCCCCGTGCACCAATGATTACGTGCACGCGATGTGGAAGCGACATCCTGAGCGGGTGATCCAGTGCTGGGGCACGCTCGACCCGTTCAAGGGCGAACTGGCGATGCGCGAGGCGAAGAAGGCGATGACCGAACTCGGTTTCATCGGCTTTCACTTCCATCCGATCATGCAGCACTTCGCGGTGAACGACACTCGCTTCTATCCGCTGTTCGAGTTGCTCGACGAACTCGGTGCCGCGGTGATGATCGATGTGGGTACCACCGGCATGGGCGCCGGCATGCCCGGTGGCATGGGCGCGCGGATCCGCCACGCCCATCCGGCTGCCATCGATGACCTGGCGGCCGACTTCCCCAACCTCAAGATCATCATGGCGCACCCGGGATGGCCCTGGGTCGACGAGACCACCGCGGTTGCCTTGCACAAGGGCAATGTCTACTGGGAGATGTCGGGTTGGGCGCCCAAGTATTTCCCGGCCTCGCTGAAGGTGGACATGCGTGCCCGACTGCAGGACAAGATCATGTTCGGCAGTGACTACCCGAGCCTGCCCTATTCGCGCATTCTCAAGGAATGGATGGAACTCGGTTACAGCGACGCAGTGATGGAAAAGATCTTCCACGGCAATGCCGAGCGCGTGCTCGGTCTCTGAAAAGGCAGCCCAGACCATGTCCCAGGCTTATATCTGTGATGGCATTCGCACCCCGATCGGCCGCTATGGCGGTGCGCTCTCCGGCGTTCGCACCGATGACCTGGGCGCGCTGCCGCTCAAGGCCCTGATGGTGCGCAACCCGAGCCTCGACTGGTCGCGCCTTGATGAGGTGTATTACGGCTGCGTGAACCAGGCGGGCGAGGACAATCGCAACGTCGGCCGGATGGCCACGTTGCTGGCCGGGCTGCCGCAGACCGTGCCTGCTGCCACCGTGAACCGCTTGTGTGGCTCCGGACTCGAGGCGATTGCCTGCGGCACCCGTGCCATTCGTACCGGCGAGGTGTCTCTGGTCATCGCCGGCGGTGTCGAGAGCATGAGCCGGGCTCCCTTCGTGATGCCCAAGGCCACCAGCGCCTTCTCGCGCAACAACGAGGTGCACGACACCACGATCGGCTGGCGATTCGTCAATCCCGAGATGGAACGGCTGTACGGCGTCGACTCGATGGGTGAGACGGCCGAGAACGTCGCCGAGCAGTACGGCATTTCACGGGCCGACCAGGATCTGTTCGCTTTCGAGAGTCAGCAGCGGGCTGCCCGCGCGATTCGCGAGGGCACGCTGGTCGAGGAGATCGTGCCGGTGAAGATTCCCGGTCGCAAGGGAGAGGTTCGCGAGTTCTCGGTCGATGAGCATCCGCGCCCGGAGACGACGCTGGAGACCCTCAACGGGTTGAAGGCGAGCTTTCGCAAGAACGGGACGGTCACGGCCGGCAATGCATCGGGGGTCAATGATGGCGCGGCGGCCCTCCTCATTGCATCGGAGGAAGCGGTGCGGGAATTCGGCCTGACGCCGCTTGCGCGTGTGCTTGGTGCGGCGACGGCCGGTGTCGCGCCACGCGTCATGGGTATCGGTCCGGTACCGGCGACGCGCCGTCTGCTTGCCCGCCTGGGTCTTGGCATCGGCGACTTCGACGTGGTCGAATTGAACGAGGCCTTCGCCGCGCAGGGTCTGGCGGTGTTGCGCGAACTGGGTTTGCCCGACAACGGCGCCCATGTGAACCCCAACGGAGGTGCGATTGCCTTCGGGCACCCGCTTGGCATGTCCGGTGTGCGGCTTGCACTGACGGCCACCCGGCAGTTGCATCGCACGGGTGGCAAGCGCGCCTTGTGCACGATGTGCATCGGCGTCGGGCAGGGGATCGCGCTCGCCATCGAGCGGGTCTGACCGGAGGCAGGGCGCCTGTCAGTCGGGCGCCAGCCCACCGAGCGTGATGCGAAGCAGTGCACGCAGTTCGCGCAGCCCCGCGGCGATGCGGGGGTTGTCGCTGGCAATCCAGGCGCGCAGGGCCCCCGCGTAGACAAAGAACACGTGCCGGGCAACGAGGGCAGCAGCGGGCTGCGCTGGCAGGCCGCCGCTTCTCTGGGCGCGCTCGATGAGTGCGACGAGCCCGAGCATCAGGCGATCGCGGATCTGGCGAAACGCAGTCGCCTGCTTGCCCGCCGAGTAGAAGGTCAGTTCCTGCAGCGCCAGTCGCGCAAGGATCGGTTCGCGGGCAAACTGCTGGTAGTGTGGAGCGAAGAGGGCCATCAGTTGTTCGAGCACCGGCATGGTTGCGCGTGGCGCTGCCAGGGCTCGTTCGGTGACCCGGGCCAGATCCTCGTTGAAGACGAGGAACACGAGATCGCGCTTGTCATCGGCGTAGCTGAAAAGCGTTCCCAATCCGACATGGGCATGCTGTGCGATGCTGCGCATGGTGGCGTCCGCGAAGGCGCGCTCGGTGAAGAGGGCGCGAGCCGCCTCCCGGATGCGGGCCTGCTTGTCGGCCTTGTTGCTCTCCCGTCGCCCCACCGGAGCAGGGCGCCTGGCGTCGGCGGGTCGGTCAACGCGCTTCGGTGTCGTCGTCGGGGGTCGTCCTGGCATGGGCGAATGAAAGGATCTGATCAGGAGCCTATTGTTTCATGTTGAGCAGCACTTCGAGGTTTGTCACCGTGCGCGGTCTGCGCACCCACCTGCGCGAGTGGGGGCCGATGGATGCACCGCGGGTCTGGCTGCTCCATGGCTGGATGGATGTTTCCGCGTCCTGGCAGTTCCTGGTTGACGCGCTCGGCCCCCACTGGCGATTCGTCGCGCCTGACTGGCGCGGGTTCGGGTTGAGCGAGTGGGTGCGTGACGGCATCTACAGTTACACCGACTATGTGGCTGACCTGGATGCGCTGGTGCGCACCGTCGAGACCGGTGATGCGGGCGGAGCGGCTGCGGCGGATGCGGCGGATGCAGCGACGCAGGCGTCGCCCGTGCGACAACCGGTGCGTCTCATCGGACACAGTCTGGGCGGCAATATCGCGTCGCTTTACGCCGCGGCACGCAACGACCGGGTGAGTTGCCTGGTCAACCTGGAAGGGTTCGGACTTCGCCGGCGCGCGGCTCTCGAGGCTCCGGGTCATCTTCGCGCCTGGCTCGATGACCTCGAGCGGTTCACCGATCGCCGCGCGTTTGCAGACCGCGGCGCCCTGGTCTCACGTGTCCAGGCGGTAAGCCATCGCATCGCGGCTGAGCGCGCGGCGTTTCTCGCCGGGCACTGGGGAGAGCAGGGGGACGATGGTCGCTGGCGTCTGCGCGCCGATCCGGCCCACCTGCGCGCCGGTCCTGACCTCTGGCGTCTGGACGAGGCGATGGCGTGCTGGCGGGAGATCAGGGCCCCGGCGCTGTGGGTGGAGGCGGCGCAATCCGAGAACATCGAAAGGCATCGACTGACGCCGGCCACGCTCGCGCGACGTCGACGTGCCTGGCCCGACCTCCGGCTCGAGCGGATCGACGAGGCCGGGCACATGCTGCACTGGGAGCATCCGGAGCGCCTCGCCGAACTCATCGCTCCGTTTCTGCGGGCTACTGACCGGCCGGTGCCGCAATCGCCGCCTCCTGCATGATCTCCTCCAGACCTGTCTCATCGAGGTCGAGGATCTCATAGGCAAATTCGCGATTTTCTTCCCATTCGAGGTTGGCCTGCCGCGTGATGCGACAGGCGATCGCATCCACCACCAGTCCGGTGGCGACCAGTCGCAGCGCGAGGCGAGGCGCTGATGCGCGCCGCTCGGCATCGACGCCATAGAGGTGGTGATTGAAGATGGCCAACTGGGTCTCGGTATTCAGTTCCCACGACCGGGCAAGCTGAAAACCGACCCGCGCGTGATTGACCCCGCACAGTGTGATTTCTTCGTCGAGCAGGTTGCGTCCCTGGAAGAGTTTTTCCGGCGTCAGCAGATCGCCATACTGTTCATGCCGGTTGATGAGCAGACCCATGCCGACATCGCGAAAGAGCACGTAGGTTGACGCGAGTTCCGGATCGATGACCCGCGTCGTGCGGGCGACCAGTCCCGCGACGATCGAGGTCCGCAAGGCGCCTGCCCAGAAGCGCTTCATGGCCGGCGAATCCGACTGCGGGACGGCACGTGCCAGCGACAGCCGCGTCAGCAACTGGGTGCAGGTGTTCAGGCCAAGCAGCGACAGTGCCCGGTAGACCGTGGTTGCCTTCGTACGCAGGCCGTACCAGGACGAGTTCACGGTGGCGAGCATCGTTGCCGAAAGGGCCACATCGGCCCCGATGAGTTCCGCGATGGCCCGGAAGTCGGGGTCTTCGGCACGCACCTGGCGCATCAGGCGCATCAGGATGGCCGGGCAAGGGGGAATGCCCAGGTTCTGGATGAAGGCCTCGGTTTCCTTGTCGGGGAGGGCGAGATCGGCTTCCATGGGTTGCTTCGCGCCCGCAGGGGCACGGCCTTTGTCGTTGAATCGTCCAGTCTATCGACTGCGCCTCCTGCCTTGAGTTCTGCCCGGACGGTTTGTGTCGTGCTTCAGGCAATTTGCCACGGTGGGTGAATGTTTGGCCGCGCCGAACCGGCATTCCTCCGCACCGATTCCGGCACTCAGTCGGCGCTGACTTCGTAGCGCGCCACCAGGCGCGCCCAGCGCTCGATTTCTCCGCGCAGGAAGGCCTGCTGCTCGGCCGCCGGAATGGGCATCGTCCGGCCCGTGTCATGCTCGACCCGAGCGGCAAATTCGGCGCTTCGCGACAGTGCCGCAAAGCCTCCGCGCAGGCGCTCGACTGCATTCGTCGGGGTCTGCGAGGGCGCGAAGACACCAAACCAGCTCTCGCCGCTGAATTTCACCAGGCCCGTCTCCTCGACGGTTGGCACCGCTGGCAGTGCCTCGGCGCGCCGGGTCGACGATACGGCCAGGGCTTTCAGTCGTCCGCTGTCGACATAGGTACGCGCTGCCGACAGGTTGTCGAACATGATGTCGACCCGCCCGCCGATCATGTCCTGGACTGCCGGGGCGGCGCCCTTGTAAGGCACGTGCACCATGTCCAGCCCGAGGCTTCGGACGAGAATGGTCGCCCAGACGTGTTGTACCGTGCCGACGCCCGCCGAGCCGAACGAGAGCTTGCCCGGGTTGGCTCTGGCGAGGCGCGCCAGATCGGCCAGGCTCGATCCGGGAAGATCGGGCCGCGCGACCAGCACGAACGGATAGGCGGCGAGGAAACCGACCGCGACGAAGTCGCGCAACGGGTCATAGGGCAGGTTGCGAAACAGGGCCGGATTGAGCGCGAGGCTGCTCACGCCGCCGAGGAGCAGCGTCTGGCCGTCAGGCGCGGCCTTGGCCACATAGTCGGTCCCTGCGAGGGAGCCGCCGCCAACGCGGTTCTCGACGATCATCGGCTGGCGCAGCGTCTCGGCAAAGAACTGGGCGACATGGCGGGCGATGATATCGGTGCCACCGCCCGGTGCATTGGGCACGATGAGGCGTATCGGCCGCTGAGGCGCATCCTGGGCGCAGGCCGGGGCGATCACGCTCAGCGTCAGGAGTGCAATCAGCAGGGCGACAAGGTTCGTCGGTGCGTGAAGGGCTCGCCGGCAACTGGTCGGGCGCGAGCCGCTGCTCGATCGGTCGTGATGGACCCGCTTGTTGTTCTGGCGCAGCTTGATCGTCATGGGATTCACCTTGCTCTGTCTCCAACGGATGGCCGGGGCTCGTACCCGGCAGATCCCCTTGATGGTAACGTAGCCGCCGCAGGCACTTTGATATCGTGGAGGAGCATCATCTTGGTCGAGTCCGTGTCCCTCGCTTTCAGCCATGTCGGCATATTCGTGCGCGACATCGGCCCCATGGTCGACTTCTACACCCGGGTGATGGGTTTCACGCTGAGTGATCGCGGCATCCTCGACAACGGTGCCGAAATTGCCTTTCTCACCCGCAACCCGCGAGAGCATCATCAGGTGGTCCTGGCGACAGGCTGCCCCGAGGGGTTGCCGTTCGATGTCGTCCAGCAACTGTCGTTTCGTACGGGGTCGCTCGAGCAGTTGCGCACCATGGAGCGGCGCCTGCGTGCGGAAAAGGTGGTCATGGAGGGGCCAACCCTCGGGTGCATCACCCACGGCAATGCAATTTCGGTCTACTTTCGCGATCTCGAAGGGCATCGCACGGAAATCTTCATCGATACCCCGTGGTACGTCCATCAGCCGATGCGTATTCCGATCGATATCTCGCTGCCTGACGAGGAGGTCTGGGCATTGGTCGAACGGCATGCGCGCAGCCTGCCAGGCTTCAAGCCGATCGCACAGTGGCATGCCGAGATGGACGCGCGGGTGCTTGCCTCGCAAGCCTGAGTGCGTACGCGTGCAACAAAGGCCGGGTCAGGCTGGGAGGCGGGCATCGATCCTGCGTTGACAAGGCTTCGCTGTGCGGGGTAACGTCCAGCCCGCTGGCGGGGGTCTGTCGGGGTCTCACGAGGGCTCCCCGATTACCGACGCGGGTGTCCTGCCCGGGCGGGCAGTGTTCATGAGCAACCGTGCCCTGCGTCCGCCCCCAGTCCTCTGCCCATCATTCACCCTCTAGGGAAATGTCATGACTTCCAGCCAAGCCGCTGTGGACAGCCTGCGCGAGATCGGACACTTCATTGACGGCCGCCATGTGGCCGGCAGTGGCGAGCGCACGAGCGATGTCTTCAACCCCTCGCTGGGTGCGCGAACCGCGCGCGTCTCGCTGGCAACCCGAGCCGACGTCGGCATCGCGGTAGACTCTGCCGCGCGGGCTTTGCCCGGGTGGGCCTCGACATCGCCCCTGACCCGAGCACGGGTGATGTTCAAGTTCAAGGAACTGGTCGAGCGCCATGCCGACGAACTCTCGATGCTCATCGCCACCGAGCACGGCAAGGTCCTCTCCGATGCTCGCGGCTCCCTGCAGCGCGGCCTCGAGTGCGTCGAATTTGCCTGTGGCATTCCCCACCTGCTCAAGGGCGAGTACTCCGACAACGTGGCGACCGGCATCGACCTGTACTCGATGCGCCAGCCGCTGGGTGTGGTGGCCGGCATCACGCCGTTCAACTTCCCCGCCATGGTGCCCATGTGGATGTTTCCGATCGCAATCGCGGCAGGCAACACCTTCATCCTGAAGCCGTCCGAGAAGGATCCGGGCTGTCCGATGCGCCTTGCCGAACTCATGCTCGAGGCGGGCGCCCCGCCAGGCGTGCTGAACGTCGTCAACGGCGACAAGGAATCCGTCGACGCACTGCTCGATGAGCCACGGGTCAAGGCGGTGAGCTTCGTCGGGTCGACGCCGATTGCCCGCTACATCTATCTGCGGGCTGCCGAACAGGGCAAGCGCGTTCAGGCCCTGGGTGGTGCCAAGAATCACCTCATCGTGATGCCCGATGCCGATATCGATCTCACGGTTGATGCGCTCATGGGCGCCGCCTACGGATCGGCAGGCGAGCGTTGCATGGCCATTTCCGTGGCGGTGCCGGTGACCGAGCGCACCGCGGCCGAGTTGGTCGAAGCGCTTGTGCCACGGGTGCGCGCGCTGAAGGTGGGTTCGTCGATCGAAGCAGCCTCCGAAATGGGGCCGCTCGTGACGGCCGAGCATCGCGACAAGGTGCGCGGCTACATCGACATCGGCGAGCAGGAAGGTGCGCAGGTGGTGGTTGACGGGCGCGGGCATGTGGTGCCCGGGCACGAGCGCGGTTTCTTCCTGGGCGGCACCCTGCTCGACAGGGTTACCCCCTCGATGCGGGTCTACCGCGAGGAGATCTTCGGGCCGGTGCTCTCGGTGGTTCATGCGACCTCGTTCGACGAAGCGCTCGCGTTGCCGAGCGAGCACGAGTTTGGCAATGGCGTTTCGATCTTCACCCGCAATGGCGATGTCGCGCGCAACTTTACCCAGAAGGTTGAAGTAGGCATGGTCGGCATCAACGTGCCGATTCCCGTGCCGCTCTCGTTCCACACCTTCGGTGGCTGGAAGGCGTCGCTTTTTGGCGACACCAATCAGCATGGCCCGGAAGGATTGCGCTTCTATACCCGGATCAAGACCGTCACTTCGCGCTGGCGTGAAGGCGTGAAGCCCGGGCCGCAGTTCGGCATGCCGATCATGAAGTGAGGGCTTCGCGTCGCACGACGAGGAAGCTACGAACACCCGCCGGCGCTGCCGGACAATCCTGAGAGGTCTTGCATGAACGCCACTGAGCAGCAGCAGATCAAGGTCCGCAAGGCGGCACGCGCGCTCGCGCGCGGAGGCCTTGTGAACGCGTACGGACACTGTAGCCTGCGCCTCGATGCGCAGCATTTCCTGGTCTGTGCGGCGCGCCCCATGGGGCTCATCGCCCATGGTGAAGCGGGTACGGTGTGTACCGTCGATGGTCCGCTGCCCGAGGGCGTGCTGGGCGAGGTTCGCATGCATCAGCAGATCTACAAGCGCCGCCCTGATGTCGGCGCTATTGCGCGCTTTCTCTCGCCTAATGTGCTGGCGCTCTCGGCGCTTGGCCGGACGCCGAAAGCGCGGCATGGCTTCGGCTCGTATTTCTTTCCCGAAGTCCCGTTCTGGTCTGATCCGGGTCTCATTCGCAACGAGGCAGCCGCGATCGGTGTCGGCGAAACCATCGGCGCTGCCTCAGCCATCGTGGTCGGTGTCAACGGTGCGGTCACGGCCGGGGCCGACATGGAACAGGCGGTGTGTCTGGCCTGGTTTCTCGAAGATGCCGCACGCGTCGAACTGGCAGCACTCGCGGCGGGCATGGCCGACAACGCACCTCGCATGAACGAGGAGCAGGCCCAGGCACGGGCCACCTGGCAAGGTCGCATTGCCGAGCGGATGTGGGAGTTTCTCACCGCCGGTGATACCGAGTAGCCAGCCGCGCCGCGGCATGAGCCCGGACTGGCCCGATCGGGGAGGGTACCTGGCTCCCGTGTCGCCCGGCGCAAATCCTGACATCATTTCATTTCATCCTTTCATCCAAACCCCATAGGTCACGCCATGTCCCAACTCAAGATCCTTGGTCTCTGCGGCAGCCTGCGCAAGGGCTCATACAACCGCATGGTGCTCAATCTCGCCGGGCAGGTTGCCCCCGCCGATATCGCTATCGAACCGTTCGATCTGCGCGAGATTCCCTTTTTTGATGGTGATGAGTTTGCCAAGGGTTACCCGCCTGCAGCAGCGGCCTTCCGCGCTGCGGTGCTCGCCGCCGACGGGGTACTCATCTGCACCCCGGAATACAACTTTGCCATGTCGGCCGTGCTGAAGAACGCCATCGACTGGGCCTCGCGAGGCACCGACCAGCCCTTCGCCAACAAGCCGGTGACGGTGCTCAGTGCCACGATGGGGCCGCTCGGCGGTGCCCGCGTGCAGTACGAAGTGCGTCGCGTGATGCAGTTGATGCAGGTGTTCTTCATGCCGCGCCCCGAGACCTTCATCGGGCTTGCTCAGACCAAGTTCGATGCCGAGGGCAACTGCACTGACGAGGCCACCCGCAAGTTCGTCACCGAGCACATGGCCGCCTATCGCGACTGGGTGCTGCGTATCAAGAAGCTGGGCTGATCCGCGGGTCTGCCTGCCGGCCCCGGCATTGCCGGGGTTCGTTGTTTTCATCGCCTGATTGTCCCGAGGTCCACCTGCATGAACACCAGTGCCAACTTCATCGCCAACGAGTTCGTGATCGCGCGCTCGGGCAAGACCTTCGAGAATCGCTCGCCGGTCGACAACCGCCTGATTGGTCTGGTGAGCGAAGCAGGTCAACCCGAAGTCGATGCGGCGGTCGCTGCCGCACGTGCAGCGCTTGAGGGCCCCTGGGGCCGCATGGATATTGCCAAGCGGTCCGAAATGCTCTACGCGGTGGCTGACGAGATCAACCGTCGCTTTGATGACTTCCTCCAGGCTGAAGTGGCCGATACCGGCAAGCCGGTGAGCCTCGCGAGTCATCTCGACATCCCGCGCGGGGCAGCAAACTTCAAGATCTTTGCCGATGTGGTGAAGAACGTTCCGAGCGAGTTCTTCCAGATGAGTACGCCGGATGGGGCAGGCGCGATCAATTACGCGCTGCGTGTACCCAAGGGCGTGATTGCGGTCGTCTGTCCGTGGAATCTGCCCCTGCTGCTCATGACCTGGAAGGTGGGTCCGGCGCTGGCCTGCGGCAACGCGGTCATCGTCAAACCCTCGGAAGAGACCCCGCAGACGGCAACCCTGCTGGGCGAAGTGATGGCCAAGGTGGGCGTGCCCGCCGGTGTCTACAACGTGTTGCACGGCTTCGGCCCGGGTTCAGCCGGCGAGTTCCTGACCCGGCACCCGGGAGTGAACGCGATTACCTTTACCGGCGAGACGGGTACGGGCTCGGCGATCATGAAGGCAGCCGCCGACGGCGTGCGGCCGGTGTCCTTCGAACTCGGTGGCAAGAATGCCGGTGTGGTCTTCGCCGATTGCGATTTCGATGCGGCTGTCGAAGGCATCGGGCGTGCCGTCTTCGCCAACTGCGGCCAGGTGTGCCTTGGAACCGAGCGGGTCTATGTCGAGCGGCCGATCTTCGATCGTTTCGTCACCGCGCTCAAGGCCAGGGCCGAATCGCTCAAGCTGGGGCGCCCCGAGGACAAGGCGACGGGGATGGGACCGCTCATCAGCAAGGAACATCAGCGCAAGGTGCTGTCCTACTACGACAAGGCGCGCGCCGAAGGCGCGACGATCGTCACCGGGGGGGGCGTGCCTGACATGGAAGGCGATCTGGCCCAGGGCGCCTGGGTGCAGCCCACGATCTGGACGGGCTTGCCCGAATCGTCGGCGGTCATCCGCGAGGAAATCTTCGGGCCCTGCTGCCACATTGCCCCCTTCGACACCGAGGAGGAGGCGGTGCGGCTTGCCAACGATACTGCCTACGGTCTGGCGACGACGGTCTGGACCACCAACCTCACTCGCGCGCATCGGGTGGCCGCGAAGATCGAGGTCGGCATCTGCTGGATCAACAGCTGGTTCCTTCGCGATCTGCGCACGCCCTTCGGTGGCTCGAAGCAGTCGGGCATCGGGCGTGAAGGTGGCGTGCATTCGCTCGAGTTCTATACCGAACTGCGCAACGTCTGCATCAAGCTCTGAACCGGCATCTTTCGATGGCCGGGCACGCGATGTCCGGCCCACTTTCCCTCTGAAAATTGCGGAGTTCCGTGTTGGCCACGAAAAAGACGACCCCCCGTACCGCGCCGGCAGGCGCCGCCTCGAAGATTCGCACCCTGGCCGAGCGCTTGCGCAAGGCGGGCGAAACCCTGGAGGCCACCACGCCCATTCGCGACGAGATCGCGGCCGGTGACGTCGCAACCGCCTATGCCATCCAGCAGGTGAATACCCAGTACTGGCTGAAAGCCGGTCGGCGCCTGGTCGGTCGCAAGATCGGCCTCACCGCCAAGAGCGTGCAAAAGCAGCTCGGTGTCGACCAGCCCGACTACGGGATGCTCTTTGCCGACATGATGATGTGCGATGGCGAGGAAGTGGCGCTGTCTCGGGTGATGCAACCCAAGGTCGAAGCCGAGATCGCCCTCGTTCTCGAGCGCGACATCGCCACACCGGGCGTGACGATGACTGAACTCATCTCGGCAGTGGCCTACGCGCTGCCCGCCATCGAGATCGTTGGCAGTCGCATCAGCAACTGGGATATCAAGATCACGGACACCATCGCCGACAACGCCTCGTCGGGGCTTTTCGTGATCGGCAACGAGCCCCGTCGCCTGGAGGGGCTTGATCTGCGTCTGTGCGGCATGGTGATGGAGCGACGTGGCGACCAGATTTCGCTCGGTGCCGGTGCTGCGTGCCTCGGTAACCCGCTCAACGCGGCGCTCTGGCTCGCACGCACGATGGTCGAGATCGGTTCACCGCTGAAGGCGGGCGATGTGCTCATGACGGGCGCCCTCGGACCCATGGCTGGTGTTGCCCCGGGCGACGTCATCGACGTGCGTATCGGTGGTCTCGGCTCCGTGCGTACCGCCTTCGGCCGCTGAGCGACATCCTTCGCATAGCGTCTGCAAGACTCAGCGACTCAATCAGAGCGACTCGATTCGAGCCTCTCCATCAGAGCGATCAAAACCTCATGAACAAGATCCAGCGATTTGCCGCAGTTGTCGATGATGCCGCACGCCAGGCGCGCGCCATTGCCCAGATCACCCAGTCCGGGGGCGCCAGGCTCACGGTGGAAGATGCCTACGAGATCCAGCGCCAGTCGATCGAGCGCCGGGTGAAACGGGGCGCCCATCGTGTCGGCATGAAGATGGGCTTTACCAGCCGGGCCAAGATCATCCAGATGGGCGTCTCGGACATGCTGTGGGGACGTCTCACGGCCGACATGGTGGTTGAAGATGGCGGCAGCATCTCGCTTGCCAACTATGTGCATCCTCGTGTCGAGCCCGAGATCGTCTTCCTGCTGAAGAAGGACCTGGTGGGCACGGTTACCCCGATTCAGGCGATGGATGCGGTGGAAGCCATCGCACCCGCGATGGAAATCATCGATTCGCGCTATGAGAACTTCAAGTTCACGCTGGTCGATGTGGTGGCAGACAACTCCTCGTCCTCGGGCTTCGTCACAGGTCCCTGGCACCGGCCGGATATCGATTTCTCGAACCTGGGCCTCGTTCTCAACTTCAACGGTCAGCCGCGGCTCATCGGTTCGACCGCTGCGATCCTGGGTAATCCCATCCGGTCGCTGGTGTCGGCAGCACGCTTTGCCGAGGAGGCGGGCGAACCGCTGAAGGCAGGCTGGATGGTCATGGCGGGTGGTGCCACTGCGGCCGAGCCTCTGGTGGCCGGGGCGCATGTGGAGATGGAGATGCAGACACTGGGTCGCGTAGCGTTCTCGGTCACGGCCTGAGAGCCGTCTCGCTGTCGCCGGCCTCGAGAGCGGTCGGCTCAGCCCGAGTGTGCTGACGCAGACGCCTGGCTCAGAGAACTGCGCGTGCCATCATCCAGACGCCGAGCGCAAGGATGCTCCACAGGAACACGCGCCTGAAGGTCTCGGGTTCGAGTCGGCTGCGCAGCCACTGTCCGATCGCCATGCCGATGAAGGCCGGCATGATGGCCAGGACCGACCACCCGATGGCGCCCGGTGTCATCCGGTCGAAGACCCAGAGGCTGGCACCCAGCGCGATCACCGCGACGGTAAAGGCGCTACCAAGCGCCTGGATCAGCACTTCCCGCACCAGGCCGAGCGAGGCGATGTAGGGCACCATCGGGATGACGAAGATGCCGGTACCACCACTGAGAATGCCGGTGATGAGTCCGGCGGCCGGGCCAAGCCAGATCTCGTGCCGTGGTGATACGGTGAATCGGGGTGACCTCAGGGCCAGGAGTGCGTACGCTGACAGGACCGTGCCCAGCGCGAAAGCGGTGAACGTCGATGGTTTTCCGGCCAGAAAGGCGACGCCGATGATGGTGCCGGTGAAGATGCCGATCAGCATGCCGGCGAGGCGCCGCAGTACCGCACGCAACGCCGGCCCGGCGAACATCTGCCACACGTTGGTCAGAAAGCCGGGCAGGATGAGGATCGACGAGGCTTCGAGGGGTGTCAGAAAGAGGCTCATCAGACCGACCGCGACGGTCGGCATGCCCATGCCCATGATGCCCTTGACCACACCAGCCAGCAGAAACACGAGGATGATCACGACGGGCATCAAGCCCGGGTCGATTGAGAACATGATGCAGGCAACCACTGGAAGTGAAGCCCGATGATCGCATGGCCTGCCGGGTTTCCCTCGTCCTTGCGGCGGCATGCGAGCATTGACTGCACCCCGATGGTCGGGGCGCGGCAGTGACGCGCCAGAATGAAGCGGGATCGCCCGCCGATGCGGCTGCCGTACTGGCCGCCGCGCATGGGCTCGAAGCCCTCTCGGCCGGGGCGGCGAGCGAAGCCCTCCAGGGGTTGCGTCGGCTCTATCGCGAGCAACCCGGGCTATTCACGCCCGCAGCGGTTGCGGTCCTTCGCACCCAGGCCGCACGTCTGAAACTCGAGGCCGACGAGCGTGTTGCAAACGAAGCGATATCCACGCTGCAGACTCTTTTTGGCTATCCGGGCTTTCGCGCCGGCCAACTCGAGATCATCCGTGCAGTGATGAGCGGACGTGACTGTCTGGGCATCATGCCCACGGGTGCCGGCAAGTCGGTGACCTACCAGATTCCGGCGCGCCTCCTGGGTGGGCTCACCCTGGTCGTGTCGCCACTCATATCCCTGATGAAGGATCAGGTCGATGCGATGAGTGAAGTGGGCATTCGTGCCACCTTTCTCAATTCGTCACTCGAGGCCTCGGAGCGCAATGATCGCGTGGCGCGCCTGAGAGCCCGTGAATTCGAGTTGCTCTACGCGGCACCCGAGGGGCTTGATGGCGGCGTGGGACGATTGCTCGAGGGCCTTGACCTGCGGCTCATTGCCGTCGATGAAGCGCATTGCATCAGCGAATGGGGTCATGACTTTCGCCCCTCGTACCGCAACCTGGCGGGATTGAAGGAGCGCTTCAGCGGGCTGCCGGTGCTGGCGTTGACCGCCACCGCAACCCCGCGGGTGACCCGCGACATTCTGGGCCAACTTGCCCTTCGCGACCCGCTCCAGGTGCAGGGCTCGTTCTTTCGTCCCAACCTGCACTTGCACAGCATTCGAAAGGGCGAGGGCGAGGGCGTGCGCGACATGATTCTTCGCGTCGTGCGCGCTCGCCGTGGCGAGGCCGGCATCGTCTACTGCCTGTCGCGCAATGCAGCCGACGCCACGGCGACCTGGCTCGCATCGAAGGGCGTGCGGGCTGACGCCTATCACGCAGGCCTGTCGCCCGAGGCCCGTGCTGGTATCCAGGAGGCCTTCAGCCGAAACGATCTCGATGTTGTCTGTGCGACGATTGCCTTCGGCATGGGCATCGACAAGTCCGACGTGCGGTTCGTGATTCACCGCGACATGCCGCGTTCGATCGAGGGCTACTATCAGGAGATCGGGCGCGCCGGGCGCGATGGTGCCCGTTCCGATTGCATCCTCTTTTATTCCTGGGCTGACGTGATGTCGCTCGAGCGCCTGATGCAAGGCAGCGAGGTGAGTGCCGATCGCAAGCAGGCGGTGCGCCGGATGTTCGATCTCGCGCAGGGCACTGGCTGCTTCTGGCGTGATCTGGCGGCGTATTTTGCCGAGTCGATCGAGCCGTGTGGGGCTTCGTGCAGTCGGTGTGCCAGCCGGGATGTCTTTGCGGCTGCGACCACGCACGACGAGACCGATGTGGGCCTGCTCGATCGTTTGCGCGCGGTGCGCAAGCGGCTGGCCGATTTCCGCAAGGTGCCCACCTTCGTGGTCTTTACCGATCGCACGCTGCAGGAGATGGCCCAGGTGCGTCCCCGCAATGCGCGTGAACTGCTGGCCGTGCATGGCGTGGGCGAGCGCAAGCTCGCGCAGTACGGCGCCGAATTTCTGGCCGAGATCGCACGCGGTGATCCTCGTGATGCATGAAACTCGGTAACATCCGTGAACAGCCTCGGCACCTGCCCGAGGCCTCGGCCCGATCGAGGAGACACGATTGAACGTTGATCAGAGAGCCCCCGGGCTCATCGTTGCACCGCTCACACCGTTTGATGCGAATCAGGGCATCGACCTGACCGCTCTGCGCCGCGAAATCGACTACATCGTCGAGGATTGCCACGCCACGATGGTGGTTGCAGCCGGGGTCGAGACGCAGGAGTACACCTATCTCTCGATGGAGCAGCGGCTCGATCTCGTGCGCCAGACGATCGATTGCGTGGCAGGTCGCGTGCCGGTGATGGTCGGTATCACGCACCCCTCGTTCCGGACGGCCATCGGGCTTGCACACGAAGCCGAGCGGCTGGGTGCGGCGGCGGTGCAGTTGCTGGCGCCCCTGCGCCCCTTTGCGGGTCCGCCGACTCAGGCCGATCTGATCGCCTATTACGAGGCGGTGGGGCGCGAGACCCGGCTGCCGATTACGCTGTATCTGAATCCAGGGCCAGGCGCCGACGTGTCCGTGCCGGACACCATCGCGCTCGCGAAGCTGCCCTGCATTCATCTCATCAAGGAAAGTTCGCGTGACCTTGCGCGTGTGTCGCGTCTCATCGTCGAGATCGACCGGGCGGGGCACGCGCGCTATTTCACCACCATGCAGATGCTGCTCGCCACGCTGCAGCTCGGGGGCTCAGGTGCCACCATGCCGCCGCCTGGCAGCGAAATCGCCCGCCATGTCATCGATGCCTTCGTGGCCGGTGACCATGCGCGTGCCGCCGAACTGCAGTTGCAGTTCGCGCTGTTTCCCGCCAAGTGGATGCATCGCGGGCTCGCCCCCGCGATGAAGGCCGCCATGTCGCTCATCGGCGTTCCCACCGGCGAGCCGTATCCGCCCTACCTGCCAGTGACGTCCGAAGAGCGCGAAGCGATGCGCAGTCTGCTTCGGAACACGGTGCTCGGCCCGCGTATCGGCTGAAACCCTTTCCATGACTCGATCGAGGATGATGCAATGAGCAACGCACAGGTTCCCCCTCCGACAACCCCCTATGGCACGCCGATCTCGCTGGCCCTGGCTCGCACGGCGATTGCCGCTGCCGAGGCTGAGGCGCTCGCCAATGGCTGGGCGGTTGCCATCTGCGTGGTCGACTCTGGTGGCAACCTCGTGGCGATGGCGCGTCTGGACAATACGCAGTTGTCTGGCACCCGGATCGCCGAGCACAAGGCACGTACCGCGGTCGAGTTTCGACGCCCGACCAAGGTGCTCGAAGATGCGGTGGGTGGCGGCGGTATCGGTCTTCGGGTTCTGACCTTCGGCGCCAGCGTGGCCGATGGCGGGGTACCGATCATCGTCGGTGGCGCCATCGTGGGTGGGATCGGCGTTTCGGGGGCCGCCGGTCATGAGGATGGCCGCATTGCCCAGGCCGGGGCGCAGGCGGTGGCTGGCTGATCCGGAGGCGAGTTGTTGCGGGCAGGGCGAGCAGCGGAGCGCTCGCCTCTGCGGCGATCAGACCGGTTGCGGCCTGCCTTTCGTGCAGTCGCGCAGTTGCTGGAGACGAGTGACGCCCAGTTGACCCATGGCGGCCCGAATCTCGTCGGCGAAGAGATCGAGGGCGTGGGCAGGCCCGGACTCGCCCAGCGCGCCAAGACTCCACAAGAATGCCTTGCCGGCGAAGACGAAGTCGGCTCCAAGACTGAGGGCACGCACCACATCGAGGCCGCCGCGCACCCCGCTGTCGAAAAGGATGCGGGCCCGGCCATTGACTGCCTCCACAATGCCTGGCAACTGCTCGATGGTTGCCGGCAGCCCCTCGATCTGACGCCCGCCATGGTTTGACACCTGGATCGCATCGACACCGAGTGCGACGGCTTTTTCGGCATCGGCCGGGTGCAGGATGCCCTTCAACACCAGAGGCCCCGTCCAGCGCTCGCGGTAACGGGCGACCTCGGTCCAGTTGAAGGTACCGGTGAACTCCCGTTGCGCAAAGCGCGCCATTTCGTTGATCCCGGCACCCGGTGGTGCGTACTGCACAAGGCTTGCAAAGCGCGGTATGCCCTCGCGCAGGAAGGCGCGTACATACGAGGGATGACGCAGTGCCTGCGCCACCATGCGAGGCGTGAAACGAAACGGTGAGGCAATGCCCGCCATCACTTCGCGGGGGCGTGTGGTACGAACCGGAACGTCCATGGTGAGGATCAGCGCTCGCGCGCCGGCCGCCTTGGCGCGGGCCACCATGTCGAGGCCGATCGCATGATCGTTGTTCGGAAAGCGGTACATCTGTACCCAGAGATTGTCAGGTGCCAGACGGGCGGCGGTCTCGATGGTGATGCCCGAAACGGTACTCAGGCAGAACGGCACGCCGGCGTGCTGTGCCGCTGTGGCCATGATGCGATCGGCTCCCGGCCAGATCACGCCCGGGGATCCCATCGGGGCGATGCCGATCGGGAGACCTTGTGTTTGACCGAACAGCACGGTATCGGCTGGCGGCAGTTCGGTCACCTCGCCGTAACGGGGCACCAGCGTCATGGCGTCGAGTGCCCTGTTGTTGCGAGCGATGCCTCGATCGACACCGGCCCCACCATCGCCCGAATCGAACGCGAAGCCGGGCAAGCGCGAGCGGGCAGCAGCGCGCAGGTGCTGCACGCTCGGGTAGTGACGAAGGCGTTCGCGATACGCTGCGCTCAGGCCCAGCGGGGGATGTCGCGATTCGGTCGGCATGGCAGGTTTCCTCCTCGCGGCATCGATTCCGAATCGATGGCCGCACTTCGATCGGTTATTCTGTTCGTCATCGGTTCGACGACGAGACCGGCGATTTCAGGAGAGTACCGTGCACAAGGGGTCGTGTGTATTCAAGCGTTCTACCCACCGGGGTCCTGCCCTGGACGCTCGGGCCGGCGCGACCAGCATCCCTTGCACCCTCGTCTGGCCGCACCGATCGGCGAGAGTGGCCCTGAGGTGTGTCAGTCTCGCAATGTCGGCTGTGCTGGGGACGTTGCTTTCCAACGCAAGCGTGGCGCAGAGCGTTCCGCGTTTTCCGGATCACCCGGTGCGGCTCGTGCTCGGGTATCCACCCGGCGGCGGCGTTGATATCACCACACGCCTCCTCGCCAAGGGCTTGTCGGAACTGTGGGGTCAGAATGTTCTCGTCGAGAACAAGACCGGCGCATCGGCACAGATTGCTGCCGAGGCCGTCGTGAAGGCAAGCCCTGATGGCCACACGCTCCTCGTGAGTGATGATGGTGCCATCGTGAGTGTGCCTTTCTTTCAGGAGCGCCTGACCTTCAGTCCGGTGCGTGACCTGGCTCCGGTAGGTCTGGTCGGTGGATTTACCTATGTGATGGTGGCCAGCAGCGAATCGGGCATTCGCTCGGTCACCGATCTCCTCAACCAGGCTCGTACACGCCCTGGCACGCTCGAATACAGCACCAACGGAATCGGGGGCGTTCATCATCTGTCGTGGGAGCGCTTCCAGCGCCAGGCCGGTATCCGGCTCAATCACATTCCCTACAAGGGGGCTGCCGCAGCCCTGCAGGATGTCATGGCCGGACGTGTCGCGCTGTCCTTTGGTGCGCTCTCCAGTGCGTTGCCCTTCATGCGCGACGGGCGCCTGGTGCCGATCGCCATCGGGTCGGCCGAGCGCTCGCCGCACATGCCCGAGGTCCCCACCATCGACGAGGCTGGCTTCAAGGGGATGGAGGTCGTGACGTGGATCGGGGTCTTTGCCCCGCGAGCAACGCCTGCAGCGCTCGTCGAGCGCATCAGCGCCGATCTGGCACGGATCACGCGGGGTCGCGTCTATGGTGAGGCCATGTACGCTCAACGCAACGAGGTGCGCACCAGCACGGCGGTCGAACTGGCCGAGCGTATTCGCATCGAGGTGGAGCGCACCGGCGCTCAGGTCAAGTCACTGGGACTGCAGGCAGCCGACAAGTCCTGAGAGGGGTACCGCGCTTTTTCAGTCGGGGAAAGACTTCGCCCACGCATCGGCCGAAAAACCGACGAGCAGCAGGTCATCGCGCTCGAGAACCGGGCGCTTGACGAGGCTCGGGTAGCGCTGCATCAGTGCGATCGCATCGGCATCGCCTGCAATCGCCTGCTCAGCCGGCGTCAACGTGCGCCAGGTGGTGCCGCGGGTGTTGACGAGCGTCTTCCAGCCGAGTGCCGCGCACCAGCGCCGCAGCGTGGTGCTGTCGATGCCTTCACGCTTGTAGTCGTGAAATCGGTGCTCGATGCCGCGAGCTTGAAGCCAGTCGAAGGCCTTCTTCATGGTGCTGCAGTTCTTGATGCCGTAGATCGTGATCGACATGGGCGGGACCTTGGCGGCTGCATGCTGGCGGCAGGAGGTGCCTGCTCATCGCGCGCACCATCCGGTGATGAATCGGGGCGACACGGCGCCCCAGCCAGTCAACCGGCAACCCCGCTCGGGGCTGCCGGTGATCGAGGGGCCGATCAGGCCGAAGCGAGCAGTTCGCGCAGCACGTAGGGCATGATGCCGCCGTGGCGGAAGTAGTCGACCTCGATCGGGGTGTCGATGCGCGAACGCACGGTCACGCGCTGCGTGGTGCCGTCGGTGCGACGGATCACGAGCGTGAGTTCCTGCTGCGGGCGCACATCATCCAGCCCCTCGATGTCGATGGTCTCGTCCCCCTTGATGCCCAGGGTCTCGGCCGAGTCGTTGCCGATGAACTGCAGCGGCAACACGCCCATACCCACCAGGTTGGAGCGGTGGATGCGCTCGAAGCTGCGCACCACCACGGCCTTGACGCCGAGCAGTTGCGTGCCCTTGGCGGCCCAGTCGCGCGACGAACCCGAACCGTACTCCTCGCCACCGAAGATCACGGTGGGGGTGCCGGCAGCCATGTACTTCATGGCTGCGTCATAGATCGGCATGCGCTCGCCATCGGGCTGGTGGACCGTGAGGCCTCCCTCGACCCGGGATCCGTCGGCGTTCACCGGGATCATGAGGTTCTTGATCCGCACGTTGGCGAAGGTGCCTCGCATCATCACTTCGTGGTTGCCACGGCGTGCGCCGTAGCTGTTGAAGTCGATGCGCGAGACGTCGTTCTCCATCAGCCAGACCCCGGCGGGTGAGGTCGGACGGATCGAGCCGGCCGGTGAGATGTGATCGGTGGTGATCGAATCGCCGAATACGCCCAGGATGCGCGCATTGTTTACGCTCGCGGCGGCGCCCGGCTGCATGCCGAAACCTTCGAAGAAGGGTGGTTCGGCGATATAGGTCGACTTGGGCCAGGTGTAGACCTGACCGGCTGGCGACGAAATCTGGTTCCAGAGCGGATTGCCTTCGGTGAAATCGCCGTACAAGCGCTGGAAGGTCTTCGGGTCCATGGCGTACTTCATGCAGGCGGCCACTTCCTCGGTGCTCGGCCAGATGTCGCCGATCCAGACCGGCTTGCCGTCGGTACCGGTACCGACCGGTTCGGTCATGAGGTCATGCATCATGGTGCCGACGATGGCATAGGCCACCACCATGGGCGGCGAGGCGAGGAAGTTCGCGCGCAGATTGGCGTGGATGCGCGCTTCGAAGTTGCGATTGCCCGAGAGAACCGCCGCGCACACCAGGTCGTTCTTGACCACGGCGTCTTCGATCGTTTCGCCCAGCGGGCCCGCGTTGCCGATGCAGGTGGTGCACCCGTAGGCGGCGACGTTGAAGCCGAGTTGCTCGAGGTAGGGAAGCAGTCCGGCCTTGGTCAGATACTCGGTGACCACGCGCGATCCGGGGGCGAGCGATGTCTTGATGTGGCTCTTCACCTTGAGGCCACGCTCGACGGCCTTCTTCGCGAGAAGGCCAGCCGCGATCAGTACGCCCGGGTTCGAGGTGTTGGTACACGACGTGATGGCGGCGATGAGGATGTCACCCGACCCGATGTCGATGCCGTCGATGGTCTTGAAGCGTTTGCCCAGATCATCGGACTTCTTCGCAAAGCCGTTCTCGGCGACGGGCCTGGAGAAGAGGTCGCCGAAGGTTGACTTGACGGCACCGACTTCGATGCGATCCTGCGGACGCTTGGGACCGGCAAGCGAGGGCGACACGGTCGAGAGGTCGAGTTCGAGCACTTCGGTGTAGTCGATCGTGCCTTCGCGCGGCACGCCCCACAGGCCCTGTGCCTTGAAGTAGGAGATGAAGGCGTCGATTTCCTCGTCGGTGCGACCGGTGCCCCGGAAGTAATCGACCGTGGCTTCATCGACGGGGAAGAATCCCATCGTGGCGCCATACTCGGGCGCCATGTTGGCGATGGTGGCGCGATCAGGCACCGCCAGGCGCTCGACGCCCGGACCGTAGAATTCGACAAACTTGCCGACGACCTTGGCCTTGCGCAGCATCTGGGTGATGGTGAGCACCAGATCGGTTGCGGTCACGCCCCCCCGGAGCCTGCCATGGAGCTTCACGCCGACCACATCAGGGGTGAGCATGTAGAGGGGCTGGCCGAGCATGCCGGCCTCGGCCTCGATGCCACCGACGCCCCAGCCCACGACACCGATGCCGTTGATCATCGTGGTGTGCGAATCGGTACCTACCAGGGTATCCGGGTAGTAGATCCCCCCCTTTTCGTGCACGCCGCGCGCCAGATATTCGAGGTTTACCTGGTGGATGATGCCGATGCCGGGGGGCACGACCTTGAAGGTGTCAAAGGCCTGCATGCCCCACTTCAGGAACTCGTAGCGTTCGCGGTTGCGTTCGAACTCGAGCTTCATGTTGGCATCGAGCGCGCCATTGTTGCCGAAATTGTCGATCTGTACCGAGTGATCGACCACCAGGTCCACCGGCACCAGCGGCTCGATCACCTTGGGGTTCTTGCCCATGCGATCAGCGACGTTGCGCATGGCGGCGAGGTCGGCCAGGAGGGGAACCCCGGTGAAGTCCTGCAGAACGATACGGGCCAGCACGAACGGAATCTCGTCGACCCGTTCGCCCACCGGCTTCCAGTTGGCGAGCTGGCGAACATGCTCCTCGGTGACCTTCTTGCCGTCGCAATTGCGCAGGACCGACTCGAGCACGATGCGGATCGACACGGGCAGGCGCGAGATCGGCGCACCGATGGCCTTTTCAAGTGCTGGCAGGCTGGCGAACTGGCCACGTTTGCCCGACTTGAACGAGAACTCCTGCAGGGTACCGAAGGCGTTGGAACTCATGAACACTCCTAGTGGATCAGTCGGCCACGCCGGTCAGGACGCAGCCGCAAGCGGGCGAGAACGCCCCAATTGATTGTCAGATGACCATCATGTCGACGAACTGCTGCACCGGCATCGCCTCGAGCTTTTTCTGCTGCAGGCACAACTCGAGCAGCGCCTCGGCCTGCTTGGCAGGAAAGCGTCGCGCCAGATTCACGCGGAACTTCTCCTCGAGCAGGGGGATGCCGTCGGTGCGACGACGTCGGTGGCCGATCGGGTACTCGACAACTACTTCCTCGGTCTTGGAGCCGTCGCGGAAGTGCACCGTGATGGCATTGGCGATCGAGCGCTTGGCCGGGTCGAGATAGTCGCTTGAAAATGCCTTGTCCTCGACGCACTCCATGGTTGCGCGCAGCTTGTCGATGCGTGGATCGTTGGCAATCGAGTCCTCGTAATCGGCAGCGGTGAGGCGTCCGTGAATGAGGGGTACCGCCACCATGTACTGGATGCAATGGTCGCGGTCGGCCGGGTTGCTCAGGGGGCCCTTCTTGTCGATGATGCGGATCGCCGATTCGTGGGTGCGAATCACGATCTTCTTGATGTCGGCGAGGCGGTCGCGCACGAGGGGATGCAGGGTCATCGCGCATTCCACGGCCGTCTGTGCATGGAATTCGGCCGGGAAGGAGATCTTGAAGAGCACGTTCTCCATCACGTACGAGCCATACTTGCGGGTGAACTTGAAGGGCTGACCCTTGAAGCTCACATCGTAGAAGCCCCAGCCCTTCGCGCTCAGCACGGAGGGGTAGCCCATTTCGCCCTTGGAGGCCATCAGCGCGAGACGCACGGCGCGGCTTGTCGCGTCGCCGGCGGCCCACGACTTGCGTGACCCCGTGTTGGGCGCATGGCGGTAGGTGCGCAGGCTTTGGCCGTCGACCCAGGCAAGCGACAGTGCGTTGATGATTTCGTCCTGCGACAGGCCGAGCATGTTCGCGATGACGGCCGTGGAGGCCACCTTCACCAGCACGACATGATCCAGACCGACGCGGTTGAACGAGTTCTCCAGCGCGATCACGCCCTGGATCTCGTGTGCCTTGATCATGGCGGTGAGCACATCGCGCATCACCAGCGGCTTCTTGCCTTGCGAAACGGCGATGCGCGAGAGCCAGTCGGCCGTCGCGAGGATGCCGCCGAGGTTGTCCGAGGGGTGACCCCATTCGGCGGCAAGCCAGGTGTCGTTGAAATCGAGCCAGCGGATCATCGTGCCGATGTTGAACGCGGCCTGGATCGGATCGAGCTGAAACGAGGTGCCGGGCACGCGTGCCCCATTGGGTACCACGGTGCCCGGAACGACCGGTCCCATGAGCTTCGTGCAGGCCGGGTAGCTCAGCGCCTCGAAGCCGCATCCGAGGGTGTCCATCAGACACAGGCGCGCGGTGCGATAGGCCTCGGCGCTCTTGATTTCTGCCTTGGCAGCGTATTGGGCGATGTCGACAAGCACCTTGTCGGGTTTCGGTCGGACGTTGCTGATATGAGCGCTCATCGATGGACCTTCAGGGGGGAGAAGTCGGGGAATGGAATTGGGTGGACAGGCGCGCTCAGGCGCGCTCTGCCAGCGGAACCCAGGGGCGGCTGTCGGGACCGGTGTAGTTGGCGCTCGGCCGGATGATCTTGCCGTCGATGCGCTGCTCGATGACATGCGCCGACCAGCCGGCCGTGCGCGAAATCACGAAGATCGGCGTGAACATCGCGGTCGGTACCCCCATCCGGTGGTACGACACGGCGCTGAACCAGTCGAGGTTGGGGAACATCTTCTTCTCGCGCCACATCACGGTCTCGAGGCGCTCGGCGATGTCAAACAGCTTCATGTCGCCGACTTCGGCGCTCAGGCGCCGCGCCACTTCCTTGATGACGTTGTTGCGCGGATCACCGATCGTGT
The DNA here is from genome assembly GCA_947455195.1 of Pseudomonadota bacterium. Classification (GTDB taxonomy): domain Bacteria; phylum Pseudomonadota; class Gammaproteobacteria; order Burkholderiales; family SG8-39; genus CAIXPL01. The sequence goes on along the minus strand of CANGMI010000004.1, from coordinate 274,425 downwards.
AGACCGGATGGCCAAACCCGATCACGATCTCGCGATTGGCGATCCGCCGGATCGCGTCGGCTTCGGCGCTGGCGGGGTCTTCGTAGCGGCTTTGTACTTCAAACGCGACTTCATTCGCCCCGCCATGCTTGGGGCCACGCAGTGCACCGATGCCGCCGGCGATCGAGGAATACATGTCCGATCCGGTACCGGTGATGACGCGGCAGGTGAAGGTGGATGCGTTGAATTCGTGCTCGGCGTAGAGGATGAGGGAGGTGTGCATCGCGCGCACCCATGAGGCCGTGGGGCGAGTGCCGTGGAGCAGATGCAGGAAGTGGCCCCCGATCGAGTCTTCGTCGGACTCGACCTCGATGCGCCGTCCGTTGGTGCTGTAGTGATACCAGTAGAGGAGCATCGAGCCAAAGGAGGCCATCAGCCGGTCGGCGATGTCGCGCGCGCCGGGCAGATTGTGGTCTTCCTTTTCAGGCAGCACGCAGCCCAGCGCCGAGCAACCGGTGCGCAGCACATCCATGGGGTGGGCTGATGCGGGCAGGCACTCGAGCACCGTCCGCACCGCGGCGGGCAACCCGCGCATGGCACGCAGGCGTGCCTTGTAGTTCACCAGTTCGGCGCGGTTGGGCAAGCGCCCGTGAATGAGAAGGTGCGCGACTTCCTCGAACTCCGCGCTGTCGGCGAAATCGAGGATGTCATAGCCGCGGTAGTGCAGGTCGTTGCCGGTGCGGCCCACGGTGCACAGTGCGGTATTGCCAGCGGGTACGCCCGAGAGTGCAACCGACTTCTTGACCTTGGGTCCCTGCGCGGCGGGGGCATCGTTCATGTCTTGCTCCTTGGCTTGATGGGCGACCGGGCCCTCGAGGGCCCGTGCAGGCCCCGATCGGGGTGTTCAGCCCGTCTTCTTCTTCGCGAAGAGCGCATCCAGGCGCTGCTCGAACTGGTGGTAGCCGAGGTGGCTGTAGAGGTCTTCGCGGTTCTGCATCGTGTCGATGACGGCCGCCTGAGTGCCATCGCGGCGGATGGTCTGGAACACGTTCAGGGCAGCCGCGTTCATGGCGCGGAACGCCGATAGCGGATAGAGCACCATCGAGACATCGGCCCCACGCAGTTCGTCAACGCTCCAGATTGGCGTCTTGCCGAATTCGGTGATGTTGGCGAGGATCGGCACCCTGACCGCCGCGGCGAACCGCTTGTACTGGGCCAGTTCGGTCACGGCTTCGGCGAAGATCATGTCGGCGCCGGCTTCGACACAGGCGCAGGCACGATCGATCGCGCTGTCGATGCCTTCGACGGCCAGCGCATCGGTGCGGGCCATGATCACGAAGTCGGCGTCGGTTCTTGCATCGGCCGCGGCGCTGATGCGGTCGACCATCTCGTCCTGGGACACGATTTCCTTGCCGGGCCGATGACCGCAGCGCTTGGCACCGACCTGGTCTTCGATATGCATCGCTGCAGCACCGAACTTGATGAACGAGCGCACCGTGCGCGCGATGTTGAAGGCGCTCGCGCCGAAGCCGGTATCGGCGTCCACCAGGAGCGGCAGGTCGCAGACATCGGTGATGCGCCGGATGTCGGTGAGCACGTCGTCGAGGTTGCTGATGCCAAGGTCAGGCAGGCCGAGTGATCCCGCTGCCACGCCCCCGCCCGACAGATAGATGGCGCGGTAGCCGGCCGAACGTGCCAGCAGGGCATGGTAGGCGTTGATCGTGCCGACGATCTGGAGCGGATGCTCCTCGCGGATGGCGGCGCGAAAGCGTGCGCCAGGGGTGAGGCTTGCAGTCATCAGGTCTCGCTCCGGTGCTGACGGGGTGGTTTCGGTCGAGACCGGCCACGGTCAGGGGGTTCGTCGGTGCAGCCCGGGGCGGTCACGGTGGGGTGACCGCCCCGGGGGATCAGCCCAGCAGGTGGCGAACGCCGTCCTGCTCCTCGAGGAGTTCCTTGAGGGTGAAGTCCATGCGCTCGCGACTGAACGCGTCGACCTCGAGATCGCGCACCATGGTGTATTCGCCGTTGGCGCAGGTGACAGGGAAGCCGTAGATCACTTCCTTCGGGATGCCGTAGGCGCCATCGGACGGGATGCCCATCGTGACCCACTTGTCGCCGGTACCGAGCGCCCAGTCGTGCATGTGATCGATGGCCGCGTTGGCAGCCGATGCGGCCGAGGAAAGTCCGCGAGCATCGATGATGGCCGCGCCGCGCTTGCCCACGGTGGGGATGAAGACATCCTTGTTCCAGGCCGCATCGTTGACGAGGCTGGTCACCGACTGACCGCCCGCCTGTGCGAAACGGTAATCCGGGTACATCGTCGGGGAGTGGTTGCCCCACACGACCAGGCGCTCGATCGAGGCGACATCCCGGCCCATCTTCGCCGCCAGTTGCGACAGGGCGCGGTTGTGGTCGAGGCGCAGCATGGCGGTGAAGTTCTTCTGGGGAAGGCTCGGTGCGCTCTTCATCGCGATGTAGGCGTTGGTGTTGGCCGGGTTGCCCACCACCAGCACCTTCACCGAGCGACTCGCCACGGCATCGAGCGCCTTGCCCTGCGCAGTGAAGATCTGTGCGTTGGCCGAGAGCAGGTCCTTGCGCTCCATGCCGGGGCCACGCGGACGCGCACCCACGAGCAGTGCGTAGTCGGCGTCCTTGAAGGCCACCATGGGGTCGCTTGCCGCGACCATGCCGGCCAGAAGCGGAAAGGCGCAGTCATCCAGTTCCATCATCACGCCCTTGAGCGCCTTCTGCGCACGCTCATCGGGAATCTCGAGCAGTTGCAGGATGACCGGCTGGTCCTTTCCGAGCATGTCGCCGTTGGCGATGCGGAAAAGAAGGCTGTAGCCGATCTGGCCGGCGGCGCCGGTCACTGCAACACGCATTGGGGATTTGGCCATGCTGGACTCCGGACTGAAGCAGTGGAAGGAGGGGTGAAACTTCGGAAAGGTCAACCCATGAGTCTAGTGGGGGGGCGCTTCACAGTCAATGAGCAGGCGCCGGGCGGAGGTGCAGTCGACAGAGGGGCAAGCCGACCTTGACAGGGTGTCTGACGAACCGTGCACGCACAGGGTGCGCGCGGCCGGGACTCGCGCCGCGCAAGGTCTCGGCGCTGATGATCGGGGCTTCGTGTGGTCATGCACATTGCGCACGCAGACATGCTGCATCACACCATCTCCGCGCTATACTTCAGTGCCCGTTCGGTGTGGGTGTGCTGCCCTGACGCAGTCCACCACGCACCCGATGGAGCGTCCCAGTCAAAGAAGGTTCAACACGACAGCCCGCACATGGCCGATAACAACTCACGTCCCAAGCGTTACGCCCCCTGGTACAACGTCAGCCCCGGCAATCTGCCGCTCCCGGGCCTCGTCTCCATCTTTCATCGAATCAGTGGACTGGGCCTCTTCGTGATGCTCTGGCTGCTGCTCTGGCTCTTTGACCGCAGCATGGTCAGTGCCGAGGGTTACGACTGGGCCCGCAGCGTTCTCTCGGGGGGCTTCGTCAAACTGGTGATGACCGGGCTGCTGTGGGCCTTCCTGCACCACTTCTGCGCCGGTATCCGCTTTCTGCTCCTCGACATGCATGTCGGCATCGAACTTGCGCCAGCGCGCCGCTCGAGCGTCGTCGTGTTCGTCGTGAGCCTCCTTCTCACCCTGATTCTCGGAGCGGCACTGGTATGGTGAATCGCGTCATTACGGGTGCCCATTACGGGTTCGGGTCATGGCTCGCGCAGCGGGTGACCGCGTGCGCCATGGCGATCTACTCCGTGCTGTTCGTGATCATGCTCATTGCGATCAGGCCGGGTGATTACGAGGCATGGCACGGCATGTTCGTGCCGGTGTGGATGCGACTCGCGACCATCCTCTTCTGGCTGAGCCTGTGCTACCACGCCTGGGTCGGCGTGCGCGACATCATCATGGACTACATCAAGCCGACCGCGGCGCGGCTGGTGGCCCATGGGCTTGTCATCTTCGCGCTGATCGGGCTCGCCGCCTGGTCAGTTCAGATTCTCTGGAGGGCCTGATTCAAATGGCGATCTCTCGTCGGCAGTACGATGCAGTCGTGGTCGGTGCAGGAGGCGCGGGCTTGCGTGCCGCGCTGCAACTGGCCGAAGCGGGCCTCAAGGTGGCGGTGCTGAGCAAGGTGTTTCCGACCCGTTCGCACACGGTAGCTGCGCAGGGCGGCATCGGAGCGGCGCTGGGCAACATGGGCGAAGACTCCTGGCTCTGGCATATGTATGACACGGTGAAAGGCTCCGACTACCTGGGTGACCAGGACGCCATCGAATTCCTGTGCCGTGAAGCCCCGCAGGCAATCATCGAGCTCGAGCATTTCGGCATGCCTTTCGATCGCAACGATGACGGCACGATCTACCAGCGTCCGTTCGGGGGGCACTCGTCGAACTTTGGCGAAAAGCCGGTTCAGCGTTCCTGCTGCGCCGCCGACCGGTCGGGCCATGCGATGCTGCACACGCTCTACCAGCGCAACGTGCGCGCCAACACCCAGTTCTATGTGGAGTGGATGGCCCTCGACCTGGTGCGTGATGCCCACGGCAACGTCCTTGGCGTGACAGCCATGGAGATGGAAACGGGCGAGATCTCGATCCTCCAGGCGCGTGCCACGCTCTTTGCGACGGGCGGTGCAGGGCGAATTTATGCCTCGACCACGAATGCCTTCATCAACACCGGCGACGGTCTCGGCATCGCGGCCCGGGCCGGGCTGCCGCTCGAGGACATGGAATTCTGGCAGTTCCACCCCACCGGGGTGGCTGGTGCCGGTGTCCTGATCACCGAAGGTGTGCGCGGCGAGGGCGGTTATCTGCTCAACAAGGACGGCGAGCGCTTCATGGAGCGTTATGCGCCCAACATGAAGGATCTCGCCTCGCGCGACGTCGTTGCGCGTGCCATGGCGACCGAAATCAAGGAAGGGCGTGGTGCCGGCAAGGAAGCCGACCATGTTCTTCTGAAACTCGATCACCTCGGCCTCGAGACGATCGAGAAGCGTCTGCCCGGCATCCGTGAAATTGCCCGCAAGTTCGCCAACGTCGACCCGGTACGCGATCCGATTCCCGTCGTGCCGACCGTGCATTACCAGATGGGCGGTATCCCGACCAATTACTATGGCGAGGTCGTGGTGCCGGGCGCCGATGGTCCGAACACCATCGTCTCCGGTTTCTATGCCGCTGGCGAAGTGGCCTGCGCCTCGGTCCATGGCGCCAATCGCCTCGGCACGAACTCGCTGACCGATCTCGTCGTCTTCGGCAAGGCGACGGGCAATCGCGTCATCGAGTTCCTGAAGAAGAATCCCGGCCAGCGTGCTCTGCCGGCTGACGCGGGCGATGACACCCTCGCGCGCATCAATCGTCTGGACACCCGCAAGGGTGGTGAGGACCCGGCGCAGGTTGCACGTGACATGCGGCGCACGATGCAATTCCACTGCGGGGTTTTCCGGTTCCCGGACACGCTCACCGAAGGTGTGGCGAAAATCCGCGAGGTGTACGAGCGGGCCCAGAACCTCGAGATCAAGGACAAGTCGCGCGTCTTCAACACCGCCCGCATCGAGGCGCTCGAACTGCTCAACCTCATCGAGGTGGCACGGGCAACGATGGTGTCGGCCGAGGCCCGCAAGGAGTCCCGGGGTGCGCACGACCGGGCCGACTTCCATGAACGCAACGATGTCGAATGGCTCAAGCACTCGCTCTGGTATCGCGAGGGTGATCGCCTCGATTACAAGGGCGTGACGCTCAAGCCGCTCACGGCAGAGAGCTTCGAACCCAAGGCGCGCGTGTACTGACCGCCGGTCAGATTCCGAACGCCACCCGGCAAACCCCGAACACATTGCACAGACAGGCCAGGAGAAACAATGAAAATCCGGATTCAGCGCTACGACCCGGACCACGACGCCAAGCCCTACATGAAGGAGTACGACGTCCAGCTCGAACCCTCCGATCGCATGCTGCTCGATGCGCTCGTTCGCGTGAAGGAAATGGACGACAGCTTCTCGTTTCGGCGCTCCTGCCGTGAAGGCGTGTGCGGCTCCGATGCGATGAATATCAACGGCAAGAACGGTCTGGCCTGCGTCACCAAGGTGGCCGACCTGAAGGAGCCGGTCGAACTGCGCCCGCTGCCCGGCCTGCCGGTGATCCGCGACCTGTACGTCGACATGTCGCAGTTCTTCAAGCAGTACCACTCGATCAAGCCGTATCTCATCAACAACGATCCGGCGCCCCAGCTCGAACGGCTGCAATCGCCGGAAGATCGCGCCGAACTCGACGGGCTCTACGAGTGCATCCTTTGTGCCTGCTGCTCGACCTCATGCCCATCGTTCTGGTGGAATCCGGACAAGTTCGTTGGTCCGGCCGGCCTCCTGCAGGCTTACCGGTTCATTGCCGATACCCGCGATCAGGCCACCGAAGCGCGTCTGGATGACCTGGAAGATCCGTACCGGCTGTTCCGCTGCCACACGATCATGAATTGCGTCGATGTCTGCCCGAAGAGCCTCAATCCGACCAAGGCCATCGGCAAGATCAAGGATCTGATGCTGAAGCGGGTGGTCTGAGGCACCATGATTCCCGACGTCGAATTCCGCAGGTTGCAGTGGCGCTGCCGTCGTGGCTTGCTGGAAAACGACCTGGTGCTGCAGAAATTCCTCGCAGCACGGCGAGATTCGCTCGATGATGGCAAACTCTCGACGCTGAACGATCTGCTGGCCCTCGACGACAACAGCCTGTGGGATCTGCTGAGCGGTCGCGTGCAATCGGTTCCCGAGTGTCCGGAACCCAGACATCACGAAATGCTTGAATGGCTGCGCGCCTGCTAGGGGGGCCTGCCAGTTTTTGTCAGCGCTGGGCGTACTTGCTTGGACCGGCCAGCGTTTCAATCCAGGAGAATATCCGTGCAGGCTAAAGGCAAAGCGTCGCTGACATACGGTGAAGGAAAGACCGCCGAATTTCCGGTCTTTGGTGGCTCGATCGGCCCCGATGTCGTCGACATCCGGACGTTGCTCGGCAAGACCGGCATGTTTACCTACGATCCGGGCTTCCTGTCGACGGCGAGCTGTCAGTCGGCCATCACCTACATCGATGGCGACGAGGGCGTGCTGCTGTATCGCGGCTACCCGATCGAGCAACTGGCCCAGCAGTGCGACTTTCTCGAGGTCGCCTACCTGATCCTGAACGGCGAACTGCCCACGCCTTCACAGAAGGCCCAGTTCGATTCGAATGTCACCCATCACACGATGGTGCACGAGCAACTCACCAGCTTCTTCTCGGGCTTCCGTCGCGACGCGCACCCGATGGCCGTCATGGTCGGGGTGGTCGGGGCGCTCTCCGCGTTCTATCACGACTCGCTCGACATCAACGATGCGATGCATCGTCAGGTGTCGGCCATCCGCCTCATCGCAAAGCTGCCGACCATTGTGGCCATGTGCTACAAGTACGCGTCGGGTCAACCCTTCGTCTATCCGAAAAACGACCTGTCCTACAGCGCCAACTTCATGCGCATGATGTTCAGCGTGCCGACCGAGGAGTACAAGGTCAATGATGTGCTGGTGCGCGCGCTCGACCGCATCCTCATCCTGCATGCCGATCACGAGCAGAATGCGTCGACCTCCACGGTCAGGCTGGCAGGCTCCTCGGGTGCGAACCCGTTCGCCTGCATCTCGACCGGTATTGCCTGCCTTTGGGGACCTGCCCACGGTGGCGCCAACGAAGCCTGCCTCCAGATGCTCGAAGAGCTTCAGGCCCAGGGCGGCGTCGAGAAGCTGGGTGAATTCATCGCCAAGGTCAAGGACAAGACCTCGTCGGTGAAGCTGATGGGCTTCGGGCACCGGGTCTACAAGAACTACGATCCGCGCGCAAAGCTCATGCGCGAGACCTGCTACGAAGTTCTGAACGAACTCGGTCTGCATGACGACCCGCTCTTCAAGCTCGCGATTGCGCTGGAGAAGGTCGCTCTCGAAGACGAGTACTTCGTGCAGCGCAAGCTCTACCCGAACGTGGACTTCTACTCGGGCATCGTTCAGCGCGCACTGGGCATTCCGACCTCGATGTTCACCTGCATCTTCGCTCTGGCCCGTACGGTCGGATGGATTGCGCAGTGGACCGAGATGATTGCCGACCCGGAGATGAAGATCGGTCGCCCGCGCCAGCTCTACACCGGTGCTGCGCGTCGCGACGTGACACCGATGTCTTTGCGCTGACCCCGCCCGCAGAGCCGATCGTGAGGTCGGCCCTGCGGATCTGCTGCTCCGAGAAGACGGACCCCCAGGAGGGTTTTGATCATGATGAAAGACACGCTCGCCACCTCGTATCTCTTCGGGGGCAATGCCCCTTTCGTCGAGGAGCTCTACGAGAATTACCTGGCCAATCCGCAGTCGGTGCCCGATGAGTGGCGCGACTATTTCGACCGTCTGCAGGTTCTGCCCGGGGCGGCGGGTCGCGATGTCGCGCATGCGCCGGTGGTGGAGGCCTTCGCGCAGCGCGCCAGGGACGGGTCGCTGCGAGCGACCGGGCCCGCCCCCAGCGCTGCCAGTGTCAATCGCAAACAGGTCTACGTGCAGGTGCTCATTGGCGCCTATCGCATGATCGGTGGTCGGTGGGCCGACCTCGACCCGCTCAAGCGCATGCCGCGTCCACCGGTGCCCGAACTGGAACCGGCCTTCTACGACCTCACCGAAGCCGACATGGAGACGGTGTTCGATACCGGGACCCTGGTCGGACCGGAGCGGGCCCGTCTGCGCGATATCGTGCAGATTCTGCGCGAAACCTACTGCGGCACGATTGCGGCCGAGTACATGTACGTCAGCGATCCGGCGCAGAAGCGCTGGATTCAGCAGCGACTCGAGTCGGTGCGTGGTCAGCCCCAGTTCAGCACCGAAGTGCGCAAGCGCATCCTCGAGCGGCTGACCGCTGCCGAGACGCTCGAGCGCTATCTGCACACCCGCTACGTCGGTCAGAAGCGATTCTCCCTCGAAGGGGGCGAGACGCTGATTTCGATCATGGATGAGGTGGTGCAGCGCGCCGGCTCCCAGGGTGTCGAAGAACTCGTGATCGGGATGGCGCACCGCGGGCGTCTCAACGTGCTGGTCAACACGCTGGGCAAGTCGCCGGGTGAACTGTTCAGCGAGTTTGAAGGCAAGCACGCCCACGAACTCTCTTCGGGCGATGTCAAGTACCACAACGGGTTCTCCTCGGATGTGTCGACCCCGAGCGGTCCGATCCATCTCACGCTCGCGTTCAATCCCTCCCACCTCGAGATCGTCAATCCGGTCGTCGAGGGTTCGGTGCGCGCTCGCCAGCACCGCCGCGGCGATCATGCCGGTGACAAGGTGATTTCGGTCCTCATCCACGGCGATGCGGCGTTTGCCGGGCAGGGCGTCATCATGGAGACGCTGAACCTTGCCCAGACCCGCGGTTACGGCACCGGCGGCACCGTGCACGTCGTGGTCAACAACCAGATCGGCTTCACGACTTCGGACCCGCGCGATGCGCGCTCGACCGTGTATTGCACCGATGTGGCCAAGATGATCGAGGCGCCGATCTTCCATGTGAATGGCGATGACCCCGAGGCGTGCCTCTTCATCACCCAGCTCGCGATGGACTTCCGCAAGGAGTTCAAGAAGGACGTGGTGGTCGATCTGGTCTGCTTCCGGCGTCTGGGGCACAACGAGCAGGACGAGCCCTTCGTCACGCAGCCGCTCATGTACAAGAAGATCTCGCAGCACCCGGGTACGCGCAAGCTCTACGGCGACAAGCTCGTCGCGCAGGGCGTGGTATCGGCGGATACGCCCGATCGCCTGGTGAAGGAATATCGGGCAGCACTCGACCTGGGGCGTCACACGTCGAGTCCGGTGCTGTCGAACTTCCAGCGCCAGTACGCCATCGACTGGTCGGCCTACAACGCCGCCAAGTGGACCGATCAGGCCGAGACGGCCCTCCCGATCGCCGAACTGCAGCGTCTGGGCGAACTGCTGACGGCGCCGCCGGCCGGCTTCAAGCTGCACCCGGTGGTCGAGCGTGTCGTGCAAGGGCGTCGCGAGATGGTCGAGGGCAAGCGTGCGCTTGACTGGGGCATGGCCGAGACGCTCTCCTACGCAAGCCTTCTCGTCAACGGTTACGGCATTCGTCTCTCCGGCCAGGATTCCGGCCGAGGCACCTTTGCCCACCGGCACGCGGTCTGGCATGACCAGAATCGTGAGCGCTGGGACGCGGGTTCCTACGTCCCGTTGCAGCACCTGTCGGACAAGCAGGCCGAATTTCAGGTCATCGATTCGGTGCTCTCCGAGGAGGCCGTGCTCGGGTTCGAGTACGGTTACGCCTGCGCCGAACCCAATGAACTGGTGATCTGGGAAGCGCAATTCGGCGACTTTGCCAATGGCGCGCAGGTCGTGATCGACCAGTTCATCACCTCGGGCGAGGCCAAGTGGGGGCGTCTGTGCGGTCTGGTGATGATGCTGCCGCATGGCTTCGAGGGGCAGGGTCCGGAGCACTCCTCGGCCCGGATCGAGCGCTATCTGCAATTGACCGCAGAGCACAACATCCAGGTGTGCGTGCCCTCCACGCCGGCGCAGATCTTCCATCTCCTGCGTCGTCAGATGGTGCGCAATTTCCGCAAGCCGCTGGTCATCATGACTCCCAAGTCGCTGCTGCGGAAGGCCGAAGCGGTCTCCTCGCTGAAGGAACTCGCCAAGGGCGGTTTCCAGACCGTGATCGGCGAGGTCGATGCTCTGGAAGTCGATGGTGTCACTCGCGTGATCGCCTGCTCGGGCAAGGTCTATTACGACCTGCTCGCTGCGCGGCGCGAGCGACGCCTGGACAACGTGGCCATCATTCGGGTCGAGCAGCTTTATCCCTTCCCGCACAAGCAGTTCGCGGCCGAGATGAAGCGCTACCCGAACGCGAAGGAAGTGGTGTGGTGCCAGGAGGAGCCGCAGAATCAGGGCGCCTGGTATCAGTCACAGCACTATTTCCTCGAGAACATGCGTGCCGATCAGAAACTCTTCTACGCAGGCCGTCCGTCGGCTGCGGCGCCGGCGGTCGGCTATGCCGCCAAGCACAACGAGCAGCAGAAGAAGCTGGTTGATCAGGCCTTTGGCAAATTCAAGGCGTGACAGCGTCCGCCGGTGCAGGGTGGCCGGCGTCGTGCAGGGACAGTGTGCGGCGTGCAGCAGGCGGGTTGGAATGACCTGCTGCACGATCGCGCGAAGACTCATCGCAGTTGCAGTCAGTGAATCCGGCGTCTCCGTTGCGGAGTCGTCTCACTCCGGGCGTGTTACACGCGCCTGTTTTGCAGTACGTGGCAGCAGGGGCCAAGCCACCGCCCACGTAAAACCGGAACGGAGCTCCATCTCATGGCAATAATCGAAGTCAAGGTCCCCCAGCTCTCGGAGTCCGTTTCCGAAGCTACCCTGCTTGCCTGGCACAAGAAGGCCGGTGAGCAGGTCACGCGTGACGAGAATCTCATCGATGTCGAGACTGACAAGGTCGTTCTCGAACTACCAGCGCCTGCCGATGGCGTGCTGGTGAGCATCATCAAGGGCGATGGCGGCACGGTCGTGGCGGGCGAGGTCATCGCCACCATCGACACCGAAGCCAAGGCGGGTGCAGCGGCTTCGAGTTCCGCGGCCAAGCCCCAACCGGCCGCTGTTTCGCCAACACCGACACCCAGCCCCGAGACTTCGCGCGTTGACGCCCGGCTCATGCCCGCTGCTCGCAAGCTCGTGGAGGAAAACGCGGTCAATGTGACCCAGGTGAGTGGCTCGGGCCGTGATGGGCGTATCACCAAGGGTGACGTGCTTGCTCAGATTGCGGCGCCCGCGGCCACTTCGGCGGCGCCTGCTGCTGCGCCGGCTGTTTCAAGCGCTGCCCTGCCGCAGCCCCCCGCACCGGTGAGCATCGACAAGATCCTGGGCGAGCGTCCCGAGCAGCGCGTGCCGATGTCGCGGCTGCGTGCCCGCGTCGCCGAGCGACTTCTGCAGTCGCAGTCGCAGAGCGCGATTCTCACGACCTTCAATGAAGTGAACATGCAGCCGGTCATGGACATGCGCAAGCGCTACCAGGACAAGTTCGAGAAGGAGCACGGGGTGCGTATCGGCTTCATGTCCTTCTTCGTGAAGGCGGCCGTGCATGCGCTCAAGAAGTATCCGGTGGTGAATTCGTCGGTCGATGGCAATGACATCGTCTATCACGGGTACTTCGACATCGGTGTGGCCGTGGGCTCGCCGCGTGGCCTCGTGGTGCCGATCATCCGCAACGCCGACCAGATGACCTTTGCCGATATCGAGAAGAAGATTGCCGACTTCGGCAAGCGGGCCGGTGACGGCAAGCTGGGTATCGAGGAACTCACCGGCGGCACTTTCTCGATCTCCAACGGGGGCGTGTTCGGCTCGATGCTCTCGACGCCGATCATCAACCCGCCGCAATCGGCCATCCTCGGCGTTCACGCCACCAAGGATCGGCCAGTGGTCGAGAACGGTCAGATCGTGATTCGTCCGATGAACTATCTGGCGCTCTCCTACGATCATCGGATCATCGATGGTCGTGAGGCCGTTCTGGCGCTCGTGGCGATGAAGGATGCGCTCGAGGATCCTGCCCGTCTCCTGCTGGAGATCTGAGCAATGTCGCAGAACTTCGATCTGGTAGTCATTGGCTCGGGGCCAGCCGGGTATGTGTGCGCGATTCGCGCGGCGCAACTGGGTATCCGCACCGCCTGTGTGGAGGAGTGGAAGAACCCCAAGGGCGAGAACGTGCTCGGTGGTACCTGTCTCAACGTGGGATGCATTCCTTCCAAGGCGCTTCTCGAATCTTCGGAAAACTACGAGAAGGTCCTGCACAAGTTTGCCGATCACGGCATTACCGTGAGTGGTGCCGAGTTCGATCTGGGCAAGATGCTCTCCCGCAAGGAAGGCATCGTTGACAAGATGACCAAGGGCATCGAGTTCCTCTTTCGCAAGAACAAGGTCACCTGGCTGAAGGGGCACGGCCGCCTGGTGGCCAGTGCGCCCGATGGTTACCAGGTGGATATCGACGGCGAAGTCGTACTCGCGCGCAGCGTGGTGATCGCCACCGGCTCGCGTGCGCGGCATCTTCCCGACCTGCCGGTGGACAATCGGCTGGTTTGCGACAACGTCGGGGCACTCTCGTTTGACAGCGTACCGAAGCGCCTGGGCGTCATCGGTGCCGGCGTGATCGGTCTCGAACTGGGCAGCGTGTGGAAACGTCTCGGTGCCGAGGTGACCATTCTCGAAGCCCTGCCGACCTTTCTGGCGGCTGCCGACGAGGCGGTTGCCAAGGAAGCCTGGAAGCAGTTCACCGCGAAGCAGAAACTCGACATTCGGCTCGGCGTGAAGATCGGCGCCATCAAGGCAGGATCGAAGAGCGTCACCGTTTCCTTCGAGGAAGAGGGTGCCGCGAAGAAGCTCGAATTCGATCGGCTGATCGTCTCGATCGGACGAGTGCCCAACACCGATGGCCTCGGTGCCGAGGCCGTGGGACTCAAGCTCGATGGCAGAGGTTTTGTCGAAGTCGACGATCAGTGCCGGACCAATCTGCCGAGCGTCTTTGCCATCGGCGATGTGGTCCGTGGACCGATGCTCGCCCACAAGGGGTCGGAAGAGGGCGTGATGGTGGCCGAACTGCTTGCGGGGCAGAAGTCGCACGTCAATCACGACACGATTCCGTGGGTCATTTACACCTCCCCCGAGATTGCATGGGTCGGGCGCACCGAGCGGCAACTGAAGGAAGCGGGGGTCCCCTACAAGGTGGGCTCGAGCCTCTTCATGAACAATGGGCGCGCGAAGGGGCAGGATGAGACCGACGGTTTCGTGAAGGTGCTCGCTCATGCGACGACCGACGAGATTCTGGGTGTGCACGTGGTGAATGCGCATGCCTCGGAACTCATTGCCGAAGCCGTGGTTGCGATGGAGTTTCGGGCTTCTTCCGAAGACATCGCGCGCATCGTCCATGCCCACCCGACCCTCTCCGAAGTACTTCATGAGGCGGCGCTGGCCGCCGATTCAAGAGCTCTGCATGCCTGATCGTGCAGTCGCAAGGCAGGCAGGGGTTGCACTGGATGCGTGAAGTCGGGTTGGATCTGGCAGGTGATTTCGGGTTGGCCGAAGGCGAGCAGCCTTCGGTCGTCGAGTTGTACCGGCGTGCATTGTCGCAGCGCGGCTTCGAGGCCGATCCGGCGCAGGCGGCGGCCGTGGAGCACCTGCAACGCGTCTGGCTCGACTGGAGCCGATACAAGTTTCGCCGTCGAAATGCGCTCCGGCGCTGGATGGTGAAACCTGCGCTGCCGCGAGGTTTCTTCCTCTGGGGTGGCGTCGGTCGGGGCAAGAGCTTCCTGATGGACAGCTTCTTTCTTGCCGTGCCGCTCGTGCGCAAGGTGCGTGTGCACTTTCACCACTTCATGCGCGACGTCCATCGCGAGATGGCCGAACTGCGTGCGGTGCCCGATCCGTTGATGGCAGTGGCCGAACGCATTGCGAGCCAGTACAGGCTCATCTGCTTCGACGAGTTCCATGTCAACGACATTGCCGATGCGATGATTCTCGGGCGGCTGCTCGAGCGCACCATGGAGCGCGGTGTCGTCTATTGCATGACGTCGAACTACCGGCCCGACGAACTCTACCGAGATGGATTGAAGCGCGAATCGTTTCTGCCGACCATTGCACTGATCGAATCGAGTCTCGATGTGATCAACGTCGATGCCGGGCGCGACTATCGCAGGCTCGAGATGGAGCGGCTTCGGACCTACCACACGCCCGCCGGGCCGCAGGCGGACGCTGCCCTGATCTCGACCTTGGGTGCGGTGGGCGGCGAGGTTGCACCCGGACAATCGATCGAGGTTGAACATCGTCGTCTGCCGTGTCGGCTGGCGACCCGGGGTGTGGCCTGGTTCGATTTCGCAGTGCTGTGCGGTTGGGGTCGTTCGCAGAACGATTACCTCGAGATCGCACGGCGCTTTCACACCGTGGTCGTGTCCGACGTTCCGCGAATGGGACTCGGTGAGGCCGATCTGGCTCGGCGGTTTACCCTGATGGTGGACGTGTTCTACGACAACCGGGTCAAGCTGCTCCTCTCGGCCGAGGCGGCGCCCGAGCAGTTGCTGCGAATCGACGGTGAACCCCGTGAGGCTCGGCTTCGTGCGATGAAGTTCGAGTTCGACCGCACGGCAAGCCGTCTGGCCGAGATGCAGAGCGCCGACTATCTGGCAGCGGCTGAGCGCTCGCTGGCCCATCGGTCGCCGGGCGATCAGGCTGCCTGATCGCAGGGTGTCATCGCGGGGTCTGACGGTCGGGGCTGAGCTCCCGATCGGATGGCCGTGCGTCGTGCGAGTCCGAACCAGCAGGCCACCGACACGATACACTCGCACCTGCATGCGACGACATCGGGAGACAACGATGGCAGGGGGAGAGTACAAGCGGGTCCATGATCGGTCGGTCGCGGACATCGAGCAGTTCTGGGGGGGCGAGGCCGAGCGTATCTACTGGCATGAAAAGCCACGTGCTGCACTCGATGACAGCCGTTCCCCTTTCAATCACTGGTTCCCGGGTGGCCAGACCAATTTGTGTCACAACGCCATCGACAGGCACCTGCCAGCGCGCGCCGATCAGCACGCCCTGGTCTACATCTCGACCGAAACGGACCAGACTCGCACCTTCACGTACGGACAGCTTTATCGTGAGGTCAATCGACTCGCCGGTGTCATGCGCGGCCTGGGGGTCGGGCGTGGCGATCGGGTGCTGATCTACATGCCGATGGTGCCCGAGGCGATATTCGCCATGCTGGCAACGGTTCGGCTCGGTGCAGTTCACTCGGTGGTGTTCGGTGGCTTCGCTGCTGCCAGCCTTGCCGCACGCATCGACGATGCCAAACCTCGCCTGATCGTTACCGCCGATGCCGGCATGCGCATGGGCAAGGTCATTGCACTGAAGCCGCTCCTCGATGAAGCCCTGGGGCTGGCTTCGGTACCCGAGGCGCAGGTGCTCATGCTCGATCGGGGGCTTGTATCCGGGGCTGCGCGAGTTGCCGGACGTGACCATGACTATGCCCGCATGCGAGGCGTGCACATGAATGACGAGGTGCCCTGCGAATGGGTGCCTTCATCGCATCCGAGCTACATCCTCTACACGAGCGGAACGACGGGCCGCCCCAAGGGCGTGCAGCGCGATACCGGCGGGTATGCCGTCGCGCTCGCCAGTTCGATGGAGTACATCTATTGTTCGCGCCCGGGCGATGCCTGGTTCTGTACATCCGACATCGGCTGGGTGGTTGGCCACTCCTATATCGTCTACGCCCCCCTCATCAACGGCTCGACCACGATTCTGTATGAAGGTCTGCCGACCCGGCCAGACCCCGGGGTCTGGTGGAAGATCGTCCAGGACTATCGCGTGACCGGAATGTTCTCTTCGCCGACCGCGATCCGGGTCTTGAAGAAGCAGGATCCGGCCTGGCTTGCCCGCTACGACCTCTCGTCGCTGAAGTATCTGTTCCTTGCCGGTGAACCGCTCGATGAGCCCACTTCCGACTGGATTTCGCGCGGACTCGGCGTACCGGTGATCGACAACTACTGGCAGACCGAAACCGGTTGGCCGATTCTCACCGCGCAGCCGGGCATCGAGGATACCCCGCGCAAGATCGGGAGCCCGAGTTTCGCGACCTACGGCTACAAGCTGGAAATCCGCGATGAGCACACCGGTGCTGCACTTGGCAACGGTCACAAGGGCGTCCTTTGCATCGTGCCGCCACTGCCGCCGGGCTGCATGAGTACGGTTTGGGGCGATGACGAGCGTTTTGTCTCGACCTACTTCTCGAGTTTCGAGGGGCCGCCGGTGTACACCACGTTCGACTGGGCGACCCGCGACGAGGATGGCTACTACTTCATCCTCGGGCGCACCGACGACGTGATCAACGTGGCTGGCCATCGCCTCGGGACGCGCGAGATCGAGGAGGCGGTGCAATCTCATGCCAATGTGGCCGAGTGCGCCGTGGTCGGCGTTGCCGACCCGCTCAAGGGACAGGTGCCCGTTGCCTTTGTCGTCGTGAAGGATTCGACCCGTATCGATTCACCTGTGACGAACGCTGCCCATGAGCAGGAGGTACAGCGCGCGGTCGATGCGCACATTGGCGGCATCGGTCGACCGTCGCGGGTACACTTTGTGGCTGCACTCCCCAAGACTCGTTCCGGGAAACTGCTCCGGCGATCGATCCAGGCGCTCGCAGAGGGGCGTGATCCCGGTGATCTCACGACACTCGAGGATCCGACCGCTCTCGAACAGGTCCGCAACGCGCTGAAGGCCGGATGATGCGCTCGCGGGCGCGGCGCAGTGTGGCCATCCGATTGACCCGGGCCCGCGTGTCGGGCCGACCCATTCGCGCCTGAACGTTCAGGCGACTACCAGGAGATGTGATGAAGACCCGTCAGATGCTGACCCTCGATGACTGCAAGACGATTGCCGCTGCCTGCGAGGCCGAGGCGCGCAAGAACAACTGGCAGGTGACTGTCGCCATTCTCGATGATGGCGGCATCCTCCTGCACCTGTTCCGCATGGATGGTGCCAATGCGCTGACCAGCGAAATCGCCACGGGCAAGGGCCGCACGGCTGCGCTGACCGGCCGTCCCTCGCGGACGTGGGAAGACCGGATCAAGGAAGGCCGCCTGGGCATGCTCGGCATGCCGGTGCTGCCGGTGCAGGGCGGGATGCCGATCATCGCTGAAGGGATACGCATCGGCGGCGTCGGTGTGTCGGGTGTCCAGTCGCACGAAGATGAGCAGATTGCCGCGGCGGGAATTGCCGCGCTCGGCCTCTGAACGCGACTCGATGGCATCAGGCAAGCCCTCCGCGCGCAGGGCGCTGACGCATGCGGCCCCTGTGCCCAGAGGCCGTCTGTTCATCGTTCGACGATCCGGCCTGCATGGCAAGGGTGGGTTTGCGCTTCAGCGCATTCCCAAAGGCACCCGGATCATCGAGTATGTGGGTGAGGTGATCACCTGGGAGGAGGTGTGGCGTCGCTATCCCGATGACGGGAACGAAGAGGCGCAGAACCACACCTTCCTGTTCGAGATTGATGACGATCGTGTGATCGACGCCAATCGCGGTGGCAACTCCTCGCGCTGGATCAATCATGGCTGTGACCCCAACTGCGAAGTGTCCAGTGATGGTGATCGCATCTTCATCGAGGCGAAGCGCGCCATTCGGGCAGGGGAGGAACTCACCTATGATTACAACATCCAGCTCGAGGAGCGACATACGCCGGCTGTGAAGAAGCGCTACCAGTGCCTGTGCGGCGCCAGCTCCTGCCGCGGCACGATTCTGGCAAAGAAGCGCTGACAATCCACCGCGGGTCGGTGACCCAGCGGTCCCGGTGCAGGTCGGTCCGCGCGTCGACCTGTGTCAGGGCGCCGGGGTGTTTATGCTGTATCGTGGGGGCGGTCGAGGTGACACGCTCGTCCGGCCAGACGACGATGGAGGGAATGCTCATGCTGCGTGTGGGTTTCGATCAGCCGTTCAGGCCACTGGCCTGGATGGAAGGCGGGCAGCCTCAAGGGCCACTCATCGAGCGGGTACGTCTCCTGATCTCGCAGGCTGGTTTTCAGCCCTCGTTCCACCCGTACTCCAACGAGGCGATCGAAGCCGCCCTGGCGGCGGGCGACATCGATCTTATCGCCTTCAAGGGCATTCTTCCGCAGCGTGCCTCCTCGCTCGCCTTCTCACTGCCCGTTCTCCGATCGGGCACGGCGCTTTTTCTGCCGCTTGACGGGCGAGTTGGTGCCTCAGGCGATATTGCCTCGATGGCCGATCGTCTGGTCGCAACGCCCCGACGCGGGCCGCTTGCGGCCCTTCTGACCGCGAACTATCCGTCGGTTCGCCTGCTTCTCACGTCGAGCTACGAGGAAGCCCTTCGCCACGTGTCTGACGGCAACGCCGCCGCGGCAGCCCTGAACTTTCATGTCGGGGCCTACTGGGTGCGCGCACTGGGTCTGCCGATCGGGCTGCCTGCGCAGCCCTTCATGGATGTCGACATGGCCATTGCGGCCCGCTTCGATCTGGCAGGCCAGTTCTTTCCGGCCATCAATGCCGTCATCATGCGCACGGCACCCCTGCATTACGCCCACCCGCCCGTGCAGGTGGTCTGAGTCAGGCGACGTTCACCGGAATCTTGAACTCGCGGATGCGTTTCTGCCATTCGGCCGGGCCGGTGGTGTGTACCGAAGTGCCCTGTGCATCGACGGCTACCGTGACCGGCATGTCGACCACTTCGAACTCATAGATGGCTTCCATGCCGAGGTCTTCGAACCCGATGACGCGGGCAGTTCGGATCGCCTTGGAGACGAGGTAGGCGGCGCCGCCGACGGCCATCAGGTAGGCCGCCTTGTGCTTGCGGATGGCCTCGATCGCCACCGGTCCGCGTTCGGCCTTTCCGATCATGGCGACAAGGCCGGTTCCGGCCAGCATGGCTTCCGTAAACATGTCCATGCGCGTGGCCGTTGTCGGGCCGGCCGGGCCGACGGCTTCGTCGCGTACGGGATCTACCGGGCCGACGTAGTAGATGACCCGATTGCGAAAGTCGACCGGCAGCGACTCACCCCGCGCGAGCATGTCGGTGATGCGCTTGTGTGCCGCATCGCGGCCCGTGAGCATGCGGCCCGAAAGCAGGAGCGTCTCGCCCGGCTTCCAGGTCGCCACTTCGGCAGCGTCGAGCGTGTCGAGATTGACCCGACGTGATTGCGCGCTCGGGGTCCAGGTGACCTGGGGCCAGTCGGCGAGGCTCGGACGCTCGAGCAAGGCCGGCCCGGAGCCGTCGAGCACGAAGTGCGCATGGCGGGTAGCGGCACAATTCGGAATCATTGCCACGGGCTTGGAGGCTGCATGCGTGGGGTAGTCGCGGATCTTGATGTCCAGAACCGTGGAGAGCCCACCCAGCCCTTGTGCACCAATGCCGAGGGCATTGACCCGGGTGAAGAGTTCGATGCGCATTTCCTCGATCGGGTTTTGCGGTCCGCGCTCGAGCAGTTCATGCATGTCGAGGGGGTCCATCAGCGATTCCTTGGCCATGAGCATTGCCTTCTCGGCCGTACCCCCGACACCGATTCCCAGCATGCCTGGCGGGCACCAGCCGGCGCCCATGGTCGGAACGGTCTTCAACACCCAGTCGACGATCGACTCGGACGGGTTGAGCATGGCGAACTTCGACTTGTTCTCCGAGCCGCCCCCCTTGGCTGCCACGGTGACTTCGACCGTGCTGCCTTCAACCAGTTCGACATGGATGACGGCCGGGGTGTTGTCGCGGGTGTTCTTGCGGGTGAAGATCGGGTCGGCGAGGACCGAACCGCGCAGCGGGTTGTCGGGGTTGAGGTAAGCCTCGCGCACCCCCGCATTGATCGCGTCGGCCAGTGAGCCCGAGAACCCTTCGAAGCGCACGCCCATGCCGACTTTCACGAACACGTTGACGATGCCCGTGTCCTGGCAGATGGGTCGCTGACCTTCAGCGCACATGCGCGAGTTGGTGAGGATCTGCGCGATGGCGTCACGCGCGGCCGGTGCCTGCTCGCGCTCGTAGGCGCGGGCAAGATGCTGGATGTAGTCCCGCGGGTGATAGTAGGAGATGAACTGGAGCGCGTCAGCGACGCTGCGGATCAGGTCTTCCTGGCGGATGGTCGTCATGGTGTTCCCGGGGCTGTGCGCCTGCGGCAGTACGGCGCAGGTGCAAGGTTCAAAACCCGGATTCTAGCCTGTGCGTGCGCGAGGGCGCCCCGCACTTCGAGGAAACGCGAGCACCGATTTGCGCGCCGGCTGCGATAAACTTGCTTCACAGAACGTTCATCGCCGAGGGGGACAGAGACATGGCATCGACCATCGAAACCGTAATGCACGAGACGCGGCGTTTCGCGCCGCCTGAAGCGATGCATCGCAATGCGAACGTGTCGGGCATGGATGCCTACAACGCTCTGTGCGAGGAAGCCGATCGTGACCACGAGGGCTTCTGGGCGCGTCAGGCGCGCGAGCATCTCATCTGGCAACGCCCGTTCACCCGCACGCTCGACGCATCGAATGCGCCATTCTTCAAGTGGTTTGATGACGGCCTGCTCAACGCCTCGTACAACTGTCTTGATCGACACCTGCAGACTCAGCCCGACAAGGTTGCAATTCGCTTCGAGGCTGACGATGGCAAGGTGAGTACGGTCACCTATCGCGACCTCCATGCGCGGGTGTGCCAGTTCGCCAACGGATTGCGCTCGCTCGGACTCGCCTCGGGTGAGCGGGTGTTGATCTACATGCCGATGTCGATCGAAGCCGTGGTCGCGATGCAGGCCTGTGCCCGCATCGGCGCAACGCACTCGGTGGTGTTCGGCGGTTTTTCTTCGAAGAGCGTGCACGAGCGCATCCTCGATGCGGGCGCCACTGCGGTCATCACGGCCGATGGCCAACTGCGCGGCGGCAAGCAGATTCCCCTCAAGCCGGCGATTGACGAGGCCCTGGCTTTCGGTGGCTGCGAATCGATCAAGGCGGTGATCGTCTACCGGCGCACCGGGGCTTCCATCGACATGGTCCCCGGGCGAGATCACGACTGGTCGGCGGTTGTCGCCGGGCAACCGAGCGTCTGCGAGCCCGAGTGGGTCGGGGCCGAGCATCCGCTCTTCATCCTCTACACGTCGGGCAGTACCGGCAAGCCCAAGGGCGTGCAGCATTCGACTGGCGGCTACCTGCTGCACGCGATGCTGACGATGCGCTGGACCTTCGACATCAAGCCCGATGACATCTTCTGGTGCACGGCCGATGTCGGCTGGGTTACCGGGCACACGTATATCGCCTACGGACCGCTGGCGGTCGGCGCGACTCAGGTCATCTTCGAGGGCGTTCCCACCTGGCCCGATGCCGGAAGATTCTGGAAGATGATCGACGAGCACCGGGTCAGCATCTTCTACACGGCGCCTACCGCCATCCGATCACTGATCAAGGCTGCCGAAGGCACGCCGACGAGCCATCCGCGACACTACCGCCTCGACTCGCTGCGGCTCCTTGGGTCGGTCGGTGAGCCGATCAACCCGGAAGCGTGGATGTGGTACCACACCCAGGTCGGTGGGGGTCGCTGCCCGATCGTCGATACCTGGTGGCAGACGGAAACGGGTGGCCACATGATCACCCCATTGCCGGGGGCCACGGCTCTGAAGCCCGGGTCATGCACCTTGCCACTGCCCGGTATCGCTGCGGCCATCGTCGATGAAACCGGACAGGATGTGGAAAACGGCAAGGGTGGCATTCTGGTCATCAAGAAACCCTGGCCCTCCATGATCCGCACGATCTGGGGGGATCCCGATCGTTTTCGCAAGAGTTACTACCCCGAGGACTTTCAGGGGCGTTACTACCTCGCCGGTGATGGCGCCAACCGCGACCTGGACGGATACTTCTGGATCATGGGCCGGATCGATGACGTGCTCAACGTGTCCGGGCACCGCCTGGGTACGATGGAGATCGAGTCGGCATTGGTGGCCAATACCGAACTCGTCGCTGAAGCCGCCGTGGTCGGACGCCCGGACGACCTGACTGGGGAGGCTGTGGTGGCATTCGTAGTCACCAAGGGTGCACGACCCACAGGCGACGAGGCACGTCGCATCGCTCAGGTGCTGCGTGACTGGGTGGGCAAGGAAATCGGTCCGATTGCCAAGCCGAAGGAGATTCGCTTCGGCGACAACCTGCCCAAGACCCGCTCGGGGAAGATCATGCGGCGCCTGCTGCGCTCCCTCGCCAAGGGTGAGGAGATCACGCAGGATGTGTCGACACTGGAGAATCCGGCCATCCTCGATCAGTTGAAACTGCCGACCTGATCGGAGTCGAGCCTGAGCGGGCGCCGCGTGTTTCGGAGCGGCGCCCGGGCGGATCAGCGCAGCATCCGGTCAATGCGCTCGCGCAGTGCGCGAGCGATCTCGGGCCCTTTGGATTTCTCGAGCGCAATCAGAAAGCGATCGCGGATCTCGCGAAAGTCCTCGATGCTGTCCGCGCGTTCCACGGTGAGTTGCAACAGATATCCCCGCAGACCCAGCAATTCGCGAATGGTCTGGGTGAAGAACTCGTAGAGTTCCTGCTTGCGAATCTCCGGTGGCACCTGGGTGATCGGTGCGCGTTCCCGGGGTGCCGTCGTGCCGGCAGGGCGAGATTCGGTATCGGGTGCGCCGGATGCGCGACCAACCGCGGCGGGGCCTTGGCTCGAGGGTGCGGGTGAAGCCTCCATCGGCGCGGGCGACGCAGGGAGGGGACGTCGAAATTGCCCGGGCATGACGGTTGATGGCCCCAAGAAGGCCGAGGCCGGTCCGCGAAGGTCGCCGGGCATCCCTGTTGACGGGACCGCATTGAAGACGCCAGCCGGCGCGCTCGCAGGCTCGACCAAACCACGATCCACGAGCAGTTGAAACGCCGCGTCGGTGATCTGCAACGCAGCCAGCCGAGCAAGCAGGGCTTCTGCCGTGGTTCTGCCGTCGACCATGACGAGCAAGGTACGTACCCGCTGCGGCAGGTCAGTCGAACTGCGGTGGATGACCTCACTCTGTCCCGCAGGCGTCTTTCGAAACACCTGCTTGAAGAATGCGTCGTCGCGCGCGCGCATGTCCGCCATGTCGAAACTCCTGGGCCTTTGCTTTTTTTGTTGTCGGTTCCCCGGGGGCGCGTGCCTGGAAGGAAACCGGACGATCGTGATTATGCGCCTTGGGCTTTGCAATGCACACGGCCACGCGTTATGTTGACACGATTGACGGCTTTGACGGTGCGTTTCGATGCGCCACACGGCCTGAAAAAGGGGCGTGGAACGTCCCGTCACAAGGAGGAGACATGTCCAGACGACGATTCATGCTGCATTCGGTAGCCGCCGCTGCCGCCCTCACGACCCCGCTGCTGCCCACGGGTGGGGCCGTTGCCCAGCACCCGGCGCCGGGTGCCGCTGCCACCGATGCGGGCAAGGCAAGCACTGCCGAGGGTGAAATCAGCATCGTCAACATCGAGCAACTCGAGGAGGAGGCCCGTCGTATTCTTCCCCCGGGGCGTTTTGCCTTCATGGGGCCTGCCGGCGACGGGTGGACCTACCGTGAAAACCGGCGCGCGTTTGCCGACTACCGGCTGATGCCAAGACGCCTGCAGGGCATTGCTGCCGAATCGATCGATCTGCGGACGCGCCTTCTCGACCTTGACTTGCCCTTGCCGATATTCACTGCTCCCACCGGTGCGCAGGGCATGATCCACGTGAACGCCGAGATTCCCAATGCCCGCGGTACCGGGCAGGCAGGGGCCCTGTTCGTCGCCTCGGGCGCTTCGAGTCGCCCGATGGAGGAGATTGCGAGGGCAACGCCGGCGCCGAAGTGGTTTCAGATCTACATGAACCGCGATATGGAGATCAACCGCTGGCTGGTGCAGCGCGCACGCGCCGCGGGCTACAGCGCGATCGTGCTGACCGCCGATGCGCTCGGGCCGGGGCAGAGTGATGAATTCGTCCGGCTTGGTCGTCCATTTCCTCCCGACTTCAGTGCTGGCAATCACGATCCAGCGCTCGGTGGCCGTGGCAACTTTCGCGACCAGCGACGCAACCTCTCGTTCGATGACATCGGGTTTCTGCGCGAGGCCTCGGGGTTGCCGGTGGTGGTGAAAGGCATCGTGCAACCGGATGACATCCGGGCCGCCCTCGGTGCGGGTGCGGCCTGCATCTGGGTGTCGAACCACGGGGGGCGCCAGATGGATGGGGTGCCGGCCTCGATCAGCCTGCTCAGGGGTGCCGTCGATGCGGTGGATGGTCGGGTACCCGTGGTGCTCGACAGTGGTATCCGGCGGGGCATTGACGTGATAAAAGCGTTGTCGATGGGTGCCACCGCCGTGGCGATCGGTCGGCCCGCCTTGTGGGGGCTGGCTGCCGGTGGCGCCGCTGGTGTCAAGGGGGTATACAGCCAGCTTGCCAATGAAATGCGCTCGGCCATGCTGCTCATGGGCGTTGCGAAAGTCTCACAATTCAATCGGACGCATATTGCATGAATGCACCTCTTTTCAAGGGCCGGCGCGAGGACGCGCGACTGGTCACCGGTCACGGTCGTTACACGGGCGATGTAGACCTCCCCGGGCAGGTCTACGGCCATTTCGTGCGTGCCGATCGTGCGCACGCCATCATTCGCTCGATCGATGCGAGTGATGCCCTTGCGCAGCCCGGCGTGATCGGCGTTTTCAGCGCAGCGGATGCGCCTGAACTGAAGGGGCAGGGCACCGGGGTGCCGATGGCCGGCCGCGACGGCAAGCCGATCATCGTCCCGGCGTTTCTGCCTTTCGCTCGCGACCGTGTCCGCTACGTGGGTCATGAAGTGGCGCTGGTGGTGGCCGAGACCGCGGCGATCGCGCTGGATGCCGCGGAGCGTGTCCTGGTCGACTACGAGGATCTGCCGGCGATCACCTCGGTGACCGCCGCCGCCGCCCCGGACGCGGTTCTCATTCACGAGGAGGCACCCGGCAATCGAGTGTTCGATTGGGCCTACGGGGATGAGGCCGCGACCGCCGCTGCTTTTGCGAGCGCGCCCCACGTGGTGACCTTGCGTGTCATCAGTCCGCGCGTGAGCGGCGTACCGATGGAACCGCGTGCGTGTGTGGTTGCGCATGATGCTGCGACCGATTCCTGGGACGTCCATGTCACCAATCAGGGCATGACCGGTTTTCGCCCGGGGCTCGCGGTGAATCTGGGGGTCAATCCGGCGCAGATTCGTGTTCACGCGCTCGATGTCGGCGCGGGCTTCGGTATTCGTACGCAAGCCTATTGTGACCACGCCATTCTCGCCTGGGCAGCAAAGCGTGTTGGCCGGCCGATCAAGTGGGTTGCCACGCGCGCCGAAACGTTTGCCACCGACTATCACGGCCGCGCGCTCGAGATCGACGGCGAGCTTGCGTTTGACGATGCGGGTCGGTTCCTCGCCATGCGCGCGCTCTGGCATACCGACGAGGGTGCCTATCTGTCGGGGGCCGGACCGAACACGAACATGCAGAATGGCTTCTCCGGGCTTGGTGGCGTCTATCGGATGCAGGCAGGCTATGGCCGGCATCTGCTCTACCTCACCAACATGGTGCCTCACACCCCGTATCGGGGAGCGGGTCGCCCCGAGGCGTCCTACATCATCGAACGGCTGGCTGACGAGGCCGCGCGAGTGCTCGGGCTCGATCGGGCCGAGATCCGTCGCCGCAACTTCATTCCGCGCGATGCCTATCCGTTTGCCAATCCGGCCGGGTGTGTCTACGACTCGGGCGATCCGGGCGCGCTGCTGGAGCGCGCGCTCGAACTGGCCGACTGGGCGGGATTCGAGGCTCGTCGTGACGAATCGAAGGCACGCGGGCAACTGCGCGGCATCGGTCTCGCAACCTTTGTCGAACCATCGGGGGGGGGCATGGCGCCCAAGGATCAGGTGCGGGCACGCATCGATGCCGATGGCGGGATCGTGCTCTACTCGCCCTCGCAGAGCCACGGTCAGAGCCATGAGACCACCTTTCCGCGCATCGTCGCGCAAACGCTGGGCGTGCCCGAGTCCTCGATCCGTCTCGAGACCGATCACGCGCTCGCCCGAGACCTCATCGGCAGCCCGGTGGTGGGATCGCGCTCGATGATGATCGTCGGCAGCGCGTTCAAGCTGGGCGCCATCGACATGGTGAAGAAGGGCACCGCGCTCGCGGCCCAGCGTCTCGAGGCCGCTCCTGATGACATCGAATTCTCGATCGGGTCGGATGGAACGGGAACCTACGCGGTCAAGGGCACCGATCGCAGGGTGAGCATGTCAGCGCTCCTTGCCGCGCATGCCGGCGGCGACACGCATCCGCTCGATACCGATGCCGAACATCCCATGGTTCGCGCTTTCCCGACGGGTGCGCATGTGGCGGAAGTGGAGATCGATCCGGCGACCGGGGTCACCCGGATATTGCGCTACGTGGCGGTCGATGACTGCGGCATGGTGTTCGACCACGTGCTCGCGGCGGCACAGATCCACGGGGGGGCCACCCAGCAACTGGGTCAGATTCTCGGGGAGGAAATGATGTATGACCCCGAGAGTGGCCAACTGCTCACCGGCAGTTTCATGGACTACTACATGCCGCGCGCGGGAGTCATCGAGGAATTCATCACCGATGACCTCAACGTGCCCAGCCCCACCAACCCGCTCGGCGCAAAGGGTGTTGGCGAGGCCGGTGCGGTGGGTGCGATGCCCAGTGTGATGAATGCCATCGTGGACGCGCTGCGCCCTGCCGGCATCAACCACCTGGACATGCCGGCAACGCCCTCGCGGATATGGGAAGCCCTGCAGGCTGCTCGGGCTCACTGACCACGGGCCGAGGACGATGCCGGCACCGGCATCGTCCTCGAGCCTTGCAACAACACGTAATTCATCGCGCAGATCCACGTGCTTCAATCGTCGGGTGATGCTGGTTATGTGCGTGTGATTCGGGAATCCGTCGACACGGCGGCGCCTTGCGTCTCGCGACAGCGTGACGGCCGCCAAAACCGCTCGACCAGACCCGATCGCCATGAAGCGTGTGGATGTTGCCGTTCCCTGCTACCGGTACGCACACTTTCTGAAGGAATGCGTAGCGAGCATTCTCTCCCAACCCGGGGTGGAGGTCAGGGTCTGCATCATCGATGATGCCTCCCCGGATGACACCCCGGCCGTGGCTGCGGAACTTGCGGCTTCGGATGATCGGGTGACGGTTCGACGTCACGGGTCCAACCGCGGTCATATCGTGACCTACAACGAGGGACTCGACTGGGCGACGGGCGATTATCTCCTGCTGCTGTCGGCAGACGATGTGCTTGTGCCGGGGGCCCTGACACGAGCGGTCCGCGTGCTCGAGGCCTACCCGCAGGTGAGTTTCGTGATCGGCGAGACGCTGAAGACGGCGGACCCCTCGAAGGTGACCCATAACGCACCCGCGTCGGTGGTTTTCTCGGTGGTGCAACCGCTCGACTGGATCCGGCACTTCTGCAGGACAGGCATCAATTTCGTCGGCGACGCGACCGCCACGGCGGTGGTGCGAACGACGGCCCAGCAGCGTGCGGGACACTACAGGGCCGATCTGCCGCACGCAGGCGACATGGAAATGTGGATGAGACTGTCCATGCAGGGAGCCGTCGGGCGCCTGCAGACCACCCAGGCCTGCTACCGGCAGCATGCCGGAGCCATGCATCACAAGTACATTGGCATTCACGATCTGCGGCAGAGAAAGGCCGCTTTCGATGCCTTCTTCAATCTCCATGCCGACCGGTTGTCCGAAGGACGCGCGTTGTGGCGTCTTGCCCACCGGCAACTGGCCACAGAGGCGATGCGCAACGTCGTTCAGGTGCCGGCACGCTCGCCAGCGGGGGATCCCGAGGACTGGCTGGATTTCGCCCGGCAGACCGACGAGGCCATCTTCGCGGCATTCACACGACGCTGGTCGGACCTGACCGCCCTTGCAAGGCGCCAGGCGGAGAAGATCTGAGACATGGTGAGCGATTGCAACTATGGTGACCTGGCACCTGGACGAGCGGAGCGTCGTGATGCCGATCGCCGCTGACGTGGTCCTCGGCGCCGGGGCTTGCGTCCTGCACCCGGATCTGGTGAACCTCTACGGGTGCACCATCGGCTGCGACAGCACGGTCGGTCCTTTTGTCGAAATCCAGCGCGGTGTCGTAGTCGGTGACCGCTGCAAGATTTCCTCGCACGGTTTCATCTGTGAGGGCGTGACCCTGGCCGACGAAGTGTTTGTCGGACACGGGGTGGTGTTCACCAACGATCGGTGGCCTCGGGCAGTCAACGGGGCTGGGCGCTTGCAGACCCGTGATGACTGGCTGCTGGAACGCACTGCGGTCGGTCGAGGCGCATCGATCGGCTCGAACGCCACCATCGCCCCGGGGGTCTCGATCGGCGCTGGTGCGATGGTGGCCGCCGGCGCCGTTGTCACGCGGGATGTCCCCGCATATGCAGTGGTGGCCGGTGTTCCGGCCCGCATCGTCGGTGACGTACGCGAGCGACGCGCGGAGCCTCGCGAGTGATTCGCATCGGACTCATCGGGTATGGGTACTGGGGCCCGAAACTGCTGCGCAACTTTCTCGCGGTGCCGGGGGCAGAGGTCGCCATGGTGGTCGATCTCGCGGCCGGTCAGATCGATACCTTGGCGCAGAGCCATCCGAGGCTCCTCACCGCGCTGGATCCCGATGCCCTCATCGCCGATGCGTCGATCGACGCGGTCGTCATTGCTACCCCGGTCGAGTCGCACTTCGAGCTCGCGCTCGCTGCCTTGAAGGCAGGCAAACATGTCTGGCTCGAAAAGCCGATGGCAGCAAGTCCCGGGCAGGCGCTGGCTCTGATCGAGGCGGCCGAGCGCCACGGACGCGTGCTCATGGTCGATCACACCACGGTGTACGCCAGTGAAACCCGCGCGCTGAAAGAACTGCTGGCTGCGGATGAACTCGGGCGGGTGCTCTACTACGACTCGATGCGCTCAAGCCTGGGTCTTGTGCGGTCCGATGCCAATGTGATCGCCGACCTGGCCGTGCACGACTTTGCGCTGCTTGACTATCTTTTTTCCGAACGACCGATGTCGGTCTCCGCCTGCGGTATCGGTCATTTCGACGGAATGCCCGAGAACATCGCTTACGTGACGCTTCACTACTCCTCGGGTGCGATTGCCCATGTCAACACCAGTTGGGTTTCTCCGGTTCGGGTTCGGCGGGTTCTGATCGGAGGCAGTCGGCGGATGGCACTCTGGGATGACGACGCGAGCACCGGGACTCTCCGGGTCCACGAGGCGGGTGTGGATGTTTCGCCCATGGAGGCGGGGCCGCCCTCTGTCCTCTATCGCCAGGGCGAAGCCTGGATGCCGCCGCTGGACACGGCTGAGGCCCTGCAGGTGGCGGCACGTCATTTTGCAGACTGCATTCGCTCAGGCAGGACGCCGGTGACCGATGGCCGGTTCGGTCTGCGCATGGTTGACCTTGCCGAAAAGGCGACCGTGTCGCTCCGATCGAACGGCACACCCGTCTGGCTTGACGGCGCGGGGGGCGCCCGATGATCCCTTTTCTCGATCTCAAGGCGCAGTACGCCGGCCTCAAGCGCGAGATCGCGACAGCCATCGAGGGCGTCCTCGACAGCGGGCAGTTCGCGCTGGGCCCCGAGGTGGCGGCATTCGAACAGGCCTTCGCGGACTTCTGTGGCGTGCGCCATGCCGTTGCCGTCAACAGCGGAACCAGCGCCCTTCATCTGGCCTTGCTCGCCGCGGGTGTCGTTCCGGGTGACGAGGTCATCACGGTTGCGTTCACCTTCGTGGCAACCGTGGCGGCGATCGAGTATGCAGGGGCGCATCCGGTGCTGGTGGATGTCGATCCGCGCGATCTGACGATTGATACGGCTGCCGTCGAGGCGGCCATCACGCCTCGCACGCGTGCCATTGTTCCGGTGCATCTGCACGGGCAGCCGGCCGACATGGGAACGCTGCGGGATATCGCACGACGGCACGGTCTGATTCTCATCGAGGATGCGGCTCAGGCGCATGGCGCCGAGTGGCAGGGGCAGCGTGTCGGTAGCCTCGGTGACATGGGGTGCTTCAGTTTCTACCCGGGAAAGAACCTTGGCGCCTACGGCGAGGGCGGGATGGTCGTCACCGGGGACGATGCCCTTGCGCATGGATTGCGTCTGCTGCGCGACTGGGGATCGGAACGCAAGTACGAACATGTCATCAAGGGCTACAACTACCGGATGGACGCGATGCAGGGAGCGATCCTGCGCGTCAAGTTGGGTCATCTCGAAGCATGGAATGCAGCCCGAAGGGAGAATGCGGCCCGCTACGCGCGTGCCTTTGCCGGCAGCCAGGTTCGATATCCCGAAGCCACCGCGGGAACGCTTCATGCGTGGCATGTCTACGCCATTCGCACGCCGCATCGAGCGCGCTGGATGACAGCGTTGCAGGGCGCCGGTATCGGCACCGCCATTCATTACCCGACCCCGGTGCATCTGGTCCCGGCGTATCGCACGCCCCGTTACGCGCCTGGCGCATTTCCCGCCGCCGAGCAGGCAGCCTGCGAAGTGCTCTCGCTTCCCATCTACCCCGAATTGAGTGAAGCGCAGATCGACGAGGTGGCAAGGAACGTTCTCGCCCTTGCTCGCGCGGACGAGGCGGGGCGATGAGCACGGTGTCAGCCCGCGAACCGCAGCAGGTGCTCGTGTTCCCGTACAACGGCAATGCCCGCGAGGCTGTGGATTGTCTCGGCCCGGCGCATCAACTCGTCGGATTCATCGATGATGACCCGACACGCCACGCAGATGGGCTTCGCGGGCACAAGGTCATGGGGCGTGACGCATTGCGGGCTTTTCCAGGCGCCCGGGTACTGGCCGTGCCGGGCAGCGCCCGGACTTACCTGGAGCGGGTTCGAACCATCGAGGGTCTCGGTGTGAACCCGGCGCGGTTCCTGACGCTCATTCACCCCGGCGCGTTCGTCTCCCGAGACGCATCGATCGGTGAGGGCGTGGTGATCATGGCCGGCGCCGTGATCACGAGCAATGCCCGCATCGGAAAGCATGTGTGCATCCTGCCCAACGCGGTCGTGCACCACGACGCGACCGTGGGGGATTACACCCTGGTGGGTTCCGGGGCAGGCATCTGTGGCGGCGTCAGCATTGGCGAGAACTGCTATGTCGGCAGTGGCGCTCGAATCATCGAGGGCGTTAGCATCGGACCAAGGGCGCTGATCGGTCTGGGCTCAACCGTGATCGGTTCGGTGGGCGAGGCGCAGTGCGTCGTGGGAAATCCGGCACGACCCCTGGACAAGAGGCAGGATTCACGATGAATCTGGACGGCACAAACATTCTCGTCACCGGCGGGTGCGGGCTGATCGGTTCCACCACCATCGATCTGCTGCTTCGCGAGCATTCGCCTGCGCGCATCGTCATCTTCGACAACCTCGAGCGTGGAAGTCTCGCCAACGTCGAGGACGCGTTGCGTGATCCCCGGGTGGTGCTGGTGCAGGGTGACGTGCGCGACCCGGCGAATGTTCGGGCAGTCACGAAAGGCATGGATGCCGTCATCCACATGGCGGCGCTTCGCATCACCGCCTGCGCTGAAGATCCGCGCGTCGCGTTCGATGTCATGTGTGGCGGCGCCTTCAATGTCATCGAGGCTGCGCAACAGGCGGGCGTGCGCAAGTTCATCACGGCGTCGAGTGCTTCGGTTTACGGGATGGCGGAGCACTTTCCCACCGCCGAGGACCATCATCCGTATGCCAACCGCACCCTCTACGGTGCCAGCAAGGTGATGCTCGAGGGACTCCTGCGCTCCTTCAACGACATGTACGGCTTGCCCTGGGTTGCGTTGCGGTACTTCAATGTCTACGGACCGCGCATGGATATTCACGGACGCTATACCGAGGTGCTGATTCGCTGGATGGAGAGGATTTCCGCCGGCAGGTCGCCACTCATCTTCGGAGACGGCCGACAGACGATGGATTTCGTTCATGTCGAGGACATCGCCCGGGCCAACCTTCTTGCACTGACATCTTCCGCCAGCGACGATGTATTCAACATCGCGAGCGGCAGCGAGACAAGTCTCAATGACCTCGCCATGGCATTGCTGCGCGTGATGGGCTCTGACCTCGTGCCCGAATACGGACCTGAGCGAAGCGTGAATCCGGTGCCGCGGCGCCTGGCCGACACCGGCAAGGCGCGTCGTGTGCTCGGTTTCAGCAGTCAGATCGGCCTCGAGGCCGGTCTGCGTGATCTGGTGTCGTGGTGGCGGGCGCAGCGCGAGTGCATCAGCCAATGATTCCGATCATGCGCCCGGTCATGGGCGACGCCGAGGAGGCTGCCGTTCTGCGGGTCCTGCGCAGCGGCTGGATCACGCAGGGTGCAGAGGTGGCAGCCTTCGAGGAGGCGTTCGCGGCACAGGTCGGGGCACCGTTTGCCTGTGCCGTATCCAGTTGCACGACCGCGCTCCACCTCGCCTTGCTCGTCGCCGGCGTCGGGCCTGGGCTTGAGGTGATTACCGCCAGTCACTCCTTCATCGCTTCGGCCAATGCGGTTCGCTACTGCGGTGCCGACCCGGTCTTCGTCGACATCGAGCCGCATACCTTCAACATGGATCCGTGCCTGCTCGAGCAGGCGATCACGGCGCGCACTGCGGCGATTCTCTGCGTGCATCAGATGGGCATGCCCTGCGATCTCGAGGCCATTCTCGCGATTGCCGCGCGTCATGGCCTGCCGGTGATCGAGGACGCAGCCTGTGCTGCTGGCAGCGAGATTCGCTGGCATGACCGCTGGGAGCCTGTTGGTCGTCCGCATGGCGACATCGCCTGCTTTTCCTTTCACCCGCGCAAGGTGATCAGCACCGGGGAGGGCGGCATGATCACGACAGCGCGGCCCGATTGGGATGAGCGGTTCAGGCGGTTGAGGCAGCATGCGATGAGCATTCCCGATACGCGTCGCCATGCGGCCAATACGGTGAGTTTCGAGTCCTATCCTGAAGTCGGGTACAACTACCGGATGACCGATATCCAGGCTGCTCTCGGTCGCGAGCAGTTGAAGCGCCTGCTGGACATTGTTCGGGTGAGGCGGGCGCGTGCCGCCCGGTATGGCGCGTTGCTGAAAACCCGACCCGAGCTGGAGTTGCCGCACGAGCCGACCTGGGCGCGCAGCAACTGGCAGAGTTTCTGCGTGCGCCTGCCCGCCGGCATTGATCAGGCCGCCGTGATGCAGGGACTGCTGGACGAGGGCATTGCCACGCGACGCGGCATCATGTGTGCGCATCGTGAGCCTGCTCACGGCGTGCCTGATCGGAGCGCTGCCTTGCCGGTATCGGAGTTCGCGCAGGACCGGGGCCTCCTGCTGCCTCTTCACCACACGCTGACGGATGAGGAGCAGGACCATGTCGTGTCGGCGCTGGTGCGCGCCTGCGCCCTCGACTGAGCACCATGATGTGCAGGCGGCCGATTCCCTGAATCCAGGGTGGGCGCGCAATGTGCTAGCGTTTCACTTCGCTCCGCCTTGCAGAATGGCTTTGTGCCACTTTCCGTGACCGGGCTCCGCCGGTCCCGAAGGGCCACGCGGGCGGTGGGGGCGCGGGGCGCATTCTGCAGTCCGTTCAATTCCCGATGTCCGGAGGTACCGTGAACAAGTCGCCGTTTGTCATCGCTTCGATCGTCGTTTCGCTCCTCGTCCTGGGTCCGTCCGTCTCCCGGGCGCAGACCAACTACCCGGTGAAGCCGGTTCGTCTGGTCGTGCCGTTCCCGGCCGGTGGCAGCATCGACATGGTGGGCAGGCTTCTTGCCCCGAAACTCTCGGCGAGCCTGGGGCAGTCGGTGATCGTCGACAATCATCCGGGGGCCAGTGGCAACATCGGCATGGATTTCGTCGCCAAGGCCCCCAGGGATGGGCATACCTTGCTCGTTGCGCACGCGGGGCTCGCCTCCAACGCCTACATGTTCGAGAAGTTGCCTTTCGACCCGTTGAAGGATCTGGCGCCGGTGATTCGCATCGCCGATCAGCCCAATGTCGTGATCGTCAACCCGAAGTGGCCCTTCAAGACCATCGCAGACCTGATCGCGCATGCCAGGGCCAACCCGGGCAAGTTGAGTTTCGGTACTTCCGGTGTCGGTGGCCCGCAGGATGTGGCGGCACGCATGTTCATGCAACTGACCGGCACCGACATGCTCAACGTGGCGTACAAGGGCGGGGCACCGGCGCTGTCCGACCTGCTGGGCGGGCAGATCGACCTCATGTTCGAGACCTCGCCGACGGCAGTACCCTATGCGCAGAGTGGCAAACTCGTGCCGCTGGCCGTGACCAGCGACAAGCGGATTGCGACGTTGCCTGCGCTGCCGACCATTGCCGAATCGGGGGTGCCTGGTTACCAGTATGTGGGCTGGGTCGGTCTGGCAGCGCCTGCCGGCACGCCGCCTGCCGTCATCCAGCGGGTGAACGATGAGGTTCGAAAGGCACTCGCTGCCGGCGAACTGCAGAAGCAGATCGCCGACATCAGCCTGATCGCGGTGGGGGGATCTCCAGCTGAGTTCGCAGCCTTCATCCGCAAGGAAGCCGATTTCTATCAGAAGTTCGTGAAGGACACCGGATTCGTCCCTCAGTAGGCGCCGACAAGGGGCTGCTCGCAACGACTGCTACCGGGGCCAAGGACGCTGCCGGCACCGGGGGCGTCCTCGAGCCCTGCAACAACACGTAAGCGGCCTCTCGGGCAATGTTGGCGGGCGATGGTAGTCGGGGCGCGCCTCCAGTACACTCCGGCCGGCAGTGTGGCGTGCCGCGGCACCGTATCGATCGTGACCCTGGAAGACGGCCCTTTGAAGATACTGTCGGGACTCATTGTTTTCACGATCCTTGGCGTCAGCCCGGTTCTGGCGCAGGTACTGGCGCCGGCGGGTGAATCAGGCGCACGAGAGCCGGGTTGGATACTCAGCCTCACGGAAGCTGATCGCCTGCTTCTCGAGAACAACCGTGAAGTGAAGGCTGCGCGGCGCATCCGGGAGGCCGCGGGTGCCGATGTCATCAGCGCCGGTGCGCGTCCGAATCCGATCCTGACGGTGGGCATCGGGTCGATCAATCCGGCAGCGGGGCTCGGATCGGGAACCCTGCGCGACCGCACCATCGATTCGGCAGTGCGGCTCGATCAGCCGATCGAGCGGGGCGGCAAACGCGATCTGCGTATCCAGGTTGCGAGCAGCCTGCGGGACGCGTCCGGTGTCGACGTCGTCGATGTGGTGCGCCAGCAGCGCGTCCAGATGCGAGCCGCCTACTTTGATCTGCTGCTCGCGCAGGAGCGGGTGAGCCTCATGGAGAGCCTGCTCGATCTGGCCGAAAAGACGCTGCAGGCCGCGCAGGCCCGCCAGCGTGCCGGTGACATCGCACAGGCCGATATCGCGCGCCTCGAGGTCGACGCATTGCGCTCGCACAACGATCTGAGCCAGGCTCAGTCCGAGCGCCATCGGGCCCGAATCGCGCTTGCCTCCTCGATCGGACGCGAGAGTGAGGCTGCCCGTTTGCAGGCAGGTGACCCGTGGCCCGAGTTGATGCCGGTCGAGACAGGCGCGATCGATACCCTGGTGGAGCAGCGGGCCGACGTGCGCGCGGCACGGGTGCGCGTCGAAGCCTCCCGCAGTGCCCGCGAACTCGCCCGGCGCCTGCGAACCCGCGACATCTCGGTGGGGGCGAGCTACGACCATTATCCGGCCTCCGCGACCAACCCGTCTGGCAGCGGCAACAGTTTCGGATTTTCCGTGTCGGTGCCGATCTTTGCCTGGTATGGCTATGAAGGTGAACTGGCTCGGGCCGAGTCCGACCTCGATGCGGCCCAGGAAGCACTCGCCAGGACGAGAGCGCTCGCCTTGACGGACATGGAGCGCGTCCGGGCCGATGTCCAGTCGGCGGCCGAGCGCTTGCGGCGGTTCGATCAGCGCCTGCTGGTCGAGGCGCGTCGAAGCGCGGGATATGCCGAGTTTGCGTACCGGAACGGGGCGATCGGTTTGATGGATCTGCTCGATGCGCGGCGTGTCCTGCGAGCCACCGAGGCCGACGCCTTGCAGGCCAGGGCCGAGCATGCCAGAGCGCTTGTGAACTGGCGCGCAAGCGTCGAGGCAGCGGGTACCACGGACTGATTGGCACCCCGAGACGGGGCGACCAACTGAATGGAGTGGGTTACATGCGTTACATCTTGGCGGCCCTCGTGATGATCGGACTCGCAGGGGCAGCGACGGTTCTCTATCAGCGCTATTCGAAGCTGGAGGTGGCTGAGGCCGCTGCGCCCGCCGACCCTGCATCGGAGCCCAATCGGCTGCGTTACCCCGCAGACGCCCCTCAGTTGTCTTCGATTCGCACGATTGTCGTCAATGCCACCACGCTGCCTCTCGGTGAACCGGTAAACGCGCGGATTGCCTACGATGAGAATCGCACGGCACGCATCAGTTCACCGATCGCAGGCCGCATCGTCTCCCTCAAGGGCCTGCCGGGTGATCGGGTCAAGCGAGGCACCGTCCTTGCGCTGATCGATGCGCCCGAACTTCATGCCGCATCGGCTGATGTGGAGAAGGCGCGCTCTGACGAGGGGCGCAAGCGGCTGGCGCTCGAGCGCGCGCGACTCCTGCTCGAGGGTGGCGTCCTGCCGCGCAAGGATCTCGAACTCGCGCAGTCCGAGTTCGAGCAGGCCGAGAGTGAACTGCGTCGCGCAAGCCTGCGTCTTCGCAATCTCGCACCCGGTGCCGTCAACCCCTTGGAGGGTTACCCGTTGCGTGCGCCACTCGATGGGGTCATCACCGAGCGGCAGGCCAATCCGGCGATGGAAGTGCGCCCGGACCTGGCCGGTCCGTTGTACATTCTCACCGACTCGTCGCGACTTTGGGTGCTGATCGATCTGCCCGAGCGTGATCTTGCCAAGGTGCGCCCCGGCAAGCTCGCGCTGGTTGAAACCGATGCCTGGCCCAACGAGACCTGGGATGCCCGCATCGAGCGTGTCGGCGAGGTGGTCGATCCGGTCACCCGGCGCATTCAGGTTCGCTGCTCGATTGAAAACCGGGGCGACCGCCTGAAGCCGGAGATGTTTGCCCGCGTGACGCTGCTCGGTGACGCCAACGATCAGGCTGTGCGCGTGCCCAATTCCGCGATCATCACCCAAGGGATCTACACGCAGGTCTTCGTCGAGGTGGCGACCGGCGTGTTCGAGCGGCGGCGCGTTTCGTTGCGGCTTCAGGACCGTGACTTCGCCTACCTGGGCGGCGAGGTGAGCGCGGGCGAGCGGATCGTGGTCGCCGGCGCGCTTCTCCTGAACTCCGAACTGCTCGAATCCCGTTGAGGGGCACTGCGTAATGCTCGAGCGGCTCGTCAGTTTCTCTCTTGGCCAACGCGTCTTCGTGCTGGTGATCGTTGTTGCCCTGGCCGCCTTTGGCGTGCGCTCGGCGCTCAACGTGCCGATCGAAGCCTTTCCCGACGTCCAGGACGTGCAGGTTCAGGTGGTCACGCAGTATCTGGGGCAGGCGCCCGAGGAAGTCGAGCGCGCGATCACCTTGCCGATCGAGCGCGAGATGGCCGGTGTGCCACGGATGACCCAGCTGCGCTCGGTTTCGATCACCGGGCTTTCTGTGGTGACCCTGACTTTCTCCGATGGTACCGATGACTACTTCGTGCGCCAGCAGGTGCTCGAGAAGTTGCAGAACGTCGTTTTGCCCGCCGGCGCGCAACCGTCGCTGGCCCCGCTGACGACAGCAGTGGGCGAAGTTTATCGATACATGATCGAAGCGCCCGCCGACATGCCCGATTTCGAAGTTCGCACGATTCAGGACTGGCTGATCAGGCCTGCGCTGCGGATGGTGCCGGGCATCGCGGACGTGGTCAGCTTCGGGGGGGCGATCAAGGAGTATCAGATCCGGCTCAATCCCTACCTGTTGCGAAAGCACTCGATCACCATCGACCAGGTCACGGCGGCGGTCAGCAGCAACAGCGCCAATGCCGGCGGCGGTCTGATGGCGCGTGGTGAACAGGCGCTGGTTGTGCGGGGGCTCGGCATCGTGCGCACCCTGGATGACATCGGGCGAATTGCCATCACGACCCACCCGGGCGGTCGGCCGGTGCTCGTCTCCGATGTGGCCGAGGAAATCGTCATCGGACCGCGGCAGCGATCGGGTATCGTCGGTTACAACGAGCGCGACACGATCGTCGAGGGCATCGTGGTGATGATCAAGGGGCAGAACGCCGCCAAGGTTGTCGAGGCGCTGCGAGAAAAGGTGCAGGAGGTTCAGGGCAAGCTCCCCGAAGGGATGCGCATTGTTCCCTTCTACCAGCGCACCGATCTCATCGCCCACACGGTCGAGACGGTGGGCGAGAACCTCGCCATGGGTGCGCTGCTCGTCATCGCGATTCTGATGGTGTTTCTGCGCAACTGGAAAGCAGCGCTCATCGTGGCTGCCGTCATTCCTCTGGCGATGCTGGCCGCCTTCACCGTGATTGATCTTCGCGGCATCTCGGCCAACCTGATATCGCTGGGCGCCGTCGACTTCGGCATCATCGTCGACAGTGCGGTGGTGCTCGTTGAAGCCCTGA
Source organism: Pseudomonadota bacterium (assembly GCA_947455195.1). Lineage (GTDB taxonomy): Bacteria > Pseudomonadota > Gammaproteobacteria > Burkholderiales > SG8-39 > CAIXPL01. Next base: position 235,384 of record CANGMI010000004.1, on the reverse strand, counting down.
TGGTGCGATTCGCCATCGGTCTGGCCGACCAGAACGGTGCGCCCCGGGATTACCAGTGGCGACTCGATACGATCCGGAGCACCGTCGTCGATCTGGGCAAGCCTATCCTCTTTTCGAAGGCCATCATCATCCTTGCCTTCCTGCCGATCTTCACGTTTCAGCGGGTTGAGGGCAAGATCTTCTCGCCGGTCGCCTTCACGCTGTCGTTTGCGCTCGTTGGCGCAATCGCACTCACGCTGACCCTGGTGCCGGCCCTGCTGTCCTACGCGGTTCGCGGCGACTTTGCCGAGAAGGAAAGCCGCTGGATGCACACGCTCCAGGAGCGCTATCGTCGCCTGCTCCTTGCCGCCAACCCGAGGCGCCGGCTGATCACCCTGGCCTCCTGCGGCATCTTCGGCGTTGCCGCCGTCGGGGCCCCGCTGCTGGGCAGCGAGTTTCTTCCCAAACTGGACGAGGGCAATATCTGGCTCACCATTGCGCTGGCACCGTCCTCAGCGCTGGGTGAAACCAAGTCGGTCGAGCGCGAGGTGCGGCGCATCCTGCGCAGCTACCCCGAGGTGGGCAACATCGTCACGCAGGTTGGCCGCCCCGATGACGGAACCGACCCGAAAGGCTCGAACAATCTCGAGGTGTTGGCCGACCTGAAGCCCCGCGAGACCTGGCACTTTCCCTCAAAGGAAGCCCTCATTGCCGACATGTCGGCCAAGATCCGCAAACTGCCCGGGGTGCCCACGAACTTCTCGCAGGTGATCCAGGACAACGTCGAGGAGGCGATGTCTGGGGTGAAGGGCGAAATCGCGGTCAAGGTCTTCGGTCCGGATCTGGAGATTCTCGAAGACAAGGCCGAGCAGATTGCCACCATTCTCTCGAGGATACGGGGCGCTGCAGACGTGGCCGCCATCAAGGTGGGTGGGCAGACCGAACTCAACATCCAGTTCGATCGCCTGCGCCTCGCACGATTTGGCATCAGCATGGCTGACGCTAATCTCGTGGTCCAGGCGGCACTCGCGGGCATGCCGGTCAACGTGTTCTACGATGGCGATCGTCGCTTCGATATTGTCGTTCGCATGGCACAGCGCTATCGCGACTCGGTCGATGACATAGGGGCCATTCAGATCGCGCTTCCGAATGGTGCTGGCTCGGTAGCGATCGGGGATGTGGCTACCATCGAAGTGCGTCAGGGGGCAGCGCGCGTGAGCCGCGAAGGGGGCGGGCGCAACGTGGCGGTGAAGGCGAATCTGCTCGGTCGCGATCAGGGTTCTTTCGTCGCCGAGGCGCAGAAGAAGGTGGCCGCGCAGGTCAAGGTACCCCCCGGTTATCGCATCACCTGGGGTGGACAGTTCGAGAACCAGCAGCGGGCGGCCAAGCGATTGCAGATCATCGTTCCGATCAGCGGCTTGCTGATCTTCTCGCTGCTGTTCTGGGCCTTCAAGTCGATTCGCAAGGCCCTGCTGGTGCTCGCGATGGTGCCCTTTACCCTCATCGGCGGCATTGCGGCGCTGGGCTTGGCCGGCTTCCACCTGTCGATATCGGCCGCGGTCGGGTTCATTGCGGTTGCCGGCATCTCGGTGCAGAACGGAGTGATCATGGTCGAGCACATCACCGACCTGGTTCGTGGCGGGACCGCGGTGGCTGATGCAGTGATTCATGGGGCCGTCGATCGGCTGCGCCCCATCCTGATGACGGCGCTGATGGCCGGCCTGGGTCTGCTGCCAGCAGCCTTGTCGCACGGTATCGGTTCGGAGACGCAGCGACCGTTTGCGCTGGTGATCGTGGGTGGCATCGTGACGGCCACGATCTTCACGCTGTTGCTGTTGCCGCTGCTGTATCTGCCGGTTGTCGGGCGCCGTGACCAGGCGGGGCGACCCGTTCAGCCTTGAGAGCGGCACGCTCCGGACCCGCATGAGCGGCGAGTCGCTGTCGCGGTTTCGACGCGCCTGTGTCATTGGCTTCGTCGTGATCGTGGTGACGCTCTGGGGCATTGTCCTGATCGGGTTGCGCAGCCTGTACCAGAGCACGATCGATGAGGCGAATGCCAACCACCGCGCGCTTGCCCAGATTCTCGTTGAGCACGTGGGTTCGCAGGTACGAGCGATCGATCTGGCCGCGCTGCGATTGCGCGATGTCTGGCGTGACAACCCAGGCCATTTCTCCGCTGAAGTCGACCGGCAGAAAGTCCTGCTCGCCAGCCAGTCGATCCTGCAGGTTGCGGTCACTGACGTGAACGGCTGGGTGATCTGGAACAGCACCACCGGGCAGTTGCGGCCGGGGGAGGTCGGCCTCTCGGATCGCGAGCACTTCCAGATCCACAAGACACGCCAGACCGACGACCTGTTCGTCGGGGTGCCGGTACTTGGCCGCACATCGCATCAATGGACCATCCAGTTCACGCGGGCCATTCGTGATGGCGAGGGCCGTCTTCAACATGTGATGACCCTGTCGGTGCCGCCACCGGCGCTCGAGCGGGTCTATGACACCATCGCTCGTCGCGATGACGTACACATTTCGCTGGTGCGCAGTGATGGTCACTTCCTCGCCCGATCGGGCAATTTCGATCATGGCGCGGCGCCGGTGCTGGATCCTGCCACAACGCCCGGACTCGGTTCGGCGGGGCCCGACGCTGGCGAGAGCCGGCGCACGACCCTTGTCGACCGTCGTGACAGCATCGTGACGTTTCAGCGGGTGCCGGGCTATCCGCTCACCGTCTTCGTGAGTTGGGAGCTCTCGTCAGGACTGCGCTCGTTCAATCGTCAGCGCGACATCGTGCTGGTGCTGGCTCTGCTGCTGAGCGTCGTGCTCTTCATGTTCACGCGGATGCTGATCGTGCGTCGCGTGGCGCGGATGCGCGATGAGCGCGCGAGGGCGCAGCAGGCCGAAAGGGACGAACGAGCCGCGCGGCAACGCCTTACCAGTGGCGAGATGGCGGCCTTGTTTCCGGACGGCGTCGACGACATTACGCGTGCCGATCGGGAGCGCTGAAGCCGTGGTGCGCAAGGATCGCGTCTCGCCGGGCAGCTTCAAGGTCTTCGCTCATCATTTCGCCGACCAGTTCGCGAAAGCTGGTTCTTGGCGTCCAGCCCAGTTTTTTCTTCGCTTTGCCAGGATCACCGATCAGTGACTCCACTTCCGTCGGTCGGAAGTAGCGCGGGTCGACCGCGATCATGCATCGGCCATTTTCGTCGAACCCCTTTGCGTCGATTCCGCGTCCCGACCATCGGATGGAAAGGCCGATGTGTGCGGCTGCCATGTCGACAAAATCCCGCACACTGTGCTGCGTGCCGGTCGCTATGACGAAGTCTTCTGCAACGTCCTGCTGCAACATCAGCCAGGTCATTTCCATGTAATCCCGGGCGTGTCCCCAATCGCGCTTCGCATCGAGATTGCCAAGGAAAAGGCAGTCCTGCATCCCCATCTTGATGCGGGCGAGAGCGCGTGTGATCTTTCGGGTGACAAATGTTTCGCCGCGAACCGGACTTTCGTGATTGAAAGCTATCCCGTTGCAGGCGTAGATGCCGTGGGCCTCGCGATAATTTATCGTGATCCAGTACGCGTAGAGTTTTGCCACGGCATAGGGCGATCGCGGATAGAAAGGCGTTGTTTCTCTTTGCGGCGTTTCCCGGGCCAGTCCGTAGAGTTCGGAGGTTGAGGCCTGATAGAATCGCGTCTTTCCCTGCAGTTGCAGTATCCGGATTGCCTCGAGGATGCGCAGCGGGCCGAGGGCGTCGGTGTCTGCCGTGTATTCCGGTTCTTCAAACGAAACGGCCACATGCGACTGGGCAGCGAGATTGTAGATCTCGTCGGGTTGCACGTTCCGAATGATTCTCATGAGGCTCGGCGAATCCGTCATGTCCCCGTGGTGGAGCACGAGTCTCGATCCGCTTTCATGAGGATCCTGATACAGATGGTCAATGCGTGTGGTATCGGAAAGCGATGGGCGACGCTTCAGTCCGTGGACCGTATAGCCTTTCTCGAGGAGCAATTCGGCCAGATAAGATCCGTCCTGCCCGGTAATGCCGGTTACGAGTGCAACTTTGCTCATTGGTTGAAGTGATCGGGGGGCGCGTCTAGGCAGGGGGCTGTGCGGCTCTCAGGGCGGCAGCATCCCCATTGCGGATTGTCCATCGGCCCATGATACGCTGACGATATTCGCGTGGAGAGGCGTGGTCGGTGATGGACGCGTGCCGACTGGTATCGAGCCTGACTTCTTGTTCTTCTGCAACAATAATTATCAAAATTCAATTTGCGCCACTCTGATTCCGGATGGTAGGACTCGGCGGTTCGCGCGTCTCTTCCACCGTGGCTTCCGGAATGTCGGCTTAGTCACCTGTCCGTCGATCGGGCGATCCTGATTCATGAACCGGTTCGGCATCAATATAATAAGTACTTTCGGCAAGGAATACAGCCTCACTTTTGTCGCGCGCAGCCTGGCAGATTCATTGCAGAAGAAAGGGGTTCCGATTTCACTGCTCAGCATCAAGACCAATGAGCAGAAGAAACGGGCGGAGAGCAAGCTGGACGCCTTCATGGTTTCAAGGGTCGAGGAACTGGAACATCCGGTCAATCTTTATGTCCTCCCCTTGACCCTGCTCGATTCGTTGATGGTCCAGCAGCCGGCGCTGCGTGCGAAAGGCAAGCTGCACGTGGTGAATCTGTGGGCAGAGTTCAATCGAATTCCCATTCGATTTGCAGGCGAACTGATCCGTCACGACGTGATTCTGACGAACTCGGCGTTTCTGGCCAGCGTGGCGGCTGCGGATATTCCGGGCACACACGTCATCCACTCGCCGCTTTCATGGCCTATCGACACGGGCCTTGCGCCGAACCGTGGCCGGTTCGATCTGCCAGTGGCCGGTACCGTATTTCTCTTTACCTTCGATGCTGACTCGGAGGTCTACTCGCTCGATCAGTCAACCGGGAAAGGCAGAAAGAATCCTTTCGAATTCATCGAGGCCTTCCAACGGGCATTTCCGCGGGGTGAGTCGGGCGCACATCTGGCCATTCGCGCGACCAATATCGACAAGCCCGAACACGCCGCCTTCCTGCGAAAGTTGCTTGGAATCGCTGAGGCCGATCGTCGCGTACACCTCATCCGCGGCGAGATGACCTTTCAGGATGTGATGGCGCTGACCGCCAGTTGTGACGTTTATGTGTCGTTGCACAGGGCCGAAGGTCTGGGCCTCGGCATGCTCGAGGCGATGGCCCTGGGCAAGCCCGTGATCGCGACGGCGTGGTCGGGCAACATGAGCTTCATGGACCTCTCGAGCGCATGCCTCGTGCGGTCTCGCCTCGTGGCCTTGAGTCAGGACTATCGATACTGCGGGGAGCCAATGCCCCCCGGCACCGTCTGGGCCGAGCCCATCCAGGAGGACGCCGTAGCCTACATGCGGCTGCTGCATCAGGATGCGGGCTTTCGGGCGTCACTGGGACGACGCGCTCGCTTGAAATACGAAGCCCATCAGAGGTCAGCCGCAGAGGAGCGGTGGATCGACGAACTCTTCGTCTACTGCCGGCTGTTCAATCGATTGCCAAGAGTTGTCGGGAAGTACTCGACTGCCTGACCAGCTTCGCCGCGGTCGTGGTGATTGTCTGGGGTGCGGGCACAGCGGGCCGACCTGGAGGCGCGGGCTGCCAGGCATCGGCTGACCAGCGGCGAGTTGGCAGCGTTGTTCCCGGACAGACCTGACGACGCGGGTCGCTCGAGGCGCCATCGGTGAGCGGGCTGTTCGGGTATCAAAGACCTCGCTTTGGCGCCATAATTCGACCCATCGCTGCCTGCCTGACCACCTGATGCGCAATCTGTCCGAGTTCATCCGCCCTGGTGAGGTACGCCAACCGGTCGTGCTGCCGCCCGGAGACCTGGTGTGCGACATGCCCATTCCCGCCGGCACGCGTATCCGTGGCGCATCCGGTGGCACATCGAGAATTCGCGGCGGTCTCGGCTTCGATGGCGGTTCGCTGAGCCTCGAGTCGATCACATTGCTGGGCGATGAAGCCTGCCATGCGCTTCGGGTGGGTAATGCCGGCAGGGTTGAACTGGTCGACTGCCGCCTGTCCTCCTCGGTGCCCGGGGCACCTGCGGCTCCTGCACTGCTCAGAGCACTTGCTGGTGCGCAGGTGTCGCTGCGCGCTTGCCGTATCGATCATGCACCCGCGGGATGTTGCTCGGTTTTCGCCGATGGCGAGGGCACTCTGGTTCGTCTGAAGAACACCGCAGTGGTCCAGGCGCGCCGGCGAGTCGAGATGGCGGCCGAACTGGTGGCGGGCGAGGGCGCCGCGCTCGAAATTGTCGAGTGTGTCATCGCGCTCGAGGGATTCATTGTCTGTCACGGTTCTGGCCATCTGCGCATCCGGCAATCGAAGATCAGCGGTCCGGGCGACGATTGGCCGCACCCGGATCGACCCGGCATCGTGGTCGATGATGAGGGGCGTCTGGAGGCGCAGCGCACGAGTTTCTCCTGCGCGATCATTGCAGCACGCCGCCAGAGCGAACTCGTGTTCAGCCGTTGTCGCTTCGAGCGTGGGGCAGCGTCGGAGTCGGGTATGCCCCAGTACCTCCAGTTGTCGGGGGACGCGACGGCAGCGATGTCGCGCTGCAGCTTCGCCGGAGGCGGGCGCAGCACTGTCAGCGCCGAGGAGCATGCACGGGTTCGCTTCTCGGGTTGCGCATTCACCGGGTTTCAATCGGAGCTCGCCGCTCGGGCCGCCCTGGCAATCGAGGGCCGTGGCGAGGTGGAATTCCTCGGCGACAACGCCTTCGGTCCGGGTGCCCAGCCTGCCCTTGACGATGATGCGCGGCCCATGCCGGGGCGGCGCGGGGAGGCGTCCCGACGCGACGCGCGCACTGAGGACGGGCGGTTGCGGGATGGGCAGTTGCAGGACAAGGATCGGGAGAGTGCGGCTCGCCCCGCTCGCGGGAAGCGCGACGACACGCCTGAGGCCATGCCTGACGAACTCTCGACTGAGGTGGCGACCGATCGGCATGCCGGGGGCTCGTCGGCACTGGCCGAACTCGATCGCCTCACCGGCCTGTCGAGCGTGAAGGAAGAGATACGCAAGCTTCTCCACCTGCATCAGTTGCAACAGCGCCGTCGTCAGTCGGGTCTGAGCGACCTGACCGTCTCGCTCCATCTGGTGTTCACCGGCAACCCCGGGACCGGCAAGACCACGGTTGCGCGCCTGATCGGGCAGGTCTACAAGGAACTGGGACTGCTGCGCAAGGGACACGTCATCGAGGTGGACCGTTCCGGACTGGTGGCCGAGCACGTAGGCGGCACCGCCGTCCGGACTCAGGCGGCCATCGAGGCAGCCACCGACGGCGTCCTCTTCATCGACGAGGCGTACACGCTGCTGCCGCGAGACAATCCGAGAGACTTCGGGCCAGAGGCGGTCGATACCCTGCTGAAGGCCATGGAAGACCGTCGCGACCGTCTTGCCGTCATCATCGCCGGTTACACCCGACCGATGCGCGAAACGATCCGGATGAATCCGGGTCTGGAGTCGCGCTTTACCCGGTATGTCGACTTCCCGGATTACGACCCGGCCGCGCTGCGCGAGATCTTCGCAGCCCAGGCCGAGGCGATGCAACTGCGGCTCTCGGCCGAGGCACAAGCGCGGGTCGAGCGTGAGATCGACGAGGTGTGGCGCCTGCGCGATGAGCGATTCGGGAACGCACGCTGGGTACGCAACTTCGTCGGCCAGATGCTGGAGCAACAGGCGCAGCGACTTGCACGCGATGCGTCGGCCGATATTCGCGCCATACTGCCGGCCGATATCCCGGAACTGGCGCCTCGACCTGCGGCGACACTCGATGAGGCGATGTGGCGCCTTGACAGCCTCATCGGACTGGCTGGGGTCAAGGCCGAGGTCCGATCACTGGCTCACCTTGCGCAACTCAACCAGACTCGGCTCGAGGCCGGGATGAAGGTTGTGCCCGTGTCGATGCATCTGGTCTTTACCGGCAATCCTGGAACGGGCAAGACGACGGTAGCCCGCCTGATCGGGCAGACCTACGCGGCTCTCGGACTGCTCAAGCGCGGCCACGTGGTGGAAGTGGATCGCTCGCGGCTGGTAGCCGGGTATCTCGGCCAGACAGCGATCAGAGTCCAGGAGGTCATTGCCGAGGCCATGGACGGGGTACTCTTCATCGACGAGGCGTACACCCTGGCGGCTGCCCCGGGGCAGTCAGCAGACTTCGGGCGAGAGGCCATCGATACGCTGCTCAAGCTCATGGAGGATCATCGCGATCGACTGGCGGTGATCGTTGCAGGTTACGGACCCGAGATGTCAGGCTTCATCGCGAGCAATCCGGGGCTTGCGTCGCGATTCACCCGTACGATCGACTTTGCCGACTACGATCGGGTTGAACTGCAGACGATCTTCGAGCGCCTGTGCGGCGAGTACGGTCTGTCGCTCTCGGCCGATGCACGGAACGCGCTCGGGCAGCGCCTGGCGGCCATGACCCAGGCGGGCGGATCGATGCCCGGCAATGCGCGCGATGTTCGGTCGCTGTTCGAGCAGATCATCACGCGTCAGGCGGCCCGATTGAGTCGTGACACCACCTCAGATGCGAGCCTGCTCGAGGCGTCTGACATCGGCCCGGGCGCACCGCCCGAGGAAGACGCGACTCGCCCGACTGGCGGAGCCTGATCCGATGCATGCCCTGTTCGAGGGAGTGCGCCGGAGCCTTGATTTCCGGGGATCCATGAGACGAGGCCGTTACTGGGTTCACGTGACGACTCTCGTGCTGACGGTGGCGATGCTTGGTGGTCTCCTCGAACGGCAAGCGGGAAAGCGCGAGTTCGAAGTGCTGGTTGTTCTGGTCACGCTGTTCGCGCTTGTGTCGATCGCCTCGGCAACGGTGCGTCGACTTCACGACACAGGGCGCCGATGGCCTTGCCTGCTGGTGAGCATTGTTCCCTTCGTCGGGCCGCTCGTTCTCTTGGTCTGGCTCTGTGGCGCCTCGACCGGAGAGGACGAGCCCCTCGCGACGCAGCCGTCTGAAGTCGCGTTCGGCGAGAAAGCCAGAGCTTGGGCGCTGCGCAGTTCGCCCTGGGATCACCCGGACTACGAGGCCATTCGCCTGAAGCATGGTGGATTTCTCGAGCGCATGCTGAAAGCCCAGGAACTGCGGCTGGCGAGGCGCTCGATACTCACCAACGTCATCGCCTGCCCGAATTGCGGTACGTCCACCTCCTACCCCAGCCATGTGGGCGCCCGTTCGCATGACTGTCCGTACTGTCGGACGAGTTTCAGTGCCCGGTACAACGAGGATGGTTCGCTGGCGAGTGCGGGGAAACGTTGAGGGGGGGCATCCTGGCGGAGAGGGCGGGATTCGAACCCGCGTCAGGCTATTAACCTGAACACGCTTTCCAGGCGTGCGACTTAAACCACTCATCCACCTCTCCGTGGCCCGCACCGGCAACCCGGGTGGAAGCGGGTGCCTGCCCGAGGTCGAGTTCTCTCGCGAGTACCTTTCACCGGGGGGCGAAGGATAGCCGATCGGATGCTGCACATGCAATGCCTCTGGCGAGTCCGATCGAGGTCCCCTCGGGCTGCCGCCTTCGGGCTGCCGTCTTCGGCCCGGCGTCAGCGGACGAGACGTGCCGGTGGGGGGCGTCGGGTCAGGCGCCTCGCCAATTGACCGATGCCATCAGGGTAGCTATGTCATAGTAGCGGGGTCGTCGGCGGACGCGCCGAACGGATCCGGAACACCTGCATGATCGTCTTTGCGCTCCAGTGCGCCCACCATCACCGCTTCGAGGGCTGGTTTGCCTCGGGCGACGATTTCGATGAGCAGCAGCGTCGTGGCCTCCTCACATGCCCGACCTGCGGGGAGTCGCATGTCACGAAACTCCTTACCGCGAAGATAGGCCGCGCTGACAGCGCGAGTCGCGAGCGCGCGCGTACCGAAGCCGTTGCCGAGAGCCCACCCGTACCGGTCGGACTTCCCGACGCACAACAGGTGCGCGCCCTGGTCGAGCACATGCTTGCCAATACCGAGGACGTCGGCAAGCGCTTCGCCGACGAGGCTCGCCGCATCCATCGGGGTGACGCGCCGGAGCGCGGCATTCGTGGCAGCGCATCGGCCGATGAGGTGAGCGAACTGCTCGACGAAGGCGTTCCCGTACTGCCCTTGCCGGTACCGCCGCGCGAAGACTGGCACTGAGTCGACCGATCCGCCTCCCGGTCACACGTGCGGAGGAGGGTAACCCGGCGAATGTTGCAGTCAAGGCCCGGGCAGAGTAATTGACTGCTTTAGTCGGGAATAGTATTCTTGACCAAGTTAGTCGGAATATGGATCGCCTCAGCGTTTCTCCAGGAATACCGGTGTGCTGCAGGCGCCGCACCGGGTGTCATCCGCCCATTCACGGAGCATGTCATGCGACTCACGACCAAGGGCCGCTTTGCGGTCACGGCAGTTCTCGATCTGGCGATGCACGGGAGCAAAGGGCCGGTGACGCTCAACGAGATCAGCGAGCGGCAGGGCATATCGTTGTCCTATCTCGAACAGTTGTTCGGGCGCATGCGTCGTGGCGGCCTGGTGAAAAGCACGCGTGGGCCGGGGGGAGGCTACCGGTTGGCCCGGTCGCTCGAAGAGGTTACCGTCGCTGACATCATTGTGGCTGTCGACGAACTCATCGATGCCACGCAGTGTTCCGGGCAAGGCAACTGTCGCGAGGGAGGCGACAAGTGCCTCACGCACGACCTCTGGAGTGGCCTCAACGAGCACATTTTTTCCTACCTGCGGAGCATCACGCTGGGAAAACTCATCGACACACCGGATTCAGCCACCCCGGTCCTGCAGGTTGTCGCGATGCACACCAACGCGGCTTCACTGCGCATGAACGGAGGTCAGCATGTCCTTTAATCTCACCGAGAGTGCGGCGGCCCAGATTCGTCGTGTCATCGCCGGCAAGGCCGCCATTGGCGTTCGCCTCGGCGTCAAGGAAGTGGGTTGTTCTGGCCTTGGCTATACCTACGACCTGGCCACGAGCGTCGAGGACGGTGATCTCGTCGTCAATGCCCACGATGCGTGTCTGGTCATCGCACGCGACGCGGTCAAGATCGTGGACGGCGCCGAACTCGATTTCGTGAGCGAGGGCTTCAAGCAGATCTTCACCGTTCGAAACCCCAATGTGAAAGCCACCTGCGGGTGTGGCGAGAGTTTCACGGTCTGACAGGACGCAAGGTTCCATGAGCAGCACGCTGCAGCAACTGATCGATCAGCCCTACAAGCATGGCTTCGTGACCGACATCGAGTCCGATGTCGTTGCACGAGGCCTGAACGAGGACGTCATCCGGCTCATCTCGGCGAAGAAGGAGGAGCCCGACTGGCTGCTCGATTTCCGTCTTGCAGCCTACCGCCACTGGCTGACGATGCCGCTGCCCGAGTGGTCCAGCGTCGCGTATCCTGCCATCGACTTTCAGGCGATTTCGTACTACGCGGCACCGAAGGCGAAGAAGAAGCTCGCCTCCATGGATGAGGTCGATCCGGAACTGCTGCGCACGTTCGAGAAACTGGGCGTGCCGATGCACGAGCAGAAGGCACTCGCTGGCGTTGCGGTCGATGTCATTTTCGACTCGGTCTCGGTCACGACGACCTACAAGAAGCGGCTCGCGGAAGCCGGGGTCATCTTCTGCTCGCTCTCCGAAGCGGTTCGCGAGCATCCGGAACTGGTGCGTCGTTACCTCGGTTCCGTGGTCGCCTCCAACGACAACTACTACGCGGCACTCAATTCGGCGGTGTTCACCGAGGGGTCGTTCTGCTTCATTCCGCGCGGCGTGAAGTGTCCGATGGAACTGTCGACCTACTTTCGCATCAACACCCAGGAGTCGGGGCAGTTCGAGCGCACGCTGATCGTGGCCGAAGAGGGCGCCGATGTCAGCTACCTCGAGGGCTGCACCGCGCCGCAGTTCGACACCAACCAGTTGCATGCTGCGGTGGTGGAACTGGTCGCCCTCGAGCGCGCGAGCATCAAGTACTCGACGGTCCAGAACTGGTACGCCGGTGACGCGAACGGGGTCGGGGGTATCTACAACTTCGTCACCAAACGGGGCCTGTGCAAGGGGGCCCACTCGCGCATCAGCTGGACGCAGGTCGAAACCGGCTCGGCCATCACCTGGAAATACCCCAGTTGTGTCCTCGAAGGCGACCATTCGGTGGGCGAGTTCTACTCGGTCGCGCTCACCAACCACCACCAGCAGGCTGATACCGGCACCAAGATGATCCATCTGGGGCGCAATACCCGCAGCACGATCATCTCCAAGGGCATCTCGGCCGGGCAGTCGAGAAACAGCTACCGCGGCCTGGTACAGGTCGGGCCGAAGGCAGAGGGTGCACGCAACTACTCGCAGTGCGACTCGATGCTCATCGGTGATCGATGCGCCGCAAGCACGTTTCCTTACTTGCGCGTGATGAACGAATCGGCCCGTGTCGAACACGAGGCAACGACCTCCCGGATCGGTGCCGATCAGCTGTTCTATTTTGCGAGTCGGGGGGTCGACAACGAGTCGGCCGTTTCGATGATCATCAACGGCTTTGTGAAAGATGTATTCACGCAACTTCCGATGGAATTCGCGGTCGAGGCATCCAAACTCCTGGGCCTGAAACTGGAAGGGAGCGTCGGATGATCGATGCCGGTGCAGTACCGCTGCTCGAGGTACGCGGCTTGCGTGCCACCGTGGGGGATGATGTCGAGATCCTGAAGGGTGTCGATCTGGTCGTGAAATCAGGCGAAGTCCATGCCATCATGGGTCCGAATGGATCGGGCAAGAGCACCCTGTCCAAGGTGCTGGCCGGGCATCCTGCCTACACGGTCACAGCCGGGGAGGTTCGCTTTCGCGGACAGGATCTGCTGGCGTTGCCGGCCGAGGCGCGTGCGCGCGCTGGCCTTTTCCTGGGTTTTCAATACCCGGTCGAGGTGCCCGGCGTCGCGAACAGCCAGTTCCTGCGCCTCGCCTACAACGCGGTCCAGACCCATCGCGGCGGCGAGGAACTCGATCCGCTCGAATTCGACGATCTGGTGCGTGCTCGCATGAAGTATCTCGAAATGGATCCGGCCTTTCTCGAGCGGAGCGTGAACGAGGGATTCTCCGGCGGAGAAAAGAAGCGCAACGAGATCCTTCAGATGGCCATTCTCGACCCGACTCTCGCCCTGCTCGATGAGACCGATTCGGGTCTGGACATCGATGCGCTGCGCATTGTGGCCGGAGGCATCAACCGGCTTCTGCGCGAGGACAACGCGGTGCTCCTGGTGACCCACTACCAGCGTCTCCTGAACTACGTGATCCCCGACTTCGTCCACGTCTTCGACGACGGACACATCGTGCGTTCCGGGGGCAAGGCGCTCGCGCTCGAACTCGAAGAGCGTGGTTACGACTGGATCACTGCCGCGCCGGGTTCCTCCTCCGCGCGCGTCGCATGAGTATCGGGGCTTTGCCGAGATGACAGCAATACACGCGAATCCGTGGCTCGCGAGCCTGCTCGCAAGTCATGGCAGTCTTGCGGCTCCTGCCGTATCGTGGGTGCATGAGTTGCGCCGGGCAGCGCTCGAGCGAGCGCACGCGCTGGCTCTCCCGGGGCGCAGCGACGAGGCCTGGCGTTTCACCGATCTGTCGGCCCTTTATCGCATGGCTTTTCAGGTGCCGGCGGCCGCCGACCTGCCAGACATCGCATCCGTGGTCGCGGCAGCCGATGCGTCGTCGGCAGGCACGGTGCTGCCTGCCGGACTCGAGATTCCCGAAGCGGCATACCGTCTCACCTTCGTCGATGGCATGCTCGAGCCTTCGCTCTCGAATGGCCATGACCAGCGCGGCATTCGGGTGATCTCGCTGGCGAGCGTGCTCGCCGATGCGGGGCATCCGATGCACGATCGGGCGCAGGCCTTGCTGGGGAGCGAGGCATCGGACAGCGACGCCGATGCGTTGGCCACGCTCAACATGGCCTTCCTTCAGCATGGCGCGATCGTCGTCCTCGAACGCGGCATGCGGCTTGACGCGCCCGTGCATCTCCTGTTCGTATCCTCGCGTCCCGACCTTGCCACGCACCCGCGGCTCCTCGTGATGCTGGATCAGGGTGCCGAGGCGCATCTCATCGAGGAGCATGTCGCACGGCATGCCGGTGCCAGTTGCGTGAACGCAGTGGCCCGGATTCGACTCGCTGCTGGCGCACGGCTGCGTCATGCCCGCATCCAGAGCGACTCACAAGCGGGGTTCCACATTGCGCGGTGCCTCGTCGACCTCGCGCGCGACGCTTGCTACGAGTCAACCTCGATTGCAATGGGCTCGCGTCTGTCACGTCTTGATCTCGATGTGCATCTGCGCGGTGACGGGGCGCACGCCTCGCTCGACGGGCTTGCGATGATCGGTGCCGGTCAACTGGCCGACACGCATACCTTCATTGACCACGCAAGCCCGCATTGCACGAGCCGGCAGTTGCACAAGGTCGTTCTCGCCGGCAACGCCCACGGGGTATTCAACGGCCGCATTCTGGTGCAGCCGGGTGCCCAGCAGACCGACTCCTCCCAGCAGAGCCGCACGCTTCTCCTGTCGGGCCGGGCACGCATCGATGCCAAGCCGCAACTGGACATCTTCGCCGATGATGTGAAGTGCGCCCACGGTGCGACGGTCGGTCAACTGGAAGCTGACGAACTCTTCTATCTGGTCAGCCGGGGTATCGACCCTGCGGCCGCCCGGCGGTTGCTCACCTTTGGCTTTGCGGCCGATGTGATCAATCGACTGGGCATCGGCTCGCTCGAGCAGCGGCTGCGCGAACGGGTTCTCGCTCAGACCGAATCTCTCAAGGTGGGTGCATGAGCATGATCGACGTCGAACGACTCCGGGGCGACTTTCCGATCCTCGGCGAAGTGAAGGTTCATGGCCGCGACCTGATCTATCTGGACAACGCGGCATCGAGCCAGATGCCGCGGGTGGTCATCGAGCGAATTGCCCGATACCAATGTGAAGAGCATGCCAACATTCATCGCGGCGTGCATCATCTCTCGGATGTGGCGACGACGGCCTACGAGTCGGCTCGCTCGACCGTGCGCCGCTTCATCAACGCACGCGAGGATCGTGAGGTCATCTTCACCTCGGGCACGACCGATGCCATCAACCTGGTGGCGCATGGCTGGGGGCGAGCTTTCGTGGGGGCCGGTGACGAGATCATCCTGTCCGAGGTCGAGCATCACGCCAATATCGTGCCCTGGCAGATGCTCTGTGAAGAGAAGGGCGCGCGTATCCGGGTGATACCGGTCGACGAGCGGGGCGAACTCGACCTGGATGCCTACGCCGGGCTTTTCAACGAGCGCACGCGCCTTGTGGGCATCACACATGTCTCGAACGCGCTCGGCACGGTCAATCCGGTGCGGGAGATGATTGCCACTGCGCACGCTCGCGGCGTGCCGGTTCTCGTCGATGGGGCACAGGCTGTCGCCCACGAGCCGGTCGACGTTCAGGCGCTCGATTGCGACTTCTACACGTTCTCGGGTCACAAGCTTTACGGCCCCACGGGTATCGGCATCCTCTATGGCCGTGCCGCATTGCTCGAGAAGATGCGCCCCTTCAAGGGTGGCGGCGACATGATCCTCTCGGTGAGCTTCGAGAAGACCACCTACAACACCATCCCGCACAAGTTCGAAGCGGGCACACCGCCCATCATGCCGGCGGTCGGGTTGGGTGCTGCCGTGGAGTACCTGTCGGCATTGGGCTTGCCGGCGGTCGCGGCCTGGGAACAATCGCTGCTTGCCCATGCCACCGAGCGACTCACCGCCATCGAGGGTGTCCGGATCATCGGCACGGCGCGTCACAAGGCGGCGGTGATTTCCTTCAACATTGCCGATGTGCATCCCCACGATGTCGGCTCGCTCCTCAACGATGAGGGCATCGCGGTGCGTACCGGTCATCACTGCGCGCAACCTGTCATGAAGCGCTATGGCGTGCCGGCGACCGTACGGGCCTCATTCGCCTTCTACAACACCCGTGCCGAGGTGGATGCCCTGGTCGTGGCGGTGCAGAAGATTCGTCGACTGTTCGAGTAGATATCCTCGTGGAATCCAGACAGCTTTATCAGGAAGTGATCCTTGATCACAATCGCAAGCCGCGCAATTACGGGCGGCTTGATGCGCCGACCCATCACTCGGAGGGAGTCAATCCGCTGTGCGGCGATCACATCCACCTCGATCTCGCCCTCGAGGGCGAGACGATCACCCGAGTTGGCTTCGAAGGTCAGTCCTGCGCCATCTGCAAGGCCTCGGCCTCGATGATGTCGGCCGTGATCAAGGGGCGCAACGTGATCGAGGCCGACCGGATGGTGGCCGGATTTCGCGCGCTCGCCACGGGCCACGCGAGCGCCGATCAGATGACCGAACTGGGGCGACTGCGGGTCTTCGAAGGCATCAAGGATCTGCCCTCGCGCGTGAAGTGCGCAGTGCTCCCCTGGCACACCCTCCACGCGGCGCTTCATGCCGAATCGGAAACCACCACCGAAGGCGACGCCGACCCGATTCCGGGCAGCGCCTAGCAGGAAGAACCACCATGCCGAAGATTGCCGAAATCGAACCCACGCCCAATCCCAATGCGCGCAAGTTCATCCTGAAAGAGCCGCTCAGTTGGGGCATTGCACGCTCCTATGACAGCGCAGCTGAAGCCGTCGATGACCCTCTGGCGGCGGCGATCTTCGATGTCGAGCACGTTACGAGCGTGTTCTATGTCGACCACTGGATCACCGTGACCCAGAACGGCAAGGCCGACTGGCAGGACCTTCTGCGTGAGGTCGCCAAACCGATCCGCGAGGCGCCTGCCGCCCAGGCCCAGTCCGATGCCGTCGCGGCAGCAGACCCGCTCGATGATCCGGCGCTGTCAGACGAAAACCGTCTGAAGCTCCATCGCATCATGGATCTTCTGGACGATCGCGTGCGCCCCTATCTGCAGCAGGATGGGGGTGATCTGAACGTGGTGAGTTTCGACGGCAAGGAATTGCGTGTTCACTACCAGGGTGCCTGTGGCAGTTGCCCCTCGTCGCTTTCGGGCACCTTGAGCGGCATCGAGAGCCTCACCCGCGAAATCGACCCCGAGATCGTCGTGATACCGGTCTGACCAGCCGCCTTGCGCGAGGGCGGTGGGTACAATCGGGCCCGGCACGGGAGGTTGGCATGACACGAGCAGCAGAGCATCCGGAGGCGCCGGATACGGAGCGGTTTCGCCTGCGGCGCTTTGTCGAGGCATTGCCCGAGGCTGAACTGCAGCGTGCCGGCCCGACAGACCTGATCGATGTTGCTGCCGCGCTCGAGGGTAATCCACGTGCTGTCCTGTTCGAATCGGCCGGCGCGGGGCGGGGTGCGACAGGCCTGGCAGCACTGCCTCTGGCGGGGAATGTCAATGGGAGTCGATCGCGCCTCGCACGGGCTTTCGATACGACCGAGGCAGGCCTCCTCGGCGAGGTCAGGCGACGACTGGCCCAACCCGGCAAGCGCGTCCTGATCGGGCGCAGTGAGGCGCCGGTGCAGCAGGTCGTGCTCACTGGAGAGGCGGCTGACATCACGCGGCTCCCGGTGCACCTTCAACATGCACTGGACGGTGCGCCTTACATCTCGGCGGGCATCGACTACGCGCTCGATCCGGACAGCGGTTCGACCAACGTCGGGGTACGTCGCCTGATGCTGCGATCGGCCACGACCGCGGGTGTCGATGTTCAGGCGCCCTCGGACCTCCGTGCGATCTACGAGCGTCAGGTGGCCCGCGGCAAGCCGCTCCCGGTTGCATTCACGGTGGGCGCGCACCCGATCGACTTCGTCGCCGCCGTCATGCGCATACCGACCGATGAACTCGATGTCCTGGCGCGTCTTCGCGGCGCCCCCCTGCCGCTCGTCAAGTGCGTGAGCAACGATGTTCTCGTGCCAGCCGATGCCGAACTCGTGATCGAAGGCTTTCTCGATCAGGCCGGTTATACCGAGCAGGAAGGGCCCTACGGCGAGTTTCTCGGGTACTACGGCGAGGTCAAGAAGAACCCGATCTTCCACGTGACGGCCATCACTCACCGGCATGACGCGCTCTTTCAGACAGCCACCATCAGCGGGCGCACCATGGCCCGCACCGACACGGCGCAGCTGTGTGCCTTGCGTGCCGAGGTCGTGGTCTGGAAGGCCCTCGAGTCGGCTGTACGCGAGGTGCACGCGGTCCATGCCCTGGCATCGACAGGCGGCAGTTTTCATGTGCGGGTTGCCCTCCGTGCGCGCGTGCCAGGGGAAGCCGGAAATGCCATCGCGGCGGTGTTTGGCTGCCTCGCCAACGTGAAGCATGTCTACATTACCGATCCGGATATCGACATCTTTTCCGACGAGCAGATGGAATGGGCCATGGCGACGCGCTTCAGCGCCGAGCGTGATCTGGTGATTCAGTCGGGCTTGCGTGCGATGCCCCTCGATCCGGCGCTGGATGGTGGTCGCACCTGGACGAAGGCCGGGTTCGATCTCACGCGGCCGGTGCGCGCGCCCGGCCAGGCAGCGCCGTTGCTCGAGCAGATTCCCGAGCCTCCTCAGACACGGACACCCGCGATCCCCGCCAGCGTCGAGGCCCTGCTGGTCGGCGGGCCGTGCTTCTTCATCGATCTGATGAACGGCACCGGCAGTCGAGATGGCCGAGAGATCCTGGCCGAGCTCGAGCGACTGCGCGCGAGCGGGCGCATTGATCAGGATCATGACGGTCGCTACAGGATGACGCGATGAGGATGTCCCTTCTGACCGTGCGCCGGGCGCTGGCAGCGATCCTGCTGCTGGGCGCTGTATCGGTGCGGGCGCAACCCGCAACTCACACGCCAGCACAAATCTCGGGGCAAGGGTCGGTGCAGACCCAGTCACAGCCATCGGTGACCGGCGGGCGCCCTGTCCACTGGGTCGTGCCCTGGCCACCGGGTGGTCCGCTTGATCTGGTGGCGCGGGTACTTGGACAGCGACTGAGCGAGCAGATGGGTGTGCCCGTGCTGGTGGAAAACCGTCCGGGCGCGCAGGGCAATGTGGGCACCGAGTGGGTCGCACGTGGCCCGGTCGATGGCACGGTGCTGCTGATGGCAGTGCCCGGGGTGCTCACCAACCCCTGGTTCATGCGCAACAGTGTGAGTCCGGACGATCTGCTGCCGGTGGTGCGACTCACCACGCTCAACTTCCTGCTGATCGCGCACCCGGGATTTGCGCCGCGTACCCTCGATGCGGTGCTCGAGGCCGTTCGGCGTCGCCCTGGCACCGTGTCCTGTGGGGGATCGGGGTCGCTCCCGAGCGTGGGCTGCCTCTTGCTTGCCCAGTTGGCGCAGGCGGAGATGCTTCAGGTGCCGTACCGGGGCAACGGACCTGCGCTCAACGCCCTGGTGGGGGGTGAAATCAACGTGCTCTTCGATGTCAGCAACACGGCGGTGCCGCAGTTGAAGGCCGGGCGAGTGCGAGCCATCGCATCGACCGCCCTGCAGCGTGGCGCAGGGTCACTCGCCGAGGTGCCGACCATGGCCGAAACAATACCCGGCTTCGAACTCACCGGCTGGCAGGGCGTCATGGTTGCGCGGGGTACGCCTGCCACACTGGTGCAGCGACTCAATCAGGAGATCAACGCGGCCCTCGAATATCCCGAGGTGCGGGCTCGCCTGACCGAGAGCGGGTTGGAGATTGCCGGCGGCAGCGCGGCCGCATTTGCGGCCACGGTACGTGCCGACATCACGCGATATGCGCGCATTCTCTCGGCTGCAGGCGTGAAGCCCGAGTAGGGCATTGCCGCCGATGCGGCCTGCTCAGTCGCCGGCGAGCAGGCCTTTGCGACGACTCCAGTCCATCACGGTGTCGATGCAGGTCTTCAACTGCTCGGCCTGACCGACGTAGTAGTGAGTGGCCCCCTTGATCTCGACGTACTCGCGATCGGGGGTGGCGAGCGCCTTGTGGATCACCGGGTTGTGCGTCGCCGGCACCGCGTCGTCGGCTTCGTTCACGATCTGGAGCACCGGCGTCGTGTGAATACGCGTCGCATTCACTGCGCCTCTTGCATTCGAGTGGTCGATCGACCACTGCGAGAGCCACGAACGCAGGGTCGAGAAGCGCCCGAGACCGGCTGGCGCAGAGTTCGCGACCCTCGGATCACCGAGATAGCACCAGTTTGGCCGGCGGCCGTTGGGGTCGACATCCGGATCGATCCAGCGCACATCGCACATGGTGCGGTGCACGACAAAGCCCCGCTCCGACTCGCCGTCGTTCTTGCGACGCAGGTGCTCGAGCGTCTCGAGCACCCACGCGGTGATGCGCCGGTTGCGCGCTTCCTGGGCAGCGCGGAACCGTGCAACGAACTCGGTACTGAACGGCGGGCGGTGCAGCGCGTCGGCCGCGTAGATGTCAAGGGCGCGATCGCGCATGTCCGGGTCGAGTTCGTTGGTCACCGAGGGGTCGATCCACTCGGTGAGCGTCTCGGCGCGACTGAGGTGCGCAGCGATGAAGATGATGCCATCAGCGGGGATCAGGCCGGCGCGTGTGAGGTCGTACTCGTCGCCAGCGGGCGTATGCGTGATCGACGGCGATTCGGCCTGCGCCTGGTAGAAGAGCGACAGCGAGCCGCCCCCCGACCAGCCCACCAGGATCACCTTCTTGTAGCCCAGCACCTCGCGCGCATGGCGGACATGCTGCCCCAGGTCGTAGACCACCTTCTCCATGATGAGCGCGCTGTCGTTCTTCGGGTAGCGACTGGCCGCGCAGATCACGTGCAGACCTGCATCGGCCAGGGCAGTGGGCATCGGCAGCAGGTGCAGGGTGGAGGAGGGGTGCATGAAGATGTACACCGTGTCCGACGGACGGTCACGCGGCAGCAGGCGCTGACCTTCGACATAGGTGTGACCCTGAGTGCCGACGAAACCGTAGGTTTCGGCGACCTTCGAGACCTCGGCGAACTTGATGATGATCGGCAGGCGATCCCAGGCGCAGGCTGTATTCGTGGCGGTCATCGGCGTCTCCCTGCCAGTCGATTCTGAAGGCCCCCCTCATCCGGCACGTGCCGCGGGAGCGCGAGGATGGCATGATACCGGCACGGAGGAGGCGCGCGGCAACCCGGACGATGGGCCATCGCGCCGCGGCGGATGAGGAGGACGACATGCTGACGATGGGATCGGCGCTGAATCGCTGCGCGCGCCTGCATGGCTCGAAGCCGGCGATCATCGATCGCGAGCGCCGCTTCACGTGGTCTGAACACATCGACCGGGTGAGCCGCGCGGCCGACCTTCTGCATCAATTCGGCCTGAGGGCGGGCGAGCGCTTCGGTATCGTTTCGCGCAACACGTTCAGGCACTGCGAACTGCTGCACGCGGGTTACTGGTCGGGCATCATTCCGGTGCCGGTCAATACGCGTCTGGCAGCGGCCGAGATTGCCCAGATCCTGCTCGATGCCGAGGTGCGCCTGCTGGCCGTCGAGGCGTCCTTTGCAGCGCTGCTTGACCATCCCTTGCTGGCGCACCTGCGCGATCGTGCCTTCGTGCTCGGTCCGCTGCCAGCGGCCGGTGCGGCTTCCGGTTCGGGCACATGCCTTCCCCAGTACGAGAGCCTGCTCGAACGGGCGTCGCGCGCGCCGCTGCATGAGAGCGACGAGGGCGATGACGCCATCCTCCTCTACACCGGTGGCACAACGGGTCGCGGCAAGGGCGTGCGTCTCACGCACCTCAACGCGGTGGCCAACGGACTGCAGATGACGGCGGTCTGCGGGTTGCGCGCCGACGATGTCTACCTGCATGTGGCGCCGATGTTCCATTCGGCCGATCTTCTGGGCACCGGGGTCACGCTGCAGGGGGGCGCTCACGCCTACCTTGCGCAGTTCTCGCCTGAGGCACTTCTCGAGGCCATGCAGGATCTCGAAGTGACCTGGACGATGCTCGCACCGACGATGATCATCCTCACCCTGCAGCAGGCCGATCCAGCCCGCCATGACCTGCGCCGTCTGCGCACGGTGCTCTACGGCAGTGCGCCGATGGCGCCCGAATGGATCCGACGCACGATCGAGGCGCTGCCTCAGGTGTCGATCGTGCAGGGGTACGGGCTTACCGAAACGTCGCCCATTCTCACCGTGCTCGGGGATGCCGAGCACCGGGCTGCCATGGCCGACGGCGACATGACATTGTTGCGCGGGGCCGGGCGACCCCTGGTGGGTATCGACCTTCGCATCTGCGATGAGGCGGGGTGCGAAGTGCCAGTGGGCGAACCGGGCGAGGTCTGTGTGCGCGGTCCCAACGTGACGCGAGGCTATCTGGGGCAGCCCGAGGCCAATGCAATGGCCTTTCGCGACGGATGGTTCCATACCGGCGACCTCGGTCGATTGGATGAGAATGGCTACCTCTTCCTCCTCGATCGAAAGAAGGACATGATCATCACCGGTGGCGAGAACGTCTACTCGTCCGAGGTGGAGCAGGCGCTCTATCAACATCCAGGCGTCAGCGAGTGTGCCGTGGTGGGGGTGCCCGACGCGACCTACGGCGAGGCGCTGGTAGCCGTTGTCGTCCCTGCCGCAGGTCACGAGCTGACCACCGACGCGCTGGTGGCACATTGCCGCGGCCTCATCGGGGGCTACAAGATCCCGCGCCGGATGGCATTCGTGCCACAGTTGCCCAAGTCAGCCATGGGCAAGATTCTCAAGACCGAGCTGCGCCGACTGCATGGCGCAGCAACGGACCACGAAAGCCCGAGCGCCGAGCGCCCGGGCCAGCCAGGAGGCGCTGCATGAAGACCGGATTTGCTGTCGGGGCTGCCTTTGCGGCCACTCTCATGGTCGATCGGGACCGTACCATTGCCTTCATGGGCGATGAACTGCGCGTGTATGCCACCCCGAGCATGGTGCTCGACGTCGAACAGACCTGTCGGCAGTTGCTCCTTGACTGGCATGACGAGGGCGAAGACTCGGTGGGGGCCCATGTCCATATCGACCATCTGGGACCGACCCTGCTCGGTCAGGCGGTCACCGTGAGTGCCAGGGTGGCTGAACTCGATCTGCCACGCGTGCTCTTCGAGGTCGAGGTGCGCGATGAGCTCGACACCGTCGGACGCGCCCGTCACGTGCGGTTCGTGATCGACCGCACGAAGCAGGCCGAGCGCCTGCGGCGAAAGGCCGCTCGTCTGGCCGCCACCCGATCGGGCGCATGAACCGATGAGCGCCGCCAGCCACAAGGTGCCGGTCTACTGTTACCAGTGCGTCGCAGGTCCTGACCTTCTGAAGGTCGAGGTGAGGGACGGCGTGGCCGAGCGCATCGAGTCCAACTACGATGTCAGTGCCGAGCACCCGGGCGGTGGCAGGGTCTGCGTGAAGGCCTACGGCCTCATCCAGAAGACCTACAACCCCAATCGCATCCGGCAGCCGATGCGTCGCACCAATCCGAAGAAGGGCCGTGACGAAGACCCGGGGTTCGTGCCGATCTCCTGGCGCGAAGCGCTCGATCTCGTGGGCGAGCGTCTGCATCGTATTCGCGAGCAGGGCCTCACCGATGCGAGCGGTTTTCCGCGGCTGGCGATGTCGACCGGCGGCGGGGGTACGCCGGTGCAGTACATGGGCACGTTTCCCGCCTTCATGGCCGCCTGGGGCGCCCTTGATCAGGGGTACGGCGCAGGACAGGGCGTGAAGTGCTACCACTCCGAGCACCTCTACGGCGAACTGTGGCATCGGGCGTTCATCGTTTCGCCCGATACGCCCTACGTCAACTACATCATCAACTGCGGCAACAACGTGGAGGCATCGGGCGGCGTGGCCGGCATCTGGCGCGAAGCCGACGCGCGCTCACGCGGTTGCAAGCGGGTGCAGGTCGAGCCGCATCTGTCGATCACTGGCGCGGTGTCGGCCGAGTGGGTTCCGATTCGTCCGAAGACCGATGCGGCCTTCCTCTTCGGGCTGATTCATCACATCGTGCACGAGCGCGACTGGCGCGAGGTCTGTGACCTGCCGGCGCTGCGCGATCGATCGAACTCGCCGTATCTCGTCGGACCCAACGGCTGGTTCATGCGTGCGGCCGACTCGGGCAAGCCACTGGTCTGGGATGAGGCCGACGGACGCGCCAAGGCGCATGACGCCCCCGATCTGAGTCGACCGGCGCTCGAAGGCGCATTCGAGGTCGATGGCGTGGAGCATGGCCCCGATGGGGCGGTCCACACCCACCTTGGCGTACGCGTGCGCACTGCGTTCCAGTGCCTGCTCGATCACATGAAACCCTACGACCCGGATTGGGCCGCTGCACAGTGCGATGTGCCGGCACACACCATCCGGCGCATCGCCGACGAGTATCTGGCGCATGCCTGCGTGGGCGAGACCATCGAGATCGAAGGGCAGATACTGCCGTTCCGGCCGGTTGCCGTCATGCTGGGCAAGACCGTCAACAACGGCTGGGGCGGGTACCACTGCTGCTGGGCGAGAACCCTGCTCGCGCTCCTCGTGGGCGCGCTGGAAGTCCCCGGCGGCACGCTTGGCACGACGGTCAAGCTGGTACGCCCGGCGTTCTCCCGTACCGGGTCGGTGTTGCCCGGTGAAGACGGTTTCATGGCCTTCCAGTTCAACGAGACCTCGCGTGAAGGCTGGCTGCGCGACCCGCACATCCGCAACGCCTACCGCACGCTCGTGCCGCTCGTATCCGACTCGCCCTGGTCACCGGCGCTGGGCCCAGCCCATCTTCCCTGGCTTTTCCAGAAGACGCCACCGGCCAACTGGCCACGGGTGCATCCGCCCGACGTGTGGATCTGCTATCGCACCAATCCGGCCATTTCTTCCTGGAACGCCCCCCAGGTGGCCGAGCGTCTGGCCGAATTTCCCTTCATTGTCGCTTTTGCCTACACCGATGACGAGACCAACCACTTCGCCGACGTGCTCTTGCCCGAGTCGACCGATCTGGAGAGTCTGCAACTGATCCGCATCGGCAGTACCAAGTTCACCGAGCAGTACTGGAAGCATGAGGGCTGGGCGATCCGCCAGCCGGCCATCGAACCGCTGCACGACACGATGGATCTCACCGACATCGCGACCGCACTCGCCGAGCGCGCCGGCATCCTCGATCGCTATGTCGAGGCGATCAACAAGGGCGCCGCCGGCATGAATCTGCGCGATCGGAAGGGGCGCTTCGACTACAGCCTCGACCCCGCGCAGCCCCCCACGCGCGAGGCCGTGTGGGACGCAGTCTGCAAGGCGGCGAGTGACGATCTGAGTCATGGCGAGGCGGTGCATGATCTGGACTGGTTTCGCGAGCATGGCTTTCAGCTGCGGCCCTTTCCGCAACTCGACTGGTACTTGCACCCGGCCATGGTCCGGCAAGGGCTGCGCTACGAGTTGCCTTATCAGGAACGGCTGGTGCGACATGGCCATCAGCTCGCCAACCGGTTGCGGGAAATCGGGGTCGACTGGTGGGCCCGGCAACTCACCGAGTATGAACACCTGCCCACCTGGGAGCCGTTTCCCGACATCTGGATCGACTATGCCCGCGAATACGGACGGGACCCCGATGAGTTTCCGTTCTGGGCACTCACCGCCCGCTCGATGCAGTACAGCTGGGGGGCCAATGTCGGGCTGCCACTGATCAACGAGCTTGCCAACAACATCGCCGGGCATCGGGGGGTGGTCATCAACCGCACCGCGGCACGCCGACTGGGTATCGCCGAGGGCGATGAACTTGTGCTCGAGTCGGTCTCGGGACAGACCCGAGGGCAGGCAGTGCTGCGCGAGGGCATTCGGCCTGATACGGTCCTGATGATCGGGCAGTTCGATCACTGGAAGACCCCGTACGCGCGTGATCTCGATCTGCCCAGTCTCAATTCGCTCACCGACCTCTCGCTCAAGCTCACCGACGGCACCGGCAGCGGATCTGATCTCATGCGGGTGAAGATTACCCCCGTGGCCAAGGGAGGCCGGCGATGAGCGCCGCTGCGAATCCGCGCTGGGGCATGACGGTAGACCTGAACCGCTGCGTGGGCTGTCAGACCTGCACGGCGGCCTGCAAGCATGCCAATGACACGCCGCCCGAGGTGCAGTGGCGCCGCGTCATCGACATCGAGCAGGGCAGCTTCCCGAGTGTCGAGCGACTCTTCATGGTGGTGGGCTGTCAGCACTGTGAAGAGCCGCCGTGCGTACCGGTGTGCCCGACCGGGGCCACGCAGCAGCGTGCCGATGGTCTGGTGACGATGGACTATGATCAATGCATTGGCTGCGCCTACTGTGCGGTCTCATGCCCGTATCAGGCACGGACGATCGTTCACGAGCAGAAGGGCTATTTTGCCTCGGGGCGTACCGCCCAGGAGGTTGCGACGAGCCACCCCGAGCGGCAGGGTGTGGCCCAGAAGTGCACGTTTTGCGTCGATCGGGTCGATAGCGGTCTGGCCGCAGGCCTTGTGCCAGGTGTGGACCCTGCGGCCACGCCTGCCTGCGCCGCCTCGTGCATCGCCAGTGCCATCCAGTTCGGTGACTTCAACGATCCCGAAAGCAAGGTCTCGCGCCTGTCGCGTGACATTCCGTCGTTCCAGATGCACGCGCAACTGGGCACCAACCCGCAGATCCGCTACCTGTACGAGACCCCTGCTGTTCCAGGGCGCGACAGCGCGGTCGAGGACGACGAACGTCTGAGCGATCTCGCCAACCCGCTCACCGGGCAATTGCAGCGCTTCTGGGACTGGCGAGCGGCCATGAACTGGTGCTTCGGGGGCACGGGCTCGGGACTGGCGACGATGGCTGTCGTGCTCTGGGCTGCCGGTCTGATGCCGGCGACCCTCGTGCGCGTGTGGGCACTCGGCGCGGGTGCTCTGATGGCGATCGGGCTCTTCTGCGTGTTTCTGAAGATCGGGCGCCAGATGCGCTTCTGGCGCGCCGCGCTGCGTCCGCACACCTCCTGGATGACGCGCGAGTTGTACGTGGTGGTGCTCTTTTATCTGGCTCTGGCGGGTCTGTTGCTGAGCACACCCGGTGACGCGCCCGGCGTCGCGGGCTGGGCGACCGGCGGGTGCGCCATCGCATTTCTCATCTGTCAGGCGATGATTCTCTTCAAGGCCCGTGGCATTCCGGCCTGGCGCGTTCACCCGGTGCCGGCGCTCATCGTGGTGAGCGGACTGGCGGAGGGCGCCGGTGCGACGCTCCTCCTGGGCGCGCTGGTATCGGGGACAGCAAGCGCGTCAGGGGTTGGCGAGGGGGGCAGGGCGATGGAGGGCATGGCGCAAGCGCTCGCTGCCGGGTTGGTGGTGCTGGTCCTGATCCATGCCAGCCTGTGGCGGCTTCATGTCGCCCGGGCCGCTGAACAGGGCATTGGCCCGCTGGCACGCGCCGAGTTTGCACGCATTGGTGGGGTGCTGCACGGTCTGGGGCATGTCGGGCCCGCCGTGCTGGGCCTGTGCGTGGTCGCAGGTATCGGTCCCACCCCACTTGTAGCCGCACTGGCCGGGATCCTCGCAATTACCGGCGGGTTCTGGTGGAAATTCCGACTGATCGTTCGAGCCGGATACCAGCAAGGCTTTGCCCTGCCACGAATGCCCCAACGCGGATCCGGGCACCACGCTGCGCCCGAGCGCCATGCTGCGCCGGCCCGGGCCTGAACAGACGCTTGATGAAACGGCGCATGCTGCGCGCCGGTACGATCGGATCAATGACACAGGAGAGGACACCATGAACGTCATGCACACGAACCGCACGCTGGGTCTGCTGGCCGCGCTGGTCGCCACAGCCCTTGCGGCGCTGCCCGCACAGGCACAGATCAAGGTTGGGGTGACCCTGTCGACCACCGGGCCTGCGGCTTCTCTCGGGGTGCCTGAAAGGAACACCATCGACCTGCTGCCGCAGACGATCGCCGGACAGAGGATCACCTACATCGTCCTCGATGACGCGTCGGACACGACCACGGCGGTCACCAATACGCGCAAGTTCGTCACCGAGGAAAACGTCGACGTGGTCATCGGACCGACGATTACGCCCAACGCGCTGGCGATGATCAATGTCGTGTCGGAAGCGAAGACGCCGATGATCGCGCTGGCCGCCTCGGCTGCCATCATCAGCCCGATGGATGCGCGGCGCCAGTGGGTATTCAAGACACCGCAGGACGACATCCAGATGGCAACCGCCATCGCCGCCCACATGTCGAATCGGGGTATCCGGCGGGTGGCTTTCATCGGTTTCGCTGACGCCTACGGGGAAGGCTGGTGGCAGGAGTTCAACAAGGTCGCGAGCATCCAGCGCCTGGAAATCGTGGCCAACGAGCGCTACAACCGCACCGATACGTCGGTGACGGGCCAGGTGCTGAAGGTGATCGCCTCGCGCCCCGATGCAGTGCTGATCGTGGGTGCAGGCACGCCTGCGGCATTGCCCCACAAGTCGTTGAAGGAACGGGGCTATGCCGGGGCGATCTACCAGACCCACGGCGTTGCCAACAACGACTTCCTGCGCGTCGGGGGGAAGGACCTCGAAGGGGCGTTCCTGCCCACCGGCCCGGTGGTGGTTGCGCGCCAGTTGCCTGACAGCAATCCGGTCAAGGCCACGGCGCTCGACTACGTGAACCGCTACGAGGCTCGCTACGGCAAGGGCACGGTATCGGCCTTTGGCGCCCACGCCTGGGATGCTGGTCTGATTCTCCAGAAGGCGCTGCCGGCGGCGCTCGCCAGGGCGAAGCCCGGTACGGCCGAATTTCGAGCAGCGCTGCGCGAGGCGATCGAATCGACCCGCAATCTGGTCGGCGCCCATGGCGTGTTCAACATGAGCCCCACCGACCATCTGGGGCTTGATCAGCGTGCCCGCGTGATGGCTACCGTGAAGGACGGTACCTGGGCCTACTCGCCGGCCGACTGAGCGCGTTGCCGGCGGTTCATCAGCGTGGGGGCGAGGCCGGTGGCCAGTGTGAGGACAGCCCCCACGAGCGTGACGGCGACCATGGGGTAGGGGGTGCCGTTGGCCACCAGACTGTAGGTCTGCGAAAAAAGGGCGCCCAGCATCATCTGGACGAAGACGCCGAGCCCTGAGGCGGTACCCGCCAGTTTCGGATCGACCTGGATCGCACCGGCCTGTGCATTGGGCATTGCCAGACCCTGCCCGAAGGTGACCAGGAACCCGGGCAGGAAGATCAGCAGCGCCGTGAGTGCACCACTCAGGATGAAGGCGCTCTGCACCAGCACGGCCAGCGCGGTGAACGCCGAACCGAAGAGCACCATGTTGTCCAGACGCACCCGGCGGGTGAGTCGACTGGCCACGAAGGTGCCGCAGAAGTAGCCAAAGGGGAAGCACAGGAAGAAGAAACCGAACTCGGTCGATGAACGGCCCAGCAGATCCTTCATCATGAATGGGGCGGCCGTGGCCATGGCCATGAAGGTACCGCTCGAGATACCTGACTGCAGTACGTAGGCGAGAAAGCGCGGGTGGCTCATCAACCGCAGGTGGCTGCGCACGAAGCCGCCTTGCACCTTGCCCCGCCCGCCATGCGTCTCCTTGAGCACCACAAATGCGGTGAGGGTGATGGCGCTACCGGCAACAAACGCGAACCAGAAGACGCTGCGCCATCCGAAGTGATCCAGCAGCGTGCCCCCGATGAGTGGCGCGCTCATCGGCCCCAGGGTGTAGGCCGCCGTAAGAAGCGCGATGACCCGGACCAGGCCGTCGGCACCGTAGGTATCCCGCGCCATGGCACGGGCCAGCGTCACCCCGCAACCGGCACCCAGCGCTTGCAGGAGGCGTCCGGCAAACAGCATGCCGATCCCCACCGAGAGTGCAGCCATGAGTGTTCCAGCCAGGAAAAGACCGAGTCCGACCAGCATCACCGGACGGCGTCCGAAGCGGTCGGACAAGCCGCCGTAGAGCAGGGTCGCGATGGCGATCACGAACAGCGTGATGCTGAAGGTGAGGCCGACCAGCGCACTCGAGATGCCGAAGGCCTCCTTCACCGCAGGCATCAGCGGCAGAAACATGTGGATGGACAAGGGTCCGATCAGGGAAACGGCGGTCAGTGCGATGGCGAAGCGGGCATCGGGCAGGCGAGGCATCGGAGGAGTTCGTCCCGGCAGAGGGCAGGGCCGGATAGAATCCTGCCGGCGGGCCTCGACCACATGAGGTTGGGTGCGGTGTCGGCAGGATACGCCGGCCGACGCGCCGGCGCGAACCGCCGGGAGCAGAACGCCCTGCACTGATGCCCCGAGCGACCCATCGGACACTTCACGCAACACAAGTGAGTCAGCGACATGGAAGAACCCGAGTATCAGGTGACCGAGCGCGGGGCGGGTTTCGAGATCCGCCGCTATGCAGCGCGCATGGTGGCCGAGACGCTCGTGACCGATCGGCATCCGAAGGCGGCAACCGCGGGTTTCAGGCGCCTCGCGAACTATCTGCTGGGCGAGAGTCACGGGCGCCGCACTGGCCCGGCGGATCAGATCGGCAAGCCGATGACGATGCTGATGGGGGTGCCCTATGTTCAGGTGGCCGACGAGGCGGGGCAACGGTTGCAGTTTCCGCTGCCGCGATCGCTCCAGGAAAACAGCGTGCCGCAACCGCTGGATGACAAGGTCATCATTCGCGCGCTGCGGCCACGCCGGGTTGCAGTCATTCGCTACAGCGGGGTATGGACCGAGCCCCGCTTTCGCCTGCACCTGGATCGTCTGGAGCGCGCCTTGCGCGATGCCGGTCACGGGTGGACGGGAGCCCCCGAGTGGGCCCGCTACGATCCGCCGTGGAAGCCCTGGTTTGCCCGACGCAACGAGATATGGCTCGAGTTGAGATCTTCTGCCGGGTCATAGACAACTTTGGCGACATCGGCGTCTGCTGGCGTCTGGCGCGTCAACTGGTGGTCGAGCAGGGCGCTTCGGTGCGCCTCTGGCTCGATCATCTCGAGACTCTGGCGCCCATGGCGAAAGGCGTGCAGGGGGATTCCGATCGGCAGTGGATTGCCGAGGTCGAAGTGTGTCGGTGGGCATCAGCATTCCAGGGCGGCGACCCTGACTGGCCCGATATCGTCATCGAAGGCTTCGGTTGCGGTGTACCCGAGGCGCATGCCGTCCGTCTGGCACGACGGGCACACCCGCCGCGCTGGATCATCCTCGAGTACCTGAGCGCAGAGGCCTGGGTCGACGACCATCACGCGATGCCATCACCTCATCCGAAGTGGGGCACGCCACGGCATTTTTTCTTCCCCGGCTTTGGCGAAAGAAGCGGCGGGCTCCTGCGCGAGCACGACCTTCTCGCGCGGCGCGATGCCTTCGGCGCTGCGGCGTGTCGTCAGTACTGGCAATCGCGCGGTATCGATGACAGCCCACCCGAGACCTTTTCGGTTTCGGTGTTTGCCTACCCTGGCGCCCCGGTGAAGGCCTTGCTCGACCGACTGCAGGCCCCGCAGGGGCTGCCTGCCGGACGGTCACATTCGCTTGCCGCTTTCGCCCCTGGCGAACTCGCCGACCGGATGCTGGAGGGCACGCGCGCGCTGACGCGAGGGGGGCGCCTCACAGTGTGTCGCCTCCCTTTTGTCGCGCAGCCTGAATTTGACGAGATGCTCTGGGCCTCCGACTTCAACATCGTCCGCGGAGAGGATTCCTTCGTTCGTGCGCAGTGGGCAGCACGGCCCTTCGTCTGGCACATCTATCCCCAGGCGGATGACGCGCACCAGGTGAAGCTCGATGCCTTTCTCGACCGGTACTGTGGCGCGATGTCCCCCGTGCTGGCGGCTGCCGTGCGAGCGCTGTGGACCGGATTCAACCGCCGTCCCGACGGGTGTCTGGACGCCTGGCCACAGGTCGTGACGCACTGGCATGAGTGGCAACGGCATGCGCGGGCGTGGTCCGGTCAGCTGGCCCGACAAACCGACCTGGCGAGCCGACTGGCCGCTTTCTGCCGCGACCCGCTATAATTGCAGGTTATGTCAATCGCGCAGGTTTCGTCATGAAAATCGCACAGGAAGTCAGGGCCGGCAACGTGATCATGGTCGGCGGCGAGCCGATGGTGGTTCAGAAGGCCGAGTTCAGCAAGTCAGGCCGCAATGCCTCCGTGGTCAAGATGAAGATGAAGAACCTTCTGACCGAATCCTCGAGCGAAGCGGTTTACCGCGCCGATGACAAGTTCGATACGGTCCAGCTCGAGCGCAAGGAAGTGACGTTCTCGTACTTTTCCGAGCCTTCGTACGCCTTCATGGACGGCGAGTACAACCAGTACGACGTCGACAAGGAGAACCTCGGCGACGTGATCAACTACCTCGAGGAAGGCATGGAGTGCGAGGTGGTGCTGTACAACGAGCGTCCCATTTCGGTCGAGATGCCGCAAACCCTGGTTCGCGAGATTGCCTACACCGAGCCGGCCGTGCGTGGCGACTCCTCGGGCAAGGTCATGAAGACCGCGAAGCTGAAGTCGGGCTACGAGATCAACGTGCCGCTCTTCTGCTCGACCGGTGACAAGATCGAAATCGATACCCGCACCAACGAGTATCGCAGCCGCGTCAAGGGTTGATCGAGTCGCGCCGAGCCGGCTCGGGATACCAGTCGGCTGGTGCCACGACCTTCGCGGCAGGCGGGTCTGCGAGATAGTGAGGCGACATGATCTGCACGCCATGTTCGTTGAAGACATCCTGCACCTTCGCGTTCAGCTCGCTCAGGAGAGCAGCGCGGGCCGCCGGCCATGTCGGAGAACCCTGGCAAACCAGCGTGTACTGCACATAGAAGTCCGACAGCGCGGTCTGCCAGACTCGCGGGGCAGGTGATGCGAGAACCCCCTCGGTACGGATGGCTGCCTCGATCAGCATGGCGTGTACCTGCCGCCATGGCGTGTCGTAACCGATGGTAACGTCGGTATTGATGACGAAGCCGCTGCCCTCTGCCGGTCGGGAGAAATTGCGACTCACCCCGGCCAGGACCATCGAGTTGGGGACCACGAGATCTTCGTCCTTGGAGGTGCGGATGCGCGTGGTGAAGGCGCCCACTTCCGTCACCGTTCCCTCGGCATCGGCGATCCGCACGTAGTCTCCCGGGCGGAACAGACGTCCGAATACGATGATGAGCCCACTGGCTGCATGCGCGACAAGCCCTGACGCACCGACCGACAGCATCAGTCCGGCCAGAACGGACAATCCCTTGAATGCCTCGCTTTGCGAGCCGGGCAGGTAGGGGTAGATGAGGGTGATTACGAAAATGCCGAAGACCACAGCGCTTACGCGGCGGGTCGGCGCAGCCAGTTCCGGATCGAGCCAGCTGAGGCGCGTCTGACGCGTCTGCACCCGGTCGAAGAACCGCGCGATGGCCTTCCACAGGATCCGTGCCAGGGCGAAAATGATGGCCGCCGTGAAGAGCCCGGGTATCGCCTCGACCACACCCTCGAGCACCATGAGCGCGACGCGAAGGATGAATCCGTTGAGGCCCTCTCCCCAGGCGCGGGTAAGCGGAAATTGCCGGAATACGATGCTCAGCCACTCGTAGGTGATCAGGAGGGCAAGGAACCAGGCTGCCGCGCCAATGGCCCAGGTGCACAACGGCAGTATCCATTCGCCCAGCACCCAGCGCGGGAGTCCTGACTGATGCACGATGGGGTGCAACTGCTCGGGCGCCGTCAGGCGTGCGCGCAGGCAAGAGCGGCACCACAAGATTGCACGCAGCAGAATCGCCCAGGCAAGGGTGGCCCCGACGCTGAGCGCCAGCGCCGGCAGTATCCACTCAGACAGCATGCAACTGCTCCAGGTTTCCTTCGAGGGTCATGCCGGGGATGCCTTCCGTCACGGTGCCGATCGTGGCAGCCGCATGAAAGCCGTGTGATCGGAAGATCTGCAACACGCTTGCCTCATCGGCTGGATCACAAGCCACCAGAAGGCCGCCGCTCGTTTGCGGATCGGTCAACAGTTGTCGCTGCCAGTCATGAATTTTCCCGGGCAGGGTGACTTCGTGCCCGTACCCCGCCCAGTTGCGCGCGGATGCTCCGGTCGATATGCCCGCTTTCACATGGGGAATGGCGGTCTGGATGAAGGGGATCGCGGGCCAGTCGATCCTCGCATGCACGCGCGCCCCACGGCACATCTCTAGCAGATGTCCGGCCAGACCAAAGCCGGTGACATCGGTGAGCGCGTGAACACCCGGCAGTCGAGCCAGATCAATGCCCGGTCGGTTGAGGCGAGTGGTGTAGTCGAGCATCTGTGCGTACCCGTCCGCATCGAGGTGGCCCTGCTTGAGCGCCGCACCGAGCACGCCCACACCCAGAGGCTTGCCCAGGATGAGTCGATCACCGACCCGCGCGCCGTTGTTGCGCTTCACGTGGGCGGGGTCCACCAGACCGATGACCACCAGACCGTAGATCGGCTCAACCGTATCGATCGAGTGGCCACCCGCTACCGGTATGCCCGCTTCGGCGCACGCGGCCATGCCGCCATCGGTAATCTGGCGAATGACATCGACGGGCAGGGTATTGACCGGCATCCCGAGGATGCCCAGCGCGAAGATGGGCGTCGCACCCATCGCGTAGATATCTGAAATGGCGTTGGTTGCGGCAATGCGGCCGAAATCGCGCGGGTCATCCACGATCGGGGTGAAGAAGTCGGTGGTGGCCACCACGGCCTGATGCTCGCTGATGCGGTAGACGGCGGCATCTTCATTGTTGTCGGCGCCCACGATCAGGGCTTCGGGCAGACGTATCGGTGCCGTGCGCAAGATGTCGGCAAGAAGCCCCGGTGCGATCTTGCAACCACACCCGCCGCCGTGTGCGAGGGCGGTCAGCCGGATGATGGGTACGGGTTCAGTGAGTTGTTGCATGCCGGCATTCAATCCTTCGCAATGTCGCGGGCGAAGGATAGCAGCGAGTCCTTGTATCGGCACAGGATGGCGTGGCTTGCGCTGTTACAGTGGCACTCCTTCCATTGCTGTGGGGCCCTGCGCCATGAAATTGACCGATCTCGAGAAGAACAAGGCCTTGCGCATCCTGTCGCAGACGAAGAAGGACACGCCGCTGGCTCGCCTCGGTCAGTCAGGGCCTGCGCCGATGGATCGGCGCGAGCGACGACAGCAGGATCAGGCCCTGGGGCTCGTGCCTTTTGCGGTGAAGCTGAACACCGACCTTGCCCAACGGCTGCGCGATCAGGCGCAGGCTGAGGGCGTGAGCTTGAACGATCTGGTTGATCGTCTCCTGCGCCAGGGCCTCGAGTCATCGCGTGCCGGGGCCTGATTCGGGCGTGGTCGACGCCCCGACTGTCATCGGGGCGGTGCCGTTTGCTGGGTGCGTCGAAATCGTCTCGATGCTGAGATCCGTCATTTAACATAATACATATTATGCGTACTATTGCAGGGATGTCGGACAGTCGGTCGTGACATTCCCGTCGTGGCGTTGGCAAGCAACGCCTCGGAACCGGGAACCCAGGCCCGTGAATTAAGTTGCAATCCGAGCCATCAGAATGATTTAGACATATTAAGATCTGACCCCATCTGCGCCCCCGGATCTTCCTTGCTCCATGCCGCAACGACTCGCTGTCATGTCGGCGATCACACCATGACAGACCTGGCCATCGTTGTCCCGACCTACAACGAACGCGGCAACATCGATCCCTTGCTGGAGCGCCTCGAGCGTGCCCTGGATGGCATCCGGTGGGAACTCGTCGTTGTCGACGATGACTCCCCGGACGGCACTGCAAGCGTGGTTCGGACCATCGCCCGTCGCGATGCCAGAGTGCGCTGTCTGCAGCGGCTGGGGCGACGCGGTCTTTCCACAGCCGTCATCGAAGGCTTGCTGAGCACTTCGGCGCCGGTTCTGGCCGTCATGGATGCCGACCTCCAGCATGACGAATCCGTCCTCCCGACCATGTATCGCGAGATGCAGACCGAGGGCCTCGACCTCGTGATCGGCACGCGATACGCGTCTGGCGGCGATATCGGAGGCTGGGATCCGCGGCGGGCCCGCCTCAGCCAGTGGGCAACGCAGGCGGCGCAATCCGTCCTGCGTGTGACACCGAGTGATCCGATGAGCGGTTACTTCATGGTGCGCCGCAGCACCTTCGAGGCCTCGATGCGTTCCTTGTCAGGTCAAGGCTACAAGATTCTGCTCGACATCCTGGCGTCCCACCCCGGTCCGCTCAAGGTGGGCGAAGTGCCGTACCGATTTCGCGAGCGCGTGCATGGCGAGAGCAAGCTCGATGCGAGGGTCGCCTGGGAATTCGCGGTCATGCTGATCGACAAGCGCGTGGGGCACTGGGTTTCTCCCCGGCTGCTGATGTTCATGCTGGTGGGCGGTTCTGGGCTCATCGTGCACTTTGCAGCGCTCGGCACGGCCCTTGTGGCGTTCCAGATGCCGTTCGTCATCGCTCAAACGCTCGCCACGCTGATCGCCATGACGACGAATTACAGCCTCAACAATCTGCTGACCTACCGCGATCGCCGCAGGCGCGGGTGGCGCTGGTGGAGCGGTCTGGCGTCCTTTTGTGCCGTGTGTGGTCTCGGGATGCTCGCCAATGTCGGGGTGGCCTCGAGACTTTTCATGGATCAGGGCTGGATCATCGCGGCGGCTGCCGGCATCGTGGTCGGAACAGCCTGGAATTTCGTCGCAACCGCTGCCTTGACCTGGAACCGCTCATGACGCCATCGACCGTCGACCGAACGACCGAACGTTCCGACCGCGGGTCCGTGCTGCGCATTCTGGCCGGTGTATCGTCCGCGGTGCTGATCTGCCTCCTGGTCTTCAACCCCGTTTCCAACAACGACGTCTGGCTGCAGATCAAGATCGGCGAACTCATCGTGAAAGAGGGCGCCATCCCCCAGACGCTGCTC
Source organism: Pseudomonadota bacterium (assembly GCA_947455195.1). Lineage (GTDB taxonomy): Bacteria > Pseudomonadota > Gammaproteobacteria > Burkholderiales > SG8-39 > CAIXPL01. Next base: position 198,680 of record CANGMI010000004.1, on the reverse strand, counting down.
TTCCCGTTTGGTCCCATCGCAGACAACGCGTTTCAGGCCCACGAGTGGCTCGCTTCGATCCTGGTCTACCTGTTCGAGCGCGCGACGAACCACGATGCGCTGATCTGGCTCCAGGGGGGCATCGCCATCGCCCAGTTCGTGCTGTGTTTCATCCTGGCAATGCGTGTCTCAGGCAGCCTCGGTGCTGCGACAGGTCTTGCGGTCATGGCCATGACCACGGCCAACTTCCGCAACCTTCTGCGCCCCGAGTTGTACGCCGTCGCCCTGATGATCGGACTCCTGATCGTCCTGGACGCTTACCGGACGGCACGTCGCTGGCCTACCCTGCTCTGGTGTGTGCCGATCAGCGTGCTGTGGGCCAACATGCACGGCTCCTTCATCCTCGCGCCAGTGATGGCCGCCCTCTTTGCCGCGGGGGCTGCGCTCGAGAACCTGCAGCCCCAGTTGAAATCGGGCGGGTTGCGCTTCGCTCATCCTGACTGGCGATCTGCTCTCGGGGCGACGCTGCCCTGGGCGGGTGCGGCGGCCGCCATGCTGCTGGGGGCGATGGTCAACCCGGAAGGCTACCGGCTGCTGGCATTCCCCTTCACGTTGCACGCGTCAAAAGCCGTGATGAGCGGTATCTACGAGTGGCTGCCGACACTCTCGCCCCTGATGCTGGGCACACTTGGGGTGCGCATCTTTCTTGGGGTGGCCTGCCTGGTCGGACTGGTTGTGGCAGCGCTGCGGCGTCACCTGCGATGGACCGACGCGGTGCTCCTGCTTGCCTTCACCGCACTCGCCTTCGATCGCAATCGATTCATCGTGTTCTTCGGATTCATCGCGCTCTATGTCATTGCCGGTCTGATCGCTCGCTGGCCCCGGCGCGGCGCCTTCGAGCCGTGGCTTCTGGCGAGTGTCACGCTTGCGTGCGCCGTCGGCATCGCAGTCACGATGCTCTACGGGAATGCCCAGGGCTGCCGACCTTACGAATGTCGATCGGACAACATGTCCGTGCTGATGGCCGAAGCCGTGAATCGACCCGAGGTCAGCGGCAATGTGCTCAACTCGTACGAACTGGGTGCGGAGCTGATCTATCGGGCCTGGCCTCGATTGCGACCGTCGATCGACTCGCGCGTCGATTCCTATGGCGATGACTACTTCCATCTGCATCAGTACGTGCTGACCCATGACGCAGCCATGGAAGAGTATGCCGTGGCCTCGGATGTGCGGTACATCCTGCTGACCTGGCGGGATTATGAAGTCGTGAAGGAACGCCCCATCCTGCATGCCCATTGGCATCGCCTGGTGGGCGATCACAAGATGGTGCTGCTGGAGCGCAACGCGAACGCCGATGTCGCGCCCCTGCCCGATCGGGAGAAGCCTGTCGTACCACCGGAAGCGTCGGCGATTCAGGCCCCGCAAGCGGGGCGCTGACTGCGACGCACGAGCGTCGCAGCAGGGCCCTCAGTCGAGCTTGATGTCAAGACGCTTCACGACCGGCAGGAGGCGCCGCGACTCGGCCTCGAGGAATGCCGCGAACTGCTCGGGCGAGTCAGCCACGATTTCCAGGCCGAGCCCGTTGAGCTTTGCGCTGACTTCCGGATCGCGCACCGCCCGCACGATTTCGGCATTCAGGCGATTGATGATCTCGCGGGGCGTTGCCTTCGGTGCGCCGACCCCGACGATGGGTGCGATATCCATGTCGGCGAAGCCCAATTCGGCCAGAGATGGAATCTGTGGCGTCACCGACAGGCGTGCCTTCGAGAACGAGGCGAGGGCCCGGATCTTGCCACTCTTCAGGTGCGGCAGAATGACCACCGTATCGATGACGGCAACGGGCACCTGACCGCCCGTCACGTCCTGGATCACCGGGGCGATGCCCTTGTACTGGATCTCGGCGACCTGAATGCCCGTCCGGTCCTTGAAGACCTCCATCGCGATGTGATGAGCCAGGCCGCGGCCGGGTGAGCCATAGCTCAGGGCATCAGGGCGCCGCTTTGCCAGATCGATGAGTGCACCCAGATCCGCTGCGGGTACATTCGCACCCACTGCGAGCAGCAGTGGGGCCTTGATCATGTTGGTGATGGGGGTGAAGTCGCGAGCCGCATCGTAGGGAAGCCTGGAATACATCGCGGCATTGAAGAGCATGATGCCCTGCTCGATGCTGAGCAGGGTATGACCGTCGGCTGGCGCCTGGGCGACATACTGTGCCGCGATGATCGAACTGGCGCCGGGCCGATTCTCGACGACGACTTGCTGCCCGAGGTTCTGCGACAGTTTGGCGGCGACCAGTCGCGTGACACCATCAACGCCACCACCCGGCGCAAACCCCACGACCCAGGTGATCGGCTTGGTCGGAAAGGGTGTCTGGGCCAGAGCGGGCTGCGCAAGGCTCCAGACAGGCACCGCCATGCAGGCGGCTACAGCCGCCAGTGTGCTGCGCTTGAACATCGAGTTGTCTCCTCAGTCTTTCTTGTGGTTTTCGGGGCTCTGTGTCCCCTGCCCTTCACGCAAGCCCCGAACGCTCTGCCCGCTCGAGTCGGTTCAACGCCCGAGACCGGCGGCCTTCACGGCCTCCCCATACACGACATGCTCAGCCTTGATCATCGCATCCATCTGATCAGGTGTGGTGGTGATTGACTCCACGCCGACCTGCTCGAGGCGTTCGATCACTGTTGCATCTCTGGACAGGCGCTGGATGGCCGAGGAGAGGGCTTCAACGATCGCTCGTGGCGTACGCACCGGCGCCAGTGTGCCCTGCCATGCCGTCAGAACGAACCCGGGCAACTGTTCCCCGACAGTCGGGGTATTGGGCAGTTGACGCATCCGCTGTGCCGTGGATACCCCGATGATCCGGATGCGGTCGGACTGAGCATTTGCGAGAATCTCGCCCGAGTTTCCGAACAGCATCGGAATCTGCCCACCAAGCAGATCGTTCAGTGCCGGTGCCCCCCCTTTGTAAGGCACGTGGACGATGTCAGCACCCGCGCGGGCGGCAAACAGCGCCGACACCAGATGCCCGACGGATCCGGCCCCGGCAGAGCCGTAACTCACCTTGCCAGGATGTGCCTTGAGGTAGTCGATGAACTCACGCAGGTTACGGGCAGGCACGTCGGCGTTGATCGCAAGCACCATGCTGCCGCGCCCTGATGCACTGACGGGAGCAAAGTCCTCGACCCGATAATTCACCTTTTCGGTCAACGGCGCTGCCGTGGTCTGTGCCGAGGAAGCGAAGAGCACCGTATAGCCGTCAGGTGCAGCGCGTGCCACGAATTCGGTGGCGATGGCACCGGTCGCGCCGGGCATGTTGCGTACGATGAAGGTCTGACCCAGCAGTTGCGTCAGACCCGACGCGAGCAAGCGGCCCTGGATATCCGTGGTTCCACCCGGCGCGTAAGGAACCACCATCGTCACAGGCTTCAGGGGCCAGGTCTGCGCCATCACCCGGTCGGTCGTCGTGACCAGCAGGGCAGCGGCAAGTCCGGTCAGGATTGACCCCAGCGCAGGACGCCTGACTGGGTGATGATACGGGCGCACTACTGCTGCACCTTGATACCCGCCCGATCGACCACCTGCTGGATCCTGGCGCGCGAATTGCGGATCAGGGTCACCAGTTCCTCGGGCGTCGAACCACCCGGTTCCACGCCCATCGATGCCATCCGCTCGCGCATTTCAGGCATCCTGAGCACGTGCATCGCATCAGCGTTGATCTTGTTGATGATGGCCCGCGGCGTGGCGCCGGGCGCGAAGAGCGCCGTCTGCACCGCGGCGTCGAATCCCGGCACGGCCAGTTCCGAGACGGTAGGCCAGTCGGGTGCCAACGGAGTCCGCCGGGCGGTTGTCACGGCGAGGATGCGCACCTGCGGGCTCTTGGCAAACGGCAACGCCTGCACCAGAGACACAAGGCCGAGCGGTACTTCGTTGGCGATGACCGCATTCATCGCGGCCGGGCCGCCTTTGTACGGGACATGGAAAAGACGCACGCCGGCGTCAGCCGCAAACCATTCGCCGGAGATGTGATTGGTGGTCGCAAGGCCAGGGGAAGACCACGAGATCTGCTCCGGACGTGCGTGTGCGACATCGACCAGTTGCCTGAGCGTCGTGAAGGGCGCCTTCGGGCTCGCCACGAACACCATGGGGTTGCTGGTGGCGAGAACGATCGGCGCAAGACCGTTGATCGGGTCGTACTGGATCTTCGGGAACACCACCGGATTGATGGTGACCGTATTGAATGAGGACATCAGCAGGGTGAGGCCGTCTGGCGGTGCCTTGGCCACGTACTCGGCGGCGATCATCTCGCTGGCGCCCACCCGGTTCTCGACCGTTACCGGTTGTTTCCACATTTCGGACAGCTTTTCGCCGAGGACACGAGCGGCCACGTCCACCGGTCCACCGGCGGCGGCCCCCACCTGGATACGCAAACCCTTCGAGGGAAAGTCCTGTGCATGCCCCGAGGGAGCCAGGAGCAGTCCTGCTGCCATGAATACCACGCTGCGAAAACCAGCAACCATGCTCGAAGCTCCTGCCGATGAGGCTGACGTTGACCACCAAGGGAACATGCCGATACCGCGCATGCTTCTGAACTATAACGAATCGAGCCAGTCCGCGCGGGCCGTCTGATCCGGTCAGCGTGCGGCATGACGACGGCGTCTCTCCTCCCACGCCAGAAGCAGCGTGATGACCAGTACCATCATCGCCGGGATCACGAGCGACAGGGCCGAGAGCTTCAACAGGGACCCGGCCAGTACCGCACCTGCACCATAGGCGAGCCAGCAACTGGCAAACAGTGCCGCACCGGTTGTGGGCACCACATGCTTGCGGCGAGCGCCCGAATAACGGTCTACGAAGGCCTCGCAGAGGCGCGCGATGCTGCTGGTCACGACGACGGTACTCACCGCGACACCGCGAAAACGGGCCATCGCTGTCGATTGCACCCCCATCGCGAGCGCAATCAGTGCAACGGACACCACGCCTCGTGCATCGGAGACCGCGCTTCCCAGGATCAGTACGACTTCCAGCAGGAAGGGCAGGAGAACCCGGCCGCGCTGGCCCAGCAGCAGGCCGCGTCCGATGATGGCCCCGGCCATGAAGGCCAGAACGGTCGACGCGCGTTCGAACGCCAGCAGCCACTGCCCTTCGGCGAGCGAGAGCCCGACCAGAACGGTATTGCCGGTCATGTTGGCCGCGAACACGTCGCTGTTCACATAGCCGATGGCATCGGCCATGCCGGCCGCTGCGCACAGCGTGGCAGCGGCCACACCCTGGAAGCGGTCACGGACTTCGTTCATGGTGTTCTCCGTCGTTGCGTGGGCGCTCTGGTCGCAGCCCGATCAGCGGTTGGCGCCAAGCAGTTATCATGCCAGCCTACCCCTGAAAGGCCGAGATCTGCTCATGGAACCCCTCCCGAAAGGTGCCAACTTCCTGCGCTGCAAGCTGCTTTGGGAAATCGGCCTGCATGTGGCCGGTGACCCGGCAACACCGTATGACGGCAATCGCGACATGTGCATCGCGGTGGGTCGTGGATCGGGGGACGCGTTCACGCCCTGGCTGCGCATGGCAACCGGGGCGCCTCATCTGGCACATGCGGTCGCCGCTGGCTCGCTCGATCTTGCCATCGTGAACCCGTCGGCGCTTCTGACGCAGGCCGTGCGTGGTGTCGGATTGTTCGATGCGCCACTTCCGCTACGCATGGTTGCCAATTACCCGTCCTGGGACCGATTCGCCTTCATGGTGAACCCTGCGGCTGGCATCCGCTCGCTGGCCGACATTCGTGACCGCCGCCTGCCCTTGCGCCTGTCGACGCGGGAAGACCGCAATCATTCGAGCCGGATACTCATCGACCAGGTGTTTCGCCAGTACGGATTCAGCCTCGCCGACCTCGAGTCGTGGGGTGGCAGCCTGCAGCTCAACACCGGGCCGGGTGACGAACGGCGCATGACCGCGATGCGTGCCGGCACCATCGATGCGATCTTCGATGAAGGCCTGGTACGCTGGTTCGAGGCGGCACTTGAAGCCGGATTCCAGCCTGTTGCACCTGAACCGGCGATCTTTACCGCCCTCGAATCGTTGGGTTGGCGCAAGGTCATCATTCCGGCCGGTCGGTATCCGCACCTGCGCGACGACTATCCCTGCATCGACTTCAGCGGTTGGCCGCTCTACACACGAGCGTCCCTGCCGGATGAGGATGTCTACAAGATCTGCGCTGCAATTCATGCGCGCGAAAAGCAGATCCAGTGGGAGGACGACAACCCCTGGGCGCCATTCGAGGGAATCCGCCAGATCGGGACCGAGACCGAGGCTACCCCGATGGACGTCCCGCTCCATCCTGGCGCGGAGCGCTGGTTTCGCGAACACGGCTATCGGGGCTGACCCTCAGTCAAGGCCCGCAATCGGTCCGATGCGGTGCATGCGTGCACTGCATCGGGTCTGTCCCTCACTCGTTGAACGGGCGAGGTCGGCGATCGCGGGCCTCGGCGACACGACCCGCATGACCGGCCTGCGGCATGCGTCCGGGATGCCTGCCGCAGGCCGATCAGATCCTCAGCAGCCGCCGCGCGTTCCCGTTCATGATCTTCTCTCGGTCCTCGGCACAGAGCGGCAATTGCCGCAGCCACTCGGTGCCCTGGGTATTTTCGACATAGGGCCAGTCGACCGAGAACATGATGCGGTCAACCCCGAGTTCCTGCACAGAGCAGAGCAGCGCCGGGTTGGAGAAGTTGCCGCTGGTCGTGATCCAGAAGTGTTCCGAGAAAGTGGCCCGGAAGTCGAGCGCCCGGTTGCCACTGCGCGACATCGCCTGGTCGATGCGCCACAGCGAGAAGGGCAGACCCTCGCCCATGTGTCCGATGATGATCTTCAGACGTGGATAGGCCTCGAACACCCCGCTCAGCACCATCCGGATGGCTTGCGTGGCCGTCTCGACCGTGAATCCCCAACCTGCGCTCAGAATCGAGGGGAAATCCTCGACATAGTCGCGGTAGTAGGCCTCGATCACCGCCGGGTGCGGAATGGCCGGATGCATGTAGATCGGGACATCCAGGGCCTGGGCGCGTTCGAAGATCGGCCAGAACCGTTTCTCGTCGAGGAATGCACCGTTGGTCAGGCCATGCACCATGGCGCCCTTGAAGCCGAATTGACTGACGACGCGCTCGAGTTCATCGGCAGCCCCGGTCGGGTCGGCTGTCGGCAGGACGCCAAAGCCCGCAAAGCGGTCCGGGTGCAGACGCACTGTCTCGTTGAGCCGGTCGTTGGCGGCGCGGGCCACCGTCACGGCCGTCACCGGGTCGAGTCGTTGCGTGGCGGGCGCTGCGTGCGACAGGATCTGGAGGTCGATCCCGGCTTCGTCCATCGCCTTGATCCGACCTTCGCCGACATCTTCCAGGCGGGCCCGCAGCGAGGGCTGATGACCGCTCGGGCCCTTGAAATGGGCAGTCACGATCGGGTCACAGTAGTGCTCTTCCAGAGCGATGATGGTGGACTTCTTCGCAGGCAGCATGGTGACTCCGTCGGGATCAGGGCAGATGGAAGCGTCCGATTATATGCGCCAGCCTTGCACGGCCGCGGTTACGATTCAGTCTGAATCCCTGCGGAGACCCTGCCCGATGACTGCTGAATCTGGTCTGAGCGAACTGTATCGCGCGGCTGCCGCAGCACACCTGCAACCGCTCTGGGTCGAAACATCGCGCTATGTGCCGCGGGAACCAAGCCCACTCAATCGCATTGCGTGCTGGCCGGCACGCGATTACCAGTCCCTGTTGCATCGGGCTGGAGAGCACATGCCGGTTGAACATGCCGATCGCCGAGTCTTCGTGTGCAACAACCCGGCCCTGCCACCCTTCTCGGGTACCACGCAGACGCTTTACGCATGCGTGCAGTTGCTGCGGCCTGGAGAGACGGCCCCTGCGCACCGCCATACCCAGAGTGCCTTTCGCCTGATCCTCAGCGGCAACGGTGCGCAGACCTTCCTCGATGGCGAGCCTGTCACGATGCATGAAGGTGACTTTGTCATCACGCCTGCGCTTACCTGGCATGGGCACGCCAATCCGGGCACCGAGGATGTGATCTGGCTCGACGGCCTCGATAACGCCATCGTGCGCCTCTTCGATGCGACCTTCTTCGAGTTGCCCTCCTCCGCCGGTCCCCGTCCTGATGATCCCGACCGGTCTGGCATGAAGTGGCGCTATCCGTGGAAAGAGACACTTGCCGCCCTGGAAGACCTGCGCACCACCACCGAGCCCGATCCGGTCTGGGGCTGGCGAACGCGACTTGTCGACCCTCGCACCGGCCGTGATCCGCTACCAACGATGGCTGTCTTCGTCAGCCTTCTGCCGGCCGGTTTTCGCGGACAGTCGGTGCGCTCGACCGACAGCACCGTACACGTGTGCCTGCGCGGGGCGGGACAGACCGAGACACCGGCAAGAACCCTCGAATGGGGCCGGCATGACATCTTCACACTCCCGAGCTGGACTGCGAGTCGTATCCGGTGTGAAAGCGATAGTCTGCTCTTCAGCTTCTCTGATCGGGGGGCTCAGGAGCGGCTCGAGTGCTGGCGCGAGGAGCGGTTGCCCGATGTCTGAAACCTCCAGCCACGAACGGTCCGCCACGCCCGCGATGGCGCCCTCGGCTGGATCAGCAGCACCGGTCATCGTGCCGATGCACGTCGAAGACCTCGCGGCGGCCGATCGTATCCTGCGACTGTCCTTCGGCACCGAGCTCAGACTTCCCGACCCCATGCAGTTTCGCGGCGACTCGGGGTTGGTGCTCAACCGCTTCCAGATGTATCCCGAGGCCAGTTTCGTGGCGCGGGTGGAGGGAGTCATCGCCGGTTTCGGGGTAGCCAGCCAGTGGGGCCGCGTAGGACTCATCGGGCCGGTCTGTGTCGACCCTGCGTTCTGGAATCGGGGAATCGCCCGGGCGCTGCTGCGCGAGCTCGTTGACGCCATCGATCGGTGGGGCTGTACCGCAGCGGGGCTTTTCACCAACCCGCTCAGTCCTCGGCACCTGCGCCTTTATCAGAGCTTCGGATTCTGGCCGCGCGGTCTCACTGTCGTGCTGGCGCGAGCCGCCGCCCCCTTGCCCCGGGCCACCTTGCCCTGGAGCAGGTACCGTGGCACCACCTCGGGTGCCGCTGCACCCGACCCGACTCGGCTGCTCGCCGAAGCATCTCGCTTCACCGGAGGCATCTGCCCGGGTCTCGATCTGAGGCGCGAGATGCGTGGCGTGATCGACCACGGGCACGGCGAGGTGCTTGCCCTGCATGAGGCGGGCCTTCTGACCGGGCTGGCCATCTGCCACGTCGGCGCGGCGAGCGAGGGTGGGTCACGCAACCTCTTCGTCAAGTACGGGCAGGTTGCGGCAGACGAACGCAGCGCTGAACGCCTGACCGATCTGGTTCATGCCTGTGCCGCAGTCGCCCGCGACCATGGTGCCGAGCGAGTCGTGCTCGGCATGGTGACCAGCCGCCATGCCGCCTATCGACACCTGATCGACATGGGGTTTCGAAGCGAGTTCCAGGGGGTGCGGATGCACAGGCCCTGGGGTGAACTGGAAGACGGCGAAAGCCAATGGGTGATCGATGACTGGCGCTGAGCGCAGGTGCGTGCTGCCCCAGTCGGTACGCCAGGCGCTTCCGGCGCGTGTCGGCTCCTCAAGGTCAAGCTGGCTGCTCGGGATCGCGTTTGCTGCGCTCTGCGCTGCCTGCGCGCCAACGCGCATCATGGGGCCGCAACTGCCCGTCACCTGGAGCCCGTCTCCCAACTATGGCGACCGTCGGCCGGAATTCATCATCCTGCATCACACCGGCAGCACGACCTTCGCGAGCGCGTTGAAAACCCTGACCAGTGCGAGTGCCGGGGTCAGTGCGCATTACCTCATCGACCGCACTGGCGCGCTTCACCAACTGGTCGACGAACGCCACCGGGCATGGCATGCCGGCGACGCCCGGTGGGGCGGTGACAGCGATCTCAACTCGGCATCGATCGGCATCGAGCTTGTCAACGCCGGGGATGAGCCGTTTCCGCCGCCACAGATCGACACCTTGCTCGCTCTTCTTCAGGATCTGGTCTCGCGCTATCGACTGCCGACACAGAACATTCTGGGGCATGGCGATGTCGCGCCACGGCGCAAGGTCGACCCGAACCGGCTGTTCCCCTGGGCACAACTGGCCCAGAGGGGCTTCGGCTTGTGGTGCAGCCCCGAGGCGCAACGGTCGAGCGCTCTCGTCGCCGATCCGGTACTTGCTCTGCAAGCCATTGGCTATGACACGAGTGACCCGCGCGCCGCCTGGACGGCCTGGCGACGCCACTTCAGATCCGAGGCGAGCACTCTGCTGTCCGCGCAACCCACCCGCGAGTCGGGCGACGCGGCGACGCTCTTTGACGCAGACGATCGGCGCCTCATTGCCTGCCTGCTCGAGCGCCTGCCCGGGGCTCAGCGTTCGGCCACCACGGCAAGCAGGCCGCCACCATCCGGCCCCTGATGTTCGGCACCGCCCGACACGAAGATCCGATTGTCACCAATGACACCCGATACCAGGCCTCCGAGCGCACCCCGGATGTGCCGTTGGGCATCGATGTCCGTGTCATCGAGCATGGTGTGGCGGTTGCCGGCAATGCGCCCGCGACGATCGGGCTCACACTTCACGAAAACGCCGCGGATGCGCGCGCGATCGACACCACTGACCTGAGGGGACGGGTGGATGCCTGCACCCTCCAGTGCAAGGGTCACGCCCGCAATGTCCAGGGCATCTTGCATGACGTGGCAGGACACCAGCAGCGGGCCGCTCCAGGCACTGCTGTTCCCGAGCACGATGACTTCGTTGCTGACCACTTCGACCCCCGAAGAGATGCTGGCTCGGGAGGACTGGACGGAGAAGTCCTCGAGCATGGCGCTTTCATCCAGATCGGACTCGGTTCGCTCGCCGAGGGCAAGCGCCACGCCGAAGGCGCCAGCGGCCCGGGCATAGGCCATTGACCGGCCCGGATTGCTGGTTCGGGGGGATGCGCCGCGTGCAAGCGCGTCAGCCGCGCGTTCCGAGGTCACGCACGGACACTTGACCTGCACGAACTGCACCTCGGAAGCTGACACCAGGCCGGCATCGCGCATGGCGGCCTGCACGGCTTGGGCCACGCTGCGAACCTGGGCCGCACGCCCCACAGCCTCGGCGGGCAACGGGTCGCTGAACGCGGTTCCCACCGCCAGAGAGAACCCGCCAGCTGGGGGCCGTGCGTCGCTTGCATCGGGTACTCGCATGAACACCACGTAATGGGGGCTGAGCACACCCTCGGTGCCACCAGAGAGCACGCAGGGCAGTCGGGCCTTGAGCGACTCGGCCGGTTCGCCCAGATAGCCCGAGAGCATGAGCATCAGCGATTGGGTGAAGTAGCCACGCGTGAAGTCATTCACCCCGCCGTTGCCCTCGGTCTTCCCGATGATGGCGACGATCGAGGCGGCGGTTACCTCGCCACGGTCGATGGCAGCGGCCAGTGCGCTGACATCGCCCGGGTGAGCCATGGTGAAACGTCGAACCTCGGCACGCATGAGAATCCTCCTTGCAGGGGAAGGCACTGACGGGTTGAAAAGATGGGATTCAGCGGCTGACGCTCGACAGGTCTCGACAAGCACTCAGCCGTGATGGACGGCTCGATCAGGACCGGGGCAGTCCGCATGCGGGCCGGGACAGCGTTGGCCAATCGCCGCACCACGGGCGCGCGCGTTCGAGTGAGCGCGCGAGCGCGAGCAGCAGGGATTCGGAGCGCGGCCCGCCAACAAACTGCATGCCGATCGGCAGCGTACCCGCCGGGTGCCAGCTGGGAACGCTCATGGCCGGCAGGCCGGCGGCGTTCGCAAGCGCCGTGAACACGGCGTGTCCGCGAGGCCCCACCGGCTTCCCATCGATCGTTGGCGGAAAAGGCAACTCAGCCGCCCAAGGCATCGCCGCCGTCGCCGGGGTGAGGAGAACGGTGCAGCCGGGCAGCCCGGCAGACAGGCATTCGCGCATGCGTCGCACCGACTCGAGCGCATCAAGATAGCTCACGGCCGAAATCGCCCTCGCTGCCGGCAGGCTCGCCGCGAGAGAGTCGTCCATCGGAGCAGCCGCGCCGGCCAGCCCTGCGCCCCCATGCTCGGCGAGCCACGCAAGGGCCGTTTGTCCGATGACGGGCCAGATCCGCTCGTTGATCTCATGCATCATGACTTCGATCGGATGGCCTGCAGGCAGTTCGATGATCTCGTGCCCCAGCCTCGACAGGTCGGAGACCGCCTGCTCGAGACTTTCGGCGATCAGGGGCGCGACGGGCGTATCACCGATGCGCCGCAGCACGCCGATCTGCAGCCGTCCGGGGGCCGCAGCAACCTCGCCCGCGCGACCGAACATGCCCCCAGCGCGCTGCACCATGACATCGAGAACGCGCTCGGCATCGTCCACCGTACGGCTGATCGGCCCGACCACCTCGAAGTCGCCGAGAACGGCGGGCAAGCCATGGCGCCTGTGGATCAGTCCTGCCGATGGCTTCAGGGCGAAGAGCCCGGTGTGAGCCGCAGGGCGACGCAGGGAGCCACCACCATCGGTGCCGATCGCAACCGGTCCGATGCCACTGGCCACGGCGGCCACCGCACCCCCACTGGACCCCCCGGGCGTGAGTGTCAGGTTCCACGGATTGCGCGTGACACCGTGGAGCCGATTGGCCGTATAGCCCTGAAGCGTGAACTCGGGGCAGTTGGTCTTGCCGATGAGGACCATGCCAGCCGCGCGCAGGTGCGCTATCGATGTCTCGTCACGGGCGGGGCGGTAGTCGCGATAGCGCGCGCTGCCCCATGTGCAGCGCAACCCGACCACCGGAATATTGTCCTTCACGGTGAGAGGCACGCCATCCAGCAACGAGAGTGGGCAACCTGCACGCCAGCGTTCGGCACTGGCAATCGCCGCTGATCGAGCCGCCGCCGCATCCTGCTCGATCAATGCATTGATCGATGGATTGATGGCGTTCAACCGATCGAGCACGGCTTCGAGCAGCGTGACCGGATCAAGCGTCCCGCCTTGGTAGCGCCTGGCCAGTTCGCCCGCCGACAGACAGTACAGTTCAGTCACAGTCGGTCCCGCTGCTTGCTCATGTCCGTGCCAGCGCTCATGCCCATACCCATGCCAGTTCCTGTGCCCGATTATAGAACCCCGCCTTCTGCCGGGGCGTCATCGCTCGTGCACACCGGCGCGCTCAGGTAGAGCGTTGCCAGCGGTGGAATGGTGAGGCTGATGCTCTGCGACTGGCCGTGTGCTGACCAGGTCGAAGACTCCACGCCGCCAAGGTTGCCCGTACCGCTTCCCCCGTAGCAGACGGCGTCGCTGTTCAGTTGCTCCTGCCAGCGCCCGGCGATGGGCACACCGAGGCGAAAGGCGAGTCGGGTCACCGGGCAGAGATTGCATGCGACGAGCATCTGCCGGCCGGCACCGAGGCGCATGAACGCGATCACACCGTGACCGGGATCGTCGCAGAGCACCCAACGAAACCCCTCGGGAGTGAATCCGTCGGCATGCAGGGCAGGCTCGCTGCGGTAGAGCCGATTGAGATCGGTGACCCACTGCATCATGCCGGCATGGGCGGCATCGCCGAGCAGATCCCAGTCGAGCGCACGATCGTGGCTCCACTCACGCTGCTGCGCGAATTCCCCCCCCATGAAGAGCAGTTTGTGTCCCGGGTGAGCCCACATGAGCCCATAGAGGAGTCGCAGCGTCGCAAACTGCTGCCAGCGATCACCCGGCATGCGCGCCAGAAGCGACCCCTTGCCATGCACCACCTCGTCGTGGGACAGGGGGAGCACGAATCGTTCGGTCCAGGCGTACGACAGTCCGAACGTAATTTCGTCCTGGTGGTAGGACCGATGCACCGGATCGCGCTCGAAGTGACGCAGCGTGTCGTTCATCCAGCCCATGTTCCACTTGTAGCCAAAGCCCAGTCCACCCGAATCAACAGGACGCGACACGGCGGGCCATGCGGTCGATTCCTCGGCCAGAGTCCGGACAGCGGGAAACGCCTCACCGATCGATCGGTTCAGTTCACGCAGGAACGCGATGGCTGCCAGATTCTCGCGACTGCCCTGCTCGTTCGGCACCCAGCCCCCCGGAGGCCGTGAATAGTCCAGGTAGAGCATCGAAGCCACGGCGTCGACCCGCAAGCCATCAATGTGATAGCGCTCGAGCCAGAATCGTGCACTGCTCAGCAGGAACGACCGGACTTCGGGCCTGGCATAGTTGAATATCCGTGTCCCCCAGTCCGGGTGCAGTCCCTGGCGTGCATCGGCATGGTCATACAGGTGCGTCCCGTCAAAGCGCGCGAGTCCGTGCTCATCGTCAGGAAAGTGACCGGGAACCCAGTCCAGGATGACCCCGATCCGATGCTGGTGCAGGGTGTCGACCAGCGTCATGAAATCCTGCGGGGTACCGTGGCGGGCGGTCGGGGCGAAGTAACCGGTGCATTGATAACCCCACGACCCGTAGAACGGATGCTCGGTGACCGGCAGCAGTTCCACATGGGTAAAACCGAGTCGCGTGACGTGCTGTGCCAGACGCTCACCCAGCTCGCGATACGAAAGCAAGCCGCCCGTCGCCGTGCGCTGCCAGGAGCCCAGGTGGACTTCGTAGATCGAGCAGGCCGCATCGATGGCCTGCTGACGGTATCGCGAGGCCATCCAGTCGGCGTCGTGCCAGTCATGCTCGAGCGTCCAGATGCGGGGTGCTGTCGCGGGCAACGCCTCCCAGGCCAAGGCAAACGGATCACCCCGCAGCAGTCCTTCATGGCCATGTCCGACAATGCGGTAACGGTAGCACTGGCCCCGCCGGGCACCCTCTACCCGACCTGCCCAGACCCCCGACCCGTCGGCGCAGGGTGAAAGTGGTTGACCTTGCGCATCCCAGTCGTCGAATTCACCACAGACTCTGACCGCATGGGCCGAGGGAGCCCAAACCGCGAAGTGCACGCCTCCACCCGGCAGCACGTGCGCCCCAAGCCACTCATGCAACTGCGAGTGGGTACCCTGCCTGAATCGCGCGTCATCGAACGGAGGCATCGGCGATGCCCTCTGGCAGGCTGTCCTGTCAGTCCGCTGCCCTCTCAGTTGCCTTCCGCCGTGGCAGGCGCCGCTGCGGGGTTCCACTGACCGCGGCGCATGCGTGTGATCTTCACCGACCGGAAGGTGCCGGCACAGCGCAGCGGTTCGTTGGCTGAGAAAGCCTCCGCCGCTGCGCGATCGGGCACGTTGATGATCAGGACGCTGCCGATGCGCGCCGGATCGTCATCGGCCAGTAGCGCGCCCCCGAGAACCAGGATATCGCGGTGCGCTTCCAGATACGCGAAATGCGCTTCCTTCACCCGTGCGCGAATGGCAGCACTGCCGGGCGCGTCTTCCTGATAGATGATGTAGAGCATGCTGGCCTGTGGATGGTGAGCGACGCCGCAGATGATAGCGGTTGCGGCAGATCGACAGCGCGTGCTGCGTGCCGTGCTTGCTGAGGGTCAACAGGGCGAACTGCCGCGATGCGGGCCGGCCAATCGGTCCGATCGGCATGTCGGACGAAATCGTTCCCGTCGGGAGATTTCGATGCACAAACGAAAAGGGCCTGCCTTGCGGCAAGCCCGGAATTTCGTGGTTGCGGGGACAGGATTTGAACCTGTGACCTTCGGGTTATGAGCCCGACGAGCTGCCAGACTGCTCCACCCCGCGTCCGAAGTTCCGACTATACGCGGAGTACCTCCTCAGGTCAATGCATGCAGAGCAGTATTCTTGATAAATCTCTGCGCCGGGCCAGCCGCGGCCGGTCAGGTCTTTCATGCCACAATCTGCCGATGCGCCTGTGGCGAAACAGGTAGACGCAAGGGACTTGAAAATTGAGCACCCGGGCACGAAAGTTCCGTGGTGAATCCCGTCAAATTCAGCGAACCCCCTGCCCTGCGGCGAGGCAACGCTGAGCGAAGCCCCGAGCCTCATGGGGGAACGTGCAGAGACTTGACGGCGGGGACCCTCAGTGCCAGCTCTGTGAAGAACAGCGGCGCGGGTCAAGGCAAAGTCCAGACCACGAACGATCGAGCGGCCTTTCGGGCAGTTCGATCGGCGGCGAAAGCCGAAGTGGTACGAAAATCCCTCGACGCGAGTCGTGCCGGTTCGAGTCCGGCCAGGCGCACAGGAAGTCGGTGCCATCGGCACCGCGGGTTCCGTTCGTTGTCATGCGGGAGAGAGAAGGATGAAGCCCATCATCGACAAGGGCAGGTGCCTCGTCAGTGGTGCTGCCACCGGCATCGGCGCCGCGACAGCCATTGAATACGCAGGCTACGGCTGGCAGGTGGGGGTGATGAACCTCGGTGAGGCGACCCGAGCGGATGCCCTCGCTGTCGTGCAGCGCTGCCGAGACGCCGGCGGTGATGCAGACCTCATCGACTGTGATGTTCGCGAAGATCAGGCGTGCATCCGGGCCGCACAGCAGATGGTGTCGCGTTTTGGCGGCATCGATGTGCTGGTGAATTCGGCCGGCACGACCCGCTTCGTGCCGCACGCCGACTTCGATGCAATGAACGCCGAGGAGTTTCGCCGCGTCTACGATGTGAACCTCGTCGGCATGTTCCAGTTGACGCGAGCCTGCACGGCGGCTCTGCGCGCGAGCCCTGCGGGAGCGGTGGTCAATCTTTCGTCACTGGCCGCGTTGGTGGGCAAGGGCTCATCGATTGCGTATGCCGCCTCGAAAGGGGCGGTAAACACGCTGACGCTGTCGATGGCCCGATCGCTGGCACCTGCGGTGCGGGTGAATGCCATCGCCCCCGGGATGGTCGATGAAGGTCTTCCGGCACATGTCCTCGGGCCCGATGCCTACGCGGCAGTGCTCGCGATGAATGTCGAGGGCTCGGCGCTGAAGCGATTCGCCACCCCGGCTGAAATTGCCGCGATGGCGTGGGTTCTCGGGGCTTGCGCACCCTCGATGACCGGTTCGATCATCCTGATGGACAACGGCCTTCACCTGCTCTGATCAATCGGTATCGTCCGGTGCCGAACGAAGTGGCGCCTCCGGGGCAGGACCAGCACCCTCGGCGGGACGGCCGAAGCGCCGATGCACGCGCACCTCGAAGTCATGGCCGAATATCAGGATGGCCAGACAGAGGAGACCTGCCACCAGCAGGACCCACCAGAGCGCGACGGCGCTGAGGATGCCGCAAGCCACCGCAAACCAGGTGGAGGCCGCGGTCGTCAGCCCATGAACCCGGCGATCGCCCGGCGTGTGGAGAATCACGCCCGCTCCGACGAAGCCTATGCCGGTCAACAGCCCCTGGATGACCCGCGACAGCGCCCCTTCACCCGAGTCGGCCAGCAGGACGCACAGCACGGTACTGGCCGCAGCCAGCGAAATCACGCCCATTGTCCTGACACCGGCCGGTTTGTCATGGAGATCTCGGTTGAGACCCAGAATCACGCCCGCTCCGGTCGCAATGACAAGCCGCATGACGATATCGGCAGGGGTCATCAAATCGTTCACTGCCCTCTCCTTGATCGGCTCACCGGGAAGAGTTGGCATCCCGGGATGGCTCGACATTGTCCCATGGCCCGGCCGGGCGTACCGTCTGCGCATCATCGAGCGGTCGATCGGGCGGTCATTTCGCTCACCCTCCCGGAGAAAAGCATGCCCCCCATTTTCAGTTCGAGACGCACCGCGATGCCGCGTATCAGCGTGGCGGCAACGCGCCTGTTGACCCGTCTTTGTATCTGCCTCGGTGGCTGCCTGGGTACGGCGCAGGCAGCCACCGAGGCCGAACTGGCTGACTTGCGCGCCCGTCTCAGTGTTCTCGAGGCGGGCATCGGTGAACTCAAGGCCGCCCTCGCTGATCCACGTCTGAGGCGTAGCGCCCCCACCGACCAGGCATCGAATGCGGCTGCACCACCAGCCACCGGTGTCAGGCGGGCGGCAGTGCCATCCACGTCTGTCTCAACGCGTGTCGGAGAGGCGGCTGCGGCCAGCGATACGCTGAGTCTGTCTTCACGCCCGATGCAGTTGCTGCTCGCATCTGCCGGACTGGTCCTGCTGGTGTCCGTATCGCGCCGTTTTCGAGGGCACATGCGTCCGTCCCATGCCATCACCGAGGCAGCCCTGTCAGATATGCCCGAGCGTCGCAGTGAGCCACCGCGCGTGACGAGCACCGACACGATTCACACCACGGAGCTCAAGTCCGTGATGACCGGTGCGCTGCCCACCTTGGCCGAGCGTCCGAGTGCGGTGGCCGAAGCCGAACTTTTTCTCTCGTATGGGCGCACCCGTCAGGCCGAGGAAATCTTGCGCGAGGCCATCCAGCGCGAACCGGCCGACATGGAAAGCACGCTCTGCCTGCTCGAACTGCTCGCCTCGGCCCGGCAGTTGGATGCCTTCAACCGCCTCGCCACGCAGGCCTGGCAGATCACAGGCGCCGTCGGTCCGGTGTGGAAGCAGATTGCGGCACTCGGAAATGCACTCGACCCGAGCAATGGCCTCTATGAAGTCACGCGCTTTGCGACGGCCCCGAATGTCCGGATCGCCTTCAGCGCAAAGGGTGCTTCGGCCGCCAGGGATGCCCCCGAAAACAGCTCTCAAAGAGCCGCTCACGCAGGCCTGGCCGATCACCGGCAGACTGCGTTGATACCCGTCTCTGCCTGAGGCGAGAAGCCCCGATCTGTGGTCCCTGCCTCGCGTGGCTCTGGCGCTCTGCCACGCGAGGCCCGTCAGCCCGGCAGCATCGCTGCCATGCGCCGTTCCACCCAGTCGGGCGTGGCCCCGGGCAGACTCTCGAGTTCGGCCTTTACCTGGGAGCGGGTTTGCCTCACCAGGTCGAGTACTCGCTGCTCGTCGCCGTTTTCCGGCTGACAGGAGAATTCGAGACGGATTCCGTTGGGGTCCATGAAGTAGATGCCCAGCAAGCCTGGCAACTGCGGCAACGGACCGATGTGCGGAATGTCCAGTGCTTTCAGGCGCGCCTCGATGGCGGCGAAGCGGTCGGGAGGTACGACAAACGAGACATGCTGCATCGATCCGATCGAATTTCGTTGGCCTGCAGGCTCGGCACCCGCGGGCATTTCGAAGAACGCCACCAGACTGTCATTGCCCATGTCGAAGAAGTAGTGCCGCAGTTCCTCGTAAGGGGGGTTGCCGCGATTGGCCGGACCGACACCCAGCCCCTTGGGAACCCGCATGGCATGGACGAGTGGCATTCCGAGCACGTCGACCCAGAAGTCGATGGTCTTCTTCATGTCTTCGGTGTTCAGCGCCAGGTGATGGACCCCACGCGTGAATGAATCAACCAATTCGGCCTCCTGCCAATCGATGTTGCGTCTGCCGGGTCATTCCATGTCCGGGCAAGCCGTCGAATGCGGGGCCAGATGCACCCTGCGGCCGTCGGATTGCCTGGATGGCGACCGAACCTTCATGCCGATGGCCGAATCGCGACGGGCGAATCGACCATCACCGCTCGTCAGTGGCTGGTCGCCAGTTGCGAGCGATCGGCGGCCAGACCCGGATTATCGAGCTTCTTGGCGCCGTCATCACGCCCCGAACCATCACGTGAAGCCCCGCCCCAACCGTTGGCAGTGATGTCGACCATGATTCCGTTCGGATCCATGTACTTCACTTCGTAGAACGAGTTGTCTTCCTTGGCTTCGCCTGCAAAGTGCACCCCACCGGCGCCCTCGAGCTTGTGAGCAGCTGCCTTGATGTCATCGACCCAGAATCCGAAGTGGTGAATGCCAACCCAGTCCTTGCCGCGCGGGCCTGCCATCTTGTCTTCCTTGAATTTCAGGATGGCCATGTTGACGACACCATCGCTCAGGTAGACACCAAGCACGAACGAGGCGTCCACCTCGCCCACTTTCTTCATGCCGAAAGCGTTCATGTAGAACTGGGCAGTGGCCCACGGGTCCTGGACCGACAATGCAATGTGGCGCAGCTTGGACATCGGGTTCTCCTCCATCAATTTCGAATCCGGGGCGCCGGCGTCACGCTCGACTTGAGTTGAGCATGACAAACCTGCAGAGCGACCCGCATGAAGCTTCTTTTTAACACGATGCCGCAGGGAATGAAACTCGCGCCCGCATTGCGCGTGTTTTTCGTGTCTGCCTCAGACTGCACGTCGTGAGGGCACCACTCAGGAGCGGCCGCAGCGAGCACGGCAGCGCCCGCATCGATCGATGAGCACGCTTCGCGAGATGCCGTTTTTTCGGACAGCGTTCCCGGCGGGCCGAATGCTGACCTCGGCGGGCCCTGAGTCTGGAGGCGGGGGTCGGAATCGAACCGGCGTACACGGCTTTGCAGGCCGCTGCATGACCACTCTGCCACCCCGCCGGGGAGGCTGCCGGCAGACGCCTCAGAGGGCGCCCGGGCCATTCGTGACAGATGCCTGGCGGCACCTGCATCGAGTCAACTGGAGCGGGAAACGAGACTCGAACTCGCGACCTCAACCTTGGCAAGGTTGCGCTCTACCAACTGAGCTATTCCCGCGTGAGCCACAGATTATAAACGGAGATCCGTGGGGATTTCAAGCCCCCTCATCACGATCGAGGGCCATCAGTTGAGGCAAGGCAAGTCGCAGGTAGTAGCCCATCGAGACGAGCGTGAGCAGCGCAGCAACGACGATAAGAACAGAACCTGCGCCCTGCATCGGAATACCCAGCAAAACGTCATTGAACAGCAGCATCGGTATCGCGCTCATCTGTGCAGCCGTCTTCACCTTTCCGAGCAGGTTGACAGCGACGTTGCGTGACTGCCCCAGACGCGCCATCCATTCTCGCAGCGCCGAAATGGCGATCTCCCGACCGATGATGACGGCAGCGATCCATGCGCTGGTCCTTTCGATGTCAACGAGCACGATCAAGGCCGAGGCGACCAGCAACTTGTCGGCCACCGGGTCGAGGAAGGCACCGAACGCCGAGGTCTGATGCAACTTGCGTGCGAGCCAGCCATCGAGCCAGTCAGTCAACGCAGCCCCCACGAACAGCGAGGTCGCCAGCCGATTGCGTCCATCGAGGGTGAGCCACTCGATGGGCAGCGAGTACACCATCAGCAGCAGCGGAATCACGACGATGCGCAACCAGGTGAGCGCAGTGGGCAGGTTCGGCTTCATGAATGCAATGTCCGGTAGATCAGTTCGGCCAGCGTATGACTGATGCCGGCAACACGTTCAAGATCTGCAATGCTCGCACTTTCCACACCTCGCAATCCACCAAAGTGCTCGAGCAGTTGCTTGCGTCGTTTCGCACCGATGCCCGGAATGTCCTGCAATGACGAGGAGGTGCGGGCCTTGGCTCGTCGCGCCCGGTGCCCGGTGATGGCGAAGCGATGCGCCTCATCCCGAATCTGCTGGATCAGATGGAGTCCGGGATGATCGGGCGCAAGGTGCAACGGCTCCTCCCGGTCGGGGAAGATGAGTTCTTCCATCCCTGCCTTGCGCTCCGGCCCTTTGGCAACGCCGATCATGGCGATCGCGAGTCCGATTTCATCCATGGCAGCGCCGGCGGCGTTGACCTGCCCCCGCCCCCCGTCGATCAGCACCAGCCCTGGGGCTACGCCCTCGCCTCGCTGTACCTTGCCATAGCGACGTGACAGTGCCTGGCGCATCGCGGCGTAGTCATCGCCCGGCGTGATGTCGGTGATGTTGTAGCGCCGATATTCGGCCGGACGCATGCCCAGATTGTCGTACACCACGCACGAGGCAACGGTCGCTTCACCCTGCGTGTGACTGATGTCGAAGCACTCGATCCGTGTGACGCCCTCGTCCAGATCGAGCGCCTCACGAAGGGCCGCCAGGCGCTCATCCTGCGTGGCGTATTCACGCAAGCGCTGGTCGATCGCCTGGGCTGCGTTGCGCTCGGCCATCTCCAGCCAGACACGTCGCTCGCCTTGCGGGCGCACCAGCACCTGCGATGCACGCCCCGCCTGCTCGGCGAGGATGGCACGTACCGATTCACTGTCGGCCGCCTGCTGGAGGATGACCAGTCGAGGCACCGCGATGCCGACGTAGTGCTGGGTGAGAAAGGCGCTGAGCACCTCGCCCGGATCATGCCCCTCGGCGTGCTGGGGAAAAAAACTCCGGTCGCCCAGATACCGGCCGCTTCGTACCATCACCAGGTTGACACAGGTGATTGCATTGGACTGCACCAGCGCGATCGCATCCGCGTCGAGGGCCGTCCCGGTGTCCACATGCTGCTTCTGCTGCATGCTCGCCAGCACCTGAATCTGGTCGCGCAGGGCAGCAGCCTCTTCAAAAGCGAGATTGGATGAGGCCTGCTGCATGCGCGCGCGCAAGGCATCGACCACTACATCGTCACGACCGCTCAGAAAGAGCTCAGCGTTGCGCACATCTGCCGCATAGTCCGCCTCGGTCACAAGACCCACGCAGGGGCCGCTGCAGCGGTTGATCTGATGCAGCAGGCAGGGTCTGGTGCGATTGGAGAAAACGCCGTTTTCGCAGGTGCGAAGGCGAAACACCTTCTGCAGCAACTGAACGCTCTCGCGTACGGATGAGGCCCCCGGATAAGGTCCGAAACTGCGACTCCGCGGTGCGGGCGTGCCGCGGAAGAACCCCAGCCGGGGAAACCGGTCACTGCTCAGGGTGAGATAGGGGTATGACTTGTCGTCGCGAAAGAGGATGTTGTATCGCGGCGTCAGGGACTTGATGAGGTTGTTCTCGAGAATGAAGGCCTCGGCTTCGCTTGCCGTCACGGTGAATTCGACGCGCGCGATCTGGCCGATCATCAGTTCGATGCGGGGTCCATGGTCGCTTCGATTGAAGTAGGACGAAACGCGCTTCTTCAGGTCGCGCGCTTTCCCGACATAGAGGACATCATCGCGAGCACCGATCATCCGGTAGACCCCGGGCAAGCCCGGCAGGCTGGCGAGAAAGCTGCGGATATCAAAGCCCTGCAGCTCGACCTGGCTCTGCCCGGCATCAGAGGTCGGTTCGATGCGCGGCATCGCCTCAGACCTCGCCGTCAAGTCGAGTCCGTACGGCCATCATGACCGATTCGAACATGGCCGACGTGAGGCGCCGTGTCTGGGTGTTGTATCGACTGCAGTGATAACTGTCGACGAGCGTCAGGCGATCGGAGACGGCATGCTCTGCCCCGTGAGCAAATCGGTGCGAGTCCTGCCGCAGCCCCAGTGCCATCAGGACGGCTCGATGCGCAACGACGCCCAGTGCCAGAACCACCCTCGGGTTCAAGGCATCGATCTCGTGGCGCAGATAGGGATTGCAGGTACGCACCTCGAGGGGGAGCGGCTTGTTTTCCGGTGGCAGGCACTTCACCGCATTGGTGATTCGGCAATCGATCAAGGTCAGGCCATCGTCGGGGTCGGCACTGCCGGCATGACTTGCAAAGCCGAACTGGTGCAGCGTGGCGTAGAGCAGGATGCCCGCATAGTCGCCCGTGAAGGGGCGTCCACTGCGATTGGCGCCGTGCATGCCGGGGGCAAGCCCCACGACGAGCAGGCGTGCAACGTCGGCACCGAACGCAGGCACCGGTCTGCAGATATGGCTGGGGTGTTTCAGTCGTACGGCATCGAGGAATCCGGCCAGTCGCGGGCAGCGGCGACAGTCGGGATCGTCCCGATCAAGGGCATCGGCCCCTGTCTCGGACGAGCGCGCAAGACCGGATCGAGCAGTGGCAGTCAAGGCAGGCGCGTCAGCAGTCGGCGTGACGCCATGTAGAGCATCTCGGTGCGTTGCCGCTCGCCCATCGAGGCAGGAGGCGCACGTCCGATCATCCGTGCTGCGAGATCCTCTCGCAAGGCGCGCGGTGGCATGCCTTCGAGCAGCGAATCGGCAGATGCCGGCGCATTGCACACGAGCACCATGTCACAACCGGCTTCCAGCGCGGCCTCGGCACGCTGGACGATGCCTCCCGCCACGCTGGCACCTTCCATCGAGAGATCGTCGCTGAAGATGAGGCCACGAAACCCCAGTTCGCGTCGCAACAGGTTGGCAATCCAGAACGGCGAAAAACCGGCCGGCCGGCCATCGACCCGGGAATAGATCACATGGGCTGGCATCACCCCATCGAGTCCGACGCCGATTGCAGCCGGGTAAGGCACGAGATCGGTTGTTCGAATCGCATCGAGCGTGCGATCGTCGACCGGTATCGCCACATGAGAATCGGCGTCAACATATCCATGACCGGGGAAATGCTTGCCCACGGCAGCCATTCCGGCAGCGTGGAGCCCTTCGATCTGGGCACTCGCGAGCGCAGCCACGGCAAGCGGATCATGATGAAATGCGCGATCGCCGATCACGACGGAACGTCCGAAATCGAGATCGAGCACGGGCGCAAAACTGAAGTCCACCCCGACCTGGCGAAGTTCGTACGCGAGCACGAACCCGACTGCGTGGGCCATCTGAAGCGCCAGCTCGGGTTCCAGGTCGTAGAGTGCCCCGAGGCGCCGACAGGCCGGCAGGACGGTGAAGCCACGACGAAACCGCTGAACCCGGCCACCCTCGTGGTCGACCGCGATCATGAGCGCCGGCGTGCGCAACTCGCCAATGGCACGCGTGAGTGCGCGCAATTGTGCAGGTGACTCGTAGTTGCGTGAGAAAAGGATCACGCCACCCACACCCGGATGACACAGACGCTCGCGCTCCTGCGCGGTCAGCGTCAATCCGGCAACATCGACCATGACCGCCCCGAGCGGCTGGACCTGGTTGAAACTCATCGCGGCAGCCCCTCCAGAACGACAAACGCGCAGGCCATGCTGTGCTCATCGGTCAGGCTCAGATGGATGGTCGTGATGCCGCGCTCATCGAGCAGCGCACGCAGCCGCTCGGAAGGCGCGACGAAGGGCTGCCCTGCGCGATTGTTGCGAACCTCGATATTGTGCCAGTTCACCGGCGCACGGATGCCGGTTCCGAGAGCCTTGGAGAGCGCCTCCTTGGCCGCAAACCGCTTGGCAATGAAGTGAGCCGGGCGACGATGCCCCACAAGGCGCTCGAGTTCGACGCCTGCGAGGACGCGCTGCGCGAACCGATCGCCATGACGATCGAGGGCGAGCTGGATACGGCCGACATCACACAAGTCGGTCCCGATGCCGAGAATCATCGAGCGCCTCCCGCGTCCGCTGATGCGGGACTCGAGCGGGCTGCTTCCACCATCAGGCGCTTCATCTCGGCGACCGCAGCACGCATCCCGACGAACAACGCCCGGCTCACGATGGCATGGCCGATATGCAATTCCCGTACGCCCTCGAGGCGCGCCACAGCTTGCACGTTGGCATAGTTGAGCGCGTGTCCGGCATTGAATCGCATGCCGAGCGCCCTGATGGCAGCACCGGCTGTCGCGATCCGCAGCAGTTGGGCCCGCACCTGCACACTGTCAGGATCACGTCCATGAGCATGAAAGGCGTGTGCATAGGGACCGGTATGGATCTCGCACACGGCAATACCGGAGCGACGCGCCGCTTCTACCTGACGGAGGTCGGCATCGATGAAGGCACTCACGATGATGCCTTCACCCGCCAGACGTGCCACCAGTTCGGTCAATCGGGGCTCGTCTGCCAAGACATCGAGGCCCCCTTCGGTGGTGATTTCCGCTCGCCCTTCGGGTACCAGCATCGCCATTTCAGGACGAATGCGCCGTGCGATCGCGACCATCTCTTCGGTGGCCGCCATCTCGAGATTGAGCTTTACATGGGTCTGCTCGCGCAGGCGGCGTACGTCCTCGTCATGAATGTGCCGACGATCTTCCCGGAGATGGACCGTGATGCCATCGGCGCCACCGAGCTGAGCTTCAATCGCGGCCCATACCGGATCGGGCTCGTGGCCGCGACGCGCTTGCCGCACGGTTGCCACATGGTCGATGTTCACGCCGAGTTCAATCATGATGTTCCTGTCAGGGCCGCCAACGATCAGAGTTCGAGCAGGTCGCGCCAGACCTGCGTCACCCGCAATGGTTTCTGATCGAGGCGGTGAGCGATGACATGGCGCATCAGATTCTTCGCCTGCGCAAGCACCAGACGGTCGCCAAACTGCTCGGCCGCAATGGCCCGAAGCGCCGCACCGCTGAAGACCGCTTGCGCAGTACCTGTTTCCCGAGCCCGGACAGGCCCCCGATCAGCCTCGTAAGTATAAGGAGTCTCATCATCGACAGGCTCGCGGGTATCGGCCTCGATATCGAGTACGAGTCCGTAGCCAAGCGAGGACAACAATCGCTTTTCGAACAGTCTGAGCACCGGCTCAGGTTCCGCGCCGAGGCACACGCGCGAGAGAGCCTGCGCGTAGTCGGCAAAAAGCGCCTCGTGAGGATCATCCCGAGGCACGAGGCGCATCAGGAGTTCGTTCAGGTAAAAACCGCACCAGAGCGCTCGCCCTGCCGGGCGCGGCAGGCCTCCCATCCACTCGGCGCGCTGAAGCGTTCGGACCTCTCCTCGCCCGGACCAGCCGATCACCAGCGGTTGAAACGCCTGAAGCACGCCACGCAGTGCCGCTCGAGGTCGACGTGCGCCGCGTGCAAGAAGCGGCAGTCGCCCATGGTGCGCGGTATACACGTCGATGAGCAGGCTGGTCTCGCTGTAGGGGTAACTGTGAAGGACGAAGGCGGGCTCGTCGTCGACGCGCGCCTGGTCACGCCCGGCACCGGCCACGTCCGTGCTCTCAGGTGAGTCCGAACCGGCGCAGGCTGGCAGGATCATCGCTCCAGCCCGACTTCACCTTGATCCAGACGTTCAGGTAGACCTTGCTGCCGAAGAGCTTTTCCATGTCGCGCCGTGCCGTGGACACGATGGTCTTCATCCGCTCGCCATCCTTGCCGAGGATGATGGCCTTGTGCCCGTCGCGTTCGACGTAAATCGTGCAGTGGATGCGACGCATCTCTCCTTCGATGCGAAATTCGTCGATACCCACCACACTGCCGTAGGGCACTTCGTCACCCAGAGTGCGAAAGAGTTTTTCGCGTACCAGTTCAGCGGCCAGAAACCGTTCATCGCGATCGGTGATGTCGTCGGCATCGAACATCGCCGCCTGCTCGGGCAATCCGGTCGCCAGCACTTTGAGCAGTTCGTCGACATTTCGACCGGTGCGCGCACTGATGGGCACGATCTCGGGCCCGGGAAACTCGGCGGCCACTCGGGGGAGGAAAGACAGCAGATGATCACGCGCCTGCGGCGAATCGATGCGGTTCACGCCAATGACCGTTCTGCCTGCGCGCTGCGCGATGGGCCATATCTCGCGATCGGCTGCGCCGAGTGAGTCCATGGCCAGGAGGAAGAGGCATACGTCAGCTTCGCCAACCGAAGCTTCCACGCGAGTATTCAACGCACGATTGAGCACCCCACCGTGACGCCGCTGGAAGCCGGGCGTGTCGATGAAGATGAACTGCGATTCCTCGGTTGTCAGAATGCCCCTGATGGCATGGCGGGTCGTCTGCGGCTTGCGGGACGTGATGCTGATGCGCGCCCCGATAAGCCGATTGAGCAGCGTCGACTTGCCGACATTGGGACGGCCGATGACTGCGATGGTGCCGCACCGAAAGGTCATGATTCGAGATCCTGCAATGCCGCGCGGGCCGCTTCCTGCTCGGCGACGCGCCGACTGCTGCCAATGCCTTGGGCACTCACCTTCCGCGCTTCAACCCGACATTGGACCTCGAAAACCTGCTCGTGGGCAGCGCCGCGGACCGAGGTGACCGCGTAGATGGGCAGCGCCAGTCGGCGCGCCTGCAACCACTCCTGCAGCCGAGTCTTCGGGTCCTTGGTGTCGACCCCGGGGTCGATAGCCGCCAGGCGGGTGCTGAAAAGCGCGACGATCACGCGGCTCACGACTTCGATGCCGGCATCGAGATACAGGGCGCCGAGGACTGCCTCGAGCGCATCGGCCAGCATCGAGGCGCGAGTTGCCCCGCCCGATCGAAGTTCGCCTTCTCCAAGCCGCAGCGCTGGCCCCAGGTCGAGTTCGAGAGCCACCTGATGCAGTGTCTGCTCGCGAACAAGCGTGGCACGCATGCGTGACAGTTCGCCCTCGCGCGCCTGGTCAAATCGCTGGAAGAGCAGTTCGGAGATGACCAGGTCGAGCAGCGCGTCACCCATGAACTCGAGCCGCTCGTTGTGGGGCGTTGAATGGCTGCTGTGGGTCAGTGCCTGGACGAGAAGTGATGGCTGGCGGAATTGATGACCGAGTCGCGCCTGCAATGCATCGGTCAAGGCCGTCTCGACCGCGAGCGTCGTCTGCCTCGCGTCATCGATTCGGGTTGCTGCTGCCGGAGAATCGGAAAAGGAGGTTGACATTGCCTGCGATCGGGACGACACGCTCGTACTTGAAACTTGCAACATACTCGTCACCCACCCGCTCGAGCGTGATGTCGTCGACGAGTTCCGGTCTTACATAGTCGATGGCCAGACGATTGCGGAGCAAGGACTCGACCGCTGCCGCGGTGGGCTTGCGCAACTCGCCGCTCTCGGCCAGCCGGACCAGTTGGCCACGAACGACGCGATATTCGTAGACGACGGGGAAGATGCGCGTCGCCATGACGCCGAGGCAGGCACCCGCCGCGACGATCACCATCCAGCCGAAGACGCTGAAGCCTGCTTGCCTGCGCACGTTGCTCTCCACTCGAACCGCAACAGCACGGGACAAAGTCCCGTCCGTGAAATTCGTCCGGTTCGCACCTCACGATCGAATTCAGTCGAACCGCCCGATACGACTGATGTCACCAAAGTTCATCCAGATGTAGAAGGCGCGGCCGACGATATTCTCATCGGGAACGAACCCCCATACTCTGCTGTCCTGGCTATTGTCGCGGTTGTCGCCCATCATGAAATAGTGACCGGGCGGCACCGTACATGTAACGCTCTCGGCAGTATAGGAGCAGTTCTGCCGGTTTGGAAACTGCTCGAGAAACGGAGGCATGGCCGGAGAGTCCGGATCGATGAGGATCCGGTGCTGACGCTCCCCCAGTCGTTCGGTGAACTGGTGGGTTACCTGATAGCGCTCGCGGTTGACGAAATCAGCCATGGCCGTGGTCGTGACCGGCTCGCCATTGATCGACAGCTGCTTGTTCGCGTAGCGAATCTGGTCCCCCGGCAACCCGACCAGACGCTTGATGAAATCCACGCTCGGATCTTTCGGATACCTGAAAACGAGAACATCGCCTCGTTGGGGCGGTGCAACGTCAATCACCTTCCAGTTAACGACGGGCAGCCGGATCCCGGTGCTGAACTTGTTCACCAGGATGAAGTCGCCGATGAACAGCGTTGGCAGCATCGACCCGGAGGGAATGCGAAAGGGCTCCACCACAAAGGATCGAAGCAGGAAGACCACCAGGATCACCGGAAAGAAACTGCGCGAGTAATCGACCCACCAGGGTTCGATGTCGCCCTCGGCGCCAGCGCGACGAGGGCGCAAGACCAGACGGTCCAGCAACAGCAGCAGACCGGTCACGACCAGCAGGATCAGCAGGATCAGGGCGAAGTTCATGGGCAGACTGTCAGCATCGGTTGTTCATGGAAGCCGCGGGAGCGGGCTCAGCGGCCATCGACCTGCAGGATCGCAAGGAACGCCTCCTGCGGAATCTCGACCGTGCCGACCTGCTTCATGCGCTTCTTGCCCGCTTTCTGCTTTTCGAGCAGCTTCTTCTTGCGGCTGATGTCGCCTCCATAGCATTTGGCCAGCACGTTCTTGCGCAGTGCCTTCACGTTCTCGCGCGCAATCACATGGGCACCGATCGCAGCCTGCACGGCAACGTCGAACATCTGACGCGGAATGAGTTCGCGCATCTTGGCGGCGAGCTCGCGGCCACGGTATTGGGCGTTGTCGCGGTGCACCATCAGAGACAAGGCATCAACCTTCTCACCATTGATGAGGATGTCGAGTTTCACCATGTCGGCTGCCCGATATTCGAGGAACTCGTAATCGAGCGACGCGTAGCCCCGGCTGGCCGACTTCAGCTTGTCGAAGAAGTCCATCACCACTTCATTGAGGGGCATGTCGTAACTCATCATCACCTGACGGCCCATGTACTGCAGGTTGCGCTGGACGCCGCGCTTCTGGGTACACAACGTGATGATCGCACCGACATATTCCTGGGGCACGAATATCGTGGCCGAGATGATGGGTTCGCGTATTTCCTCGATGGCACCGGCATCGGGCATGCGGGCCGGGTTTTCCACCTGCAGCAGTTGCCCATCACGCATGAGCACTTCGTACACGACGGTGGGTGCCGTCGTGATGAGGTCCATGTCGTACTCGCGTTCGAGACGTTCCTGCACGATATCCATGTGCAGCAGTCCTAGGAAACCGCACCGAAAGCCGAAACCGAGTGCCTGCGAAACCTCGGGCTCGTACTGCAGGGAGGCATCGTTGAGTTTCAGTTTCTCGAGCGCATCGCGCATCGAGTCGTACTGGTTGGACTCGACCGGGTAGAGCCCGGCAAAGACCTGCGGCTTGATTTCCTTGAAACCTTCCAGCGCGGCTTCTGCCGGGCGGTCGACCAGCGTGACGGTATCGCCAACCTTGGCCGACTGGAGTTCCTTGATGCCCGCGATGATGAATCCGACCTCGCCTGCGCTCAATTGCTGCCGCGCCTGCGACTTGGGCGTGAAGACGCCGACCTGCTCGCACAGATGACTTGCACGCGTGGACATGAACAGCAGTCGATCCTTGGGGCGCAAGGTGCCGTCAACGACCCGCACCAGCATCACGACGCCGACATAATTGTCGAACCACGAGTCGATGATGAGGGCCTTCAGCGGCCCTTGCGGATCGCCTTTGGGCGGCGGAATGCGAGCGATGACCGCTTCCAGGATGTCATCGATACCGAGGCCGGTCTTTGCACTGGCCAGCACCGCGTCGGTCGCATCGATGCCGATCACGTCCTCGATTTCCTGCCGGGCCTGATCCGGATTGGCCGAGGGCAGGTCGATCTTGTTCAGAACCGGCACGACCTCGACACCCTGCTCGATCGCGGTATAGCAGTTGGCGACGGTCTGGGCCTCGACACCCTGGCTCGCATCGACAACCAGCAGCGCACCTTCACAGGCTGCCAGCGAGCGCGACACCTCGTAGGAGAAGTCGACGTGTCCGGGTGTGTCGATCAGGTTGAGGCGGTAGATCTTGCCGTCACGTGCCCGGTACTGGAGCGCTGCAGTCTGGGCCTTGATCGTGATGCCGCGCTCGCGCTCCAGGTCCATCGAGTCGAGCACCTGCTCGGACATCTCCCGATCAGACAGCCCTCCGCAATGCTGTATGAACCGGTCGGCAAGCGTGGACTTGCCGTGGTCGATATGGGCGATGATCGAGAAGTTGCGAATATCCTGCATCGGGCACGCGGGGAGCGAGGTGAGAAGTCGGCGCCAGATGCGCGCGCCCCTCTGAAGAGGAGGCGCGTCTGGCGTTCAATGTTAACAGGTTGGGACCAGCCAGACATGCGTGGCGGCAGTTCTATTCGACCCGCAAGGTCGAGAAGACACCCGCATCGCCCCGCCGGATCTGCAGCGTCAGCACGGCGCCCTTGTCCAGCGCGGCAAGCACCTTGTTCATCTGGTCCACCGAGCGGAGTTCCGTGGTGGTGCCCTTGGCGGTGATGGCGAGGACGATATCGCCCGGGCGGACATCGCCCCGCGGGTTGCCGACCACGTCCTCGACGACCAGGCCTCCCGTGCTGCCGATGCGGGCTCGAAGGTCAGCCGAGAGTTCGCTCATGACCAGACCCAGACGATTGGCGGGCTGTGCTTCTTCCCTCTTGCCGCCGCGTCCCCGCTCGCGTTGCGCCAGTCGCTCATCGGGCATCTCGCCAATGGTCACTGCGATGTCACGATTGGCGCCCTTGCGCCAGACTTGCAGGGTCGAGCGCGTACCGGGGCGGGTTGCACCGACCAGACGCGGCAGATCGCCCGACGCATTCACCGTCTTGCCGTCGAAGCGCAGGATGATGTCTCCGGGCTCGATGCCGGCCTTGTCCGCGGGGCCACCCTTTTCGACCTGACTCACGAACGCCCCTGCCGGCTTGGCCAGACCGAACGAATCGGCCAGGTCACGCGAAACTTCCTGGATGACGACACCGATGCGTCCACGGCTGATATGACCGGTGGTGCGCAGTTGCTGCTGGATCTCCATGGCTACATCGATCGGAATGGCGAACGACAGTCCCATGTAGCCACCGGTACGACTGTAGATCTGTGAATTGACTCCGACTACCTCACCTCGCATGTTGAAGAGAGGGCCACCCGAGTTGCCCGGATTGATCGCAACGTCGGTCTGGATGAACGGCACGTAGTTTTCCTGCGGCAGGGAGCGCCCCTTCGCACTGACGATGCCTGCGGTCACCGTGTTGTCGAAGCCGTAGGGCGAACCGATGGCCACGACCCACTCGCCCACCCGCAGCCTTGCGGTATCGCCAATGCGCACGGTCGGCAGGCCTGTGGTTTCGATCTTGATGACCGCGACGTCGGTTCGTCGGTCAGTGCCGATCAGACGCGCCTTGAACTCGCGCTTGTCGGTGAGGCGCACCGTGATTTCGTCGGCACCTTCCACGACATGCGCGTTGGTCATGATGTAACCATCGTGCGTGACGATGAAACCGGATCCGAGCGACTGCGCTTCGGGCTGTCGGGGCGTGCCCTGGTTCGGACCACCCGGAGTGGGTCCGCCGGGTTGCCGCGGGACGAAGCGCCGGAAAAAATCGTAGAAAGGGTCATCCTCATCGAGTTGCGGCGGGACACCTTGCTGAGCCTGACCGCGCGCCTGCCGCGCCTGCGTCGTGCTGATGTTGACCACGGTCTGACCCTGCTCTTCGACCAGTCGGGTGAAGTCGGGCAGTTCGCGAGCTTGCGCGAGGGCTGCCTGGCCGACAAACAGTGCGACACAGACGATGAAAGTCTGGAGAAGGATTTTCTTCATGATCTCGGGCTTGGGGTTGAGGAGGTTCTGGGCGGCTGCGCACTGCGTTGCCACGGTATGTTCGGTCGATCAAGGAAACATTCAAGCCCGCCGCGGCTGATTCCATCGGTCGTCGAAGTCGATCATTGCCGCATCACGACACCTTCGGCGATCGCCTGGACGCTGACCGCCGGCGCTTCGCCGACGGCGGTCACGACGAAGGCATCGAGCCGGCGCTTGAAGACATGAAAGGCCCCGGTACGAAAAACGCCGAGTGAATCGGCGGGTGCATCGCCGCGAGCCGGTTCGACGAAGACCGATATGGCGGAAACACCGTCGCTGACAATCATGTGACCGACCCGCGAGCTGCGCGACATTTCCCGGACGACCTCGGCCGTCTTGCGATAGCCCGGCGGCGCGGTCGCGAGCTGCCAGCCGGTATCGCCGGGCGCGGGAGAGCGGATGCCACCGCGGTCGACACGCCAGTCGGGCCCGAGGCGGGAAAGCGTATAGCCGGGACGCAGCAGCGTCGGCGCGATGGCCCCTCCGATCTGGACCTGCGTGAACGCAAACTGCTCGAGTACTGCGCGATGTTCATCGAGAATCTGTGCCTTCATGAGCATGCCGCTCGCACGGTCGATCCAGTAGCGTTGCGCGTAACGGAATCCATCACGGGGTTCAAGCAGGATCGTGTCGCAGTCGCGTCCGGCGACCCGAGCACTCCCCTCGGCCCGCAAGCGATACGACGCGGCCACTTCGCTCGAGGCAGGCAGAATCGGCAGGAGCGAACGCCCTGCAGGGACCTGCTCGACCGTCACCCGGTGCAGATTGGGCAGGTAGCACTCGAGCTGGCCATTGGCGAGCAGAAGTTCGCGAGGCGCGCCGTCAAGAATTTCCATGCGCTCACGGGCGCTCCCACGTTCGATGCCACGCGCCAGACGCGCCGTCTCGGAGATTCCGCCCTGCTGATAGACGAGCACCCCCGTGTAGGTGAGTTCGTGAGTGGCGCGAAGCATCCGCTGAAAGATACTCGTGGCATCCGCCTGATCCTGTGAGGCAACCGGCATTGATGCCGAGCCGAGCACACAGGCCATCGCCACCATCGCCATTCGGCCTGTCAGCGCCCCTATCGTCCTCATCGAGCCGATTGCCGGGGATCCGTCGCGTTGACGGGTTGTACGAAAACCGATTCGCCTCGCGACAGGAAACTGCCCGAAACGGGCTCATGGGCCAGAAGGTACTCGTGCACGCTGGCGCCTGGCGGGACTTCGCGAACCCCATCTGCGCTCGACGAACCCCTCCCGCTCGCCGGTCGATCAGGGTTCGACCGGGACTCGGTGCTGGCCACGTTTGCCTGCTCGCCGCTTGCCCCGTCGAACACACCCCCCCCGTGTCGCGGCAGAACCAGCGAAGACACGAGCACGACCGCCGCACAGGCCGCCACCGCCGAGAGCCCCCCCCACCAACGCGAAGCTGAAAACGGTCGGGGGTGCGGAACGGGACGGCGCCGTACCATCACCACGGGTTCAGCCACCAACGCGGCCTGAAATCGACGGAGGTCGAACGGGACGGGTGCGTGTCCCCGCAGCAGATCACTTACCACGTGCTGCTCCTGCCATCGCTGCCTGAGTGCATCGTCTTGCATGAGCCGCTCGACAAATGCCGGGTCGGCATCCCCTTCGCCATCCATCAATGCCGAAAGTTGTTCCTCATCCGTCATGCGTTGCCCCCGGCTCTGCCTGAAGTGCTGTCGCTGGTCTCGCCTGACCCGCGCTTTTGCTCGCGCACGCTCACCAGCGCCGGTTCCCGCCCAGATCGAGCAAGGGTCTCAGTCGCCCGGCAATCGCTTCGCGTGCACGAAATATCCTTGAACGGACCGTGCCGATCGGACAGTCCATCAAAGTGGCAATTTCCTCGTAAGAGAGTCCCTCGAGTTCGCGCAACTGGATCGCCGAGCGCAACTCGTCGGGCAGCGTCTCCATGGCGCGATTGACCGTGTCGGCTACTTCCCGGGACAGGAGCAGGCTCTCCGGCGTTCCCAGGTCGCGCGGAGTCCGTGCGTCGTCGGACGATTCGGCGTCCTCGTCCTGAACGCGTTGACTCGTTGAAGGAATGCGTCGACCGGATGCGGCCAGGTGATTCTTGGCCGTGTTCATGCCGATGCGATAGAGCCAGGTGTAGAAGGCACTCTCGCCGCGAAAGGACCCCAGCGCCCTGTAGGCCCGGATGAAGGCTTCCTGGGTCACATCCTCGAGTTCCGCAGGGTCGCGCACCAGTCGGGAGAGCAGTCGCGACAGACGTGACTGATAACGGACAACGAGCAGTTCGAATGCGCGCTTGTCGCCCGATTGCGCTCGCTCGACCAGTGTCTGGTCGGTTTCCAGGTCGCTCATCGTCACGCCAGCCCAGGTTTTTCGATCCCACGGTGGCTCGAGCAGATCCCCGAATCGATCTCATGCCCCTTTCCATTCAGACGCGCACACGGCGAACGCGCCCGGATAGACAGCCGAAACGCCCCACGGTTCCCATCTCGGCGTGAAAATTTTCCCCCATGCCCGACGCCATCGACCCGCGCCGGGTCAAACATGCTGCAACACGCGTGCCCGGCAGGTCAGGAAATCCTCAGACGCGCGAAAAGATCAGGGTGCCGTTGGTGCCGCCAAAACCGAAGGAATTCGACAGCGCCGCACGAATCGGCATCCGTCGCGCCTCGTTGGGTACATAGTCCAGATCGCATCCGGGCCCCGCTTCCACCAGATTGGCCGTGGGCGGCGCGACGCCTTCATGCACGGCGAGGACGGAAAACACCGCCTCGATGCCACCGGCCGCACCCAGCAGATGTCCAGTCATCGACTTGGTGGAACTCACCGCGAGTCGGTTCGCGTGATCACCGAAAGAGCGTCGGATCGCCACCGTTTCGGCAACATCGCCCAGTGGCGTCGAAGTGCCGTGTGCATTGACATAATCAATGTCGTCCGGATTCAGTCGAGCATTGCGCAGCGCATTTCGCATGCAGCGCGCAGCCCCTTCGCCGTCTTCAGACGGTGCCGTCATGTGGAACGCATCAGCGCTCATGCCATAACCGGCCAGTTCGGCGTAGATGCGCGCACCACGGCGACGGGCATGTTCGTACTCTTCGAGCACCAGTACGCCGGACCCCTCGCCAAGAACAAAACCATCACGGTCCTTGTCCCAGGGACGACTGGCGTGTTCAGGGTCGTCGTTGCGGGTAGACAGCGCCCGCATGGCTGCAAAACCGCCCACCCCCAACGGGCTGACCGTGCTTTCCGCACCGCCAGCCAGCATGACGTCGGCATCGCCGTACTCGATGAGGCGTCCTGCCTCGCCGATGCAGTGATTTGACGTGGTACAGGCCGAGACGCAGGCGTAGTTCGGGCCACGCAAGCCATACGCAATCGACAGTTGGCCGCCGATCATGTTGATGATGCTAGCCGGCACGAAGAAGGGAGAAATCTTCCGAGCGCCCCCTCGCAGGTAGTCGTCGTGCGTCTCCTCGATGCACGGCAATCCACCGATGCCGGAGCCGACGATGCAACCCACCTGTTCGAGGTCGCTCGCCGCGAGATCAAGCCCGGAGTCCCGCAGGGCATCCATCCCGGCCGCAATGCCGAAGTGAATGAACCGATCGAGGCGCCGGGCCTCCTTGCCGGTCATGTACTTCTCGACATCGAACCCCTTGACCTCGCCAGCGATGCGGGAATTGAATGGCCCCGGATCGAATCGGGTGATCGGGCCGATACCGGACCGTGCAGAGAGGATCGACTGCCAGGATTCGGCAACCGAGAGACCCACCGGGCTGATGATGCCCAACCCGGTGACAACGACGCGACGTCGGCTCATGGTAACAGGCTGAGAGGCGAGCGCGAGGCGCTCAGGCCTTGTCGCCGTGCGCGTTGATGAAGTTGATGGCCTGCTGGACCGTCGTGATCTTCTCGGCCTCTTCGTCCGGGATCTCGGTCTCGAATTCTTCTTCGAGGGCCATCACGAGTTCGACCGTGTCGAGTGAGTCGGCGCCAAGGTCATCCACGAAGGACGACTCGTTCTTCACCTCCGCCTCGTTGACTCCGAGTTGTTCGGCGACGATCTTCCTGACGCGCTGTTCGACGTTTTCCATGCAAGGCTCCTGTTGATTTCATCAGCGACGGTTGTCGCATCCGATTGACGCGTCGGCGCTGACCGACGACGGCTGCCCGGGTCTGTGCCAGGCCGGACTGCAGACCGCCAAAACAAGCGCGGATTCTAGCAGAACAGCCCTCCCGACCCGGAGGGGGGTTCAAGACATGTACATACCGCCATTCACATGAAGCGTGGTGCCGGTGATATAGGACGCCTCGTCCGAGGCGAGAAAAGCGACCGCGGTGGCAATGTCATTGACCGAACCGAGTCGCCCGAGCGGAATCTGCTGCTGCAGCGCAGCGCGTTGTGCTTCGGGAAGAGCGCGGGTCATGTCGGTGTCGATGAATCCGGGCGCCACCGAATTGACGGTAATCGAGCGACTCGCCAGTTCGCGTGCGAGCGAGCGGGAGAAGCCCTCGAGCCCGGCCTTGGCGGCAGCGTAGTTCACCTGACCGGCGTTGCCCAGGCTGCCGACGACAGAACTGACGCTGATGATTCGACCGTGGCGCGCCTTCATCATGCCGCGCATCACCGCACGAGACAGCCGGAAGACCGACTTGAGATTGGTGCTCATCACCTCATCCCATTCGCTGTCCTTCATCCGCATCGCCAGGTTGTCACGCGTGATGCCGGCGTTGTTCACCAGAATCGCGACCGGGCCGTGATCACGCTCGATCATTGCGATGGCAGCGCTGGTTGCTGCCTCATCCGTGACATCGAGGACAAGGCCACGTCCGCGCCCGCCGAGCGCAGTGGTGATCGATGCAGCCCCGGTCTCGCTCGTGGCGGTTCCGATCACGGTGGCACCGCGATCGGCCAGCAGCGCAGCAATGGCCTGCCCGATGCCGCGGGTGGCACCCGTTACGAGCGCTATACGTCCATCCAGTCTCATGAGGCCTCCGACAGGGTGCGAATCGCCTCTTCAATCGAGGCGCGATCGATCAGGGCCGTGCCCGTCAGGCGGTCGTCGATGCGCCGTGCCAGCGGGGCCAGGACTTTCCCCGGGCCACACTCGACGATGGTATCGACACCACTGGCGGCCATGGCACGAACCGTTTCGGTCCAGCGGACCGGATGATCGGCCTGGCCGACAAGGGCCGCACGGATCTGCGCCGCCTCGCGGTACTGCTGGACATCGACGTTGTGAATGACCGGGATCCGAGGCTGCGCAAGTGGCTCGATCGCCAGCCGCTCGGCGAGTCGTGCAGCCGCGGGGGCCATCAATGACGAGTGAAACGGGGCACTGACGGGTAACGAGACGACACGCTTGGCACCGCGGGCCTTCGCAGCCACACCGGCACGCTCCACGGCGGCGGCATGGCCTGCAATCACGACCTGCGAGGGCGCGTTGAAATTGACCGCTTCAACGATCTCACCTTGAGCGGCTTCTGCGCAGGCTCCGCGAACGGTGTCATCGTCCAGCCCGAGCACTGCAGCCATGGCACCGGTACCGACCGGCACGGCCATCTGCATCGCCTCGGCTCGAAACCGCACGATGGGCAGACATTGCTCGAGAGACAACACGCCGGCGACCACCAGTGCGGTGTATTCCCCCAGGCTATGCCCGGCAACGACCGATGGCTCGGGCCCGCCGAGCTCGCGCCAAAGGCACCAGGCGGCATAGCCTGCCGTGACCATCACCGGCTGGGTATTCACCGTTCGTCCCAGGTCTTCTGCCGGTCCGTCGCGCATCAGAGCGCCGAGATCCTGACCGAGTGCAGCCGACGCGCGCTCGATGACCTGCTGCACGACCGGATGATCGCCATAGCCAGCCATCATGCCGACCGACTGCGAACCCTGCCCCGGGAAAACCATTGCAAACTGACGTTGTGTCATTGCCTTGTCTCGTCTCAGAACCTGAACAGAACCGCGCCCCAGGTAAATCCGCCGCCGACACCCTCGAACAACACGCGCTGCCCGGACCGGATCCGCCCGTCACGCACGGCTTCGTCAAAGGCCAGCGGAATGGATGCAGCCGACGTGTTGGCGTGGCGGTCGACCGAAACAATCGCCCGATCCGGTGGCAATCCGAGTCGCTTTGCGGTTGCTTCGATGATCCGCACGTTGGCCTGATGGGGCACCAGCCAGTCGATATCCGCAACCGTGGCACCGACCTTCGCGAGAACTTCACGGGCCACTTCGTCGAGCACGCGCACGGCAAACTTGAAGACGGCCTGCCCGTCCATCTGGAGGAAGGGCGACCCGACGACCTTGCCCCCGCACACATTGCCCGGCACCGAGAGAATGCCCGATTGCGATCCATCGGCATGCAGTGCGCTGGCCTCGATTCCGGGGGCCGTATCGGCGCGCAGCACGACGGCGCCCGCGCCATCCCCGAACAGGACCGCTGTCGAGCGGTCTTCCCAGTCGAGAATGTGTGAAAAGACTTCGGCACCGACAACCAGTGCGGTCCGCGCAAGCCCCCCCCGAATGTGGGCGTCAGCAGTCGCGAGCGCGTACACGAAGCCGCTGCAAACGGCCTGGATGTCGAACGCCGCGCCGCCCCGCACACCGAGCTTTTCCTGGAGGAGGCAGGCCGTACTGGGAAAAATGAAGTCAGGCGTCGAGGTCGCCACGATGATGAGATCGAGTTCGCGGGCCTCGACGCCGGCCGCGGCGAGCGCCTCGCGACTGGCAACCAGTGCAAGGTCACTGGATGTCTGGCCGGTGGCAGCGAGATGACGCTGACGGATGCCGGTTCGGGTACGAATCCACTCGTCGGTCGTATCCAGACGTGTGGCCAGTTCCTCGTTCAGAACGACCCGCTCCGGGAGGCAGCGCCCGCTGCCGATGACACGGGAATGAATCATTGTGCGAGTTGCTCCTGACGGGGGGCGAGCCCGGCCGAAATCCGGGTCAGCACATCGGTGCGCACCAGCGTTGCCGCTCGCCCGAGAGCCGAACCAAAGGACACCGCATCAGCCGAACCATGGCTTTTCACGACCATGCCTCGCAGGCCGATCAGCATCGCACCGTTGTACTGCCGATGATCGAAGCGCTTGCGAAACTTGCTGAGCACGGGCCACGCAAACAGCGCGCCGAGCATGGCGATCGGGCCGCGGCGGAATTCGGCCGTCAGATTGTGGCGGAACATCCGCGCAAGACCCTCGACCGACTTCAGGACGACATTGCCGACGAATCCATCACTGACGATGACGTCGGTTTCGCTCCAGAAGATGCCATCCCCTTCGACGTTTCCGACGAAATTCAGATCAGCATCGCGCAGCAGTTCAGCCGCCTGCTTCACCACCGCATTGCCCTTGATCGCTTCGCTGCCGATATTGAGCAGTCCGACGCTGGGCCGTGGTCGATTCTCGACGCATGCGACGAGCGTGCTGCCCATCACGGCGAACTGGCGCAGATGTTCGGCGCTGCAATCCGGACTTGCACCGAGGTCGAGCAGGTAGCAGTGGCCCGCCACCGTTGGCATCAATGCAACCAGCGCGGGGCGGTCGATGCCCGGCAGCGTGCGCAGGACAAAGTGCGCCATGCCCATCAGGGCGCCCGTATTGCCAGCACTCACGACTGCGTCGGCAGACCCCTCCTTGACGAGATCGATCGCCACCCGCATCGAAGAGTCCTTCTTGCGCTTGATGGCGTGGGCAGGCGCCTCATCCATCGCCACGACCTCGGAGGCAAACCGAAGGCTGGCGCGACCGACCGCAGGCGAAGACCACTGGGCAAGTGCAGCCTCGAGCGGCTCCTTCAAGCCGACAAGGATGCAGCGTGCGTCCGGGTTTCCCTCGAGAAAACGCATCACGGCCGGCACGGTGACCGAGGGGCCGTGGTCGCCGCCCATGCAATCGACCGCCAGGGTGACTTCGCGTGACATCAGGGGAGAAGAATCGTTCAGGCCAGCAACTGCAGGCGACACTGTGCCGGTTCGATACGGATCAGGACGCGTCGGCCTTGGTCTTCATCACCTTCTTGCCGCGATAGTAACCTGACGGGCTGACATGATGGCGCAGGTGAACTTCACCGGTGGCCGGTTCAATCGCCAGCGGCGGGTTGGTCAGAAAGTCGTGTGACCGGTGCATGCCTCGCTTGGAGGGCGACTTCTTGTTCTGCTGAACTGCCATGGTGGGTAATCTCCCGTTGTGCTGCCAATACACGCCGATCTGATCAAGAGCACCAGAGTCGGCACCAATCGTCAAAAGCTCAATGCCTCACTGCGAGAGGCGCCGCCCCGTCCAGGCACCCAGCGCCTTGCCAAGCGGTCCATCGGGGCGATCGGGAACGACTGTCGCCTCACAAGACTCATGCCGCCCGACCATGGGCAAGGCGAGGATCAATTCATCCTCGACCAGGGTGGCCACATCGAGCGGTCGCGAACCGTCGATCCGATCGACATCATCATCATCCGCAGCGTCAGCCTCAGCCTCGGAGGCAGCCAGTTCAAGCCGCGAATCGGCATTGACTTCCACGCCAAGCTCACCGAGACAACGCTGACAGACTGTCCGTACGCGCGCCGTCGCACGGAGGTCGATCCACCAGGGACCGTTCGCCGCTCCACCGCCGCGAAGATCGAAGCTGCCTTGCACGACTTGCCAACCCAGGTCAGCCATTCGCCGCATCTCGCAAGCCACGATATCGCCATGCCGTCCATCCTGACGGCGCGCAAATTCAAACGGATCGATCTGCATGGTGGGCAACAAGAAACGCTGTAGGAACCGGCAGGCGTGGCGGGCGTGAACCCGAAATGGAAGTCTTGACAGAGCCTGCCGGCACCGGCCGCCTGCACAATCTTTCGATGTTACCATGCAACGCTGCAAGATCGCAACGAAATCAGAGACCTAGCCGTGACTGCTCTACCGCGCCTCATCCTCGCCTCGACCTCCACCTACCGCCGCGAACTGCTGGGCCGCCTGAGTGTACCGTTCGAGTGCATGAGCCCGGGTGTGGACGAACGCGAGAGGCCCGATGAATCTCCGGTCGGTCGCGCTGAGCGGCTGTCGATCGAAAAGGCAAGAGCCATCGCAAGCCAGGTCAGTGACGCCCTTGTCATCGGTTCGGATCAGGTGGCGGTACTCGACGGGGTGATTGCCGACAAGCCACTCTCCCACGAGAATGCACGGAACCAACTGCGCCGGGCAAGCGGCCGGGCGATGCAACTGCATTCAGGCGTTGCCGTCGTGGACAGTCGAAACGGCGCCACGAGCGCGCGCGTCGAAACATGTACGGTTCATTTCAGGTTGCTCTCGGAGGCCACCATCGAGGCCTATCTCCAGGCCGAGCGCCCCTACGATTGCGCTGGCAGCGCCCGGGTCGAAGCACTCGGCATCGCGCTGATGAGCCGGGTCGAAACCCACGACCCGAGCGCGATCATCGGTCTGCCGCTGATCGCGCTGGTGGATATGCTCGCTCAGCACGGACTTGCGGTTCTGCCGCGATGAGCGCAGCCGGCCGACTGTGGCTGGTACCGGTCACGCTCGGGGAGGCAGAGGCCACGCCGTTCATTCCAGCGGCGACGCTGGCCGCCATCAATGCGGTCGACGCCTTCATCGTCGAGTCAGCACGCAGTGCTCGCGCCTTTCTGAAAGCGGTCGGCTATTCGCGGCCCCTGCAGTCGGCGCTCATGAGCGAACTGACCTCCGATACCGATATCGACAGCCTGCTCGACCCGATCGCGGCCGGTCGCTCATGCGTCCTGCTCAGTGATGCGGGCGCTCCGTGTGTCGCCGACCCCGGCGCTCGGGTCGTGGCAAGGGCGCACGAGCGAGGCATCGGGGTAAGTCCGCTGGTGGGTCCCTCCGCCCTGCTGCTCGCCTTGATGGCGTGTGGACTCGAGGGACAGCGATTCAGCTTTCGAGGCTACCTGCCCGTCGAACGCCCGGCGCTTGATCAGGCGCTGGTTGCTCTCGAGCAGGCCTCAGCGGCCGATCTGTCGACTCAACTGTGGATCGAAGCGCCCTATCGCAATGACCGGATGCGGACAGTCGCTTGCGAAATCCTCCACCCCGATACCAGCTTGTGCATCGCAGCGGACCTGACTCAGCCCGGCGAGACCATACGGACTGCGCCAGTGGCCGACTGGCGATCGGCGCCGGGCGCGAGCCTGGACCGCCGCCCGGCCGTCTTTCTGCTGCTCGCCGCTACCGCAGTGAAACCGCCGGACCGAACAGGGAGCCGAGGGCCGCACCGGCGGATGCACCCAAGCGCTTCGCGATCCGCTCGCCGAAACTCGCGCGCTCGGTAAAATCGACCACACGCTCGGCCTTGATGACGTCGCGGGAGACGCTGCCTACCGTACCCAGGCCATCAGCCAACCCGAGCGCCACGCTGCGTTCACCGGTCCAGATGAGCCCACTGAACAGATCAGGGGCCGACTTCAGGCGATCGCCACGACCGGCCTTCACGATGGCGATGAACTGGCCATGGATTTCCTCGAGCATGTGCTGCGCGTGCGCCCGTTGCTCGCCATTCACGGGCAGAAACGGATCGAGGAAACCCTTGTTGGCCCCTGCCGTGATGAGACGTCGTTCGACACCCAGTTTCTGCATGGTCTCGGTGAACCCGAATCCGTTCATGAGAACGCCGATCGACCCCACAAGG
The DNA here is from genome assembly GCA_947455195.1 of Pseudomonadota bacterium. Lineage (GTDB taxonomy): Bacteria > Pseudomonadota > Gammaproteobacteria > Burkholderiales > SG8-39 > CAIXPL01. The sequence continues at coordinate 155,163 of CANGMI010000004.1, read as the reverse complement.
CTTGCCCGATCGACGTGGATCTGGTCTGCCGCCACCGCCACGTAGTAGCCGCCAGAGGCACAGAGATCCTCGACCACGGCGTGCACCGGCAGGTCAGGATGCAGCGCGCGCAAGCGCAGGATTTCGTCATGGATCATGCCTGCCTGAACCGGGCTGCCCCCGGGTGAATTGATGCGGATGACCACGCCCGCCGTATTGCGGTCCTTGAACGCGGCTCGCAAGGAGTCGATCGCCTGCTCGGCGTTGACGGCCCCGTGCGATTCGATGACGCCCTCGAGCGAAACGAGCGCGGTGTGTCGCTCGCTGCTTGCACCGAGCCAGGACCAGTCGAGAGAGACCCCGAGGATCACCGTCGCATAGATCGCAAAAAACAGCTTGAAACCGATACCCCATCGCCGGGCTCGCCGCTGCTCGCCCAGCGCGTCAAACGCGAGTCGCTCCAGCACCGACCGCTCCCACTGCTGATCGGAAACGCCGCCCGCGGCAACCTGGGTCGAATCCGCGGTGGTCTCGGTCTTTTCATCCACGCTCATGCTGGTACCGCTCCAATGTCAGAAATACCTGCCCGTCACGCTCGAACACCGGCACCGGTACGAGGGACGCACCGACGCACGGTCCCCCCACGCAATCTCCGGTAGCCGGATCGTATACCGCAGCATGCGTCGAGCAGACGAGGTACCGCCCGGCTCGATCGAATATCCTGCCGGGAATCAGATCGAGTTCCATCGGCCGGTGCGCGCAGCGATTCAGAAAGCCGCGAGCCTGCCCGCGATAGCGCACCACGAATGCGGCCACCGCTCCGGCAGGCCGCTCGAGCTCGAAACGCACCGCATCCCCGCCTTCGACCAACCGGTCGGAGGCGCAGATCAGACCATCTTCACGAACCACTGTGCGAGCTCCCCCGGGGACTCGACGAACGCGAGCGCTGGCCATTTGCGCAGTTCGGCAAGAGAGTGGGCCCCATAAGCAACGCCGACGGCAGCGGCACCGGCGCGCGATGCCATTTCAAGATCATAGGCCGTGTCCCCCACCATCAGCATCCTCGAGGGCGCGATGTCGAGTTCCTCGGCGATCTCCCGAAGCATCAGGGGGTCGGGCTTCGATGCGGTGACATCGGCGGTCCGCATGGCGCTGAATCGCCCGCCCAGCCCAGTCTCTGCCAGACTCCGTTGCAGACCGGCTGCGCTCTTTCCCGTGGCAACGGCCAGCGCCAGCCCGCGCGCCTCGAGTGCATCGAGCAGGTTCCCGATGCCCGGGAAGAGCGGGTGAGCCACCGGACGCGCGAAGTAGATCTCCCGGTAGGCTTCGACCAGTTTCGGGTAGTCACTGCGGGGCAGCTCGGGGACCAGCCGCGCGAGGGCATCATCGAGTCCGAGCCCGATGACATGTTGGGCTGCGGCTTCAGTAGGCACTGCGAGGCCGAGCGCACGACAGGCTTCCTGCATGCACTGCGCAATCGGGCCCGTCGAATCCGCCAGAGTTCCATCCCAATCGAAGACGACGACATCAAAGGACGCTTTCATCGGATCACGGGGATATCGTTCGGCCGGGCGGCCGGTCCGGTCTGGGGCGGCGCCTGGGTGGATGGTGGATTGAAAACGTCTTGCACGACCGCGGCCAGATCAGCCGGCAAAGGGGCCGCGAGCACGACGGTGCGGTTGGTACCGGGGTGTACGAAGCGAAGCTCTCCCGCATGCAGAAACATCCTTCGCAGCCCTGCCCGTGCCCACTCGCGATTGGCGGCGAAGTCGCCATACCGCGGATCGCCCAGGATCGGATGGCCGAGGTGCGCCAGATGAACCCGGATCTGGTGGGTGCGTCCGGTCTGCAGTTCGGCAGTCACGAGCGAGGCGCGCTCCCCGATCCTCTGGGGAAGCACGATCGTGACGGCGCGCTGCCCGTTCGGGTCCACGCTCACCCGGCGTTCGCCGTCACGGCCCACGTACTTTCGCAACGCGGCATCGACCACCTGGCGCCCCTTGGCGATCGAACCGAGCGCGAGTGCGGTATACCGCTTCTTGACCGATCCATCGCCCCAGGCCGCGTGGAGCGCGGTCAGCGTCGAGCGCTTCTTGGCGAACATCAGCAGACCGGATGTCTCGCGATCGAGCCGATGAACCAGTTCGAGCATCGGCGCATCGGGCCGTGCTGCGCGTAACCGTTCGATGGCACCGAAAGCGATTCCACTGCCACCGTGCACCGCCATTCCCGCCGGTTTGTCGATCACGACCAGCCACTCGTCCTCGAGGACGATCGAGAGTTCCGAATCCGCGAGCGGGCGCGGTTGCAGGTCAGTCTGGGTCGCCACGCGAACCGGCGGAATGCGCACCCGATCGCCGAGCGCCAGACGCAGGGTGTTGTCGCACCGGGCGCCGTTGACCCGTACCTGCCCGTCACGAATCAATCGATAGACATGGCTGCGCGGCACCCCCTTGAGGACACGGATGAGGTAGTTGTCGATGCGCTGGCCTGCATGCGCCTCCCCGACCTCCGCATGCCGCACCGCAGCATCGCTCTCGCCCGCCGGGTGGGCGCGACGCGCGCTGTTCGCAGATCCTGATCGAAGGGAATTGCGCAAGTCATTCATTCTTCATATACTCGGACTGTGGATTCGGCCTGTTCAAACGGTACCGGACGCAGTCAGACCAACGAAAAGCCTGACTGCAATCTGTTCCCGCCCGGTTCCTCGCTTGTCGGCAGGTCGCAAGACGCCTGACGATCCGACAACGTCGAACGGCCGGGCGCTGCGCCTTCACTGCCCGACCCAGGTCGAAGCAGCAAACGCGCCCCGCCTCTCGGGAAGCCCACAGCAGGGGTTGTTTTCGCTCACCCGCAGGTCGTCGTTCGAGCAGATCGACGTGCCGGAAGCAGCGATGGTGCAAGTGTTTATGGTACTTGATGGCGCGCCTGAAAAGGGCGAATCCGTTATCGCCGTGCCGCTGCGAACGAAGCGGCACGGCAGCAGACATACCCAGCCAGCCCCCCCGCCCCCACAGCATCCGGTGCAATCGTCAATACGCTCCACACTGGTGACACATGGACACGCAGCCCGCGCAGACCTTGCGCGCCCTGCGCCCCTGCGTCTGTGAGCGGAACCCGTCTGGCTTGGTTCGTCCTGCAGCGCGCGCAGGAGAACAAGAATGAAGCGCATGTTGTTCAACGCGACGCAAGCCGAGGAACTCCGCGTCGCCATCGTCGATGGCCAGAAGCTCATCGACCTTGATATCGAGTCGGCCCAGAAAGAGCAGCGAAAAGGCAATATCTACAAGGCAGTCATCACCCGCATCGAGCCCAGTCTCGAGGCGGCATTCGTCGAGTACGGTACCGATCGGCATGGCTTCCTTCCCTTCAAGGAAATTGCGCGCTCGTACTTCCGTGAGGGTGTCAACCCGTCGACGGCGCGCATTCAGGACGCCGTTCGCGAGGGTCAGGAACTGATCGTCCAGGTCGAAAAGGACGAACGCGGCAACAAGGGGGCCGCGCTCACTTCGATCATCAGTCTGGCCGGACGTTACCTGGTCCTCATGCCGAACAACTCGCGAGGCGGTGGCGTATCGCGCCGCGCCGAGGGGGAAGACCGCAACGAACTGAAGGAAATCATCGATCGGCTGCCGATCCCTCAGGGGATGAGCGTCATCGGTCGTACGGCAGGGATCGGTCGCACGTACGAGGAAATCGAGTGGGATCTGCGCTATCTGCTGCGCGTCTGGGAAGCCATTGACGGCGCAGCACAACCGCAATACGAGACCCCTGAAGGGGGCGGCCGCGAGAAACTGCTGAATCCTGCCCCCTACCTCATCTATCTCGAATCCAATCTGGTGGTGCGCGCGATTCGCGACTATTACCATGACGAGATCGGTGAAATCCTGGTCGACACGCCGGATATCTACGAGCAGGCGCGTGCCTTCGTCTCGGCGGTGATGCCCAATCAGGTGGGCCTGGTAAAGCATTATCGCGACCCGGTGCCGCTCTTCTCGCGATTCCAGATCGAGCACCAGATCGAGACCGCCTACTCACGTCAGGTGAACCTGCCATCGGGTGGCGCAATCGTGATCGACCATACCGAGGCACTGGTATCGGTCGACGTGAACTCCGCCCGCTCGACCAAGGGCAGCGACATCGAGGAAACGGCCTTCCGCACCAATCTCGAGGCCGCTGACGAGATTGCCCGACAGTTGCGCCTTCGCGACCTGGGTGGGTTGATCGTGATCGACTTCATCGACATGGAGAGCCAGAAGAACCAGCGCGATGTCGAGAATCGCCTGCGTGATGCCCTGCGCTTCGACCGTGCCCGCGTGCAGATGGGCAAGATTTCGCGCTTCGGGCTGATGGAGTTGTCGCGCCAGCGGCTCAAGCCTTCGCTCGGCGAGACGAGCTACATCCCCTGCCCGCGTTGCAGCGGCACGGGCTTCATCCGCTCGATCGAGTCGTCGGCACTTCACATCCTGCGCATCATCCAGGAAGAGGCGATGAAGGAGAACAGCGCCAGCGTTCACGCGCAGGTGCCGGTCGATGTCGCCACCTTCCTGCTCAATGAAAAGCGGGCTGACCTTACCTCGCTCGAGAGCCGCACCAAGGTCAGCATCTTCCTGATTCCGAATCTGAACCTGGAGACGCCGAACTACAAGGTCGAGCGGATGCGACACGACGACCTCAATCAGGAAGGCGTGCTGCCCCCCAGCTATCAGATGGGCGATGCGCCGCAGGAGCCCGAGCGTCCTGCCGCCGCCGGCGAATTGCGTGCAAGGCCACAGGCTGCCGTGCAGATGGTGGCCCCTGAAGCGCCTGCTCCGGTCGCTGCAGCCCCGACGCCGACAGCAGCGCAGACCCCCGCGCCTGCCGCAGCACCGAGTTCGGTGGCAGCGCCGGCAGCGCGCGCTGGCATCATCGACAAGATCTTCGGCTGGTTCCGCCGACCGGCAGAAACGGCGCCAGCACCCGCACCGGTCGCAGCCGCCCCGGCACCGCGCAATGGTGAGCGAGGTCAGTCACGTCGTGGCGAGGGTGAGCGTCGCGAAGGTCGCGAAGGTCGCGAAGGTCGCGAAGCACGTGAAGGCCGTGAAGGCCGTGAGGGTCGTGGCGGACATGGACGCGATCGTGGCCGCGGCGGGCGTGGCGGGCGTGGCGGGCGTGCTGGTAGCGCAGCCGAGGCTGGCGTTGACGGACGCACGGCGGCTTCGACGGACCCGATCAGCGAAGCGCCGAGCGCAGCGGCACCGGACCAGGCGCGCGACCGTCGACCCCGAGAGGAACGCGCACCGCGCGAAGGCCGTGCTCCGCGTGAAGGCCGTGAAGGCCGCGTGCCGCGCGAGGCGCGTGCGCCCAGGGATGGTGGACGGCAGGAGTCGTTGGCACTGGATGCGCCCGATTCAGGTGCCGCCGCGCGACCAGCCCCATCGAGCGGACCCGATTCGGGCTCCGAGGTGAGGCCCGACGTGGAGCGTCGTCGTCGCCGTGAGCGTGGTGGTCGCGATCGCCGCGATCGTGGTGCCCGCGGTGATCGTGGCGGCCCGGTGGAAAATTTCCCCTGGCCCCGTTCACCCGAGGTCGAGGCCTTCCCATGGCCCACGTCGCCGACGAGCAGTGAAGTCGCCGAACCGGCGATCGACTCGCCTCACGATGCGCCCATTGCCGTTCCCGTCGACACGGCCATCGCGATGACATCGACCGATATGCCGGCCGCTTCGTCACCACCCAGGCCCGCAGCGGCAGAACTGGCCAGCCCGGTGAGCCCCGCAGATCCTGTGGAGCCCTCCCTGACCACACAGGTAGCCATGTTCCCGGAATCGTCAGAGCCCGTGGCACTGGCAGCCTCCGAGGCGGCGCCTGCGCCGGCGCCCGTGCCGGTTGACCGCGAGGTGTTGAAGAGCACGCTCGAGAGCAGCGGCCTGGTGTGGATCGAGACTGCGCCGACAAAGGTTCAGGCGGCTGCCGTTGTCGAACCGGAGACGGCACCGGTCGCACCGCAGCGCGCTCGCCGGGCGCGTCGTCCCGCTCCGCCGGCAGAGCCGTTGCAGCAGGTCGAGACCGACGCGGGCGACAAGCCCGCCTGAGCCGTCTGCCGGTCGTGGCACTTTGGCACCGGCGCACGGTGCCGAGGCTCAGAATCCCCCGCCGCCCGCACGGCGCGGGGGAGCCTGACGCGCTGCCGCCGGCCCTTCCCTTCCATCGGCGCCAAAAAGTGCCCGCTTGAGTTCGGTCAGCCGATCGCGCGCCGCGGCGGCTTTCTCGAATTCCAGGTTGCGGGCATGTTCCAGCATCTGCTTTTCGAGTCGCTTGATCTCGCGCCCGGCCTGACGTTCATTGAGGGCCTCGTAACGCGCCTGATCCTCGGCGGCCTTGAGTTCCCGCTCGGCGCCGTCCGGGTCATACACGCCATCGATCAGGTCGCGCACCTGCTTCATCACACCGCGCGGGGTGATGCCCGAAGCTGTGTTCACCGCCAGTTGCCGCTCGCGTCTGCGTGTGGTCTCGTCGATTGCACGCTGCATCGAATCGGTCATGCGGTCAGCATAGAGAATCGCCATTCCGTTGATGTGGCGGGCAGCCCGACCGATGGTCTGGATCAATGAGCGATCTGACCGGAGGAAGCCCTCCTTGTCCGCATCGAGAATGGCGACGAGCGATACCTCAGGCAGATCGAGCCCCTCGCGCAGCAGGTTGATCCCGACGAGCACGTGGAAGGTCCCCAGACGCAGATCGCGCAGGATCTCGACCCGTTCGACCGTGTCGATTTCCGAATGCAGGTAGCGAACCTTGATCCCGTGATCGGCCAGGTACTCGCTCAACTGCTCTGCCATGCGCTTGGTGAGTGTGGTGACGAGCACGCGCTCGTCACGCGCAACGCGCAGATTGATCTCCGACATCAGGTCATCGACCTGGTTCAACGCAGGGCGCACTTCGAGAATGGGATCGACCAGCCCGGTGGGCCGTACCAGTTGCTCGACCGTCTGGGCCGAGTGGGTCTTTTCGTAATCGCCCGGGGTCGCCGAGACGAAGACCGTCTGTTTCATCAGACGCTCGAACTCGGCCATCTGCAGCGGCCGGTTGTCCAGCGCTGAAGGCAGACGGAACCCGTACTGGACCAGATTCTCCTTGCGCGAACGATCGCCCTTGAACATCCCGCCCAACTGGCCGATCGTGACATGGCTCTCGTCAATGATCATCAGTGAGCCGTGCGGCAGGTAGTCGATCAGCGTCGGGGGTGGCTCGCCCGCCGATCGGCCGGAAAGATGTCGAGAGTAGTTCTCGATCCCCTTGCAGAAACCCATCTCCTGCAGCATCTCGAGGTCGAAGCGCGTTCGCTGCTCGATGCGTTGAGCCTCCACCAGTTTGCCTTCGCGATGGAAGTGGTCGATGCGCTGTCCGAGTTCCACCTTGATGGCGTCGATTGCGCGCAGCGTAGTCGATCGAGGCGTGACGTAGTGGCTCGACGGGTAGACCGTGAACCGTCCAACGCGCTGCAACATCCGCCCGGTGAGCGGATCGAACATCTGCATCGAGGCGATGACATCATCATCGAGTTGCAGCCGGATCGCGGTTTCGAAGTGCTCGGCCGGGAAAACGTCGATGACATCACCGCGTACCCGAAAGACGCCCCGCCGGAAGTCCATGTCGTTTCGCTCGTACTGCATGGCCACGAGGCGCGCGATCACTTCGCGCTGGGCATAGCGCTCGCCTTCGACAAGATGCAGGATCATGCCGTGATATTCAACCGGATCACCGATGCCGTAGATGCACGACACGGTCGCCACGATCACCGAGTCGCGCCGCTCCATCAGCGCCTTCGTCGCAGAGAGGCGCATCTGCTCGATATGGTCGTTGATGCTCGAGTCCTTCTCGATGAACAGATCCCGCGAGGGGACGTAGGCCTCCGGCTGATAGTAGTCGTAGTAGGAGACGAAGTACTCCACCGAGTTGTCAGGAAAGAACTCGCGCATCTCCGAGTACAACTGGGCGGCGAGCGTCTTGTTCGGCGCGAGCACCAGCGCAGGTCGCCCAATCCGGGCAATCACGTTGGCCATGGTGAAGGTCTTCCCCGACCCGGTGACGCCAAGGAGCGTCTGAAAGGCCAGCCCGTCCTCGATGCCCTCGACCAACTCGGCGATGGCTCGAGGCTGATCGCCTGCGGGAGGATACGGCAGGTGGAGTCGATACGGACTGCCCGGATAGGTCGCGATCTCGGCTTCGGAGCGGGGAGAGGGACTCGTCACGGTGCAGGGCCTTCAAGGATCGGCGTTAAGTATAATCATGGTGGGCGGGCGCCTGCCCTGTCGTCCGTACGTCGCTCGGGCCAGAGGCGCTGGTCAAGTGAGACTACGCCCCTTCCTCAGTCACCGGATCCGATCACCACCATGTCAGCCAACATCCTCGACGCCGTCGAACTCGCCCCACGCGACCCGATTCTCGGTCTCACGGAAGCCTACAACGCCGACCGCAGCCCGAACCGCGTCAATCTGGGCGTCGGTGTCTACTACGATGAGGCGGGCAAGGTCCCGTTGCTCGAGTGCGTGGCTCGCGCAGAGCGCCAGTTGGTCGAGCGCGCTGCCGCGCGCAGTTACCTTCCCATCGATGGGCTCGCCGCTTACGATCGTGCCGTTCAGAAACTGGTGTTTGGCGCGGATTCACCGGCCGTGCAGGAAGGCCGCATCGTCACCGTTCAGGCGCTGGGCGGCACGGGCGGGCTCAAGATCGGGGCCGATTTCCTGAGGCGCCTGCTACCGGACGCCGAGGTCTGGATCAGTGACCCCAGCTGGGAAAACCACCGTGCCCTGTTCGAGGCGGCAGGTTTCAAGGTCAACACCTACACCTACTACCATGCGCCGAGTCACGGTCTGGACTTCGACGGCATGAAAGCGGCCATCGGCGCGCTGCCAGCCGGGTCGGTCGTCGTACTCCACGCCTGCTGTCACAACCCGACCGGTGTCGACCTGTCGGCCGAGCAATGGGCCGCCATCGTCGACCTGGTGAAGTCGCGAGACCTCGTACCCTTCCTCGACATCGCATATCAGGGCTTCGGGTCAGGCATCGATATCGATGCCGAGCCCGTACGGCTCTTCGCGCAAGCCGGTATCGCGGTGCTGGTATCAAACTCGTTCTCGAAGTCGTTTTCCCTCTATGGTGAGCGAGTGGGTGCCTTGTCGGTCGTGACGCACAGTGCCGAGGAAGCCGGGCGTGTGTTGAGCCAGTTGAAGCGGGTTGTCCGGACCAACTACTCGAACCCACCGACACATGGTGGCCAGATCGTTGCCACCGTTCTTGAAACGCCTGAATTGCGAGCCCTCTGGGAACGTGAACTGGCCGGCATGCGGGATCGCATCCGCACCATGCGCGAGCAGTTTGTCGAACTCATGCGGGCCCGCCTGCCCGGTCACGACTTCAACTTCATCATGAGCCAGCGTGGCATGTTCTCCTTCTCGGGCTTGTCGAAGGCTCAAGTCAGCCGACTGCGAGAAGAGCACGGAGTGTATGCCGTCGACTCGGGTCGAATCTGCGTGGCGGCACTGAATGCGGGCAACCTCGTGCACGTGTGCGATGCCGTGGCGAGCGTCATTGCGTGAGCAAGGCCTGACCGGGGCCAAGCCAACCATCGAACAGTAGCCGCGAAGGCTTGCCCGTCCGACGAGAACGTTCTACAATGTGCGGCTTGGTTGGTAGCAAGCAGACGGTTTCCGAACAATTCCCCGATAGCTCAGTCGGTAGAGCGACGGACTGTTAATCCGCAGGTCCCAGGTTCGAGCCCTGGTCGGGGAGCCAGTAAACCAGTCAGCATCCGGTTGCGCGCCACACCATGTCGAAAGCCCGGCCCGAAAGCCGGGCTTTTTTGTTTTCAAGGCCCCCCCCGCCGCCCGATGGTGGCACGCCGCCGTGCGATGCATGCGCACTGTGCGGCGCTGACAGCCTTGACTCAGGACAATTAATTCTTGTTTCAACACGAAGGCCAACGGACGAGGCCGTGAGTGCCTGTGAGACACTCAGCCCCGCTGATTGCGGAATGCTGCATCGGCCCCCGATGGCAGGACTGCCTGCGGTTGCGACTGCAGATATCGAGTCGAATGGATGACGATGAATCATGGATGAGAAAGAAAAGAGCGGTTGTCTCGTAGTCGGCAATGGCGTGACGATCAAGGGTGACATCCTGTTGCCCGACACCGCATTTGTTCATGGCAAGGTCGAAGGAACCATCACCGCTCGCGAAGTGCACGTGGGTGCCACCGGTGTCGTCAAGGGGAAACTCGTCGCTGCAATCGCCGATATTCATGGGGAAGTCAGCGAACACCTCATTACCAAGGAAAAGCTCGTGCTGCGCTCGACCGGTCGCATCATGGGCCTGGTGGAATACCAGACAATCGAGGTCGAGCACGGCGGTGTCATCCAGGGCAGCATCAGCAATGTGTCGGCACAGGCAGCTGACCGCAATGCGCCCGCGCCCCGCCCTCCGCGTCCGATCGATCCCCTGGGGGAATTGACAGAGCCCAAGGGCTGACCGGCAGGCTAGCATGCAACTGATCGCTAGGCTCAGATTACGAGGGCTGGTCAGATCGCCAGGTCGCTGGTTGCAGTGGGCGTGGAATTACCCTTTCGAGGACGCTCGTCTGATCGTCGATCAGGCCGGCAACGTCAGCTACTTTTCCCTCAGTGCCCACGTCCAGACGGCAATTGCCCGCAGCGTGATGATTCTCGCCGCTGGCATCGGCGTGATCTTCGTCGGCCTGTCACTGTCGCTGGTCTCGCTCGCATGGAAGAACGCCACACTCAACGAGAGTCAGCGCCTTCGCATCCATTCGGAAACCAAGCTTTTCGGCGCCCTGAAGGACTATTACGCCAACTTTCGTCCCGGGCACGAGATCGATGACACCCGGGTGCTCGAACTGATCAGTGCGCTGCGTGATCACGATCAGCAGATGCAGTCGCTCGAGGAGCGTGTTTCCCGCCAGCTCGCGGCTCTCAACAAGGGACTCGGGCGCGGCCTGGCGATCGCGGGTCTCAATGCAAATGCCGAGAGAACCGCTCGTTCGAACGTGGCAGCCCGCCAGCTGGAGGACGCCAGCCCGCGCAACAGCGACTTCATTCCGACATCGGCCAATGCCCGGCAGATTCAGAATGAGTTGCAGACTTACGAACAGTTGATGGCGGTTTACCGGAAGATTCCGCCCGACTCGCCCATCAACCGTCATGAAGTGAGTTCACCTTACGGCGTGCGCTCGAACCCGTTTACCGGCAAGCAGCAATTTCATCCGGGCGTAGACCTGACCACCCGGGGTGACAAGAAAGTCCGCGTTGCGCTGACCGGGCGAGTTGCTCTGGCCGGCTACCACGCAGACTATGGCAATGCTGTCATCGTCGAACACGCCGGCGGCGTGCGAACGATTTACGGACATCTGGAATCGATCGATGTTCGTGTCGGTGATCAGATCAAGAAGGGTGACGTTGTTGGTATCGTTGGCAGCACGGGTTTGTCGACTGGCACGCATCTGCATTATGAAATCCTGGTTGATGGTCAGCGCATCGATCCCCTGATAGCCATGACGATTGTGAAAAATGTTCAACTTATCGAAAACTAGCAGTCCTGAGCCAAAGCCCATGAAAGAGCCCGTACAGCCGATGATGGTCGAACAGGGTGATCAGCCCGCTCGCACAGGCGCCGCGGCGCCTGGCAATTCGGCGCTGCGCCCGTCGGTGATATCCGACGGCGTTCGCTTCGAAGGCAAGATCAATTCCACCGGGAGTCTTCACCTCGATGGCGAGGTGAAAGGTGAATTGAGTCTGGACAGCCTCACGATCGGCGCTACCGGCAAGGTCATCGGCAAGATCAAGACCAAGCTTCTGAATATCAAGGGAACCTTCGAGGGTGATGCAGCCTGCGAAGATCTGGTGCTGTCGGCAGGCTCCCTCGTGAATGCAAGAATCCGCTACCGGACGATCAAGATCGCGGCCGGTGCCCGAATTTCCGGGGAGTTGCAGGTCGCCAAATAGGTGATGCTTGAGTCCTGACCGATGAGCCTCGATTTCGCCATCCGGATCGATGGGGCTGCCGAGATGGCGCCGCCCGATACGAGCCTGTGCGAACTCGAGAATCGCCAGACCTGTTTCATCGCACACGAAGAATGGTGCTTCGAGGCGTCGCTTCTCGAGTCTGGCGCCACCTGGAGCGTGACGCAGCAGGTCTACTTCCGCAACCACAAGCAGCGTGCGATGGCTTTCATGCTGCCTTACCTGGTGGTGCAGGCGCGCGACGAGCGGATCGATCGGTTCCGACGAATGCTCGTCACATACGGCAAGCCGAAGGCCGATCTCAGCTCCATCATTGGCGCGATCAACCACCTTCTGCAGCAGTACCCCGGCGCGCGCGCACGACTCGACATGCCGCCACCGGGCTGCGACCGCGCGATGGTGCTGGGTTTCTGGAAAGATCTGCTCGAGCCTGAGGCCGAACTGTCAGCGACAGAGTTCCTGCGCTACCAGCCCTCGTTTCACTATTCGATTCCGGGCAGTTGGGAACCGATCTGACGACGGGTAGTAGGAGCCGGTACGTCGGGGGTTCGGCCGTGCGGTGAGAAGCCGCAAGATCGCAGGGCCATGCCGCCCTGTCGGCCCGGGCCGTGCAGCGTGTGGTCTAGTCGGCCTTGATGGCATTCTCGCGAACCACCCTGCCCCAGCGTTGACGCTCCTGGCGCATGAACCGCTCCAGTTCGATCGGCCCCGCACCCAGCCCGACGACCCCCAGTTCCCGCAGGCGTCGCTGCGTGTCGGGCTGAGCGACCACATCCTTCACGGCAGCCGACAGACGGCCAGTGATCGCGGGTGACGTCCCGGGCGGCGCGACGATGCCATGCCATGTCATGGCGACCATGCCCGGAAAAGTCTCGGAGAGGCTCGGCACACCGGGCATCAGCGGGTTCGCCGACTCACTGCCAACCGCAAGTGCGCGCAGCCGCCCGTCGCGTATGTAGGGACCGGCAGCCGACACTTCGCTCACCATGAGGTCGACCTGTCCGGCAAGAAGGTCGGCCACGGCGGGCCCCGTACCCCGATACGGCACGTGGGTCACCCGGATGCCGGCCGCGGACTTGAACAATTCGGCAGCGAGGTGGGCCGTGGTACCACTGCCCGATGATGCGTAATTCAGGCGATCGGGGTTCGCGCGTGCGAGCGAGACCAACTCGGCGACCGTGCGCGCGGGCACCTTCGGATGGACGACCAGAACGCTGTAGGCTGCAGCGACCAGCGACACCGGAACGAGTTCGTCCGGGTCGAACGACAGCTGCCCGTAGAGCACCTTGTTGACGACCAGCGGCCCCTGGGGTGTCGCGAGCAGTGTGTAACCGTCAGGATTGGCACGGTGAACACTCTCAGCGCCTACGTTACCCCCGCCCCCGACGCGATTCTCGACGATGACGGTCTGCCCAAGTCTCGATTGCAGCCGCTCCGCAATCACCCGAGCAACGATGTCACCGCCGCCGCCCGCTGCATACGGAACGATCATGCGCACAGGGCGAGAAGGATATTCGTCCGCGAGAGCGATCCCGCCCAGTGCGACACCGAGCAGGAGACAAGTCCGGACAGAGGCCCGCTTCACGCATCTTGCGGCTGCAATCATGACGTCAATTCCCCTCGGCCAGCAGCTTGAAATCGTAACTCGGGGCATCCGCGCCGATCAACTGGCCACGCAACCCGGCTTCGGTGGCAGCCAGTACCGCGGCCTGTGTCGCAAATTGCTCGACCAGGAGTCGCATCGCGGATACCCACAGGGTGAAGGTCTTGGATTCAGCCGGATCGGCCAGCAGTTCGGCGATACGCGCGACCCGATCCCAATGCGCCTGATCCCCCGCCGTCACCGTGCGAGCGTTGATGGCGGCCGCAACGAGCGCACCGGCGTACCGATCCCAGAGCGAGTACGTGAGATATCGGAAGAAGGTGCGCGTGAGCTTCGCGGGGAAAAGCGCGCGCGATTGCATGTCGAGAAGATCATCAATGAGGAAGAAGTAGCGCTCATTGACTCCAGCCTCTTGCCAGCGCACGATCGATTCACGGGTCTGCTCTGCATCCTGGGGCTCGACCCACGGCACATCGACAACGCACGCCTGATCGCCCATGCAAACCTCCAGGAGCGCCGCGCTGTGGGCGAATGCCGAGATTCTGCGTTCGATCAGGTCCTCGGCCCGATACGCTCCGACGACCCTTTCGGTCGATCGGAGGATCGCAGATACGAAGCGGTCGCGTCGCACCACGAGACTCGACATCCAGCCCAATACCTCGTGGAAACCCAACTCGTTGCACAGGTCAAACAGGGGCCCTTTGCGAATCTGGCCAGAATTGTGACTGCGCCGGGCTTGAGTGATGTGAACCAGGGAGAGCTGATGATCAGCCAGGCGATCGATGATCTCGGCCACGCCGCCCACCGCCTCGGGGATGGTGATGAAGTCGTCATCCCCATGGAACCAGACCCAGTCGACATCGATCGGGATCGCTTCGGCGCAACGGCGCCAGTTCAGGTGAACGTTGTCCTCCGGCTGGTTATGGATGATGTAACGCACCCGGCCGCTCTCGAGTTGCGCCAGAAAATCGGTCGTGCCATCGCTGGAACCGATATTGGAAATCACGCAGCACAGATCGACCCGCCCGTCAGTGGCCTGGCTTTCGACGTGGGACAGTGCGACGAGAAGCTTGTCCAGCCGGTTGTAGGTGGGAATCGCGATGGCGATTCGCAGCGTCGGCGCAGTCACATCAGCGCCCCCGGCTGGCCGCGCTGCTGCCACCGCCAGCATTCGATGCCGCCCCGCCTTGAGGTGACGATGCAGGCGATGGATTGCCTGGCGGAACAACGATGGTGGGCGCGATCACCGCCCCTCCCATCGGCAGCCCGGCCATGGGCAGCGCGGGGGCAGGCACGCCCGGCATCGCCCCATATCCAGGCGCCATTCCAGGCGCCATTCCAGGCAACGCACCGGGCATCGGATAGCCGGGGGGCGGCGGTACCGCCATCGCCCCCGGCGGCAAGACAGGATACGGTGCGCCCGGTGGCATGCCCGGATACGGCGCGCCCGGTGGCGGCAGGAGTCTGGGATCGGACGGAGGGGCTCGCATGCCCGCTGTGGTTGACTCAACCGTTTCGGGCGGAGGCGGCGGCTTCGCCGCGTAGAGCGAGGCAGCCCCCGCCCCGGAAGAGCCCGCTACCGACTCGATCAGAAAGTCGATTCGATCCCGCACCTGAGGACGATCGGCCGTGCCCAGCCACATGGCCCTGTTCTCCCGGAGCACCATCAACTTGTCTTCCGGACAACTCGGCCCCTTCTGCTCAAGCCACTCCATCGCCTGTTGATAACGCTGGCGGGGATCGTGCTGGCCGAGGGCGATGGTTCTGAATTCACCGATGATGCACCCCAGCGATGACTTGCGTGGCGCAGTTGTCTCGGTAGCCGGCATCGCGCTCGCGGGCGCAGATTCAGCGGTCTTGCCCTTGGCTGGGGGCGCGGCTGCGGGAACTGCGGCGGGTGCACGCGCAGCCGGCGGCAGTCCTGTCGGTGCGGCAGGTGTCTGGGCCCGAGCCAGTTGCTCGACGAGACAACCGCCCATTGAAACCGCCAGGGCAATAGCCCATCGGCGGGCGTACCGCGAAGGCTCCTGGTGGAGCGCGGCGCGTTCCTTGAAAGCGGGTGTCAGCCTGAATGACTTCATGGGGTGGAGAACCTCGTGTCGCGTTCGACCTTGTGCCAGCGGTGAGTCAAGGTCAGGAGAATCGGTGTTCGAGCTCGGCCGCCACCCGGGCAAGCACCTCCGACCAGTCGCCGATCGATCGCTGGCGATAAAGTCGCAGGCTCGGATACCAGGGCGTCTGCTCGATATCGAGCAACCAGCGCCAGTCAGGGGAGAAAGGCAGCAGAACCCACGTCTCCTTGCCGAGGGTGCCGGCAAGGTGGGCGATGCTTGTATCGACACTGATCACCAGATCGACCTGACTGCACAAGGCAGCGGTATCCTGAAAGTCGGAGAGAGATTCGCCTGCATGAAAGATGTCGGGGCGGGCCTCGAGCACACCGCGATCCCTGGGTCGAATCTCGCGCTGCAGGCTCACCACCTGGCAATCGGCAGGCACGACCTGCAGGAGACTCGCCAGGGCGAGGCTCCTCTCGGCATCCTTGCGATGCGTCAGGCTGCCGCTCCATGCAATGCCCACCTTCGGGGGACCTGTGCGCAGGCAGCGTCCCCAGCGCTCGAGGTCTTCGGCGAGCAGGCGTGGGTAGGGCTCGACGGCGGGAATGCTTGAAAGCACGGTGCCGAATGCCCTTGGCAAACTGAGCAGCGGGCAATGCCAGTCGAAGGCCGGCAAGGCCTGACCACGCTCCACGAGTTGCGACACGCCGGCCAGACTGCGACACAGGCGCAGCAGTGGTCTCGGGACTTCCAGAACCACTCTCGCGCCCCGTGCGGCCACCCGGTGTACGTAGCGCACGAACTGGATGGTATCCCCCAGACCCTGCTCGGCATGAAGCAGGATGGTGGATCCGCGAATATCCTCGGTGCCGTTCCAGAGTGGCTGGGAGAAGGATCGCCGCTCAGAGACGAAATCGGCCGTATTCCAGCGGGACTCATACGCCGTCCAACCCGCCTCGAAATGCCCCGACAGCAGCAGCACGAGCGCCTTGTTCCAGTGGTAAGTCGGGTTTCCCGCGTTGAGGGCGATCGCCCTCTCGTAGCAGGCAAGTGCCTCGGGCAGACGCAGCAGATCCTTGTAGAGAAACCCGAGATTGTTGTACAGATCGGCCCCGTCTGGCATCAACTCGACCGAGCGCTCAAGTCTGGCGCGCGCCTCGTCCAGTCGTCCCATATCCCTCAACAGGTTGCCGAAATTGCTCAGCGCCTCTGCATAATCGGGCTGAAGGGCCAGTGCCCGCTCGAAAGCCTCGAAGGCATCTGGCAGTTGACCCAGATTCTTGTGGGCGAGCGCCTTCCCATGCCATGCGCGGGCATTGCCCGGCGCGCAGCCAATGGCACGCTCGCTGGTCTGCAGTGCGGCCTCGAACAGCCCCATCGTCTGCAGCGTCACGCCGAGATTGCAATAGGCATCGACATGCGCATGGTCGATTTCGATCACCCGTGCGTACGCCTCGAGGGCTTCAGACCAGCGCCTGGCCTCGCGCAAGGCATTCCCCAGGCTGAAGAATGCGCTCGCGTCATCGGGCAGGAGTCGAGTGGCCCGCTGGTGCGACTCGATCGCCTCGTCCAGTCGCTTCAGCCCCTGCAGTACATGGCCGCGATTGAGGTGGGCCGCCACATAGCCCGGGGCGATCGCAAGCGCCTGATCGTAACGGTGAAGCGATTCCTCCAGTCGGCCCAGGCGCCGCAACACCACGGCGCAGTTGTTGTGCAGGCGGGCATCTCCGGGCGCAATCTCGAGCGCCCTCCGGTAGTGCGTCAGCGCGACTTCGTCCTGGCCGGCAGCCGTCTCTACCGCAGCCAGCAGATTGTAGGCATCGATCTCGCCAGGACTGACGCGGATGATCCGGCGGCAGGCACGACGGGCCGCCGGGCCATTGCCAGCCCGGTGCAAGCGCAGGGCACGCTGGAGCAACGCGCCGACGCGAGCACCGCGCTCGAGCGCGGGTCTGCCAAAAGCAACCGTTTCCGGAACCGACATCACAGACTCCTCGATCGGTACGTGACTCAGCGCGTCGGCAACGTGCGCGCGCCGGCAGGCAGCCTGAGCGAAGGTGCCGGGCGCTCCTGCAGGAACAGTTGCCGCGGCGCCTGCGGGGCCTGCGGGGTCGCGACCGTCAAGCCGGCAGCCTGGCCGCGGATCATGCCGTGCGCGGGGACCGGGACTGCAACCGGCCCGAGCGGCAACCCCTCGGCGTAGCCTTTTGCAGGGAGGGTGGCGATGACCGACGCGATGACACCGAAGGCAAGGCAGTGCAACATGCGACGGTTCAGACGGGCATGAAGCGCACGGCGTCTCATGATCGGGTTTCCCTGTTGATGTTCATCGGTCGCCTTGACGGCTCGGCCCCCTGCCCCTGCTGGCAAAGGTCTCGTCATGGCTGCCTCACCTGATGCCGCGCGATGGCAATGGCATCCATCGCCCGCTGGTCCTGGCGCTGGGCTCGCATCAGCGCCCGTTGCGTCTCGGCTTGTGCCAGATACTCCATCCGGGCGCGTTCGGTTTCCGCTTCCCGGTGAGCATCGGCAGCGGCCAGCACCTGTCGCTCAGCCACCTGCTGGGTTGCAGCGAGCCGACGACAAAGGGTTTCAACCTGTGCGATGTAGTTCTGATAGATACCCACCTGACCGATGGAGTGGGCACTCGTCTGCAGCGCTGCAAGGCGCCTGTTGTAATCGACGATCATCTGTCCAAGTCGCGCCTGACTGTCGGCGAGTTCCTGCACCTGATGTCTTGCCTTGACCAGCGCAGCCATCGTCTCCTCGACACGCCCACTCGCTCGGCGCTCGAGCAGATCCCAGGTTCGTTGCTGCGTCATTGAAAGCTCCTTCGGGTTCGTGTGTGCTGGCGCCGCATTCAGGCACGCATCAGGTCGTTGAGTCGGGCACGGGTTTCGGCATAGTCGACGCCGTGGTCCATCGGTTGACGCAGGAACGTCTCCATGTGGCCTCGCAGATCGATCGCCTCATCCAGTTCCGGATTGGCACCTTTCTGGTACGCACCGACCTGGATCAGATCCATGTTCTGCTGATAAAGCGTCCACAGACGTCGGAAACGGTTGGCGGCACGCAGTTCATCGGGTTCGAGGAGCGACTGCATGATCCGTGAGATCGACCCGGCAAGGTCGATCGCCGGATAGTGGGCGGCGTCCGCCAGCGCACGCGACAGCATCACTTGCCCGTCGAGTGATGCGCGCACGATGTCGACCACCGGATCGGAGGTGTCATCGCCTTCCATCAGCACGGTGTAGATGGCCGTGATGGACCCGTGCCCGCGGCGCCCGACCCCCGCTCGTTCGATGAGATTGGGCAACAGGGTGAAGACAGAGGGCGGATAGCCCTTCGCGGTGGGCGGTTCACCGACGGCGAGTCCGATTTCGCGCTGCGCATGGGCGACACGCGTGAGGCTGTCGAGCAGCAGCAGGACGTTCTTGCCCTGATCCCTGAAGTACTCGGCGACCAGATGCGCGAGATGGCTCGCGCGCAGACGCAAGACCGGCGACACGTTGGCGGGTGCCGCGATCACGACCGACTTTGCCAGACCTGCCGGACCGAGCGACTCGCGAATGAAATCATTGACCTCACGACCACGCTCGCCGATGAGTCCGATGACCACGACATCGGCCTGCGTATAGCGGGTCAGCATCCCGAGAAGGATGCTTTTCCCCACGCCTGAGCCTGCCATCAGCCCGATTCGCTGGCCACGACCGATCGTGAGGACACCGTTGATCGCCTTGACGCCGACATCGAGGACCTGATCGATCGGACCGCGTTCGAGCGGATTGATCGGGCGTCCCTGAAGCCCCAGTTCCTGATCCCATTGCGGGGCTGGCCGACCATCGAGGGGCTCGCCCCGCGGATCGATCACGCGTCCGAGAAGACCAGGTCCGAGTCGGGCGTTTGACTGACGGCTGGACAGACGCACATGGGCGCCCGGGGCGATGCCTGTCGGTTCTCCGAAGGGCATGAGAAAGGTGGCCCTGTCATTGAACCCGACGACCTCGGCCTCGAGGTCCTCCATGCCGGTTCGCTCGACCCGACACAGCGCACCGTGGGGCACGACGAGGCCATGCGCTTCCAGCGTCAGCCCCACCATGCGAACGAGACGTCCCACGCGCGTCGGAGGCTCTGCCACCGCTCGACGAGATGCGCGCTCCAGGGCCAGCGCTGGATCAGGAATCACCGCCAGACTCCAGCGGAAGATGCTCGAAAGTACGCGGCCCCGACCAGGGCTCGGACAGCAGGGATTGCGAGAGACTGTCAAGCCGGTGCTCGAGGAGATCTTCAACCATGCCCTCGGCCATTTCGACGCGTACGCTGCCCGGACTCAAGGTGCCGTCACGCACGACACTGATGTGTGCATCGAGCGCCTTCGGCATCGCCAGCAGCCGATCATGGTCGGCTGGATTGAGGCGCAGCAGCAGCGACTGACCACGAGCATCAATCTCGGCCAGGCATCCCTCGACGAGGCGGCTGATCGCCTGCCCCGAGACAGACAACTCGCCGCGTACGATCTGGCGCGCGAGGTGGAGGGCCAGACGCTCGAGCGGGACAAAGAACCGTTCGCTGTCGGCCAGAGCCGTCTGAATGCCGCGCAGGAGCTCTCGAACGCCCTCGCACTCACGCTCGATGGCACCGCGCATCTCGACCAGTGCAGCCGATCGGCCTTCGGCATGCCCAGCCTCGCGCTCGCGCTGAATAATCGCAGGATCGATGACCGGGGCGTGCGCGGGCAACGGGAGTACGGGCCGGTGCAGGACAGCCTGAAGCGATTGCACCGACTGATGCGCATCCGCTGCCGCATGCAACGGATCGGGCGGACAGGCCACGGCACCGTCTGGCATCGATTGCGGCGCATCGTACGGCAGCGCCTCCGAGGTCAGCGTGTCGACCACCGGTCGTGTCTGCTCGGCCGGATCGGACCAGACGCGGTCAAAATGCTCGACGGCAAAGGCACCCTGGCCGGACACCGATTGCCACAGGGGACGGAAGGGTTGGCGGGCGCCGTCGGTTTCGAGAATCGGCTCGGCACGCCACTGCGGCGGACGAGGCGCACGGGTTGACGAATCAGACAAAGGCGTCTCCACCACCCGCCAGCACCATCTCACCGGTATCGGCGAGGCGTCTGGCCAGACGCATGATCTGCTTTTGCGCTTCCTCGACATCGGACAGCCGCAGCGGCCCCTTGGCCTCCATGTCATCGATGAACATCGACCGGGCTCGCGACGACATGTTGTCGAAGAACTTGGCTCTGACGCCCTCGTCGGCGCCTTTCAAACCGACCATGAGCATGTCGGGCTCCACGGCACGCATCAGCGCCTGGATGCTGCGGTTGTCGCACGACACGAGATTGTCGAACGTGAACATGTTGTCCTGGATCTTCTGCGCGAGATCGCCATCCATGGCACTCACACCCGACATGATTCCGGCAAGCGGTGTGGTCTTGGTGAAGTTGAGAATCTGGGCGGCTGCCTTCACACCGCCGAAACTCGAGGACACGCTGGTGGAACTCGTCGAGAACTGCTTGCGCATGATCTGCTCGAGTTCCTGCATCGCCGAGGGCGGCACCGTGTCGAGGCTGGCGATGCGACTGACGACCTCCGGCCGAACTTCGGGGGGCAGGAAATTGAGCACGTCAGCCGAGACGTTCGATTCAAGCACCGACAGGATGATCGCGACGACCTGCGGATGCTCGGCACGAATCATGTCGGCAATCGAACGCGCATCCATCCAGCGAAGAACCTCAAGACCCTTGCTCGACTGCCCGGGCATGATGCGCGACAGGACCGAGGCAGCCTTGTCAGGCCCGAGGGCGCGCTTGAGGACGGACTCCACATACTCGTTCACGCCCAGGCCGAGCGTGGTCTGGCGCTTGATCGTTCCGATGAAGTCATCGAGCACGGCGCTGATGGCTTCCTGCGACAGGTCAGCGACCGAGACCATGGCAGCCCCCAGAGGCTGCACTTCCTTCGGGTTGAGGTAACTGATGATGTTGGCAGCTTCCTGCTCGCCGAGCAGAAGCATGAGAACCGCCGCGCGCTGGGTGCTGGTGAGACGATCGAGTTCCTCGCGAACCTCATCGCTCAATGCCGGCAGCTTGTCCTGCCCTGCCCCACCCGGTGTCTTCTCAGCCATCAGACCTTCTCCATCATGTCAGGATCGTCGCGAAACGATATCCGGGGGCGAACTCAGACCGCCAGGTCACGCTTGATCATGTTCTTCAACACGGTCGCCACGCGACCCGAATCCTCGCGAACCAGCATGCGGATCAGCGCGACCTTGTCATCATAGGTGTTGGCGGTATCCAGCATGTCGGCCGAGATGCTCGACTTCTTGGGAGCGCTGGCGCGCTTCAGTCGATCCTTGAAGTCCTCCAGCGACTCGCCATCGCGCATCGTCAGATCATCGTCGTCTTCGGCGGCAGCCTGTGCGTCGGCACCGGCAACACCACCAGGCAGCATCGCTCCACCAGCGGCGCCCGCCTCAGCCGATCCGGCAAGCACGACCGGGGCGGGCAGATACGAGCGAATCACCGGGCGAACCACCGTCAGGAGAATGACAACCAGCATGATCGAGGCGAAGCCCGCCTTCATGAGATTGAGGGCCAGTTCGTTTTCGTACCAGGCGACTGGCGCGGGCCCTGCGGCTACCGGCTCGAATCGCGCTGGCATCAGGGTCACGACATCGCCCCGGTCCGGGCTGAATCCGACCACCCCCTGCACCAGTTCGGTAAAGCGCTTTACCTCATCGGGAGTGAAGCCCGAACTGCCGGGCTCGGTGTTGTTGTCGCCTTCCTTGCTCGCCGCCACACGATTGCGAAGGACGACGGCGGCCGACACGCGGGTGATCGCCCCTTGCGCCGATCGCACGTGACGAACCTGCTTGTCCAGTTCGTAGTTTCGGGTGGTCTTGCTGTTCAGTTTGGCGACGGCAGCGACGCTCGGCTCCTGCGGCGTGTTGACCTCTTTCGACGGCGTGGAGTCGGGTGGTGGCGAATTGGTGAGTGCGCCGGGAATGCCGCTCGTATCCGGCGTTGAAGCCCGCTCTTCGCTGAGGGCCTCGGACCGCGTCCTGGGTCCCGCCTTGCGGGCATCGTAATCCTCGCTCGCGGTCTCGATCTGGGTGAAGTCCATCACCAGATCAACCTGCGCTCGAACGTTGCCCTCGCCCACGACGGGCTCGAGCAACTGGACGATCCGGTTGCGATAGGTCTCTTCGATCTGGTGCTTGTGCTGGGACTGAAGGCTGGTGAGACCGAGCGCGTCGTCGGTTCCGACCTTGCTGATGAGGTTGCCCAGGTTGTCGACAACGGTCACGTCGCTCGCCGCGAGATAGGGAATGCTCGAGGCCACCAGATGAACGATGGCCTGAACCTGGCCCGGCGTGACCTGCATGCCGCTGTAGGGGGTGATGATGACTGATGCCTTGGAAGGCGTACGCTCGCGAACGAAGGTGCTTGGACGGGTCTGTGCGAGATGCACGCGCGCCGTCTGGATGCTGCCGATCTGGGTAATGCTGCGAGCAAGTTCCTGTTCGGTGGCCGCCACGTAGCGAGCCTGCTCCATGAATTGCGATGTCGTCATCGCCGACTGGTCCTTCAGCGATTCGAGAATGCCGCGGTTCTGCGTGCGGGGCAGACCCTGGGATGACAGCAGCATGCGCGCTTCATGGTAACGGCTCACCGGAACCGTGAGCTGACCGGTCGACGGATCGATCCTCGGCGCGAAATTGGCGGCCTTCAATGTCTCGAGCGCGGTCTGCTGATCGGCCTCGCCCATGCCGGGGAACACGCTGCGATACGGGACTTCCTGCATCCAGAAGTAAACCGCACCAAACACCACCACCACCAGCAGCGCGAGAATCGCGGGCATCGACTTTCTGACGGCAGGCTGCGACAGCACCGTACCCAGCCCGCCCAACGAGGCAAGCGCACCACCCGCAGCGGGTGAGAGCGCGGTTGTACCGCGCCCCGCCATCAGGCCCGTGCCAGCAGCAACCGCTGGCGTCATCGACAGTGCGCCGCCGGCGTTCGGAGCAGCCGCGCCGGCAGCGGTTGTCGCCATGGCCATGCCCCCCCCGGGCAACTGCGGGGCAAGCATTCCAGTCGGATTTTCAGCAAGTGTGGCCATGGAGGTGTTCTCTCAGCAATCCAGTCCGTGCGAGGACTGCGTCAGATCGGCATGTTCCGGATATCTTCGTAGGCCTTCATGACCTGGTTTCTTACCTGCAGCGTGGCTTCGAATGCGACCGAGGAGCGCTGCATCGCGAGAACGACATCGGTCAGCGGAACATCACCCCCTCGCTCGTAGGACTCGGCCAGTTTTTTCGCGTCGGTCTGCACCGCGCTCACGGAATCGACGGCGTTCTTGAGCAGACTGCCAAAGCCGTTCGAGGGTGCCTCGGGAACCGGCGCTTGCAAGGGCGACCTGATACCGACGCTGCCGGGCGCATCGAGCTTCACGTTTGCTTTCTGCTCGAACTGCCGGATCTGATCGAGGATCGAGCGCATGGCGATCGTGTGACTGGAATCAATCATCGGACTGCTCCTGCCATCGGCGCGAGGGGCAGGCCGCGATCACGCAACTGCGCGATCTTGTGTCGCAGCGTGCGTGGACTGATGCCGAGCATGCGGGCCGCCTCGATTCGGCTGGCACAACTGCCGAGGGCCGCGAGAATGCTCTGATGCTCGCTCGACTGCCGCGCCTCACCGAGCGAGCAAGGCATGGGCTGTGCATCGCCGGCCTCATCGGGTGCCGCAACAACAGGCGCTACCGGCGCACGGATGACGATGTCGTCGCCCGAGAACACCGGCGCCGAAGCGCCCGCATCCTCGAAGAGCATGTCGCTCTCGCCCAGCACGGGGCCGGGGTTGAGCACGAGCGCACGCTGAATCACGTTGGAGAGCTCCCGCACGTTGCCTGGCCAGCGATGTCGTACCAGCAGCATCTGGGCGCCAGGCGAGAGCGAGCGTCCTTCGCCCCCATGCTGCTGCAACAGGTGCAGTGCAAGGGGCACGATGTCACCGGGGCGCTCGGCCAGTGCCGGAACCCGCAGCGGAAAGGTGCTGATCCGGTAGTAAAGGTCCTCACGGAACTCACCCCGCTGCATGGCACGCCGCAGGTCGCGATTGGTTGCCGCCACGAGGCGCACATCCACGCAAAGCGCCTGCTGGGCGCCGAGCCGCGTGACCTGGCGCTCCTGGAGAACCCGGAGGAGTCTTGCCTGCAGCCCCACCGGCATCTCTGCAATCTCGTCGAGGAACAACGTGCCGCCATGGGCCTGCTCGAAGACCCCGGCGTGCTCGCGCACGGCGCTGGTGAATGCGCCCTTCTCGTGACCGAACAGCATGTCCTCGATCATGCTTTCCGGAATCGCCGCACAGTTCAGCGCGACGAATCGCCCTTGGCTCCGTGTGGAACACTCATGCAGCAGACGCGCCAGGACTTCCTTGCCGGCCCCGGTCGGACCGGTCAGCAGGGTCGTGACCTGCGTCTGTGCGACACGCCGCGCGAGTTCGAGCAAGTTGCGGCTCAGTGGATCAACGAAGACATACTGCGCGGGCGCACCAGTCATGACTTTCACGGAAACACCTGAAGCGGGTTGAGATGCGACAACCGAAGCAAGGCGTGTGCCATGCAGTATTATTGTTTTTAATCAATGTATTGCGTAATTCAGGAGGCAGACGTGCCGGCAAGGTGGCGGAAATCTGACACGCTGCTACCGGCCTGCTGGCATCCCGTGTCGCAAAAACGACAACGCCATCGTGAGGAACACGATGGCGTTGCGAACTGCAAGCGGCGCAAGGCGTTGATGTCAGGCGCCGACCGGCACGCCCCGACCCTGCCTTACTTCAGCAAGCTCAGCACCTGCTGCGGTTGCTGATTGGCCTGGGCCAACATGGCAGTCGCAGCCTGCTGGATGATCTGCGCACGGCTCAGGCGACTCGTTTCCGCCGAGTAATCCGTGTCGGCCACACGGCTCTGGGCAGCCGACAGGTTCGTCGTGTTCGAGGCGAGATAGTTCACCGTCGTGGCGAGACGGTTCTGGATGGCCCCGAGTTCGGCCTGCGCATCAGACACCTGCTGGATGGCCACGTCGAGAATATCGAGCGCATTCGTGCCGCTTGCGGTAGTACCGGTCCAGCCCTCGCTGCCTGTGCCCACGTGCGTGAGATCGATCTGGGATACAAGGCCGCTCGAGGTCCCGCCGCTGACGGAACTGACGCCCGTGCCCAGAGCACCGGCTGTCGTATTCGCAAGGTTGATGGTGATCCGATCGTTGACGCCGGCATCGGCGCCGACCTGAACGTCGATCTGGGTGCCAGTGAAAGCCACACCATCGGCATAGGTCGCCGTCGCGGTTCCCTGGAGCAGGGAAATGTTGTTGAACCTGGCCGAATTCGCGACCCGGTCGATTTCCTTCAGCATCTGCTGCGCTTCGGCGTTCAAGGAGACCCGGTCGCTTGACGCATTCGTACCGCTCGATGCCTGCACCGCCAGCTCGCGAATCTTCTGCAGATAACCGACGATATTGCCCATGTCATTGGCAGCGGTCTGCACCATCGAAATCGCGTCGTTGGTGTTCTGCGTGGCGGTGGCGTAGCCATCGAGCTGCGACGTCATGCGTGCACTGATCGCATTGCCGGCTGCGTTGTCAGACGCGGAATTGAGTTTGCTGCCTGTCGACAGGCGCTGCATGGCCTGCGTGAGGTGGGTGGCGTTGGAGGTGAGCGCACTCTGAGCATTCAGCGCGCCGAGGTTGGTGTTGATGACAAGACTCATGACTGAACTCTCCAGTTGCTTGCTGAACGGGGTTTGGTGGTTGGTGTCTGCCGTCGCAAAACGTCAGACACCGTTCGACGGTCCACCCTGAAGCAATGCGTGTGCCAGCCCTGGATAACTCTATAAAATCAGTAGCTTGCCTGAAATATACCTCCCTCTCGACAGTCGATGATGTCTACCGTTCAGATTTTTGACAGCGGAGCGGCAAGAACTTGCCACTGCAGTCCCCGCCCCTGGTCCACACCGTGAGTACCAACAAGAAAGAGCCACCGGGTCGATGTACCCGGTGGCTCTGCGCCGACTGTGTCGACCCCTCGAGGCCGACGCCCGGTCAGGTTACTTCAACAGGGCGAGAACGCTCTGGGGTTGCTGGTTGGCCTGCGCAAGCATCGCGGTGGCCGCCTGCTGAATGATCTGCGCGCGGCTCAGCTTGGTCGTCTCCTGCGAGTAATCGGTATCGGCGACCCGGCTCTGCGCGGCTGACAGGTTTGTCTGGTTCGACGACAGGTAATTGACCGTGCTTGAGAGCCGATTCTGCACGGCGCCCAGTTCGGCCTGGGCATCGGACACCTGCTGGATCGCGACGTCGATGACGTCGATGGCGCTTTCGCCGCCGCTCGTGCCACCTGCCTGGGTCAGGTCGATGCTCGAGAGAGCCCCCGTCGTGGTCGCACCGGACACGCTGCTCGTGCCTACCCCGAGATTGCTTGCTTCGGTGTTCGCGATGTCGATGGTGATCTGATCGTTGGCCGTTGCGTTCGCGCCTACCTGCACCGTGATCTGCATGCCGCTGTAGGTGGTACCGTCAGCATAGGTACCTGCGCTGCTGCCGTTGAGCAACGAAATGTTGTTGAACATGGCGGAACCGGCCACGCGATCCACTTCCTTCAGCATCTGCTGTGCCTCGGCATTGAGCGAGGCCTTGTCGCTGGCCGAATTCGTGCCGCTCGCGGACTGCACCGCCAGTTCGCGAATCTTCTGCAGGTAACCGACAATGTTGCCCATGTCGTTGGCCGCCGTCTGAACCAGCGAGATCGCATCGTTCGTGTTCTGCGTTGCCTGGGTGTACCCGTTGAGCTGGGCCGTCATCCGGGTGCTGATCGCACTGCCGGCAGCGTTGTCGGCCGCCGAGTTGAGCTTGCTGCCGGTCGACAGGCGTTGCATGGCCTGGGTCAACGTGCTCGCGTTGGCGCTCAAGGAAGCGCCCGCATTGAGGGCGCCGATGTTGGTGTTGATGACGATGCTCATGAGTACACTCTCCGTTTACTGGGGTTTTCGGCTGCCGCCATGCCCTCATGGCCTTGGCGAACTGCCCTGCACAATTGACCTTCTGCTGATGAAGTCGTCGGTTGCCCGAAGACCTTTAACAAAAACTTGACAACGCGCTCAGATCAGGCCGTTGAACAGGACGCCCTTCATGGCGTCGATGTTGTGTGCCACGTTGATGACGGCCTGGGCCGGTATCTGGCGAATCAACTCACCGGTCTTCTCGTTCATGACGCGGACCACATCCGTATGCGTCGAAGCGTCGACCGAGAATCCGAGCGTGCGTCCGGAATCGGCCATCTGCTGGTTCAAGGTCTGCATCGCTGCCTGCAGTCGCGAGCGCATTTCCTCCATCGAGGCCCGCGGTGCAATCGCGACCTGCTGCACCGGCGCGGGTGCGGGCTGGGGCGTCACGGCAGAAGCCGCATGGCGAAGAGCGCTGGCGCCCGTCGCACTCGCCGGTGCAACGCTGCTGGCTCGAGTTATTGCCTGAATGTCGGACATGATCGTTTGGGTATCCTCTGTTCCACTGCCGGTAGGCTGCGAAAGATGTTTCTGGCTGCTGCATGGCAAGAGTCGGCTCATCAGCGGCAACCTTTAGCCACTTTCGGCATCTGCAGTCAGCCCTGGGCAGCCGGTATCCTTGCCGGGCATCGCGGTTCTGCCACGGATTGCGCGGATCCCGGTTGCCGTTGCCAGCGCAGTTGCACTTCGCGTTTCGCGGTTTGATCCCGGCGCCACCAGGCGGCCCGGGGAACACACCGCCGCGCCGCACGCCAGCTGACCCGATGCCCAACCACGACAGCACCGCTAAAGGTTGCGGTCGAGCCGACGAATACTGGCGTGACGACCCAGCCTTGCCCGACCATCCCGTGTCTGTGGTGGTCGGGTTTCAGCCAACAGCCCCCGGGGCTACGATCAGGCGACACTGCCCATGACACAAACCATCAGACTGACCTTCCTTGCTTGCGTGCTGGCCCTCACCGGCTGTGCCTCGGACAAGGGTGCCAATGACAAGACCGCATCCGACGCGGGCAAAAGCGCCGAGGCGACGGCCACCGCAGGGGAGTCGGGTGAAGGCCCACGGGAGGGTGCTTCGTCGGCGGGCCCCGCCGGGGATGCCGAATCGGGTGATCCGATCGCGTTGAAAGCCGCGATCGACCGCAGCACGGCCGCCCAGCGTCCTTCATTGACGGCAACGGGCTATGCGGTGATCAGCGTGCAGAACGCCAAAACCCCCGCGCAGCAGCGCCTGCTGGCCATCCGGGCGGCCAAGCTCGATGCTTATCGCGGCCTTGCCGAACAGGTGTACGGCATCTACCTCGACTCGAACACGACCGTCGCCGACCTCGTGGTGAAGAGCGACGCGTTTCGCACCCGCGTCGAGGGCGTGGTTCATGGCGCACAACTGGGTACCATCACCCCGGTGAACAACGAGACTTATGAGGTGACGATCACGCTCGATCGCTCCACGGTGGGCGACCTGCGCCGGCTTTACCTTGATTATCTGGGCCGCAAGGCGCGATGAGGCGTTGCTCCCTCCTTGTCGGCGCTGCGGCGCTGACAGCCGCCCTGAGCGCCCCGCCCGGGAATGCCCAGCGCCCGGCACCTGAAGAGCAGTTGCAGGCCATCCGGACCGCGCTGATCGAGAAAGCCCTGGCATCGCCGACACGCGTGCGTTCCATGGGCTGGCTTGACGAGTCGGGCGCCTTGCACGAGAACACGCGGGTCGAGTCGAATCTGAATCTGCGCGGCGTCCGGGTGCTCTCCTACCTGGAAGAGGCCGGTGTACTGAAGGCCGAACTCGCCCCCGGCGACACCGACCGGGACGCGACTGATGCCGCCTGCCAGACCCCTGCCAGCCCCCTGCGACGCCAGACCACGCTGGCTGTGCGCTACACGCCGACCGACGGGCGCCTCGGCTACACCTTCCTGCCGACACTCGGCCAGTGGAGTCGCGAGATGATCGAGCGGCGTCTGGCCAGGGGCAACGGGTGGCTTTTCAGCGCGCCATCGACGGCACAAAGTACCTACGAGCGTGTGCTCTACGAATCGAGCCTGCCGCCAGAGCCGCCCTATGCGCTTGTGCTCGAACTGAACGCACAACGGGAAGAACCCGCGGATCGCAGCTGGCTCTCGTCCGTGATGCAGGTCTTCGAGGCCTCTCCAAACCAGGTCGCCGCCCGTGCCGTCAAGTTCTCGTTGCGACTGGAGGAGCGTCACGGAAACCGGACCCTGTGGCAACGCAAGGCCGTGATCGCCTACCCACCCGAGGACAAGCAGCTCACGCAACGGCCGCTGCCCGACGCGTTCGCCCGCGATGTCGAAGAGCATCTGATCGTCTGGTCAGACGCGCTCGAGACGCAACTCCGGTGCGAACCCGTCGTGCTGTCCGCGGCACCGACGGGAGCGGGCCTCGTGCGGATCAACGCCGGCGCTCGCAGCGGCCTCACCACAGGCGAACGACTCCTGCTGGTCGACAGCACACGCGTCCCGATCCGGGCACTCGAAGTGGACGCCCTGCAACACACCGCGCTGCTCGAGGTGGTCACGGTCGAACGCGACGAGGCACAGGCACGCATTGTCGCCGGCACCGCCCCCGCGGGTTCGCTCGCCCATTGGGCAGCCCTGCCCCTCTAGATTTCGACGCCGATCGATCGGTTGACCGAACCGGAGCCTCTCATGACCCGATTCTCCCGCTTCGCCCTGCCCGCAGCCCTCTGCCTGCTCGGCTGCTCGTCGCTCGTGACTGCAGACGATCTGCCCGGTTATCCCGTCGACACGGTGGTCGATGACGATATCGGGCCGGCGTTTCCACGGCTCGTCGTGGCGCCGCCTGGCGTGGCGATCCTTCCCGAGTACGAGCCTGCACTGCGGGTGATGCCAAGGCCTGCCGCACCCATGCCCCTGCCACCGCCGCCGCCCATCGTTCCGAAAGAGCCCGATCTGCCGCGCACGATCGCCATCCTGACACGCACGGGCGACACGCTTGACCAGATCCTGAGGACACACCTGAAACCGGCATCGACCGATCTGCCCGCCCTTCGAAAGGCGGTGGTGGCACGGAACCCGGAGGCATTTCTCCACCGTAACCCAGACCGACTGCTGGCCCGAGTGACATTGACCCTGCCCGCAGCGCAAGCGCCAGATGCCGCACCGGGCGCCCCGGCATCGACGGGCGACGACGCAACCGCACCCGTCGGCGTACCTGCACCGAAGCCCGCCGACAGGGTTGCTGCCATCGGTTCAGCCGTGGAGAAAGGCAACCCACCGCCACCGGCAGCGGGATCCGGCGAGGTCGCCTCCCTGACACCCGACATGCCACCGGCGAGGGATGCACGCCCCCCGGGCGATACCGAGACAGAGGCCGAACGACAGACGGCGGAAGCCGATCGCTCGGGTTGGATTCAGTATCGACGCTGATCACGAGCGCGACAGGCCATGAACCTGCTCGGCGGGACAGCCCCATCGACCCTGGAGCCCCTGTTCTCCACGACTGCCGCAGCGCTGCTGGCAAGCTCTCTCGCACCGACCGGACAGCCGCAGACAACGGATCCCGGTCTCGCCGGCCTGCCCGGATTGACCGCACCCGATGGCACAGGCCTCGTCTTGCCGCAGCGGCAGGAATCCGCCGCTGCGTGTGTCCTCGCCCAAGGCCTGAACCCGATCAGTCCAGGCGGTGCAAGTGCCCGAGAGGCATCGCCGGTGACTCAGGCCCTCGCGCTGAACGCCAGGCACGACCTGCCCCCCTGCCTGAACGTCGGGCAAGACCTGACCCCATTGCTCAAGCTGCTGCTCGACGGGGAACTCATCGGGTCGCTGGTGGAACAATTGCGCAACCTTCCCGCGCTTCCGGCGGTCGGTCCGGACGCAGTTTGCCAGGGGCCAGTCCCCCATTCACTGCCTTTGGCGACGGTTGTGTCGACGCCCGGCGACGAGCCCGCGTTCCCAGCTACCGCTGTCCCTGTCGACAGGGCTATCGAAATGGCCGTCGCGGAATCGCCGGGCATCCACGCCCAACGCGGACCGCAAGGCCACGATGAGGTCGACATCCCGCCTCAACCGGAACCCTGCGCGCGAGGGTTGCGGTCGGACACGACAGACGCCCCCGCAGGCTCGCGCGAGCCTGCGGCACCCTCGCGGGACACCGCCGTTCGGACGCCACTCACGCCGCGCCCAGACCCATCCGATCCACCGGCGCGGCGTAACGCCGCACCGACAGCGTCCGGGGGGATGATTGCTCTCCCAGCGGCACAACCGGACCCGACCGGGGATGCCACGGCGCAGCCGCCGCTTCGCGGCAGCACGTCCACCCTCGCGCCCGTGATCGCGAGTGCACGATCAGCGCCGCCGGCATCAGCGGATGCGGTAGCCTCGCGACTCACCCGGGAAGCCTCTGCGCCCGAAGGACCCCCCATGCAAGGTATCGACCCATCGCCCTCGGCAGCACGACCGGTGGTTTTTCACAACGAGTCCGCGGCGCTTTCGATTGCGATACCCGCAGCGCGCGACCTCGGACTGCGTGACGGGCAGGTCATTCAAGCGCTGGTGGCCAGTGATGCAAACGGCCTCACGATCGCCGTCAATGGCAAACCGATGCGTCTGCCCGGCCCCTCGACCCTGCGGGTCGGGCAGCAGATCTCGCTCGTGGTGACCAGCGATTCCCGCGGTCAGGTGCTCAAGCTGCAACCCGAACGCGCCGGGACTGGAGTACCCGCGCGTTCCGATCCGCCCGACGCGCCAGGCGCATCGAGCCTCGAGGCTGGCGCAGTCGCGCCCCGAGGCGGGACAACCCGGGATGCCACCCGTTCAGGCGCAAATCCAACAATCTCGGCGCCGAACGAGAGCGTGAAGAGTGTCTACCCACCCGCCGTCGCGAGGGTCTCACCCGATGTCGACGAAAAGACCGCCATCGCTCAACCGAGTGCGTTCGCATCGCGCACCGCCCACGGTGAACCGCACGCCAGTCTCCACAATGCCTTGCAGCAAGCGCAACCGGCGGTGGCAACACCTGACCCGCGCGCCCTCCTGTCCCATCTGGAGCCGGCGCTCGCCCTGCTCCTCTCACCCAACGGCACGCCAGCGCTCGCCCAGTTGATGGC
Source organism: Pseudomonadota bacterium (assembly GCA_947455195.1). GTDB lineage: Bacteria > Pseudomonadota > Gammaproteobacteria > Burkholderiales > SG8-39 > CAIXPL01. Next base: position 122,357 of record CANGMI010000004.1, on the reverse strand, counting down.
ACCGGGCGTTCTCGAACGCGTGCTGGGCAATCTCGTTGCCGGGACCCTGGCTCGCAGCCTGCAGGCGGCCCGCCCGCGACCCGATGCCGTGACCGGACCCGAACTGCGTCGCATCATGCGCACATCGGGGCTCTTCACCGAGTCGATGCTCTCTCGCGGCATGAGCCCTGCCGAGGGTGATCTCAAGGTTCTGCTCGGGCGCCTCGTACAAGCCGCCCCCGAGCAGTCGGAAGTTCATGCCCTGGCTCACCAGGCCCTTTCCGAGGTTGCCTCGGCCCAGGTGAAGGCAGTGCAGGCACAGGCCGAGCAGCAAGTCCTGCTGAGCATCCTCGTGCCCTTTGCCGACGGGCACCCGGTTCGGCTGACGTTCAGCCGCAGCGCCCCCTCGAGGGAACGGTCAGCCCCCCCCTTCGTCGTGGACGTCGAGTCGATGTCGGGGCCGCTGGGCGAGGTATCCCTGCGCACCACCATCCAGATGCCCAATCGACTCGATCTGACGATGTGGGCAGCCAGGCCCGACGTTGCAGCCCTGGCACGAGCCCATGCAGGCGGCCTCGAGACGGAACTCGCTCGTGCCGGACTCGAACTGGCATCGATGGCGGTCCATGACGGCATGCGACCGCGCAAGCCCTCGGGTGGATCGCCCGCAGGCAGTCTCTTCAACCTCGAGGCCTGAACCATGAAAAACAATCGTCAGGCCGTCGCACTCGAGTACGGCAGCCACTCGGCACCGGTCGTCACCGCACGCGGCGACGCTGAACTGGCCGAGCGCATCATCGCCGAAGCGCGACGCAGGGGCGTCTTCATTGCACAAGACCCTGCGCTGGTAGGCTTGCTGGGGCAACTGGAAATCGGCGAATCGATACCACCCCAGCTCTACGCCGCCGTTGCAGCGATCCTGTCGTGGGCCTACTGGCTGAGGGGCATGGTACCGGGCGACGAAAAGCGAGCGCAGGGCCCTGCGCTCGACGGATGATCGGCCAGGACGGCCGCCGGCGACTGGCAGCGGGCGTCGAAACCGGCATGGGCCTCGGCCAACCGACACTCAGGCTTCGCTGTAACCCCTCGCACGCAAACGACCCGAGACCTTGCCCAGACGGTCGTAGACCTCGACACCGTCGTGTTCCTCGGGACGCCCGAGCACACGCAGCGCGGCGTTGATGGTCAGCAGGCGAGTGCGAATGAGAATGTCGTTGCGACGATGCGCCTCACGACAGCGCCCCATCAGCGAGCGAAACTCCCCCCACCCCGCCGATGCCGGGCCATCGAGCATCGCTCCCTCATCAGCGCGACCCGAGAGCGCCTGAACGAGGGTCGTCAGATGTGCCAGCGTCTCTTCCTTGGCCGGCTGAAGTGCTTCGAACCCATCGAGGTCCTGCGCACTGAGAGCGGCAAATTCCGCTTCGAGCAGATGGTCGAGCTGGCGCGCGTGGGCACAGCCGGCTTCGATGGCCGGGGCCAGGTCAGACGCGTCTGCCGACTCCATGGGCCGACCGCGCCTCAGGCCGAACGACCGGCTGTCGCTCGATCGAACATCTGCTCGAGGCTCACGAAGCTCTCGGCCATGCGCCGCGCATCGAGCGGGTAGTTTCCGTTGGCGATCGCCTGCTTGATGCTGGCGACCTTGGCTGCGTCGAACCCGGGCTCGGCACTGAGCTGCTGCGCGCCAGCACTCAACTCGACCCGATCGCTTTCACCCGAACTCGCGCTGGTCGAAGTCGCGCCGGACGTTCGCACGTCTGCCGATTTCGCCCTGGCCGGTTGCGTGTAGGTGGGGCCGACTGGCCCACTTCTTGATATCCCGTCTGTCATGTCTGCTTGCCCTTTTCAGGATGCCCCAACCCGGGATTCCCGGGGGTTCAATAGCGATTCGACGGCTGGCGCCAAGGCTTTAGCGATTTTCGAAGAAATTTTTCAGTCAGGGGTTGCGGGCCGCATTACGGCCTGTAACGACACCCGCCAGCGGGCGGCCCGACTCGACGTTCCTGAGTTGTACCCGCTCGCCCAGACGACCGTCCTGCATGGCTTCAGCCTTTACCGAAACCTCGATGCTGCCTGAGGAGCTCAATGTGAGCAAGACCTCATCGCCACGACGCACCAGCAGAGCCGGCCGGATGTCCGTGGTTCGCAGCGGCTCCCCGGGCTGCAGGTTTCGCACGACCTCCGATTGCTCGATCGCGCGCGGGTCGCTCATGGCACCTGCGCCGAGACCCACCGCAGCCACATGCCGCAATTCGACCATGCTGCCGTCAAGAACCTGCCCGGCAACCAGCAGTCGGCGAGCCACGAGAACCTGGCGAGTACTCGACACCTCGGCCCCCATGATGAGGTGACCCGCCGGTACATCGCGGACCATCTGGAATCCCCCCTCGAGTTCCAGGCCGGAAGCCGTACCGGGTGGCACCGCACTGCGCGCAAGCCACTCACTGCGCAGCAAGGCGGCCGTGATGGGCGTGCCCGCGACCAGGACCTGAGCGGCGCGGAAGACCCGAACCCGTTCTTCGAGCATCCGGGCCTCGAGCACCGTGCCTGCCGACAAGGTCCTGCGGGCAAGTCGCCCGACGGCTCGAGACGGGTCGTCGATGGCATCGCTGGCCGGGTCGATGATCGACTGCAAGGTCAAATCGGCCTCGCCCAGCACCGCCCCTTCGCCGAGGGCACGCGACAGGACCACGACCGGACGCGGGCGACGCACTTCAACCTTGATGAACAACTGCCACGCGGGATGGTCACAGCGCGCGCGGACAAGATCACGCCCGGCAAAGGGGAAGTCGAGCATGGCATCGCCCGGGCAGGGCTGGACTCGCAGTCGAGCGTCAATCGGCGCAAAGGCGACCGCAGCGAGCGGTGCCGAGGACTGTTCGGCGACCCAGATACGAATGCGCTCGAGGAGTTCGGATCTCAGCCGTTCCTCGGAAACGGCCCCTGGCTGGGTCGCAGCGCCCCCGCCAGTCGCAGGGGCTGGCGACGCGGGCACCCGGGGTGCAGCCGCCACGCTTGCCGCCAGCACGTACGACACGAGGGCGACCAGAAGGGTGTGGAGGATTCTCATCGAGGTGTCAGAAAAGTATCAGTCGGTCAGCGGGGATAGCGGTTTGCGGTCATGCAGCCCTCGACGCGAGCAAAGGTCGTTCCAAGGCCACGAAGAGGGCACCATACCGACTCGCGCCCGTGCCGGCCACAGAGGCTTTTGCCAAGGCATCTGCCCACGAGGAGGCTCGACGCCCTCCCCGAACCAGAGCGTCGAAGCGACTCGCCGCGCTCGCAGCGTCATGCGAAGCCGACATGCCGGTGATGTCCGGCAAGCCGATCTGGCACGGCCTTTGCCTCAGCGGGGGCATCGTCGACTTATTGACACCACGACTTCCACAACGTTCCCGCATCGAATGAACGCGCTGAAACCCGCTGCAGGCTCGCAAATCACGGCACCCTCACCAGCGGCGCCGACGGTCGCACCCTCGCCCCCGAGTGAACGATCGTTTGGCGTCGTTTTCGCATCGATGAGCCGCGCCGCCGCATCCGATTCGGGTGAAGGCGGCAGCCCCGCGCCGGAATCATCGTTCGTCACGATCAAGCGCGGCGACACGCTGGTTGGCATCGCTGCTCGAACGCTGGCCCAGACCGGTGGCGACACGCGACGCGCTGCCGCCGTCCAGGCGGCGCTGACACTCGCTCGCGACAACGGCATCGCAAACCCCAACCTCATCATGCCGGGCCAGACGATCAGCACCGCAAGCATCATGGCAGCGCGATCAGCCGGGTTGCAGGCTGCCGCACAGGCCCGACAGGACCTGTGGGCGCGACCGGTTGCCGACACACCGGTCTCAGAGCCACTCGTTGCGTCTGCCGTCGATTCCGACCCTGCATCGGGCACGCCAGCGGCACCCGATGAAAGCGCAGTCAAACGAGGCCCCGACGGATCGACCAGAGCCACCGGGCGCACACAGACGCCAGACCGCTCGAGGCCAGCAGCACCCGGCGCAGCAATGCCCGCTCGGGTCGGCGCATCGGCCACCACACCGACTCGCAGCGCCGGCGCCGCGCGCCCCGCTCATCCGATCCTCGAACGCACGCTCGAGCGCGCAGTCAAGCTCGGCTATGTCAAACCGGCCGAGAAGGATGCCGTCCGATCAAAGGTGCTTCAACTGGCCAGCCAGTACCAGTTCAACCCCGATCACCTTGCCATGGTCACCCTCATGGAGAGCGATGGCATGAACCCGCGCGCGACCAATGGTCGCTGCCACGGACTCATCCAGTTCTGCGACGGCCCGAATCGCGGTGCCGCCGCCGTCGGTTATGGCAATGACGCCCAGGGCATCACGCAACTGAGCGCCCTGCAGCAACTCGATCTGGTCGGTCGCTACTTCTCGCAACTGAATCAGCAACAGGGCCCCGGTGCACGCCCTGTGTCCCTCGATCAGCTCTACCTGTCCATCCTCTATCCGGCCGCTCGCAATGAGCCCGATGCCGATGTACCGCTGGGCATCCCGGGTCGGCAGGCCCTGACCTTGTACGCCGATGGCGACCCGGCAAACTCGATCACGCGCCGATCCCTGCTCAATGGTCTGGTCGAACACGCGCGCGCAAAGCTCGCCGATATCAGCACGGGGCCTGCCACGAATGCGGCGCCCGCGAATGCCGCTGCCACCGTCCCCGCAGCCACCTATGCCCGGCGTTGAGCGACAGCCACCCGGGTTCGAGCGGCGCGCACGCGATGCCGGCTGCGGCAAGCCCTTGCCGGCGGCAAGCGATTCAACGATCTGGGCGGCACAGCCTTGCCGCAATCAGCGCCACACCTGAGGTCAGGCACGAGCATGGCAGCCCTTCGCACGCATGGCACAGCCCTTGCTCAACACCCGTCAGGTGCCAGAAAGACGACACCCGGCCCGCAAGGGTGGATATCGGAACTTGTCCGACAAACTTGAGTGATGAGGGATGCGATGCAGATCATGTCCAGTCTTTTCGGAGTCCATGAAAGCGCACTGCGCGGCCGCGCGCAGCAAGTGGAACTCATTGCACAGAACATCGTCAATGCCGACACCCCGCACTACAAGGCACGCGATATCGATTTCAAGACCCTGCTGAGCGAGGTCCAGTCGAATTCGCTGAAGACCACCGACCACAAGCACTTTCCGGTCAGCGTCGATCAGCTCACCGTGGATGCCCTGCGCTACCGCGTCCCGCTGAACTCCAGTTCGGACGGGAACACGGTGGAGATGAGCGTCGAGCAGGCCGCGTATGGTCGTGCCGCCGCGGACTACAGCACGGTGCTCAACTTCATCCGCAGCGACGTCACCGAAGTGAAGCGTGCACTCAAGGGAGAGTAAGGACCATGTCGATCAACAACATCTTCGGTATCGCGGGCTCCGGGCTCAACGCGCAAATCGTGCGCATGAACCTCACCGCCTCGAATCTCGCTAACGCACAGGCCACCGCGCCCAGTGAGGCCGAAGCCTTTCGAGCCAAGCGTCCGGTCTTCAAGACACTGATGGACCAGGCAGCAACCGATGCCGGGAACCAGGCTGTCGGTGGCATCAAGGTCCAGCAGATCCAGAACGACAGCGCCTCGGTCAGCCGGCTCTATCAGCCCGCCAACCCCCAGGCCGACAAGGATGGCTACGTCTACGGCAGCAACGTGAACGAAATTACCGAGATGGTGGAAATGATGTCGGCCTCGCGCTCGTACCAGAACAACGTCGAGGTGATGAACACCGCCAGAGAGCTGGCTTCCCGCACCATCGACCTCATCAAATCCTGAACCGAAGCCAGGCGATCACATCCATGAGCATCTCCTCCATGAGCGGCATCAGCCCCGATCCGAGCGTCACGGCCGCAGCAAGCAAGGGCACCAGCAGCGCCATCCTCGCTTCGCTGAAGTCCAACGACAACACCACCACCGCGCCCGCGGCTGGCGGCAGCAAGAGCATGAACGAGAGCGATTTTCTGCTCCTCTTCACGACACAACTGAAGAATCAGGACCCGACCAAGCCAACCGACAACACGGCCTTTGTCGCCCAACTGGCGCAGTTCTCGCAACTGGAAGCCACCACGAACATGTCCTCGTCGCTGAGCGGACTCGTGTCGGCGATGCAGGGCAACGGACTGATGTCGGCCTCGTCGCTGATCGGCCAGAGCGTTTCTGCACCCGGCATCCCGGCGGTATTGAGTGGAAGCAACCCGGTCCCGGCCTCGATCAGCCTGCCCAACGGTGCAAGCCGGGTCCAGATCAACATCTATGACGCACTGAACACCCTGGTCCACTCCGAGGCACTGGGCTCGCAACCGCCGGGCACCCTCGCCTACGCCTGGGATGGCAAGACCAACGACGGCCGAACCGCACCCGATGGCAACTATCAGATGAAGGTGGTAGCCCTCGCCGGCGGTGTATCGACCACGCCGGCAGTCACGCTGGCAGCGCAGGTGGCTTCGGTCAGCATCGACCCCAACAGCAAGGCCTTGACCCTGACGCTGAAGGGCGGAACCACTGTCCCGATGAGTTCGGTGACCAGCGTCAACAACTAGACCCACGACACCGCAACTGACCACGAGAGACCGCCATGTCCTTCTACACCGCTCTTACCGGCCTGAATGCCGCCAGTTCGCAACTCGAGATCACCAGCAACAACATTGCCAACGTCAACACCACGGGCTACAAGAAGTCGGTTGCCAACTTCGGTGACATCTTTGCCTCGTCACCGCTGCAGAAGGCCTCGGGCGTCATCGGCCAGGGGGTGGCGCTCAAGCAGGTGAAGCAGCAGTTCAGTCAGGGCAACATCGTCACTTCATCGAACGCGCTCAACATGGCGATTTCGGGCGATGGCTTCTTCCAGATGAAATCGGCCGATGCGCTCCAGAGCATCTACACCCGTGACGGCACGTTCTCGCTGAACGACCAGAACACGGTCGTGAATTCCGCAGGCCAGGCACTGCAAGCCGCCTCGGTGGACAGTAGCGGCAACGCCGATCTGAGCAAGCTGAGCAACCTGGTGATACCGCCCAAGACCTCGGGCGACGCCAAGCAGACCACCACCATCAATCTGGGCCTGAACCTGCCAGCCGATTCCCCCGTCATCACCAGCACCTTCAACCGAAGCGATCCCACCACATACAACAAGTCGACCGCCATCACGGTGTATGACCAGAGTGGCAACAGCTACCTCGCAACGGTCTACTACGTGAAGACACAGAATGCGAGCCAGGCCAGCCCTGACAACCGCTGGCAGACCTACGTCTACGTCGGGGAAACCGCCGTGACCGCTGCCCTCACCCAGGCAACCAGCAGCACGGGCGAGAAGCTCTACGTCAACCAGTACGGCCAACTCGCCCCGGAGTCCCAGGTGGCCTCCCAGCTCGTCAACGGCACCACGCAGATGTTCCTGGTCGATGACCTGAACAACAAGCAGACCTCGGTACCCGCCACCATTGCCGGCAGCCAGGTCACCAAGGTCAATCTGGCGCCGCAGGCCGGCGTCGTGTTCGGCTACGGCACCTTCCGCTACTCCTCGCCATCGCCCGTCAGCGGCGCAGCGCCCGGATCGGGCGACCTCGTGATCAACGGCACCCTGATACCGCCAGGCAGCACCACGGATGGCCAGGCGAGCACCATTGCTGCTGCGATCAATGCGATGGCAGCCCAGACCGGTGTCCAGGCAACCGGATCAAACGCCGTCCCCTTCACCTTCGGCGGCCTGAACGGACTCATGCCCGGTGACCTCGTCATCAATGGCACGCCCATCCAGGCGGTGGCGCCTGCGCCCGACGCCGATACGTTCGGGGCGAATGTGGCAGCGGAAATCGTCAAGGATTCAGGGGTCAAGGCCACTTACGATCCGGCGACGCATCAGATCAGCATCGACAACAGCGGTGGCGTGAACGGCATCGCAATCGCGGCATCGGGAACGGCGGCATCCTTCTTCAACGGAACGGAGACAACGCTGAGTGGTGGCGTGACCTTGATCAGGACGACCGTCGAAGGGGGCACCGTCGGTGTCAGCAATCGCTTCTCGCTCGGTCTGGCAGCCGTTTCATCCGGCCAGGCACTGATCAACGATGTGGACATCTTTGCGGGCCTGCCCAACTCGAGCCCCCTGCTCCACCCGAATCCGAACGATCCGCACGCTGGCGACGTCTTCGGCGTGAACATCGCCGCACTCATCAATACCCTGGCAAGCAACAACACCCACCTGGCCGGGGTGTCGGCGACCTACAGCACCGACACCCATCAGTTGCACCTGGTGAACAGCACCGGCAGCGACATCACGATCGGTGGTACCAACCCGGCTGTCCTCGGACTGAATGCCGGCGTGACCCACGGCTCACTGACCCTGTCATCGAACTCGAGCTTCACCGTCTCGAGCAACAATGCCGGCGGGCTCGCACGACTGGGCCTCGATGGTGCCATCGCCACCGCGACCGCGCAGGATCCAGTCATTTCCGCGGACCTCATCGATGATCCGAAGGCGCTGAGCCAGATGTTCAGCATCTCGATCGACGGATCGAATCCTCCCAAGACCGTCGACATGAGTTCGCTGCTTTCGGTGACGACACCGCTCACCGGCACCGCCATTGCCACCGCACTGACCAACAAGCTGAACGCCCTCTTCGGTGGTGGCCACTACTGGGACTTCAGTACCGTGGCCAACCAGCGCTTCCAGATCCAGATTCCCGATGCCTCAGGCAATCCGGTGAATCTGCCGATCGATCTCGGTGCCGGTACCGTCAATCCGCCGGTCAACTCGACGATGACGACCGACCAGGTGATCACGGCACTGAACCAGGCCGTTCAGGCTGCGGTGACCAATTCATCGTCGCAGTTCCCCTCCACGCCGAAGATCACCGTGAGCTACGACCCCGTGGCCCAGGGCTTCAAGTTCAGCGATGCCACCGACTCGCTGGCCCTCGCAGGCTGGAATGGTGCCGGCAACAATGCGCTCGGGCTCTCCGGCCAGTTCACACCGGTGAAACAGGATGGCAGCTATGCCAGTTCACGGGGTGGCGTCGTACCCAACGGCAGCCTCATCACGCCCCTGGATCAGCAACGCTACGGGATCCAGGTGAGCTACGACACCGTGAAGCAGACGTTCAGCTTCTCGTCGGGCACGACCGGCGACACGTCATCGATCTCGATCAGCAACCTGAGCAATCTGGCCAAGGACATTTTCGGCCTGAGTGGCAACGCGACCATCGCCACCTCGCCCAAGGCGGTACGCGGGCTTGCCTCCACACCGGCAACGATGCAGGGCTCCCCGCTCGCCATCAATGCCGCCAACAACTTCTCGATCGACGCCTCCAACAACACGTTCGTGGTCAGCGTCAACAATGTCAAGGGCACGGTGGTCCTGCCGCCCAACCCGAGCCAGACGCTCAACGGCTTCCTGCAGCAACTCCAGGACGGCATCAACAGCCTGCAGGGTGCGGACGGCGAAACGGTGTCAGGGGTCAAGGTGACCTATGACCCGGTCAACAACGCGATCCGGTTCACGACCGGCAACACCGGCGATTCAGCCTTCATCCAGGTGACCTCCCAGGCCGCTGACTGGGGCCTGGCTGCTGTCACCTCGGGTCGTGGCCAGACCAGCGGCTGGATCAAGCCGACCCAGACCGTCCTCAATCTCAACGGTCAACAGGTGCCGCAGTACATCGATGCCAAGGGGCATGAAACCAGCAGTGCGTCCGGGTTCACGGCCCTGCCCACCTGGTCGCCGATCTATCTCAAGCAGGGTGAACTCACCTTCAACACGGCAGGCCAGCTCGTATCGCCAATTCAGGGGACCCAGCTCAATACCGTGTACCTGGCAGACGGCAAGGGCGCCCTGACCATCAACATCGACTACGCCAAGTCGACCCAGTTCACCTCGGCCTTTGCAGTGGCCTCGGAAAGCCAGGACGGTGCTCCCGAGGGCGACCTCACCGGGGTGAACATCAACGACAACGGGCTGGTCAACGCGAGCTATTCGAACGGCACCCAGAGGTCGCTGGGCAAGGTCGTTCTGGCGAACTTCTCGAACCCCACCGGACTGCAGCAGATCGGCAACAGCAGTTACTACGCGAGTTCGAGCTCCGGCGTGGCGAAGTTCGGTCAACCAGGATCGGCCGGCTTCGGCACGGTGCAGGCCGGCGCGCACGAAAACGCCAACGTCGACCTGACCGGCGAACTGGTCGATCTGATTACCGAGCAGCGCAACTTTCAGGCTTCCGCAAAAGCCATCGATACCGACAATCAGCTCACCACCACGATCATCCAGATTCGCTGATCGAACTCACTGAACGAGCATCGAGCCCCCCATGGACGCCCTAGCCAATACCGCCGCCGGAGGCATCGCCCAGACAGCCCAGCTGCAGCAGATGCTGGCGAACGATATCGCCAACATCTCGACGCCCGGGTTCAAGAGGGCACTGATCACCGCCACCTTGAGTGCCGTCAAGATCGATGGCCCGGGGTTCGACACCCGATTCGTCAGCACCAATTCGAACGACTCCAGCCTGTCACTCGCGCCGGGACCGATCACCTACACCGGCTCGCAACTGGACATCGCGATGCAGGGAAGCACCGTGCTGGGCGTTACCGCGCCCAACGGCGACCTTGCCTTCACGCGCCGCGGTGACCTGCAGGTGAACAGCGCCGGACAACTGCAGACCGGCGCTGGCGATCTGGTGCAGGGCGCCAGCGGCCCGATCACGGTGCCTGCAGGTGCGAGTGTCACACTGACCGGAGACGGCTCGGTGTTTGCCTCGAACCCGAATGGTGGGCCCAACGTGCCACCCGTCCTGGTCGGTCGCCTCATGCTCCGGGATGCAAGCACCACCCCGCTCAAGCTCCGAGGCGACGGACTCCTGACGCCGGCCGGCGCACAACCGGGTACCCCCGCCGACATCACCAGCGGGCCAACGCCCCCTTCGGTGAGCGTCGGCTCGATCGAGAACAGCAACGTGTCGATCTCCGAGTCGATCGTGAAGATGATTGCCCTCAGCCGCTCGTTCGAAGCCGGGGTGAAGCTCATCAAGGAAGCCAAGGATCTCGATGCCAGTGGTGCCTCGATGATGAAGCTTTCCTGACCCACCGTACCTGCAGATAAAAAAGGACTGAACTGATGTATTCATCGATGTGGGTAGCGAAGACTGGCCTGGATGCCCAGCAGACAAGGATGTCGGTCATCTCGAACAACCTCGCCAACGTGAACACGACCGGCTTCAAGCGAGATCGGGCCATGTTCCAGGACCTGCTCTACCAGAACTTTCGTGCTCCGGGCGGCCAGAACACGGTCGCCAACGCGTCGCCGACCGGCCTGATGCTCGGCACCGGCACCCAGGTTGTCGCCACCGGGAAAATCTACGCCCAGGGCAACATGATCAACACCACCAACGCGCTCGATATCGCCATCAACGGCGACGGATTTTTCCAGGTGTTGCAGCCCGATGGCACCACGGCCTACACCCGGGATGGCACCTTCCAGCTGTCGGCGACCGGGCAGCTCGTGACCGCACAGGGCTCTCCGGTGCAGCCGCCTGTCACCATCCCTCCCACGGCGAAGAACGTGACGATCGGAACCGACGGCGTGATCTCGGCAACGCTTGTGGGACAGACCGCCTCGACCCCGATCGGCAATATCCAGCTTGCTCGCTTCGCGAACCCGGCCGGACTGGAATCGATGGGCCAGAACCTCGCGCGGGCAACGGCAGCCAGTGGCGCCGTCCAGACCCTGGCCCCCGGCGCCAACGGCGCCGGCACCCTGATGCAGGGAGCGCTCGAAGCCTCCAACGTCAATGTGGTGGAGGAAATGGTGAACATGATCGAGACCCAGCGCCACTACGAGATCAATTCGAAGGCCATCAACGCCTCCGACGAGATGCTCAAGTTCATCAACAACAACACCTGAGATGATCATGCGCTCGAGCCTCGTCATCATCGCTGCCCTGGGCAGCGGCATCGTCCTCGGTGGCTGCACCAGCGTCGCCGAACCCCCACCCCTCGCCGCGTTCGAGCCGGTGCGGCCGGTCGCGCGCGAATTTCGTGCGGCCCCGACCGGGTCGCTCTTCGTCGACGGTCGGGGCGACAATTTCTTCGGCCAGCAACGCGACTACCGGGTCGGCGACCTGATCACCGTCCTTCTGAACGAAGAGACCCAGGCTTCGCGCGTGCAGCACACCACGGTCGAGCGCAAGTCGGCCAACGATGCACTCCCGTCCATCCAGAACGCGCTCACGAACATCATCCGGCCGCTCGTGGGTCAGAACCTGTCCAACGTCGCCGGGCAGGCACAGGTCGGCAGCACCGACATCAAGAGCGACGGCCAGGGCGATCACGGTCAGCGCGCAACGCTCGCCGGGTCGATCGCGGTCAGCGTCGTCGAAGTGATGACGAACGGCAACCTCATCGTTCGGGGCGAGAAGCAGCTCGCGCTGAGCGAGGGCTCTGAGGTGATTCGTGTCTCCGGCGTCGTCCGCGTGGATGACATCGCACCGAATGGCACGGTGACTTCCAAGCGACTGGCCAGCGCGCAGTTCTCCTACCGCGGCTCAGGCGACATGGCGAGCGCGACCCAGGTCGGCTGGGGCACGCGGCTTCTCACCCAGCTCTGGCCTTTCTGAGGAATGCTGATGAACGCCCGCCTGCTTCACGCCATGACGCTCGTCTGCGCGCTCGCCCTGCCCGGGCTTGCACAGGCCGACCGTATCAAGGATCTCACCAGTGTGGCCAGCGTCAGGCCCAACCAGCTCATCGGGTACGGACTCGTGATCGGTCTGCAGGGAACGGGCGATGGCGCTGACGTGCCTTTCGCCGGCCAGAGTCTGCGCTCGATGCTCAACCGCCTGGGCGTCAGCATCGACGGCCAGTTGTCCGATTTCGACAACGGTGTCGCCACCCTCACCAAGCTCGACGTCAAGAACGTCTCTGCAGTTCTCGTGACGGCCGAACTGCCCGGCTTTGCCAAGCCCGGTCAGACGCTCGATGTCAACGTGTCGGCAATCGGCAAGACCACCAGCCTGCGCGGCGGGCAACTGATCATGACCCGCCTTCGTGGGCCCGACGGCAATGTGTACGCAGTTGCCCAGGGACCACTCAGTCTGGCGGCTGTCGAAGCCTCGAGCGCCGGCTCGAGCGTGAGCACCGGCGTGACGACCTCAGGGCGCATTCCGCGTGGCGCGCTCATCGAACGCTCGGTCGAGAACGCCTTCGACAAGTCGGACTCGGTGATTCTCAACGTGCGCGATTACGACTTCACGACCGCCAGCGCAGTGGTCTCGGCAATCAATGACCGCTTCGGTGGCGGTGTCGCCAAGGCACTCGACGGCGTCTCGATCGCCGTCAGCGCCCCACTCGACATCGCTTCACGCGTTGTCTTCATGAGCATGGTGGAGAACCTCGAAATCATCCCGGGCGAACCCCCAGCCCGCGTCGTGGTCAATTCACGTACAGGTACGGTGGTCGTGAGTCGCAATGTCCGAGTTACCGCGGCGGCTGTCTCGCACGGGGGCATCACGGTCAAGGTCTCTGCGACCAACGCCGTGAGCCAGCCCGGGCCGCTCGCCCCGCAAGGCGCAGAGACGCGAAACGTCACCAACGCCGACGTGTCGGTGAGCGAGGCGAAGAATCCGATGTTCCTCTTTCAGCCCGGCGTCGACCTGCGCGAGATCGTCGATGCGGTCAACCAGGTCGGTGCGACGCCCTCGGCGATGATCGCCATTCTCGAAGCCCTGAAACGCGCGGGCAGCCTGCGCGCCGAGCTGGTGGTGATCTGACATGGATACCGGCATCACCGACGCGACGAACTACCTTGACCCGGCCATGGCCAGTCGGCTGCGCCAGGGTGTCAGGCAAGGCGGCGACAAGAGCACGCTGGCGGTCGCCCGGCAGTTCGAATCGCTGATGCTCCAGGTGATGATGAAGAGCATGCGTGATGCCGTTCCGAAGACCGGATTCATGAACTCGTCAGCCACCGACACCTATCAGGACCTGTACGACAAGGAAATCGCACAACAGATCTCCAGGCGCGGCATGGGTCTTGCCGAGATGATCGTGCGACAGATGAACAAGGGTACACCGCCGCCCTCGATCGAAGCCGACGCGACGAGCAGTGCGGCGGGTACCGCCGGACCGGGCCTGCCCCTCGAAAGACCCGCGGTTGCGATGCCCCTCGCCACCTCGCCACGAACCCTGCACCTGCCGGGCACCGTGACCGACGGACTGTCGTTGCGGCTGCGCCTGCACCCGGCCATGCCTGCAACCCGGAGCGGGCTGACCGAGGCTGGCAGCAATGAGTGACCTTCTCAGCATCGGCAGTTCAGCGGTTCAGGCCTATCAGGCTGCGCTCGCCACCGTATCGAACAACATCGCCAACATGAATACCGTTGGCTACTCGCACCAGGAGGTTTCGCTCAAGCAGGTCGGCGGCTCGGGCAACGGAACCCTTCACATCGGCGCTGGCGTGCTGGTCACAGGCGTCAAGCGCGCCTGGGATCAACTGGCGCAGTCAAACCTGCTGAGCAGCAACAGTTCGCTCAACACGCAGACCCCGATGGTGAAATATGCCAATCAGGTCGTCAACGTGATGGGGGACGGACAAAGCGGGCTGTCGCCTGCACTGGACAACTTTTTCAGTGCCGCTCAATCCCTCTCGGCCAGTCCCGCCGACAGTGCCCTGCGCGGTCAGTACCTGAGCAGCGCACAGAGCCTGGCAACGAGTTTTCGCACGATTGCCGGTCAACTGGTGACGGTCGAGCAGGATTCCCGCGCGGAACTGCAAGCCGATCTCGAGCAGTTCAACGCGCTTGGTCAGCAACTCGCCCTGGTAAACGGACAACTGAGCACGGGTTTTACCGCCGCTGCCCAGCCACCCGCATTGCTCGATGAACGTGACCACATCCTGTCGCAGATGTCCGGACTGGCTGGCATCGAAGTGAGCTATGCCCCCAATGGGATGGTCAACGTGGGCATCGGTCACGCCGGCGGACAGGCAACCATCGTGCAGGGCATGAAAGCCAGGCCAATCGGCGTCGTCATGAGCGATACCTCGCCGGGCAAGATCGACTTTCTGGTCGATCCTCAGGGCAGCGCGACCGCCCTGAACACGCTGACCAGCGGCAGCATCGCGGGCCTTGCCGCGGTACGTCAGCAGGTACTCGACCCGGCCAGCTCAGGCCTGGACTCCCTGGCTTCGCGGATGTCGAGCATCGTCAATGCGCTCCAGGCAGGCGGCATCGATGCGTACGGGGAGCCGGGAAGCCCGCTGTTCGGCTTTCATGCCCCCGACGGTCACCCGGCACAACCATCGGCCGCGGCGCTGACCGTGATGATCACCGATCCGCAGAAGATCGCTGCAGGGGCTCTCTTCCGATCCATCGGTGACCCCACCAATGCGAGCGCGACGCAGGCGAGCGTCACGTTCTCGGCCGACGCGGCTACCCCGCAACGCCCTGGCCCCCCCCCCCTTGGCCGGCTCCTCGTCAATAATCCGGCCTCGAACCCGGCAGTGGACCTGAAGGTGGCGGCCAGCGGCATCCTCCAACCGCTGGCGACCGTGCCTGCGGGCTACCGCAATACGAGTCTGCTCCTGCAGACAAACCCGGCGGGCGGACTCGATCTGAGAATTTTCACGCGTGATGGCACCCAGTTGCTCGGCCCAACCCTTGCACCGGGCGACCAGAAGGCACTGGTCGAGAACCCGGTCAACGGGTTCGCACCCGGCACCGCAGTGCCCTTGCAAGACCTTGCCCGTGCGGCCGGCAGCGCCTATCGCGGTCTGCAGATCACCTATGGGGCCCAGGCAACGCCGATGGGCGATCCCGCCAGAGCGACGCTGCCCTCGTCACCCTTGCCTGTCGGGACCGATTGGTCCGTCGCAAACGGTGCCCTGGCCATCAACGGAACCTCGCTGCCTGCACTCGTGCATACCGCGATGGCGCCGGGCGCCTCGGGGTTCAGCGCGAGCGAGGTGGCACAGTGGCTGCAGAGCGGACTTCGGGCCAATGACCCTGCCGTCGCCGTCGCAGCCAGCACCACGCTGACCCTGAGCGCGTCGAACCTCAAGCTCACGAGCAGCGTCCCTTTTTCCCTCAACGGCGTCACCGTGACACCGCCGGCTGGCGGATTCTCCTCGGCCGCAAACCTGGCCGATGCGATCAACGGCGTGGCCGGCTCAAGCGGCGTGGCTGCCACCATCAATGCCGACGGCAGTCTGACGCTCCAGAGCACCTACGACCCAGCCGCCGGCCCGTTCAGCGAAGGGCGCGATTTCACGATCGGGAACCCGCTGCAGTCCTCGCTGCCGTCCAGCCTGGGCATGCCGGCACCGCAGGGCGGCACCTTGGTCCGCGGCAGCATCCGTCTGGCAAGCAGCGGCGCCATTGCCGTGAACGGCGCCGCCTCCGACCTCGCCAAGCTCGGGTTGCGCGCCGAGGCGCGACTGAGCGGTACGGTTCCGGAGGATCTTCTTGTCTTTGGCGCAGCGGCACCCGGGGCGAACGGCCTGGGCACGATTTCGGCAGCGTACCAGGACACCGGTTTCGATCCACTCACCGAACAGCGCAGCGAGCCGCTGACGATCACGTTCACGAGCCCGAGCACGTATACGATCACCGATGCGAAGACCGGCACCCTCCTCGCCTCCCGAAGCGGGTACAGCGAAGCGATGGGCATCCAGTATCGCAACCTCTCGATCCGGTTCGATGGCACACCCGCCGTCGGCGATCGTTTCAGGATCGACGGCAACCAGGATGGCCAGGGCGACAACGCCAACATCCGTGCCGTGGCCGCACTCCAGACGCGAACCGACCTCTTCCCGAACCGGCAGACCGTCAACGATGCCTACAACGGCATCGTGTCGAGTGCCGGACAGGTGTCGACGCAGGCAACCATCGCCCAGCAGGCACTCACCGTCGTGAACAATCAGGCCATCAAGGCCGTCGACGAGGCATCCGGCGTGAACATCAATACCGAAGCTGCCGACCTGATCCGCTTTCAGCAGGCCTACCAGGCCTCCGCGAAGACGATCGAGGTCGCCAATCAGCTGTTCGACACGATCGCACAGCTGCGCGCGTGACCAGGAGCGTGATCCAATGACGTTGTCGACCAGCCTGACCTTCAGCCATGCCGCCCAGCAGATGCGCACGATTCAGGATGCGATCACGCGAACCCAGGCCCAGATCTCGACGGGTCTGGAACTGACCGCCCCGAGCGACAACACCGCGACGAGCGTGGCAATCACGAAGCTCAACTCGGCCCTGTCGCGCCAGCAATCCTACCTGGATACGATGAGCACCGTGGGCGACCAGTTGAGTTATCAGCAACAGGCGATCACGGCGAGTCAGAAGGACATGAACTCGCTGCACCAGTTGGCCTTGCAGGCGGCCACCGGTACCATGAACCCGGGCGACCGTCAGAATCTGGCTTCGCAGATGTCATCGCTCCGCGCCGACCTCGCTGCGCGAGCCAATTCGCGGGATATCAACGGCAGTTTCGTGTTTTCCGGGGGGCGAGCCGGAACCGCCCCCTTCGCCGAGGACGCCGGCGGTGCGGCGACCTATCAAGGGGACCAGACCAGCATCGGGGTCGCGATCAACGAACAAGCCAGCGTCAACGTCGACCGACCCGGCACCGAAGTGTTCACATCGGTTGCACGAACGGCGCAAGACGGTACGACCCGGCAGGTGGGATTCTTCCAGGCTATCGACGACCTGATCGCGGCGACGAAGGCGGGCGACTCGAGCAAGATTACGCGCGGCATCGGCGAACTGACTGCGCTCGGCGATGGCATCAACGCGGCGCAGGCCGATGTGGCGAATGATCAGAATGTCGTGACACAGCAACAGACGCTCATTCAGCAGACCCAGTTGCAGTTGAAGAAGAGTCTGTCAGCACTTCAGGACAGCGACTACACGACGACGATCACGAACCTGCAGAAGGAGTCGCTGAGCCTGCAGGCGTCGCAGCAGAGCTTCGCGCAGGTATCGCAGCTGTCGCTGTTCAACTTCCTGAAGTAAGTGGGCCCATTAAAGATCGGCAGGCGGCGGTCGACTACCGCCCTGAGGCCTGGCCAGACCAGGCGGCAATGATGATCAGCCCATCGGGCAGATCGAGGAGCAGGCCATGTCCATGACCATTTCCAGCTCGACGCCAGCGTCGGTGTCGAGCTCGAGCACCTCATCCACGTCGAGCACGACAGGCTCGAGCAGTACCAGCACGTCGAGCACCGGTTACGGGACCGCGGCCCAGGCGGCGGCACAGTCAGCGATGACCGCACTGGGTGCAGGCTCGGGCATCAACATCCAGTCACTCGCCCAGAGCCTGACCGACGCCGAGAAGGCGCCACAGATGAGCCTGCTCACACGGCAACTCAACAAGGCCCAGGCATCCCTGTCGGCCTATTCCACCCTCACGCAAGGGCTGTCAAATCTCCAGTCGGCCATCGGATCGCTGCAGGACAATTCGAACCTGTCAACGACGTCTGTCAGGAACAGCCTTGCCTCATCGGTCCAGATCAGCGCAACAGGCGCAGCGGCGCCTGGCAATCACAGCCTTCAGGTCCTGTCGACGGCGACACCTCAGCAATTTCTGACCGGCGGGTTCGCCGACCACGCGGCCAATGTCACCGCCAGCACCCCGGTCACACTGACCCTGAACATCAATGGACAGGCACACGCCTTCACACCACCGGCCGGCAGCGCCTCGTCGCTGGACGAATTCGCGGCGGAGATCAATGCGGCAGGGCTGGGCGTCACTGCGCAGGTCTTCAACTCCGGTCAGGGATCCACCCCGTACAAGTTGCTCATCAGTGCGAACACGACCGGGACGAGCAGCGCCTTTACCGCCAGTGCCACCGACTCGACCGGGGCCGACGTGGCTGGATTCGCCTTCGGCAATACGAGCTATGACGGGACGGCAGGTGGACAACTCACCGCCGCCTCTGACGCCCACATCCTCCTTGACGGGGTCGATCTGTGGCGCGCGTCGAACACGATCACGGATGCACTCCCGGGTGTGACCCTGAACATACTGGCGCCCACGAGCAACGCAGGCGGATTCCAGCTCAGTCGCGACACCGCTACGCTGAGCTCGAATCTGCAGAACCTGGTGACGGCCTTCAACGATATCCAGACCGTGCTCCAGGTGGCGACCGATCCGAAGTCATCCGTCCCCACGCTCGGAGCCAGCCTGGTGGCAGACCCGCTGGTCAATGTGATCGAGAAGCAGCTCTCCAGCATGATCCAGAAACAGATCAGCCTCGGAGGCACGGCGGGCAGCATGAGCCTCACCGATCTGGGCATCACCCACAACCTTGACGGCACACTGAGCCTGAACAACACCACACTGGCGAGTACGCTGCAGTCGAATTATGCAAACGTCGCAAGGTTTCTGACCAATGGCAAGGACAACTCGCAGGCCTCCAGGACCGACACGGAGCGAGGATTTGCCGGCAACTGGGTCACATCACTCACCACCATGATTTCGGGCGGGATGGATGCCCAGGGCAACTCGATCACCAGTCCGATCCAGACCGCCACGATCAACCTGCGCTCGACGGTCACGGTGGTCCAGAAGAACCAGACCGATCTGGGCACTCGCATGACCGCGCTCTACAATCGCTATATCAACCAGTTCACCACGATGGATACGCTGGTCGGGCAGATGAACAGCACCAAGACCTGGCTGAATCAGCTCTACAACCCCCCCAGCAAGTCGAATTGATGAGTACCCTGCTTCTGGTGCTGGTGCTCGGCACTCTGGTGGTCACGGGCGTGCTGGTCGTGCACCTCATCGATCGGATCAAGGCACTCGAAGGGACGACGGGGACCCGGCACGGTGGCGGCGTGGGCGGGGATACGTCTGACCCGATATTTGCCACGTTGAATGGCGAAGCGCTGTGGATCGCGCTTGCCAGCGGCCAGGGACCTGATCCGGCGGAACTCGACGCCTTGCGTCGGGCCTACGAGCCGGCACTGACTCGACACATCGAGGAACTGCTCCTGGAGGCCGGGCTCGATGCCCGCCAGGGCATCCGCGTACCCCCCACGATGCCAAGACAGGTGCGTACCGGCAATGGTGCCATGACGTCCTGGTTTCCGCCCGATGAAGCACTTGTCCTCTATGGTCTCGGCCAGGAGCAGACGCAGGCGGAAGGAGACGGCGCGCTCACCCTCTCGCAGCAGATTGCGGAAGCCTGCAACCGCCTGAGAGAAGCCATCGGCCTGCCGGGCACGCTGCCGATGGGGCAGGCACCGATCGCGGCAAGTGGTGTCTCCCCACAGGCTGAACAGCCCTCTTCAGCGCCGGCCGCGCTCAACAAGAATTAATCGGCCCGAGAGCCCAAAGCGGGCCACGCAGGTTCCTGCACCGTGTCGCTAAAGGTACGATGCCTCCTGACGAAAACAGGAGTGTCGTCCCCAACTGAAGATCAACGAATCATGCTGACACTCAATCGCAGGGCAGTACAGAGTTACGGTGCCGTCATGACGGAAACCCGTGCAAGCGACGCCGACCCCGGTCAACTGATCCAGATGCTCTTCGATGGTCTGCTCGACAGTCTCAACGCCGCAGAGGGCCACATTACCCAGCGCAGCGTGAAGGACAAGGCCTACCACATCAACCGCGCACTTCGAATCCTGCTCGGGCTGCGCAGCAGCCTCGATCACGTACGCGGGGGTGACATCGCCCGACATCTGGGCGAACTCTACGACTATGTTTCGCGCCGGCTGCTCATCGTCAACCTGAACGATGACATCGAAACCTTGCACGAAGTTCGTGACCTCATGAACGAAGTTCGCGAAGCCTGGCGCCTGGTACCGGCGGCCGCGCGACGCAGCCGAATGATGTAGCTCTCTCCCTCCAGAAACAAGGCACCCTCCCCCTCATGCTCAGCCTCGTCGGCCTCGTCCTCCTTTTTGGCATCGTCTTTGGCGGTTACGTCCTGGAAGGCGGGGACCTGGCACCGATCATCCACGCGGCACCGGGCGAGACCTTCATCATCGCAGGGGCTGCCCTGAGTGCGATGGTCATCGCCAACAGCATGACCATCGTGAAGGGGGTATTCAGCGGTTTCCTGCACATCCTGTCTGGTGCCAAGTTCAAGAAACAGGATTACCTGGACGTCATCTTCCTTGTCTCGAAGCTGATGAAGGTGCTGAAAGCCGAGGGTGCAGTGGCACTGGAGTCACACGTCGAGAACCCGGAGTCGAGCGCCATCTTCGGCGAATACCCGCGACTCCTCAAGGACCATGCACTCGTTCACCTCATCACGGACAGCATCCGACTCCTGGTGATTTCCTCGCCGTCACCGCGACCGGACACCATGGAAGACGTGATGAACCTGTCGATCAAGACCCACCACCACGAAGCATTGAAGCCTGCCGAGGCCTATGCCAGCCTTGCCGGTGCACTGCCCGCGCTCGGGATCGTGGCCTGCGTGCTCGGGGTCGTGAAGACGATGGGCTCGATCGATCAGCCACCTGCCGTCCTGGGCGGACTCATCGGTAGCGCGCTGGTCGGCACGTTCCTCGGCGTGTTGCTCGCCTATGGCGTCGCGGAGCCTCTGGGCGTGAGACTGAAGCAGATCATCGATGACGAGGGTCAGATCTACCACGTGGCCAAGCAGATCATCATCGGCACCCTCAACGGCTACCCGATCCCCGTGGTGATCGAGGCCGCCAGGGTCGGCATCACGCACGACTGCCAGCCCTCGTTCTCCGAGGTCTTTGACGGTCTGCGCGGCAAGTAGTCGTGGCCACGGCTCCCGAAGCGCCCGGCTCGACCGCGGGCGAGGACGACAAACCGGTCGCCGAATCGACTGCAGAAGCCGGTGCGGAAAAGGCTGCTGCAGAGTCTGCCGCGCCGCCAGCGCCCGGCGCAGAGGCTGACGAGGGCAAGAAAGACCTGCCACCGATCATCATCAAGCGCATCATCGCCGATGATCATGCGGGCGCACACGGCGGTGCCTGGAAGATCGCGCTCGCCGACATGATGACCGCCATGATGGCTTTTTTCCTGCTCATGTGGCTGCTCGGGGCCACCAACACCGACCAGCGCAAGGGCATATCGGACTACTTCAAGCCGAGCAAGGCCACCAAGAGTGCGATTTCAGTGAACAACACATCGGGCTCCACCGGGCTGATGGGCGGCCAGTCGATCATCGATCCGGAAGATCTACCCCAGATCGCGAGTCAGACCGGACTGATGCAGATCCTCACGCCACGCGAGGTGAACAGCATCGACGAGAGCGACAAGACCAAGATCCAGAATCCGGACGAAGAGCAGAAGAAGAAGTTTTCGCACGAAGTGGACAAGGCCAACTTCGAAAAACTGGAAAAGGAACTGAACGAGAAGCTCTCCGCCGATCCGTCGCTCTCGAAACTGAAGGAACAGGTCCAGTTCGCGCGCGAGAAGGAGGGTCTGCGCATCGAGATCATCGACAAGGCCGATTTCTCGATGTTTGGTCTGGGCACGAGTGACATGGCGGGCAAGGCGCAGGCGCTGATTCAGGAGATTGCACGCTCGATCTCCAACATGCCCAACAAGATCAAGGTGAGAGGACACACCGACAGCATCCCCTACGACGGCGCCCAGCGAAACAACTGGTCGCTGTCGGCAGAGCGGGCCGACATCACGCGTCAGATGCTGTCGGCCAAGGGTGTCGATGCCAAACGCATCGCCCGGATCGAGGGAGTCGCTGACACCGAACCGTTCAACGCCTCAGACGCGCGCGACCCGCGCAACCGTCGCATCAGCATCACGCTCATGTATCAGGATCCGTAGCGCACAGTCAGCAACGTTCGCTGATCACGGCCCGGTCGTGCAGCGCTGGGGGCGTTCAGACGTACACGCTGTCAGCCGTTCAGACCTTCAGGGATTTGCGGAGCAGTTTGGCCGAGGCCGAGAGGATCTGGCTGACGCGAGACTCGCCGACACCGATCACCGCACCGATCTCGCGCAAGGTCATCTCCTCGACGTAGTAGAGCTGAATCACGAGTTGATCCCGCTCGGGCAGTTTCGTGATGGCATCCTGTACAGCGGCCATGAATTCCGCCGCCTCGACCTGAACATCAGGACGCGACGCCTCGTCAGCCGACAGATTCTCGACCAGTTCAGGTTGGGCATCGATCGACGAGGTGTCAAAGCGGATGGCACGCGAGCGCTCCTGCTGGAGGCTTTCCGCATCCTTGTGCATGAATTCGGCCAGTTCGACCTGCGTCGGATTCCGTCCCAGTTGCGCACTGAGCTCATTGGCGGAATCGGCATGCGCCCTGTTCAGCGCCACTGCCGAACGCGGCTGGTAGGACAGGCGCCGGATTTCGTCAAACATCGCCCCCCGGACACGCAGGTAGGCGAAAGCCTCGAAATTGCTGCCTTTGGCTGCATCGAACGAGCGGGCCGCATCGATCAGACCCAGCATGCCAGCCTGAATCAGATCGTCAACCTCGACGAAGCGGGGCACGCGCGCGTGCAGATGCAGTGCTACGCGTTTCACCAGCCCAAGGTTACCCACGACCAGGGCGTTGTCATCATCCCGGGTCTGCTCGTACAGAGCCCGAGCGCCTCTCACGCGGGCACCTCGCCGCGCTTGTTGATACGCTCGAAGAAGAACTGCAGGCCTCCAGCCGAGCCTGCCAGTGGCGCCAATTCCTCCACGGCAACGGCCAGGGCCCGAATGTCGCGCGCACCATTACCCCCGGGGGCGTACTCGAGCAGGGGTTGCCGGGCGCGCGACGCATCGACCATGTGGGTATCGGCGGTCACGGAATGAATGTGACCCACAGAGACCCCGAGGAAACGCGCACAGACATCACGCACCCGCTGAAAGAGCGTGAGTCCTGCCGCCTGACTCTCGACCATGTTGGGCAGCAGATAGATCTCGTCCGTACTGCCCTCGAGGGCCATCACCTTGATGAGCGCGTAGGCATCCGCAATCGATGAGGGCTCGTCACACAACACCACGAAACGCCGTTGCGCCGCCCCCAGAAAGGTCAGCACCGATTCGGAGATTCCGGCTGCCGAGTCGATGATGAAGAAGTCGACCTCCTCTTCAATCGAACTGAAGGCCTGCACGATGGCAGCCGACGACAACGCATCGAGCGAAGCCATCTCGCGGATGCCCGATGCCCCCGGCACCAGGCGGACGCCGTGCCGCGTGGTGACGATGATCTCGGGCAGGGTCTTCAACCCGGCAATCACGTCGCTGAAGTTGTACTCGGCACGACATCCCAACGCCAGTTGCGCGTTGGCAAGACCCAGGTCGGCGTCGAACAACATCACGCGATGGCCTCGCGCCGCCAGAGCAACCGCGAGGTTGGCCGTGACCGACGTCTTCCCGACACCCCCCTTGCCACTCGCAATCGCGATGACCTGCGGTGTCTTGTGTTGCAGCGCGGGACTATTCATTGTCGGATTCTAGACGGTGATACATCGGTCGGAATTGGCGGATATTCGAAAGTGTCAGATGATTAACCATTCGAAACAATTCCATCAGGATGAGCGAGTGCGGCTGCCAGATTCTCCATCGCGCGACCGACCAGCAGATCGGGATTGCCCGCTTCGATGAGGTCGGCCAGTTCCGGACCGAAGCCACCGAAGGACACCGGCAGCTCACGCTCGCAGAGCACTTGCAGCAGCGGCCAGGGATTCGCCGTTTCGTCCATTCGAGAAATCATCAGACCATCCCAGCGCAAGGAGGCCATGCGCATGTGACGCTGCACGGTGAACGGCGTGGCATCGAGGGGTAGCACCAGATGCACCCGTGCCTCGGGAGCGATCGTGCGGAGCTCGGAAATCGGCCCCTCGATCGGATTTCCGGGGGTATCGATCAGGACAAGGCGACGATGCGAGAGCTCCTGCAAGAGGCTTTGCATCATCTCTCCGTTGGCAGCTCGGAAACACTCGACGCCCGCCTGCGCACTCAGGATCTGCATCTGGCTCCATGCGCCCGCGCGCTGATCGCGAAAGCTCACCACCGCCACACCACGGTCCTGGAAGGCGCGTGCCGACACGTGTGCAGCAGCCAGTCGTGCCACCATCAGCGACTTGCCGGCACCCGCCGGGCCGGCCAGCAGGTGAACGCCTTCGAGTGGACGCGAGGGTCCGGGGGGAGCGATGGCCGCCCGCAAGCAACTGTCGATGGCGGCCAGCGCTGCCGCCTGACTGTCGATGGTACGCACCTGATCCACGAGCAGGCCACGAAGACCAGCCGGAACGCCCATGCGCAGAAGCGCATCGGCGACCTCGCGAACCTCAGGGGCAAGCCCCTGGGCC
Organism: Pseudomonadota bacterium; assembly: GCA_947455195.1. Classification (GTDB taxonomy): domain Bacteria; phylum Pseudomonadota; class Gammaproteobacteria; order Burkholderiales; family SG8-39; genus CAIXPL01. The sequence goes on along the minus strand of CANGMI010000004.1, from coordinate 97,123 downwards.
GTCTGCCAGGCGTCGACCTGACGGGAGAGCCGAAACTCGCGACGCAACTCGGTGAGTTCATCCCGAATGAGCGTGACGAGGTCACGGGCATGGGCCCGCTCCCGCTCGATCGAGGCACTGTCGATGTCGGCCGGCTGTGCCGTGACGGCGACGTTCGCAGCAGGCGTACTCGTCAGAGCGGCGCCGCCGCCGGCCACGCCAGCGCCTTGCCCGACAGCGCTCCCTTTCGCGCGCGCCGCGAGTTCCTGCACCGCAGCCGACGCGGAGACGGTCCGGTTGCCAGCCATCCAGGCCTCCTCGATGGGCGGGGCCTCATCCACGGCGACGACGATCTCGATTCGACCGTTGATGCGCTCGTTGGAGATGATGAGTGCGTCCTTGCCATATCGATCCGTCGCCAGTGCGATGGCCGAGCGAGTATCCGTCGAGACAATGCGCTTCAGTTCCACTGATATACCCCTGCTCAGCCCTTGGACTCGATGCCGACATTGAAGATCACCTTCACCGCCTGATCGGCTGGTACCTCGGCGTAGGAAAGGACCACCAGATCATTGACCCGATGGCGAATGAGACGCGACAGCAACGTGCGGATCTGCGGCGACACCACCAGAACCGCGGCATGCCCCTGGTCCTGCACGGTGTTGACGCTGTTGCGAAGGGCGCTGAACAGGCTCTCGGCCAGATCGGGCTCCAGCACAAGTCCATGTGCCGTTGAAGAGTGATTGACCGCATTACCCAGAATCCGCTCCAGATCCGGATTCAGCGTCATCACTGGCAGGGTGCCGGTCGGATCGGCGACCGACTGGACGATCATCCGCCCGAGTCGGGGCCGCACGAGACCGGTCAGCAGATCAGGGTCCTGCACCCGCCCGGCTTCCTCGGCAAGCGCCTCCACGATCGTGCGCATGTCTCGGATGGGCACACCCTCGCTGAGAAGGTTCTGCAGCACGCGGGTCAGCGTGCCGATCGGCACCTTCGAGGGAATCACGTCCTCGACAAGCTTGGGGGCTCGCGTGGCGAGTTTCTCGACCAGTTGCTGGGTCTCGTCGTGGCTGATGCACTCGGCCGCATTCTCGCGCAGCACCTTGTTGAGGTGGGTGGCAACGGCCGTGCTCGCATCGACAACCGTATAGCCGAGCGTTCGCGCGTAGTCGCTCTGCGTGGGGTCGATCCATACGGCCTCGAGACCAAACGCCGCTTCGCGGGTCGGAATACCCTGCAGCGTGCCGTAGACCTGTCCGGGATTGATCGCCAGATCGCGCCCGACCTTGACCTGCCCGGTCCCGCGAACCACGCCCTTCAGCAGAATGTTGTACGTATCCGGTTCCAGGTTGAGCGCATCGCGGATGCGAACCGAGGGGAAGAGAAACCCGAGTTCGGCCGACAGTTTCTTGCGAACGCCCTTCACCCGCGCAATCAACTGACCGCCCGCCTCCGTATTGACCAGCGGAATGAGTCCGTAGCCGATCTCGAGCCCGACCAGGTCAACCGACTCGACGTCGCTCCAGTCCAGTTCCCGCGGCGCAGCTGGCGCCTGTGCGGCAGCATCAGGCTCTGCCGCCAGTTCGGGGCTCTGGTCACGCAAGAGCATCAGACCGATCGCACCCGTGACGGCGCCCAGGATCAGGAAGACTGCATGAGGCATGCCCGGGATCAATCCGAGCACACCCAGAATCGCCGCGGCGACAAACAGCGGTGCCGGGCTGCCCAGTTGTGTCTTCGCCTGCTCGGTCATCGACTGCGCCGTCGTCACGCGGGTGACGATGATGGCCGTGGCGAGCGAAAGGAACATCGCCGGAATCTGCGCCACGAGTCCGTCACCAATCGTGAGGAGTGTGTACAGGCGCCCTGCCTCACCGAAGGACAGGCCATGCATGCCGATGCCGATCGCAAGACCACCGACGATATTGATGATCAGAATGAGCAGTCCTGCGATGGCATCGCCACGCACGAACTTCGAGGCACCATCCATCGAGCCGAAGAACTCCGCCTCCTGGGCCACCTCTTCTCGCCGGCGCTTGGCCACCTCCTGGCTGATGGCGCCCGAGTTGAGTTCGGCGTCGATCGCCATCTGCTTGCCGGGCATCGCATCGAGCGTGAATCGTGCGATGACCTCGGACACCCGCCCGGCACCTTTGGTGATCACGATGAAGTTGATGATCATGAGGATCATGAAGATGATCACGCCGACAATGTAGTTGCCGTTGATCACGAATTCGCCAAAGGCCTGGATCACCTTGCCGGCAGCCTCTGCACCCTTGTGCCCTTCAACCAGTACGACGCGGGCCGATGCCACATTGAGAGCGAGACGAAGCGTCGTGGTGAGCAGAAGCACCGAAGGGAACGATGAGAATTCGAGTGGGCGTGTCGTCCGGATGGCCACCAGGATGACCACCATCCCGGCCAGAAGATTGAAGGTGAAGAGAACATCGAGAACGACCGCTGGCAACGGTACGACGAGCATCGCCATGATCACCATGACGATGATCGGGATGCCCAGGTCGGAGACTCGGGCACCGGCAAAACCCTGACGGACAGCGCTCAGTGCAGTGGTTGACATTTTCTTGACAGTGATTCGTTCGGATGCGGCCGGAAGGCACTCGTGAAGCGGTCGGAACCCGCTCGCGGGGTCTCTTCTGCAACGACCATGCCAGCCAGTTTTGCGACACCCGGTCTGTCCCGATCGGGTACCCCCGCACGCGCCGCCTCGAGGCGATCGCATCGATCGCACCCACGACCACTCGTCCCCTGTCACGCAAATTGCTAGGAAAGGCCTGCCAAACCTTTCGAGAACCGCCCATGGCCTCCGATTCACTGATCAATCTGCTGCCCGTCAGCCACGCCGTACCCGGCGAACTCCCTGCTGACACCGTCAGTGCTTCCCCCTCCTCTCACCCGAGTGCCTCATCCGGAGGGCACTTTGCCAACCTGCTGCAAGGCATCCGTTCTCCCTCGGGCGGCAACAGTTCGCCGGGCAACGTGGCCCTCAGCGGCAAGGACTTGCCGCCCGAATTCTTAACCAAATTTAACCAACTGGATGTGAGCTCGCAGGTACAGATCATTACCCTCAACCTGCCTCCGCCAGACAACCAGAGCCTGATGTCCTTCGCACGCGCCCAGGGGATCGATGAATCGATCCTGCAACGATTGCTCAACCCGCAGGGCATCGCCATCCCTGCGGATGCGACTGTCGACACGTCGCTGGCGGCTGCAGCGCAGGCGAGTGCAGCCCCCCCGTCGGCGACTGCAGCCCTGGCTGGTCCCGCAGACGCACTGCCCGACCCACCCGTGTTCCCGACGGGCGGGTTGCGCATGGGTTCGACGAGTACGAGGACGGGGCGCCTCGATACCCCGTCGGATGACGCCGACGCGAGAACGGCAAGCGATGCCGATCTGCAGGCCGCGGGCGCAATGGTAGTGACGCTCTCCGGACTGCTGACACACCCTGCCACCACATCCACTGGCGGCCTGGCATCTTCCCCCACGGCGAACGCCCTGAGCAGTGCCAGCCCGGACAGCGCGCAAGCGCCCAGTCCGGTACCGGTAGCCCCGGCAGGGGTTGCAGCGCAGCCCGCGCCACCGGCATTGCCGGGAGACGCACGGGCGCGTCCGTTCGATGCCCTCCGCGCGGGAGCCGTCCCGATGGCCTCAGACGCCTCGAAGGATCCGCAATACGGCGCACATCCTGCAAGCCGCGGTCTGATGCCTGCGCCCGGCTTGCCTGGAACGCCGGCAGTCTCGCCAGGCAACGTACCCATGCAAGGCACGCTCTCGAGCCCTGCGACCCCGCAGGCGGCGGGCGAGGTAACGGCGCTTGCCGGACTGCGTGCGCTCACAGGGCTCAGAGTGATGAGCGATGTCCCTGCGGCGCCACCGTCACCACCCGGTTTCGATCCGACCGCAGTGAGGGCGATGCGGCCCGCCTGGGCCGCCCCGGCACGCGTCGGGCAGAATCAGACCGCGGCGCAGGTGCGCGCGGCCATGATGCCGCCAGCCCCTTTCCCTGGCGCGGCGGGAGGCCAGTCGCCACGCGCGCCCCTCACCAGTCTGACACCGCTGACCGGGCTCACGACGGTGATCCCGCCCGGTGCGTCGATTGGTGACGACAGCGCCATCACGCCGATCGCAGTCGCTGACACTGCCACGCCCGTCATTCCGGAGGGCGGCCCGACATGGCCGCAGACGGCGAGCTACGACCTGCCGGATCCCGTGCCTGCGCGCCCCGCGCCGGGCGCCTCGGCGACTACCGGACCTGGCGAACGCTATCAAGCCGTTGCCCACCAGATGGCCGAAGCTGTCGCCAGACAGATCAATGCAGCCATCGACAACGGCCATTGGCGGGTCGAAATGCACCTCAACCCGCCGAACATGGGCCAGATCGACGTCACGCTGACGAATGCAGCCAATGGCGCACTGGATGCACAGTTCAACGCGTCGCAGAGCCACACACGCCAGTTGCTGACCGACGCACTGCCGCACCTCAAGGAGACGCTCGCAGGCGCTGGCATCGCGCCCGGCCAGATGGAGGTCAACCCGGGACAGGCCAGCACGTCCGAGGGCTCGTCCTACAACACACGGCCCGACCTGCAGCAATCCTTCAACCAGAACGCTCGTCAGGATGCAGGCGGACAGGAGGGGCTGGTTGCCATGACCGACGATGCGCCTGCCGAGGATGATCCGGCAGGCAGGACGTCTCTCGGCACCGTATCGCGAGGATTGCTCGATGTCCTTGCATGAAGAGGCCAGCACCTCAGGCACGGCAATTGCTCGACCTGGCCAGACCTCGCTGGCATCGAACGCGGGCGTCACGAAAGTGACAGTGGCCAGACGAGGCCGGGACGGCTCGGATAGCAACCCGCAGTAATGACAGACCGCCCATACCAACGGAAAAACCATGGCTGAAGAACAGACCACCGAAGTCGCCGAGAAGCCTGCCAAGCCGATCGTCAAGATCGCGATCATGGCTGTCATCGCCCTCGTGCTGGTTGGTGGCGGCGTCGGTGCGACGCTGTTTCTGACCGGGGCTCTCTCATCCCCCCCGGCCGCCGAGGCCGACGAGGAGGACGCCGAAGCGCCCGCTGCGGGACACGGCGAGAAGAAAGGTGGCCACGGCGACAAGAAGGACGGTCATGGCGAGAAGAAGGACGGTCATGGCGAGAAGAAGGATGGCCATGGTGAAAAGAAGGATGGTCACGGCGAGAAGAAGGATGGTCACGGCGAGAAGAAGGATGGTCACGGCGACAAGAAAGGGGGAGAGGCGAAGTCGGATGCAGGCGCTTCGCGGATGATTCCCGCCAACGCCGGCGCGCGTTTCGAGAAGCGCTACATGGATCTGGACGACAAGAAGGCCCTGGTCGCCAACGTCGCCGGCTCACGCAAGGTGATGCAGGTCTCGCTCTCCCTCATGACCCAGTATGACGAGCGCGTCTTCAAGAACGTCGAGACCCATCGCGCCGCGCTGCGCTCGGCGTGTCTCGATGTTCTGCGAACCGTCACCGAACCCGATCTGGCAAAGCCCGAATTCCGTCTGCAACTGACCGGTCGTCTGCGCGATCGCATCAATATCGAACTGGACCGGCTGGAAGGCTTCGGTGGCATCGAGGAAGTCTTCTTCACCGAATTCGTCTACCAGTAGGCGAACACGCCCTCCCCGGTCCGGATACGGCACGGCCTGCCCTCCAACGACTGACACCCACGCAACTGCAGCAGCCCATGGCAACTCGCAATCTCCTCAGCCCCGAAGAACTGGATGCCCTGAACAGTGGCATCGGTGACGGCTCGATCGCCGTCAACACTGGCTTCAACGCCGGGGCTCGCGTGCGCAAGCACGACATCACGAACGAGGACAGTTCGCTGGGCGTGAACGTCTCTGCCCTCGACATGATCAACGAGCGCTTCATTCGCCTGTTTCGCCTGGGGCTCCTCGAAGTCCTCAGGACGAGTCCGCGCATCAATCCGGCGCGCGTGCAACTGCTCAAGTTCGGCGAGTACCTCGAGGGCAAGAGTGCGCCACTGTCGGTGAACGTGATCCGGATGAACCCGCTGCGCGGGTCGTCGCTCGTGCTGATCGACACCAACATGATCTTCACGGTGCTGGACAACTTCTTTGGCGGCTCGGGGCGCGTCGGTGCGCCTCTCTCTCCGACCCGACTGTTCACGCCCACCGAAACGCGGGTGATCGAACTCATCCTGAAGGTGCTGTTTTCCTCCCTGCAGGAAGCCTGGCACCCGCTCGTTCCGGTCGAGTTCGAACAGGTGAGTTCGGAGATCAATCCGCAGTTCGCGCAGATCGCCGACGAAAACGATCTGGTCCTGGTCAACCACTTCGATGCCGACTGCGGCGATGCGAAAGGGTTCATCGACCTCATCTACCCCTACGCAGGCCTGAAACCGATTCGCGAAGTGCTGCGAAATCGCGGTCCCTCGGTAGACGAGAACGCCGAATCCGACAAGCTCTGGTTCGAGCAGATGGCAGCTGCGATGGGCGATGCCCGGCTCGAACTGCAGGTAATCCTCGGGCAACTGAAGACCACACTGAGCGCTCTCGAGGACATGAAGGAAGGCGATGTCGTCTTCTTTCGCAAGCACGAATTTGCGCGTGCGCTCATCAACAACATCCCCGTGTTTGATGTGCAGGTCGGAACAGCCGGCCCGAACATGGCCATACAGATCCAGAAGACCCTCGAAATTCCGCCGACCATCTGACCGCCGGCGCACAAGGACGCATCATGTCAACACCCAACCCCGTCGACCTCGCCATGGAAGATCCTGGCACCCAGGCATCGCAAGGCGCGAGTGGCCATCCGATCAACTCGAGCCTGCTGCAGAACATACCGGTGACGATTTCGGTCGAAGTCGGACGTGCAGTCCTCAAGATCAGCGATCTGCTGCGGCTCTCGCAAGGAAGCGTCGTCGAACTGGGGCGCATCGCCGGGGAACCGCTCGACCTTCTGGTGAACGACACCGTGGTTGCGCAGGGCGAGGTGGTTCTGGTGAACGACCGCTATGGCATCCGGCTCACACGAGTGATCACCGCATCCGAACGACTCAAGAACGTCTGAGCATGGGCCAGACCTCCCACCTCGGCCTGACCGACTGGCTCTCCTTCGTGGGCAGCTTCCTGCTCGTCATCGCGATGCTGCTGGCGCTGCTCCACCTGCTGCGCCGCATGCGCGGTGCGACGCCCGGTCGGGTGCGGCACAAGGTCATACGCGTCCTCGAAACACAGTCGCTCGGCCCGCGTCAGCGCGTTGTTCTCATTCAGGCGCGCGATCGCCAACTGCTGCTCGGACTCTCGGCTACCGAGGTGAGCCTCCTCGCCACCTTCGACGATGATCCGGATGCCGCCGAACCCGGGCAGGACACCCAGCGTCGCCCGGTCTCCGGAACCCCGGGCAAGATGTTGCAGGGGCTTCTTGAGCAGATCCGCCAGCAACGAGGCGCAGCATGATGTCGCGCGCCGCTCGCCTGCTGCCGATGATCGCGGCAGTGATGCTCGCCGGCATCGGCACGGTACAGGCCGAAGGCCTGCCCCTCGTGACAGCCATGAGTCAGGGCTCGCAAGGCACGCGCTACAGCATGTCGCTCGAACTGCTGGCACTCATGACGATGCTGACGCTGCTGCCGTCGCTGCTCCTCATGATGACCCCGTTCGTGCGCATCGTCATCGTTCTCTCACTCCTGCGACAGGCGCTGGGCACCGGACAGACCCCACCCAATCAGGTTCTCGTCGGCCTGTCGCTCTTTCTGAGCCTCTTCATCATGTCGCCCGTGCTGACCGATGTCTACAAGCAGGGCATCGAACCGTACATGAACGAGAAACTGACGCTCGAAACCGCCCTGCCCGCCGCGCAGGCCCCGCTTCGCGCCTTCATGCTGCGCCAGGTACGCAACGACGACATAGCCGTCTTCTCGAAGATCGCACGAGAGCCGGCACCGGCAGATCCCGCGGCCGTGCCGTTCACCACGCTCGTGCCGGCCTTCATCACGTCGGAACTGAAGAGCGCCTTCACCATCGGGTTCATGCTCTACATTCCCTTTGTCGTGATCGACCTGGTCGTGGCCAGTGCACTGATGTCCCTCGGCATGATGATGCTCTCGCCGATGATGATTTCGCTGCCGTTCAAGCTGATGCTCTTCGTTCTGGTCGATGGCTGGGGACTCACCATGACGTCTCTTGCCGCCAGCTTCGTGATGCCCTGAGGAAACATGCATGGATACCTCTGCCATCATCGATCTGGCGCGCGAGGCCATCTGGGTCACGCTGCTCGTGAGCTTCCCGCTGCTCGGGGTTGCCCTCGTGGTTGGCGTTGTGGTGGGCATCGTCCAGGCCGCGACCTCGATCAACGAGATGACCTTGAGTTTCATCCCGAAGCTCATTGCCGTCGGGGGCGCGATCGTGCTCTTCGGCAACTGGCAACTGGGCGTCCTGATGGACTACCTGCGCGAGATCTACCAGCGCATTCCCGGTCTGTTCAATTGAACCGGAACTCGCCCGCCTGCGCCCAATGAACGCGTCGCTCCTCGAACTCGTCCTCGGACTGCAGGCTCTGGTGTGGCCTCTGGTGCGCATTTCAGCTGCGCTGATGATGCTGCCCTTCTTCTCGACGCAAGCCGGTAATGCGAGGGTCCGTGTACTCCTTGCGCTGTCGATCGCCTACCTCGTGTTGCCCACGCGCGAGTGGCCTGCGGCCGAACCCCTGTCGGGCGACTGGTTTCTGTGCCTGCTCGACGAGATGGCCATCGGATTGCTGATGGGCCTCGTGCTGCAGGTGGTGACGGCCACGATCACGGTTGCGGGACAAGCCATCTCGTCCTCGCTCGGCCTGTCGATGGCGAACATGGTCGACCCGAATCTGGGCAACGTCCCCGAGTTGTCGCAGTTCATGATCGTGATGGGCACCCTGGTGTTCTTCGGCACGGGCGGCCATCTGATCGTGATCGGCCTGCTGGCCGAGAGTTTCACGCTGCTACCCCCGGGGAGCAGTTTTGCCGGATTGACGGCATTCAAGGGCATCATCGCCTGGAGTTCAATGATCTTCCTGGGGGGTGTCCTCATCGCATTGCCGGTCATGGGCAGCCTCCTGCTGGTGAACGTGGGCTTGGGCATCGTGACGCGCGCAGCCCCCAGCCTCAACGTGTTTTCCGTCGGGTTTCCGGCCACCATCGTGAGTGGCATGGTTCTCTTTCTGTTCACCCTCACGACCTCGGGCAACCGCATCCAGTGGCTCTGGGCAGAGAGTTTCACGCGACTGCGTGACATGCTTGGAGCGCCGTGATGGCAGAAGATACCTCGGCAGAAGATCGCACCGAAGAACCTACCAGCAGGCGCCTCACCAAGGCGCGCGAAGAGGGCGAGTCGGCCCACTCCAAGGAGGTGCCTGCTGCTGCCGTTCTCATCGCCGGCGCCGCGCTGATGGTGATGCAGGGCGATGCGGTCACCGACCGCTTGCGAGCCCTCTTCGTGTCGGCCTTCTCCTTCGACAGCAGCCTGCTTCAGGCCGGGCAGAGCCTGCCCGGCCGGTTCGGCGAGGAAATGCTGGCCGGCTTCATCGCCATTGCCCCGCTCCTCGTGGCAAGCCTGCTGGCTGCGCTGCTCTCCTCCGGCATCACCGGCGGCTTCATGTTCTCGCTGAAGGCAGCTTCACCGCAGTTCGGCAAGGTCAACCCCCTGTCGGGCATCGCACGCATGTTCAGCATGAATGCGCTGGTCGAATTGCTCAAGTCCGTCGTCAAGCTGGTCCTGGTCGGCTCGGTCATCTACTGGTGCGTCAACGACAGCCTGGGCGCGCTGGCCGCACTCGGTGGCATGGCACTCGAGCCTGCGCTGTTGGAGACCGGACGCATCGTCACCCACGGTGCCTTGCTCGTCACACTGTCGCTGGTCGGTATCGCGGTACTCGATGCCTTCTACCAGCGGTACACCTTCGCCCAGCGCATGCGCATGAGCAAGCAGGAAGTGCGCGACGAGATGAAGGATTCCGAGGGGCGCCCGGAAATCAAGGCCCAGATCCGTCGACGCCAACGGGAAATCGCCACGGTTCGCATGCTCGAACGCATCAAGGATGCCGACGTGGTCATCACCAACCCGGAGCACTTTGCGGTGGCCCTCTCGTACGATCCCTCGAGTGATGGAGCCCCGACACTCATCGCCAAGGGCACCGACGACGTGGCCTTCCGGCTCATCGCCGAAGCGCGTCGTCTCGGGGTGCAGACCTTCGAAGCGCCCCCGCTCGCGCGCGCGATCTACTTCACGACTCGAACCGACCACCCGATCCGCGAAGAACTGTATTACGCCGTGGCTCAGGTGATCGCCTACGTGATGAATCTGCACAGCTTCACGCCGGATCAGGGCAGCTTGCGCCGTCCCATCGTCACCGTGCCTTCCTCGATGCGCTTCGCGACCGACGGGACGCCAGAACCCGCTGACGAGGTCGCATGAGCTTGCGCATGGAATCGATGGCACGCCGCAGTGAAGGCGAGCCAGCCAGCGCCGAACTGAGGGGCATCATCGAAGCAGCCTCACAGGCGCTGATCGAACGAGACCAGCATGTGATCCTGCGCGGTGCGGCGGCCGACCTGCTGGCCCACCTGGCGCGGCAGATCACGCTCGAGATGAGTGATCGCCTGGGCGAGATGGTGACCATCCACTGGCTTGCCCGTCTCGAAGATACCCTGGAGGTTGTCAACAACCTGGTTGCTGCCTTGCCTCTGTCCCGGGCCGTAGCCCCGGCACGAAACGACACGCCCACGCGCCTGCTGGTGGTGCGCATCGACCGCTCGCTCGAGCCCGATCCGTGGCGCTTGCTCGGCCGACTGATCAGCAATTTTCCGGGGCTGCGGCTGCGACTGCTGCTGATTCCCGAGGGCGCGCCTGAAGAAGCGCTGCGCGAACTGGGATCCGCCGTTACCCGACAACTGCTCGCCATTCCGATCCGCGGCCTCGCCTCGGATGGCTCCTCGGGACAGCCGTCGATGCACCCTGTGCCCGGGGAGCGTCCAGACGCGCGGGAGACCGGGTACGCGCCGGCTCGCGCGCGTGGAACAACGACGCCTGGCGCAGGCACGACGGCCCCCTCAACCGGGGCCGCATCGCCGGCCGTGGTCCGATCACCCCGGCAGCAGGGCATGCAGGCCACCGATCGTTTGACACCGGCAGCGCCCAGCGGACGCACCGGCAGCCGGCCCGACCCGGCGGAGACCGCATTGCCTGCGCGCGAGGCGAGGGCCGCGCCAGGGCCTGCATCGCCAGGGCCTGCATCGCCAGAGCAGCCCTTGGGGGGCAGCCTCGGTGGCGGCCTCATTCGCGGGTTGACCCGAGTCGTCATCTATCTGCTGCTGGCAACGCTGGCTGTCGCCGTGGCATCCATGGCCTACCCGCAGCAGGCAGGCGTCCTTGTCGACCTGCTGCGGCAGATCCCCGGCGCCGAGCAATGGCTGCCGGCCTCCGAACCCGAGCCTGCAGTGCCCGCACCACCGCTGCCCAATCGACCCGCGGTGCGTGTGGAGCCCGCGCCGTCCCCCGCTGACGGCGCAGCCAACGAGACCGTACCCGGTCAGGAGGCCCTCACCACACCGCCCGGGGTAGACGCATCGGGCGTCGACGTCGTGAAAAGTGATGCAGCGCGGGCAGATGCGCTGCGCACCGATCCGACCCATCCGGATGCGCGCAAGGGGTCCGCAGGCGGAGCCGACTCACCCACGGCCACGCCACCCACCCCACCCGACCCGATTCGCAACGAAGACCGACCAGCGCGCAAGGAGCGCCGCGCAAGATGAGGGTCGAGCACGCCTGCGATTCAACCCCGTGCGATTCAAACCTGACTTGCAGGAACCGATCATGAGCACCGACCGACCCGACGCGCCCCTCGATGTGGTTCGCACACAACGCGAGCACACGGTCTCCTTCAACGAAAGAACCGGCAAGGCCAGCGCGCCCAGCCATGTCGAAGAGCCGCTGCAATCCAGCGCCAATCGCAGGCGTGCCGATGCGGCGCTCACCGCCGATGCAAGCAGCGTCGCAGCGAAGCCGAGGACAGAGGAGACTGCCGCTGGCGCCAACCGGGTGAGGATCGCCGAGGCGGAGCCCGCATCGCCGGTCGACCTCGCTCCGCCGACACCGGCGTTCGTGCCAGCGGACACCGTACCCGCGTTCATCGCAGCCGCTGCAGCGATGTCCGACGATTTCATCAGCGCTCAGGCACTCACGGCAGCCGGCGAGGCACTGGCGCAGGTGCATCTGCACGCGGAGGCGGGCGATGCCATGCCACCAGAGGTGCATCTCCCGTCGCAGGCGGGCACTGACGGAGCAGTGCCATCGCTGACCGCACCGGCCGAAACGGACACGAATCCGCAGACCCTGCCTGCAGCGCCAGCCGCGGTCGTCTTCCCTCCTGCGGGCACACCCGCAGCATTCCTGATGCGAAACGCGTCTGCACCGACAAGCACCGCTGATGCCCATCGCACCCCTTCGGGCAACGCCGGGTTCGTCCCGGTCGACCTCGCTCCGTCACCGAGCAGCGCCCTTGCGCACGCCGATGTTCAGCCCGACGGCACCGTCGTCGCAAGGGCAGAAGTCGACCCGACGGCGCCGGTCGTTGACTCGTCCGCAGAACCCGATCCGGCGGCAGGTTTCCTGAAGGTGTCCTTAAGTTCTGCCGCGATCACCCGACTTGAAGGTGAGGAAGCACGTGCGAAGGCCCTGCGTGGGCAGATCGAGGATCTGAGCGCGCGCATCGAACTTCGACGCAAGTAGCCGGACAGGGGGAGTCACGCCCCTTGCCTCTCAACCCGACCGGACAACCCTGACCATGGAAGCCTCGGTGCCAGCAGACCGCTCTGCACGAGCCGACGAGTCGATCGCACACGCCGCAGGCACTCGGGCGGGTGATCACACGTCCGACCCCATCGAGGCCCGAATCGCTGGCGACAGTACCGATCCAACCGACGCTTCGCCCGACTCAGGGACCGTCCAGCTCGACCGTCTGGTCAACGCAGTACTGGAATCGGCCGCCGTCGCCAACCAGTCGGCTGAAATCGCTGCGCGCTCCACGGAAAGCCTGCTCGACGCGGTCGACGACCTCGACGCAAGCCACAGCATCGCCCACAAGAAGGCGCTTCTGGTCCTGGGTGTTACCGGTACGCTGCTCCTGATGGCCAGTGTCGGCTTCATCTGGATGGCCGTGCATTTCAGCCACCGCATGTCCAGTCTGGACGAGGCGCTCACGACCCTCACCCGCCAGGGCGAGCAGACAGCCGTGCGTCTCGAACGTATCGAGAAACTCGATCCGATGCTCGCGCGCATCGAGGGCATGCAGAGCCAGCAACCCGCCCTCAGCGGCCTGGAGTCGAAACTGGACGCAGGTATTGCCGGACTGGCCAAGGGGCTCGCTGAAATCAACGCATTGCCCCGCACGCCTGCCCCATCCCCAGTCGCGAGCGTGACCAGCAGCGACCTGCGCGCCCTGGAGGGCGCCATCCGGGCGCTCGAGTCGCAGTCGCAGGCACAGGCAAGAACGCTGGCAAGGATCAGTGATCTGATCACGTCGAACCGAACCGATTCGGCCAAGGTGTCCGAACTGACACGCGCCGTCGACAGCCTCACCCAGGAACAGCGACGACTCGTTGCCCAGCTTGCCCATCCCGTCGCTCCTGCCCCCGCACCGACGGTTGCGCCTGCTCCCGTGTCCGTTCCCGTGCCTGCGCCCCCGCCGCCTGCAGCCGACAAGCCGCGAACGCCCGATGGCCGCCGCGACTTCATCCAGTATCCGCGCCGGACCGAGCCCGACCCATCGGCGGCGAAAGCGAAATCTCCCGATTCACCCACCGGGCGGCCCGATGCCGCTCAGCGCTCCAACTGACAGGACCTCGCCATGATCAAGTTCATCGCCGGTGCGATCGCAGCGATGCTGATTGCCGTCATCGGAACTCTCTCCGTTGTCACCTTCTCGCGCACGCGCAGCCTCGAGACGCGCGTGGCGGCGCTGCAGAAACAGGTTCGCGAGACCTCGGGCAGCGTGAACTCGCTGACGGAAACCGTGGCGATGAAGGAAGACCGCAAGGGTGACCCGCATGCAACCCCTCACTGGGGCTACGAAGGTGCGCACGGGCCAGCCAAGTGGGGCGAAACATTCTCGACCTGTGGTACCGGGCGTGAGCAATCGCCCGTGAATATCGTCGGGCCGTTCGAAAAGGCGGAAGGCTCGATCAAGCTCGCCTACCACCCCATGCTCCTGAAGGTGCTCAACAACGGTCACACCATTCAAGTCAATGCGGAAGCCGGCAACACCATGACGGTCGGTGGCGCGACCTATGAATTGCTGCAGTTCCATTTCCATCGGCCGAGCGAAGAACTGGTGGCGGGAAAGCCCGCGGCCATGGTTGCTCACTTCGTGCACAAGAGTGCCGAGGGCAAGCTCGCGGTGTTGGGGGTGTTGCTGAACGAGGGCTACGACAATCCGGTCATCAAGGCAATCTGGAGCAATGCGCCGAAGACGGAAACCCCCGAGACGGCCGTACCGGGAGTCGCCATCAACCTGACCCAACTCATCCCGGCAAATCTGGACTTCTACAGCTATGCCGGTTCGCTGACCACACCGCCCTGCACGGAAGGGGTCACCTTTTATATCCTGAAGACGCCAGGCGCGATGTCACGAGCGCAAGTCGAGCAGTTCCCGTTCAAGCTGAACGCCCGGCCCGTTCAACCACTGAACGATCGACGCATATCGGCGAGCTGAGACGGGCGGCAGGTGCCGCAGTCGTCCCTAAGGCTTGGCCGCCGGATCCTTGGGTGCTTCCTTCGACCCATCCCTGGCCGGCGCAGGGCCCGCGCCGGAGGCAGCAGCCGGTGCCTTGGCCGCGCCACCCGCTGGCAACCTGCTGCACTCCTCGAGCATCCGCACGGCAGCCCCTCCCAGTGCCGCACCTGCCTGCGCGGCGCACAGCGATTGCAGGCGTGCGGGCCAGTCAACAAGATCGAGCGCCTTCTGGAATGCGGCAACCGTGTCTGGATTGTCGCGACCTTTCACGAGAACCCGAATCGCAGCCAACCCGAGGAACTGCTCCGCCGTCGGGGCCTTGGCGCCGGCAACCAGCGCTTCGTACTCCTGGAGCACGCCGCCGGGCGCCAACGCTCGGCGCACTGCATCAAGCTCAGACTCCTTGGAGACGAGTTCGGGCAAGCGTGTCTGCAGCACTCGGCGTTCCTGCTCGGCAGCAGTCGCTTGCGCCTGCACTTTGGCCAGTTGCGTCTGCAATTCACCAAGGCGCTGCCACGCCCACCCGGCGTATCCGCCAGCGCCCAGAGCCACGATGAGCAGAACGATTTCGACAAGCAGACGACGCATGGCACCCCTCCGTTCCGGGCGATGGTAGGTGAAGCGTCGCAACCCGCCGCAGGGCTTGCGATGTTTTAATAATTCTTATTTTTTTGCGGAGCACTCCTTGACTATCCTCAAAGCAGGGGTTGTCCGTCCGCGCTCTCGGCTGTCAGCGATGAAAGCCTTTCTGCTTCCGAGGTAATTGCTGCATGGCTGCGAAATCGTCGATCGTCGGGAGAAGCCCGGTCATCGAGTCAGTCCTCCGGTTGATTCGCATTTACGCGGCCTCCCCCGCCACGGTCCTGGTCACTGGCGAGAGCGGCACTGGCAAGGAACTGGTTGCGCAGTCGCTGCACCAGCAATCGCAGCGAGCCACACGGCCCTTCATTCCGGTGAACTGCGCAGCCATTCCGCGCGACCTGCTCGAGAGCGAGCTGTTTGGTCATCGCAAAGGGGCGTTCTCCGGGGCCATCGCCGACCGTACCGGGCGTTTCGAACTGGCGAACGGCGGCACACTGTTTCTGGATGAAATCGGTGACATGTCGTTCGACATGCAATCGAAATTGCTGCGGGTGCTGCAGGAACGCGTCGTGGATCCGGTTGGGGGTACACGCCAGATCAGCATCGACGTACGCGTCGTCGCAGCCACCCACCGCGATCTCGAAGCGGAAGTTGCGGCTGGACGCTTTCGCGAAGACCTGTACTACCGCCTCAACGTACTACCCATCACCCTGCCTTCGCTGCGCGAACGCACCGAGGACCTGCCCTTGCTGGCGAAGCACTTCGCCGGCCTGCACGCACAACCCGGCTGCGCACCGATCACCTGCGAGGGGGATCTGCTCGAACTTTTTGCCCGCTACCCGTGGCCAGGCAATATCCGCGAACTGTCCAACCTGATGCAGCGCCTGGCCATCCTCTTCCCCGGCGCGATGTTGAGACGTGCCGACATTCCCGAGCAGGTCTTGCCCGCAAGGATGAGAGCACTGCTGAAGGAAGCGCCAGCGGGCGATGGCGCGGTGGCTGGAGCGCCGGTCATGACTGAGGCTGGCGCATTGCCGCAGCCTCAGCCGATGGCCGAAACGCGCGTCGTGAGAAGAGCGGCCCCCGAGACCGCGGAAAGTCCGATCAACAGGCCAGCGCCTCTCGAACCCATGATGGACCAGGGTGCCCAGAACCTGCCTGAAGCACCCAGACCCGCGCAGATTTCCGCCGAGGTGGCCCCTGGTTCAAGGAACGGGGAGCCCAGCGCACCCGAGCAGGCCTGGAATGCCGGCCAACCCAACCCGATCGACGAGATCATCCTCATCGCGAATGGACGTCTGGATTTTCCCGAAGAAGGCGTGGAACTGAAGGCGCAACTGGCCGAGTTCGAGCGCAAGTTGATCTATCACGCACTCTCCCGAACCCAGGGCAATATCTCCCGAACCGCGCAATTGCTCAATCTGCAGCGCACCACCCTCATCCAGAAGCTGAACAAGATCAACCGGGATACGGTCGATGGCATCGAGCCTGAGCCATCTGACCTCCTCTGAAAGCGCATTTGCGGGCCAGCGGCGCAATGCAGGATGCACGCCCCGCTGCAGGCCATGAGCTGCCTTGGCGGGTCTGCACGGGTGCGCTGGTCTGAGGGACTCAGCGGCCCCACAGGCGGACTTGCCTGGCACACGCGGGCCCTGCGCTCGCTCGATCGGTGGGAGCACTTCCGACAAGGCGTCAGGGGCTGGCTGTCGACCTGGAATCCGCACAGTGAAGCTCTGATCCTGGTGGGTCCGAGTGCGGGGTGGACATTGCCAGGGGATTTTCTTGCACGTTTTCGTCACCTGTACTGCATCGACATCGACCCGCTCGCACGCCCGCTGTTTCACTGGGTCCACGGTGCGCGACTGCGCATGGCCGGCGTCGATGTGCGATGGGTGCGAGCCGATTTCATGCAGAGCGCCGACGCGCTCCTGAGGGCGCGCCCGAATGCGGCAGTACTGCTCGCCAACATGCTGGGACAGCACGGGTTTCGCAGCGCGTCCGCCAGTGCTGCACAGGACGACATCAGGCTGCTGCAGGAACGCCTCGCCCCACGCTCATGGGCGAGCTTTCATGACCGCCTGTCTGGCGCCATGTCCGCCACCACGCCGTTGCCGAACGGTTTCGACCATCAGGGTCCGATCAGCACCGAAGCCCTTGCCCGTCGGGTCGGACGAACCGGCCTCTGGCACGATCACCTCACCGCCGACGCCCTGCCCTCGCAGGCGGCAAGACGCCTGATGCCCTGGCGCATACACCCGACACGCGTCCATTGGGTGGAGGCAGGGCATGGCAACTGATCGGGCGCAACGGATGACCCTGCCACTCGGCCAGGCGCGCCCGCCGGCACGTCGCGAGATGCTCGCCCTCATCGGCCTTGCCGCCAGCACGATGCTGGGGGGCTGCCTGTTCGAGGATACGGCCGCCGAGGCTGCACGTGCTTTCGACGAGGGCGACTATGCAAAGGCGCGACGACTCTGGAAGGCATTGTCGGCCAAGGGCGACTCGACTGCCCCGTACAACCTCGGACGCATGTACGCGCTGGGGCGTGGTGCACGCCCCAACGAGGCCATCGCAGCGCAGTGGCTGGAGGTCGCCGCCCTGCGCGGCAACGCCCTGGCACAGAGCGACCTTTCGGTCATCTATGCCTACGGCCGTGGCGTATCGCCCGACCTGGTGCGGGCCTACGCATGGGCAACCCTGGCAGGCAACGGATTTCCCGATTGGTCGAAGGACTTGCGAGACATCGCACGGCGCAACCGAGATGCCGTCGCACGACGCATGACGGCCGCCGAACTGAATGCCGCACAGGCGCTCATCGAATCCATCCGCGAGGACATGCGTCGCTGAATGCCCATTGCGAGTCGGCAGAGGTGGTCCGCCCGGCATCACGGCTGGGTCAGAACGGCGCCTTCGACAGAACGCCGCAGTAACCCCGCAGCAGATCGAAGCGGCGACCGTCCTGGAGCAGCAAGGTCTGGAGAAATTCGCCCGTGCGGCGATCGAGGGTGAAACTCTCGCGCGCGATCATGGCGCCATGCCGTTCGTACAGCGCCGGCCGCGACACCTGCAGCAAGGACCCCTCCTCGACCAGCGAACCCTTGCGGTTTTCGGACAGCGAATAGTCCCCCTGATACCACCCGGTATGCCCCTTGAGGTCAACCCCGGCAAGCACGTTGATGCGCGAATCCTTCATCGGGGCATCAAAGCCATCGACCGGAACCGACTGACGCAACTCGCACAGCAGGGTGGCCGGTCGGCGTCCGAGCAGATCGTCATCGGCCTGCTCGACCGTGACATCGACCTTCTTGGCCGAGAACGTAACCCACCCTGCAGCACGCGCTCCCCACAGCAACCCGAGGCCGGCGAGAAGCGTTGCTGCAACGGCAACGGCCACGGCACCTGCAGGTGAACTTGTCGCGGTCTTTTTCATTTGCGCACAGCCGTTTCAGCCACCCGCACCGGGTCGCCCTCGGCAATGCCCTCGGGCGGGTTTTCAATGACCCGATCGTCCGCGCCCAGCCCGGAAGCCAGTTCAACCAAGCGACCCAGATCACGGGCAATCGTCACCGAGCGCATCACGACCCTGTCACCCGGCCCGACGACCGCAACCCGCATGCCGTTGCGATCGAAGATCAGCGCGCTGGGTGATACGGCGAGCGCAGCCTGTGTCGGCGGCAACTCCAGACTCACGCTGGCGAATCCACCCGGCAGCAACTCACCCCGCGGATTGTCCACCACGAGTTGAACCAGCACGCCGCCAGAAGCTGCCGTAACCGCCTGCGCCGTGGTTGCAACGCTGGCCGGATACGTCACGCCGGGCCGCTCGGGCACCCGGACCGTCGCCCGCGTGCCTCGCCGAATCGCGGCCGCATAGGTCTGCGGCACCGTGACGTAGAGGCGCAAGCGCCTCAGATCCGAGACCACGAAAAGTTCCTGCCCGCCCGCAGCGCCCGCGTTGACCAACGCACCGATGTCGGTCGAGCGGGCGGTGACGACGCCGTCGAAGGGGGCTACGATGCGGGTGAACTCCTTGGTCGCGAGAAGTCGATCAAGGTTTGCCTGAGCGGAGGTGGCCGCAGCCTGGCGAGTCACTGCGTCTGCGCTCTTCTCATCGGCTTCCTGACGCGACACTGCATCACGGGCGACCAGCCCCTGCCAGCGCCGCGCGCTCGCGGCGGCAAGATTGGCCACCGAGGTGGCACTGGCCAGATCGGCACGCGCCTGGAGCAACTGCTGATCGAGATCGGGCGTATCGATTTCAGCAATGAGCTGCCCTGCCTTCACCGGCGCCCCGATGTCCACGGTCCAGCGGCGCAGGTATCCGCTGACACGCGCATAGAGCGGCGCTCTCGACCAGGCGTCAAGCCGTCCGGGCAGATCGAGGGCGGCAAGGGTGCCCCCCTTGCCTGGTATCGCAACCCGTACGGTGGGAATGGCCTGCTCGCGTGCGCGCGACTCGAGCTGCGCAGCAGCAGAATTGCGTGCCGAGATGCCAGAGACGGCGATGGCAGCCAGACCGAGCAGGCCGATCAGAACACCCATCGCCAGCAACCGGTTCGACACCGGAGGAGAGGCCGGTTCAGACACAGGGTCATGCGACATGCGGATCTCCGAGTTGAATTTCCTCGCCGGGTGGCTTGCCCGCGCGCGGATGAGCCAGACTGAACACCACGGGCACAAAGAGCAGTGTGGCCAGCGTGGCGAAGAGCAGGCCGCCGATGACGGCGCGGCCAAGGGGCGCGTTCTGCTCGCCCCCTTCGCCCAGACCCAGCGCCATCGGCAGCATGCCGATGATCATGGCAAGCGCGGTCATGAGTACCGGTCGGAAGCGCACGAAACCGGCGTCAAGCGCAGCCTCGACGGCATCACCACACTCGCCCAGCCGCTCGCGCGCAAAGCTGATGACGAGCACGCTGTTGGCCGTGGCGACACCCATGCACATGATGGCCCCGGTAAGCGCCGGCACCGACAGCGTGGTATCCGTGGCAAAGAGCATCCAGACAATACCCGCAAGCGCCGCGGGCAAGGCACTGATGATGACCAGCGGGTCGATCCAGGACTGGAAGTTCACGACAATCAGGAAGTAGATGAGCGCAATGGCGCCGAGCAGACCGAAGAAAAGGCCGGTGAAGGCCTGGTCCATGGTGAGCACCTGACCGAGCAGCACCACTCTGGACCCTTTGGGCACCTCGCCAGCGGTCTGTTCGATGAGCGCCCGGATGTCGCGGGCCACCGAACCCAGATCACGCCCATCGGTCGTTGCATTGATCTGCACCATCGACTGGATGTCGTACTGACTCACCACGGCATTCGCGGTCGTCCTCGAGAAGGACGCAACGCCACCCAGGACCTGCCCGGCACCTCCGGGCGCACCGGTCAAGGGAACATTGGCCAAGGTCGCCAGCGAGTCGACCTGGTACTGCGGGGTCTGCAGGACGATCGGGTAGGAAATGCCGTTCTGCGGATTGAGCCAGTAGGTGGGTGAGACCTGACTGCTGCCCGCGAGGGTGACGACAAGGCTGTTGGTGACATCACGCGCGGTGACACCGACATCCTGCGCCCGCGTGCGATCGAGTTTCACGTCGAACACCGGACTGCGACGCGACTGCTGGATGCGCGCATCGGCAACCCCCGGGATGGCCCGAACCGCCTTCAGCAGACGCGTGGCGTAGGCGAAGTTGCCCTCCAGATCGTTGCCGCGTATCTGGAGATCGATCGGGGCGGGTGCGCCGAAATTGAGAATCTGACTGACGATATCGGCAGGCGGAAACGAAAAGACGGTGTCCGGAAACTCGCGCGGCAGGCGATCGCGCAATGCGCGAACGTACTCAGCCGTCGGTCGATGCTCCTTTTGCAGCGCGATCTGGATGTCGCCATCCTGGGTCCCGATGACGCCGGTGTTGTTGTAGGTGAGGTTGATGCTGCTCGGGGGCAGACCGATGTTGTCGACCAGCGTCACCCGTTCTTCCTGAGGAATGACATCGGCGATGGCCCGTTCAATCTCGGCGAACCGGGCCGCAGACTCCTCGACGCGGGTTCCCACGGGCACCCGAGCGTGCATCAGTATCTGCCCCGCATCGACCGTCGGGAAGAAATTGCTGCCCAGGAAGGGGACAAGCGCAAACGAAGCGGCCACCAGGCCCATGAAGGCTGTCACGAATCTCCAGCGCCAGCGAAGCATCTGCTCGAGCACGCCACGATATCCACCCCGGAAGGCCTCGAACCGCGCTTCGAAGCCCCGCTGGAAGCGCACCAGCGGGTTGCGCGATGACGGCATGGCTGTGGCGTTGCCATGCAGGTCGGTATGCGGCGCATGCGCTCGCAGCAGGTAGTTCGCGAGCGTCGGTACCAGGGTGCGCGAGAGGATGAAGGAACAGGCCATCGCAAACATCACGGCTTCAGCCATTGGCACGAAGAGAAAGCGTGCCACGCCGCGCAGGAAGAACATCGGAACGAAGACGATGCAGATGCACAGAAGCGAGACGAACGCCGGGGTGACGATCTGTCGTGCACCATCCATGATGGCGGTCGCTACGGGCTTGCCTTGCTCGAGATGCCAGTTGATGTTCTCGATCGTCACAGTCGCATCATCGACCAGAATGCCCACGGCCAGCGCGAGCCCACCGAGAGTCATCAGGTTGAGGGTTTCGCCGATCGCCGCCAGACCGAGAACCGAACCCATGATCGAGAGCGGAATCGAAATGGCGATGATCACCGTCGAGCGCCAGCTCCCCAGAAAGAGCAGGATCATCACGCTCGTAAGGGCGGCTGCGATCAGCCCCTCCACAGCGACACCCTTGATCGCCGCTCGCACGAAGAGCGACTGATCGTTGATCGGGGTGACCACCAGGTTCTCGGGCAATGACGCTCGAATCGAATCGAGCTTCGAACGGATGCCATCGACGATCGCCAGCGTCGATGTGGCCCCGTTCTTCAGTACCGACATCAGGACCGATCGGTTGCCATCCACGTGGACGATATTGGTCTGCGGCGAATTGCCGTCGTGCACGTTGGCGACATCGCGCAGGTAGATGGTTGCCCCGCCAGCGACCTTGACCGGGAGCGCCGCGAGGTCGGCCAGAGCCGACGGCGCGTTGTTCAAGCGCAGGGTGTACTCGAGGCTGCCGATCTTCTGGGTACCGATCGGAATGAGAAGATTCTGCGCAGCCAGCGTATTGGCGATATCCTGCGCTGACAACCCCCGCGCTTGCAGCGCCTGCTGATCAAGGTCGATCTGCACCAGACGCTGCCGGCCGCCGTAGGGATAGGGGATGGCCGCTCCGGCCACCGTGACCAGGGGTGGTCGAACGCCATTCACGCTCAGGTCGAACAGGTTCTGCTCGGTCAGGCCCTTGCCCGACATCGCCAGTTGCAGGATAGGAACGGTCGATGCGCTGTAGTTGAGGATGAGCGGTGGCGTTGTCGAGGGCGGCAACTGCTTCAACACCACCTGGGAGATGGCCGTGACCTGGGCATTGGCAACCGCGACGTTGACCCCAGGCTGGAAGAAGACCTTGACGATACCGATGCCAGCATAGGAGTTGGCTTCGATGTGCTCGATATCGTTGACCGTGGTGGTGAGAATGCGCTGGTAGATCGTCGTGATACGCCCAGCCATCTCGTCCGGTGAAAGGCCGGTGTACTGCCAGGCCACCGCAATCACCGGAATGCGGATCTCGGGAAAGATGTCGGTCGGTGTCCGAAGGGCAGTGAGAATTCCCCCGATGAAGACCAGCAACGCCATCACCACGAAGGTATAGGGGCGCAGCAGCGCAATGCGAACCAGCGCGAGCAGCATCAACGGTTACCGTGAGTACGTGCGAGTTGCCCGGCGACGAGGCCGGCACAGACGCAACGGTGGAAGGATTGCGGCGTTTGTCCTCGTCCCGGAAACGACACGCGCTCGGGTGGAGGCGCCTTAGTGTACGACAGGTGCCATCGCTCCCGGTGCCTCGCGATTTGTCGGCAATGGCACCATCGGGTGACAATGGGGTCGATCGTCATTCAACCGGGAATGCGCATGAAAGTCTTTCTGATGGACCTTCTCCCCTACGGGAAACACTTCGACGAATTCAAGGCCGACCGGTTCATGCCCTACCCGCTCGGCGGCGACCGGTTCGACCCGAAGATCGCCGCGCGCACTTATGCCGAGCATTTCGAGATCTGGCAGGAAATGGAATCGCTCGGGTTTGACGGGGTCGGCCTGAACGAGCACCACACCACGCCGCACGGCCTGATGGTGTCACCGAACATGATGGCCGTTGCCGCGGCCCGACAGATGCGCAAGCTCGAATTCCTGCTGCTCGGCAACCTGCTGCCCCTGCACAACCCGCTGCGCATCGCCGAGGAACTGGCAATGGCCGATTGCATATCGGAGGGGCGCATCCTGTCCGGGTTCGCCCGCGGCGTGCCGCGCGAATACCGGGTGTACGACGTGCCGATGAGCGAATCACGGCCGCGCTTTGACGAGGCGCTCGAGATCATCCGCAAGGCATGGACCGAAGACACCTTCTCGCATGAAGGACGCTTCTGGAAGTTCAAGGACATCAGCATCTGGCCGCGCCCCTACCGCCAGCCCCACCCACCGATCTGGATCCCGTTTACGGGGAGCAAGGAAACGATCGAACTCGCTGGCCGCAACAATTTCAACGCGGTCATGCCCGCAGGTCACCCCGGTGTGACCGAAGACATCGTCGGCTACTACGCGCAACGCCTCGCGGAAAACGGCCACCAGATCACGCCGGATCACCTGTGCCTTTTCACCGATGCCTTCGTGGCCTCGAGCAGTGAAGCCGCACTCGCGGAGTATTCCCCCTACTACCTCTACTTCGTGCAGACCCTCTGGCACCATGGCAGCGACCAACCCAAGGAGGCGCTGGGCAAGGCCGGCTACGTCGCGTCGTCCTCATTCGACTACCTGCGCCCCGAGAATCGCCCCCACGCGGAGATGGATCGCTCGAAGATCCGCCTCACCAACCTGGCCGATGTCGAAACCCGCGTGAAGAGCGGCTCGCTGGCCTTCGGTTCGCCGAGGGAGGTTGCCGACCGGCTGATCGCCAAGGCCGAGCATATGGGCGCCAACCAGTTGCTCCTCAACATCAATCTGGGCGCGCCGCCCCACTCGCTCTTCCTCGAGCAGGTGCGCCGGTTCGGGCGCGAGGTCCTGCCGCGCCTGCAAGACCACCAGGTCACTCGAGTACCGGCCGCCGAGCGGCCCGCAGCGGCCGCATGAGGCGCAGGTGATGGCCTTCCTGATTCGCGTTGCCGCTGCAATCCTCGCCCTCGCATCGGCAACCGCGGGGGCGGCGCCCTGGCCCGAGCGCCCGATCCGTCTGCTCGTGGGCTTTGCACCGGGCGGCAGCGGTGACATCATCGCGCGGCTGCTCTCGCCGCGCCTGACGGTGAGCCTGGGGCAACCCGTGGTCGTCGAGAACCGGCTTGGCGCTGGCGGCTCGATCGCTGCCGAAGCAGTGGCTCGCGCAGCGCCCGATGGCTACACCTGGGCCGTGATTCCAAGCGGTCACGCCACCCAGGGCGCGATGATCAAGACTCAGCCGTTCGACCCGGTCAAAGACTTCGCCTGGGTATCGACCGTGACCACCTATCCGCTGACCTTCGCGGTTTCGCCTGAGTCGCGCTTCAACAGTCTGGCCGAACTCATTCGCGAGGCGCGCCGTTCACCCGGCAAGTACACCTATTCGTCGGTGGGTACCGGTACTGCGCATCACCTGGTGGGCGAATGGCTCAATGCCGAAGCGGGCATCGAACTCGTTCACGTCCCGTTCAAGGGGGGCACGGCAGCACTGACCGAAACGATGGCCGGCCGCATGGATCTCATGATCGAGACCATCACGCTCACGCTCCCCTACCTGCGTGGCGGCAAACTGCGAGGCATTGGCGTGACTTCGGCTCGCCCGATCGAATCGCTGCCCTCGCTACCACTGGTCACGGACACCGTACCCGGGATCATCTTCGAGTCATGGCAGGGCATCACGACCACACCCGGTACGAAGCCCGAGATCATTGCGAGGATCAATGCCGAATTGCGCGCCGCGCTGGCGCTGCCCGAGGTCCAGCGACAGCTCGCCGATCTGGGCGGAGGCGCGGTGCCCAGCACGCCTGACGAGTTCCGTGCCCGGGTCGAGCGCGACATCGCGCGGTTCAGACAGGTCGTCGACTCGCGCGGCATCGAGCGACAGTAACGCGAGCCGCCCAGCGCCGTACGGCTCGGCGGCGCCTCAGACCCACTCAGCGCGACTCGCCTGGGCGCACGCCGCTCAGAAGGGTTCGAAGTCGCGCAGGGCCGGAATCACCTGCTCGCCGAAAAGTCGGATCGAGCGCATCAGGTCTTCCTCGGGCAGGTCGGCAAAGTTGAACTCGCCGAGAAAGGTGTTGAAAAGCCCCTCGCCCGCCGCGCGGTGAATTTTCTCGGCAACGGTCTGCGGAGATCCGATGAAGACCAGATCATTCTTCAGAATGTAGTCCGGATCGAAGATGTTCAGAAACACCTGCGCCGCCCCGGCCTCGCCACGCTGAATGAACATGTTGGCGAAGGCCTGCAGTCGTTGCTCGAACGTCTCGCCAGGTTCCGGCTCTTTCAGGAAACCCGAATAAGCCCTGCTGGCACGGAAGAGCGCCCGTTCGATGGCGATCTCGTCAGTCTCGTCGACGTACACGGGCAGCGAATACCCGATGCGCGGCTTGCGCTGCCACCCCGCCTTTTCCCAGTCGGCAAGAAACTTCCGGTACCGTGGCGCCGCCTCCTTGCGCGGATAGACGATGAAATACCCGGTGTTGATGCCATTGGCTGCGCAGAATTCGAGCGTCGCTGGATCACGGCTCTGCATCCAGAGGTCGGGGTGCGGCTTTTGCATCGGTAGCACGGCCAGCTTGGCGCTCTTCGTGTGATGACTCTCACCGGCAAAGGAAAAAGGCTGCTCCCCGAAGGCGGCCCGCAGGTAGGGGACAAACTCGAGCGTCGGTGACTTGCGAGCCGCATGGTCGACCTCGAACGGGATGAAATACGGTGCCGTGATGCCCGGAACCAGGCCCAGTTCCATGCGACCACCGAGCATCTGATCGACGATGGCAATCTCCTCGGCCAGCCGCAATGGATGATAGAGCGGCACGATGTAGCCCATCGGCCCGATCCGCAGGCGTTTCGTGCGGGCACCGGCGCCGACGCAAAAGAGGGAGGGCGAGGACATCAGGCTCTCGTCGGGCCGGAAGTGGTGTTCGACGCAAAAGGCATAATCGAAGCCGGTCTCGTCGCAGATCGCGAGTTCGCGCCACAACTGCTCGTAACGGTGATGGGGCGTCATGTCGGGCTTGGCCCAGACGTGTGAAAAGTGTGCGAACTTCATGGGGGAATCTCTCTCCTGGCACGTACTTGCTGCAAGCCACAAGCCACCCGATGGTACCGCGGTTCGATCAGCGCCCAGGTGCTTGACCGGACCGATGCCAGACAGGTTCATGACGGTGCGACGGCGCTCCCCTCAGCAGGGCTTGCCAGTCCCATCGGGCCACCCTTTGGCGGTCTGCTAGACTTTCGGGGAACGGCGGGATCAGGGCGCTGCGCAAAGCGCCCGAACCACGATCGAACGACGCTGGAGTCCGTGATGCAGATTCGCCCGCGAAGCCTGAGCGACCGATGATCGCCAAGCCCCCGCTGGGCCTCGCCGGCCTTCGGCGTCACCCGGTTCTCCTGTGCGGCCTGCTCGATGCCCATGCCCGTGCAAGAGCCGATCGGTTCTTCGAAGTCGAGACCCTGGATGTCACGGCGACCCCGACTCGGCTCCGGGAACGACTGACCGACAAGGCGGCACTTCTCATCGGCCACCCCGTGCTGATCGATGAAGACTTCCTGCGGTCCCTGCACTGGTTGCGTGCCATCTGCCGCCTGTCGCCGGGCAGCGCAGGCATCGATCTGGATGCCTGCACACGCCAGGGCATTTTCGTCACCGACGTACCTGCAGTGCCGGATCGTCCGGGCGCGCCGGACCGGTGCGGTGACGGATCGGCGCAGGCCGCTCGGGCCAATGCCGATGCGATCGCGGTGGAAAACCTGATTGCGGCATTCGGTTTCGGGCGCCTTGGCGGTCGCCCGCCGAACCTGATCAACATCGATCTGCGCTGCCTGCTCGGGTGCTGCGCCTGATCGGCCACAGGAGGCTCGTGACGTCAGCGCCCACCAGCTCGATGGAAACCCGGCGCCGGAACCCGGCTGTGCCGACGGGCGGCGGGCACGTGGACTCACCGTGCCCGACCCCTCGACGAATCAGGCGATGGTCACGCTGCCAGCTGCCGCCCGGCGCCTGCCACGCCCCATGAAACCGATGAATCCCATGAGACTCGAACCGGCCAGCAGCAGTGAAACGACCTCAGGCTCGGGAGTCGCCAACAAGGTCGACGGCTCCGACACCAGCGCCCCCACCTTCGCGCCTTGCGCATTCACGAACTCGCCCTTGACCGAAGCCTGACCCGCTCCGGTGAACAGCGCGCCATTGGCCATCGTCAGATCGAAGATCCACGAGTAGATGCCGGGCGTTGCTGCGCCGCCGCCGATCGCAGTGGCACCGGCACATTCAAACCCGCTGCCGGCACCGTCGCACCCACTGGCACCAAGCCCACCACTCTGAATCGTCCAGTTGCCGACGCCACCAGGCGCCTGCACCAGAACCGCGTTGGAGAGGGCACTGCTCACTTTCAGGGCAACCGATTCGAGGAAACTGCCTCCGCCGGTGTAACCCATCGTGTTCACGGTCAGGTTGACTTCGAAGGTCTGGGTGCTGGGGTTGGCGTCCAGATCGGCGCCATTGGTCGACAGGCTCCACACACTGCCCTGAAAGCTGTCAGCGCGCGCAATCGGCGCTGAAAGGCAGCCGCCCACACAAAGCATGACAAGCAGGATCCGACGACTCGGACATGATCGATTTCGCATGACATTCTCGCTGGTGAGTGAAGATGCCCTCACTGTGCGAGCAGCTGCCGTGCCGCGCTTTGTGAACCATCAACCGACGGCAAACAAGCACCCGCGCGGCCTCAGGCAGACCGCCGGTCAGTGGCCTACTGCGTACCAGCCGCGCCGATATTCCGAACCAGCGTGCCCCATTTGGCGGCCTCGGCGCGCACGTACGCCTGGGTCTCCTCGATCGAAGCCGGTTCGACCGGAATGAGTCCCAGGTTGACCATGCGCTCCTGAACCTCGGGCGATTTGATGGCTCGTTTCATCTCGTCGTGCATCCGGTTCAGGATGGCACGCGGCGTATCGGCACGGGCAGCCATCACGTGCCAGGAAACCGCCTCGAAGTCGGAGACCCCAACCGCCTCGGCAAACGGCGGTATCGAGTTGAAGGAACTCAGCCGCGTGAGCGATGACACCCCGAGCGGTCGCAGCTTGCCGGCTCGGATCAGTTCGAAGGACGCACCGGCTTCGGCGAAGGCCAGATCGACGGTACCGGCCACGATATCGGTAATCGACTGCGGCGAGCTCTTGTAGGGTATGTGCATGATGTCGAGCGAGTACAGGCTCTTCATCATCTCCACGGCGAGCTGGGGCGCAGTCGATGCGCCCGGCGAGCTGTAGCTCAGCTGCCCCTTGTGTGCCTTGGCATAGGCCACGAGTTCGTTGGCCGACTGCACCGGCAGGGTCGGACGAACCACCAGAATGAACGGTGACTTCAGGTAGAGCGAGACCGGTACGAAATCGGCGATGGGGTCGTAATTCAGCTTCTTGAAGACCGTCTGATTGATGGCGAAGACACCACTGGTTGCAACGAGAAAGGTATGACCATCGGCGGGCGCCCCCAGCACGGCGTTCACCGCGACAATGCCCGAACCACCCGGCTTGTTGTCAACCACGACCGGACGACCCAGTGCCTGCGAGAGCTTGTCTGCGTAGGCGCGAACGATCACGTCCATGCCAGTGCCAGGCGCCAGGATGAGAACCAGTGTGATCGGCTTGGACGGCCAGGTCTGCGCCAGAACGCTGCCAGTGCCGACGAAGCAGGCCAGCGCACCAGCCACGCACAGCATCGCCCGCAGCGCGCAGATCCACCGGCGGTCCCGGAACCTCATGGTCGCTGCCATCGACTGTCTCCTCACGCTGTGCAGCCACGTGGCAGCACAAGCACTGTTCAGGGCCTGAAGCGTAGCAGCAAACGCGCCTGCGCCCAAGACAGTCAGCGTCTGGCGCCAGCCTGGCTCTTGTCGAAGCTCTCGCCGCTCTCGCAGGTTCGCAATTCGGCAATGGCTGGCGAGGCCGTGTCGTTCAGCGGGGCCAGATCACGCTGCAGGACGGCGAGTGCTGCGTCAGGATCATCGACGAAATGCACCAGCTTGAGGTCCTCCGCGCTGATCATGCCATGGGCAACCAGCGCATCGAAGTTGATGACCTCCTTCCAGAAGCTCGACCCGTAGAGCAGGATCGGAAAAGCCCTGTCGATCTTTCGAGTCTGCTGGAGTGTCAGCAGCTCGCTCATCTCGTCAAGCGTACCGAATCCGCCAGGGAATACCACCACGGCCCGCGCAAGATGCGCGAACCACAGCTTTCGCATGAAGAAGTAGTGAAACTCGAACGACAGACCGTGCGAGATGTAAGTATTGGGACGCTGCTCGAAAGGCAATCCGATGTTCAGACCGATGGTGCGTCCACCCGCATCGGAGGCGCCGCGATTGGCCGCCTCCATGATGCCGGGCCCCCCCCCTGAACAGACGATGAAACGGTGCAGATGCGAGGAAATGGCCTTGGACCACACGGTGACGCGACGCGCGAGCTCGCGTGCCTCATCGTAGTACCGGCTCATCGGGCCCTCCGGGCGAATGCGGGCCGACCCGAAGAACACAATGGTGTCATGAATGTGCTCGCGACGAAACACTTCGAGCGGAGCGATGTACTCGGCCAGAATCCGCAGGGGACGCGCTTCGTCGCTATCGACGAAGTGTCGATCGCGGTAGGCGAGCGGACTCGACGGGTTCTGGGTCATGCGTTGCCCCTTGTCAGCCGAAAGTCGATGTAGCCACGCTCGACATCGGTAAAGACCAGCCTCACCCGCAGGCGCTGGCCCACACGCAAGCCGGAAACGCGATCATCCAGCCGTCCCTCGACGAAGGGACTCAGAAGCCGAACCCAGATACCCGCTGCGGTGACGCCGGTCACAATGGCATCGAAACGCTCGCCAATCCGCGACTCGAGGAGCAGCGCAGCCTCGGATTTGCGCATCCGCCGTTCGACCTTCTGAGCCGCATCCTCCTGACGCGTGCAGTGATCGGCCAGCGCCACGAGTTCCCGCCCCGAATAGGGTGCAGGTGCCCCAGCAAGCAGCGCTTTCACCTGACGCAGGGTGATGAGGTCGGGGAAACGCCGGTTGGGTGCGGTCGAATGGGTATAGTCGGTGACGGCCAGTCCGAAGTGACCGATCGGTGATGTCCCGGGCGTCTCGACCACATATTCGCCCCGCCCCATCAGCTTGATGACGACCAGAGACAGATCGGAAAAGCCGACCGGATCACGGCCCCGCTCGCTTGCCAGAAACGCCTCGAGCGCGCCCGAATCGGGTTCAGGTGGCAGTGCAACACCCCGCTCTGCGGCCACGGCAACGATACGCATCCAGCGTTCGGGCGACCGCACGACACGCCGCAATGAGGCACCCCCGTGTTCGGCAAGAAAGCGTGCATTGCAGCGGTTGGCCGCAATCATGAACTCCTCGATCAACTGCCTCGCCCGGTTGTGCGCTTGCTCCTCGAGACCCACGACGCGATCGTTTTCGAAGACAGCGCGCGGCTGGTGGGTCTCGAACTCGAGCGCCCCCTCGGCACGACGCCGTCCGCGCAACGCCTGCGCCATGCGATCCTGGAGGCGAATCTGCTCCTCCATGCCGGACACCCGCAGCGCTGCATCGGCCAACGCTGCCTCACCCGCGAGCCAAGCCGAGACGGCGTCGTAGGCGAGTTTCGCCTGATTGCGCACACGGGCACGCATCACGCCCGAACGCTCGAGCGTGCCATCGCTCGAGAACACCAGTTCGGTCACGAGGGCCAGCCGGTCTTCATCGGGATTGAGCGACGTGAGATCGGTGCTCAAGCGCTCGGGAAGCATCGGAAACACCACAGCCGATGTATACACCGATGTCGTGTTGCGCCGCGCGTGATCATCGACCGCCGAGCCCTTCCTGACGATGGCATCGACATCGGCGACGGCAATCAGCACCCGCAGGCGTTCTTCTGGCAACTGCTCGCAGACCGTCAACTGATCGAGGTCTCTCGAGTCATCATTGTCGATCGAGCACCAGGGCAGGTCGCGCAGATCGGCGATGCCCGGGTCGGCATCTTCCGCAGCACCCGTGATCGAAGCGACCTCGTCGAGCAGCGCACCGGGAAACGCAGGTTCGAGCCCGCGTTCGATCATCGCCAGAACCGCGATCCGCGCCAGATCGGCACGTGTGTGGTGACTGGCCTGAACATGAGCGTGGCGGTCGGCGTGCATCATCTCGCGCCTGCCATGACCCCGCGCGACGCGCGCAGTCTCATCCGATGATGTCATCGAGAAATCTCCGGGTACGTTCGCGCGCCAGAGCGGCTGGCTGTGCATCGGCGGCAACCCGTACGGCATCGAACCCGTGGCCGGTCGGATAGACATGCAGCGGCAACCCGGGCCAGGCGGCTCGCACCCGATCCACATCGCTGAGCGGGATGAGCGGATCATGCTCGCCAAAATGCAGCATCACCGGGCAACCCGGCGGCGCAGACAGATGGTCGACGATATCGCGGCCGTAGTACGCCACCGCAGCATCGACGGCGAGGGACTGTGCAGCCATCCAGGCGACAGATCCGCCAACACAGAAGCCGACCACCCCCACGCCCCTGCCACACCGAACCGCGTCGAGTGCTGCGGCCACATCGGCCAGCACCTGTGGCCACTGGAGTGCAGCCCGCAGCGCACGGCCCTGTGCGAGCACCGCCGGCGAATGGCCATCGAGGGCGACACCGCGCACCTGACGGTCGTAGAGCGCCGGCGCCACCGTGGCATAGCCCTCTGCCGCATAGGCCTCGACGACCGAACGCACGTAGCCACTCAGACCGAAGGCCTCCTGCACGATGACGAGGCCGGCACGCGGCTTGCCAACGGGTACGGCTCGCCAGGCAGCCAACCGATGACCGTCAGCGGCCTCCAGTTCGATCATCTCTCCCACATCGCCTCCTTGACCTGTTCAAGCGCTGACCTGGCGCAAGGCGTTCAGGTCAGGCAACCATAATCGATTACGGGTCGACCCTGATCCCGGCATCTCGTACCAAGGCCCCGTAGGTGCGCAACTCACGTCGTACGAGATCGGCAAAGCGCCCCTCTGTACCTCCCAGTGGCTCGAAATACTGGGCGGCCAACCGATCGCGAATGTCGCTGCGCTCAAGCACGCGATTGACCTCGGCGTTGAGTTTTGCAATCACCTCGCGCGGCATCGACGCGGGCCCCATGAGACCGAACCAGGTATCGACCGAATAGCCCGGGTAACCCGATTCGGCAACCGTCGGCAGGTCGGCCGCGGCGGGCGAACGAACCAGACCGGTCGTGGCGTAACCCCTCACCTTGCCGCCCTTCACATGCGGCGCAAGGATGGACACGGTACTGAACACCACCGGCACGGTCCCGTTCAGCACATCGGGAATCGCCTGCGAGCAGCCCTTGTAGGGCACATGGTTCAACCGGATACGCGCCATCGACTGGAGCAGTTCGGCGGCAAAATGGTGAGCAGTTCCGGTACCACAGGAGGCATAGCTCACCTGACCCGGATGGGCGCGTGCGAACGCGATGAGATCGGGCAGTGTCTGCGGGCCAAAGGCTGCCCCAGCCGCAATCATGGGCGGTGTGGACCCTACCAGAACGATCGGCGCAAGATCACGCGCCGCATCGAACGGCTGACCGCCCAGCGCCTGATTGATCGTGATCGTATTGTTGGCGAGGGCGAGCGTATGGCCATCGGGCAGCGCGCGCGCCACGTACTCCATCCCGATATTGCCCCCGGCGCCGACACGGTTCTCGACCAGGAACGGGCGCCCGAGACTGTCCTGAAGCGACTGCGCCGCCAGGCGGGCGAGGAGATCACTGCCACCTCCGGCCGCGAACGGCACGATGATGCGGACCGCCCGATCGGGCCAACTGTCGGCGGGCGCTGCCAGCACGTCTCGGCCTGGTCCTGCAAGGAGTGCCAGGAGCGTGAGCGCAGCAAGGATCCGGCCACTGGGGAGCATCGGAGGGAACCTCGGTCGGTGAGCCCGACCGACCAGATCGACCGGGCTCGTGCCGATCATACGCCCTCAGAGACCGATGCCGGCGGCCCGAAGGATGCTTCGCGCGCGCGCCGCCTGGTCATCGGAGATGGTCAGGCGCTCTGCAAAATCCCGACCCAGGGGACGCGTGGCGTCGATACCCATCTTGGTGACCGTGAAGGCCTCCGGATCCGAACTGGGATCGAGAATGGCCCCCTTGCTATGCGGAATGAAAACGATGTCGCGCTCCGCACGCACGCGAGTCGAGACGGCCCACATGACGTCATTCATGTCGAAGATGTCCACATCCTCATCGACGACGATGACGTACTTCGTGTAGAACTCGGTACCGAGAGCGGCCATGATCGCCTGCTGCGGTTCGCCCTGAGAGGTCTTCTTCATCTTGACGATCGCCAGAAATGCGCCGCAGGTGCGGTGCGGCACATGCACCGCGATCACGTTGGGCAGGTTGCGCCGCAATGCGTTGAGAATTTCACCCTCGCGCGTGACGCACGACACGAGGATGTGATCCTGCGACATCCCCGACACCACGGAATGGAACATCGCGTCGCGGCGCATCTTCACGCGGTGTGCGACAAAGACGTTCTCCGTGCTGCGAAATGACGCGTAGCCGGTGAATTCACCGAACGGCCCTTCAGGCTCATGAACACCGGCGAGAATCTCGCCCTCGATGACGATCTCGGCCCCGGCAGGCACTTCAAGTCCTTCGATGCCGGTACGCGCAAGCCGATAGGGCTCGCCGAACAGGCCGCCAATGATCTCGAACTTGCGCACACCGGGCGGGTAGGCAAATACCATCGACCCCATGTAGTGCAACGGATGGATACCGAGGGTAATCGCGGCCGGCAGCGATTCGCCACGCGCTTCCGCCCGCCGATGAAACTCGTACATCCGGCGACGCGAATGGACCGACAGACCGAGTCGGTTGCGTCCTTTGAGCATCAACCGGTGAAATCCGGTCGTATCGACCCCCGATTGAGGATCGCGTGCGGCGATCTGACCCGCCGTGATGTAGGGAGCACCATCCACCGAGAAGTGGGTCGGAATCGGCAATGCTGTCAGATCGACCTCGTCACCTTCGAAGACCACCTCCTGCCAGGGCGCAGAATCGACAGTCTCGCAGGGAATGTACTTCTGGCAGCGATCCCTGAACGCCGTGGGCAGATCGGCGGCCTCAACGCCGAGTGCTCCCGCGAGGAGACGCCGATTGCCGGCGATATTGGTCACGACCGGCATGTCGTGACCGATGACGTTCTCGAACACCACCACCGGACTGCGACCCATGCGCTCCAGTTCGAAGACGATGGAGGTCATCTCCAGATGGGTGCTGACCGACTCGCGAATGCGCAGCAGTTCGGAGGGCCATGAGCGCTCCACCATCTCCAGAAAACCACGCATGCTCTGTGGATCGTTCACAGTAATATCCTCTTCTAGGGTTGCTTCAGATGCCAGCAGAGGGCAAGGTCGTCACCGTGCCGGATGCTACTCTGCCTTGATCCCGGCTTCGCGCACGATGCGTGACCAGCGCTGGATGTCGTTGGCAATCGTGGCCCTGAACTGCTCGGGCGTATCGCCGACCGGTTGCGAGCCGATCTCGATCATGCGCTCGCGAAAGGCTGTCTCGCGCACGATGCGTTGTGCCACCTCGGCAATACGGGCGATGACCTCGGGGGGCGTGCGACCTGGCGCAACGAGGCCATTCCATGGGCTGACGTCAAAGCCCGGCAACCCCGAATCGGCCACGCTTGGCAGATCGGGCAACTGCGGAACCCGATGAGGACTGGTAACCGCAATCGCGCGCACCTTGCCCGCTGCAATCTGGGGAAGCGCATCGGACAGGTTGGCAAACATCACCTGGATGTCGCCTCCGATCAAGCCGACGATGGCGAGGGCACCGCCGCGATACGCCACATGCACCATCCGGGTGCCAGTCATCCGATTGAAGACCTCCCCCGACAGATGCGTCGTCGAGGCCACGCCCGATGAGCCGAACGACAGTTGGCCCGCATGGGACTTTTCCCAGGCGACCAGATCCCGCACGCTGCGCACCGGCAAGGCGTTGTTGACCATCAGGACCAGCGCGTTTTCGGCGATGTTGCTCACCGGCGCAAGATCGGCGACAGGGTCGAAGCCCACCGACTTGAGAAGGCTGGGCGAAACCGTGTGGGGCCCGAGCGAAGACATGAGCAGCGTGTGCCCATCGGGCAAGGCCTTGGCCACCATTTCGGTGGCGATCACCCCACCGGCACCAGCGCGATTTTCAACCACAACCGGATGGCCCACCAGTTCCTGCATGCGCGCCGCAAGCACGCGCGCCACCGTATCGGTATTGCCACCGGCAGCAAAGCCAACCAGCAGCCGCACCGGCTTCTGAGGCCACGTGGTGGCGGCCTGCGGCTGAGCCTGAGCGGGTGAGACAGAAGACCCTGCCATCAAGGCAAGGGCAATCAATGTGCGCTTCAACATGTCATGCACCTCGGTATCGCGACAGCGGACCGATCCCGCCCTCCCCAATAAACTGAGCAATTGACGTGCCATCGGAGGAGAACAGGGGTCCGGACCGATGGGCAGGCCGCAGTCATCAGATCGGCGCGGCAAGGGCCGCATTGGCGCGGGCGAGAACACCCACCGGATCGGCGCCCGGCACGCCAGGGGTCTTCTCCCACTCGGAGCGGGTGATGTCGGTACCCCAGAACATCCGTTCGGGGCCAAACGAATCGAAGACGGCATGCAGGTAGTCGTGCACATCGACGAAGGGGTAGCCACGCGCCGAATACCCGGGAGCAGCCGAGGCCTTGACGGCGACGTTCGGGTAGCGTGCCAACGCAAGCACCGCGGGCAACCGGGCGTAGGCATCGCGTCCGGTGCTGCGCAGCGGTGCTCCGAGATGGTCGATGAGGAGACGCAACCGCGGGTGGCGCGCGGCAATGTCTCCGACGACAGACAAGAAGTCGGTGCAGGCCAGTGCCACCGGAAGACCCGCCGCCTCGGCCGCCGTCCAGAGCCAGTCGAGCGAGCCGTCCGTGAGCCATGCCTGCTCACGGGCTTGCACGAAAGTGAATCGAAAGCCATGCATGCCGGCTTGCTCGCGCCATGTCGGCACCCGGGCTCGCTCCTCCAGCCGATCAAGGGCAAACCAGCCCAGAGTCGCGTACCGCCCCGGGAAGTCGCGTGCGGCCTCGATCGCGACCTCATTCGATGTGGGGTCCCAGGCCGGTGGCTGGATGACTGCGGCACTCACGCCGGCATCGTTCATCTCGCCCAGAAGCGTCGCTGCCGAGAGCGCATTGAGTTGACGATGCGCAGGGCTTGGCTTGCCGCCTGCCCACAGATGTACGTGACAATCGACGATCTCCATGCTCCCCCCTCAATCAGCCGACGCCGATACCGCCCCGCGCCGCAATCACCCCGCACCATCGACCTCGCGGCACCAGGCCGGCATCGATCGTCAGTCGGCCTTGATGCCGGCAGACTTCACGACACGCGCCCACCGTTCGACATCGTCGCGCACCATGGCACCGAACTGCAACGGCGTGCCGGGCAGAGGCTCGTTGCTCTGCGTGGCGATCTGTGCACGCACATCAGGCAGGGCGAGAGTACGCTGCAACTCGCGGTTGAGCCGATCGATGACCGCGGAGGGCGTGCCAGCCGGTGCGTGCAGCCCTGACCAGAGCGCCGAATCGAGACCCGAGACACCGGCTTCGGCCAGCGTCGGCACGTCAGGCAGCTCGGAAGAACGACGTCTGCCGATGAGCCCGAGCGCAACCGCCTTGCCCGCCTTGATGTGGGGAATCGCAGTCGAGGCTGGCGTGAAGAGCAACTGGATCTGACCGCTCAGCAGATCGGCAATCGCCTGGGAACTGCCCTTGTAGGGCACGTGCGTGATGCGGGTGCCGGTGGTCATCTTGAACAGCTCGGCGTTGAGGTGGACGAAGGTGCCAACGCCCGAAGAGCCATAGGCGAGCGCGTCGGGCCTCGCGCGCGCCGCGGCAATGACCTGCGCCACATCACGAAAACCCGCGCCTGGCCAACTGATGATGAGCAGAGGGGCCTCGGCAATGCCGCCGACGGGGATCAGATCGTGAAGCAGATCGAAAGAGAGGCGGTACAGGCTCGGGTTGATCGTGTTGGCGCTCGAGGTCGCAAGCAGCGTGTAGCCATCCGGCGCAGCGCGCGCCACCATCTCGGCAGCAATGCTGCTGCCGGCACCGGGTTTGTTTTCAACGGCAATGGGCTGCCCCAGTGCCTCGGCCATCCGGGTCGCCACCATGCGTGTCAGCGTATCGGTGCTCGTCCCGGGCGGAAATCCGACCAGGATGCGAATCGGCTTGTCTGGCCAGGCAGTGCTCGATTGTGCCTGCACGGCGCCACCCGCCCATCCGCCGATGGCAGCCAGCAGGGCGGAAAGCAGCGACGCCCTCATGCGCCGTGCAACGCACCCCATCGATCGCGAAGAAGTCTCAGCCCGCATCACATTCTCCAGTCAGGATCGGAGCCGGCAGGAAGTCCGATGCGCGTACACCCCCGGTCCGGGTCGGAGACTACACCGAGCAAGCGCCACCGTGCGTCTTGTGCCGGCCGATGACTGTGGCACACTACAAGCAGAAGAGGCTGGGGGTTCAGGGGGCACAGGCGCGGGCGGGTGCCTGCCTGCCCGGCCATGACAAGGAGACCTCGCGGCCATGCTGGCCGAACAGATCATCAACGGCATCGTGCTGGGCAGCATGTACGCGCTGGTCGCTCTGGGTTACACCCTCGTCTTCGGCGTGCTCGACAAGCTCAACTTCGCGCACGGAGAAACCTTCATGCTCGGTGGCTTCGTGGCTATTGCCGCGAGCGCTCTGGGCGCCCCGCTCTGGGTTGCCTTTCCGTGCGCCCTCCTCATCTGCGGAGCCCTCGGCCTTCTGGTGGAACTTCTCAGCTTTCGCAAGTTCCGCAGCGCTGATGCTCAGGTGACTGCGGCGCTATCGTCCCTTGCGCTCGGTCTCGTGCTGATCGACCTGGTCCAGAAGACCTATGGCTCCGAACCTGTGTCGCTTGAATTGCCGCTCGAGGTCCGAACCGCAACGATCGCGGTCGGCGGCATCGAGATTGCCCAGATCAAGCTCGCCATCCTGGGCATTGCACTCCTGCTCATGGGGGGACTGCAGGTTCTGGTCACCCACACGCGAGTCGGCAGGAATATCCGCGCGGTGGCGGAGTCACCCCTTGCCGCAGCGCTCCTGGGCATTCACGTGCGACTTGTCATGCAGCAGACCTTCGTCATAGCATCGGCCCTGGCCGGCATCGCCGGGGTGATGCTCGCGATGCGCACCGGCTATGCTGCGTCCGACATCGGATTCACTTTCGGCATCAAGGCGCTGGCCATCATGGCCATAGGCGGCATGGGTGACCTCCGGGGCGCCATGCTGGGCGGCATTCTGGTCGGCATCGTCGAGGCGCTGGCCGTGCAGTTTGGTCTGGGCAAGCTCGGTGAGATCGTGGTGTGGATCCTGATGATCATCGTTCTGCTGGTGAGGCCGGGCGGCCTCTTCTCGACCGGCACCGAGCAGCGCGCATGATCCAGGACCATCTGTTCTTTGCCGGCATCAACATCCTGCTCGCGTGGAGCGTGTACATCATCCTGCTCTCGGGATCGCTCTCGTTCGCCAACGGCGCGTTCATGGCCATGGGGGCCTACGCCGCGGGCGTGCTCACCGTGAAGTTCGGCCTGCCCCTCATACCGGCTCTGGCGCTCGCCGCTGCCGGCACCGGCATCACCGGAGCGGCGCTCGCTGCGCCCGCACTCCGCACTCGCGGGGTCTACCTCATCATGGTGACCACAGGCATCACCTTCTGCGTGCAGGTGCTGCTCGAAAACCTCGATTATGTCGGTGGCGTCGGTGGCCTGGGAGGCATGTCGGGCGCCACGCTCTGGCATGTGTATGGTCTGGTGGCCCTCGTCGGACTGGGCCTGTGGTTCCTCTCGCGTTCCCACCTGCAGCGCATGCTCGATGCGATCCGCGAGGACGAGCAGGTTGCCTCCGCCCTCGGGATGAACGCGCTCTACCTGAAGATCGTGTGTTTCGGGGCTGGTGCCGCCCTCGCAGCGCTCGCGGGCGGGCTCTTCGCACATTACATGGCCTTCATACGCCCGGAACATTTCGGCGTGCTCGTTTCGGTTTATGTCGTGCTTTACGCCGTATTCGGTGGCGTCAACAACCTGTGGGGCCCGATGCTGGGTGCCGTCGCGCTTACATTGCTGCCCGAACTCATCCGCGGTCTTGCCAGCTGGCGGCCCCTCGTCTTCGGCACGGTGATCGTGGTACTCCTGCTCGTTCGGCCCGACGGACTGCTGCCGTGGCGCACACTGACGCTGCGAGCGCGACGGCCATGACCGGACAGCCACTCCTTGAAGTGCGCGCACTGGTGAAGCGCTTCGGCGGACTCCAGGCGCTGGACAAGTTGTCATTTGAAGTGCACCCCGGCGAAATTCTCGGCATCGTCGGGCCCAACGGCGCGGGCAAGACAGCGCTGATCAATTGCGTGACCGGGTTCTACGCACCGAACGACGGACAGATAATCCTCGGCTCCCGGGACATCACCGGCCTGCCGGTGCACCGCATCGGGCGACTGGGTATCGCACGCACCTTCCAGAACATCCGGCTTTTCCGTCGAATGACCGTGCTCGAAAACGTAGCGGCAGTCACCCACGACTGGGTACGCCGCCCGCTGCGCTCGCTGCTCGCCCGGCGCTACGGTGCCATACGGGACGAATCGATGGCACTGCTCGAGCGACTGCGTCTCGACTCGAAAGCCGACCAGGTTGCAGGTGGTCTGGCCTATGGCGAGGCGCGACGGCTCGAGATCGCCCGAGCCCTGGCGACCCGACCACGATTGCTGTTTCTCGATGAACCGGCGGCGGGCATGAATGAGCAGGAAACCGAGGCGCTGATCGGTGACATTCGCGCCATTGGCGCACTGGTCGAGGGCGTCGTCGTGGTCGAGCATGACATCGACCTCATCCGCACCCTGTCGACCCGACTGGTCGCGATGAACTATGGGCGTCGTATCGCCCAGGGCAGCGCCGCCGAGGTTTTTGCAGATCCCCAGGTCATCGAAGCCTACCTCGGACGCGACAATGCCTGAGCCGATCCTCGCCGTCGACATGCTCGAGGTGGCCTACGGGCCGATCCGCGCGCTGCGAGGTTGCTCGCTCACGGTCAGCGCCGGAGAAACCGTGGCCGTGGTTGGTGCCAACGGAGCGGGCAAGACGACTCTCCTGCGGGCAATATCGAACGTGCTGCCGCACACGGGCGGCGAGGTGCGGTTTGACGGCACCACCACGCGCGGTCGCCGTGCCGACCAACTCGCTCTTGCCGGACTGCTGCAGGTGCCCGAGGGACGCGGCATCATCGGCCGCCTGAGCGTCGCCGAGAACCTGCAACTGGCCTGGGCCTTGCGCCCTGATGAGGGTGGCTTCGAAGCAGCATCCCGGCGGGTCTTCGCCCGATTCCCACGCCTTCAGGAGCGCCTGTCGCAGCGCGCCGGCAGCATGTCGGGTGGCGAACAGCAGATGCTCGCTCTTGCCCGCGCCATCATCAGCCCGCCGCGCGTGTTGCTGGTGGATGAGCCCTCGCTGGGTCTGTCGCCCGTGATGGTGAGCGAGGTCTTCTCCGTGCTGAAAGCATTTCGGGAAAGCGGCGTGACCATATTGCTGGTCGAGCAGAACGTCCGCCAGGCCCTCGCCATCGCTGACCGCGCTTACGTACTGCGACAAGGCACGATCGTCGCCGAAGGCAGCGGCCAGACCCTGCTCTCGGATCCGGCCATGCTACGCTATTACCTCGGGTCAGGTTGATCCCCGGCGGGTGCCCCTGAAGCAAGCGCCGGGGTCTGGTGGCTCGAGGTGGGACCCCTACAACGAAAAGCTGTCGTGCATCGAGCACGACTCGCAGGAGACACCATGCACAGCAGACGCGACTTCCTGTCCGCCGGCGCAGCGCTGGCGCTGTCCGGTTCCGTGACCGACGTCATGGCCCAGTCCAAGCCACCGATCCGCATAGGCGCCATTCAGCCGATGACTGGATTCGCTGCTGACTATGGCGCTCTCTACAATGCGGCCCTGACGCTGGCCGTCAACGACATCAATGCGGGCGGTGGCATCAACGGCAGCAAGGTCGAACTGAAGGTCGAGGACGACCAGTTCAACGCCCAGCAGTCGGTGCTGCTCTTTCGCAAGCACGTGAACGACGGCGTAGTTTGCGTCCTCGGGCCGATCAGTGGCACCTCGTGGGAGAACACTGCACCGATCGCCAATGCGATGCGCTGCCCCGCGATCAACTCCAATTCGCTCAAACCCGGCATCAGCAAGCGCCCCTACGCCCTGCGCCTGCACCCGCCGGATGACACCATGATTCCCGAAGGTCTGGCCGAATTCCGCAAGGCCCTGCCCCAGGTTCGCCGGGTGGTCATCGCGGGCGACGTCCAGGAAGCCTCGGGTGCTGCCGGCATCGAGGAGTACGCCCGGGCCGCAGCGCGACTCGGGCTTGAAGTGGTCGATCGGGTCTCCTACCAGACCCGCACCACCGACTACTCGCCCATGGCGATCAAGGTACGCAGTGCCAACGCCGATGCGCTGCTGGTAAGTTCTCTCGGCCCGACCACGCTCGGATTCGTGAAGGAGCTGGAAACCCAACGCTTCGACAAGCCGATCCTCGTCAATGCGCTGGTGTGGGCCGGCAACGCCTTCATCAATGCAGTGGGCACAGCCGGCAGTCGCCTCTACACCCTCGGGTTCGCCACCAGCGAACGCAACCAGGGCAACCCTGCGCACGAGCAGTTTGATGAGCGCTACCACGCCTTCGCTGGCGAAACCACACGCCTGTCCAAGCCGATCAACATCTGCAACACGAGTCTCACCTACGACTCGCTGATGATGGTTGCTGACATCCTCCGGCAGAAGAAGATCGATGGCAACACCGAGGTCAGCGTTGCCCGCGAAGCCATCAAGGATGGCCTCGCTCAGATGAAGGACTGGCGCGGCGTCAACGCCATTCGCATGCGCCCGAGTGGGGATGGACACATTCAGGCGCACCTGCTGCGCGCAGTGTCGGAGCGCAAGACCTGGGAGTACGCCCTGCCGCCCGCCGAGCGAATCAACACACCCTACCTGCCATCCTGAACCCCGTTTCGGTGCGTCGTGCCCTGATGAGGACAAGCGCACGACGCACCGAACGAGTCAGCCAGTGGCAGCCCGTCTCGGTGATCGGAATCAGTTCGCGCGATCTGTTCATCGAGGGGCCGACTGCGGCCGGTTGAGGTCGATCGAGGCCGCTGGCGTGCCCGTCCATCCTGCTCCACTTGCGCGAAACCGCTAGCGGCCTGTTGCGGCCTGTTGCGGCCTGTTGCGGCCTGTTGCGGCCTATTGCGGCGTGATGCCCGCTGCACGCAGCACCTTCTGCCAGCGTGCCGATTCTGCGCGCATGAACTCCGCGGCCTGCAGACCGCTCTCGCCCGCCGCCTGCATGCCTTGGGACTCCAGGCGCGACCTCACCTCGGCGCCGCCCAGCACCGACAAGGCCTCGCGCGATAGCCGCTCGATCACTTCGATCGGCGTGCCCGTGGGTGCGAGCAGCGCATACCACCCCTCCATCCTGTAACCCGGCACGCTCTCGGCAAGGGTCGGCACATCGGGCAGGGCCGGCAAACGTCGTGCGGCGGTCACGCCGAGGGCTCGCAGTCGCCCCGCCCGTACCTGCTGCTCGACGGTGAGCGGACTCAATATCGCCATTTCAAGGGATCCGTTCATCAGATCTGGCAAGACGTCATTGGTGCCCTTGTAGGGAATGTGGAGGAGCTCGAGCTTCGCCTCGAACCGGAAGAGTTCGGCCGCGAGGTGGGGAGAGGAGCCATTGCCGCCACTGCCATATCGAAACGCACCAGGCCTCGATCGTGCGTGCTCGATGAGCCCCGCCAATGTCTTCTCGGGACTTGCCGCCGCCACCACGAGCACGAGTGGCCCGCGCGCCACGAGGGACACCGGCACAAAATCCTCGAGCCGATAGGGCACCGTGGCGAAGAGCAGTGGATTCACCACATAGGCCATCGCAGGAAGGACAAGGGTGTAGCCGTCCGGCCGCGCGCGCGCGACGTGCTCCATCGCGATATTGCCCGCGGCGCCTGCCCGATTCTCCACCACGACAGGCTGCCCGAGCATCGGCGCCAGACGCTCGGCCAGGATTCGCGCGAGGATGTCGTTGGGGCCACCGGGCGAATAAGGCACCACCAGATGAACCGGACGCTCGGGCCAGGGCGCCGCCACACAGGGAAAGCCGGCGAGCGTTGCGACGAGCAGGAGCC
The DNA here is from genome assembly GCA_947455195.1 of Pseudomonadota bacterium. Taxonomy (GTDB): domain Bacteria; phylum Pseudomonadota; class Gammaproteobacteria; order Burkholderiales; family SG8-39; genus CAIXPL01. Next base: position 53,162 of record CANGMI010000004.1, on the reverse strand, counting down.
CGATGCCCAGGGCGTGCGCCTTGCGTCTGGCGAATCGCGCCGCGACCTCGATCGGCCCCCATTCGCTGATGCGCACCACGTCGCGAACAAGGGCCCTGCAACGTGAAGAAGCATCCATCATCGATAAGCCTTGGCATCCGGTTGCCGGATGAAAAAAAAGCCCGTCAGAGGAAAGCTGGGGCGGGCTCTGCCCGAGAACCCGCCGGTTGGGTCAGTCCCCGCGGGAGGCCAACGCCCGAGACCCGCGGGTTTCGGCCCAGCACCAATTGCGCTCCAATTCTAACAACCTGCCGCGATTGCCTTATGATCCTGACCATCAGCACAAAACCGACGGATGACTGCCCGCCATGACCGATTACCCGAAGACTTGCCGTCTCGCCCGCCGCACCCTCGCCAGTACTGTAACGCTTGCCCTGCTCGGTTGCGCTTTCGTCGGCACCAGCCAGGCGCAGCAGGCAAAGATCAAGGTCGGCATGATGCTGCCCTACACGGGCACCTTTGCACCGCTGGGGGTCGCGATCGAGAACGGCTTCCGGCTCGGACTGCAGGAGCAAGGGGGCAAGCTCGGCGGTCGGGAGGTCGAGATCGTCAAGGTCGATGACGAATCCGATCCGGCCAAGGCAACCGAGAACATCAATCGACTGGTCAGCCGTGACAAGGTCGACGTGGTCCTCGGCACCGTGCACTCGGGGGTCGCAGCGGCGATGGTGCGAGTCACACGCGAGTCGGGTACGCTCCAGATCATCCCAAATGCGGGTTTCGCACCCGTCGCAGGCCCGCTGTGCTCGCCCAACATCTTCCGCACCTCGTTTTCCAACTGGCAGTCGGGCTACGCAATGGGGGTCGAGATGGCCCGACGTGGCAAGGTGAAAAACGTCGCCACCATCGCGTGGCGTTACGCGGCCGGCGAAGAAGCCGTCAAGGGCTTCAAGGACGGCTTTACCAAAGGCGGTGGTCAGATCACGCGCGAACTCTGGCTGCCCTTTCCGACCGTCGAGTTTCAGGCCCTCCTCACCGAAATCGGGGCTGCCAAGGCTGATGCAACCTATGCCTTCTTTGCCGGTGCCGGTGCAGCCAAGTTCCTGAAGGACTACGACCAGGCCGGGCTGCGCAAGACCATTCCGCTGGTCGGTCCCGGTTTCCTCACCGACGGCATTCTCGAAGCCACCGGCGGCGCCGCCGAAGGTGTCGAGACGACGCTGCATTACGGCGATGGCATCGACACGCCCAAGAACAACGCATTCCGCCTCGCCTACGCCAAGACTTTCAAACTGCAGCCCGACGGGTATGCCGTGGCCGGCTACGACAGCGCCTGGCTGCTTGGCATCGGCATGAAGGCGGCGGGAGGCGACATCACCCGGCGCAAGGAACTGTTCGGTGCGATGGAGGGTGCAACCATCGACAGCCCGCGCGGCAAGTGGAAGATGTCGCCCGCCCACAACCCGATTCAGGACCACTACCTGCGCAAGGTCGTGGGCAACGAGAATCGGGTGGTTTCGGTTGCCGTGAAAGCCCTCGATGACGATCCCTCGATGATCGCCGCCTGCCCCATGGGCAAGTAGCGCCCGCAGAGCGCCGGGCCGACAGGCCCGGGCGCCGCGTTGCGGCCCACGGACCGGCCCATGGAACTCGCCACCTTTCTCATCCAGTTGTTGAACAGCGTCCAGTACGGATTGCTGCTTTTTCTGATCTCGAGCGGACTCACGCTCGTCTTCGGCATCATGGGCATCATCAATGTGGCCCATGGCAGTTTCTACATGATCGGTGCCTACCTGGCCTGGTCACTGACCCAGACGCTGGGCAATTTCTGGGCAGCCCTTGCCCTCGCAGTGCCGATCGCAGTGATCATCGGACTGGTGCTGGAGTGGCTGGTCGTGCGATTTCTCTACACCCGTGATCTGCTCTACCAGGTTCTGCTCACCTACGGTCTCATCCTCATGTTCGAGGAATTGCGAAGCATCCTCTGGGGCGATGACGTTCGGGGCGTGAACATTCCAGCCGCACTCGATGCCTCGATACGCCTGACCGACACGCTCTCCTACCCGGTTTACAGGCTGGCCATATCGGGCGTCTGTCTGGTGGTTGCCGGCCTCATGTACTGGCTGATCCAGAAGACGCGCGTGGGCATGACGATCAGGGCTGGCAGCGTCAACCGCGAAATGGTGCAATCCCTCGGGATCGATGTGAAGCTCATCTATCGACTCGTGTTCGCGCTCGGTGTCACCCTGGCGGCACTGGCTGGCATGATCGCCGCACCCGTCTCCTCGGTCTTTCCGGGGATGGGCAACCAGATTCTCATCGTGTGCTTCGTCGTGGTCGTCATCGGCGGCATGGGCTCGGTGAAAGGTGCGCTGGTTGCCTCGCTTCTCATCGGACTCGTCGACACCTTCGGCAAGGTACTGCATGTACAGATTGGCGGCGTACATCTCCTGCCCGAACTCGCATCGATGAGCGTCTACCTGCTGATGGCAGCCATCCTGCTCTGGCGACCCGAGGGTCTTTTCGGGAAACACACTGGATGACCCACGCTCACGCTTCGCGGCGCGCCAGCGCCCCTGCCTTGCGATTCCTCCTGCAGGTACTGCTCATCGCCGCCCTGGCGAGCCTGCCCTGGTTTGCCGAGAAGTACTACGTGCAGTTCGTGGCCCGCATCATGATCATGGGCATTCTCGCGATGAGCCTCGACCTCCTTCTGGGCTACACCGGGTTGGTTTCGTTTGGTCATGCGGCGTTCTACGGTGTTGCAGCCTACGTGCTGGCGATGCTGACACCGGCTTACCAGGCGGCCGGGTTCTGGACGAGTTTCCCGATCGCGGTGATCGGTGCTGCGACCAGCGCTCTCATCATCGGGTTCTTTGTCGTCCGCACGCATGGCATCTACTTCATCATGGTGACGCTTGCCTTCGCCCAGATGCTCTTCTTCCTCTTCCATGACACCCGCCTTGCCGGCGGCAACGACGGCATCTACATCGACGTGCGCCCTGACGCACGCATCCTCGGCTGGAAGCCCTTCAACCTGGAGCGCTACGACCACGTCTACCTGCTCGTGCTCGTGCTCTTCGTGCTGGTCTGGCTCTTTCTGCGCGTTCTGCTGCGATCACGCTTTGGCCATGTGCTCGCCGGGATCCGGGTGAATGAACACCGCATGCGCTCTCTCGGATTCGAGACTTTCCGCTACAAGCTTGCCTGCTTCACGATCGCCGGTGCGCTGGCCGGTATCGCCGGCTATCTGTCTGCCGTCCAGTTCGGCGTTGTCAACCCCGAGTTCATGGGCTGGCACCAGTCGGCTGCCGTGATGATGATGGTGATCCTGGGGGGTATGGGGACACTGGCCGGTCCGGTCCTCGGCGCTGCCGCCTGGATGCTCCTTGAACTCGGATTCCAGAGCCTGCCCGTTGCCGGGTCGATCGACCTGGGCAAGCACTGGCAACTCTGGATGGGAGGATTCATCGTTCTCACGGCCCTGCTGCTGCCCTCCGGATTGCTCGGCGCCTGGTCGAGCCTGGCGCGACAGGTCAGTGCCAGGCGCGGGGCAGGTCCGCAGACCACGGCGAACCCCATGGCGTCAGCGGGCAAGGGCCGCCCGCTGGATCGGCAGCCATGAACAGCGCGTCGACCCGCGCAGTCGTTGTCGCTCCTGCCGGGCACTCGGCCCCGGCGCTCGAAACCCGCAGTCTCACCCGCCGATTCGGCGGACTGACGGCAGTGAATGGCGTCAGCATTCGGGTGGAGAGCGGCACGGTACATGCGGTCATCGGCCCCAATGGTGCTGGCAAATCAACCCTGGTCAACCTGCTCTCGGGTGACCTCGCGCCGAGCCATGGGGAAATCATCCTCGAGGGCACCGACATCACGCGCCTTGGTCCGCCGCAACGCTCGCTGCGCGGCCTGGGCAGAAGCTACCAGAAGACCAACGTGTTCCTGCCACTGAGTGTCTTCGAGAATGCACGGTTGGCGGCGCAGTCGCGCGCCGGTTCATCGCTGCGATTCTTTCGGCCCGTTCTGCGCGAGGGCGCGATCAATCGACAAGCCGACGAAGCGATCGAAGCCGCCGGCTTGAGCGCTCGGCGCGATCGCATCGTCGCGACGCTTTCCCATGGAGAACAAAGGCAGGTCGAGATCGCGATGGCCCTGGCGACGGCACCGCGCGTACTCCTGCTTGACGAACCCCTGGCCGGCATGGGGGCCGAGGAGTCGTCGGGCATCGTGCGCCTGCTCTCCAGACTGCGCGAGCGGCATGCCATTCTTCTGGTCGAGCATGACATGGATGCTGTCTTCTCTCTTGCCGACACACTCACCGTGATGGTGAACGGCACCGTGCTCGAAACAGGCTCGCCAGCGAGCATCCGGGCGAGCGCAGCAGTCCAGGCGGCCTACCTCGGCAGCGAAGACACCCACCATGACTGAACCCGTCGCACCATCGCTCGCCCAACCCCCGCTGATCGAAGCCGCCGGCATCCATACCCACTATGGTGCCAGTCATGTGCTGCATGGCATCGACTTCTCCATCAGGGCTGGCGAGACCGTTGCCCTGATGGGGCGAAACGGCATGGGCAAGAGCACCCTGATCCGATCGATGCTGGGCCTCGTACGCCCGAGCGCCGGGCGGGTGATGGTGAAGGGGCATGACATGACCCGCGCCGCGCCCCACCTCATCGCACGCGCGGGCGTCGCTTACGTGCCGGAAGGCCGCGGCATATTCCCCAATCTCACCGTGCGCGAGAACCTGATCATGGCAGCCCGCGCCGGCGCCAGCGGACAACGCGACTGGACCTTCGATCGGGTCATGGCGAGCTTTCCGCGCCTGGCCGAACGACTCTCGCACGGCGGCGGACAACTGTCGGGCGGCGAACAGCAGATGCTGACCATCGGCCGCGCCCTGATGACCAACCCCGATCTGCTCATCCTCGATGAAGCCACCGAAGGCCTCGCCCCACTGATCTCGCGCGAGATCTGGCGCATTGTCGGCACCATCCGGCAAAGTGGCATCGCCACCGTGCTTGTCGACAAGAATTTCGCGGCACTCTCCACCATTGCCGATCGGGTCCAGATTCTGGTGAAGGGGCAGACCGTATTTGCCGCAAGCGCAGCGCAACTGCGTGCACAACCCGAGGTTCGCGAGGCGTATCTGGGCGTCTGAGCGGGGTATCATCCGGCTGAACGCTCGACAGGCTGCACGAATCTGGCTGCAGCCATCACCGGATGGGTGCGATTCTGCTTCCCGAGATGGCAAACTGGCCGCTGCTCCAAGGGCTGCTCGTTTCAGCATCCGTCTGGTGCTGCCTGGGTTTGATCGGTGGCATCCAGCGTCGCCCGGGTCACGCGGCGCACCTCCTCCATGCCTCGGGGGCCGTGACCGCCGCAGCGGTCGCCCTCCTTGCCCTCCTTGCGCTTCCGGGGGAACCTCGCACGCTGACAATCGACCATGGCATGGCGGGCTTCGCACTGCACTTTCGACTCGATGCACTTTCGGCTCTGTTTGCAGCACTGCTGGGACTGGTGAGCGCCGGCGTCTCGCTGTTTTCCGCCGGTTACTTCAGCACGGGTGATGACGCGAGTGGACGGCGCATCTGCGTGCAGTACCACCTGTTCATCGCCAGCATGCTCATCGTGCTGCTCGCCGATGACACCGCCACCTTCATGCTGGCCTGGGAACTGATGTCGATCGCCTCGTTTCTGCTCGTGGTGACCGACCATCGCGACCCTGCCACGCGCCGTGCAGGTTATCTGTACCTGCTGATTGCCCATGCCGGCGCTCTGGCGATCCTGGCAGCCCTGCTCCTGTTGCAAGTTGATCCCATGAACACCTCGTTCGAGGCCATGCGCGAGAACGCAGACCTGCGCAGCGGCTCCTCGGTCGTATTCCTGCTCGCGCTGGCCGGGTTCGGTGCCAAGGCAGGATTGCTCCCGCTTCATGCCTGGCTGCCTGAAGCCCATCCGGCAGCCCCATCCCCCGTGTCCGCGCTGATGAGCGCGGTCATGCTGAAGACCGCCGTCTACGGTCTGCTTCGCGTCACGCTCGACCTGCTCCAGGTGCAGTCGTGGTGGTGGGGAGCCCTGCTGCTCGGGCTCGGTCTTGCCAGCGCGCTGGGCGGGGTACTCTTTGCCGCCATCCAGACCGACATGAAACGGCTGCTCGCCTGGTCATCCATCGAGAACATGGGCTTGATTTTCTGTGGCATGGGACTCGCCGTGCTCTTTTCATCGCATGGCATGCAGCCGATGGCAGCGCTCGCGCTGACGGCCGCCCTCTGCCATGTGGTGGCACACGCCCTGTTCAAGAGCCTCCTCTTTCTCGGTACCGGTGCGGTCCTGCATGCCACCGGCGAGCGCAATCTGGGCCGCCTGGGCGGACTGATCTGCACGATGCCCTGGGTCGGATGGTTGATGCTGATCGCGACCCTGGCCAGCGCTGCGCTGCCGCCCTCGGCCGGGTTCGTCGCCGAGTGGCTGCTTCTGCAGTGCTTCCTGTTCACCCCATTGCTGCCCGACCCTTTTCTGAATCTGCTGATTCCGGTCGTCGCCGCGGTGATCATCCTCGCGAGCGCCCTGGCCGGCTACACGATGGTGAAGTTCTTCGGCATCATCTTCCTGGGTCAGGTACGCGGTGACGCGGCGCGAGCCTGCCAAGATGCAGGTCGCTGGGAGCGTGCCGGTCTTGTCTGGCTTGCGATCGCCTGTGCCCTCGCCGGACTGGTACCGACCGTGCTGATTCGTCTGATCGACCCGGCTGTACGTCAGCTGACAGGTCGCGGAGCGAGTGAGGAACTGCTGGCGACCCCATGGATCCTCGTACCGGTCGACATCGATCAGGCGAGCTATGCCCCCCTTGTCCTTCTCCTCGGCATCGTCGGCACAGCCGGCGGGCTCGTCATCGTGCTTCGTCGCCTGTACCCGGGCAGGATACGCCGCTCGCCGCCCTGGAACTGCGGCTACGAGTTCAGCAGTTCACGCATGCAGGACTCGGCCGAGGGTTTCGGCCAGCCGATCCGGCATATCTTCGGACAGATCTTCGGCATCCGGCGAGAACTCCCCTCCCCGTTCGATCATGCACCGCACTATGAGGTGAGCGTGCGGGATCGGATCTGGGAACACGCCTATCTGCCGATCGCCCGTGCCATCCGCAGCATCAGCGCGTTCGCCGAACGACTCCACCCGGTGAGCATCACGGCCTGCCTCATGCCCGTCTTTGTGGCGATGCTGGCCATCATCGCGTGGGCGGTCCTCTGATGCTGCACGGACTCGCTGGTCAGGCCCTGGCCTTCGTCGCGGCACTGGCCCTTGCACCCCTGCTGTCGGGGTGGGTCGCGCAGTGCCGCGCCTGGCTGCAGAATCGCACGGCACCTCCCCTATGGCAGCCATGGCTCGTGCTGCACAAGCGACTGCTGCGCGAGACCGTCGTCGCAGAAAACGCCTCGCCGCTCTTTCGGAGTGTGCCCGCGCTGGTCTTCGCGTGCATGGCCATCGTCTGCACAATCATCCCCACGCTGTCGACCGACCTGCCGCTCGCCGTCGTGGCTGATGCCGTCGTGCTCGTAGGACTGCTCGCACTCGCGCGCGTGCTGCTGTCGCTTGCAGCCATGGACGTCGGCACGGCGTTCGGCACGCTCGGTGCGCGGCGCGACATGATGGTCGGTTTCCTGGCCGAGCCCGTGCTCCTCATGGTGCTCTTCACCGCTGCCCTGGGCGCACGGTCGACCTCACTGGCTTCGATCGTGGATGTGCTCGCACATCGCGAGCTTGCCATCATGCCCAGCCTCGCCTTTGCAGGCGTTGCCTTCACGATGGTTTCACTGGCCGAGAACGGGCGTATTCCCGTGGACAATCCGACGACCCACCTCGAACTCACGATGATTCACGAGGCGCTCACCCTGGAGTACTCGGGCCAGCATCTGGCGCTGATCGAATGGGCCGCGACCCTGAAACTGTTCGCCTATTCGTGCATCGGCATCGCACTGTTCTGCCCCTGGGGCCTTGCAGCCGACGACACGCCACTGGCCCTGCTGCTCGCCGTGCCGGCCCTCGTTGCCAAACTGGCAATCGGCGGCATGCTCCTTGCCATCGCCGAAACGGTCAGTGCCAAGATGCGCATCTTCAGGGTTCCCGAATATCTGGGCATCGCATTCGTGCTGGCCGTGATCGGGATGCTCATCCACATCCTGCTGGGCGCCTGAACAATGAACGCCCTGGCCCTCCAGTTCATCGATCTGCTGGCTGCCGTGAGCCTGCTGCTCGCCTTCGCGCTCCTCATCCAGCGGCGCTTCAGCGCCATGATCGACTTCTACGCGACCCAGAGCCTCGTGCTCGTGATCACCACGTCGCTCGCCGGCTGGATGACCGGGCAAAGGCATCTTTATCTGTCAGCAGCCCTCACCTTCGTTCTGAAAGTGGTTCTGATACCGGTGCTCATGCACACGCTGCTGCGCCGCCTGCATCTGGACAGTACGGTCGACACGGTCGTGAAGCTGCCAACCACCCTCCTGATGGGTCTTCTGCTCGTGATCTTCGCCTTCGGGGTTGCACGGCCCATTGCCCAGTTGTCCACGGCACTTGCCAGCGGCACGTTGGGCATCGCCCTGGCAGGCGTCCTCATCGGGTTCCTGATGATGATCACTCGATCGCGCGCCATCCCGCAGGTACTGGCCTTCCTTGCGATGGAAAACGGCGTCTTCCTCGCCGCGACGGGCGTCACGCATGGCATGCCGATGGTGGTCGAACTGGGGATCGCCGTGGATGTGCTCATCGGCATCCTGATCCTGGGCGTATTCCTGTCGCACCTGCACAGTGCTGCGCCCTCGCCCGGGGCCACGGCGCGCGAGGGGGATGGGGCTTGAACGCGACCGCAAGCACTGCGCTCTTCCTGCTGGCCTGCGTACTCCTCGCCCCACTCATTGCGGCCGTGATCCTGGGCTTCATCGGTGACAGACCGGGCGCCCGGCTATTCAATGTCGCCGCCAGCACCGTGACGGCCGGTGCCGCGCTGCTCCTCGCAGCACACATCATCAAGCACGGTCCGGTCCTCGCCCTGAGTGAAGCCTTTCACCTGGATGCACTCTCCGCCCTGGTGCTGGCAATCACGACATTCGTCACGCTGACCACTTCCCTGCACTCGGTCGATTACATGCACACCGAGTGTGCTCGGGGTCGCTTCTCACGAGCCCAGCAGCGGATCTACCATGCCATGTTCCAGTTCATCGCGTTCGCGCTCGGCCTGGCGCTCAGTGCCAACAACATGGGAATACTCTGGGTCGCGATGGAGGGGGCCACCCTGGCCACCGTGCTGATCGTGAGTCTGGATCGAAGTCGTCCAGCGCTTCAGGCGGCATGGAAATTCTTCGTGCTTTGTGGTGTGGGCATCCTGCAGGCGCTCTTTGGCACCGTGCTGCTGTACATGGCGGCCGAACGCGTGATCGGGGCTGACGAGGGTGCACTGCTCTGGACACATCTGGCAGCGATCCGCACGCGACTCGACCCGCAGATCATCACGCTGGCGTTCGCCCTGCTCTTCGTCGGATACGGCACGAAGATGGGGCTCGTCCCTTTTCACGGCTGGCTGCCGGATGCGCACGCCGAAGGCCCGACCCCGGTCACCGCCGTGCTCTCGGGGTTGCTGCTGGGCGTGGCACTGCACGCTATCTTGCGCTGCAAGATACTGGCCGATGGTGCCTTGCAGACCCCTGTCGCCGGCCAACTGATGATCGGGTTCGGATTGCTGAGCGTACTTCTCGCGGCACTGCTGCTGGCACGACAACAGGACCTGCGCAAGTTGCTCGCCTGGTCATCGGTCGAACACATGGGCATCCTCGCCATCGCCTTCGGTCTGGGCGGAGCGGCTGCCACGCTGGCTGGGCTCATGCACCTCCTTGGCCATGCGCTGGTAAAGTCCGGCCTCTACTTCAGCGCGGCGCAGGCCGTGCAGTGGTCGGGCACGGGACAGATATCGGGCATACGCGGCCTGCTTGGGGCCCGGCCAACGCTCGCCTGGAGCCTGCTGCTGGGAACCATCGCGATTCTCGGGTTGCCCCCGTTCAGCCTCTTCCCCAGCGAATTCATGACGATTTCCATCCTTCTGCAGCGGATGCCCTGGGCCGCGGCCGCGCTCCTCGTAGCACTCGTCATCGCCTTTGCAAGCATCACCCTGCAGGTGCGCAACATGACGCTGGGCGAGGCACAGGTTGAAGCAGCCGCCTCGCCCGGCCCCGGACATCACCGCGTAGGACCGTTGAAGCGAATCGATGCGATCGTCGGTGCTGCACCCGCGCTGGTGCATCTGGCGATCGCCCTCCTTCTAGGACTCGCCTTGCCAGCCTGGGCCGAGAACTGGCTGCGCCAGGCTGTGGCCGTGGTTGCCGGTTGAACAATGATGGGGGATCGACAAGGCGATGACAGGGCAATGAAACCTCGCGATCCTTCTCTCGGCCCTGACCAGACTGCCGACGCGCTGCCGCACCAACTGCGCATCGCCAGCGGATTTCCCAACGCCCGTCGATTGCCCGGGGAACTGCCGATTCACCACCAGGTCGTCAAGCCCGTCCAATGGCGTGACGCAGCCCTTGGCATCGCCCGTGATGCAGCCAGCGTCATCAGTGACGCCGCTCCTGCACGCCTCATTGCCCTGTGGGGCAGCAGCGACACTCGATCACACCCGCTCGCAAGTGCAGTCTTCGGACTGCCCGACGGGCTGCTCTGGCTCGATCTGCCCATCACCGATCCGGATGCTGGCTACCCGAGCGTCAGCGATATCTTCCACTTCGCGGGCCGCATGCAGCGCGCCGTGTTCGATCTGATCGGTGTTCGCGCAATGGGCGCCGCGGACGAACGCCGCTGGCTTCATCACGAGAGAAACGCCGACAACCCGAGCGCCGAGGGCTACCCGTTCGTGAAGGTGGAGGGAGCTGGCGTACACGAAATCGCCGTCGGCCCGGTCCATGCGGGAATCATCGAGCCCGGACACTTCCGGTTCCAGGTGTCTGGCGAAAAGGTCCTGCGCCTGGAGGAGCGACTCGGTTACACCCACAAGGGCATCGATGCCCGGTATACCCGCCTTGAACCGATCGAGGCGAGCCGACTCGCGGGTCGCGTCTCAGGCGATTCGACGGTCGCTCACGCCTGGGCCTACTGCATGGCTCTCGAATCGGCCGCCGGCATCGATCCGCCCGACCGGGCGATCTGGCTGCGAGCCTTCCTGCTCGAGCGAGAGCGGGTCGCCAATCATCTGGGCGACCTGGGAGCCATCATCAACGATGCCGGACTTGCCTTCGGACTGACGCAGTTCTCACGGCTGCGCGAGGTGTGGCTGCGCGAATCGCAGGCGCTCTGTGGCCACCGACTGATGATGGATCAGGTCATTCCCGGCGGCGTGGCATTCGATGTCGATACGACCTCGCTGGCCAGCGCAGGCAAGGCAGCCGGGGCGCTCGCGGCCCAGGTGCAGTTGCTTCGCGCCATCATTGATCGTCATGCGGGCCTGCAGGACCGCCTGCGCTCGACCGGTACGGTAACGACGGCCCTGGCACGCCGCCTCGGACTGACCGGCATGGCAGGACGCTCGAGCGGTATTGCGTGCGATCTGCGATATCACCTGCCCTCGCGCCCGTGGGCTGCGCTGAGCGTTCAGAGCGCTTGCCAGTCGGCGGGCGACGTCGCGGCGCGCGTGACGGTACGCTTCGACGAACTGCTCGAATCGCTCCGACTTCTCGAATGCATCGCCGTCAGGGTGCCAGCGGGACCACACCATTTACCGGTCAAGCTGCCCCAGGGACGGCATTGTGGCGCCGGCGCGGTCGAGGGCTGGCGCGGCGAGGTCTTTGTCGGGCTCGAAATCGAGGTGGACGGTACTCAGCAGAGGCTCGTTCGCTGTCACAGTCACGATCCTTCCTGGCAGAACTGGCCGGTGCTCGAACACGCCATCATCGGCAACATCGTTCCCGACTTTCCGCTCATCAACAAGTCGTTCAATCTCAGCTACGCGGGGCACGACCTGTGATCTGGCAGATGTTGCGTGAAGTGGTACGCGTCGGCATCTGCCCGAAGGCGCCCGCCCCTGTCGTCGGGCATTCGACCGGACTCACGGCAGCGGAGGGCATGACATCGGCCGCCGGGTCGTCCGTGTCCCTGACGTCAGAGGCCGCTGCGCAGCCACACGACGAGTCGCATCGGCTGCATGCCGACCTGCGTCGAGCCCTGGGTCGAGCCCTCGCGATCCGGGTGGTTGACGCTGGCTCGTGCAATGGCTGCGAACTGGAAATCAACGCCCTCGCCAATCCGTTCTACAACATCGAAGGTGAAGGGATCCAGTTCGTTGCAAGCCCGCGTCACGCCGACATGCTGCTGGTTACCGGCCCGGTGACCCGCAACATGCAGCAGGCCCTCATCGATACCTGGCACGCCATGCCAGCGCCCGGACTCGTGGTCGCCGTCGGTGAGTGCGCCTGCTCGGGCGGTATCTTCGGCGAGGAAGGCGCCTGCGTCGGACGCGTGTCCCGCGTGATTCCAGTCGATACATCGGTCGCCGGTTGCCCCCCCTCGCCGAGTGCAATCCTTGCAGCCATCCACGCCGCCGTTCGAAGCGCACCGGGCCGATGAACGCCGCGACTTCCGGGCAGAATGTCCCCGGGAAAGTGCCCGAAGAGAGTCCGCGACGGGCAGGCAACCGCCCTCTCTTCCTTCTCGCTCTGGCTGGATTTGGTTGCTCGGCATCCGTGCGCGTCACCGACGCCGAACTGCCTCGGCTCGCCGAAGTCTTCGACATCAACCTGCTGCAGGCCTCCTCGGTGATCACGGCCTTTGCGGCTGGGTACGGCCTGATGCAGTTGCTCTACGGCCCGCTGGGCGAGCGCTACGGCAAATATCGGGTGGCCACGCTGCTGGCAGGTGCGTGTGCCCTGACCTCGTTCCTGTGCGCGCTCGCACCCAGCCTGCCGTGGCTGATTGCAGCCCGGGCCCTGGCTGGCGCCACGGCAGCGGGCATTGTCCCGCTGTCGCTCGCCTGGATTGGCGACACCATCGCCTACGAACAGCGACGCATCGTCATGGCGCGGTTCATCATGGGGCAGATATCGGGACTCGCCGCAGGCAGTTTCCTCGGGGGCGTGGCCGCGCAGTACCTCGATTGGCGCGCGCCCTTCATCGCGCTGTCCGTCTGGTTTGCGACGGTAGCGATCCTGCTGCTGCGACTGGGCGGCGAGGCGATGCAACTGCCCCCGCCGCAGATGCCACGTCAGACGCTACTGGGTTCGCTGCGCAACATGGCCAGCCTGTTCGCGCGACCCTGGCCCCGCACGGTTCTGATGGCAGCGTTTGCAGAGGCCTGCTTCTTCTTCGGCGCGTTTTCATTCGTGCCGGCAACACTGCACGAACTGAACGGACTTTCCCTTTCACAGGCGGGCCTGGTCGCGATGGCCCTCGCCGCAGGAGGCGTGATCTACGCGCTCCTGTCAGGCCAGATCATCGGACGCCTGCGCGAAGCACAGACCGCGCGACTGGCCGGATTCGTGATGGCGATCGCCTTGCCGCTCATCACGCTCGCGCCTGGCCCCTGGACCGCGGCACTGGCCAGCGCCCTCAGCGGCTTCGGCTACTACATGATGCACAATACCCTTCAGGTAAGCGCGACCCAGATGGCGCCCGAGTCGCGAGGCGTGGCCGTGACGCTCTTTGCCGCCGTATTCTTCCTGGGGCAGTCGATAGGCACAAGCGTCGTGGCTGCACTCGTTCACGGGGTCGGCCCGCTGCCGGTCTTTCTCGGCTGCAGCGTGATGCTGGCCGCGCTCGGCCTGGGATTTGGCGCGCGTCACCCCAACCACCACGCGCAGTCTCGACACACCTGACGGACGAAACTTCATGAAGATACGCATCATTGGTGCCGGTCCTGCCGGGCTGTACCTCGCCAGTCTGCTCAAGGCGGCTGACCCGCACCATGACATCGTCATCCTCGAGAGAAACCGGCGTGACGCTACCTGGGGCTTCGGGGTTGTCTTCTCCGATCGGGCCCTCGAATTCCTGCGCGCCGATGACGAGGCGATGTATCAGTACCTCACGCCCCACATGGAAACCTGGCCCGACCTCGCCATCGGGCATCAGGGCGAGCGCGTAGCGATTGCGGGGAACGGATTCGCCTCGATCGGGCGACTCGAACTGCTGACCCTGCTTTACCAACGCGTCGAGGCTCAGGGCATCGAAATACGCTTCGAGACCGAAGTGGCGTCGATCGCATCGCTCGGACCGGTGGACCTCGTGGTCGCCTGTGACGGAGCCTTCTCGTTCGTGCGCCGCGACCATGAGGCACGACTGGGCACGTCCACCGACTGGCGCAGCAATCCTTTCATCTGGTACGGCACCAGCAAGGCCTTCGACTCGCTCACCCTGAGCTTTCGTCAGACACCGCATGGCGTCTTCTGTGCCCATCACTACCGTTACAGCCCGACGATGAGTACCTTCCTCATCGAAGTCGAGGCCGACACCTGGCAGAAGGCCGGATTCGATACGCTGTCACCCGAGGAAACGATACGCCACTGCGAAGCGGTCTTCACCGAGGAACTCGACGGACATCCGATCATCTCGAACAACTCCGCCTGGCGGCGCTTCCCCGCCGTGTGGAACCAGCGCTGGCACTTCGACAACGTGGTGCTCCTGGGCGATGCGCTGCGCACCGTGCACTTCTCGATCGGCTCGGGAACGCGCATGGCCATGGAAGACGCGGTTGCGCTGGCCCGCGCCCTGAAACAGGCCTCGAGCGTTGCCGATGCGCTCGAGAGGTTTCAGCACACCAGGCTGCCGGTCATGCAGAAGATCTGGGACGCCGCCAACGTGAGCCTGCGCTGGTACGAAACGATGGGCGACTTGATGCACCTGTCGCCGATCGAACTGGCCTACGCCTACATGCGACGCACAGGCCGGGTAAGCCATGAAGCCATTCGCCGGATGGATCCTCGCCTGGCCGCTGCCTATGAGCGGATGCACCCGGAGACGAATCCCTGACCCGCCCTGAACCTCAGTCCCGAACCGGCTCGCGCAGTCCGAGTCTCTCCAGGCGCGGCAACACCTCATCGCGGAAGAAAGGCAGCTCGGCGCCGTAATTCACCATCGAGAGTGCGATGCCCGAGAAGCCGGCACCGTGCAGTTGCGCCAGCTCGCCCGCAATGTCATCGGGGTCACCGATGAGCGTAAAGCCGGAAAGCCCATTGGCGAAATCGCGGCGGATCCGGTGGTACTCCTCGGTGGTGTACTGCGAAGGATCGATCTTCTGCATCGCCATGATCCGGTCGACCGCCGACCAGTCGGCGTTCTCGAGCGTGCAATATTCGTAGTATTCGCGGGCTTCGCGCCGTGTTGCACGGCAGGTCATCACACCGATGGTATAGACCCCCAGATCGCGTCCCTGTCGGGCAGCGCGCGCCTTCACCTCGGCGACCTGATCGCGTGCGTCGCCCAGCGTTGCCAGCCGCACCGCCCGAAAGAGCGCATCACAGTTGTCGACGGCAAAGGCCTGTCCGACCGGGGAAGCGCCTGCGTTCATGATCATCGGACGACTGCCGCCGAAAGGCTTGGGGTTGGCACGAACCCCTTTCATCCGGATGTACTGACCCTCGATGTCGAACGCGTCCTCGCGCACCCACATGGCCTTGATTGCATCGAGCCACTCGCGTGCATAGGCATAACGTGCCTCGTGTTCGCGCTGCTCGACCCCGAACATCTCGAATTCACCCTCATTCCAGCCACAGACGACGTTGAGCCCGAAACGGCCCGATCCGACATGGTCAGCCGTGACGAACTCCTTGGCGGCGATGACTGGGGAAATGAGGGGTGCATGCACGGTACCGAATACGTTGATTCGTTGGGTGCTCGCGAGGAGCGCCGTTGCCCAGGTGACCGTCTCGAAGGTGGAGCCCTGGTAATCGGTGTCGCCGCCATAGCCCTTCCAGCGACCGATCGGCAACAGGAACTCCAGCCCAGCCGCGTCTGCCACTCTGGCCAGATCGAGCATCTCGGGCCACGAGGCCGACCACCGCTCGGGCACCATGGTCACCGATCGCCCGGACGAGCAATTGGCACCAAACAGACCCAGTTTCAGCCGATTGCGCGTACCAAACGCCAGCCGATCTACCATCGATCGCATGTCCCCTCCTTGCAGCCTGCGCGTGTCTTCATTGTGTGTTCGTGGTGTCCTGTTCGCTGTGGCGACGCGCCGGCGGGTCACCGGTGCGGTGAAATCCCGATCGGGCGGGCGACGCCTATGTGCCGGCGACTGCAGCGATGGTCCGGTCCAGGTAGGAGCTGCCCTCCTCCACCAGCCGGGCGGTGCCATTTTCCAGCCCCTCGACGAGCGCGGGGCGATTCATCTGGCGCGCTCGGGTCAGACGGGCAGTAAACAGGAAAATCATGCGCTGAGGACTCACCCAGGACAGTCGGAGCGGCTGCCAGATGGCATTGCCAGCCACATCCGACGAAATGAACTCGACGATCGAACCCTCGGTCAGCGAATCGGCAAGCCGCTCGCAATAGGCCTTGCTGTACCGATCGGCATCAGCATCGGCGGGCATCGCCGTCTCGGCTGGAGGCACTTCTGGTGGAACCGCCATGCGCGTTGCGAGAGGGCTCTCGGCCTCGCCCGTGGGATGCAGCGACAAGTCGGCGTCGGCACCGGCATCGATACCGGCCGTGGCGGTGCCGACCATCGTCGGGCTCGGGGCCGCCGCCTCGACAGCGTCACGCCAGTGGGCAATGATCCGCCGATGCAGATTCATCAGCGCATCGAGAAAGGCATCACGGTGCGCATCGGGCATCCCGGCATCGCGCGCGCCCAGAATGAGGGTTCGCACCAGCAGCGGCAGGATGCGTCGAAGACGCGTCACCTCCTGGGCAAAACCTGCGCTCACGCTCCAGATGAGTTGATCGATCGTATCGAGTCGGTGCGTCCAGGATGCCTCACCGGTCTTCTCGCCCACATGCGACTCGATGAGCGCACGGCGCCACCAGCGGCGCAGGAAGTCCTGGATGAAGGGCGGGGTTGATGACGGAATTCGCCGCTCGAGTTCGGCACTGGCGAGCGCTGCGGCGACCAGTTCACGCTCGGAACGCTCGAGCACACGGGTGTCGATGGCCTCCTCGTTGCGCGCGGTTCCCGCGTACCGATCGGCCAGATCGTCGACTCGGTCGATCATCGCCTCGACGGTGCGAAGATCATCGGAGAAGGTCTCGTTGAGAGAACTCACCATGTCGTGCAATTCGCGCACGAATTCGCTGCCATCGGAGCTGTCGATGCCCGGATCGCGCGCAGCCTGCGTCATGCGATCGAGCAGCCGGCGCATCGGATGCACCCGACTTGCGAAGAACGTCCGGTCGAGCACCGCCGCCTTCAAGGCGGCGGGCTGGAGACGGGCGATCTCGGCGCGCGCAGCCGCGCTGATGGCCGATTCGGCGGTTACAGACTCGAAGACCGACTCGACGAAGTCAGCGGTCAAGGCATCCAGAGGATGCGCTTGCGCCTTCAGCGCTTCGTCATAACCGAAACCGATCTCGCTGTCCGCCTCGGCTGCAGCGCGCTGACGCTCGCCCAGCACCCGCAGCAACCCTGGCGAAGGCGGCATCTCCAATGCCGAGTCGAACAGATGCTCGCGCGGTTCGGACAGCATCTGCGCAATGAACTGACGGTCTTCCTTCGGCCCCCGCGCTGCACGCGCAAGAAAGTCCATCATGGCAGCCCTGAGCGTGCCATCGATCGATGCATCGGCACCGAAACCGGCCGCGGCATCGGGAAGGCCACCGGCAATGAGGGGAATGCCACCACTGGTAAACTCACCTGCGCCCTGGCCTGCCACACCAGACTGCACACGCTGAAAACCGGGTAGACCGGCGAGCCCGCCGGATGCCGCATGATCGGCGCCCGGCCCGGTGCGTGATGCTGGCGCCACCATCGCCCCGGCGCCGTTCATTCCCATCGATTGGTTGGTGGCGTTGCCCAGTGCCGAGGCCCACTGCCGCGCGAGCGGATTGGACTCCTGACGCAGCAGCGACTGCAGCAGACGATTCACCGTATCCGACGAACTGATTTCCCGCTCGTCGAGACCAGAAAAATGGGATGACAGCTGCTTGCCGTGAGACACCAGGTAATGGATGGCACTGACGATGCCAGGCAGAACCTGCTCCCTCACCAGAAACTCGTTGATCTCCCGATAACATTCGAGAATGGCCTCGGTGAGACAGCCCCGCATCGCGCGCAGCAGCGCCCGACGAACCTTGTGATCATTGATGCAATTGGCAGCCGCACTCACCAGAGCGTCGATCGCGCCACGAATGCCGAAGAGGTTGGCCTCCTCCGAATAATCGGTGGTTCCGCAGATCTGGGCGAGGCGCAAACGCATGCCCCAATAGACTTCGGCACGCTGATCCATCTCGCGTTCAAGGGCATTCTGGATCTGTCGCACCATCTCGGCGGCAAGCAGGATGTCCTGGAGAGAATCGTCGTCAACCAGCTTCAGCCGCCCGGTGAGCATGCCTGCTTCAGTCCCCGCCGCCCCCTCAGCCGGGCGAGCAACCGACTCATCAGCGAAGGAGCGGGCCAGTGCCTGCTCGTAGGCCTCCCCAAAGGTCGTGACCAGGCGCGCGCGCAGACCTCGCAGACGCTCGGGCAAGCCCAGGAGCAGCGCGGCCGACCCCTGTGCGTCGTCCGCCACCATACCGGCCCGAATATCCACAGCAACACGATCAATCGCCTCGCCGATGAAATCGGGCATGCGGTCTCGCGCAATGGCACGACATTGCTTGAGCAGTGCCCGCGATCGCAACGAGGGAGGAGCAGGAGGGCGTCGAGCAGCTCGGGTATTCATGATCGAGTCGACTGGGGCGACGGTCGGGCGTGGATGGATCGGGGGCCTCGGGGCAGGCGTCCCACCCATGCACCGGAAACCAGGCGCACAACACGACGGACCGGGTGGGCACGAGCAGAACACCGGGACAGCAACCCGCCTAGCGTAGCAGAATACGCGGCGGTGCGACCGTTCATCCCCTCCCGCGGTCCGTTCACGACCCTTTCCAGGCCTTGTCCCCCATGACCGATATCCCTTTCCTGGAGCAGTTGCCCAAGGCAGAACTGCACCTGCACATAGAAGGCACCCTCGAACCCGAACTCATTTTCGAACTGGCACAGCGCAATCGGGTCGATCTGCCCTACCCCGATGTGGAAGCCTTGCGCCGCGCCTACGCCTTTACCAGCCTGCAATCCTTTCTCGATCTGTACTACGCGGCAACCGCGGTGTTGCAGACCGAAGAGGACTTCCACGCCATGACCCGTGCCTATCTGGACCATGCGAGAACGGACAACATCCGGCATGTCGAGATCTTCTTCGACCCGCAGAGCCACACCAGTCGCGGTGTACCGATCGCCACCGTCTTTGCCGGCATCGCGCGGGCCCTGCGGGAAGCGAGTCCGGAGATTTCGGCCCGAATGATCCTCTGTTTTCTGCGCCATCTTCCCGAAGCAGATGCCATTGAGACGCTGAAAGCCGCACTCCCCTTGCTGTCTGCCTATGCCGACCTGTGGGTCGGCGTCGGCCTGGACTCCTCGGAGCAGGGTCATCCACCAGAAGCATTCGAGCGGGTATTCGATCTGGCGCGAAGCGCAGGGCTGGCCTGCGTCGCCCATGCAGGCGAAGAAGGGCCGCCTGCCTATATCGAAAGCGCGCTGGACCGGCTACAGGTATGCCGGATCGATCATGGGGTTCGCTGCGAGGAAGATCCGCGACTGGTCGAGCGACTGGTGCGTGATCAGATACCCCTCACGATCTGCCCGCTCTCGAACGTTCGACTGGCCGTGTTCTCCCGCCTCGAGGCGCACAATCTGGCACGACTTCTGCGCGCCGGCGTGAAAGTCACTATCAATTCTGACGATCCCGCCTACTTCGGCGGCTACCTGAACGAGAACTACACCCGAACCGCAGTTGCACTCGGTTTGAGCACGCACGAGATGACCAGGATCGTTCGCAACGGCTTCACGAGCAGCCTCCTGAGCGACGCGGAAAAGACCCGGTGGATGGCGGAGATCGACCGCCTCGAGGCCGGGCACCACCCGGAAGTCTGAGTCCGGGAAAGCGCCTGAAGAACAACGCCAGAACCTGCTCAGAGGGACTGCTTTCGCATGAAGGCCGAGCGGCGACAGATCGCGACGCACTCACCGCGCTGGTTGATGGCCTCGTGTTCGAACTCGACGATGCCCGCGTCAGCCCGACCACGACTTTCCCGTTTCGAGATGACGGTGGTTCGCACATGCAACGTATCGCCGGCGAAAACCGGTTTGGGAAATCGCACGTCGGTCATGCCCAGATTGGCGATGGTGGTGCCCAGCGTCGTATCGTTGACCGTCATGCCGATGAGCAGCCCCAGGGTGAAGAGGCTGTTGATCAACGGACGTCCGAATTCGGTTCGGGCCGCAAATTCGTGATCGAGATGCAGCGGTTGCACGTTCATCGTGAGACTGCTGAAAAGAACGTTGTCCGTTTCGGTCACCGTTCGTGTCCAGTCGTGCTCGAAAACGTGCCCGACGACGAATTCGTCGTACAGAAGCCCGGCCATCGTCAGCGCTCCCCATCCGAAGCCGAAGGCGCTCCCGGCGAGCGTATCGGTGCCTCGCTGGCCACACCCCGCCCCGACCACCCTGCCGGCGGAAAAGGCTGCGTCTCACGGGCTCTGAACCGAGCCGCCGCGGCCTGATGGTAATCGGTGCTGAACGCGATGCCCTGTGCCGACGCTTCCATGCCAAGCACCGTATGCAGATCGGTGGTCCAGGCACTGCGAAGAATTTCCTTGGAAAGCGCCATCGACATCGGTGATGCCTCACAGAAGCCCCGCGCGAAGGCCACGGCTCGCTCGACCAGTGTCGGCGCCTCGACTACCTGGAGCACGATCCCCAGATCACGGGCTTCGATGGCGCCCAGTTCCCGGGTTGTAAACAGGATCTCGCGCGCACGCTGCATGCCGACCACACGCGGCAAAAGCCAGTGCGCCCCGCAATCAGGCACGAGGCCCAGGCGCGGAAAGGATGCACAGAACCGGGCATTGCTGGCCGCGACCACGAAATCGGCAGCCAGCGCCAGACTGAAGCCTGCACCGTAGGCCGCGCCATGAACGGCTGCGACCACCGGCCGATCGAGTCCGATCAGGGCCTCCAACCACTGCGTATGGTCCGCCAGACGGCGCCGGCCGGCTTCGGCCGCACCAGACCCGGTGGGCATCGATCGCACATCACCGCCTGCACAAAATGCGCGACCCGCACCGGTCAGGACGACGGCACGAACCGCAGCGTCACTCCGCACTCGGGCAAGGACATCGTCGATGTCATGCCGCACCTCGAGGTCGAGGGCATTCAACTGCTCGGGGCGATTGAGCGTCACGAGTGCGACGCAATCCAGAAGATCCAGGGTCACCGTGGACATGATGAAGATCCATCCTGAAAACAGGCACGAACGGCAAACACACGTGCCAGGAGCACGCGCGGTGTCAGGGTGCGACGGCAGGCGCCGCCGCGAGCGCCGGCCCGGATGCCGTCGCTGTCGCGGCGGCCGTATTGTCCCAGCCACCACCCAAGGCCTTCACGAGAAACACGGAGGCGAGCACCTGCTGCCCGAGTACCTGGACTCGGATGCGTTCGCTCGACAGTTGCGCCTGCTGAGCGGAAATGACATCGAGGTAGGTTGCAAGGCCACCAGCATATCGATCGTTCGCCAGTTCGAGCAGGCGCGTGGTGCTTCGCACGGCCGCCCTGGCCTGCTCCTGAGCACGACCGAGCGCCACCAACGTACCCAGACCATCCTCGACCTCCTGCATCGCCGTGAGCACGACCTGCTTGTAAGCTGCAAGCGTCCCCTGATAGCTGGCTTCAGCAAATCGTTGCCCGGCCTTCGCACGGCCACCGTCGAAAATGAGTTGCGAACTCTGCACCCCAAAGGCCCAGAGCAGGCTGGGGATATCAAACAGCGTCGTGAATGCCCGGCTCTCCAGCCCATAGGCGGGGGCCAGATTGAAACTCGGGTAGAAAGCCGCCATCGCAACCCCGATCTGCGCATTGGCAGCAGCCATCGCGCGCTCGGCGGACGCGATGTCAGGACGCCGTTCCAGCAGATCGGAGGGCACGCCCACCGGCGGCTGCCAGGGCGCGAGCGCAAGCGGTCTGGGTTCGAGCGAGAAGGTCGGTGCCGGGGTACCAACCAGCGTGGCAATGGCATGCTCGACCCGCGTGCGCTGGTTGATCAGCAGTTCCAGTTGGGTGGAGGTGGCATCGATCTGCGCCTGCTGCTGCGTCACATCAAGCCCGGAAGCCGTGCCGGCTTCGTAACGGGCGCTCACGAACGCCAGCGCCTTGCGCTGCAATGCGATGCTGCGCTGGACCACATCGATCTCGTTGTCGAGCGCACCGATCGTGACGTAATTGTTGGCCAGGTCGGCGCTCACCAGCAAGCGGATGTTCTCGAAATCAGCCGCTGACTGCTGCGCACTGGCGCCGGCCGCCTCGATCGTTCGCCGAACACGCCCGAAGAAATCGGCCTCGTAGCGCGCCGACACATTGAGCGTGTAGTCGTACTGAATCGTGCTGAACGTCGGCGTGGTGTAACTGGTGAGTGGCCGATCGGCCGATGTGCGAAACCGATTGATCCCCGAATTGAGACGAATCTCGGGGAAGAGTGCCGCCCCAGCCTGCGACGACAAGGCGCGAGCCTGCTCCAGTCGAGCCGCCGCAACCGCAAGCGTGTTGTTGCTGGTCATCGCCCGCTCTTCGAGCTTGTTCAGACGCTCGTCCCCGAAGACCTTCCACCACTCGCCCCGCGGGATGGCATCCTGGGGCGCACCGACACGCCAGGGCGCCTCGGGCTTCCAGTTCGCCGGCATCTCCAGCACAGGACGACGGTAATCGGGACCCACCGGTGCGCATGCACCGAGAACGGCCAGAGGGAGTACCCATGCACTCCAGACGCGCAGCGGATTCATCGGTTCTTGGCGTCCTGTTTCGGTTCCGGTCGAGTGCCTGCGGTGGCCTCGCCGGGCCGGCCTGTGGCACCCGATCGCGCCGGCTCTCCACCCTTGGCAGCATCGGCCTTGCGAGGCATTTCTCGCGCGATGATGACGTCACCATCCTGCAACGAATCGGGCGGGTTGACGATGAGCCGGTCGGTTTCCGCAAGGCCGCTCAGGATCTGCGTCATGCGCCCGTAGGTCTCTCCGATCACGATGGGCTTCAGCACGGCTTTTCCGTCAGCCGCCACGGCCGCGCGGGGACCCTCGCCGCGGAACATCAGTGTGTTGGTCGGCACGATGAGCGCGTCGGATGAAAGCCCGGGGAACGCGATCTGCACGTACGCACCCGGCATCAGCAGCCGATCGGGATTGCGCAGATTGAGCTCGACCTGCAGCGTGCGCGTCGTCGCATCGATGGCGCCCGCCGTCCTCACGACCTTGCCCGAAAACTCCTTGCCGGGCAGTTCCGGCAGCGTGACGCGAACCTCATCGCCAGCACGAACCCGCTGTGAATAGCTCTGAGGTACGTAGACATAGACCCGCAGCGTATCGACCTGCGCCAGATTGAACAGTGCCTTGGCCGGCCCCCCATTGCCCGCATCCACCAGATCACCGACATTGACGTTCCGGCGGGTGACGATGCCGGCAAACGGAGCCACGATCCGCTTGAACGCCTGCTGCTCGCGCAGTCGGCGTGCATTTGCCTCGGCCGTGGCCAGGTTGGCCTCGGCCTGCACGAGGTTGCTGCGACGCTCGTCGACTTCCTGCTGGGAGACCGCATCGCGTTGCCGCAGCGTTTCCCAGCGGCGTGCTGACGAACGGGCCAACTCGAGCGTGGCCAGGGTCTGATCACGCGTCGCGATGGCAGCCTCGTAGGCCTGATCCACGTCGGGTGTGTCAACCTCGGCAAGGAGATCGCCCTTGCGCACGGGCGCCCCGATGTCCTTGTGCCAGCGCACCACATACCCCGCTGCCCTCGCATAGATCGGCGACTCGATGATGCCCTGCAAGGTGCCGGGCAGCGTGAGTTGCTGTCCGCGCGTGCTCCGGGTCGGTGCCGTCGTGAAGACATGAATCCGACCCTGCTCGCCCGTCACGGTCGCGTTGTCCTTCTCCTGCTCGATCCGGCTGAGAACGGTACGCGCCGAGCCAACGCCGAGGAGCAGCAAGGCGAGCAGGACCACCCAGCGAGCCTTGCGCAGGATCGTGTGACGGACTGGCCCGCCCCCGTCAGGGTCGTGGAGATGAAAGTCGTGGAGAGCCAGCGGCGAATGACGTTCTTGAGACATGTCAGCCAATCTCGGGATGAGGCGGGTTTGCAGAGGAATCGGGCGGTGCGCTGCGGCGATCACGCCGGGCATGCAGTCGGCGATGCACACCACCGAAGACCAGTGGGACGAACACGAGTGTCGAAACGGTCGCAAAGAGCAGCCCGCCGATCACCGCACGTCCGAGCGGCGCATTCTGTTCGCCACCCTCACCCAGGCCCAGTGCCATCGGAATCATGCCGATGATCATCGCGAGTGCCGTCATCATGACCGGACGCAGACGCGTGGCGCCGGCTTCGAGAACGGCGGAGAGCGGTGGCAGGCCATCAGCGAGGCGCTGCCTTGCAAACGACACCACGAGAATGCTGTTGGCGGTTGCCACGCCCATCGTCATGATCGCGCCAGTGAGCGCCGGCACGCTGAGGGTGGTACCGCTCAGGAAGAGCATCCAGGCGATGCCGGCAAGGGCAGCCGGCAGTGCACTCACGATGATCGCCGGGTCTATCCAGGACTGAAAATTCACCACGATCAGGAGATACACCAGCACGATCGCCATGACGAGGCCGACACCCAGACCCACGAATGAACTCTGCATGGTCCGCACCTGACCGAGCATCTCGACGCTGGCGCCGCGCGAGAGGCCTCGCCGGGCTTCACCGACCATCTGCTCGACCTCCACCGCCACGCTGCCCAGATCGCGCCCGCGGACCGACAGATAGATGTCGACGACTGGCAACACGCCATGGTGCGATACGACCGACTGTTGTTCGCGCGGACGCAGGGTCACCAGGTTACCCAGCAACTGGGTCGCAAGCGCCCCCGGGGCAGCACCGGCCGCCGACGCACCGATGGCCGCCGCTGCGCCGCCCTGGTTGGAAGCAACCGACGTGTTGAGCAGCGCGTCGATCGAATTCACCCGGTACTGGGGGGTCTGGACGCCAACCTGATACACCACCCCGTTGCGTGGGTCGAGCCAGAACGAGGGCGCAGTCTGGAAGCTGCCCGACAGCGATACCAGAAGGTTCTGCGCCACGTTCACGGCATTGAGCCCGAGCTGCTGGACACGCGTGCGATCGATGTCCAGCGCAAAGCTGGGTTGATCGAAGCGCTGCTGGATGTGCGCATCGACAACGCCGGGAATCGTGCGTACGCGGGACAGAAGCTGCTGCGCAGACTTGAAGTTGGCGTTCTGGTCATTACCGCGGAACTGGATGTCGATCGCGGCAGGCAAACCGAAGTTGAGGATCTGGCTGACGATGTTGGCGGGCTGGAAGAAGAATTCGACGCCCGGGAACTGTTCGGGCAGATCCCGTCGCAGTCGATCGACGAAGCCTGCCGTCGGATCATGGCCGGGCTTGAGGGCAATCATGACCTCTGCATCGAGCGTGCCGATGGTGCCTGCGTTGCTGTACGACAGGTTGATCCCGCTGTAGGGCACCCCGAGATTGTCGACGATCGTGTCAAGCTGATCTGCCGGAATCACCCGCCGGATGTAATGCTCGACTTCGTCGGTCAGCCGCGCCGTCTCCTCGATGCGAAGGCCGGTCGGGGCCCGCAGGTGAAGTCGTATCTGTCCCGAATCGACCGCCGGAAAGAAGTCCTGTCCAAGCAGTGGATACAGGCCGCAGGACAGGACGCAAAAGCCCATGAAGAAAAAGGAAAAGACGCGACGTCGCGCAAGGAGCGCACTCAGGATGACGATGTAGCCGCGCCGGAACCGCTCGAAGGCCCGATCAAATGCGAGGTAGATGCGACGGAAGAACCCTGGTCTGGCACTCGTCTCGCCCGAGCCTTCCTTCATCATCAGCATGGCCATGGTGGGCACCAGCGTACGGGAAAGCACATAGGAGGCCAGCATCGCGAAGACAACCGCCTCCGCCAGCGGCACGAAGAGAAACTTGGCCACACCGGTGAGGAAGAACATCGGCACGAACACGATGCAGATGCAGATCGTGGATACCAGAGCCGGCACGGCGATTTCCCCGGCCCCATCGCGGATGGCGGTATGAAGATCGGAGCCCATGTGCAGATGACGCTCGATGTTCTCGATGGTAACCGTCGCATCGTCCACGAGGATGCCCACCGCCAGTGCCAGGCCCCCGAGTGTCATGATGTTGATCGTCTCGCCAATCATGTGCAGGCACAGGATCGACGACAGGATCGACAGCGGGATCGACACGGCAATGATGCAGGTGCTGCGCCAGTTGCCCAGAAAGACGAGGATCATGAGCGCTGTCAGGCAGGCCGCGATGATCGCCTCGTGGACGACCCCCTCGATGGCAGCGCGCACGAAAAGCGACTGATCGAAGAGCGGGGTGATGTTGACCTCGGGCGGGAGCGTCTTCGCCGCTTCGGGCATCAAGGCCTTCAGCGACGCCACGACATCGAGCGTCGAGGCGCCGCCGTTCTTCAGGATCGATACCAGCACCCCACGCTCGCCGTCATGACGGACGATGTTGGTCTGCGAGGCAAAGCCGTCACGCACATGCGCGACCTCACTGAGGTAGGTGGTCGCCCCGTTGGTGCTGCGCACCGGGATGTTGTTCAGTCCGGCGATGGTGTCGGGCGAGCCAGCCATCGACACCGAATACTCCGACTCGCCGATCTTGGCCGTTCCCGAGGGCAAAATCAGGTTCTGCGCACTCACGGCATTCACGATGTCGGTCGGGGTGAGCCCTTTGGCGAGCAGCCGATCATTGTCGATATCGACCGCGATCAGCCGCGGCTTGCCCCCGTAGGGATAGGTCACTGACGCGCCCTTGATGGCGATGAGCCTCGGCCGAAGGAAATTGAGCGCGCCATCGAGCAGTTCCTGCTCCGAGAGCGACTGGCTGGACAGGCCGAGCTGGATTACCGGGATCGCCGATGCCGAGTAGCGCAGCACCAGCGGCGGCGTGATGCCAGGAGGCATCACGCGCACCTGCGACTGCACGTTGGCCACCACCTGCGCGATCGCCGACTGCACGTCGGCACCGGGCTGAAAGAATACCTTGATGACCGAAATGCCGGCCAGTGACTGCGACTCGACATGCTCGATGTCGTTCACGGTCGTGGTGATGCTGCGCTCGGTCACCAGCGCAATGCGCTGCGCCATCTCGGGTGCGGGCAGCCCGTTGTAGGTCCAGATGATGCTGATGACCGGAATATCGATCTCCGGCAGGACATCGACCGCCATTCTCATGAGCACGAGCGGCGTCGACAGCAGGATGAGCAAAGCCGCCACGATGAACGTGTAGGGGCGGCGCAGGGCGATGTCGACAATCCACATGTTTTCGGGTGCTGCTCGGTGTCAGGACGTGGCCACGGACGATCGCAACGACCTTGCCCGACATCGATCGGGGCCGTGGTGCCGCAGAGGCAGCCAAGATTGTGCCAGCTTCCCGGCGTCCATGGCGCGCTCGACGCAGGATCGGAACCGCCTCGAAGAGACTGCACGGACCGGCGCTCCCGGCGGGCACGCCGCACCGGACTGACCTCCGATGGTGCACGGTGGCGACCAGGGCTGCACCAGCTCACTCCGTTATACTCGTGCTTCCTCGAAAACCGGAAGGCGCACTGCCATGGCACTGCTCGAATGGTCTGATGCACTCGTCCTCGGCGAGTCCCGCATGGACGACACGCATCGGGAGTTTGTCGACTGCCTGAACGCGCTGGGCGACGCTGACGATGCCTCCCTGGTGGCTGCGCTCGACCGCTTCATCGAGCACAGCGATACGCATTTCGCCGACGAGAACGCACGGATGGAAGCTACTGCGTTCCCGCCCGCGCACTGCCATGTCACCGAACATGCCAACGTTCTCAACCTGTGCCGCGAAGTGCGTCAGATGGTGATCGACGGCAAGATTGAAGTCGGTCGCGTCCTCGCTCGAGAACTGGCGCCGTGGTTCACGCAGCATGCGGGCAGCATGGACACCATGCTCGCCTACTGGCTCAATCTCGATGACGCCGGCCGATCGGAAGCGCTGCGCATCAGCCAGGAGAAGCAAGCCGAGATGCGGGCGGCGATGGTTGCTCGCGGCGAGGAAGCCGAAACCGCGATGAGTTGCGGCCCCGGTTGCGCCCACTGATCGGTCGCCCTCAGCGTGTGAAGGGCGACACCATCCGGCCGGCTTCGCCCTCGTTCGGGGTCCCCGCGGGTTGTGCAAGGCTGTCCTTAGACCAGCCCCCGCCGAGCGCGCGCATGAGGTCGACCGAGTAGCCCAGCACGGCCTGACGATTACGGATTTCGGCGAGCGCCGCATCATTGGCCGAGCGCTCGCCATCGAGCACTTCGAGAAACCCCGAATAGCCGGCCTCGTAGCGCAGACGCGCCAGACGCAGCCGCTCGCGCGAGCGGGTCGCGCGCTCGGCGTAGTCGGCTTCTGCCGCCCGCGCCTGCGCGAGATTGGTGAGGGCGTCGGCCACATCACGAAAGGCACCCTGCACGGCCTTCTCCCAGGTCGCTGCCGCCTGCTGCCGGCGCGCGACCGCCTGCTCGGTACGCGCCTGATAGCGTCCCCAGTCGATGACAGGCAGCGCGACATTGCCGCTCACCGACCAGATACGGGCCGGCGCGGAGAGCAGGTTACTCATCGAAAGGCTGTCCCCGCCCAGGAAGCCGGTGAGCGAGAACGTCGGAAAGCGTGACGCCTGCGCCACGCCAATGAGGGCATTCGCCGCCATGAGGCTCGCCTCGGTCGCAGCGACATCCGGCCGGCGCTCCAGGAGCGTAGAGGGTAGACCCACCTCGGGAAGCGGGGGTAACGGCAAGCCGAGGCGCGTCGAGGCAAGCGGCTCGACAATCAGTGACAGTTCGCCCGTGAGGAGAGACAACTGCCCTGCCGCCACGCCGCGCAGGCGCTCGATTTCATGCAATTGCGCTCTTGCATCGGCCAGCGACTCCGCGGCCTGATTGACGTCGATCTCGGCTGCAACGCCCGCCTTCTCGCGGCGTCGAGTCAGCATGAGCGACTCCTCGCGCGTAGCAATGCTCTGCTTCAGAAGGGCGATCTGGGCGTCAGCGGAGCGAACGGCAAACAGGGTCTGTGCAACACTTGCCGCAAGCGTCAGTGAAACCGTATCGCGCGCGTAGCGAGAGCCCAGCGCCTGGGCCCGAGCGACCTCGGTGCCCCGACGCAACCGCCCCCAGAAATCGAGTTCGAAAGCGGTGGATGTCGTCAACTGATAGTCGCGACGCACGACCGGAACGCCGGACGGAATGGCGACCGCACCGGCGCGGCTGACGCGTGAATCCGACCCGAGGGCACCGATATTGAGTGGTGGCAGCAGATTCGAGTCAGCCTCACGCAACACTGCCTCCGACTCGAGGATGCGGGCCGTCGCAACCTTGAGATCGGCATTGTTGCGAAAGGCGGCCGCCACGAGCGCGTCAAGCCTGGCATCCTGATAAAGCGTCCACCAGGCCTGGCCCGGCTGCAGTTCGAGAGCGCCGCCACCCCCGGCGCCAGATGCGCCGGCAGCGCCATACCCGTCGGGCAGCGCAAGGCCAGGTCGGCGGTAGTCAGGACCCAGCATGCAACCCGAGAGCGACAAGGCAAGGAGCAGGAGACCGAGGCCACGGCTGCGCCGGGACGAGAGCACGCGACCGGGCCTCATGTCCGCCGCCTCGAAAACAGCGTGAAGAACATCGGGATGAAGATCGGTGCAATGAAGGTCGCAACGAGCATGCCCCCGAAGACACCGGTGCCCATCGATCGGCGCGCGCCTGCCCCTGCCCCGGCGGCGATCACCAGCGGCGCCACGCCCAGAACGAAGGCAAGCGAAGTCATCACGATAGGCCTGAACCGCAGACGTGCCGCCTCGAGCGCCGCCTCGGCTGCCGTCTTGCCCGCGAGCACCCCTTGCTGCGCAAACTCACAGATGAGAATCGCGTTCTTGGCTGCAAGTCCGATGAGCACGACCAGACCGATCTGGAAGTAGATGTCGTTGTCCATCTGCCGGATCGCCACGAACCCCAGCGCCCCTGCCACCGCAAACGGTACGGCGAGGACCACTGCCACCGGCACCCCCCAGCGCTCGTAGAGCGCGGCAAGAATCAGGTACACCATGATGATGGCAAGGCCGAACGCGAAGATCGACGAACTCGCAGCCCGTTTCTCCTGAAATGCCTGCCCGGTCCACGCAATGGTGTAGCCGGCCGGCAGGACCTGTGCCGCGGTCTGCTCCACAGCCTGGATGGCCTGCCCGGAACTGAAACCCGGACGCCCTGCCCCGAGAACCTTCGCGGCGATGAAGCCGTTGAAGCGCTCGAGCTGTTCCGCGCCGGTTACCGGACGGACGCTCACCAGTGCCTTGAGCGGAATCATTTCACCGCTTGCCGTGCGCACATGCACGTTGCCCAGATCGGTGGGGTCGGCACGGTAGGTCGCGTCAGACTGCAACTGCACCCGGAAGGTGCGACCCGACAGGTTGAAGTCATTGACGTAGTACGCACCCATCGTGCTCTGCAGCGCGACGAAGATGTCGGTGATCGGCACCCCGAGGGCGATGGCCTGCTCCCGATTCACCTCGACAAACATCTGCGGCACGGTCGGTCTGTAGAAGGTCTTGACCGCAGTCAGTGTCGGGTGGGCACTCAGGGCTGCGGTAAACGTCTGAACGACCTGCGCGAGCTTTTTCGGATCGGGGTCACTGCGGCTCTGGACATAGACCTCGAATCCACCCGCGGTACCCAGCCCGCGAATCGGAGGGGGGCTGAACGCGATGACGAGTCCATCGCGAAAGACGCCGCCCTTGCGCGAAATGGCACCGGCCACCTCCGCCGCCGTCTGCGCCCGTTCATCCCAGGGCTTGAGCGTGACGAAACTCGTGCCTGCGTTGGTCTTGTTGCCACCGCCGATCAAGTCAAAGCCCCGGATGACGAAGATATGCTCGATCGCAGGGTCATCGGCGAACATCTTCTGGAACTGGGCCCCGGTACGCTCGGTTCGCTGCAGCGTCGCACCATCGGGCAACTGAATGGCACCAAAGACGTAGCCGAGATCTTCAGGCGGCACGAAACTCGTGGGTGCGCGCACGAAAAGAACAACCGTGCCTGCGAGCAGCGCGACGAAAAGCACGAGCGAGACCACCCGTCGATACGCGATCCAGCGCACGCAGTGCATGAACCCGCCGGTAAGCGCATCGAAACCCCGATTGAAAGGGGCAAACAGCCGCGACTCATGGTCACCCGCCTTCAGCATCAGCGCGCACAGGGCGGGTGTCAGCGTCAGTGCCACAAAGCCCGATATGACCACCGAGATCGCCACCGTCACTGCGAACTGCTTGTAGAGTTGCCCCGCAATCCCTCCCAGGAAGGCTACTGGCACGAACACGGCACACAGCACGAGCACGATCGCCATGACCGCACCTGAGACTTCGCTCATCGCCTCGATCGCTGCATCGCGCGCGCCCATCCGTTCGACACGCATCAGGCGCTCGACATTCTCGAGCACCACGATCGCATCGTCGACCACGATGCCGATGGAAAGCACCATGGCGAACAGGGTGAGGGTGTTGATCGAGAAGCCGGCGAGGTAGAGCCCGGCGAAAGTTCCGATCAGAGAAACAGGCACCGCCACCACCGGAATCAGTGTTGCGCGCGCGCTTTGCAGGAACACGAAGACCACCAGCACGACCAGAATCGCGGCCTCGAGCATTGTCTTGCCGACTTCCTCGATCGAGGCCGACACGACCCGGGTCGTGTCGAAGGGAATGAGGTACTCCATCCCGGGCGAAAAGCCCCCCTTCAGTTCCACCATGCGCCGCTTGACCGCGTTGCCGACGGTGATGGCATTGGCCCCAACCTGCAGGTAGACCGCCATCCCGACACTCGGCTTGCCATCGAGCGTCGTGAACGTGTCGTAGGTCTGGGCGCCGAGTTCCACCCGGGCGATATCCCGGATACGCAAGACCCCGCCGGTACTGCTCGCTCGAACCACGATCTCGCCAAACTCCTGGGGCGACACCAACCGCCCGCGGGCCGTGACGGTGTAAGTGAGCTGCTGCCCGGGCGGCGCCGGCTCGGAGCCCACCTTGCCTGCGGCAAACTGGGCGTTCTGGGCATTGAGCGCGTTGGCCACATCGGTCGGGGTGACCCCGAGTTGCGCCATGCGATCGGGCTGCAGCCAGATACGCATGGAATAACCGGCACCGAAGAGGGTGACATCACCGACACCGGGGACGCGCTTCAACTCGTCGATGACATTGACGGTTGCGTAGTTGGCGAGGTAGGTCGTATCGAACGCCTTGTCCTCGGAGCGCAGAGCCACGAGAACAAGGATATCGTTCGAGCGCTTCTGGACGATGAGGCCGTTGCGCCGCACATCATCGGGCAGTCGTGGCAGCGCGATGTTGACCCGGTTGTTGACCTGAAAGGTCGCCTTGTCGACGTCGGTGCCAACCTCGAAGGTGAGCGAGATCGTGAGAGTGCCGGTCGAACTGGCGGTGGAGCTGAAATAGATGAGGTTCTCGACGCCCGACAACTGCTCCTCGATCGGTGCCGCAACGGTCCGGGCGAGGGTCTCGGCGCTTGCACCCGGGTAGTTCGCAGTCACCGTGATGATGGGAGGCGCAATCTCCGGATACTGTGCAACAGGCAGTGCGAACATCGCGACCGCGCCAGCCAGCGTGATGATGATGGCAAGAACCGTCGCGAAGATCGGGCGGTCAATGAAGAAACGCGAAAAATTGCCCATGCCGTGCCCGCCGTCCGCTCAGCGGCTGACAGGCTGAACCGGCACACCCGGACGCAGCTTGATCAGATTGTCGATGATGACGCGATCGCCGGGCTCCAGCCCACCCGTGATGACCCAGTTGGCACCCGCCCAGACCCCGGTCTGAACGACACGCGGGGTGGCCTTGCCTTCGGCACCGACGATCCAGACCGACCGGTTGAGTTCGCCCTGGGACACCGCTTGCTGAGGAATCAGAAACGCCTGCTGCTCCCCGGCCAGTACACGCACGCGCACGAATTGCCCGGGCAACCACTCGCGCTGCGGGTTCGGAAAGCTGGCACGCAGTTGTACGGTCGACAGGCGCGCGTCGACGGTGGACGCGGAAAAATTGATCAAGCCGGTTGCAGTGCCCGGAACACCGGCCGCATTGAGCACCTTGACACGAGCGCGCGCGCCCGCGCTGCGAATGCGCTCGTACTCGGGCTGGGTAACTGAAAAGAGCACCCAGACCGGATCGACCTGCACCAGTGTCGTCAGAAGGCTGCTCTCGCTGCCCGCGGTTACCAGCGCGCCCTCGGAACGCAAGGCACGCCCGGTGACCCCGGCGATCGGCGCCGTCACGCTGGTGTAGGAGAGGTTGAGTTCGGCGTCCTTGACCTGCGCCTCGACCTGCGCCAGCCCCGCCTCGTACTGATCGAGCAGAGACAGTGCATCATCGGCCTCCTTGCGGCTCACCGCACGCTCATCGGCGAGCGGCTTCAAGCGCAAGGCTTCGCGCCGAGCCTGGTCACGCCTTGCCTTGGCCTGCGACAGATTGGCTCGCGCCTGGGCCAGCGCGATCTCGAATGGCTTGCGATCGATACGGAAGAGTTCAGCACCTGCCGCGACCGGCGCCCCCTCCTGATAGGTTCGCTGCTCGAGTATGCCGCTCACCCGGGCCCGGATTTCGATCTCGCGGGACCCCAGCGCCTGCCCGACGGCATCAACCGTCACGGGCACCGCCTCGCGCCTGGCCTCGACGACCGTGACCGACACCGCGGGCGCCGCCGCTCCCTGCGCCGCAGGCGCAGCACCGGGTGCAGGCGCCGCGCCGCGATCGCCACATGCCGAGAGCAGACAACCGGCGGCAGCAAACGCCAGGCCGACGAGGCGACGACCGACAGCTACGGCTTTTGCGCGCTCGCATGCCCCGGCAACGCGCCAGAACCGGGAGGGCGCCGCGGCACCAGGATTCAACAGAAGAGGTCGCGTCACGTTCGGGCCCGGAAATGAAGCACATGGATACCTCTGATTATATACTTCGACCCAGCGGGATTGTGCAGCGCAAAAACCCGCTGATGCCTTGCCGGCACGCCAACTCCCAGAGGAGAAGATGCATGAATGCCACCGCCTCTGGGCCGGTAAACGTTCGAACCGTGACCCGCGTGACCCGCGGGCAGGCTGCCAGTGACGGGGCAGGCGTCAGGCTCACGCGCATCATCGGCGGGCCCGGACTGCCGCAGGTCGACCCCTTCCTGCTGCTCGACGAATTCCGTTCGGACACCCCGGGCGACTACATCGGCGGGTTTCCCGATCATCCTCACCGCGGCTTCGAAACCGTGACCTACATGCTGGCCGGTCGCATGCGACATGCCGACAACCAGGGCAACGCCGGACTGCTCACGCCAGGCAGCGTGCAGTGGATGACCGCCGGACGGGGGCTGATCCACTCCGAGATGCCCGAGCAGGAAGATGGCCTGCTGTGGGGATTTCAACTCTGGGTGAACCTGCCAGCCGCCGACAAGATGACGGCACCCCGCTACCAGGACATCGCCCCCGATGCCATCCCCGAGGTGACAATCGCCGATGACGTGGTCGTGCGCGTGCTGGCTGGTTCAGTCGCCGGCGTGACCGGCCCGGTGAGCGGCATCGCGACCCGCCCGGTGTATCTGGACATCCACCTTCCCGCCGGAGCCAGCACGGCGTTGCCGCTGGCCGGCGACCTCAGCGCATTCTGTTACCTGTATGCAGGCTCGGCCAGCGTCGGCCAGGCGGCCGCATCGCGCGTACTCGACCGAGGCGAACTCGGGCTTCTGGGACCCGGTGATACGTTTTGTGCAGCCGCGCTCAACCAGCCGGCCCGCCTCATTCTCGTGGCGGGACTCGCCCTGCACGAACCCATTGCCCGATACGGGCCCTTCGTGATGAATACGCGCGAAGAAATCATCGCTGCCGTCGAGGACTTCAACGCCGGGCGTTTCTGAGCACGCTGCGCTGCCTGCGGACCCGATCACCCGCTGCTCAGTTCATCAAACCCCATTTCGCGCAATCACTTACCTGTCGCAACACGCGCGATATCCACAGATTCTGTGGATATCTCGTGACAGGGGTCGCGATCGAGTAGCGCGATTCGCGTCGCTCGATTGTCCCGGGACTGCTCACCTCAAGTGGGCAGAAACTGCTGTCAAACCGGCTTCCCCTTTCGCGGCGAATCATGCCTTCGAGACGGGCGACCTGCCCCCCGGGAGGCCCCCCCCCCGGTGCTATCATCGCGCGTCGTCGAAGCAATCGCAGCGGAGGATCATCATGAGCAGCGTTCTCGAGGCACGGGACTACACCTGGCCACCCGAAGGGCCGAGCCGCGCACCCTACTGGGTGTTCGAGGATCCCGCCATCTATGCCCGTGAGCAGCGCGAGATCTTCCGTGGTCGCAACTGGCACTTCGTGGGACTCGAGGCCGAAGTACCTGACCCGGGCTCCTTCAAGAGCACCCACATCGGTGACATGCCGGTCATCGTCTGCCGGGACGAATCCGGCACGGTGCGTGCCATGGTCAATCGCTGTGCGCACCGCGGCAATCTGGTCTGCAGCAAGTCGCACGGAAAGGCCGACGAGTTCTACTGCGTCTATCACGCCTGGATCTTCAGCCTGCAGGGCGACCTCAAGTCGGCCGCCTTCCGCCGCGGCATCAAGGGTGAAGGAGGCCTGCCCGCCGACTTCCGGCTCGAAGACCATGGGCTGCAGAAACTGGCCTGCACCACGTTCTGCGGCCTGGTGTTCGCAAGCGTCGCGCACGACTTGCCGCCCATCGAGGAATGGCTGGGCGAGGTCGGGGCAGGCATCAAGCGTGTCCTGAACCGACCGCTCAAGGTGCTCGGCTACGACACCCAGCGATTCTCGGCGAACTGGAAGAACTATCACGAGAACCCGCGTGACTCGCTGCACGCCAACATCCTGCACACCTTCTACGCCACGTTCGGGCTATCCCGCCAGGGCCAGGAATCGGCCCTCGTGATCGACCGCAGCGGACGTCACCAGTACTTCTACACCAAGGTCGGTACCGACAAGCCGAGCAGCGATTACAAGGAAACCGCCTCGACCCTGCGTTCCCACAACGAGGGGTTCAAACTCGAGGATCCGAGCATCCTGAAGTGGGTGGACGAGTACGGCGACGGCATCAACATCCAGATCCTGACGCTCTACCCGACGTTCGTGCTGCACCAGATCAGCAACAGCATCGCGGTGCGGCAACTGGTACCGACCGGACCGGGGAGCACCGACCTGAACTGGATCTACATCGGCTTCGCTGATGACACGCCGGAGATGACCGACATGCGCCTGTTTCAGACCAACCTGGCGGGCTCGGCCGGACTCGTGTCGATGGAAGACACGGCGGTATGCCAGATGGTGCGTCGCGGTACGGCTGGCTCGGCTGACACCGCGTCATTCATCGAAATGGGCGGCAAGGACCTCGTCTCCGGGGGCAGCACCAAGCTGTCGGAAAAGGGCTTGCGCAACTTCTGGCATTCCTACCGCACGCAGATGGGGCTCTGAGATGATGGGCGCTGCAAGCGAGAGTGTCAGGCATCGGGTCGAAGACCTGCTCCACGAGTGGGCACGCAGGATCGATGAGGATCGTCTGGAAGCGCTGGCCGAACTGCTGACCACCGAGGGCAATTACCGGATCGCATCGCGATTCAATCTGGATCGCGGCCTGCCCCTGTCGGTGGTTCACTGTCGCGGACCCGCCCAGTTGCGTGACCGTGTCACGTCGCTGCGCATCGCCAACGTGTACGAGCCCCACTGCTACCGGCACATCCTGTCGGGGGTTCAGATCATCGGCGAGTCGGACGGCGCTCTCGACGTACGCACCAACTACATGGTGATCCGCACCATGGAGCACGATGGCATCTCATCGATCTTCTCGACCGGGCAATACCGCGACCGCGTGGTGATCACCGATGGCACGGCGCGGTTTGCCGAACGCCTCGTGGTCTTCGATTCGAAAGCCATCGACACGCTCCTCGCCATTCCGCTTTGAGCACCGGGAAACGCCAATCCCGGGCACCCGTCAATCGGCAGGCAGCAACGACCTGAAGGTCGTCGCCGCCGGGGAACGGATCAGGTCCGGAAGTGCGGCATCACCTCGCTCGCGAAGAGCGCCATGCTGCGGCGAGTCAGTTCATCGTTCAGCGTACCGAACTGAAGCATCGACACGAGAATGTCAAAGCCGGTGCGATCGCGCATTTCCTGGATCTTGCGACGCACGGTTGCCGGACTGCCGATGAGCGCTGTCCCGCTCGAGATGAGCTCTTCGGCACTGCGCTTGGGCTGACTGCCCAGCGCCGCCCGCATCTTCACGAAGTTCTGCATCGAGGGCATGGACATGTAGCCAGGGGGAATCAGCATCTCCCAGGTCATGCGCAGGAAGTTGTTGAACAACCGCTCGGCGGCCTCGCCTGCCTCGGCCACCGCCTGCTCGTCGGTCTCGGCGACGTAGATCGGCGCGGCCCAGCCGAGTTGATCGCCACCGGCCTCATAGCCGAACTGCTTCGCTTGCTCGCGATAGGCAGTCAGGTAGCGCGTGACCGCATCTGCCGCTGCGAAAGTCACCAGAAACGGGTACTTGCGCGAAGGATCAGCCGCCCACGCCACGGTTTCACTGGACCCCTGCGAGGGAATCCAGATCGGCGGATGCGGACGCTGGTAGGTGCGAGGCCAGACATTCACGTACTTGAAATTGTAGTGATCGCCCTCGAACTCGAACGGACCCGCTTCGCTCCAGGCACGGATGATCAGGTCATGGGCCTCGTGGAAGCGGTCATGCGAGTAGAAGGGGTTGGTACCGGACGAGTGATACTCGGCACCAATGCCACGCACGAAGCCCTGGATGATGCGCCCGCGCGACATGTTGTCGAGCATCGCCGTTTCCTCGGCAATGTAGAGCGGATTGTTCACCAGCGGCAGAGCCCGGCCGATGATCGCGATCTTCACGCGCTTGGTGCGCTGGATCAGCGCCGAGGCAATCAGATTGGGCGCCGGCATGATGCCGTACGCCGTCTGGTGATGCTCGTTCACGGCGATGCCATCAAAGCCGAGTTCCTCGGCATAGACCAGCGAGGAGATGTGGCTCTCGTACTCGTCTGCGCCCTTCTCCGGGTCGTAGAGCGAATTGGGCAACACGACCCAGGCTGAACGATGCTTGGCCGCCTCGACCAGATCGAGCGGACGGTAGGGCATCAGATGAAAGGCGACGAACTTCATGCTGCAACCCCTTTCAGGAATTCGGTGACGATGCGAGCGGTCTGATCGGCCAGTTCGACGTGGGGCAAGTGTCCGCAGCGCGGCAGCAGTGCCACGCGCGCATCGGGCAGGCAATCTTTCCAGCGCGATGCCCAGGCGGCGGGCAGCAACTTGTCATCCTCGCCCCAGATCACCTGTGCCGGCACCTTGATGCGGTGCAACCACTTCTCCAGATCCGGGTTGAACCAGCGCGGCTGCCAGCCAAAGCGCGTGGACGCAAACCGGTTACGCAGCGATATGGTGACCTGCTCGGGATCAAGCGTCTGCCCGAGTATGCGATCGGCAAAGGCCTGATCGTGGTAGACGTTGCGTACCTGCTCCTCAGCCGACCAGATGAAGTTGTCGCCACACGGAATTCCGCGAATGCGGATCCCTGCCGGCGAGATGAGCGTGAGCGATCGAATGCGCGAGAGGTTGCGAATGGCGATCTCGGCCGCAAGCCACCCGCCGAGCGAGTTTCCGACCAGATCGAAATCACGCAGGTCGAGTTCCTCGATGAGATCAAGGTAGAACAGCGCGAGATCCCCGATGCTCCCGATCCAGCGGCCCTCATCCGAGAGCCCGAAGCCGGGGTGGTCCGGCACGATGACCTCGCGGTGCTCGCCCAGCGCGTCGAAGAACGGCATCCATGTCATGACGCCACCGGCGCCATGCAGAAAGAGCAGTGGCCGGCCGGCCCCCGTGCGGCGGATGTTGATACCCACGTCGCGCACCTGCAGCCTGGATTGTCTATGAGTCAATGTGTCCCCCTCGAAGCCCGCATGCGGGCAATTCGACAGCGCTCGAGCGGCGCCATCCATCATCGATAGCCTTGCAGAATCAATGCCACGCCTGACGTGCCATTCACCTGCCCGCATTATGCGTCAAGCGCGCCTCTGGCTGCACACACCGACAAGGGCGTCGCGCGCACAGCGGTCGCTCTCGCGCCCGCACGGGTCGTCCATCTGCCCAACCCTTGACCCATGGGGTTTGCACATATCCCCGGCAGGGCTTACTGTACTGATCTCGTCGGCGCCGTGTGATCGTGCCGAGGAGCGAAACCGTCGCCGCCACGACTCGCTCGTGTTGGCGAACAAAACAATATCTAGGAGGGGATATGAAACTCAAAGTCGCGCGTGCAGCCCTGGTGGTCGCCGCAGCCCTGGGGGGCACTGCAGCACTCGCCCAGTCAGCTCAGGATCTGGTCAACGACCACAAGACCCCAGGTGACGTCCTCACCTATGGCATGGGCTACAACCAGCAACGTTTCAGCCCCTTGAAGCAGATCAATCCGGGCACCATCAAGCGTCTGACCCCGATCTGGAATTTCAGCACCAACAACCTCAATGGTGACGAGGCGCAGGCCATCGTCAAGGATGGCGTCATCTTCATGACGACCTCGCGCCAGACCTTTGCCATCGATGCCCTCACCGGCAAGCAGGTCTGGAAGCATGACCTCGAATTCGAAAACGACGTGCTGCGCGTCGTCTGCTGCGGTGTGGTGAACCGGGGCGCAGCCATTGCCGATGGCAAGGTCGTGCGTGCGACGCTCGACGGGCAGGTGCTGGCCCTCGACGCCAAGACCGGCAAGGAGGTCTGGAAGACCAAGTCGGTCGACTATACCGATGGCTTCTCCTACACCGGCGCACCGCTCATCGCCAATGGCTCCGTCATCGTGGCCACCTCGGGTGCCGAATACGGCATCCGCGGCATGATCGAGGGTTTCGATCTGACCACAGGCAAGGCCCTTTGGAAGCACTACAACACGGCGCTTCCCGGGGAGCCGGGCGGCGACACCTGGACCGGCGACTCGGCCTCGCACGGCGGCGGTTCCGGCTGGGTTACGGGCTCCTACGACCCTGAACTCGACCTCGTCTACTGGGGTACCGGCAACCCGGCCCCCTGGGATGCCGCCGGTCGTCCTGGCGACAACCTCTTCACCAACAGCGTGATCGCGCTGCGTCCGAAGACCGGTGAGCGAGTCTGGCACTATCAGTTCACGCCGAACGACCCCTACGACTACGACGGCATCAACGAGATGGTGCTGGCCGACCACCCGGTCGATGGCAAGATCCGCAAGGTGCTGATGCACGCTGACCGCAATGGCTTCCTCTACACGATCGACCGCACGAACGGCCAGTTGATCTCCGGGCAGCCGTTCGTGAAGGTGACCTGGGCTGATGGCATCGACATGAAGACCGGTCGCCCGATCGAATCGGCTCAGACCAAGATGCTGCGCGAAGGCAAGCCTGGCTGGGAAGTGAGTCCGGCTGCCATCGGTGGCAAGAACTGGTTCCCGATGTCGTACAGCCCGATCACCAAGCTTCTGTACATGAACACGCTGAACGCGGCCTGGACTTACAGCCCGATCAAGGTGGAGTACAAGAAGGGGCAGCGCTTCGTCGGTGTGGCGCCCAAGTGGAACTTCCCGGAGAACCGCGGCACCCTGAAAGCCATCGATCCGCTGACCGGCCAGGCCAAGTGGGCGCAGGACTTCAAGATCCCGAACTGGGCAGGCACCATGGTCACCGCGGGTAACGTGATGTTCACGGGGGCGCAGACCGGCGAATTCCTCGCCTATGACGCCACCACCGGCAAGAAGCTCTGGCAGTTCCAGACCGGCTCGGGCATCGTTGGACAGCCGATCACCTGGGAAAAGGACGGCAAGCAGTATGTAACCGTTGCCAGTGGTCTGGGCGGCGTGTACGCGCTGCGTATCGGTGATGAGCGGTTGGCCAATGTACCGGCTGGCGGCTCGGTCTGGACGTTCGCACTGCAGTGATGACATACGCCCTGCGAGACACCACCGCATCCCGGCGCCTCGCAGGGCGCCTTCTTGCAGCCGCCACCTTCATGGTGGCGGGGTTGCACGCTGTCGAGGCACGGGAAGCTCTGCGCGTGTGCATGCCCGAAGACACGCCACCCTACTCGTGGAAAGTCAAGACCGACGAGCGCGGCTTTGACGTCCAGCTCGCTCGTGCCGTTGCAACCCGCATCGACCGCGACCTCATTCTGTTCTGGTACGACAACGACTACGACCGTGAATCCGACGGCGTGATTGGCGTCAACGCGCTGCTCTCGGCCAACCTGTGCGATATCGCAGCAGGCTACACGTTCTACGCACCCACACTGGGCAAACCGGCCGCGCCATTTGCGCGCACGCCCGGCTATCGTGGTGCCAAACCGCCCCGTCAGCGCCCCTGGATTCCCCTTGGCACGCTGGTGGCAAGCCGTCCCTATCATTCGGCGGCCATGGCCGTCATCCTCGGCCCCGGGGCCGGCGAACGCACGGTCGAGAGCCTTGCAGACCTCGAGGGCTTGCGTCTCGGCACGGTTGCGGGCTCGATGGGCGGGACCATCCTGAGAACCTGGCAGGAAGGCCGATACCTCAAGCAGACCGTATCACTGCAAAGCAC
The DNA here is from genome assembly GCA_947455195.1 of Pseudomonadota bacterium. GTDB lineage: Bacteria > Pseudomonadota > Gammaproteobacteria > Burkholderiales > SG8-39 > CAIXPL01. Next base: position 11,279 of record CANGMI010000004.1, on the reverse strand, counting down.
CGTCGACCCGCTCGACGGGCTGAATCGCGGCCAGTTCGATGCAACGCTCACCGATGTGCACAGCCTCGATACCTGGCGCCTGGCACACCCCGATGGAAAACTGCGGCTGGGGGCCTACCGCCATCCGGCCCGTTTCAATCTCGGCTATGTCGCCCTCTCTGACCGCCAGACCCTCCTCGATCAGGTCAATCAGGCCCTCGTGGCACTGAGCGATTCAGGGGAGGTGAGACGCATTGCGGAATCCACTCGCATGACCTGGCTCGCGCCAGTCGAGCCCGCCATTCAGGCAGAACTGTCATTGCCTGCCGTCGTGAAAATGTCGACCCAGTAGGTCCGCAATACCGTGAATGAAGCCGATCATTGCCTGGCCGCAGCGCCGCTGACCGCAGCCATCGAAGCACTGGTGGCTGCCGGTGGCAGCTCCCCTGAGGAGGCCGGGCTGGTGGCACGGAATCTGGTCGGCGCAAATCTCGCCGGGCACGATTCCCATGGGATCGGCATGATTCCGCGTTATGTCGAGTCGCTCCTGGAGGGCGGTCTTCGCATCAATCGCGCGCCTATCGTGCGACTCGACTCGGGGTCGATGCTCGTCCTCGATGGCGACTGGGGCTACGGCCAGGCCATTGGCCAGCGTGCGATGCAGATGGCGATCGCACGGGCGAAGCAGCACGGCAGCTGCATTCTCGGCTTGAGCAACACGCACCACATCGGGCGCATCGGGCACTGGGCCGAACAGGCGATTGCCGCGGGCCTCGTATCGATTCACTTCGTGAATGTGCTCACCCGGCCCATCGTGGCACCCTGGGGTGGGCGCGATGCACGCCTCGGGACCAACCCCTTCTGTGTCGGCATACCCTTCCCGCCTGAGGCACCGGTCATGCTCGACATGGCCACGAGCGGCATCGCTCAGGGAAAGGCCAGGGTCGCCTTCAACAAGGGCGAGCCACTCGATGCAGGTCTCATGATCGACAACGCCGGTGAACCGACGACCGACCCGCGCTTTGCCGTGATCCCCCCTTACGGCGCCCTGCTGCCGGTGGGCGAACACAAGGGCTCGGGCATCGCTCTCATCTGCGAGCTCCTGGGCGGTGCACTTGCCGGAGGCAACACCTGGCACCAGCCGCATCAGGGACAGAAGCAGGTTCTGAACGGCATGCTGGCCATTCTGGTCGACCCACACGCGCTCGGCACTGCCGACAACTTGCGCGAGCAGGCCATGGCCTTCATCGACTGGGTTCGCCAGTCGCCCCCGGCCGGCGGCGTCGACCACCTGCGCCTCGCAGGCGATGCAGAGCGCGAGCAGCGTGCCCACCGCCTCGCCCACGGCGTGCCGATTGACGCAAACACCTGGCGTGACATTCTGGCTGCAGCCGGTAAACTCGGCCTCGATCCGCAATCGATCGACCGCATCGCGCGCGCAGCCTGAGACGCGCGGATGTCCTCCGCGGACGTCCCGAGTCATGAGTACCTTCCAGCAGATGAATCCGGCGCAACGCGATGCGGTGCGCCACACCGAGGGACCGTGCCTCGTTCTGGCCGGCGCCGGGAGCGGCAAGACCCGCGTGATCACCGAGAAGATCGCCCATCTTGTCGCCAGCGGTCAGTGCCGTGCCGATCAGGTCATCGCGATTACCTTCACCAACAAGGCCGCCGAGGAAATGCGCGAGCGGGTGAAGCGCATCGTGCCCCCCGAAGTCGCCTCGGCGCTCACGGTGTCGACTTTTCATGCCTTTGGGCTGCGCATGCTGCGTCTGGAGGCGGCGGCCTTCGGCCTGCCCACGAAGTTCTCGATCTTCGGACCGGATGACAGCCACAGCGTGCTCCAGGGCCTGGTGGCCACTGCAGACCCAGCCCTGCTGCGTCGCATGCAAAGCACCATCTCCCTATGGAAAAACGCAGGCCTCGACCCGGACAGTGCGCTGGTCGCGGCCCAGAACGATGATGCGCATCGCATGGCGCGCGTCTACCGCGACTACGACGCCACCTTGCGGGCCTACCGAGCGGTCGACTTCGATGACCTCATCGGCCTGCCCGCGCGCCAACTGGCCGCCGATGAAGCGCTGCGGGCACGCTGGCAGGCTCGGTGCGGCCACCTCTTGATCGACGAATACCAGGACACCAACGTGCGACAGTACGAGCTGGTGCGACTGCTGGTCGGCGAGCAGACGCCGTTCACGGCGGTGGGCGACGATGACCAGGCCATCTACGCCTGGCGGGGCGCGACGGTCGACAACCTCCGACGTCTTCCCGAGGACTATCCGAAGCTTCGCGTGGTGATGCTGGAACAGAACTACCGCTCGAGCCTTGCGATCCTGCGTGCCGCCAACACGCTCATCGAGTCGAACCCGAAGCTCTACCCAAAAACGCTGTGGTCAGACCACGGCGAAGGCGACCCGGTAACCGTGATTCCGGCCGCCGACGATGAAGCCGAAGCTGAAACCGTGGTCATGCGCATGTCGGGTCATCGCATCCAGCGCCAGGGACGCTGGTCGGACTACGCCATTCTTTATCGGGGCAATCATCAGGCGCGCATCTTCGAGCAGGCCTTGCGGCGCGAACGCATCCCCTACGTGCTGTCGGGGGGCACCTCGTTCTTCGAGCGGGCCGAGATCCGCGACCTGATGGCCTGGATGCGCCTGCTGTGCAACCAGGACGACGACCCGGCCCTCATTCGCGCGGTCACGACGCCGCGCCGTGGCGTGGGGCCGACCACACTCGAAGCGCTGGGCAAGCTCGCCTCCGAGCGCCACGCCTCGATGTTCGAGTCGATCTTCTCCGAACGCCTGGTCGCGCTGGTGCAACCGCGACAGCTCGAGACCCTGCGCGAGTTCGCCGATTTCGTGAACCGCATGAGCGACCGGGCGACGAAGGAGGCGGCCGGGCCGCTGCTTGACGAGATCATCTCGGCCATCGACTACAAGCCGCATGTGTTCGGCAATGATGCTGAGCCCGTCGCCGAAGCACGCTGGCGCAACGTGACCGACTTTCGCGACTGGCTGGCCAAGCGCAGCGAAGAAGACGACAAGACGCTGGCCGAAGTGGCCCAGCAGGCCGCGATCATCGCCATGATCGACAAGAACGACCCCGACACCGACGCGGTGCGCCTGTCGACCATCCATGCATCGAAGGGTCTCGAGTTTCCGCATGTCTTCATCGTGGGGGCCGAGGAAGGCATCCTGCCGCACCTCGGGCGCGAAGGCGACGAAACCGAAGGGCCAGCAGCAACTGCGCGTATCGAGGACGAACGCCGACTCATGTACGTGGCGGTGACCCGTGCGCAGCGTACGCTCCACATCAGCTGGTGCAAGCGGCGAAAGCAGGCACGCGCCATGAGTTCGCGAGAACCGTCGCGCTTCCTGCGCGAGATGAAACTCGCCGAGAACGAAGCGCCGGTCGAGCCAGCCGACGTGCGGAACCGGCTCGCCGACCTGCGCGCGCTCCTCTCGCGCCCTCCCGGCAGCAAGCCCTCGCCGGCTGGCTGATAAACTCGCGGCTGAGCAGGCTCATGCGGCGCTTGGGGCCGATGGTGCTCATGGGTCCCCTCGGCTTGACGGGCTGAGCGAACTGATGAGGCACAGTCGATCGTGCGCGCGCATGAGTCCACGCCCCGCGGCATCCAGACTCGGGGCAAGACCCCACAGGATGTGCCATGAGCAACGAGACTCGCAGCTACCCCGACCTTCACGAACACCTGGCGGCGCTGGCCGAACGGGGCCTTCTGCAGACCATCGATCGACCGATCGACAAGGATTCGGAACTGCACCCGCTCGTGCGCTGGCAGTTCGTGGGCGGGCTCGATGAGCCCGAACGCAAGGCCTTCCTCTTCAACAACATTACCAACGCGCAAGGTCGCCGCTACACGATACCGGTGGTGGTGGGAGCGCTCGCCGCGAACCGTGCGATCTACAGCACGGGCATGGGCGCGCCCGTTGAGGACATCCAGGCCAAGTGGGACCGTGCGATCGCCCACCCGATCGCCCCGCGAATGGTCGACACGGCTGTCTGCCAGGACGTCGTGATCGAAGGTGCCGCCCTGCTCGGCGAAGGCAACGGGCTCGACATGCTGCCCATCCCGATCTCGACGCCTGGCTTTGACAGCGCGCCGACACTCACCGCCACCAATGTCATCACGCGCGACCCGGAGAGCGGCATCCAGAACATGGGTACCTACCGGGCCGCCCTGAAGGCTCCCGATCGGCTGGTGGTTCGCATGGCCACCCGCGTGGGCGGCGCGGGAGGCTATCAGCACTACCAGAAGCATCAGGCCCGTGGCGAGCGCTACATGCCCTGTGCGATCGTGCTCGGGTGCCCTCCCCTCGTGGCCTTTCTCGGACCGCAGAAACTGCCGGTGGGCGTCGACGAACTCGAAGTGGCCGGAGGCCTCGCCGGCGGGCCGATCAATGTCGTTCGTGCGCGCACGGTCGATCTGCTGGTGCCCGCCGAGGCCGAGGTCGTGATCGAAGGACTCATCGATACCGAACTCCTCGAGCCAGAAGCCCCGTTTGGCGAATCGCACGGCCACGTGGCACTGGAAGAATTCAACATGCCGATGCGGGTCACCGCCATCACGCATCGCAAGCACCCGGTCATCCCGTCCTATCTGAGCCAGGTGGCGCCGAGCGAATCAAGCGTGATCAAGCGCGTCGCCTACGAACCGCTTTTTCTCGCGCACCTGAAGAGCACGCTGGGCATCCGCGGGGTCAAGCGCGTATCGCTGCATGAACCGCTCACCGGTCTCTTGCGAGTCACCGTGATTACCTGCGAGAAGGGCATGCCGCGCACCGAAATCTGGCGCGCGTTGAACGGGGCGGCCTTCTTCAAGGGAGACTGCGGCAAGATCTGCATCGCCGTGAACGAGGATATCGACCCTGACAATGCCGATGCCATCTTCTGGGCAATGGCCTACCGGATGAACCCGGTGGAGGATGTGCGTACGCTCGAGCACCGCGGCCAGGGCCACGGGCCCAAGCGCGAACTCGATCAGGAAGAAGATTCGACGCTCCTCATGGATGCGACCATGAAGGGCGACATGCCTCCCCTTGCACTGCCGAAACGCGAGTACATGGAGAAGGCCAAAGGCATCTGGGAAGAACTTGGCCTCCCTCGCCTGCGTCCGCAGCCACCGTGGTTCGGGTATTCGCTCGGCGACTGGCTGCCGCAATGGGACGCGGCCGCGCAGCGTGCGGTGGAGGGACGCTATCTCGAGAACGGACGGATCAGCGAGGCCCAGCAACGCGGCGGCATCCGGCCCGAGACGAAGTTCAGACCCGAATAGTCGATGGTCAGGCGAAGGGCAGCACACGCGCTGCCCTCACCAGCCCGCCGCTGCAACGATCGGCGCCGGCAGACGCCGGAAATGAAAAAAGCCGGCTCTCGCGCCGGCTTTCTTCATCCTGCACCTCACTTCCCGAACCAGTTTCCCTGGCGTCCCGTAGGGGATTCGAACCCCTGTACTCACCGTGAAAGGGTGATGTCCTAGGCCTCTAGACGAACGGGACTGGGATCAACCTGCCCGGCGAACCGGACGAGTGTGACTGGTGGAGCTAAGCGGGATCGAACCGCTGACCTCTTGCATGCCATGCAAGCGCTCTCCCAGCTGAGCTATAGCCCCAGTCAAGCCCTGCATTATATCGAAGAAGATTCGCCTTGCAAAGCCCATGTGCTGAAAGAAAGTGAAGAAACCACGGCTTGCTCGAGACGCACCTTGAGGGCGGTGGTGCAGGCAGTGCCGACGCTGCGCATCACCGCGCGTGGCGAGTGAGCTGCGAGAGCACGCGATCGCGACCCGCGAGCGCCAGTGCCTGATCGATGGCGGGCGTCTGCGTGGTGCCGAAGATCGCCACACGCGCCGGAATGGCAAGACGCGGCATCTTGAGACCATGGGCCTTCAGTACGGCTGCAAACTGCTCGCCAATCCGTGGGGCTGCCCAATCGGCATCAGCAATGCCGGTGAGCGCATCGAGAAGAGCCGCGAGCGCCGGGCGTGATTCATCGGTGATGTGCTGCGCGAGGAGTGCCGCATCGGGCTCGGCCGGCACCACGAAGAGCCGCGCTGCCTGGGCGAGTTCGACGATCGTGCTCGCGCGCTCGCGAAGGAGTGCCACGATGGCTTCCAGTGGTGCGCCAGGGGCGACCGTCACGCCCTGCCCTGCAAGGCAGCCTGCGACGCCTTCGGCGAGACGCGAAAGGCTGGCTGATTTCAGGTAATGCTGATTGAGCCAGGCGAGCTTCTCGGTATTGAACTGAGCCGGCGAACGGCTCACGTGCGCGAGGTCGAACCATTCGACGAACTGCGCGAGCGAGAACACCTCGTCGTTGCCGTGTGACCACCCCAGACGCGCCAGATAGTTGAGAAGCGCTTCAGGCAGGAAGCCCTCTTCCGGGTACTGCATCACGCTCACCGCGCCATGGCGCTTGGAGAGCCGCTCGCCATCGGACCCGAGAATCATCGGCACATGACCGAAACGCGGGAGGTCGGCACCGATGGCGCGAAAGATGTTGATCTGCCGCGGCGTATTGTTGACATGATCATCACCACGGATGACATCGGTGATGCCCATGTCGAGGTCATCGACCACCACCCCAAAGTTGTAGGTGGGTACCCCATCGGCCCGCAGGATCACCAGATCGTCGAGCTCGCGATTGGCGATGCTGATAAGGCCCTTTACCGTGTCGTTCCAGGCGACATCGCCGTCATCGGGGTTGCGAAACCGCAGGACGCCCGGCCGGTCTTTCGGGGCTACCAGCCCGAGGTGCCGGGCATTCTCGGGGCGCCACCGACCGTCGTAGCGCGGCTTCTCGCCCCGGGCACGCTGCGCCTCGCGCATGACTTCGAGCTCGTCTCGCGATGCGTAGCACCAGTAAGCATGTCCCTGCTCGATCAGGCGCTCGGCAATCTCGCGATAGCGCGCGAGGCGCTGCATCTGGAAGAAAGGGCCCTCGTCCCAGTCAAGACCCAGCCAGTTCATGCCATCGAGAATGGCCTGCACCGAGGCGTCGGTCGATCGCTCCAGATCAGTGTCTTCGATGCGCAGGATGAACTTGCCCCCCAGATGCCGGGCATAGGCCCAGGAGTAGAGCGCCGTGCGCGCCCCACCCACATGGAGGTAGCCGGTCGGACTCGGGGCAAAGCGGGTGCGAACAGTCATGGCGTGGTGAATCTCGGAGCAGTGCGGGAGCCGAATTCTAACGGCTCGAGAGGGCACGCCTTCTGCGAAGTGACGACGACGACGACCGTGGTCTGGATGCGCAGCGGAAGGGCCCGATACGCACGGCACCCCTGCGAAGTCCTCGCATAGCCCCGCTTGGGACGTTGACCCTCACGAGAGAGTCGTGCGAGAATTGCGGGCTGTCTGGGCGGTTAGCTCAGTGGTAGAGCACTGCCTTCACACGGCAGGGGTCACAGGTTCGAACCCTGTACCGCCCACCAGACATCGCGCCTGCATCAACCCCCCTATGCAGTCCCCCTCCCTTGAATTCGATCGGCCCTTGTGTGTGCCGATGCGATCTTGCGCGCCCGATGCATCGAAATCGAGCAGGCGGCGACTCGTAACGCCTTGACAGGCGGCTTTGCCTGGACGATGGCGCGCCCCCTCCGTTCGGCTCAATTGCAGCGTGGCCCCTGCAATGCAGGCGCGAAGTGGCGTTGGTCGCTGCGATTTCGATCGCGCACCGCTGCACCTGGCATTCCGCGCTTTGCTACCGGCTTTCCAGTTGGCGAAACCAACAGGCGCATTCTGTGAGCCTCCTGGCACATAGCATCGGCCGCTGAGACGTCGCTTTATCGCCAGCCTGCCCTCAACAAAAGCCCACCACCCCGTCTCGACACGGACTGCACGACCGCCATTACCCGGTAGCGATTCAATCGGTAATCCCCCCGGGAATCCGTCGTCCTGACATGCGCTGATGCATATAAACCGTGGGCTCGCTGCCGTGGCACCGTTGCTGGATATAAGCGACAAAGCGAGTGAGTCGGGAGGCAGCGTTACATGTTTGTCGAGCATATGGAAGCGGTAACGGCGGCGCTGAGCGCAAACATCAAGCGACTGCGCGCCGCGAAAGATCTCTCACAGGAAGCGCTGGCACTGCATGCAAGTGTGGACCGCACGGTACTTAGCCGCATTGAGCGTCGCATCGCAAACCCGTCCCTGCTGATCCTGGCACGCATTGCAAGCGCGCTCGACGTGCCGCTGAGTGAGTTGGTCGCGACACAACCAGATGCAAATCGGGACTGATCCAATTCCCCACCGATCAAAAGCAATGATTATTAATATCTTCCAGGGAATCGACGAACAGGCGATTTCATCAGCCAACTGTCGCACCTGCTCGTCGATCGTGCCAAACGCCGCGGCATCGACACACCCCGAAGCAAGGAATTAAGCACATGATTGAAACGATTGACAGCGCGATGCCTGAGACCATTACCGGCGAGGTAAACGCGTCAAACGCGATCAAGTCGGCGGCGATCCCCGCCCATGAGGCTGGAAACCCGACAGATCACTGCGCCACAAACCCAGACGCAACCATTCGCGAAAACGCGCGGCGAGCGACCGAAGACGCCGCCGCCATCGGCGCCGGCATGGCAGTTCAGGGAACCCTGTCACGCCCACTGGATGGTGCAGATCCAGACATCACCCTCACCTCCCCGGCAATCGGGCATCCCGAGGCAACCGTCCGGACACTCCAGCCAGCCAACGGGTCCGAGGCGACATCAGTCCTGGCGGCCGCCCATCCACGCCCTGAACGCAATGATGCCGATCTCGGGCGCGTGGAGGCGAGCGGAACGAAGCAGCCCATCGATAGCGAGGAAGATAGCAGCAAGACGGCGGCAGAGCCTGAAGCGCTCGGAATCCGTAGTGAACCGATGGCAGGGCACGCCCCGAACACGAGCAAACGCAGCGAGCGGCATGACGACCCCTTCATCACCGATCGAATCGACGCGCCGGCACCGACGGGGCTACTGCCGGTCGGATATACAAGGTCTGACAGCCCCGCCAGCGGCGCAACGGACGCGGTGCCAGTCGACCTTGGTGGCGGATCGGCAGCCGGCATTCAGAATGCCGCGGTTGGATACAGCGGGATCGCGCCGCTGCCTGCTGCAGGGCCATGGACAGTCGAAACCGCTGATGCACCGGCGTCCACTTTGACACCGTATTTCCTACCGGTTGGGTCCACTGGCCAGGGAAACATTGCAGCTAGCAACGATTGCGACTGGTATTGCACTTACCTTATCCAAGGGCAAACATATTCATTCTCGGCGATTGGAACTGGAACAAACGGCATAAAAGATCCATGGATGTCGCTGCACGATGCAAGTGGCGCAATATTAGTTGGGGATGGCGATAGCGGTCCGCACCTAGGCGCCATGATAACTTACACCGCCTCGCAATCAGGCTTCTATTATCTGGATGTCGAGTCTCAAGGCTATTCCTCCATTGGCCAATATGGCATCTCAGCCACTCTTGGAACGAGGCCCTCGTTCGACATCCCGATGGGCGCTGGCGCGTTGGATTCGTATAGCCAGTGGACTGCGCTCCGCGGAACCGGCGCGACAGTCACATTCGGATTCAGGCAAACGGCAGCGACATACACGAGTTCCTCCAACATCGGAACATTCACGCAGTGCACCGCCGCCGAAATGACAGCAGTCAGATCAATCCTCAAAATGTACTCTGATGTATGCGGAATACAATTTACGGATGTCAATCCAGGCGGCTACACGGATAACGCAACGATCCTCATCGGAAATTACTCCGACCCAAATGACGGCGCCGGCGCATTCGCGTGGTTCCCCGGATTGACAATTGCTTCGGCGCAAGCAGGCGATCTCTGGCTGAATACCGCAAACGGCGTTCAGCCAAACTCGCTGCCGCTGGGATCTTATAGCTACCAGACGATCATCCACGAGCTAGGGCATGCGCTTGGACTTTCGCACCCCGGGGACTACAACGCAAGTCCGGGGGTCAGACCAACCTACATTGCGGACGCGCAATTTCAGCAGGATTCTGATCAGTATACTGTCATGAGCTACTTCAGTAACTCGGAGACTGGTGCGTACATCGGTCAGACCACACTTCACCCGTATACCCTCCTACTCTTCGACATTTACGAACTGCAACAAATATACGGCACCAACTTTACGACTCGCGCCGCCAACACCACGTACGGTTTCAGCAGTAGCGAAGGAGCGACATACACGTTTACGGCTGGCGTAATTCCAGCGCTCTGCATCTGGGATGGCGGTGGCACTGACAGCCTCGACTGCTCCGGATTCAGCCAGGCGCAGAACATTGATTTGAACCAGGGCGCCCTTTCCAATATTGGGGGTGGAATAGGGAACGTCTCCATCGCTTTGGGCGCAATCATCGAGAACGCCACAGGAGGAAGCGGCGCAGACACCGTGCTCGGCAATGCCTCGGCAAATACGTTGAGTGGGGGGCTAGGCACAAACACCATGACTGGCGGTGCTGGCAGCGACACGTTCATCGTGACCGGCACCGACACGATCAACGATCTCGGTAACGATGGGGTCGGTGAGGTGCTGACGGTTAAAAGTTCGGGCTCTGTCACCGCCACTCTCGCAGGCGCGTGGACCGCAACGCCAGGCACCGAGAACCTGGGCACCGCCATCGTCATGGCCAATGGCTTCAACGCCAACGTAGCCGCTGCCACCACAAGCGTCACCGGTGATCATGGCTTCACACTGAACAATGCGGGCAACGCAACCGCAGTAACCCTGACTGGGTCATCGCTGAGCGATAGCCTGATCGGTGGCAGCGGGGCTGACACCCTCATCGGCGGCCTCGGCTTCAACACCCTTACCGGCGGCGCGGGCATCGACACCTTCACCGTGACAGGCACCGACACGATCACGGATCTGGGCAGCGGCGGTACCGATGAAGTGGTCACCATTGCAGCCAGCGCATCGGTCGCCGCTATCCTCGGCGGAGCCTGGACCGCAAACTCAGCCAGCGAGAACCTCGGTACCGCCACCATCATGGCCAATGGATTCAACGCCAACATAGCCGCTGCCACCACCAGCGTCGCGGGTGATCATGGCTTTACCCTCAACAACACGGGCGGTGCAAACGCTGTCACCCTCACAGGGTCTGCCCTGGCCGACATCCTCATCGGCGGCCATGCCAGCGATATCCTGATCGGTGGTGCCGGGGTCGACACCTTCCAGGTCACATCGGGCACTGAGAGCGTGAGTGATCTGGCCAACGGTGGCGCAGGCGAAGTGCTTCTCGTCTCCTCGGGGGCGACCGCCAATGCAACCC
>CANGMI010000003.1 GCA_947455195.1 Pseudomonadota bacterium | reverse complement strand
TGGGGTGGGTCTTGTTTTGGGGTGCAAATACCTCCCCCCACCAGACTCGGCTCGTGGGTCGAGCGGACGTGCAGCGCGTGCGTAAACCGAGTCTTCACGTCCGATCTCCTTCCCCGGGAGGACTCCATACTACGTGCTGATCAAGGTCGCGAGGCTCGGCTGGAACCCCGATCTTGCCAAATCTTGCCAAAGAACCTACGCTTGAGCCATGGGTACGATGAACATCTCTCTCCCCGACACCCTGAAGTCCTTCGTTGACGAACAGGTCAGTCAGCGTGGCTATGGCACGAGCAGCGAGTACGTGCGCGAGTTGATCCGCAAGGATCAAGACCGCCTGCACCTGCGCAACCTGCTGTTGGCCGGAGCAGCCTCGGCGCCGGCGGCCTCCGCCGATGCCACCTACTTCGATGGCCTGCGCGACCGGGTGCGCAAGGCCGCCACGCCCGCCGCCAGGGCTTGAAGGCCAAGGCAGTCATCCCGCGTGAGCAGGCCAACCGGGACGTTGACGAGGCTGTCGCCCACTACCTGAGTGAGGCGGGCGAAGCTGTCGCGTTCGGCTTCATCGATGCGCTGGAGAAGGCCTACACCCACATCGGTCGCCACCCGTCCACAGGTTCTCCACGCTACGCCCACGAACTCCATCTGCCCAGCCTGCGCGCATGGCCGCTGACGCGCTACCCGTACCTCATGTTCTATGTCGAGCGTCCAGACCACATCGACGTCTGGCGTGTGCTCCACGAGCAGCGGGATATCCCCGATTGGATGCGGGAGCCCGACACCGTGTGACGGTCGGTGACCCGGGGGACCAGCAAGGAGGCCCTGATCGCGGTCTGACCGATCCCTGACATTGGCAGAGTCTCATCCTGTGAGCCAGGCATGGCCGAAGCTACCACTTTCGTCTTCTTCTGCCCTCTTCCGGAGAGTCTGCCCTTGATGAAGGATGATCCGAGCGATGTCTTCATGCGCTGCGAGATCTTCCGACAGCAGGGTCGGTTCGAGGCGGCCCTCGAAGTACTCGAGCACGTGCCGAGGCCGCTGTTTGCCTCGCTCATCGATCAGTTCAAGGCGCTGTGCGCGGCGATCTGCGTCGGTTCGAAGCCTGGCACCTGCTTGCGCGGCACGCGTCGGCCCAGACGCTTCTCGATCAGACGGAAATGGGCTTCCGTGGCTGCGCTGACGAAGCTCACCGCCAGCCCCGCCGCGCCGGCGCGTGCCGTGCGGCCGATGCGGTGCACGTAGTCCACCGTGGCGCGTGGCAGGTCGTGGTTGACGACGACTGGCATCTGGGCGATGTCGATGCCGCGGGCGCCCAGGTCGGTGGCTACCAGCACGCGCAGCCGGCCGGCCTTGAAGTCGGCCAGGACCTGCGTGCGCGCCCCTTGGCTGGCGTCGCTGTGAAAGGCCGCCGCCGCCAGCCCGGCCCGGCGCAGCTTGTCGGCCACGTGGTCGCAGGCATGGCGCGTGGCAACGAAGACCAGGACGCGCGGCCAGCCTTCCTGCGCGATGAGCCGGACCAGCAGCGGAGTGCGCCGTGCCGCGTCGACCACGATGGCGCGCTCGGCAATCGTCGCCAGGGCCGTGGCCTGTTGGCCCACGTCCACCCGCACCGGGTCGTCCAGCAGCCGCTGCGCGAGGGCTTCCACCGCGGGCGGAAAAGTGGCCGAGAACAGCAGGTTCTGGCGCTGCGCCGGCAGCAGCGTCAGCACGCGCGCCAGTTCGTCGGCGAAGCGGCCCTCGAGCAGGCGGTCGGCCTCATCCAGCACCAGCGTGTGCAGGCCCGACAGGTTCAGTGCGTTCTTGTTCGCCACATCCAGCAACCGCCCCGGCGTGGCGACGACCACATCGGCACCGCCACGCAGCGCCATCAGCTGCGGGTTGATGGAGACGCCACCGTAGAGCACCACCAGCTTCGTCGGCCCGTCGAGAAATCGTTTCACCTCGCTCATGACTTCACCCACTTGCGCCGCCAGCTCGCGCGTGGGCACCAGCACCAGCACGCGCGGGCGCCGCGGGCTGGGGCGCGCGATGTCCTCGATGCGATGCAGCGCTGCGAAGGCATACGCCCCCGTCTTGCCCGACCCGGTGGCCGCAGTGGCCAGCACGTCGCGTCCGGCCAGCGCGGGCGGTAGGGCCGCGGCCTGGATGGGTGTGGGCCCGGTCCAGCCCAGCGCGGCGGCCGCGCGCAGCAGGCCGGGCGACAGGCCCAGTGCGGCGAAGGCGCTCAGAGCCGCCGCGCCTTCACCGAGCGGCCCTTCACCTTGCCCGCGTTCAGGCCGCGCAGGGCCTCGTCGGCCACGCCGCGCGCCACCGCCACGAAGGTGACGAAGTCGTTGACGACGATCTTGCCGATCTGCGCCCCGGGCAGCCCCAGGTCCTTGGTGAGCGCGCCCAGCACGTCGCCGGGGCGGATCTTCTCCTTGCGACCGCCAAGGATCAGCAGCGTCACCATCGGCGGGCGCAGCGGCTCGGCGCCGGCTGGCACCGTCAGCTCCGACAGCGGGTGCCAGGCGCTGGGCGTGCCCTGCATCTCGTCGATGCGCCCCACGGCTCCCATCTCCTTCGTGCTGGCGAGGCTGAAGGCCCAGCCGTCTTCATTGGCGCGGCCGGTGCGACCCACGCGGTGCGTGTGCACGGTGGGGTCAGGGCTGATGTCGACGTTGATCACCGCCTCGAGCTGCGCGATGTCGAGCCCGCGTGCGGCCACGTCGGTCGCCACCAGCACGCTGCAGCTGCCGTTGGCGAACTGCACCAGCACCTGGTCGCGCTCGCGTTGCTCCAGGTCGCCGTGCAGTTCCAGCGCCATGATGCCCTGCGTCTGCAGCACCGCCATCAGGTCGCGGCACTGCTGCTTGGTGTTGCAGAACGCCAGCGTGCTGACCGGCCTGAAATGCTGCAGCAGCAGCCCGGTGGCGTGCAGGCGCTCGCGCTCGGTCACCTCGTAGAAGCGCTGGCGGATCTGGCCTGCGGCGTGACGCTCGGCCAGCTTCACCTCGTGCGGGTCGCGCAGGAAGCGGGCGGCGAGCTTGGCCACGCCCTCGGGGTAGGTGGCTGAGAAGAGCAGCGTCTGGCGCGCCTTCGGGCAGCGTTCGACCACCTGCGCGATGTCCTCGGCGAAGCCCATGTCCAGCATGCGATCGGCCTCGTCCAGCACCAGCGTGGTCAGCGCGTCGAGCACCAGCGTGCCGCGCCCCAGGTGGTCGAGGATACGCCCCGGTGTGCCCACCACGATGTGCGCGCCGTGCACCAGGCTGGCGAGCTGGTGGCGGATGGGGCTGCCGCCACACAGCGTGAGTGTCCTCACGTTGTCTTCCGCGCGCGCCAGGCGCCGGATCTCCTGCGTGACCTGGCCGGCCAGTTCGCGCGTGGGACACAGCACCAGCGCCTGGACGGCGACGCGGCGTGGGTTCAGCTTGGCAAGCAGCGGCAGCGTGAAGGCCACGGTCTTGCCGCTGCCTGTTCGGGCCTGGGCAATGAGGTCACGGCCGGTGAGCGCCACCGGAAGGCTGGCAGCCTGAATCGGCGTCATCGCCAGGTAGCCCAGTTGCTGCAGCGTGGCTTGCAGGGGCTGCGGCAGGGGCAGGATCTCGAACGATTGGGCAGAAGGGTGCATGGACAATTGTATGCTGCGGCAGGAGGCGAGGCCCGCTGCGGCTTGCGGCTTGCGGCTTGCGGGTTGTGGGTCGTGGGTCGTGGGTCGCCCTGCGACGGCCGCTGGCTTGCTCGGGGTGTACGATCCACCGCTCGCGTGAACCGCTCGTCAAAGCCCCCCATGGACGAAGACCTGATGCCGAGGCGCAAGCGACCCCGGACATTGCCGGCCTTCTCTTCGCGGGTGGCGCTCCTGTCCACTGCCTGCCTGATGACGATGTCGGCCCTGGTCACCCCGTGGTCGCCCGCCATCGCCGCCACTGACATCGCCACCGCCGCCGCGCCAACCCTGAGCCCGGGCGAATACGTCACCGAAGGCGGCTGGGGCAGGTTGCGTCTCACCGCGCGCTCATCGGGCGCACTTGCGTTTGACCTCCAGGCGAACGGACCGAACGGTCACAGCTGCGCCCTGGAGGGCGACATCCGCGGCGGGCAGGCGGTGCTGCAAGGCTACGAGCCCGGGACCAGTTGTCGCGTCGGCTTCAAGGTCGAGGCCCGTGGCATCGAGGTGTCGATTGCCGATGAGGTGTGGATTCCCGATGGGGGGTCCCCGACCTGTCGCCAGTTCTGCGGCGCGCGTGCGGGGTTCGAAGGCCTTTATCGGGTGACCCCGGCTGCCTGCACGCCGACAGCGATTCAGCGCACACGTGCCGAGTTCAAGCGGCACTACGATCGCAAGGCCTTCGAGGCTGCGCGGCCACCCTGGACTGGCTGGAGACCGGCTGGATCCGCAACGATCTGGCGGTGACGCATTACCGTCTGGGCGATCGCCTGGCTTGCCAGCGCGTGCTCGAACCTCTGCAAGAGGATATCCAGGACAGTGACAGCCAGATCCGCCACAACCTGCCGCCATCCGATGCCGATCGTTGGCTTCCCGTGGTGAGGGCAGCCCGTACCAACCTGGCGCTGTGTGCAGGCAAACCGGCTCGCGCGGCGGAAGGCGGTGCGCGCAGCCCACCCCCCTGAGTGACCGGGCTGCCATCCGTCAGGTCGGGTTGACCACTCCGCTACAGATTGCCCATGCTTAACAGATCGCAATCTATTGGCGGAGACAGACGAATGAAACACCTCGGCCGCCTTGTCGCCGCCATCACGACGGGCCTGACGCTTGCCCTTTCCACTACAGCGGGCGCACGGTGGCGGTCGACAGCGGTGGTGGCCTCTTCGCCTTCCTGACGCAGGAGGGGCCACGCAACATGTACACCTGCTCTCCATCCACCGGGTCACCTGGCCGTTGATCGGCGAGCGCTGCTCAGTGACACACCTCTCGACGGCATTCACCCGACGCCTCGCGGTCGCCCCGACGCATTCGGCTGGGCCGCACGGCTGTCATCGTCATCCAATGACGCTGTCGGTGGATCCTGACGAAACCCTCCGGCTGCATTCTGATCTTCCGAGGTTCACACCATGCCTATGACACGCTCTTCCTGGCTGCGTATCCATTTCATGCGGCCCCTCCTCGGCGCTGTGCTTGCGCTCGGCGTGCTGTGCGCACCCGTCGCGGAAGCGCGAACGGACAAGAAACCCGATGGCTTGTGTCCGACGCCGTACTTTCCGATTCCGATAGGCCTCCCGATCGAGATCTCCGCCGGCCGCATGGTTCTTGGGGCGGCCATGGAGATGGCAAAAGATCGGCGGCTGGCCGCCGTGGCGGCCATGGTAAAGAACCTGGAGGCTGCCGAGCAGCTCCGCGCCCTCCAAAGGGCCGGTGCCACGCTCGCTCAAATAACTACGGCCACTACGTCTGCCACCCCCTTGGGGGCTGAGCCAGCAAGCCTCGTGGCCCCGACGTCCCGGCCCTGTCACCCTGACTTATCGCACGCCCCCGGCATTGCGCACCGGCCCGATCAATCGTTCGTAGCGCGCCCGCAGTTCGCGCAGGCGCACTTCGTCGGACACGAAGCCCACGTAGTCGTTGGCAATCCGATACGACAACAGGGGTGCGAGCCCCGCTGGTGAAGGCACATCGTTCCGGGTCGAAAAGAGGGGCGAGCGAGCCTGCTGGGCAGGTTGCAGGAGCCAGCTGAGATACAGCCGTGCTGCGGCCGGATGCGGCGCATCGCGAAAGATGCCGGCACTCACCGTGAAGACCGGCATCGGTTCATCGACCGGAAAGGCAAAGTCGATCGGCTGACCCGCTGCCTTGAGCGAACCTACCGTCGACACGGTGGCATCGAAGGTGACGAGGCTCGTGCCGGCCGCAATGGCCCGGGCAACGCCCAGATGCCCTTGTACGAACACCGGTTCGTTCTGCATGAAGCGCTCCATCCAGACCCAGCCATGACGGGCCACCAGCGTCTCGAAGAGGTAGAGCGTGGCATCGTCGTCCTGCGGATAGGCTGCAATCACCTGTCCCCGGAAGCGTGGGTGCAGGAAGTCAAGACTCGAGCGCGGGATATCGGCCGGGGCCACAAGGCGCGTGTTGTACGCATAGGACAGGGTGCTCGCATAGAGCGCCAGCCAGGCGCCATCCACATCACGAAAGACCGGATGCACCGCCTCGATGCCCGCCGGTTGCCAGGCTGCCAGCAAGCCGCGTCGTTTCCACCCGATGAAGTCCTGAACGGTCTGGAAGATCGCCAGATCTACTGCGAGTCGTCCAGCGCTCAGCTGCGACTCGATCTGCTGGTTGAGCACATTGCTGAAGCCCCCGCGGATCGTGACGGCGATGCCTGGGTATTGCCGTTCGAACTCGCGAGCGAGCGGCTCATAGTTGGCCGCTGGTCCGCCGCCGTAGAGCACCAGTTGCCCTTCGGCACGGGCGGCCGGATAAAGCGCGGCGAGCGCATCGCTGTTGCCGACCGCTGCACCGGAGAGGCTGCCGCCTGCGATGGTGAGCGCGATGCGTGACAGGGCTTCGCGTCGACCGAGTCGCCTTTCACACAGGCCGATGAGGCGGCTGGCAGTGGACATGTCAGTGTTCCTCGAGTGCGTCGGGTCAGGTCTTGCCTTTTGCCGCACGAAGGCGCAAAAGGCAAGACCTGAGCTCACCCGTTCTGACCCCACCCCTGACCCCAGCCCTTCAACCTCCGAACAGGTCCCCCTGATCCTTTGCCGGCTTGGCCGATGCCGGCCTCTTGCGGGGTGACGCAGACCGAGCGCGCTTGCGTGAACCGTGCTTTTTCTGGATTGCAGCGGCTTCCGAACGCGCATCGCCCGAGCGTCGCATGGCATAGAGCCGTGTTCGCGCTGCGGCCAGTGCCTCTCGCTCCTCGACGATCGGGCTGGGGTAGGCCGCCGAACCCAATTCGGGCACCCAGCGCGCGATGTAGATGCCTTGCGGGTCCTGGTCGAGTGCCTGCTTGGCTGGCGAATAGATTCGAAAGGTGTTGATGCCGGTGGTGCCCGATTGCATCTGCATCTGGCTCCAGTGAATCCCGGGCTCGAAATCGAGAAACTGGCGGGCGAGAAAGACCCCGGGCTCGCGCCAGTGCAACCACAGGTGGTAGGCGGCAAAGCTCGTCAGCATGGCGCGCATCCGGAAGTTGATCCATCCGGTGGCGCGCAACTGGCGCATGCAGGCATCGACCATCGGGTAGCCCGTGCGACCTTCGCACCACGCAGCGAGGCGCGCCTCGTCGATCGGGTCGGTGTTCACGCCGTCACCCGCGCGCAGGCCATCGGCGGAGTGGGCGAGGTTGCGCCATTCCAGATCAGGGGCGTCTTCCAGTTTCTGCATGAAGTGGCAGTGCCAGCGCAGGCGGCTGGCAAATCCGCGCAGTGCCCACGCAAGGGCGCGATCGGTCGTGCTTGCGATGCGTGCCTCGGTCGCCTGATGCACGCATCGCATCGATAGGGTGCCAAAGGCCAGGTGCTCGCTCAGCCGGCTGCAGCCCTCGGCTGCGCTGAGCGGGCTTGACATGGCCTTGCGGTAATCACGCCCGCGGCCATCGAGAAAGCTCTCGAGCGTTGACCATGCGGCGCGCTCGCCCGCGGGGGGTAGTGTGATGGCTGGTGGTGGCAGTCCGAGGTCGGTCAGTGTCGGGAGGTCGGGCAGCGCCAACGCTGGCCCCGACCCCGGAGCACTGCCGCCGGCTGTATTGAACCGGGTCACCGCAGCCGCCTCAGGCGCATTCATCCGGGCGGCCCAGCGCGCTGCCCAGCCCGAGCGCTCACTCAGGCGCCGCACCACGCCGGTCTGGGTCCACTCGCTCCACCGCACCCCTTCCTGACGGCACCACCGCTTCACGGCGCGGTCGCGGGTGTAACTCCAACCCGGTCCTGTCTCTTCGTGACTGAGGAGATGCGTAAATGCGAACCGCTGCCGGAGTCGCTCCAGCACCTCGATCATGTCGCCCGTACGGATGATGAGGGTCAGCCCGCGCGCTGCCAGATCCTCGCGTAGCCTCGCCACGCATTCGAGCAGAAACGCCACATGACGTGGGTCGCACTCGGGGCTTGCGAGCCATTCCGGTTCGATGACCACGAGCGCCAGGGCGCGTCCGAACCGCGCCGCCTCCGCGAGCGGCGCGTGGTCACGTAGGCGCAGATCGCGCTTGAACCACACCAGGGCTGCATCCGTCGGGCCGGGGGCTTGGAGCGGTGCATCCGGCGATAGCGCTTCAGCCACGCGCACCCCCACTGGCCTCGGGTTCAGGTTTTCCGGGCGAAACGGCCGTACTGCGCGTCCGCCGGCAGGCATCCGAGCAGTACTTCACCTCATCCCAGACCCGCGCCCAGCGATGTCGCCAGCTCATCGGGCGACCGCAGGCGGCACAGGGCTTTGAGGGCAGGGCGGCCTTGTTGCCGGCAAAGTCCTGGCCAGAGGCTGGTCTTTCCTTGCCTGATCGGGATCCGCGGTGTCGGGCTGAACGGTTCATCGGAGGGCAAGGTGAATGGATGCGATGGGAGGGCCGCACAGCGGTGGCCGGGTCGTCAGCTCGAATTATCGACTCATCCCGAGGACGACCCTTGGACGAGCGGAGGTGGGGTCACCGAGGTGGGGTCAGGTATTGCCTGGGCAAGACCTGACCCCACCTCCCAATCACCCAGCGGCTCCATCGCCGATTGGTGCACAGGGCACATCGGCGGGCCCAGATGTAGAAAGCGTTTGGGCACGCTCACCCGATAGCCACACTCGCTGCACCGCGCTCGCGGAGGCGCAGCCCGCACCCGAGGCTTCGCGCTTGACTTGATCCGGCCATGTGGATACGGCGGCAGTTGATCGAGCAGGGCCTCCAGCCGCTTTTTGAGCGCGGGCCCGGCACTGGCACCTCGCATCGGTCCCTGCATGCCGATGGCGAGCGCGATCTTCTTGAATTCCTTGCCATGCTTGTGCTGGCAATCATCGACTGCATGCACGAGTTCATGCGCAAGCGTGTCGATCACGGCGTAGGCGCTGTCGAGCGATGGCGAGATGAAGACATGGTTGAGTCCGTCTTCGGCGCTGGCGCGCGACCAGCACTGCCCGATGGCACTGCTGCGTAATCCCGTGCTCGCGTAGCCCACCGACACCTGGATCGGTGGCACGGTGTAGCCCGAGGGCGCGAAAATCGATGCAGCAAGTCGTGCGGTAGCTTCGAGTAGCCAGCTCTCACGAGTTGCCTGGGGTGGGGCCGACAAGACAGCAGCAGATGGTGAGGGCACGAGCAGCTCCGGATGGGGATCGATCCTTACCCTAGCGCCGCCCAGTATCATGCGGTGAGCTGGTTCTGACCTGACCCCACCCGCCAATCGCCCGAGGACGCACGATGATCGATCTGTACTTCTGGACCACCGACAACGGCTACAAGGCACGCCAGGCGGCCGAAGAGTCGGGCCTGCCTTACACGATCAGGCCGGTCAACATCCGGGCGCGCGAGCAGTTTGCGCCCGAGTTCCTGCGCATCAGCCCCGGCCACAAGATCCCGGCGCTGGTCGATGCTGCGGGGCCGGGCGGCCAGCGCGTCACGATCTTCGAGTCGGGAGCCATCCTGAAGTACCTGGGCGAGCGCGCAGGCAACGGACTCTACCCGCTCGATGCCCGCCGACGACTCGAGGTCGATCAGTGGCTCTTCTACGGCTCGGCCACCTTCACCACGCTCGCCCAGCAGTTCGGCTTCTTCGCGATTCGTTCGCCCGAGAAGAACCCCGCAGCCATTGCGCACTACACCGAGGTGCTGCGCGACATGCTGGGCACACTCGACCGCCATCTGGCCGATCATGAGTACATGGCTGGTGACTACACGGTGGCCGATATCTCGATGTATCCCGATGTCCACCTGCACGGTGTTCGCGACATCGGTCTGGCCGATTACCCGAATCTGCGTCGCTGGCACGATGCCATCGAGGCGCGTCCGGCGGTGATCCGCGCCTGGGGTCCGCACGACTGAGCCCGATCGCGCGCGGCCGCCGCTCGCTGCGTGCCGGACCCCACAGCCCCGAGTCTCGGTCTCGTGCTTGACGCTCGCATTCGCGATCGGGTCCAATGATGAGCAAAAAAATTTCAGGTTCCTCCAGGGGGAGACACAATGTCGCTCGTGTTGCGCGGCGTGATGCAGAGTACGGTCACGCCATTGAAGGACGATTTCAGCCCCGATCTGGCCACTTTCGAGAAGCTGGTCGACTTCCACATCCGCACCGGTGCGACGGCCATTGCCTGGCCCCACCACAAGTCGGAATCGCTGAACCTCACGATCGCCGAGCGAAAGCGCTTTGCCGAGGTGGCCGTGAAGGTCACCGCCGGACGGGTACCGGTATCGATCCATGTGAGCGCGCTCTCGGTTGAAGATTCGATGGATCTCGCGCGCCACGCCGAAGCGATTCATGCTGACGCGATTCTCGCCATCACGCCCTACTTCTGGAAGCCCACCTTCGAGTCGCTCTACGACTACTTCGTGCGCGTGGGCACGGGCGTGGGCATCCCGCTCATCGCCTACAACTCGCCCAGCTACCTTGAAGGCGTTGCCTTCGATGGCGAACTCATCCAGCGTCTGATCGAGCGCCTGCCCAACCTGGTCGGCATGAAGGAGGCGAGCTTCGACAGCGAGCGCTTCGTCGAGATCGCACGCGCGGCGCACGCGATGAAGCCCGACTTCGCGATGATTGCCGGCGTGGAGTTCCTGCTTCCCTCGGTGCCGCTCGGTTGTGTCGGATCGTATTCGTCAGCTGGTGCCATCGCGCCGAACCTGTGCACCCGACTTTTCGAGGCCTGCGTGGCGGGCGACTGGAAGACCGCACGCGAGTGCCAGTACAAGCTCTCGGTGCTGTGGTCGCTCTTTCGCGATCAGTACCCCTCATCGCTCAAGGGCGGCATGGTCACGATGGGGCGCCCGGTCGGCCCCACCCGTCCGCCGCTGCCCACGGCCACGCCCGAGCGGCGTGCCCACATCGCCGAGCAGCTCGAAGTGCTCGGCATTCTCGCCACCGAGCCTCACGGCTGGTAAGCGCACGGCCGGAGACACCCCATGACGACTTCCTACGGATTGATTCATTCGCCGGTCGTGCCCTTTGCGGCCGACCGCTCCATCGATTACGCCACCTTCGAGCGCGTGATTGCCTTTCACCTCGCCCACGGTGCCGATGCGCTGGCCGTGCCGATGCATGTCGCCGAGTCGGTGAGCCTGAGTGACATCGAGCAGCGCGAGGTACTCGCCTTCGTGATGCGCCAGGTCGGCACCCGGGTGCCGGTGCTCGCGCACACGAGCGACTCGGGCACCGTGATTGCCGCCGATCGGGCCCGTCATGCCGAATCGCTCGGCGTTGCGGCCATCATTGCCACCGTTCCCTACTACTGGTCACCGCCCCAGCCGATGGTGCTCGAGCATCTCGCCACCATCGGCGCTGCGGTCAGCATTCCCTACCTCGCCTGGAATTGTCCGGGCGACATGGGCAACAAGGGTGTGAGCCTCGATATCGCCTGCAAGCTGGCCGACCGGCTGCCCAACTTTGCCGGCGTGGTCGATTCGAGCCTCGACTGGCAGTACATGATCGACCTGCTGCGCATGGCCCAGGGCTTGAAGCGTCCGTTCGGCATGATCTCGGGCACCGATTACATGGTGTCCTCGGGCGCCGTGGGCGGCCGTGCTGTGGTGAGCGAGCTGGCCGGTGTGGCACCGCGTCTGGCGCGTACCCTCCATGATCTGTGTGTTGCCGAAAAGTACTTCGACGCGCGTGCCGCGCAGGAGCGCATGGCGGCGGTGCGCCAGGCCGTTCGTGCCCCCGGTGTGGCAGGGTTGAAGAGTGCGCTGCGTCTGCTCGGACGTGACTGCGGCCCGGTGCGCCAGCCGGTACCGGTCGCTCAGGCTGCCGATGAAGCCAGGCTCGCTGCCGAACTGGAACGCATCGGCATCCTTCGCGACGAGCCGCGGGGCTGGTAGCGTGTGGCGCCGCCAGGCGAGGCCCGGGACGCGATGAACGGGGTTGCGGTTTTCAGCCGGTGTGTCGCTGCACGCCTCGCCTCGCCCCTCCTGTCCCTCACCCTGTCCCTCGCCCCTGCCCTGCCCCTCGCGGCGCAGGCCGCAGGCCCCGATGGGTTCCCGAGCCGCCCCATCCGCGTGCTGGTACCGCAACCGCCGGGGGGCTCGATGGACGCCAACATGCGCGTTCTGGCCGAGCCCCTCGAGCGCGAGCTCGGGGCTCGGGTGCTCATCGACAACCGGGCCGGTGCCAACGG
The DNA here is from genome assembly GCA_947455195.1 of Pseudomonadota bacterium. Taxonomy (GTDB): domain Bacteria; phylum Pseudomonadota; class Gammaproteobacteria; order Burkholderiales; family SG8-39; genus CAIXPL01. The sequence goes on along the minus strand of CANGMI010000003.1, from coordinate 513,503 downwards.
CATCATCGCCGGTGAACTGCTCGGACGCGCGCCGCCCGACGGGTACACGCTGCTCTATACCTCCAACTCGTTTGCCAACAATCAGGTGCTGCTCGCGCGTGCACCCTTCGATGTGCTGCGCGACTTCACCCCGGTGACACTCGCGGCCACCATGCCGGGCTACATGGTGCTGGTGCACCCGTCAGTGCCGGCACACACGCTCGCCGAACTGGTGGCACTCTCGCGCCGCGACGGGCAGACCATCCATTACGGCTCGGGAGGCATCGGCAACAGCCAGCACCTGCTGGGTGAACTCATCAACGCACGCACTGGTGCCCGTCTCGTGCATGTGCCCTACAAGGGCCTCGCTCCGATGACCACCGGACTCATCGCCAACGAGATTCAGGTGGCCTTTGCTGCACCCACGACGGTGTTGCCCCTGCTCGCATCGAACCGGCTGCGGGCGCTGGCCTACACCAGCACGCGGCGCTGGCCCGGTGCGCCCGACGTGCCCACGGTGAGCGAGGCGGGCGTGCCCGGATTTGCCTATGAGGCGGCCTGGCATGGCTTCTTCGCCCCGGCAGGCCTGCCGGCCGCACTTTCGGGCACGATTCAGACTGCGATCGAGCGAGCGCTGCGTGATGAGAAGGCGCGCGACTTCTTCGTTCAAGGGGGCTATGCGCCGGTGGGTGGCACCGGGGCCGAGTTCACCCGCTATCTGGGCACGTATCTGCGCGACATGGCCGAACTCATTCGCCTGGCTGGCGTGAAGCCCGAGTAACGGGTGTGCGTGCATGAGGTCGCCTGGGTCGTTGATCAACAGGGTATCGGTAGGAGGCAGTCGATGAGGGTGGGCATGGCAGGTATCGGTCGCATGGGTGCGGCCATCGCGGAGCGCGTGCTCGGTCACGGCCACGAGGTGACGGTGTGGAACCGCTCGCCCGGCAAGACCGAGTCGCTGCAGTCGATGGGTGCACGGGTAGTCGACACCCCCGCCGCGCTCACCGCAGCGAGCGATGTGGTGATGACGCTCCTCACCCACCGTGCCGCCGTCGAGGCGGTGTACGCCGGCCCCGATGGCCTGCTGCACGGACCGCTCGAAGGTCGCATCTTTCTCGAGATGAGCACGGTGCGCCCCGACACCCACCTTGCGCTCGCGGCGCGCGCGCGTGCCGGGGGTGCGGCCTATCTCGATTGTCCGGTGGGTGGCACCGTGACACCGGCTCGCGAGGGTCGTCTCCTCGCGCTCGTCGGCGGCGCCCCGGCTGACCTCGAGCGTGTACGTCCGCTCCTCGTGCAGTTGACCCGGCGCATCGAGCACCTGGGCGATGTGGGTGCGGGCGCGCGCATGAAGCTCGCCATGAATCTGATGATGCAGGTGTGCTGGCAATCGTTTGGCGAGGCGATGGCCTTGTGCGCGCCGCTCGGTCTCGATGCGCATCGGCTGGTCGATGTCTTCTCGTACGCGTCGGGTGCGCCGCCTGGTCTTGCCCATCGGCTCGGTTCGATCGCCGATGCGCTCGAGGGCACGGACATCACGCCCGTGAATTTCAACGTCGATTCGGTGCGCAAGGACATGAGCACCATGGTCGAAGAAGCAAGGGCCATGGGTATCGAGATACCGTTGGCACAGCGGGCACTCGAACTTTTCGATGCTGCCTCGGCCGAAGGCCGGGGCGACGAGGACTGCGCGATGTTGCCGGTTCGATGGATGCAGAGGGCACAAGGGATCACCCAATCATGATGAAGCTCTATACCGGTTCGATTTCAGGCAATTCGCACAAGCTGCGCGTGCTCTGCGCAATGCTCGAGGTGCCCTACGAGGAGATTCTGGTCAACCTCGAACAGGGCGAGCACAAGAGCGAGGCCTACCGGCGCATCAGCCCGCGTGGCGAGGTGCCCGCGCTGGTCGATGGTGCGGTGAGGCTCTGGGACTCCGCGGCGTGCCTCGTCTACATCGCGCGAAAGCAGGGTAGCGACGCGTGGTGTCCGGGCGATGCGGCCGGTCTGGCCGAAGTCACGCAGTGGCTTGCACTGTCGGCCACCGAACTGCAATGCGGCCTGCAATATGCCCGCCGCGGCGTGTTGCACGACCGCTGGACGCTCGGCGACGCGGCGCGTGCATCGGCCTTTGGCCGCATCGGCCTCGATGCGCTCGAGGCCCGACTGAAGGATCACGACTGGCTGTGCTTCGATCGGCCCACCATCGCCGACATCGCCTGCTTTGCCTATGCCGAGACGGCACCCGAGGCCAACATTCCGCTCGAGTCCTGGCCTGGCGTGATGGCATGGCTCGAGCGTTGTCGTGCCCTGCCGCGCTGGCCCGGTCGGTAGCGCGCTCGTGGGCCGCCGGCGGTCGGTCGAGCGTGCGTCGGTCGAGAGTGTGTCGATCGGGCGTGCGTCGGTCGGGCGTGCGTCGGTCGAACTCAAGGCGTCTGGCGTCGTCGCTCGCACCGCTGCCCGCGGCCTGAGGTGCAGCCGGGTCGGCGCGCGCGCGCACCGCGTGGCGCTGGCCGTGGTGCTGGCCCTCGCGACCCTGTGCGCCCTCTCCTCGGCCGCACGCGCCGCCTGGCCCGATCGACCGATACGGCTGGTGATTCCCTCGGTGCCGGGCGGGGGCACCGACACCTCCTCGCGCATCATTGCCGCGCGGCTGGCCGAGATCCTCGGGCAACCCATCGTGGCTGACAACCGGGGTGGTGCGAGTGGCAACATCGGCGCCGACATCGTTGCCCATGCACCACCCGATGGTTACACCCTGCTCGCACTCATCGCCTCGCACGCGAGCAACATGTCCTTGATGAAGCAGGTGCCCTACGACCTGGTGCGCGATTTCGCGCCCATCTCGCAGACCGTCACCCTGCCCAACGTGCTGGTGGCGCATCCATCGCTGCCAGTGAAGAGTCTTGCCGAACTCATCGAGTACGCGCGTGCACGCCCGGGCGAACTGCAGTTCGGCACCGCCGGCATCGGCGCCAACCAGCATCTGGCGATGGAGCTCTTTCTCGGCACCGCCGGTCTGCGCATGGTGCATGTGCCCTACAAGGGCATCGGACCTGCCCTCACCGACACCGTCGGGGGGCGCATTCCCCTGATGATCGGGAACATGCTCGTGGTGCTGCCGCATGTGCGGACCAACCGCTTGCGGGCGCTGGGTGTCACCAGTGCCCGTCGTGCCGAGGCAGCCCCCGACATCCCCACCATTGCCGAGGGTGGCCTGCCGGGCTTCGAGGCCGTGCAGTGGTACGGGCTGGTCGCCCCTGCGGGCACGCCGCCCGACATCATCGCCCGGCTGCACGCTGGCGTGGTGCGCGTGCTGCGCGAGCCCGCGGTGCGTGCGCGCTTTGCCGCGGATGGTGCCGAGGCTACCCCGAGCGCTTCGCCCGAGGCGTTTGGCGTCCTCATCCGCGAGGAGATCGCGAAGTGGGCCACGGTCGTTCGAGAGGCGGGAATACGGGCCGATTAGGCTTCGGTGGTCTCGTACACGATCTGCCCGTTGCGCGAGGGGTTGCCGCCACGCACCGCGCCGGCGCGGCGGTCGCGGTAGATGTGCGACAGCGCGGGCGAGAGTGCCCGGCTGTTGGGCACCGAGAGCCACATGCGCAGCAGATGGCGCTTGCGTTCCTGCTCGGGCCAGTCCTCGTATTCGGTGCGCGCATGCAGCGTGACGTGATTGTTGAGGATCTGCACGTCGCCCGGTTCGAACATCATCGAGAAGTGAAACGCGGGGTCATCGGCCAGCGTATCGATGAGTTTCATCGCCTCGATCTGCGCGGCGCTCAGCCGGGGTACTTCGGGATAGCGCTGGGCGGAGTAGATGTGGGTCCGGATATAGCGGCAGGCGAAGCGTCCTTCATGCTGCGTGAAGATCGGTTGCTCGTACCAGGACGGCTCGCCTGCGCCCTGCTGGCTTTGCGTGCTCCAGACGAAGGGCTGGTACAGGACCTCGAGCAGATCGGGCCGGGTACGGGCAATCTCGTTGTGGAGGGCCATGGAGCTGGCGATCATCGAGCGGCCACCGAGCCTGGCGGTGTGAATGACGATGAGGGCGACCACGTCGCATGAATCGGTGTGATATTCGAGTTCGGCGTTGGTCTTGTACCCGCGCCCCTTCGGCCCTGACAGGTCTACGCCCAGATCGCGCACGTCGCCCAGGATGTCGCCTTCGGGGCTTTGTGAAAGCGCCGTGCCCAGGTACTTGCCCAGTCCCCAGTAGACGATGCGCGAGTCGCGTGCACCCCAGCGCTCGGTGGGCAGGCCGCGCATCAGCATGATGCCGGGCCCTTCCTCGAGCACCCGGTGCACCTGCGACACCAGTCGCTCGAAGCGCGGCAGCGGGAATGTCTCGCGCGTGATGTCGGCCATCGACAGGCCGCGCGCCTTCGCGCTCGCCAGCGCTGCGTCGATCTCGGCGATCTCTTCGGCGGTGAAAGGACGTGTCCAGTCGCCGCCCTCTTCCACCAGGGAAGGGCCGCGCCAGTCGGCGGGTGATGCGATCGGGGCATGGGGCATGGGGAGAGGCTCCAGGGTCAGGCTCGTCAGGGTACGAGTGGCACCGCGAGGCGCGCTCAGTCCCCTGAGCCGGCTGATGAGGGCCGGATGCCGGCCTCACCGAATTGCTCGTCGATCAAGGCCCAGTCATCGAAGCCGACGGCGGTCAGGTACTCCTTGAACGAGGCGCCCTTGCCCTGCAGCGCGAAGCGGCGCGCCTTCAGGTCATCGAGAAAGGTCTGCATCGTTCGCGTGACATGCAGGACGAGGTTGATGCCATAGATCACGACCTTGAATCCGAGCCGGTGCAATTCCTCGGGCGGCAGGATGGGGGTGAGTCCGCCTTCGAGCGGGTTGGCTGCCTGCACGACATCGAAGGCCTTGCCCACTCGTTCCAGTTCCTCGAGCGAGCGTGGTGCCTCGACAAACAGACCGTCGGCTCCGGCGCGCAGATAGCGCTCGGCCCTTCGCAGCGCCTCGTCCAGCCCGAGCGGACCGCGCGCATCCGTGCGCGCCCACAGGAACGTGTCCGGGTTGATCCGCTCGGCAACCATGGCCCGGATCTTGGCTTCCATCTGCTCGGGAGCCACCACCTGCTTGCCGGCCATGTGGCCGCAGCGCTTGGGCCAGCGCTGATCCTCGATCTGCATCGCCGCAACACCCATGCGTTCATAGGTGTGCATGGTGTGCACTGCGTTTTTCACATCACCGTAGCCGTCGTCGATGTCGACGAAGACCGGCAGGTCGCAGGCGGCCATGATGTCACGCACCCCGGCCGAGATCTCGCCCAGCCCCTTCAGTCCGACATCGGGCACGCCGTAGCGCGCCCCCACGAGTGGAAAGCCACCGATGAAGTAGCCAGGGAAGCCTGCCTGCTGGATCAGTCGTGCCGACAGTGCGTCATGCGCCCCCGGCAATACCAGCGGGCCGTCACACTGCAGGAGATCTCGAAATGTGGTTTTCATGGGCGAATTCGAAAAACGTCTTCGGTGGGGTGTTCGCGAGGGCTCGTCGCACTCACTTCATCTTCGCGGTCTTCAGCACCGGGGCCCACTTGCGCATCTCGGACGCAAGGTATTCGCCGGTCTGGGTCGGGGTCATCTGCGAGGACTCCATGCCCTGAAGATCGAGCGCCGACTTCACCTCGGGCAGGGCGAGCGCCTTGCGTACCTCCACACCCAGCCGCTCGACGATCGGGGCGGGTGTGCCTCCGGTGACCATCAGCATGACCCAGCTGTTGATCTCGTAATCGGGCAGTCCCGACTCATCGACCGTGGGCAGGTCGGGGAACTGTGGGGCGCGTCGAAGGCGCGTTACGGCCAGCGCGCGCAGCTTGCCCGCCTTCACCATGCCCAGTGCACCCGGCACGGCCGCGATGGCCAGATCGACATTGCCGGCCATCAGGTCGGGAAAGGTGGCCCCCGAGCCCTTGTAGGGCACGAAGTTCAGATCGATCCCGGCCATCGTCGCGAGCAGTTCGGCGCCGACATGATTCGGCGAGCCGAGCACGCTGACGGCCATCGAGACGCCCCCCGGTTTCTGGCGTGCGAGCGCGATCAGTTCCCGGACATTGCGGGCCGGAAATCGGGGTGAGCTCAGCAGCATCATGTTCGACTCGCCGATCAGCGCAACCGGCGTGAGGTCACGCTCATAGTCGAAGCCGGGATTGGGTATCAGCACCGGATTGACCGCCTGATTGGTGCCCGTCGACAGCAGTGTGTGTCCATCGGGCAGGGCCCTGGCGACAGCCTCGGCGGCGATGTTGCCCGCGCCTCCCGCACGATTCTCGACCACCACCGGCTGGGGCAGCAAACGCTGCAGCCCGGCTGCCACGTTGCGTGCGGCAATGTCCGGCAAGCCGCCGGCAGCGGCCACCACGATGATGCGCAGTGGACGTACCGGCCAGTCGGGTGCCGGCTGTGCCCCTGCCGGGGTCAGCGCCAGCGCCAGCGTGAAACCCAGTACGGCACGGGCAGGCGTGATCGTCATGATGTCGGACTCGTGGTGGCCGCCGATGGGGTGACCGGCGATGGGGCGCCCGGCACTGAAGTAGCAGGCAAGGGGGTGACAGGCAAGGGGGTGGCCAGGATGCGCAGGGCCTCGCGCCAGCCATCGGTCGCCAGCAGTCGCTCGGCAGAGGCGCGAGCCCTATCGGGCCCGTGCACGGGTTCGACCAGCCGGATGAACTTGCTGACGAGCTTGTCCCGATCGGTACCGGCAGCGCCGGCCCGGCGCCGATGAATCTGACCGGTGCGGGTGATCAGTTCGACTTCGCCATCGAAGCCGCGCCCGAGCGTGGGGTCATTGCGGTGCTCGATGCGCAGGGCAAGGGCGTGATAGTCCGTTCGTGCCCGCGCCTGTGCACTCAGGGCCTCGAGACCGACCGTGCCTTCGATCAGCGCCACGGCGAGCTGATAGGGCAGGCTGGCGATGGCTTCGAGCTCGGACTCGAAGCGCAGCTTGGCCTCGCGCGGTTCGGCCACGATCGCGGCTGCCCACGGCGCAATGGCGCAGGTGACACGCTCGACGTCATCAGAGCCCAGGTGATGCTCGCGAGCCAGATCGAGCACGGCGTCGATATAGGGCTGGATCACATGAGCACAGGGGTAGTACTTGAAGGCGCAGTCGGCGCCGACCCATCGGCTCCCGAAGTCTTCGAGGATCGTGGCCCGCTCGACCGTATCGCCCGCGAGCAGCGCGCTGTACAGGTCATGCCCGCCGTCGAGCACATGAGCCGGGCCGCGAAAGCCGCGCGCCGCCAGTTCGGCCGCCACGATGCCGCCATGCGCCGCCCAGCCCGCGTGCAGCCATTTGGACCAGCCGCCATCGACCACGAAGGCCATCAGGCCACCGGACATGCTGGCGGCCAGACCCATGGCGCTGGTCATGCGCTCACCATCGAGTCCGAGCAGGCGCCCCGCCGTCACGGCCGCAGCCATCGGTCCGACCACGCCAGTGGCATGGAGCTGGTGGGCATGAAAGCGCCGACCCGCCACGGCACCGATGCGGGCAGCCACCTCGTAGCCGGCCACCAGGGCCGTGATGAACGCCTCGTCATCGGCCCCCGTGGCTTCCCCCATGGCCAATGCGGTGGGCACGAGCACGCTGCCCGGGTGGACGACCGAGTCGATGAAGGTGTCATCGAAGTCGCGGCAATGGGCCATCACGCCGTGGGCCATGGCCACCTGAGCGGCCGGGTAGCGCAGGGTGTCGCCCAGCAGGGTCGCCTGGGCAGCACCGCCGGCGGTCTGTACCTGGGCACGGATGGCACGCCCGGCGTCAGTGCACGCACCGGTGATCGCCAATCCGACGCTGTCGATGACACGAAGGCGTACCGTCTCGCGCGAGCCCGCTGGCAGATCCTTGAACGTGAGCGCGGCGGCCCGATGGGCCAGCGCGCGGGCGATCGGGCCGGTCGTGCTCACCAGGCCTCCTGCAGCAGCGACTGAACATCGGCCACGGTCATCGGCGCTGGCAGGTTGGCCATCATGTAGTCGTTCATCGTGCCCGCGGCCAGGCCGGGCAGGTCGGCAGCCTGCACCCCGACATCGCGCAGGCGCTGAGGCAAGGGCAGTTCGGCCACCAGGCTGATCAGAGCGTCGGCCGCATCGTCGACCGAGCCCTCGGGCGCGCAGCCCAGTGCCTCGAGCACGTAGCGGCGGTCCTCGCCGATGGCCGGCAGCATGCGCCGCAGGGCCGGCCCCAGCAGGATGGCGTGCGAGATGCCGTGCTGCAGGCCAAAGCGTCCGCCCACGCCATGACCGATCGCGTGAACGATGGAGACCATCGCGTTGATCGAAGCCGTGCCCGACATGAGGCAGGCCATCTGACAGTCGGCGCGCGCATCCAGATCATCGGGTGTGCGTACGCTCCGGGGCAACGCCCGGCGCATCAGGCGTGCCGCGTGCAGGGCAAGCCCGGTCGAGATCGGATGGCGGTGCTTCGAATACAGGGTCTCGATGGCGCGTGCCACCGCAGTCATGCCAGTCGCTGCCGTCAGCCGGGCGTCGGCGTGGATGGCCATCTCGGGGTCGAGGATCGTCGCGTCGCAGACCAGGGCCTCGTCCCAGAAGAGCATCTTGCGAGGCAGTTCGGGGTCGCGAATTCCGGCAGTGGGCATCACGTCGCTCGCCGAGCCGGCCGTGGTGGGCACCGCCACATGCCGGATCGATGGCCGTGCCATCGCCTTGCGTGCCATGCCCTTGCTCGCCCAGTCGATGGCGTAGGGCGCAAAGTCGCCACCGGTAGCGGAGAAGAGCACCACGCCCTTGCCGGCGTCGATCGCGCTGCCGCCACCGACCGAAACGATCGTATCGGCCCCGGCTGCCTGGGCGGCTTCATGGGCTGCCTTCACATCGGCAAACGGGGTATGGGAGCGCAGCTGGTCGAAAACGCCCGCATGACGTTCGCCAAGTGCGGCGCGTACCCGCTCGAGCATCGGTCCGCCCGCGACGGTGCGCCCGCAGATTACGAGGGCGCGCTGACCGCCCAACGCGCCCACCAGCGCCCCCAGTTCGTCGGTCTTGCCGCGTCCGAACACGACTCGCCTGGGCCAGTCGCGGATATCTCCCGTGTACACCGTGCAGTCTCCCGATGTTCTTGATCGTTGTGCAAGCATACAAGCAGCGAGACGGTCGCGCAGCGAGGCTACACCGTCACCGCATCGTTCGGGTCGTGTCGCGCGCTCACGCCATGAGCCACTCGCCTGCCATGCTCTGCGTTTCCCCTCCCGGAGAGTCTGCCCATGATGCCCGGCCGCGCTTCAATCATTCCATGCCCCGCTTGCGGCGCCCGCGCCCGCGTGCCCACGCTGCTCTCGGGCAACAGCGGCGGTACCGTCTTCTGGTCCGACTGCAAGGTCGTGCGGCCGATGATGCCCCGGCCCCCGTGGGTGGTTCGCTGCAGCACCTGTGTGCACGTTTACTGGCTCGATGATGTGTGGCGCACCGAGCATGAGATCGATCGGCACACGATGACGCGCGCTGCGGTCAATGCGTTGTCCGAAGTCGAGGAGGCCACCGACGCCGACATCTTTCGAACGATCGAAGCCACCGGTGCCTCGATGGATGCCGAGCGTCAGCGCCACCTGCGCACCGTGGCCTGGTGGTATGCCAATGACGCGTCGCGGCCTGATGAGGACGGGCGCGTGCCGGTACGGCCGGTACCCGATGCGGCCTGCCTCGCCGATCGCGCACGCAATCTCGAGGCGCTGCTTGCTTCGATGGAGGGCGATCCTGAATGGCGCCTCAACCGGTGCGAGATCCTTCGCCAGCAGGGTCACTTCGAGGCTGCCCTTCGCGAACTCGATCAGGAAGACAACCCCGACCTCGCCTGGGTCGTCGATCAGCAAAGGGCGCTCTGTGCCGCACGCGATGCCGCGGTGCGCCCGTTGAAGCGGGGTTGAGCGGGCGGCGACCGGAGCGGGGCTGCGGGCACGACCCATGCGCCCCGCTTCCAGCGACACACCTGGCCTGTGCTTACCGCCCGGGCCGCGGCAGCTTCACGCTGACCAGATCCTCGCCCACGATCACTTCGCCCGCAAACCCGCTGGGTGCGACGGCGCGCTGGTAGTCGGCCACCGTGAGAGGTCCGCCCGGCACGCTGAAGGGCCCGTGACGGGTCGAACCCAGCGAGGGGGCCAGGTGGGTCAGCATGAGCACCTGTGCCCCGGTGCGCTTCGCCATGGCGCCCAGATCGGCAGCGAGGCTCTGCCGGTAGTACACCGCATCGGGCATGCCGCTGCCGCCGCCGGGTGCCATCACCGGATGCATGGTCGAATGCACGATCACCTGTGCGCCTTCGGCGAGTTTCTCGACCTGGGCCGAGGTTGAACTGGCTCTGGGCGGACGCAGCGTGTCATTGCCGGCATCACCGCCGACGACCACGCTGCCCGCGGGGGTGTCGATGCGATACGACACATGGTCGGCGGTGTGGGTCGAGCGCACGGCACTTACCCGGACATCGCCCCTGGACCACACGGTTTCACCCGTCCGCGCGGGGGCAAAGGTCTTGAGCCGGATGAGATCGGCCGGCCCGCCCTTGCGGCGACTCGTGTCATCGGCGTAACGCTCGGCGATTTCGCCCGAGGCGATGAAGGTATCGCCCATGTGGCGGGCGAGTTGCGTGCAGCTCAGGCTGTGGCCGCGCTCAGGCGGTGCATCGACGCCGCACACCAGATCGATGTCGTCGGCCTTTGACCAGTACATCCAGCGCAGCAGCATCAGGTCGACGAGCCCCTCGGTGTGATCCGAGTGCATGTGGGTCAGAAAGACAGCATCGAGTTGCACCGGCGTGATGCCCAGTTGCGACAGCCGTTGCGTGGTGCCGCGTCCGGCGTCGAACTGCAATTTCAGCGCCGAGCAGCCGTTGCTCTCGTCGCCGTAGCGGATCAGGGTGCCGGCACCGGCCAGTCCGTTGACCGCGGCCGGGCCGCTCTGTGTTCCGGTGAGCGTCACGATGAGGCAGGGGGCGGCCTGGGCCGTGCCGAGGCCTCCCAGTACGCCGAGCAGCATCAATGCCAGTGCGGCCAGCCGGCGCACGGTTGGGGCGGGGAGCCATGCTCGGATGAATGCGATGAGTGGGGTCATGGTGGGTCCGGCAGGTTGAGGGAGCGTCTCATTCATTCGGGCAAGGGGTTGTCGACCCAGTTCTCGATCGACAGCCCTTCAAAGTCCTTGAAGTCGGCCTCGTTGTGGGTCACCAATGTTGCCCCGAGGGACAGAGCATGGGACCCAATGAGCTTGTCGAGCGCGCCCTTGTTGCGCTCGCGGTCGGCGGCCCGCAGGGGACCGTAGGCACGCGCGGCATCGGCGTCGAAGGGCGCCACGAGGATGTCTTGCCGCAGACGGTCGAGTGCGGCCTGATTGCGTGCCCGCGCCTCACCGGAGCAGGCGACTCCGAACTCGAGCTCAGCCAGGGTAATGGCCGATATGACGACGTCGCCCACGAAGCACTGCGCAAAGCGTGATCGCACGTGCGCAGGCTGGTGCTTCATCAGGTAGATGCAGATGTTCGTGTCCAGCATGTACTTGGGCTTCACAGGGCCTCGCGTTCGTCATCCGTGTCGAGCGAGCGCCCTTCGCTCATGAAGTCTGCCGAGAACTCGGACAAGGTGCCCAGAACATCGCCCAGGCGCCGCTGCGCGGGGCGGATGCGCAACTCGTCGCCACGGCGCTCGATGACCAGATCGATGTCCCAGGCGGTGTAGGCCAGTTCCGCCGGGATGCGGACTGCCTGGGAGTTGCCATTCCTGAACAGCCGGGTGCTGACCATCGGGGCCCCTCGAGAAAGAGAAATGCGTTGGATGTACGTGTACATTGTAAGCGTCTGCGAGGTCGCCGTACATCCACCGTACATCCGCTTTTGGGCGGCTTCCTGGACAGTCGGCCTGGCAGCAAGGCGGCTTCGTGCAGCGGCGGCTGCAGGCCAGATGACAGCGCGACCCTGTGAGCCGTCTGTGCTGCGTTAGAGTTCGCAGCGACCTGTTCGAGGTCTGCTGACGATCATCGGGAGTGTGGCGTGACCCCTTCAATGGAGCGACGAAGCGACTGGCCCTCGTTTGAACAGACAGCGCCCGGTGTCGCTGCCGCGATGGCCCTGCTGGGCAAGGCGATCGACGACTCAGGGCTCGAGAAACCGCTCACCGAGTTGCTGAAGGTGCGCGCATCCCAGTTGAACGGGTGCGCGTTCTGTCTTCAGTTCCACCTGAACATGGCGCGCAGACTGGGTGTGGCACAGGCGAAGATTGACCTCGTGGCCACCTGGCGTGAAGCGGGCGTCTTCTCGGCGCGTGAGCGTGCCGCGCTCGCCTGGACCGAGGCGCTGACCTTGATGGCGCGCGAGCCCGTCACCGATGCGCTCTATGACGAGGTGCAGACGGCCTTCACCGAATCGGAAATTGCCTTCCTGACGGCGGCCATCGCTGCCATCAACGCGTGGAACCGCATTGCAGGGCCTTTGCAGTTCGCGCCGCCTGCGGCTACGGGTCATGGGCGTGACAGTGCAGGTGCCTGATCGCGCAGGTGCCTGATCGTCAAGTCCCGGCAACCGCCAGGCGACCGGGAAACTTTCCCGACCTGCATCGGGAACCCGCGGGGCACCCCGGCGGGCGCTGCGCGCTAGAGTGAGCCAGTCGGCTGTCGGGCGATCTGCACCCGCATCTGCCGCGCTGCCTGCCAACCGCTGTCTGCCCCATGTTGCCCCCGCTCCGCCTGGCCCTCGCGGCTACCGTCATCGCACTGGCCTTCCCTGCGCCCGAGGCCGCAGCGCAGACGGATGCCGCACAGGCTGACGCAGCCCTTCCCACGGTCACCGTCATCGGCACCACGCCGGTCGGTGGCACCGGCCTCACGCTGCCGCGCTACGCGGGCAATGCGCAGGTGCTGCGCGGCGATGCGCTCGGTGTCGATGCCCGGGGTCTGGCCAGCCTGCTCGATCAGTCGATCGGCTCGGTCACCCTCAACGACACGCAGGGCAATACGTATCAGGCCGACCTTGCCTATCGGGGCTTCACGGCATCGCCGGTGCTTGGTACGCCGCAAGGCGTGTCGGTCTTCATGGATGGCGTTCGCCTCAACGAGTCCCTGGGCGACGTGGTGGCCTGGGATCTCATTCCGCGCATCGCGCTCGAGAGCGTCACCCTCGTGCCCGGCTCCAACCCGATGTACGGGCTCAATACCCTCGGGGGTGCCGTCGTCCTCGCCACCCGCTCGGCCTTTGGCCGCAGCGGCGGATCGATCGCAGCCACCACCGGTTCCTTCGGCCGATTCGATCTCGATGCCGATCTGGCCGGTCATGATGATCGCTGGGGTGCGTACCTGGCGGTGAGCAGTCATGACGACAACGGCTGGGCGCGTTACAACCCGAGCCGGCTGCGTCAGCTCCTTGGCAAGCTCGGTTATCGCGACGGCCCGGCCGAGGCCGAACTCTCGGTCAACTACGCCAGCAACCGTCTCTTCGGCAACCAGATGGTGCCCCTGTCGATGATGGCGCATGCGGCTGCCGGCTACACGCACCCCGACAGCACCACCACCGAAGCCTTCACGGTCAACCTGCGCGGCACCCTCGACCTTGACGATCGTCATGCGCTCACCGGCAACATCGCCTGGCGCCACATCGTGCGAGACATCCTCAACAGCAATCTTGCGCAGCCGCTGGCCGATGGCAGCAACCCGGCTACCAACGACCCCACCTGCGTCGGTACCGCCACCTGCCCGGCGGCCAATCTCCTCGCCCATGTGCGGCAGGACACGCTCGGGGGCAATCTGCAGTGGTCAGGCGATGGCCCGCTCGAGCGCGAGCGCCAGGTCGTGGCCCTCGGGGTCAATGTCGAGGCCGGTCGCACCACATTTTCCAACCGCGGGCAGGCGGCGATCGTCGACCCGAGCCATGCCACCGTGGGTGTGGCTGACTATGTCAGTCAGGCAGGCCTCAGCGCCAACACGCGCCGCGCTGCCCTGTATGGCACCACCACCCTCGACCCCTCGCCCACGGTCAGTGTCACGGCCTCGGCGCGCCTCGATCAGGCCAGCGTGCAACTGGCCGGTACCTCGTGCAGTGATCCCGACGCCCTGTGCACGAGCAGCGCTACCGTCGCCGCGGCACCCGGCGCCAACACGCTTGCCGATGTCGGCGGCGAACATCGCTACCAGCGCGTGAGCCCGGCGCTGGGTCTGGCCTGGCGGCCGCTCGAGGGGCTCACCACCTACGCCAGTTACTCTGAGGGCTTTCGCACCCCCTCGGCCATCGAACTTGCCTGTGCCGACCCCAACGCCCCCTGCACCGGCATTCCGAACGCGTTCGGTGCCGACCCGGCGCTGCGTGCGGTGGTATCACGCACCTTCGAAGCTGGCGCACGCGGGGGTGGCAGCGCCGCCCGGTGGCGTCTGGCGGCCTTTCGCAGCACGCTCAACGATGACATCCTCTTCAACCAGACCAACGCGGTGCAGGGCTACTTTGCCAACGTCGGTCAGACGCGGCGCCAGGGGCTTGAAGCGAGCCTGCAGGGGCGTGCCGGGCGCTTGGACTACCTGATCGCCGGCAGCTGGGTCGATGCGCGCTATCTCACGACCTTCACCATTGCCAACGCGGCCAACAGCGAGTGCATCGCGGCCCATGGCACCGGTGCCGGCTGTGCCGGCGTGATGGCCCTGCCGGGCGATCGCATTCCGGGCATCGCCGCGCTCTCGGCGAAGCTGCGCCTGGGCTACTCCCCGCAGCCCGCAACCCGCATCGGCGTGAGTCTCATGGCGCAGGGTCCACAGTACGCGCGCGGTGACGAGAACAACCGCGATGCCCACGGCCAGGTGCCGGGCTTTGCCACGGCCGGGCTCGACCTGCGTCACGCGCTCTCGCCTTCGATGGCGTTCTTTGGCGGGGTCAGCAATCTTTTCAACCGCACGTACGCCACGGCGGGCCTCCTTGCCGCCAACAACCTGGGCGATGGCACGGCCGAGCAGTTTCGGGCCCTCGGAGCACCCCGCGCCTTGCATGCCGGGATGCGGTTCACCTTCTAGGGTGCTAGACTAGCGCCCCATGCGATTTGCCCCTCTTCGTCGAATCGGCCGTCTGGTGCTCCTTCTGGCCTTCGTGCAAGTGGCTCTGCCCGTGGCAGACGCCTTTGCGATGACGGCTGCGCGCCTGAGCGATGCGCCGATGAGCGCGCTGTGCACGGCTGCGGGCGTTCAGCCGGCCCCTGCATCGGGCGTGGATGACCGCCAGCCGGCCTCACCCGTTCCGATGGCGGCGCATTGCCCCTGCTGCTGTTCGGTGGCCCCCGATCTCGCCATGGACCGGCCTGCCAGCGTGTTCGAGCCGGCGGCCCTGCCCGGCTACCGACTGCTGCAGGTGGCAGAGCCGGTCGTGGCTTTCAAGCGGTGGGTGGCCTTTGCCAGCGCCCCGCCGCGCGCACCCCCTTTTCTCGCGGTCTGGTAGGTCAGCTGTTGCAGCGTGACGGCGCCGCATCGAGGCTCTCGATGCCGCACCATCAGCCCGAATCCTGATCTGCCTGCGGCGCGTCGAATCGATGTCGCCCGCCCGCCGTGCCCGGCCTCGTTCGTCTGCCCCGCGCCTTGCGGGACACCGTGTGATGTCCGGGCCCGTCGCGTGCCGGGCAGCGCATCGAGCTCTCGTGTCCGGGCGATCACTGCCGACGAGAATTTCCTTCGATGGTGCCTTTCCTGTCTTGCCGTGCCCGACCGTGGCGCGTCCGGTCAAGGCGCATTACGCCGGGGTGCATTCCTTCAATCTGCATCCCGCCAGGGTGCATCCCGCCCGGGTGCTGCCCGTCGGTGCGTCTCCGTTCAGGGCGATTCGTGCGAGGCGCGCTCCTGCTGTGGCTCGTCTTCCCGGCGCTCGTGGGTGCGGTCGAACCCGCATCGGGTGGCGATGCAGTGCGTGGTGGCGACATGCCATCGGGTGTCCTCGCCGCGTCGGGCCCTGATACCGCCCTCAGCCCGGTGATCGTCACCGCGAGTCGTGCCGACACCCGTCTCGAGGACATGGCGCTCTCGACCACCGTCATCACTCGTGACCAGATCGAGCGCTCACCCGCCCGTACCCTCGACCAGCTGCTGCGCGATGTGCCCGGCATGAACATGACCGGTGCGCCCTATCTCGTGACTGACCCCACCGGCAACCACGCCCGCATGCGTGGCCTGTCGAACGACAAGGTGCTGGTGCTGCTCGATGGCATCCCGATTCACGACCCCTTCTACGGCACGGTGCAGTGGAACAAGGTGCCCCTCGCCATGGTCGAGCGGGTCGAGGTGATTCGCGGGGGCAGCTCGGCCCTCTGGGGCAATCGGGCGGTTTCCGGGGTCATCAACATCCTCTCGAGAAAGCCCGCCGGTACCGGTGGCGAAATCGACCTGAGCCGTGGCGACATGAATACCGATCGGCTGGCGATGGTGAAGAACCTCAGCGGCTCGGAGGCTTTCGGTCTGCGCTTGTCAGGGAGCGTTGCCCATACCGACGGTTACCAGACCACGCCTGCCCGGTTCCTGGGCGCATTGCCGGGCAAGGCGGCCACACGCGCGGATGAAAGGAACGTGCAGGTCGACGCGAGCGCTCGTCCGCTGTCGTGGATCGATGCGTTTCTTCGCATGGGTTATCACGACATCAACCAGGATGTCGGCGGCTACGCCTACGGCAAGAACCAGCAGCGCAGCCCTGATGTTGCGGGCGGGCTCACAGTCAGGCTCAGTGCGCGCGACACGGCCGATATGCGCCTGTGGCGCCAGCTCGTGGCCTTCGACAAGTTCAACGGGGCTGGTTGCTACCTGCAGGGCAACGCCACCTGCAACACGACGACGCTCACACCCACCATCGTGCAGTACGCCAATTCGCACGACTGGAACACGTATCGCGAAACCGGTGGCTCGGCCCAGTTCTCGCGTCGAGTGACAGGCCTCGTCGAGGGGGTTCAGGCAGGCCTCGACTATCGTCGCGTCTCGGGCGAGGATGTGGCTCAGACCTACGCCACGCCCACCAGTACCGATGTGAATTCGGCCCTCATCAGTCGCGCCAGTGTCGGGCAGGGCACTCAGGCGATGACCGGCGTTTTCACCCAGCTGAAGCTGCGCCCTTTCGATCCCGTGCAGGCGACGCTCAACCTGCGCTACGACACCTGGTCGAACACCGACGGCGTGTCGACGATGGTGAAGTACGTGGGGGGCGTGGCCGGTGCGCAGCAGGGTGGCTCGCTCGATGCCACGCACCGATCGAGCGTGAACCCCTCGTTCGCGCTGCGCTGGGAGCTCACCGATGACACCGCGCTGCGAGCCGCCACCTACCGCGCGTTTCGTGCCCCCGGTCTGAACAACCTCTATCGCACCTACTCGTCGACGACCTCCATCACCATCGCCAATCCGGCGCTGTCACCCGAGACCCTCCTCGGCAGCGAGCTCGGCTTCGACTGGCAGCGTCGTGCCTTCACCCTCTCGGGTACTGCCTTCACCCAGCAGATTCACGACCTGATCGCCACCTACAAGGTCACCGGCACGCCGCCGCCCGGGGTGGCGGCCCTGTGCGGCAATGCGCTGCCCGGCAACTGCCCCGCGACAGTGAACTTCTACACCAACGGCCAGGACGCCCGCTCGCAGGGTCTGGAGCTCATCGCGCGCTATCAGGCCTCTGCCGCAGTGATCATCGACGCAAGCTACACCCATACCGATACCACCTACACGCGCACCACAACCGGTGACCCCATGGCGGTGCAATTGGGTGCGGTGCCACCGCATGTGGGCACGCTCGGCATCGGCTGGAACCCCGACTCGCGCTGGAAGACCCATGCGCAGGTGCGCTACTCGAGCGGCATGTACCTCGATGTGAACCGCACCCTGCCTCAACCCGGTTTTGCGGTCACCAGCCTGAGCGCTGCGTACGCGCTGCAGCGCGACCTCGATCTCTACGCTTCGGTGGTCAATCTCTTCAACACGCACTACGCCGACAACGCCACGACCAGCGCTGCGTCCCAGACCCTGGGCATGCCACGCATGGGCAACGTGGGCGTGCGCTGGCGCTTTCCATGAGGCATTCCATGCACGCGGTTTTCATCAGGGGGTTGGCTGGCTGGTCGATGCTCGTCGGTCTCTGCGCCACCCCGGCGCTCGCACAACACCCGGCGGGGTCACAACCTCCTGTGGGGTCAGGTCTTGCGCGCACGACCTCCCCGGCGCCTGCGGCAGCCACCGAAGCCTGTACCGAGCCGGCGCTCCGCTGTGCCCGCTCGGCCACGCCGGCGTTCGCCCCCGATGGCAGACTCTGGCTCGCCTGGATCGCTGCCGGTGTCGTGTCGGTGGCAGTCAGCGACGATGGGGGTCAGCACTTCTCGGCGGCGCAGCCGCTCGCCGCCCCCGATGCGATGATGGATAGCGGGCCCGATGCCCGTGCCCAGATCGTCGCGACGCCCGATGGCACGCTCGTCGTGGTGTGGGCCACCTTCAAGGATCGCGCCTGGAATGCGCGGTTGCAGCTGTCGCGCTCTACCGATGGCGGGGCACACTTTTCTGCGCCGGTCGAGCCCGTTACCAATCCGGTGAGCGCACGCTTTCCGGCCATGCTGCCCGGTGCTCAGGGCGAGCTTTACCTTGCCTGGCTCGACAAGCGGCTCGTTGCCGCCCAGCGTCGCGATGGCCGGGCTACCGATGGCGCATCGCTCGCGTGGGCCCGCTCGACCGATGCCGGTGCGCATTTTGGCGAGGTGCGCATGGCATCGAACGCGTCGTGCGAGTGCTGTCGCATTGCGCTCGCGCTGCCCCCGCAGGACACCCCCGAGGCACTCCCGGTGATGGTCTTTCGATCGATCTTTCCGGGCAGCGTACGTGACCATGCCCGGGTTGCGTTCACGAGCCGTGCGCAGACGGCTACTCCCACCCCGATCGCCGATGATCGCTGGGTCACCAGCGTCTGTCCGCACCAGGGCCCGGCGCTCGCCATCGATGCTGCGGGCATCGAGCACGTGGCCTGGTTCACTGGCGGCAGCAACCGGCAGGGGCTCTTCTACGCACGCAGTGGCGAGGTCGATCGACCAGCGCGGCCCGATGCCCGGGTGAGCTTCATCGAGCCTCAGCCGGTGGGTGTGGCGGGCGAGCACGCCGCACGACCGGCACTGATCGCCATCGGCAACCGGGTGTGGCTGGCCTGGAAGGCGCTCGTCGACGGTGAAACCGTGGTGAAGGTGAAGGGCAGCACTGACAACGGTCGGCAATGGAGCGAGCCGCAGGTGGTCGCGCGCACGCGGGGTTATTCCGATCACCCGTTGCTCATCGCCCGCGGTGGACAGGCGGCACTGTCCTGGCTCACCCGACGCGAAGGTTACCGGCTTCTCGATGTCGAGCCACGCAACCCGGAGCAGCGACCATGAGCGGTGCACGGTGCAAACGGCAGCCGGCGTATCTCGTCGTCATCATCCGACGATGCCTGCGGCACGCGGCGAGCCTTGTCGTTGCGCTCGCGGGCCTTGCCGGCGCGTCGGTCAGTGCCCAGCAGGCCGTGACGCTGCAACGCTTCGACGCAAGCAGCATGGCGCAGATCATCAAGGCGCATCGAGGCAAGCCCTTCATCGTGCATGCCTGGGGTGTGACCTGCGCGCCATGCATCGTCGAGTTGCCCCGGTGGGCGGCCCTCATGCGCGACGTGGGTCGGGCGCATGTGGTGTTCGTGCAGGTCGAGGCGGCGCCGGATGACCGTGTCGAGCGCCTGCTCACCCGAGCGGGTCTTGCGCGTGCCGAGCATTGGGTTCTGTCGCCCGAAGACAGTGCCGAGGCGCTGCGCGATCAGATCGACCCGCAGTGGCAGGGCGAGTTGCCGCACACGGTCCTGATGACGGCCGAGGGCCAGCGTGCGGCGCGACTCGATCACACGGAACCGGCCGCGTTGCGTGCCTGGCTTGCCGGTCGACCGGGGGATGTCAGGCCGCCGGTCGTTGCACCCGCGCCCCGTCGGCCCATAATGCCTGTCGATTCAAAGGCGCATTGAACGGCCGATCTGCCCATGAACCCGTCCCGCTCTCCACGCATGCCGGTGCACGCCGCCGCTGATGGCCCGCTCATGCGCGCGACCGGTGGCGTCATCACCTGGTCTGCGCTGAAGGCGTGTGCCGATGCGCTGGCGGGCACGCTCGCAGGCGCTTCGGGCCTGCTCAATCTGTGCGATCGGCGCCCCGAATTCATGACCGCATTCGTGGCCGCCCTGCGCGCCGGGGTCACCACGGTGTCGCCGTCCGCGCGCGCGCCCGAGGTGGTGGCGGCAGCGCTTGCGCAAGACCCCGCTCGTCGCGCGCTCGATGATGCCGGGGTGATGGCAGCGCTCGGGGCGCCCGCTGCAGGCGTCGACCGCGGGGCGCAGAGGTTGCACGGGCTGGACTTTTTCGTACCCGACCCCCGGGACGCGAGTCTCCAGGATTCCGATCATCAGGGACCGGGTCCCCTCGATGGCGGGGCACCGCCATGCGCCGATCTCGATCTGCCTGGCGACACTTGCGTGCTCATCGGCCATACCTCGGGCAGCACGGGCGAGCCCACCGCGCACCGCAAGACCTGGGGTTCGCTGCGCGAGACTGCTGCCCGGTCCGAAGCCGTTCTGCGCGCAGCCTTGCCGGCGGCCTTGCGCGATGCACAGCCGTCGATCGTTGCTACCGTGCCGCCCCAGCACATGTACGGCATGGAGCTCACCGTACTCCTGCCGCTCTTTGCGCGCATCGCCGTGCATGCGGCACGCCCGCTGCTTGCCCCCGCGGTGATCGCGGCGCTCGACGAGGTACCTCACCCGCGCATTCTCGTGAGTACGCCCACCCATCTGCGCGCCATCGTCAGCGCTGGCGGGTCCTTGCCCGCGGTCGATCTCATCGTCTCGGCCACGGCGCCGATGGATCGCACCCTGGCTACCGCGGTTGAGGCGGCCACCGGGGGTGTACTCCTCGATCTGTTCGGCTCGACCGAAACCTGTCTCATCGGCTACCGACGCATCACGCAGGATGAGCGCTGGACCGCCTATCCGGGTGTGCGCTTTCTGCCCGAGGCCGGCACGACGCGTGTCGAGGCCCCCTGGTTCGACGCGCCGCAGATCCTGCAGGATGTCATCGAGTCGCTGCCCGAGGGCCGCTTCGAGGTGCGCGGACGTCACAGTGACTTTGTCGACGTGGCGGGCAAGCGCGCGTCGCTCGCGGATCTCACCCGCCGGATCCTCGCCGTGCCGGGCGTCATCGATGCAGCACTGCTGCAGCCGCCGATCGACGAGCGCTCGCCGCGCCTGGTGCGACGGGTGGCGGCGCTGGTGGTGGCGCCCGGTCTGACCGCAGCCGGTATCCGGGCGCAACTGGTCGATGCGATCGATCCGGTCTTCATGCCGCGCCCGCTGCTCCTCGTGCCGGCCCTGCCGCGTGAGCCCTCGGGCAAGCTGCCGCGCCAGGCGCTTGAGACTGCCCTTGCGGCGGCCGGCGCAACCGGCGCTGTCGCGCCGCCGACGGACGGTGGTACGGTCGGGCCCGATCAGCCCGATAATGCCACCCGTCGACAGCAGGCTCGGGGCAGGCACAATACCCCCTGAGCCAGGCATAACGCAGCGGCAGGGGGCCCGTGCCCGCCCGCGAGGGGATCTACAGCATGAGTCAAGTGCAGTCGGTTGCAGAACACGAGATGGCCGAACTCATCGTCACATCGCTCAATCTCGAGGGTGTCGACCCGGCGTCCATCGAACCCGAGGCGCCGCTCTTCGGGACGGGTCTGGGTCTCGACTCGATCGATGCGCTCGAACTGGCTCTCGAAATCTCCAAGCGTTATGGCGTGCAGTTGCGCTCCGATGACGAGGACAATCGCCAGATCTTTGCCTCGCTCCGATCGCTTGCGACTTACGTGCACACGCACCGACCGGCGTGAAGCCGCTGGCCGTCACCGCGTACACCACCACCACGGCGGTGGGGCAGGGCAACGCGGCCCTCATCGGCGCGCTGATGGCCGAGCGCTCGGGTCTGCGTCCGAACGACTTCACGCAGCACCCGCTCGAGACCTTCATCGGTCGGGTCGCCGATGTCGAGGCGGTGCGCCTGCCGTCGCACCTCGCTCCCTGGGATTGCCGCAACAATCGCCTCGCGTTGCTCGGTCTGGAGTCCGATGGCTTCATTGCCGCGGTCGAGGCTGCTCGTCGTCGCTACGGGGCCGATCGCATCGCGCTGGTCATCGGCACGTCCACCTCGAGCATCGGTGCCACCGAAGAGGCCTACGCCCGGCTCACGCCCGAAGGCCACTTTCCCGACGATCTGTGTCGCCCCGAAGTGCATACGCCGCACTCGCTCGGGGTTTTCCTCGCGCGTGCGCTCGACCTGCGCGGTCCTTGCGTGACCGTGTCGACTGCCTGCTCGTCGAGTGCCAAGGTGTTTGCCCAGGCCGAACGGCTGCTGCGCCTCGGCATTGCCGATGCAGCCATCGTGGGCGGGGTCGATACCTTGTGTGGCAGCGTGCTCTTCGGGTTCAATTCGCTCGAACTCGTCTCGAAAGAGCCGTGTCGCCCGTTCGATCCGACCCGTAACGGCATCAGCCTGGGTGAGGCGGCCGGCTTTGCACTCCTCGAGCGCGAGGGTGTCGCTGACAGCGATGCGTGGCTCATCGGGCATGGCGAATCGAGCGATGCGCATCACATGTCATCGCCGCACCCGGAAGGGTTGGGCGCTGAACTCGCCCTGCGTGATGCACTGGCGCGCGCGCAACGTGCGCCCGCGGCAGTCGACTACATCAATCTGCATGGCACCGGGAGCCAGAAGAACGACGAGGTGGAAGGGGCGCTCATTGCCCGCGTCTTTCCGGTGAGCCCTGCGACCTCTGCAACGACCCACGCCGCGCCCGCCCACGCCGCTCCCGCCCACCCCGCTCCCGCCCACGCCGCTCCCGCTCTTGCCGCCAGTTCCACCAAGGGTTTCACCGGTCATACGCTCGGTGCTGCCGGCATCGTCGAGGCCGTCATCTGCCTGCTCGCGATGAAGCACGGCTTTCGACCGGGCACGCTCAATGCACGCTCGATCGACCCCGACTGCGGACCGCATGTTCGTCTGCACGGCGAGCACGCGCCGGTGCGGGTGGCGGTGAACGAGAGCTTCGGCTTTGGCGGCAACAACTGCGTGCTGGTCTTTGCCGATCGGGCGGCGCCATGAGCACGTGTCTCGAAGTCCGGGTGAGTGGTGTCGGATTCTGGGCACCTCGGCTGCCCGACTGGCAGACGGCCTGTGCGGTGCTGGCGGGTCGCGCCGAGCCCGAAGCCGTGGCGCGTTCGCGGCCGGCGCCCGCCTTGCTCGCGCCCACCGAGCGACGTCGTGCGCCCGATACGGTATCGATTGCGCTCGAGGCGGCCAGCCGGGCCTGTGAAGCGGCCGGTGTCGATCCGGTGAGCCTGCCCAGCGTCTTTGCCTGTACGCATGGCGATGGCGCCATCAACGATTACCTGTGCGGCACGCTCGCCTCGAACCCGCTCCTTTGTTCGCCGACGCGCTTTCACAATTCGGTGCACAACGCGGCCGCCGGTTACTGGACGATCGGCACCGGTTGCGTCAAGCCGAGCACCGCGCTCACGGCTGGCAGCGAGACCTTTGCCGCCGGTCTGCTCGAAGCCATCGTGCAGGCGCTGGCTGATGAGACCCCGGTGCTCTATGTGGCCTACGACGCGGCCATGCCGGGCCCGGTGGGCGAGGTGAGCCCGAGTGCCGGCATGATCGCGAGCGCGCTGGTGGTCGAGCCGCTCAAGGGCGATGGGCCAGGCGTGCGCCCAGCCGGCGTTGGGCGCTGCCTGAGAGCGCGTGTCGCGCCCGGCGCGCAGGCGATGCCCGAGGCCTCCGTATCCCCGGGCTCGATACCCCACGCCTGGTTCGCTGCCCTACCCGCGAACAGCATGCGCCAGTGTCTGCCGCTCTTGGCCTTTCTGGCATCGGATGCAGAAGGCCGTATGCAGATGCAGCTGAACCAGGGCTGCGTGCTCGAGGTTGACATCGAGGAGGTCACCACACATGGCTGATGGTGTTGAAAGGGATCGCGGCGCTGGGGTGGTTGTTCGAGTCGACCTGCCCGACGCTGTCTCGAGCGCCCCTGCGGTCGTCGATGTGCTCGTGATGGGTGGCGGCCTTGCCGGCCTCACCTGTGCCCTGCACCTGCGCCAGGCCCACCCGCAACTGGCCATTCGCGTGCTCGAGCGGCGCGAGGGGCCGGCTCCTGAGGCTACCCACAAGGTCGGTGAGTCGACGGTCGAGATCGGGGCGCACTACTTCGGCGAGGTGCTCGGTCTTCGCGATCATCTGCGCGACGCGCATGTGCGCAAGTTCGGTTTTCGTTTCTTCAGTTCCGATGGTCGGCCGGCGCTCGACTCGGTGCAGGAGATCGGGGTCGGCCGCTTCCTGAGTGCGCCCAGTTACCAGATCGACCGTGGCATTTTCGAGAACCATCTGGCCGAGCGTTGTCGCGCAGCGGGCATCGATCTGCAGACCGGTGCCGTCGTCGATGGAGTCGATCTGTCGCCTTCGGCCGATGGCGATGCCGAACCCTCCGTGGTTCGCTACGTGCAGGGTGGTGAAGACCGTGTGGTACGCACCCGCTGGGTGGTCGATGCCTCGGGTCGCGCCGGTCGCTTGAAGCGTCAGCTCGGTCTGGCCGAAGACAACGGACACGATGCCAATGCGGTGTGGTTCCGCACGCCTTTCCGGATCGATGTCGAGGCCTGGTCGACCGACCCGGCCTGGCTGGGTCGCTGCGTGGCGGGCCAGCGCTGGCGCTCGACCAACCATCTGGTCGGTGATGGTTACTGGGTGTGGCTCATTCCGCTCGCCTCGGGCTATCACTCGGTGGGCATCGTGGCCGATGCCGCGACCCATCCACTGGCCACCATGAACACCTTCGAGCGTGCGCTCGAATGGTTGCAGCGGCACCAGCCGCGGCTTGCCGAGGCGCTGCTCGATACCGGTGTCGGTCCGGCCGATTTCGCGGCGTTCAGAAACGTTTCCTATGGCTGTCGCGAGGTTTTCTCCGCACGCCGCTGGGCCATTACCGGTGAGGCCGGTTTCTTTCTCGACCCGTTCTATTCGCCGGGCAGCGACTTCATCGCCATCACCAACACCTACATCGTGGAGCTCGTGTCACGCGATCTGCGCGGGCAGGCACTGGCACCGGCCGTGCGTGCCTACTCGCGACTGCTGCGCTCCTTCTACGAGAGTACGCTCACCCTCTACGAAGGTCAGTACGGCATCTTCGGTCACCCCGAGGCACTCGCCTGCAAGGTGATGTGGGATTACACCTACTACTGGGGCATCTTGTGCCCGATCTTCTTCCAGAACCGGCTCACCGACCTGTCGATGTTCGGTCGCATTGGCGCCGTGCTCATGAAGGCGCGCTCGCTCAACGAGGCGATGCAGGCCCTGCTGCGCGGGTGGGCCGCTGCCGGCGGTAGCCGCAACCCGGCGCGCATTCTCGATCAGGCGCGCCTGCCCTGGTTTGTCGAACTCAACGAGGGCCTCGCCGGGCAGCGCGATGACGACGAGCGTTTTGTCGCACGCATGAGCGAATCGCTCGATCGTCTCGAGGCACTGGCTGCCGAGATTGTCGGTCGGGCGCAGACCAGCCACCCGCTCGCGTCGACCTGGCCCGAGGCCGGGGCCGCCTTGCGCTGTGCCGGACGTGAAGCCGCGCCCCAGGGCGCCTTCCTCAGCTATCCCGAGGCGGTTCCCGCCGCAGCATGATGGCGGTGCGCCCGCTGGCAAGCAGGCGCCCCTGGTGCGAGACGGCAAAGGTGTACTGCCAGCCGCTGCCATCGCCGTGAAGGCGGGTGGCCTGCACGTCGATTTCGCCCGCCAGCTGTTCGAGCGCGACGCCCGTCAGCGTCACGTCGCGCAGCGATACGAGAAAGCCGGGGGGTGCACGGCCACCGGTGCGTGCAGCCAGAAGCCCGCCGTGGACGGCAGTGGCCTGGGCGCCGTATTCGCACAGCATCACGACCGAAAGGCGTCCTGCGTGACGCAGCGGATTGTCGGCACGCGCATGCGACTGCGTGGCGAGCTGAACGTGCGTGTCGTCCCAGCCCACGATGCGCTCGAGGAGGCACATCGATCCGGCGTGCGGGATGAGGTCGGCGATGGTCAACTCGGCGGGTGTGCCTGGCCCGGCTGTCGCGGCTGTGGTTGCTG
The DNA here is from genome assembly GCA_947455195.1 of Pseudomonadota bacterium. Lineage (GTDB taxonomy): Bacteria > Pseudomonadota > Gammaproteobacteria > Burkholderiales > SG8-39 > CAIXPL01. The sequence goes on along the minus strand of CANGMI010000003.1, from coordinate 487,381 downwards.
TGCCGGCAGGCCCTGCGGCCTGCGTTGCGTCAGGCCCGGAGCTCATAGAAGTTGAACCAGTTGAGTGGTGCCAGCCGCACATGGTGGCCAAGCCGGTCGGCAAAGCGTTGCGTCACCGCCTGCGTGGCCGCAGCCCGATCGCCGCGCGGAATGCTGACCTGCTCATCGAACACCTCGAAGTGCAGGTCGTAGCGGCGCCCGCCGCGATAGAGGCCAAAGCACAGCACCACCGGCACCTTGAGCGTGGCCGCAAGCAGCCAGGGCGAAGTGGGGAAAGCGGCCGGCCGACCCAGGAAGTTCACCACCACCGACGGATTGCCCGGGCGCACCCGATCGGCGAGCAGCGTCACCAGAGCACCCTCGGCGAGGGCCTCGTGAATGGCGAGCGCAGTGCGGGTGCCATCCTGCCGCGCATTGATGATGCTGCTGGCGATGCTCGGGTTGAGTGCGTTCAGGAGGCGCGACACCGTGGGGTTCTGGCCCAGATCGATGACCGGTCGAACCTTGAGCCCGGGTCGCGCGAGCGCGAGCACCCGCAGGGCATCGAAGCTGCCCACATGAGCACCCATCAGCAGCACGCCGCGCCCGGGCTCCATGAGCGCGTGAACCGCCTCCACGCCCTGCACCCGGATGTCGAATCCGCGAAACGCGGCGGTGAGCAGAAACACCCGATCGAGGGTGACGGTGGCAAAGGTGAAGATGTGCCGGATGACATCGAGGAGTGATGCGGGCCGCCCGTTCACCTGGGTCAGAAACTGGCGCGAGGCGCGCCGCTCGGGACCCCGACGAAGCGCGAAGTACGCACTCACTGGCGCCAGGACCAGCCGTGCCGGGGCCCGTCCGCAAGTGAGGGCGAAGGTCCGGATGAGCCACAGGGCGAGCCGGCCACCGCCCTCCGGACGCCTGATCCAGGCGCTCCGGTCGGCGGTGTCGGGTGCGGCGCGATCGTCGCTCCTCATGCGCCTCCCGCGAGGTCGCGGCTGCCGGCTGCGGGCACCGTGAGCGCCCCTCGAGCGAGCAGTTCATCGGCGTGCCTGATCGAGAACCGGATGATCGTCCGGCTCGCCGGCGGGTCTTCAACCGTGGCCTCCAGCGTGGCCGTCTCGCCCGGAAGGAGCGGACGCGCAAACTTCACCCAGTCGATCTGCAGCGCGGCTCCGGCATCGAGTCCGAGTGCCCGAAACGCTTCGTCGAGCATCACCACGCCGGGCACGATCGGGGCACCGGGAAAGTGTCCGGCAAGGCAGGGGTGATCGGGTGCGATCGAGAAGGTCGATCGATGCGGGCGCGGTTCGATCATGCTCATCGCGATGCGCTCCGGGTACGGGCTGCACGCTCGGCGCGTATTTCCTCACCGACGGCCGGCCCGAGGCGCGCCACCTGCTGCAGGAAGTCGATGAGCCCCGTGAAGGGTTGCCATGGAAACCGTCGGCACCGGATGGTGTACTCGATGGCAAAGAGCGCGCCCACCAGCGCATAGCAGCCGATATTGGCGTGAAACGACCACAGTTCGAGCGGAATGCTGATGGCGGGCTGCACGCCCAGACGCTCGAGCAGTCCATCGGGATGCGCGAAGAGCGCGAGCACGAGACAGGTGAGTGCGTTGAAGCAGAAGAGTGCCGTCCACCATTGCGTGACCGAGCGTGCATAGCCCCACACCGCCGGGTCAGGCACGCCATCGCGCGCATGCAGCAGCCGGACGATGCGTGCCACCAGGGGCGTCTGCCCGCGAACGAGCGTGTGTCCGAAGACCCACGCGAGCCCGGTGTTGATGGCAATCGGCGAGAGGAAGAAGGCGGCGGGTGCCCAGTCGCGCACTCGTTCGAGGCCGAGCAGTGCCGCAAGACCTGCAACCGCGAGGAAGGCCCACGCTCGCCCCTGTCGCAACGGACCGAGGAGTACCAGCACCGCGAGGAGCACCAGGGCTGCAAGCCCGAGTACAGGCTCATGCAGTGCCACCGACAGGTGCTCGAGCAGGGCATAGCCCGCCAGCAGGAAGAGGGTGAGCCTCACCGTCGCGCGGGCACGGACGCGGATGTGGATGCGGGCACGGACGCACCGACCGGCAGTGGCAGCGCGTCGCGCAGGCGCACCGTGCTCAGGCCCTTTGCGCGCACGGTTTTCAGCAACCGGGGCAACACCTCCAGGATGATCGGCTGGCCGCCCCGCGTGCGCGCCGCGCGCCCGTCATGCAGCAGAAGGATGTCACCGGCGCTCAGGCCCCGGGTGAGCCGCTGCTGCACCCGGTCGGGTTCGCGGCAGGCGGTATCGAAACCGCGTCGCGTCCAGCTGCACAGGTGCAGGCCGTTGCGAGCCAGAATCGGCTGCAGGAAGGGGTTGCGCAAGCCCGCAGGCGCCCGAAAGAAGCGTGACGACTCACCGGTGATGTCGGCGATGACCCGCTGCCCCTCGCGTACTTCGCGCGCCATGCGCTGCGGCCCGAGCAGCGAGAAGTAATCGGGGTGGTTCAACGAGTGGTTCTCGATCGCGTGGCCACGGCGAACGATCTCGCGAGCGAGGGTGGGTTGTGCAAGCAGCGCCCGCCCGACGCAGAAGAAGGTGGCCTGCGCACCGTGGGCTTCGAGGATGTCGAGCGTGGCGGGTGTGGCCTCGGGGTCGGGGCCATCGTCGATCGTGAGCGCAATCTGCCTTGCGCTCGCGGCGGCCTCGGGCAGCCGCACGATGTTGGGCCCGAGCAGCGCGCCTCGCGGGATGAGGCCCGCACTGCTGATGGCGAGGTGGTTGAGGGCGAGACCGCCCAGGGCCCACGGCCAGGCCGAGGCTTCGACGACGAGCGCCGCACCCGCCAGCCCATGCAGCGCGAGCGAACCTTTCAGGAACGGCGAAGGCAGGTACTCGAGCCCTGTACTGGGTCGCACGCCCTGCAGCAAGGCGCGCGGATGCAATCGTCTGTCTGACATCGAAGGCCGCTCCTCCAGTGCAGGTTGCCGGGCAGATCCCGATGGTAGCCGAGCGGGCCCTCGCGGGAGCGTGGTTGTCATCCGGCCGCGCGCTGCGTGCGGCCCTCCCCACCGCTCATCAGTGCCGAGAGCGCGAGGGCGAGGAGCGCACCCGGGGCAACGGTCGAGCCGATCGCAGCCAGCACCGGCACGGAGGATTGCGCCAGCACGCCAAAGCCGATGACCGTGGTGAGATTGGCCACGACGAGCGATGCCACCGTACGCGCGTCGATCGGCTGCCCGCTCTGCCGTGCCTCGCGCTCGAAGAAGAGCGCGTAATTGGAGCCGATCGCCACGATGAGGAGCAACCCCACCAGATGCAGGATGTTCATCGGCTGCGCGGCGAGGCTGAAACCGGCCATCACGATCAGCACCGACAGGAGAAGGGGTGCCACCACACGCAGCATGGCCCTGGCGGATCGGAGCGCGGTGGCCAGCAGCACCATGATGCCCAGGAGCCCGATGAGCGAGAGGTGCGAGGCTTCGGTGAGATAGCTCGAGTAGAGCGCATCCGACTCGGTCTTGAGGTCCAGTACCCGAAGCTCGAAGGTGCCGGACGTCCCGGGCGTCGGGGCAGCGCTCGCGGGCGTGGCATCGCTTGGCTTCGCGGTGTCGCTTTTCCCTGCGGATTCGATGCTCTGCAAGGCTTCGCTGACCCGCGCCGTGTCGACAACGCCGCTTGCGAGGCCCGAGCGCGGTGCAGCCAGCGGCATCAGCGCATTCCATCGGCCCTTGTGTTCGACGAGCAGCAGTTCCACCGCTGACCGCAGCGAGGTGCCTTCGAGGTCGGTGCGCGTGATGCGCGGTGCGGTTCGCGCCGTCTCGAGCGCATCGATGAAGGGGTGAAGCTGATCGCCGCGAACCGGCAGCGTCGCGAGCGCACCTCCAAGCAGGGCCTGCACGCGCTCGCGCGTCGGAATGCTCGCCTGCCGTGCTTCGTGCCGTGCCTGGCTGGGCAGGTAGCGGGCAGGGCTGTCGTAGCTCGCCAGAACACCCTCGACCACGAGCCTGTCGAGGGCTGGTGCTGCCGCTTCGGCTGCTGCGAGTGCCCCGTCGGCACTGGCCGCCGATGCCACCACCACCGAGCGCACTTCGGGTGCCCCCAGATCGCGTCGCAGGGCCGAGTCGAGCGCAATCGAGGCTGCCGGTACCGGACTCAGACTCGACAGTTGTCCATCCCAGAGCGGTACCCGATGAACGGCGAGGATGCCGAGTGCCAGGAGCGCCGCCACCGGGGCCGCCCGATCGAGCAGCCGCACCCGCGACAGCCGTGCACGCAGTGTGAGCACGGCCTCGCCCACCGGCTCGATGGCCGCCAGGTTGAGGCGCGCTGGCAGGAGCGCCGGCAGCACGTGACGTGTCACCAGCAGTGCGGCCACCAGGCCCGCGATCGAATAGACCCCCAGTTGCGCAAGCCCCGGAAAGCCCGAGGGCACCAGCGATGCGAAACCCACGGCCGAGGTGAGCATGCCAAGCCGGATGGTGGGCCAGAAGCGGCGCTGCCAGTGCTCGTCGGCGCCTGCCCGACCGCCCTCGCGCTGGATGAACAGATACACCGAGTAGTCCACTGCCTCGCCGATCAGCGTCACGCCGAACCCGAGGGTGACCGCGTGCACGACATCGAAGCCGATCGCCACCGCGGCCACACCGGCCAGTGCCCCGGAGAGCACGGGCAGCATCCCGAGGATGAGCGCACGGGGCGATCGGTACACGGCGAGCAGGAAGGCGGCAATGAGCACCGTGCTCAGTACCGAGAGGCGCGCCGCCTCGCGCTCGATCTGCGCGCGCGCCGCGACCCCGAAGACACCCGGTCCGGTCATGTGCAGCACCGCATCCGGTGCGGCCTGGGGCGATGCGCGCTGCGCAGTCGCACCCCGTGCTTCGGCAGCCCGGGCATCCATCGCCAGTGCGCTCTCGGCCAGTGCGCCCTCGGCCAGTGCGCTCTCGGCCAGCGCATCTGCAAACGCCAGCTCGATGGCCTGCAGGGCGGCCTGCTGCCCGTCGGTATCGGCACCGGTGGCCTCGGTATGCGCTACCAGCAGCGCACGCTCGCCATCGGGGGACATCCACACCCCGTGCATCAGGCGGGGTCGGCTCGAGCGGTCAAGCTGCGAGATGACCTGCAGGGTCTCCGCAGTAGGGTCGCGGGTGAAGAACGCTCGCCCCATGAGCCCCAGAGGCGAGGTCAGGAGATCGATGCCCTCGGCCAGCGCCACCGTGAAGTGTTCGGGTTCGAAGAAGGCGGGCGTGATGCGTTCGCTGAGGGCGTAGCGGTGCGAGAACACGAACGCCCGGTCGGCGCCGGCGGTGCTTGAATCGCCGTTGAGCACGGCACGAAAGTGCGCATCGCCGCGCAACCGGCTGGCGAGGTGCGCCGACAGTCGTGCGCGCCGCGGTGCATCGGCCCCTTCGATCGCGATGAGGATGAGGCGCGACGCCGGCCCTTCGCGGATCTGGTCGACCAGCATGGCCTGAGCCGCTGTGGGCGTGGCAGGCAGAAAGGCCGAGAGGTCAGCGCTGTAGTGCGCCCGGGCCACCACCAGCGCGAGCAGGGCCGAGGCGGCGAGCCACAGCGCCACCGGCCAGCGCTTCAGCATGGTGCGGGTGTCCTCACCGGTGCCCTGTCGTCACGATCGGGTGTCCCTCACGGCGTCGGCAGGTCCGTGATGGTCATCATCGATCGGTCACCGTTGGCATTCAGGATCTCCATCGTGCGGATGGCATCCTGAACGCCGGTGATGCGGATGCTTCGCAGCATCGAGACCAGTGCGGCATCGCGGGGTGTCAGCGTCATCCACCAGCGGCGCTCGTCGCTGCCGTGCGCAACGGTGTAGGCCTTCTCGAGCGCCGCACGGTCACCGGCCAGGGTGGCGCGGATGCTCTCCACGAACGGTGCCAGTTGCGGATAGTCGGCCAGCGCCACCGTGTGCGTGCGCTTGTCGCGGGTCATCGTGAGCATGCCGCGATCGATCACCAGACTCTCGGCCCTGGGAGCAAGCGTGATCTTCTCGAGATGATCGGGGGCGATGAAGACGAGTTCGCCCGATGACCTGAGCGGTGTCTTCAGCACCGAGAGGTATTGCAGTTCCTCGAACCGGGCATGGCCGCGCGGCCGTGACGCAAGGCGCCGCATCAGGGCATCGAGCGGTTCGTCGGCGGCCCGGGCCGCGTGGGTCGACACGTCGATGACGGCGAGCATGGCCGCAACCAGCCCGCACCCCGCGATGCGAACCGCCGCAGGCAGGCCTGTACCCAGCCGCCCGGCTCGGCGGGCCGGCAGGGCGCTTGCCGGCAGGTCATCAGTCGGCAGGTCAATGGCCGGCAGGGTAATGCCAGGGAGGGTAACGGCGGGCAGGGTATCCGCCGGTACGGTATGCGCAGCCCTCGGATGCCCCATGCTCGAATGTCCCACGCGGTTCAACGCGGCCAGCGACGAAACACGAGCGACGTATTCACCCCACCAAAGGCGAAGTTGTTGCTGATCGCGTACTCGGTGTCGATGCGCCGGCCGTCATCGACGATGTAGTCGAGGGCGCCACAGCGCGGATCAACTTCGTTCAGGTTGATGGTGGGCGGGAACCAGCCATCGGCGAGGCCCCGTATCGTCACCCACGCTTCGAGCGCACCACAGGCGCCCATCGTGTGTCCCAGATAGCTCTTCTGCGAACTGATCGGTACGGCACGTCCGAAGACCTGGGCCGTGGCCTGCGTCTCGGCAATGTCGCCATGTTCGGTGGCGGTGCCATGACCGTTCACGTAGCCGACCTCGGCCGGGGTGATGCCGGCATCGGCAATCGCCATCGCGATCACCCGGGCCATGGTGTCTTCACGCGGACGCGTGATGTGCGAGCCATCGGAGTTGCTGGCAAAGCCTGCAATTTCGGCATGGATGGTTGCACCGCGTTCGAGCGCGCTCGTGTAGCTCTCGAGCACGAGCATGCCTCCGCCCTCGCCCACCACGAGCCCGTCACGGCTGCGGTCATACGGTTGCGGCACGAGCGAGGGTCGGTCGTTGCTGCGCGAGGCAGCGTAGACCAGGTCGAAGGCCATCGCCTCGCTCGGGCAGAGCTCCTCGGCACCGCCGGCGATCATCATCGTCTGGCGCCCGAAGCGGATGGCCTCGTAGGCGTAGCCGATGGCCTGACTGCCCGAGGTGCAGGCACTCGAGGTGGGGATCATGCGACCGGTGATGCCGGAGAAGATGCCGATGTTGGCTGCTGCCGTGTGCGGCATCATCCGCACATAGGAGTTGGCGTTGAGTCCGTTCGAACTGCCTGTGTCGAGCATCTCGGCAAAGTGCTTGATGTCGGGTGTGCTGCCGATCGAAGAACCACAGGCCACGCCCATGCGCCCGTCGGTGAGTGCCGGATGCCCGAGCAGCCCGGCGTCGTCCAGCGCGAGTTCGCTGCTGCGAACCGCCAGCTGCGACACCCGCCCCATGCTGCGCAACTGCTTGCGCGTCCAGGTGGCGGGTGGCTTGAAGTCATCGATCGGTCCGGCAAGCCGGGTCTCGAGCTGGTCGTATCGATCCCACTCGGTCATGTAGCGGATGGCATTGCGGCGCGCGCGCAAGCCCTGCTCGATGCTCGCCCAGTCGCTTCCCAGGGCGCAGATGCCACCGATGCCGGTTACCACCACGCGTTCCATCAGCACAGTCCTCCGTTGACGGCGATGACCTGCCGCGTGATGTAGGCCGCCCCGGGCGACAGCAGGAAGGCAACGGTCGCTGCCACTTCGTCGGGTTGTCCCATGCGCGCCGCCGGGATCATCCGCAGGATCTCGTCTACCGGTACATCGGCGTCCAGCATCTCGGTCTCGATGAGACCGGGAGCAACGCAGTTTACCGTGATGTTGCGCCTGGCCAGTTCGATCGCCAGCGCCTTGGTGGCACCGATGACACCGGCCTTGGCCGCGCTGTAGTTCACCTGCCCGCGATTGCCCACGAGGCCCGATACCGAGGCGAGCGTGACGATGCGCCCCGGGGCGCGACGCCGGATCATCGGCATGATGAGCGGGTGCAGTACGTTGTAGAAGCCATCGAGATTGGTGCGGATCACCGAATCCCAGGCCTCGCTTTCCATTGCCGGAAAGGCGGCATCGCGATGATTGCCGGCGTTGCAGACCACACCGTAGTACGCGCCATGCGCGTCGATGTCGGCACCGAGTATGCCTGCGCAGGCTTCGCGGTCGGCGACATCGAAGACCAGCACCCGCGCATCGCGGCCGAGCGCGCGAACGTCGTCGGCGACGCCATCGGCTTCGCTGCGGCGGCTGCGGCAATGAATGACGAGGTCGTAGCCATCACGGGCCGCCTGCAGGGCAATGGCCCGGCCGATGCCACGACTCGAGCCGGTAACGAGGACAGTCCTGTTCATGAAGGTCGGGGCCTCCCCGGAAGGGTTGTCGGGCGCTCAGGGTTCGAGCGAATCGAGGTACTCGTCGATGTCTTCGGGCAGGCAGACCGAGAGTACCGCCTGCGCCAGCTGCTGGCCGGCCGTGTCGATCCGGCAGTCATAGACCGCCATGCCGTCAATGCCCCGGGTGCTCTCGACCACGCGTATCTCGAGCCGGCTGCCGAGGGGGTAGAGCGCTTCGCGCGATTCGAATCCGCGCGCACCCAGAAGCAGCCCGAGCCGGGGGCGTCGCCCCGGGGTGGCATTCCGCAGTCCGGCACCGGCGGCGATGACCTGCGCCATGAGTTCGATGGCGACCCACGCGGGCCAGCCGCTCGGCTCGTCGTGAAAGGGCGTACCGGCCCGAACGGTGGCGGTGCCGCAGGTGGCAAGCGGCGCATCGATCCAGACTGCGTCGAGCAGGACGGCATCGCCTTCATGGGGCAGGAACTGCGATACGGGGGCCGCACGGTCGGGCTCGATGCCGATCATCGCGCTGCGCCTCCGGGCTTCGCCTCTGGCGATGCCGATACCGCTGGCGTTGGCGCGGTAGCCGGTGTCCGGGTCGGCGCGGCAGCCGGCGTCAAGTCCGTCGCCCGGGCCAGCGCGGCTTCGAGGCTTGCGATGAACTCGGCTGGCAGCGCGAAGTGCATCTGGCCGGTAGCCATGTCGACCGCCACCTGACGGGTCTGTGCCCGCGCCACCCGCTCGCCGGTGCGCGCATCGGTGATGAGATAGTTGATGGTGAGAGCGCCTTCCCAGGCCCGGAACGAGGCCCGAACCCGCAGCCGATCGCGATACCGCGCGGCGCGCAGGTAGCTCACCCGCAGATCGATGATCGGCCAGCCCTCATTGGCGGCGAGCATCACGTCGAGCCCGTGGCCCACGCTGTCCATCAGCGCCCAGCGTGCATTCTCCAGGTACTTCAGGTGATGACCGTGCCAGGCGATGCGCGCCAGATCGACATCGTGAAAGGGCACCTCGGTCTCGATCTCCACCGGCAGCACGCCTGGCTTACGCATGCGAGGTCTCCGCGCGATGAGCGCTGAACTTGCGGGCAAGCAGTCGCGGCAGGCGCCAGAGCATGCCGAAGAAGAGCCTCGTGTGCACCCGTGTGATGAGGGCGTTGTCGAGCAGCAGCCTGAAGTGCGATACCCCGTCGATCGGGTAGGTGACCCGTGTGGCAATCCATCGCATCGGCACGCCCCGCCAGTACAGGCGCACCAGCACCTCGATGTCGAAGTCCATGCGCAGGCCGGGACGCTCCGCATCGATCATGGCCACGGTTGCCGCGAGCGGATAGGCACGAAAGCCGCACATCGAATCGCGGATGGCAAAGGACAGCGTGTTGAGCCACACGAACACATGCGTGAGGTAGCGCGAGTAGTAGCGCAGCCGTGGCATCGAGGCATCGAACTGCGGCCATCCGCAGACGAGCGCATCGGGCGTGTCGCGACTGGCTGCCAGAAAGGCGGGCAGGTCGGCCAGATCGTGCTGCCCGTCGGCATCGACCTGGACCGCGTGCGAGTAGCCGCACACGAGTGCCGCACGAAGCCCGTCAGCCACGGCTGCGCCCTTGCCGCCATTGACGGCGCGGCGCACGAGCGTGGTGTCGGGCCGGGTCGCGGCCAGCCGATCGAGCACGGCGGCGCAGGCAGGGCCCGAGCCATCGTCGACCATGATGCAGGGCAGGCCGGCGGCGAGCAGGGCATCGATCACGGTACCCACCGCCGCTTCATGGTCGTAGACCGGAATCACGGCGCAGACGCGCACGGCGGCGCTCGAGGGGGTCATGCCGGATTCGCCGGGGCGCCACTGCCGTGACCTGCCGCCAGCAGCCCGCCACTGGCATGCAGGCCGTGGATCGATCCGATCTGGAAGTCCAGGCGTGACCCATCGGCGCGCCAGCGCATCTGCGCCGCGTAACGTGGCCCGGGCTGCACGATGCGCCGGAACTTCATCGCGCTGGCATGCACGGCGCCATGACGCCACCCGCCATGCTGCCGGGCAAGGTCAGCCATCCACCCGAGGAGCATCGCACCGGGCACGATCGGCACCGTGGCGAAGTGACCGACGAAGATGGCGAGATCGAACGGCACCTCGAATGACGCGCTGAGCGTGCAGCCGGCGTCATCGACGACCACAGGACTCCAGTCGGGCTCCACCGGGCGCGCGAGGGGCGTCGCTGCACCACGGCTGCCCTCGCCAGGCGCGGGCAGTCGGGCGACCAGCCGGGCGGCGTCCAGGTCGATGCCGTGCGCGTTTGCCCAGGGTGCGAGGGCTTCGGTCAGCCCCGACCAGCCGCGCTTGCGGAACAGACGCGCTCCGGCCGCGCTCGGCGTGAGGAACCAGAGGGGTGAGGCGCACGTCGTCACCTGGAGCCAGTCGAGCACCAGAGGTTCGCCGGATGCGGTCCGTTGGCCCTCGGGCGCGGCCGCGGTCGCGGGGCGGGTCACGGTGGTCGAGTCGGCGATGATGTTCAACCGATCACAGGATCAGGCCACCAGACGCTCGATGACCGCTACCAGATCGGCAACCGTGCGTACCGACCGGAAGTCTTCGCCGGAGACCTTTCGTCCGGTGAAGCGGCGAATCTGGTCGAGCAGATCGACCGCATCGATGCTGTCGATTTCGAGGTCGGTGTAGAGGTTGGCCTCGAGGGTGACACGGTCGGGTTCGATCTCGAACAGTTCGTGGAGCACTCGTCTGACCTGCTCCATGATCTCATCGCGTGACATCCCGACTGACCCTTTCCCGCTGACTGGTCCCGCAGTATACGAGAGGGTCAGGGGGGTCACAAGGCAGAGCCGGTGCCTGCAAGTGCTGTCGCCGGCCCGGCCTCGAAGAGGCGCAGCAGGTGCGCATTGAGCGCGCGACCGGCAATCGGTATCGCCGCCTGATGGCGAAAGATGTCGAGATCGACGTCGTCTCCCACATGCAGCGCGAAGTGCGGACGGCGAACGGGTATCCGGTACCAGGGTTCCTGCTTCGTGAGCGTGGTGGGGTTCACCGTGATGTGCACCGGGGTGAGCGAGCGTGCCGCACGCAGTGCGACGACTGCGGCGCCGCGATGGAACTGCAGCGGCTGGCCGGGTACGCTGCGGGTGCCTTCGGGGAAGACGATGAGGGTGTTGCCCCCTTCGAGCGCAGTCCCGGCCGCCTCGATCATCGTGTCGGTGGGCTGGTTGGGAATGTAGCGGGCGCTTGCCAGGGCGTGCCCGGTGACCGGATTGCGCCAGAGGGCTGCCTTCACGACGCAGCACGGGGCCGGGGTGAATCCGATGAGGAACACCACGTCGATGAGTGACGGATGGTTGGCGATGATCAGTTGCCCGGCCCGTCCCAGCCGTTCGCGGCCGGTGAATTCGTAGCTGAGTACCCCTGCCAGGCGCATGCATTCGATGAAGCCGCGAAAGCCGCGACTGATGATCCAGCGCGCGAAGCGTTGTCGTCGTCCTGCGCCCATCGGCACGATGCGCGCGAGCGGCAGCACGAGGCACCCCAGAACGATGCCGCCGAGTCCGAACAATGCGAAACTCGCCGCCGTGCCCAGCCAGCGCCAGACCGGCGCGTCGGTCATGCGTTCAGCGCTCATCGGCATCGAGGGTTGCCGCTTCAGGGGAGTGTCCGATCATCATCGGTTCCATGTTGACACACCACCCGGATCCGGCGGGCCATGACGGGCGCCGTCGCCGACCCGCGATCTGGCTTGCTCAGGCAGCGACCGGACCCGGGGCCGACGTCGGAATCGGCTGCCTGCCCCGACCCCGCTCGCAGGCTCGCGCTGAAGATCGCCTGACCCGCGATGCCCTGCTCGGCCATGTCGCCCGCCGGGGTGGTGTTGCCGGGCCCGGGCCGGGCCTGGCGCATTCGGGCGGACTGGTGGCTTGCGTGAGCGATGCCCTGTGCCCCACAGGCCTCGATATCGAGTGGATTCGACCGCGCGATGTCCTCTCGCTGGCCGAGTTCTGCTACGCCCCCGAAGAAGCGCAGGCCCTGCGCGCGCTGCCGACGGATGCGCGCGGTGCGGCTTTTGTCGATCGGTGGGTGCTGAAGGAGGCAGTCGCCAAGCGCTTCGGGCTCGACCTGATGGTGGCGCTTCGGCGCTGCATCTTCGAGATCGACCGCGGTCTGATCAGCGCCGAGTTGCCCACCTCGGCACCCTGGCGTGCCCGGCTCTTCGCCCCGCGGCCGCAGGTGCGCCTGGCCTGGTTCCACCTCGACGAGGGCGGCGGGAGTCTGCCCTTCGATCATCAGGAGTGGCGTATCGGTCAAGCCGACCCGCGGCCGGTGACCTGGCCGCAGGTGGCTGCCTCGGGGGAGGCGCAGCGCTGATCAGGTGGTCGGTTCTGCCATCTTGCGCGGTGCAGGTGCGCCGGGTGGTGGAGGCAGGCTCGTGCCACCCGTAGGCGCCGCCGCAGCACCGGTCTTCTCGACGCACTTGAAGTTCAGTGTGATCGCACCGTAGCCATCACTCGGGCCCACCTTCTCGTACTTCTCGTCGATCGGTGACAGGACGCGGTCCTGCCGCGTGCAAAAGCGCGTGGCGTGCTGCAGGGCGCGCATCCGCACCTTCCCGAAGCTGCCGTTGTCCACGGTGATGGTGTAGGCATCAGCCCCGTAGGCATGGACGCCCGTGGTCGAGGCACAGGCGCCGAGCAGCAGGGTGCCGATCGCGAGGCTTGCGAGAGCAACTCTCGCGGTGGTCAGTCCTATCATCGTGTCGGTATCCGCGGGCCTGTGACATCAGAGGGTCTCGAGTCGCGGGGAGTATATGCCAGCGCTGAATGGGTGTCGTCCGCTCGCGGTCTCGTGGCGGTCTCGCGCCGGCCCGGCAGCGGTTTCGTAGCGATCGATGACGACGCCGCGGCGTACGTCGACCACCGAGATGCTGCCCTGGTCATGGTTCATCACGCATGCCGTTCCTGCATCGATGAAGGTGATGCCCATCGGCCCCTTCTCGACCGTGATGCGCGCCATGGCATGCAGATCGTGGCTCGGCGCCACGGCGATCTCCCCCGTGCTGAAACTGCTCACCAGTACCCAGGCACCATCGGGCGCCAGCGGGCGGTAGGAGCCGTGCGGGTCAACCCTGGCGTCAGCTACGTCTCGTCTCAGGGCCGCCGCGGGCGGGTTTCGCCGGCCGGATACTTTTTCGCGTTGGTCTTCAGCTTCTGCGTCACCGCTTCGTTCAGATCGACATCGAGGGCGGTGGCCAGTTCCACGAGGTAGATGAGCACATCGGCCAGTTCATCGCGTACGGCGCGCGCGGTAGCCGGGTCGCTTGCCACCTTGCGCGATTGTTCTTCGGTGATCCACTGGAAGATCTCGACCAGCTCACCGACTTCGCCGGTGAGCGCCATGGCGAGGTTCTTGGGTGAGTGAAAGGCGTCCCACCCCCGCTCGGCCGAGAAGCGACGCAGCGCATCGGTGAGTGCAGTCACATCAACCAGTGGGGCGAGATTGGCCATCGATCAGACCTTGGGTGGGGGCGGGTTGCGAAAGATGCCGGTGGCAGTGAGCAGCACCCGATCTTCGGCCAGGATGCGGCCCGAGATGAAGGTGAGCGTGCGGGTGATCTTCTCGACCGTGGCCTCGGTGTGGATCCATTCGCCCGCGCGCGCCGCGGCGATCATGTTGCACGACAGTTGCACGGTGGCGACGGCCCCCTCATGCCCCATCGCCCGTGCGGCGCTCGAGCCCAGGGTGACGTCGATGAGGCTCATCAGCATGCCACCGTGGGTGGTGCCGAGCGGATTGAGCTGGTGCGGTGCAAGCCGTACACCGAGTTGCACGCTGCGCTCGAGCACGCGCTCGTAGATCGGCCCGATGTGATCCATGAAGCTGCTGCCCTCGGACCGCAGGGTGAAACCATCGGGAATGGGCTGTGCTGGGGCGTCGTTCATCATCCTGACTCGTGAATCGTGGAATCCTGCCGGCATCATGCCAGCCCCGGCGGTTGGCGCGCCCCCTTGAAGTCGGTGCTTCGAGTCCCCATCTGCCAAGGACGGGAACCAAACGGGGCGGTGCCTGTCAGAGCACCCGAATGCGGTGTTCGCCGTACCCGGAACCCGACTTTACTCCACTCAAGGATGCCTTCGATGACCCCGCAGGAACGTGACATGCTCACCGCCTTCCTTCAGCAACTTGCCCAGGCCCAGGCCGGGGTCAAGGACGGCGATGCCGAACGACTGATTCACGAGACGGTTGCACGCCAGCCCGATGCGGCGTACCTGCTGGTCCAGCGTGCGATGGGCCTCGATCTGGCGTTGCAGGCGGCCCAGACCCGCATCAGCGCACTCGAAGCCGACGTGGAGCGCCTGAAGGTGCCGGCACCCCAGCCGTCGGGCGGATTTCTCTCCTCGCTCACCGGCTGGGGCCGCAGCGGTGGCCAGGCCGTCGTGCCCTCGCAAGGCACGCCGGCCGGGAATGCGCCCGCGCAGGCTGCACCGGCGCCGTATCCGGGCGCGCCGGGTCGCCCGATGGCGGCAGCCCCGAGCGCCTGGGGCAGTGGCATGCTCGGCAGCGTTGCTGCCACCGCCGCCGGTGTGGTGGCGGGGTCGTTCATCTACCAGGGCATCCAGAACATGATGGGACACCATCAGACGCAGGCGGCAAGCGCGCCCGAGCCCTCGCGGCTTGCCGATACGAGCCCCGCTGGCAGCAGCGCCTGGGCTGGTGACGATCGTGCTGGCAACGACGACATGAGCGAGCTGGCTGCCTTCGATGACGATGGCGACGACTACGCCAACGACGACGTTTGAAAAAGCGCCTCTGGCAGACACTGGCAGGCCTGGCGCTGCTCGGCGCCACGGCCTTCCCCCTCGCTGCGACCGCAGACCCGGAGCCCGCCGACTTGCGGTCCCCGGGCCCGGCTCGGTCTGACCCGGCTCCTGCCCCTCCTCCCTCCGCCCCGTCCACCGGTGGCGACGCCTGGCCCCATGTCTGGCTGAGCCCCGGCATCTATTCCTGGCACTTCGACACATCGAAGGGCCTTCGCAACGACAACGTCGGCGCGAGCGTGCAGCTCGACCTTGCGCCCGAGCATGGCTTTCTCGCGGGCACCTACATCAACAGCAACCGGGCTCGCACGCACTACGGCGCCTATGCCTGGCGGCCCCTGCAGTGGCGCTTCGATGGCGTCGATGTGGGCCTCGGTGCGGCCATCGGTGCGTTCGACGGGTATCCGAACTACCGCCATGGCGGGTGGTTCGTGGCGCCCCTGCCCGTAGCCTCGATCGAGGGTCGGTATCTCGGGGCCAATCTCGTCTTCATTCCGACCATCGCCAACCGGCTCGATGGGGCATTGGGCATCCAGGTGAGGCTTCGCGTCTGGTAGCGTTGCGCGCCTCGGGCGACGTCCTCAGGCCCCGACCGGGTCGTCCTCGGCGGCGCCATCGACAGGCAGCCCCGCGATTGGCCGTTCGTCGCTGGCCGGCCGACGTCAGGCGCCCGAACGCCGCCCTGATGCCGCATCCGGACCGCGTTTCAATCGACCGCCACGAAGAGTTCATCCACCGCGATCGGTCGGGTGATCATCTGCTGCGCCGTCATGAAAGCGATCAGCTGCTCGAGTGTGCGGCGGTTGGGCTCCAGGCCGTAGACGAAAGGGTCGCCGGCGAAGAGCTCGTCGAGCTCGTCCAGATCGGACGCGAGCCAGGGGAGCATGTAGCGAAGTGTCCCCAGATAGGCCATCTTTCGCAGTGCCATCGCCTTCGAGGCTTCGAGCGCCCGGTAAAGCGCCCGAGCCACCACCGGATGCGCTTCGTGGAGGGCGCGCCGGATCACGATGAGATGCATGATCGGGAAGATGCCGGTGCGCTCGAAGTAGCTGCGTTCGCGCGCGCGAAAGTCGGGAAAGAGTCGCACCAGCCGGTCATCGGTCTTCATCGCGGCGGGCAGGCTCGTGCCCAGGGTTGCATCGATGGCCCCCTCGGCGAGGAGATCGCTGAGCGATCGGCCGCTCGTGTTCACTTCGATCGTCACACCGGCCGGTGGGGGTAGTGCTGCTGGCTGACCGTGCGTGCCGGCTGCGTTGATGGCGCCCTGTACCCAGGTGACGTTCGACAGGTCGACGCCGTAGTCCTGCATCAGGTGCCCGCGAATCCAGATGGCGGCCGTCATGGTCCAGAGCGGTACACCGATGCGCTTGCCGGCCAGATCGGCGGGTGACTGAATGCGCTCGCGGTTCACGCAGATGAAACCATGCCGGAAGACCTTCGACGGAAACACCGGAATCGCCACGAAGCTTCTGTCGCCAGCGGCGTGCCGCGTGATGAATTCGGAAGCCGACATCTCCGAGCCATCGAAGGCCTGTTCACCCGCCATGCGATCGAAGATCTGCCGCACGCTGTCGTTGGCGATGAATTCGAGGTCGATGCCCTCAGTCTCGACCTCTCCGGCGTAGAGCGGAATCATGCGGTCGTAGAGACTGCTGGCAAAGCGCACGCGCGGTCGCGCAACGGCGTTCATGAGGGTTTCCTTTCAATCCGGGCAGTCATGGGCGGCACTGCTCAGTCGAGCTTCACGCCCGAATCGCGCACGATGGCTTCCCACTTGGTCATTTCGGTACCGATGAAGGCGCGGAACTGCTCGGTGCTCATGTCCTGCAGTTCAAGTCCGGCACGCGCAAGGCGGGCGCGAATGGCCGGGGTGGCGAGCACCTCGCGGATCTCCTGATTGAGTCGTCGCACGATCTCGGGTGCGACACCGGCCGGTGCGATGAACCCGAACCACGTGGGCGATTCGAAGCCCTCGAAACCCGATTCATCGAGCGTCGGTACATCGGGCATGCTGGCCAGACGCGCGGGCGCTGCCACGGCCAGCGCTTTCACGCTGCCCTGCTGGATCGGCCCGGCCAGTTCGATCGGGGTGATGAACTGCAGTTGCGTGCGCCCGGCGATGAGGTCGCGCAAGGCCTCACCGCTCGACTTGTAGGGGACGTGCACCAGATCGACGCCGGCTCGTCGGGCGAGCAGTTCGCCAAAGATGTGGGCGGTGTTGCCTACGCCTGACGACCCGAAGCTGTAACTGAGCGAACCGGCCTTCATCGCACCGATGAGGACGCGCAGGTTGCCGGCATTGACCGAAGGGTGCGCCACCAGCACGAAGGGCAGTCGCCCGACAAAGGCTACGGGCGTGAAGTCGCGCAGTGTCTCGAACGGGCGTGTGGTGTAAAGAAACCGGTTGGCCACCAGCGTGTTGGCCGCGCCCTCACCGATCGTGTAGCCATCGGCAGCGGCACGGGCGAGCATCGTGAGACCGATGTTTCCACCTCCCCCCGGGCGGTTCTCGACGATGAAGGTCACCCCGAGGCGCTGGGTGAGTGCGGTGCCGATTTCGCGTGCGAGAAAGTCGGTGACACCACCGGGTGCGTAGGGCGCGATGATCTTCACCGGGCGGCTTGGCCAGGCTGGCGCTTGTGCCTGCGCTGCGCCGATGCCGGCCACACAGGCGGCGACAACCCCTGTGAGGACAACTCCCCTCGCGATTGCAACGGGGGCGATTGAAATCGGGGCGACGATACTCGCAGCGCTGGCCCTGAGGCGGGCAAGCGCCGGCCGCAGTGGCCGCCAGGCCCTCGCGCTTCGATTCCGGCTTGTCTCGGGGCGATGCATCGATCGCGCAGTCCATTGGCTATACTCGCGCAGCGTTTTTACCATACCGCGGGCAGCCTGCCCCGAAGACCGGAGACACCATGAAACTGCAACTCTTCTACGCCCCGATCGCCTGTTCGATGGTTCCGTACATCAACCTCACCGAGGCGGGTGCCGACTTCGAAGTGCTGCCCGTGAACATGGGCAAGGGCCAGCACATGAGCCCCGAATATCTCAAGGTGAACCCCAAGCACAAGGTGCCGGTGCTGCTGATCGATGGCGAGCCGCTCACCGAGAACGTGGCGATGGCCGTGTGGATGTCGCGCACCTTCCCGGCCGCGAAACTCCTGCCGGCCGACCCGATGAAGGAAGTGAAGGCCATCTCGCTGATGAGCTGGTTTGCCTCGGGCATTCACCCGGCGCTCACCCCGAACAACAGCCCGAAGCGCTTTTGCGAGATGCCCGGCTCCGAGGAAAGCGTGAAGCAGTGCGCGCAGAAACTCCTCGACGAGAACTTCGCCATTGCCGATGCGATGCTGGCCGGACGCGAGTGGTTCTTCGATCATTACACCGCGGTCGATGCGTACTTCTTCTGGACCTTCATCCGGGCGACCCGCTTCGAACTGAAGTACATGGACCTGGGCAAGTTCACGAACTGCCACGCCCATCTCGAGCGCATGAAGCAGCGCCCGAGCGTGCAGAAGCTCCTCGCCTTCGAGAAGGCGACTCAGGAAGCGTTTGCCAAGGCGGCCTGAGGCCTGAAGCCTGCCTGCTCACCGGTGCGGTGGCAGGCGCGGCCCGGAGTCAGTTCAGCTGGATGCCGGCCGAGTTGATCACCCGGGCCCACTTGGTCCGATCGGCCTGTACCCGCGCATTCAGTTCGGCGGGCGTACTCGACGCCGCCTCGATGCCGGCATCGGTGAGCTTGCGGCGAACGGCCGGCTCGTCGAGCACGCGATGAATTTCGGCCAGCACGGCAGCCTGCACGCTGGCCGGGGTCGCGGCGGGTACCCAGAACCCGTACCAGAGGTGATAGCCCACCTCTTCCATGCCCAGTTCGGCCAGGGTGGGTACGTCCGGCACGATGCTTTCCCGCTTGCGGCCGGTGACGGCAAGGCCCACCAGGCGACCATCGGGCAGATAGCTCGCGTAGGGCGTGAAGGTGGTGATGCCGAAGGCCACATCGCCGTTGATGAGCGCCTGCAGCATCGGCGGTGAACCCTTGAAGGGGATGGCCTGGATGTCGGTGCCGGTGAGCTGCTTGAGCTGTTCACCCACCAGCTGCGATACCAGTGCGGTCGTGGCGAACGAGAGCGCACCCGGATGCGCCTTCGCGTAGGCGATCATGTCCTTCAGGGTTCGGGCGGGTGCCTTGCCGCTGCCCACGACGAAGAGCGTCTGCAAGGCGGCGAGCGAGATCGGCGCAAAGTCGCGATCGGCGTCGTAGCCGAGCTTGTTCTTCGAGAGCGGGTTCACCGTGAAGATGCTGTCGGTGCCCAGGAGCAGCGTATGGCCATCAGCCGGTGCCCGGGCTGCCGTTTCGGCCGCGATGACGAAGTTGCCCCCGGGCCGATTGTCGACGACGGTGGGTTGCCCGGAGCGGTCCTGGATCGCCTGGCCGATGGTGCGTGCCAGCAGATCGGTGATGCCACCGGGCGGAAACGACAGGATGATGCGCACCTGCCGGGTGGGCCAGGCGCCGCCTTTCGAGGGGCTTGTCTGGGCCTGGGCTGCCATCGACATCAGGGCAAGGATGCCCAGCGCAACCGCCATCCGGCGCGTCGCGGATTGAAGTACGGTCGGCATCATGGTGCCTCTCCGAAGAAGCGCTGCCGGTAGTCGAAGGCGCCGGGTACGTCACTGGCGACCCGCGCCGCCAGTTCGCTGCAGGTGGGAAGCCAGACGTCATCATGCGAGCGGATATGGCTGAGCACGTCATCGAGCATCGCGCTCACCAGTGGCCGCCCCCCGAAGTGGGCATGGATGCCGATATGCAGCATCGCGCCCGGCTCGCTGCGGTACAGGAAGTCGAAGGTGCCCTTGTAGACATCGAAATAGTCCCGCGGGCTCGAGCGCAGGACCCGGTTGTCGACGAATTCCGACCACGGGATCCCCACCATGGTTCGTGGAGTCACCGTTCGTGGGGTCAGGTCTTGCCCTTGTGGGGTCAGGTCTTGCGCGTTCGCGGTCGTGAACGTCTCGACGCGGGGCGAACTGGCGTCCAGGACATCGCAGTGCCAGTCGAGCCCGGCGGCGGCCAGCAGCCCGGTGGTGTGCGCATCGCCACCGTAGACCGGCGTGAGCCACCCGGTCGGTCGACGGCCACTCACACGCGCAAGCGCCTCGATCGTCCGACCGATCGTCGCTGCCTGACCCTCAAGCCCCTGTTCGTACAGGTATTCGTTCTGTGCCCAGCCGTGGGCTGCAATCTCATGACCGCCGGCGGCCAGCCGCTCCACCGCGCCGGGGCATCGTTCGGCGGCAAGACCGTTGCAGAAGGCAGTGGCCTTGAGGCCATGTGATTCCACGGTTCGCATCAGGCGCCAGATCCCCTCGCGCGGACCATAACCCGCCCACTGGATGCCGGCTTCGTCGCGCGCGCCGGCCTTCAGCGGCGTGGTTCGCGGAAAGTAGGTGGGCGAGCGGCCTTCGTCCCAGGTCTCGAGAAGTACGCTCATGAGCACGGTGATGCGGGGCTTGGACCCCGGGACTGCCTGTGCGGTCGTCGGTGATGAGGCTGGTGAAGACAAGACCTGAACTCCTGAAGTGGATGGCCCCGATTCTCGCTGATTGTCGCCTCGGTGACGCGAGTTCGTGCAGGCGCCGTGCGCGGGTCGCTTGCGGGTCGCGAAGCGCTGGCGCACCATCACCGGGGCCTGTCTCCGTCATTGGCTCACCTGCCTCAGGACTCATCCGGTGTCTTGTTCCCCTCGTCTCGCTTGCCTTGCCTTGATGCTCCTCGCCGGGCTGCTGCCCGCCATGCAGCCGGTGGCAGAGGCACAGTCCCCTGCCTCATCCCCATCCCCGGCGCAGGCCTACCCGTCGCACCCGGTGCGGCTGGTGGCCCCGTTCCCGCCTGGCGGACCGATCGATGTGCTTGCCCGCACCGTGGGCGAACAGTTCACACGCCGCACGGGTCAACCCGTTCTCGTCGAGAACCTCCCGGGTGCGGGCGGCAACATCGGCATCGAGCGCGTGGCACGTGCAGCCCCCGATGGCTACACCTGGCTCTTCGTGCCCCAGGGCAACATCACCATCAACGCAACGCTGATGCCCGACATGCCCTTCAACTGGGAGCGAGACTTTGCGCCGGTGACGCTCGTGGCCACGGCACCCAACATGCTCGTCGTCTCGCCCTCGCTGCCGGTGACGAATTATCGTGAACTCGCAGCCTTCGCGCGCGCGAACCCCGGCAAGGTGAGCTACGGCTCGCCGGGCATCGGCTCGTCGCTGCACCTGGCTGGGGAACTGCTGCGGCGTGAAGCGGGCATCGACATCGTGCATGTGCCCTACAAGGGCACGACGCAGGCTCTGGCCGATCTCATCGGTGGTCAGATCGGCATGATGTTCGGGGCGGTCCCGACCCTGATGCCTCAGGTGCGTGCGGGCAAGGTGCGTGCCATTGCACTGACGGTGGCCGCGCGTTCGCCTGCGGCCCCCGACTTGCCGACTCTGGTCGAGTCGGGGCTGCGCGACTTCGATCTCCCGTCCTGGTACGGCGCGCTGGTGCCAGCGCGCACGCCCCCGGAACTCGTTGCCCGCATCCAGGCCGAGATCGCAGCCATCGTGAGCGCGCCCGACGTGCAACGCACGCTCGAGGCACAGGGCCTGTATCCGCTGGCCAATTCGCCGGCCGAGTTTGCCGCCCGCATCCGTCGCGAGACGGCGACCTGGGCGCGCGTGATTCGCGAGACCGGCATCCGGGCCGAGTAGCGTTCGCGCCCGGGGGGACTACTCGGGCTTGATCCCGGCAAAGGCCACGATCTTCTTCATGCTCTCGGCGTCGGAACGCAGGAGAGCCCCCATGTCTTCGCCGCTCACGAAGCCGGCCTCGAGGCCGGCTGCAAACATCTTGCGCCCGACTTCGGGGTTGGCCACCACGGTGCGCACGTCACGCTCGATGCGTGCAACGATCTCCTTTGGCGTGCCGGCCGGGGCCATGAAGCCGTAGTAGATCGTGGTGCCGTAATCGCGCAGTTCCGGCACGCCCGACTCGCGGAAGGTGGGAATGTCGGAGGCCCCTGCCACACGGTTCTTCGAGGTGACGGCCAGTACCTTCAGCTTGCCGGTGGCCTGATGGGGCAGCACCGTGTTGAGCGAGGACACCACGGCATCGACCTGTCCGGCCACCGTGTCGATGACCGCCGGCGCGCAGCCCCGGTAGGGAATGTGCAGCGCGAAGGTACGCGTCTGGAACTTGTAGATCTCGAAGGCGAAGTGATGCGAGGTGGCTACCCCGCAGGTGGCGTAGGTCACCTTGCCCGGTTGCTCACGCAGCAGTTCGGTGAATTCGCGCAGGTTGTTCACCTTGACCCGCGGGTGCACGGCGATGGCCATGGGGCTTGATGAGGCGAGTGCAATCGGCACGAAGTCACGAAAGAGATCGAAGGGCAGCTTCGCGTAGAGCGCCACATTGATCGGTTGGGCGGTTGACGCGAGCAGCAGCGTGTAGCCGTCGGCCGGTGCGCGAAACACCGCCTCCACGCCGATGTTGCCACCGGCACCGATGCGGTTTTCCACCACCACCTGCTGCTTCCACATCTCGGTGAGGCGCTCGCCGATCAGGCGCGCGGTCAGGTCGGCCGACCCCCCCGAGGTGAAGGTGACGATGACGTGAACCGGGCGCGCCGGCCACACTTCCTGCGAAGCCGCAACGCCCGGGAGGAGCAGGCCCGCGAGCGCAATCGATGCGGCTGACGCGGCCGATGTGACCCATGCCGGCGCACGCTTCGTCGGGCGTGGCGCAGCGTGTCCTCGGGTGCTGCTCGACGTGATGGGTTGCAGGCGATGCGACATGCAGTCTTCTCCGCAGTACAAGGTCTGGCAGACCTGCCAGGTTGGGTCTGTCGGCCCGCCGGTGGGCGAGTCTCGGGTCAGGGCCGTTTCGTTGCCTGATCGATCAGGCGCCATACATTCTGTGCCGAAAGTGGCAAGGCGTGCACGGTGGTGCCCAGAGGTGCGAGCGCCGCCGAGACCGCGTTGGCGATGACCCCACCCACCGGTATCACCCCGCCCTCGCCAGCCCCCTTCGCCCCGAGCGGGTTGTTCGGTGACGGGTAGCCCTCGAGCAATACGGCTTCGAGGTGCGGGAAGTCGTCGGCGCGCGGCAGCGTGTAATCCATGAAGGAGCCGGCGAGCAGTTGCCCCTCGGGGTCGTAGACGAGCTCTTCGAGAAGCGTGCCACCGAGGCCTTGCACCAGTGCCCCCAGGGTCTGCCCGTGCAGGGTCAGCGGGTTGATGATGCGCCCCACATCCTCGACCGCCCGGTAGTCGAGCACCCGCACTTCACCGGTCTGCGCATCGACGCGTACATGGGCTGCATGGGTGCCGTAGCTGTAGGTGCGGGCACTGCTCGAGAACGTGTCTTCGGCCTGCAGTTCGCCCCCGTCGGTGAGCGCCGCCCAATCGAGCGTGCGACCGTCAGGTGATCGCGCTTCGCCCTCGAGCAGCACCACTTCGGCGGGTGTGCATCCGAGCTTGTCGGCCGTCACGGTGCGCATGAGCGCGAGGAGCCGCGTGCAGGCACCGACCAGCGCCGAGCCACCCATCACGATCGAGCGCGAGCTGTAGCTCCCGAAGCCTTCCTTCACGAGCGTGGTCGAGCCATGACGGACTGCGCTGATGCGGTCAAGGCTCACCCCGAGGGCGTCAGCGGCAATCTGCGCGAACGCGGTTTCCAGCCCCTGTCCGACCGCCGATGCGCCGGTGTGCACGGCAATCCTGCCGTCGGCCTCGAGCACCACCGCCGAGTTCTCGCGCGGACCCGAGGCCCCTCCTTCGATGTAGCAGCCCACGGCAATGCCATGCCAGCCGCCATTGATCAGTTGTCCGTTGAGGGCCGATTTCGCCTTCCAGTCGAATTCTTCCAGACAGCGTTCGAGCGCGGCGGCGTAATCACCGCTGTCGGTCGTGCTCGAATCGCCATAGGGCTCCACCGTCGAGAGCTTCCACGGAATCTCGTGCGGCGCGATGAGATTGCGGCGCCTGAACTCGGCACGCTCGATCCCGAGGTCATCGGCGGCGAGGTCGAACAGCCGTTCGCGAAAGTAGTCGGTCTCGTATCGGCCCGGTGCACGGTAGGTAGCCACCGGGGTCTTGTTGGTCATCATGACGGCCACATCAAGCCCGATGTTCTCGACCCGATAGGGGCCGGCATGCACCTGGGCGATGTTGCGCGAGGGGGTGATGCCCACCGTACGCAGGTAGGCGCCGACATCGGTGCGGGCACGACCGCGCAAGCCCAGCACGCGCCCGTCGCGGGTGCAGGCAATCTCGAGCTCGCAGTCGGCGTCGCGCGCGTGGTTGGTGGCGAGGAAATGCTCGCTGCGCGTCTCGGCCCAGCGCACCGGGCGCGCCAGTTGGCGTGCGGCAAACGGGATGAGGAAGTCCTCGGGGTAGAACTCGCCGCGTGCACCAAAGCCTCCGCCGACATCGCACTCGAGCAGTTCGATCGAGGCTTCTGCAAGCCCGAGCATCCCCGAGAGGATGCGCCGGTTGGCAAAGGGCACCTTGGTTGCACCGTCGACGGTGAGCTTGCCTGCCTGCGGGTCCCAGTCGGCCAGCAGCCCGCGCGGCTCGAGCATCATGGCAGTGTGGCGATGCACGCTGAAGCGCTCGCGCCGGGTGTAGGGTGCATCGCGAAAGGCCGCGTCGACATCACCGCGCACGGCGCGCAGGGTAATCGCGCAGTTGCGCTCGGCCTCCTCGTGCAAGAGGGTCTGGGCCGCCTCCGACTGATCGCGTGTGGCAATCACCGGCAGCGCCTCGATGTCGAGCCGGATCGCCTCGAGCGCATCTTCGGCATGCACGCGCGTGTCGGCCACCACCACGGCAACAGGCTCGCCCACATAGCGCACCCGGTCGATCGCGATCACGGGCTGGTGGAACACGACGAGACTGGGCAGCGGCTCCTGGCGCAGCGGAATGCGCGGCACCGGCTGCGGCATGTCGGCGGCGGTGAAGATGGCGCTCACGCCGGGCATGTCGCGTGCAGCCGTGCAATCGATGCTGACGATGCGCCCGTGAGCGATTGGACTTCGCAGGATCATGGCGCACAGCATGCCGCTGCGGTTCATGTCACCGACATAGGTGCCGCGCCCTTGCAGGAGTCGTTCATCTTCGCGCCGTTCGATCGGGCGTCCGATCGAGGGGCCGGCAGTTCTCAGGTCGTCGAGGTCACTCATGGCGTGTCGGGTAGGTCGGTGAGGGCAGCAGGGGCAGCAGGGTCGGTGAGGGGAGCGAGGGCAACGGCCAGGTCAGTCGATCGGGGTCAGCGGGGGTCAGGCTTGATTGAACGGGCCCTTCACGACATTGCCGCTCGATTCGACGAACCAGCGGCCGTCGGTGAGTGGCCTGGCGGCCTTGCGCTCGGTCTGGTGGTCGCCCTTGCCCTCTGAAAGCCGGTCGTGCATCCAGTCAGCGACCAGGGCGGCCGGGTTCGGACCGAACTGGGCCGAGGCTACATTGCCCACCGTGTGTCGCGATTCCTGATAGACGACGAGCTGTCGCGGCCCCTGCACGGTGGCGAGCATCCGGTCGGCCCAGATGATCGGGCACAGTTCGTCGCGTTCGCCCGCCACGCACAGGTAGGGCATGGCGATGCGCTTCGAGTGACCGCGCCAGGTGATGGTCTTTCGCACCGGCTCGAAGGCCGCCTCGTCAGCGACGCCCGCCATGTACATGAAGCGCCGCTTGAAGGTCGGCGAGGCTTCCTCGAAGATCGTGTGACCGCCTGGCTCGAGGCAGATCGACGAGACGGCAATCGCCCGGTAGCGGGGCTCCCAGGCGGCCGCAATGGTCGCGAAGAAGGAGCCGAAACTGTTGCCCACGATGCCGATGCGCGCCGAGTCGATGTCGGCGCGTGCCGCAAGCCAGGCGAAGGCTGCGCGCCCGGTCGCCTTCCAGGCGGGCACGCTGAACCAGACCCCCTCGAGAGCCGCTTCGTACTGCCCCGGTCCATCGATCACCAGCACCGCGATGCCGCGCGAGAGCCAGCGGTCACCGAGGAGGGCCACATTCGACTCCTTGAAGCCGTCCATGCCCGGAATCGATACCACCGCGGGCACACGCTGCCCGGCCCGGTGTCCATAGGGCAGATGCAGCCAGCCGCGAATCGTGGCCTTGCCCTTGCCCGGCAGCGCAAGTGACACTGCCTCGATCGTGTGATCGGCGAGTCGCGCATACGCCAGAAAGCACTCGCGCTTGCGCGTGTTGTTGGCCTTGTTGTGGGCGTCATTCGCAAGCAGAGGCCATTGCGATGCCGCCCAGAACACCGCCGCGGCAAAGTAGTTGTCGCGCGCACTGACCGGGTGAGCGTCGGCTTCGGCCGACCGTGCCATCGCTTCGCGGCGGCGTGCTGCGGCTTCGAAAGCCGGATTGATGTCGGCGTGCTTCTGGATGCGGGCGCGCAGGGCAGCGATGTCGCCGGTGACGAGTGGTCCGCAGGCGGTCGCATAGTTGCCGAGGCGGGGCTGATCCCACTCGGGCCCGACGGCGCGAATGGTGTTGTCGAGCAACCAGCGCTGCTCGGTCCAGCGTTGCATGCGTGGGCCAGGGTCGGTGTCATCGTCTGCCGCGCGGCGCGCGCTGCGATTGCGGGTGCCAGCCATCGTGGATTCTCCAGCGTGTTTCATGCCGATCCGGCCCGGTCAGGCTCGATGACGAGCGCGGGCAATCTGCGTTCCGAGGCACGGTGTCGGTGCCTGTCCATTGTAAGGCGGCAGATGCGGGGCCCGCATTGTAAAGTCGCGGTCTCGCGCCCGGTCTGGCGCCAGTCGCGCCAGCGCCTGTCGATCGGACCGCGCTCTTGCAGGACAACCGGGAGATTCACCCCATGCGCATCCGCTTGCATACCGACTTCACCCGCCGTCTGCTCGCATCCGGTGGGCGTGTCATGGCATACGGCGCCCGTCATGCATGGGCTGGCGGGCTGGCCGCCATGGCAGTCGGCCTTGTGTGCCTCGGTGGCGAAGCCCTCGCGCAGGGCTGGCCCGCCAAACCCATCCGCGTCATCGTTCCGGTGCCGGCCGGCAGTGGCATGGACAACGTCGCGCGCATCGCGCTCGAGCGCATGGGCCAGAACATGTCGCAGGTGTTCGTGATCGACAACATTCCGGGTGCCAACACCAACATCGGTGCGGCGACCGCCGCCCGTGCTGCCCCCGATGGCTACACCCTGCTCGTCGCCACCGATGCGCAGGTGATGAGCGCACTGGTCTATCGCAATCTCAGCTATGACCCGCTACGCGACCTGCAGATGCTCGGCACCATTGCGCGCACGGTCTTCATCCTCTCGGTGGCGCCCTCGCTGCCGGTGCAGACGACCGAGGAATTCATCCGTTACGCCCGTGCCCGGCCCGGCACCATTCCCTATGGCACCTCGGGCATCGGCAGCCCGCATCACATCGCGATGGAGATCTTCGCGCAGGCCGCCGGCATCGAGTTGCTGCATGTGCCCTTCAAGGGCTCGGGCGACAGCGTGACCGCACTGCTGGGGGGCACGATCCAGGCGGCGATGGGATTGCCTTCATCGTTTGCGCCGCATGTGAAGTCGGGGCGTTTCCGTGCGCTCGCCGTTACCGCCGATCGACGCGTGGCGGCCTTTCCGACGATACCGACGCTGGCCGAGGGGGGTGTCGCCGGTGCGGAAGACGAGTCGTGGTACGGGCTCTTTGCACCCACCGGCACGCCACGCCCGATTCTCGAGCGCCTTCACACCGAACTGAACCGGGTGCTGCGCGACAAGGTCTATACCGACGAGAAGCTGGGCAAGATCGGTCTGGAGCCCTTCGAGTCGCCGACGGTCGACAGTGCCGCAGCCCTGATGAAGGTCTACTACGACAAGCTCGCGCCGGTGGTGAAGAAGGCGGCCATCAAGCTCGACTGAGAGACCTGCGCGGCCCGTGGACCCGATCGGTCTCGGGACTCAGCCACAGGGTTCAACCGTCGTACTGGCCGGCAGCGGGATCAGTGCCCGGGTTCGGCCAACAGCCGCCCGCCGAAGACCACCGTCCGCGCGAGCGGGCCGCTTGCCACCAGATCTTCGGCGTCGAGCGCATCGGTGACGAGCCAGTCGGCACGAGCACCGACCTTGATGCCGTGATCGGCCTCGAGGCCCATGAGCTTCGCCGGATGACGCGTCACCATGTCGAAGGCGCGCGCGAGTTCTGTCGAGCCCAGGTGTGCGGCCAGCAGGGTCCAGCGTGCGATCTCGAGCAGGTCGCCCGAGCCGGTCGGCACGAACGGATCCTGGATGTTGTCCGACGCACAGGCCACGGTGACACCGGCGCGGGCGAGGTCATTCACGCGGGTGAGACCGCGCGGGGTCAGTCGATCGTAGCTTCGCCCCTGCAGGAAGAGATTGGCGGCGGGCAGGGTCACTACGCCGATGTCGGCGCGCGCGAGCCCTTCGATGATGCGAGCGGCTTCAGCTGGCGGCAGCGCCGAGAGCACCGACGAGTGGCTCGCCACCACACGACCCTGCATGCCATGCGCGAGCGTGCGCTCGATGAGGGCATCGAAATGCACATGGGTGACATCGAGATGCTCATCGAGGTGCACGTCGATCGGACGACCATGCCGTTCGGCGGCGGCGAAAAGCACATCCATGAACGCGCCCACATCGTGCGCCCGATTGGGCGTGGCCCCCACCACATCGGCCCCGGCACGCAGCGCCGAGTCGAGCCAGGCGGCACCTTCGCTCGCATGCACCCCACCACTGGTGAGGAAGGCCACCACCTGCACGCGCAACCGGTCGGCCCAGCGCTGGCGCACGGCGAGCAGCGCCTCGATGTTGCGCAGCCGGCACTCGGTGTCGATGTTCACATGCGAGCGGATGGCCACCGTTCCACGTTCGAGGCAGGCAGCAATCGTGCGCTCGGCATTGCGTTCGACGTCGGCTTGCGTCATGCGGGTGGCATGGGCTGAAAACGCGGCAATGGCGCCATCGAGATCACCGGCCGGGTTGGGTACATCGCGCAGCGTGCGCGACTTGTCCAGATGCTGGTGGGCGTCGAGCAGTCCGGGTACGACGAGGCGATTGGAGAGATCGATCCGCTCGGCGCCAGGAGCAGCCGAGCCGGGGGCGAGAAGCGCCTCGACGCGGCCCTTGTCATCGACGAGGATGTCGAGCGCTTCGGGTGCGCGGGTACTCTCGGCTTGTACGCGGCCACCGTGGAAGAGTTTCATCGGGTCGGGTCCTGAGCGGGTGATCGCCGGTCGGACGATCGATGGGGTGAGTGATTGGCCCGAGTATTTCACGGCCCGAGCCCCCTGGCGTCTGCGTCGACCGGTTGCGGGCGCCATGGCCGCACGCTTTTCCCGGTTGCCTGTTCCCTTGCGCAGCACTCTGGTGGATCATCGCGGGCAGGCGCCGCCATGAGCCGCCATGACCCGCCAGGCGCACCCCCACCGGTACGCCCTGATGGTGTGTCTCCGTGGTACGCCCCCGTGGCACACCCTCGTGGTACGCCCCCGTGGTACGCCCCCCGGTGTGCCAGGCTTCGATCGTCAAGGAGCACAGCATGAAGATCCGCGTCGGCAACATCGACTTCCATTGCGAGATTCACGGTCGAGAGGGGCTGCCCTGGCTCGCCCTCAGCCACTCGCTCGCCTGCAACCTGCACATGTGGGACCCGCAGATCGAGGCGCTCTGCGACCGCTGGCGCATCCTCGCCTATGACACTCGCGGGCATGGCCTCACCACACCGGTGCCCGGGCCCTACCATTTCGAGATGCTCGCCGAGGATGTCTTCGGCCTTCTGACCCACCTGGGCATCGGCCGCACGCACTTCGCAGGGCTTTCGATGGGAGGCATGACCGGTCAGGCACTGGCCCTTGCGCATCCCGAGGTGATCGATCGACTGGTGCTCGCCGACACCGGTCATTTCACGCCGCCGGCCGGTGCCCAGCAGTGGCGCGATCGGGTGGCCATTGCCGAATCGCAGGGCCTCGAGGCACTGGTCGAGCCCACGCTCGATCGCTGGTGCGTGCCCGGCTTTGGCGAGCGCGATCCGGCCGGGCGCGCGAAGCTGGCGGCGATGATCCGGAGCACCTCGCTCGAGGGCTTTGTCGGTTGTGCGCAGGCGCTGATGCAGACCAACTTCACCGAGCGCCTGCCCTCGATTCGGTGCCCGACCCTGGTCATTGCCGGTGAGCAGGATGCTTCGGCGGCCGCGACGCGCCAGATCGGCGAGCTGATTCCGGGGGCATGCACCGTGATGATTCCGCAGGCCGGGCACATCTCCACCATCGAACAGCCGCAGGCCTTCAGCGCGGCGCTGGCCGACTTTCTGGCGGCGGCGTGAGCCCCGGTGCCGGTCGGTGATGCCGATGGATTCGTCCGCATGGGGTGCGATGCTGGCGGCCCTGGGGGGCCTGCTGCTGGGTGTTCTGGTGAGCCGTGTCGTTGCGCGCCGTCGCACTGCGGAGCGCCTTGCCCTCGAAACGGCGCGCTCGCACGAGGCCGGATACGCGCAGGGTCGTGAGGCCGGGTTCGACGCGGGACGGGAGGCAGGACGGGGTGACCTTGCGCCCGAACTGGCGCGACTCACCGAGCGTGCGAGCCGCCTGCCGGTGCTGGAAACGGCGCTCGAAGCGGCACGGGCCGAGGCCCTCCGTCTCGGTGCCGCCGTGGCCGATCTGCAGGCGCGTCTCGAAGCGGAAAGACAACAGGCCGAGGCGAGGCTCGCGCTCCTGCAAGGGGCGAAGGCCGAGCTCACCGATCAGTTCCGGGTGCTGGCCAACGACATTCTCGAGGAGAAGTCCAGGCGCTTCGCCGAGCAGAACCAGGCAAGCCTGGGGCAGCTGCTCGACCCCTTGCGCGAGCGCATGACCGAGTTTCGCGCCAAGGTGGAGGAAATCCACCTCAAGGATGTCGAGCAGCAGGGCATGCTGCGAACCGAACTCGAGCATCTCAAGGCGCTCAACCAGCAGATGACGGCCGAGGCGCACGAGCTTGCCACGGCACTTCGTGGCCAGGCGAAGAAGCAGGGCAACTGGGGTGAACTCATCCTGGGCAATGTGCTCGAGCGTTCCGGTCTTCGCGAAGGCACCGACTTCCGGCGCGAGGTGAGCTTCAATACCGATGAGGGCCGACGGCGGCCCGATGTCATCGTCTACCTGCCGCAGTCCAGGCATCTGGTGGTCGATGCCAAGGTCTCGCTCAATGCCTATACCCGCTATGTCAACGCGGTCGATGAGGCCGAGCGGGCGCAGGCCCTGCGCGAACACGTGGCGGCCGTTGGCAGTCGCATCCAGGAACTGGCCGATCGCAACTACTTCGAACTGCCCGGTCTGAATTCGCCCGAGATGGTCTTCATGTTCATTCCGGTGGAGTCGGCTTTCGTCGAGGCGCTGCGCGCCGACGAAGGGCTCTTTCAGCGAGCCATCGAGCAGAACGTGCTGGTCGCCACGCCCACCACGCTCCTCACCAGTCTCAACATCGTGCGGCAGCTGTGGCGCTTCGAGGCTCAGAACGCCAACGCAGCCGCGCTCGCCCAGCGCGCCGCCGGGGTGTATCGCAAGCTCTGCACCTTTCTCGAAACCATGGAGGGTGTGGGACGCTCGCTCGATCGTGCGCGCGACAGCTTTGCCACCGCGATGGGGCAGCTCTATTCGGGGCGCAACAATCTCATCGGCCAGGCCAAGGATTTCGAGCGTCTGGGGGTATCGGTGCAGGCTGCGTTACCCGAAGCACTGGTGGCAAAGGCCCGGCTCGAGCTCGAGCACCTGCCTGCATCGTTTGACGAGGCCGAGCCCTCCACCGATTGATGTGTGCGGTGAAGCATCGTCCGCGCGCTCGTGAGCGGCGATCCACGCGATAATGCAGCGGCTTGCATCGCCATACCGAGGAGACTGCCATCATGGGCATCATGCAGACCGACCGCACCTTGCCGTCGAACCGGCTCATCTTCGAGGTGCGCCGCGACGCGGCGCTGCGTGAGCGGTTCACGAACGACCTCGAAGGCCTGATGGCCGAGTACGGCTTGTCCGAGCCCGAGCGGCGCGCCTTTCGCGAGATCGACATCCGGGCCCTTGGTGACATGGGCGTGCATCCGTACTTCCTCCCGCAGGTGACGCGCCTCTTCAAGGGGGCGGGCTACAACCACAACCAGAGCGAAGCCGCGCAGCTCTATGCGCGCAAGATGAACATTCAGGAATAGTCATGGCCGAGATCGTTTCAGTCCTTGCCCTTGCCCATGCTCCGGGTGCCACCGGTTGGCTCGACAAGGCCCCAGCGCATGAGCAGGAGGCACTCCTCGCGGGCTATGCCGCGATGGCGGATCACCTGCGGGCATCGAAACCCGATGTGATCGTGGGCGTGGCCAATGACCACCTGCTCAACTTTCGCATGGACAACATCCCCGACTGGTGCGTCGGCATCGGTGATCGATGGAAGGGGCCCTCGCCCTGGTTTCGCGACTGGGTCAACATCGCCCCGTATGAGGTCGATGGTCATCGTGCGCTCGCCCGCGCCATCGTTCAGGGCAGCGCCCAGCGCGGTTTCGGACTTGCGTTTGCCGAGACGCTCGAGTTCGACGACAACTGGTCGGTGCCGCTGCATTTCCTCACGCCGCAGCACGATGTGCCGCTGGTGCCCATACACATGAACTGCGTCATGCCCCCGGTACCGTCACCGGCGCGCTGCCTCGCCTTCGGGCGAGTGCTGGGCGAGGTGATCCGCGCCTGGCCCGGGTCCGAGCGGGTTGCGGTGATGGCCACCGGAGGCCTCTCGCACGATCCGGGTGGCCCCAAGTACTTCGAGGTCGACGAGGCGTTCGATCGCGGGTTCATGGATCTTCTTGCCACCGGTGACAGCGAACGCGTCGAGCGCGAGTTGTCGATCGAGCGCATGGTGGCGGCCGGTGACGGCGGCACGGTGGAACTGCTCGCCTGGCTGGTGGCGATGGCTGCCGCCGGCGATTGCCCCGGCGAGAGCGTCTTCTACGTGCCGTCGGTGCCGCTGCGCTGTGGCATGGGCGGCATGGTCTGGAATCTGCCGCAATGAGTCACGTACCCCTCACCGATCTTGCTGCGCGTCTGTCGAGCGCTCACACCGCGCTGGTCGTGATCGACATGCAGAACGACTTCTGCGCACCGGGTGGCTGGACCCAGACGGTGGTGAAGAAGGACACGACCGCCTGTGCGGCCGTCGCACCTGCCATCGCGCGCCTGGTGACCACGGCGCGCGCCGCCTCGGTACCGGTGGTCTGGGTGCGTGCCGACTACTCGAACGATCGGGTGGTCGAGCCGATGCTTGCGCGCACCCTGCGTCTCGGTGCGCCCGAGTGCTGCGTACCGGGTACCTGGGGTGCCGACTGGTTCGGTGGTCTGGTGCCACTGGCGGGCGAACCCGTCGTGACCAAGCACTGCTACTCGGGCTTCGGTGGCACCGACCTCGAGATCCAGTTGCGTCGTCGTGGCATCCGCACCTTGGTCTTCACGGGCGTTCAGACCCATGTCTGCGTCGAATCGACCCTGCGTGACGCGCACACGCGGGGCTACTACTGCGTGCTGGCTGAGGACGCAGTGGCCTCGCACACGCCGCCTGCGCATGAGCAGACGATTGCCGCCGTGCGCTTCCTCTTCGGGGATGTCGCATCGGTCGATACGATCGTCACGGCGCTTGCGCCGGGTGCCGCGTGAGACCCTTCATCGCGCGCCCATCGATGCTGCTGACCCGCCCGCTTCCAGCTCTCAACCCGAACCCAAGGCATTCGACATGACTCTCGACCTGACACGTGACACCCGCCGTCGCTTTCTCGCCGCCTCCGCAGGCGGCCTTGCGCTGGCTGCCGCCGGCCCGCTTGCGCAGGCACAGACCACCACCAACCGGCTGGTGAAGGTGATGTTGGGCTTTCCCCCCGGCGGCTCGGCCGACGTGGTTGCACGGCTGATGGCCGAGCGCATCCGCACGAACTTCTCCTCCAACGTCATCGTCGAGAACAAGCCCGGGGGGGGTGGTCGTACCGTGCTCGAACTCGCGCGCAACGGCGATGGCGACAACGTGGTGGTGGTGCTCTCGCCCACCGGCATGCTCACCATCTTCCCGCACGTGTATCGCAATCTGGGCTACGACACCTTCCGTGACTACACCGGTGTGGGCAGCGCCGCCACCTTCGTCACGGCCGTGACCCTGGGGGCCGGTGTACCCGATTCGGTGAAGACACTGCGCGATCTCATCGAGTGGGCACGCAAGAACCCGAGCAAGGCCTCCTACGGCTCGCCGGGTTCGGGTTCTGCCATGCACTTCACCGGCACCATGCTCGAGCGCCTGGCCGGGGGCAACATGACCCATGTGCCCTACAAGGGTGCTGCCCCGATGATCCAGGATCTGCTCGGCGGTCAGATCCCGATCGGCATGGTGCCGATCGGTGATGCGGTGCCCCAGGCCCGCGCGGGCAAGCTGCGCGTGGTGGCCACCAGCGGGGCGCAGCGTTCGCGCTTCCTGCCCGATGTGCCCACTGCCCGCGAGTCTGGCTTTGCCGACATCGTCACCGAAGACTACTTTGCCTTCTTCGTGCCGCGTCGCACACCGGCCGACGTGGCCGAGCGCCTCAGCGCGGTCATCGGCGATGCAGCCCGCAGCCCCGAGATGGTCGAACGTCTCGCACAACTCGGACTCGAAGCCCGTGCGACCACGCCGGCCCAGATCAACGCCATCGTGCGGACCGACTTCGACAACTGGGCGCCCATCGTGAAGGCCTCGGGATTCACCGCCGAAGACTGATCATCCGTCCTTGCTCCCGCCGGCCGGCCATCCGCGGCCGGCTCGCCTCGTTCGCCCTCTTCGCCGCGTCTCGTCCCCTGCCATGAACGATCACTCGATCTGGACTTTCTGCTACGCCCGCGGGCGCATTCCCAACGACATGATGGGGGGCTGCCCGGTCTGCAGCAATCAGGGCATGACCGATATCCCGATGGCGTACTCGCTGATCGTCTCGGCCCCCGGAGCCGCGCAGCCGCACCGGGTGC
Source organism: Pseudomonadota bacterium (assembly GCA_947455195.1). Taxonomy (GTDB): domain Bacteria; phylum Pseudomonadota; class Gammaproteobacteria; order Burkholderiales; family SG8-39; genus CAIXPL01. Next base: position 452,239 of record CANGMI010000003.1, on the reverse strand, counting down.
TGGTCGATTGCGGCTTCAAGGGAGGCCAGTCGATGACCGGCAGCCGGTTCCAGTCGATCGAGATGCCCGAGGTGGTACTGGCCAAGGTGGGCCTGACCCCGGCCGACATCGATGTGCTGGTACTCACGCACCTGCATTTCGATCATGCCGGCAACTTCGATGCCTTTCCCAATGCCCGTATCGTGGTGCAGCGCACCGAGTACGAGCGCTGGCGCGCGGTGATCGACGCCCTGCCCGATCGCACCGCCGGCAAGGGGGTGTGGGAACTCTCCTCGATGGATGTCGATGTCCTCGACCAGTTCACGCAGGCGGTCGAGGCAGGGCGCATCGAACTGATCGAGGGCGACGTCGAGATCGCCCCCGGGGTGCGCTGTCACCTGGAGGCCGATTCGCACACCTTCGGCTCGCAATGGGTCGAGGTCGAGACTTCGAGTGGCCCGCATGTGATTGCCGGTGACTGCGTCTACTGGTACGCCAACATGGAACGGCTGTGGCCGCCAGGCTACGCGCAGGGCAATGCCTGGAACCTCATGGGCACCTACCGGCGCCTGCGCGATCTGGTCGGGGTCGATCATCTCGAGCGGGTGATACCGGGTCACGACATGGAGATCTTCAAGCGCCACCGCAACTGGCTCTCGGGCTTGAACCCGGTGGCCGAGGTCCACCTGGCGGCAGGCGAGGTATCGCGTCTGACCTGATGCCTTCGATACCGGTCCGGGAGCTCACGATGCACATCGAGGTGAAGGCTTGCGAAGCGCAGGCGAACTGGACTGGACTTCTGGCAGGTAGTGCCACGTGAAGCTCGAGCAGATACTCTTCAGCCAGGGGTTCGGCACCCGCCGTGCCTGTCGTGCCCTCATCCTGGCCGGCGAGGTCACCGTGGCTGGCGCCCTCTGTGATGACCCGGACATGCCGTTCGCGGTCGATGGTCCCGCCTGCCCCAAACCGCTTGCGTTCACGGTCGAGGGTGTTGCCTGGCAGTACCACGCGCGGGCCTACCTCATGCTGCACAAGCCAGCGGGTTACGAGTGCTCGCAAAAGCCAAGGCACCACCCGAGTGTGCTGTCGCTGCTGCCGGCGCCCTTGCGTGAGCGTGGCGTGCAGCCGGTCGGGCGGCTCGACGAGGACACGACCGGCCTTCTCCTCCTGTCAGACGACGGGCAGTTCATCCACCGCATGACCTCCCCGCGCCACGAAGTTCCCAAGCGCTATGAGGTGGTGACGGCCGAACCGGTCACCGCAGGACAGACGGCAGCGCTGCTGGCCGGTGTGGTGCTGGAGGATGACCCCGCACCGGTTCGTGCCCTGGCGTGCGAGCCGGGAGGAAGCCATGCGCTTGCCCTGACGCTCACCTCGGGGAAGTACCATCAGGTGAAGCGCATGCTCGCCGCGGTGGGCAACCATGTGGTGCGCCTGCATCGCAGTCGCATGGGGGCCCTCGCACTGCCCGCAACCCTGGCTGAAGGGCAGTGGCGCTGGCTCGAACCCGATGATCTGGCGCAGCTCGTTGTGGTCGGCCCTGCGTCAGCCCTTCGCGACCAGTGACTTCGCGATCATCGCGTGAACGCCTTTCACGTTGTTCACGGTCTGGGTGATGTGCAGGTCGACCACGAAACTGGCGAAGTGGTAGGCCTCGGCCCGGGTGATGCCGATGCGCATCGCGATGAAGTCCACCATCTGCGACAGCGCCTGTTCGGTGGCGTCGTCCAGATCGGTGTGGAGGCCCATCGTGATGTAATGGGTGGGTGACTCGGCAAACGGCAGGCGTGCGCTGAGGTCTTCGCGCACGATGAAGTCGAATACGCCACTCAACGACGTCTCGATCGCCGTGCCGCACACTTCGCCATCGCCCTGCGCCGCGTGGCCATCGCCGGTGGAGAAGAGCGCACCCTCGGTCCACACCGGCAGGTAGATCGTGCTGCCCGCCACGAGTTCCTTGTTGTCGATGTTGCCACCAAATTCGCGCGGTTCCTTCGAGTTCTGCCGCCCGTATTCGGGCCGGGGCGCCACCGCGAGCTGACCGAAGAAGGGATGAATCGGAATCTCCTGCCCCCAGGGCATGGTGGCCGTCATCCGGTCGGCGTTGAGGCGCACGTGCATGCGATCGAAGTAGGGAAACTCGGCCGGCAGCGTGCCCATCAGGGCGCGGAAGATGTTCCAGCCCCAGTCCTGGCGCAGATGGATGGCCTGGATGCGCACTTCAAGCACATGCCCCGGCCTTGCACCGGCCACATGGACCGGTCCGGTCAGGATGTGATTGCCCGAGCCCTTGGGCAGCCGCGCATGAATCTCCAGATGATCAGCGAGGACGGTGAAACCCGCGTCCTTCGCTGGCAGGTCTTCCGGATTGCCTGACACGCAATCGATGGTCACCCGATCCCCCGATGCCACTTCCAGCACCGGCTTCAGGGCCGCGTCGAAGAAGCCCCAGTGGGCGGTCTCCGGGCTTGCCTTGAGATGATGTGACCGTGCGCCGGGGAGGGCGGGGGGGATGGAGCCTGGGGTCGTGTTCATGAGGTAGGTCTCGCGCATGGGTGCCCCGGTGCCGCGTGGCATCGGGGTACTCGGATGGTCAGGCCGTCAGGCCGCCGGAATGATGCCCGGCTCGAGGGTGAAGCAATGCTCGGCAATCTGGCCTGCCGTGGTGAACCAGACCCGGTCGGCCTGCGGATGGTTCACGCAGTGTGCGATGGCCTTCTTGAGCGCGCGAAACCGGAAGGGCTGCCCGACCACGTAGCCGTGCATCGAGATCGCGCAGACCAGGGGCCGGTGCACCGACTCCTCGAGCATCTCCTCGAACTGATCGACGATCATCTCGGCAAACTCGCGCCCGGTGTGATCACGCAGCACCTGATGCCCGGCGTCATTCTGTTCGAGCGGATAAGGCACCGAAAGAATCGGGCCCGAGCGGGTGCGCATCCAGATTGGCTGATCATCGACCGGCCAGTCCAGGTTGTGCGTGTAGCCCGCCTCCTTCAGCAGATCGGGCGTGACATTCGATTCGGAGGCGGCCGGGCCCATCCAGCCGGTGGGCCGCTTGCCCAGGTGCCGCGTGATGGTGGCCGTGGCGTCCTCGATCAGGCGGGCCTCATCAGTCTCCCACAGGCCGCGCAGCCCTTCGGCATTGGTGCGCCCATGCCCGATGACGTCGTCACCACGCGCCTTGATGCGGGCGATGATCTCCGGGTAGTGCTCGCAGACTTCACCGTTGAGCAGGATGCTTGCCGGCAGGCCCAGTTCGTCGAGCATGCGAAACAGTCGCCAGTTGCCGACCCGGTTGCCGTAGTCGCGCCACGCCCAGTTTCGCTGGGTCTGGGGGCCGCCACGGACGGTCGGATCGACGCCGATGCCGGTGCCGAAGGCGAAGTGCTCGATGTTGATGGCGATGTAGAAGGCAAGCCGCTTGCCACCGGGCCAGGAGTAGTCCTTGCGGGTTTCGATGGCCGAGTAGTCGTAGCGATTGTGGGCGGGCAGCTTGAGCATGATGCGGGTTCCTTGAACGTGCGCGATGGACGCATCGACGCGCCCCATCAGGCGTCAGTATATTGTGTATCGTGCGCCTTTCCGATGACCTCCAACCCGTCTGGAACACCCATGAAAATCCTTCGTCGCACCACCCTTCTCATCGCGCCGGTCCTTGCTGCCGTGGCGACCTTGTGTACTGCGCAGGCCCAGGCCCAGCCGCTCGAACAACCGAGCATCAAGGTGATGCTCGACTGGGCCATCCAGGGTACCCACGCCCCCTTCTTCGTCGCCGAGAAGCGCGGCTACTTCAAGCAGGAGGGGTTCTCGAGCGTCGGCATCGATCGTGGCAATGGCGCGGGCGCGGTGATCAATGCCGCTGCGGCCGGTGCCTATCCGATCGTGCTGTCCGATGTGCCGGTGATGGTGAAGTTCAACGCGCAGAATCCGCAGCGCGGCCTCGTTGCCTTCTACATGTATTTCGACGAGACGCCGCTTGCCCTCATCAGCCTGGCTGATCGCAACGGCATTCGCAGCGCGGCCGACCTCAATGGCAAGCGGGTGGCTGCGCCTGCCGGTGCAGCCATCATCAACACCATGCCCATCCTCCTGCGCGCCACGCGTCAGGAGCAGGCGAAGATCAACTGGATCACGACCTCGCCCGACCTGATGCCTGTCATGCTCATGCGCGGTGATGCCGATGCGATCGGTGGATTCACCAATTCGCTCATCATGGCGGTGCGCGCCCTGGGCGTGAAGAGCGAGCAGATGGCCGTCTTCAAGTACGCCGATGCGGGTGTCGACCTCTACGGGCTCGCGCTCATGTCACCGCAGAGCTACGTGCGCGACAACCCGCGCACCATCGCCGCCTTCGCGCGTGCGTTCAATCGCGGTCTGCGTGACACCATTGCCGACCCCAAGGCCGCCATCGCCATTCTCAAGGAACACGATCCGATCATCAACGCCGACATCGAGACCGAGCGGCTGCAGATCGCGCTTGCGCAGGTCATCACCGCGCAGACCCGCAAGGCAGGCCTGTCGAGCGTGACCCCCGAGCGTCTGCAGAAGACCATCGACAACGTGGCTGCCTCCGAGACGCTGCCGGGCATCCCGATGGCGCGTGACGTCTACACCGACCGCTTCCTGCCGCCGGCCGCCGAGCGCACCGTACCGGCCGCGCCCTGACGGGTAGTCGCTCCCGAAGCCTTCGATCCGGCTTCGGGGGCAGTGACTCGGGTCAGTGCCGCGCACCATCCAGTGCCGCGCACTGTCCGCTTGCCATGGCGAGGACCCTGTAATGCATGGCCCTCGCACCCTCGTGCTCCAGGGCGAAGGCCGGCAGTCGAAGCGTTTCGATGCGTGCGGTGATCTGCCTGGCAAGTGTGGTCATGGCAGCGTCAGCGTCCCTCATGCTCAGGCCCATGGTGCGCGCCAGGCCGAGAAAATCCTGGCGCGTCAGCCGGTCGTCCTTGCCGTTCAGCTTGAGCGCCATCCGATCCTTGCCAAGCCCGGGGAAGACCCGTGTGGTCACGGGGTCGTAGAGCGGTGCCAGTCGCACGGCGTCGAAGGTCTTGCTCCCGGCGTGCGCTGTCTTGAGTACGGCAAGATTTTTCAGGTGCATGTCTCCATCGCCGATGAGCCAGGCGAATACAGCGCGACGGAAGAGGGTGTCGAGATCCGCGTCCGGGTCGGTCGACAGCGCACGCAGGGCGCGTGCCATTTTCTCGATGGTTCCGTCGTATTTCGATGATGCGGGGAGATCCAGGATGGAGCAGAAGTCTTCCATGGCGAGACAGCGCTGATCATGTGGCCCTCGCCGGATGTCGAACCGTTCGACAACCAGTGCCGGCGGCAGGTTATCGGGCATCGATACCAGGGCAGTCTCCGGGGTCTCGAAACCGGCAGCGCGTCCAAGTTCAAGGCATAGCCATTCGACGACGGGCAGCAGGTCGAAGCCCGCCGCGCCTGCCGGTTTCAGAATGTGGGTGAAAGGCTGGTCTACGGCCGGGATCAGGACGCCCTCGGGTGTGAGGCTCATCGGCGCCTTGATCTGGACACCGGAGAGGCGTGGCGTCTGGGCGCGTGCAACGATGCGTGCGAGGTTCTGTTCGAAGGTCGCTTCGATTTCGCCGCGTTCCGGGCCGGCGTAGGCGCCGGTGAAGCATCCGTTGTCCGCAAACCGGGCCAGTGATGTCGACAGGACATCGGTCGGGAGCGTTGCCGATCGAGTGCGTTCTTCCACGATGGTGATGTTCGACAGGTACCGTCGTCCATGCCGCAGCACATCGCGCGCGTCGCGTTCGTGCAGGATCCGGGCGAGCCAGCCCTCGGGCAGCAGTGATTCGATGAAAGACGGCAATTGGCCGGGCCTTGTATCGCGGATCAGCGCCGGGCCCGAACGTGGCGCGGGAGTCCAGCGCCATTCGGAGCCGTCATGGCTCAATCGACCGATCCGATCTCCATGCCAGGCGACCTTGAGCGTGAGTGCGGCCTTGTTGACGGGTGTCGTACCGCCGCGCCGTGCGAGGAGGAAGCGTTCGGCCCCCTCGCCCTCCCGGTACCATCCGTTCTCACGGGCCAGGGCCCAGACGGCGTCTGCTGCCGCCTGCGGTGTGTCGTGCTCCGCAAGCAGCCGCGCTGCCATCTGCGCGCGCATCTCTGGACTGATGGCGGTGGCGTGCTCGCTTCTTAGCCGAAAGGCCTCGAGGAAGCGTTGCCTCGGCGCTGACACCGTGATGTGCAGTTCCCCGAGATCATCGCCAATGATCGCGGTTGCGGTCGAGGGGTGGGGTGCCGCCTCGTTCTGGACGATCTCCAGCGACCGCAGGCGCGTGCGCTGGTTGCGACGACCACTGATGAAAAGGCGCCCATCGGGCGTCGGCGCGAGGAGGACCGCGCTTGCGGAGGAAAGGTAGGCGTTCGGGTAGAGGTAGTGGGCGATGCGCACCGCGTGCCCCAGAATGGCCACATCGACGTCGCCATCCCGATCGACGTAGACCCCTCGTACGAGCGGGATCCACTCGCCGCCCCGGGCGCGCTGGTGGGCCGTTCTGGCGTCTGTCGTTTCTCCGACGAGGTGGATGCTCATCCGATTATCACGAATCTCAGATGCGCGATAATTCCATGAACGCCACCTCGTGGCAAGGGCTCTTGCGCGCGCTACTTGCGCGTGATCATCTGGGCGAAGGCGTCCCCGGTGAGCACGCGCGAGAAATAGGGGTAGACCGCGTCGAGCATGTTGCTCGCGAATTCGGGCCTGAACGAGATCATCAGATCGCTCAGGGCATAGGTGCGATACCCCAGGTCATGGGCCGACAGCACCGTGGCATAGACGCAGATCTCGGTGTTGAAGCCCATCACCGCCACGTTGCGGATGCCGCGTGATTTCAGGATCGTGTCCAGACCGTTCGAGACGAAGCCGCTGGCTGCGATGCGGTTGGGGATGAGGATGTCGGTGTCACCGGCGGCGGGCTTGAGCGGCTCATAGAGGTCAACCGCCCAGGTGCCGGCCTTCCAGGCCTGGCGCAGGATCTGTGCGCGGTGAAAGCTGCCGGTCGTGCCCCAGTCGAGCTCGCGATAATCGGGCGAGTAGCCTTCGGTGACATGGACGACCTGCACGCCGGCCGCACGCGCCTTCTTCACCATCTCGATCGATTTCTCGAGCATGTGGTTCTGGCGGTATTGCGCGGCGAGGCGCGGGTAATGCTCGCCCTTCTCGGCAGCAAAGTTGTTCTGGAAGTCGACCACGATGAGTGCCGTTTCTTCCGGCTTGAGTGACGTGGCCGGCGCTGGCAGCGCGGTGAGGGCCTGGGCCTGGGCCGGAAGGCTCGGCATCATGCCGCCCACCAGACAGCCGAGCGCCAGCGCGACCGGGGCCGCCATGCGGGTCATCGTACGGGCCACCGTGCCTGACACCGCGTGTGCGAGCGTCGACCGACTGCCATGCCGAGTATTCATCTGATGTCTCCTTGTCGTTGTTGTGCGGCGCTCAGCGAATGTCGCCCGCACCCGGTTCCAGTCCGGTGATCTCGAACTGGTCGCCTTCCTCACGCACGTCGAACCGCCACGGCGGGCGCTTCGCCGGCCCCGAGACGACCGCACCTGCGCGCATCGGATCGTACACCGAGAGGTGACAGCGGCAGAGAAACACCGGATTGGCGAGTGTCACCCCCACGATCTGACCCACCAGGGCGTGGTCGCGCTCGAACCCGAAGGTACAGCCCTCATGCGTACACAGGCGGCAGGCCGTGTAGAGCGCACCGGGGGCGCCAGTGGCATCGGGCAGGCGCACCGCGATGCCGGGAAAGGTGCGTTCGTCGCGGGTCCAGGAAAATTCCACCACCTGCCAGGGGGCCGTCGGCGACTTCATCAGCGCGCCTTGTGCAGCGCTCGCCTTGCGGATCGGCAGCGTGGCGAGCACGCTGCCCATGAGCGAACCGAGCCACGCCAGCGGGGCGACGCCCATCAGGCGCAGGAAAGCCTGGCGACCGGGGCGTGGCCGCGCTGGAGCAGCGCGGTCTGGTCGACCCGCCATGCGTTCCCTCATGCGCCCCCTCACGCGTTTCCCTGGTGATGTTCCTCGCATGGCGCCCGATACCTCCTGCCGATCGAGGTTGCCCTCGCGAAGGTGTGATCGTAATCTCTGTACCACGGCTGACGCACACGTTCGCCGATCCCGACCGACAATCGCTTCCCACACCTGGACACTTCCGTGAGTTCATCTGGCCGGCGCACCCTGCGCTTCAATGCATTCATGCGCCCGACCACCATCCATACCGGGGCCTGGCGCCACCCGGAAGCCTGGTCAGATGCAAACTTCAATCTGAAGCACCTCGTGGCCTGCGCGAAGAAGCTCGAGCAAGGCCGCTTCGACGCCTTCTTCATGGCCGATCATCTGGCCGTGCTCAACATGCCGATGGAAGCGTTGCGCCGCAGCCACACCGCCACTTCCTTCGAGCCGTTCACGCTCCTGTCGGCACTCGCCATGGTGACCGAGCACATCGGCCTGGTGGCCACCGGCTCCACCACCTTCGATCAGCCCTATCACATCGCCCGGCGCTTTGCGTCTCTCGACCACATCAGTGGCGGGCGCGCCGGCTGGAACATCGTCACCACCTCCAACCCCGATGCCGCGCGCAACTTCGGCTTCGAGGACCACATGGAGCATGACGAACGGTATCGCCGTGCGCGCGAGTTTCACGATGTCGTGGTGGGCCTCTGGGACAGCTGGGCCGATGACGCCTTCGTTCGCGACAAGGCCACAGGCCTGTACTTCGATCCGGCGAAGATGCATGTGCTCGACCACAAGGGCAAGTACTTCTCGGTGCGGGGCCCGCTCAACATCGCGCGGCCGATCCAGGGCCGCCCGGTGGTGGTGCAGGCGGGTGCTTCGGAAGCCGGTCGGCAACTGGCTGCCGAAACCGCCGAGGCGGTCTTCACCGCGCAGGATGGGCTCGCTGCCGGCCAGCGCTTCTATGCCGATGTGAAGGGCCGCATGCGGGTGCTGGGGCGTGATCCGGACAGCATGAAGATCATGCCGGCCTGCTTCGTCGTGGTGGGCGACACGCTCGCCGAGGCACGCGCCAGGCGGGCCGCCATCGACAGCCTGGTCTACCTGGAGAGCGGCATGGCGGCGCTCTCGATTGCACTCGGTCACGATGCCTCGGGACTCGATCCGGATGGTCTCCTGCCCGATCTGCCCCCGAGCAATGCGAGCCAGAGTGCGCGCGATCGCATCGAGCGTCTGGCACGCGAGGAGCAGCTCACCGTGAGGCAGCTCGCCCAGCGTCTGGCAGGGCATGCCGGCCTTGCCATGGTGGGTACGCCGGCGATGATTGCCGACGAGATGGAAACCTGGCTCGAAACCGGTGGCTCGGATGGTTTCACCATCATGTTTCCGTGGCTCCCCGGCGGGCTCGACGACTTTGTCGACAAGGTCGTACCCGAGTTGCAGCGGCGCGGACTCTTCAGGCGCGAGTACGAAGGGCGCACCCTGCGCGAAAACCTCGGGCTGGCGCGCCCGGGCAACCGGTTTTTCGGTGAGTGAGGCAGGAGCGGTCAGCATGAGGCGTATCAGACGGGGCAGGGCATCGGCGGGTGTGGGTTCTCATCCCGACACGCATCCGGATCGGCGCGAGGGCTGCGGTGAGAAGCGGTTCCGGCGCCTGCGGCTCCTCGCCCTGACTGGTCTGCTGACCGGGTTCGTGCTGCCGCCGGGCGAGGCCCTTGCCCAGACCTCGGCCCAGACCTGGCCCTCGCGGCCCATCCGCTTCATCTCGCCCCAGCCGCCGGGGGGTGCATCAGACACGTTCGCCCGCCTGATCGGACAGCGGGTGTCGGCGGCCCTGGGGCAACCGGTGGTGGTGGAGAACCGCGCCGGCGCAGCCGGCATCATCGGCTCTGACGTCGTGGCGAAGGCACCGCCCGATGGCTACACCTTTCTCGTCACCTTTGCCTCGCACAACCTGCTGCCGTTCACCTCGAAGTCGCTGCCCTTCGATGCGGTTCGCGACTTCACGCCGATCATTCCGGCAGCGCTCACGCCCTTTTGCCTCGCGGTCAATCCGGCAGTGCCTGCTGCCACGGCCGTCGAGCTCATCGATTACGTGCGGCGCAATCCGGGCAAGGTCGCCTATGGGTCGCCCGGTGCCGGTACCGTGTCGCAACTGGCCGGTGAGCTCATCAACCTCTCGGCTGGCCTCGACATGACGCACGTGCCCTACAAGGGTGGGTCGCCCGGCATCGCCGATCTGGTGGGTGGCCAGCTGCCGGTGGGCATCTTCACGCTCTCCACCGTCATGCCCTCGGCACGTGCCGGCAAGCTGCGGGTGCTGGGTGTGGTCGAGCAGCACCGCGCCCGCGGCGCACCCGACATTCCCACCCTTGCCGAAGCCGGCGTGCCCGGCTTCCCGCTACCCGATTCATGGATCGGGTTCCTCGGACCGGCCGGTCTGCCCGAGGCCATCACCCGCCGCTTCAATGCCGAGGTGACGGCTGCCATCCAGCTGCGCGAGGTGGCCGATCAGCTGCAGGCCATTGGCCTCGAGGTGTCCGGTGGCACGCCCGAGCAGTTCAGGGACACCATCCTGCGCAATACCGAGGTGTACCGGCGCGTGGTGCAGGCGGCGCGCATCAAGGCCGAGTAGTCGATCGATGCGTGTCGTCATCACCGGCGTTGCCGGACTCATCGGCCGTGAGGCCGCCCGTACCTTCATGGCGCGTGGCCACGACGTACTCGGCGTCGACCGAGTGACACTCGATGATCCGGACGTCGAGTGCGTCGTCAGCGATCTGGCCGATACCGCAGCGGTGGCGGGTCTGCTGCGGGGCGCTGACGCTCTGGTGCATCTGGCCCGCGCCCGCTTTCCCTACACGGCCGGCGGACTCGCGGCCGATGGACGCACCTGGCACAAGCCTGATGTCCTCGCCGATTCGGCGCGGCTCTCGGCCAATGTCGACATGACCGCGAGTGTGCTTGCGGCTGCCACGGCCACCGGTGTGTCCCGCGTCGTGCTCGGCTCGAGCCTTGCCGCCTACGGGCTCTATTACCCCAGCCGATCGATACAGCCTGCATACGCACCCATCGACGAGGAACACCCGCTGCTGCCCGATGATCCGTACGGACTGTCCAAGGCCATCGGTGAGCGCCTCGCCGACGGTTTCGCCGCGCGTGGCGCGATGCAGATCGCGAGCCTGCGTTTCCCCGGGGTGGCGGGTGCCGATCATCTGCGCTTCCTGCGCGCCCAGGATCCGGTCGTGCGCGGCCATGGCGGACTCGGCACCTGGATCGATGCGCGCGATGCCGCCCGGGCCTGCGTGCTTGCCATCGAGACCCGGTTCCGCGGCCATGAGGCCTTCAACGTCTGTGCGTCCGAGACCCTGCTGGCCGAGCCGACGACGCAGCTGCTCGCGCGGCTCTATCCATCGCGTGTCGACATCCGCACCGCCGCTACCGGGTCGTGGGCGGGGTATGACCCGCGCAAGGCGCGGCGCATGCTCGGCTTTGCGGCTACCACGCCGCTCGGGGGGGCGCCGTGGTGACCGGGCTTGCGCGGGTCTTGCGGCTTGGGGTGGCGGCTGGTGCCTTCGCAGGCGCGGTGGCAGGCGCCGCGTCGAGTCTCGTGGCGGGCGCACAGGCCCAGACGTGGCCCGCGCGGCCGTTGACACTGGTCGTGCCTTTCCCACCGGGCGGTGGGCCGGATCTCTTTGCCCGGATTCTTGCCGAACGTCTGCCTCCCGGCATCGGGCAGCCACTCGTGGTCGAGAACCGGCCGGGTGTCGGCGGGCTGGCGGGTGCTGCGGTCGTGGCGCGCGCAGCGCCCGACGGCCACGCGTTTCTCGTGGCGCCGAACACCATCGCCATTGCCCCGCACGTCCTTGCCCGTGGTGCGGCAGGAGGGCTCGATGTGCTGCGCGACCTGATGCCGGTGATCCTGCCCGCCGGTACGCCGATGATGCTGGTGGTGAACCCATCGCTGGGCGTGCAATCCGTGGCTGAACTGGTGGCCCTCGCCCGCACGCGTCCCGGGCTGGCGTATGCCAGTGCAGGCAACGGCTCTCCGATGCACATCGCCGGTGAGCTCTTTCGCCGGGCCGCGGCCATCGATCTCCAGCACGTTCCCTACAAGGGGGTCGCGCCTTCTGTCTCCGATACGCTGGGCGGGCAGGTGCAGATTCTCTTCACCTCGCTCGGCGGCGGTGTGGCCCAGCACCTGCGCAGCGGGCGCCTGCGCGTCCTTGCGCTCACCGAGCGCCAGCGTTCGTCGCTCTTGCCTGGCGTGCCCACCATGGCCGAACTCGGGTATCCCGGTGTCGAGACCGACGCCTGGTATGGCGTCTTCGCACCCGCAGGCACACCAGCCGAGGTCATCAGCCGCATGAACCGCGAGATCAACCGCGTGCTTGCGCTCGCCGAGGTGCGCGAGCGACTCAATGCTGCCGGCGCCGACGTGCGCGGCGGGTCGGCCGAGGCATTCGCCAGCGAAATGCGTGACGATTACGCACGCTACGGACGCATCGTGCGCGAGTTCGGCATCCAGGCCGACTAGGTCGATGGGGTCAGGTCTTGCGTGGGTGGGTTCAGGTCTTGCCTCATCAACGGGGTCTCGCGCTGCCCGGTGGGCAGCAGCGTTTGCAGCAGGGAGAACGAAAGCATGACTGAGCTGGCGCGTGGCACCGTACCCGAAATCATTCCCGGCCTGCCCCAGGGGCTGCCCGGCGGCTTGCGCAACTACTGGTATCCGATTCTCCAGACCGAGGAATTGCCCGCAGCCCAGCCGGTGGCGGTGACGGTTCTGGGTGACCCGCTGGTCGTCTGGCGCAACGCCGCGGGTGAGCCCTGTGTGGCGATCGATCGCTGCCCTCATCGCAGCATTCGCCTGTCAGTGGGGCGCGTGCTGGCCGGAGATCTCCAATGCGTGCTGCACGGCCTGCGCTTCGACGGCGCCGGCCGTTGCACCCTGATTCCCTGGGAGACCGAGCGTGGCCGCAACCACGAGAGGCTGGGCGTGCAGGCGTTTCCGGCGCGTGAGCTGGGGGGCTACATCTGGGCGTATCTGGGTGACGCTGCTGCCTTCCCGCCGCCGCCGCTCGAAGCGGAGGTGCCCGAGGAACTCCTGTACCCCGAGGCGTTCATCTGGTTCCGCCTGCCCACCCAGGTGTGGGAGAGCAACTGGCTTCTCGCCATCGATGGCAGCGATGCCTTTCACGCCGTCACGCTGCACACGATGTCACAGTCGGCCGCCGACATTGCTCGCCAGGGCGGGGTTCCGCTCGAGGACCGTCGGGTGCAGATCGTGCGTACCTCGCATGGCATCCGTGGGGTCTCGGTCGATCTCGAGGGGCACCCGATCGGTCATGGACATTTCACCTCCGACGTGCGTGGCGAGCGTTTCGTGCTGCCCTGCCTGTCGACCAATCCGATCCAGCCCGCGCCGGGTGTTCCGCCGTACGCATCACGTCTGTGGCAGTTTCCGGTCGATGAGACCCATACCTGCGTCGTACGCTTTCTCACCTTTCGTGCGGCAACACCCGAGGAGCGGGCTCGCGCCGAAGAGACCTTCGAGACGGTGGCACGAGCGCGGATCGAGCGGGTCGGTGAAGAGGACGCGTGGGCGGCGAAGGCGCAGGGCGATCTCGTGCAGGCCCGGCTTCACGAGAACCTGCTCGGCCCGGACGAGGATGTGGTCAAGGTGCGTCGCATGATCGCTGCCGCTCACATCGCACAGCTCACCGGGCGCAAGCGCCACGGCGTTCCGCCAGGTGCGCTCGAGTGCCCCTTGTGAGTCGCACCATGGCCGCCACGGCCATCAGAGCGATCAGAGCGATCAGAGCGATCAGAGCGATCAGAGTCATCGGCCCCATCGGCCCCATCGGCCCCGTCGGCGCCGCCCATCCCGACGGTGCCCCGCGCTCAGCCAGTCGTCAGGTCCGGCCCTGCCCGAGGCGCCTCAGGGGACTGCGGTATCTCGGCCTGCTCCTGATGCCCGCCGTGGCCGCTGCGCAATCGGTGCCGCCGGCGACCTGGCCGCAGCGGCCGGTCGTCCTCGTGGTGTCATCGGCGCCCGGTGCCGGGGTCGACTTCTTTGCCAGGATCCTCGCCGATCAACTGCCGGCGCGCATCGGTCAGCCCGTGGTGGTCGAAAACCGTCCGGGTGCCTCGGGCATGATCGCCGCAGCGCAGGTGGCACGGGCCGCACCCGACGGGCATGTCCTCTTCCTCATGCCCAACACGCTGGTGATGGCCCGACACGGCCTCGCAGCGCAGGCAAGCACGGTGGATGTGATGAGCGAACTCGCACCGATCGTGATGCCGGTCACGACCACGATGGTGCTTGCCGTCAACGCGAAATTCGCGCAGTCCGGTCCGGTCGGATCGGTCGACGATCTGGTTGCCCTTGTCCGACGCATGCCGGGCCTGCCCTACGCGAGCGGGGTCAACGGCTCGCCCATGCACTTTCTGGGCGAACAGTTCAAGCGGGCAACGGCCACCGATCTGACGCACGTGCCCTACAAGGGCGTGGCCCAGGCGGTTGCTGCCGCCATCGGCGGGCAGGTCAACGTGATCTGGATGCCGACCTCGGGCAATGTCCAGTACTTCCGCGCGGGTTCGCTGCGCGCGCTGGCAACGTCCTCTCCGGCGCGCTCGCCGCTGATGCCCGAGGTGCCGACGATGCGTGAAGCAGGGTATCCCGCCATCGAGGCCGTGGCCTGGTACGGCCTGCTCGCGCCGGCCGAGGTGCCCGCCGGCACCGTCGATCGGATCAATACGGTGGTGAATGCGGTGCTGTCCGTGCCCCTCGTGCGCGAGCGGCTGCTGGCGGCAGGCTATCTGCCCGAGGGCGGTCCGCCTGTGCGCCTTGCCCGTCAGATGCGCAGTGACGACGTGCAGTACCAGCGTCTTGCGCGTGAACTCGACATCCGGAGCGATTGACCATGGCCGACAGACTCAGGCTCACCATGACCTGCGGGCCCTACGATCGTGCGCAGGCCCTGATCGATGGCACCGTGGTGCCCGAGGGCATCGATCTCGAGGTGGTGGTCAATGATGATGATGTCGATCGCCAGCGGCGCAGTGCCCGCGGCGATTTCGACATTGCCGAATTCTTTACCGGCACTTACATCGCCGATCTGCCGCATCGTGCGCTGGGGTTCACTGCGATTCCGATCTTCGTGAAGCGGATGTTCCGGCACTCGTACATCTACCGCAACCGGAACCGCGGCGTGGCGTGCCCGGCCGATCTCAACGGACGACGGGTGGGCGTGCAGACCTGGGCCACCAGTGCTGCCGTGTGGGCCAAAGGCATGCTCGAGGAAGATCACGGTGTCGACCTCGCCTCGATTCAATGGGTGGCGTGGCAGCCGGTGCGCGTACCGGGTTGGGTCGCGCCGCCCTGGTTGCGCATGGAGATTGCACCGGCAGGCTCATCGCAGTTCGACCTGCTTGCAACCGGTGCGCTCGATGTGGGCATCACGACCGAGATATGGGCCCCGAACGTGCATCCGGACATCGACTTCCTCATTCCCGATTACGCGAAAGCCGAGCGCGAGTATTTCGCCCGCACGCGGTGCTTTCCGATCATGCA
The DNA here is from genome assembly GCA_947455195.1 of Pseudomonadota bacterium. Classification (GTDB taxonomy): domain Bacteria; phylum Pseudomonadota; class Gammaproteobacteria; order Burkholderiales; family SG8-39; genus CAIXPL01. The sequence continues at coordinate 436,694 of CANGMI010000003.1, read as the reverse complement.
CACCCTCGTCGTGCGTACTTCAGTGCTCGAGGCGCATCCGTGGGTGGCGCGAAGCCTCTTCGATGCCTGGGAAGCCTCCAAGCGGCGCTGCTACGAACAGCAGCAGTGGCAGCGCATCCACATGACGTCGATGTTCTATCGCGCCCTGTGGGAAGAGGAGCGCGCACTGGCGGGTGACGACATCTACCCGTGGGGATTCCGTGCCACGCGCCATGAAGTCGATCGTCTGCTTGAATACTCGTACCGGCAAGGCCTGACGGCGCGTCGCCACCAGCCCGAGGAACTCTTCTGGCCGTCGATGCTCGACACCTGACCCCAGACGCCAGATGCCAGATGCCAGATGCCAGATGCCAGATGCCTGAAGCCTGAAGCCTGACGAGTGCCCCCGACCGGCCGGGTCCGTTCTGCGACCGTCCGTTTGCCGACAGCCCGTTTGCCGACAGCCCGTTCGCCGACAGCCCGTTTGTCACCACCGGACGGCTCCGGTAGTGTGCGCGCCTCACGCCGCACAGTCGGTGGTGGCATGATGCGTGCTACTGCCCATGTATCCGTGTCGTGCCGGGCAGCCTGCCTTGCCGATGGCCGCGCCCCGTCGCAGAAACACCCCCAAAGATCGCTGTCTTCCAGGAGTGACTCATGAACATCCGTCCGTCTCCCAGGCGCGTCGCCGTGGCACTGGCCCTGGCCGCGTTCGCTCTCATCGGCTCGGCGAGCCACGCTCAGGAAAAGGTCATCCGCGTCGGCGTCCTGATGCCGATCTCGGGTCCGGCGTCGTATTTCGGTGTTCAGGGCAAGCAGGGTATCGAACTTGCGCTCGAGCAGGTGAACGCCGGTGCAGGCCCGGCGGGCTACAAGCTGCAGGTGCAGTACGAAGATTCGGCCTGCAGCCCGCTGCAGGCAACCAACACGGTGAAGCGCGTCCTCGAGCAGTTCAAGCCGCACATCGTCATCGGCGAGGAGTGCTCCGATGCATCCCTGGCGATCGCACCGATTCTCGAGCAGGCCAAGGTGCCCCTGCTCAACGCCGGCTCATCGGCGGTGAAGCTCACCGAGTCGGGCTACAAGTACGTCTTTCGCATCTTCCCCACGGCTGATCAGCAGGGCACGATGCTGGGTCGAAACGCCTTTGAAAAGCTCGGCGCCCGGACCGCGGTGCTGCTCTACGAGAAGACCAACGCGGGTGTCGACAATGCCGACACGTTCGAGAAGGTGTTCACCGCTGCCGGCGGCAAGGTCCTGGCCCGCATCGACTTCGGGCGTGATGTAAACGACTTCACCCCCATCGCCACGCGCATCGCTGCGCTGGGCAAGGTTGATGTCCTGCCCACCTTCGGCCTTGAAGGGCAGACCGTGCGCCTCGCGCAGGCACTGGCCCAGGCGCGGGTCGTGCGCGGCGGTGGTGGTACCGCCATCCAGCTCGGGTCGATCTGGCTGCCTTGGGGCTTCGAGCAGAAGGCCGGTCCGGCTTCCGAGGGCTACATCCGCGTGGTGCAGTTCGACCCCACCGAGAAGCGCAAGATGGTCACCGACTTCAATGCGGCCTTCCGCGCGAAGTTCGGTGCTGCCGAGACGCCCACGCACATCAACGCGCACGCCTACGATTCGATCCTCCTCGTGGCCGAGGCGGTTCGCCGTGGCGCGACCGACAGCGAGTCGCTGCGTGACCGTTTCTCGAAGATGCAGGGCGTCGAGGTCACCACCGGTCGCATCAGCTTCGATGCCAAGGGCCAGACCTCCGACCTCTCGGTGATCCACTTCGTCGAGACACAGAAGGATCTGTCCTGGAAGGGCATGGCCTGGTAGGCCATCGACGCCTTCGGCGCGACCTGACTCCTTACCCAGACCCCGGAGGCGAGTGCCTGCATGAGTGATCTCGCCACGCTGCTTGTCCAGCAGTCGATCAACGGGGTCTACCTGGGCTGCCTCTACGTGATGGTGGCCCTGGGCCTCACCCTGATCTACGGGGTGATGAACCAGATCAACTTTGCCCACGCCGACTTCGTCACGGTCGGCGCCTTCACCGCCTTCTTCGTTGCGACCCGGTTTGCGACCAAGGTACTCGGTCTGGGCGACGCGGCCGCCTACCTCGTGTCGATCTTCATCGCGCTCGGTGCCGGTGCCGTACTTGGCCTCCTCGTCAACGCGGTGGTGTTTGCGCCACTTCGCGAGCGCGGCGATGAGTTGCGCCCGCTCATTGCCACCATCGGCATCTCGGTGCTCCTCGAGAACGGGCAACTCGCCCTCTTCGGGCCCATTCCGTTCCAGTTCGATTCACCCTTCGCGAAGGAAACCATTCGCCTCGGCCGTGTCTTCTTCACCGGGCAGAGCGTTCTCGTGGTGGTGGCCTCGATGCTCGCGATTGGTGCGCTCTATGCCTTCATGAAGTTCACCTTCACCGGCAAGGCCCTGCGGGCCGTGTCGCAGGATCGCGAGACCGCGGGCCTCATGGGCATCAATCCGGACTTCCTCATCGGGCTCACCATCGTCATCGCGTCGGCCATGGCCGGCATGGCCGGTGCGCTCATCGGCCCGGTGCTGGTGCTCACGCCCTTTGCCGGTGCCACCGTCATCGTGAAGGCCTTTGCGATCGTCATCATCGGTGGCTTCGGCAACATGGAAGGCACCATCCTGGCGGGCATTCTCGTGGGCATCATCGAGGCCTTCACCGTGCAGTACCTGGGCTCCGGTCTCATCGACCTGGTGGTGTTCGTGCTGCTTCTCGTCATGCTGGTGGTACGACCCACGGGTCTCATCGCCGAGCGGCGCGAGGAGAACGTCTGATGATGGCCCGCACGGATCAGGCGTTCATGATGCCCCCCTCGCGCTGGGTGGGTTACCTCGTCGCGCTCGCGCTGATCGTGGCCGCGCCGCTCGTGCTGGGCACACCGTACTGGCGCGGCATTCTCGTCGTGTGTGCGATGAACGTGCTCCTCGCCCTGTCGCTCAATCTGGTGCTGGGCTACACCGGGCAACTCAACCTCGGGCAGTCGGCCTTCTTTGCCATCGGGGCCTATGTGAGCGTGATCCTGGTGCGCTCCCATGGCTGGAACTTCTGGCTGGCGATGGTCGCCGCCTCGGCGGCCGCCGGTGTGGCCGGCCTGCTGCTGGCGGCCTTCGCGGTGCGCCTGCGCGGCCATTACCTGGGGATTGCATCGCTCGGTTTTGCGGTCATCACCTATCAGGTGCTGGTCAACTGGGAGCGGGTCACCGAAGGCGTGCGTGGCATCTACGGCATCATGCCGCCGCCGCCGATCGTGCTGCCCGGTCTGCCCGAGATCAGCTTCGGCAATTCGCTTGCGCTCTTCTGGCTGGTGGGGGGTATTGCCTTCGTCGTCTACTGGATGCTCGACAACCTCGTTCGTTCGCCGGTGGGTGAGACGCTGAGGGCGCTCCGCGAAGACGAGGTGTCGGCTGCGTCGCTGGGTATCAACGGGGCCCGCTGGAAGGCCTTTGCCTTTGGTCTGGCCTCGACGATTGCCGGTCTGGCCGGCTGCTTCTATCCGGGCTTTGTCGGCACGCTGGTACCCGACGCGTTCAACATCGTCGAGTCCTTCACCATGCTCGCCATGGTGATTGTCGGTGGCATGGGCACCATGATCGGGCCGGTGATCGGTGCCGTGGTGCTCACCTTCCTGCCCGAGTTGCTGCGCAGCGCCGGCGAACTGCGACTGATGATCTACGGCATTGCACTCACCCTGGTGGTGCTCTTCATGCCGGGTGGCATCCTGCAGCTCGTGCAGATCGTTCGTACCCGTCTTGCGCCCCGTGCTGATGGCGGGGGTTCGCGATGAGCGCTCTCCTTCAGGCTCGCGATCTGCACAAGCGCTTTGGCGGGGTTCGCGCCGTGCAGGGGATTTCGCTCGAAGTCGAGGCCGATTCGGTGTTTGCCCTCATCGGGCCGAACGGGGCCGGCAAGTCGACCATGATGAATCTCCTGTCGGGGACCTATCAGCCCGATGCGGGTGAACTCGTGTTCGGTGGCGTTTCGCTCGCGGGTCTGCCTGCCTATCGGCGAGCGCGCCTCGGCATTGCCCGTACCTTCCAGAAGATCAGGCTCTTTCGACAGCTGTCGCTGCTCGACAACGTGCTTGCCGGCTTTCACCTGCACCACAAGGTGCCCGCCTGGCAGTACCTCTTCCCGGCCGCCGCGTTCTGGCGCGACTGGCGCACCTGCCGTGAAGAGGCCATGGCACTCCTCGATTTCGTCGGTCTGGCCGACCGCGCGCACGAGCGGGCCGGGGCGCTCGCCTACGGGCAGCAGCGACTGCTCGAGATCGCCCGGGCGCTTGCCACCCGGCCACGGCTCTTCATGCTCGACGAGCCTGCGGCCGGGCTCAACGGGGGTGAAGTCGAGTTTCTGCTCGGGCGCCTGCGCGAGATGGGCACCCGTGGCATCACCGTGGTGGTGGTCGAGCACAACATGGAACTCGTGATGAACGTTGCCGATCACGTGTTCGTGATGGACCATGGCGAGTACCTCTTTCAGGGCACCCCGGCCGAGGTGCAGGCCAACCCGGCCGTGATCGCTGCCTATCTGGGCGGGGAGTTCGCATGAGCACGCCGCTTCTCGTCGTCGAGTCGATCGAACTGGCCTATGGCGACGTGCCGGCTGTTCGAGACGTGTCGTTCGAGGTCGATGAGGGTGAAATCGTCACCCTGGTCGGCTCGAATGGCGCGGGCAAGAGCACCACGCTGCGCGGTGTTGCGGGTCTCATGCGGCCGCGTCGGGGCCGCATCGTCTTTCAGGGTCGCGACATCACGAGCCTGCCTGCCTGGGAGCGCGCGATCGCCGGCATTGCGCTCGTGCCCGAAGGTCGGCGCGTGTTTCCGTTTCTCACCGTGCGTGAGAACCTGGAGATGGGGGGCTACAAGGACCGTCGTGATGGCGCGCGGGTTGCCTCGCGCATCGAACGCATGCTCGACATGTTTCCGCGCCTTCGCGAGCGCGCTGCCCAGCGTGCCGGCACGCTCTCGGGGGGTGAGCAGCAGATGCTGGCGCTGACTCGCGCCCTGATGTCCGAGCCGCGCCTCCTCTGTCTCGATGAGCCTTCGCTCGGCCTGGCACCGCTCGTCGTGCAGGAAATCTTTCGCGGCATTCGCGCCATCAATGCGGCGGGGACGAGCGTGCTGCTGGTGGAGCAGAACGCGCGCTATGCGCTCGAAACGGCACGCCGTGGCTACGTGCTTCAGACGGGCAGCGTGATCGCCAGCGGGCCCTGTACCGAACTGATGCACGATGAGCGTGTCAGGCAGGCGTATCTGGGGCGCGGGCAGGAGGCCTCTGCAACAGGTTGAAGTCTCGCGAGACTGCGATCTTGCTCAGACGAAGCGCTCGTCCTCATCGAGCAGTCGCCACTGTCCCTCGGGCAGGTTGCCCAGCATCACCCGGCCAATGCGGATGCGCTTGAGGCCGGTGACCTTCAGGCCCACCAGTTCGCACATGCGCCGGATCTGGCGCTTGCGCCCTTCCTGCAGCACGAAACGCAACTGGTCGCGGTTGAGCCATTCGACCCTGGCTCGTCGCAAGGGTTTTCCATCGAGCGCGAGCCCGTGGTTGAGCAGTGCAAGGCCCTCGCGCGAGAGCGTGCCCTCGACCCGTACGAGATACTCCTTGTCGACCTCGCTGTCCTCGCCGATCAGCTGGCGTGCGATGCGTCCGTCCTGCGTGAGGACCAGGAGGCCGGTCGAGTCGATGTCCAGACGCCCGGCTGGCGCCAGGCCACGCAGCAGCGCCGGGGTGAACCGGTTGCGCCGACGACCGTGGTCCTCGGCCCAGCGGGTCTCGGGACGCACCAGGGCCGCGGCCGGGGTGTAGCCGTCTTCGGCCTGACCCGAGACGTAGCCGATGGGCTTGTTCAGCAGTACCGTGGCGCGCTGCGCCTGGGCATCGCTCGCCTGCCGCTCCAGGGTCACGCGCTGTGTGGGGAGCACCTTGGTGCCCAGCACGTCGACGACCACACCATCCACCTTGACCCAGCCACGTTCGATGTATTCGTCAGCCTCGCGGCGCGAACACAGACCCAGCTCGGCCATGCGCTTGGACAGGCGCAGGGGCTCGTTGGGGTTGCTCTCGGCGCTTCGTGCATCGGGCCGTGCGCCGGGCCGGGCGCCGGCAGGCCGCGCCATGCCGGTACCTGCACCCGGTCGCGCGGTCATGCCCGGGGCGCCCCGCGCGTCGCTGCGAAATACCGTGCGCGTACCGGGCCGCGCGGGTCGAGGCGCCGCTGCCTCTGGCCGGGGTGATCCCGATGCTCGCGAAGGTGCCGTCCTCGAGGGGGTGCTGCGAGCGCTGCCCTGTGCTGGTTTTTTCACGCGATGCCTTCTTGATGATGCCGTGCCCACCGGATGCTATGGTACGGGATCGTTGCACCGCCCGGAGATAGCCATGTCGCAGACCCCTTTCCCGCTCCTCGAGACGACCGTCGAGCGTATCCACGCCGCCTACCGCTCGGGTGAACTCACCGCCCGCGCACTCGTGCAAGGCTATCTGGACCGCATCGCGGCCTATGACAAGCAGGGCCCGGCCCTCAATGCGCTGATTTCGCTCAATCCCACGGCGCTCGAAGAGGCCGATCGGCTCGACGCAGCCTGGCGCGCCTCGGGCCCGGTGGGCCCCTTGCATGGCATTCCGATGGTGATGAAGGATCAGGGCGACGTGAAGGGCATGCCCACGACCATGGGCTCGGTGCTCTTCAAGGATCACAACCCCGGGCGCGATTCGAGCGTGGTGGCCAGACTGCGCGCGGCCGGCGCGATCTTCCTGGGCAAGGCCACGCTGGGCGAACTCGGCGCCGGGGACACCCACGGGTCGCTCTTTGGCTCGACGCGCAATGTGTACGACCTGGAGCGCACCGCTGGCGGGTCATCGGGTGGATCGGCAGTCTGCGTATCGGCCAACTTTGCGACACTCGCGGTCGCGCAGGAGGGATTCGCATCCATCCGGCGTCCGTCGATCTGGAACGGCGTGGTCGGCATGCGCCCCACCGCAGGTCTGGTGAGCCGTGGCGGTGTCTACGCCGGGTGGCCTTCCATCAACGGCTCGCTCGGACCCATGTCGCGCACCGTGGGCGATCTGGCGCGCATGCTCGACGTGATGGTGGGCTATGACCCGCTCGACCCGCTCTCTGCACGGGGGGTTGGCCATGTGCCCGAGAGCTATACCCACGGCCTCGATCCCAATGGCTTGCACGGGGCCCGCATCGGTATCCTGCGCGAACCGATGGGCTACGGCACCGAGCCCGACTCCGACGACTTTGCCAAGATCGACGCGGTGTTCAATCAGGCGGTGGGTGAACTGCGCACGGCAGGCGCAACCGTGGTCGATCCGATCGAGATCCCGGGCCTGAACGAGCTCCTGGCCAAGCGAGCCGGCAGCACCGCCGAAGACGAGGCCTCGTTCATCGAATACTTCCGCGGCAGCGCCAACGCGCCGTTTGCCAGCCGGGCCGAGGCGATGGGCTCGCCGCTTTTCCAGCAGGTGATGATCGGCGCACGCAGCCGCTGGGCGCGCGAAACCCCGGCGGCCGCCCATCACGAATACCTGATGGCGCGCGAGGAACTCATGACCCGACTGCTCGACGTGATGGCCGACTACCGGCTCGACGCCATCGTGCACAAGGCGGTCGAGCATCAGCCCACGCTCATCTCGCAGGGGGTGAACCCGCCCTACGTCGATCAGAAGGGGGCGCCGCACCTCAACACCTTCCTGGTCTGGGTGCCCTCGGTGGTGGTGCCGGCTGGCTTCACGGTCGATCGGCTGCCGGCGGGCATTACCTTCCTCGGGCGGCCCTATGACGATGCGCGCATGATCCGCCTTGCCTATGCCTACGAGCAGGCCACGCGACATCGTCGGCCACCGGCGAGCGTGCCGGAGCTCTGACCCGACCAAGCCCGTTGCACCGGGCCCCGCAGCGATTGCCAGGGAGACAGACGACATGCATGATTTCTGCTGTAACACCATCGGGGCCTGTCCGGATCACCCCATGCGGCGCTCACGGCGCGGGTTTCTGCAATCGCTGGGTGCGCTCGGTGCGGCGGGCGTGCTGCCCTCATGCACGATGCTGCCGGGTGCCGGTTCGACCGATCTGGTCGATACTCACCATCACTTCTTCCCGCCCGAGTACCAGAAGGCCTGGCTCGACTGGGAAGACAAGCGCCGTCTGCCGCATTTTCCGACCCAGGTGGCCTGGTCGGTGCAGCGCACGCTCGACGAGATGAACGCGAGCGGTGTGACCACCGCGATGCTCTCGGTGCCCTCCACGCCCGGGCTCTGGTTCGATGAAGGACCGGCCACTGCGGCACGCATGGCGCGGGTATGCAACGACTATGGCGCGACCATGGTGCGCGATCATCCCGGCCGCTTCGGGCTCTTTGCCACCTTGTCGATGGCCGACATCGATACCACGCTGCGCGAGATCGAGTACGTCTTTGACACGCTTGGTGCCGATGGCGTCGGCCTGCAGACCAACTACGGCGACAAGTGGCCCGGTGACCCGTTCTTTCGCCCGATCTTCGAGGAACTCGACCGGCGCGGTGCACTGGTCTACTTTCATCCGCTGGCGGCCAGCTGCTGCAGCAATCTGTCGGTCGGAACCTTTCCAGCCGTGATCGAGGTGCCCCATGACACGACGCGTGCCGTGACCAGCCTGCTGCTCGGGGGCACGCTCGCGCGGTCGCGCAAGACACGGTTCCTGTTCTCGCATGCCGGGGGCACCATTCCGATGCTGGCCGGGCGCATTGCCTTCTTTTCCGGCTTTCGCAAGGATGCCGCCCAGTTTGCGCCCGAGGGTATCGAGGCCGAGTTCAAGCGCTTGTATTACGACACCGCCAACGCCACCCACCCGGCCGCGATGGCTGCGCTGCTCAACCTGGTGCCCGACAGCCATGTCGTCTTTGGCACCGATTACCCTTACGTGCCCACGGCGACGCAGGTTCGGGCGCTCGACACCCTGCCGATCACGCCGGTCCAGCGCACCGGTATCCGCGCCGCCAATGCGAGGGCACTGATCGGGCGCCTCGCTCGCCGCTGACACTCGCACCCGAACCGTGCCCGGTCAGGGCAGGGGAACTGGCAGACATCTTGTCTGCCAGTTCGGGGTCGGGCGCGGGCCCCGCCGGGGTGCGCTCAGGGCTGCGGCCGGTTCTCGGGTGATTGCAGCGAGTTCACCACCTTGAGCACGCGGGCCGGGCCGAACTTGTCATCAAAGCCCCAGATCTCGAGTGACACCCGCCCACTGCGATGCACCAGCACCCGGGCCCAGGCGTAGTACCGGTCGGTGGGTTCGTTGAGTTTCGGGGTCCGACAGTCGGGGCAGCGCCCCTCCAGAGTCGCATCGAAGGGTGAGCCACCCGAGCCCACCAGCACCTGCCAGGCAGCACCGCGTGGCGTGGTCTCCCGGGTGCCCACCGCGGCGAGCGGTTGCGCCGGATCGGTTGGCAACGCGATGCGGTCCAGGTGCATCACATGCAGATGCCCCGCAAAGTAGGTGGCCCCGTTGTCGACGATCACTTTCCAGAAGGCCTTCGAGCCCGGGGTGCGTCCGGCCGGAGTCGGGTCGAGCCCGTCGGGGCCGAATACCTTGTCGCGAATGGCCATGGCGTTGTAGTTGAACGCCGGCTTGTGGCCGAAGACGAAGATCTGCCGGGCGCCCCGCGCGCGCGCCTGCTCGAGGTCGCGGGCGAGCCACTGCACCGGCGCCACGCCGTCCTGTCCGGTGGCAAAGGTATTGATGACCGCAAAGTGCAGCAGTCCCCCGACGATCTTCACGTCGAATGAATAGCTCAGCTTCGACTGGTCGGTGGTGAAACCCTCGGCCGGGCCGGGCGCGGTGGCGCGATCGATGCCCGACACCTGGCTTGCTTCGAATCCGGTGACGGCGTTGAAGCGTCGCGTGTCGACGATGAGGTCACCCATGTTGGCACGCCAGGCGTCCTCGTTTTCGGCGTACGCGCTCTTGCCCTTGCGACACGCGCCCTTCTGGGTCGTGACGGTGTCGCTGCACTGGGTCTCGTGGTTGCCGGGTACGGGCAGCACATAGGTGCCGGTCTCGAAGAGCCCGGCCACCATGCCGCGCCAGTAGGCGTACTGGCGTTGCAGGCGTGCAATGTCCGACGCGGCCACATCGTTTACCGAAGGCGGCCTGGAGGCCCAGGCCTCGGGCACGCTCGATCGCCCGTAGCCCATCACTATGTCGCCGTTCACGACCAGCATGCTGGCTTTCTGGTCCTGCACCGCGCGCAGGATGCGCGACCACGCCCGTGTGTTCTGCAGCCAGATGCGATCCTGCTCGAGCAGCGATCCGGTGAGGGGTGGGATGAGGGTGGTCGGATCCGGATTCGTCGGATCCTGGCGGCTGTCACCGACGCTGGCGAAGGAAAACACCACCTCGTCGCCCGCGGTCGACCAGCCTGAGTGCGGTGCGCGCTCGAAGGCTGGTTCGACCCAGGCATCACTCGGTGCCGGCGCCTTCGGTGTGCCGCCGCAACCGGCCAGTGCCAGTGCCAACACCGCAACGAGTGCGGCCGTTCCCGTGCCTGCAAGCGTGCGTCTGGCAGTGGCGCGGGGTCGGGTGTGGTGCGGCATGGTGGAAGCGTCCTGAGTGAGAGCGGTCTGCATCGGCGAGACTCGAGTTTACCCGCGCGACAGGTCAGGTTCGTGACTCGCGGGGCGCCGCCCGTCAGGCGGCGTGCTGCGGTCGGGTCGCTTCAGCGGGTGTATCGGGTATCACCAGTTCGGCTTCGTCGTAGGCCTTGAGGCTTGCCACCATCGAGCCCTGCTGTTCGAGAAAGAAGCTGCGCGTGATCGAGCGGACCATGCGCGGTATCGAATGCCGATGGCCACTGATCGAGGTCGAGTGCGGCCCCTGGCTGACATAGGCTGCGAAGCTGTACGCATGAATCCGGGACAACCAGGGTGCGCTGCCCGGGGTGCGTTCGCGCAGTTCGTAGTGCGGCCCCAGGTAGGGGTACAAGCCCAGCACCGGGTTCACCAGGTCGGGCGGTGGCTGGTACACGTCGGCCCAGCGCAGGATCTGCGACTCGATGGCGGCCAGTTCGGGGCGTGCGGCGAGGTCGGGCTGCGACCCGGTGGCGGCGATGATGAAATCGAATTCGAACAACCGGTGCGGTGTGTGCACCTTGACGGTGTGTCCGTCGTCTTCCAGCCGCAGCCAGGGCGTTCCCGGGTGACGACGAAAGTTCGGATGGCGGCTGGCGTTGTCGAACGAGCGCTGCGTGGGCGGCTGGTCGGCCGTCTCGAAGTGATAGGCCGTCTGCCAGCGGATCTCATCGGGCAGTTCGGGGTAATGCTTCAGGAAGCCGGCCGATTCGATCCACCGATGCGGGTTGATGGTTGGAATCTGCTGGCGCCGGTAGCACAGGTCGACCGAGCGGGCGCCGGCTTCGAGCAGGGCACCGGCCGTATCGAACGCGCTCGCCCCATGGCCGAGGATGCCCACGCGCAGGCCACGCAGCGCGGCACAGTCGAACACCTGGTTGGAGTGAAGCAGTCGCTCCGGGGCCACCGCGCTGCGGATGAACTCGGGAATCTGCCAGTGGCCCGAGCCGTCGTAGCCGGTGGCGAGAATCACCCGCCGCGCCAGCAGGGTGGCCGCGCCGTTGCTGGTCGTGGTGAGCACGCGCAGGCAGCCCTCGGCGGGCTCGATGGCGGTGACCCGCACTTCGTTGCGGATCGGCAGATCAAGCACCCGCCGGTACCAGCGCAGATAGGCCATCCAGTCGTGACGCGGTACGCGGGTGATCGCGGCCCAGGCTTCGCGCCCGTAGCGTGTCTCGAACCAGGCCTGTGCCGTGAGGCTCGGGATACCCATGTCCATGCCCACGGTGAACTTGGGCGTGCGCAGTTCGATCATCCGCGCATAGGTTTCCCACGGTCCCTCGGTCCCCTCGGGGTTTTCGTCGACGAGCAGTACGTTGTCGATGCCGTCGCGGCGCAACGCCAGCGCGCAGGCCATGCCCGACTGCCCGGCGCCCACGATCAGTACATCGATGACATCACCGGCGCCACGGCCAGGCAGGGGTTTCACCCAGGACTTGGCCGGGTAGGCGGTCATGGCCAGTTCATGGCGGGCGCGCTCGGCCAGGAGGTCAAGGGCATGCAGGGTGTTCGGGGGTGTCGCGAGCGTGTCGGCGCCCATGGTCAGTGCCTCGGGAGATCAAGGGTTGCAGTGGGCCCGTGGCGAGCATCGCCATGCGTTGCGCCAGCCCATCGGCGGTTGACGCGCAACATCCGTACCAGGGGCGGCAGCGAGGCCGCCGCCCTCCCGCCGGGCACGAGTCATTGCGTCATCGTCGCCGATCGAGAAGAATGCAGCTTTCCCTGGAGGTCACATGCACAAGTCGACCGCAGTCCTTGCCTTGCTGGCTCTGGCCAGTGCCGTGTGCACTGCCCCGGTGCAGGCCGCCGATCGCATCAAGGTCGGGTTCATCTCCACGCTCTCCGGGCCGAGTGCGGCGCTCGGGGTCGACATTCGCGACGCCTTCATGCTCGCGGTCAAGATGAAGGGTGGCAAGCTCGGCGGCCTGCCCGCCGAAGTGCTCATTGCCGACGATCAGCTCAGCCCCGAAACCGGTGTGCAGATCGCCGATCGCATGCTCAAGCGCGATCGGGTCAACGTGCTCACGGGCATCGTGTTTTCCAATGTCCTGCTTGCAGTGGCACCCAAGGCGTTCGAGGCCGGTACGGTCTACATCAGCCCCAACGCCGGCCCGACCCAGTTTGCCGGCGAGCAGTGCAACCGGCTCTTCTTCTCGACGGCCTGGCAGAACGACATCAACAATGGCGCACCCGGCATGCTGGCGACCCAGCGTGGCTACGGCAATGTGATGCTCTTTGCGCCGAACTACCAGGCAGGCAAGGACGCCCTGGACGGTTTCAAGTCGTTCTACTCGGGCAAGATCGTCGATGAGGTCTACACCAAGCTCGGGCAACTCGACTACTCGGCCGAACTGGCCCAGATTCGTGCGGCCAGGCCCCAGGCGGTGTTCTTCTTCCTGCCCGGGGGCATGGGCATCAACTTCATCAAGCAGTTCGTGGCATCGGGCCTGTCGAAGGACACCACGTTGCTGACGGCCGGGGTCGGCGCCGATGCCGACATCATCCGGGCGGTAGGCGAGCCGATGCTCGGTCTGTTCAACACGTCGCACTGGGCGATGGATCTGCCCAACGATGCCAATCAGGCCTTCGTGGCGGCGTTCGAGAAGGAATACGGGCGCCAGCCCACCCAGTACGCGGCGCAAGGCTATGACGATGCGCTGCTCATCGACGCTGCGGTGCGCGACGCCAAGGGTCGGGTCGAAGACACGGCAGCCTTCATTGCGGGCCTTCGCGCCAAGCGATTTGCTTCGGTGCGCGGCGACTTCAAGTGGGGTGTCAACAATTTCCCGATCCAGAACTGGTATCTGCGCATCGTCTCGCGCGATGGCCAGGGCCGCCTGGCCAGCAAGGCCATCGGCACCGTGGCGACCGATCTGGCCGATCGCAACGCGGCCAAGTGCTCGCTCAAGTGGTGATCTGAGCGTGTCCACTTCCCGCCCGGCAGGGCTCGAGGCGCCCGCTGCGGGCGGGCAGCCCACCCCCACCGGGCCGAAGGGGCCGGCTGGCTCGAGCATGGCCGACACGCTGGCCATCGGGCGGGTGAGCATCAGCCGGGTCGAGGAATCGACCTTTGCCGTACTCGATCCGTTCGAGGTCTATCCGGACATGACCCCGGCGCTGCTCGAGGCCAATCTGCCCTGGCTCGCACCGCGGTTCTTCGACCGCGCTGCCGCTCGGTTGAATCTGGCCTTCCAGGGGTTTGTGGTGCGCACGGCTGATGCCCTGATCGTGGTCGACACCTGCGTGGGCGACTGCAAGTCGCGCCGGCGGGCCAGTTTCGACCAGCAGGCCTGGGGCTGGCTTGCCCGCCTGGAGGCCGCCGGTTTCCGTCCCGCCGATGTGACGCACGTTGTCTGCACGCACTTTCATGTCGACCATGTGGGTGGCAACACCCGGCTCGACAACGGGCAGTGGGTACCGAGCTTTCCCAACGCCCGCTACCTCTTTCCGCGTGCCGAGTTCGATTACTGGGCTAGCAAGGCGGGGGCAACGGCAATGCAGCGCACCGGTGATTATCTCGCCGACAGCGTGTTGCCGGTGATCACCGCCGGGCAGGCCGAACTGGTCGCCGGTGACCACGCCCTGACCGCCGGCATCGGCCTGCGTCCTGCACCCGGGCATACCCCCGGGGGTGTGGTCGTCGATGTCCAGTCCGAGGGTGCGCGGGCGCTCCTCCTGGGTGATGTGCTCCACACCCTCTTGCAGATCCGCTACCCGGACTGGAGTACCCGCTTTTGCGTCGACCCCGTGGCGTCGCGGCGAACCCGACTCGACATCCTGCGCTGGGCGGCCGACCGTGATGTGTGGCTCTTGCCCAACCATTTTCCGGCGCCGTCGGCCGGACGCGTCCAGCGCTGGCGCAGCGGGTACAGCTGGCAGTTTGCAGGCGAGGTCTCGCCCGTCTTTGCGTGATCCGACCCTGGCACGCCGGATCGGGCGCAACCGGCGCACCACAGCGAGCGCGCTCGAACCGTGGCATGCGCATTGCTTGAGACACACGGTGAAACCCTGTCGGTCGGGTGCCCGGGCTGATCGGCCTTGAACGCACACTGGCCCTTCTGCTGACCGAGTACGCCTGCCGATGAAACCCCCAGCGTTCGATTACGAGGCACCGACCAGCCTGGCTGAAGCGCTTGCGCTCAAGGCACGCCATGGCGAGGACGCCCGCTTTCTTGCTGGCGGCCAGAGCCTGGTGCCGGCCATGAACTTTCGCCTCGTGCGCCCCGCGGTCCTGATCGACCTCAACGGTGTCGCTGACCTTGACCATCTCAGCTGCAGTTCGAGCGGCGCTCTCGGGATCGGCGCGCTGGTACGACACGCCCGGGTCGAATCGGATCGTGAGGTGGCTCGTCATCAGCCGCTGCTCGTTGAGGCCATCCGCGAAGTGGCCCATCCGCAGGTGCGCAATCGCGGCACCCTCTGCGGCAATCTGGCGCATGCCGACCCGGCCTCCGAATTGCCCGCCGTGATGGTGGCCCTGAAGGCGCAGTTGCACGCCGTGTCGATCAGGGGTGAGCGATCGATTCCGGCAGCCGACTTCTTCCAGGGCACCTACACCACGGCGCTCGAGCCTGATGAACTGCTGGCCCGGGTGCAGCTCGAGCCCTTGCCAACCGGCACCGGCACGGCCTTTCTCGAACTGGCCCGCCGCCCCGGCGACTACGCCATGATGGGTGTGGCGGTGCTCCTGCAGCTCGATGCGAGCGGTGCCTGCACCGACGCGCGCGTGGTGTGTTGTGGTGCCGGCGATCGGCCCGTGGCCAGCGCCGCAACGGCGGCTGTGCTGCGTGCGGCCACCCCGGGGTCGGACCCCGTGGCCCTCGAGGCACTGTGCGAGGCAGCGGGTGCGGCGCTGGCCGCATCCATCGACCCACCCGGTACGGTCCATGTCACTGCCGACTACCAGCGCCACCTCGCTCAGGTGCTTGCCGCGCGCGCCATCGCCATGGCCTTCGGGCGCGCTGCTGCCCACTCACCCCGCCGGAGCATCTGATGGCTGCCCGCCAGTACCCGATACGCGTCACCGTCAATGGCACCGAGCGCGAGGCCGAGGTCGAGGCCCGGCTGCTCCTGTCCGATTTCATCCGTCATCGCCTGGGGCTCACCGGCACCCATGTGGGTTGCGAGCACGGCGTCTGCGGTGCCTGCACCATACTGCACGATGGTGTGCCGGCGCGCGCCTGCCTCCTGTTTGCCGTGCAGACCCACGGCCATTCGATCGAGACGGTCGAGAGCCTCGGCACACCCGAGCGCCTGCATCCGCTGCAGGCGGCGTTTCGCGCCTGTCATGGCCTGCAATGCGGCTACTGCACCCCGGGCATCCTCATGACGATGAAGGCCTTCCTCGAGCAGCACCCCGACCCCGACGAGGCGGCCATCCGCAAGGCGCTCTCGGGCAATCTGTGCCGCTGCACGGGTTACCAGAACATCGTGGCAGCGGTGTCCCGGGCGGCCGCCATGGCGAAGGAGGGTGCATGAGTACCCGCGCCTTCGGTGCCGCGCTCCCGCGACGCGAGGATGCGCGGCTTCTCACCGGGCGCGCAACGTTCGTCGATGACATCGATCTGCCCGGCTGCCTGCATGCCGCAGTTCTGCGCAGCCCCTTTGCCCATGCCCGCATTCGCTCGATCGATGCCGCTGCGGCGCTGGCGCGTGAGGGCGTGGTGGCGGTCTACACCGCGGCCGACCTTGGTGCGGTGTGCTGCCCCGGGCCGCTGGCCGTGCCACCCCCACCCATAGAAGGCGCGCTCTTCCACCAGCGTACCCAGGCGCCGATTGCGCGCGACAAGGTGCGCTATGCCGGTGAACCGGTGGCCTTCGTGGTGGCAGAGAGCCGCTATGTCGCCGAAGACGCGCTCGAGGATATCGTCGTCGACTGGGAGCCCCTGCCCGTATCGGCCGATCTCGAAGCCGCGGCGCGCCCCGATGCGCCACGCGTGCACGAGGACTTGCCCGACAATATCGCTGCCCGCGTGCGCCAGGTGAAGGGCGACTACGCGATGGCGGTGCGTGGTGCCGCGCATGTGATCCGGCGCCGATTCACCTACGACCACGGCTGCTCCTCGCCGATCGAGACCCGCGGCGTGGTGGCGCAGTGGGATCCTCGCGCCGACAAGCTCACCGTCTGGGATACCACCCAGGCCCCGGTCTTCGTCCGCAACGGGCTCGCCGCCGCGCTGGGTCTCGGTGAGCGTCAGGTGCGGGTGGTCGCGCCCTTCATCGGCGGTGGCTTCGGGCCCAAGATCATGATGTTCTATCCCGAAGAGATCCTGGTGCCCTGGGCTGCCATGCAGCTTCACCGCCCGGTCAAGTGGATCGAGGATCGGGCCGAGCACTTCGTGGCCACCACGCATGAGCGCGGCCAGGTCCACGACGCCGAAATCGCGCTCGGCGCCGACGGTCGCATTCTCGGCGTGCGCGACGAGTTCCTGCACGACACCGGTGCCTACGATCCGTACGGCCTCACCGTACCGATCAACAGCCAGTGCACGCTCCTGGGCCCCTACGCGATCCCCCATTACGACAGCACCTTCTGCGCCGTTTTCACGCACAAACCCATCGTCACGCCCTACCGTGGTGCAGGGCGCCAGCACGGCGTGTTCGTCATCGAGCGTCTGCTCGACATCGCCGCGCGAGAACTCTCGATCGACCGTGCCGAGATCCGGCGCCGCAATTTCATTCCGCCGGACGCGTTCCCGTGGGACAACGCGCTCATCTACCAGGATTTCACGCGGCTCACCTATGACAGCGGGCAGTACGCCAAGGTGCTCGACCAGCTCCTCGAGCGCATCGGCTATCGCGACTTCATCGATGAGGAGCAGCCGCGCCTGCGCGCCCAGGGGCGCCATGTCGGGATTGCCGTGGTCTGCTACGTGGAGGGCACCGGCATCGGTCCCTACGAGGGGGCCAAGCTGCAGGTGCAGGCCAACGGGCGGGTGAGCCTCGTCACCGGCATCGGTACCCAGGGGCAGGGCCACTACACGAGCTTTGCCCAGATTGCGGCCGATCACCTGGGTATCGACATTGCCGACATCGAGGTCATTACCGGCGATACCGACCAGTTCTACTGGGGCGCGGGCACCTTCGCCAGCCGCGGTGCGGTGGTGGCTGGCAACGCAATTGATCAGGCGGCACGGCAGGTGCGGGCGAAGGCCTTGCGCCTTGCCGCCGAGATCTTCGAGTGCGCCGAGGGCGACCTGGTGCTGGAAGGAGGGCGGGTGTCGATTGCCGGCGTTCCTTCGAAGTCGATGGGCCTCGGTGAACTCGCCCAGCGCGCCAACCCGATGCGGGGCGCGGTGGCAGCCGGTTCCGAGCCTGGGCTGGAGTCCACCAGCTACTTCGGCCCACCTTCGGGCAGCACCGCGAATGGCGCGCACGCGATGGTGATCGAGGTTGACCCCCGCACCATGAACGTGCGCATCCTGCGGTATGTGGTGGTGCACGATTGCGGGGTTGTCATCAACCCGATGATCGTCGAGGGGCAGGTGCGCGGCGGCGTGGCGCAGGGCATCGGCAATGCTTTCTTCGAGCAGCTCGTGTTCGACAGCGAGGGCCAGCTGCTCAACGCCTCGCTCGCCGATTACCTGCTGCCCAGCTCCATGGACGTGCCGACGATCGAGCTTGGACACGTCGAGACCCCTTCACCGCTCAACCCGCTGGGTATCAAGGGCGTGGGCGAGGCGGGCGCAATTCCGGTCGGGCCGCTCTTTGCCCAGGCCATCGAGGACGCCTTGCAGTTGCCGGCGCGCGGGGTCGAGTTGCTCGAGATTCCGCTCAGTCCCTCGCGGGTCTGGGAGCTTGCACGGGGGGCTGGCCCGGTCATTGCTACAGATTCTCCCGTCTGATCCGGGCCGTACGGGGTCGAAGCTCCGTACTCCCCGGCTCATGAAGGACGTAAAGGCGCTGCTCGAGTGAGCGGCGCTGCAGGACGAAGTCTCCTCTGATCCTTGAGCGCGCCCTCGTGGCGCGCTTTTTTTTCGCCGGCGTACACTGGCGGGTCCTCGTATCCCTGCCGCCCTGGAGTAGTGCATGACCCTGCGAATCAGCCTTGCCTGTGAACAGTACGACCGTACCCGCGCCATCTTCGATGGTCGTGTCCGCATCGAGGGGTGTGAGGTCACCACCCTGCCGCTTCACGCCGAAGAAGCCTTTCATCGCGCGTTCAACGGTGCCGAGTTCGATGTCACCGAGATCTCGGGCAGCTCCTACATGATGACGCTCTCGCGTGGCGAGTGCCCCTATGTGGCCATCCCGGCCTTCGTGTCGAAGGTGTTCCGGCACTCGGCCATCTATGTGCGTGCCGATCGTGGCATTCGCACGCCGCAGGATCTGGTGGGCAAGCGTGTCGGCATGCCCGAGTACCAGATGACGGCCTGCCTGTGGGCACGCGGCATCCTCCAGGATGAGTACGGTGTGCATCCACGCGACATCCGATGGTTCACCGGCGGTCAGGAAGAACCCGGCCGGCGCGAGCGCTCGAAGCTGCATGTCGATCCGAGCGTGTCGATTACCCCGATCGGTGACGAACGCACCCTGATCGGCATGCTCGCTGCGGGCGACCTCGATGCGGTGATTACCGCACGGGCCCCGAGCAGCTACGGGGTCGACCCCAACATCGTGCGGCTGTTCGAGAACTTCCGTGAGGTCGAATCAGCCTACTTTCGCAAGACCGGCATGTTCCCGATCATGCACATGATCGGCGTGCGTCGCACCCTGCTCGAGCGCGAGCCCTGGCTGGCCGTGAGCGTCTACAAGGCCTTCCTCGAGGCGAAGGCCATTGCCGTGCGCGAGCTCCATGACATCGGTGTCAACATGGTGACGCTGCCCTGGGTCAATGCCGAGGTGACCGCTGCCGAGCGAGACCTCGCAGCCGATTTCTGGAGCTACGGGCTCGGACCGAATCGGGCGGCGCTCGAGGCGATGACCCGGTACTCGTTCGAGCAGGGTCTTGCGGCCCGCAAGCTCACGCCTGAAGAGATGTTCCACCCGGGCACCCACGAGATGTCGCGGGTGTGACCCCAGGAACGGAGGAGACGACATGATTGCAACCCGCTTCTTCACCCTTGCCCTTGCTCTCGCGCTACCGGCTGCCTCCGCGCTCGCACAGCAGTTCACCATGAAGCTGTCTGCCCCCACCGTGAACGACATGAATCACGAGTGGATGAAGCGCATGAAGGCGGGTGTCGAGGCGCGCTCGGGCGGGCGCATCAAGGTCGAGGTCTATCCGGCCAACCAGCTCGGTCAGATTCCGCGCACGGTGGAAGGCGTGGCGCTGGGCACGATCGAGTCGACGATGCCGGCCACCGGGTTCTTCATCGGTCTTGACCCGCGCTTTGCGATCTTCGACGCGGTGGGTCTCTTCGATGACATGGTGCACGCCAACAAGGTATTCCAGGACCCCGAGATCCGCGCCCGCATCGCCACCTTCGGCCAGGACAAGGGCGTCGAGGCGCTGCTCACCTATGCGTCCAACCCGAATGTCGTGGCCTCGCACAAGGCCATCCGCACCGTGGCTGACTTCAAGGGCCAGAAGCTGCGTGTGCCCGGTGGCGCGCCGCTCTACATGGAGCCGTATCGCCGGCTCGGCGCCTCCCCGGTATCGATGGCTCTCGGCGAGGCACTTCCAGCCATGCAGAACCGCACCATCGACGGTTCGATTGCCGGGCTTACCGTCTTCACGACCTTCAAGTACTACGACATCACCCACAACCTCACCTGGCTGCCCACCTCGTTCATCGTGGTGTCGGCGCTGGTCAATCGCAACTTCATGAAGTCGCTCGGACCCGAACTCGAGGGCATCGTGCGTGACGAGTCGCGCAAGCTCGAGGCCCTCTTCTTCACCTGGCTCATGGACGATGTCGAGAATGCGCGCAAGCAGTGGGAGCAGCACGGCGGCGAGGCCATCATGCTGCCCGCGACCGAGGCGCGCCGCTTCGTCGAGGAGGTGAGTGCCAGCACCGTACCCATCCTCACGGCCAACCCGCAGATCAAGGCCGATTACGAGGCCATGGCGGCGGCGGCCCGCCGGTATCGCAAGTAGGCTCTGCCGATGTTCGCGCGCAACTGCTGGTATGTGGCTGCCGAGGCGGCCGAAGTGGGCCAGGCGCCGCTCGGGCGCCTGATTCTGGGCGAGGCGGTGGTGCTCTATCGCACGAGCCAGGGGCGCGCAGTGGCCCTCGAGGACCGGTGTTGTCACAAGCGGGCACCCCTGCATCGGGGTCGGGTGACCGGCGATTGCATCGCCTGCGGCTATCACGGCTTCGAGTTCGATCCGAGTGGCGCCTGCGTGCGTGTACCCGGACTCGACCAGGTGCCCGCCCATACACGGGTGCGCAGTTACCCGCTGGTGGAGCGTTACCGCTACCTGTGGATCTGGATGGGCCCTGCGGCAGAGGCAGACCCCGAGACGATTCCCGACTTTCATACCAACCACGACCCGGCCTGGGCGGCCACCGGTACACGCCTTCCCGTGGCTGCCGACTACCTGCTCATGGTCGAGAACCTGCTCGATCTGTCGCATGTTGGCTTCATTCATGCGGGCACCATCGGCAGCGATGACACCGGTGCTTCGATCCGGTGGGACAGCACCGCTGGGCGGGTGGTGGGGGTCCGGGCCTCGACCGACATCGATACCCCGCCACACAATCGCAAGCAGGGCTTCGGGCCGCGTTGTGATCAGACCAAGGTGATGACCTTCCTGCCCGCCTCGCATGTGCAGATCGACATCACCACAGTCGAGCGGCCGGGCGAAGGTGCTGCGGGCGAACCCCGAACGATGCACATCGTCCTGCTCAATTCGATGACGCCCGAGACTGCCACGAGCTGCCATTACTTCTGGTCGAGCACGCGCGATTTCGCGATTGCCGATGAATCGATCACGCGCTTCTTTCACGAGATGACGGTGCGAGCTTTCGAGGAGGATCGGGTGATGATCGAGGCGCAGCAGCGCATCATCAGTCTGGCGCCCGATGCGCCCACCGTGACCGTGGCAGGTGACCTGGGTGGGGTGCAGGCGCGTCGGCTGGTCAATCGGCTCATTGCCCGGGGCTGACGACCGCCACGGGAGGACGCCGTGGCAGGGGTTCCTCGCGGGTATAGAATCGACCACGGTTCAGAACGGATCCAAACTGTGGCAAAGCCTTCCCCCCGCGCCCTGTCGGCCCTCCCGGCAGCCCTGTGCGTCGTCGCACGGCGCACCCTTGCATCGCACGCCCCCGCCGGCTGGTGCCGTGTGCCGCACCGACACGCCCCGGGCATCGACGGCCGGTGCCCGCGCTGACATGCAAGCCTTTCTTCGTCTGTCTGCCCGCATCGACACGCTGAGCCGCTGGTTCGGCTACCTGGCCTCGGTGTGCGTGCTCGTGGCGTGCCTGGTGAGTTCGGGCAATGCCGGGCTGCGCTATGCGTTCAATCTGGGCTCCAACGCCTGGCTCGAGATGCAGTGGTACCTCTTTGCCTATCTCGTGATGCTGGGCGCCGCCCATGTGCTCAAGCTGAACGAGCATGTGCGGGTCGATCTCTTCTACGGCATGTTGTCGGTGCGCGGCAAGATCTGGGTCGACCTCATGGGGCTTCTGGTCTTCCTGCTGCCCGCTACCCTCTACATGCTGTGGCTGTGCGTGCCCCCGTTCACCGATGCGTTCAGCACCGGTGAGATCTCACCCAACGCGGGTGGCCTGGTGCGCTGGCCGGCACGTCTGGCACTTCCCGTGGGTTTTGCGCTGGTGCTCCTGCAGGGTCTGGCCGAAATCATCAAGCGTGTGGCGATGCTCGCCGGGCACCTGCCGGCGGAAGCCCATTACGAGCGGCCCCTGCAATGAGTGAGTGCGCATGAGTGCCGAAACGATGGCGCCCCTGATGTTCGTGGGGCTGGTGGTCTTTCTCCTCATCGGGTTTCCGGTGGCGTTTTCACTCGCTGCTCTCGGCCTGTCCTTCGGGGTCATCGGCATCCAGCTCGGGTTCTTCGTGCCCGACTTTCTGGCCAATCTGCCGTTCCGCGTGTTCGGCATCGTCTCCAATGACCTCCTGCTGGCGATACCCTTTTTCACCTTCATGGGCACCATACTCGAGCGCTGCGGTCTGGCAGAGGATCTGCTCGAGAGCATGGGACAGGCTTTCGGTGCGCTGCCCGGTGGGCTGGCCTACTCGGTGATCATAGTCGGTGCCATCCTGGGCGCCATTACCGGTACGGTGGCTGCATCGGTCATCGCGATGGGCATGATTGCCCTGCCGGCGATGCTGCGCAACGGCTATGACGTACGCATTTCCACGGGCGTGATTGCAGCCTCTGGCACCATCACCCAGCTCATCCCGCCCTCGCTCGTGCTGGTGGTGCTTGCCGATCAGCTGGGCAAGTCGGTCGGTGACATGTACGCCGGGGCCATCGGCCCGTCGATCGTGCAGACGCTGCTCTTCATCGCCTTCATCTTCGTCGTGTCGCTGGTGGCGCCGCACCGCATGCCGCCCTTGCCCGCCTCCGAACGCACGCTGCGGGGTTGGGCGCTCTGGAGCCGGGTGCTCTGGGGCATGCTGCCCTCGGTGGGCCTCATCTTCCTCGTGCTGGGCACCATCTTCATGGGCCTTGCAACCCCCACCGAGGCCGGTGCCATGGGCGCGGTGGGTGCAATGCTGCTGGCTGCCATGCGGGGCCGGCTCACCGTGCCGCTGGTCTGGCAGGGCATGGATTCCACCATGCGCATCACCTCGATGGTGGTGTTCATCCTGATTGGCTCGACGGTCTTTTCCCTCGTCTTTCAGGGTTTCTACGGCGGGCGCTGGATCGAGCACCTGCTGGGCGACCTGCCCGGCGGCCGGGTGCAGTTCCTGATCGTGGTGAACCTCTTCGTCTTCGTGCTGGCGTTCTTCCTCGACTTCTTCGAGATCGCGTTCATCGTGATTCCGCTGCTTGCGCCGGTGGCGCAGAAGCTGGGCATCGACCTCGTCTGGTTCGGTGTGCTCCTTTGCGTGAACATGCAGACCTCCTACATGCATCCGCCCTTTGGCTACGCGCTGTTCTACCTGCGCGGCATTGCACCCAAGACCGTGCGCAGTCGCGACATCTACCTGGGCGCCTTGCCCTGGGTCGGATTGCAGATCCTCATGGTGGTGCTGGTCATTGCCTTCCCCGACCAGATCACCTACTTTCTCGACAAGGAAGTGACGGTCGATGTCGACAAGGTGCAGATCGAACTCGAGGCGCCGCAGTCAGGCCCGGCTGAGGACGGCAGCGCCGCCGACGATGCGATGCAAAAGCAGCTCGAGCAGGCGTCGAAACCGGCGCCCGAGTCGCGTTAGGATGTTGTCCTTTTGATCAACGGTCGGCGCTGCCGGCCCTCCTGGGAGCATGCAATGAAGAGACGCGATTTCCTGGCCAAGGGGGGCGCTGGTGCTGCCCTGGGCGCCATGGTGGCCCCGGCGTTTGCCCAATCGGCGCCTACTGTCAAGTGGCGGCTGCAGACCAGCTGGCCCAAGAGCCTCGATACGACCCACGGTGGCGTCGAGGCGATGGCCAAGCGCATCCTCGGGCTCACCGAGGGCAAGTTCGAGATCTCGGTGATGGCTGCCGGCGAGATCGTCCCGGGCAATCAGGTGTTCGATGCGGTCGAGAAAGGCACCATCGAGGCCACCCACACGTTGTCGGCCTTCTACATCGGCAAGAATCCGGCCTTTGCCTTTGACTCGGGCATCCCGTTCGGCTTGAACGCCCGCCAGCAGCAGGCGTGGTTCAACTGGGGTGGCGGTGGCGAGCTGCTGCGTGATGTCTTCAAGCAGTACGGCATCATGAACATACCGTGCGGCAACACCGGCGTGCAGATGGGCGGCTGGTACCGCAAGGAGATCAAGACCGTTGCCGATCTCAAGGGCCTGAAGATGCGCATTGGCGGCATTGGCGGCACCATCCTTGCCAAGCTGGGCGTGACGCCGCAGCAACTGCCCCCGGGCGATATCTACCCCTCGCTTGAAAAAGGTACGATCGACGCGGCCGAATTCATCGGACCGCACGATGACGAGAAGCTCGGCCTGAACAAGGTGGCGAAGTTCTACTACTACCCGGGCTGGTGGGAAGGCAGTGCCCAGAACGTGATGCTGGTGAACCTGAAGGCCTGGAACGCGTTGCCCAAGTCCTTCCAGGACGCGCTCATCTGCGCCGCGCGCGAGCAGGACGTCATGATGACGGCTGACTACGATGCAAAGAACCCGGTGGCGCTCAAGCGCCTCGTGGGTCAGGGCGTGCAGCTGCGCGCCTTCCCCAAGCCGGTGCTCGATGCCGCCTACAAGGCGACCCAGGAAGTGATGGACGACCTCGCGGCGAAGAGCCCCGAGTTCAAGGCCATCTACGAGCACTGGCAGAAGTTCCGCGATGAGCAGAACCTGTGGTTCCGGGTTGCCGAGTACTCGCTCGACAGCTATCGCTACAGCATCTCCGCGGCGAAGAAGTAGTCGTGGTCCGGGCGGCCGGCATTGCAGCCGGTCGCCTGCCTGCCGTGGCGCAGGCCCCATGCCCGCAGCCTTGCGCGCATGCCGTATCGGAATAGCCGGGGCACGCCCGGCCTGGCGCATTACACTTCGTGCATTGTCCTTTCGAGATGGTGCTGCGATGCGTCTGAACCGATTCATGATCCGTCCGCTGGTCGAGCAGGGCCTGCGTGAAGAGTTGAACGCTGGCGATACGACAGGCGGCTTTCTCGTCTGGGATGAAGACCCGGTCCAGACCGGCCAGATCTACGCCAAGGGCCACGGCATCGTCTGCGGTCTGCTCTTTGCCGACGAGACCATTCGTCTCATCGATCCCGACGCCGAGATCGAGCACTGCGTGAACGATGGCGACGAGATCGCGCCCGGCACCGTGCTCCTTCGCATCAAGGCACGCGCATCGGCTTTCTTCATGATCGAGCGGGCAGCCCTCGACTGGGTGCAGCAGCTCTCGGCCATCGCCACCAAGACCCGTCGCTATCTCGATCTGGTGCGCCATACCAAGGTGCGGCTGACCGACACGCGCAAGGGCTGGCCCGGGCTGCGCATGGTGCAGAAGTACGCGGTGAGAGTGGGTGGTGCGCACAACCACATCTTCAACCTCAGCAACTGCGTGCTGGTGAAGGACAACCACATCAAGATCGCGGGCAGCATCCGCAATGCGGTCGAGATCCTGCGCGCCCGTGCGCAACACACCTTCAAGATCGAGGTCGAGTGCGAGACGCTCGAGATGGTGCAGGAGGCGCTCGACTGCGGCGTCGACATCATCATGTTCGACAACATGGATCTGGACGAGATGCGCGCAGGCCTGGCGCTGGTAGCCGGTCGTGCCATCACCGAAGCCTCCGGCGGCGTGAACGAGACGACGGTGGCCGCGATTGCCGAGACCGGTGTCGACGTGATTTCAGTGGGCGATCTCACCCACACGGTAAAGGCAGTCGACATCAGCCTTGACGTGCAGGACATCAAACCCAGTGCCTTGCGCACGATCGAGCGCATGAGGGCGGGCGCCTGATGGCGGGCGCGGCCTCAGGTCCGATCGCGAGCCCGGTGCGGTTTCGTACCCGTCACGGCATCATCGTTGCGCTCGATGCCGACACAGTCGATGCCTGCCGGCACACCATCGATCTCACCACCGGCATCGAAGGCGTGGTGGGCTACAAGCTCGGCATGACGATGGCGCTGCGCCTGGGTCTGGCCGAGGCCATCCGGGTGCTGCGCACGCAGACCGACTTGCCGCTCCTCTACGATCATCAGAAGGCCGGTCCCGACGTCTTCGACATGGCCGCGAAGTTTGCAGCGCTCGCCGCCGATGCGGGTGTCGATGGGCTCATCCTCTTTCCGGTGGCCGGCCCGCGGGCGGTCGAGGGCTTTGTCGGTGAAACCCTGCGCCGGGGCATCCTGCCGCTGGTCGGGGGCGATCTGCCCTTTCCCGACTACAACGTCTCGGGGGGTGGCTATGTGGCCGATGACGCCCTCGAGCGCATCATCGACAAGGCGGCCGAAGTCGGTGCCGATCACTTCGTGATTCCGGGCAACACCACCGACAAGCTGCGCTACCACTCGGCGCGCCTCAAGAGCCGCATGGCCTCACCGGTCTTCATCGTGCCAGGCATCGGTCCCCTCGGGGGCAATATCGGCGATCTGGTGCGGGCGGCCCATGGCTGCCCGCTCTATGGCGTCGTCGGCCGTGCGGTCTACGGGGCTGCCGATCAGGCTGCCGCGGCGCGGGCACTGGTTGATGAAGCGATGGCGGCTGCCTGATGGCACTGGCTGCGCCCCACACCTCGTCGTCTGCGGTCCCGGCTGCTGCGGGTGCTGCTTCGGTGGCTGGACTCGACCCGAGGCCCGTGGTGCTCTTCGATTGGGGCGAAACCCTGATGTGGGTGCCCGGCATGATCCACGACCCCGAGCGGCATCTGGCCTGTGTCGAGCGCATCTTTGCCACGGACCTTCTGCCCGTGCTGGCCGAAGCCGATCGGTCGCTCGGCTTCGAGCACTTCATCGGCTGCTACCGTGAAGCGTGCCGCCGCCAGATTGCCTTCTCGCGCGAGACCCAGCGCGAGCATTCGTTTGCCGAGCGCTTCGTGCTGGCCATGCGCCTGGCAGGCAGCAGTGCGCCTCCGACGCTCGAGGCGCTGGCGCCGGTGGCCGACGCACTGGGCCATCAGGTGACGCTCGATGCGCGTGTGCTCGACGATGCGCTCGAGGTGGTCGAGACCCTCGCGCGCACCTGTCGGCTCGGGGTGGTGTCGAACTATCCGCACGGGCCGGTCGTATCGGCCTCGCTCGAGCGCGCCGGTCTGCTGCGGTCTTTCGAGACCGTCGTGGTGTCCTCCGATACCGGCTGGTTGAAGCCCCACGCCGAATGCTATGCGCCGGCCTTGCGAGCACTGCCCGCGGCGCCGGGTCGTACCCTCATGGTCGGTGACGACCTCACCAACGATGTGCGCGGGGCCAAGGCGCTCGGCCTGCATACCGCGTGGATCGCACCGCACGCCACCGAGATCGACGCGGCGGTCGATATCCATCTCACCCGTCTGTCGCAGTTGCCTGCGCACTGCGAAAGGCTCTTTGCATGACCGTGCAGACGCAACTTCTCATCGACGGCGACTTCGGCCCTGCCGCCACGGGTGCGACCTTCGATACGCTGAACCCCACCGACGGGTCGGTGCTGGCTGCGGTGGCCTGTGCCGCTGTCGCCGATGTCGACCGCGCGGTGGCAGCCGCGCGTCGTGCGTTTGATGCAGGCATCTGGTCGGGCATGCAGCCTTTCCTGCGCGGCAAGATCCTGCGTGCCATCGCCGAGGGCATCCGCGCACGCGCACCCGAGATCGCGCAGCTTGAAACGCGCAATGGCGGCAAGACCATTGCCAACTCGGCCAACGAGGTCGAGAGTGCGGCCAACGTGTTCGAGTACTACGCCGGGGCGATGGACAAGTTCTTCGGTGACACCATACCGATGGGCGCCGGGGTACTCGACTTCACGCTGCGCGAACCGCTGGGCGTGGTGGCAGCCATCACGCCGTGGAACTTTCCCTTTCTCGCTGCGGCCTGGAAGGTGGCCCCGGCGCTGGCGGCCGGCTGCACGGTTCTCCTCAAGCCCGCCAGCGTCACGCCGCTCACCGCGCTCGTGCTGGGTGACATTGCCCTGAAAGCCGGTGTGCCCGCGGGGGTGCTCAACATCATCCCCGGCCCGGGCGCGCTCCTGGGTGAGCATCTGGCACGGCATCCGGGCATCGACAAGATCTCGTTCACCGGCGAGACCGCCACCGGATCGAAGCTTCTCAAGTGGGGTGCCGATGACGTGAAGCGCATCACGCTCGAGCTCGGTGGCAAGAGCCCCAACATCATCTTTGCCGATGCCGACATCGCCAAGGCAGCGCGCCAGGCGGTGATGGCAGCCTTCGGCAATGCCGGGCAGAGCTGTTCGGCTCGTACGCGCATCTTCATCGAGCGCAGTGCTGCCGATGCCTTCCTCGAGGCGTTCACGACGGCCACTCGTGCGGTGCGTCTGGGCGATCCGCTCGACCCCGCTACCGAGATCGGGCCGCTCGTGTCGCGTGCGCAGTGGGCGAGTGTCGACGCCTATGTGAAGCTGGGTGTGGCCGAGGGCTGCACGCTGGTCACGGGCGGTGCGCGGCCGGCTGGTCTCGAGTCGGGCACCTGGTATGCCCCGACGATTCTTTCCCGGGCAAGCAACACCATGCGCGTCGCGCAGGAAGAGATCTTCGGTCCGGTGGTGGTCGTGATTCCTTTCGACGCCGAGGCCGATGCGGTGCGCATGGCCAATGACAGTCCCTACGGGCTCAACGGCTCGGTCTGGACCCGTGACATCGGGCGCGCCATGCGCGTTGCGCGTGCCGTGCGCACCGGCATGATCAGCGTGAATTCGCATGGCAGTGCCAGCCGTTACGGGTTTCTCGCCCCCTTCGGGGGCTATCGCAAGTCGGGCCTGGGGCGCGAACTGGGCATGCACTCGCTTGCGCTCTACACCGAGGTGAAGAACGTGTTCGTGGATCTGGAGGCATAGCGTGACAACCCTGGCGATCACCGGTGGCACCCTCATCGATGGCAGCGGGGCCGACCCGGTCTCCAATGCCACCGTGCTCATCGAAGGCGAGCGGATCATCGCCGCCGGACCTGCGGGCTCGATCGCGCTGCCCGCGGGCACGCGCGTGATCGATGCCGCGGGTCACACCATCCTGCCCGGCATCATCGACTGCCATGTGCACGGCACCTATCGTGCGCGCGACATGCGCCAGCACCTGCTCAACACTCCCACCTACAACGTGCTGCGCTCCACCGAAGTGCTGCGCGAGACACTGGCCTGCGGGGTCACCACGGCGCGTGACATGGGTGGTGCCGATGCCGGCTTTCGCGAGGCGATTGCCGAGGGCTACATCGACGGCCCGCGCCTGCTGATTGCCATTGCCATGGTGTCGCAGACCGGTGGCCATGGCGATGCCTGGGTGCCGGCGGGCTTGCGCGTGCAAAAGCGCGCATGGCTTCCCAGCCCGGTCGCCGATGGCGTTGATGAAGTGCGCCGTCTGGTGCGGCAACTCCTCATGGCGGGTGCCGACTTCATCAAGATCTGCGCCACCGGGGGCATCACCTCGGTGACCGACTCGTGGGACGAGCCGCAGTTCACGCACGAGGAAATTGCGGTGGCGGTGAGCGAGGCGGCGATGCGTCGCAAGACCGTTGCCGTGCACGCCGAAGGGCTCGATGGCATCCTCACTGCGCTCGGGGCCGGCATTCACTCGCTCGAGCATGGCTGGTTCATCGACGAGCAGTGCATCGACCTCATGCTGCGTCACGGCACCTGGTGGGTGCCCACCCTTGCCCTCGTGCCGCTCTCCCTCGAACACCGCAAGGCCAACGCTGCCTGGGACAAGCAGCAGCTCGCGCAGGAAGACACCAAGGAGCGCGAGATCTTCGACCGGATGCAGGCGCAGATTCCGATCTGGCAGGAGGCGGTGCGCCGCGGCGTCAAGGTGGCCTTTGGCACCGATCAGTCGCACCGCCTGCTGGTGGGCGAGAACATGGTCGAGTTCCGTTTCATGGTCGAGTGGCTGGGCATGACCCCGATGCAGGCGCTGGTGGCGGCCACCAGTCAGGCGGCGGCCTGTGTGGGTCGTGCCGACGTCGGCGTGCTCGAGGCCGGACGGTTCGCCGACGTACTGGTGCTCGAAGGCAACCCGCTCGACAACATCCGGCTGCTCGAGGAGCGCGCACGCCTGCGGCTCGTCATGAAAGGCGGTCGCGCCTTCACCAACACCCTCCAGGAGAACACCCCTCATGTTTCCCGCTGATCTGCTTGAGCGCGCCTCGCGCGCGCTCGACGCCGCCAAGGCCGCCGGCGTTCGTATCGTGACGGCCGAGACCTGCACGGCAGGTCTGGTGTCAGGTTGCCTCACCTCGGTGTCGGGTGCTTCGAAGATCTTCGAGCGCGGGTTCGTGCTCTATCACGACTCGGCCAAGGCAACGGGCCTGGGGGTTTCCGAGGACGTCTCGCGTGCCCACGGCGCCGTGAGTGCCGAGGTGACTCAGGGCCTGGCCGAAGGTGCGCTGGCGAATTCGGGTGCTGGCGTATCGGTGGCTGTCACCGGGTATGCAGGCCCCGGCGGTGGCAACGAGCGCAATCCGGTGGGCACCTGCTACATCGCGGCGGCGCGTCCGGGTGCCGCGACGCTCGTCGAGCGCCATGTGTTTCCCGGTGACCGTGATGGCGTGCGCATGGCGGCGGTGGGTGCGGCGCTCGATCTGATCGTGAAGCAGCTGGGCTGACCCGGGCGCATTTGCGATGAGTCGGTCGGGCGCTGCTCGTGATCCGCGCTCGATTCGGGGTCGACCCGGTCGCGCGTCCGGATGGCGCCGATGCTGACCAGGCTCCCTGCACCGCTGCCCGTCCTGATCCTCACCGGATCACTGGGCGCGGGCAAGACCACGCTCCTCAATGCGGCGCTGTGCAGCGGTGTCCTGCGCGACGCGGCGGTCGTGGTGAACGAGTTCGGCGCGGTAGGCATCGACCATGCGCTGGTCGAGCGCTCGAACGAAGAGGTGGTGCTCCTCCCCGGCGGCTGCGTGTGCTGCGAGGTGCGGGCCGACCTCGTGGAAGCCCTGCTGCGCCTCGGTCGTGCCGTGACGCGCGGCGAGATGCCCGCCTTCGAGCGCGTGGTGGTCGAGACGAGTGGCCTGGCCGAGCCGGGCCCCATCCTGCAGCTTTTTGCCGAGTCGGCGGCCCTTGCCGGGCGCTATCGCCTCGAGGCGATCGTGACCCTCGTCGATGCGCTCTTTGCGCCTGCCGCCCTCGCGCACGAGAACGAAAGCTGGCGCCAGGTGGTGCTGGCCGATCGCTTGCTGGTGACACACGCCGAATCGTTGGCACCGGACGTGGTGGCATCGCTCCAGGCGCGACTGGCCGAACTCAACCCGCATGCGCCCCAGGCCCTTGCAGATCGGGGTGTGATCGATCAGGCATGGTTCGAACCGGCAGCGCCCCGGGTCGGGCGTGTCGTGCCCACCCGCGCCTTGCGTGCGGCTCATGACGACGCGGTAAGCGCCTTCATCCTGGAGTGGACGAGTGCCGAGCCGATGGCCGTCATCGGTCGCTGGCTGCATGAACTGGCCGATGGCTGCGGGGCGCGCCTCCTGCGCGTGAAGGGCATTGTTGCCATCGAGGGCGATGCCCGATCGCTCGTGCTGCATCTGGTGCAGCATCGGGTGGGTCGCCCCGAGTATCTCGATCGCCCCTGTACGACCAGTCAGGTGGTGCTGATCACCCGCGGGCTGGAGCCCGGCGATGTGATGCCGCCCTGGCCGGTTTCGGTGCGTCTGGCGCCATCGAGCCAGAACCCCTCGTCGCCGATTTCGTTCCGGGGTTCGTTGTTGCCGCCGCCGATGTCTGCGTGATCTCGGATACCGCCGAGGCCCCCGAGGCCAGCAGCGCCCACACCGCCTCCGCTGCCGGGGACAGGGCCGTGCGACGACGCAGCAACTCCACGGTCAGCGGGATATCCCATTCGGGGGTGCCGGCGCGAACCAGGCTGCCATCGCCCAGGTTGCGCTCGATCGTCGAGCGTGGCAGCCAGGCCACGCCCAGCCCCTGCAGGGCGAGTTCCTTCAGCACGAAGATGAGCGGGTCTTCGAAGAGCGGGTGGGTGCGTACGGCGACCACCCGTCGGGCCACCTCATCGTCGACAGCGCGCCCGATGAAGGAATTGCGGCCGTACGGGAGCCAGGCGAGTGGCGCTTCGGCGCGTGCCGGCAGTCCGTACCCCGGTTGTCCCTGGCGTTGTGCGGAGCAGACCGGAATGAGTGGCTCATCACCGATTTCGATGGCTGCGAGCGTCTTGAATGCCACGGGGCGCGGGAGCGACGGGTGTCGGTAGGAGAGCGCGAGGTCGGACTCGCCCCCGACGTAGCGCTCTGCCACCTCATCAATGCGCTGCACGCTGCCCAGGCCAGTCAGTGGCCCGATCTCCCGGTTAAGCCGCGCAAGGAGCGCCGGAAAGATGCCTGCCGAGCAAGCCGTGGGCATCATGAATGACACCGTGGGTGCCGCTGCTGCCGATTGCGTGCGGATCGAGGCCCGGAAGTCGAGCAGAGGCTCGACGCTTGCGACCGCGATGGGCAGCAGTTGCTGACCCGGCAGGGTGAGGCTGACCGGATGGCTGCTGCGGTCAAAGAGTGGTGCGCCCGTCCAGTCTTCGAGCGCCTGGATGCGACGGCTCAAGGCCGATTGCGTGACATGACGCTCGGCGGCTGCGCGCGAGAAGCTGCCGGTCCGTACCAGGGCGAGAAAGTCCTGCAGCCAGTAGAGTTCCATGGCACCAGTCTAACGCCCGGGGGTGGGCACGACGCTCTCCCGGTACGGGAGAGCCCTGCCGGAATGTCCGCGGACCCGGTACGCCCCGCCGCCGCGTGCGGCGCGAGCCCGCCCCGCGCTTTGAGGCAGAATCGCGGCATTGTCACCCCCCAGCATTGACTCTGTCCGAGGACCGCATGCCCCCCATCACCTGCATCGAAGACCTGCGCGCCATTGCGCGCCGCCGTGTGGCCCGCGCGATGTTCGACTATGTCGATCGGGGTTCCTACGATGAGATGACCCTGGCATCAAACCGGGGTGACCTTGCGGCGCTGCGCTTGCGTCAGCGGGTGATGGTCGATGTGTCGGATCGTTCGACCGCGAGCACCTTGCTCGGTGAGCCGGTGATGATGCCGGTAGCACTGGCACCCACCGGGCTCACCGGTCTGGTGCACCGCGATGGCGAGATCCTCGCAGCGCGCGCGGCGCAGGCCGCAGGCATTCCGTTCTGTCTGTCGACCATGTCGATCTGCTCGATCGAGGATGTGCAGGCTGCAGTCGACAAGCCGTTCTGGTTTCAACTCTACGTGATGCGCGATCGGGGGTTCGTCAAGTCGCTGATCGAGCGAGCCATCGCTGCCCGCTGCTCGGCGCTCGTGCTGACCCTCGATCTGCAGATCCAGGGGCAGCGTCATCAGGACATCCGCAACGGGCTGGCGGTGCCGCCGCGTCTCACGCTCGCCAACGCCCTCGACATTGCCTCCAAGCCACGCTGGGCCCTGGGGGTGCTCTCGGGCAAGCGCAAGACCTTTGGCAATCTGGCGGGTCAGATCAAGGCCGCGGGCAATCTGAAGACCTTGTCGCACTGGATTGCCGGGCAGTTCGATCCGTCGCTCAACTGGGCCGATGTCGAGTGGATTCGCTCGATCTGGCCCGGCAAGCTCATCCTGAAGGGCGTGCTCGACCCTGAAGACGCGCGCCTCGCCGCCGCCACCGGTGCCGACGCCATCGTGGTTTCGAATCATGGTGGGCGCCAGCTCGATGGTGCGCCCTCGTCGATTGCCGCGCTGCCGTCCGTGGTCGATGCCATCGGTGGCCGTAGCGAGGTCTGGTTTGATGGCGGCATCCGCTCGGGGCAGGACGTGATCAAGGCCCTGGCGCTGGGCGCCCACGGCGTGATGATCGGCAAGGCTTTTCTCTACGGCCTCGGCGCCGGTGGCGAGCAGGGCGTGCGTACCGCCATCGAACTCATCCGGCGCGAGCTCGATGTGACCATGGCACTGACCGGACAACGCACTCTCGAGCGGGTTGATGCGAGTCTCATCTGGCGACCCTGATCGGTCGATGCGCGATCGTCCTCGAGCCACGCCCTGATGGTTGCGTGGCTCGCCGCCCCGCGCCGCCCCTCATCGGGTCGTCCGGTTTGACCTGCATCAAGAACGTGGCCGGGTGTTTTCCTACACTGATCGTGACTATCGTCAACGATCAGGGAAGACACGATGTTCAAGCATATTCTGGTGCCGGTCGATGGCAGTGAAACCTCGGCTGTCGGGCTCGAGAAGGCGATCGAACTCGCCCTCGATCAGAAGGCGACCTTGCACCTGCTCCATGTCGTCGACGAGACCGTACTGACCCAGAGCGTGATTGCGGGCGGGTACATGAGCCAGGAGGTGCTCGAGTCGTTCATCGCCGGGGGGCGCAGCATTCTCGATGCGGCAGCAGCGCGTGTTCGGCTGCGCGGGGTGGCTGTTGACCCGATCCTCGTCGAGGACATCGCCGAGACCGTGGCCGATGTCATCGTGAGTCAGGCGCGCAAGGTGAGTGCCGATCTCATCGTGATCGGGACGCATGGCCGGCGAGGCGTGCGTCGTCTGGTGCTGGGCAGCGATGCCGAGGGTGTGGTGCGTCTGGCCGAGGCCCCTGTGATGCTCGTGCGTCAGCCCGAGGCGGCGAGCGCCTGACGGGGCGTTGAATCCGGGACCCTGATGTTGGGGTCAGGCAGCGCGATCCGGCAATACGACCGCAGCCTCTGCTGCGGGGGTGTGTCCTGGAGTACGATCACATCCATTGCCAGATCGCGGACGCACGCGGCAGATGATTCTCGGAGACATTCTCGAGCGCAACGCTCGACTCTACCCCCATCACCCGGCATTCCGGTTCGAAGGGCGCACGATCACGCATCGCGAGCACGCGCAGCGCGCCTGTCGGTTTGCCAACGCACTCATCGCACGTGGCATCGGCAAGGGTGATCGTGTGGCGGTGCTGTCGCAGAACCGACCCGAGTACATCGAGGTGTACTCCGCCAGCGAACTCGCAGGCTTCATTACGGTGGGGTTGAACTACCGGCTCTCGGCGCCCGAGCAGGCGCAGATCCTGGCCGACTGCACGCCCCGTGTGCTCGTCTTCGAGGCCCAGTATGCCGAGCGGGCTCGTGGGCTGGCTGCCGGCCTGGCCACGCCGGTGCTTCTGGTGTCGGTCGACGCAGGTGTCGAGGGGGCTGAAGACTTCGAGACGATGCTCGCGGAGGCCTCGCCCGAAAGACCCCGCTTGCGCCCGGTGGAAAGCGACACCGCCTTTCTCATCTACACCAGTGGCAGTACCGGGCGACCGAAGGGCGTGATGCATTCGCACACGAGCTTTCTCGAGATGTCGCGTTCGACCGCGCAGGTGTCCTCGGTGAGCCAGGCCGATCGGCAACTCATCGTGATGCCCTACTACCATATCGGTGCCAAGGTCGAGCAGTTCGGCTACACCATGTACGGGGCCACCATCGTGCTGCACCGGGCATTCGATGCCCGTGCCGTCCTCGAGAGCATGGCGCGCGAAGGGGTGACGGCTGCGCACCTGGCACCCACCATGATCCAGATGATGCTCGACTCGGGCGAAGCGGGTCGCCATGACCTGTCGCGCCTGCACACCATCTGCTATGCCTCGGCGCCAATGTCCGGCCCGCAATTGCGCCGGGCCATCGCCACCTTCGGACCGGTGTTCATGCAGATCTACGGCATGAGCGAGGCGGCGCTGGGCACCGCGCTCTACAAGCACCAGCACATTCTCGATGGCACGCCGGCGCAGGTGGCGCGTCTTGCCTCGGCCGGGCAACCGGCGCTCGAAGACGAGGTGCGTACCGTGCGCGATGATGGCACCGACTGTGCCGTGGGCGAGGTGGGCGAGATCTGGGGACGTGCCAGGAGCCTGATGCAGGGCTACTGGGGTAACCCGGCGGGCACCGCCGCGGTGATGACCGACGATGGCTACTTTCGCACCGGTGATATGGGTTACTTCGATGACGAGGGCTTTCTCTTCGTGGTCGATCGCAAGAAGGACATGATCATCTCGGGTGGCGAGAACATCTACTCGCGCGAGGTCGAGGAGGCGCTGGTGCGCCACCCGGCCGTGCTGGAGGCAGCGGTCATCGGCGTACCCGATGAGCGGTGGGGCGAAACGGTGAAGGCCTTTGTCGTGCTTCGAGAAAGCGCGACCACGAATGCGGTCGACCTCATCGAGCACTGTCGGTCGCTGATCGCGAGCTACAAGAAGCCCTCCAGTGTCGAATTCATGAAGGCCTTGCCCCGCCTGTCGAGCACCAACAAGGTCGACAAGAAGGTGCTGCGCGAGCCGTACTGGCGCGGCAAGGAGCGGCAGACGGTCTAGGGGTATCTGCAGGGCAGCAGGGCAGCAGGGCAGCAGGGCAGCAGGGCAGCAGGGCAGCAGGGCAGCAGGGCAGCAGGGCAGCAGGGCAGCAGACCGGCGAGTCTTCGGACCCGTCAGGAAAAGGAAACTCAGGAGACAACTCGATGAAGACCATGCATTCCGGCGCCGGCGCAATCCGGTCGCTCACGGCTCGCGTACTCGACCGGATCGTTGCTGCACGCCATCGGACACGGCAGGGCATCGCCCGCCTGTCCCCTGCGCTCATGGCCCCCGCGTTCATGGCACTCGCGCTCGGGGCCTCGCAACCCGGTCTTGCCCAGGCACAGGCCTTTCCGAGCAAGCCGGTGCGGCTGATTCTGGGCTACCCGGCTGGCGGCCTCACCGATGTACTGGCGCGCGCGATGGCGCAGGATGTCTCGAAGACCTGGGGGCAGCAACTCGTGGTCGAGAACCGCCCGGGCGCCAACCAGATCATTGCCTCCGAGTTCGTGGCCCGATCGGCGCCCGACGGGCACACGCTGCTGCTGGTCGACTCCTCGGCCATCATCCTGAACCCGCTGCTCTACTCGAAGCTGCCCTACGACCCGGCTCGTGACTTCCAGCCGGTGCTCAACCTCACGCTGGTGCCCGACATGCTGGTGGCAAGCCCGAACTTTCCGGCGGCCAACCTCCAGGAGTTCCTGCGCGTCGCGCGCGAGCGTGCCGGCACGGTGAGCTACGGTACCTTTGGTCTGGGCAGCCTCACCCATGTCGATACCGAGGCGTTCGGCATCCTTGCGGGCGTGAAACTGCACCACATTCCCTACAAGGGCATTGCCGAGGTGCTCCCGGCACTGGCGAGCGGGCAGATCGATGTGGCCCTCTCGGGCATCCCGCCCCTGCCGGGCCTGGTGAAGCAGGGCCGCATCAAGGCCATCGCGCTCGCGAGCAACCGGCGCAGCCCGGCCATGCCCGATGTGCCCACCTTTGCGGAAGCGGGCGGCCCCGACTTCGACTCGCACGCCTGGTTCGGCATCGTCGCTCCGGCAGGGGTTCCGCGACCCATTGTCGACCGGATTGCCGCCGATCTGGGTCGGGTGATTGCGCAGCCCGCCTTCAACGAGAAGTACATCGGTGGCGCCGGCATGGAACTGCTCAATCACGGGCCCGAGCAGTTTGCCGAGACTATCAAGGTCGACACCGTGGCCTACACGCAGCGGGTGCGCAGCAACAACATACGGCTCGACTAGAACGGGGCGCCCTCAGTTCGCGAGGGCGCGATTGACCGCAAAGAAGTTGAACAGGCGGCTGCGGATGTTCTTGTGCATGCCGATGTTGAAGTGCGGTTGCAGCAGATCGAGAAGGGCGAAGTCGCGGCGGCCATGCAGCTCGCCCATGATGAGGCGGGCACCGGCCAGCATGGCCGGATTCATGGCGCTCAGGATCTCCCACTCGGCGCCCTCGGTGTCGATCTTGATGAGATCGACCTGCTCGACACCGAGCGCAGCCAGTGCCGTATCGGTGCGACGCACCGGAACTCGCGTGCTTCGGCTCGGGTCGATGCCCACCCCATGAGCGCTGAAGCCACCGAAGTTCGACGGGTTGTCGGAGTCGAACAGTTCGAGCTCTCCATCGGCATCGCCCAGCGCAAAGCCGTGAACGGTCATGTTGCCGAGCGAGGTTGCATTGCGCTGGAGCACCGCCACGTTCGAGGGCGCAGGCTCGAACGCGTGAATGTGTGCATCGGGAAAGCACCTTCGCAGGTAGGCGCAGGACACCCCGATGTTGGCCCCGATGTCGAGGATGGTTCCAACCGCTCCGGGGGCCTCGCTGAATTCACGGGGTGGGCTGTACTCGGACTTCGCGCCCCGCTTGAGCAGGATGCTGTAGATGAGGCCACTGTCGCTCGAGCCGGGCCGGTAGAACACGTCGGTTCCGCGCCAGCGAAAGGCGGCGAGTTCGCCACCGGGTTTGCCTGCAAAGTGGTCACGAACGAAGCGGGGCGAGCCCGATCGCGCAAGCATCTTGAGTGCCAGCTTGATTTGTCCCACGGCAAGCCCTGGTGAATTATGACCGGGTACCGTAGCAGAAAGCATCGTGGACCGATGCGAGCGCAAGAGACCTTAATCTGCGGGTATCGGTGAGCATGCCGCGACAGTACGCCGCCAGACTCGAGGGATACTCGCCTGATGCACCTGTTCCTGTCCCCGCCCCCGACGAGGTCCCTGCCATGACTGCCACGCCTTCCTTTCCACCTCAAGGCCTCACGCCAACGCCCGACCAGATGCTGCGCCATCTGCGCCAGGCCAACGAGGTGGCACGCCGTGCGGTCACGCTGGGACATCATCCGTTCGGGGCGATTCTGGTCGGCCCTGATCAGGAGACGGTGCTTCTCGAGCAGTGCAACATCGACACGGTGAACCATGCCGAGTCGACACTCGCACGCATCGCCGCCACCAACTTCACCGCCCAGACGTTGTGGGGCTGCACGCTCTATACCTCGGTGGAGCCTTGCTGCATGTGCGCCGGTACCGCCTACTGGGCCAATATCGGACGCATCGTCTTCGGCATGACCGAGCGCATGCTGCTCGAGCATACCGGCAACCATCACGAGAACCCGACGATGAGTGTCGATTCGCGCTACGTGTTCGACCACTGCCAGAAGCCGGTGGTGCTCATCGGACCGGTCGAGGCCATCGTACCGGAGGTGGTCGCCTTGCAGAAGGCGTTCTGGCAGGGTCGCCAGGCGAGCTGACGCGTCCTCGAGGGCGTTCGCGGCCGGCTGTCAGGCCAGGTCTTCACCCAGAAACTGCCGCACGAGACGGGCACATGCGTCCGCATGCGAGAACGGCAGGCCATGACGTGAATGCGCGAACACCTGCAGCCGCGAGGTCGGCAGGCGCCGGTGCAGGTCGACCGCGATCTCCACCGGAATGAAGGGGCTGCCGTCAGGGTGCATGATGAGCGTGGGGCAGACGATGCGATCGAGCACCGGGCGCAGGTCGGTACCGACCAGCACCCGCAACGGGTTCATGATGGCCTCGGGCGACCAGCCTTCCTGACGACTGGCGTACCAGGCGCGCCGTACCGGATCGAGCGCGTCAGCGTGGAACCGCTGCTGCATGAATTCATCCGACCAGGCTCTCACGCCGAGGTCATCGAGCTGCTTTTGCCACGCTTGCACGCGCTCGATCGAGGAGCCGACATGGCCCCCGTTGCTCACGATGAGTCGTGCCACGCGCGCCGGATACCGGACAGCGCAATCGAGCGCGATGGTGCCCCCGATCGATTCGCCCAAGAGGTGAAAGGTCTCGAGGCCCATGGCATCGGCCACGGCGATCACGTCGTCTGACAGGTTGGCCAGGGTCCAGCTCGGCCCCGGCGCCGAAGACACCGACCGGCGGTAGCCGCGCAGATCGGTGATCACCACGCGGTAGCGGTCGATGAGGGTCGGGAGCCAGGTGCGCCACATGTCGGGATCGGCACCGATGCCGTGCTGCAGGATCAGGGTCTCGGGGGATTCGATCCAGGGCGATGTGGCATCGATGACCTCGTAGTGGATGCGCGCCCCGTTGCTGCTGGCAAAGGCCATGTCCTTGAGTCTCCGGGTTCTTGTCGTGATGCGCACGCGGGTCTGCTGCCAGTGCGCGGGCGTTACTTTGACACAAGGCGTCCGTGTCGGGAGCGCCTTGAATCCGGCTTGATCGCGGCCTGGTAGCAGCAAGCGCTTGAAATCGATTCGG
The DNA here is from genome assembly GCA_947455195.1 of Pseudomonadota bacterium. Taxonomy (GTDB): domain Bacteria; phylum Pseudomonadota; class Gammaproteobacteria; order Burkholderiales; family SG8-39; genus CAIXPL01. Next base: position 396,421 of record CANGMI010000003.1, on the reverse strand, counting down.
TGCCCGATGCCCGCGAAGGTGACTCGCAGGCTTTCCGGTGAATCCACTCGGTGCTCACAACCCGAGAAGGCTGGGTCGCCCATCGACGGCGCATCAGGGCATCGCGTTGAACTCTGCCCTCTTCTTTTCTCAGCGCGTCGTGATCGCCAGAATGAAGAGGAACGCGAGGCCCAACCCGAGGCTCCAGCCAATCAGCTGCTTCTAGATCGGCAACAGTGGCTGGTGAGCGGCTTTCGCCAGTTCGTCCTTGAGGTGGGGGCTGGCAGGCTGGGTCATGTCGGGTTCTCCGCAGGTGGGTGTGGGTTCGGCTGGGCGTTCAGGCAAGCGGTGGCTTGATGCCGGCAAAGAAGATCCACGAGATCGCCAGACCCACCCAGATGATGAAGCCGAAGAGGCACAGCACGTAGATCGCCACCAGACGTCCCACGCCCTCTTCCTGCCACAGGCGCGAGAAGTTCGCCTGCACGCCGATCGAGAAGAACGCGAGCAGGAAGAAGATCACGCGAAAGGTATTCGATTCGACCGCGGCGGCCTTGGTGGCGCTGGCCAGGTCGGGCGCAGCGAGCACGATGGCGAGCGTGACGACAAAGGTCACGAGAAAGCCGAGGATGAACTTCGGAAAGCGCTGCCAGATCTCACCGGGTTGCGCCGTGTCGCCCTCGCGCAGGTCGATGTGACGGGTCCAGATCCAGGCGAGGATGAACGACCACACACCGATGAAGATGTCGATGAAGACCTTGACCGTGGCCGTCGTGCCAACGATCCAGCCGCCCTGGTAGTTGACGCCATCGGCTGCTGCCTTCGCCAGGATGAGTGATTCGGCAATGGTGCCGCTTGCCACTGCGGCACCATCGGTCTTCACGGCAAGGCCAAGCCATGCTGCGGCTACCAGCGGCTCGTTGCTCAGCTCCAGCTGCCATAGGCAAGGATGAACACCACCGCAAAGCGCAGCGCGAAACGGCGTGCGTTCAAGCCCAGGGCGGTTGCTCCCAGCGAGAGAACGGCGAGGAGCGCAAGTCCGGTAAGCGCAAGGGCCAGTGGCCCGCCAAGGCTTCCAAAGGTCTTCGAGACCGTACCCAGTGCCTTCTCGGGTGCTGTCCAGACCGAGGTACTGACGACCCAGCCAAGCAGATCGACGCCACCGATCAGCGGCAGCGACAGCGCGACGACCGCAAGACCGATGATGACGGCGAGGATGTCTTCGCTGAATCGGGGACTGTGCCGGGTGGTGGACGGGATGCTCGGGGCTGCCGGAGCCTGGTGGGCCGGGGCGCCCGTGGGCGTCGTTGTACTGATGGACATCGTTGACCTCGCAGTGGGGCGTGAATGGCGCACGTCCACCGAGGGGTGCAGGACGCGATGGCGCGCACTGTAGTGACCGGGCCAGCGGGCGTGAACCATTCGTTTGGCATATGGAAATAACACGCCGGTCTCGGGCCCCCGCGCCTGAACGCGTCGGCAGGTCGGTCTGTGGGCGTCAGGAAGCGCCATCCAGGGGCGCCGCTGGCGATCGTCTGGTGTCCTCCGTGCCAGAGGGAGGCAGCGACCGTCGATGGACCTGCAAGGGGGAGACAGCCCGAAGTGCCTGCCGAAACTCTTCCGACATTTCCCTATACTTGTGTCTACTTTGTAGATACATTCGGGAGATGCTGATCATGAATGCCGTCATCCGCCGCTGGGGCAACAGCCTCGCTCTTCGACTGCCCGGTGCCGCCTTGCGCGAAGCACGGCTGACCGAGGGCGAGGCGGTCACCTTGCATGTGTCCGAGGGGCGCATCGTCATTGAACCGGCGCAGGCCCTCGATTACGATCTCGCCGACCTGGTGGCCGCGATCACCCCTGACAATGCGCACGGTGAAGTCGATACGGGCACACCACTCGGCAGGGAGACCTGGTGAGACAAGGTCGCGCCTGGGTACCCGAGGCCGGTGATCTCGTATGGTTGCAGTTCGACCCGCAGGCAGGGCACGAGCAATCAGGGCATCGGCCTGCACTGGTCATCAGCCCCTCGCTCTACAACGGGCGCAGCGGCCTCATGATCTGCTGCCCGATGACGACGCGGGTGAAGGGTCACCCCTTCGAGGTGCGTATCGAAACCGATGGCGCCGCAGGCGCCGTCCTGGCCGATCAGGTGAAGTCGCTCGACTGGCGGGTTCGTCGGGCGGTACGCAAGGGCAGGGCGCCTGAGGCGGCCCTGCGCGAGGTGCGGGCGAAGCTCAAGGCGCTGCTCTTGATCGGCTGATGCCCCCGCCGCGGGCCTGGCGTGATACAAAGGCGTCCCGTTGCCGGCCGCCATGGCCAGGAGAATTGCATGTCCGATACCCCTTCGAAGAGCCGCGTCGACCGCATGAACCGCCGGCAGCGCAAGAAGCTGCACGTCGCCGAGTTCAAGCAGCTCGGGTTCACCCTTGCCGGCTCGTTTCGTCCGCAAGAGGCAACCTACGACGACTTCCTCGACGAGTTCCTGGTGTTTGCCGAGTCGCGCAAGCTGCTCGTGGGTGGCAGTTTCTCGGCCAGGCCGGGCGATGACGCCGGACTCGATCTGCTCGTGCAGAGCGAAGGCCTGGCCTCCTGCACCGATGAAGACCGGCAGGCCATGCTCGACTGGCTGGGCAAGCGGCCCGAAGTGGCCTCAGTGAGCGCGAGCGAGCTGATCGATGCCTGGTACGACTACGAGTTCGATCACTGAGGGTCTGGTGGCAGGTTGTCAGGCCCCGTCTTCCGCGTGGTCACCCACGACCGCTCTGACCAGCAGGTTGGTGTCTGCGGTAGTTTTCATTGGACGCCAGCCCAACCGTCGGCAATCGCCTGCTCGATCTCCTCGAGCGTTCTTGTCGGAGTCGACGCCGTGGACAGGCAGCCGATGAAGTCATCGATCGACCCTGTGGTCATGGTGTGAGACTTCACGAGTGATGTGCTCCGGGTCGACTGACGGTATCGACACCGCGTACGTGTGCCGACTTAATAATGCAAGTTAGCATTATTTGAGGGCTGCCCTCTGAACCCGGCGACCTTGAGATTGCCGACTCACGCCGTGAGCCCTTGCGCCGGTACACTGTCCTTGTTGCCGGTGTGGGCAGGCGTGCCGGCCCCCTGTGCTGTCTGGCTCGGCTCGCAACGCCTGATGCGCATCGAGCATTTCGCGCGGGTCGAAGATTGGCTCGACCCTCTGCCGGGTTCACGCCCGCACTCGCCAAGGACCTTGCCTTGCCCCGTTTCCTGCATACCGCCGACTGGCAGATCGGTCGCTTGTACACGAGCTTTGCCGCCGACGATGCGGTGCCCCTGGCCGAGGCCCGCCTTCGCGCCGTCGAAACGGTTGCACGTCTGGCTACCGAGCATGCGGTCGATGCGGTGCTGGTGGCCGGTGATGTCTTCGACGCACAGACGGTTGCCGAGCGCACCATCCGGCGTCTCTTCAACGCACTGTCGGGGTTTGCGGGCCCCTGGCTGATGATTCCGGGCAATCACGACGCGGCGCTCGCCGAGAGCGTCTGGACGCGCGCGATGCGTCTTCGGGCGCTGCCCGCCAACCTGCATCTGGCACTGACCCCGGCGACGCTGCCCTTTCCCGATCTGGGCTTCACCGCCCTGATGGCGCCTCTCACCCAGCGCCACACCTTTGACGACCTCACCGCGTGGTTCGATGCGGCGCCGGCGCCCGACGGGCATCTGCGCATCGGCGTGGCCCACGGCAGCGTGCAGGGCATTCTCGCCGAGGACATCGATTCGCCGAACCCGATCGCCCCCGACCGCGCTGCGCGGGCACGCCTCGATTACCTCGCTCTGGGCGACTGGCATGGCTGCAAGTCGATCGACGCGCGAACCTGGTACAGCGGCACGCCCGAACCCGATCGCTTCCGTGGCAATGAACCGGGCTTTGCACTGCTGGTCGAGATCGACGCCCCCGGTGCAGAGCCGCGGGTGACCCGTCTGGCCATCGGTCAGTACCAGTGGCGTGCCAGCGAGGTCGTGATCCATGTTCCTTCAGATATCGAGGGCCTGTGCGAGCGGCTCGCCCAGTCGAGCGCATCGGATGTGCTCGATCTGCGGGTGAGCGGTGAGAGCGATCTGGCGGGCTTGCAGCGCCTGCGCGCAGCGATTGCCGATGCCGAGGCGCGCGCTCGCAGCGTGCAGGCCGATCTGGCCGATCTGCGGCTTGCGCCCACGGCCGAGGACATTGCCGCCCTCGAGGCCGATGGGTACCTGGGTGAGGTCATCGAAGACCTGCGCGAGCGGCAGGCGCGTGATGCACCAGGCGCGGTGCTCACCGGCCCGGCGCTCGCAGTCTCCGACAAGGTGCTGCGCGAATCGGCGACGACCGCTCGCGATGCACTTGCGCTGCTCGCTGGCATCCTGGCCGAGCGGCGTGGCGTCGAGGCCGCCTCATGACGCTGCAGATCTCCCGGCTGCGGGTCGAGAACGTGCGGCGCTTTCGAGCGCCGGTCGAGTTGCGCGATCTTGCGCCCGGACTCAATCTCTTCACTGGCCCCAATGAAGCGGGCAAGAGCACGCTCGTGGCCGCGATACGGGCAGCGTTCTTCGAGCGTAATCGGTCCAAGGCGGGCGAGGCACTGCTGCCCTGGGACGCCCCGTCGGCCTCGCCCGACATCGAGATCGACTTTTGCATTGGCGACACGGTCTGCCGCCTGCACAAGCGCTTCGTGCGCGGCACCTGCTGCGAACTGCAGGAGGGCACGACACGCCTGGATGCCGACGCAGCCGAGTCGCGCCTGGCCGAACTGCTCGGTTTTGCTTACCCGGGCAAGGGTCCGAGCAAGCCCGAGCACTGGGGTATTCCGGGGCTGCTCTGGATCGAGCAGGGCGCCGGGCAGGAGATCGGCGAGGCGGTGGGTCATGCCACCGATTACCTGCGCAGTGCGCTCGATCGCTCGATGGGCGAGGTGGCGAGCAGCCATGGTGATGAGGTGATCGAGCGGGTGCGTCGGGACCGCGACGCGCTCCTCACGAAAAAGGGCGATCCGCGCGAAGCCTATGCCGAGGCGATCGCCGCGCGCGAGGCGGCTGCGCGTCGTCTGGCGGAACTCGACCAGAAGATTACCCTCTACCGCGATCAGGTCGACACGCTGGGTCGGCTGCGTGCAGAGCATCTGGCCGATGCCACCGAGCGCCCGTGGGATGGGCTGCGGCAGGCCGAGCGGCAGGCGCGGGAAGCCCTGGCGCAGATCGATCGGGCGCGTGCCGAACTCGATCAATGCAGGCGCTCACTCTCCGATCTGGACCGTCACGCCGGACTTCTCGAAAAGCATCTTGCACTCGCCGAGGGCCGGCGAACCGAGTTGTCCCAGCGTGAGCGAGCGGCGCTCGAGGCCGAGCGGGCCCTGGAGGGGCTGCAGCGGGGCGGTGACGATCACGAGGCGAACCTGCGCGCGCAGGAGACCCGGGTCGCCGAGGCAGCCCGGGCGCTCGAGACGGCGCGCGCCTTTTCCCTGCGGGTCGATCTGGCCGCCCAGCAGGGCGAGGCCACCCGTGCGCTCGATCGCCTGACCACGGCGCTCGAGGGCGCCACCGAGCAGTATGGTCGGGTGCAGGCTGCCCAGACAACGCTGGCCACCCTGCGTCTCGATCCGCAGGAACTCTCGCAGCTGCGCGCCGAGACCTCGCGCCTCGCCGAACTGCGCATTCGTCAGCAGGCAGTGGCCACCCAGGTTCGCTTTGCACTGGCACCGGGGGCTCAAGTGCGCCTTGCCGGCGAGCCTGTCACCGGTGCGGGTGAGCGCCTCATCACGGCCAGCGCGCGTCTTGAGTTGTCCGGAATGGGTGAGATCGAGATCGTGCCAGGCGGTCACGATCTGGCCCGGCTGGCGGCCGATGCCGCCCTGCTCGAGGCCTCGCAGCGTGATCGCCTTCATCGGCTTGGCGTGGCCGACCTCGCGGCGGCCGAAACACGGGCGATGGCGGCCGAGGATACGGAGCGTGCTCTGGCGCGTGCCCGGGAGATGCTGAAGACCTTTGCACCCAAAGGCCTCGAGGCCCTGCGCGCCGACCAGACCGAGGCCGCTGAACGGGTGCGGTCGCTCGCAGCGCGTCTGGCGGCCCTGCCGGATGCGCTCACGCCGGCTTCCCCCGCCGGATCTGCGCCGGTGTCCGAGGTAGCCTCGGCTCGAACGGCTGAATTCAGGGAGATGGCTGTCGGTGATCTCGACCCCATTGCCGCGCAGCGTAGGGTCGAGCACGCTCTGGCCGTGTACAAGGCGGCGCAGCAGGCGCTCGAGCACATGCGCAGCGCACAGAGTGCGGCGCGATCCGCACTGGCTGGCGCGCGGCAGACCCTCACCAATGCCGTGCGCGAGCGCGACACGTTGCAGGCACTGCTTGCCGATCCGAAGCACCGCGACGACGAGCGTCAGACGTTGGCAGAACTCGCGCGCGTGGGTGCCGAAGCCGCTGCCCAGCGGGCGGCGGTTGCCACCCTCGAGCAGACCATAGCGGCGGCGCAGCCCGATCGACTGCGGCTCGATGTCGATCGCTTCGGGCTCAGCGCCGCGCAACTCGAGCGGGCGCACGCCGATCGCCAGACCGAGGTCATCGGTCTGCAGGCGGTCCTCGAAAGCGTGGGTACCCAGGGTCTGGAAGAGGAACGTGCCGAACTCGCGGTGCAGGCCGAAGCACTCGAGCGCAGACGCCTGGAACTTGCGCGTCGTGCCGCCGCACTGGATCTGCTCACCACCTTGCTGGAGGCCAGGCGATCGGAGCGTGTGCGACGCTTGCAGGCGCCCCTGCAGCAGCGGGTCGATCACTACCTGTCGCTGCTCTTTCCCGGTGCACGCCTCGCGATGGGGGAGGACCTCGCGCCTGACAGCCTCGTGCGAGCGGGCGCCATCGAGCCGCCGCAAAAGTCCTTCGGCGCCCTGAGTTTCGGTGCGCGCGAGCAACTCGCCCTCGTGAGCCGCCTGGCCTACGCCGATCTGTTGCGCGAGTCGGGTCGCCCGACCCTCATCATCCTTGACGATGCGCTGGTGCATGCCGATGCGCAGCGCCTTGCCGACATGAAGCGGGTGCTCTACGACGCCGCGCAGCGTCATCAGGTGCTGCTCTTCACCTGCCATCCGCAGGCGTGGCGTGATGCGGGGGCGGTGGCACGGGCCATCCCCGGGTAATGCGCCACGACGGCAGGGCTCGAACCGTGCCGCTCGAAGAACTCCTGAAGCGACAGGGCGTGGAAGCTCGAGCCCGACCGCCGCCTCAGGGCGCGAAGTGCGGTGCCGACCACCCGGCAATTGCCAGCAGCGCGGCATCTTCGTTGGCCTTGCCGACCATCTGGACGCCAACCGGAAGCCCTCGAGGTCCGACAACTCCGGGCAAGGTGATGGCCGGCAAGCGCAAGCCGGTCCACAGTCGCTGAAAGAGCAGATCGGTCGGCGCGCCGGCGCCAACGGGTGCTTCGCCCGCAGCGGCCGGCGTGAGGACGGCATCAAAGGGTGCCAGACGATCGGTGGCCATCGCGCGTGCGGTCACCAGATGCTGCTGGGCCGACCGGTAGGCGGATGCGGTGATGCGCAGGCCGTCATCGAGGAGCTTGCAGAGCGCCGCGCTCAGCGTTTCGCGCCGCGCAGTTCGCTCGAAGGACATCGCGCGCGCAAATTCGAATCGCAGGACGAGCCATTGCGCTTCCAGGGCGTCCTCGAGGACGCGATCGAAGGTCGGATCAGCTGCCATGTCGTCGACGGCCGCCCCGGCATCGGACAGGCGTTGCCGTGCTTCAAGCATCGCTTCCACGGTGGCCGGTTCGGCCCGTGGCCAGTGTGGCGTCGGGCAGAACGCGAATCGCGGCGCTCGCGCAAGCGGTGCGGCGGCGAAGGCATCGGGCTCGCCAAGCAGCACACCGCCGAGCAGCACGATGTCCTCGACCGATCGGGTGAGAATGCCCAGGGTATCCAGGGACTCGGCCTGGGCATGAACCCCCTTGAGACTGAAGGTGCCAAAGGTGGCCTTGAACCCCACCGCGCCACAGAACGACGCTGGCCGGATCGTCGAACCGACCGTCTGTGTGCCCAGCGCAGCCGGCACCATGCCATCGGCAACGGCGGCTGCGGAACCCGATGATGATCCGCCGGGGGAATGCGCCGGATCGTGAGGGTTCACGGTCTTGCCCGGTGTCACCGCGGCGTACTCGGTGCTCACGGTCTTGCCCAGGATCACCGCACCGGCTTCGCGCAGTAGCGCCACACAGGCGGCATCGGCATCCGGTTGGTGCGATGTGCGGGCCGGCGAGCCATACGCGATGGGCATGTCGGACGTATCGATCACGTCCTTGATGCCGATAGGCACACCATGCAACGGGCCCCGCACCGGTTGCCGGTCGCATGCCCGTGCGGCAGCGAGCGCAGCCTCGGGCGAGAGGAATGACCAGGCACCCACGGTTCCCTCACGGGCATCGATCCGATCGAGGCAGGCGCGAACCAGGGCTTCCGATGTCGTGCGCCCGGTTGCAATGGCGCTGGCTGCTTCACGCGCCGTCAGACGGTAGAGGAGATCCCGGGCCATGCATCCTCCACGCGCGAGGAAAAGGAACATCCGGTATCGTATCCGAGCGCATCCCTGCCGACCCTGGAGACCGCGATGATCGTGACACGCATTGCCCGTACCCTGCTTGCAGGCCTCGCGCTTGCCCTTGCCGTGCCGGCCGGGGCTCAGGAGACCACCCTTTCGGCAGTGGTGTTCGTCCCGCGGCAGTCGCTGTTTGCCGAGATGTTCGTGCGCTTCGTCGATCAGGTGAACCGCGAAGGCAAGGGCCTTGTCCAGATCCGGCTGGCGGGTGGCCCCGATGCCATGCCGCCCTTCGAGCAGGCCAACGCAACGGCCCGTGGTGCGGTGGACATGGCGGCTCTGGGACCGTCGTTCTACGCCGGTGCCGTGCCCGAGGGCGATGCCCAGTCCCTGGCGAGCCTCACCACGCCGCAACTCAAGAAGTCGGGCGGATGGGCTGCGCTCAACCGTATCCTCAACCAGAAGCTCAACGTCCAACTCCTCACGGCCTATGGCGACGGCCTCGAGTACCACATCTGGACGACCCGGCCGCCCGAGAACGGCCGGCTTGCCGGGATGCGCCTTCGAACCACGCCCAATTACACAGCCTTCTTTTCCGCGCTGAGTGTCACGCCTGTTCAGCTGGCGCCGGGTGAGGTCATGACCGGCCTCGAGCGTGGGGTCGTGCAAGGCTACGGCTGGCCCTCGATCGGCATCTTCGATCTGGGTTGGGCACCCTTGACCCGGCATCGGATCGATCCGGGCTTCTACAATGTCCTCGTCAATGTCATCGTCAATCTCGACCGGTGGAAGGGCCTGCGTGATGATCAGCGCGCCTTCCTCAACCGGATGGCCGACTGGCTGGAGATCGACAATGCGAAGTGGGTTGCCGAGAAGAAGGCCGCTGAGGACAAGAGACTGGCCGAGGCAGGTATCAAGTCGATCGATCTGGGCGCGGCCCATCGAAAGACTGCCTACGAGAGCTACTGGGCAGAGCTGGCACGCCGGGCACCTGAATCGATCGCGACGCTGCGCCCGTTGCTTGAATCAGGGCGGTGAGGCGCCGAACCGGCAGTTCGACTTGCGGTCATCCCCGAACCGCGCGCAGCGCATCGTGCGCCTGGATGCTCAGTACGAGCAGGAACCCGACCAGTAGCGTGTAGTCGATCGCGTAGCCGATGCGGACCCGTCCCGGTACGCGGTAGTAATCGGGCGAAGGCAGATGGCGGCGCACGAATACCGACCAGATCTGGGGTATCGCGAATACCGCGATCAGCACGATGATCGGGCTCGGTTGCCAGAAGAACACCGCAATCAGCATCGGCAACCCGACGAACCACAACCGCGGTGAGATGGCGGCCATGATGCGCCCGCCATCGAGCGGCGACACCGGAATCAGGTTGAACAGGTTGAGCATGAAGCCGGCATAGGCCAGGGCGAGGAACATCCGCTCGCCGGTCGACAGGGCGATGAGGTAGCAGACAAACGCCGCAGCACTCCCGACCATCGGCCCTGCAAGCCCGACGAAGGCCTCGGTCTCGGCGTCCATCGGCTGTGCCTTGAGGTCGATCCAGGCGCCCATGAAGGGGATGAAGGTGGGAAGTCCCACGGGGAGGCCGCGTCGCCGTGCTGCGGTGTAGTGACCCAGTTCGTGCACCAGCAGAAGCAGCACGAAACCCACCGCGTAGGGCCAGCCGTAGATGAGCGCATACGTGCCGATGGCAAGGAGCATGCTGCCCACGGGCAGCAGAAACTTGCCGAAGGCGCCGAGGCCGATGAGAAGAGGCAACGCCTTGGAGATGCCGCCACTCGCGCTGCGGCTTGCCGCGTTGCGTGCCGTGGCTTCTCTCAGGGCAGCCTCGTACGCCAGCCGGTTCCGTGCGGCCTGCGCCCCCGTCGGGTCGCTGTCGGTGTTGGGGCGCTCGCCCCCGAGGCGCGCAAGGAGCCAGTACCCCAGCAACAGTCCGAAGAGAATGACGAGGACTTCAATCGGTGACATCACGAAGACTCCATGCTGCCGAGCGAGGCCCGGCGTTCGTTCAACTGCCTGTATCGATCGCTGCCCGGATCCTCTGTGTCGAGCCATTCGGCCAGTTCTTCCATCATGCGCTCTCGCACGATCGGCCCGTTGACCGAATTGCGCAGCGCCTGCGCCAGCGGTGGCGCCTCATCGCTGACGAGTGTTGCGAGCGACAGCCGGCGCACCAGGTTGATCGCGACGGGTGGGCACAGGAGGCACTCGAGCGCCAGATTGCGCGAGGCTCGTTGGCTGATCTGCAACTGCGCACGGTTTCGCAGCAACCAGCCGATGGCCAGCACCACCTGACCATAGAGGAGGGCCAGGGTCACGCCAATCATGAGCGGGGTGCGCAGCACGAAGAGCATGAGCGGAAAGAGCACGAATTGTGCAGCGGCGATGCCGTAGACCAGAGGTATGAGAGGGCGGGTGGCCAGACGCCGTGCAGCCAGAGGGTCGGTTCGACCTGCAACGCCGGGTTTGGCCCCAGTTGCGTCGTCCATGCCTTCGATCCAGTCGACCCTGAACACCGGGCGGTGCAGGCTGAAAAGCGGCAGGCAGACGAGCGTGCGACCCCGAAACCGGGCGTGTCGTGAGCCCAACGACAACTGCCAGCGATGCCCCGGGCGTGCGATCAGCAGTGCTTCACCGGGCGCGAGGAGCAGCAGGCAATCAAGCAGGTAAAGCCCGAGGGCAAGCAGCAGCAGTTCGAGTTCGATCGACAGGTGCATCAGCGCTTGCGGCTGAACCAGGCACGCACGGCCGCGAAGCCTGCAACGGCAAGTCCCAACCCCAGCTTCCAGAACGCGGCGATGAGCCCGCCCAGCGCAGCCCAGAGCCCCTTCTTGGTGGCCAGGGCAGCTGCACCGCCCAGCACCAGCGCCGCGAGACCGTACTCGGCCACCTTGTCGCCCGGGCGGTACTCGGCGTAACCCTCGCCGTCGTTGTAGGTGAAATCCTCGAGAAGGCTCTTGAACGCCGTGCGGTCCGCGTCGAGCCGGTCGGGGGCTGACACGAGTACGGCGCTCATCACCCCGGTTCGCCCGAGCAGGCGCACGGTGTAGTTCACCAGCGTGTGTCCCTCGCCCGTGCGCAGTCGAACGCCCCATTCGAGCCGGCGCGAACTCGAGTCGTAATGGGGCGGTACCTGCCATCCGTCGGTGAAGAGTGGCTGCATGCCCAGTTCGCGGCGCCGCGCGTTGCCGCGTTCGTCGCCCGCCTTCAGTTGATCGAGCAACTGATCGGCATCGATGGTTTCATCGTCCTTCACATAGCCCGAATCGTTGAAGGCGAAGAAGGCGAGCCACTTGAGCGATGCCGGGGCGACCAGCGTGTGCAGATCATCGGGCGGGTTTCCAGTGAGCTCGAGAAACCGGTGCGTATTCTTCGCGTCGAGATACACGTGCCCCTGCGGGACCTTGATGCTCGCCTTGCCGGCCACTGCGCCAGTGGTGGGTCCCTGCTGCCATGGGAGGGCGCGGATCTGCGCGCCGCGGTCTTCCTCGGGTTCTCCCCGGGCAAGCGCAGGCAGGAGGCTTGCAGAGAGCAGGCACAGGAAGGCGAGCAGATGTTTCATTGGGAGCGGTCGTTCGGGCGGCGCGGGCCCTGAGGGTATACCAGCGGCGCACCGCGTACAGTAGTCCCGGTTCGAGCTGTCGACCGGGCACGCGCAGGGCGGGCGCTCACGCCCGCGGCGTGCAGGTGACCGTCGTGAACGGGAAGTGCCATGCGGGCCCCTGAAAGGCGGGCAGGCGGTGGAAGTCTTCGCGGAGCTGCTGGCGCACCGGGCTTTGCATGGCCGCGTTCATGGCCTGGGCGTCATCGAACACGGTCTTGTTGCGCTGGAGGCACGCGCGTTCCGGAATGGCGAGGCCACACACCACCACGGCTGGCGTGTAGATCTCGATGGCTCGCAGGCCGGGGAAACCCGCCAGCAGACCGGGGTGATGTCGGTTGTAGTAGACGTGCCAGGCGTTGGCGTCCTCCGCCGGGCCCGCGTACTCGACCCAGTAGCTGAGGCAGCCACCGCCAGGTGTGCGGATTACCGGGTCGGGCACCGGGTAGGCCCGTGCGAGCATCCCCTGCTGCCCGCGCCGCGCACCAGCCAGACTTGCCAGGAACGTGTCGTCGGCCAGAGGTGCCAGATGCCCCTCGGCGGCAAGGTTTTCTTCGAGCCGTGCAAGGTCATCGAAATCGAGTTGCAGCACGAGCGAGGGAGAGCCGGTGGCCGACGGGTAGTAGGGGTCGTGCGCATCGGTGGGCAGCAGGATGTAGCCCGCGCGAAGCCCCGGACAGGTTTCGACCCGCTCGCGCAGTGCTGCGAGATCGCGGGCTGACAGCGGCAGCACCGTATCGGCTTGCCAGACGCAGAACCAGGTGAGACCGGGCGCGCGGGGGTGGTGGAGATCGTTGCGTGACATGAGAGCGGGGGTCAAGGGGCGGGGGTGAGGTCTTGCCTGAGGAGAGCGGGGTCAGATACTGCGGTATGGTACAAAATACCGGTGATGACCCGGAGGTATCAATGTGGTCGACCCGACGTCGCCATCGCCCCAGCCCCCATCCTTCACGCTCGTCGTTGCCGCGTGGAATTCAAGCGAGCGGATCACTCCGACCATTCGCTCCGTCCTTGCCCAGACGTATCGACCTTTGCAGGTGATCGTCCTCGGTGACGGGTGCACCGATGACGCGGGCGAGGGTTCTTGCGCGCCACTTCGGTGAAGCGGTTCAATGTGCCGGCCTCACCAGATCCAGGGAACGACACGTCTCGCCGCTTCCGAATCCCATGGCAGGTCAAGCGCGTCGGGTGCCGCGTGGCCATGCAGGCAGTCGGGCATGTTGATGATGGAGGCCTCGGTCGTACCGATGTTTTTCCAGCCGTGATACAGGTTGGGTGCGATGAACAGGAGGCCCGGGTTGCGTTCGCTCACCGTGAAGGTGTTCACCCGGCCTTCCGTCGGCGAGCCGATGCGTCCGTCGAATACCACGATCATCACGAGCCCGGACGCGACGAAGAGCCGTTCGGTGCTGCGCTGCTGAAGACCCCAGGCGCGGATGCGCCCTGGCAGTGTGGTCGTCACATGCACCTGGACAATTGGCGTCGACAGTTCGTCCCAACTCGTGCGCGCCACTTCGGTGAGATGGCCATCCTCATGTGGCACCGGCCGTGCGGGTCGAAACAACACACCTTCGATGAGCGTCTCGCGGAGGGTTCCGTCAACATTGACCGCAGAAGGCTTGGCGAGCAGGTCGGGAGCGCCGACGACGCTGGGACGCACAGGATGTGTGACGGGTGATCGCATGGGCATGAACTACCGGTCAATGCAGGAGCCGATCGTAAGGCGCGTCGTCGCCCTTGGGCGCAGGCCTGCATTGCGATTGATTGACCCACATGAAGATCAGGCGCTGAAAGTCGTTTTCGCGGGTGGTCTCGATGGCGGATCGAGGGGGCGTCAAGCGCGCCCCGAAGTGAGCGCCCGGCGGGTTCCGGTTGGCGCTCGGCGTGCATTCGTGCGGCTTCGCTGTGGGAAAATCGACGTCGTGCCATCGCTCTTGCCAGACCCGGCACCGCTCGATCCCCACCCCTGCCTGCCCTTTGAGGAAAGTCCGCATGATCCAGCAGACCATCAATGCCCCCGGCGTTCCGGCCGGCCCAATCGGCAGTTACTCCACCTGCAAGAAGGTGGGTGATACCGTCTTCATATCCGGCACCGTCGCCTGGGACGAGGCGATGAAGCCGCTGGGGGGCAACAGCGCTTATGCGCAGTCGCGCATCATCTTTGGCTACATCAAGGCCCTGATGGAGGCCGCGGGTGGCCAGATCGATGATCTCGTGCGCATGACCGTGTTCACGACCGACATGCGCCATCAGCCCGAGTTCTGGCGTGCTCGCAAGGAGTTCTTCACGGGCGACTTTCCCTGCTCGACGCTCGTCTGCGTGTCGGGACTCTTTCTGCCCGAACTCCTGATCGAGGTCGAGGCCACCGGCATCATCGGCTCGGCGCCGCCGCGCTGAGGTCGGCGAGACACCCGAGGGACATGACATGACGAACCCCGCTTCTGCAGTCGACCCCGCTGAAGGCACGCTTCTCGAGAACACGGTCATCCCGGCCGGCGGTTCGTGGAGCCGCACGCTCGCCGCCGGTGAACTCATGCGCATCATCGATCTGGAAGGCAAGCAGGCGGTTGATTTCCTCTGCTACAACGCCCACGACCACGCCGACCGCTACGCCGCGGCCGACACGATGAAGATCAATACCGGGGGTATCTTTCTCACCACCGGTACGGTGCTGTACAGCGTGGGGCTCACCCCGCTCTTCACGATCGTGGCCGACACCTGCGGCAAGCACGACACCATCGGTGGCTGCTGCAGTGCTGCGCTCAACACCTTTCGCTATGGCGTCGGCTATCAGCACAACTGCCGCGACAACTTTCTGACCGAGTTGCGCCGTTACGGCATGGGGCCGAACAACCTCGCGGCCAACGTGAACTTCTTCATGTACGTGCCGGTGGGCGAGAACGGCGACATGGACATGGGGCCGAGCATTTCAAAGCCTGGCGACCATGTCGACCTGCGGGCAGAGCACGACGTGATCGCCGTGATTTCGAACTGCCCGCAAATCAACAATCCGGTCAACGATTTCAACCCCACACCCGTCCAGGTGCTGGTCTGGAAGCCCTGAACGTGCGGTGCAGCCCATTGCCTGCACGGACTTGCCTGTCCTCACCCTTGCATCGGCTGCCAGGCGCGGTATTCCGACAGCCGCAACCGGTAGCGGGCCACATTGCCTTCATGCAGGCCGCGCAGGTCGGCCATGGCCCGCTCGACGACTGCATCGACCACCTCGTGTGGCACCTGCTGCGTGGCAAGCCTCATCGCCATCTCGGTTGACGCTGGCTGTCGGCTGCGCACGATGCTGCTCACGATGGCAATGATTGCTTCGCGGTAGCGAAGCCTTGTCGGATCGGGTTCCGCCACGGTCTCGCGAACGGCCATGTAGCGCCGGCATGAGCGCTCGTAGGCCCAGACGAACACGTCGCGCAGGAGATCGACCTGTTTCAGTTCGTAGACCCCAAGCGTGCCTTCGACATAGGCGCGCTCGGGCACATCGATGAACGACAAGGGGCACAGGTTGTGACGAATGAGCGGAATGTTGGCGCCGAGCCTCGATACGCGCTTGTTCACGTCGACGAAGGGTTGCAGGTAGGGGATGTGCACCATGATGAAGAAGGCCTGCTCGAACGGGTCGTCGATGGCCTCGGCCTTCTCGAGCGTCATGCGGAAGTAGGCGTCGATCTGCGGCGGGATGCCCAGCGGGTGAAAGACCGTGCCGCTCACTTCCACGATGCGCCGGCGCAAGCGTCCGCCCTCATTCGGGTCGACCAGCAGGCCGTCGGACAGCAGCGCGTGCAGGTTGAAGAAGGTGAAGGTGTTGAACCCGATCTCATCGGCCTGCTCGACCAGGAGTTCGATCGCGGCCTTGTGATTGAGGATCATCTGCGCTTCGCGACGATCTTTTCCCGAAGCCGCTTGCCCGAGTTCGATGAGGTTCTGGGTATCAAGACGCGTGTAGGTATTGCCTTCGAGCCGACTCGATGCCCATGACAGATCGACGAGCAGGCGCCCGAGGATGTCGCGTGCATAGGTACCGGCGGGTCGCTCACCGATGGGTGAGCGACCGATGGCATGCAGGTGCTCGCGTATCTCGGCCGAGAGGTAGCCCGTGATGCCGGGCCGATAGTTCTCGAGCAGTCCGCGGTCGTAGCCCACGGGGTCTCGTCGCTGGATGGGCTGGCGCAGATAGGCTCGGATGGCTTCCCCTTCAACCGAGGTCGGCACCTGGAATTCGCCCGACAGGTACTCCATGGGCGGTTGGGCCGCTACGTCTGGCCGGGCGGGGGCGTTGTTGCCGGCGTAGGCGCTCGCCGGCGTGCCCGCAGGTTGGCCCGCCCGGGCGTCGGTGGCCTGTCGATACTTCAGGGCTCGCCCCTTCCCGGCGGCAGTCACCCGCCGTTGCACGAGCAATATCGCCAGACGTCGTTGCAGCGTGCGCCGGCTGATCGTGCCTGCCAGCGCGGTGTGCAAGGCGTCGATACCCAGGCCACCCGGGTGTTGCGCCAGCTGGCCCTCTATCCGGGCTACGAGGTCATCGGGCAGTTTCTTTGGCATCAGCCGACCTTTTATGGCGCGTAAAGCCTATTTGTGCCATAAAAGGTAGCTTTTTTGGCGCGATGTTGCAATCGCGCCAAAAGAATCCGTAGGGCTCGATGCCGCCGCTCGGAATCCGGAGCGAGGCCTGTCCGGGCATGCCACAGCCGTCATCCGCCGGTGACGTACTCCGGCCGCGCCGGGCTGAAGATGTCGACATTGAGTACGGGCTCGTCGCCGATCACCTCACCCCAGTGCATCGTGTTGGGGGGGATGAGCAGCAGCCCGCCCGGCCCCAACTCGGTGACGGTGTCGCCCACATGAAAGCGCATGCGCCCAGCGGTGATGTAGGCGATCTGTTCGTGCGGGTGCTGGTGCGGACTCGGTTTGTGGCCGGGCATCAGCCGGTGCAGCGCCACGGTGGCGCCCGCCCCGGTGAAGGCCTTGCGATCGACGCCCTCGCGGACCGGTTGCCATTCCATCGTGCTCCAGTCGATCTGGTGCAGGTTCATGAGGGGTTCTCCTTCAGCTGAGGATAGCGGTCATCCTGTTGCGCGCACTTTATCCGATGGGCCCGCCGTCTCACCCCCTGAGCCCCCTGGATGGTTAAATAACCCACCGGCCTCCCGAACGGGCTCCTCAAGGCATGCCCAATTCCGCTGTACGACACTCGCCGCCCCATGGCGTCGAGCACTGCCCCTTCTGCAGCCCTGAGCCGGGTCGGGTGTTTCTGCGTCTGCCGCTGGTATTTGCGCTGTGGGATGGCTTTCCGGTCACACCGGGCCACGCCCTCATCGTGCCGCATCGTCATGTGGCTACCTGGTTCGATGCCACAGCGGCCGAGCAGGCCGCGATCACCGATGCCATCTCGCTCGTCCGTGATCTCATCCTGCGGCATTACCCGGCCGATGGATTCAACCTCGGGGTCAACAGCGGCGAGGCAGCCGGACAGACCATCGCGCACCTGCACCTGCACGTGATTCCGCGCCGTACCGGTGATGTGGCCAACCCGCGGGGTGGCGTACGCCATGTGATTCCAGGCAAGGGCAACTACGCGGCCGATGCGCCCCCTGCGCAGGACTTTCCGGCAGCCGATGCGGCTGCGCCCGCATCGAAAGCACCGGCGCCGACGAGCAGGGTACCAGCCGCCCCGACGCCGCTACCCGCTCCCCTCGCCACGTCGAGCGACCCTCGCGAGGTGATGCTCACCACTGGTGGCACCGACCCGCTCCTGCCACGGCTTGAAGAGGACATTGCAGAAGCCGACCAGATCGACATTGCGGTCGCCTTCGTGCAACGAAGCGGCGTTGCGCGCGTGCATCCGCACTTCGAAGAACTGCTTGCGCGAGGCGGACGGCTGCGCCTCCTCACGGGTGACTACCTGGGCATCACCGACCCCGATGCCCTCAATGAACTCATTGATCTGCAGACGCTGCACCCCGAGAAGGTGGCCTTGCGCGTCTTCGAGACCCGGGGCACGAGCTTTCACCCCAAGGCCTACCTGCTGCTCAACGAAGCGCGCGAGCATGTGGCCTATGTGGGGAGTTCGAACCTCTCGGCCTCGGCCCTCGAGCAGGGCATCGAGTGGAATTACCGGGTGAGCGAGCGGCGCGACCGCCAGGGCGTGGCGCGGGTGCGCAGTGCCTTCGAGGAACTCTTCGGGCACCCGCAGACCGTATTGCTCGACGCCCCCTGGGTGGCGGCGTATCGGGCGAGGCGCCCGATCCTGACGGTGTCGCCGAGGCAGGTCCTGCCTGGCGAACCCGTCACCGAAACCTTGCCCTCGGCTCAGCGTGCGGCGGTGGATGTCGAGGTCGAGGCACCGCCTGCGCCGCCTGTGCCGAACGCCGTCCAGCAGGAGGCGCTCGCCGCGCTCGAGGCGACTCGCGCTGCCGGCAACCGCGCCGGGCTGGTGGTGATGGCCACCGGCCTTGGCAAGACCTGGCTTGCTGCCTTTGACAGCGAGCACGAGGCCTTCCGGCGCGTGCTCTTCGTCGCCCATCGTGAAGAGATTCTCTCGCAGGCGCTGGCGACCTTCCGGCGCATACGCCCGGCCGCGAGCTTTGGCCTCTACAACGGCAACGAGCGTGAGCCGGAGGCCGACATCATCTTTGCCTCGATCCAGACGCTGGGTCGGACGCGCCACCTCGAGCGATTCGCGCGCGATGCCTTCGACTACATCGTGGTCGATGAATTCCACCATGCCGCCGCGACGACCTATCGGCGTCTCATCGATCACTTCGACCCCGCGTTCCTGCTGGGGCTCACCGCAACGCCCGAGCGTACCGATGGGGGCAACCTCATGGGCTTGTGTGGCGAGAACCTGGTCTACGAGTGCGGGGTCATGCGCGGCATCGAGGCGCAGTTGCTCGCGCCTTATCGCTACTTTGGCGTGCCCGATGCGGTCGACTACCGAAACATTCCGTGGCGGGGCAGGCGCTTTGACGAGGAGAGCCTCACCACGGCGCTGGCGACCCAGGCGCGCGCTGCCAACGTGTTCGAGCAGTGGCAGACCAAGGGCGGCGAAGCCCGGGGCGCCCGGCGGACTCTGGCCTTCTGCGTGTCGCAACGCCATGCCGATTTCATGCGCAGCCATTTCCGTGAGCGCGGTGTGGCCTGCGCCGCCGTGCATGCCGGTGCGGGCTCGGACCCTCGAACCCTGTCGCTCGAACGCCTCGCTCGGGGCGAACTGCAGGTGATCTTCGCGGTCGACATGTTCAACGAGGGCGTCGATGTACCCGCCATCGACACCGTGATGATGTTGCGCCCCACCGAGTCACCGGTGGTGTGGTTGCAGCAGTTCGGGCGCGGTCTGCGTCGGCTGGGCGACAAGTGCCTGACGGTGATCGACTACATCGGCAATCACCGCAGCTTCCTGATGAAGGTGCGGGCGCTGCTGCAGATTGCTCAGACCGACGGTGATGCGGGCATCAGGCGTGCGCTGACCGAGCTCGAGGAGGGCACGCGAGAACTGCCCCCGGGGTGTGCGGTGACCTATGACCTCCAGGTGATCGACATCGTGCGTGCGCTGCTGCGTACCGCAGCACCCGATGCGCTGGCCGAGTACTACGCCGACTTCCGGGAGCGCGAGGGTGTACGCCCCACCGCGAGCGAAGCCTTGCACGATGGCTACCGACCGCGCAGTGCGACGCGCGGGGCGGGCTCGTGGCTGGGTCTCGTCGAAGCTATGGGTGACCTCGCGGATGACGAGCGGGCGGTTCTCGCCGGGCACCGTGTGTTTCTGGCCGGGCTCGAGACAACCCCGATGTCGAAGAGCTACAAGATGCTGGTGCTGCTGGCGATGCTCAACACCGACACCCTGCCGGATGAGGGTATCGGCATCGAGGCACTCGCCGCCGAGTGCGCGCGCCTTGCGGGCAAAACCCAAGTGTTGCAAGAGGATATTGGTGCTGCCATCGACGATGCCCGGGCGATGGTGAGGCTCATTCGACAGAACCCGGTGGCGGCATGGACCAGTGCCGGCGCCATACCTGGGCAGGTGGCGTTCGCCTTCGAGGAGAACTGGTTCCGGTTCATGCCGGATGTTGCAGCCGGCTCGCGTCCGGCCTTTCAGAAGCTGGTGCGCGAGATCGTCGATTGGAGGTTGGCTGAGTACTTGTCGCGCAGGAGGGAAGAAACAGGCGCGGGCGGATTCGAGATGCGGGTAAGTCATGCCAACGGACGCCCCATGCTGTTCCTGCCATCCCGGGCCGTGACGCCCGGTATCCCCGAGGGCGTGCAGCGCGTCGTGATCGAGGGTGAGGCGTACGAAGCGAATTTCGTGAAGGTGGCGGTCAATGTGTTGCACAAGCCGGGTGCATCAGAGAACGTGATGGCCGCAGTGATGCGTTCGTGGTTCGGGCCCGATGCAGGCATGCCGGGCACGGATCACCGGGTCTGGTGCGAGAGGGATGGGGAGGGGTGGGTATGGCGGCGGGTAGGGGCGAGCCAGACGCTGACGCCTGAGCCCATGCGTCGCTATGCGCGTGAGCAGATTCCCACGCTATTTGGTCATCAGTTTAGTCAGGCAATCTGGAACAGCGGATTCGTGGTGTTGACGCCTCGAGCACCAAAAGATGTCTGCTTACTGGTCACCCTTGAGAAGGACGGTATGCCGGACGAGTTTCAGTACGCAGATCGGTTCACTGCTCCCGACACGTTTGTGTGGCATAGCCAGAACCGGACCACGCAAAAGAGCAAGCATGGCCGACTTATAGCGAGCCATGTTTCACAGGATATACGGGTGCACCTATTCGTTCGCCGAACCAAGCGGCGCGGTACCGCGT
Source organism: Pseudomonadota bacterium (assembly GCA_947455195.1). Taxonomy (GTDB): domain Bacteria; phylum Pseudomonadota; class Gammaproteobacteria; order Burkholderiales; family SG8-39; genus CAIXPL01. The sequence goes on along the minus strand of CANGMI010000003.1, from coordinate 375,483 downwards.
CTGCGCCTTTCGTGTACTGCGGCCCCGTAGTGTTTCAAGCCTGGGAAGCCGAGAAGCCGATCACGGTGACGTGGAAATTGAAGACTCCGCTGACCCGGGACCAGTTCTCGGAATTCCTCGGCAGCTCCACTCCATAGCCCGACAAAAGCGATACCAAAAATGCCGTCACGAGGGCTCTATCAAAGCCTGATCACTGAAGAACTTGAAACGACCTTGAGGGCCGTTGCAAACGATTTACACGTCAGCCGATCAAGGGTTCATGTCGAAGAGATCGCTGATCGCCTTGCTTTTCATATCTCTCGCGTATTGGAAAAACATGTTTCGGGATTCTCCAAGGAGACTCGCTTGGAGGAGGCCTCGGAACTCGCACGCGAACTCGTGGCAGTGATGGCCCGATCAAATGAAAGTATCGCCATATTGTCCGAACGCCCCACCACTCCGCCCGAACTCCTAGCAGCCGTGACCTTAGCGCTCCCCGATGGGCGCCCGGAGGTAATCGCTGAGCCAGGCATTTCTCTGCTCGACACGGCGCTCCTGACGAATGCTCCGGGAGAGCCGCGCTTAGGACACCAGATTGTTAGCGAGATTGACTCGGCTGATCGAATTGACGTCGTCATGGCTTTCATACGGCTAAGCGGAATCCGCCCGCTTCTTGACGCGCTGGAAAAGCACTGCCTTGCAGGTAGGCCGCTACGGGTACTCACCACCACTTACACCCAGACGACTGAACTTCGTGCTCTCCAAAGACTGCAGAAACTGGGCGCAGAAGTTCGCGTTTCATATGATGTGACCGGCACCCGCCTCCACGCGAAGGCGTGGCTGTTCCATCGACTATCCGGATTCCCGACTGCTTACCTCGGCTCCTCGAATCTGACGCACTCGGCACAAGTCACCGGTCTGGAGTGGAATGTACGCGTCTCCGGCGCACGTAATCCTAGCGTAGTTGAAAAGATGACTGCAGTATTTGAAAGCTATTGGAATAGTGGCGATTTTTCAATTTTCGACGAATCCGAATTTCAAGCAAAAGTTGTTGTCCAGAACGGGGAGGAGAACCGCCAACTGCTCTCGCCCTTCGAGTTACGCCCGCGTCCGTTTCAAGAGCGCCTGTTAGAGCAACTTGCCATTTCCCGTCGCAACGGCAGCCACCGAAATCTTTTAGTGGCCGCTACTGGCACCGGTAAGACTGTCATGGCCGCCCTAGACTACCTAAGCCTTCGCGAGACGCTTCCTAGAACGCGCCTGCTTTTTGTAGCCCATAGAAAAGAGATCCTAACTCAGGCAATCAATACATTTCGTCAGGCTATTAGAGACTATGATTTTGGCGAGCTGTGGGTGGATGGAAAACACCCGAATCGATTCGACTACGTCTTTGCATCAATTCAAAGCCTCAATGCAAGCGGAATCGATCGGATCCCGCGTGATCACTTTGACGTTATTATCGTAGACGAGTTTCACCACGCTGCTGCGGACTCCTATCAAGCCCTCCTTGATGGCCTCAGGCCAAAGGAATTGCTTGGGCTAACGGCAACGCCCGAAAGAAGTGACGGTCTCCCAATCTTAAAATGGTTCGACGGCCAAATAGCCGCCGAGCTCCGCTTATGGGACGCCATTGATCAGCATCAGCTTGTTCCATTCACCTACTACGGAATTCACGATGGTATCGACTATAGGCAGGTGGCCTGGCGCCGCGGCCAAGGCTACGATCTGAGCGAAGTAGCTGCCCTGTATCTGGCACATGCCGACTGGATTAAGCAGGTGCTGGAGCAAGTTATCGATAGAGTTGATGACCCTCTCAGGATGCGAGCGTTGGGGTTTTGCGTGAGTGTCGAGCATGCACGGCATATGGCTCGCTATTTCTGTGAAGCGCGTATACCAGCCGTGGCCATCTGGGGAGATAGTGCGGCGGCGGACCGTGAAGCAGCACTCCGGGATTTGAGAGATCGAAGGGTAAACGTGGTGTTTTCCGTTGACTTGTTCAACGAAGGTGTCGATGTCCCTGCTGTTGATACGCTATTATTTCTTCGCCCCACTGATAGTCCCACCCTTTTCTTGCAACAACTCGGCCGGGGCCTCCGGCGCCACGTTCATAAGACTACGTGTACCGTACTCGACTTTGTGGGTCAGCATAGGCGAGAGTTTCGATTCGATAGACGGTTTGCCGCTCTCCTCATGGGCAGTCGCCATCAAGTCATCAAGCAGATCGAGCAGGGCTTTCCCCTGCTGCCGGCGGGTTGCCACTTGGAGTTGGATCAGAAGGCTCGTGAAATAGTTTTGTCGAACATCAAGAGCGCTGTCTCTTCGCGTTGGGATCAAAAAGTCAACGATTTAAGAGCCTTTGCATCGCGTAGTCCGGTAGTGGAACTAGGCGCTTTCTTGGACGAGACTGGGTTAAACCTTGAGGATATTTACAAAAATAAAAAAGGGTGGTCCGATCTGCTTTTGGCGGCAGGGCTAAATGTTTTGCCGGAGGGCCCCAGAGAGGACGATTTAGGGGGAGCTATCGGTCGCTTGCTCCACGTCGACGACTCGTTGCGTATCGAGGCCTGGCGAAGATTTCTGTCCGCTCCCGACGTTCCCGTGGTCGAAGACCTTTCGACGCGTGATCTTCGCCTGCTCCGAATGCTGATCGAGTCTACCGCTGGCTCGCTTCAGGGCGTGACGTTATCGCTACAGGAGGCTGCTCAGTTTTTATGGGCTCACCCACAACGGCGTGTGGAGTTGGTCTCGGTACTTGGCGTTTTAGATAGGCGCAGAAGTCATCTCGGACATCCATTGTCTGGGCATCCGGAGATTCCTCTTCAAGTGCATGCACGTTACTCAAGAATTGAGATTCTCGCGGCATTTGGTGTCTCGCAGGTGCACTCTTGGCGCGAGGGGGTCTATTGGGCGAAAGGCGCCCGTGCTGATATATTTGCATTTACCGCAGACAAGACCAGCAAACACTTTTCGCCCACAACTCGATATCGAGACTACGCGATAAATCGAGATTTGTTGCATTGGGAGAGCCAGTCGACGACCCCGCACTCGAGTCCGACTGGCCAGCGCTATATTAATCATGCGGCCCTCGGTTCCCACGTTATGGTTTTTGGACGAGAGCGGTCAGATGATAGGGCATTCTACTTTTTGGGCCCCGCGTCTTACGTAAGTCACCAGGGTGAAAAGCCCATGTCGATTACTTGGCGATTGCAAACGCCTTTATCCGGCGACCTATTTTCAGCCTTCGCTGTCGCGTTGTAATTCGTGTTCGACTGACGTCCCAGGTTCCCAACGAGCGCTGGGCCACGGACATGTGCCGCGTGTGGGTTGACACCCTGAGACACGCCTCAGCGTGTCAACAGAACACGTGAGCTCAGCCGACCTCAAACCCGACTGAGCGCTCAGCGCGCGCCGAAGTGCTCGTTCAGATAGGCCGTGATGCGGCGCGCCTCATCGCCTGCGGCAGGCTGTCCGAGGGCGGTCATCCGCGCCATGATGGCATCCCACTCGCGCGCGCTGTGGCGTGCGCTGGCAATCCTGTCCATGGCATGGCACAGCCCGCAGTTCTGCTCCACCAGATCTCGACCGGCCCCTTCGGGCAAGCGGCCCGGCAGAAGTGCAGCCGGGACGTTGATGCCGGGGCCGAAGTGGGTAGCCAGATATTTCACCACCGGCTCGATCTCTGCAGGGCCCACCTGAGCGCCGCGCAGGATCATGTCATGCACCTGGGCGCGCCAGGCAGAAGGCCCCTGCCGCAACTGGGTAAAGGCATTGGGGGCATGGCATTGCGTGCAGACCACGCCAACGATGTCGCTGCCCTCACCGCCAGGCAAGGGCCCGACCGCCGGACCGTGCTGCGCCTGCGCCGGCGAACAGGCGAGAAGGGCAGCCAGGATCAGGCCTTTCAGCACCGGTGTTGCGAAGGCAGCAAGAACGCGAGAGTGTGCGGTGCGCATGATCAGACCTTCCGGGTACGTTGATCGGCAATCGAGAATTCGGGGTGCCAGCTGAGGGCTGCGCCAATGCCGTCACGCTCGACATGGATGTCGAGCAGGTAAGGCTCTCCGGCCACATTCGCGCGTAGAGCCCGCGCAAGCGCCGCCTTCAGTTGCGAGGACTCGTGCACCACTTCACCGTCAACCCCCCAGGCCTGTGCCGTCTTGGCGAAGTCGACATCGGGGTTGCCGTTGTAGCAGGTCATGTCGATACCGCGCTTGAACTGCGTGCCAGCCCCGTAGGTCCAGATCCGGTTGCGCTCGTTGTTGTAGCTGAGGTTGTTGTAGATGATGGTGGTGATCGGCGCCTTGTAGCGCGCCATGCTCCACAGAGGCTGGGGTCCGCTGAACATCATCGACCCGTCGCCCATGATGGCAACCACCGGACGATCGGGCTGTGCGAGCTTGGCTCCGATACTGGCTGCGGCCGCCCAGCCAAGCACGGCCGGGCCCGGACAGACATAGGTCTTGTCATCACCGCCAAAGCTCATGAGCGGGTCCATGGCCTTGCCTGAATCGCAGTCGGTCACGTAGATCGTGTCGCGTGGCAGCGCAGCTTCGAGTTCGACGGCCAGCCGCTCGCGTCTGATGGCCGTCTGGTTGCCAACACCAGCGACGATCGCTTGCCGCATCTGTGCAGCGGCACGGGTGTATTCGTGCACCCTGCCCGAGCGACTTTCGGCCAGTTGCCTGAGCCGTGCAGCCGGCGCCAGCGCCTTGATGGCCGCCATGAGGTCGAGCACACCCAGTCTCAGATCGGCCACGATGGGCAGATCGACAGGCTCGCTGCGCGCAAGGCTCGTGGCATCGAGCCTGATCGAAATCATCTTTGCGCCACGCCCTGCCAGTTCCGAGTAGTGGTTGCCAAGGTTCAGGTGCACGTCCACATCGCCGGGAAAGCGCATGGTCCGCTGGCGCGGGCCGATGTAGAGCCGGTGCTGGGTCGGGAAGGGCTTGGACCAGACTCCGAATTCACCCTGCCCGGCAACCGGGGCGCCCAGCAGTTCTGCCAGCGCCACCACTTCGCGCTCAGCGTGACACAGCGTGATTTCATCACCGACCGAGATGAGCGGATTTTTTGCCTCGAGCAGCATGCGCGCAGCACGCTCAATCGCTGCCGCATCGGGCCGGATCAGCATGGGCACATCGAACAGGGAGCGCTCCATGATGCTGGCCGTGGCATTCGAGCGCAGTTGGTTCTCGGGCAGGGTGAGAAACACCGGTCCGGCCGGCGCCGTGGTGGCAAACTTCAGCGCCCGCCGGGTGGTTTCCGGAATGGCCTGCGTTGCCTGTGCCGTCCAGCGCCACTTGGTGATCGGGCCGACCATCGACTCCTGGAAGTCGTATTCCTGGGGCAATTCGCGGCCTACCGTTTCCTGCGGAAACCCAGCCACAACGGTGACCACGGGTATGCGATCCTTGAACGCATTGACCATCTGGGTCATGGCGTTGGGCAGCCCGATATTGGCCACGATGCAAACCCCCGGCTTGCCCGAGAGCCTGGCATAGCCATCGGCCATCGCCGCCACTGCACCCTCTTGCACACCCTTGATCAACTGGATGCCGGGCTCATCGACCATCGCGTCGAAGATCGGCGAGTCGCCCGTCGATGGGTTGAAGAACACGTATTGAACGCCCGCATCCTTCAGTTGCTGAACGAAGAGCGTACCACCCGTGCCGGTGACCGACCGCATCGAACCTACCGGTGGCGGGACGGCAGGCTTGTTGGAAAAGGGCGTGAGCGTCTGTGCCATCGAACGAGCGGCGACGGTACTCAAGCCGGCCAGGGAAAGGCCCGCCATGAAGCGGCGGCGCGACAATCCCTCATCGAGAAATTGTCTGATCAGTTCTTTCATTCCTGTCTCCTCGGTGGCGACGACCTCTCACCAGACGGCGGGGCGCGCTCGATTCCATGGTATCGAATAGAGCGCCTGAGCGGTAAAGTGCTTTATGAACCCTTGGGTATGCAGGATTTGCGGCCCAGGGGGTGACGCCTTCCCCCCACTCGAGTCCACCCATGAACCGCCGCACCTCCCTCCTCGCCCTCGCCGCCCTCGGCTGCGGCCTCCGCGCACACGCGCAAGACCTCCCCGAGCGGGAGGGGCAGGCGCGGTTTCCGCAGCGTCCGGTGCGCCTGGTCATTCCCTACGCACCCGGGGGGCTGCCCGATGCTGTCGCCCGGCGCGTCATGGCCGCGGCGGCCCCGGCGCTGGGTCAGGCTCTGGTCGCCGACAACAGGCCCGGTGCCGGGGGTATAGCGGGCACCGATGCCGTGGCGCATGGCGCTGCCGATGGTCACCTCCTCCTTGTCACCGATGGCAGCCAGATCACGGTGAACCCGCACATCTACGCAAGCCTCCCCTATGACCCGGTGCGCGATCTTGCGCCGGTCACGTTGCTGGGCGCCTCGCCCCTCTTTCTCGCGGTCAGCACCGATGCTCGAGGCGTGCTGGGCGAGGCAAGGACGCTGGCCGATCTCGTGCGCCTGGCCCGCACCCGACCCGGCATCCCTTACGGCTCCTCAGGCACCGGCAGTACGGTGCACCTGGCGGTCGAGGCGTTCCGGGCCGCGGCCGACATTCCACTCGAGCACATTCCCTTCAAGGGCAGTGGCCCGGCGCTGCAGGCCCTGCTCGCGGGCGACACGGCGCTGGCGATGGTGGCCTGGTCGAGCGTCGCAAGTCACGTTGCCGCTGGCCGTCTGCGCCTCCTGGGGGTCAGTGCGCCGCGCCGGGCGTCGCTCGCACCCACGGTGCCCACCTTCATCGAGCAAGGCTATGCCGATTTCGATTTCCAGCCACGCATTGGCGTGATGGCGCCGGCGGGTACCCCGCTCGCGGTGCGTGAACGTCTTGCCGCCCTGCTCGGCGGTGCTGCCCGTGACCCGGCGGTTCGTGAGTCGTTGGCTGCGCTGGGCATCGAGGCGGTTGGATCAACCCCTGCCGAGTACGCGGCGGTGCTGGCAGAGGAGACGGTGCGGTTCGCGCGGGTCGTGAAGGCGGTGGGCTTGAAGGCGAACTAGGCTCGGGCGCGAATCGAACGCTGCGTCAACCCGGCACGTCGCTCGGTTGGCGTAGCGGATCCGGGTTGCCCGCCCTTCGGGCCGAAAGTTCAGATCAGCGGTTCGCCGAGCGCAGCCCTGAGAGCCATTTCACCGCCGCCTCGCTCCCCACATCCGGCGTATCCACATGCCCGGCCTTCACTTCCACATAGCTCGATTGCGCATGCGCGGGTAATCGGTCGAAGAGATATCGCCTCCCGGCCCTGAAAAGCGGGTCGCGGTCGCCGATGACGACCAGCACCGGCAGGTCGGCGGGCACCCGCGCGGCATTGAGCGGCATCACGGCCGGGCCTTCGGGGTCGTACAGGCTCAGATAGGCCTGGGCTGAGGCGCGAATCCACGATTGTCGACCCTGGTTGATATCCAGGTAGCTGTCCATTTCGCGTCCGCGACCCGCGTCGACCAACGCCCGAGCTTGCAGGACGCCCAGCGACATCGCCGACACGCGGCCCCAGGTGTCCGGGGTATGCCCCGGAGCAAGAAGCATCAGGCCGGCAATGGGTGGAGGGGCAGGCGTACTGATCGAATCGTTGGCACCACCGGGCTTCGCGGGCTCTGTCGAGGGGACGGGGGCGTCACCGGACGCTTGAGGCGCCTGGGCCGCATGGGCCGCATGGGCCACATGGGCCACATGGGCCACATGGGCCACATGGGCCACATAGGCCAGCGCCATGCCCGCCCCCAGACTGTGACCTCCCAGCACGATGTGCGTCGCGCCCTTCTCGCGCAGCGTCTCCACATGCCGCCCGATCTCCGCCACCATCTCGGGCACCGTGCGGTTCAGTTCCCGCATCACGCCGCGCTCCCCCGACCAGGGCATGTAGGGTTCCAGCACGATGGCGCCGCGCGATTCGAGCGCGTTCACCAGTTCGCTGCCAAAGAGGCCTGGCCGGCCACCCTTGCCATGCATCATCAGTACGCCATAGCCTTCGAGGGCTTTCGGCTCGGCATGCGCAGTGGTGAGGCTGAGGGCCAGCGCGAGCGCGGCAAGAATCGATCGGCTTACCTGGCGAATGAGCATGGTCTGCATCGGTGGTCGTCCTGTGCGCCCCTATCCGGTAAAGAACAGGACACAGTTCAGGTGCAATGGCCTGGGGGTCGACTGATTCAGCGCTTGCACGACAACGAATCGCGTCCTGAAGTTGTAGGGCAAGCAGACCACGAGCGGTGCGTAGTCGAGTGTTGACCCGAAGGTGTACGACACGCTTGTCAGTTCCCGATAGGTCACACCGTCATCGCTCGATGCGATCAGCAAGCGGTCAAATCCCTTCGCGTCCCAGTGCCACCGATTCTCGATGATCACCAGGGACAGCAGCTGCAACGTCCGGAACTTGAACCTGACATGGGGACGCAGTTCGTCGGCCGTGTGGAAGGTGAAGTGCCGACGACGGTCGTGTCGTGCCGGCGAGGTCGAGTGCGTGATGACGTCCGATGCATCATGAGCCGTCGACCATTCCGATGTCGATGAAAACCCGATCGACTCGAAACGCTCGATGCCCAGCGGCTTGTGTGACCCATCGAGAAACCGCCGCAGATACCGGCCCGACCTGCCATGCCGCGTACGTACCGGGATCAAGGCGCGCGCGAGGTAGCCACGCCCCGGCTCGGGGAACCTGCTGTACCGGGAGTAGAGCAACAGCGACAGTACGGCCTGATCGTGCCTGTGATCGACGAACTCGGCCGATTGAACCTCATCGGCGCTCGGGTCGGTCAACAGCGCCTTGTCGAGCAGCAGCGTGCGCCATTCGCGAATGAGGCTTCGTGTTTCCGGATTGACCCTGATCGCAAGAATAGTGGCTTCCCGCATCAACGCCGATCGGAAGCGACCCTCGGGATCAAGCCGTTCGAGCGTATGGCGTTTGCAGTACCGGATGTGATCATGCGCTGTCGTCTGCCCCATGAAGGACAAGGTCTCGAGTTCCTGGAAGAGCATCTGAAAGTCCCTGCGCGAGCCCGCCTCGCACCCGGCGTCCGCATAGATGAGCAGATCGCCATCCGCCAGCGTCTCGAGTGCGGTGTCGATCACATAGGGCTTCCAGCACCAGAAGCCGAAGCCACGCGCATGCCGGCCGATGAATTCGCCATACTCCGCACTGAACTCGGCGTGCGCCGGGTCTTCAAGAAGCGCCTCTCCGGTGACGACCCTCACCGTGTCGAAGAGCTTCAGTTCGGCGATCTCGGCCCCCAGCCGCTCTGCCGCATCCCTGAACCTGTCCGACCCGCCGCCAAACGTTGCAAAGCATCGCTTCATGGTTCGTTGCACCGATTCCCGATTCGCAGAACGGAAAGACCGGTGGCCGCCGGGCCACCAGGCACCGCGCTGCAGGTTTCCTACGCCACGCCAGCGGCCTTGGAATTCTTCACGTGAGACACAAACGACTTGATGATCAGGTCCTTCACTTCGCATGACTTCTTGTAGTCGTCGTACTCTTCCAGCGACTCGCACTCGACCATGCACTCCGTGTACGTGCTGCTGCGAATGGGTCGCAACCGCTCGCAATCGAGCGCTCGGGCAAATCCCCACCAGAACTCCGAAATGTGCCTGCGAGCTCTTGCATGCCAGGGCTTGGTGTCGCCGACAAAGTGGTAGATGGCTTTTCCCTCGCAAACCTCCAACCACTTTTCCCGACGAAACCCGGCATGGGAGACCTGAAAGTTGTATTGCTCATCCAGCACCCGAACATGCTCATGCGCATAGATGTTGATGAGGCACTGGTCCCCCCAGGTGATCTTTGAGCGATGCGTGTCATGCAAGACTCGCATCTTTTCGAAGGCATCATCCTCGCGCAGCGCTTTCAGGTTCATCAGAAGAACGCCGCTGTTGACATAGTTCTGCCGGAATGGAGCGTCGATCCTCGAGGCCGCCGAACCCAGCTTGTCGATGACGCCGGCATATCTGAACCGATCGATATCCACGCCATACAGATCATCGAGCGGCTTTTTCACGATCACATCACAGTCCAGGTACAAGACCTTGTCTTCCATCGGCAACAAGTCAGGCAGCAGAAGCCGCAGATAGACCCCCTCGGTGAGATGCCCGGACGTCTTCCAGCCCGAGACCTGGCCTGACGCAGGAACGCTCAGGAACCGGACATCGACACCAAGGCGATCAGCCAGGGACTGAAGGTTGTCGATGTCGACGGCGGCCACATCATCGGTGCAGATGCAATGGACCCTGACGTTCCGTCCATGGCTCACGATCAGTGAGAACAGCGCAACCTGACAATACCGCGCGTAATGGCGGTCAAAGCAGAACGCAACAGCCGGGCTGGCATGGTTCATGGACTTTTCTCGAGCATTGAGGATTTCACGAGCTGGCAATCGATCAATCGCCACCCCGAGGTTGTATCGCCAGATCGATGATTGCGTGACAGGCGCTGAATGGAATGGCAGCAATGGCATCAACGTCCATCTGGAACCCCTTGACCCATTGTTCGAGCAGAACATCCGTGTGGCAATCCCCGCTGGGATAGATCACGGCTTCCGTGGATACCCGGTTGATGGCCAGATTGACGACCGAAGGGCTCTCCTCGCATACACCCAGTTCCGCGGTCAGCAGCCGATCGTCGAGCGCTGCCTCCAGTGATTGCGGACCATGGAACTCTCGCTTGGAGAGAATGTCGATGACCTGCGAACGCAGGAAGACATTGCCATCGAGCGACTGCCGGCATCCCCAGTCACCGCGCCCCTCGCGCCACCGCCAGACCAGGTATCCGGGCCGATCGAACGTGCGAAACCGCGGCGGCGGGGTCTTGAGGTTTCCCAGCGGCTGGCATTCGGTGATGCGTGAGCCAAGCCGGAAACTGAAGATGGCCTGACGCGGATCGAAGATCAGGGCGCGCTCCAGATCGGTCGCGCGCACGAAGACCTGATCGTCCATGAGAAAGGCAATGCGTTCGGCGTTGACACTGCCCACCAGGTATCGGAGGCCTGCGCGAAATCCATTGTCGACAGCGACGCCTGAGACGAGCTGAGCATGCCGCCGAAAGACATCGAAGTAAGCCGCCCTGTGCGCCGCATTGGTGGCCATGTAATAGATGTAGACGGGCGCCGGGTTCCTCGCGTGCAGCGCCATGGAGCGGAGCAGGGCATCGAGCTGCATTGCCCTGTCTCTCGACAGGATGATCCACGCAAGTTTCATGTCACGGACGGACGGGTGATGGCGTCAGGCGGCAGCCCCCGGCTGGCCTGACGCTCGATGAGCGTTTTTACCTTTCGTCAGATATCACGAACCGTCGTCGTGCGTGGCGTCTGATCAATAAGGATTGTTGCCGGGCGCATGGCTTCAGGTACCCCCGGCGGTCACGCGCCTCCGCGGCGTGTCCATGGCTGCGCGCGGTACCGGGCATGCGTCGCCACGGCCCTACTTCGGCTGCTCGTTGCCGTAGGTCTTCACCAGGTAGTCGATGATCTCGGGCATGTCAGCGTCGTCGATCGGCGCCTTGAACACCACTTTCATGCGCTTCACCATGGCGTCCCAGTAGGGCCGCGCTGCCGTCGGGGGCTGGTAGAGCATGTATTCGGCCGAGTGGCAGACCACGCAACTGGCCTGCGCCTTGGCGTAGCCGGGCAACGCGCTCGGGGTCATCTGTACGCCGTCGGGCGGCAGATCGATGGTCTTCGGGGCGGCCATGGCCGTGCTGGCAATCCCGACTGCGATGGCGGCCATCACGAAGGTGATGCGCGCCTTGCCGTGTGCTGGATGGTTCATCGTCGCGCTCCTCAGACTGCCGTGACCTTGACCGACTCGACCACGTTGCGCATGTAGCCGGCCGGTTGCCACAACGCCTCCATGGGCTGACTCTGGCCCGAGCGGTTCCAGGCCCGCACGCGAAGGTCGTGGCTGCCCCGTTCGGGCGTGAAGGCGAAGGTGAACTCGCGAAACGAATAGCGGCCCATGTCGGCACCGAGCTTCGCACCTCGCCAGCTTTGCCCGCCGTCGGTCGAAAAAGCCACCTCCCGAATGCCCTGACCGCCATCGAATGCGATGCCCCGCACGACGCTCTGCCGGCCCGCCGTGACGCGTGCGCCGTCCTGGAGCGAGGTGATGAATGAGCGCACCGTGAAGCGGCCGATGGGTCGCGTCGAGGCGGGCACGGTGCCTGGCTCGATGCAGGCGCAATCGTTGTCGGGAATCCGGTACGCGGGTTTCATCCAGAACCCCTCGTAGGTCTGATCGACGACCTCGATGTCCGACAGATGCTTGATCCAGTAGGTGCCGTAGTACCCGGGTACGATGAGCTTCACCGGATACCCGTTCAGCATCGGGATGTCGGCGCCGTTCATCTGGTAGGCAAGCATCACTTCGCCATCGACGGCGTGATCGATGTCGAGCGATTTCACGAAATCGCCACCGCCAAAAAGAGCGGTGTCGAGTCCGTTGAACACCACTTGCCGGGCGCTGGTCTTCAGTTCGGCCCGCGCCAGCACGTCCTTCAGAGGTACACCCAGCCAGCGCGCATTGCCCATCGCACCGTTGCCGAGCTGACCACCGGTGACGCGCGGGGCGAAGTTGCCACGGCTGTTGCCCGAGCACTGGTTGACTGCCAGATACTCGATCGGCTTGAACTGGCTTCGCAGGGCGGCCATGGTGAGATCGTAGGGCTTGCCGCAGGCGCTGCCGCCGATCCGGATGACATGCGTGTCGGCGTCGATCGAGGTTGGTATGCCGGCGTTGTGATAACGCACGAAGAACGCATCGTTCGGCGTGATGAGGCTCTCGTTGAACACCTCGAAGGGTGTCTCGAGCTGTGGCGGGCGCGACGTCAACACGATGAGTGGGCGCTTTTCCGGGTACGCCACCAGGTTGCGCCTGCCGTTGACCATCGGCAGGTTGACGGTTGCGGCTTGCGCAAGTGCCGTGCCGCTCAAGGCACTGGCACCCGCACCAGCCAGCAGACCGGCACCGCCTGCCACGAGCCTGCGGCGTAAAGGGTTCGCTGTGTCAGAGTGGTTCATGGTGTCTGTCTCCTGGGGTTTCTGACTGTAGAGCCTGTTGCCAAGCCTGCCCTGACGCACGAGGCTCGAGTCGCGGGCAACCCGACAACTTGCTTGATCAAACTCTACGCCTGTCCAAGGGCCAGCAGTTTCCGGCCCACCGCAGCATGACGCGCAAGCAGTTGGTCTTGATCCACCAGGGTCAAGCGACCCTCTCGGACGACGATCCGACCGTCCACGATCACCAGACTCACATCAGATCCACGCGCTGCGTGAACGAGATTGGTCACGACCGTTTCGGGCACGGCAGGTTGAAGGTGGAATCGATCGACGCCAACGAGGGTGAGATCAGCCAGACGCCCGGGCGCAATCTCGCCAGCATCGATCCCCAGCACCGACGCCCCGGTGGTACTCGCCATGGCAAGCACCTCGCCCGCCTGCAGCACACTCGCATCGCGCGCCGTGCCCTTGGCAAGGAGTGATGCGAACTTCATGACGTCGAACATGTCGAGCCGGTTGTTGGCCTTCGCGCCATCGGTGGCCAGTGCCACTCGTACGCCCGCTGTGCGCATTGCGGCAACCGGCGCGATGCCTGAGCCAAGTTTCAGGTTGGCATGCGGACAGTGCGCGGCACTCGCCCCGCGTGCGGCCATCCGTTGCTGATCGCTCTCGTTGACCCAGACGCAGTGCGCAAGGTGCGTGCCCGGGAAGAGGGCGTCCAGATGCTCGAGTTCTTCGACGGGCGAGCGGCCGGTACGGGTGAGCGTCTTGCGAGTCAGAAATTCGGACTCGGCGCAGTGAAGATGCAGCCCCACACCGTACTGGCGTGCCAGCGAGGCCCCGCGTCGCAGCAGCCCCTCGCTCACGCTCTCGATATCATGCAGACCCACCCAGGTTCGCACCCGCGCATTCGGCGCGGTGCTCGCCAGCATGGCTTCGGTACGCTCGAGGGTCGGCGCAAAGCGCATCGAGTCAGCCACATAGGGCGCAATGACCGCCCGAATGCCGATGGCCTCGGCCGCTTCGCGGGCCACCTCGGGGCTGATGCACATGTCGAGGGCCGTGGTCGTGCCCGAGAGCAGCATCTCGGCATAGGTGGCAAACGCCCCCACACGTGCCTGCTCGGGGGTCAGTTGTGCCTGTTCGCGGATCAAGGCGTTCAGCCACGGCTCGAGCGTCATGCCCTCGGCGCTGCCGCGGGTGAGACTGCTGTGCGAATGCGCATGGGTGTTGACGAGGCCTGGTATCAGGATGCCGCCGCGCGCATCGATCACCTCAGCCTCATCCCCAATGGCCTCCTCAACCGGTGCCCCGACCCCCACCGCCTCGATCTGCGTGCCGCGAATGCGCACCCAGCCCAGGAAGGGCTGCGCCCGATCGGGTTGTGCGACGACGATCGCATTCTTGATCAACAGGGGTCTTTTCATGTCCATCGCTTGCTCCTCGGCGAACGCGGCAGCCGGCGTAGCAGTGGGCCTTTGTGCCAGACGCAGCGCCAGACGCAGCGCCCGGCCCGGTCAGGTGGGCCGTTCGGTGTCGACCTCACCGCGTATCACCAGCCGCTCGAGCTTGCCAAAGAGCGTGAAGAGGCCGACGCCCAACGCGGCAAGGACGATGATCGACACGAAGAGGAGGTCGGTACGCAGTTGCGTCGCGGACGTGATCACCAGATAGCCCAGGCCACGATCAGAGCCATAGAACTCGCCTACCACGGCGCCGACCAGCGAGAGCGAAGCGGCAATCTTGAAGCCAGCAAAGATGAAGGGCAGCGCTGCCGGCAACTGGACCTTGAAGAAAATTTCCGACCGAGTGGCATTGATCGAGTGCATGAAGTCGAGAATTCTCGGGTCAGCGGCCTTCAGTCCGCGGGTGGTATTGGTGACAATCGGAAAGAAGGTGATGATCGAGGCAATCATCACCTTGGGCGCCAGACCGAAGCCGAACCAGATGGTCAGGAGCGGCACCACGGCGATGATCGGTATCGAATTGGATACGACAATGTACGGAAAGACGCCCCGCTCCATGAACCGCGAATGCACGATCAGTGCCGACAGACTCACTCCGAGCAAGGCAGACACCGCAAAGCCGCTGAACGCCTCCAGAATCGTGAGGCCGGTGTGGTACCAGAGCGTAGGGGTGCGGGTGAAGCGCACGGCCACTTGCGACGGTGCGGGCAGGAGCCAGGGTGGCACATCGAACAACCAGACCAGGAACTCCCACACCGCGAGCACGACGGCCAGGATGACGATCGGTGGCCCGAAGCGTTGCAGCATGGATTCGATCGGTGCCGCGGGCGTCACCAGAAGTGCTTGCGTGCTCATGAGGCCCTTGTCGTCGGTGTCGTCGGTGTCGTCAGTGTCGTCAGTGTCGCCGGTTCGCCGCGCAAGGCCTCACGCGCCTCGCGTACCAGCGCGAGAAACGGCAGGGTCTCGCGCAGGTCGGCGGTCCGCGGGCGCGGCAAGTCGATCGTCACGGTGCGGGCAATGCGGCCCGGATGCGCCGACATCACCACGACCCGGTCGGCCAGGTAGACCGCCTCGGAGATGTTGTGGGTGACAAAGAGCACGGTCTTCTTCTCGCTCGCCCACAGATCGAGCAGATCATCCTGAAGTTGTGCTTTCGTCAGTTCGTCGAGCGCCGAAAAGGGCTCATCCATGAGAAGAATCGAAGGGTTCCAGGCAAGCGCGCGCACGATGGCCACACGCTGTTTCATGCCGCCTGAGAGTTCGTGCGGATAGTGGCCGCGAAACCGGGTCAGGCCTACCATCTCGAGCAGGCTTTCGCAGCGCGCCTGGCGATCGGATGCCGGGTAGTCCACCACTTCGAGCGGCAGACGCACGTTCTCGAGCGCCGAGCGCCAGGGCAGGAGTGCGGGCTCCTGGAACACGAAGCCAAACTCATTGGCCCGCCGCGCGGCCGCGGCCGGCTGGCCCCTCACCTCGATCTGACCCGAGGTCGGGCGCAGCAGATCGCTCACCAGACGCAGCAGGGTGCTCTTGCCGCAGCCGGTCGGGCCCAGCAGCGCCACGAATTCGCCATCGGCAACCGCCAGATCGACCCCGGTCAATGCATTCACCGGGCCCTGGGCGCTGGGGTAGACCACCCCCACGCCACGCATGCGGATCAGGGGTGAGGGCGCCTCTGAGCGAGCGGCACCTTCATCGCTCACTTCAGGAGACTCGCATCGAAGATGTCGCGTGTTGCCGGGGCCTTTTCAACCAGGCCGAGCGTCTGTGCCGTTTGAATCGTGACCTTCCAGCCCTGCTCGGTCTGGGTGCCAAATGCGGCGTTCTTGCCGGTCAGAAACGGAATCGTGCGATCGAGCACCTTCAATTCGCGCGCCGCATCGATTTCGGAGACCGCATTCACGACCGATTGCACCGTAGCCTGCCGCGCCCCGAGCACTTCCCCGGCGGCCTTGCGGCTGGCCCGCAGGAACCCGGTGACCAGCTCGGGCTGGCTGCGAATGAAGGTATCGTTCGATGCGATCACCAGGCCGTAGGTGTTCACCCCAGCGTCGGCGATCATGAGCTCATGGATGGGCATGCCGGCCGACTCGGCTTCAACCGGCTCGTTCATGGTGAAGCCCATCATGGCATCCACCTGCTTCACCAGAAGCGGTTGCACGCCAAACCCGATGTCGATGAGCTTCACGCTCTCGAGCTTGATGTTGTTGGCGCCCAGCAAGGCAATCAAGCCCTGAAAGGTGGCGCTGCCCTTCTTCGAACCCAGCTTCACGTCACCCAGCAACTGCTTCACATCGGTGATGGGCTTTGCCTGCGGGCTCATCAGGACGATGGGTGTGCGCTGGTAGTAGGCTGCCACCGATTTCACCGGCACACGCTGTTCGAGCCCCTGAACCATGACAAGCGCATCGACCAGGGCGAGGTCGACCGCCCGTGAGCCCAGCTGCTTCACCGAGTCTGACGATCCCGAGCCTGAAACGATCTGCAGGTCGATGCCCTCGGCACTGTAGTAGCCGCGCTCGCGTGCGTAGTAGAAGACGGCGTGCTGGGCACCCGGCTTCCAGTCGAGGCGGAAGGTCACCTTCTTGGGCGCGCTGGTCTGTGCTGACGCCTCCAGTGAGCAGCCGAGCAGGGCCGCGCCGGTCAGGGTCATAGCCAAGGCAATCGTACGAGCAAACCGCATTTTCGGTGAATCCTCTAGAGTTTTCGGTTGCGAATCAGATCCTGCGCCCAGTCAACCGCGCGTGTCGGCGGGAAGGCACGTTGAACATCCCAATCGAGCGGTGCCGTGGCATCGAGGGCGAGCTTGGCCGACATGCCATCCACCGAGGACGGATCGAGCCGGTTGCACAATACCTTGGGTACCGTGAACAGATCGGTATCGGCCTGGAACCGGGTGGCAATCGCCCACAGCACCTCCTCTTCATTGAACACATCGACATCGGCGTCGACGGCCACCGCGAGCTTGATGTAGTTGTCCAGGCCCATCAGCAGCATCAGGGCGTGGCGCGCCTGCCCCTCGGCCGATTTCTTCAACGAAATGTACGCATGAAAGTGGGTGCCGGAGCGCGGGTAATTGAGTGCCTTCAGGTTGGGTACCATTTCCTTCAACCGGCTGAACACGTGCGCCTCCTTGGCGGCGCGACCCAGCAGCAGGTGCTCCATCGAGTAGCCCGGGATGATGTCCAGGTAGACCGGCTTTGCCTTGCGCGTGATGGCCTTCACCACGAAGACATTACGGGTCGAGCGCGAGGTGGAATAGCCGGTGTACTCGCCAAACGGTCCCTCGTCTTCATGGACCCCGGCGAGGATTTCCCCTTCGATCACATATTCGGCATCGGCCGGCACCTCGACATCGATGGTCTTGCAGCGCACCAGTTCGATCGGGCTGCCCAGCATCGCACCGGCGATGTCCATTTCGTCGACTTCCATCGCCACCTTGGCGGCCGCCGCCAGATAGATCGCGGGGTGTGCGCCGATCAGGATGGCCACCTCGAGGTTCTTGCCGCGCGCCTCGCAGCGTGCCAGATGCTCCCAGATGTGACCGCGCGAATGCAGGCTCACCCCGAACCGGTCGGGACCCTTCAACTGCAGTCGCTGGTACGACAGATTGCGCACCCCGGTATCCGGGTCCTTGCAGATCAGGATGCCCGAACTGATGTAGCGCCCCGCGTCATGCTCGAAGTGCCGGCTGATCGGCAAGGCCCCGGCATCCACTTCGGCACCTTGAACCACGACCTGCTGCACGGCCCCGGTCGGGACGATCACCGACGCCAAGGGATGCGCTTCGCAGCGCTGCCAGACGTCGTTGAAGCTGTTCGGGCCGGTGCCCGGCGCGGCGCCGGCGATGCGCGCGATTCGTGCACGGTCGGAAAAGATATTGGCAACCCACGGGGCATCGAAGCCGATCGGGTTCTCGACGACCACCACCGGAAATCGCTTGCGCTTCTCCAGTTCGAGCACGAGCGCCGTAGGCAGGTAATCCAGATCGGTGGGCTCGGAGATGCGCAGGACATCCTCGGCGGGGAGGCTGTCGAGATAGTCGTTCAGTGATGGCATGGCTGACCTGGAGGGGTGTGAGGACTGAGTGTTGATGACCAGCCTGTCACGATCGTGTTGAACCCATGCACGGGCCGTGGCCCGCGCACCCCGCGACTTTAGCCTGTTGTCGGTGCACATGTCGCCTCAGCTGTCGGTTCACGGGCGGTCATGTTCGGGCAACTGTCGATCCACGTCGAAGCTGCTGCCTGCCCCAGGCCCGTTCGCAGCGCTGGACCTATCGGCCCTTGTCGATCTGCGAGCGCACCACGTCGGCGATGCGCTCGGCAGCCGTACTCGGGGGCAGGAACCCCAGGTACTGCCCCTCGGGCCCCATCAGGTAGATGAACGAGGAGTGGTCGATCGTGTAACGCAGCCAACCGCTCACCGGCACCTTCTGGCTGAACACCCGATACGCCGCAGCGACCCTGGCGATGTCGGTTTCGCTCCCGGTAAGCCCCACCATCTGCGGGTGAAACACGGGCGCGTAGGCCGAGAGCAGCTTCGCGGTGTCCCGTTTCGGGTCGAGCGTGATGAAGATCGGCACCACTTCGCGTGCGGCAGGACCCAGCAGCTCCATCGCGTGGCCGATCTGCTGCAGGTCGGTCGGGCAGATATCGGGGCAGGTCGTGTAGCCGAAGTACACCAGCATGAACTTGCCGCGAAAGTCGGTATCGCGCCGCAGGCGACCCTGGTGGTCGGTGAGGCGGAACGCACCCCCGATGGGTTCACGATTCCACATCACCGCGTCCATCAGTTCCGCGGCCGAGCGGCCGGGCTTCGGCGCTGTCGGGCCTGCCGAGGCGCTGCCGGCTGTGCCCGCAGCAATCCCGGTGCCCGTGCCACTCGCGGCACCGGGCACCGCCGCGGCGAGAAGCGACAGCACGAGCGTGCGGCGCCGCAGGCGGCCTGTGCCCCCGTCCCCGGAAGACGGGGGCACGACCCTGCGCGCCATCTCAGGCACCGAGCGTGATGCGGCTACCGGTGGTGGTGACCAGCACGTTCTCGGGCATCTGCCGACGCGCTTCCTGCACGAAGTTCAGGCCACTGCAGTGCATCGGAATCAGCACATCGGGCTTGAGCTTGCGAATCTCGCCAACCACCTCAGTCAGGTAATCGGCCGGTGCCGGCCCGAGGTGGAACCCGCCCACGATCGCATGCACTCGCTCGATGCCCGACACTTCCTGCGCCTGACGCACCGAATTGACGATGCCCGCGTGCCCGCAGGAGCTGATCACGACCAGCCCCTTGTCCTTCACGTTGAAGCAGGTGGCGTGTTCGTGAATGTGCTCATCGGGCACGGTCTTGCCTGCCATGTCGGCTGACAGATACTGACCGACATCACAGCCCACGCCATTCTTCATGCCGAATTCGACATGGGTGTTGGGCAACACCCGCTCGATGCTGCGCCGCTTGATCTGGCCGGTGGTGAAGGCGTGATTGGCAACCACGGCCGGCTTGTCAGCCAGTACGGGCGTGATGTTGCGCGCGGCCAGTTCGCGCCGATCGAGCGTACCGAAATCGCTGAACTGTCCGGGTGCGCCATTGAGGCGATGACAGAAGTTGTCCTCGCCACCGGCGTAGAGCTTCACCCCCGCGGGCAGGACCGCGCGGTACTTGTCGAGAAAGCCCATCAGCCCGCCAAAGTGGTCGTAGTGCCCGTGGCTCACGATCAGGGCATCGAGCCGCGCGGGATCGACACCGAGCAGCTCCATGTTGTTGTAGAGCACGTTCTGGCTGTAGCCATAGTCGAGCATGATGGTGCGCGCTTCGCTCGCACGCTGCGACTCGAGCCACAGCGACAGCCCCCACTCGTTGTGCAGCGAGCGCCGGAAGTCAGCCGCGCGCGGGGCCGGCGTGATGGCCACGCCGCTCACCGTGTTCGGCCTGAAGAAGAGGTCGTAGCTGCTGTCGACCAGCACCCGGATGCTCAGCCGGTCGACGGTGGGGGTGTCAAGGCCCGCAGCGCCGGCAGGGCGCGTTGCCAGGCCTGCCAGTGCGGTGACGCCGCTCACCCCGGCCCAGACGGCGGCGTGGGTTGTGCCAACCAGGAACTGCCGGCGGTCGATGCGCTTTTTCATGCGATGGACTCCTTGTCAGTTGGATCGATTCACTTCATGCCGCACCCGTTGAGCCGGGCTTCATGCCTGCGCCCAGCGGGCATCAGCTGCAGACGCTGCATCCCGGTGCCCACACGTACTTGATGTAGATCGGAATACCGCCCGTGGTGCTGCCACCGATCGCGAGGCTCCGGTAAGTGTCGGTGGTGGCGTCGATGGTTGCACCGATCGGGACGCTGATCGAACTGCCGCTAAGCACGAAACGCGCGGTCGTGACGGGCGAGCCGTTGCTCGGCCCGCTGGTGAGCGAGATCGACTGCACCAGGGTACCGGCAGGAATGTTGACGGAGAGGCTCGGGTTCGGAAGGTTCGTCACGGTTGACAGAACCGCCCTGGCATTGGTCACCGCAGGCAGTGCCGCGCTGGTGAGGATGGCCGACGCGGGTGAGACGTAGGGACCCCTGAGCTTCAGGTAGACCGTCTTCCTCACCGTGTCGGTTTCGTCCAGCATCTTCACCTGGATCGGATCGGGGTTGCCGTTGTAGAAATCACTGGCCGACTGGATGCCGGCCGCCGCGTAGCTGAGGGCGGGCAGCGTGTTGGTGCTGTTTGCGATGTAGTAGAAACCCGAATAGTTGCCCGTTGCCATCTTCATGTCGAGCAGATGGCTGCAGGTCTGGTTTGCATCACACAGGTTGAATTGCAGCGTGCGAATGGAATAGGGGGTTCCGCTCACCGTAATGTCATACATGGCCTGGGTCGAACGCCCGAACGAGTCGCCGCTGGCCTTGAAGAAGAGGCCCGCAACCGGTGCGTACTGTCCGCCGGTCTGGGTGGTTACTGCGGCCACCGTGCCCATGTTCGAATCGTCGACCCGGGGCTGAAAGGTGATCTGCGAGCCCACCTGGATCCAGAAGGGCAACTGGTCACCGATCATGAGGCAATGGCCATCCGAGTCGGTGTTGAAGGCCATCATCATGGCGCCCGCGTACTGATTCGTCGCGGTGTTGTAGAGGAAGAACTGGAAGAGGTAGTTGCCGTTCGCATCGCGACCCGCGAACGTTGGCGCGTTGAACGTCGCCGACACGGCCCCCAGCCGGCCTGCCAACGCCGTCCGATAGCTCGCCGCCTGCAGACCTGAATTGAGAAAGTTCGGGTGGTAGAGCGTCGCATCGGTCGTGATGCTGGTGCTGGTCATGCTGTTGATGATCGAGGAGCACGCGACGATCGGCACGGCGTTGATCAGATCGATCTGGGGCTGGGTGATGGGAATGGCCGACGTATCCAGACTGCCCAGCGTGAAACTCTTGCACGCATTCGATATCTTGGTACAAAGCGTCGGATTACCCGCCGGGTCGAACCGGATCGCCATGGCGTCCATGAGCAGGTCGATGCCGGTGTGATTGGTGGCGAACGATGCGGTCAGCAGATCGATGTCTGACGCCACATTGAATGCTGAAAAGATGTTCGCGAAGATCGCGTTGACAGCGCCCTTCGCGCTGGCAATCGATGACGGCGTGACTTGCGAACTCGCGGCAATGCTCGAAGGGTCTGCGTTCGCGGCGATGGCAAGGACGAAGGTGCTGAGCGGATTCACGGGCGCATGGGTCTGCGTGCTGCTGGCGATGTAGCCGTAGTTGACCTTCGAGGCGTCGAGCGACTGGGCCTTCACCAGTGCCGGGAACGTGATGCCGGCCGGTATCGGGACCGCGCCGTTGATGTCGGCCGTCTGCGTCGCCTGGGTCGAGTCGACCAGGCTGCTGATGGTGATCTGCGCGTAGGACATCGCCGATCCGTCGGCGGCGACCACCGTGCCGGTCGATGTCTGGTTGCCGCCGCCCGAGCCGCCGCCGCCGCCGCAACTCGAGAGAAGTGCCATAGCCATCACGATTGCTACGGTCGTCAGAAATCGAGTCGCCATGCCTGTCTCCAGATGGGAATGGAAAAGGGGGATCAGCCGGTGCGTCGTGCAGCGGCTGACATCTGCAGGGCGATACGCCGGTTTCTTGTCACATCCATCGCACCGGTGCGCGATGGTTTGCCAGAAAGTCCTTGATGCGTCAAGGCAACGGATGCCAAACCCCGGGGGTCAGGGTCCGTTCAGGTACTCGAGGGTGCTCGCCAGCGTCACGACATCACCGTACTTCTGGTCGACATCGAAGAGGTTCGATTCGAGTACGGCCGGGGTGCGGTCGGCAACGGCTTCGCGCACGATCATGCAGCGGATGTCGCGCATGAAGCCATCGGTGGCGGTGGCCCGCACGCAACCGCTCATGCTGGTGCCGCAGATGAGCAGCGTGTCGATCTGTCGTACGCCGAGGAACACTTCGAGGTCGGTGCGAAAGAACGCGCTCGGACGCCACTTGTTGATGACGCGGTCACCCGGTTGCGGGGTCAGTTCATCGATGATGTCTGCGCCGCGCCCGCCCTCGATCTGCACGCCGCGCAGGCCGTGATGCTTCATCTTCAGTCGCCACAGGCCGGCACTCGATCCGTCCGCCGCCACCAGTCCGCGGGTGTAGATCACCGGCACCTGATGCGCGCGTGCGGCCTGCGACAACTGCTTGATGGGCTCGTAGGTCGAGGTAATCGACGGGTAGAGCGTGGTCGGCGCATCCGGCTCGCAGAAGTCGTTCTGCATGTCGATCAGCAGAAGCGCCGGGCGCTGGCCGAACCCGATGCGTTGCCCGAGGCCTTGCCGGGCATAGAGTTCGTTCGAGGCGGCGTCGGGCCGCGTGGCGCTTGAG
Organism: Pseudomonadota bacterium; assembly: GCA_947455195.1. Classification (GTDB taxonomy): domain Bacteria; phylum Pseudomonadota; class Gammaproteobacteria; order Burkholderiales; family SG8-39; genus CAIXPL01. The sequence continues at coordinate 352,203 of CANGMI010000003.1, read as the reverse complement.
GGTGCTGCGGTGTTGCTCACGGTCGGATCTCCAGGTGCGTGTGTCTGGCTAGCGGCGCGAGTATCGCCGATCGACGGGGCGGCGGGCAGGTCAGAACGCCAGCCAGTAGAGCCGCACGACCGCGGCCAGGCCCGCCATCCAGACGATCGAGCGCAGGCTTGCCCGGTTGCTGATGTAGCAGTAGATGTAGAGGACACGCATCGCGATGAAGAACCAGCAGGTGACGGCCACGACCTGCGGGTCGGGTTCGGCCTGCAGGGCGAGGAGCACCCCTGCGGCAAAGAGCGCAAACGCTTCGAAACTGTTCTGCTGGGCCGCGTTGGCGCGCGCGCGCAGGCCGGCCTGCTTCTCGAGCCAGGCCCTCGGGTTGGCGTTGTCGTAGTCCTTGGCTCCCCACTTCGAGAAGCCTGCACAGACAATCGGCAGGAGGCCGGCGATCAGGACGGCAAGGGCTGCCTGGTTCATGGGGTGTGCTCCGGTTGAGGTATCGCGGCAATGCTACCGCCAGCAAGGGGTGGCCGGGCAGTGCTTCGTGGCGAATCAGTGCTGGTGCAGTTTTTCCAGTAGCCAGACCTTGATGAGTGACGGGCAGGGCACGGCACGAATCGCGGGCCGGCCCCCGTGCACAGCATGAGGCGATGCTGGCCGTCGAGCCGCGCTACGGGCAGAAGATCATCGAGGCCATGCATATCCGCCTCGACGATTGAGCCTGCGCCAATCAGCCCGGTGTGGTCTTGCGCTGTACTCGCTCGTCAAACCGCACCACGTTCACCACCACCCGCTCGTGGCGCCCATCACCGATCAGTTCGCGCTCGTCATGCGCCTCGAGCTTGAAGTGGATGGTGCGGGCGCCGATGGCGGTTACGGTTGCCGTTGCGCGCACCTGCATCCCCACCGGCGTGGCAGCGATATGCCGGATGTCGAGCACGGTGCCCAGACTCTGGTGGCCGGCCGGCAACCGGTGCTCGCAGGCAGCGAGGGCAGCGGCCTCGAAGAGGTTGATCATCACGGGGGTGGCGAGGACCGCAATCTTGCCGCTCCCGACCAGCGGTGCAGTGTGCTCGGCGGCCACGACCAGAGTGGCTTCGCCGGTCATGCCCGGGGCAATGTGTTCAAGCAGGTTGGCATTCATAGCGCAGCATCGTACTCCGCCTGCAGCAGACGCTTCAGACGTGAGGCATCGCGCAGGGGGCGCAGCATCGGGTAGCCGGCCGGCCGGGGAGTGATCGTCAGCAGATAGGAGACCACCGCGTCGAGGGCAGCCAGGGTATCGGAGCCGGTTCCCTTGCCGAGCAGTGCCTTCAAGACCTCGCGGGCGACCGTCGATTCCGGATTGCGAACCGTGTGGAGTCGATGGATACCGCTGGTTTCCTTCTTGTAGGTGGCGAGAGCGCGGGCGATACCCTCGCGGCGTGCCATGAGCCGATCGCGCTCGACCTTCGCCGATGCCTGCATCAGGGTGGCCAGTTGTGCGGCTGCCTCGTCTTCGGCTGCCTGGCGTGCCAGCAGCATCTGAACTGCAGCAGCATCGAGAATCGAGCGCCGGTAGGCATCTTCGGCCGCCCGCTGCGCCGCCAGATGCTTGATCGCGAACGCATTGAGCGTGGCTTCGCGAGCCTCACGGAATTGCCGTTTTTCCTCGTGCTGGCGGGCAAACGCCGAGAGGGTTGCGACACGATCCGCATGCATTGCCTGATGGCGATCGAAATTGGCGGTCACCAGATCCGAGCTCAACTGGTGCACCTGTTCGCGATTCTGGTTCACCCGGAACCTGGAATTCTTCAGGATCGATTTCGCGCTTTCGACCAGTTTTTCGACGCGTGCGGAATTGATGTCCAGGTACATCTGGAAGAAGCTGCTCTGCGAGTTCCACGCCGCGTCGGCCGCCACGATTTCGAGGACGTCGAGGGCAGGCATGGTGGCAATGAAGTAGCACCCGAGCAGCGGGCATCGCTGCATGGCCGCCGTGAACTCGGTGATGGCCACCGCTCCCCCGGCGCGGCGTGCTTTCACGGCATCGATGACCCATCGTGGCGACTTCAGTCCGAACGAGATCGACATCTCGCCATCGAGGGGGGCGGCTCGCCATGCCACCAGGATGCGATTGGCCTCGATCATCTGGTAGTAGTTCAGACCGAATCCGATCATGTCCTGGAAGAGGTGCGCAACCGCCGTGGCTGCTCCGACCACACTCGATGCCGTCTGCGTCGGGTCAAAGCCGGCGGCGAAGGCTATGGCACCCTCCACGGCAGCCTGGGTGGACTTCTTGAATTCCTCGTCGAGCAGTTTTTCGAGTGCCGCAAAGGCGGCGTTGGCATCACCCGGGGCGATGATGTCCTTGCGTGCTACCGCGCACTCGTTGTACTGCCGATAGGCCTGGGTCGCGTCATAGAGGCCCTTGGCGACCCGGGCTGCACCGACGACCGTGTTCAGGAGTGGAATCAGGCCGACGATTTCGGTGTAGCGCTCAGGGCCGAGCACGCGCTGTGCCGCGCTGATCATCTGTTGGAAGACGCTGTCCTGCGAGACCTGCAGCGCGTTGGCGATGTAGCCCTCGAAGGTCGATGTGTCCGGCGGCGACGCGGGCGCTGGAGCGCCGTTCAGGACTGTACTCACCTGCGACATGGCGTTGGTCGCCTCGCTGTAGAACCCCTGCGCGGTCTGGGCCAGTGCCGTAGCCTGCGTGCCTCGGGCGTCGCGTGCCGCCGTGACCTCGGCGCGTGCTGCCTGCTCGCGCAGGTCATCAATGAGCGAGTTGCTGCGCAGCAGGGTCCCGAGGACGCCCCTGGTCTTGATCTTCTCGAGCGTCGTGCACGCCGCGTCGAAGCTTTCGCGCCAGCTCGATGGCTTGAGTTCGACCCGCGCACCTGCGAGCGCGGTTTTCAGGCGCACGGTACGCTGAAAGGTGTAGTCGATCATCGCCTGTTCCTCCTCGTCGGAGATGCCAGTCGATGGGGTCGTGGTCAGAAACGTTCCGAGCGCCTGCAGGATGCCGTTGCCATCGCGGTTCACCTTTCCAAGCAGGTGAAGCCGGTCTGCATGGGAAGCTTTCTTGGTCATGTAGGCGTCGTAGGCGCGCTTCAGTTCGACGTATTCGTCGGCAATCGACTGGCCCACGGGGCCCTTGGTCGTGCGCGCCTCGGCGTAGGCAAGGAAGGCCGTGTTCAGCGCCTTGAATTGAGGGCTGCCACCACGAAGGGTCTTTGCCTGGGTCTGAGTCCGCCAGATGTCGGCGGTGGGGAAGGTGCGTGCCATGATCAGGTCATTACCTGAAGGATTCGGGTCGCGGCATCACGTGTCCGCACGCCGCGCAGGTGCGATGCGCTTCCGATTCGTAAAAGGCGCGATAGGCCCCGCTCACCGGGTCGGTCGCGTAATCGGCGACGACGAAGCGTTCTTCATGCAGCGGATGGTCGCAGGCCGGGCAGAACCAATGGAAGGCATCGATCTCGCCCGCCCGGCGCTGCCGCTCGACGACCAGCAGGAATGCATCGGGGGGAAACCGCGGCGAGTGCGGGATGCCCGCTGCGGTGTAGATCGTGCAGCCTTCCTTCAGCACCGCAATCTCCTCCTTGCCCTCGGGGGTGCGGTAGTGCAGGTTCATCTCGCCCTTGATCATCATGTACATGATCTCGTCGGACGGGTTCACATGGAACTCGCTGCGATACTCGCGGCCCCGTGCCACGAAGGCGAGCGACTCCGGACGCTGCCACATCACATGCACGCGGCGGCCGCTTGCGGCGAGTTCACGTGAGATGGCGTGGAGGTCGGCGATGGGCATGGGCAGCATGAGGGGCTCCGTTGAGCAGGGTGTAGCGCGTGCCGGGCGAGTCATCATCGCCCACAGTGCGTGCAGCCTCTAGGATACAGCCCGATGGTGTCCACCGCGTATCTGGACAAGCCATGACTTCACGCCCCGGGTTTGCGCCTCACCGCATGCTGCAAGAAGCCCCGGGTCCCTGGCCACGACCCAGTACAATCGTGCTGCACGCGGCGGCAGCACGTCACGCACGACTGGAGCAGACCATGGCACTGAAGATCAGCAGGGTTATCGACATCAGTCTCGAACTGGACGATTCCCGCTTCAAGATGCGAACCCCGCCCGGGTTCAAGAAGGACATGCAGTTCCAGATGGAAGTGATCAAGGAGCATGACGCGCCCGGCGGTGCTGGCCAGATCGTGCGCGGCGTTCACATGCGTCTGCATGCAGGCAGCCACATCGATGCCCCCGAGCACAACGTGCCCGGCGGCGCCCAGGTCGAGGACCTGCCGCTCGATACCTTTGCCGGCGATGCCGTCATTGCCGACCTTCGCCATCGCGTGCCGGGCGGTGCCATCACCCCCGAAGACCTCGAGCAGGCGGCCGGTGCGGCCCTCAAGCCGGGCGATCGCCTGCTCCTTCGTACCGATGTGAATCGCCAGTACATGATCAACGACTGGCAGAAGCGCTCACCCTATCTCACCGCGGCCGCCACCCAGTGGTGCATCGATCGCAAGGTGAGCGTGGTGGGATACGACTTCTATCACGGCGTCGACGAGCCCGATGCGCCCCGGGTCTTCAATTCGTCGCGCACCTTCAGCGAACACGGCATCGTCACGATGCCTTACCTCGACAACCTCGACCAAGCCAGCAGCCAGTGTGTCACCCTGGTTGCCCTGCCGTTGAAGCTGATCGGCGCCGAAGCCTCGCCGGTGCGTGCGGTCATCCTGGAGTAGTGCGCCGTGATTCCACCGCTGCACCGACTGGCGCTCCTCACCCTGCTCGCGCTGGCCCCGGCATCGCAGGCCGACGATAAATACCCTGCGCGCCCGGTGCAGATCATCGCGCCGGTGTCGGCCGGCAGTGCGGTCGACATCATCAGTCGCATCTACGCGGAGCGGCTCTCGCGTCGCCTCGGGCAGCAGTTTCTGGTCGTGAACCGGCAGGGTGCGGGTGGCACGATCGCTGCCGCCCAGGTCGCCAAGGCGCCTGCGGATGGCTACATGCTCTTCATGGCCAACTCGCAGCACTCGGTGAACCCGGGCCTCTACGACAGCCTGCCCTACGATTCGCTGCGCGACTTTGCTGGTGTGGCATTGGTGGGCGAGTCGCCCTCGCTCGTCGTGGTGGCGCCGCAACTTGGGGTGAAGACGCTCGCCGAGTTCATCGCGCTGGCGCGTCAGAAGCCTGGCAGCATCAACTATGGCTCGGCTGGGCTCGGTTCGGCCACCCACATGGCAGGTGCCTGGTTCGCCCAGCGTGCAGGCATCGATATCGTGCATGTGCCCTACAAGGTCTCCTCGGACATCACCGCAGACCTGATGGGTGGCCGCATTCAGGCCAATTTCGTGCCGCCTGCGTTCCAGCTCGCTCAGGTCACCGAGGGCAAGCTCGTTGCGCTCGCCACGACCGCCGCCGAACCCATGAAGACGCCGATCGAGATTCCGACGGTCTCGGCCACCATTCCCGGTTACGAATACGTCACCTGGTATGGCTTTCTCGCCCCGGCGCGCACGCCCTCGGCCGTGCTCGAACTGCTTGCGCGCGAATTGCGCGAGATTGCGGCCGAGCCCGAAGTGCGCGAGCGGTATCGCACGCTGGGCTTGACGGGTCGAGTGCGTACATTGCGCGAGTTCGATGATTACATTCGTGCCGATATCGAGCGCCTGGCACCGATCGCGCGGCAGGCCGCCAGTCGGGGCAACTGAGGCGCCCTCACATGTCGCCACCCCCGCAGGTGCCCGAGCCCATGGCCACTGACCCGGCTGGCTTCGGCCCGATCTTTGCGCGTCTGGAGGATCGGCGCTTCCTCACCGGGCGCGGTCGTTACGTCGATGACATCGCGGTGACGGGCGTACTGCATGCCGTCGTCGTGCGTGCCCAGCATGCGCATGCGCGCATCCGCTCGATCGATACCGCGGCGGCGAGCGCCATGCCCGGGGTGCACGCGGTACTCACCGCCCGCGAACTCGCGGCTGATGGCGTGGGCGAACTGCCCTGCATGGCCTTTCCGCCGCAGGCGGGCATCGCGCACCCGTTCAAGCCAGGCCAGCCCTTGCTGGCCGGTGACAGCCTGCGTCATGTCGGCGAGGCGGTTGCGCTGGTGGTGGCCGACACCCTCGCACGCGCGCGCGATGCGGCCGAGCAGGTCGTCATCGATTGCGAGGCGCTTGGTGCTGCCACGTTGCCCGATGCCCTTGCGCCCGATGCAGGCCTCGTGTGGGCGGCGCACGGCTCGAACCGGGCATTCAGGCTCGAACGCGGTGATAGCGCTGCGGTATCGGCCGCCTTTGCGCGTGCAGCGCATGTCACGCGGGTGTCGATGCATTACCCGCGCGCATCGGCCAATGCCCTCGAGCCGCGCACGGTGCTTGCCCTGCGCGATGACATCGATGGCCGTCATGTCGTTCATTCGAGCACCCAGATTCCGTGGCAGGTACGCGAAATACTGGCCGAGGTGCTGCAACTGCCCGAGACCGATCTGCGCGTCGTCGCACCCGATGTCGGGGGGGGCTTCGGCATGAAGGCCCAGATCTACCCCGAGGAGGCGCTGGTGCTCTGGGCATCGATGCGCCTGGGCCGACCGGTGAAATGGCGAGCCGAGCGCGGCGAGTCGCTCGCAGCCGACCAGCACGGGCGGCATCAGATTGCGCAGGGTGAGCTTGCACTCGATGCCGAGGGCCGTGCATTGGCCCTGCGGGTGGCGGTGGCCATCGACCTGGGGGCCTATCTCTCCAACGCGGCCGGCGTGCCGCCGCTCAACGCGGCCATCAGCTATACGAGCACCTACGACATCCCGCTCATCCACGCCACGGTGGATGCGGTCTATACCCATACGGCGCCGGTCGGGCCTTATCGGGGTTCGGGCAAGCCCGAGGCGAGCTTTCTCACCGAGCGCCTCTTTGACCGGGCGGCGCGCGAACTTGCGATTGACGGGATTGAACTGCGTCGGCGCAATCTCATCGGCCCCTCGGCGATGCCTTACCGAACGCCCGGCGGTTATCTCTTCGACGCCTGTGATTTTCCGCGCCTCCTCGAAGCCTCGCTGACCCTTGCCGACTGGACCGGGTTTGCCGCGCGCCGCGCTGAAAGTGCTCGTCGAGGCCTCCTGCGGGGCATCGGCCTTGCCATGCACTGCCAGCGCGCGGGCAGTCTGTCCGAGCGGATGGAGATCCGGCTCACTGCCCGTGGTGACGTGGCCCTGCATGTGGCCACGTTGTCCACTGGCCAGGGGCACGAGACGGTCTTTGTGCAGATGGTGGCGCACTGGCTGGGCGTGCCGGTCGAACGCATCCGCCTCTTCCAGGGGGATACCGACCGGCTGCTCTATGGGCGCGGCACCTTTGCTCAACGCAGCATGATTGCCGGCGGCTCGGCCTTGCGCCTGGCGGCCGATGAGGTGGTGCGCAAGGGGCGCGCGATTGCCGCCTGGATGCTCGAGGCATCCGAGGGTGATGTCGCGTTTGCGGCTGGCCGCTTCAGCGTGTCAGGCACCGATCGCGGGGTGAGTCTCGATGCCGTGGCGCGCCGGGCGTTTGCCGCCCCCGGGCTGCCAGCCGAACTGGGCATCGGCCTGGATGGCGCCGGTACCCACCCTGGGCCCAATACCTTTCCGAGCGGTGCGATGATCTGCGAGGTGGAGGTTGACCCCGATACCGGCCGCGTCACCGTCGTCTCGCTTGATGCAGTCGACGACGTGGGTGCCATCATCAACCCGGTGACGCTCGAAGGGCAGTTGCATGGCTCGGTCGCGCAAGGCCTGGGGCCGGCTCTCTTCGAGCAGCTGCTCTATGACCGTGCCAGCGGACAGCTGCTGACCGGCAGCTTCCAGGACTACGCCATGCCACGCGCCGATGACATGCCGCCGATGCGCTCGGCGCACTGTCTTGTGCCCACTGCTACCAACCCGCTGGGCGTGAAAGGCGGCAGCGAAGCGGGCAATGTCGGAGCCACGCCTGCCATCATCAATGCGATTCTCGATGCGCTGGCGCCGCTCGGGGTCACTGACCTCCCGTTGCCGGCGACGCCCGAGGCGGTGTGGCGGGCGATGCAGGGGGCGAGAGGCCATGCCGAACAACCGAAAACGCGGTCATGACGACATCTTCAAGCCTCGATGATCGGCACCGCCGTCTCGTCATCATGGGTGCGGGCGGCCACGCGACCAGCGTAGCCAGCGTGGCACTGGCTGCCGGCTACCGGCTTGAGGCGTTTGTCGACTCGTCCCGCGCGGGTGAGGCGCATCTGGGCTTTGATGTCATCGCCCGCCTGGATGACGTTGCGGGTCTGGAAGACTGTGCGGTTGTGATCGCAGTTGGCGACAACGACGTGCGTCATCGGATCTTTGCCGAGCTGGGTGCCCAGTACCCATCGATCAGGCATGCGACGCTGGTTCACCCCTCGGCCGTCGTGTCTGCCTTTGCGACTCTCGGCGCGGGTTCGGTTCTGATGCCCAATGCCGTCGTCGGCGCCAACAGCAGGGTGGGGAAATGCTGCATCGTCAACACGGCCGCCTGCCTTGACCACGATTGTGTGATGGATGACTTCTCCTCGCTGGCCCCGCGGGCAGTCACCGGTGGCGGTGTCCGTATCGGGATGCGGTCAGCGATTTCGATGGGAGCCATCGTGAAGAACGGCGTGACAGTGGGCGAGGACAGCGTCGTCGGCGCCAACTGCTTCCTCGACCGCAACCTTGCGGCGTGCAAGGTCGCCTACGGCAGCGTTTCCCGGGAAGACCGGAACCGCGTGCCCGGTGAGCCCTACCTCAGCTGACGCCTCGCCACGGTGCTGTGCCGCATCGGAGCGGGATGGAAGGTCGCTCAGTCGGCGTCGCCCCGAATCAGCGCGATCACGCGGCTCTGGTCGTCGGGACTCAGGTCGGGGTAGATGGGCAGACAAAGAACCTGATTGCCAGCGGCAGATGCCACGGGCAGGTGGGCAGGATCTGCCGAGGGCAGACTGCGGTACATCTCGAGATCGGAAATCAGCGGATGAAAGTAGCGTCGGCAATGAACGCCGGCCTGCTTCATCTTTTCGTACAAGGCGTCCCGACTCATGCCGAAGGTCTCTCGAACCATGATGGGGAAGTAGGCATGATTCCAGACGGTGTGCGGACCTGGCGTGATGCAGTCGATGCCCACGACATCCTGCAGTTCGAGACGGTATTTCAGGCCGATGTCGGCTCGACGCTCAAGGATGTCCGGCATCGTCTTGAGCTGGAGCAGTCCGAGTGCCGCATTGATTTCGCTCATCTTTGCATTGAGGCCGCACTCGGCGATGCTCGTTTCGTTCACGAAGCCGAAGTTCTTCAGCCGATCTATCTTCAGCTTGGTGGCCGCGTCCTTGCAGACGATTGCGCCACCCTCCAGGGTATTGAAGATCTTGGTGGCATGAAAGCTGACCACTGACAGGTCGCCATAGCTCATCAGGCTGCGCTGATGGACCCGGGCGCCGAAGGCGTGGGCGGCGTCATACACGAGGGGAATGCCATGTCGTTCAGCGAGCGCCTCAAGTTCGGTCACTGCACAGGGGTTCCCGTAGCAGTGAACAGCCAGGATTCCGGTTGTGCGCGGCGTGATCGCCGCCTCGACCCGTGATGCGTCGATGTTCAGCGTTTCGGGTTCGACATCCACGAACACCGGTTCACTGCCGGTCCAACGGATCACGTGTGACGTCGCCACGAACGAGTAGGGGGTCGTGATGATCTCGCCGGGAGGACAAGCCGACCGCAGGGCGATCATCAGCCCGAGCGTTGCGTTGGTACATAGCGAGACATGGGGCACGCCCAGATACTCGCACAGCGCACTTTCAAGCCTTGCGTGAAACGGCCCGCCATTGGTGAGAATTCGCGATGCCCAGATTTCCTGCAGCAATGGAATGAATTCGTCGAGAGCCGGCAGAGCGGGGCGTGTGACGTAGAGTCGTGGGTCGGTCATTGCTGGAGGCCTCGAATCCAGTCAGCGGCGAGCGGGGCCGGAATCGGCTGCTGGTTTGTACTGGCCACTCATGTAGTTGATGATCTCCCTGCAGCGGTCTCGCCACAGTGATGCCATGGTGATGCTTGTCAACGCTCTTTCGGTGATGGAGCGCCAGTTGGGCAATGCATCCTCGAGGACCCCGGGCAACTCGGCGGCTGCCGCGTATTGCGCGGAATCCATGCCGTTCTGCATCACGATCGTCGAATAGCGGTTCTGACTCGTGACGCTCATTGCCCGGCACGCAGCGGCATTGAGAACGCGGTCATGGATACCGGTCGTCCAGTTCGGGTCCATGTTGAGGACGGCCTTCGTCTGCTGGAACACCGAAAACTGGCTCTGGTACGAAATCTGGTTGAATCTGACCCACCGGTCAGGAAAATCGCCCACTCTTTCCCATCCGGTTCCGTACACGGCTACTCGCAACGAGCGCGCATAGGGCGACTGGACAAGCGCCCGGCACACGGCCAACCGACGATAGCGTTTGAGATAGGAATCGAAGGTCGTTGCCAGGTCATTGTCGGCGTGCACGGCCAGTGGTTGACGAATGCCGGCCTCCGCGCTCAGGAGGTCGACCACGTCGGTGTCGTAGTGGCCTGGAACCAGACTCATCGCGAGCCGAGCGATCTTTTCCTGCGCCCCCCGGAACGCCGTCGATGCCAGGTCGGGGAATGCGCCTGTCCACTGATCCTGTCTGACAAAGTGGGCCGATATCTGGTCATCGAGGTTCATCAGGAGGGTCAGGTCGAACGCCCGATCCTCGTGATCTTCCGTTGCCGGTATCGGCGCCATCGAGCCGATCGGCCAGAAGTGGGTGACGAACCTGCCCGAGTGAAGGTCGTCATGGTGGCGGCGAGCTTGTTGCGCTTGTCGCGCGTCCCAGAACAGCATCAGCGTATCGCTGGGCAGTTTCTCGACGAGTCCGGCCATCCGCCTCGCGAGATAGATCGGCGAATCCAGGAACACGATCGCCAATCGGCACGGCATGATTTCCATGAGCGTCTTGCCGCCGATGGTGAATCCCAGCGCGTCTGGCGTGATGGCGATGACAAGATCTGCCTGCTTGTCCGCGATCATGCCTCCCACTTGCCGCGCCGCCTCTTCGCCTTGCATCGTCACGGTGGTGGCCTGGCAACCATTCTCGCGAAGCGCGGCTGCCAGCGTTTCCGCGAGGTGCTCGAGAGCGCCGTACTTGTGCTTCCAGTAAAGGAGATAGATTTTCAAGAAACTGAATCCAGATACGTTCGACGCATGGCGATATATCCGTTGAGCAGGTTTTGCATGACACGTTCGGCTGTGGTCAGCTGCTTGAAGAATTCCGCCATTTGTGCCGCCGCAAGATCGCGCGAGTACCCACTGCCTTTGACGTGGCGTACGCTGCAGTTGCGGTCCTTGACGACGAGTCTGGCGTGGGTGTAGGCATGGACAATTGCGGTCCATTCGATCCCCCAGCCCAGGTTGTTGTGCTCGTATTCCAGACGATTCATGCGTTCGCTGACTTCCGGTGACATTGCCCAGACGATGCCGTCCGTGTTCGCCGAGAAGACGTATCTGCCGCCCCCGGCAACGGCTATCTGGGTGTACTGCGTGGGGAAGGGCGTCCAGTCGATTTCGGGAGCCCATACTCCGAGGTCTGCGATCGACGAGAAGGCAGCCCGGCAATCCGCGATCAAGGCAGGCCAGTCATCCGATTCGGCGTCTGCCTGAATCTGCAGGTTGATGTCGCCGCGCATGAGCTTCAGGCTCCTCGCGAACTTCCTGCCGTAATAGTGGTCGTTGCCGACCATGACCCATTCACCTGCCCCCGATTCCGCAGAGCCACTGGCATTCGAGTAGATGACGGTGAGGTGATCTACGGCGCCTGCCAGGCAGGTCGCGATATGGGCTGCCTTCTGCTGCATCCCGTTCCATGAAATGATGAATGCGTGGATCCTGCTCATCGGGCGAACCTTGCATTCACCGGCCTTGCTCATGTCGGCAGAGGTCAGGCATCGATCGCTTTCTCGGCAACGAGCAGCCAGATCTGGTGCCCGTAGGTTTGGCTGGAATAGTTGCGCAGGGCCGTGAAGCGGCCTTTGAAGCCATATCGTCGACCCAGTTCGAGCCGGTCGTCAGCAATCAGCGAACCGTCGCCGAGTTTCTCCGCTGCGAAGTACCTCACCGTGTCTGCGGTGATCACGTTGACGTGAGTCGGGTCGCTGAATGCGCTGGGGAAGGGATAAGCGGGTGTCTGGGCGTAGAACTGCCCGCCCGGCTTCATGACTCGCCATACCTCATTCATCAAGTAGATGAACGGGTTCGCGTTCGGCTTCTGGCCACCGGTTCTCGGAATGTGCTCGATGAGATCAAAGGCAGTGACGAAGTCGACGCTCGAATTCGCAAAGGGCAGCGGATCGATACCCAGTTCGCAGGCCTGGACAGCGTCGCTCAACGCCGCAACATCCAGACCCAGGGCGATGTCTGCCTTGAAGGGGTTTTTCGGGTGAGGGCCTGACCCGAGGTCGAGCGAAATGGTCATTGACGCAGAAGTCGCAATCAAAGCTATCGCATCAACGATGCCACGTTTGCGTTCGTCAACCGTGAACTTTCATTGCCACGACGACCGGTCTCGATCGTGTTCCGCCTCAATCGCTCGCAGCGGTGAACCCCGAGCCGCGGATGATCGGTCCCCAGCGCTCGGTATCGGCCCGCACCATCACCTGAAAGGTCTCGGGCGTGAATTCGCGGGGCTCCAGTTCGAACGAGCGCATCCGCTCTCGAACCTCGGGTGTGCGAATGGCCCTGGTCACCAGTTCGTTGTAGCGCTGCACCAGTTCCGGTCGCAGGTTGGCCGGGCCGAAGAGGCCATACCAGCCCGAGGTGGCGAGCATCGGAAAGCCCAGCTCCTTGAACGAGGGCACATCGGGCAGGCTCTGCGAGCGACCCTCGCCGGTCTGTCCGAGGATGCGAATCTTGCCGGCATGCGCTGAGGCGAGCATGCCCCCGAGCGTAAGCACCGCCGAGGGCAGGTGCCCGGCAACCAGATCGAGCAGGGCGGGGCCAGTGCCGCGGTAGGGCACATGGATCATGTTGGCCCCGCTCACCTGCGTGAGCAGGGCACCGTAGAAGTGGATGTTGGTGCCGGCTCCGGCCGAACCATATCCGACCGGTGCCGGTTGCGTGCGGGTCCAGGCGAGGAAACTGCGCAGGTCGTTCGCGGGCACCGAGGGGTGCACCGCCAGCGCGATGCGGTAGTCGCCGGTGTGTGCGATGCCCACGAAGTCCTGCAGCGGCAGGTAGGCCGCCTTCTTCACCGTGTGCGGATACACGCTGATGTTGGAGTCGGGCGCGAGGAGCAGCGTCGTGCCGTCACCAGGTGCGCTTTTCAGCAACTCGGCACCGATGACGCCCGCCGCGCCGCTGCGATTTTCCACCACGAAGTTGCGTCCGGTACCCTCGGAAAACCGCTCGGCCAGTACGCGTGCCATCGCATCGAGGGAGCCCCCGGGCGGGTAGCCCACGATGATGCGATTCGACGTCTGGGCGGCCGCTGGCGGGGTGAGGCTGGCGAGGCTCAGGCCTGCCGCCAGGGCAAACCCGAGGGCGCTGATGCGAGATGTCATGAGAGGCGTCGCAGAACGAGGTGATGTCTGTACTCTACCCCTTGTCGACAAGGGAGCGTATCGATGACCATGAACCGCGGCAATCTCCTTGCTGATGCGAGGCCCCCTGCCTCGGGCGAGCGTTTCGAGACCCTGCTCGAGCACCGCAATCTGGTGATCGAGCGCATCGTGAGTTCGGCGCTCGTCGAGCGGGCGCGCTACGTACAGCCGCAGGACGAATGGGTTGTGCTCGTCACGGGTGAAGCCACGCTCGAGTGCGATGGCGAGTCGATCCACCTGGTGGCGGGCGACTACCTCTTTCTTGCTGCGGGGGTGCCGCACACGCTCGAGCGGGTCAGCGCGGGCGCGCTGTGGCTCGCGGTGCACCTGCATCCTGAAAACCCGTGATGGCGGGGTGCCCGAGCGTGATCAGACGCGCGTGCGTGCCGTCGGCGTGGGCACACCAGGGCCTCACGCAGCCGATGGCCGAGCGGTTATGCTCGCCTCTCACCGAGCGGGAGTGGTTTTGCCATGGGACATCTTGTTGACGGTCAGTGGCTGCCTGACAGCCCCGATGGGAATGCCGCAGCCACCGGCGGGCGCTTCGAGCGCAAAGCCTCGACGTTTCGCAACTGGGTCACGCCCGAGGGTTCCCCCGGCCCGTCAGGCGAGGGCGGCTTTGCCGCAGCGACCGGACGCTACCACCTCTATGTGAGTCTGGCCTGTCCGTGGGCGCATCGCACCCTGATCATGCGCGCATTGAAGGGTCTCGAGTCGCTCATCAGCCTCTCGGTGGTGCACTGGCGCATGGCCGAGGATGGCTGGCAGTTCGAGCCCGGCCTCGGGGTGATAGCCGACAGCGAAGTCGGTGCTGGTTGCATGTACGAGGTTTACCAGGCGGCAGACCCGCACTGCACCACGCGCGTGACCGTGCCGGTGCTCTGGGATCGCGAGCGGCGCACCATCGTCTCGAACGAGTCATCGGAAATCATCCGCATGATGGGCAGTGCTTTCGATGGCGTCGGGGCCAAGCCGGGCGATTACTACCCGCCGCCCCTGCGCGCCGAGATCGATGCGGTGAATGCGCGCATCTACGACACCCTCAACAACGGCGTGTACAAGTCGGGATTTGCCGCCACCCAGGCGGCCTACGAGGCTGCCGTGGTTCCCCTGTTCGACACGCTCGACTGGCTCGAGGCACGCCTGTCGGTGAGCCCCTGGCTGGTGGGCGGTCGGCTCACCGAAGCCGACATCCGGCTGTTTCCCACGCTGGTGCGTTTCGATGCGGTCTATAACGGGCACTTCAAGTGCAACCTGCGCCGTATCGTCGACTATCCGGCCCTGTGGGCCTACACCCGGCGTCTCTACCAGACGCCTGGGGTGCGCGACACCGTGAATCTCGAGCACTGCAAGCGCCACTACTACGAGAGCCATCGCAAGCTCAACCCCTCGGGCATCGTGCCGCTCGGCCCGGTCATCGACTTCGATGCCCCGATCATCTGACGCTGCGAGCAGGGGCTGAGCCCCGCTGGCACACGCCTCGACCTGCGTTGCGTCGAGACTGCCATGACCGCCCTGCGTCATCCGTCGCGGCGCACCTTGAATGGGCACACCGGGCACCATCACCGTGCGGTTTGCACCGGCCTTCGCGCCGGTGCTATGGTGTCTTTTCCCGTCCTGCTCGAGAGAGGTCCATCGTGAAGCGCCAGACCCAAGCCCTTCTTGCAGCCGTCCTTGCCGGCGCTATCGGTTCGATCGCACCCATGGCCCAGGCCGCCGAGCACGAACTCAAGCCCTCGCCCACTACGGTTCGCTGGGGCCACTTCTCGGCGGCGGTGCCCCCGGTGCTCACCATCAATTCGGGTGACATCGTTGCGCTCGAGACCATCGCGGCATGGGATCCGGCCATCATCGATCGCTCGGGCGTGGTGCCGCCCTCGGCCGTTCCGGAACATACCCGCGAGATCTATCGCGAGGTCAAGGATCGCGGGCCCGGCCCGCACGTGCTGACCGGCCCCATCGCCATTACCGGTGCAATGCCCGGCGATGTTCTCGAGGTCCGCATCCTCGATGTTCAACTCGCCATCCCCTACGGCTTCAACGTGCAGCGGCCCTACGCCGGTGCGCTTCCCGACCAGTTCACCGCGCTGTGGCAGCGCACGCTGCCGATCGACATGGTGGCGAAGACTTCCCGCATCCTTCCGGGTGTCGTGGTGCCGGTGGACCGGCCCTTCTTCGGCACCATGGGCGTGGCGCCCGACATCACCCAGGGTCGGATCAACAGCGGCCCGCCCGGTGTCCACGCCGGCAATCTCGACAACAAGGATCTGGTGGCCGGCACGACGCTCTATCTGCCGGTGCACGCGCCGGGTGCGCTCTTCTCGGTGGGCGATTCGCACGCCGCCCAGGGCCATGGCGAGGTTGATCTCACGGCCATCGAGACAGGTCTGAAGGGGCGGTTCCAGTTCATCGTGCGCAAGGACATGAAGCTCATCTGGCCACGCGCCGAGACGCCCACTCACTGGATCGCGATGGGTCTGAACCCCGATCTCGACGAGGCCGCGAAACTCGCCGTGCGCGAGACCATCGACTTCATCACGCAGAAGTTCCCCAGGATCACGCGTGAAGAGGCCTACATGATTGCCAGTGTTGCGGTCGATTACCACGTGACCCAGATTGTCGATGGTACCAAGGGCGTGCATGGCATGATTCCGAAGTCGATCTTCACCAACAACTGAGCCACCCGACGTGACCGAATCGCCGACCGCCAGCCTGCCGCACCTCCCCGCTGGCGTCACTGCCTCCATCGGTCAACCGCTGCGCCGCATCGAAGACCTGCGACTGCTCACCGGGCGCGGACAGTTCGTGAGCGACCTGCACGAGGCGGGGCTCCTGCACGCGGCTATTCTGCGCAGTCCGATCGCGCACGGCGTGGTTCGCCGCATCGATCTCGAGCCGGCGCGTCGCCTGCCCGGGGTACACGCGGTCTACGGCCCCGCCGATGTCGCCGAGGCTTCGAGCGGTCGCATCCCCACCATTCCCATGCGCCTCATGCCGATGGTTGAACTGGCGCCCTTCGAGCAGCCGGTCATCGCCAGTGAGCGCGTGCGCTATGTGGGCGAGCCGCTGGCGATCGTGCTCGCACAGACGCCAGCGCTGGCCGAAGATGCGCTCGACCTGATCGAGGTCGAGATCGACCCCTTGCCGGTGATCGGCGACTGCCAGCAAGGGCTTGCCGCGCCGGCCCTGCTCTTCGAGGGGCATGCCGCCAACCGTGGCATGACCTACCACGCGCGCAAGGGGGCAGGGCATACGCCCGAGTCCGACGATGCGCCGCTGCCCGAGGGCAGCTACCGTCGCCGCGAGCGCTTCCAGATGCATCGCCACGCTGCCGTGCCCATGGAGCCACGCGGCGTACTTGCCTGGTGGCAGGGCGGCAGCTCGCACATGACGGTGCTGGGTGCGGCCAAGGTGCCCTTCGCCAACCGGCGCATCCTCGCCCAGACGCTCGATCTGCCCGAAGAATGTGTCGATATGGTCGAGGGCGATGTCGGTGGCGGTTTTGGTGCACGCGGCGAGTTTCACCCCGAAGACTTCCTGGTGCCCTTCGCGGCGCGGCGCAGCGGCCGTCCGGTGAAGTGGATCGAAGACCGCCGCGAGCATCTGCTGGCTGCCAGCCATGCGCGCGAGTGCGAGATCGAAATCGAGATTCGCTGCGACGCCGAGGGCCGCATCCTCGCCCTGCTTGGTACCGCCCATGTCGACATGGGGGCCTATGTGCGTACGGCAGGCGCCATCTCGCCGCGCAATGTGGCGCAGTTTCTCTCCGGGCCCTATCGCGTTCCGGTGATCCGTGTCGATTCGAGCATGGTGTTCACCAACAAGTCGCCCATCGGCACCTATCGGGGTCCGGGGCGTTTCGAGGCCGACTTCTTCCGCGAACGCCTGTTCGATCTCGCCGCGCGTGACCTCGGTCTTGACCCGGTCGAGTTTCGCCGTCGCAATCTGGTGACGGCAGCCGAGATGCCCTATCCGCTCGCCACGCTCACCCCGGTCGAGCGGCGCGAGGAGCTCGACAGCGGCGATTACCTGGCGACGCTCGATCGCTGCCTGGCCGAAATCGGCTGGGCCGAGAAGCAGGCGCTCCAGGGGCGTCTGGTCGACGGGCGCTATCAGGGCCTGGCGGTCGGGTGCTTCATCGAGGGCGGTGCGGCGGGTCCGCGCGAGTACGCACGGCTGGACTTGAAGCCCGACGGATGCGTCGAGCTCTACATCGGTTCGACCAATATCGGTCAGGGTATCGAAACGGTGTGCCAGCAGATCGTGTCCGATGCGCTCGCCTTGCCTGCCGAGCGGGTCAGCATCTTTCATGGCTCCACGACCTTCCTCAAGGAGGGCTTTGGTTCCTATCACTCCCGCTCGGTGGTGATGGGCGGCTCGGCCATTCTGGCGGCCGCCGATGCCCTGAAGGGCGAGATGCGCACCGCGGTGGCGCAGGCCTGTGGCTGCCTGCCCGAGGCGGTCCGGATCGGTGCCGGCCTGCAGGCGAGTGTCGCCGGTGAAGTGATCGCGCTCGAACGGTTTGCGCCGGCCGGACTGTCGGCCGAGGGCACGTTCTCGAGCCACCATCACACCTACGCCTACGGCGCGGCCGCTGCGCATGTGGCGATCGATCCGGGTACTGGTCAGATCGAGATTGTCGATTACGTCAATGTCGAAGACATCGGTCGCGTGATCAACCCGCTGACCGCGCATGGACAGGCCATTGGCGCCATCATCCAGGGCCTTGGGGGCGTCCTCCTCGAGAACCTCGTCTACGACAGTGCCGGCCAGTTGCAGACCGGTTCCCTCGCCGATTACCTGCTGCCCGGATGCACCGATTTTCCGCGGGTACGCGCGGTCGTCCTCGGCGACTACCGGGCCCCGCACAACCCGCTGGGTGCCAAGGGCGGTGGTGAGGGTGGCATCGTCCCGGTCGGTGGCATCATCGCCAACGCCGTCGCGGCGGCCCTGGCCGACTTTGATGCCGATCCGCGCGAATTGCCGCTGTCGCCCGATCGTATCTGGGCAATGATTCACCGACCTTGAACCCCGCCTTCGAGAGAGCCATGAGCCACCTGACCGAGACCGTTGTCCCTGAGACCGGCGCTTCTGAAACCGTTTCCCGCCGTCGTTTCATCACGAGCGCCAGTCTGGCCGCCGGTGCCCTTGCACTGCCGATCGCGAAGGTGCGCGCGGCCACGCTGCGCCCGGTGAGCATGCGGCTTGACTGGATCTTCCAGGGGCCGAATGCCGGCTTCATGGTGGCGAAAGAGAAGGGCTTCTACGAGCAGGCCGGCATGGATGTGACGGTCGGGCCGGGCAAGGGCTCGGGCTCGACCGCCCAACTCATCGCGACCAAGGCCTCGCAGTTCGGGTTTGCCGACGGGTTCGTCGTGGGCAACAGCGTTTCGAAGGGCATGAACATCCGCATGGTCGGTGCGGTCTATCGACGCAACCCGACCGCCGTCGTGGTGCTCGAGGACTCGGGCATCCGTACTGCCAGGGATCTCGAAGGCAAGTCGATCGGCATCCCGAGCGGTGCTGCGCAGTTCCAGCAGTTTCCGGCCTTCATGAAGGGTTGCGGGCTCGACCCGGCCAAGGTGCGCGTCGTCAACATCGACGCGGCGGGCAGTGCGCCGGCGCTGATCACCGGGCAGGTCAATGCCGTGGCCGGTTTTGCCCAGGGCTACATTCCGGGGATCGAGTTTCGCGGTGGCAAGAAGGCGCGTGCCCTCTGGTATGCCGACTGTGGCGTGGCGGCGGTGAGCAACGGCATCATCGTGCATAACGATCTCCTGCGTGAAGACCCGGCGCTGGTGCGTGATTTCGTGGCGGCGAGCCTGCGCGGCTTTCTCTACGCGCGGCGCAATCCTGACGAGACGGTGCAGATTGTCAGGAAGTATCTCGAGACCATCGAGCCTGCGATCACCCGACGCGAGATGGAGCTGTCGTGGAACACCTGGGTCACGCCCAACACGGCGGGCAAGCCGCTGGGCTGGATGTCGGACAAGGACTGGGCTGCGACGGTCGATGTGCTGAAGAATTATGGCGGTGTGACCACGCCGCTCGAGGCCTCGCAGCTCTACACCAACGACTTCGTGCCGACGGCGGCCGACTTCGTGCCGCCGCAGCCTGCCACCTGATCCCGTCCATCGCACAGCGCGCTCACCGGTTGCCCGCATGACTGCTCCTCTGCTCGACACGCTGGTTCTCAAGGCGGCTCCCGGCACTGCCGCGCTCGTTGTCATCGACGTGCAGAACGATTTCGTCGCCGATGGCGGCTTCTTTGCCCGCATCGGTGCCGATGTCGGGTTCATCCAGCAGTCGGTGCCACCGCTCGAGCGGCTCATCGAGGCCGCGCGTGCGGCCGGTGTCCTGGTGGTGTTCGTGCAGGCCATCTACGACCCGCCCGATCTCTCACCCGCCATGCGCGAGCGCAACGCGCGTACCGGGTCGACCCTGCCGCGCTGTCTCACCGGGTCGTGGGGCGCCGACTTCTACCGGGTGCGTCCGCAGGCCGGTGATGTCGTCATCATCAAGCATCGCTACAGCGCGATGACCGATCCGGCGCTGCCCACCTTGCTGCGCGAGCGTGGTATCCGGAGCCTGCTTCTCACGGGTGTGGCGACCGATACCTGTGTCGAATCGACGGCGCGCGATGCCTACTTTTCCGACTGGTACGTGACGCTGGTGGCCGATTGCTGCGCGGCTGCGAGCCGCAGCGACCACGAGGGCGTTCTGCCCCGCTTTTCGCGCGACTACGGGCTGGTGACGACCGCCGAGGCCGTCATGGCCACCTGGACCGCCTGATGCAGCACGACGCGATCTTGCCGGCAGCGCCCGCGCAGTCACCCGACGATGTTCTCATCGACATCGACCGTGTCACGCAGGTGTATGCCGGTGTCGGCAGTGCGGTACGCGCGCTCGATCGGGTGTCGATGCAGGCCCGTCGCGGTGAATTCATCTCGATTGTCGGCCCGAGCGGTTGCGGCAAGAGCACCCTCATGATGATTGCAGCGGGGCTCCTTCCCGCCTCGGCCGGCACCGTACGGGTGGCGGGGCGTGTGGTCGATCGACCGCAGACCGATCTGGGCATCGTGTTTCAGAGCCCGGTGCTTCTCGAGTGGCGTACTGCGCTCGAGAACGTGATGTTGCAGGCCGAAGCGCGTCGGCTGCCCGCGGCTGACGCCGAGCGGCGAGCGCGCTCGTTGCTGACGGCGGTGGGTCTGGCGGGCTTCGAGCACAAGTACCCGCATGAGCTCTCCGGTGGCATGCGCCAGCGGGTATCGATCTGTCGTGCCCTCGTGCATACACCGCCACAACTCCTGATGGACGAGCCCTTCGGTGCGCTCGATGCGCTCACCCGTGACCAGCTGGTGCTCGACTTGCAGGAGCTCTGGCAAACCGAGCGCATGACGGTGCTCTTTGTCACCCACAGCATTGCCGAAGCGGTGTTCCTCTCCGATCGCATCATCGTGATGACGCCGCGGCCCGGTCGTATCGCCCGCGAAATTGGGGTTGACCTGCCGCGCCCGCGCACGCTCGCCATGCGTGACAGCGCGGTGTTTCACGCGGTGAGTCGCGAGATCACCGATTTCTTTCTCGAGCAGGGTGTGTTGCGCGAACGCGCAGCGGGGTTGTCCCGATGAGTACCGTGAATGCCCGGTCACCGGGCGAGGCGGCCGGCGACGGTCAGGAGACCGCACTGGCAGCGGTCGAGGCGCGGGTGCAGGAGAGCCTGCGGCAGCGCACGGCGCGTGCCCGTCGGGCCGCTCTGGGGTACCCCATCCTGGTGGTGGTTCTCATCGTTCTGCTGTGGGAGTACGGGACGCGCGCTGCCGGTGTGCCCCCCTTCATCCTGCCACCCCCCACGCTGATCGCGCAGTCGCTCATCGCGCACTGGTCGATGGTGCTCCATCATGGCTGGGCCACGCTGGTCGAGATCCTGCTCGGGTTCGGGCTGAGCGTCCTGATCGGTGTACCGCTTGCGATGGCGATCTTCCTGTGGCCCGCGTTTTCCCGTTCGGTGTATCCGCTGCTCGTGTCCTCGCAGGCCGTGCCCAAGGTGGCAGTCGCGCCGCTCTTCGTGGTGTGGTTCGGATTTGGTCTGCTGCCCAAGGTGCTCATCGCGTTTCTGATCGCGTTCTTTCCCATCGTGATCAACACTGCAGTAGGTCTCGAATCGATCGAGCGCGAGAAGATCCTGCTCGCGCGCTCCATGGGGCTGTCGGCACTCGACACCTTCTTCAAGATTCGCCTGCCCAGTGCCTTGCCCACCGTTTTCGGGGGCATGAAGATCGCCATCACGCTCGCGGTGGTGGGTGCGGTGGTGGGTGAATTCGTCGGTGGCGAGGAGGGGCTGGGATACGTGCTCCTGACCGCCAACGGCAGCATGGATACGCCGCTGCTCTTTGCCGGGGTGATTGCACTCACCGTCGTGGGTGTGGCGCTCTACCTGCTGGTTGAGCTGGCCGAGCGCCTGGCGATCCCGCACGCGGCGCTGCGCCAGCAGGCACGCGGGGGCGAAACTGCCTGACAGCGTCGATGAGGGCGAGGCACGTCCTTGCCTGGACGCTTCCTGTGTTCGATGATTCCTGGCGTCAATGATGGCCGGTGCCAGCGGGTATCGGCCAGCCTCAGAGCCCCATCTGGCGCATCAGTTCGCCATAGCGGACCAGCTGCGCTTGCGTGGCCTGAGCGAGCTCTTCCGGGGTGCTGCCCTGCGGTGTGAGACCCTGTGCCACCAGTTTTTCGCGCACGGTGGGGTCGGCCAGCGCTCGCACCACTTCGTTGCGCAAGGTGGTCACGATCGACCGAGGCAGGCCGTGCGGGCCCATCAGCGTGAACCACGAATTGAACTCGAAACCGGGCAGGCCCGACTCGGCCAGGGTCGGCGTGTCGGGGAAGGCCGCGAGTCGCGTTCGTGTTGCCACGCCGATCAGTCGCAGCTTCCCGGCACGCACGAGCGAGTACACCGTGGCGATACCCTGGAGCGCAGCGGTGACTTCGCCCCCGGCCACCCCGACAGCAGCTTGTGACGCCCCCTTGTAGGGCACATGCGTGAGGGTGATGCCGGCGCGGGTGGCAAGAAGCGCCATGCCGATATGCTGCGGGCTGCCGTTGCCACCCGTGCCGTAATCGATCTCACCGGGTGCGGCCTTGGCCCGTGCAATGAGATCGCCCACCGTGTTCACGCGAGCCTGCGTACCCACCACAAGCCCCCAATCAATGGTGGCGGCCAGGGTGATCGGGGTGAAGTCGCGCAGGATGTCCCAGCTGGGCTTGGGCTCCATGTGGGGCAGCATCGTCATGATGCTGTCGTTGAAACCGCCCAGCACATGGCCATCGGGTGCGGCTCGCGCTACGCGCTCGGCACCAATGAGTCCCGAGGCCCCGGGCTGGTTCTCGATCGTGAAGGTCTGTCCGAGCGAGTCACCCACCTTTTGCAGCAGGATGCGCGCGGCATTGTCGACTGCACTGCCGGCAGCCAGGGGCACCACCACGCGCACCGGCTTTGCGGGCCATGCGCCCGCTGTCCCCTGCGCCAATGCACCGGCCGAAAAGCCCAGCGCGAGGAGCGCTGCACACGCCGTACCGGACGCGCGCGCCAGCACCGTGGCTGCCGGGGTCCTCGCCGCGGTTGGTGCGTGCGTACTCAAGCCTGAGTCCCTTCGAGCGGAGTCACGCCGATCTCGCGGGCAAAGGCGTCGAGGCTGGCAAGCAGGGCTCGTGGCAGTGCGATGCCATCGCGCAGGTTGGCCTCGCGCCGCTCGTGGCTTTGCTCACCCGGCAGCCACACCCGATCGACACCGGGCATGCGTTCGCTTGCGCGCAGGTCACGCACCACCCGGTCGACCTGGGCCTTCAGCGTGGCCACGTCACCGAACGCCGCCAGGTCGATGGCGGCAATGGCCTGACCGGTGTTGGTGGTGGTCTGGAAGTCGCGATTGAAGTCGATCACGTCACGGCCCATGGCCGCCCCATTGAGCGTGCCGGCCAGAAGCCCGACGATGAGCGAGAGGCCATATCCCTTGTACCCGCCGATCGGCAGCAGGAAGCCTTCGTCGGCGCGGTTGGGGTCGAGGAGCGGCTTGCCGGTGCGGTCGACCATCCATCCCTCGGGCATCATCTCGCCGCGCTGAGCCTTGGTCTTTACCTTGCCGTAGGCGGCCACCGTGGTGGCCATGTCGAGCACGATCGGGGGCTCTTCGCCCGCCGGTACTGCGGCCGCGATCGGGTTCGTGGAGAGCAGCATCGACAGCCCGCCCCAGGCCGGCAGGTGGTTGGCGTTGCCGACGGCGAAGTACAGGCCGATCATGTCGTGGGCGAGCGGCATGCGTGCGTAGAGCGATGCGGGCCCGGCATGGTTCGACAGACGCGATCCGACCCAGGCGATGCCGGTGGTGCGCGCTTTCTCGATGGCGATTTCGGCTGCTCGCTTCATCACCAGATGGCCCATGCCGTTGTCGCCATCGATGAGCGCCGTACCGGGGCGTTCCTCGATGATGCGGATATCGGGCGTGAGGTTCATGCCGCCCTGGCGGATGCGCTTCGCATAGTTGGGGAGGCGGATCACCCCATGCCCGTCGGACCCTTGCAGGTCGGCCTCGGCCATGAGCCCGCCCACGGTCCGGGCATCGGCTTCGGGCATGCCCAGGTGGGCGAGTGTATTTGCGATGAAGCGCTGCAGTTGCGCGACGGAGAAGCGTTGTTCAGGCTGCGACACGATCGAGGACTTCCTTCAGGGCGGTGACGGCGCAGGCTGGGCTTGCCAGCACCGGGGGAATGAAGGGCGATGCGACGCCCGGCGCGTTCGGAGCGGTACGTGCGAGCGTGGCCTGCGCGAGCCCTTGCGCCGCAGCCATCGAGAACTGCGCGAGGGTGATGACGTCACAGTGCGCAAGCGCCTGCACGCTGGCCGCAACGGCCTGGTGGTGCGTCGCCGCGTCACCGCGGGCGAGGGCATCCATGGCATCCGGCACGAAGGCGGGCACGATCTCGATGTCGACGCCTTGCGCGGTGGCCATCGCTTCGAGTTCGGTCGACATCGAGTCGATGGACGCGCGAAAGGTCGCGACCAGTCCGATGCGTGCCGCTCGTGCGGTGTCGCGCGGCACGAGGTCGCCCCGCGCCGCAAGACTGCCTCCGGCCGGGAACGCGCGCCCGGCGACGAGGCTTGCGCGGGCGAGCGCCTCGCTGAACATGGCTTCGTTGGGTTTGAGCGTCGGGATGCCCACGGCATCGCCCGCCGCTTCGATGGCTGGGCCGAAGGCCGAGCAGGTGAAGAGAATGCCCTGGGCGCCGCTGGCTTTCGCGTAGCGTGCCAGTTCGATGAAGCGACGCACCATCGCATCGGTGAGCGTGCCGGCTGCGGCCCTGTCCACCGAAAGACTGTCGTCGAGCAGGTTCATCAGCGTTGCCGCCGGCCAGAGTGTCCTGAAGGCCGTGACCACCGGGTCGATGGCCAGTGCCGTCGCGTGGATCAGTGCGATGCGGGGGCCTGGCATGCTCATGCCTTGTCGGTTGTGCCCAGCACATCGGCCACCCAGTCACCGATGGTCTCGCAGATGAGCGGCACGTTGTCGATGCTGCAGTGCTCGGCACCGCCGTCGGCCAGGCGCTGCACGATCAGGTCGCGGCGCGGGCTGTTCACGCACTCGGCAATGACGCGTTCGGCCGCAGACAATGGAATCTGTCGGTCATTCTCGCCGTGGGCGACGAGGATCGGGCAGCGGATCCGGTCGAGGATGCCCACCAGCGAGATCTGCGAGGAGGCGCGCATGATCTCGTCCATGCCCGTTGCACCGAAGACCCAGCCCACATGGTCCCAGTAGTGCGGCACGGGCAGACTGCTGGCCGGATCACTGGCGCGGCCGCGCTGGATCACGCCCCAGTCATATTGCGCACCCCAGGCCACCGCGCAGGCCAGACGCGGTTCGAAGGCGACCGCACGCGGCGCATGGTAGCCCCCGAGCGAAAGCGCCATGATGCCGATGCGGCGTTCATCGATGTCGGGTCGTGCGGCCAGGAAATCGAAGGCGGCACGCGCCGGTCGTTCGGCCTCAGGCCCGTTGTGCAGGCCGCGCAGGCGCAAGGACTCGCCCACGCCGGGGTTGTCGACCACGAGGCAGCCCACACCGCGCTCGGCCAGTGCCCCGGGCATGCCCATGAGGTAGAGGATTTCCTTCGTCACGTCGAGCCCGTCGAAGTGGATCATGCAGGGCGCCGGCGTACCCTGCCCGGCTGCACGTCGCGGCGGCACGAGCAGCGCAGGCAGTGTCGTACCCTCGTAGGGCACCTCGACCCGCTGGCAGGGCTCGTTGCCGAGTTCGATGAATTTCGCGAAGCATTCGAGCATCTGCGCGTAGGCACCGGCGCGTCCGGCAAAGTGAGCCGATTGCATGCGCTCGGCCTGCACGAACTGGATCGTTGCGCGTCGGTAGCGGTTGGCCGCCGTGGCCCGATGCCCGGCCGCTTCGGCACTGCGCGCCATGCGCAGCAGTCGATCACCCACCGCGCACCAGGCGTGAAACCACTGCTCGGCGGCGGCATCGTCGCGGTTGCGAGCCACCGGCCGCAGGCTGCGGCAGGCGTCATCCAGGTCGCCCGGGCTCGCCCCCATCGCGAAGGCGAGGTTCACCGCCATGTTCCAGGTGTAGTTGCCGTCGAAGTATTCGAGCATCGTCCGTCTCCGCTGAAAGCCGGCCGGGCTCCCGCCCGGCGCCGCGTGCTGCCTTGCCCAGGGTCAGCCCAGGGGCCGCACGCCGATCAGCAGCCCGTGCAGCCAGAAGGCAAAGAGTGCCCAGCCGATGATGCCGACGATGACCGCGAGAGCGGTCGCGCGAGCGTTGCTGCTGCTGGTCATGAGGGTTCCTGCAGCGGCCGCGGCGCGATCACGCTGTCGTGCCGCCCGAAACGAAAACACCGCCCAGACCAGAAAGCAGCCAAACACACCGACCTGCAGGGTGCTGCCGTTGGCCAGGAGGTGGGCGAGCGCCCACACCTTGACGCCGAGGATCATCGGATGGCCCAGGCGCGCCTTGATCGCGTTGCCGGGTATGCCCGATGCCGCGAAGAGGATGAAGGCCACCAGCACGAGCAGGGCTGCGAGGTGGCGCATTCCGGTGGGCGGCATCCACAGCATGTCGGTCGTGCCGCGTACTTCACCGTAGCCCATGACGAGGAGGGTGAAGCCGACCAGCGATACGACACCGAGTGCTGCCTTCCAGCGGTTCGCGCCGATGGCCGCAATCGTGCGCAGCCGCCAGGGTTCGGCCACGATGCGGATCGAGTGACTGCCCAGGAACAGGATGAGGCCGAGGATGAGGAGCGTCATGAGGGGCTCGAGCAGGGGGAGCAGCAACAGGCACTGCGAAGCCGTGAGTCTAGCCTGAGTCGGACCCCGGTCTGGCCTGAAACGGAACCGGGTCGATACGGGGCTCGTCGCAATCGATCAGTCGACGCGCGCGCCCGAGAGCCTGATCACCTTCGCCCATTTGGCGATGTCGCTGGCGATGAGCGCGGCAAACTGCTCGCGGCTACCCCCGATCGGCACCAGCCCGTCTTCATGCATGCGGGTCTGCATGTCGCTCGTGTGCATGATGCGTGCGATGGCCGCGTTCAGCGTATCGAGAATGGCTCTGTCGGTGCCGGCCGGCGCCAGTACGCCGTACCACTGCGCCGACTCGTAACCGGGCAGGCCCGACTCGGCCACCGTGGGCACCTGGGGCAGGCTCTGCAGACGCTCGCGGCTGGTGACGGCCAGCGCCCGCAGTCGACCGCTCGCGATATGGGGCCCGGCATTGATGGCAGGCAGAAACATCACCGGCGTCTCGCCTCCCAGGATGGCCACCAGGGCAGGCCCCGTGCCGCGGTAGGGGATATGCACCATGCGGATGCCGGCGAGCTGGTTCATGAGCTCACCGGCCAGATGCGGCGTGCTGCCGCTGCCCGAACCGGCAAAGCCGATCTGGTCGGGCTTCGCCCGCGCGAGTGCGATGAGTTCCTGCACGTTCCGTGCGGGCAGCGACGGATTCACCACCAGCACGTTCGGCCCGTAGGCCATCATCGACACCGGCGCGAAGTCGCGAATCGGGTCGTAGGGAATCTTCGCGTAGAGACTGGGGTTGGTCACGAAACCCGCCCCGGTGAAGAGCAGCGTCATGCCGTCGGGGGGCGCATGGGCCACCACCTCGGTGCCGATGCTGCCGTTGGCACCGCCACGGTTCTCGACCACGAACGGCTTGCCGAAATGCTCCGAGAGGCGCTGGGCGAGGATGCGCCCTGCCACGTCCACGCCACCGCCGACCGGGAACGGCACGACATAGCGAACCGGGCCCCGCGGATAGCCCGTGGCCGCGTCGGCAGCCTGCGCCCCGTGCAAGACGGGGATGGCGAGCAGGACGAGCGCCGTCAGTGCGTGTGTGATCGTGCCGAGGGCAGCCCTGCATGGGGTCGGTCTGCAGGGGGACGCCGTGGTCGGCCCGTCCCTCACGATGCTGCTCGTGCGCCTGCGCCAGCGCGCGCCTCGTGAATGACCCGCCACAGTTTCTGTGGCGTGACCGGCATGTCGATGGTCTGTACGCCCAGCGGGCGCAGCGCGTCGAGCACGGCACTCACGATGACGGCAAGCGCCGGTGTCGTGCCCCCTTCGCCCCCCGCCTTGATGCCAAGCGGGTTGGTGGGCGAAAGCACTTCCACGATCTGGGTGGCGAACGAGGGCAGGGTGTCTGCGCGCGGCAGGCAGTAGTCCATCAGCGAGCCGCACACCGGTTGGCCCGACTCGCGGTCGATGGCGAAGTGTTCGCCGACGGCCTGGCCCACGCCTTGTGCGATGCCACCGTGGGTCTGGCCATGCACGATCATCGGATTGATGCAGCGTCCGACATCATCGATGGCTGCGTAGCGGGTGATGACCATCTCGCCGGTATCGGGGTCGATTTCGCACTCGCACACGGTGCAGCCGTTCGGAAAGACCGGATCATGCATCTCGTTGTCGGCCGCCACTTCCAGCACGGTGCGGGTGGCGATGCGCTGCGCGAGTTCGAACCAGTCAAGGCCGCGGTCAGTGCCTGCGACGAAGAAGCGCCCATCCTCGAAGGTGATGTCGTCGGGTGCGGCTTCGAGCACCTGCGCTGCCTCGCGTCGCGCCTGCTCGATGAGCAGCACCGAGGCCTTGCTGATCACGGTGCCCGCATGCCGCATCGAGCGGCCCGAGTGTGAGCCGCCACCGGCCTTCACGATGTCGGTATCGGCGGTCACCACGTCGATGGCGCTCATCGCGATCCCGAGTTGCGCCGCGGCCACCTGCGCAAAGCTCGTCTCGTGACCCTGTCCGGTCGGCTGTGTGCCGATGACGAGGCGCACGGCGCCGGCCGGATCGACCCTCAGTTCGGCCCGCTCGAGCGGTGAGCCGATCGATGATTCGACGTAATGCGCAAGCCCGCGTCCGAGCAGCTTGCCGCGAGCTTGCGCCGCGCTGCGTCGGGCGGCAAAGCCGTCCCAGTCGGCGAGCTTCAGCGCGCGGTCGAGATTGCCCGCGTATTCGCCGCTGTCGTACACCGCACCGGTACCGTTGCGATAAGGAAACGCGTCGTCGCGCACCAGGTTCATGCGTCGCAACTCGACCCGATCGACACCCAGTTGCACCGCAGCCTCATCGACCAGGCGTTCGATGGCATAGGTGACTTCGGGGCGCCCCGAACTGCGGTAGGCCTGGGTGGGCATGGTGTTGGTGAAGACCGCCCGGCTGCGCAGGCTGGCCACCGGAATGTCGTAGGAGCCGGTCACCAGGCCCGAGCCCTTGCTCAAGGGCGAGAGCGAGACGCAGCGCGCTCCCAGATTGCTGACGTTGGACGCACGCAGGGCGAGAAAGCGCCCATCGGCGCGCAGCGCCAGTTCGACCGTGGTGGCCAGATCGCGTCCCTGATAGTCCGAGAGGAATGACTCGGACCGGGTTGCGGTGAATTTCACCGGACGGCCGATCTTGCGCGAAGCCCAGAGCACGAGGCCGAATTCGACGAAGGCCCGGTTGCGCGAGCCGAAGTTGCCGCCGACATCGAAGGAGAGCACCCGCACGTTGTCCGGGTCGGTACCCAGCACGCTTGCCAGTTCGCGCTTCTGGCGCACTGCGCCGCCACTGCCCGCGTAGAGCGTGTAGCGACCGGTCGTGGCATCGAACGATCCGAGCGCTGCGCGCGGTTCCATGGCCACCGCGGTGACCCGATCGATGTGCAGGTCGAGTCCCACCACATGGTCGGCGGCGGCAAAGGCAGCTTCCGTACCTGCCTGGTCGCCAAACCAGGTATCGACCGGGGTGTTGTCGGGTGCTTCATCCCAGAGCACGGGTGCGCCCGGTTCGAGCGCCTGATGCCAATGCGAGATCCAGGGCAGGGGTTCGTAGTCGACCTCGACCGCTTCGGCGGCGTCCATGGCGCGCCCCGGGGTGTCGGCCACGACCATCGCAACGGCTTCACCCACATGGCGGGCGCGGTCGGCGGGCAGCAGCAGGTGGGGCCCGATGAACACCGGGGTGCCGTCGCGCCCGTGCAGCTTCATGTCGTGACGGGTCGAAGGAACCGGGCTGTGCGGAATGGGTCCCAGGCCGTCAGCGGCGCAGTCGGCCCCGGTGAAGACCCCGAGTACACCAGGCAGGGCGCTGGCCTCACGTGCATCGATCGAGCGGATACGCGCATGCGGGTGCGGCGAGCGCACCATCACGGCATAGGTCTGGCCCTCGAGACTGAAATCGTCACTGAACTGACCGCGTCCAGTAATCAGTCGGAGGTCTTCCTTGCGTCGGACAGGTTGTCCGACCGATTGTCCGGGGGTGCCGGGCCGGTCGATGGTATCCACGAAGTGCTGCCGGTGAAGCCGAATCTCTGGCGGGACTTCATGATAAACGACCCCGCCCGATGGGCGCAGCGTGCTCGCGTATCATCGTATTTCGCCTGCACATCGACAGGGCGACAGGGGAGACCACCATGACGGCCAGCCACATGCCTGTACCGCATCGCATCGACACCCATCACCACATCGTGCCGCCGCGTTACCTCGCGCGTCGTCGTGACGAGATCGAGCGTATCGCCCATGTGCACATGCCGAAGATGGTGGAGTGGACGCCGACGATCGCCATCGAGGCCATGGACCGATCGGGTGTGGCCACGTCGATCACGTCGATCTCCTCGCCGGGTTGCTGGTTCGGGCATGCCGCCGATTCGATCGAGATCTCGCGCGAGTGCAACGAGTATGCCGCGCAGATGGCCCGCGACTACCCGGGTCGTTTCGGCAATTTCGCTGCACTGCCGCTGCCCGATGTCGACGGCAGCCTGCGCGAGATCGAACATGCCTGCGATGTCCTGAAAGCCGACGGGTTCGGGCTCATGACCAACTATGGCGCGATGTGGCCCGGTGATGCCAGGCTCGCACCGGTGTTCGATGAACTCAATCGGCGCAAGGCGGTCGTCTACTTCCATCCGCATGCGGCCGATTACTGTGCCGGGGTGATGCCCGAGTTGCCCGCACCGACCCTGGAGTTTCCGTTCGACACGACGCGGGCGGTTGCTTCGCTTCTCTTCAGCGGAACCTTTGGTCGCTGCCCCGACATCCGCTTCATCTTCTCGCATGCCGGGGGCGCGCTGCCGATGCTCGCCGGACGCATGGCGGCGATTGCCGGTACGCGCAAGGAACTGGCCGCGAGCATTCCGCACGGGGCCCTCTACGAATTCAGGCGCCAGTACTACGACATCGTCAATGCCACCAACACGGTGTCGTTCAATGCCGCACGCGAACTCTTTGGCGTGTCGCAACTGCTCTTCGGCACCGACTTCCCGTTCTGGTCACCGCAGATCTGGGTCGATCAACTGGCCGCACTCAACCTGAATGCTGCCGATCTGCGCGCGATCGAGCGCGACAATGCCCTGCGGCTCCTGCCGCGGTTCGGCGCCTGATCGAGGGCAGCGAAATGCCGGGTGCGCGGGCTCTCTGGTTACGGCTGGGCAGCGCGCTCGCTGTCGTGCTGGCCCAGATGGCCTGCATGGGGGAGGTCGTGGCACAAGCCTCGCCAGCCAACGCCTCGGCGGTGAGTGCCGCTGCCGGCGCGCCCGCCTTTCCCAACCGTCCGGTCAAGATCATCCTGCCCAGCCCGCCCGGCGGCGTTACCGACCTGCTCGGGCGCATGCTCGGGCAGCGTC
Organism: Pseudomonadota bacterium; assembly: GCA_947455195.1. Taxonomy (GTDB): domain Bacteria; phylum Pseudomonadota; class Gammaproteobacteria; order Burkholderiales; family SG8-39; genus CAIXPL01. The sequence goes on along the minus strand of CANGMI010000003.1, from coordinate 320,438 downwards.
TGGCGCAAGCGTGGGGCTACCCGGTGCTCGTCGAGAACAAGCCCGGGGCCGGCAAGATCATTGCGGCCGAGATGCTGGTGAAGTCGCCCCCCGACGGGCATACGCTCTTTCTGACCGAAGCGGCTACCTTCGTGGTGAACCCGCATCTGTATCGCAATCTGCCCTACGACACCTTGCGCGATTTCACGCCGGTGGCGCTGGTGGCCGAGAATTTTCCGGTGCTGGTAGTCAACGCGGCGATACCGGCCCGGACCATGCGCGAGCTCGTTGCGCTGGCCAAAGCGCGCCCAGGTGCCTTCAGTTACGGCACGATGGGGGTGGGCACCTATGCCCATATCGCGATCGAGAACTTTCGCCAGGCCAATGGCATTGATCTCGTGCACGTGCCCTACAAGGGGGCGTCCCCGGCCATGACCGATCTGGTCGCCGGCGAAATCGCGCTGATGGTGGTGAACCTCAATGTGGCTGACCCGTTCGTGCGCCAGGGCAAGCTGCGCCTGCTCGCGGCCACCACGCCCGCGCGGCTGGCGTCGCGTCCCGAATTGCTGACGGTGCGCGAGCAGGGCATACCGGGCCTCGCAGTGACTTCCTGGTTCGGGGTGGTGGGCCCGGCGCACATGCCCGAGCCGCTGGTGGAGCGCATGGCCGCCGACATCACGCGTGTGGTGCGCTCGACCGAGTTCGTCGAGCAGGTGCTCTCGCGCAATGGCCTTGAGCCCATGACCAGCACCCCGGCGAGTTTCCGGCAACTGATGCGCGATGAACTCGTCACCTGGGGCCGCATGGTCAAGGTCTCGGGCGCAACGGCCGACTGAAGCGGGGTGGCATTGCTGCCCCTACAATGTGGCTGGCTGATTCACCAGAAGACCAGAGACACCATGACCTCATCCCCCACCTTGATGCGCGCCGCCCGGCTTCTTGCCGGCGTGGGCGCTGCCAGCCTCGTGTCGGTGGCTGCGCTGGCCCAGCCTCAATCTCAGGCCTGGCCGACCCGGCCGGTGCGTCTCATCGTGAATTTTCCGCCAGGAGGCATCACCGACTTCAGTGCCCGGGTGGTCGCGCCGAAGCTGGGCGAGATCCTCGGGCAACCGGTGGTGGTCGAGAATCGCTCGGGTTCGGGCGGCAACATCGGTACCGACCATGTGGCCAAGGCGAGCCCTGACGGCCACACGCTGCTCCTGGCCGGCCCGCCCAACGCGATCAGCGTCACGCTCTATCCTTCGGTGCCTTTTGACATGAAGCGCGATTTCGTTCCGATCGCGCTCCTTGGCAGCGTACCCAATGTGCTGGTGGTGGGCAGTCGCATCAGCGCGCGCAGCGTGGCCGAGTTCGTCGAGTTTGCGCGGCGCAATCCGGGCAAGCTCAACTTTGCCTCCAACGGTACCGGCACCACCATCCAGCTCTCGGGTGAGCTGATGAAGTACTACGCGAAATACGATGCCCTCCATGTGCCGTTTCGCGGCGCACCGGCAGCCACGGCAGCCATTCTCGCGGGCGATGTCGACTTCATGTTCGATTCGCTGTCGATCTCCTACCAGAACATCCGTGCCGGCAAGATCCGGGCGCTGGCGGTCACCAGCGCCCAGCGCAGCCCGCTCCTGCCCGATGTGCCCACGATGATCGAGCAGGGCTACCCGCAGATGGAAATGGGCGGCTGGACCGGCATCATGGCCCCTGCTGGAACGCCCCCCGCCATCGTGGCGCGTCTCGAGGCCGAATTGCGCCGCATCGTTGCGCTGCCCGAGGTCGTGCAGACCTTCGAGAAGACCGGCATGACGGTGCAGTTCATGAATGGACCCGAGTTCGGCGGGTTTCTCGAACGTGAAATCGCCCGCTGGGCGCTGGCCATCAGGCTCTCCAATGCCACCCCCGACTGAGCCTGCTGCCGTGGCAGGGGCCTCACCCCGAGGCGGTGCAGTCTATGGCGCGGGTGGTCGTATCGGCGTCGTGGTGCCCGCCAACAATTCGGTGATCGAACCGGAATGGTGGTCGCGCCTCCCCGCGGGCGTGGCGGCCTACGCCACCCGCATCATGGCGCGCGGCGCGCTCACCCACGAGGCGATCGAGCGCATGGAGGCCGAGGTCGAGCGCGCGGTCGATGAACTGGCAGCCACCGGCGTCGATGTCATCGCCTATGCCGACATGGTCACCACTTTCATCATGAACCGGCAGTGGAGCGAAGAGAAGATGGCCGCGCTATCGGCGCGCACCGGCACGCCCTGCCTGTCGGCGTGGACCGCGCTGCGTGATGCACTCGCCGCGCTGGGGGTGCATCGCTTTGCCCTCGGCACACCGTATCCCCAGGCCATTCATGATCTTGCACCCCCCTTCTTCGAGGCGGCCGGCTACACGATCACCGGTCATGCCACGCTCGATATCGTGCAGATGCGCGAAGTACCCACGGTCGACAATGCGCGTCTGGTCGATTTTGTCGGCACCATGGACACTCGCGGCGCGCAGGCCATCGTCCTGCTCGCCACCGACCTGCCCACCTTCGGCAGCATCGAGGCGCTCGAGTCGCGGTGCGGAATTCCGGTGCTCGGATCCAATCAGACGCTGCTCTGGTCGGCCTTGCGGGTGGCGGGTGTTTCGGCGCGGCCCGCCGGGCTTGGGCGCCTGATGGAGATCTGAATCATGAGTCGTATCAATGCCGCTCGCCTGATGGCCGACCTGCGCGCGCTGGCTCGCTTCGGTGCCTGCGGTACCGGGGTCGACCGGGTGTCGTTCTCCGCCCCCGATATCGAAGCCCGCCGCTGGCTGGTTGAGCGCATGCAGGCGGCGGGGCTCGAGGCGCGCATCGATCGGGTGGGCAATGTGGCCGGTGTCACGCCGGGCGCTGCGCGCGCCGTGGTGATTGGCTCGCACACCGATACGGTGCCGCGCGGCGGCTGGCTCGATGGGGCGATGGGCGTGGTCTACGGTCTGGAGATCGCGCGCTCGCGCATCGAACAGGGGCGCGCCACCACCCTCGGTGTCGACGTGGCTTCGTTCCAGGACGAGGAAGGCACCTATCTTTCGTGTCTTGGAAGTCGTGCCTTCTGTGCCGATTTGCCCGAGAGTGAACTCGCGGCCGCGCGCACGCCGGCTGGCGAGACCCTGCCGCAGGCGATCGCGCGCGCGGGCTACGGTGACGCAGTGTGGTTGCGGGACCCGGCCCGCCATGTGGCCTACCTCGAGGCGCATATCGAGCAGGGGCCACGCCTCGAGGCGGCTGCCTTGCGCCTGGGTGCGGTCACCGGCATCGTCGGCATCCGCCGCTTTCGGGTCATCTGCAAGGGGCAGGCCGATCACGCTGGCACGACCCCGATCAATCTGCGTCGCGATGCCGCGCGTTCGCTCATCGGCCTGGCGCACTGGGTGCACGAGGCCATCGCGGGGCTCGGTGGGCCTGACACGGTCTGGAACGTCGGCGTGATGAGCGTCTTGCCCGGTGCAGCCAACGTGGTGCCCGCCGAAGCCTCGATGGTGGTCGAGTTTCGCGACACCGAACTGGCGGTGCTCGATCGGGTCGAGGCCGCATTCCTTGCCCAGGTTGCAGCCGCCGATGGCCGGGGCGGTGTTGCGGTGTCGGCGCAGTCGATTGCACGCAGTACTCCCACGCTCATGGATTCGCGCCTGGTGGCGCTGATCGATGGCGTGGCCGGGGAACTGTCGGTGCCTTCGATGCGCATGGTGAGCGGTGCGGGTCATGACGCGATGATTGTCGGCCGGTTCATGCCTGCGGCCATGCTTTTCATTCCGAGCATCGGCGGGCGCAGTCATGACATCGTCGAGAACACCGATGAGGCCGACATCGTCCTGGGCTGTGAAGCCCTGGCCGGTGTGGTGGAGCGGCTGGAGACGGTGGCGCTCTGAAGGGGTGCGTCTGCAAGAGGCAGACTTCTGTCCGTCCGTTGGCCGGACATCGGCATCCGGCCACTGGGCGGCCTGGCAATCGCCCGGCTGACGTTGCGCTAGTCAGCCGGCGTGACGAGTCGCCCTCGTGCCTTGCCGACCCGTTGACCTTCGCGCGCAATCACTTCGCCGCGCAGAAGGGTAAGCACGGGCGTGGCGGGTGTCTGTCGTCCGTCGAACGGCGTCTGCGCGGCGCGGCTCTGTTGATCGGCATTGCGGATGGTGAACGGGCGACGCGGGTCGATGAGCACCAGATCGGCATCGGCACCGGGTTCAAGCGAGCCCTTGCGTGGCCACAGTCCGAACCGGCGTGCCGGCGCCTCGCAGCAGACCCGCACCAGCGTGCTCTCGTCGAGCAGGCGGTCGGAAACCATCGAGAGCATGAGCGGCAGCCAGGTCTGCAGGCCCGCGAGGCCTCCCGGCGCCAGTGCCAGATCGACGTTGCCAGCGGCTTTCTCGGCAGGCAGGTGCGGCGCGTGGTCCGTGGCCACCATGTCGATGCGCCCTTCACGCAAGGCGGTGCGCAAGCAGGCAAGGTCGTGCGCGCGGCGCAACGGGGGCAGTACCTTGGCCACCGGCCCGAGCACCTTCACGAAGCCCTCGTCGAGCAGCAGGTTGTGCGGCGTGACCTCGCTCGTCACGTCGATGCGAGAGACGTCCGGCGACCCGGCAGAGGGCTCGCCATCAAGGCTGCCTGTGCCTCGCAGTCCCTCGAGCACCGCCAGCCCCTGCGCGCTGCTCATCTGACGGATGTGCACGCGCGCCCCTGCAGCCTGGGCGGCGACAAGTGCGCGCGCAAGACCCATGGCCTCGGCCACTGCAGGTCGCGAGCGCAGGAACGCCTCGCGGCTGCTCGCCTGCTCGTGCATGCCGGGCTGTGTGTATGCCGCCACGATGCTCTCGTCACCGGCGCTGATGCCGGCCACCCGGCCGGTGGCCGCCACGGCACGCAGACAGGCCAGGAGTTCTGCCCCCGTGTTCACCTGCATCGGTGCCGCCATGTCGGCGAGAAAGAGTTCGAACGAGATGGCACCCGCCGCGGCAAGCCGCTCGACCTCGCCCGGTTCGGTGCCCGGACCCACCAGCGCCTGCAGCGCGAAGTCCACCTGCGCACGACCCTCGCCCAGATGGCGCTTCTCTTCGAGAAGCGCGGCCGTTGTCGTCATGGGCCGGTCGGTGGGCATCACCATCACGGTCGTGACGCCACCCACCGCGGCCGCAGCGGTGCCGCTGGCAAAGTCTTCCTTGTGGGTGAGCCCGGGGTCGCGCAGATGCACATGGGCATCGACCAGACCGGGCAGCACGAGGAGGCCCGAGGCGTCGATGATCTCTCGCGCATCGACCTGCGCACCAGGCTCGAGCAGCGCACTGATCCGGCCCGCATCGATCACGATCGTGGCGTGTCGCCGCCCGCTCGAGGTGACCAGCGTGGCTGAGGTGATGGCAAGGTCATGCATGGGTCTTGCTTCCGTTGGCGGGTGGCTCGTCGCCACCGATGTCGACCACGGTGCCCAGGCCCCGCGCCGTACAGGCTCGTGCGATGAACTGTGCCGTGATGAGGTCTTGCGCAGCAACGCCGCATGACTTGAAGTAGGTGATGTCGGTCGCGCTCGTGCGTCCCGGCACGAGGCCTGCCACTACCTGACCGAAGTCGACCACCGAGCTGCGTTCGATGGCGCCCTCGGCCAGCGGCATCACGTAGTCGCCCACCCGATCGAGGCTGTCGCGCACGCTGTCCACCACACGCACCGCGGCGCGCTCGATGGTTCGCGTATCCACTTCGCGTGCCGCGGCCGAATAGCTGCCGGCCGAGGCGACGAAGGTGCCCGCGCGCAGCCAGTTGCCTTGAATCACGGGTGTGCTCGCCGTGGTTGCGGCGATCACGAGATCGGATTCGGCGACCGCCGTAGCGGGGTCGTCGGTGAGGGTGATCCGATCGGGTATCCGACCGCCCGCCGCCCGGGCCGCAGCCACGAAGGCTTCACCGCGGGCGCGGCTGCGGGTATGCACTTGCACCCGCTCCAGGTCGAACACCTCGGCCACGGCCGAAAGCACATGGGCGCTGATGCGCCCGGCACCGATGAGGGTCAGCGATCGACTCTCGGGGCGGGCCATCAGCCGTGCTGCCAGTGCCACCCCGGCCCCGGTGCGCACATCGGTGAGGTAGCCCCCTTCCATCACCGCTTCGGGGTAACCCGATGCGCCATCAAAGACAGCCACGAGCGCGGTGAGCCGGGTGCGCCCGATGGCGGTGTTCTGCTCGAAGTCGGACACGACCTTCACCCCGAACCCGCCGCCGCCGGCAAGAAAGCACGGGTTGAAGATGGTGACGCTCGGCGGCTCGGTGCCCTGCGCCACGCTGCGCAGCCCGCCGACCGCACGCCCTTCGGCCAGATGCTGGAAGGCTTCGCGTTGCAGTTCGATGGCGTGGCTCATGTCGAGCACGGCACGGCAGTCTCGTTCGGAGAGGATGCGCAGTTTCAAGCAGATGACCTCGGGTTGGATCGGCAGTGACTCATGATAGCGTCTGCTTGATGCGTCCCACTGCCGCGACCCGGACCACCCGGTGCACAATAGGGGTATTCCCACCGGCACCGGAGTGGCAGGCTCATGACTGACGAATCGAAGTGGCGCAACAGTGGCGTGCGCGTGGTCCATGCCAATGAACTCGACATCAACACGGCGCAGACGCCGGGCATGAACCGCGCCGCTGCCATCACGCACGCGCGCACCGGTGCCGAGCAGCTCTGGGCCGGCACCGTGGTGATCCACCCCAATGCCAAGACGGGCGCGCACCACCACGGACCCGTGGAGAGCGTCATCTACATCGTGAGTGGTCGTGCCCGCATGCGCTGGGGCGATCAGCTCGAATTCATCGCCGAGGCGGGCCCGGGCGACTTCATCTACGTACCGCCCTACGTGCCGCATCAGGAGATCAACGCCGATGACAAGGCGCCGCTCTCGTGCGTGCTGGTGCGTACCGGTCAGGAGCCGGTGGTGGTGAACCTCAACATCCCGATGGTGGAAGAGCCCGAGGAAGTGCGCTGGGTCGACAACATCCATCGCGATACCGGGCACTGAGCGGGGCCGATCGCCGCGGGAAACTCGGCCGTGTCCCGATTCGGGCTCGATGCCATTCCCCTCTCGCTGCACCTGGCGAGCGTGCTCGGTGGTCTGCTCCTCTATGTGGTCATCACCCACCTGCGGCGTGAGCATCGCCGCAGCCCTGCAGCGATTGCCTGGGTGCTGCTGATCGTGCTGCTGCCCTACGTCGCAGTACCGCTCTATCTGCTCTTTGGCACGCGCAAGTTGCGATCCGCAGGCCGGCAGGCCCGGCGGGATGGGGCGGCTGGCGCCATCGCTGGTGCGGCGCTGGCGGGTTCCGAATCCGGTCTTGCCTCGCCTGCGCCCCGCTGGGCTGCGGCCACACTGAATGGCATGGGCATCGCGCCACCGGTTGCGAACGAAGCGCTGGTCTTCCATGAAGACGGCCCCCGGTCTCTGGCCTCGCTTCAGACCCTCATCGACGGGGCACGAGAGCGCATCGATCTGAGCACCTACTTGTGGCGCGACGATGCCGTCGGAGCCGATATCGCGATGCGCCTCGCGCGTGCCGCCGGCAGTGGCGTGCAAGTGCGCGTGCTCATCGATGGTTTTGGCGGCTTCCTGACTTCACGCGCGCGGCTACGCCGATTGCGCGAAGCCGGCGTGCAGGTGCGCTGGTTCATGCCGATGCTGCGCTGGTCGCCGCGGGGCCACGCCAATGCGCGCTGCCACCGCAAGCTGGCCATCGCCGATGCGGGGGTGTGCTGGTCCGGCGGCCGCAATCTGGGTGCCGAATACTTCACCAGTCACCACGAACGCGGCCCCTGGATCGATCTCACCTTCGAGGCGCGCGGAATGCTGGCGGTGCAGGCGCTCGACCTGTTCGAGGCGACCTGGGCCCATGCGGCAGGCGCTCGCTCGATGGCCTCGCGACGCCGCCTGACTGAACCCGCACTGCCTGCAGGCGCGCATGCCGCTCAGGTGATTGCCAGTGGCCCCGACCAGGCCGAGGATACGGTCTACGCCCTGCTGCTCACGGCACTGTATCGAGCCGAGTCAAGGGTGATTGCGGTGACGCCCTACTTCGTGCCCGATGATGGTTTGCTCGAGGCCATGCGCCACGCGGCAGGGCGTGGCGTGGTGGTTGACCTGCTGCTGCCCGCGCGCTCCAACCATCCGCTGGCAGATATTGCCCGCCACCGCGGTCTGCGCAGCCTCGTGCACGCCGGTGTCACGGTGCGGTTCGCCCCCACCATGCTGCATGCCAAGCTGGTGGTCATCGACGAATCGATGGCGCTTTGCGGTTCAGTGAACCTGGACGGCCGCAGCCTCTTTCTCAACTTCGAGGCGATGGTCGCGTTCTATGACGCGCAGGACATTGCGTGGCTTCGGGGCTGGGCTGCGCGTGCTGCGGCCGATGCCAGCGTCTACCCGGCACGTCGCCCCTCGATCTTTCGCGACACGGCCGAGGGGCTGTTGCTCTGGCTGGCCTTTCAGCTCTAGGGCAGTTGCCGCTCGGCACGCGAGGGCAGGAACTTCGCGTCGTAGATGGCGCCGGTTGCCGGATGCGTGGGCAGCTGGAAGGCTTCGGTGATGGCCGAGATCTGCTTGTCGAGGCGCCCGATGTCGACCGCCCCCATGCCCTCGGCACGCGTCTGCGGCGTGGTGAGCTGGTTTTTCGTGAGCCACTGCAGCTTTTCGATCTCGACGTCCACATTGATCAGTGGCTCGCGCTTGTAGAGCGCGGCAACCGCCGCCTTCGGATCAGCCATCGCCTCGCGCCAGGCGCGTGCGGTGATTCGTGCGAAGGCCTCGACTTCCTTCGGGTGCTCGGCCATGAACTTGCGCGATACCATCAGCGAGTTGCCGTAGAAGTCCAGACCGTAGTCGGCATAGCGAAGGAACGAGAGGTCCTCGAGTTTCACGCCCATGGGCTTCAGGTTGAACCACATGCTCGAGTCGTAGCCATAGGCGCCCTCGTAGTCACCGCGCACCAGCATCGTCTCGCGTACGCGGATATCGACATTCTGGTTCTGCACCTTCGAGGCATCCACCCCGGCAGCCTTGGCAAACGTGGGCCACATGCGGAACGCGCCGTCGTTGGCCGGTGCCCCCATGCGCTTGCCGATGAGGTCGGCCGGCTTGTTGATGCCCGCCTTCTTGAAGCTGACGATGGCAAGGGGTGAGCGTGCGTAGAGCACCATGATCGTCACCGGCGCCTGTTGCGGATTGCGCCCGGCAAATTCGATCAGCGTGCCGATGTCGGCGCACCCCAGGTCATAGGTGTTCGAGGCCAGGCGCTGGATCACGTCGCCGGTGCCGGCCGAGGTGTCGAGGGCGACCTCGAGTCCCGCCTCCTTGAAATAGCCGCGTTCGGCGGCGAGGAACCAGGCAGCGTTCGACCCATCGGGCTTGAAGTTGAGCGAGAACTTCACCGGCGTGTCGGCCTGCGCCGCCGGAAAGCCGAGCCCGGCGAGGCTGGCGGCTGCAGCGGCAAGGCAGGCGAGGGTGCGCAGCAGCGGGCGACGATGGGGGTGGCGCGAGGCCGGGGCAGTCAGGGGCAGGCAAGGGGCCATGTTTGTGATTCCGCGGTGGGGTGGATAGGATGCAGGCTGCGTCGAGGCAAGCATCGCCCAAGCAATGAGTATGCCCGAGCACCGATCGATTGCAGGAGATGTCATGACCCGTCGCCCCTTCGGGCTTGCCGTGGCCCAGATGGGGCCGGTTCATCAGGCCGACAGCCGCGCCTCGGCCGTGGCGCGACTGCTCGCGCTGATGAGCGAGGCGGCCAGTCGTGGCGCCCGCCTCGTGGTGTTTCCCGAACTCGCACTCACGACGTTCTTTCCGCGCTACTGGCTCGAGGACGGTGAGGCGCTCGACCGGTTCTACGAGCGCGAGATGCCCGGCTCCGAGACGCGCGTGCTCTTCGAGCGTGCACGCGACCTGGGAATCGGCTTTACCCTCGGGTTTGCCGAACTGACCCCCCGAGGCGAGCGCTTCAATACCCAGATTCTCGTGGATGCGCAGGGCCGGATTGTGGGCCGCTATCGCAAGATTCATCTGCCGGGGCACGCCGATCACAAGCCCGCGGCACCCTTCCAGCATCTGGAAAAGCGCTATTTCCAGGTGGGCAACGAGGGCTTTCGTGCCTGGACCGCACTGGATGCGCGCATCGGCATGTGCATCTGCAACGATCGCCGCTGGCCCGAGACCTTCCGGGTGCTGGGGCTGCAGAGCGCCGAGATCGTGACCCTGGGGTTCAGTACGCCCTCGGTCAACATCCACTGGCCCGAGCCGCCGCACCTGCGGATGTTCCATCATCTGCTCACCCTGCAGTCGGCGGCCTATCAGAACGCGCTGTGGGTGGCGGCGGCGGCCAAGGCCGGCTTCGAGGATGGCTTTCACATGATCGGCGGTTCGGTCATCGTGTCGCCCAGTGGCGAAATCATGGCGCAGTCGCAATCCGAGGACGATGAGGTGATCTTCGTGAATGCCGATCTGGCGGTCGGCGATCGCTTTCGCCAGAACGTCTTCAACTTCGCCGCGCATCGACGCCCCGAGCACTACGGGCTCATTCTCGAGCGCACCGGGGCCGGCGCTCCCCTGGGAGACGTTCCTGCCGGAGACACGACATGACGATCGTTCGGGATGACGCAGCCCAGGCGCGCGGCGGTGAGGCGCCCGTTCACTCTCGCAGCGACCCTCATCGCACGGGCCCCGAGGGCAGCCCCGGCCGGGAGCCCCCTTCTCTGGCAACGCTCTTCTGGACCCATGCCATGGTGGGCGCCACCGGGTTTGGCGGCTCCATCGTCTGGTTGCGCCGGCTCATGGTCGAGGAGCGCGGCTGGCTGACGGCCGAGGAGTTCAACAACGGCCTCTCGATCGCCCAGTTCATGCCCGGGCCCAATGTCTTCAACCTCATTGCGGCGGTGAGCCGGCATCTGCGCGGGACCACGGGCATGGTGGTGTCGTCGATCGCCATCATGACCGTGCCGCTCATCTTCGTGCTGATCCTGGGGATGCTCTACGCCCGGTTCGGGGATGTACCGGCGGTGAAGAATGCGATGCAAGGCATAGCCCCGGTCGCCGCCGGGCTCATGCTCTCGTTCGGTCTGAAGACCGCGGCAGCGCCCAGCCTGCGTAATCCGATTGCCCTCGTGGCCGTGCTGACCTTCGTGGCGGTGGTGTTCTTCCGGCTGAGTCTGCCGGTGGTGCTTGCGACGATGGGGCCACTCGGCGTCCTGATGGCCTCAAGGCGCGTGCGATGAACGAGGCGTCGCTCATCGACCTGGCGGTCGAATTCTCGATTCTCTCGGTGCTCTCGTTTGGCGGCATGACCTCGGCCCTCACCGAGATCCAGCGGGTGGTGGTCGAGCACCATCAATGGATGGACGCGCGCACCTTTGCCGACCTGTACGGCCTGGGGTACGCGATGCCCGGCCCGAACGTGCTGGTGGTCAGTCTCATTGGCTACCACGTGGCCGGCATTCCGGGCGCGCTGGTGGCGACGCTCGCCATGGCCGGCCCTTCGGCCCTGCTGGCGATGCTGGTCGTGCTGGTCTGGGATCGGTTCCAGGGGGCCCGATGGCGCCGGGTGATCCAGGCAGGCCTCTTTCCGGTCATCGTCGGCCTGGCCCTGTCCGGTGGCTGCCTCATCACGGTGGCCGCCGCGCACGGACCGACGGCCTATCTGCTGACGGCGGTCACGGCCGTGGTGGTGTTGAAAACCCGGCTGAGTCCGCTCTGGCTCATCGCGCTTGGCGCAATCCTCGGGCTGAGCGGTATCCTCTGAACTCGGGGTATGTCCGGTATGGGTTGCTGCGCCTTGCCCGGCCTGTCCCCGTTTCCGGCCTTGCGTCCCGCAGGCCGCATCGTCTGTCCAAGGAGTTCGCATGACCTGCATCGACATTCACGCCCACATCGTCGATCGACAATATCTCGAGCAGTTGCGCACCCACCTGGGGCTCGAGGTGACCGAGAGCGGCGACAAGACCTTTCTGGGACGCGATGGCAATACCGTGGCCTGGTCGCGACCCGACATGTTCGAGGTCGATGATCGCCTGCGTGCGATGGATCGAAAGGGCATCGACATGCGGGCCATCTCGCTCAGTACCCCCAATGTCTACGCCTGGGAGCCGAGTATCCAGATCGAGGTGGCGCGCATGATCAACGACCGGGTTTACGAGATGTGCGCTGCGCATCCCGATCGATTCGTGGGCATGGCCAGTCTTCCCCTGGGCGACATCGATGCCTCGATGCGTGAACTCGACCGGGCAGTCAACGACCTGGGCATGCGCGGCATTGCGCTGGGTTCCAACGTCAGTGGCCGCCAGCTCGATGACCCGATGTTCGAGCCGCTCTGGGAGCAGATGAGTGCCCTCTCGCTGCCCGCCTTCATGCACCCGATGTTCCCGGCCAATACCTCGGGCATGGACGGTTACGAACTGCCGCTGCGGGTCGGGTTCCCGTTTGACACCACGCTCGCGGCCACCCGTCTCATCTACGGCGGGGTTCTCGAGCGCCATCCCGACATCGCCATCGTTCTGGCCCACACCGGGGGCACCCTGCTCACCCTCATCGAGCGCCTCGACAACGGTTTTCGCATCTTCCCGGCCTGCCGCGAGCACATCTCGCAGTTGCCCAGTGTCTATGCGAAGCAGCTCTACTACGACACCGCGTCGTTCTTCGGCCCGGTACTCGACATGGCCATCGGCTTTGCCGGTGCCGACCATCTGCTGTTCGCAACCGATGATCCCTACATCGACGCCGACACGGCGCATGTCGATGCGCTTGATCTCGCGGCCGAGGACAAGGCGGCGATTCTGGGGGGCAATGCGGCCCGCCTGCTCGGGCTCTGAGCGCTCGCGTAAACTCGGGCCTGCGCCTGCATTCACGGTGCACCTGCCGGCACTCAGGCCTGGCACGACTCACATGATGGGGAAGACATGAACAAGATCGACATCCTGATCCGCGGTGGCAAGGTGGTGAGCCCCGAGTCGACCGTCGAGGCGGCCATCGCCATCGTGGGCGAGCGCATCGTTGCCATCGGTGATGAGGCCCTGATGCCACCGGCTGCGCAGGTGATCGACGCCACCGGCAAGTACGTGATTCCGGGTGCCATCGACTCCCACGTGCACTTTCGTACGCCTGGCTATGAGTACAAGGAAGACTGGCATACCGGTACCGGTGCGGCTGCCCTGGGTGGTGTGACCACCGTGTTCGAGATGCCCAACACCAACCCCCCGACCGGCACCGTGGCAGCGATGGAGCAGAAGATCGGCATCGCCAGCCGGGATGCTCATGTCGACTTCGGCATCTACGGCCTGCTCGCCGAGAACAACATCGACCAGCTTGCAGACCTGGCTGCCGCCGGGGCAGCAAGCTTCAAGTGCTTCATGGGCAATACCTTCGGCAATCTGCCGGCCCCGACTGATGGCGCGATGCTCGAGGGCTTCGAGATCCTGGCCCGGCTCGGCCTTCGGTGCACGGTGCACGCCGAGAATGCCTCGATCATGGCGCGCCGCCAGGGCAAGCTCGAGGCCGCCGGGCGCGTCGATCCGCTCGCCCATCTGGCCGCGCGCCCGGCCATTGCCGCGATGGAAGCGGTGAGTCGCGCCACGCTCTTTGCCGAGTGGACCGGTGCGCGTCTGCACATCGCCCACAAGAGCTCGCGCGATGGTCTTTATTTCGTGCGCGATGCCAAGCGCCGCGGGGTCGATGTCACGGTGGAGACCTGCCCGCAGTACCTGCTCCTCACCAGCGAGCAGATGAAGACCATGCATGGTCTTGCCAAGGTGAACCCGCCGATCCGCGAGCCCGGGCACGACGTGGCGCTGTGGGAGGCCCTGCACGACGGCACGGTCGACATGATTGCGACCGACCATGCGCCGCACACCATCGAGGAAAAACGCCGCGACACGATCTGGAACTGCGAATGCGGCTTCCCCGGTGTGCAGACCCAGATGCCCCTCATGCTCACTCAGGTGAACGCCGGGCGCATGACCCTCAACGACTACGTGCGCTGGGCCTGTGTGAACCCGGCCCGAGCCTGGGGTCTGTATCCGCACAAGGGTGTGCTCCAGGTCGGCGCCGATGCCGACATCGTGCTGGTCGACATGGCGCTCGAGCGCGACATTCGCGATGAGTCGCTCTTCTCGAAGTCGAAGATCTCGCCCTGGCATGGCTGGCGTACCACGGCCGGCCCGGTGCTCACGATGGTGCGGGGCCGTGTCGTCGCGAAGGACGGTGCACTGGTGGGTGACCGCGGTTGGGGGCGCTCGGTGAAGGCCACGCAGCAGATGGCGCCGGCCGCGCCGCGCAATCTCGAGCACACCACCGAGTCGATCACCGCCTGGCGTCCCTGATGACGCACAGCCAATCTGGACGCCCCGTCGACCGCGAGCCGATCGGGCGCGATCTGGTTGCCACGCTGGGTGATCTGGTGGCGATCGATTCACGCTCGCCCCCGGGTGATACCAGCGCCATCGCCGAGCGCATCGCGCGCGATCTCCTCGCCAGCGGCTACCGGGTCGACACGCCTCGCTTCGGCGCCTCGACCAATGTGGTCGCACGACTGGGCAGCGGTCACCCTTCGCTCGTTTTCAACGTGCATGTGGACACCATCGGCCCGGGTGACCTGGCGGCCTGGCACACCGAGCCGTATGGTCCGGTGGTTCGCGAGGGGCGTCTGCATGGCCTTGGGGCCTCCAACGCCAAGGGCGCTGCTGCCTGTCACCTGTGGCTTGCGCGCGAAATTGCCCGCGCCGGAGGGCCGGCGCGTGGCGAGGTCGTCTTCACTTTCGTGGGCGACGAGGAAAATCTCGGTCCCGACGGGCTGGCTCGACTGCGTGGCGAAGGCATGGTGCGGCCCGACATGCTGGTGGTCGGTGCCCCGACCGAAAATCAGATGATCGTGGCCGAACGGGGCGTAATCTGGGTGCAAGTGGTCACTCATGGCCGTGCTGCCCACGCCGGCGCCGCGCCGACGGGTGACAACGCCATTCTTCGAATGATGCGATTGCTCTCCCGTGTCGAGCGCGATCTGAGTCCGGCCATTGCCCGCCGGCGTGCCGCATCGCCGGGCGGCGAGCTGGCCTCGATGATCAATGTGGGCACCATCGAGGGGGGCGAGCAGCCCAATGTGGTGCCTGCGCACTGCAAGGTCCGGATCGACCGGCGTCTGCTGCCGAGCGAGAACCCCGCTGACGCCTTTGCCGAATTGCGCGATTGCCTCCTGAGTGCCGGCGAGCCTGAGGGCACCGTCGAGGTGAGCCAACTCACCGCCTCGGCCGGCTTCCAGAGTCGTGACGACGGGCCCATGTTTGCGGCCTTCAATGCCGCCATCGCCAGCCACCTGGGGGCGCCAGCGCGTTTCGTGAATGCTGTCGGCGTCTTCGATGGACGCTACTTCGCCCGCGACGGTATCGAGATCATCGATTTCGGGCCGGGCGAGGGTGGGCAGGGCCATGCGCCGAATGAATCGATTCCCATCGCACAGATGATCGACGCGTCGCTCATCCAGTTCGATGTGGTGCGGGCCGTGCTCGGGTTGAAGGGGACGACATCATCATGAGCGTGAATGCGCGCAGGCGTGTTCGGCGGGTCTGCCGTGCGGTAGTGGCGACGAGCGGGGCACGAACCTCCGGGCATGTCGGCCGGGCACTGGCCGCCCGCGTCGGGCTCGGTGCTGCGCTCGTGCTGGCCAGTCTCACCGGATGGACAGTGCCCGCGCAGGCGCAAGGCACCGCTGTCCGTCCGATCCGCATCATCGTGCCCTTCGGGCCGGGTGCCCCCGATACCATCGCACGGCTGGTCGGACAGCAGTACGCAGCGCAGACCGGGCAATCGGTGGTGGTCGAGAACCGGCTGGGCGCCAACGGCATCATTGGTGCCGATGCCGTGGCGAAGGCGGCCCCTGACGGGCATACGCTGCTCGTGGTCTCGGCCTCGCTGGTGGTGAACCCGAGCATCTATCGCAAGCTGCCGTTCGACCCCTTGCGCGATTTCACACCGATCACCAACCTGTGCTCGCAGCAGGCGTTCATCCTGGCCGTCACGCCATCGCTGCCAGCGCGCAGTGCTGCCGAATTCGTGGCGCTGGCCCGCCGGCCCGAGACCAACATCGCCTACGGCTCACCCGGCATCGGCAACACCATTCATCTCGCAGGGGCACTCTTCAATGCACGGGCCGGCCTGCACATGACGCATGTGCCCTACAAGAGCGGCGGCCTTGCCACTGGCGCACTGCTCTCGGGCGAGATCCAGGCCATGATGTCCAACGAGCTTCTCGTGCTGCCGTACCAGGCTTCGGGTCGTCTGCGTGCGCTGGCCGTGACCGGCCATCGCCGGCTTGCCTCCCTGCCCGATATCCCCACGCTGGGTGAGGCGGGAATCCCGGGCATGGACATCGATGCCGGCTGGTTCGGCCTGCTCGGTCCTGCGGGCATGGCGCCCGAGGTGGTGGCGCGCCTCAACGCCGCGATGCGCCGCGTGTTCGATGACCCCGCCCTGCGCAAGCGACTGCAGGAGCAGGGCTTCGAACCCTCGCCCACGAGTCCCGAGGAGTTTCGCGCCTATCTCGAAGGCCAGTTGAAGCTCTACGCCGAGATGGTGCGACTGGCCGGCATCGAACCCGAGTAGCCGCCCCCTTACCTGGCGAACGCCGGCAGTGCAGGCAAGAGCCCCACATCGCGCTGGTCGTGCTGGATCACGACCGTGGCCTTCAGGTTGGCAGCGGCCTTCTTGAACCGGTCGAGCGAGGCGAGCGTATCGCCGCGATGGAAGTTGAACGACGGCACGCCGTTCGATTCGTAGTTCTCGTGAAAGTGCGTGAGGTCGCCGCTGATGAGCACGGGCCCCTTTTCCTTCAGGCGAACGAGCAGGCTGCGATGGCCCGGCGTATGACCGGGTGTGTTCATGATGATGACCGTGCCATCGCCGAACACGTCCTTGTCGCCGCCGAGGGATTCACGCTTGCCGGCACCGCTGGCCCAGTGGGCAAAGGGTGCCGCGTTGGCACCCGGCATGGGCGGCACTGCCGTGATGCCATCCCAGTCACCCTTGCCGATCAGAAGGGTGGCACCCGGAAACGACGCCACCTGCCCGGTGTGGTCGGCGTGAAAGTGACTGATGCCGACGTACCTGATCTGCTCGGGGGTGACGCGAGCCGCCGCGAGCTGGTCGACGATGCTCACCTTGGGTGCCGGGGCACCTGCACTCATCGAGTGTCCGGTATCCCAGAGCAGGTACTCGTCGCCATGGCGTACCAGGTAGCAGCTGAAGGTGAACATCACCTTGAGGCCGTTGTAGGCGAAGGTGTCGCTGAAGCGCACCGCGACGTCGTTGAGCACCGGCGTGCCGCAGTCGATGCGCGACAGGGTGACTTCAGGGGCGGGTTGTGCGAGTGCCGCCGTGCTGCCGGCGAGACCGACAAGGGCTGCGGCTGCCAGCATCGAGAAAGTGCGTTGCATGTCTGAGCTCCTCCTGGGGGCGCGTGAGGCTGGCATGATGCCATGCCCGTCGGGCGGGGCGGTGGGGGCCCGCCGCCTTTGCTCGAGGCCCGTTGCGCGTGGCCTGCACGACGGCCCCGAGCCTGCGATCATTGCAGTCACTCATCGACGCGAGCCATCAAGATGCTCAGACAACGCCTTGCCCGACCTGCCCTGTTGCTGGCTCCCGGGGTTCATGACGCGCTCACCGCCTTGCTGGTCGAGCAGGCCGGGTTCGAAGCGGCTTATCTGTCGGGGGCGAGCATTGCCTACACCCGTCTGGGTCGCTCCGACATCGGTCTGGTCACCGCGAGCGAAGTGGCCAATGTCATCGAGAATATCCGCGAGCGGGTCGCACTGCCGCTCATCGTCGATGCCGATACCGGGTTTGGCAACGCGCTCAACGTCATGCGCACGGTGAGGACGTTCGAGCGGGCTGGCGCCAGTGCGCTGCAGCTCGAGGACCAGACGCTGCCCAAGCGCTGCGGGCATCTCGATGGCAAGACCCTGGTGCCCGTGGCCGAGATGACCGGCAAGATTCGCGCGGCTCTCGATGCGCGTGCCAGCACCGAGACGCTCATCATCGCGCGTACCGATGCCGTGGCGGTCGAAGGGCTCGAGGCGGCCCTCGAGCGTGCCGAGCAGTACCTGGCAGCCGGTGCCGATGTGCTCTTCATCGAGGCGCTGCGCGATGTGACCCAGATGCAGCAGGCACTCGCCCGCTTTGCGCATCGTGTGCCGCTCCTGGCCAACATGGTCGAAGGCGGCAAGACGCCTGTCATGCCTGCCGCTGAACTCGAGCGTCTGGGTTATCGCATCGCCATCTTCCCGGGCGGCACGGTGCGCGCCTTCGCGCATGCGCTGCAGGGCTACTTCGAGAGTCTGAAGACTGCGGGCACGACAACCCCCTGGCGCGAGCGCATGCTCGATTTCGACCAGTTGAACCAGGTGATCGGCACGCCCGACCTGCTGGCGCTGGGCAAGCGCTATGCGTGAGCGGTTGCTCCAGGCAACCCAGCCGCGCGTGGGCATCATCACCCCACCGGCCAACCCGACCGTGGAGCCCGAGCTGCATGCGCTCCTGCCCGAGCCGGTGGCGATGTACACGACGCGTCTGCCGGTGCTGCCGGGTGACCTGCAGCAGCGCAATGCGGCCTACGCCGCGCACTACGCCGCGGCGATCGCGAGTTTTGGCGCGCTGCGGCTCGATGCGTTCTATGTGGGTTCGACCGGTGCCACCTATGCCCTGGGCCCGGTGGCCGATCGGGCCCTGAGCGCAGAACTGTCCGCCGCCGCCGGGGGCAAGCCGGTCTGGACGGCGAGCCGCGCCATCCTCGAGGCTCTGGCGGCCCTCGAGTGCGACACGCTGTGCCTGGTATCGCCGTATCCTGAATGGCTCACCGAGCTCGCGGTGGCTTACTGGCAGGCCGCGGGGCTGCGGGTCAGCAAGGTGGTACGGCTGGGCGAGATCTTTCGCGCCTATGAGCTCGAGACGGCCGAAGTGCTCGAGGGGTTGGCGCGGGTGCGGCCCTTGGCGGGCAGTGCCGTGCTGCTCTCGGGTACCGGCATGCTCACCCTGCCGGCCATTCTCGAGCAGCAGGCCCGATGTCAGGCACCGCTGCTCTCCTCCAACCTGTGCGGTGCGTGGCAGTTGTTGCGCTCGCTCGGCCTGCCTGCTTCGACGGCGCTGACCGCGGCCGCGCCGCGTCTGGCCGCACGGTTGGGCTGAGTCGGCTCAGGGCGTCTGCTCGGCCTGCCGCAGGCCGGTGATCATCGAGGTCTTGAGCAGGTGCGCATGCAACCGGGTGCGGTCGGCGGTGATGGCCTGCAGTCCGGCCAGAATCTCGCTGCGGCGTCGGGTGTCGCGCTCGCGCATGCGGGCGCGGTTGGCGTCAGCCTGGGCGATGATCTGCTCGATGGCGGCGGGCCGGCGCTGGCGCTCGTAGCGATCGAGGAGCGCCTCGTCGGCCCCTTGCCACACCTGCGTGATCGTGTCGGCCAGGTTGATGGCGTCATGCACGCCGCCATTCATGCCCATGCCCCCCGACGGGCTGTTCAGGTGCGCGGCGTCACCAGCCAGAAACACGCGCCCCTCGCGGTAGCGGGTGGCAATGCGCTGGTGCACCCGATACGGGCGACGCTCGAGGACCTCGTAGGGGTGGGGGCGTGGCACGATGGCCTGCAGTGCGGCTTCGATCGCCAGTGGCTCGAGTGACGCTTCGATCGGCCGGTCTTCGGGCGGATAGATGCTCACTCGCCACACCCCGGGCAGGCGCAGCAGGCTGAAGTTGGCCGCACCCTCGCGCCAGCAGTAGCTCACGTTCGAGAGCCCGCTCAGGTGCTCGTGAAAGGCAAAGCGGGTGGTGGCGAGAATGGTGGTCTCGGGGTAGGTACTGCCCTCGAATGCAATGCCGAGCGCCTGCCGGACCACGCTGCGTGCGCCGTCGGCGCCGATGAGGTAGCGCCCACGGACGGTCAGGGTTTCGCCTTCGCCCTCGCCCTCGCCCTCGCCCTCGTGCTTGTGCTCGACGGTTGCCCTCACACCCTCGGCGTCCTGTGAAAGACCGGTGATGCGCGCGTTGAAGTGCACGCGGGCGAGTGGGTGCCCTTGCAGGCGGCGCAGCAGGGCGCGCGAGAGTTTCCACTGCTCACATTGGAGTCGGTACGGGTGTGCCGTGTCATCGGCGAGCACCGAGAGATCGAATTCGGCCCGTTCACCCGAGGGATGCAGCCGCACCTGCCAGGTCGGGCAGATGAGTCCCTCGGCGATGAGTTCGGCGGTGATGCCGAAGCGATCGAGCATGTCGAGCGTGGGTGGATGAAAGGTCGAGGCCCGCAGGTCCTCGCTGACATCAGGGGCTGCTTCGTAGAGTTGAACCGCGATGCCGGCCTCGGCGAGGCACAGGGCAGCGGTGAGTCCGACCGGGCCACCGCCTGCGATCAGCACGCAGGACTGCTCGGCCGTTCTTCTGCGGGTAAGGTCTGTCATCTGTGTACCTGCCCGGTGTCGGGCCCTGTCTGCCCCGGTGAGCCCTGAAGGGCCTGTCGGGATCTGTCTGGCATTCTCGATCGATTGAATCTAGCATGGCGCATCGAGCGACGGTCTCGCCCCTGTCGTATCGAGCCTGTCGTCTCGAAGCCCCTGTTGCCTGCATCCCCTCTCCACAAAGCTGCTGCCGTGCATCGACGTTTCCTCCTCACAACGGGCCGGGCTCACCTCTGCGCTGCCGCGCTCGCGTGGCTCGCCGCCTTCGTGCCGGCCCCGTCGCAGGCGCAGACCGCGTGGCCATCGCGCCCCATCAGGTTCGTGGTGCCCTTTGCACCGAGCGGTGGGGGTGATGTCATTGCCCGACTGGTGGTACCGCGTCTGTCCGATGCCTTGCGCCAGCCCATCATCATCGAGAACAAGCCCGGCGCGTCCGGTCTCATCGGTGCCGAGGCGGTTGCCCGCTCGGCCCCTGACGGCTACACCCTGCTCCTGTCGAACAACGCCTCGATCTCTACCGGCCCCCTGGTGCAGGGCAGTGCCACCTATCAGCCCCTGACCGACTTCGAGCACGTGATGATGATCTCGTCGTTTGCCAACGGGTTTCTGGTGAATGCCCAGCATCCGGCGAGGACCTTTGAGGAATTTCTCGCCATGGTTCGGGCACGACCGGGGCGCATGACCTTTGCCTCGGCCGCCGTCGGTTCGGCCGGACACCTTACCGGCGAGATGATCAAGCAGCGCGCTCAGCTCGACATGGTGCATGTGCCCTACAAGGGAACAGGCCCTGCCATCGCCGACCTGATGGCAGGGCAGATCGACGCCCTCTTCGACGGGCTGCCGGCCTCGACCCCCTACGTGCGCTCGGGCAAGTTGCGCCTGCTCGCGATCTCGAGCCAGCAGCGCCTTGCCAACCATCCGGGCACACCCACCATGGACGAGATCGTGCCGGGGGTCAGCGGGTTTGCCTGGTTCGGCATTTCGGCACCGGCTGGCACCCCGCGCGACATCGTCGAGCGGCTGCAACTGGAGGGCCGCAAGGTCCTTGCTCTGCCCGAGTTGCAGGCCCGGTTCGCCGAACTCGGCATGGTGCTCTCCGGCCGCGGGCAGGCCGAGTACACCGAATTCATCGCCGACGACATCCGGCGCTGGACGCCGGTGGTGAAGGCCGCCGGCGTGAGGCTGCAGGGTCTCTGAGCGATGGGCCGCCCGGCGGGTGCCGGTGCGGTCAAGCGGTCACGGTCAGTACGATCGATCCGCTGGTGCCGCGCGACTCGAGGAGCGCGTGGGCCGCAGGCGCCTCGCGCAGCCCGAAGCGGGCGTGCACCGAGATGCGCACCAGACCGCTCGCCACCTGGGCGAAGAGGTCGTTGGCACACTTGAGCAGGTCGGCCCGTGTGGCGGTGTAATCGGGCAGGCTCGGGTGGGTGAGAAAGATCGACCCCAGTTGCCCCAGGCGTCGCGGCGCGATCGGTGCAGGGTCGCCCGAGGCTTCGCCAAAGGAGGCCATGATGCCGCGCGGGCGCAGGCAGGCCAGCGACCCTTCGAAGGTGTCGAGTCCGACCGAATCGTAGACCACCGGTACGCCCTCCCCGCCGGTGATCTCGCGCACGCGGGCGGCGAAGTCCTCTTCGGTATACACGATCGGGTAGTCGCAGCCGTGAGCACGCGCGATCTCCGCCTTCTGGCGACTGCCCACCGTGCCGATCACGGTCGCACCGAGCCGCTTTGCCCATTGGCAGAGGATGAGACCGACACCGCCTGCGGCGGCGTGAACGAGGATCGTGTCGCCGGGTTGCACCGCATAGGTGTCATGCAGCAGGTAGCGGGCGGTCATGCCGCGAATCATCATCGAGGCGGCGAGGGTCTCGTCGATGGCATTGGGTAGCGCAATGACGCGTGCCGCTGGCACGAGACGCGCGGTGGCGTAAGCGCCATCGGGCCCGGCCACGCAGACGATGCGTTGCCCGACCGCAAGTCCTTCGACACCGGGACCGATTGCCTCCACGATGCCGGCACTTTCGAGACCGAGGCCAATCGGAAAGGTCTTCACCGGGTGGGCGCCGCCACGCACCAGGACATCGCGGTAGTTGACCCCGATGGCGGTGTTTCGCATCAGTACCTGGCCTGGGCCCGGTGCAGGTATCGTCCATTGCGACCAGGTGAGTACCTCGGGGCCGCCGTGCTGGTGCAGTCGCCAGCCTTCAGCCGGGGTACCTGCGTCGAGAGTCATCGTGATTGCTCCGGTGATGGGGTGCGCGCAAGACGCGCGATGGCGCGGTCATACCAGCTGAGGTCGTAGTAGCGATCGGGTGAGGGCGCCACGCCACCCCATTGCCCTTCGACCTCGGCGCGCAGCGCGAGCACCTCGCGAAAGCCGGCGAGGTCAAAGCGGGCATCAGGCGCAAGTCCGAAGCCCGGGGCGAGCAGCACGTCGAGGGTCTGCGTGGCCACCGCGGGGCTTTGCTTGAGCCGGGTCACGAGCAACTGTTCGGCTTCGGCGCGTTGAACCGGTGCCAGGGCGAGGCGGGTCGATTCGATGTAGGCCGCCAGCAGGCGCTCGAGCACATCGCCATGGGCCTGTGCCCAGCGGCGCATCACGAAGAGGCCACCTCCCTGATAGGGTCCGACCAGATCGGTGAAGCGTCCGAAGCTCTTCAGGCCCTTTTCGCGGGCGACGAAGGTGAAGGGCGGGTTGAGCATCGCCATGGCGTTCACCGCATCGGCCTGCATGGCTTCGATGCGCGGGATGGTCGCGCCGATGGCACGCAATTGATAGTCGCGACCGGGCAGGAGGCCTGCACGGCGCAGCACTTTCTTGGCCTGCAGTGCATAGGCGGTCTCGGGACGATCGACCACCAGCGTGCGACCGCGCAAGTCCTCGAGGGTACGAATCTCGGGGCGCACCATGAATTCGTTCATGCTGCTGTCACCGCCCGAGACGATCACGACGTCTTCGCGGGCCAGTTCGACCATGGCAACCGCATTGTCGACCGCCGAGTAGGCCACCTCGAATTCGCCGCGCGCCAGTCCGTCGCGCTGCGCTTCCGAGTTGGGGGTGAACCGCAGGTCGAGCGCGATGCCGTGTCGGGCAAAGATCCCGTGGGCGAGGCCGTAGTAGAGCGCCAGATTGGTGGCGTTCGGGAAGGTGTTGAGCCGGATCGCAGCAGGCGCCTGCGCCAGGGCGCTCGCCGCGAGGCTCGCAAGACAGAACGCGGCGAGCACGCGCAAGAGTGGGGTCGACATGCCGCGATGATAGCGCGGCCCGTAGAATCAACCGCATTGCGCCTTGTCGCCCCCTGCTGATCCTCATTGCCGCGAGCATCCTGATGACCGATTCAACGACCCCTTCCCCTGGTCCGCTTCTCATCGAAGGCGGCCTGCTGCTCGAGGCCGCTACCGGCGCTCGCACCGCCGACATCCTCATCGAGGCGGGCGTGATCCGCGAGGTGGGTGAGGGCATCGGTGCGCGCCTGCGCTCGGCCGGTGGCTTGCCGCCAGGTCTTCGCATCATCGATGCGCGCGAGTGCCATGTCGTACCGGGTTTCATTGCCTCGCATTTTCATTCGCACGACGCCTTGCTGCGAGGCCTCTTCGAGCCGATGACGCTCGAGGCCTGGCTCGCCGTGGGCGTTCCGGTGAATTACCCGCCGCGCAGCCGCGAGGAGATCCGCGCGCGGGCGCTGCTCGCTGCCCTTGAGAGCTTGCGCTCGGGCATCACCACGGTGCAGGACCTGTGCACCTTGCATCCCTTTGACGAGTCGCACGTCGGCGTCGTGCTCGATGCCTATGACGAGGTGGGCATTCGGGTCGAGTTCGCCCTGCAGGTGGCCGATGCACCCGGGCAGTATCGCGTGCCCCACTGGGATGAGGTCATTCCCCCCGAGTTGCGACGTTCGATGGCGACGTCGGTAAAGCCGCTGGGGCACCGCGAAGCCATTCTCGACCTGGTTGACGGTCAGATCGAGCACTGGCGTGGTCGGCATGCCCGCACCACCTGGGGGCTGGGGGCGGCCACGCCCGAGAATTGCAGCGAGGCGTTCCTGCAGGCGCTCACCGAACGCGCCGATCGTCTCGATTGCCGGATCTATACCCACCTCTACGAGTCGAAGTCGACGGTGGTCAATGCTCGCGCCCACTTCGCTCACCATGGCGGATCGCTGGTTGCCTGGATGGACGCCATCGGTGTGCTCGGCCCGCGCCTGACGATGGCGCACTGTGTCTGGCTGCAGCCTGTCGAGATCGAGGCGATTGCCCGCGCCGGGGCGCGCGTCGCGCTCAATTCGGCCAGCAACCTGAAGACCTTGAGTGGTGTCGCGCCGATTCGAGAACTGTTCGAGGCCGGCGTCGGCGTGGGCCTCGGTACCGACAACAGCAGTTGCTCTGACGCGCAGGACATGTTCACGGCGATGAAGCTCCTGGCGCTTCTCTCCTCGGCGAGCCACGGCCTCACCGGCCGCCCCGATGCCCGCGAGGCGTTTGCAGCTGCCACCACCGGCAGTGCGGCCGGCATCGGACAGGCCGATCGACTCGGGCGCATTGCCCCGGGCTATCGCGCCGACCTCACCCTCATCGATCGCAACGACCCGGCGCTGCAACCGGTGAATGACCCGATCCGGCAACTGGTCTACTCGGCGTCGGTGCGCAGCGTGAAGACCGTGATCGTCGATGGCGAGGTGGTGGTCGAAGACGCGCGTTCGACGCGCATCGATGAGCGAGAACTCTTTCGCGAGGTGGCCGGACTCATGCCGGGCCTGCGCGCCGATCTGGCGGCCATCATCGAGCGCGGTGCGCCGGTGGCCCCTTATCTGAGCGAAGTCCACCGACGCAATCTGGCCGTGCCGGTGGGCATCGATCGCTACATCGCCCGACCGGTGGCTGCGCCCGGTCGCTGAGCCTTCGAAGGCGGGCGCTGCGGACCGGGCTTCTACCCGGGGCGGTGAGGCGCTGCGTTCTTCGGTGTCTTGAGCCCGATCAGGTGGGGCACTGCGCTCGTCGGTGTCTCGATGCCGATCAGGCGAGGCACTGCTCGGGACGCCAGCCGTAGAGCCACTCGAGGGCATCATAGAAGCGCTCGGGTGTGCGGCCTCGCCACATGTCGTTTCGCACCAGACGCTCCACGCCCTTGGCGTGGTAGATGCGCCCCATTTCGCGGGCAGACAGCACCACGCGCGCGGTGCGCGCGATGCGCTTCGTCTCGTAGAGCCTGAAACCGGCCTCGAGTTCGCCCTTGCAGGCCCGAAGCGCTTCGCGCAACGTCACGGCATCTTCCATGGCCATGGCCGCGCCCTGCGCGAGGTATTGCAGCATCGGATGGGCAGCGTCGCCCAGGAGCGTGGCGCGTCCATGGCCCCAGTGATCGGCGGGATCGCGATCGGCGGTGGCCCAGCGCTTCCAGGAGAGCGGCGTGGCGAGCAACTGGCGCGGACGTGCACCGATTTCCTCGAAGTAGGACATCACTTCTTCGCGATTGCCTTCGCGAACACCCCATTCCTCGATGTCACGGCTGTGGAACGTGACGACGATGTTGTACTGCTCACCCCCTCGCAAGGGGTAGTGCACCAGGTGGCAGTTGGGCCCGACCCAGATGGATGCGGCGTTCCAGCGCAGGTCTGCGGGCATCTCCTCGTTGGACACCACGGCACGGTAGACCACATGCCCCGAGACACGATGCTCATCGCCCACCAGCGTCTGGCGCGCCACCGAACGTCCGCCATCGGCGCCAATGAGGGCTGACCCCTCGAAGAGGCGGCCCTGCTGGTCGGTCACCCGCACGCCATCAGGCCCGACGGCGATCGATTCGACGCGTACCCCGGTATGAACCCCGATCTGCGGATCGTTCTGCACGCCTTCGTAGATCGACAGGTGGATGTCGGCGCGGTGGATGACGGCGTAGGGGTTGCCAAAGCGCGTGCGAAAGGCCTCGCCCACGGGGATGGTGGCTACTTCAGCTTCGTCGATGGCGTCATGCATCACCAGAAAATCGGTGTAGACCGCACGCCGCCGCGCCGCTTCGCCCACGCCCAGTGCATCGAGGGCTGTGAAGGCGTTCGGGCCGAGCTGGATGCCGGCGCCGATCTCGCCGATCTGGGCGGCCTGCTCGAGGACTTCGACCCGATGGCCCGCCTGACTCAGGGCCAGTGCGGCAGACATCCCGCCGATGCCGCCGCCGATCACCAGAACGGGCTTTTGCTGTTCGTGTGCTGCCATGTCCTTGCCTCCGGGTTGCGCCACGCTGGCGCGCGTGAGACGGCGCAAGCGGTGGGTGGCAGATGCCAGTCGTGCACCGATGCCATCGTCCTCAACAATAGCGGAAAGCGCCGCTTTCCGTATCAGACCTGCCGCACCAGGACTGCCCTGCGCTGCTGGCAGCAACCGAGCCGACCATTCACCCGAAAATGCATTAGCATCGCGCATCACATCGCCGCCCCCAAGGCGGCGATGCCTTTTCGCGTTTGGGGGCGGACGTGCAGGTTTCGGCCTCCGGCTCATCTCAGGAGACAA
Organism: Pseudomonadota bacterium; assembly: GCA_947455195.1. Classification (GTDB taxonomy): domain Bacteria; phylum Pseudomonadota; class Gammaproteobacteria; order Burkholderiales; family SG8-39; genus CAIXPL01. The sequence goes on along the minus strand of CANGMI010000003.1, from coordinate 293,522 downwards.
CCGCCATGAACCCGAACATTCACCGCAGCCTGGCTGCCCTTGGCGCCTTTGGCGCCCTTGCGCTGGGCACCGCCCCTTCGGTGGTGCTTGCACAGGCCTTCCCGAACAAGCCCGTCAAGGTCATCGCCGCCTATCCGACCGGCAGCGGCCCCGATGCGGTGCTGCGTGTGGTGGGTGACAAGCTCACGAAGATGTGGGGTCAGCAGATCCTCATCGAGAACAAGCCCACGGCCAATGGTCTGGTGGCGGGTGAGCAGGCCAAGCGTTCGCCCGCCGATGGCTACACGCTGCTGATGATGGATGACGCCCATCTGAACGCCAACCCGCGCCTGTACAAGCAGATGCCCTACGATACGGTGAAGGACTTCGAGCCGATCGCGCGTCTTTATCAGACCTACTTCTTCTTCGTCGTGCCGGCCAACGCCCCCTGGAAGACGATGCCCGAGTTCATCGCCGCCGCCAGGGCAAAGGGTGACAAGTTCACCTATGGTTCGTGGGGTATCGGCAGCGTCGGGCATCTGGGCGTCGTGGCCTTCGAGAATGCAACCGGGCTCAACATGACCCACATCCCGTTCCAGGGAGTGACGCTGCTCTACCCGGCGATCGGCAACAACGAAGTGGACTGGGGCTTCGGCACCGTCGCCTCCTCGGGTGCGGTGGCTCGCTCGGGCAAGATTCGCTACCTGGCCGCCGCAGCGCCGAAGCGTGTGGTGGGCTACCACGACATCCCGACCATCGCCGAGGCGGGTGGCCAGGCGGATTTCGAGGTTCGAAGCTGGGTCGCGATTCTTGCGCCGCGCGGCCTGCCGCCCGCGATCAGCGCGCAACTGAATGCCGACATCAACAAGACGCTGGCCGACGCGGATGTGCGTGATCGCCTCGCCACCATGGGTTTCGAGCCGATGCCCTCCACGCCGGCTGAAATTGCACAGGCGATCGAATCGGGCGGCAAGCGCCTGGGAGGTCTGATCGAGCGCGCGAAGATCTCGCTCGACTGAGTGGCACAGCGGGTCCGGCGCCGTTGCCGGTCCCGCCATTGCGCTACCAGCGCAATGGCTCGGGTGCGAGCCCCTTGGCGGCCGTGGCTCAGACCACGCCGTCCTCGCGCAGCGCGGCGATCTGCGCCGCGTCGTAACCGAGTTCACCGAGGATTGCGGTGGTGTGCTCGCCGGCTTCCGGCGCTGAGGTCACCAGCGCGCTGGGGGTGCGGCTGAGCGTCACCGGTTGCCCGACCAGCGTGATCTCCCCCAGTGCCGGCGAATGCACCGTCTGTGCAATGCCCAGATGCTTCACCTGCGGGTCGGCAAAGGTCTGATCGATGGAGAGGATGGGGCCGCACGGCACGCCTGCGGCGTTGAGCCGTTCGACCCAGGTGTCACGGTCTTCGGTGGCCACCAGGTCGGCGATGAGGCCATTGAGTTCGCCCCGGTGCTCACGTCGCAGTTTCGGTGAGGCGAAGTGGGGGTGATCGATCCATTCCTCGTGGCCCACCGCCTTGCAGAAGCGCTTCCACATCGGTGGCGTCGGGGCAATGTTGACCCACCCATCGCGCGCCTTGAAGGTGCCGGTGGGCACGCCGGTGGGGTGGTCGTTGCCGGCCTGACCCGGTATCTCGCCTTGCATGAGGTAGCGTGCCGCCTGGTAGTCGAGCAGGAAGGTCTGGGCCTGCAGGAGCGAGGTCTGCACCCACTGGCCCTGGCCCGAGGTCTGGCGCTCGATGAGCGCAGTCATGATGCCCAGAGCGGCAAAGAGCCCTGAGGAGAGATCGGCCAGCGAGATGCCGACGCGCATCGGACCCCGTCCGGGCTCGCCGGTGACCGACATCAGCCCCGACATGCCTTGCGCGATCTGATCGACACCGGGCCGTTTGCTGTAAGGGCCATCCTGCCCGAACCCGGCGATGCTGGCGTAGACCAGGCGGGGGTTCACGGCGCTGAGGCTCTCGTAATCGATGCCCAGGCGATGCTTCACGTCGGGTCGGTAGTTCTCGACCAGCACGTCGGCGCTGGCCACGAGTTGCTTCAGGATCTCGATGCCGCGCGGGCTCTTCAGGTCAAGCGTGATGCTGCGCTTGTTGCGGTGCAGGTTCTGGAAGTCAGGGTCGTGGCGCGCCGAGAAGTCAGCCGGATTGCCACCCGGTTCATCCGCGACGCGCTCCTCCACCTTGATGACGGTGGCACCCCAGTCGGCAAATTGCCGCACGCAGGTGGGGCCGGCACGCACCCGAGTCAGGTCGAGGACACGCAGTGCGGCCAGTGCGCACGAAGGGGTCGGCGGGGTCATGGTGGATTTGTCTCCGGGTGATGTCTGACATGCATTCTACTGGCGCACCTGTCGTGATACCGTCAGGCGAGTGCAGCCCGTTCCCTGCACGATGATCCGAATGGAAGCCTGCCCGTGACCCAGTCTCTGCCTTTCGCTCTCGGCAACTACCGGTATGCCCCCGGGGTCTTTCAGTACTCGTCGGGTGTCATTGCCGACCCCGGATACGTCATTCGCCGGGTGCGATTCGACAAGCCGGTGCCGCTCGCCGAGGGGTTCGCACGCATCGAGGCGCACCTGGCCGCCGAAGGGCGACCGACCACGGCGTTCTGCGCCTGCGAACTGCGCTCACCGGCGCCCTTTGATGACGCCGGCTTCATCGCCTTCAACCGGGTCTATGTGTCGACACTCGAGCGCTGGGGCATCGCGCGCGGTGATGCCAACCCGGTGGCGCGCAGCAACGTGTGTCCGGCTGTTGCGCCGCCGGCCGTGGTCTCGCTTTACGCGTTTTCCTACACCGCACCGGCACCGGCCGGCGGTCACGCCACACCGAGCTTTGTCGTATCGGGCAGTGCCGAGGCCCCCGAGGGCAAGGGCGGCTACGCCGGTCATGTGATTCGCCCGGGTGATGTCTCACCCGATGGCCTGCGCGACAAGATGCGCTGGGTGCTTGGCGAGATGGAGCGGCGCATGGGCATGCTGGGGGTCGGCTGGTCGGACGTGGGTTCGACCCATGTCTACACGGTGCATGACATCCATCCGCTGATGGCGACCGAGTTGCTGCCTCGTGGTGCCGCCCCGGGCGGGATTACCTGGCAGTTCGTGCGCCCTCCCGTCGATATCCTCGACTACGAGATGGATCTGCGACGCGTCTTCGATGATCGCGTGATCTGAGTCTGGCCGGCAGCGCCGCCTGCCGCACGGCCGGCGCTACTGGCGTTCGATCTTCTTCAGGTCGACTACCCTTCCCCAGCGCGCGATTTCGCGTTCGACCCGCTCGCGCATCTCCTCGGGCGTCGAGGGAATCGCGACGCCACCCAGGTCGGCCAGGCGCGCCTGGACGTCGCGCTCGGCCAGAATGCTCCGTACTTCGCGATTGAGCCGCTCGATGATGGGGCGTGGCGTGCCCGGTGTCGTTGCAAGGCCCAGCCACGAAGTGACTTCGACACCGGGCAGGGTCTCGGCGAGTGTCGGGACCTCGGGCATGAGCGGGTAACGATTGGGTGACGAGAGCGCGAGCGCGCGCAGGCGCCCCCCCCTGATGGGCCCGAACGAGGCCGTAGCGGTCTCGATCATGATGTCGATTCGACCACCCAGCACTTCGACCAGACTTTGCGAGGCGCCCTTGAGCGGAATACCGGTCATCTGGGTGCCGGCCTCGATGTTGATGAGTTCGCCGAGCAGGTGATGCACGCTGCCGATACCCGACATCGCATAGGTCACCTGGTTGGGTCGTGCACGGGCCCAGGTGACGAACTCGGCAAATGTGCGAAAGGGAGCCTCGGGCGATGCCGAGATCACCATCGGATAACCGGTGATCGTGGACACCATCGCGAAATCGCGTACCGGGTCATGCGGCATCGCCTTGAGAATCACGGCAGAGGCGGCGTGCCCCCCGGTCAGCAGCACGAGCGTATGGCCATCGGGGGCAGCACGCACCACGACCTCGTTGGCGAGGATGCCGGTGGCCCCCATCTTCTGCTCGGCGACGATGGGCTGGCCGAGTCGCTCGGCGAGTTTCTGCGCCAGCAGCCGACTCACCAGATCGGCGCTTCCCCCCGGTGCGAACCCGATCATGAAGCGCAAGGGGTGACGTGGGTAGTCGGGCGCATCGGCCGCGTGAGCCGCTTGCAGACCGCAGAGAACCATCAGCGCGGCGATGAGTCCGCGCCGACCGCGTGTTGCGCGCGGGCGCGCTCCTCGGATGGGCTCGCTCGGCCGCCGGGCAGACCCAACCGGCCGTGACCGGATGGGGTCCGCGGGGCGGGTCGCGACCATGGTCAGTGGTCCTGGCCCGGCACCGCGGCCGCGCTGCGTGCCTCGCGCAGCGCCCGAGCGAGGTTGTCCAGCGACAGGGGCAGGCTCGTGAGCGGTAGTCGCCAGGCAGCGAGTGCATTGCCGACGGCATTCGCGAGTGCGCCGGCGGTTGCGACGATACCGCCTTCGCCGGCGCCTTTGGCTCCCAGCGGGTTGGAGGGCGAGGGCGACTCCTCGAGCAGGACCGCCTGCACCGCCGGTGCCTCGGTGCTCGTGGCCATCAGGTAGTCGGCATAGCTTCCCGAGAGCAGCTGGGCGTTCTCGTCATAGCGCAGTTCATCGAGAAAGGTGGCGCCGATGCCCTGCACCGCACCCCCCACGGCCTGCCCGTGGGCGAGCAGCGGGTTCATCACCCGCCCCACGTCCTCGAGTGCAACATAGGCCAGTACCTTGACGCGCGCAGTCTCGGGGTCGACGGCCACATGCGCGACATGGGTACCGTAACTGTAGGTGGGCCCCTTGGTGTCGTAGCGCAGCTTCACCTCGATGTCCTCGGCGGGTGGGCCGCGGTGTCCGGCGGCGGCCAGGGCATCGAGTTGCTCGCGCATCTGTGCCGCAGCCAGTTTTACCGCGCTGCCACCCACCACGATCGCGCGGCTGTGGAATGTGCCCCAGCCGTAGTCGACATGGGCGGTTGAGCCGTGATGTACCCGAAAGGCGCTGATCGGCGCGCCGAGTTCGTCGCCAGCAATCTGCGCAAAGACGGTCTCGTGCCCTTGCCCCATGGTCGAGACACCCGAGTAGATGTCGAAGCTGCCGTCGGTGCGGGCCACGATGCGCGCGTTCTCCGACTTGCCACCGCCACTCGATTCGACGAAGCAGGCAACGCCCACGCCGTGCAGCCAGCCGTCGATGAGAGCGCCATCGCGCGGCAGCCGGTCGTACCCGATCGCCGACAGCGCCTTGTGGAGGCCGGAGTGGAAGTCGCCCACGTCATAGGCACCTTCGCCCTCGGTCGGTACGAGCCGACCAATCGGCCATGGCATCTCATGTCTTGCGATGAGGTTCATTTCGCGCACGGCTACCGGGTCGAGGCCCAGGTCGCCACAGGCGAGGTCGAGCAGGCGCTCGCGGAAGTAGTTGGCCTCATAGCGCCCCGGCCCGCGCATCGTCCCGACCGGTGTCTTGTTGGTGACGAGGGCCATCACCTCGCAGCCGAAATCGCTGATGCGATAGGGACCGGGCAGGTATTGGGCGAGGCGCGACACGGCCACCCCGCCACCCGTGCGGACATAGGCACCCAGATCGGCCATCACGCGGCCGCGCAGCCCCCGGATCGTGCCATCGAGGTTCATGGCGATCTCGAGTTCACACTCGGTCTCGCGCGCATGATTGGCAGCCATCAGGTGCTCGCGGCGGTCTTCGATCCACTTCACCGGCCGGCCCAGTTGCATCGAGGCCCAGGGCACGAGGAAGTCCTCGGGGTAGAACTCGCCCCGGATGCCAAAGCCCCCACCGATATCGGTCTCGATCATGTCGACCGCCGTCTCGGGCAGGTCGAAGAAGCTGGCGAGCAGGCCGCGATTGAAGAAGGGCACCTTGGTTGCACCCCAGACCCGCATCAGGCTGCCATTCCACTCGGCCACCAGTCCCCGGGTTTCCATCGGAGCGCCGGTGTGGCGGTGGCAGCGAAACCGCTCGCGGCGGGTGTAGGGCGCACCGGCAAAGGCCCGATCGACATCGCCGCGCTCCACCGGGTACTGCGTGGCCACATTGGTACCCACCGCCGCATGCACGAGTGTCGCGTTGCTGGCCGATTGCGTGATGCTGGCGACCGCAGGGCCTTCGTCGTAGTCGACCTCGATCAGGTCGAGCGCGTCTTCGGCCACATAGCGGCTCGAGGCCACCACGATGGCCACGGGTTCGCCGACATAGCGCACCTCATCGGCAGCGATCGTGGGCTGCAGGAAGCGATCAAGCCCCGGCAGGGGCGCAAGGCGAATCGGAATCGGCTTGTTCGCCTGGGCGATATCGGCGGCTGTGGCCACGAGCATGACCCCGGGCAGGGCTCGCGCAGCGGTGCAGTCGATGCGCCGGATCCGCGCGTGGGCGTGCGTGCTGCGCAGGATCGCGGCATGCCCCATGCCCTCGAAGCGCACATCATCGGTGAAGCGGCCGGCGCCGGTGAGGAAGCGTTCGTCCTCGACCCGTTCGATCGGTGCGCCGCTCAAGGTGCCCGTGGCGGCCGCCTCGAAGGCATTGCCCAGGCCTGCGCGATCGGGGGCGTTCATGACCGGGCTCCACGGGCTTCGGCACAGTCGAGTACGGCCTCGATGATGGGCTGGTAACCGGTGCAGCGACACAGGTTGCCCGAGAGCGCCGCGCGCACGGCCGCCTCATCGGGGTGCGGGGTCTCGCGCAGCAGTGCATCGGCCGTCATCAGCATGCCCGGGGTGCAGAAACCGCACTGCAACGCGTGGTGCCGCCGGAAGGCCTGTTGCAGGTCGGTCATCGCCCCGGGTGGCGCCAGGCCCTCAACCGTCGTGATCTGGCCTTCACCGACCTGAGCAGCAAAGAGAAGGCATGCGCGTACCGATGCGCCATCGAGCTGGACCGTGCAGGCACCGCACACCCCGTGCTCGCAGCCGGCATGCGTGCCGGTGAGCCCTGCATGGTCACGCAGGAAGTCGAGGAGCGTGGTGCGCGTCTCGCAGACTGCACGGACGGTGTTGCCGTTCACCCGCAGGGTGATCTCCCGGCTGGGGTTCATGGTGCAGTCCTTTCGTCGAAGCCGAACGCCTGGCGCAGTGCACGCCGGGCCAGTGTTGCAAGCAGTTCGAGGCGGTATTCACTCGAGGCATGGTGGTCGCTGCGCGCCTCGACCGTATCGAGCGACTGCATGGCCTGGTCGATCGAGGCCGGGCTGGGCGCGCTGCCGACAATGGCTGATTCGAGGTGAGGCAGGCGGCGTGGACAATCGCTCACACCGAATACCACGATGCGCGCTTGAGTCACGGCGCCGGTTGGCGAGCAGTCGGCCGTGAGGGCGATGCCGCAGAGGGCAAAGTCGCCATGTCGCCGTGCGAGTTCGATGAAGGCCCAACGCTGCGCCGGGGTCGTGGCTGGCACACGCACGGCGGTGAGCAGTTCGTCATCGGCTCGCGCGGTGGCAAAAACGCCCTGGAAGAAGTCGTCGGCTGCGATCTGCCGCACGCCTCGGGGCGAGTGCAGCTCGATCGTGGCGCACAGCGCGATGCACAAGGCCGGCAATTCGGCGGCGGGATCGGCGTGCGAGAGACTGCCGCCTAGCGTGCCCCGATTGCGAATCTGGACGTGGGCAATCCAGGGCATCGCTGCCGCAATGAGGGGCAGGCGTTCGGCCAGCAGCGGGCTGCGTTCGAGGTCGCGGTGGCGCGTGAGCGCACCGATCAGGACACTGCCATCGGCTTCGAGGCGGATGCCGCGCAGGTCAGCGATGCCATTGATGTCGATGAGGATGGCGGGGGCCGCCAGACGCATGGCCAGAATCGGCATCAGGCTCTGTCCGCCGGCAATGAGCCGGGCCTGGTCGCCGTGCTCGCCAAGAAGACTGAGGGCGTGTGCCACCGAAGTGGCCGGGAGGATATCGAGGGGCGCGGGTTTCATGACGGGAATGGTACAGACCTTGCCATTGGGCAGGTAGTGCATGAATGCCATGGCTGCCATACCCGGCGGGGTCCGGCGAGACCCGGCATCGATCCATCGCCCGACCGCCGGCCACCGATGCCGGCTGCCTTGCCCTGATGGACGGCGGGTAAACTCCGCGCAAGCACTTCACGAGGGGGCATTGATGGCGAAGTTGAGACATATCGCGGTCGTGGTGAAGGATCTCGAGGCTTCGGCGCGGTTCTACGAGACGGTGTTCGAGTTGAAGCAGGTCGGCCGTGAAGACCTCGACATGGGTTCCGCGATCTATCTCTCCGATGGCGTGGTCAATCTGGCACTCCTGCGCTACAAGGGCGAAAAGGGCTCGGGCCTTACCGACGCCGCCTCCTTTTCAGGGCCCCACCATTTCGGCTTCGTCGTCGACGACATCGCCCAGACCGAGGCCCGCATCAACGCTGCTGGAGGACACTTCTTCTTCCAGTTGGGCGAGGGCGAAGACAAGCAGAACTTCGAGCGCAAGTTCAAGGACCCCGAGGGCATCATCTTCGACATCTCCCGCAAGGGCTGGGTCGGCACGGCCGACGGTCAATGAGCGGTCGGGTGGCAGTGCTGGCTCATCCACTGAGCCAGCAGTCGACAATAATCGTCGGCTGATCGCGCACTCCCGCCGGCCCTCGCGTCGGCCCCATCCGGATTTCTCCATGCTGCGGGTTGTCTTCTCCAACAGGTTCGAGGTCTTGCAGGCTGTGCTGCTCGAGTCGCTCGAGCAGCACGCGGCCGATCCCTTTGCGGCCGAGCAGGTGATCATTCCGGGTGCTGCGATGCGACGCAGTCTGGCGTTGGCGATCGCAAGGCGCCAGGGCATCTGCGCCGGCGTCGAGTTTTCCTTTCTCGCCCAATGGCTGTGGCGCCAGGTGGCGGCGCTGGTGCCGGGTGTGGCGAGTCAGTCGCCGTTTGCCGTCGGTCCGCTCGCCTGGCGCATCGTCGGTATCCTGGCCGATGTCGCTTTCGTTGCGCGCTTTCCCCGACTCGCGCATTACCTCGCCGCGGGCGATCCGGTGATGCGCTACGAGCTTGCGCTCGAACTGGCCCGATTGATCGAGCAGTACACCACCTGGCGGCCCGACTGGACCGAGGCCTGGGGTGTCGGAGAACCGGCTGCGCTCACCGCGGCCCCATCCGACCCGGCGCTGCTGGCTGATCTCGAGTGGCAGGCTGCCCTGTGTCAGCGCGTGCTCGAAGGACTGGGTGTTGCGCAGGTACACCCGATGCACGTGGCCATGACGGGCCTGGCGCGGGCTGCGCCGGTGGATGGCCCCTCACGCGTGCACGTGGTGTGCGTGCCGTCAATCGCGCCGCTCTACCTCGGCCTGTTGCAGCGCTTGTCGGCTCACATCGATGTGAACGTGCTCGTGCTCAACCCCTGCGAGGCGTTCTGGCATGACATCGTGTCGCCGGTCCGCTGGCGGCATCTGGCGGCGCGCGGGCAGATCGGTCATCACGAAACCGGGCATCGCCTGCTCTCGGCCTGGGGGCAGCAGACGCGCTCGCATGTCGAGGCGCTGTTCGACGTGGCGGGCGATGACGGGCTTGATGAGGCCTTCTTCGTCGCCGACCATCCGCCGACCCGGCTCGGGCAGTTGCAGGCCTCGATCCTGCAACTGCGGGAACTCATGCCGGGCAGCCTCGTTCCCGACGTTGCCGATCGGTCGATCGAGATTCATGTCTGTCATTCGCTCACGCGCCAGATCGAGGTCTTGCACGACCAGTTGCTCGGCATCCTCGCGGCAGCCGATCCACCGTCGCTCGACGAGATTCTCGTGGTCATGCCCGACATCGACGCGGCTGCGCCTGTCATCGATTCCATCTTCGGGACGGCGCCGGCCGCGCGACGCATTCCCTACACGCTTGCCGGCACCCGGCCCAGCGCGGCCAACCCGGCGGCGCGTGCGCTGCTCGATCTGCTGCGCCTGCTGGGGTCGCGCTTTCGCGCCAGCGAGGTGTTGCAGTTCCTGCATCAACCGATGGTTGCGCGCCGATTCGGTCTGGCCGCCGATGAACTCGAAACCCTGCGCCTGTGGTTTGACGAGGCGGGCATTCGCTGGGGTATCGACGCTGCCCACCGCGTGCGCGAGGGCCTGCCCGCGGAGGAGCGGTTCAGCTTTCGCGATGGCCTCGACCGCCTGCTCCTCGGCTATGCCTTGCCTGATGCGGTCGATCAGCCCTTTGACGGACGCAATGCAGCCGGCCAGGCCACGGGTGCGCGAGCCCTTGTTCTCGGTGCCATCTGCGGTTTTGTCGATGAGTTCGAGCGTATCCGCAAGACGATGTCCGGCGCGCTGACCCCTGCGGCCTGGGTGCTGGCACTCAACGAGTGCATCGAGCGTTTTCTCAAGCCGGTCGCCACCGATCTCGAGGTAGTCGCGGCCCTGCGCGAGGGTATTCGTGCCCTCGGCGAGGACATGACGGCGGGCGGTCAGAGTGGGGGCGTACCGCTCAGTCTGGTGCAGCGCGCGCTCACCGACCGGCTCGACGACGAGGCAAGCGGCAGCGTGGTTGGTGGCGCCGTCACGTTTGCGTCGATGGCGAGCATGCGGGGCCTGCCCTTCAGGCACTTGTGCATCATCGGCCTCGATGACGGCGCCTTCCCGGCGCCCCCGCGACCCGATGAACTCGATCTCATGCGCCTCGATCCACGCAAGGGCGATCGCGCACGACGCGATGATGATCGCAATCTCTTTCTGGATCTGATTCTGGCGGCTCGCGAGCGGCTCTACCTGAGCTATACCGGCCTTGGCGTTCGCGACAATCAGCCGCGCCCCCCGTCGGTACTGGTGGCCGAGTTGCTCGATTACCTGGCGGCAGCGGGCGCAACCGATCCTGCCTCGGTCGAGGCGCGCAAGGCGGCGCGGGCTCGCCTCCTCGTCATGCATCCCCTGCAAGCGTTCTCGATCGCTTACTTCGAACCCGATGCCGATCCGCGCCGCCGCAGCCATGAGGAGCCCTATTGCAGCGCCCTCATCCGGGGCCTCGAGCAGGCTGGCGCGCTGGCTGGCGCCATGTCTCGCCCGGAAGCGACGCAGGCGGCCGAAGCGTTTCGCCCTGTCGATCGCGAAGGGCCGGTCGACCCGGGTGGCAGTGACGAGGCAGACGACCCAGGTGGCGCTGGTGAGTCGGCTGATCTCGAGGAGTTCGAGGTGCCGACGCGATTCCTGCCGAATCCGTTCGTGCCCGCGTTCTTCGATACCCCGCTCGAAGCGGTCGGGCCGCCGGCCGATGGCGCTCACCCCGTATCGATGACGGATCTGGCGGCCTTCTTCGCCGATCCGGCAAATGCACTGCTGCGCCGACGCCTCGACATCGATACCTGGGTCCATGAAGACGCAATCGAGGATGACGAGCCTTTCCTGCCCGATACGCGCACCGAGCGATTGCTCGCCGAGCGGCTGGTGCCGCGCCTGCTCGAGGGCTGCGCGATCGAGGAAGTACGCGCGCTCGCGATGGCTGGCATCGAATATCCGGGTGGTGCCATTGGCGAGGCTGCCCTCGCCCGTGATCTGGCGGCGATCGAGCACTTTGCCCACGCCGTGCGCGCTGACGCGTCCGGCCCGCTGCTGCCCGCTCGACAAGAAGCGGTGCTCATCGATGCGGATGGCGAGTGCTGGGAACTGATGATCGGATTCGGCACGCTGCGGCAGGGCGGCCTGGTGATGCACAGCTACCGTGAGCACGATGACCGCATGCTCATCCGCGCCTGGATTCACCACCTGTGTCTGAACCGGCTGGCACCCTCCGATGCGATGGCGCAGACCGTCGTGCACCTCAAGGGCCGACGCATCGTGATGCCACCGCTGGGGATGTCGATCGCCGAGGATTACCTTGCTCGACTGCTGGCACGCCAGGCGCAAGGCCTTTGCATGCCCTTGCACTTCTACCCGCGTAGCGCGATGGCGTGGGCCGAGCGCGCGACGCAACCCTTGCGCGAATCCGGGGACGGGAGGAAGACAAGGGGCAAGGCATCCGGGCGATCGTCGGCAGAGGCTTCCCAGGCCGATACGCACATCGTGGAGGCTTCCGAGCTTGCCAGGGCGGGCCGGGCTGCGGCGGTGGCAGCGCGCAAGGCCTGGGAGCCACGCCGCTCCGATCGGGGGCCGCTGGGCGAATCGGAATTCGCCTCGGTGCGCCTTGCACTGCGGGGCGACCCCGACCCGCTTGATGACGCCTTCCTTGCACTCGCGCGCGAGATTCTCTGGCCACTCTTCGAACACGTGCCGACGGCTGCGGCACCCAAGGGCTCGCGATGAAAGCCCCGCAGCCCCTTGACGTGCTGGCCTGCCCGCTCGATGACATCGCGCTCATCGAGGCCTCGGCCGGCACGGGAAAGACCTGGGCGATCTGTGGTCTGTACCTGCGCCTCGTTCTCGAACGCGCTCTGCCAGTCGACCGCGTCCTGGTGGTGACCTTCACCACCGCGGCGACTGCCGAGCTGCGCGATCGATTGCGCGCGCGACTCGCCGATGCGCTCCTGTACCTGCGTGAGGGCCTCGTTGCACCCGGCGAGTCCTTCATCGCCGCGCTGATCAGCCAGCTGGAAGCCGGTGGTCTTGCGCGCGCCGTGCAGCGCGAGCGGCTCGAACTGGCGCTCGAGGCCTTCGATGCGGCGGCCGTCTTCACCATCCACGGGTTCTGTCAGCGCGCACTGGCCGACGCGCCCTTCTCGGCGGCGTCGCCTTTCGTCACCGAAGTGATCACCGATGACGCCGATCTGCGGCGCGAGGTCGTGCACGACTTCTGGCGGCGGACCTTTGCGCGGGGGGTCACCGATCCGGTGCTTGTCCGCTACCTGGTTCGCCGTGGCGATACGCCCGAAACCTGCGATGCCATCGTGCGCCAGCACCTCAAGCAGCCGCTGGCACAGGTACTGGGCTTGCCACTCACGGGCGCGGCACAGCCGCTCATTGACGCCACCGATCTTGAAAGCGCCTGGGCGGCGGCTCGCGTCCTCTGGGAGGCCGAACCGGGTGAGGTACTGCGCTGCCTCCAGGCGGGGCGCGCCCAGGTGAACGGCGGCATGTATCGCGCCGATGGCATCGTGCAGGGCGCCGATCTCATCGAGCGGTTGTTTGCCGACGGCGAACCGCTCGCGCTGCTGGCACTGGTCGAACGGTATCTGGAGCGTGGTGAGTGGAAGGACGAGGGCGCCAGGGCGCGCCTCTACACGAGCGCACGCCTCGGCGAGGCCCGCAAGAAGGGCTGTGAGCCGCCGTCACATCCGTTCTTCGATCAGTGGCAGGGGGTATTCGAAGCAGCCACCGCGCTCGTGGGCGGTCTGCGGCGGGCGCGTCGGGGCATCATCCGGCGACTCATCGATGAATGCGTGCCGGCGCTCGGTGAGGCGAAACGCGCCCGGCGCGTGATCGCCTTCGACGACATGCTGCGTGCCTTGCACGTCGCGCTCTGCGATCCGGCCACCGAGCCTGCCGCTCGCGATGCTCTTGCGCGACGCCTCCGCAGTCGCTACCCGGTTGCCTTGATCGATGAATTTCAGGATACCGACCCGATCCAGTTCGAGATCTTCCGCGCGCTCTATCAGGGACAGCCCGGGCCCCTCTTCCTGGTTGGCGACCCCAAGCAGGCGATCTACAGCTTTCGCCAGGCCGATCTGCATACCTATCTGGCTGCACGTACCCTCGCGTCAGTCACCTGGTCGATCGGCGCCAACCAGCGTTCGGCCGATGCACTGATACAGGCTGTCAACCGGCTGTTCGGCCCCGAGAAGACAGACGAGGGCAGCGAGGCGGTGCGTGAGCCCTTCATGATGGCGGGGCTCGCGTATCGCTGTGTCACGCCAGGGGCGAGGCGCCCGGCGCCGCTGGTCGATCCGGGTGGCGAGGTGGCACCGATGCAGGTCTGGCAGTTGCCACCGCCCAGTGATGCGCTCACCAAGGCGGCGGCGCTGAGCCTCTCGATGATCGCAATGGCTGCCGAAATCTCGCGTCTGCTGCGCGACGCGCAGGCAGGCCGTACGCGCATCGGCGAACGCGCATTGGCGCCCGGTGACATCGCCATTCTCGTTCGCAGTCATCACCAGGGTCTGCGCGCGCGCGAAGCCCTGGTAGCACTCGGCATCGGCAGCGTCATCACGACCCGCGAGAGCGTCTACCAGTCGATCGATGCCAGCGAACTGGTGCTGGTGCTTTCCGCAGTCCTCGAGCCCGGTCGCATCGGGCGCCTCTGCGCTGCCTTCGCCACCGATCTGCTCGGTCGTACGGCCCGCCAGGTCATGGCCTTGCGCAGCGACGAGGCGCTCCTGGTCGAGACGACGGTGCGTTTCCGTGAGTATGCCGAGGCATGGCGACGGCGTGGCATCGGCTTCATGTATCGCGCCATGCTCGCACGCGAGGGCGTGATCGATCGGTTGCTTGCCCGGGGCGATGGCGAGCGCCGGCTCACCAACCTGCTGCACCTGGGCGATTGTCTGCAGACGGCCTCGCGGGAGCATGCCTCGCCCGAGGCCCTCCTTGCATGGTTGCGTCACTGCACGCGTGCCGGCGATGGTGATGAGGCAGCTGAACTGCGGCTCGAGTCCGATCGCAATCTGGTACAGATCGTCACTTATCACAAGTCGAAGGGGCTCGAGTATCCGGTGGTGTTCTGCCCGACCCTGTGGGATATATCGAGCAGTCCGCCGGCGCGGCGTGTCGACGGGATCGTGACCCACGCCGATGATGGCGCCCAGGTCATCGACTACCGCGAGGAGGGCGATGACACCGGGGACGCGAGTTTCGATCGAACGCTACTCCGCGAGCGGGTGCGACGCGAGAGCTACGCCGAGGCGATCCGGTTGGCCTACGTCGGCCTCACTCGGGCGGTGCAGCGCTGCTACCTCGTGCTTGGCTGGGGCCTGGCCAGGCGCTCGGCCGCCGCCACGAAATCGGTGGCTTCATCGCCGCTCAACTGGCTGGTGGCCGGGCGAGATCATTCGGCAGCCGACTGGTTTGACGACGTGCGGCGTCCCTCGGCCGAGGCAATCGCAGGCGCCTGGCGTGCGTTTGCCGATGCCCATCCCGACTGTATCTCCCTGCATGATGTCGGGCGTGATCCGGGCGAGCGCCTGCCGCCCGATGCGGCCGATCCGCGACGCCTGCGGGCATTGCCGGCACCGGCGCGCATGCCGCTGCGGTGGCGTACCGGCAGCTACAGCAGCCTCAGTGCAGGTAGCGAAGCGCTCTCCCGCGAGATTGCGGGAGATGCCGGTGATGTGCTCGAGGGCGATGCATCCGACCTTGGCGCCTCCGATCACGATGCGCTGGCGGCGCTCGGGCGCCTCGATGCCGAAGAGCGCTCCGCATCGGTGGCGCCCGATGACATTCAGGCGTTTCCGCGTGGCACCACGGCGGGTATCTGCGTGCATGCGGTGATGGAGGCGGCAGATTTCACCCGGCCCGACACCTGGCCTCGCGCGATCGAGCGTGCCCTGGCCGCTCATCCGCAGACGATGCGGGGCGTCGAGCGCAGCGAGGCTGCCCGGCGCCTGCCACGCATGCTGGCGTCGATGCTCGCGGATGCGGTGACCACACCGTGGCCAGGGGGCGTTCGCCTCGCCGACGTTCCGCTGGCCGATCGGCTGACCGAGTGGTCATTCTGGCTCCCGACCCCAGCGTTCACCGACCGCGCGCTCAACGCGGCACTCGCACACCCCGATTACCCGGGACCGCGCCTCACCTTCGGACAGTTTCGAGGCTATCTGCGCGGGTTCGTCGACATTGTTTACCGGCACGGTGGTCGGTACTGGATTGCCGACTGGAAGTCGAATTATCTCGGGGCGAGCCCCGGCGATTATGGTCGGGCGTCGATGGCCCAGGCGATGGCGAGTCATGGCTATCACCTGCAGTACCTGCTGTACACGGTCGCGCTGCACCGGATGCTGTCGCGGCGCCTCGCCGATTACGATTACGAGCGGCATTTTGGTGGCGTGCACTACGTTTTCATGCGTGGGGTGCGGCCTGCCTGGGCCAGCGAGGCAGAACCCAACCCGGGCGTCTACTTCCATCGACCACCGCAGGCGGTGATCGAGCGGCTCGACGCGCTGCTCGCAGGAGGTCAGGCATGAGTGAAGGTCGCTACGGGGAGCGGAGTCTTGCCCGGGCATTCGCTCGGCGCCTGGTGGTGTGGGCGCGTCACAAGGCCGCGTTGCGGGCGGCGGCATCCGCCGACGATCAGGTCCCGGACGTCACGGTCTTGCGCGATCTCCATCATGCGGCTCGGGCTTTGAGCCATGCCATCGCGGCTGGCCATGTCTGTTTGCCGCTGGCCGCCGTGGCGATGGGGCGCAGGCCCGAGTCGGTTCGCGGAGCCGATGCGGTCGAGGCCGAGTCTGACGTTGAGGATGAGGGCCTGGTCGAGGGTGAGGACGGGGGGGCATTGCGCATCGACGTTCGCGCTGCCGCTCCGGGACCTGTCACCGCCTCGAGCGTGGCCCAGCTTCGGGCAACCCTGCGGGCCTCGGGTGTGGTTGGCGGCAGCGCGTGCGCCGATGCGATGCCGCTCATTCTCGATGAGGGTGACAGGCTCTATCTGCACCGGCACTTCGATCTTGAACGGCGTCTGGCGCGCCGGCTGGTCGCGGCCGCGCGCGAGCCGCTTCGTGTGCTCGACGCCGCGGCCTGCGCGGCCTTCGATACCGTGCATCCGGCGAGCGCCCGCGCCGACGCGCGCACCCGCGGGCAGCGTCTGGCGGTTGCGCTCGCCTTGCTGCGATCGCTGGTGGTGATCAGCGGTGGTCCTGGCACCGGCAAGACCACGACCGTGGCACGGTTGCTTGCCTGTCTGCGGCTGTGCAACCCTGCCGAGCGCATCGCCATTGCGGCGCCCACGGGCAAGGCGGCGGCCCGTGTCGAGCAGTCGTTGCGCGAGCAGGGCGCGATCGGGGCTGACACACCCAGCGCCCAGACGATCCATCGCCTGCTGGGTGCCACGCAGGTGCCTGGGGTATTCCGGCACGGCATCGACAACCCGCTGCCCATCGATACGCTGGTCGTTGACGAAGCCTCGATGCTCGATCTGGCGCTTGCGACGCAACTGCTCGAGGCAGTGCCCCCGGGTGCGCGGATCATCCTGCTCGGTGACCGTGAACAGCTGGCGTCGGTCGAGGCCGGCGCGGTATTCGCCGAACTGAGCGCGTCGTACACCTTCAGCGCGGCGTGTCTGCATCAACTGGCGCGTCTGGGCATCGAGCCGGGTGATGTCGAACCCGTGGCGATCGATCCTCAGGCCCTTGAACGCGAGGCCCTTGAACGCGAGGGCGTCGAATCTCGAGGCATTGCACCCCAGGCCACCCTTGCAACAGGCGCTCAGGTGACCGGCGTTGCCGCCGTGCTGCCGGCGACGGTCCCGACGTTGCAGGGTCCGCTTGTCGATGCCGTGGTGTGGCTGACCGAAAATTTTCGGTTCGATGCGCGCTCCGGGCCCGGTTTGATGGCCACGGCGATCCGCGCAGGCCGGGTGGACGATCTCATCGGGGCACTGCGTGATCCCCTGCTGGTCGGAGCCGACTGCCTGGTCGAGGCAGGGGCGAGCGCCGCGTCGGCCGTGTGTGCACGGGCCCTCGATTGTTACGCGCCCTATCTCGAGGCGCTCGCGGCGGCTGCCGCCAGTGGCGTGTCCCCTGAGGACGCACTCGAGTGCCTCTTCGCGCGCTTCGAGGGATTTCGGGTGCTTTGCGCCCTGCGTGCCGGTCCGCGTGGGGTCGATGCCATCAATGCGCAGATTGCCGCCGCGGTGCGGCGCAAGCGGTTTCATCCTGATGACCCCCTTGAGCCCTCGCCCTGGTATGCGGGGCGTCCGGTGCTCGTCGTCCGGAATGACTACACCGTCGGACTCTTCAATGGCGATACGGGTATCACCTGGCCCGACATGAACGGCGTACTGAAGGTCTGGTTCCCGGTCGGTGAAGGCCGGTTCCGGGCCTTGTCGCCAGCTCGCCTGCCCGACCACGAGACCGCCTGGGCCCTTTCGGTGCACAAGTCGCAAGGGTCTGAATTCGATCGCGTGCTGATCGTGCTGCCCGAAGAGCCGCACCCGCTTCTGTCCCGTGAGCTCATTTACACCGCCGTGACCCGTGCCCGCCTCGGCGCGTGTCTGGCAGGGCGCGAAACGGTCATTGCCGAGGCAGCCAGGCGCCCTGCCTGGCGCGCTTCCGGCCTTCTCGCGCGTCTGCGCGAGGCCTGAACGGCAAGCTCTTGCGGTCGATATGGGCAGGTGCTTGATGCGTGCCGGTTGCCCCGGTACCCTGCGCCAACCATTGCACCCCCGTGCGCACACGCCCGTGCGCATGCCCATGGCGCGATCGTTGCGCAACCACCGAGGAGCAGCACCATGACACTCAAGGTCAGGCGAGTCGTGACCGGACATGACACCAACGGCAAGGCCATCGTCAAGATCGACGAGGTATGCAGCAATATCCGCGAGGGTCGGCCCGGTGCCCTGTCGTGCAACATCTGGACGACATCGACCTTCCCATCGAACAATTCGACCGAGGAAGATGCGGGTGCCGCGCCGGCCGGCACGACGCTGCCGGGCGGCACCGTATTCCGCATGATCGAGTTCAAGCCGGGCGTGGCCCGGCGCATGCACCGTACCGACTCGGTCGACTACCTGGTGGTGCTGCGAGGTGAGATCGACATGCAGCTCGATGACGAGGTTGAAGTGCATCTCGCGGCCGGCGACGTGATGGTTCAGCGAGGCACCATCCACAACTGGGTCAACCGCGGCACCGAGTCCTGCTTCGTTGCCGTCATTCTGGTTCACGCCGATCCGGCGGTTGCCGGAGGCAAGACGCTCGAAGCGGTCGGCTGATCCTTGCGTGACCCCGGGCCCTGGCCCGGGTCGTGACGGGCACGCCGCCCGATGAAGCGCGCGGCTGGCGGGTGCCCGATACGGGTACCTGCCTGAGACCCTTCGGGCTCAAGGGATCGAGTCGAGCCCCACCCCGAAGATTTTGCAATTGTTTGCAATTGGTCTGAACGGTATGCGGTTACCGTTGCCCTCGGGCGTGACACCGAGGTCGTGCCCGGGGAGGGTGCGATCGATACCGTTCGTGCAAGCCGATGGACCAAGCCCTCGAGGGGCCCGGTTGCCGGGGCCTCCGCCGGCCGCGTGGGCACGATCTGGGCTCGACTGCGGGCCGATCGCAACGAAGCCGAACAGGCGATCGCACGACTTGCCTGGGGCCTGCTCATTCCGGGCTGGCTGCTGTACGCCATGGGAGACGAGGGCGCGGGGCGCGGGCTTGCCGTGCTGGCAACGGTCTTTCTGCTGGGCAGCCTCCTTCTGATGGTCTGGATGGCTCTGCGACCGGGTGTGAATGTTCTACGCCGCTACGTGGCCATGGTCACCGACAGCACGGCCATGTGCGGCTTTGCCTGGCTCGGTGATGAGTCGGGCGCGCTCATTCTCAGCGTGGGTCCCTTCATCTGCATCGGTTACGGATCGCGCTACGGTCCATCCTACCTGCGCGTTTGCCTCGTGCTGGTTGTCATCGCCGACTGCACGCTGTTCTGGCATCCCACGTGGGCCGGGCATCGACGAGTCTGGCTGGGTCTGCTCGCTCATCTTGTCCTCACCATTCCCTATTTTCTGCTCTTCCTGAACCGATCGACTGAAGCCAACCGTGGCCTGGCGCGGGCCAACGACGAAAAGGCACGCGTCCTGTCGGCCACGAGCCACAACATGCGCACGCCCCTCGGGGCGATCATGGCCAATCTCACGCTGCTTCGTGGCGAGCCTGACGCTGAAGTGCGAACCCGCCTCGTCGACGCTGCGTGGACGGCTTCAACGGTGCTGCTGCGGCAGGTGAGCAACAGCCTCACGCTGGCTGCCCTCGACCAGGGTCGGCCCGCGGCAGCCCCGGAACCGGTCGACGTTCGCGAATTGGCCGAGGTGGCACTCGGCCTGGTGCGTCCGGAAGCCCATGCCAAAGGGCTCGAATTGCAACTGGTGTGCGACCCGGCTCTGCCAGCGCGCGCAGGGCTTGCCCTCGGTGCTGCACAGGAAGCGCTGATCGCGCTTCTGGACAACGCAGTGAAGTACACCCGGGTGGGGCGCATCACGGTGTCGGTGATGTCCGAGGGCTCTGACCTTGTCCGCTTCGACGTGATCGATACCGGCATTGGCATCGATGCCGAGGCGAGGGCGCACGTGTTCGAGCGCTTCTGGCAGGCACCCCGACCCGACGGCACGATCGAGCCTGGCACGGGTCTCGGGGCTGCCATGGCGAGTGAGCTGATCAGGGCCGCCGGGGGTTCGATCGAGGTGTCGAGCGTCGTCGGCAGGGGCAGCGTGTTCCGTTTCAGATTACCCCTGCATCCGCTGCATCCGGCGCAGTGCGGATCTGGTTCGCCATCGGATGAGTCTTCCGCTGAGGGCATGTCGTGCGCGGGCGAGGCTGCGAGTGTCGCCCGCGAAGAGGCGCAACCGGCGCGATCGTTGCGCATCCTCGTGGCCGAAGACGAGCCTGCGATGCGTGCCGCCTTGTGTCGGGTGCTCGAGCAGGCCGGGCACCGGGTTCTGACCTGCGCTGATGGCGAGGCGGCTTCTGCCTGCCTCGCCTCGGGTGGACTCGATGCCGCCATCATCGATGGTCATCTGCCGCACATGAGTGGGGCCGAGGTAATTGCACGAGCGCGGTCACGCCCCGTGCCACCCGGGGCTGCCCGGGTGCGGTTGATCATGCTCACGGCCGATGCTACCGCAGCCTCGCGCACGTTGGCTGCGGCAGCCGGGGCTGATGTCTGGCTCGAAAAGCCGACCGATACCGCCCGGCTGATGGAAGCCCTGCCTGCGCGCAAGGACAGCGTTGCGCAGGGCGTGCAAGCGCAGGGCATCGCAACGGATGCGACGCTGGCCTGCCTGGCAAGGCGCAGCGTTGCCGAGAGCTTTCATGGGTTGCATGCCGCGCTCGAAGCGGGCGATGTCGCGGCGACGCGCGCGTGGCTGCATCGCCTCAAGGGGACCGCGCGGCTCATGGGCATCACGGCGGCCGATCCGGTGATCGCCCGCTTCGAGGCCCGGGACGATATCCCCTCCGTGCAAGACCTCGCTGACCTGGAGCGTTTGATCGCGGTCTGAAGGGCTGTGCGACAAGGTGCCACTCAACACGCGGTTGCCTGCATCGGCAATCGTGTGCGCAGTGTGGCATTTCGCACAGATCACGGTGGATGCCTTGCCTCAGGCGCGGGTTATTCGTCGGTCGCATGAGACATTTGTCACATGCTCGCCCGCCTGGCTACCCGATCGGCGGACAGGCGCGATGGCCGGTGGCCCGATCGCATCGGCCGTCTCGATGACATAACACCAACAACATCATCAGAAAAAGAGGCCCCATCATGGTGCGTGAATCCATCTGCTCCCTTCCGGATTACCAGTTGCTCGATGTCAGTACCGACCCCACCAATGGCGTGGTCTGGCAGCGCATGAAGCCGCGCGGTCGACCCTGCTATTCCCTCGAAATGATGCGCGAGATGCGTCATCACGACGCCTCGCTGCAGGCATCCGGTGGCGTCGCGCTGGCGAACGGTGATCCGTTCCGGGTGCGCTACGTCGTCTACGGGTCGGCGATTCCCGGCGTCTTCAATCTGGGCGGTGATCTTGCTGCCTTTCTCGAACTCCAGGCCCGTCGTGATCGGGTATCGCTGAGGGTCTATGCCGCTGCCTGCATCGATGCCCAGTGGAACCGACTGCAGAACCTGGGACTGCCCCTCACCACGATTTCCGTCGTGGAAGGTCGTGCCTTTGGTGGTGGCTTCGAGAATGCGATCTCCTCATCCGTCATCCTGGCGGACCGCGAGGCGCAGTTCTGTTTTCCCGAAGTGAGTTTCAGTCTCTTTCCGGGTATGGGTGCCTACTCGATCCTCAAGCGGCGTATCGGGCATTCGAAGGCGATGCGAATGATCATGTCGGGCGATCGTTACAGCGCAACCGAATTGCACGAGATGGGCCTGATCGACGCCCTGTTCTCGCGAGGAGAAGGCGAGAAGGCAGTCTACGAATTCATCCGTCGTCATTCGCGACATCACAACACGGCCATCGCCATGCAGAAGGTACGCGGCATCGTCGAGCCGATCACCCGGCGTGAACTCGATGAGGTCGTTGATGTCTGGTGTGATGCAGTACTCGAGCTCGAGGAGCGTGATCTGAAGATGATGCGCAGCTATCTGGAATTGCAGACGAAGATGTGGAGTGGCCAGCGAAACGTCCGTGCCACGTCGACGGATGCACAGGCTGCAGCCCTCGCCTAGGGCTTCCCCTCATGGCGGATCTCGATCTGCTCGACGCTGCGAGTCACGACGCTTTCGAGTTCGTTGATACGGTCTGAGCCGTCCGACCGGAGTTCCTCAGGGGTCATCGCCTCCAGCCGCTCGCAGCAGAGAGCGGCCACGGTGGCCCCCACATTGGCACTGTTGCCCTTGAGTGCGTGTGCGGCATCCCAGATGGACGGCCAGTCGCTTGCGCCGAGTGCGAGACGCATTCGCGCGAAGACCCGTTTCGCATCTTCCGCGTAGGCTTGGCGCAGTCTCCGCACGAAAGCGCCGGCGTCGGCAGGATCAAGCGCGGTGGCCGCCACGATCTGTGTGCGATCGATGAGCGTATCGCCGGAGGCCTCTGGCGTCCTTTCAAGCGTCTGCCTGGCGTTCGCAGACCCCTGGAGGCCGCCATGGTCTCGGACTTTCGCATCAGGACCGGCTGGATCGAAGGCCTGGAGCAGGGTGGGTACCAGGCGTTCGAGCCGCAGCGGTTTGGAAATGACATCGGCAAATCCGGCACGCAGGGCTCGTGCGACCGTTTCCTGTTGCACATCGGCTGAAATCAGCACGGCTGGAACGATCGGCCCGGTCGCGGCCGATCGGAAAAGGTTCAGTGCTTCGATACCGTCGAGGTCTGGCATCTGATGGTCGATCAGAAACAGGTCAAACGAACCATCCGCAGCCATGTCCAGAAATTCGTACCCACTGCTGGCGACCTGATGTTCGATGCCCAGTTTTTCCAGCCAT
This sequence comes from Pseudomonadota bacterium, assembly GCA_947455195.1. Lineage (GTDB taxonomy): Bacteria > Pseudomonadota > Gammaproteobacteria > Burkholderiales > SG8-39 > CAIXPL01. Next base: position 270,588 of record CANGMI010000003.1, on the reverse strand, counting down.
GTCGACATCATCAGCCGGTTCACCTGGTTGTCGTCGACCAGCAGCACCCGGATGAATTGCATGGGTGCGAGCATCGCCTTTGCATGCTCGAGTGCGCTGGGGCCAGCACCGGTACGGGCATCGACGCTGGCACCGGGAGGCGAGGCCGGAGCGGTTCGGCTGCGTGTCGGGCTCAGCGGTTCGCCGAGCAATGCCGCCAGAGTGCCGGGTGTGAAGCGGGCGGGCAACGATGAGCGGTACCCGGCCTGGATCAGTGCTGGCTGCAGCGCCCAGGCACCCGTCAACGCGAGCAGTCGGGCATTCTCCAGGCTGGAGGGCAAGGTCGTCGCGAGGGTCGATGCGATCTGCCGGGCAGCGAGCTTGCCGACCGATTCGGCGACGACGATCCAGTCGTGATGCGTCGATCCTGCCCGCAATCGGTCCAGGGCCGCCGTCACCGTCTCGATGACTTCGCTGCGGTATCCCAGCAGTCCCAGGTCTGCGACGAGGCGGTCTGCCTCCGTTCCCGACACGCCGATCAGGAGAATCTGCCCGGGACGTGCTGGCGTTGTTCGCGGTTTCAAGCGGCCTTGTACCGGAATTTCCAGATGGAAGGTGCTGCCGCGACCTGGCGCGCTCTCCAGCCAGATATCGCCGCCTATCCGGCGTGCGAGGTCCCGGGCGATGGTGGTGCCCAGTCCGGCCCCGGTCGCGGGTCGCGCCGAGCCGCTGCGGACCTGGGTAAAGCGCTCGAACACCCGGGTGAAGTGCTCCTGGGCAATGCCGATGCCCGAGTCCCGAACGCTGAATGTCAGGCGAAAGTTCGCGTCCTCGGCATGACTGCCGACAACGAGGAGTTCGATGGATCCCGCGTCGGTGAACTTGGCTGCATTGCCCAGCAGGTTGAGCAGGATCTCGCGAACCGCCTTGACGTCCAGCCTGATCGCCTCGGGTATTGCCGGATCGATGTGCGCGCTCAGTCGCAGACCGCGATTCCTCGCCTGCACGTCCACGGTGGTCAGGCAGTTCAGGACCAGTTCCGACAGGAATATGTCGGTGTTTTGCGGCATGTACTCGCCTGACTCGATGCGCGAGATGTCAAGCACACTCTCCACGAGGTCGAGCAGGCCGGCGGTCGATCCTTGCAGGTTGCGCAGGTAGAGAGACTGCTCTTCGGTCAGTTGCGTTGTCTCCAGCAGCTGTGCGTGGCCGATGATGCCGTTGAGAGGCGTGCGGAATTCGTGCGACACGAGTGCTACGAAATCGCTCTTGGCGCGGCTGTTCTCTTCCGCACGGGCCTTGGCGGCGTGCAGCATGCGGATGAGGCTGAGGGCGTAGGAGGGTACGACCAGCAGCGTCACCATCAACGAGCCGGTGAGGAGTCCGTTGTCTCGCCAGAACGGTGAGACCATCCACACGATGGCGAACCCCACCACGCTCAGAGTCTGTGATACCTGCATGTACGCCGGCCCGTAGCGAAAGCCATAGCCCAGGGTGACCCAGAGGTAGAGGCCATAGCAGGGTGCGGCCAGCTCACCGCACGCAATCAGACACGCAGTGAGCGCCACGTTGTCATGTACTGCGCCTGCAACTCTCCGAATCGGATTGATCGCAGGCGACAGCAGGAGCCACACCAACAGCATCACCGAGGCAGTGATCGAGACCGTCAGGATGGTGAAGGTCGTCTCGATCAGGGCGGATTCGTCCGGCAAGACCTTCTGCAAAAGCCAGAAGTACAGCGCGATCAGGGCGACGATGACGATCCGGATGAGGACCTGCACATGTTCGCTGTCGGCGCGGCCCTTCAGTCGCGTGCTCAGACTCGACCACATGATCGTCCCTTTCGATCGATGGCGACTGGACCGATCCGGCGGGACGCGGGCGCCCCGAAGGCCACCCGCTTACCCGAATCGGTGAGAATGGCACACTTGGCGTGGGCTTGCGCCTGCTGCCGGGTGCCTCGTCGGGAAAACGGATGCTCCAAATGACTCGCCTTGTAGAACACTGCCTCTGGGCTGTCCGGTCGGTGACCGCAGCGCTGCCTCTTTTGTCTGCAAGGGCATCGTCCTCGCCCCTGTGCGGTTCGCCAGTGGTGTGCTGCCTTCTTGCCATCGCTGGCGTCGCCACCCTCGAATCGGCGACTGCCCAGTCCTGGCCGCTGCGGCCGGTACGCCTGGTGGTCGGCCAGAACCCGGGGTCTTCGCCCGATGTGATTGCCCGCCTGCTGACCGAACGACTCTCGGCCAGCCTGGGTCAGCAGGTGCTGGTCGAGAACCGTGGTGGGGGCGATGGTGCCATGGGAGCGCAGGTTGTGGCACGCGCAGCCCCTGATGGCTACACGCTGCTTTTCGGCACCGCCGGTGCCATCGTCGTCAACCAGTTCACCTACAAGGCCATCGGCTACCAGCCGGAGCGCGACCTGGTCGGGGTGGCGATGGTGGGGATGAGCCCTTTCATCATGGTGGCCAATCCCGAGGCACGTCTGCGCAGCGTGAGTGAACTGGCAGCCCTTGCCCGCAGCGAGCCTTCGCGTGTTGCCTACACCAGTCCGGGTCCCCGCTCGCTGCCCGGCATGATTGCCGAACTCTTCGCGCTGCGCGCCGGCGCCACCATGATCAACGTCCCCAACAATGGCGCCATGGGTTTGCAGGACGTGATGACCGGCCGCACTCAGTTCAGCCTTCAGGGTATCCCGGCGGTGATGGCTGCCATCCGGGGTGGACGCCTTGTCCCGCTGGCGGTCACCGGGGTACGACGCCTGCCCGAACTCGATGGTGTTCCGACCCTCGCCGAGACGTATCCGGGATTCGACCATGTCGGGTGGTTCTCGATCCTCGCGCCGAGCGGTACCCGCCCGGAGATCATCGAGCGGCTCAATCGCGAGTTCGATCGCATCGTGTCGGCGCCCGACATCACCCTGCGGCTGCAGTCTCTGGGCATCTACCCCGAGCCGGGCATGAGTGCGCGCGATCTGGACCAGTACATTGCGGTTCATCGTGCGCGCTGGGGCAATCTCGTGCGCGAACTCAGGATCGATCCGCAGTAGTCGGTGCACTGCCTGCCACGGTACCGGCCGGCAGCGATTCGCAGAACGTGGCAATGTCACCGGGTCGGGTCCACCACACACGTTCGCGCAAGGCGTGGTTGCGGCAGTGTTCCAGGGCCTGGCGGAGGCGCCACAGCCTGAAGGGCTGCCCGACGATGAAGGGATGCAGTGACACGTTCATCACGAGCGGTGAGCGCTCGCATTGGCGCACCATCTCCTCGAACTGGCACACGATCATGTCGGCAAAAGTCTCTGCACTTTCATGGCGCAGTACATTGGTGCCGATGTCGTTGAGTTCGATCGGATAGGGGACGCACAGGATCGGCCCCGAGCGGGTACGCAGCCACACCGGCTGGTCGTCCATGGGCCAGTCCATCACGTAGCGGTAGCCCGCTTCCTTGAGCAGATCCAGCGTGCGGGGTGACTCGATGCCGCCAGGGCCCATCCACCCGGCGGGCATGCGTCCCTCGTGAGTGGCGAAGGCGGTGCTTGCCTGGGCGATGAGTTCGGCTTCGTCGGCCTCCCACATCCCCCGGATCGATTCGGCATTGCTGCGGCCATGGCCGATGAACTCGTCGCCGCGGCGGCGGATGGCAGCCATGATCTGGGGTGCGACTTCATAAATGAGGCTGTTCACGTTGTGCGCAAGCGGCAGGCCCAGTTCGTCGGCGAGATCGAACAGGCGCCAGATGCCGATCCGGTTGCCGTAGTCGCGCCAGGCAAAGTTGCGTTGCGTCTGCACGCCATCGAGACGCGCCGGGTCGGGCCCCAGGCCGGATCCGAAGGCGTAGGCCTCGATGTTGGTGGTCACGCAGAACGCAAGACGACGGCCTTCCGGCCAGTCCCATGTCGGGCGTTCGGGCAGAGGCTGGTAATCGTACCGATCATGCCGGGTCAGCAGTCGCGATGCATCCATCAAAAGGTCTCCTGGCAGGTGCCGTGCACCGGCGGTGGGTCAGTCGAGTTGCGTGCCCGATTGCCGGGCCAGGCGGCCGAGTCGTTCGGTTTCACGCGCGATGAACGCGCCAAACGCCTCCGGCGTCATCGGGGCGGGCTCGGCACCGATGGTGGCAAGCGTTGCCTGCAGTTCGGGCGTGGCGAGCGCTGCGGCCACATCGGCGTTGAGTCGTGCGATGACCGCGCGGGGCATCCCTGCCGGACCGAGAAGGCCGCTGGGTAACAGGAATTCGAAGCCGCTGATGCCGGCCTCGATCATCGTGGGCACGCCCGGCAGTGCACCGACCCGCTGGCTGGCGGTGATGGCCAGTGCGCGCAGTTTGCCGCCTTTCACGGCCGCTACCGCTGGCGGCATCACCGAGAAAGTCCAGACGACTTCGCCGGTGAGGACATGCTGCGCGGTCTGACCCTTGTAGGGCACATGGGTGGTGGCCAGACCCGCCTGGCTCTTGAAGGCTTCACCGACCAGGTGAGGCAGGGTGCCATTGCCTGACGATCCGTAGGTCATGCGATCGCCCAGGCTCCGGGCCGAGTTGGTGAGTGCCGCGACCGAAGGCAGGCCCGAGTCAGGGCTCACCACGAGCACCAGCGGGCTCGCAGCCACCAGGGCTACTGCGCTGAAATCACGCAGGGTGTCGTAGGCCAGGTTGCGATAGAGCGTTGCGTTGAGCGCGTGCGTGGCGATGTCCTGCATGAGGAGCGTGTGCCCATCGGGTGCAGCGCGGGCAACCTGCTCGGCGGCAATCGTCGTGCCGGCACCCGGACGGTTGTCGATGATGACCGCCTGGCCCAGGCGCGATGCCAGTTGCACGCCCAGCGCTCGTGCGAGCACATCGGAAATGCCGCCGGCCGGGAAGGGCACTACCACCCGGATGGGTTTGGCCGGGAAGGCAGGCGGGCTTTGCGCCTGTGCCGGTTGCACAAGGGTGATCAGCGCGAGCAGTACGACACGGATGGGCAGCATGGGCGGTCAGGTCTCGGGGGTCGACGCCCTGTCATGGGCGCGTCGGCTGACGATGAGGGTCCGTCCGTCGAATGGTCGCATAATCTGCGGCCCGTCCCGAGCCCTGCCCGGACAATCGCGTGCGAGCGGATGGGATGTTCTTCCGAGGAGACTGCCGTGCCCCTTCGAACCCGCATCGTGTGCACCCGGCTCCTGCTGGCCTTGCTGGGTGTCTGCATCTCACCGGCCGAGGCCCAGACAGGTGCTGGTGCCTTTCCATCGCGTCCGGTCCGTGTCGTCGTGCAGTACCCGCCCGGTGGCACACCGGATGTCTACGGTCGGATCATGGCGGGCGAGTTGAGTACCCTCTGGGGGCAGCCGGTCGTGGTCGAGAACCGCACCGGCGCGGCCGGTGCCATCGGAACCGATGCGGTGGCCAAGGCGTCGCCCGATGGCTACACGCTTCTCTTCGCGGCCGATGCGCCGATCACGATTTCGCCCAGCCTCGGCATTCGCCTGCCTTATGACCCGGTGCGCGATCTTGCGCCCATCGTCAACGTGGCCCAGGGCCCGTTCACACTCATGGTGCACCCTTCGGTGCCGGCGCGTGACTTCCGTACCTGGCTCGCGCTGGTGCGCTCACAGCCGGGCAAGTGGAGTTACGCCTCGTCGGGCAACGGCAGCAATCAGCATCTGGCGATGGAGTGGATCCGCACGGCCGGTCATCTCGAACTCACGCATGTGCCTTACAAGGGATTTGGTCAGGCACTGACCGATGCGCTCTCGGGTCAGGTGCCGATGCTCTTTGGCGGGGTGACCGCCTCGATCGGCCTCATTCAGTCGGGCAAGTTGATCGGCATCGGCATCTCGGGGCCGCATCGGGTGGCAGCGCTGCCTGATGTTCCTGCCATCGCCGAGGAAATTCCGGGTTTCGAGGTGCTGGCCTGGTACGGTTTCATGGCCCCCGCGGGCACCCCGCGCGACATCATCCGCAAGATCAATGCCGATGTGCTCGCGATCGTGCGGCGCCCCGAGTTTCGCGCGCGCCTTGCGCGTGACGGCATCGAGGCGGTCGGCAACTCGCCCGAGGAGTTTGCGGCACAGATCGCCCGTGACGCGGCACAGTGGTCGAAGGTGATCAAGGCCGCCGGGGTGAAGGCCGACTAGCGCCTGGCGCTCTCGATACGCGCGCCCCGGCGCGTGCGTCGATGCGCTTGCGCTGCAATCACCTACAATTCCTGATCGGGTTACCTGTTTTCAGTCGCCGGAGCCTTTCCATGCAGCCGCAAGCCACTTCCCCTGTGCGTTTTTCCCTGTTCGACTGGCTTGATGAATCGGGGCGCGGTCATGCGACGGGTTACGACGAGCGACTCGATCTCCTCGCCTACGCCGACCAGGCGGGGTTTCATGCCTACCTGCTGGCCGAGCACCATGGCACGTCGCTGTCCACGACCCCATCGCCGAGTCTCTTTCTCTCTGCGGTTGCGCAGCGCACCCGGCGCCTGCGCATCGGCGCGCTCACCTGGCTCTTGCCGCTCTACAACCCGCTGCGTCTGTTCGAGGAGTTGTGCATGCTCGACCAGATGAGTCACGGTCGGCTCGAACTGGGCATCAGCCGCGGTTCATCGCCCAACGAGGGCAAGCGCCTCGGTGTGCAGCGCGATGACTCGCGCGCACGCTTCGAGGAAGTGCTCAAGCTTCTGATCATGGGATTCACCCAGGGTGAACTCGACTTGCAGGGCGAGTTTCACGACTACGACCATGTGAAGACCCGATTCCGTCCGGTGCAGCAGCCCTACCCTCCCATCTGGTACCCCACCTCCAACATCGAGTCGATGGCCTGGGCGGGTGCGCAGGGGTGCAATGTGGCCACTTCGCTTCTGCTGTCTCCGACGCTCGAGCATGCGGGGGAGATGGTTGGCGCATGGCGGGCGGCCTTCGAGGCCCATCGCCACGAGTCGGGCCGCCTCAATGGCCATGTCGCCGAGCCTGAGTGCGCGATTACCACGCACGTCTACCTGGCTGATACCGATGCGCGAGCCCTCGAGGAGGCACGTGCTGGCTGGGTCACCTTCAACGACAACTACACCCGGCGCTATGTCGAGATAGGTCAGGGGGCCAAGTTTGCCAACCGGCCCACCTTCGACCAGTTCGTCGAGCAGCGGCGCATCCTGTGCGGTTCACCGGCCACGGTGAAACGCATTCTGGCCGATCACCTGGCGCGCTTCGGTGCCAATCACTTCATCGGCTCCTTCACCTTCGGCAGCCTCACCCAGGCGCAGATGCAGCACTCGCTCGAACTCTTTGCCACCGAGGTGATGCCCGCCTTCACGATGCCCCGGGCCCTGGCGGCCTGACCCTGCGGGCCGTCGGTTTCAGCGGTCCTGCCGCGTGAAGCGCTGCAGGTTGTTGCCACCGTCCTGGAAGTTGTAGCCGTAGGCGAAGGGCAGGGGAGACGGGCTTGCTTTTGCGTAGGCGCTCCTCAGGTCTGCCTGGGCCCGGTTGGCGAAGAGCTTGATCGGGTGCGTGTAGTGTCCGTAGAGGTGAGGCGTCCACCGGTCGGTGGCGAAGTGCTGCCAGGGAATGCCCGAGTCGTCCTGCACGACGAGGGCTGTCTGCTCGAGGATGAGGCCGCGTACCCGGGAGAAGCTTCCGCGGTGCAGCAGGTACGAGGCCGACTTGAGCATCGTGGCCGCAGGGCGGGCGGCCTTCACCCACTGGATGTACTCCGGGCGCGCATCAAGGCCCGCATTGCTCAGGTCGGTTGGCACGTAAGCGATGCTGCGCTCCGCGGTTTCGCCTGGGAGTCGGAAACGCAGGCGCAGTCCCGCAAGCGGGCTGGGGACCGCGTGAGCGGCTTCGGTCGGGGTCATTCCCGACCCGGTGCTGCTCGCGGCCATCCCGGTGCCTGCAGCCTGGCCAGTGACGGGTGCCGCGCCCACCGGCGAGCCGCTGCCGAGGACGAAAGGCTCGAGCGCGGTGACCTCGAAGCCGTAGCGCGCCGTGAATGCAAGCAGGATCGGCGCGACACCCTCGAGCCGATTGCGCCTCAGATCAACCTTCATGTCATTGGTACGAAAGAAGCTCCATGACAGCACGCTGCTGATCGAGCGCCGCAACAGGGCGAGGCTCGCGCGCAGGGTTGGCTCGTCCATCGGCTCGAGGTCGGGCAGACGACCTGAAGGCTCCAGGCCGGTCAGCAGGAATTCGCGCGCGTCCGGGAAGAGGGCGAGGGCGTGCAGCGCATCGGGCCCGCTGAACGGGTAGTAGACCGGACCCTTGGCCGCGGGCAGCGGCGAGAGTTCGGTCTGCGCAAATCGTCGCATCGGCGCCAGCCGCCGGTTGGCAAAGGCTTGCCAGACCTCGTTCATCGCCCCCTGGTGCTCACGCAGACTCGCCCGGGCAGCCAGCGCGCCGGTACGCCCATCGCCGTCGACCTTCATGCCGGCGAGCAGTCGCGCGGTGGTGTTCCAGTCGATCGGCGTTGTTGCCGTCGGGCTCTGCGCGAGCGTCGGGCCGGCGAAGCACAGGCTTGCGACCACGAGCCAGGCGCGTACCCGTGCCGCCATGCCGCAGGAAGGGGTCGGGTACGCACGCGCAGGCGCTGTCCGGGCCCGGTGAGGGTCGGGCCCGCGAACCCGCATGATGCCTGCTGAAATCAATCTGCTGCTCCGCCTTGATGCCATCGATGCCGTGGGCCAGGACGCCCTCTCGAGGGGGGCATCTCACGACAAACCCTGCAAGAGTAACCCACTCATGCCGCGTGATTCCAATCTCCACTTGCACGAGGGTGCGAGGCCGGAGCCCATGCCGGCCTCGCATATAATCCCGGCGTGACATCTGTCCTTGCGGTGGGGCCTTGCCCGGACGGCTCGTGCGGGTCACGCGTGTCGCCGGCCGCTGAACTCGGTCGGCGAATCGGGTCGCTGAAGTCGACCGGTCAGCTCTTTCTGCCGCAGTCTGCGTGCTGCACCAACCCCTGTCGCCTGCGCCCCCATGTCAAAGCCCCTCAGCGGTATCCGCGTTCTCGAACTCGGCCAGTTCATTGCAGGGCCCTTCGCGGGCCTGCAACTGGCCGATCTCGGCGCCGAAGTCATCAAGGTCGAACGGCCCGGCATCGGTGATCCGTTTCGCCAGTTCGGCGTCGGTGACACGGCGCGTGGCTACAGTCACAACTTCTGCGCGTTCAACCGCAACAAGCGCAGCCTCTCGCTCGATGTCACCTCGCCCGCTGGCCGGGCCACGTTCCGGCGGCTGGCTGCCCGGGCCGATGTCGTGCTCGAGAACTTTCGACCCGGCGTCATGGCGCGACTGGGTCTCGATTCGGCCAGCCTGCGCGCTGCGGCACCACAACTCATCTACTGCTCGATTGCCGGCTTTGCCGGTGACGGGCCCTATCGCGAGCGCCCGGCCTACGACGCCGTCGGGCAGGCGGTGTCGGGCCTTCTCAGCCTGCTGGTCGATCCGGCCGATCCGCGCGTGCTCGGGCCGACTATCTCCGATCAGATGACCGGCATGCAGGCGAGCACGGGCATCCTGGGGGCCCTCTTCGAGCGATCACGCACCGGGCAAGGCGCGCATGTCGAGGTCACGATGGTCGAGGCCACGATGTCGCTGATTCCCGACTTCTTCACGGCCTATACGCAGGCCGGCATCGTGATGGGGCCCGAGTCACGCTCGGCGGTCTCGCTGTCCTTTGCCTTCGAGTGTGCCGACGAACGACTGGTCGCCATCCATGTCTCCTCGATCGAGAAGTTCTGGATTGCCCTCCTGTCGGCGGTGGAACGCGGTGACCTCAACACCGACCCTCGTTTCTGCGACCGTCGCTCGCGGGTGCGCAACTATCGCGCCCTGGTCGAGGAGTTGCGGCCGGTATTCGCCCGGCGTTCGAGTGCCGAGTGGATCGAGCGCCTCGCCGCTGCCGATGTGCCGGCGGCGGGCGTCAATTCGGTGCCCGAGGCGATGAAGGACCCCGAGGTGGAGCATCTGCAACTCTTTCACCGCATGTCGCACCCGCAGTATGGCGAACAGACGATGATGCATCGTTCGGTGCGCATCGACGGGGCGCGCGAGATCGATCCGGCATGGCCGCCCGCATTGGGCGAGCACACCGATCTGGTGCTGCGCGATTTCGGTTTCACCGACGAGGAAGTGGCAGTGCTGCGCGCCGACAAGGTCGTCTGAGCCGGGCACGAACGGCTGCCCGGGGCCTGCGCCTCAGAGGATTGATCGAACGCTCTCTCAGACCCCGGCGAATACCTCGGCCCAATCCTCGAGCATCTGCGGATGCCGGTGGCGGATGTTGATCGAGAAGTGGTTGTAGCCTGCGTCACGCAGCGCGCGCAGCCGGTCCTGCAATTCGGGTCGGGTGGCCGTGAGTGTGGTCGAGGCAATCAGTTGCGGCGTGCAGAGCGCCTCTTCCTCGGGCCGCAGGAACATCAGGTGCCCGCGGTGGTTGGAGAGGTAACGCGCGTCGGCCGGTTCGTATTTCAGGTAGATCTCGCGATAGCGCTCCACCAGCGGCACCATCTGCGGGGGCACGGGGCGTCCCATGTCGCCGAATTCGGCCAGTTCGACCAGGTTGTGCAGGGCGATCGTGGCGTGCGGGCCTGCCTGCGCCTTCACCCGCGGGCTGTCGAGTGCTTCGCCCTCGGCGAGCACGCAGCCCCCGGCAATGGCCGTGGCGGTCATGGCAGCCGGGTCGTGACCGGCTGCGCGCCAGGCATCCTTCATCTCGCTCACCGCGGCCGAGGCGGTGGGAATGTTGGCTGCGGTGTACATCCAGCCGGCACCCAGTTCGGCCGTGAGTTGCCGCCCCTTGGGCCCTAGCGCGGAGATGTGCAGCGGAATCGGATCATCGATGTTGATGACGCCGATTTCGGGATTGAGAAAGCGGATCTTTCGCTGCTTTTCCTCGAAGGTCCACTCGAGCGTCTCGCCGGCGAGAAGCCCGCGCACGACGCGGATATATTCCTTCATGTCGGCAAGCTTGACCGGGCCGAGGCCGAGCGTGCGTCGTGCGGTGAATCCGGTCGAGACGCCGAAATCGACGCGCCCCGGTGCAAGCGCGTTGATCGAGGCCAGTGCACTGGCGGCTACCGGCGCGATGCGATTGGACGGGATGAGCACGCCCGTGGCAAGGCGAATCTTCGAGGTCTGCATCGCGGCCGCGGCCATGCCGACGAACATGTCGGCGTTGAGCAGTTGCGTATCGTAGAACCAGGCACGCGAGTACCCCAGTTCTTCGGCGCGCTTCACCACTTTCCAGGAGTCGGCGCTGGTCGCCAGATTGATGCCGATATCCATGGATGTCTCCGTTCCGTGACGGGGGTCTGGTCTTCGGTGCGCCATGCACGGCCAGCCCCGGTGCGATCGACCCGACACGTCTTCACGCCGCTTGCGCAATTGTGTCGGGGCGCTCGATTATACGGGGAGCGTCCGTGCTACCGTTCACACCCTCCCGCCCGGTTCTCAGGGCCTCAGCGCATCGCACTTCATTCCATTCATGAAACCTACCATTGGCATCAGCTTCGACGGTTTTGCGTCCCTGTCGGAGTCTCTTCTCATTGCCCGCGAAGCCGAGGCGGCGGGCGCGTCCAGTCTGTGGATGGCCGAGCATCTGGGCTATCGCGATTCGCTCGGCTCCTGCATGGCGTTTGCCCTCAACACCAGCCGGGTGAAGATCGTGCCGACAGCCATCAGCCCGTACCTGCGCAACCCGGTGCCGCTGGCGATGGCGATGGCCACACTGGCCGAGGCCGCCCCGGGTCGCGTCGGCATCGCGATCGGGGTGGGCAACCCGCTCTTTCTGGCCGAGGCCGGTGTCACGATGGCCAAGCCGCTCACGGCGAACCGCGAGTACCTGCAAGCCTTGCGCGGGCTGTGGACCGGTGAACCGGTGACAATGCCCGAGGCGATGCTGCACAAGCTCGCCGGCGCCCGCATGATGTTTCGCCCGCCGGAGCCCATACCGATCTACCTCGCGCCGATGAAGGAGCAGAACCTGCGCCTGGCCGGGCGTCTGGCTGATGGGGTCGTTCTTTCGGCAGGGCTGTCGGCCGACTATGTGCGCGAATCACTCGCGTTCGTGAGTGCAGGCGCGGGCGAGGGTGGGCGTGACACGGCTGATGTCCGTCGGGCCGCCTACGTGTTCTTCATGGCTTCCGATACCGACCCGCGGAGTGCCTTCGAGAAGTCGCGTCGCAAGCTCGCGTTCGTGATGCGCAACCGCTATCTCGACGAGGCCATCGCGCATTCGGGCATTCCGGTCGATCAGCAGGCCATCATCGAAGCCATCGGCCGTCGTGATATCGACGAGGCCACGCGGCTCGTTCCCGACGAGGCAGTGGAGGCCTTCACGGTCACGGGCACCCGGGCCCAGTGCGCCCAGCAGCTCGAGCGTTACTTTGCCGCAGGGATCGAGGAGGCCGTGCTGCTGCTCGTGGGCGAGGCGCACGAACGGGCCGACTCGCTGGCCGTGATTCGCGAATACGCGGCTGCCTGACGGCCGGAGTACGACCCATTCATTTCAGGAGATGTCCATGATTCGATCTGCCGGCTTTCGTGATGTGCTCGCTTCCCTGGGCTCGCTCGCCCGCGGTGGCCTTGCCCTGGGCGCAGTGGCGGGTGCTGCGTTCTTGCCTTCGCTCGTGGCTGCTCAGGCCTTTCCGTCACAGCCGGTGAGTCTGGTCGTGCCCTGGCCTGCCGGCGGTGGCAGCGACATCGCGATGCGTCTGCTGGCCGATGGTGCCACGCGGCGCATGGGTGTTCCGGTCGTGGTCGTCAACAAGCCCGGTGCCGGTGGCACGGTGGGTCTGAAGGAAGTGGCGCAGTCAAAGCCCGATGGCTACACCCTCGCCATGCTGGCTACGGGTGCGCTCTTTGCCCAGTACAACAATCCGGCGGCCAACGCCCTCAGCGACTTCGACCTCATTGCCTTCTTCGGCGATGACCCCTCGGCGCTCACCGCCAACGCGAAGACCGGGTTCAAGACGGTGGCCGACTTCGTCGCCGCCGCCAAGGCTTCCCCCGGCCGCCTTCGCAATGGCAATGACCAGCCGGGTGGCACGTCTCATGTGACGGTGTCGCTCCTCGAAAAGGCGCTCGGTGTGCGTGTCGTCAAGGTGCCCTACGCGGGTTATGCACCGACCGTTCAGGCGCTGCTGGCCGGTGAACTCGATACGGTGACGGTGGGTGTGCCTGACGTGTTGCAGCACCAGCAGGCAGGCACGGTCCAGATGCTCGGGGTTGCGGCCACGCAGCGGCACTTCCTCGCCCCCGATGTACCGACCTTCCGCGAGCAGGGCATCGATTTCGTGGCAGGGACCTGGCGCGTCATCATCGGCCCGCGTGGCATTCCGGCCGATCGGCTCGCGATCCTCGAATCGCGACTGCTCGAGACCATGAACGACCCCGAGTTCAAGGCCAAGGCGCGCACGGCCGGCTTCATCGTCTCGCCGCTGGGTCGTGCCGATACGGCGCGGCGTCTGGCGGCCGAGGATGCGGCCATGTATCCGGTGTTCCTGGAAGCAGGGCTGGTGAAGACCCGGCAGAAGTGAGTCCGGACAACCCATCGCCTGCGTCGTCTGCGGCGCGCTCACGCCTCAACCACGACACCCTCAGCGGAGCCTTGTGTGTCGTGGTGGGTCTGGCAGGCCTCTGGGCCGGGCGTTCGCTCGAGATCGGTGATGCAGCCGAGATGGGCCCGGGCCATGTGCCGCGTCTGCTCTGTCTGAGCCTGCTTGTCCTCGGGGGCGTCATAGCCCTCAGCGGCTTGCGCCGGCCCGGGGTGCGACCGGCCGGCGTGGCCTGGCGACCGTTGCTGGTCGTGACCCTGGCGGTGCTCGCTTTCGCTGCTGCGCTCGAGCGCCTGGGTCTGGTGGTTGCGGTGATTGCCGCGGTGGTCATCGCCAGTGCCGCCACGCCCGGCGCCCGACGCCGTGAAACCGCGATTGCCGCGCTGGTGCTTGCCGTCGCCGTCGTCCTCATCTTCATTACCGGTCTGGGCCTGCCCGTGCCGGCGCTGCCTCGATTCGATCGCTAGAGACCGGGCCACCGATGGACTTTCTCTTCGGCAACATCCTGCATGGTCTTGCGGTGGCGATGACCCCGGCCAATCTCGGCCTGTGCCTGGTCGGTTGCGTGCTCGGGACGTTGATCGGTGTCCTGCCCGGTCTGGGTCCGACGGCTACCGTCGCGATGCTGATGCCGGTGACCTTCTGGCTCGATCCGACTGGCGCCCTCATCATGATGGCCGGGGTGTTCTACGGCTCGCAGTACGGGGGGTCGACCACCGCCATTCTCGTCAACCTGCCGGGTGAATCGAGTTCGGTCGTCACCTGCCTCGACGGGTACGCGATGGCGCGACAGGGGCGGGCCGGGGCGGCGCTTGCGATCGCAGCACTGGCCTCACTCTTTGCCGGCACCGTCACCACCTTTCTCATCGCCTGGGCCGGACCGGCGATTGCTTCGGTAGCCCTGAAGTTCCAGTCGCCCGACTACGTGGCGGTGATGGTGCTCGGTCTCGTGGCGGCCGTGGTGCTCGCACACGGGTCGGTGCTGAAGGCCGTTGCGATGATTCTCCTCGGCATCTTCCTCGGGCTGATCGGCACCGATGTGAGCACGAGCGAGCAGCGCTTCACCTTCGGTCTGGATACCCTCTTTGACGGCATCGGTTTCGTGCCGCTCTCGATGGGCCTCTTCGGTCTGGCCGAAATCATGATCAACCTCGAGACCGGGGCCGAGGGCAATCGCACGCGTGTTGCCATCAATCGCCTGTGGCCGACACGGCGCGATTTTCGCGAGGCAACCCCGGCTGCGATCCGGGGCACGCTGCTGGGCAGTTTCCTCGGAATCCTGCCCGGTGGGGGCTCGACCATTCCCTCGTTTGCGGCCTACAGCCTCGAGAAGAAACTGGCGCGTGATCCGTCACGATTCGGTCGCGGGGCCGTCGAAGGGGTGGCGGCACCCGAGGCAGCCAACAACGCTGGCGCGCAGGCCTGTTTCATTCCCATGCTGTCACTGGGCATTCCGCCCAATGCCGTGATGGCGTTGATGGTCGGCGCGATGATGGTGCATGGCATCCAGCCCGGGCCGCAGATCATCCAGAAGCAACCCGACCTCTTCTGGGGTCTGGTGGCGAGCATGTGGATCGGCAACTTCATGCTCGTCGTGCTCAACCTGCCGCTCATCTGGATCTGGGTGAAATTGCTGGAAGTGCCCTACCGGTTTCTTTTCCCGGCGGTCATCGTCCTGTGCGGCATCGGTGTCTACAGCCTCGACAACCGTCTGAGCGATGTCGTGCTGATGGCCTTCTTCGGGGTCTTCGGCTACGGCCTTCGCAAGCTCGAGTGCGAGCCTGCCCCACTGCTTCTCGGCTTCATCCTCGGCCCGCTCCTCGAGGAGAATTTCAGGCGATCCCTGATGCTCACCGGGGGTGATGCCAGCGTGTTCCTGACGCGCCCGATCAGCCTGTCGTTCCTGGTGGTGTCCGCGCTCCTGCTGGTGGCCGTGCTGCTGCCTGCCTTTCGAGCGCGGCGTGAACAGTGGACCGAGGAGTCCTGAATGCGCATCGCCGTCCCCGACCTGGTATCGAATTCGTACTTTCCGGCCATTGCGGCAGCGCGCCTCGGGGCATTCGCGGCACGCGGCGTGCCGATGAGCGTGGAGCACATCTCGCCCTTGCCGGCCTGCATGCAGGCGCTGCGGGAGGGCACCGTGGACTTCATCGGTGCGTCTGCACACGCGCCGCTTCTTGCCTTTGCCGACTGGCAGGGCGCGCGACTGGTCTGCGCGCAGTCGCAGGGCACCTACTGGTTTCTGGTGATGCGCGCCGACCTGGGCATTGCACGGGGTGACCTGGGGGCGCTGCGGGGTCGTCGCATTGCCGCGGTGCCGTTTGTGGGGGCTGCCCTGCGCCGCCTCCTGATCGAAGCCGGGTTCGATCCCGCTGCCGAGGGTATCGACATCATGGTCCCGCCTGGCGCGCTGGGGCCGGGCGTGAACTTCGGCGTGGCCGCAGCCGAGGCCTTGCGGCGTGGCGAGATCGATGGCTTCTTTGCCAACGGCATGGGGGCCGAACTGGTGGTCCGCGAGGGTATCGGCAGCCTCGTGATCGACGTGCGTCGTGGCGATGGCCCGGCCGCCGCCTTCTCGTACACGATGCCGGCCATTGCCACCACCGAGCGCATGGTGCTCGAGCGACCCGAGGTGGTGCGTGCGGTACGGGATGCCATGGTCGATACCCATGTGGCACTCAAGCGCGACCGAGCGCTTGCCGCGCGCGCCGTCGAAGGGCTCTTTCCGCCTCTGGAGGCGAGCCTCATCGATACGCTGGTCGTGCGCGATCTTCCCTTTTACGATGTGGCAATCTCCAGGCCTTTCGTGGTTGCGATGAACCGTTACGCTTTCGATGTCGGCATGCTCTCGACTCCGGTCGTTGCGCATGACGCGGTCGTGGCGTCCCTCTGACCTCGGGCCAGCGGCCGTGTGCCGACCCTGATGCCCACCCATCACTCACAGGACAAGCCATGAAGGTTGGTGTCTTCTTCGACGGATTCAGTTCGAGCGCCGAGATGATCGAGGTTGCGCGAGCGGCCGAGGCAGCGGGTGCCGAAAGCCTCTGGTTTGCCCAGCACATGGGCTATCGCGAGGCCTTCGTGTGGGCGGCGGCAGCCGCTGCGGTGACTACCCGCATCCGCCTCGTGCCTACCGCCATCACGCCGTATCTGTGGCCGCCGCTTCCGGTCGCGATGTCGATGGCCACGCTCGCCGAGCTGGCGGGTGACCGGGTTGCCCTGGCCGTGTCGGTGGGCAATCTGCTCAATCTTGCCGAGTCGGGTATCGAGGCCACGCGGCCGGTGACGGCGATGCGCGAGTACGTGCATGCGCTTCGCAGTCTCTGGGCCGGCGAGTCGGTGACGGCCGAAGGTGAGGTGAACCAGTTGCGCGGGGCGCGCATGGCCTTCGATCCGGCGGCAACCCTGCCCCTGTACGTAGCCTCCACCGGCCCCAAGGTGCTGCAACTGGCCGGTGCCGTGGGCGATGGCGTGCTGCTCTCGGCGGGTCTCACGCTGGCTTCCTGCAAGGTGTGCCTGTCGCACGCCGAAGCCGGGGCGAGCGCCGCCGGTCGCGCGCCCGGTGCGGTGCGCAAGGCCTCGTTCATCAATTTCTCGGTGTCGGCCGACGGGGTCAGTGCGCGTGCCGCGATGCTGCGAAAGCTTGCCTTTCTCTTTCGCAGCAAGGGACACGCCGAGAACATCCGTTCATCGGGCCTGCCGATCGATCATGCAGCCATCATCGCGGCCCTCGCCCGGCGCGATCTCGAAGGGGCTGCCGGCCTGCTTCCCGATGAGGCTGCCCAGGCCTTTGCGGTGGCGGGTACACCGGCCGAGTGTCGCAAGCGGCTGGCTGATTACCTCTCGATCGGACTGGATGAGCCGATCATCGAGATTTCGGGTAGTGCCGAGGAGCGCGCGCTCGCCCTGGAGGTCGTGCGCGAGCTGGCCTGAGCCTGACCTGTCCTGCGGCATGCTCAGTCGGATTCGGGCGGATTCGGGCGCATCGAGCAGAGCGTGGCGAGTTGAGGCCGGTCCTGTCTTGCGGTGCCTGGGGTTGGAGTGGCTTGTCCTCAGGCAGGCTGCAGGGCAGGTGCCCTGTGTCACAATCCGCCGCCCGCAGTCGTGCCTGCGCCCGCGCCCGAGACACCAGGAGAGGATGACACCATGAGCCAACGAGGACCCTTCCGCGCTGATCACGTCGGCAGCCTGCTGCGGCCTGCCGAACTGCATGAAGCGCGTGCCCGCGCCCGCAGGGGCGAGATCGATGCCGCTGCCCTGCGTGCGGTGGAAGATCGTTGCATCGAATCGGCCATCCGCACCCAGGAGGCCGTTGGCCTGCAGTCGATCACCGATGGCGAGTTTCGTCGCGACTGGTGGCATGTGGATTTCCTCAGCGGTTTTGCCGGTGTCGAGCTCACGCAGCCCGGTTATGCCAAGGGCTTCCAGAACGCCGATGAGCAGCCGCCTTTCATGAAGGTGGTTGCCCCCTTGCGGCGCACCCGACCGATCATGGTCGATCACTTTGCCTTCGTGGCGGCGCGCACCACGCGGACCGCCAAGTTCTGCATGCCCTCGCCCGCGATGCTGCACCTGCGCAGTGATCGCAAGGCACTCGCCGGCACCTACCCCGATATCGCCCAATTCTGGGCGGATCTGACGGCCGGATACCGTGCCGAGATCGCCGACCTGCATGCAGCGGGCTGTCGCTACCTGCAGATCGACGACACCAGTGTCTCGATGCTCTGCGACGAGAAGATCCGCGCCAATCTGCGCGAGGCCGGCGATGAGCCCGATGCCCTGCAGCGTGCCTACACCGCGGCGGTGAATGCCGCGCTGCGCGATCGGCCGGCCGACATGGTGGTGTCGATGCACACTTGCCGCGGCAATTTCAAGAGCACGTTCATCGCCAGTGGTGGATACGATCCGGTGGCCGAGATCATCTTTGCCGGCACCGAGGTCGACGCGTTCTTCCTCGAGTACGACGATGAGCGTTCGGGCGGGTTTGAGCCGCTGCGTTTCGTGCCGCGTGGCAAGAAGGTGGTGCTCGGGCTGGTGAGCAGCAAGCGGCCCACGCTCGAATCGAAGGATGAACTGAAGCGGCGCATCGACGAGGCAGCGCAGTACGTGCCGATTGACGACCTGTGCCTGTCGCCGCAGTGCGGGTTCTCGAGCACGCATCACGGCAACCGGCTCAGCGAGGATGATCAGCGGCGCAAGCTCGAGCTCGTGGTCGAAGTGGCGGCTGAAGTCTGGGGCGGTCGCTAGCCGCCGCTCGTCGCAGCCACGGTGCGCGGTCTTCTGGCGCAGACGCGCACCGCACAAGCACGCCGCAAACCCCCACCGCAGACCCCCACCGCAGACTCTCATGGCAGGCGCATTGCAGGTATCGGCCGCGGTCAGCATCCCCTTCTCGGAGATCGAGACGGTAGGCGTGCGTGCCCAGGGCGCGGGCGGCCAGAACGTCAACAAGGTGTCGAGTGCCGTTCACCTGCGTTTTGACATCCAGGCATCGTCGCTCTCCGACACGCTCAAGCGGCGGTTGCTCGCCTGCGGCGACGGGCGGATTACCGCCGATGGCGTGCTCGTGATCAAGTCGCAGGAGCACCGCAGTCGTGAGCGCAACCTGGACGAAGCCTTCGAGCGGGTTGCCGCGCTCGTGCGCAGCGTGATGATCGTGCGCCGTGCTCGTCGCGCCACCCGTCCGACGCGCGGATCGGTCGAGCGCAGGCTCGAGGGCAAGCGGCAGCGCAGCGAGGTGAAGAAGGGTCGCGGTCGCGCTGGCGCGTTTTGACAAACCGGTGCATGCGGGACATTCTCCGCGATCGGCAGGCGCAAGCCTGCACTGAATACTGACGGAGAAAGGCCATGAGCAAGCGGCCCTGGGATGGCATCATCAGCGAAGAAGAGCAGCGGGCGTACCGCGCTGCAGGCTTCGGACGCTCCGGAGGCATCGGAACTCGCCCGGCACTCCTGATCATCGACGTGCAGTACCGCACCGTGGGTACGCGACCCATGCCGTTCTGGGAGGCCATCCGCGAGTTTCCCACCAGTTGTGGCGAAACGGCCTGGGCAGCGGTGGGCCACATGGTGCCGCTGCTGGCCCAGTTTCGTCAGAAGGGCTGGCCTGTGCTCTACCCGCACGTCGCACCCAAGGTTGCCACCGAAGGGGGCCGTCTTGCCGCCAAGGTGCCAGCCATCATGAACATCGCGGCCAACGGTTACGACTTCGTCGCCGAGGTGGCGCCGCGTGAGGGGGATGTGCTCATTCCCAAGAAGCATCCGAGTGCCTTCTTCGCGACGCCACTGGTGAGTCACCTCATCGATCTGGGTGTCGACACCCTGGTGGTCGCCGGGTGCAGTACGAGCGGATGCGTCCGAGGCACGGTCGTTGATGCGTTCGCCTACAATTTCCGGGTTCTGGTTGCCGAGGATGCCGTCTATGATCGCTCGGTGGTTTCGCACGCCGTGAACCTGTTCGACATGTCGGAGAAGTACGCCGATGTCGCACCGTCCGCAGACATCATTGCCCGGCTCGCCACGATCGGCGCGCCAGCACAATCGACCGGCGCCTGAGTGCGCGTGGTCCAGACCTCCCGGGAGCCCTCGATGAAATCCGTTTCTTCTGCCGTACTTGCCCTTTGTCTGGGCGGCCTGTCGACGCTTGCCCTGGCGCAGGTCAAGCTGAATCTGGCCGATGCCTATCCGCCCACCGAGTTCATCAACGTGAACATGCAGAAGTGGGCCGATGACATCAAGGCCGCGACCGACGGCAAGGCCCAGATCACGATCCACTTCGGGGGATCGCTCTACAAGAACCCGGACATCAAGCGGGCGGTGCAGACCGGGCAGGTCGAACTGGGCACCCAGCTCATGCAGAACCTCGGACCGGAAAAGCGGCTGTTCGAGATCGACGGCCTGCCATTCCTCGTCAACAGCTACGACGAGGGCATCAAGCTGTACGAGATCTCGCGACCCTACCTCGACGCATGGATGGAAAAGCAGGGTCTGAAGCTGCTCTACGCGGTGCCGTGGCCGTCGCAGGGATTCTTCTTTCGCAAGGAAATCCGATCCCTTGCGGATGCCAGCGGCTTGCGCCAGCGCGCCTACAACGAAATGACCTCCAATCTGGCGCGCCTCATGAACACCGTTCCGACCACGGTGCAGATCACCGAATTGCCGCAGGCCATGACCACCGGCACGATTCAGGCCTTCAACACCTCGCCCACCTCGGCGGTCGTGTTCAAGGCGTGGGAATACAGCACCTACTACTACGACACCGATGCCTGGCTCCCCAAGCAGATGGTGTTCGCGAATGCACAGGCGTTCGATCGGCTGGCGCCCGACGTGCGCAAGGCCATTCTCGATGCCTCGAAGGTCGCCGAAAAGCGCGGCTGGGACATGAGCCGTCACAACGTGGATGAGTCGCGCAAGACCCTCGTGCAGAACGGCATGAAGGTCGTCAAGCCCTCGCCCACCCTGCAGGCCGAACTCGACAAGATCGGCGAGACGCTCCGCGCCGACTGGCTGAAGAAAGCCGATGACGATTCGAAAGCCACCATCACGGCGTTTCTGGCTGCGGTCGGCAGAAAGTAGAGGTGCATGGGATGGGGCAGACGCAGCAGGAGCAGACGTTCTTCGCCGACCCGGCGCTCGATCGGGTCATGGGCGTCGTCTTCAATCTGGCCGCGGAACTGCAGGTCTTGCGTGAGCGCGTGATCGTGCTCGAGCACGCCCTGCAGCATGCGGGTCATCTGACGCCTGCTGCACTCGAATCGGTTGCGCCTGGCTCGCCGCTCGAGCACACCCTCGCCATCGACCGGCGTGATTACGTCAGCCATCTGCTCGAACCGCTGCTGGGTCGGGCGGCGTCGCGCAACGATCTCGAAGCGGTGGCCGGGGATGCTCGATGACCCGTCGTCGCGATGATCTGGCCTTCGAGGGATTCGTGGTCGAGGCACGCCGGTTCTGGATGTCCGACATGTGGGCGGCACTGCGTGAAGACTACGAGCGACGCTCGGACGGCGCGAGCGTCAGCACCGCGACCGATGTCGAGCGCGTGCTCGCCTCGAGCCCGACCTACGCCTGTTATGCATGGCTCGAGCGGCATATTCAACGGACGAAGTATTCGGGCCGCTATGGCCTGGTGCGTCGCTTCCGCGACGAGCGCCCTGCCGGTGCCGATACGGTCGACAATCTGACGCTCGATCCGACCCTGACAATTCCCGATTACTACAGCGCGGTAGACATTCACCAGCATCCGGGCAACCTCACCGACGGGCCGGGTGCCGGGCTGGTCTACAAGGCCAGCGCAACCTCCACGCAGCCCGGAGCGACTGGCGGATATGGCTTGCATGAGCGCTTCGCGGCATGGCTCGGACAGTTCGGCGTACCCCGCAGCGTGCTCGACATGGGCTGCGGCTTTGGCAAGAGCAGCATCACCCTTGCCCAGCGATTTCCCGAGGCGCAGGTGAAAGGCATCGACCTTTCGGCACCCTGCCTCGAACTCGCTGCCGTCGAGGGCGCTACGGCGGGGCTTGGCAACCTGGCCTACCGACAGGCCGATGTGCGTCACGCGCCCTTTCCCGAAGCTGCGTTCGACCTGGTCACCTCCACGATGGTGCTGCACGAACTGGACGAATCCGCGCTCCGTGAGACCCTGCGCGAGAGCTACCGTCTCGTGGAGCCCGGCGGTCTGGTCGTTCACCTGGACTTTCGGGTGAAGGATCCCTTTCTCGAGTTCATCCATTACGGCCACAGCCGCCGCAACAACGAGCCCTACATGGTCACCCTGAACGAAATGGATATCGAGCGAGAACTGCAGTTGTCGGGGTTTACCGACGTCCAGACCCTGCCGTTCGAGGAGGTCGATGGCGCCACACGCGCCGACTGGCCGACGTGGCGTTTTCCGTGGACGGCTTTCGTCGCGCGCAGGCCGGCAGCATGATGAATCCTGATCCGTCGCCGAGCGCATTGCGACGGGCGCTCGATGGCGTGTACCGGGCTACGGGTGCGATGGCCGTCGCGTGTCTCGTGATGATCGGGGTCTTCACGCTTGCCCAGGTCACGGCACGGTTGCTCAACACCATCGTTCCATCCGCCGATGACTTTGCCGGTTTCTGCATGGCGGGTGCGGTGTTCCTCGGCATGACCTACACGCTGCGGATCGGCGGGCATGTGCGCATGCTGGGCGTGCTCCAGAAACTCGCCCCCCCGGTGCGCCGATACGCGGAACTCCTGTGCGCGCTGGTTGCTGCACTGCTTGTTGCCGTGCTGCTCTACTACACCGGTGACATGATCATCATGACTTGGAAGATCGGTGAACGAACGCTGGGTCTCGTGCCGATCCCGAAGTGGATCCCGATGATGACGATGTTCATCGGACTGCTGATCCTGCTGATTGCGCTGCTCGACGAGAGCTTGCGCATCCTCGGCGGAGCCCAGCCGGTGTACGCGGCGCTCGAGGAAACCGAAGGCGTGTCGACCGCCGACGCGTCATAGGGGTGATGGCTGACATGGATATCACCTTGCTTGCGCTCGGTCTGCTGGTTCTGATGTTCGTCGTGCTCGCCTCCGGACTCTGGATCGGATTCGGACTGCTTGTGGTTGGCGGGCTGGGCGTGTTTCTCACCAGCTCTGCACCCGTTGGCCAGGTGGCAGCGACAACCATCTGGGGCGATGCGACCGACTGGTCGATGACGGCCTTGCCGATGTTCATCTGGATGGGCGAGATCCTCTTCCGCACCCGGATCAGCGAGGGGCTGTTCAATGGGCTTGCCCCGTGGCTGAGCCGTGTTCCCGGGCGCCTGCTCCACGTGAACATCCTCGGTTGTGCGC
This sequence comes from Pseudomonadota bacterium, assembly GCA_947455195.1. Classification (GTDB taxonomy): domain Bacteria; phylum Pseudomonadota; class Gammaproteobacteria; order Burkholderiales; family SG8-39; genus CAIXPL01. The sequence goes on along the minus strand of CANGMI010000003.1, from coordinate 247,271 downwards.
TGTTCGGTTCGGTGTCGGGCTCATCGACCGCGACCTGTGCCACGATCTCCCAGATTGCGCTGCCGCAGTTGCGCAAGCGCGGCTATCCGGATGGCATCGTCCTCGGCTCTCTGGCCAGTGCCGGCACGCTCGGCATCCTGATTCCACCCTCGGTGATCATGATCGTCTACGCGGTTGCAGCCGAGGTTTCGATCATCCAGCTCTTCATTGCCGGCCTGCTTCCGGGGCTGCTGGTGACCTTGCTCTTTTCCGGCTACATCGCCCTGTGGGCCTTGCTCAATCCCGACCAGATACCGAAGGCCGACCCGGTCCTGTCGCTGCGCGAGAAGCTGCACGCCTCACGGGAACTCATCCCTTGCATGGTGCTGATCGCGGGCGTGACCTGGGGCCTGCTGGCCGGTGTTGCCACCGCCACCGAGATCGGAGCCCTGGGTGTTCTGGGTGCACTGATGCTGGCGGCAGCCGGACGCAGCCTCACCTGGAAGAGCTTTGTCGACAGCGCGTACGGGGCCTTGCGCATTACCTGCATGATCGGGCTGATCCTCGCCGGCTCGACCTTGCTGAATGCAGCGATGGCCTTCAGCGGCATTCCGCGCGTCCTGTCCGAATATGTCGCCAGCCTGCACCTGAGCCCCTACATGCTCATTGGCGTGCTGTGCGTTGTCTATCTGCTGCTCGGCACCGCGCTGGAGGGTGTCGCGATGATCGTGCTCACGACATCGATCACGCTCCCGCTCGTGAAGCTGGCCGGATTTGATCCGATCTGGTTCGGCATCTTCATCGTGATCATGACCGAACTGGCCACGCTGAGTCCTCCGGTCGGGTTCAATCTGTTCGTGATGCATGTGATGAGCGGGCGCGACAGCAATTTCATTGCCCGGTCGACGCTGCCCTTTTTCCTGCTGCTGGTGCTGTCGGTGGCGATCATCGCGGTGTTTCCCCAGATCGTGACCTGGTTGCCGCGGGTGGCGTCCGGGCTTTAGGGGGGTGTTGCATGCGTGAGCTTGACCATGTGTTCACCCCGTTCACGCTGAACCGACTGCGCGCACGCAACCGGGTCTTCGTCCCGGCCCACACCACCAACTTCGGCGCCGATCACCTGCCCACCGATCGCCATGTCGCGTATCACCGCGCTCGTGCGCGCGGGGGCGCATCCCTGGTGATCTTCGAGGCGATACGGGTGATGGAGAACACCCTGGGTCGTCCGCAGGGGGTGGCCGGCTATGCGCCCGAGTGCGTGCCGTTCTATCGCAAGGTGGTCGACGCCGTGCAGGAGGAAGGGGCGCTGTTCTTCGCGCAGATCTGCCACATGGGCCGACAGATCGACGGTGACTTCGAGCGAACGGTTTCCTGGGGGCCGTCGCCCGAGCGGTGGGGCCTCGGTGCATGGACACCCCGCGAGATGTCGCGCGCCGACATGCAGGCCGTCATCGACGGACATCTTCGAACCGCCGAAAACATGCTCGCGGCCGGTGTCGACGGTATCGAGCTGCACTGGGGGCACGGGCATCTGCTGCAGCAGTTCCTCTCGCCCCTGTCCAATCGGCGCGAGGATGACTACGGCGGGACCACCGAGCGCCGGATGCGCTTCCCCCTGGAGGTGGCGAGGCGCCTGCGTGCGCTGGCCGGCCCCGATGTCTGCCTGGGCATTCGTTTCAGCGCAGAGGAGTTCGTTGCCGGCGGACTCGATATCGACGAGGCGAGCGAGATTGCCCGTCGCGCGGTTCAGGCGGTGCAGTTCGACTTCATTCATGTCACGCACTCGGCTTATCACATGAGCCGCTCGCTCGGAACCCAGATGGCCGACATGGCGGTCGACCGGTCGATGTTCCGGTCCTTGCCCGGTGCGATTCGCGCGGCGGTTGCCGACGCACCCAGGCCTGTCGCGATATTCACGGTCTGCAAGGTTCGCGATCTTGCCGAGGCCGATGCCGTCATTGCCAGCGGTGATGCCGACATGGTGGGGATGGCGCGCGCGCATGTGGCTGACCCGGCCCTGGTATCGAAGTGGCAGGCAGGACGAGCCGACGAGGTCCGGGTGTGCATTGGCTGCAATCAGGGCTGCGCACAGAATCTGGAGAAGAACATCGCGCTGACCTGCCTGGTCAATCCGGCGGCCGGGCGCGAGGCCCGGTGGGTTGAGCCCGAGGCAGACCGTGCCGCCGTGGTTCGCAAGGTGCTTGTCATCGGCGGTGGGCCGGCCGGGCTCGAGGCGGCGGGCGTGGCGGCGGCGCGCGGCCACAGCGTCACTCTGTGGGAGCGTGAGCAGACGCTCGGCGGGCGGTTGCGTCTTGCGGCCGGGCTGCGGCTGCGTGAGGATTTTGGCTTGTGGCTGACGCATGCGCGGTCACGGCTGGCACGCCACGGCGTGACGGTCTGTCTCGGTCAGGAGGCGACTATCGAGGCGATCCTCGCAGCGCAGCCCGACCAGGTGATCCTCGCCAGCGGGGCCACACCGGTCACCCGGACATTGTCCGACGGACATCTCGCGCTCACGCTCGATGAGGCAGCGCGACTGGACTGTGGCGGGCGCCATGTCCTGGTCTACGACGAGACCGGTGACTGGGGAACGCTCGGGCTCATCGATCACCTCTCCGAATGCGCGGCGCAGGTGACGCTGGTCACGCCGGCCGCGGGCATGCTGTGGCGAACGACGATCTACAGCACGACGCTGACGTTCTCGCGCTGGCGCGAGCGCAAGGTGCGCGTTCGCACGATGCGTCGTCCGCTGTCATTTGCCGCAGGTCGTGTCCTCCTCGAGGACCTTTCGTGTGGCGAGCGCGAGGTGATCGAAGGGGTCGATCATGTGGTCGCCTGCGTACCGCCGCGTGCCTGCCATCCGCTCGAGGCTTCACTGGGCGAGGCCGGGATCAGCTTCGCCATGGCGGGCGACTGCCTGGCTCCACGCAGCGCGGTCGAAGCCGTGTTCGAGGGGCAGCGCACCGCCCGCGCCCTGTGACGGCGATGGAGCGCCTTCGATGATGGGCGTGGCCGTGCCCCTGCTGACGGCGGAATCCGCCGGATGAACGCCCTGGCCGACGAGCGCATTCCGGTGATCATCGTCACCGGCTTCCTGGGCAGTGGCAAGACGACGCTGCTCAACCGGTTGCTGCGCGACCCCCGCTGGGCGGACACGCTGGTCATCGTGAATGAACTGGGGGAGGTGGGTCTGGATCATCTCCTGATCGAATCGGCCGAAGACACCCTGCTGCTGCTCGATTCGGGGTGCCTGTGCTGTGCCTTGCAGGGTGGGTTTCGCGAGACCCTGGCCGATCTGTATGTGCGGCGCGTCAAGGGTGCAGTTCCGCGTTTTGCCCGCGTGATCGTCGAGACGACCGGTCTGGCGGATCCGGGTCCGGTGGCCAATGCGCTGGCGGCCGATTCGCTGCTGCGTGCCGAGTTCCGGCTCGCTGGAATCGTCACCACGGTTGACGCGTTTGCCGGTGCTGCCACGTTGTCGCAACAGTGGGAGGCGGTGCGTCAGGTTGCGATGGCTGACCTGCTCGTGCTCACGAAACTGGACCTTGCCAGCGTGCGGGAGACGGCCGATCTGCGAGAAAGGCTCGCGGCGCTCAATCCGATCGCTCGCCGTGTGGAGGGCGCCGAGGCCATGGCAACCCTCTGCCCGGCGGATTTCGATACGGTCGGTGCGCAGGCTGTCCTGACCTTGCAGCCGGGCGCAGGTGCTGATCGCAGCGGTCTGGGTCGGGGCCGTCTGGATCGCGGGCGTATCGCGCCTGACGCACCGGTGCATGATCCGCAGATCGTCGCCTGCAGTGCCATCTTCGATCAGGCGGTCGATTGGCCCGCCATCGCGGCCTGGCAGCGATGCATCGTCGAGGACTTCGGCCGACAGATGCTGCGTGTCAAGGCGCTGCTCCGGCTCGAGGATGCCGAGGGGCCGGTCGTGCTTCACGGTATCGGCGCCTACTTTCATCCGCCCGAACGGCGCTCGCGCTGGCCCTCGGAGGATCGACGCAGCCGGCTCGTGTGCATCGGCCGTGCGATCGATGCCGAGGCGCTTCGCGAGAGTCTCGCACTGCTGGTGCCGCACACTGGCGCAGCGTCAGCAATTACCCTGCCTTGACGGATTTCTGGAGACGATGTCGATGGACTTTGACCTGCTCGTACGAAATGGGACGGTTGTTTTTCCGGGGCGGCCGCAGGCCGAACTGGATGTGGCGATCGATCAGGGAAAGATCGTGGCGCTGATGGCGCGTGGTACGCCCGCGGTGGCTCGCCGCAGCATCGATGCGGCGGGTCGGCATGTCTTTCCGGGCCTGATCGATTGCCACCTGCATTTCGGATTTGCCGAGAAGATCACCGAGTACTCGACCGAGACGACCTACGCCGCGCAGGGCGGCTTCTCGACCGTGCTTGGCTACTTTCTCAACAACGAGGCCTATGACGCCGTGTTTGACCGCGAGCTCGGTCATGCCCGCGAGCGCTGCCTGGTCGATTTCGGATTCCATTTCTCCACCGCCAACGAACTGCACCTGAGCGAGCTGGGTCGCTATGTGGACGAGTTCGGGGTGACCTCCTTCAAGTACTTCATGAATTTCAAGGGCGAGGAGGGACGCTATCTCGGGCTTGACGGAACCGATGATGGCTATTTCCACGACCTGCTGGAGGCGGCTGCCGGCCTGCGCGATGTCACGGTGGTCTGCCACACCGAAAACATCGAGATCGTGAATCGCATCCGGCGCAAGTTCCAGCAGCAGGGGCGTGACACGCTGCGCGACTGGTGCCTGTCGAAGCCGGCCTTCACCGAAGCCGAGAACATCGTTCGCGCAGGCTACTTTGCCGAACGGCTTGGTGCCCGGATCTATGTGCCGCACCTGTCGTCGCGGCTCGGACTCGATGAGCTTCGCAAGTGGCGCGAGCGTTACCCGGCGGTCTACGCCGAAACCTGCCCGCACTACCTCACGCACACGCTCGATGCCGATATCGGTTCGCTGGGGAAGGCCAACCCGCCGTTCCGGACCCAGGACGATGTCGATGCGATGTGGGAGGGGCTCGCCGATGGCAGCATCGAGGTGGTGGCCTCAGACCACGTGCCGCGCAAGCGTGCGACCAAGGAAAAAGGTATCTGGCAGGCTTCGCAGGGCTTTCCGGGCACGGCAACGATTCTGCCGGTGCTGCTCTCGGAGGGCTATCACAAGGGGCGCGTTTCGCTCGAACGAATCTGCGACAGCCTCACGGCGGCACCGGCCCGCATCTTCAATCTGTCGGATCGCAAGGGTGACATCCGTGTCGGTCTCGACGGAGACCTCACGATCGTCGATCTCGATGAACGGCGCGTGGTCGATCCGGTCGCGCTCGGCTCGTACGCCGACTACAGCCTGTATGAAGGTCGCATGCTGACAGGCTGGCCCACCATGACGATCGTGCGGGGCGAGATCGTCATGCAGGATGCCCGGATCGTCGGTGCACCCGGTCATGGGCGCTATCTCCGGCGGCCTGCGATCGGGGCTGGACACGCCTGAGGATGCGCGTGGCCTGCGGCATGCGCCGTCAGTCGACGCGCATGCCGAGAAAACGCTGCGCGTTACCTTCGAGCAGCGCGAGCGTGGTCTGCTCGTCGAACCCGCAGGCGCGTGCCGCACCGACCGGATCGCGCTCGCGGATCTGGAACGGATAATCGGTACCGAGGCACAGTCTGTCGGCACCGAAGACGCTCGCCACATGGCGCAGGGCAGTCACGTCATACACCAGCGTGTCGTACCACAGTTCGCGCGCATAGCTCGAGGGTGAGCGTGGCAGGATGTTCCTGAGGGCAGGGGATGTCTTCCAGCCGTGCTCAAGGCGAGGCAGCATCATCGCAAAGGCACCCCCTCCATGGCTGAACGCCATGCGCAGCCCGGGCAGGCGCTCGAGGGTGCCGCCGGTGATCATGGAGGCGATGGCGAGGCCGACATCGCCCGGAAAGGCCACCAGTTGTTCGAGGCCCGCACCCACGATTCGATCGCGGCCGGCCGGGTGAATGGCATGCACGAAGATGCTCGCCCCCAGCGCTCTGGCAGCTGCGAAGAAGGGTTCGAACTGCGGGTCACCGATCGACACGCCGTTCACATGGGTGCCGATCTCGACGCCATGCAGACCGAGGTCGCGCATGATGAATTCGAGTTCGGCAATGGCAGCATCGAGGTCCTGCAAGGGTACGCCGCCCAGGCCACCGAAACGGCTCGGCGCGTGCGCCACCATCGTGGCGATGGTTTCGTTCACGTGACGCACCAGATCTCGGGCATCTTCCGCGGGCAGCCAGTAGGAGAGAAGCTCGGGCATCGGCGAGAGGATCTGGCGGGCGAGGGCGCTGCTGTCCATGTCGGGCAGGCGTTTCTCCGCCAGCCAGCTCGTGTCGGGCACCGTGCGATAGACCGCCCCGTTGATCATCACGTGGCAGTGGCAGGGCTGCGCGGGCGCCATCGATGGCCACTGATGGGCGCCACGCGTACCCCGATAGCCGGGGAAGGCGCCGGGTACCACGTGGGTATGAATGTCGATGCCACGCACTGCGCTGGGGGTCACGAGCCGTCTCCTTCCATCGACTCGAGCAGGGCCTCGAGCGCGTCGAGCAGTATGGCATGGCCGGCTGAGCGGGTCGGGTCGCGCTCGATGGCAATGGCGCGCATGAGTTGGCCGAGCGGCCGCGCGTCGGCCTTTTCGGGGGCGCGGCAGCGGGCCAGCAGGTCGGCCAGCGCCGGATCGCGCCCCACACGTTCCTCGAGCGCGGCGATGGCCTGACGTTCGAGGTGGATGAGTTGTGCATCGCCCGCGCAACAGCCGCAGGGCCCGGAGAACATCAGGTTCCAGTGAGCCGCACGACTCCAGCGCGAGAGCAGACCGATGGCCCGCGCCGCGAGTCGATCGCCCGGGCGGGTACGCCCTGCGCTCGGGGTTTCTCGGGTCGGGGCGGCCGGTGCGCCCGCGGGTGAGGCAGGGCTGGCTGATGCCGCAACCAGTGATGTCGGAACGGGTGAGGCGGGGACTGAGGTCGGCATCGTTGAACCGGCGATGGGCGGGTGAGGGGGCAAGCGCCGGGTGCAGGCAGTCAGAGCCGGCCGGGGCCCCAAGATGACAGCGCCCGCGCAGCAGCGCAAGCCGCCGCCCGGTCGACAGGGCACGGCCGAGTATGACATTCTCGTGGCCCCGCCTGGAGCCCGCGAGCGCTTCGGTGCGACGAACCCGAACACCGGAGGTTGCCGTGTTTCCTGTCCTTGAACGACGTGCGCAGGTGCTGCGCGGCCCGCGGCTCGAGCGCGGCACGATGCAAGGCCTGCTCGCCGCCCTGGCCGTGCTGGTCGCGTGTCTCGCGCCGCTCGGTGTGCAGGCCCAGACCTGGCCCGTGCGCCCGGTGCATATCGTCGTCCCCTACCCGCCCGGGGGCAGCAATGACACCCTTGCACGGCTCCTCGCCGAGCGCCTGTCCGAGCGCTGGCGCCAGCAGGTGATCGTCGATAACCGCCCCGGGGCGACCGGCAACATCGGTGCCGACCATGTCGCGAAGTCACCGCCCGATGGCTACGAACTTCTGGTGGTCGCGCTCGACATCGTCATCAACCCGTCGCTCTACAAGAAGATGACCTTCGATGTGCGGCGCGATCTGGCACCGATCACCGCGCTCGCTACCACCACGCTCATCATCACCGCCGCGCCAGCAACCGGCATCACCAGCCTGCAGCAACTCATCGCACGGGCGAGGGCCGAGCCTGGAAAGCTGGCGTATGCCTCCTGCGGCAATGGCACGCCGCACCACCTGGCGGCCGAGATGCTGAAGGCGCGGGCGGGGATCGATCTCGTGCATGTGCCCTACAAGGGCTGCGGCCTGGCGCAGACCGCGAGCGTGGCGGGCGAAGTGCCACTGGGTGTCAACTCGGTGGGCAATGTGGCACCGATGATCAAGGCCGGGCGCTTGCGCCCGATTGCCGTCACCACCACCCGGCGTGACCGCGCACTGTCCGATGTGCCGACCGTGGCCGAGTCGGGACTGCCCGGGTTCGAGGTGAACAACTGGTTCGGGCTCTTTGCCGCCGGTGGCACGCCCGCGGAGATCATCAACCGCATCTACGGCGAACTCAAGGCGGTGTATGCCGATCCGGCCTTCCTTCGCCAGCTCGCCGACCGTTCGCTCGAACCCGAACTCGACACGCCGGAGCATTTTCGCAAGGTGGTGAACGAGGGCGTCGACCTCTTTGCGCCGGTGGTGAAGAGTCTCGGCCTGCAGATTGACTGACCGGCTGCCGGTCGAGTCGATGTCGGGCGCCGTGGACGCCCGATCGCTGCGCATGATGCGACTCGATTCCCCGCGCACGAGCCGCAGGGGTGTCTTGCGCCTTGCCGGCGCTGCGCTCGCCGCGTTTCTGTGCTCTGCCTGCAGTCCGATGGAGGATCCGCTTGTGCGCAAGTTCCAGCGATTGACCCCCGCCATGGTGCCGGCGGACGTACGCGCGCAGGTGGGCGTGCCCACCGAAGAGACCGAGGCTGCGGATGGTCGACTGCTCTGGTGGTACGTGTACGGACCGCAGGGCTTCGTGACCTGGCGGCTTGCCTTCGATCGTGCCAGCGGGCTGCTCGAAGCCGAGCAGGTGCTGACCGAGACCCGATTCAAGCGCATCGAGCCAGGCTGGTCGCGTGAACAGGTGCTCGAGCTGATCGGTCGACCGCGTCTCGTCGAGCGCTATCCGGCCCTGGGCGAAACGGTGATGATCTGGCGTTACCAGGATCGGTCATACAACAAGTTCCTGAACGTCTATCTCGACCCTGAGGGGCGCGTGAAGCGCTGGCAATTCGAGCTGGAGCAATCGGCACCCTAGCCTCGGCAGGTCATCGCCCGCATCGACATGTCGTTTGACAGTGTGGTCAAGAACACGCCACAGTTGTAACAAAATACGACAAGGGCTCCGGGCATCCCTGCCTGGACAGCCATTCGTCGACAAGCGCGGATGGGAGACAGGTGATGAGCGATTCCAGTGCTGGGGTGGCCGGGCAGTCGGTGGGCTGGCTTGATCGGGCTCGCATCATCGCGCCGCCCGGTTTCAACCGATGGCTGGTGCCCCCGGCCGCGCTCGCGATCCACCTGTGCATTGGCATGGCCTACGGCTTCTCGGTCTTCTGGCTGCCGCTATCCAAGGCGCTGGGGGTCAGCGCGCCGCTCAAGTGCGGCGCCGAGGTGGGCTTCTGGCAGTCCCTCTTCGTCAGCGATTGCGACTGGACCATTTCCACCCTGGGGTGGATGTACACCCTCTTCTTTGTCTTTCTCGGGTGCTCGGCGGCTATCTGGGGTGGGTGGCTCGAGCGGGTCGGTCCGCGCAAGGCGGGGGTGGTGAGTGCCCTGTGCTGGGCGGGTGGCATGCTCATCTCGGCGCTCGGCGTCTACCTGCATCAGTTCTGGCTGATGGTGCTGGGCTCGGGCGTGATCGGCGGCATCGGTCTGGGTCTGGGTTACATCAGCCCGGTGAGCACGCTCATCAAGTGGTTCCCGGACCGTCGCGGCATGGCAACCGGCATGGCCATCATGGGTTTCGGGGGCGGGGCGATGATCGGCTCGCCGCTGGCGGCGCTTCTCATGAAGCATTTTGCGAGCGCGACCGAGGTCGGGGTGTGGCAGACCTTCGTCGTCATGGCCCTCGCCTACTTCGTCTACATGATGGGTGGTGCGCTCTCCTATCGGGTGCCCGCCACTGACTGGAAGCCTGCCGGCTGGACGCCCCCGGCTGCGCTGGTGGCCGATCCGATGATTACCAAGGGCCATGTTCACGCCCGGCGCGTGTGGGGCATTCCGCAGTTCTGGCTGGTCTGGATGGTGCTGTGCATGAACGTGAGCGCCGGCATCGGCGTGATCGGCATGGCCTCACCGATGCTGCAGGAAGTGTTCGGCGGGCAACTGATCGGGCTTGACCTGCGCTTTTCCGATCTTGACAAGACGCAGCTCGCGGCGATCGCGGGCGTCGCAGCGGGCTTTGCCGCGTTGATGAGTCTGTTCAACATTCTCGGCCGCTTCTTCTGGGCCAGTCTGTCGGACCGAATCGGACGCAAGATGACCTATGTGGTCTTCTTCGTCCTCGGGGGCCTCCTCTATTTCACGGCGCCGGCCAGTGCTGCGGCCGGCAGCAAGCTTCTTTTCGTCGCGGCCTTCTGCATCATTCTCAGCATGTATGGCGGTGGTTTCGCCACCGTACCCGCGTACCTGGCCGACCTCTTCGGTACGCAGATGGTCGGGGCCATTCATGGTCGACTGCTGACGGCGTGGGCCACCGCCGGCATTCTCGGGCCGGTGGTCGTGAACTACATGCGCGATTACCAGCTGGGTCTGGGCATACCGCGCGAACAGGTCTACAACCAAACCATGTACATCCTCGTGGGCATGCTGGTCATCGGACTCATCTGCAACCTCCTCGTGCGACCCCTGGACAGCAAGTGGTTCATGACGCCTGAGGAGCTGGCGAAGGAGCGACAGCTTGCGCATGACCGCACCCAGTCGAGTGGCGCCTCCACCGCGCAGGCCGGCGGGGGCACCCAGGGCAGTCAGGTCCTGGTCTGGTGTGCCTGGCTCGCGGTCGGCATTCCCCTTGCCTGGGGGCTCTACATGACCCTGGTGAATGCAGCCCGCTTCTTCTACTGAGTCTGCCGAGCGGCCGGGTCGCGGCGTCGCCGCCTGGCCGCCTCGCCCGCTCGCCGTGCCGCCGTGCCGGACGCGTCTCGGACGCATCGTGAGCGCGTCCCGGGCGCGGGTATCCTGCGCGTTTCATGACGCGCCTGCCGGCCTGTTACGATCAGTGCTCGCCCGATTGTCCCGAGGGTCGTCCATGGCCTCGATGCCGGGCGGCCACTGAACAGGAGCCTGTCTGATGTTGCGCACCCGCCCGCCCTTTCGTGCCGATCATGTCGGCAGCCTCCTGCGTCCTGCGGTCCTGAAGGAGGCCCGCCAGCGCCGCGCGCGAGGCGAGATCGATCAGGCTGCCCTGCGCGAAGTCGAAGATCGCGAGATCCGTCGCATCATCGCGCGGCAACAGGACATCGGCCTTTCGGGCATCACCGATGGCGAGTTTCGTCGTTCGTGGTGGCATCTGGATTTTCTCTGGGGTCTCGACGGGGTCGAGCGCGAGGTGCTGGGCGAGGGCATCACCTTTGCCGGCGTGAAGACGCGTGCCGAAGGGGCACGGGTCACGGGCAAGGTGGGTTTCAGCGGGCACCCGATGCTCGATCACTTCCGATTCCTGCAGTCCAGCACCCAGCGGGTGGCCAAGATCACCATACCGGCACCGTCGGCCATCTACGGCCGTCTGGGCCGCAAGGCCATCGATGATGCTGCCTACCGGCCCGACCAGATGGAGGCATTCTTCGCCGACGTCGGTCGTGCGTACGCGCAGGCAGTGCGTGCCTTTGCCGATGCCGGTTGCCGCTACCTGCAGCTCGATGAGGTCTACATCGCGATGCTGTGCGATCCGAACTTTCGCGAGCAGCTGCGTGCCCGCGGCGATGACCCGGAGCGGCTGGGGGTGATCTTTGCCGATCTCATCAATGCCGCGATTGCCGACATTCCGGCCGACATGACCGTGACGATGCACCTGTGCCGCGGCAACTACCGATCGACCTTCCAGGGAGCCGGTGCCTATGACCCGGTGGCCGAGCTTCTGTTCGAGCGCATTCGGGTGCATGGCTACTTCATGGAGTACGACACCGAGCGCGCCGGCGGGTTCGAGCCGCTGCGCCTGCTGCCCAGGGACCGCCATGCGGTGCTGGGCCTCGTGACGACCAAGACCGGGCAACTCGAAGATCGCGATGCCATCCTGCGACGCATCGACGAGGCGGCCCGATACACCGATCTCGATCGTCTCTGCCTGTCACCGCAGTGCGGCTTCGCCTCGACCGAGGAGGGTAACGTGCTGGCCGAGGACGACCAGTGGGCCAAGCTCGGCCTCGTGGTCGATATCGCCAACAAGGTCTGGGGCTGAGTCATGGGCTGTGCGCTGAGGAGCTGCCCGCAGGCCGCAGGCCGCTGCGATGTCCGGCAGTCGGTTCGCAGGATGCTGCGGACGATGGTGGCCATGGCTGCGCTGGCGAGCGCGCTGCCCTGGGCCCCGGCGGGTGCACAACCAGCGCCTCCTGGTGCTGCGCCCGCGGCGGTCAACGCCGACTACCCGGTGCGTCCGGTGAAGATCATCGTCACCTTCACGACCGGAGGGGCAGCCGACATCGGGGCGCGCGTGCTCGCCGAGCGCCTCGGTGAGCAGTGGAAGCAGCAGGTGCTGGTCGAGAATCGCCCGGGCGGCGGTGGCAACATCGGCATCGAAGCCGTGCAGAAGTCGCCGGCCGACGGCTACACGCTGCTCATGATCAGCAACGCGCACGCGGTCAATGTGGGTCTCTTCGAGCATCTGCCTTTCGATCTGGTGCGCGACTTCGTCGGCATCACCTATGTGGTGTCCTCACCCATGGTGATCGTTGCCCATCCCCGGGTGCCGGCCCGAACGCTCCCGGAACTCCTCGCGCTCTTTCGTGCCAATCCGGGGCGCTACTCATACGCCTCCTGCGGCAATGGCACCTCGCTCCATCTGGCGATGGAGATGTTGAAGGCGCAGACCGGCACGTTTGTCGTTCATGTGCCATACCGGGGCTGCTCGCCCGCCACCCTGGATACCGTGGCGGGCCAGATCGACGTGGCGGCGCTCACGCTGGCGCCCGCTCTGCCGCACATCCGCTCCGGTCGCCTCAACGCGCTTGCCATGGTGAACGCGACCCGCACGCCCGCCGCGCCCGAGATTCCCACGGTGCGTGAGGCCGGTGGCGCGGCGCTGGCCGACTACGCGGTCGAGGCCTGGTACGGACTTGCGGCGCCTGCCGGCACGCCGCCCGACATCATCCGCAAGGTGGGCACTGACGCGCGTGCCATTCTCAACCGACCCGAGATCCGTCGCCGGCTTGCCGATGCCGGCGTCGATGCCGTGACTTCGACGGGCGAACAGCTGACCGAATCGCTGCGCGCCGACATCGTGCGCTTCAAGCAGGTGATCGACCGGGCGCACATTCGCAGCGACTGAGGCCCTCAGAGGAAGCGATCGGCCACCCAGGTGCGGGCCAGGCGCTCGTGCAGCGTGCGGCGATACGGGTCGGCCATGGCGGCCAGGTAGCCGGCACCCAGCGCGAGCACCGACAGGAGCGACAGCAGGTAGTGCAGGGACGCGCCCGCGAGGGTAAGCGGTTCGCCATCGATATCGGTGACGGTGATGTCAAGTACGGTCTGGCCGAGCGTTGCGTGTGCACCCGACAGGGCCTGCAGCGTGAAGTAGGCCCAGCCGATGATCGTGGCAATGACCGCGGCACGCACGAGGGAGCCCTCGGGATCGGCCGACTCGAAGCCAAGCCAGGGCACCAGCAGGCATCCGACGGTGAGTGCCAGCACGAACACCGTGTCGATTGCGGCGGCGGTCAGCCGACGCGGCAGCGCACTCGAGGGGCCGATCGGTTCGTTCGGGTCGTCACCGGTCGGTGTTCCGTCCGGGGCGCCCGCGGTGTCCTGCGGGCGTGGTCTTGCCTGTGCCCGCGCGCGCAAGGCGGCGAGCACCTGTTCGCGAATCGGGCCTACCGCCGAGATCGGTTGCCAGCGCGCCGAGGTGGCTTCGCGCACCGGTGTCGCGAGCGTGATGCCATCCTCGACCAGCAGGCGCAGCAAGTCCTCGAGCGGTACCGGCCCCTCGACGGTGTCCTGCTGTCGGTAGAACCACGCTGAATCGGACATGAGATCGGCCCGTCGTGCGGCAGGGCACCATAAACAGGGCGCGAGAATAGCGCGGCATCGGGCGCACTGGCTGCCCTGCCGCCTGGCGGGGAGGCATCTTGTCTCACTCGGGAGCAGGTTCCCGATCGACTAGAATGGGCGCCCGAAGCCTCCGGGCTGTCCTGCGCTTCTCCTCCCCGCTCATGACTCATCCCGCCTGGCGCACCCCGCAGGTTGTTCTCGCCCTCTGTGGCGTCATCATCACGCTGGCCATGGGCACGCGCATGACCCTCGGGCTCTTTCTCCAGCCGATGACGCTCGAGCACGGGTGGACGCGCGAAACCTTTGCCTTTGCGCTCGCCCTGCAGAACCTCATGCTGGGCATTGCCTCGCCTGTCATCGGCGCGGTAGCCGACCGCTTCGGCTCGGTGCGCGTGCTGTGTGCCGGAGGCGTGCTCTATGCGCTGGGTCTCCTCGCCATGTCGGCGGCGACCACAGGCTGGCAACTCGATCTGGCGACCGGGGTTCTCATCGGTATCGGCCAGGCCTGCACGACCTACACCGTGGTGCTCGGTCTCCTCGGCCGCACCTTTCCGCCCGAGCGGCGTGGCATGGTATTCGGCATCGCGACCGCCGCAGGCTCGATCGGACAGTTCCTGATGGTGCCCTACGCTGGTAGCCTCATGGCCCACTTTGGCTGGCTCGGTGCGATGGTGGCGTTGTCGCTCACCACGCTTCTCATCACGCCGCTCGCCGCACTGCTCCTCGAGCGGCGGGCGGCCGCAGGCTCAACCCCCGCGCGCAGTGCGGCCAGCCAGAGCGTCCGGGAGGCCTTGCGCGAGGCGTTCGGGCACCGCGGCTATCTCCTGCTGACGACCGGGTATTTCGTCTGCGGCTTCCAGCTCGCCTTCATCACGGTGCACCTGCCCTCCTACGTGAATGACCTCGGCTTTCCGGCGTCGGTGGGCATGACGGCGCTGGCTCTGGTGGGTCTTTTCAACATCTTCGGTTCGCTTGCCTCGGGCTGGCTCGGGCAGCGCTACTCGAAGAAGAACCTGCTGGCGGCTATCTACTTCGTGCGTGCCAGCGCGGTTGCTGTCTTCATCGCGTTGCCGGCTTCGCCTGCCTCGATCTGGACCTTTGCCGTGGTGATGGGGCTGGTGTGGCTGGCGACCGTGCCGCTCACCAGCGGGGTGATCGGCCAGATCTTCGGCACGGCCTGGCTATCGACCCTCTCGGGCATCGCGTTCCTGAGTCACCAGCTCGGCAGCTTCATGGGCGTGTGGCTCGGTGGCTGGCTCTTCGACCAGACCGGATCCTATCGCCTGATGTGGATCATCTCGGTCACGCTGGGCCTCCTTGCGGCGCTCGTCAACCTGCCCGTCGACGAGCGACCGCTGGGCCGACTGGCGTCGCGTACGGCTGCCTGATCCGGATGCGCGGCATGCGCCGGCCTGCACGAGGGGACCTCACGGCGCGAGGATGACCTTGCGGGCTTCAGCCCTTCGCGAGACCCATCTGTGCGAGCGCGGCACGTCCGAAAACGCCGTAGGGGCTGCCCAGCGTTTCCATCAGTTCGAAGTGGTTGTAGCCGGCTGCCCGGATGATTTCGACCGGCTTGCCGGCAGTGCGCAGCGCTGCCGCAAAGTCGCGTGACTGGCGCTGGAACTCGGGCGTCTCCTGGTCGCCATAGGCCAGCACGACGGGTGCGGTGATCCGGTCGAGGTGTCGCTGGGGTGACAGGGCGTCTTCGCTCGCATCGGTAAAGTTGACGTAACTGCTGCGCACCGACAGGCGCACCGGCTTCATCTCGTACATGCCGCTCACCAGCAGCGTGCCGCGAATTGGTGCGGCCGGCATCGCGTACTCGCGGGTCCAGTCGGTGATGGCCACGACGCCCGCCAGATGGGCACCCGATGACTGTCCCATCACATGCAGACGGTTCGGGTTGCCACCGAAGCTCGCCGCGTTGCGCCACGTCCAGGCCACGGCACGACGGACCTGCGCGGCCACGACCATGAGGTCGCCGCCGGCATCCTGAACCCACGAGAAGTCGGGAATCACGCAGTGCACGCCGGCGTTGACGAACATCTCGGCCACGAAGGCGTACTCGCGCGCCGTGCCCGAACGCCATGCGCCCCCATGAATGAAGAGTGCGATCGGTGCATCGGTCTTTGCGGTGCGGTAGAGGTCGAGCATTTCCATCTTCGATTCACCGTAACTCACGCGACGGGGTGCGTCGATATGCGCGAGGGCAACTTCGCTGGCATTGCCCCAGCGGTTGATGACCTGCTGCATGTTGGGTGCGAACACCGATTGGGTGTAGGCCGCATCGAGTTGTGCCTGATCGAGGTCGAGCCACACTGCCGGGCCCTTGCGCGGGGGCAGGCTGACCGCACCCGTGGCCGCGCTCGCCGGTGGGGTTGCATCGGCTGCCATCACGGTGTCGGCAGCGGCCAGCGCGATGCCGGCCTGGATGAATTCACGTCGGGACATTGGCGGCTCCATTGCGTGTTGTTTCTGTGCTTTTTCATGATGCGGAAATTGTTTCCATCGTGTTGCGATCACGTCGCGATCACGATCGTGCGACACGTGCAAGGAGCGACGGCAGGCCGCGCAACGCTGGCCTCGCTCCGTGCTGCGATGCTACCCTTCGCGCTGCCTTTCATGATCACGGTTCCACCATCTTGTCTTTCGGCTGCGCTTGCGTGCAATACGTCAGGCGGTCAGGCGATCTGGCCGGGTGCAGCGTTGAACCTCAGTCCGATCTTGCCATTGGCCGGACTCAAAAGCCCCGGGTGCCTGAACGATGATGTCATTCACAGTCCGCGAGCGTCTGCGTTCGCTTCTCGATTACCTCGAGCAGGTCGAGCGCCTCGGCCTCAAGCCCACCACCGTGGTGCCCGTCGAGCATTATTGCGCCTGGGAAGAGGAATGGGTCGGCCTGCCGGGGCTTGAACTGGCCGATGCCTCGGGCCAGCTCGGTGCGGCACCGGGCCGATCGGGCGTTGCTCGCAATGACTCGTGGTTGCGTCTGGAGTGTCCTCCGCCCGGTGGCAGTGCCGAAACGGCGCGTGCCCGCGCGGTCTATGACCGGCTCTTTTCCCTGCAGCAGTCGATGGATGACGCGGGCGCCCATACCCCGCTCGAACTGGTGTGGGGAGCCGGCATCCTCCTGTGGAACCATCCGAACGGACAGCGCATTGCGCACCCGCTCGTCAGCCAGCCGGTGGAAGTGCGTCTCGATCGCACCACGCTTGCCCTCGAGGTGGGTCCGCGCCTGCGGGCGCCGGTGTTCGAAGCCGGGCCCCTCGTGGCCATCCGGCATCCGGCGCTCACTAGCCTCGAGGCCGAGTGGCGTGCCGAACCGCAGTTTGCAACGGGCATGTTCTCGCCTTTCGACCGGGAAGCGCTGGGGCGCTTCCTGCGTGCGTGTGCCCGCGCGCTGGGTCCGACGGCAACGCTCCGGGAAGGTGATGCCTCGAGCAGTGAGGGCTGCAGTCTGCCGGCGCTCTCCGAGACGCCGCTTCTTGCCCAGAGCTGGGTCATCTATGCGCGTCGCCGCACCCCCAGCACGCTGATCGAGGACATCGACCGGCTGCGCCGTGAGCTGGACAACGCATCATCGATCTCGGCGGGCGCAGCGGCCTTCGTCACCGAACCCGAAGCACTCGATGGGCCGGGGTCGACGACGACGACCCGTGTCGATGCGGCCCAAGCCGACGGGGTACCGGGGACCGACCCGGCCGCCGAGATCACGGCCCGGAATGTGTTCTTTCCCAAGCCCTTCAACGACGAGCAGCTGTCGATTCTGCGCAAGCTCGCAGACAGCGATGGCGTGGTGGTTCAGGGGCCGCCCGGTACCGGCAAGACCCACACCATTGCCAACGTGATCTGCCACACCCTGGCGCAAGGGGGGCGGGTGCTCGTGACGGCCAAGGGCGAGTCGGCCCTGGCGGTGCTGCGCTCGCACCTGCCCGAGTCATTGCAACCCCTCGCCGTCTCGCTGCTCACCGATGAGCACGCGGGCGTTGCCCAGTTCCAGCGCGCGGTGCAGACCATCGCCACGGCCGTGGCGCGGATCGATCCGCCCGCGCTCGAGCGCAGCATTGCCGCCCTCGATGCCGAGGCGTCGGGCGTGAGCGATCGCCTCGCCATCGTCGACGCCGGGCTGGACCGTGCCGCTCGTGCCCAGTTCCGCCCGGTGGCTCATCACGGTGAGGCTTTGTCACCCGCCGCGCTCGCGCAGTGGGTGGCTGCCGAGGCCACCCGCTACGGCTGGTTTGTCGACCGGTTGCCCGCCGGTTTTGCGGCGCCTGCCATCGACGACGCCACCATCGATCGGGTACGGTCCATTCGTCGCTCGCTCGGTCCCGATCTGCTCTCGCACCTGCCCCCGGGTACCCCCGAGGACGAACTGTCGCGGTTTCGCTGGCCCGAAACCGCCACCATGGCAAGCATTCATGGCGACCTGTCGGGCGCACGCGCCCTCGAGGCGCGCATGGTGGCAAGCGGGGTGCCGGTTGTTCCGCTCGACACGCCCCGGCTCATGCCTCGTCTGGTCGAACTGAGTCGCATCGTGGCCGAGGCGCTTGGCCATCTCGCGCAGATCAAAGCGGGCGGACCGGTGCTCGCGGGGCTTCTCGTGCGCGCGCGCCGCGATGGCCATGCCTTCTTCGATCGCCTCGATCCGCTCATCAAGGCGAGTGTCGAGATCGAGACCGACCGCGAGGCCTTTGCGCAGCGCCCGGTGCTCGTGCCGCCCGAGGCGGAGCTCGATCAGCCCTTTCTCGCCGCGCTGGCGCGCGGGCGTACCTCCGGCAATCCGATCGGCTTGCTCCAGTTCGGTCGCTCGCCGATGCGCGCCTGGCTGCAGCAGGTTTCCATCGGGGGCGTGAGCCCGCAGGGGCAAGCCGACTGGGCCCAGGTGGAGCGCTGGGTGGCCCTGCGCCATCGCATGCGCCTGGCGGCAGCGCGCTGGCATGAACTGGTCGGTGACGCAGGCGAGGTGCCAGCCTCGGTGGCCGAGGGCAGTGCCGCGCTTGCCCGCGCCTGCGGATCGCTGCGGGCGCTGGTTCTCGAGGTCGAACCGGGGCTCCGCGACATCGTTGCGGGGCTCCTCGGGCCAGCGGTGGCCCAGGCCTGTGTGGGTGGTGACCGAGATGGTCTCCAACGTCTGGCTGACCTGCTCGAGCGCAACCTCGAGCGTGCCCGCGGCATGGAAGGTTTGCGCCTCGTGGCGACGCTCCTCGAGCGCATGGCCGGTGCCTCGGGTGACCTGGCGGCCGAGACCCGCGAGTATCTCAGCACGGTGCTCGGGGCCCCCGAGATGCCCGTGGGTGTTGCCATGGATCGCTGGGCCGGGCTGGTTGGACGCTTCCGCGCGCAGGCCGAACGCGCGCCGCTGCATGCCGAGCTGGCGCGGCTGACGGCATTGATTGCGGCGGCCGGTGCGCCCCGCTGGGCCGAGACCCTGCGCCGCGACCCGGTGGCGGGGCACCTCGATCCGCACACGCCGAGTGACTGGCGTGACGCGTGGGCGTGGCGTCAGGCGCACGAGTATCTGAGTCTGCTCGAATCGGGTTCGATGCTCGAGCAGTTGCAGGCCGAACGCCGCGAACTGGCGCAGACGCTCGCGCGGGTGCGTGCCGAAGCAGTCGAGCAGCGGGTCTGGTTGCGTCTCTATCGCAATGCGCCGCCGCGGGTCACGGCAGCCTTGCAGACCTACCTCAATGCCATCCAGCAACTGGCGCATGCAACCGGGCCACGCGCGGTGCGCCTGCGTGCCGAGGCACGTACCGCCATGATGGCGGCGCACTCGGCCGTGCCGTGCTGGATCATGCCTCACTGGCGCGTGTCGGAGACCTTGCCGGCGCAGATCGGGTGTTTCGATCTGGTGATCATCGACGAGGCCAGCCAGTCGGACCTGTCGGCCCTGCCCAGTCTGCTGCGTGGACGCAAGATGATCATCGTCGGTGACGATCAGCAGGTATCGCCCGAACTGAGCGAGGTGAGTGAAGAGCGTCTGGCGATCCTTCGTACCCGCTATCTGGCCGATCAGCCCTTTGCCAACCAGATGGCGCCCGAGCGTTCCATCTACGATCTTGCGCGGGTGGCCTTCTCGCATCGCAGCGTGATGCTGCGCGAGCACTTCCGTTGCGTGCGGCCGGTCATCGAATTTGCCCGGCGCGAGTTCTATGGGAACGACCTCCTGCCCCTGCGGGTGCCACGCCCGTCCGAGCGACTCGAGCCTGCGCTCATCGACTGCTACCTGCCCGAGGGGATCATGGTGGGCGATGTCAACGAGGTGGAGGCGCATGCCATTGCCGATGAGGTCGTTCGCATCATGGCCGACCCGGCGATGGCAGGGCGCAGCATTGGTGCCGTGTCGCTGCATGGCGCGGCGCAGGCGCGGCGCATTCTCGACCTCTTGCGCGAGCGAGTGAGTGCGCGCGATCTTCTCGACCGATCCTTCGCCGCGGGCGATGCGCGTACCTTCCAGGGCAAGGAGCGCGACATCATGCTGCTCTCGATGGTGACCGATGGGCAGTGGTTCGGGCGCATCGATGACCAGCAGTCGGCGCAGGTCTACAACGTGGCCGCCAGCCGGGCGCGTGACCGGATGATGCTGATGCGATCGGTGAGTGCAGCGCAGCTCGATCCGTACGATCTGCGCGCGCGACTCATCGCGCACTTTGCGCAGCCCTTTCCGCAGGCCCCGGTCGAGACGATCAGCCTGCGTGATGCCTGCCAGGGGCCGTTCGAGCGCACCCTTTTCGACTGGCTGGCTGTGCGCGGCTATCGCGTGACGCCCAAGGTGCCGGCCGGTGCCAGCGTCATCGATCTGGTGGTGGAAGGAACGGGCGATCGACGCCTTGCCATCGCCATCGATGCCGATGGGGCGCAGGACCTCGCGCAGTGGCGCGAGGCACTGGCGCAGCAGCGCGTGCTGGAACGCGCCGGCTGGACCGTGTGGCGGGTGTTCGCATCGCGACTCGCGCATGAGCCCGAGCATGTCACGGCCGATCTGTCGTGCGCACTGGCCGCCCTCGACATCGAACCGGAGGCTCGAGCGGGCGTCTGAGATGCTGCCCGGGGGACAGGCGTTGACCAACCCCCGTTCAGGTCTTGCGCGATCAGCCTGACGCCAGTCCGACCCGCTGCCTCAGGTGCTGCCCGACGCGATGTGATGCCACATGCTGGTGCACATGGCGGCGAGGTCGCGCCGTGCCTGCCAGTGCAGCAGTCCGGTGGCCTTGTCGACGCTTGCGTAGCAGGCGGCGATGTCGCCGGCACGCCGCGGCGCGATGTCAAAGGGCACGGCTCGGCCGCTCGCGGCCTCGAAGCCGCGCACCATCTCGAGCACGCTGTACCCGTGGCCGGTACCGAGGTTGATGGCGTGCCAGCCGCCGGTGTGGCTCAGAAAGTCGAGGGCTGCCAGATGGCCTTCGGCGAGGTCCATCACATGGATGTAGTCGCGCACCCCGGTGCCATCGGGCGTGGCGTAGTCGTCGCCAAATACCCGCAAGCGTGGCAGGCGACCCGCCGCCACTCGTGCCACGAAGGGCATCAGGTTGTTGGGGATGCCATTGGGGTTCTCGCCGATGAGCCCCGAGGCGTGGGCACCCACCGGATTGAAGTAGCGCAGGCAGGCGATGCGCCAGCTTGCGTCGGCGCGAGCGCAGTCGGCCAGAATCTCCTCGATGTGGAGCTTGCTGCGTCCGTAGGGGTTGGTCGCGCTGGTGGGATGCGATTCGTCGATCGGGAGGTATTGCGGATCACCGTACACCGTGGCGCTGCTGCTGAAGACGAGCGAGCGAAGGCCCACGGTCTGCATGGCCTGGAGCAGGCTGATGGTGCCTTGCACGTTGGCCGAGTAGTAGGCCACGGGCTGCTCGACCGACTCGCCCACGGCCTTGAGACCGGCAAAGTGGATCACCGCTTCGATCGCGTGCGAGCGCAGCGTATCGGTCAGACGCGCGGTGTCGCGCACGTCGTCCTCGATGCACACCGGGGGCTTGCCGGTGATGGTTTCGAGCGCCCCGAGCACCGACCGACTGCTGTTCACGAAGTTGTCGTAGAGCACCACCGCGTGCCCTGCGCTCGCGAGGGCCACCGCAGTATGGCTGCCGATATAGCCGGCGCCCCCGGTGAGCAGGATGTTCATTGCGACTGTCCGAGCATGAGCCCTGGCAGTGCCCGCGCCGAGGCGATGGCGCGCCAGATACGATCGGCCGTCGCCGGCATCTCGATGTGCTGTACGCCCAGAGGGGCCAGCGCATCGACGATGGCGTTGATGACCACGGCCAGCGCCGGTGTGGTGCCGCCTTCGCCTCCGCCGCGTACTCCCAGCGGATTGGTGGGTGTGAGAATTTCCATCAGTTCGACCGCAAACGAGGGAAAGTCGTCGGCGCGCCCCATGGCGTAGTCCATGAGCGAGGCCGAGACCATCTGACCGCTCGCGGGGTCGTAATGTGCCTTCTCGAAGAGCGCCTGGGTGGCGCCCTGCACGAAGCCGCCATGGGTCTGGCCATGCAGGATGATGGGGTTGATGGCGCGGCCCACGTCGTCGACCGCCGAGAGCGCCACGATCTGCACCACACCGGTGTCGGGGTCGATCTCGACTTCGCACACCTGGGCGCCGTAGGGATAGCCGGGCTCGGCCATCTTGTGCACATGGGTTGCCGCCAGTGGCCCGCGCAGATCGGCGGGCAGATCGGGGCGTGTCTCGGCGGCGCGGGCGACCGCGTACAGGCTTACCGCCCGATCGGTGCCGGCGAGGCGAAATTCGCCATTGCCAAATTCGATGTCCGCCCCCGCAGCCTCGAGCACATGGGCGGCGATGAGCCGGCCGCGCGCAATGATCTTGTCGCTTGCATGGCCCATGGCAATGCCGGCCATGCGCATCGAGCGCGCCGAGTGTGACCCGCCGCCTTCACGCACGATGGTAGTGTCGCCGGTGATGAGCCGGATGTCGCCCTGGGGGATCCCGAACCAGCTCGCCACGCACTGGGTAAAGCTCGTCTCGTGGCCCTGGCCAGTCGGGGTGGTGCCGATCACGACATCGACGCTGCCGCTCGAGTCGTCGCCATCGCCCGAGGCGCGCACCGTGATGTCGGAACGCTCGATGGGGTTGCCGCTGGTGAGTTCGATGTAGTTGGCAAACCCCAGGCCGCGCCACTTGCCCCGTGAGGCCGATGCGGCCCGGCGTGCGGAAAAACCCGACCAGTCGGCCAGCGCCAGTACCCGGTCCATCGCCTGCGGGTAGTCGCCCGAGTCGTAGAGCAGTCCGAGCGTGGTGCGATAGGGCATGGCTTCGGGCTTCACCAGGTTTCGGCGGCGCAACTCGATGCGGTCGATGCCGGTTTCGCGCGATGCGATGTCGATGAGCCGCTCCATGATGAACATGGCTTCGGGGCGGCCGGCGCTGCGATAGGGTGCGGTGGGTGCCGTATGGGTGGTGACGGCGAGGCACCGTACCGAGGCCACCGGAAAGTCGTACACGGTGGTGAGAAGTTCGCCCGACTTGTTGATCGGCACGAAGGCAATCGTGTACGCCCCGACATTGCTGCGCAGCGTGGCGCGCAGGGCGAGAAAGTGCCCGTTGGCATCGAGCGCCAGTTCGGCGTCGGTGTCGAGATCGCGCCCCTGATAGTCGGAGAGGATCGACTCGCTGCGGCTCGCGCGCCAGGTCACGGGACGCCCCAGATGGCGCGATGCCCAGGCCACGATGATGTATTCGGGGTAGCACCAGTTGCGGGTGCCGTAATTGCCCCCGACATCGGCGGCGAGCACGCGCACTGCGTCTTTCTCGACGCCGAGCGACGCGGCGATGTCGCTCTTGAGACGCACCGAGTTGTCACCGCCACACCACACGGTGGTGAGCCCGCTGGCAGCATCGTGGCTGGCCAGGGCGGCGCGGGTTTCCATCATGACCCCGGTGACCCGGTGCACCCAGGTCTTCAGGCGCGTGACGTGGGCGGCGTGCGCGAACGCGGCGTCGGTGGCTGCGGCATCGCCAAAGTGCGCATCGACGCAGCAGTTGGCCGGGATGGCATCCCACACCCGGGGTGCGTCGGGCTCGAGCGCGGCGCGGGCCATGGTGACGGCGGGCAGGGCGTCCCATTCGATGACGACGGCCTCGGTGGCATCGTGGGCGAGCGCTGCCGTTTCGGCAATGACAGCCACCACGCCGTCGCCGGCAAATCGGGCACGGTCGCTCGCGAGGAGCGGAATGGGCGTGACCCGGCGCGGCGAGCCGTCGGTGTTGGACAGCGGCAGATCGACCGTGCCGTTGATCGAGGCATAGCAGGTGACCGGCTTCAGTCCGGCCGCCTCGAGATCGGCTGCGGTGAGCACGGCGATGACACCCGGCATGGCCCGGGCTGCCGTGGTGTCGATCGAGACGATGCGGGCATGGGCATGGGGCGAGCGCACCATGGCCATGTGGGCTTCACCCGCCAGCGTCATGTCGTGGGTGTAACGGCCTTCGCCACGCAGCAGGCGCGGGTCTTCGCGGCGCAGTACCGGGGCGCCGATGCCCCCGGATTCGACGGGATGGAGGTGTGAACTCATGGCTGTGATCCTGAATGCAAGGGGTGCGCCCGGGGGGGGCGCGCTGAACCGCGCGTTGGAGGGGGTGTCTCGGCCCCGGGGTTCCCGCGCCTGAAGGGCGAGGGTAGCCGATCGGGGCGCGCGTGGGGAGGGGGCGTGGGTCATGGCGACCCAGTGACCCGGGTGACCCACTGATCGCGCCGACCTCATCAATTGCCGTCCAATACCCCCTGGGGGCTTGGGGCGGTGCAGGTCCGCCACGGTCTGCCCGTGAGGCCCAGCAAGGCGCAGTCGCGGCCGGCCTCGTGGAGCACCGATGGGTCGACCGGTGTCACGCCGCTGTCGGGGCGTGGCGCACTGCCAGGGTCAAGCCCCGAGGCCTGGCATGCGGCACCGGTGAGGGCAGCGTCGCAGGCGCCCGTCGCGAATCGCGCAATGCCGCTCAGACTGGCGTCCAGTGGCGCACGGACGATTGACGCACTGATGGCGCCAAAAAGCTGTGCAGCGTAGGCATCGGGGGCAGCCATCGGCGTGCCCACGCCAGCGTCGATCAGGCCGGCGAAAGCACGAGTGATGTCGCGGCCGAGGACGGCTTCGCCCGACAGGAGGGCAGCACCGGAGCCGATGAGTCCGGCCGCTGATGCAGCGGCTGAAGCGGCTCGGGTTGCCTCCCCGCCGAGCCCGGGGTCGCCGACGAGACTGACTCGGGTCGCGGTATCGCCCGCCGCGCTTCCCGGCAGGCGACTGGCGGTCGCCGAAGCGGCGAACACCACGGCGCCGACGATGAGGGCATCCGCGAGCAGCGTGAGGCCGCTGCTCGAACCTTCGGCATGGGTCAATGCCTGCTCGATGGCAGGAAGGTTTCCACCTGCCCATTCGGCAGCCCAGACACCCGAACTTACCCGGTGTGCAGGGTCGTCGCAGTCGGTCGATACCGCGCCTTCCCGCACGACGCTTGTGACATGTTCGGGCGAGGCGCAGGTAAGTGCGCCTGTGGCGCCGAGAGAGGCCATTGACAAGGGCGTGAGCAGCAGCCAGCGAGGCTTGACCAGACCGTCGATCGTCCAGTGGACGGTTCGCCGGAAGAGTCCGCCGCTGGTCTGCGAGCGGGCTACGAAACGGTGATCGATCACCGCAAGCCAACCACTGATGGCACCGGCCAGGCGCATCGCCTGTCCCATGGCAACCTGGCTGGCAGCGGCACTCACCTGATGAAAGAGGGGGTCTTCGGGCGGTCCGCGATGGACGTCGAACGGGTTGTAGCCTGGCATACCCCGAGCGCGCTCGGTCACAGATCGATATTGTCCATAGGCACGCCAGCGTTCGCCGTGGTGCGGGGTGAAGTCGGCGACCGAGACGTATACGAGGCCATCACGCCGCCGCTCGACGCGCAGGATCTCGATGCGCAATTCGGCGGTCTGCGGGGCGTAGCGTCCCACAACGAGGGATTGGGAGGCGCGCAGATGCCGGATACTGCTCGCAAACTGGCTGCTGTCGAGTCCGAGCATGCCAGCCTCGGGTTGGCTGTTGCTGATCCAGCGCTCATCGCCCAGCGAACGCAGATCGATGGCCGTGCGGGTGCCGGGCCGCATGCTTGCCACATCGACGAAAGCAAGGCGCGGCACGACGAACTCGCCCGTCTCGTTGCGCAGGGGCATCCATCGGTTGGCGTGACTGACCGAGCAGGGCAGGAGAACCCCTGCAAGGAGCATGGTCGTGACACGCAAGCCGAGGGAGCGCATGCCCGTGTATGGTGCGCCACTGCGGGATCGGGATGATTGATTCATTCGTTGGCGCCGATCGTGCAGGTGCTGTCGCAGGCTCGCCAAGGCCACTGCTGGCTCGGCGTCCAGGCGGGCTCCACAGGGCGGTAGTTGTTGCAGCGCTCGCTCTCACCCGTGACCTCACAGGCCGTGATGGGGCCGGCAGACTCGTCAGCCAGGAGACACGTCGTGCCGATGTCGGCCGGTCTGGGGCTGATCGTGGCGAAGGTGCCCGCGGGCCGGCTGTTCGAGGGACATTGAAACCCTTCGAACCAGAACGACACCGGTCCGCCAGAAGGAAAGTTGCGGCGTGTGTTGACCCCGAAGCCTGAAAAGAAGGCGACGGCTGCAAACGGCTGCAAACCGGGCAGATAGCCGTCGCCTGACCGGAGGCTCTCGTTGATGTGGCTGAAGATCACGCGGCCGGCACCATCCCATGACCAGACGAGCGGTGGCACCCGATCGCCTCCCGGATAGATCTGCCCGGGAAGCGGCACCCCAGGCTGCAGGACCCACTCGAGGGTATCGAACAGGGTTTCGTCGGGTGCGCAGTGGGCGACGCCCGAACCGCCGCCGACCACGAACGCCACCGACCCGTCGGGCCGGCAACTGGCGCGCAGTGAAACTGCCCGACCACACCAGCCGTGATACAGATCGGCATGCAAGAAGCTTTCCGGGGTTGTACTGCTCACCGTGATGGGAGCTGCGCTGAGGACGCCTGGCAGACTTGCCAAAGGCAGCAAGGGGCCTTCCGGGTTGTCGGGATCAACCAGCCAGTTGGCGAGTGCCGCAGCAGACACACCGCTCACCGCGCTCTTCGATCGGTCGAAGTCGGCAGTCGGTGACATACGTGCTTCAATGATCGTTCGCAGAAGGCGCGCCTCGCCACCGAGATCCACGCGGTAGCGGTCTGTGCGGGCAGCCAGTTCCATGCCGAAGGTGCCTGCGTTTCGATAGCGCCCCCCAGCGCAGTCCGACATCTGCCATTCGCGCACCTTGATCTCGATCGCGCTGCGTGCGACCTGGGACATGCTGCCGTCGGCTGCGATGGTGGTGTCGTAGAGGGGACTGAGTGCGCGCAGGTAACTGACCAGAGCCGCCGTAGTCCCAGTCAGGTCGAGCAGGTCCTGCACATCAGGGATCGATGCCGCGCATGCGCCAGTACGGCGACGGTTGGCAAGACAATTCAGACCGGCGTCCGGATCAGCAACGGCGCGCTCACGGGTCACGGGTTCGTCGTAAGCCCCTTGCGTGTCGATGGCAGTCCAGCCCGAGATCGGCTCGAGGCGGTTGTCGAGCCTTCGCCAGCGCAGCACACCCGCATCCGGCAAGGCCCAGTCCTGTGGCAGCCCACTCTGCAGCCGCAGTGGCGTGTACCGTATTTCGAGCGATGCCCCCGCTGGATCGTTCAGCGATGGGGCAGAGTACCGAATCCGTCCCCCGCCCTCGAGAAGGAGTTGCCAGGACAGGATGCGAGGCGAGGTCGAGCCAGCAACCCGTACCGTTTGTCGAAGCGCATACGCTGCAGTCGCCGCACCGCGTGCTCGCATCCATGTCTCGAGGTTTCGTGCAAACACCTCGGCTTGCTGCGTCAGGAAAGGCGCCGCTCGCGACAGGACGGTGGAGCCCGGCAGCCCGACCCCGAAATCGGTCATGGCTGGAAGGGGCAACCGGCTCAGGTCGGTCAGGTTCCGTGCACCCACGTCAAGCTGGATCTGTCCGTCCACGACGTGGCCTCGCCCCAGGCGTGCGCTCACCGTGCTTGCGAGGTGGGCATCAACCGATTGCGTGATGACCACGACGTCGCCAGCACCGAAAGCCGATCCGAGGCCCAGAGCCCAGACCATGACCGGGAGCCACCAGAACGCAGGGTACCTGCACATGCCACCCATCATGGCTCCTGACGCCGCCCGGCATCCAGACCGGTGATGACGGGGGTGCCCGCGCCGTGTGCTGCACCCGCGTCCCGGCCCCACGCGGCACCTCTGGCTTCAGACGGGTTGATCGGGTTCATCATTCGGGCGGGCATGGGGCTCGCTCCGATCGTCGACACCTGGGCTGGCGCCGGCCAGATCTCCTGCGCGAGGACCGGTGCGGTCGTTATTCCGTTCAGGGTGACCCGTCCCTCGGCGATACGCTGTACCTGGAGTGTTCCCCGCTGCGTTCCCTCGGCGATGACCTCGACGTCACGACCGGTGTCGATCAGCGCGTATCGACGCCCGCCGCTCTCGGCGGTTCCCACCACGCGCGGTAGTGCCAGCATCTGGCCTGGCCCTGCCGCTGATCGAACCGTCGGGTTGTCGCCCAACAGCTCGGTAGTCGGTCGTCCCCCGGCGCCGTGTACCTCCAGACCCATGGAAGCACCCGGTGCAGGAGTCTCCGGTGACCGCGGCGAGCGGTCTCGGCCAGAGCGGATGGACTGCACGGCGGCGCGCTGGCTGGATCGTGCCTCCGGTCGGTCTGGATGGGTCAAATGTGTCCCTGAACGTCCTGTCACGGGGCCGGATGCGCCGGGGTTGCGCGCGTCTTGTGGCGCGCTGCCCGGCAGTGACATGGGGCTGCCTGACTGCCCGAGACGCAGCCGATGGAGTTCTACTCGAAGTCGCTCTGCCGCGACTTCCTGCTCGAGCAGGCGAGTGCGCTGACGGGCGGTCTGTACTGAATGGTTCAGCCGTTCCGCTTCGATGGTCTGGTTGGTGAACGGGTTGATGTCATCTGCATGAAACGTCGATCCGCCCCTCTCGAGCACGCGTGGGGCGGATCCCGCGTCGATCGGAATGTCTGCGAGTACGCCACCCCGAGGCAGCGTCTGCGCTGAAACTGTCGCGGCGGTCAGGCACGCAACGAGCACGGCGGTCGCGGAAAGGGGTGGGTGTTTCTTGTCGCTGCACGGTTTGTTCGACGCGGCGTGGCGTCCTGGCAGGTCGTGTGATGCCGGACTGCCGAACGCTTCTGCAAGCGAGGCTACAGTCGATGCTTCAGCGATGTGGCTGCAGTGGGTCGTCGGTCGCATGGGAATCAGGCTCCTCGTGGTCATGTCGGGTGTCAGTCGAGGACTCCGCTTGCTGTGGTGATCAGCGTTTCTCCGCCGGGCAGTGGCGCGATGACTCGGGCGCTGAACGGTGGCAGGGTGCGTGCGGGGTCGGGGTTGTCGGGGTTGTTGACGGCCGGCGAGGAGTTGTCGATCTGCAGCGGATACCCCGGGCGAAGCGTCACGTCGGCGAGCGCGAGGCCGAGTGCATCCAGGAGCCTGATGTTCGGGTCGGTCGCCGGTACCGCCGCGCCCCCCGTATTGCCAGCAACACCGCCGGCGTGCCCCTCGGGCGAGGGGCCGTCCCAGAGAGGGGACCGCGGATCGCCGCTGCTGTCCGACCGGGCGAAGTAGTCGATCTCGTAGGCTCGTGCGGCCGACGCGAGATAGCGCGTGGTGAAGTACTCGCGATAGGCATTGGCCACCTTGGCCGATTTCTGGCGGGCTTCGGCGTGAAGGTTCTGCATCGTGGCGATGCCGTCGACCACTTCGGCAAGATCGTCACCACCCAGAGTCATTTGCCCTGTCGTTGCATCGAACACCGATTCCAGGCGGCCATTGGCTCCTGCCGATACGATGACCGCCACTCGGTACGGAATGCGTGCACCCACGACATCCAGAGACAAGTCGTTCGATACCCCCAGCAGCCACGGGCGATTGAACCCGTCCGATGCGAGGGCTTCCAGCGAGGGCGATGAGCAGTTGCGAATGGCACGCCACGGTGTGGCACTCGGCTCCTTTGCGAAACTCATCCTTCCTGCCGCGCTTCCAGCGGTGTCCTGCACCGTCTGTCCGGCGATCGTCAGTGTGTTGGCAGGACCGCTGAAGATTTCGTAGGGCAACGCGGCCATGCATCGCTCCAGGCTGTCTCGCAACTGCTCGAGGCGAACGCGTGTGGATTGGCGCTGCGAGAACTCCAGATAGCTCCCGAGACTGGCCAGAATGCCAAGAGAGAGCAATGACATCACCGCAAGTACCGCAACGATCTCCAGCAGCGAGAAGCCCTGCATGTCCCCGCAACTCAATGGGAACAGCGTCCTTGCAGTGCGAACTCCGCGTGGTCGTTGCACCTTCCGCGTGTCATCAACGCTTCTGCACGCGACACGACCTGGGCCCTGCCGCAAGCGTGCGACGGGCTGCTGTCGCTCAGTCAGGGGTTGCGGGCCCGTACCACCTCGATGGCTTCGTTCCAGCGGATGAATGCGTGAGGCGCGCATCAGAGGGGCTGAATCGCCTGAACGATGATCTCGCCGCCATAGGGTGGCAGCGACCGGATCGCGATCGAGAAGGGCGGGGCCTGATGGCGCGCGCCAACGCGGGTGGAGACCTCGATCTTGCCACCCCATGCATCGCGGGTTGGAACTTCCCCGATACCGAGTTCCACCCAGTTGATCTCACCCGCGTCGGTGTAGTCATCGAGCCTTGGCAGCGTGCGTCCGGGCGCCTGGCAGGGCGGCTCGGCTCGGAAGGGATTGCATCCGATATCGTCCAGCTCGAGTCGCCGCCGCGCGACCGCCCAGCGCTCGATGCTGCGCGCCATCACTGCGATCAAACGCCCGGTAGCCTCGGATGCCTGGCGCTGTATGTCGATGCCCGAAATGCGGGCTATCAGACAGTCTGCTGGAACCGAGACGATACCGGTCAGGGGGTCGATCCGAGCCTCTGCACCACTCGCACCGGGCAACCAGAGCACCATCCGATGTCCGCCCACGCCATCCTCGAACAGGCGAACGCTCGATGCCGCTCCGACCGCGTGGAGTGGCTGGACGTTGGCTTGCGCGAGTACCGCTCTCATGTCGAGTGCTTCGCTCCGGCGTCCCGTCTCTGCGAGGTGTTGGCCGTACCATGCGCGTACCGCGGTGGCCGAGCGATCGAGCCAGGCCTGTCGCAAGCCCCGCGCCGTTGCCTGATCGCGATCGCGCGAAGCGCTTGCGGCGAGCGTGACAGCGAGCGTTGCCAGCGCGAGTGTTGCCAGAAAGAGCAGCGACAGCACTGCGCCCCTGTCCGGGCGCTGAGCGCGTGGCGCGTGCCGATCACCCGGCGACCTGCCGTTGGCTGAGGCATGGACCATCGCCGGTGTTCAGGTGAGGTCGAATTCGAGCGTCACGCTGCCGCTGCCATCCGGGCCCGGGCTTCCGACACACCGCCCTGACGTCTGTCCGGCGCCATTGCAGGCATCGGTTGCCTTCGGAATCACTTCATTGGGGATACGGTTTGCGACGATCTGCCAGTGGGTTCCCCCGGTATCCTGAACGCTCGTTATGGCCAGACTCGCACCCGCTCCAATCGATGAAAGCAGGATGTTGCCGTTTCCGTCGACCGGCGCGGGCTGTGCATATCGCTGTCGCCATTGGCTTGCAAGATCGATGCCGCAAAAGGCGTTTGCTGCGCTCGCCTTGGATCGGTCGAACAGCGCATCGAGTCGTGTCGGGTAGCAGCTGAAGTCGATCTTGGCCATGCGCAATGCGTTGGCGTATTCGTTCATCGAGCGCGACAGGGCAATGCCGCGCGAGTTGCTCTGGTCGTAGCTGAAGATGGCGATGGCGCTGATGACGGCCATCGCCGCCAGGACAGCGATCATTTCGAGCGCGGAAAAGCCGCGGCAGTCGCGAAGATGGAGGGTCATGTCGTGTTCCTTCCTGGGGTTCGGCTGTCCGTCGAGCGGCAGGGCCTGGGGTTGATCTGGCGGGCTGGGCAGCGATCAGAGTCGTGAAAAAGCGGCTGTCAACTGAGGCAGGATGGCCATCGAGGCAGTCATGACGACGACAAGTGCGACAAGCGCGTAGGTCGTTGCCGTCATGAGTCGCTCGATCTGAGCGCAATGTCGGTCGATGTCGCGCTGCAGTCGCTCGATGAGACGGTCGATGGCTGCGCGGTGGTTGAGGGCCGATTCGCCGGCAGCGATTTCAGCGCTGACGAAGTGCGGGAAGCCTGCTTGCGCGACGGCTGCGGCGAGCGATGGCGAACCTTCCTGCAGCCGCGCCGCAACGAGGCGCATTTGACGTGCGTGCTCGGGTTCGCTGGCCGCGGCAGCGAGCTCTGTGAAGATCTCGACAGGGCGCACGCCGGCGGCCTGCAACTGTGCGAAGGCGCTCCAGAGTGCAGCCAGATCGAGCTTCACGAAGACCTGACGGACGGCAGGCAGCATCGACAGGAGTCGACGCGATGCGGGACGCCTCAGCACGAGCCAGGTGGCCAAGGGCAATGTCATCCAGGCGAGGCTGAATACGACGGGTGCTTCAGAAGCACTTCGTGCGAAGGCGTAATAGGTACGTCCCATGGCGGGCAGGTCGATCCCGAGCGGTGAGGTCGCCGCAAAGAAGCGATCGAGGCGTGGGGCGACGAAAAGCGTGACGCCCCAGGCGACACACCATGCAGCGCTGGTGATCAGCAGCGGATACCACGAGAGGCTGGCGAGGCGATGTCGCAGTCGTTGAACCAACTCCACCTGCCGTGCCAGGCTGCGAAGAACCTGCGCTTCTCCGCCGGCACGGCGTACCGCTCCAAGCGCTGCGGTGTGCAGCGGTGGAAAGCCGGCTTGCGCCATTGCCTCGCTGAGGGACGTGCCCTCGAGCATGCTGCGCCGAACCAGTGCGACTTGCGCGGTGGCACGCGAGTCGGTGATGTAGGCCCGTGCATCACGCAGCCCTTGTGCAATCGAAAGGCCTGCTTCGAGCCGATCGGCAATCACCTGGTACAAGCGCACGAGATCGCCCGGCGGCAGTTCTGTCTTGCCCGCGAGAAGCCGCAGGCAGTGGGCCAGATCGAGTTCGATCACCACGTCTCGCAGCTGCAGTACGGTGGATGCGTGGAAGTGAGCGTCATCACGGCTTGGCCCGACCAGCGTCCCGGAGGCAGGCCCCTCGGCGTCGATGCCGTGAAAGCGCCAGGCCAGTTCGATGTTCATGGATCGAGGTCCAGATGCGTTGCGAGTTCGTCGATCGATGTGATGCCTTCACTCACCAGTGCGAGGCCACCGTCGCGCAGGTTTCGCCCGCGGATGCCGCCGCGCAGGGACGACAGTGGCACCAGTGTCTCCATTTGATCGCGAACCTTGTCGCTGCAATGAAGCAGTTCCTGAATCATCCGGCGGCCTCGATAGCCGGTCTGGTTGCAGTTTGAACAGCCATTGGTCGAGGATCGGCAGGGGCTTGCCGCTGCATCGTTCGCTGGTTCATGGGGTCGTGCGCCGAGGAGGTGCCAGGTTGACGGCCGTTCGTCGTTCACCTTGCAACGAGCGCACAGCTTTCGCACCAGGCGCTGGGCAAGGATGCCCAGCAGGCCTGTTGCGGCACGGTCACGGCTGATGCCCAGGTCTTCGAGTCGCGCGAGCGCTGCGACGGCGCTGTTGGCATGAAGCGTCGACAGCACCAGATGGCCCGTGTTCGCAGCCCGAAAGAGCTCTCGCGCCGTGCCCTCGTCGCGGACTTCGCCAAAGAGGATCGTGTCGGGCGCATTGCGCAGGATGCCCTTGAGCGCAAGCCCCCATTCGCGACCCTCGTGCGCTTCACTGTGCAGCCCGATCGGGAACTGCTGCCAAAGGCCGTGGGTATATTCCACCGGCGACTCGATCGTCTGGATGCTGGCGGTTACCGGGTCGATGGACTGCAGCAGCGCATAGAGCGTGGTGGTCTTGCCTGACCCGGTCGGACCGCACACCAGGAAGACGCCGCTCCGGCTCTGCGTATAGCCTCGCAACCGGTGTCGCGTGTCCACGTCGAATCCGAGTTGATCCAGGTCGGCAGCACTGGACTGTCGATCGTTGATGCGGATGGTGGTTGTCCTGCCCTGGATCGAGTTGCCCAGTTCGACGCGAAAGACATAGCGCTCTGCGATATCGGCGTGACGCTCGCGCAGATGGCGGGTGTGTGATGTCTGCCCGGTCTTCAGGTCGAGCGAGCATTCCGTGAAACCCTGGCGAAGGCGCTCATCGAGAACGCCATCGAGAAGCGTATTTCGCATCACGCCGAAGAGTTGCTCGAGAAGCTCCCCGGAGATCGATCGAAAAAGCCCCCACGAGCCGTCGATCTTCAGGCGCACCATGCCGATCTGATGAGAGCGGTGCAGTGAAATGTCGCTGGCACCGCTGAAGCAGGCATGTCGCAGGATGGCCATGAGGAGGTCCTGGCAGAGCGCGGTGCGATCCGTATCGGTACCTGTGCTCGGGCCCGAGCCTCGGGTGCCGGCATGTTCGGCGATCAGCGCATCCACCGCAGGGGCCGTGCGCGCAAAAAGACGCCGATAAAGCGTCTGGCAGGTCTCGCGTGAGCCGACCTGCACATGGCAGTCGAACTGGCGGTAGGTGATTGTCGCTTCCGAGAGGCGCCGGATGTCTGCGATCACGAGCGAGAGCCGCTTTCGCGGCAGGCCCTCGGTGATGCCGATCGGGACGTAGCCGCGGTAATCCGGAACTTCCATCGCGTTGACAAGCGGGCTGTCGATTGCGATTTCGTCGACGCGGCTGCGCGGGAAGTATTCGAGATGATTTTCGATCGCCACGACCTTGGCCACCGCTTCGGGCGACAGAAGACCCCAGTCCTCCATGATGTCGTGCAGCGGTTCATTGAATGTCTGCTGGCGCTTCAAGGCCATCGCCACGTGGTGAGGTGCAAGGCCCAGTCGCGCGAGGATGTCGGGCGCTCTTTGCTGACCTCCATACTGCGCGTGCAGGCACTCGGCCAGAAGCGGCGCCGTGATTGCGCCTCTCTCGACAAGGATGTGACCGAGCAGTTGCCCCGACTCGACTTGCGACTGGAGCGCGGTGTCGAGTTCCCGCGGTGTGATGGCGCCTCGCGCGATGAGCATCGCACCCAATCGGAGGCTGTCAGGCGAGCCGTTGGCTCGGTTGGGGCCGGAAACGGACTCGGGTGCTCCGTGTTGATCGATCATGAGCGAAGCCCCAGGACGACAAGCTGAATCGCGAATCGATCTTCGACCAGATCGATGCCGGTCAGGACGCTTTGTGCGGGTGGCAGATGGGTCAACACATCGAGAAGCCCTTCGATCGATACGTATCGTCCACGTGCACGAAGGGAGCGCTGCATCCATCGCGATTCGATCGATGATGGGTCGTCACGATGACGGTCCTTCTGGGTTGTTTCGGTTCTGGCTGGGGCCATGCCCGAGGGTTCGACCGTGACGGTCTCCAGCGTGACCACACCAGACGTTGCTGCGGCACGCAGGGTGAGCAGCGTGGCGTTCATTGCCTGGTCGAGGTCGGCCGCCCCGTGGATGGGTCGGGAAAGGTCGGCGTTGCCGGAATCGGCATTTCGATCAGGGGCCAGGTGCGTGCGCAATCGGGCGAGGTCGTCGGCGAGCCTCGACAAGGAGGCTGCTTCAAGACCGGCCTCGGCGCGTGCATCGTTCAGGGTTCGGGCAACCGCTTCAGCCACGAGTGCGGTCAAGCAGGATGCGGCGAGGCAAGCTGCGATCAGACGACGACAGGTCGTATTCGAGATGGGCATCGACTTTTCCTTCGGTGGTGACGCGACGTGGCAGCCCTCCGTCGATTCGCGGCATGGCAGAGGCGTCGGGGAGATCAAGCGTTGCCCTCAGGGGCAGGGGTATCGCCGAGGGTGTTTCTGGGGCACTGTCGATCGCGTACACCTCCAGCCGGGAGCGCGAGTCGATCGTGCTGATCGCGATACGCGTGCCGCGGCGGTGTACCGATCGTGCTGCATCGAGGAGCGCACGGGTATCGATTGAACTCAATCGCACGGTGCGCTCCAGGTCCTGGATGAGGAGGCTGTCGATCTGCGCGCCGGTCGAGATCAGGGCGACGCGATGCTCGTCTCGGGTTGCCTTGATGCGTGCGTACTCCTGGATTCGCACGCTGGCGACTGACACGAGGGCAATCAGCAGCACACCAGCGGCACCGGCGGTCGACCGATACCAGATCAGATGGCTCAGGCCCAGCCACGCATCGGTACTCGGGTAGGACAGCGCCATGCCTTCGCTGTGCACGAGGCCGATGAGGTCCTCCTGACCGAAGAGCCTGGGGCGCTCATCCGCGTGGGGGTCGACGCCATGGCGATGGCAGTAGTCGCCGATGATCTGTGCGGCCTGGGGCTCCGCGTTGTCGGTGAACTGCAGGTCGCTGAAGTTTCCTTGTGCATCGGCAAACCAGAGCGCGAGAATCTGCTGCGGACCAGCCGGACCGCCCAGCAGGAGTCCGGTGACACACGGTCGACGAATTGTCGGGCGCGACCCCAGCAGCACTTCGATCAGCAGGCCGGCCGGGATCGCCCGCGGATACCCGGTATCGTGCTGACGTCTTCGGCCGTAGACCAGTCCGACCTTCCTCGAGGCGTTGACCACTTCGATCTGACCGCCGAGATGACGCCGCATGGCTTGGCGGGCTCGTCGCGCTGAGGCCGGCGCGGGCACCGGGAGCCGACAGTCGTCAGTGGACAGTGATATGCAGATCGAGTGTCGCGGTGGGGGGCTCGACACCTCTTCCATGGCCCCGTCCTTCGCTCGCCACCAGGACCTTGCGCCCGCACGCGGGTGTACGCAGAGCCAGAGTTGCGGCTGGCAAGGGGCCCTGCGCTCTGAGGCGCGCATCAGAGGGCCTCGCCGATGAGCGGATCGAGGGAGGGTGCCGGTGCGATCATCGCGTGGAGCAGGAGCACCAGCTCCCGCGAGCTGCGCTTGTCGTCGTGGCCTGAGAGAATCGAACTCACCGGCCCCTCCAGGGTGCCAGGCAGTCCGCTGCGCGCAGCCGACTGGGTACTGAACCGGTTGCCGCCAATGATGTAGGTCTTGCCCGATTCCAGCAGTACTTTGAGGTGTGAGGAAGTCGTCGGCAGGTCGTAGCCGACCAGCGTTGTCGAGGGACCTGGTGAGAAGGTCTGCTGGTTCACCGCCGTCGACAGCACCGGAATGACGGTCATTTCGGCATGCTGGTGGTCCAGGATGTTGGGCTTGAAGGCGAGCGAAACGCCATCCATCACGAACGACAATGCGCCTGCGCTCGTCGCGAGGCCGCCACTGCCACTGATCGCGGTGCTCACCGACCCGAGGTAGGGTCGTTGGGTGGCATTGAAGACAATGCCTGGCTGGTGATTGAGCATCCAGAGTTGCGGCTCGGCGACCACCTTGACCGTCGTGCGCCCTTCGAGGGCTTGAATCACGCTCTTGATGGAGGCGCTCGTGACCTGTGCGCTGAATGCCGGACTGGTCACACTCGCGGCTGTCGCGAGCCCGAGTTGCACCGCCTGCCCATTGCCGCCCAGGAGCCGCGACCAGTCGATGCCCCAGGCGAGCTCGTCGCCCAGTGTCACCTCGATCAGCGCTGCCTTGAGTTCGACCTGCCGCGCGGCATCTCCCATGAGGGTCTGCATGAACCCGCTCACGCGCTTGAGTGTCGTGCCGTCGGCCCGCACGCTGACGAGCCCGGTTTCGGCGATCAGGCTTACCTGGGCACCGCGGCCTGCCATCTCGCGCAGCGCCGTGAGAATCGAGTTGGCGGCACCGCTCGAGCGTCCGAGGACGCGCATGCCATTGGTCCCGACAGGGCTGCCGGTGCTTGCGGGCATGCCGCTCGCCACCGTGCCCATACCACCGGTGGCCTGCCCCGTTGATCCCGGCGGAGGGGTGGCAAGCCCGTATCCGCTTGCGCCCGGCCCCGCAGCCCCGCCGGCAGGGGGCGTGCCCGCGCCGCTCGAACTCACCATGTAATCCATGGCGGTTGTCTCGAACAGGTGGACGGGGAGCCTGTAGGTGTACGTCGCTTCCCGTGCGACGTAGATGGCGTGGCGACGGTGATCGAAAACGGCCGCCATGCCGGCCGCGGCCGCAAGCTCGCGCACCGCGAGTTCGAACGGCACGCCGCGAAGGCGCACGCTGACCTTGTCTTCGTTCAGTGGCCCCGCCGCCACCAGCCCGTACCCGCGCGGTTCGGCGATCGACCGCAGCGCTGTCAACAGGGGCGTCCCGTAGGTTTCCACACTGACCGTATCGCCGCCCGGCGTGAATTCGACCACATCGGCCCCCATGTACGCGAGTGGTACTCGTCGGAGGCGGGGCGCTTCATCGGCACGGGTGGTGATGCGCGATATTTCGTCGGCGATCAGCGCGCCCGCCTTGCTGCGTGTGTCAGGCAGCGAGCATCCACTCGCACACACCAGCGCGGGCAGTACAAGCCATTGGCAGAGTTGGTATGCCATTGTCATGGGCGCACCCGGGCCGAGTGTGCATGCACCTCGAGAACTCGATTGGATTCCCAGAGCGTGCTCGACAGGCCGTGCGGCGAAAGGGCAGCCTCGATCGTCTCGTCGATGGAAGTCCCTGCGACCGAGTACGCGTGCCGAGCGACGTAGTCGCTGCGCGCACTCCACTGCAGTTGCAGTCCGTTTTCCCTGAGGAATCTCACCAACGCACTGGAGAGCCGCTCGCCGGCAGCAACGGTGAGTGCGCCTGTTGCAGCTCTGCGAGCCTCGGACGCTTCGGTCGGGAGGGGCAGGGCAGGGGCGGTGGTGCCCGGGGAACGACCTGCGGGTGCGGATTCCGGTGGGGCTGCGCCGCTTTGATCGGCCGTGTCCGGAGCGTGTGTACGCGCCGTGCTCGCGGCCGATGCCGGCCGTGGCATGTCTGCGCCGTCGTTGCGTGGCGGCCGGTCGGTGGCCGTGGTGCCGTGCCAGAGAGGCATCGATCCGCCTCTCACGATGGTTCCATTGATCAGTCGCGAGTTCACCCAACCCTCGGTGGGCGGCGCAGCGTGGCACCGGGTGCTCATCGGCCCGAGAAGACTGATACCGATCCAGAGAATGCGGGTGGTGCGATTCATCATGAGGCTTCTCGTTGATCCACGGGGCGAGCGCTCTGGTGGTTGAATGGGGTCGGGATGGCCAGGCCTTGCGGCAAGCCCGAAATCACGCAGCCGTTGGAGGTCACGAATTCGGTCGGGATGGATTGCAGCCAGCGACCGATGTTCCACACCGCCAGCACGCTGCGAGCACACAGCCCGGCCACCAGGCCTGCTGCCAGTGGCTGGTGCAGGGACGCCAGACGAGGCGGGACGGACGTTGCGGCAGGCCATGCACCGCACGCGGCGCCGAGGACGAGAATGACCCAGCCGACGAGCCATGCAGTGAGAAGGTACGACTTCATCGAGATACGCCTGAGCCATGGTTGGCTGCCGCCACGAATTCGATGCAGGCACG
This sequence comes from Pseudomonadota bacterium, assembly GCA_947455195.1. Taxonomy (GTDB): domain Bacteria; phylum Pseudomonadota; class Gammaproteobacteria; order Burkholderiales; family SG8-39; genus CAIXPL01. The sequence goes on along the minus strand of CANGMI010000003.1, from coordinate 208,043 downwards.
TCCCAGCGATGCCGTGCCGCCCGGACCTTCGGGTGTGCCACTGGCTGGATATCCTGCGGCACCGAGCAAGTTGGCTGCCGCCTCGGCCAGCAGGCTCAATGGGCGGCAGATCACCTGGGGTCGGAGTGAGGCTGGTGTCAGGGCTACCGACCCGATCCAGAGCACCACAGTGGCCAGCAGGATCTTTCCCAGCAGTTCGGACAAGGCACGCATGATCGTTCGATGCCGCTCAACGCCCGGGTGTCGAGCTTGCAACCGCAGGGGCCGGAAGGGGGTTCTGGCGAATGCGTCTTACTGCGGCGATGACCGCAGGATCGGCAGGCTCCAGGTCATAGGTGGCCGCCAAGCCAGCGCAGATCTCGATCAGCAGTACGTGCAGTTGGCAGATGTCTCGTTCCAGACGGGTTTTCTGCTCGAATGCCTGGGTCGGGTCGGCGTCGCGGTGCAGTTTCTGTTCGGCTCGCGAGAAGAGCACGTCGAGGTCGACCATGCGTGAGAAAAGCACGGAACCCTGGGACGAGCGGGGCAGAAAGACACGTCCGCTGGGCATCTGAAGAAATTGGCGGAGTATTTCCAGACGGCTCTCTCGGGCCCGTTGCAGGAGATGGGCGATTTCATCGAGCAGCATCTGGCGCCGATCGGTTGTGGTGGTTGAGGGCGTATGTGTCATGAGGTGTTCCTTGCGTGCCGGGCGAACGTTCAGCGTCGAGTGGTGGGCAGGGCGTGCAGGCGCGCGCACAACTGGTCGTGCAGTCGTCGCGCATGCGTGGCCAGGGTGCCTTCGAGGCTGGCATGCAGGAGGGCCTGGGCATCGCTCGTTCCGATCATCGTGATGAGCGTTGTTCCCAACTCGCGCAGAATCACGAATTGCGCCCGCGTGGCCATCTCGTCCAGAAACGCGGCAACGAGCGGCCCCAATGACCCTTCGTCGTAGAGCTTTCGATAGGCCGGAATCAGCCGGGGCGGTGATTGCCCGCAGGTTCCGAGCGTTGTACGCACTCGGCAGTAGTCGGGATCGTCCATGTCCGGGGACTCGGATTGAACGACATGCAGGAGGGTCGCTACCGAGTCCAGTCCGAGCACATGCGCCGCGCTGCAGATGTCATCTCCCTGGAGAACGCGGTTGTACTGATCAACGTACACGATGGCCGGCTGAGTCCCCAGGGCCATGAACTGTCGCAACGCGCGCAATACGAGATCGCCTGAACGGTCCGGAGTGAAGGGTGCGCGCAGGCTCCTGAGCGGGCGGCGACGGATCGTGCTCGAGGGTAGCCATTGGTCCTCTGGAAGCGCTCTGAAAATGCGATCGACCCGGCTTGGGTCGGGTCGTGCGAAGAGGCGTTGCATTTCCTCGATCTGGGCGTTCACGCGGCGACGCGAGATGCCCATGCGCTGGGCGATGGTCTCGACGGGCTCCTGCCCGAGGATGCCGTCAAGCAGGGTGCGGTATGACGGGTGCCCGTAGAGAGGATGGGCCTGCACGGCCTCCGGGAAGGCGATTTCGGAGCAGCATCGGATGAAGAGGTTTCTGATCTGCTCCTCGACAGCAGGGACCGACGGTGAAGAGGCCTTCTCCTCGGGCGGTTCGAGGGAACCTGTCGACTCCGGACCGCGAGCCGCTACCCCGACAGAACCTGGAGCCGTGTCATCCAGATGCTCGACCGCCTGCCCCATCGAGTCACGCAACTCGTTGACCAGCGCTCGATAGAGGTACTTGAAGTAGCTCTCTCGGTCTGCGATCGGGCCACCCGATGGCAACTGCCCGACACGTGTCCAGACCAGGTAAAGCGTCTGTCGAACGTCCGCTGCGTCGACCCGGTAGCGGTCGGCCAAGCGTGCCACGTGATTCTTCATGCGGCCGAGCGATTCTTCGTAACTGGCCATCGGGGTAGAGGCGAGCGGGTTTGGCGCAGGCTGCTTCATGGCGGGGCGAATTCCTTTGTCGTCGATCGGAAACCGGAAGTGATTCATTGATGAAAGTACGTTTATTTCTGAAATTACCATCAAAAAAATCGAGTCGTCTACTGTCGGGTTTTCGACAGGGGGTGCTTGTCGGAATGGCTTCTCAGCAGTTGCTTTCGATATCGAACGGAATGCAGCAGGTCGTGAGTCGCCAGTAGATCCAGGCGTAGGCACCGTCCGGGCTGCGAAGCACATCCGGTGGCAGGACGGGGGCGGAACCCACCGGAAGGCATGCGCTGACGGCCGGATAGGCCTGCTGCAATAGTCCGCTTGTATCGACCGGGTACGGATACGTGCCCAAGTCGTTACGCGCGATCGAGAGTGCCCGATAAGTGGCGATGGCCGATGAAAGGCGCTCCTCGGGTCCTCGCGTGCGCATCTGGCGGGGGTACAGCGGGCCCCACCGGCCAATGCAGGCGTTCACACTGTCCGGAGTCATCGCGGCGCCCGAGCCGCGGCTGTCGAACCCGTTGTCGCATGAGGCCCCTGGCCTGCCGGTCACGCGCTGTGCGGCCACATCCCGGCAGCCCGTGCGCCAGTTGAGGGCGTCGACTTCGCTGGCATAGTGAAGCGGCATGCTGATGCCGGCAGTGGTGCTTTGGCCACTCGCGATATCGGTGACGCCTTGCCCGATGATCGACGTGTCACCGCAGGTACTGCCGGGAAGACTGTCCGGCGACGGCGTCGCGGGTACCTGCGCGGTCGACAGCCGGCAACTTGTGCATCCGTTGCGGATCTGGACCAGTCGCTCGGGCATCGAGACAATGTGTGCCTCGAAGGTTGAATCGCGCCCGTTCTGGTGGGTTTGCCGAGTCTGCCCGTTCAGTTGCCCGCTGGCTGGCCGGCCGCCAGCGCCGGCTGCGGTGCTCATTGCCGTGCCAAAGCTCGCCAGAAGCGTCTCGCCCGGTTGCCTCACTGTCTCGATGAACGTCGTGGGAACGTACTGCACCACTCGCCAGCCGCAGGGCACCGGGCCGCACCAGCAAGTCCCCACCACCACCCGCTGGGCACAGGCCGGTGAGGGATTGATACGCTCCACGACCGTGGCCGGGGTGAATTGCGGCAGCGCGCTCGCGGTCTCCGGCCCGACGAGGACGAGCGCGCACAGCACGAGCGCGAGCGTTGTCGACAGGTCTGTGAGCGAGGGCATCTGGGCAGGAAACGGTCGTCGCCCCGCGCAAAAGTGGGGGGCTCAACTACTAAACTCGCGCCGGGAAGCAGCAGAAGGGGACAGTCCCCCTGCGCTGCGCGCACCGCGGTGGTCTGCGCGACCCGTCTTCAGACCCCCACGCCCTCACCCGCCGCTGCGTGCCCGCCGAATGCGTTCTTCGACCGCCGGGTGACTCGAGAGATAGTCGGTCCAGCCACTCGCATTGGCCTTGCCCACGCCTTTCTCCCCGTCCCTCTTCTCGTCCCTCTTCTCGTCTCTGTTCTCGTCCTTCTCCTCGCCCGTCCTTTCGCCCCAGGTACGCGACTTCATCAGCGCTTCGAGCGCATCGCCGAGCGCTGCCGGTGACAGTCCCGCAGCGCGCATCCGCTCGTAGGCAAACTCGTCGGCTTCGATTTCCATGGTGCGCGAGTAGCCGCTGTTGAGGAGGGCGGTGGGGAGCGTGTAGGCAAGGCTCGTGATGGCGGCGGCATCGCCCATCACGGTGGCAATGAGCAGCGCCCCCAGGCTGGTCTGGACGGTCATGCGCATGGCGTGCTGCCGGTAGACATGCCCCACCTCGTGTGCGAGCACCGCGCTCAGCGCCTCGTCGCTCATGTCGAGTCCGACCAGGGCATCGGTCACGATCACCGTGCCACCGGGCAGGGCGAGGGCATTGGCACCGATGGCCTTGCACTCGCGTGCTTCAAGCGTGATATCCGGTACCTCGTCGAGACCTGCGAGTACCCGGTCGAGCAGCCTGCGCAGATGCTCGATGTCGCGCGCGGCGAGCGTGCTCGGGTTGCACAGCGTGCCATCGAGCGAGGCAAGGGCCTCGCGCCCGACCGTGCGTTCCATGCCAGCCGGCACCAGTGCAGCCAGGGGTCGTGCGACGAGCGGGACGCCGAATACCATGAACGCCCAGGTGCACAGGGCCACTGCGCCAAGCGCGATCAGCGCGCGCGACCAGCGCGATTCGAGCCGGGCGAGGCCGGTTGCAATCGGCAGCCGATCACCGAAGAGCGCATCGATGGCCGCCTGATCGCTGGTGTGCAGTTCGCTGCCATCGGGCAGCGTGAGCACCCGCTGCAGACGCGCGAGCGGCGTGTTCACCGTGGTCTCCTGGATGCGGTACGCAACCTCGACATCCTCGCCGCTCACATGCAGGTGTGTGTCGCTTGCGCGTACCCGCACCGCGCGTCGCGCCGCGCTGCGCCCGTCGAAGTAATCGGCGTTGAACTCGATCACAGGCCGATATCGAAGTCGAGCAGGTCGGCAATGGCTTCCCCGGTGGGGCTTTCGTCGGGCGTATTCACGCCGACGAAGGCCTCGAGCCCGCCATACACGAGGATGTCTGTCGACTGGGCCCGGTAGCGCATCACGTTCATCGTTGCCCACGGCACCGCGAGGCCCAGGGTGAATGCAACGGCGATGGCGTTGAGCACGTAGATCGAGGCCAGTTCCCGCGCACGCAGTCGGCTCTCGAAGCGCACCGGCCCGAGTTCGAGCGTGTTCCACACCGTGTTGGTGATGCGTGTATTGAGGTAGGCCCACTCGAGCACGCAAAGCAGGTAGAAGAGACCGACCACGAAAAAATAGAGGAAGCCCGACACCGTGGCGGCCGACATGCTCAGCACGCCCACCACGCTCGCCACCAGCCCGACGGCCACGAGCCCCACGGCGAAAAGGCCGGCGCCGATGAGATAGATGCGATAGAACTCGCGGCTGAGAAGCCCGATGTCTGCCCGGGTCGCCCCCCAGGCGTGATGTGCCATCCGGAACTGAACCAGTCGCGCTTTCAGACTCGGGTAGAGGGCTCCCAGGGTGAAGGCGGTGGCGAGACCCCAGAGGGCGTAGATCCGGAGCAGGGTCTTCCACTGACCGTCGAAGCGAAACCGCAGCCCCCGGAAGGCGGAGTTGCGCGCATTGAACGCGAGCGACCGCACCACCAGCCACGGAAAGCCGACGACCTGGATCACCGTGAAGAGAATCGCCAGAATCGTCGAACTCCTCGCACCGAACGATCCGGCCGACAGCAGCAGCGCCGCAATGATGCGTCCCTTGAGAATGGCGAGCGGATTGCCCTGATAGTCGAAGGGCGTGCCATCGATGAGGGTGTTGCCGTAGAAGTAGCGCTTGCGCCGCACCTTGGCCCACGCCGAGTAGATGCCCAGCGTGACGATCGTGAGGGCGAGGTTGACTATCCAGATCCTGAAGTATTCGCCACCCTGTCCGGTGAACTTCACCGTGTGTCGGGTGGCGTTGGGGCGCACACCCCCGGATGACGCAGCATCGGCATCGGGATAGGGAAAGCTCATCGGGGCCTCGGGAAGTCGCCATCGGGGGCGTCATGGCACGGAGTATGCGGCGCGCCCGAGTCCGGGGCAAGGCAACCCGGTCAGGCACCTGCGAAAACCTGTTGCCGAAAACCGGTGAGGTAGGGCATCACCACCGCCAGCACGAAGGCGGTGGCGGTGAGCCAGGGCAGGCAGGCGAGCCCGAGCGGTTCGAGCAGCACGACCTTCAGCGCGATCGACAGCGCCACGAAGCTCAGGGTGGTCACGACCTGGGGCACGATGATCCGGGCACCGTTGAGGCGCATCGAGACCGCGACGCCCCAGGCATCGAGAAGCGTCCACGCGGCCTGCCCGAGGCTGAGGGCCACCGGCACGGCCACGAGGCTTGCCGTCATGAAACCCGCGAGCCAGGGCGCACTTGCCACGAGCAGGGCGCCCCCTGCGAGGGCGATTGCGAGGTTCCAGCGCACCGAGTGCCGAAAGGTGTTGCGCACGAATCCTGCGTCACCGGAGGCCATGGCATGCGAGTAGGCCGACCAGAGCGGCAGTGAGCGCATCTGCACCGGAACCGTCACCAGCATGAAGAGGCGCTGCACCACCACGAGGGTGGCTACCGCTGCCGGCCCGAGCGTGGCCGACACGAGCACCGTATCGATCGAGGCGCCCACCAGCGTCCCGATCTGCAGCACGAAGTAGAGTCCCCCGGCCTGCAGCAGTCGTCGCGTATCGGTGCTGGCGAGCCAGCCGTGCCCCGGCCAGCCGAGCAAGCCCTGACGGGCCAGTGCCACGAGAAGCGGTGCCCCAGCCATCACGCTCATGCCATACCCTGCGGCAAGAAAGCTGCTGACGCCACCGCCCAGACGCGGCAAGGCGAGCGTCAGTGCGAGGCCAGCCATCGCGCACAGCGCCGTCGCGAGGTGGGCCTTGTAGCCCTGCTGCAGGCCGGCCATCACGCGCTGGGCGGCACCCAGCGGCAGCGACAGACCGAAGAACAGCGCGAAGAGCCTGAGCGCCGAGCGCGCTTCGTCGAGCGTGCTTGCGTCGGCGCCGCGAAAGAGACGCTCGAGCGGCGCCGCCTCGGTGGCGAGGGCGAGCACCGCGCCGACCGCGATGCCCAGAACCCCCACCAGGGCAAGGCCTCGGCTGGTCAGCCGTTTGAGGGCCACCCGCGCTTGCGTGGCCTCAAGCCGGGCCACTTCGGCCACGAGACCATTGCCGATGCCCAGATCAAGAAAGGCGAGCAGTGCCCCCAGACCCGCGAGGGTCGCCAGCACGCCAAAGCGCGACTCCCCCAGCCACGGAAGTGATATGCGAAGCGAGATGAAAAGACTGGCGAGCCCCACTGCCCGGGCCACCATGCCGGTTGCAAAGGTGAGCCGGGCGCGACGGTGTCGTTCGAGTGCCCGGCTGGCCGCCGTGTTCATCGGGTGGGGTAACGGGCGATGAGTCGTGCGTCTGCCGGGTCGCACGACACCACACCGATCGCGATGGCAAGAGGCCATGCGCTCGTTGTCGGTGTCGCCCGCAACGTGGCTGCCGATCTGCGTGCCACCATCGCGACCCTGTCGCGTGCGATTGCGCCCCATGCGCGCTCGGTGCAGTGGCTCGTCATCGAATCGGACAGTCGCGACGGCACGATCGCTGAACTCGAAGCGCTCGAGCGGGATGTGGCCGGCTTCAGGTTCATCTCCCTGGGTACCCTCAGCCCCACGATACCGCTGCGCACCGCACGCATCGCGCGGTGCCGCAACCAGTACTTGACCGCGATCAGGTGCGATCCGCGCTACCGCGCGATCGACTGGGTGGTGGTGGCCGACCTCGATGGGGTGTGCGACCTCATCACCCCCGAGGGCGTTGCCTCATGCTGGGCGCGCGATGGCTGGGATGCCTGCATGGCCAATCAGCGCGGCCCCTATTACGACATCTGGGCACTGCGCCATCCGGTGTGGTGTCCGGGCGACTGCTTCGAGCAGGTGGCCTTCCTGCGTCGTCATGGCATCGAAGCCGAACGGGCTCGGGATGCGGCGTTCTATTCGCGCATGATCACCCTCGCTGAAAGCGATTCCTGGCTCGAGGTTGACTCGGCCTTCGGTGGCCTTGCGCTCTACCGGCGCCAGGCGCTCGCTCACGGCGAGTATGTGGGTCTGAATGCCGCCGGGGGCGAGGTCTGCGAGCATGTCTCGCTGCATCAGGCGATGCGCGCCGCCGGTGCGCACTTCTTCATCAACCCGCGCCTCGTCAACACCGGGGTGACCCCCCATGCCCGCGAGGCCTTGTGGCCGTGGCCGCTGGTGCGTCGCGCCAAGGGTCTCGTGCGTCGCGCCTTCAGCCTCAGGCGTCGAGCTTCAGACCGAGCTTTCGGATGATGGCGCCCCACTTCTCGTAGTCGCGCTTCATGCGGGCCGCGAGGCTCTCGGGAGTACCGCCCAGGGGATAGAGCGCCTGCGAGAGCATGCGCTCGCGCACATCGGGCAGCGCAAGGATGCGGTTGATCTCGGCGTTGAGCTTTGCCACGATCTCGGGCGGGGTACCGATCGGCGCGAAGTAGTTCCACGACGAATTGGTCTCGAAACCCGGGAAGGTTTCGGCGATGGTGTGAAGGCCCGGTGCGGCATCGAGTCGCTGCAGCGAGCCCACCGCCAGTGCACGCAGCTTGCCCGAGCGCACGAAGGGCATGGTCTGGGGCAAACCGCCGTAGGCGAGCTTCACTTCGCCCGCGACCATGTCGACCAGATACTGACCGCTGCCCTTGTAGGGCACGCCCACGACATCCTCGACCCCGAGCCCACCTGCGGTCTTGAGCATCTCCATCGAGAGTTGGTGGATGCTGGCCGTTCCCGTGTGCGCGTAATTGACCTTGCCCGGATTGGCCTTCAGGTGCGCGATGAGTTCAGGCACGGTGGATACCGGCAGCGACGGGTGCACGGCCAGCACGTATTCGATGTTCACGCCCCGCACGATCGGCACGAAGTGCCGGTCGTAGTAGCCCAGGTCAGTCATCAGGTGTGGGGTGGTGACCATCTGGCTGTCATTGCCCAGAAAGAGCGAGTAGCCATCGGCCGGTCGGGCCCGCGCGGCGTTATAGCCGATGAGCCCGTTGGCACCGGAGCGGTGCTCGAGCACCACCTGCTGACCCCAGCTTTCCGTGAGCTTGGCGCCCACAATCTGCGCGATGGGGTCCGAACTGCCGCCGGGCGCGTTCGGAATCACCACCGTGATCGGTCGATTGGGGTAGCTCTGCTGCCCCTGCGCGACGGGCGTGCACAGGCCGAACAGGGTGGCCAGCGATACTGCACTGGTCAGTGCGGTCTTCAGGGCATGGTTCAGTGCGGCCATCGTTGCGCTCCTCTGCGCCGTCGTGCGATCGAGGCGCGGCCAGTCGGGTAACCGTCTGCCCGCGCGCGGTTGGCGTCAGCGGCGTCGGTGTCTGGCCGCGGGCGGGTGTCTAGACGCCCAGCAGTTCGACTTCGAATACCAGCGTTGCGTTGGGCGGAATCACACCACCGGCGCCGCGTGCGCCGTAACCCAGTTGCGGCGGGATGGTGAGCTTGCGTCGCCCACCGACCTTCATGCCGGCCACGCCTTCATCCCAGCCGCGGATGACCTGGCCGCGGCCCAGATTGAATTCGAACGGGTCGTTGCGATCCTTGCTCGAATCGAACTTGCGACCGTCGGTGAGCCAGCCGGTGTAATGAACCGTGACGGCCATGCCCGCCTGGGCGGTTTCGCCTTCGCCGACTTCGAGTTCTTCGTAGACAAGGCCGCTTTCAGTCGTGATCTCGGACATGGAGGTTTCCGTTATTCATCAAGGGCAGGAGGCGATCGATGGAATCCGAGCGCCAGTGAGCAGCACGGGTTCAGCGTCATGAAACCAGCACCGCGGCCGATTATTGCAGGAGACTGGCGACTCGGGGGGGTGTCTGCGCATGTCTGCCAGGCCGCCGACCCGGGCGGCGGCCCCGCGCTACCGGCCGCTGGCAGCCGCCCGGCTGACCCGAGGCGCCACCAGTCGCCGTTCGCGCGACGCGAGGGCGCGCAGCGCCTGCTCGAGGGTTTCGATGGCGGGCATTCGCGTGTAACTCGATCGATGGGCCAGCGCCACCCGACGATAGGGCGAGGGTGCCGCAAACGGAATCGAGCGCAGCAAGGGCGATCGATACCGTTCGGTATTGGCAGCGGCGGGCAGCACCGTGATGCCAAAGCCGGAGGCCACCATGTTGCGCACGGTCTCGAGCGAGTTGCCGGCCGGGGTTTCGCCGCCGTCACGCACTCCGGGACAGGCCTGGGCCACCTGATTGGCGAAGCAGTGTTCTTCACCGAGAAGCAGCACCTTGTGCTCGTTCAGCTGTGTCGGCTTCACCGAGCGCAGGCGCGCGAGCGGATGATCCTTGCGCACCACGACTTCAAACGACTCGTCGTACACCGGGCGTAGCGCGAACCCCGGCCCGCCAAAGGGCAGGGCGAGAATGGCCACATCGATCTGTCCCATCTTCAACTGCGTGGCGAGCTGCGCCGTGGTGTTCTCCTCGATGGCCAGCGGCATCAAGGGGGCCACCTCAGCCAGCGCCGGCAGCAGGTCGGGAATGAGATAGGGGCCGATGGTGAAGATGACCCCGAGCTTGAGCGGCCCCGAGAGCGGGTCGAGCCCTTCGCGCGCAACCGTGCGGACCCGTTCGAACTCGTCGAGTGCACGCTGCGCCTGTACCAGTATCGGCGTACCGGCCGGCGTGATCTGGACCGAGGCGCGCGAACGCTCGAAGATGCGTACGCCCAGTTCGGCTTCGATGCTCTGGATGCCCAGGCTCAGTGCCGGCTGGCTCACGAAGCACAGCTCGGCGGCCCGCCGGAAGTTGCGGGTCCGGGCGACTGCGAGGATGTAACGCAGTTCAGTGTAGGTCATGGCCGAGATCGTACCGGAGGGCGCGCCGACACGGATTTTGCTCTCGTGCACGTCGCGCTGTACCCTGCGTCTCTGCGGTTTGTCGGCGAGGGTCGGCGAGGGTCGGCGCGTCGGCGTTGCCCGCGGTGTGCGGAAACTTCTGCACGCGACAGGTCGACCGGTGGTGCGATGCCCGAACAACCGGGCTACGGGTGGCGCCTCCGATTCCCCGCCCCCCATCAATGCCGGTGCGTACCGGCGCGGAGCGCAGGTTCGATGATCACTTCGGTTGCCTCCATCACCGACCATATCGACATCCTGGTGATGCAGCCCATGCACGAGCGTGACATCGTGCGCGACCTGCTCTTTGCCGTGATGGCTTTCAACACGCATGGTCATGGCACGCCGGCAGAGCGCGAGGCGGCGGCGCTGCAGGTGAGCTTTCCGCTCTACACCGATGCCAAGGTGAGTGGTCGCGGCATGCTCGGGCCGTGCGTGCGCATCACCGGCCCGCGCGAACGTCTTTACACGCTGACGTTGCGGCATGAAGTATCGGGCCACCTGCGGGCCGGTCGTGCGATGACGCTGGTGCGCGACAACGAAGTGATCGAGGCTGACCGTCACGAGCGGTTCAGTCTGCTGGGTGGTGCCGAGGCCCGTGCCCTGGGGCGCAGTACTGGCGGGTCTGTCATTGCGTCCGACAAGGCGCTCCGCACTGGAGCTGCGTCCGGGTTCGATGTGCGTCCGATCGTGCTGAGCGGTCAGCAGCGGCTGGTCGAGATGGCCGGGCGTCTTGATCTTGCCGTCGATCAGGAGGCGCTGCTGGTTCGTCGGGGCGAGGCCAGCCGGTCGATTCAGGGTGTGGTCGATCCGCTCGGGTTCTCCGAGCAGCGCACGGTGCCGGTCATTCGGTGACATGAGGCATCGAGGCGCTGAGCCTGCGCTGCGGCGCGGCTGACCCGAATCGGCAAGCCGACCGCGTCGGCAGCGCCGGCCTGCCCGGCCTGCGCGCTGGGCCCAGCCGGCTCAGTCGGCCCGCGCGCCCGATTCGCGGACCACCCGTGACCAGCGGGCGTGTTCGGCGCGCAGGAACGCGGCGAAGTCCTCCTGCGTACCGCTGCCCGGCTCGAAGCCCACGGCCAGAAAGCGATCGCGCACCTCGGGCAGCGCCAGCACCCGACTCACTTCGGTCACCCAGCGCTGCACGATGTCGCGCGGTGTGGCGGCCGGGGCCATGAACCCGTACCAGGCGGTGACTTCATAGCCCGGCAGGCCCGCTTCGGCCATGGTGGGCGCTTCAGGGGCGATCGGCGATCGGCGCGGTGTGGTGACTGCCAGAAGTCGCAGCTTGCCAGCCTTCACGTGGGCGAGGATCGACGGCTGGTCGAAGTCGAGCGCCACCTCCGCGTTGAGCACCGCCGTGGTGGCGGCGAGCGCGCTGCGGTAGGGTACATGGGTGATCTCGACCCCTGCCATGTGGTTGAACAGTTCGCCTGACAGATGCGGTGGGGTGCCGATGCCCGAGGAGGCAAAATTGAGCTTGCCGGGCTGCGAGCGGGCGAGCGCGATGAGTTCGCGCACCGACGTGACCGGCAGGCTTGCCGGCACGACCATGAAGGTGGGTGCGGTGGTGGCGAGTACCACCGGCACGAAATCGCGCTGCGCATCGTAGGGCATGCGCGAGTACAGGTACGGATTGATGACGATGGGCGCTGCAGCGGTGAGCATCATCGTGTATCCGTCGGCGGGGGCACGTGCAACCAGTTCTGCGCCGATGTTTCCGCCGGCCCCCGGCTTGTTGTCGAGCACGACCGGCTGACCGAACGCGCCCGAGAGTCGCTCGAGGAGCATGCGGCCCACCACATCGGTGGGTCCGCCCGGTGCGTAGGGGACCACCAGCCGGATGGGTCGCTGCGGGTAGGGGGTGGTCTGTGCCTGGGCCGGCCGCATCGAAAGTGCTGTCAGCGCGGCGAGGCCGACGAGCGGCGTACACCAGACGACACGCAGGGCAACACGCAGGGCGACACGCAGGGCAACACGCAGGGCAACACGCAGGGCAACAGGCATGGCAACACGCAGGGCGCTACCCCGGGCAGTGCCTGTGCAGCGCCTCATCGGTGAAGTTGCAGGCTGCATCACGGCTCAGTCGACATCCGGCCGGGCATGCGCGCTGGCCTCGTCTTCGACCCGCTCGTAGATTTCCTTCGCGATCGGGTTGCGCAGCTCCTCGGCGATATGCCCCACCAACCCGACCGCACGGCCCATCACCGCAATGCCGCGCGCCAGCCGCCAGTCGATGTCGAGTTCACACAGAATCGCGCCCATCGCCCCGGTGGCGTTCAGCGGCAGCACCTTGCCCGAGGCGCGCTCGGCCTCCTGCTGCACGAGACTCATCAGTTCGATGTGGCGTCCGTAGAAGCCGGTTTCGCGGGCGATTTCGAAGAGGCGCGGCGTCCGCGGATCGACCGGCTTGTGAACCGGATGACCGATGCCCGGGATGCTCGCGCGCCGCGCCCGGTGGTCGGCCACGATCTGCCGTGCGGCGGCTGGCAGGTCGTCACACGCCTTCGGGGCCTGCCGGGTGCCGAGCACCGCTTGCAGCATGCGTGCCGAGCCTTCTGCCGTGCCGGCAAAGGTGGTCCCCAGCCCACTCAGCCCCGCCGCCACGGCCGCCTGCAGCGACTCGGGTGCGCCCAGGTAAGTGAGCCGGGTCACGAGCGCAAACGGGGTCATGCCATGCTCGACCAGCGTACAGAGCAGCGCATTGAAGATGCGTGACTCGGCCGGCGTTGGGCGTACGCCCTTGATCTCGAGCCAGGCCATGTCGCCCAGCGACAGGTGGCCGAGGATTTCGCTCGGAAGATCGAGGCCCTTGACCGAGATGCGATCAGCCGTGCTCCAGCCCATGTCGGACCGGATGGGCGTTGCCTTGCGACGTGGCATGGGGGCTCAGCCTTTCGTCGCGGTCGCTGCCGCAGCGGCAGCCGCGTCTTCACGGGCGAAGACATCCTTGGCGCGCCGAAAGCCCTCGGAAGCAATCGGGACACCGCCGTAGACGCCAGCCTGCAGCAGCACTTCGGCGATCTCCTCGCGCGTGACGCCATTGTTGAGCGCCCCCTTCACATGCACCTCGAACTCGTGCCAGCGCCCCATGACCGAGAGCATCGCGATGTTCAGCATGCTGCGGGTGCGGTGCTCGAGGCCCGGGCGCAGCCACACGTTGGCCCAGCAGTGGTCGACCGTGAACTCGAGAAAGTTCGAGTAGAAGGGGTCGGCCTTGGCAGCGGTCTGGCCGGTGTAGCCGGTGCCCAGCACCTGCTGGCGAACCTGGTTGCCGAGCTTGCGGCGTTCTTCGATCGAGTCAGGCAAAGACATGGTGGTGCGTTCCTTGACGGGTTTTTCAGGCGGTGGCGTGTTGCGGGGCCGGAATGTTGGCGCGTGCCCAGTCGAACGTCACGGGCGTGATCTCGCCGCGGCCGATGGCGGCGATGCGTTCGGCCGAGAGCGGATGCCCGAATTCGCCGTTGCGCATGTGGATGCGCTTCTTCATCTGCTCGACGACCAGCTTTTCCATGAGATCCCAGTCGGCCTCGCTGAGCCCTTCATCGGCAATGCCGCCGATGCCGCCCATCATGTGACCGAATTCGTCGTCGTAGACGGCCGAGCAGGCGCGCGCGATGATTTCATCGGTGGCATTGCCGCCAGCCAGCGCCATGCCTTCGCTGAAGAGCGTGCAGTAGCCGCCCTCGGTGAAGCGGCAGGCACGCATGCCCACGGCACCGTGGTCGTCCTGGTGCTTGTAGCGCAGCGCGGTGAGTTCATCTTCTTCAGGCCAACTGGTGAGATTCTGCGGGTTCATCTTCGGTGCGCCTGCAGGCCGGATGGCGTCATAGGCTTCGGCAAAGAGGCAGTAGTGCTGGAATTCGGCCTGCAGTCCTTCGAGAATGTCGAGAATCTCGTTGCGGCTCACCGACACGTCGATCCTGGGGGCGAGGTCGACCAGAGCCATGACCTGGCCAAGGAAGACGCCCTTGCGGTCGTAGTGACCTACGCCTGAGCCCCAGAATTCCTTGAAACACTGGCGCGAGAGCCAGACCATGTCGGTTTCTGCCGTGCGCCGTGCCGACTTGAAGTAGGTGCGCACCACCTCGGCTTCGCCAGCCCACCACGGGGCTGTCTTCTCGATCAGGCGCCAGATGTGTTCAGTTGCATTCATCGCTTGTCTCCTCGTTGGGGTCGGTGGTCCCATCGAGGGGGCCAACGTCATGCAATCACGAAATCATGCGGTCATGCGGCGGTAGTGCACCGGTACAGGTCTACCCCGGGCACCTTGATCAGGGCAGGCGCGGCATCACCTGGGTGGCGAGCAGCTCGAGCGTGCGGAAGGCCTCGGCATCGGATGACCCCCCGAAGTTGATCTGCATCGAAGGCTCGACGACGCCCAGTGTGGCGACGGTCTTCTCTATCTGGCGCACCACATCGTCGGGTGTGCCGACGTAGGCCGCATTCTGCGCCAGCATCGATTCGGGCGTCGTGGCAAGGATGCTGGCAACCAGCTTGTCATAACCCGGGTACTGATCGGAAGTCTTGCCTGCCCAGGACTGCACGGCCTCGCCAAAGGTCTCGATGTAGCGCTTGGTGATCCGCTCGAAGCCGCGCATCGCCTCATCGCGATCTTCGGCGATGTAGCAGTGCGCCGCCACCTGGATCTGCTCGGCGCCGGGCGTGTGTCCGTTGGCGACCCAGTCGCGCCGGTAGTCGCTGACCAGTTGCGACAGCAGCCCGGGCTTGCTCGCGTAGGGCACGATCATCAGGTTGTAGCCGTGCTTCGCACCGTAGTCGAACGATTCCTTCGACGAGATGGCCGCAAGCCAGATGGGTGGGTGAGGCTTTTGCACCGTGCGCGGCATCAGATGCACGTCGTCGAGTTGCCAGAACTTGCCGTTGGCGGTCACCCGGTCTTCGGTCCACAGGCGCTTGATGAGTTCGATGCCCTCTTCGTAGCGGGGCCGGCTCTCCGACATTGGTACGCCGAAGACCTCGAACTCCTTGGGGAGAAACGCACGGCCAAAACCGGCATCGAGCCGACCGTTGCTCATGTTGTCGAGCATCGCGAGATCACCACCCAGATGCGCCGGATGGTGAAAGGCTGGAATGACCGCGCCGGTGATGAGCCGGATGCGCTTCGTGCGCGCCGCCACGGCCGAGAGGAAGACGCAGGGGTTGGGCGAGTGGCCACCATAATCGTAGAACGAGTGCTCGACGGTCTTGATCGAATTGAGCCCCAGCTCATCGGCCCGAACCGCCAGCCGCACGCACTGATCGTAGTACTGCGCGGTCGTGGCGTCGGCCGCCGTGAACGAGGGAAAGAAGTTCAGTCCGAATTTCATGCGGCTCTCCAGTCAGTGATTCAGTGTGCTGCGGTGTTGCTGTCGGCAGTCTCGATCACGCCGACGAGTCGGGCAAGCGAGCGCACCAGACTGCGCCGTTCGCGATCGGGAATCTGACCCATCAGGTGCTCGATCTGCCGGTAGTGGTCGGGCAGGAGCTGGCGGATGAATTCGTCGCCCTGGCTCGTGAGCGAGGCCTCGAGCGAGCGACGGTCACTGGCACCGGGGGCGCGCTGCACCAGACCGCGTGCGACCAGCGCATTGATGATGCCCGACAGATTGGTTGGACGCACTGCCAGCATCTGGCCGAGTTCGCCCATCGGAACCGGCCCGTTCATGCGGTGCAGCACCGTGAGTACGTTCCACTGCGTGGTGTTGAGGCCGGTCTGCGCGATCTCGCGTGACTGGTGCCGGTCGAGCGTTGCAAAGGCACGATACAGGGCCAGCACGGTGAGCACCGAGAGCGAATTGACGCCGTCGAATTCCTCGGCCGTGTAGCGCGCCTGCTCGCTCAGGCGGGCGGGTCGAGCCGGTGTGGCTTTGTGCACTGCGTCTTTCAATGCGGCGACTCGTGTGTGATAGTTCAAGCAATGAACCTTCCGGATATTCTGCCGCAAATGCTTCAGCAATTGAAGGGTTTTGCGCGCTGCGCTGCAGCGACGTGCGCCGCCATTCTTGCTGCCTGCATTGCCTGTGACGCGAGCGCCCAGGCCTGGCCAGTGAAGCCCGTGCGCATGGTGGTGAGTTACCCCACCGGTACCTCGGGGGATGTGGTTGCGCGCATCGTCGCCCAGAAGATGAGCGAGGGCTTTGGTGTGCAGGTCATCGTCGACAACCGGCCCGGTGCCAATGGTCATATCGGCAACGAGATCGTGGCGCGTGCCGCCCCCGACGGATCCACGCTGCTGATGGGCAGTGACATCCAGTTTGGCGTGAGCCCGGTGCTCTATCCGAAGCTGCCTTTCGATGTGGTGCGCGACTATGCGCCGATCACGCTGGTGGCTGTCGTCGATCTGGTGATTGCGGCACATCCGTCGGTGGGCGTGAACACGCTGGCCGATTTCGTGCGTCTCGCGCGCGAGAACCCGGGCCGGTTCCACTACGCATCCACGGGCAATGGCAGCACGCACCAGCTCTACCTCGAGTTGCTCAAGGGCGAGGGCGGGTTCGAGTCCGTGCACGTGCCCTACAAGGGCAGCTCGCAGGCCATGCCTGATCTGCTGGCGGGTCAGGTGCAACTCATGCTGATGGGGGTGCCGCAGGTGCTCAACAATCTGCGCAGCAATCGGCTGGTGGCACTCGCGGTGGGTTCACCACGCCGGCTCGCCGTGCTGCCTGATGTACCGACTATTGCCGAGTCGGGCTTTCCGGGCTTCGAGGCCAACAATATCTGGGGCCTGTGGGCACCGGCGGGCACGGCCCCCGAGATCGTCGACCGGATCTGGCGCGAGGTGACTCGCGACCTGCAACTGCCTGACGTTCGCGAAAAGTTTGCCGCCTCGGGGATGACCGGGCTTGCGCCCGGACCCGATGACCTCGCGCGCCGGATGGCAGCCGATCGGGCCAAGTGGGCCAAGGTGGTGGCCGAGCGGGGCATCAGGCTCGACTGAGCCCGATGCCGCCACCGGCGCCGTGTGTCGGGCGCCGGTTGTTCAGTAAACCGGGGTCGGGCCTCGGTCAGCCGACGTGCTTGCGCAGGAACTCCATCGTGCGGCTGCGCGCGAGCTTGGCCGACGCTTCGTTCCAGGAACCGCGCTCATCGCAGTTGAAGCCGTGCTGCGCACCTTCGTAGACGAACGAGGTGGCGGCTGCTTCGGGGTGCTTGGCCACGAAAGCTGCCACCGTGTCGAGCGGAATGGCGTGATCGAGTTCGCCCCAGTGGAACATGGTGGGGCACTTCGCGTTCAAGTCGGCCAGGCCAGGTACGCCACCACCGTAGTACGACACCGTGGCTGACACGCCGTCGACCTTGGCAGCCGAGATCCAGCACACGCGACCGCCCCAGCAGTAACCCACCATGCCGACCTTGCCGGCGCCCTTCACATGGGCAACGGCAGCGGCGACATCGAGCATCACCTTGTCCATGTCCACCTTGCCCATCTGGGCGCGGGCCGTCTCGATGTCCTGCGGGGTATAGCCCAGGTCGATGCCGCGCTCGACACGGTCGAAGAAGGCCGGGGCGATCGACAGGTAGCCTTCCGAGGCGTAAAGGTCGGCCACGGCCTTGATGTGGTGATTCAGACCGAAGATTTCCTGCACGATCACCATGGCGCCGCGCGGGGTGCCCTGCGGTTGGGCGACATAGGCCTGCGAGGTGAAACCGTCAGCGGCCTTGAGTTCAATCAACTGTCCCATCAGTGTGCTCCTAGGTTGTTGTTCATGCTGCCTGTCAGCGTCGGCCCGTGCGAGCGGGGCTCAGTCGGGCCGCCGAGTATAGTGCGAGAGGCGCAGATTGCGCAGTGCCGGGGAGGCCACCACGAGCGCTGCGCCGATCACGAGGGCGAGCAGGCCATTGGCCGCCGAGATGCCGCGTGCACCCAGCAGATCGGCGCCCGCCCCGGCGATGATCGATCCGATCGAGATGAGAGCCGGGTTGAGTTGCAGCAGGCTGAGCACCCGGCCGCGCATGTGCGCCGGGGCCGAGACCTGCAGGATCGTCTGACCGACCGTGGCGGTCATGATTTCGGCCACCCCGGCGATGAAGACGAAGGGCAGCGCCACCATGAGGCTCGGTGCGAGCGCCACGCCGAGCAGCGAGATGCAGAAGAGCACATGCATCCCGATCTGCAGCCAGCCGATGCGTTCGGTCCGCGCGAAGGCCGCCGAGAGCAATCCGCCCGCGAGCCCGCCTGACCCGACCGCCGCGAAGAGCCAGCCGAGTGCCTGCGGGCCGGCGTCGAACACGTCGCGCGCGAAGACCGGCAGCAGCGTGCTCCAGATGGGCGTGAGGAGCAGAAAGGGCACCGCGGTGAAGAGGACCACCATGCGTGTCGTCGGGTCGCGCATCACGTGGCGGATGCCATCGCCGATGCTCGACCACATCGAGCCCTTGGCCGGCGCCTGGCTGCGGGCGGGCATGTGGATGAGGAGCAGTGTGAACATGCCGAGCGCGTAGAAGGCGCACTGGGCGAAGAAGTTGCCGGCGGCCCCCACCCACACGAGGAGGTAGCCGGCGATGGCCGGACTCACGACGCGCATCAGGCTGAAGACGATGTTGGAGAGCGCGACGGCGTTGACGATGCTGCCCGTGGGCACCAGGTCGGCAATGATGGCCTGTCGCGACGTGCGGTCGAACACATGGGCAACACCGGTGCACAGCACGTAGGCAAAGAGATGCCAGGTCTTGAGACTGCCCAGCGCGATGGCCGCACCGATGGCCGTGGTCGTGATGATGAAGATGAGTTGCGTGCCCGCCAGCAGATTGCGCCGGTCGTGACGGTCGGCGACGGCACCCGCAATCGGGGCGAGGAGCAGGATGGGTACTGCGCGGATGCCCATGATGAGCCCGAGCAGGCTGCCCGAGCCGGTCAACTCATAGGCGACCCAGCCGAGCGTGGCCTGCTGTACCCAGTGGCCGCCATAGCAGAATACCGACCCGAGCCACAGCAGTCTGAAATTGCGGAATCGCAGCGAGTCGAACACGCGCCGGTCAGTCAGGCAAGGCCAGGGCTGCGCAAGCGGGCGGTTGCCTGCCTGCGCAGCCTCGAGCCCCGGGCATGCCCGTCAGCGCTTGTGGGCTGCGCTCGGCGTGCCGCTCATGTTGGTGTCGTAGCCTGGCAGTACCCGTACGTCGACGAGACAGGTGCCGCCCGCACGTACGATCTCGATGGCTTTTGCCAGTGCCGGCTCGAGGTCGGCCAGTGCATGAACCGGGCCGATGCCCTCGCAGCCCTGCGCCCGCGCCATCTGGGCGAGATCGATGTCCGGGTCGGAGATGCGTTGCCCGATCCACTTGTTCTCGACTGGTCGGTTGCGTGCGATGGCGACCCGCTCCTGGTGCATCTCGTCATTGAAGAACGAGCGGTTGTTCGAGACGATCACGAGGAGCGGAATCTTGTAGTGCGCCGCGGTCCACAGGGCCGTGATGCCCATCAGGGTGTCGCCATCACCGAGCACCGCAACCGGCAGGCGGCCGCTGCCCTTGAGCGCGAGTGCCGCGCCGATGGCCATGCCGGGACCCGAGCCGATGCCGCCGCCGCCGTCGCTGCCCAGGTAGTCGAGCGGATGCGTGAAGTGACGGTAAGCGCCGTTCCAGCCGAGCGGAACGCGCGTCACGCAGACGTCGGTGCCTTCGGTCAGCGTGTTCAGCGTGTGGGCAAGGGCATGGATCGAGAGCGCATCGCCGCTGGGCCTGGGCACTTCGGCGGCCTTGAGTCCGGTTATCGGCGCCCGAGCCGGCACTGCGGCGAGCAGCAGCGGTACGGTGGCGTCCGGATCGCTCAGCATGTAGACGTCAGCCGGCGGCAGACCCTGGTGGTCGGCGCTCCAGCCACGGTGACTCAGCTGATCGACCGAGATCTGGATGACCTTGGCGCTGACCGGCGCTTCGCCCCACGCCTGCTTCAGCGTGCCGGCGAGGTCGTTCCAGTCGAGCGAAAGCACCACATCGGCGTTGCGCAGGACGTCGAGTGCCTGCGGTGCCAGGAAGGATCCGGGCGGTGCGGCGTGCAGCGGGTGGTTGGTGGGGAAGGCGGCCGACTGCTTGATGTCGGTGAGCACACGGGCTTGCAGGCGTTCTGCCAGCGCGACACGCTCGGCCCAACTGGTGGTCGAGCGGTTGACACGCCCGGCGAGGATCACCGGTGACTTTGCATTCGACAGGAGCTTCACCGCGGCAGCGAGAGCCTCGGCCGAGGGGGCTGGTGGCGCGGGCGGGGCATAGCGCGACACATCGGGCATGGCCGGCATCGGACCGATTCTGGCCTCTTGCAGCGCGGCATCGAAGTTGATGTAGACCGGGCCGAAGGGCGCGGTATTGGCCATCATCGAGGCGCGCAGCATGGCCTCGATGGCGGCGGGGATCGACCCGGGCTGGTTGTCCCACTTGGTGTAGTCGCGAACCAACGCACCCTGATCGCTCACGGTGTGGATCCAGTCGATCCAGGGGCGGCGCTTGGCGGCATCCCAGGGGCCGGTGGCGCCCAGCACCATGATGGGCATGCGGTCGCACCAGGCGTTGAAGATGGCCATGGTCGAGTGCATCAGTCCGACGTTGGAGTGAACCACTGCGCCCATCATGCGGCTTGCGGCCTTGGCGTAGCCATGGGCGATGGCCACTGCGCTTTCCTCGTGCAGGGTGAGCAGCATCTGCGGACTCTCGTTACCCAGGTGGTTCACGATGCTGTCGTGCAGTCCACGATAGCTCGCGCCCGGGTTGAGGGCGAGATAGGGTACATCGAGCGCGCGCAGGCACGCCGCCATGGCATCGGAGCCCCACACCTCTTCTTGCGCCGGCACAGGTAGCGGCGTGTCGTGAAGGATGCTGGCTGCAGGGTCTCTGGAATTCATCGTGTCGTCCTCGGGGTCGATGGTTGGGCGCGCTCGTGCCTCACCGGTGGCGGGCCGTCATGGCCGGGTAGATGGGCTCGCAAGAACACGGTGCCTTCTTCAGGGGTCGAGAAGGTCTGGCTCGCCGCCTCGCCAGTATATCGCCCGCGGTGGACATGGTGCCGGCGTTGCGGCGCAGCATCGTGTCGGTGCGGGGGCTGTGCGCTTGTGCGTTCAGGCGCGGCCCGGCATGAGGAAACTCGCTGGCGCGCGCATCAGTCGTCGGATCACGCCCATGAAGAGGGCACGCTTGTCGATGCCGGTGACGCGCCGCGCGCGCAAGGCCATCCACAGCGCGAGCGCGAAGCTCACGCCGAGATTGGTGATGCCGATCAGCGCAACGCCGATGCCGGCATCGACGAGTGCGCGCACGGGGACGGCATAGTCGAGTCCGGCGATCGCGTAGCCGAGGTTCGCCGACGAGAATGCAATGTGCCGGATGTCGATGGGTAGTCCGAGAATGACCCCGATCACGCCCGCGCAGCCGAGCATGGCGCCAAAGAGCAGGTTGCCCATGATGCCGCCGAGGCTGTGATCGAGCAGCTGCCCCAGCCGGCGTGCCAGGCCCTGCGCGCCGATACCGAGGAGCAGTGGCATCTGCGCAACCCGCCTGCCGATCTGCGCATAGGTGGCCTTGTTGTCGAAGTAACCGGTGATCACGCCCGACAGAAAGAGGAACACCCCGGCGAGTGCGGCATGCGGGATTGCCCAGCCGAGCGGATCGAGGTCGTGCAGCAGGTGCCAGGCCTTGTCGGCGTCGATGAGGGACTTGCCCGTCGCGCGCCGCCCGATCTCGCTGATGGCCACCGCAGTGGGCAGGGCAATGACGATGTTGCCCAGGATGGCAGCGATCTGGCTTCGGCAGACGGCGGCAATCATGTCGACGATACCCTCGGTGTCGTGGCGAGGGTCGCCCCCCACCTGGGCGAGGCCGGCTGCCAGGGTCTGCGCGGTCATCGCCGGTTGCTTGGTGGCGATCGTGAAATGCAGCAGGTAGATGAGGACAAAGCCCAGCCCGTAGTTGAGGCTGTAGAGGAGTGCGTCGAACGCCAGCGGCAGTGGCAATCCGGTGATGCCGATCTTGATGAGGGCGAGCATGCCGATGATGACACCCGCCCCCATGGCCGAACGCCACATCTGCCAGTAGTCCGCCCGGCTTTCGGCGATGTAGTGCTCGCCTGAGCGGGCTGCATTGTCGGTGACGCGCAGGGCCATGAGGGCGGTGAGGCCCGTGACGTACTCGCCGAGGCTGTTGCGGCGTGTTTCGGCGCGGACGGCCTCGCGCATGAGATCGGCCCATGCCTTCATGCCAGGCTCGCGAGTACCTTCGCGCAAGGGGCTCCCGAGCAGTCGCGCAATGCATTCGATCCGGCGCAGGCTCGCCTGCCCGCGCTCGAGCAGGTAGGTGAGGTGCAGGCTGGTTCCCTGCGTGCGGGCCATCCGGTGAACCCGATCGAGGCTTTCGGTGCATTGGTCACAGAGCACGAGGATCTGTCGCTCATCCTCGATGGCTTGTGCGCGGTGCTCGAGCATGGCGCGATAACCCTCGCCAAAGCGGTGCACCTCGATCGCCAGCCCGGTGAAACGTGCCGAGTGGGCTTCGAACTCGGGCATGGCGCGCATGAGTTCATGATCGAACCCGATGCCGCTGACGCGATGTGCGAGCACGAGGAGGGCATCGAGCAGTTGCCCGGCGATGGCACGCCAGTGGGTCGGGTTGGCGACGTCGGGGGCGGTCAGAAGGTACCAGAACCGCTGCGAGAGGTCCTGCGGGATGCCCTCCAGCCAGGCCCAGTCGTCGTCATGATCGAAGAGGAGGCGAATGCAGTCGCGCAGTTGCAGCGGGTCGGGCACTTCAGGCAGGACGCGGTGCACGATACGTCGCCATCCCTCCGAGTAGAACCCGGTGGCGGGCAGGATGCCACTGTCGGTAAAGAAACCGGTCATGCGCCTGCCCGCCGTCCAGCCAAGGAGGTGGGCGCTGACGCGAGCACGCAGGTCGGAGTCGGCCTCGAGTTGCTCGACCAGACGTCCGAAATGCTCGGCGCCGCGTGCCGGTGATTCCCAGGGCTGCGGCCGCACGGCGGCGACCAGACGGGCGACGCGAGCATCAAGGCGGGCGCCGGAGTGGGCTTCAACGGGGGCTTCAGGGGCGGCTTCATGGGCGGCTTCATGGGCGGCTTCATGGGCGAAGGCGGCCAGCGCCGTATCGAGGCGATGCATCGGGGTGGGCCTGTCGTTGGTGTTGTCGTGGGGCCTGCGCAGACAGGGCAGAAGGATCGGTCATAATTCGGCCGCAGGCAATTCCCACCCAGAGGACCGCATCGTGGCCACAGCAAGACCCCGCATTCTCATCGCCGGCGCCGGTATCGGCGGACTGGCCACTGCGCTCGCCTTGCTGCAGCGTGGCTTCGATGTGCAGATCTACGAGCAGGCCCCCGAACTGCGCGAACTCGGGGCCGGCTTCCAGTCGAGTGCAAACGGCACCCGGGTGCTCTTTGCGCTGGGTCTGGAGCAGGAGATTCGTCGCATCGCCACCGAGCCCGAGGGCAAGGAAGTGCGCCTCTGGAACAGCGGCCAGACCTGGAAGCTCTTTGATCTGGGTGCCGAATCGGTGGCGGCCTATGGTTATCCCTACCTCATGCTGCACCGGGGCGATTGCCACCGGGTGCTGGCCGAGGCCGTGATGCGCCTTGCGCCCGGTGTCATTCACCTCGGACAGCGCTGCAGCGGTTATCGCCAGACGCCGACCGGCGCTGCTCTGGTGCTCGACAACGGCACCGAAGTCGAGGGCGATGTCCTCATCGGTGCCGATGGCGTGCATTCGCGCATCCGCCAGGCGATGTTCGGCGATGACAAACCGTTCTTCACCGGGTGCATGGCCTGGCGCGGTCTCGTGCCGGTGGAGAAGTTGCCGGTGCACATGCGTCGGTCAGTCGGCACCAACTGGATCGGCAAGGGCGGGCACATCGTGCATTACCTGCTGCGTGCAGGCGAACTCTTCAACTTCGTCGGCGTGGTCGAGCGCAGCGACTGGCTGGTGGAATCGTGGACGGTACCCGGTACGCGCGAGGAGTGCGCGCAGGACTACGCGGGCTGGAACGAGGACATCCAGACCGCGATCTCGCATATCGACGTGCCCTACAAGTGGGCGCTGATGGGACGTGCGCCGCTCGAGCATTGCCATGAGGGGCGGGTGGCCTTGCTCGGTGACGCCTTTCACCCGACCCTGCCCTTCCTCGCCCAGGGGGCGATGATGGCGCTTGAAGATGCCATGGTGATGGCGCGGGCGCTCGAGCGTCATCCGGGCAATCCGCAGCACGCGCTGGCGGTGTTCCAGCGCGAGCGGCTCGAGCGTACCTCGAAGATCGTGCTCGGTTCGACCGAGAACGCCAAGCGGTTTCACAACCCGCTGCTGGCCGAAGCGGCCGAGGCACAGAAGTATGTCGATCGCGAGTGGAGTCGTGACAAGGTGCACGCCCGCTACGACTGGCTCTTCCGCTACGACGCGACCGCGGTGTCGGTCGACTGAGGCGTCATGCCTCGGCGAGGATGAAGTCGGCGCAGCGTTCCCCGGCCAGGATCGCGAACGCGTTGGTGTTCGAGGCGGGCATCGTCGGGGCGACTGACGCATCGGCGATGCGCAACCCTGGAACGCCGTGTACCCGCAGGCGGTCGTCGACCACGGCCAGCCGATCGCTGCCCATGCGGCACGTGCCGACCGGGTGGTAGGACGAGAAGAGGGTTGATCGCAGGTAGTCGATGAGTGCCGGGTCGCTGTCGGCGCCAGGGCCGGGTCGTGTTTCGCGCACGACGTGCTGCGCGAGCGCTGGCTGTGCCACGACCCGTCGCGCGACCCGCAGGCCGCGCACGAACGCGGCGATGTCCTCGTCGTTCGAGAGGTAGTTGGGGGCGATGATCGGGGCGGCGAGTGGATCGTTGCTCGCGACATGGACTGAGCCGCGCGAGCGTGGTTGCTGGTGGACCATGCCGATCGAGAAGCCCGGAAAATCATCGAGCACGAGCCGCGTGGGGTTGCGCTCATCAGGGCTTGACAGGTGGTGCAACTGCAGCTTGATATCGGGCTGCGCAAGCCCGGGTGTCGTGCGGACATAGGCATGGGCTGTCGCGGCCGGCGTGCTCATCGGTCCGTCGCCCAGCAAGGCGAGTCGCAGCGCCATCGAGAATTTCGCCCACGGGCTCTTCAACAGGGTGTTCATCGAGGCGACGCCCCGCGCCTCGACCATGAGCCGTCCATGCAGGTGATCGATGAGGTTCTCGCCGACGCCAGGCAGGTCATGGCGTACCGCGATGCCCAGGCGCTCGAGGCGCGAGCGCTCGCCGATACCCGAGAGTTCGAGCAGCTGCGGGCTCTGGATGGTGCCTGCACACAGCACCACGTCGGCTTGGGCGTGCGCCGTGTGCAGGCCCGAGGCGGTACGGTATTCGGCACCGCAGGCTCGGGCACCATCGAACACGAGACGCGTCACTTGCGCGCCGGTCACGACGCGAAGGTTCGGTCGGCGCATCGCCGGGCGCAGGTAGCCTTCCCGGGTGCTCCAGCGAAGGCCCCGCCGGGTCGACATCTGGATCGTGCCTGCACCTGCGTAGTGGCCGCTGTTGGTGTCGGCATTGATGCCGATGCCCGCCTCGCCGCAGGCCGCGATGAAGGCGGCTGACAGCCGATCGAGGGGTTTCACCGGACTCACGACCAGGGGCCCTTCGTGGCCTCGGACTGCCGGGTCGCCCAAGGCATACGATTCCATGCGCTTGAACACGGGCAGGAGGTCAGTCCAGCCCCAGTTGCGATTGCCCATGGCTGCCCAGCGGTCGTATTCGAGCGGATCGCCGCGCACCCAGAACATGCCGTTCACGCTCGAGGTACCCCCCAGTACCTTGCCGCGCGGGCAGAAGAGTGCACGCCCCCCGAGGCCGGGCGAAGGTTCGGTCATGAAGCGCCACAGGGCCCGCTCGCCGAGCATGATCTTTGCCACGCCGGCCGGAATGCGGATCCAAACCCAGGGATCGTCTTCGCCCGCTTCGATCAGCAGTACGCGGGTGGCAGGGTTCTCGGTGAGCCGTGCCGCCAGTGCGCAGCCTGCCGATCCGGCGCCGATCACGACATGGTCGAAAGTTTCCGGTGGGGTACTCATGGCGGGATCTTTGACGGCTAGAATGGGCCGAACGCTGGCGCGAGGCTGCCGATGATACGCGTGGCCCGACCAGTGACAACGAGCCAGGGAGACTCCATGATGTTCAAGTTGATCGCGTGTGATACGCCTGCCTGCAACACTGATGTCACCGTGAGCCGCATGCGCCGGGCGCGCAGGCTGCCGGGTGCGCTGGCGGGTGCGCTGCTTGCGCTGGCCGGTCTGGCCGTTCCCCCCGCACACGCGCAGACCGTGCTCACCATGTCCTCCTGGGTGCCTCCGAGTCACGGGCTCACCAGCGTCTTCCTGCCGGGCTGGGCCGCCGAGGTCGAGCGCGCGACCAATGGTCGGGTGAAACTTCGCATGTTGCCCAAGCATCCGGCGGCGGCCGCCGGCACCTTCGATGCGGTGCGCGACGGCCTGGTGGATGTCTCGTTCGTGACCGCCAGCTATACCCCGTCGCGTCACATCCTGCCGCTGCTGGCGGAATTGCCTGGCAGTGGTGCCACCTCCGAGATCAACTCGGTGGCCTTCTCGCGCATCCACTGGAAATACCTGCACGCGGCGGGCGAGTACAAGGGCGTGAAGCTCCTGGGCGTGTGGACGCACGGCGCCGGCCAGATGTTCACCAAGAAGCCGGTCAACACCATCAAGGATCTGGCGGGCATGAAGATCCGCACGGGGGGTGGCATCGCCGAAGAGGTCGCGCGGGCCCTCGGGGCATCGCCGTTCGTGAAGCCCGCCCCCGAGTCCTACGAACTCCTCAGCACGGGCGTGGCCGACGGCACCTTCTTTCCGTTCGAGTCGGTGGCGTCCTTCAAGCTCGAGACGGTGATTGCCCAGGCCACCGTATTTCCCGGTGGCATGTACAGCTCGTCGTTCGGCTTCTTCATGAACGAAGACCGCTGGAACAAGCTCTCGAAACAGGACCAGGACGCGATTGCATCGGTGTCGTTCGAAAACGTGGCGCACCTGGCCGGGCGCAGCTGGGATGCGGCTGACCGCAACGGGTTCGAGGTGCTGAAAAAGGCCGGAGTGAAGATCGTCGAGCCCGATGCGGCGCTGTTGAAGGAAGTGCAGGTGCGCTCGCAGCCCATCATCGACAACTGGATCGAGCGTGCAACGCGAGAGCGCGGGCTCGACGGCCGCAAGGTCTTCAACGAGTTTCACGAGGAGCTGAAGCGGGTCGCTGCGGGCAAATGAGCGGTGGCCGGGATGCCGTCACGGTGCCTGGCGCGACGAGCGGTGCGCGCTTGAGCGGTCGGTTCACGCGCCAGCTCGATGCCCTGCTCGGGCTGTCGGCCGCGGTGATCCTGGTGGTGCTGATGATGCTCACCTGCGTCGATGTCTTTGCGCGTTACGTCTTCAACGCCCCGCTGCGCGGGGCGTTCGAAGCCACCGAGCTCATGCTGGTGGTGGCGATCTTTGCAGGCCTGCCGCTCGTGTCGCGCGCCGATGAGCACGTGACGATGGACTTCATCGACCACATGATCAGTGCCGCGGCGCGGCGCCTCCTCGAGGCGCTGATGCAGGCGGTGTGCGCGGCCATCATGTTCCTGCTCGCCTGGCTTACCTGGCTCAAGGCGGCGAAGATTGCCGGTTATGGCGATGCCACCGACGTCATTCACATTCCGGTCGCGCCGTTTGTCTACTTCATGGCCATCATGATCTTCGCGACCGGACTGGTGCATGTCGCCAAGATCTTCGTGCCCGGCACCGCGCGGACGGTGACCCTGTGACCGAGGCATTGATCGGTCTTGCGGTCATGATGGGCCTCGCGTTCCTGCGCCTGCCGATTGCACTCTCGATGGGTCTGGTGGGGGTGGTGGGCTACGCGTGGATGCGTGACTGGAACTGGACGGTGGCCTTCGCCATGGCCCAGACCAAGATCTACGAGACCGGGCGCAACTACACCCTGTCGGTGATTCCGCTCTTCATCCTGCTGGGCAGCTTCATCACGCGCGCCGGACTGTCGCAGGAACTGTTCCGCGCGGCGCATGCCTTCATCGGCCATCTGCGCGGGGGCCTCGCGATGGCCTCGGTGGTGGCCTGTGCCGGCTTCGGCTCGATCTGCGGTTCGTCGGTCGCTACGGCCGCGACGATGGCCAAGGTGTGCTACCCGCCGATGAAGAAGCTCGGTTACTCCGATGCGCTCTCCACCGGCGCCATCGCCGCTGGCGGTACGCTGGGCATCCTGATTCCGCCCTCGACGCTCATGGTTATCTACGGGATCATGACCGAGACCAACATCGGCAAGCTCTTTGCGGCCGGCATGTTGCCGGGCCTGCTTGCCACCATCCTGCTGTGTCTTGCCGTGGCCTGGGTGACCTGGCGCGACCCCGAGGCGGGCCCGCCGGGCGAGCGCATGAACTGGCGCGAGCGCTGGGCCACGCTCGAGGGCATGGGGGTCTTCGCCGCGGTGGGCGTCGCGCTCGGCGTCATCGTCTTCCTGGGATGGATCACCCCCGAGCAGGGTGGCGTGGCCGCCGCGGTTGCCGTGATGGCCCTTGCGCTCGTCTATCGCGGCGTGACCAGCGTCCTGGCGCTCTTTGTCCTGATGATGGGCGGCATCTATGTCGGGGTGTTCACCGCCACCGAAGCCGCCGGCATCGGCACTTTCGTGGCCCTCATCATTGCGGTGGCGCGCCGGTCGCTCGGTTGGCGCGATCTGTACCAGTCTCTGGTGGAGAGCGCACGCACCACCTCGATGCTCTTCATCATCCTCATCGGTGCGCTGATGTTCGCCGAGTTCGTGAACCTCACGTCGATGCCCACCGACCTCCAGGAGATCGTTACCCGCTTCGCGCCGCATCCCATCATGGTGGTGGTGGCGATGATGGTGATCTACGTGATTCTCGGCACGGCGATGGAGGAGCTCTCGATGGTGCTCCTCACGCTGCCGATCTTCTTTCCGATCGTGGTGCACCTGGGCTTCGACCCGGTGTGGTTTGGCATTCTCATCGTCGTAGTGGTCGAGATCGGGCTCATCAGCCCACCGGTCGGCATGAATCTCTTCGTGCTCTCGACGCTGTTGCCCGAGGTCCCGACGCGCACCGTCTTCAAGGGCGTGATTCCGTTCGTGCTGGTCGACTGCCTGCGCCTGGCGATCCTGGTGGCCTTTCCATGGCTGTCGCTGTGGTTGCCGCAGATGATGAAGTGAGGCCGGGTGGCGCCGCGTCTGCTGCCGTGCAGGCAGGACTGCGGCGCCAGACGGTGCTTCATCAACCGGCCGCGCCGACCCGCGCCAGCAGGCCTTCCCGATCGAGCCCCTCGATGCCCATCGAGGCTGCGGTACGACCGACCGTGCTGAAGGGCTCGCCGGTGAGTGTCTCGCCCAGCGAGAGCAGGGCGCTTGCAACGGGGGTCTCGATGCCCGCTGCACGGGCGATCGCGATGAAGGGCACGAGGCCGTGCCCGAAGTCTTCGCGGTAGTAGCGGTGCGAGAGCGAATCGGGGGCGCGGATGCGACGGTTGGCTTCCCCACTGGCGATGGCGGCAGCCAGGTCATCGGTGTCGGTGACCGAGGCTTCGACCGTGCCGACCTGCTGCATCTCGGCGGCCACGCCGAGGAGCTCATGGCCGAAGGCGCGACCCACGGCACGGCGCTCGGCATCGAGCGCAGCCATCACCCGCGCCACGCCCGGCGTCATGCCCTGCACGTAGAAGGTGAAGTCGCCCCGGGTGGCCTCCACCCAGGCGGCGCCCAGGATGGCACCAGGAGCGTGCAAGGTCATGTTGAGGTTGGCGAGGCTCGTGTAGAGCACGTCGGGCACGCGCACCGCGCTCGGGAAGAGTGCCCGGGCAAGGGACAGTGCCGCCTCGCCACCCGGCAGGGCCGCGAGGCGCACCAGGCGTGCCCGCCCGGTAATGGTGACGACGCCCGGCCGCAGCTTGCGACACACATAGGTGAGCGTGTTGAATTCGGCGATCGGTGGAAGAACGGGTGCCGTGTCGCCGGCAGCACGCCTCGCCGCCGCGTAGGCCGTGGCGAATTCCAGGGCACCGCCCGTGTGTCCGGGATTGAGCACCACCGGCAGCCGGGCATCGAGCGAAGCCAGTTCGGTGGCGATCGATACATGCGAGAGCGTCGGGAGGCAGACCAGAATCACGTCGGCCCCGTCAATGGCCGTGGCAAGCCGATCGGTGATGAGCACCGGCCGCGCCTCGCCCTCGCCGAGCACCCCTTCGTGTTGCACGACGCCGGTGCCGATGAAGGGCAGCAGCGTCTGCGCCGAGCGGTTCCACAGGCGCACCTCGTGGCCGGCCTGTGTCAGCTCGACGCAGGCGGCGGCACCGCCCGCGCCGGCGCCAAGGACGGCCACACGCATCGAGTTCGATCCTTTCGGGGTGGCGGTCATGGCTCTCAGCGCACCACGATGAGTTCGTCGTTGGAGCAGTAGTCGGACAGCATCTCGCAGCCGTTGGCGGTGACGACCAGCATGTCCTTCAGCTGCATGCCATAGCCATGACCGGTGCGATAGCACAGGGGTTCCACGCCAAGTACCATGCCTTCCTCGAGCAATGCATCACCGGTCTGGCCGATTTCCGGCGTCTTCCCCAGATAGGGGTTCTCGTGCAGGAAGAGGCCGATGCCGTGACCGACGAAGGAGATGGGTGGCAGGTCGAGTTCGGCCAGCTTGCGGATGAAGGCGTCATAGATGACGCGGCAGCTTGCGCCCGGCTTGATCATGTCGAGCAGCATGTACTTGCAGTCGACCAGATGCCGCCAGATGCGCTCGGCGTGCGGCGGTGCGTCCTGCACGACTGCGGTACGGCACACGCCGGCCTGGTAGCCGCCGATCACCGAGAAGATCTCGACCCGGCAGACGTCCTGGCGCGCCAGCCGCCGTTCGCTCGGACCCACGTTGGGCAACTCGCTGCGCTCGCCGGTGGCCACGATCATCAGCTTGAACTGCTCGGCCCCGAGCGCATACACATTGCGCGTCAGGTGGCCTGCGAGGTCCATCTCGCTGTCGCCCGCCTGCACCGCGCGCAGCGCATCGGTGATGGCCTGATCGGAGATGCGCGACAGGCGGCGCAACAGTGCAATCTCGTCCGCGGTCTTCAGCTGCCGCATGCGGTCGAGCAAGGTGTGGTTGGCTTCGAAGCGCGCAGCCGGCAGTGCCGTGCGCAGCCGATCCATGTCGTAGGCTGGCAGGTAGTTCGTTTCGATGCCGATCCGGGCGCTCGCCAGACCCATGCCCTTCAGAAGGTCCGCCAGCTGCTCGATGCAGTCATCGGCAAACTCGGCCCAGATGCGGGTGGGCGTGTCGGGCAGCCGCCGGCCGATCGTGGTGGCTTCCATGTCGACACCGAGCACCGCGCTCTTGCCGTCGGCCGTCACGATCGCCATCGCATGACGATGACGCATGAGGGGCTGGGAAGGCACCACGAACCCGGTGAGATAGGCAAAGTTCTCGGGCGAGCAGGACACCAGGGCGTCGAGCCCGTGCTGACGCATGGCGGCCTGCTGACGCTGGACAATCTCGGTTCTCATGACGCGGTCTGCCTCGTGGTGCGAAAGGGCAGAAGGCTAGCACTACCGGAGCCAGCGTGACGCGTCGCGCGCGGGCGCGACGTCGGGTTTCAGTCGGACTTTCGCGTCAGTGCCGCAAGCACTTCGTCGATCGAGGGGTGCGCCGCGGCATCCTTGAACGAGGCAAGGTGCTCGTAGACGGCCGCAGCGCCGCGGTGGAAGTCGCCCGGCAGGCCGGCATGCTCGAACGCGCTGGCAATTTCCTGCATCTCGCCGATCCAGCGCCATGCCTTGGGTGCCTGGCCGGTGATCGATTTCGACCGCTTGGGCAGGTCGGGTTGCGAGCGGGCCCACTCGTCGAGCAGGGCCGCTTCCACGCCTTCGTGGCGGGCCAGTGCTCGAATGGCCGTGAGGAGGGCGATCGATCCCTTGGTCCACGCGGCGTAGCAGGCCTTCAGCCCCGAGGCTGCACCGATCTCGGTGCCAAGGACGATGGCCTGCATGCGGGTGCCGCTGAAAAGGCGTGCCACGTCGGGCGCGTGATGGCCCGAGAGAAAGAGACGGGTGGTGCCCGCGCTGCGCGGCGGGGGGCCGACGATGCCGCCGTCGACAAAATGCCCGCCGGCCGATTCGATGATGGCGGCTGCCTCGCGAGCGGCACCGGGCGAGATGGCGTTGGCGTCGATGTACAGGCCATGAAACACCTGACCTGCCACCTCGCGTGCCACGTCGAGCGCAGCGTGGGGCGGGCAGACCGAGAGAACGATATCGCTCGAGCGCAGGCATGCACCGACCGAGAGATGATCCTCGAGCCCATCGGCCGTGGCGCGAGCGCGCGAGGTCGCGCTGCGCCCGGCTGATGCCCAGAGCACGCGGATGCCGTGCTCGGACAGGTCGCCGCCGATGGCGCTGCCCATGTCTCCCGGGTGGAGCAGTGCAATGCGTGAACGATTCATGAGGCCTCGAGGGGGGCGGTCGGCATGCGGACCGGCCGATTATGGTTGTCGCGGGGTGACGCCGCAAGGCGCATGGCGGGTTACGATTGACCTGCCACAGCAAGCATTCCGCAAAGGCGTTCATCGTGCACACCTGCAAGCTCCATGACCAGACCCCATCCACCGCGCGTCCGCAAGCGGGCGGGCCCTCGCACCTTCCCGTGGTGAGCGCTGCGCGCCGTGGTGCGAGGGTCGCGCTCCTCGCGGCGGCGCTACTGGGGGGGCTGGGTGCAGCGCCAGGCCTGATGGCCCAGACCTGGCCGTCGCGACCCGTTCGCATCGTGGTCCCTTTCCCGCCGGGCGGGATCAACGACGTACTTGCCCGGGTGGTGGCGCAGAAGCTCTCGGCCCAGATCGGGCAGAGCGTGGTGGTCGACAATCGGGCCGGTGCGAGCGGGCTGGTCGGATCGGGCATCGTCGCGAAGTCGCCAGCCGACGGCTACACCCTGGTATGCGGATCGACCACCACGGTGCCGGTTGCTCCCAGCCTCTACAAGAACCTCACCTTCGACCCGGTGCATGACCTGCAGCCCATCACCCGCATTGCGGTCGTGCCCAGTCTGGTCGTGGTGCACCCCTCGGTGAAGGTGAGTTCGATCCGCGAACTCATTGCGCTGGCTCGCGCCCAGCCCGGCCGGCTCAACTACGGGTCGGGGGGGCCGGGTTCGATCCAGCACCTCGCCACCGAGCTTTTCAAGTTGCGCGCCGGCATCGACCTCGTTCACGTGCCTTACAAGGGCGGGGCACCCGCGATGGCCGATCTCGTGGGCGGACAACTGACCCTCATGTTCGAGGCCGTGCCCACGGCGCTCCCCAACGTGCGTGCGGGCCGCACTCGCGCCATCGCCATCACCTCGCCACGGCGGATGGGGTCCTTGCCCGACATTCCGACGGTGGCTGAGTCGGGCTTGCCCGGCTATGAACTGGCGATCTGGCTTGGCATCCTGGCGCCGGCCGGGTTGCCCGAGGACGTCCTGCGACGCCTCAATGTCGAGTTGCGTCGGGTCATCGACGACCCCGAGGTGCGTGAGCGGTTTGTCTCCCAGGGGGCCGAGCCGGTCTCCGATACGGCCGAGGCTTTCGCCGCCCGTATCGCCACCGAAGTCACGCAGTGGGCCGAATTTGCTCGTCAGACCGATCTGAAGGTGGAGTGACCTCGTGAAGAAGAGTCTCGTGAACGCTCGCAGGCTGCTTGCCCTGGTGCTTGCCCCGGCCTTCGGCCTGGGGGCGTGCCTGCAGCCCTCCGATGGAGCTGCCCAGTCCTGGCCCCAGCATCCGGTGAAACTCATCGTGCCGTGGGGCGCAGGCGGCATTACCGATGCGCTGGGCCGGTTTCTGGCACAACCGCTGGGCGAACGTCTCGGGCAGCAGGTGGTGGTCGACAACCGCGGCGGTGCCGGTGGCACCCTGGGGTCGGCGGTGGGTGCTGCTGCCCCGGCCGATGGCTACACGCTTCTGGTGGCATCGATCGAGAGCTACGGCACCACCCACGCCGAGCGCCGACGTCTGCCCTACGACCCTGAGCGGGCCTACGCCCCGGTGGCACTCGTGGCGCGGGGTGCCAATGTCGTGGTGGTGCACCCCTCGGTCAAGGTGGCGACCTTTCGCGAATTCATCGAACTCGCGCGCTCGAGGCCCGGGGATCTCCGGTATTGCAGCGCAGGGGTCGGCGGCAACGCGCACGTGACGATGGAGATGTTGCAGCGTCGCACCGGCATCCAGATGATTCATGTGCCCTACAAGAGCGGTGGGGCGGCCATTGCCGACATCGTTTCGGGTGAGATCGAGATGTGCATCATCGGCACCTCGGCCGTGGCTTCGCGCGTGAAGGCCGGTCAGTTGCGTGCCCTGGCCATTGCCAGCGCCAGCCGCGTGTCGCTGATGCCCGATGTGCCGGCCATTGCCGAGTTTGGCCTCGGCGACGCAGTGCTGGCGCCCGTCTATGGCGTTGTCGCACCGGCGGGTACGCCGGCCGAGATCGTGGCGCGTCTGGCTCGCGAGGTGGTTGCCGTGAACCGAAGCCCCGAATTTCGCGCGCGCATGGCCGAGATCGGCATGGAGCCGCTCGAGCCGATTGTCGGCGCCGAGTTCGGACGATTCATGATCGAGGAGTCGCGCCGCTGGCGCGATGTGGCGGCGCAGTCCGGTCTGGTCGAGCAGTAGCCGCCACCCCGCGCGGCGCGGACCCGATGCCGTCCGCGTCTGCCGGGGCTGCGCTCCACGCGCAGGCCCGCCCCAGGGGTCAATCGGCGATGCGGTACTGCTCGATCTTCCTCTCGTCGACCGCAATGCCCAGTCCGGGCTCTCGCGATATTTCGATGGCTCCTTCCACCAGACGCATCGGTTCGCTGATGAGATCGTCGCGGTAGTAGATGCCCCCGATCTGCGATCCCAGGTGCTCGGCCGGTGTCGATACCGGAACGACACACGAGAGCGATGCCGCAGGCGCCGCCGCGGCCAGTGCAATGTTGGCGCGGTTGCCGACGCCGGTTTCGACCGAGCCGTTGACGTTGGCAAGGAGCCCGGCAGCGCGCGCGACCGCGGCCACCTCCATGGCCCGGTAGAGGCCACCGGGTTTGGTCGTGTAGACCGACACGATTTCGGCAGCACGCCGCTCGGCAATCTGGATCACGTCGTGAGCGTTCCACGCGCTCTCGTCGGCCATCACCGGGGTGTCGATCGCGCGCGACACTTCGGCCAGGCGCTCGATGCCCATCACCGGTTGCTCGGCGTACTTCAGGCGGTAGGCTTCCATGCGCCGGATGGTGGTGATGGCTTCACCCGGGGATGCGTAGCCCTCGTTGGCATCGACGCACAGGTCGACGGAGTCACCCACCGCGGCGCGAATCTCGCGCACGATCTCGACATCGCGCCGCGGATCCTGGCCCACCTTGATCTTGATCGTGCGGATGCCTTCGGAGGCCACCCTGGCGCACTCGCGTACCGCCTCTTCGATGCCCAGCAATCCGATCGAGTGAGTGACTGCGACGCGCTCGCGAAAGATGCCGCCCAGCAGCGTGGTCACCGGTACTCCGAGCGCTCGCGCCGACAGGTCGTAGTAGGCAAAATCCATTGCCGCCTTGGCGTACGGATAACCCTTGATGACGCGGTCCATGCGTGCATGCAGTTCGGCCGGGTTGGCCAGTTCCATGTCGGCCACGGCGGGAGCGAGGTACTGGCCGATCACCAGTCGAACAATCGAGGGCGACTCGCCAAAGTAGCGGCCGTATTCGCCCCCCCAGTCCTTCAGCGCCGGGGCCTCTCCCCAGCCGACATGCCCTTCGTCATCGGTCATTCGCACGAGCAGGTAGCGGCCGATCGGTTCGGTGAGTCCGGTCCACTTGTGTTCGCGGCGGGTCGGGATCTGCACGAGCAGGGTTTCGGTGGAGACAAGTTTCATTGTGTGTGGAAATGGCGAGTGAGGCGGCGCGAGCGCCGGGGTGGCGAAGGGGAGGATGGCTGACGCACGACCCCCGGGGTCGCGAGGTGCATGCCCTCCGGGCCGATGCGCCCCGGATCACTCCGGGGCCGGGACGAAGGTTACTACTGCATGTGCCAGCCGTGACTCACCGTGATCGACTGGCCAGTGAGCGCATTGGTCTGGAAGCCTGCCAGAAACACGGCCGTTCGGGCCACGTCATCCACCGTGGTGAACTCGCCGTCAACCGTGTCCTTCAGCATGATGTTCTTCACCACTTCGGCTTCCGTGATGCCGAAGGTTTTCGCCTGCTCGGGAATCTGCCTTTCCACCAGCGGCGTGCGCACGAACCCCGGGCAGATGACGTTCGAGCGGATCCCGTGCCCGGCGCCTTCCTTGGCGATGACCTTCGCCAGACCCAGCAGCCCGTGCTTGGCCGTCACGTAGGGGGCCTTGAGTGCCGATGCCAGATGCGAGTGCACCGATCCCATGAGGAGGATGCTGCCGCCGCGCTTGCCGGCGATCATGGCGCGCATCGCGGCGCGGGAGGTGAGAAAGGCGCCATCCACGTGAATCGCCATCAGGCGGCGCCAGTCGTCAAAGGACAGATCGACCAGCGAACTGATGATCTGGATGCCGGCGTTGCTCACCATGATGTCCAGACCACCCCAGCGTGAAACGACCTCTGCGGTGCCCGCGTCGACCTGTGCCTCGCTCGTGACGTCCATCGCAACCGCCATGGCGCGCGCACCGCTCGGGTCGATGGCGAGGGCCGTGGCGGTGGCTGCCTCGAGGGAAATGTCGGCGATGGCCACCCGAGCCCCTTCGGTGGCGAAGGCGGTGGCGATGGCGCGTCCGATGCCACTGGCGGCGCCAGTGACGATGGCGATCTTGTCATTGAGAATCATTGAGAGAAATTCCTGTCTGGGTGGGCCGTGCCCTCCGGGCACCGGCGTGGGCTGAGGCGCGATGTGCCGCGCAGGGGCGTACCGGACGACGCATCATGCACGATGGTATTGCAGTGCGCCATTCGGTGGACTATACTCGCGCCGCTTTTTCGCTCGTCCGGTGAGGATCGATTGCTTATACGGAGCAAGCAGGTCCGAACCATCCTGGTGTGGCAGTCCGTTGCAACCGCCATGCTTGCCTTGCTGTCTGCGATCTTCTCCGGTACGCCCGGGGCGGTCTCGGCAGCGCTGGGGGGCGCGATCAACATTCTCGCGGGATTGGTGCTCTTTGCCATCGCGAGTCTGGGCCGCAGGAAGACCGCTGGCGAAGTGGTGCTGCGGGCAATCAAGGCCGAAGGAAGCAAGGTTGTCTTCGTCGTCATTGCGCTCTGGATGTCCATGGCGCAGTTCAAGGGTCTCGTCCACGTGCCGTTCATCGCCACTTTCTGCCTGACTGCGCTCTTGCCGGCAGTGGCCTTTGTCGGTCGCGATGCAGGCGAGGTCTCAACCGATCCGGTTTCCACCGATCACAAGTAGCCGCCATGCACGAACTGACCCCCACCAGCTACATCGAGCACCACCTCGCCTTCCGCGAGATGCCCTTCCTGGGTGGCATGATCCATCTGGACAGCGTCGTGATCAGCCTGTTGCTGGGCATCGTCGGTCTGTGGCTCCTGCGCCTGGCGGCGGTGCGCGCCACAGCGGGCGTCCCCGGCAAGTGGCAGGCGGCGGTC
Source organism: Pseudomonadota bacterium (assembly GCA_947455195.1). Classification (GTDB taxonomy): domain Bacteria; phylum Pseudomonadota; class Gammaproteobacteria; order Burkholderiales; family SG8-39; genus CAIXPL01. Next base: position 170,101 of record CANGMI010000003.1, on the reverse strand, counting down.
GAACTGCTGCTCGAGTTCGTCGACGATCAGGTGAAGAGCGTTTTTCCGGGCGATCGCCGTTTCGTCGGTCCCCTGTCGCTGACGGTCTTCGTCTGGGTGCTGCTCATGAACGCCATGGACTTTCTGCCCGTGGACATCATGGCCTGGTTCTACGAGCATGTGCTGCATCAGGACCACTTCCGCAGCGTGCCCACGGCCGATGTGAACACCACCTTCGCGCTCGCGCTGTCGGTCTTCGCACTGATGATCTTCTACAGCATCAAGGCGAAGGGCCTGTTCGGCTGGCTCCACGAACTGTTCTGCGCCCCGTTTGGTTCGCACCCTCTCCTGTGGGCGTTCAATCTCCTCTTCAACATCGTCGAATACGTCTCCAAGCCTCTCTCGCATTCGCTGCGGCTGTACGGAAACATGTATGCCGGGGAAATCATCTTCCTGCTCCTCGGCATGTGGGCGGCCACGGGTTGGGTCGGCGCGGTCCTTGGCGGGCTGCTCTCGACCGGGTGGGCCATCTTCCACATCCTGATCGTGGTGCTGCAGGCGTTCATCTTCATGATGCTGACGGCCGTCTACATCGCGATGGCGCACGAGCATCACTAGAGCGACATGAATGGCGCGCAGACTGTCCGGTCTGCGTGAAATACGGGTTTACGTTGTCTTCATCGACCAGAAGGAAAGAAAGCAAATGGAACAAATGCAATTGATGGTAATGATCCAGGCCTACACCGCCATCGGTATCGGTCTGATCATCGGCCTGGGTGCTGCTGCCGCCTGTATCGGTGTGGGCATGATGTGCAGCCGCTTTCTCGAGAGCGCCGCTCGCCAGCCCGAGCTGATTCCCCAACTGCAAGCCAAGGTGTTCCTGCTGCTCGGCCTGATCGACGCGCCGTTCATCATCGGCCTGGGTGTTGCGATGCTGTTTGCCTTCGGCAACCCGCTCCTGGGCGTGATCAAGGGCTGACAACCGTCGCGTCTTGCGCGCGGTGACTGCGGGCGATGCTCCGTAGTCGGCGCGCAGGGCGAGCACGCTACACGGAGGCAGGTCGTCTCCGGGTGAGCTTCAACAGCAGGGTAAGCGAGCTATGAACATTGGGTTGACACTGGTATCCCAGGCGGTCGCCTTCTTCCTGTTCGTCTGGTTCGCCGCCAAGTTCGTCTGGCCACCGCTCATGCGGGCCATCGAAACGCGGCAGAAGCAGATGGCCGAGGGATTGGCTGCGGCTGAGAAGGGGCGCGTCGAGCTGCAACAGGCAGCCCGCCGCTCTGACGAAGAGCTGAAAGGCGCACGCGACCGCGCTCAGGACATCATCGCGCAGGCCGAAAAGCGCGCCGCAGAAATCGTTGACGAGGCACGCACCGCTGCGCGCTCGGAGGGCGAACGGCTCGTGGCGGGCGCTCAGGCCGAAATCGAGCAGTCGGTGTCGCGGGCGCGCGAGACCCTGCGTGACGAGGTGGCAGCACTGGCCGTCGCCGGGGCCGAGCAGATCCTGCGTCGTGAAGTCGACCGTACTGCGCACGCCGAACTGCTGGCGCAACTGCGCCGCGACCTGTAGGCGAGCGACATGGCTGAACTCACCACCATTGCGCGTCCCTACGCCGAGGCCGTGTTCGGACTCGCCGACCGGGCGGGCACGCTGGCGGTCTGGTCGGATGTTCTCGACCGACTTGCGACGGCCGCGTCCGACCCGGCACTCGTGCCCTTGATGGGCAATCCGCGGGTCTCGGATGCACAGCGCGTCGAGCTATTCATGTCGGTTGCAGGCACCGACTCGGTCGAAGTGCGCCAGTTCGTGGCGATGCTTGCCGAGAACGGTCGCCTTCAGGCTCTGCCCCAGGTGCGTGAGGTCTACGAGCGGCTGAAGAACGAGCGTGAAGGCACGATCGAGGCTGACATCGCGACGGCATTTCCCCTGAGCGATGACGATCTGGCGGTCGTGGTGGCCGGGCTCGAGAAGCGGTTCGCACGCAAGGTGCAGACGCATGTGCATGTGGATGAAACCCTGATTGGTGGCGTGCGTATCGCCGTTGGTGACGAAGTGATCGAGAGTTCGGTGCGTGGTCGCCTTGCGGCGATGCGCTCATCGCTCGCGACAGGCAGTTGAGCAGTCTCCGGCAGCGCGAGTGCGTTGCCGGATGCGACAGTCGATTGCGTGAGCGGGAGGACATGCTTCCCGGCCGCGCGTGTGATCCGCTTGGAGAATGAAGACCATGCAACAGTTGAGCCCGTCAGAGATCAGCGATCTCATCCGTCAGAAGATCCAGGCCCTCACCGACACCGCCGACATCCGCACCCAGGGTACGGTTGTCTCGGTGACCGACGGTATCTGCCGCATTCACGGCCTGTCGGACGTGATGCAGGGCGAGATGCTCGAATTCCCGAACAACACCTTCGGCCTCGCTCTGAACCTCGAGCGCGATTCGGTTGGCGCGGTGGTGCTCGGTGACTACCTCAACATCTCGGAAGGTGACACGGTCAAGTGCACCGGCCAGATCCTCTCCGTGCCGGTCGGCCCCGAGCTGATCGGTCGCGTGGTGAACGCGCTGGGTCAGCCGATCGACGGCAAGGGCCCGATCAACGCGAAGCAGAGCGACATCATCGAGAAGGTTGCGCCGGGCGTCATCTGGCGCAAGTCGGTGTCGCAACCGGTTCAGACTGGCCTGAAGTCGATCGACTCGATGGTGCCGGTGGGTCGGGGCCAGCGCGAGCTGATCATCGGTGACCGCCAGACCGGCAAGACCGCGGTGGCAATCGACACCATCATCAATTCGAAGGGCAAGGACCTCATCTGCGTCTACGTGGCCATTGGTCAGAAAGCTTCGACCATTGCCAACGTGGTTCGCAAGCTCGAGGAACACGGCGCGATGGCCTACACCATCGTCGTGGCCTCGTCCGCCTCGGAATCGGCGGCGCTGCAGTACATCTCGGCCTACTCGGGCTGCACGATGGGCGAGTACTTCCGTGACCGTGGACAAGACGCCCTGATCATCTATGACGATCTGACCAAGCAGGCCTGGGCCTACCGCCAGATCTCGCTGCTGCTGCGCCGCCCGCCGGGCCGTGAAGCGTATCCGGGCGACGTGTTCTATCTGCACAGCCGTCTGCTCGAGCGCGCAGCGCGCGTGAGCGAGGCCTGGGTCGAAAAGCTCACCAACGGCGAAGTGAAAGGCAAGACGGGCTCCCTCACCGCACTGCCGATCATCGAAACACAGGCGGGTGACGTGTCGGCCTTCGTCCCGACCAACGTGATCTCGATCACCGACGGTCAGATCTTCCTCGAAACCGACCTCTTCAACGCCGGTATCCGCCCCGCCATCAACGCCGGCATTTCGGTGTCGCGCGTCGGTGGTGCTGCACAGACCAAGATCATCAAGAAGCTCGGCGGTGGCGTGCGTCTGGCGCTGGCGCAGTTCCGTGAACTGGCGGCCTTTGCGCAGTTTGCGTCCGACCTTGATGAAGCCACCCGTCGTCAGCTCGAGCGCGGTCGCCTCGTGACCGAACTCATGAAGCAGCTGCAGTACCAGCCGCTGCAGGTCTGGGAAATGGCGCTGACCCTCTTTGCCGTCAACAACAGCTACTACGATGATGTCGACGTGAAGAAGGCGCTTGCGGCCGAGAAGTCGATGCGAGACTTCATCCGCTCGAACTACGCGAGCCTGGTCGATGCCATCGAGAGCACCAAGGATCTGTCCTCCGAGAACGAGGCGAAGCTGCACGAAGCGATCAAGGACTGGAAGAAGACGGCCACCTACTAGGCTCGATTCAAGGACCCGACTCCGGGTCTCTCACACGGCATCCCGGGTAACCGCGATGCCTCATCCGACAGGATAGCGATTCATGGCAGGAAGCAAGGAAATCCGCGTCAAGATCAAGAGCGTGCAGAACACGCGCAAGATCACCAAGGCGATGGAAATGGTTGCCGCCTCCAAGATGCGGAAGGCGCAGGAGCGCATGCGTCAGGCGCGGCCCTACAGCGAGAAGATCCGCTCGATTGCCGCCAACCTCTCGCACGCCAATCCCGAATACGCCCACCCCTTCCTGGTGGAGCACGACACGGTGAAGCGGCTGGGGCTGATCGTCGTCACGACCGACAAGGGTCTGTGCGGGGGGCTGAACACCAACGCGCTGCGTCTGGCCCTCAATCGGTACAAGGCCTGGGAAGCCGAAGGGGAGCAGATCGACGTCTGCGCCATCGGTGGCAAGGGTCTCGGATTCATGCAGCGTCTGGGCGCCAACGTGGTGGCCAGCGTGGTGCAGATGGGCGACAAGCCCAATGTCGAGCGACTCATCGGCGCGGTCAAGGTCATGATCGATGCCTATGCTGCCGGCACCATCGATCGCGTGGTGATGGTCTATACCCGCTTCATCAACACGATGAAGCAGGAGCCGGTAGCCGAGCAGTTGCTGCCACTCGCCGGTGACCGGGTGGGCGCGCCCGATGGCAGCTGGGACTACATCTACGAGCCCGACGCGAAGACGGTGCTCGACGAAGTGCTCAATCGCTATGTCGAGGCACTGGTGTATCAGGCCGTGGCCGAGAACATGGCCTCGGAGCAGTCGGCGCGGATGGTCGCGATGAAGGCTGCCAGCGACAACGCCGGCAGCGTGATCGATGAGCTCACCCTCATCTACAACAAGTCGCGCCAGGCAGCCATCACCAAGGAACTTTCGGAAATCGTCGGTGGGGCCGCAGCGGTCTGATCGATCCGCGCACCCCCTTTCTCACGTATCAACGACAGCAGGAACGGCCATGTCAGAAGCTCAGGTCCAATCAAACGTCACCGGAACCATCGTTCAGTGCATCGGTGCAGTCACTGATATCGAGTTCCCCCGCCACGCGATCCCCAAGATCTATGACGCCTTGCGGCTGGTGGAGGTTGCCGACAACCCCCTGGTCGAGAAGGGTCTGACCTTCGAGGTCCAGCAGCAGCTGGGCGATGGTGTCGTGCGCACGATTGCGCTCGGCTCTTCCGACGGTCTGCGCCGGGGCATGCAGGTCACCAATACCCACGCGCCGATCTCGGTGCCGGTGGGCATGGGCACGCTCGGCCGAATCATGGACGTGCTGGGTCGCCCGATCGACGAAGCCGGCCCGATTGCGGGTGACGAGCTGCGCCCGATTCACGCGCCGGCGCCCAAGTTCGACGAGCTCTCGCCATCGGTTGAACTGCTCCCGACCGGCATCAAGGTGATCGATCTGGTGTGCCCGTTTGCCAAGGGCGGCAAGATCGGCCTGTTCGGTGGCGCCGGCGTCGGCAAGACCGTGAACATGATGGAACTCATCAACAACATCGCCAAGTCGTACGGCGGCTACTCGGTGTTTGCCGGTGTGGGCGAGCGCACCCGCGAGGGCAACGACTTCTATCACGAGATGGACGAGTCGAAGGTTCTCGACAAGGTGGCGATGGTGTTCGGGCAGATGAACGAGCCCCCGGGCAACCGACTGCGCGTGGCGCTCACCGGCCTTACCATGGCCGAGAAGTTCCGCGATGAGGGTCGCGACATCCTGCTCTTCATCGACAACATCTACCGCTACACCCTGGCCGGTACCGAAGTGTCGGCGCTGCTGGGCCGCATGCCTTCCGCGGTGGGCTATCAGCCGACCCTGGCCGAGGAAATGGGCAAGCTGCAGGAACGGATCACCTCGACCAAGGTGGGTTCGATCACCTCGATCCAGGCGGTGTACGTGCCTGCCGATGACCTGACCGACCCGTCGCCTGCGACCACCTTCGGCCACCTTGACGCAACCGTCGTCCTGTCGCGTGACATCGCTGCGCTGGGGATCTACCCGGCGGTTGACCCGCTCGACTCGACCTCGCGTCAGCTCGATCCGAACGTGATCGGCGAAGACCACTACAACACCACCCGCGCCGTGCAGGCGGTGCTGCAGCGCTACAAGGAACTGCGCGACATCATCGCGATTCTGGGCATGGACGAATTGTCGCCTGATGACAAGCTGGCCGTGTCGCGCGCGCGCAAGATCCAGCGTTTCCTGTCGCAGCCGTTCAACGTGGCGGAAGTGTTTACCGGGTCGCCGGGCAAGATCGTTCCGCTCGCCGACACCATCAAGGGCTTCAAGGCCATCGTGGCCGGCGAATACGATCACCTCCCCGAGCAGGCGTTCTACATGGTCGGCACGATCGAAGAGGCCGTCGCCAAGGCGAAGACCCTGCAGTAAGCGACGATTTGCAGCAACGCCGGGTGGGCGCCGCCCCCCGGGAGCCCGGCAGCCTGGCTGCCGGGTTGTTTGACCGATTCGAGCCGGAGATCACCCAGTGGCCAATACCATTCACGTCGACGTCGTCAGTGCCGAAGAGCGCGTCTTTGCCGGTGAGGCAGAGTTTGTGGTGCTGCCCGGCGAGTCGGGCGAACTCGGTATCTATCCGCAGCACACCCCGCTCATCACGCGCATCAAGCCGGGTGCGGTGCGCATCAAGACCGCGGCGGGTGAAGAACTGGTGTTCGTTGCGGGTGGCATTCTCGAAGTGCAGCCCAAGGGCGTGACGGTGCTGGCCGACACGGCCATCCGCGGCAAGGATCTCGACGAAGCCAAGGCAACGGCGGCCCAGCAGGTTGCACAACAGGCGTTGCAGAACGCCCGGTCGGACGCAGAGCGCGCAACCGTGGAAGGTGAACTGGCCAATCTGGCGGCACAACTGGCGGCCATCCGCCGGCTGCGCAGCCACTGATCGATCACTGGCTGGCGTAGGCTGCGGCCACGGCAGCCGGCGTAGTGACGGTAGCGCGACTCCCGCAGGTCTCTTCCTCGAGGCCCCTTCAGGGACTCGCCAGCGCTCCCAGTGCCTCGTCGATGGCGCCACGGGTCAGCACCTCAGGCAGAACGATCGGCGCCTGGCCCGGCCGATAGAGCGCATAGACCGGAACGCCATTGCGACTGAGTGCTGCCAGTGCATCACTGATGCGTTGATCGCGTCGCGTCCAGTCGGCACGCAGCAGGCGCACGTTGCGGCTGGCAAACCGTGCCTGGACATCGGATCGTTCGAGGACGAGTTTCTTGTTCACCTGGCAGGTGATGCACCAGGCTGCCGTGAAGTCGACGAAGACCGACTCGCCGCGCGCGAGGGCTGCCTCGACCGCTTCGGGTGACCACGGTAGCCACGCGTTCGATGCTGCAGCGTCGCGAGCGGACGCGTCTGCTGCACCGACCCCTCGAGCAGCGCTTTCGCTCATGCTGGCACCCGGATGCTGCGCCAGCGCATACCACCCGAGGCCAATGCCCGCTGCTGCGATGGCAAGCGCACAGAGCTCCCAGGCTCGGGAATCCCGAAACTGGACGCGGCCGTGAACCACCGTTGCCAGACCAAGGAGTGCGAGGGCACCCAGGACCACGCCCACTGTGCCTGCATCGGTCTGCTGCTCGAGAACCCAGAGGAGCCATGCCACCGTGCCCAGGAGCGGCAGGGCGAGGGCGCGGCGGAGCCACGCGAGCCAGGGGCCGGGCCGGGGCAGGCTGCGCAGTAACGCCGGGCTGCGGGTAAGAAGCACGTAGGGGAGCGCCATTCCGAGACCGATGGCCGCGAAGATGCCGAGTGCGCCTGCAGTGTCCTGTACCAGCGCATACCCGAGGGCGGCACCCATGAAGGGTGCGGTGCAGGGCGACGCCACGACGGCGGCCAGCGTTCCCGAGAGGAAGGCGCTGGTGCGGGCGCTGCGCTGTTCACCCCGGGTGGGTCGGTGACCGCTGCCGATCGACGGCGTGGTCACTTCGAAGACGCCGAGCAGGTTCATCGCGAGGACGAGAAAGAGACCCGCCAGCGACGTGACGGCCCAGGGCGACTGCAGCTGGAAACCCCAGCCCAGAGAACTGCCGGTCTCGCGCAGACCCACCACCGCGAGGCCGAGCGCGACAAAGGAGGTGACGATGCCCACTGCAAACGCGGCGCCATTGGCCCGGGCCTCGCGCGCATCGCCATGCGCTTCGTTCACGAAGCCCAGAATCTTCAGGGAAAGTACCGGGAAGACGCAGGGCATCAGGTTCAGCACGATGCCGCCAGCCAATGCGAGCGCGAACGCGAGGAGTGTTGCCAGAGACAGCAGGGGCGGGCGGAGCGCCTCGGTCGGCGCCATGGACGGCGCACCGGCACGCGGGACGCCCTCGAGCGCGAACGTCACGATGACCCCGGCGCCGTTCCGCGTGAGGGGTGGATCGGTAACGAGCACTCCTTCCACCGGTGCGGTGGGCACTCGCAGATCAACCGCCACCGGCAGTTGCAATTCGATGCGATCGACGCTCGTGCTCATGATCTGGGGTCGCGCAGGCTCGATCAGTCCTTCGACGACCGGGAAGAAGTAAGCGCTGCTCAGGGGGCCCGCAGTGCACCCCGGACACTGGACATTCAGTCGGATGACGCGCTCGTCAGCGCGGGCACTGGCGACAAGCCCCTCGACCCTCTGGGGCAGTTCGTTGCGCGCGCGCGCGAATGCGTCGATCCAGCGTGGATCGGGCGTGACCGACCCCTGGACCAGAGGCAGATCGAGACTCAGATCGGCGCTTCCGGGAATGCAGACATCCTTGCACACGAGCCAGTCGACATGCGCCCGGAGGGCAACCGCATCGCCGCTCGCGGTGGCCGGCACGCCCAGCGGTACGAGGAGCAGCACGTCGCGCGAATACCCGTAATTGGCGAGGGGGGGGACCGGCAGGCGCTCGGGGGTCGGCCATTCGATCGCCGAGGCGACGTATCCGGGTGGCAGGTTCCAGGTGATCTGGGTCGGCGCACCGGCATCGCCCGGATTACGCCAGTAGGTGTGCCACTGTGGCGCATGTCGCAAGCGCAGCGCGAGCCAGCCGCGTTCGCCAGCGACCAGGGCACCGTGCTCCGCGATCAGCTCGATCTCGAGGTGGTCGGTGCGGACGGCCTCTGCGCGTGACGCTGGCGTGCTCGCCATCAACCCGACCATGGCTGCAAGGAGGAGGAGTGCCCGCACGCTGTTGCCCCAAATAAAACGCCCGTGCCACGCTTGCGCCCGGCACGGGCGAAGATCCTGCTGAGAACCCTCGAGGCTGTTCCGACCGATCACGCTCGATGGCCATGCAGCCTGCGGCTGCACTGTCGATTCAGTAACGACCTGCACATCAGCGGACGCGCCAGCGGCTTTTTGTTCAAGCCGGGGTCAGGTCCGCGCAAGCTCCCCACTCCCCCTCCGACGGATTATTATGACATCGAACGGCAACTGCATCACAGTGGGCGCCATCGAAGGCGCGACACCCGGGTCGTGGCGTGCCAATCACCAGGCCCATGGCGCACCGCGTGCGTGTCGGGCGAGCAGCGCAGCGGGGTCATCATCCTGGATCAGTGGCTTGTCGCCTATGCCGTTGTCGGCATTGTCGTCGGACTCTTTGCCGGCATGCTGGGCGTGGGCGGTGGTGCCATCGTCGTGCCGATGATGACCGACCTCTTCACCCGTCAGGGCTTCGATCAGAGTCACGTGCTCCATGTGGCGCTCGGTACCTGCATGGCCACCATCGTACTGACATCGGCATCGAGCCTGCGCGCCCACCACCAGCATGGCGCGGTCAACTGGGCCGTCGTGCGCGGCATGACGCCAGGCCTCATCGCCGGCGGCTTTGCCGGCAGCTGGCTCGCGCGCTACATCCCGACCGTACCCCTTGCCATCGTGTTTGCCGTCTTTGTCTGCTATTCGGCCACGCAGATGCTGGTGGGCTGGAAGCCTCGCGCCGGAGCCCACCTGCCAGGCCCGCTGGGTCTGTTCGTGGCCGGCTTTCTCATCTGCGCCTTTTCGGCCATGGTGGCCATCGGCGGGGCGGCGCTGACGATTCCGTTTCTCGTCTTCTGCGCGCTGCCGTTTCATACCGCCATCGGCACCGCTGCCGCCCTCGGGTTTCCGATTGCGGTGGCCGGGACGCTCGGCTTCATCGTCAACGGCTGGTCGGTGCCCGGGCTCACCGATCCGCATCTGGGCTATGTGTATCTGCCTGCGTTTGCCGCGCTCGGTGTAGCGAGCGTCCTGATGGCGCCGGTCGGAGCGCGTCTCGCGCACCGCTCGGGGGCCACGCTCTTGCGTCGGGTGTTTGCCGCGATGATGTACGTGATGACGATCAAACTGGTGGTGGGGTTGCTGTAGGGGTGTGCACGGTGCCCGAGCGTCGTGCGGTGCGGGCGGTCAGCGAGGCGCCGCTGGCCTGCGGCCACAACAGAGCGCGCGTGTTCTGCGAGCACCTGCTCGGCCGCCAGCGGCTCATGGCGCCGGACAGCTCGGTTGCAGGGGGGCCGTCCAGGCAGCCATGGACTTGCATCGATCCGACACGCGCTGGCGTGCAGCGCCCGTGGCTGCATCCAGCCCGGCTGCATCCACACGGGTACACGCGTCGCGAAACGCCACCGAATACAGCTCGTCCTCCATCAGGCTGGTGACGATGTTGCGTGCGGGCATGAAGGGAAATCCCCCGGCCGAACTGCCAAGCAGGCTCGCGACCTGGGAGCCCGCAGGCTGGCTTGCGACCGAAGCGCTTCGCACCAGCTCATCGATGTAGTCGGCCCTGAGAATCGGGAACAGCGGTTTTTCGGTACTGGCATCAGCCTTGTCCAGCGCTGAAGAGGCTGCAGCGAGGCGGTTGACCAGACGCAAGGCGTCGGGCGCCCTGTCGCCCTCAGGCGAAAACCGGTCGATGTTTCGGTAGCCAAAGCCGGCGATTGCGGCGAGCGCGATACGGCCGCGAAGAACATGTGTGCGGTCGGTGTCGGACGCTGACCCTAGCGGGCAGACCTCCTGCAATGCCTTGTCGAAATTCCGCGCGACCCGAGTCGCCGAGGAGGACGTGCAGCCAGCGAGCGAGAGGAGGATGCCGGTTGCGCCCAGCGTGATGGCAATGCGCCAGGTTGGAGGCATGTTTTCTCCGGGGGGCAGATCGGTTGGGGCGGAGGCGGGATGTCCTGACAGGTGACCTCCCTGATCGCGACGTATGTTAACGTTTATTACTGTCAGATCCACTCTCGCTTTCTCACGCCCCGGAGCTCGGCCTCGCCATGCGTCACCTTCCAGCGCTTGCGCTCGTCATGGGCGTGTTGTCGGGCTGCGCCGGCAGCAACCTGCATCTGGGCCGGCTGGCCCCCTATGCGCCGCTTGCCACAGGCGACCTGTCGGGTGAGCACGGACCGGTGCGTGATGAGGCAAGGCAATTCATCGAATTTGCCGTGGAGCTCGACAGCCAGGATGAGCGCTGGAACGCCGCTCACGGTGGTTGCGTGGCTCCTGAACGGATCAGTGACCCGACGTCCCCCCGACCTCCGACGCGCAATGACGGTAGCGCCCTCTGCGTGCTGCTCACACCCGAGCAGCGGCGCTCGATCCCGTTCGAATTCGATGTGCGTCAGGACATCGTCAAGGACTGGGGGGCACCCCTCTACGATTCGCGCCGCTGGGTCGCCGAGGATGTGATGTCGTATCTGCAGACCGGCAAACCGCCTCACAATCTGCCCGAGGTTCTCTACGAAAAGATCAGGAAGCGTGGGGAGGCCCGGCGCAAGGGTACGAAAGCTGCTCCGTACGGTTGGGAGTGGTCCGTCGACAACGTGGCAGCCCAGGCGGATATCAACGGATTCGGACCGTATGACGGTGCATGGGTCCTGCACCGGCGGGTCAACCCGCAAGGGCCCCCGGACTACCTGATTGCCTTGCGCGGGACGGTCATGGGTTCCCTGGCAAGCATGTATCAAGACGTGATCCTGCATCCAGTGGCAGCAAAGACGTTCCTGTCCCCTGACATCCGTTTCGCCCGCTCGGACCAGGCCGAGGTGCACTCGGGGTTTGCGCATGGCGCATTCCACATCCTGTTCGACGAGCGATACGGTGTCCTTGCAGAGCTCGCCCGCCAGAAGGTTGAAGACGGCGCTCGCTTGTTCATCGTCGGCCATAGCCAGGGAGCGGCCATGGCGACCCTGGTCCATGCCTTCCTCGAGCACGCCATGAGAACGCCGTCTTCCGACCCCTTCCTGATCAAGGGGCGTGACTGGCGCCTCAAGTCGTACGCATATGCGCAACCCAAGCCGGGCAATGCCGCCTTTGCCGCGGATTTTGCGGGCTACACCCAGCCGCCTCGCGGGACGGCCGTGGTGATCAACAATGACCTCGACCCGGTGACGCAGGTTCCGTTGACCGTGCAAAGCCCGAACGAAGCGCTGCAAGGGATCCCGCTGACCAATGTGCGATACACGCTGATGAAGGGAGTACTCGGTGTCGCAAGCCTGCTCCGTGAAGCCCATGCCGGTATCAACGAACCGCTCACGGATTCGTACAGCTACGGACCGCTCTATCGCGAAGACCACTGGACGCGGCTGGAGCAACAGCCCGTCGGATCGTCCTGGAATTTCACCCCCGCCGGACAGATGACCTACGTGTATGGCGACCAGACGACGGTCGAGGGTGCGCGTCCGACCGATGACCTGTTTCTCCAGCATCACGCCTGGTATTACCGCAAGCTGATCTGTGCTCAGTTGCAGCCGAAGACTGGCTGTTCGAAGGCGCATTGACGGCCTGAGGCAGCACTGCCGGGCAGTTCCGAGCGATGGGTGCCATTGGCTCTGCACCGTACGGACCTGGCCGATCAGGCCCGCCCGCCGCTGCAGGTGTTAGGCTCTGCGTTTGTTTCCTGCCCCTGCCTGCCCCATGAAGGTCTACCTCGTCCCCGTCACGCCCTTCGAGCAGAACTGCTCGATCATCGTCTGCGAGAAGACCAACCGCTGTGCGGTGGTTGATCCGGGCGGCGACCTCGAGCGTATCGAAGAGGCCATCCGCCGCTCGGGGGCCACGCTCGAGAAGATCCTCATCACTCACGGTCATGCCGACCACTGCGCCGGCACCGGTGAACTGCGGCGTCGTACCGGCGTGCCGGTCGAGGGTCCGCAGCGCGAGGAAACCTTCTGGATCGATCAGCTGCCGGCCAGCACGAAGCGCTTCGGCCTGCCGCCGGCGGAGGTCTTCACGCCCGACCGCTGGCTCGAAGACGGCGACATCGTGCAGGTCGGCGAACTCGTGCTCGAGGTGCGGCACTGCCCGGGTCATACCCCCGGGCACGTGATCTTCTTCGAGAGGGGCGAACGTGTGGCCTTCGTGGGCGATGTGATCTTCGAAGGCTCGATCGGTCGCAGCGACTTCCCGCGCGGCGACATGGCGACCCTGGTGAATTCGATCACCCAGAAGCTCTGGCCGCTCGGCGATGATGTCACTTTCGTTCCCGGACACGGATCGACATCAACCTTTGGTGCCGAACGACGATCGAACCCCTTCGTGGCTGATGCCGTGCTGGCAAGGCAGGGCCGCGCACGCTGAGCGCGGCAGACGGCTTCGATCAGGCCACGTCTTCGAGAATCCGGACCACACGATCCGGGGCATCGACCATCGCGTCGTGGCCTGCCTCCTCGGGCGCAAGGACGAACGTGCGCCAGGTCGGATCGGCTGCGCAGCGGGCCAGATAGGCATCGAAGCTGGGTTGCGGATAGGCCGGTGCCCGGATGTAGGTCTTGCGTGGCACCTTGTCACGCGCACCGGTCAGGTGAATGGGTTGCAGTGCGACCCCGACCGGTTGTGGTGTCATCCGGGCGGTGACCCAGGCTGCATCGCCCGGATCCCGCAGACGGAAGGCCGATGCCGGTGGCACCGGTCGCCCTGCTTCGCCGCGTGCCACGGCTGCGCGCAGCGCGACCTGGAACTGTTCCGAACTCAGATCAAGCCCGCGTTCGCCATCGGCGGGCATGAAGGCGTCGAGGAAGACAACCGAGCTGACGCGGGAAAGCACCTTTTCGAGGGCGCCGGAGACCGGCCAGCCACCATAGGAGTGGGCCACCAGCACGACGTCCTGCAGGTCTTCCCAGGTAAACAGGTTGACGATGTCGGCGATATGCGTGTCGAGGGTAATGGCGGTGCTCAGCAGATGCGACCGATCGGCGAGCCCGGTAAGCGAAGGTGCCAGCACGCGATGTCCATGCGCGGTGAGGCGCGCGGCCACACGCGACCAGCACCAACCCCCGTGCCATGCGCCGTGGATGAGTACGAATGTACGGGGCCGCGGCTGTGCCTGCGCGGGCGCTGGCAGCAACGCCGTGGCAGCACCGGCCGCGGCCGATGCGAAGAGATCTCTGCGAGAAGTCATGGAGGCTCCGGTTGGAGGGCGTGCTGACAGGGGGAGTACTGTCAGACCCGATCTGACTGAAAGGGCTCCGGTCGAGTTTAGATCAGACCCTTCACTCGCAGGGTATCGATCTCGCCCTTCGACAGGCCGAGCTTCTCGCCCAGCACCTCCTCGGTGTGCTGCCCGAGCACGGGCGGGGCGCTGCTATACTCGATCGTGGTGTCCGAGAACCGCATTGGGCTCGCCACGCCCGAGAGCTTGCCGGCCACCGGGTGATCGAGTTCGAGGCGGATGTTGCGGGCGATGACCTGCGGCTCGTCGTAAACCTCGGCCATGGTGTTGATCGGGCCATTGGCCACACCGGCGGCTTCGAGGTCAGCCACCCACTCGCGCGTGCTGCGGGTGCTGAAGATCTCCTGCAGGATGCGGGTCATCTCGGCGCGGTTTTCAACCCGTTTGCCATTGGTGCCGAAGCGCTCGTCGGTGACCAGGTCGGGTCGCTGGATCACGTCGCACAGCTTGCGGTACAGGTTGTCGTTGCCGCAGGCGACGATCACGCTGCCATCGCTCGTGCGAAACGGCTGGTAGGGCACGATGTTGGGGTGCAGGTTGCCGATGCGCGAGGGCGACTTGCCGGTCGCGAAGAAGTTGGCGTTCTGGTAGCTCATGAGCGCGATCTGTGAATCGAGCAGCGCGCAGTCGATGTGCTGCCCGCGGCCAGTGCGCTCACGGCTGGCGATGGCTGCGCAGATGGCAATCGAGGCATACATGCCGGTGATGATGTCAGCCACCGGCACGCCTGCGCGCTGCGGGCCGCCCCCCGGTGCGCCATCGGGTTCCCCGGTGACGCTCATCATGCCGCCCATCCCCTGAATCATGAAGTCGTAGCCCGGGCGCTCCTTGAACGGGCCGGTCTGGCCAAAGCCGGTGACCGAGCAGTAGATGAGGCCGGGGTTGATCACCTTCAGGTCGTCGTATCCGAGACCGTAACGGGCCAGATCGCCGAACTTGTAGTTCTCGATCAGCACATCGCTCTGCCGGGCCAGTTCGCGCACGATCCGCTGCCCCTCCGGATCGGCCATGTTGAGCGTGATCGACTTCTTGCCCCGATTGGCCGATGTGAAGTAGGCCGAGTCGCGGGTGTCGCGCCCTTGCGTGTCCTTTACCCAGGGCGGGCCGAAGGCGCGCGAGTCATCACCGGACTTGGGTCGCTCGACCTTGATGACTTCGGCACCCAGGTCGGCCAGGTTCTGCCCGGCCCAGGGGCCGGCGAGAACACGCGAGAGGTCAAGCACACGAATGTGGGAGAGAGGGCCGGCCATGATGGGTCACCGTCAGTGGAAGAAAGGTTTTGGAAGGGTGTTGCGTCGCGTGGGCGTGCCGGGGGCGCTTCAGCGCACGATGAGCCAGGCGCCGACCACGATGAGCCCGGCCCCCAGCACGCCGCGCAGGAGCAGGGGTTCGCCCGAGTACAGACCCCAGGCCCAGACCTCGATCATGGTGGTGGCGATCATCACCGGGTAGGCAAGCGTGAGCGGCAGTCGCTTCAGGGCGATGGCATACATCACGAACCCCAGTCCGTACACCACCACCGCTGCACCATAGGTGAGGATGCCGGGCAGGCTCTCGCTGATCGAGTCATTGATCGGGCGTGCCACCTTGAGCAGCACGCTCGCGATGGCACCGCAGGTGCCGCTTGCGACCAGCAGGAGCCAGGCGAGCATCAGCGGCGCTCGCTCAGCACTCGGCCATCAGGCGTCCGAACCCTGTCATCCGGTCGTTGATGCCAATGGAGCGCAGCGCAGCCCAGTAGGTCGCCACGTTCACGCCGATGACCGGCTTGCCGTGCTCGCGCTCGATCTGCTCGGTAAGCCCCGACATCGGCAGGGCTGTACCCACCTGCACCAGCGCCTCGGCGTCAGGCCGGTCGACCATGCGGAATCCTTCGAGGATGCGTGCGGCCGGAATACGCGCCACATTGGTCGCACCCATCGCGCGCAGGCCACCCGAACCCACCACGTCATAGCCGGCCGAGCGCATGAAATTGGCAATCATGTCGTCAGCCGGTGGCCAGTAAGGCGAGAGGACGGCGATCTTCTTCGGGGAACCGATGGCTTCGAGCCCTTCGAGCACGGCCGTCGAGGGCGTCCAGAACGGCACCCCGGCCTGCGCCTCGAACTCGGCCTTCTGTGCCCGGCCACGTGCCACGTCACCCCGAAACGAGTGAATCGAGTGTCCTTCGGCAATCACGGCCGGCTCGCACAACAACACGAGTTTCAAGGCCGCATCGAACTCGCCCTCCTCGGTCTCGAGCAGACGCCGGTACTCGTCCATGTCGCCATAGGGCCGCGGCGGCAGGAACATCCGCGACACATGGTTGGTGACCCCGGCCGGGCGCATCGCGTCCATCTCGGGTTGCACGATCGAGTTGGTGGCGGGCACGATCACGCCGATCTTCGCCCTCGGGGCGAGTTCGTCGGTGTGAAAGCCGATGATGGGAGGGCGTACCTGGATGGTCATGGTCGAGTCCTGCTCTGCTGGAGGCTACTTCTTGTCGCTCATGCCGAGGATGCCACCCGAGATCGAGCGCGGATCGCGCGGCGACCAGCGGCCGGCATCGACCGTGCTGATGAACTGCCCCACGATACGGTTGAACTCGTCAGGCTCCTCGATGTTGATCGTGTGACCCGAACGCGGAATGATCGACAGACCCGCGGTCGGAATGAGACGCTTCATGAGAAGCGCGGGCTCGAGGCACGGGTCGTCCTCGTCGCCATTGAGGATCAGCGTGGGTACGCTGATCGTCTTCATGTCTTCCTGCAGGTCCCACAGCGACGGGCGGCGGCTTTGCACGCCCAGCATGGTGAGGGCCGAACCCCGGGTCGAGTGCTCGCCCAGTTGCGTGGCAAACTCCTGCCAGCCGCGGGGGTCCTTGTTCTGGAACTGCACCCG
Source organism: Pseudomonadota bacterium (assembly GCA_947455195.1). Lineage (GTDB taxonomy): Bacteria > Pseudomonadota > Gammaproteobacteria > Burkholderiales > SG8-39 > CAIXPL01. The sequence continues at coordinate 153,044 of CANGMI010000003.1, read as the reverse complement.
GGTCGGACCCAGCGAGTAGGCCTTGGCCACCACGGCCATGGTGTCTTCCTCGATCTTGGCAGCCGTGGCGGCCGCCTCGGCCTTGAACTGCTCGCGGGCTGACGGGGCGGCGCCGTAGCCGCAGCCACCGACCAGAATCGAGCGGGCGATCTGCGGGTAGTGCATGCCGAAGTGCAGCGTGGCAAATCCACCCATCGACAGCCCCACCACGTGCGCGCGCTCGATTTTCAGGTGCGCGAGCACGTCGCGGATATCGTCGCGCGCACGGGCCTGCGAGTACTGGTCGGGCGACTCGGGCACATCGGAGGGCAGGTAGCCGCGCGCGCTGTAGGTGATGCAGCGGTGGGTACGCGAGAAGTGCCGCATCTGCGGCTCCCAGCTGCGGTGGTCACCGGCAAACTCGTGCACGAAGATGATCGGGATGCCGCTGCCGGCCTCTTCGTAGTACAGGCGCACGCCGTCGTCGGTGGTTGCGTAGGGCATCGGGAGTTCTCCGTTCGGTTCGCAGGTCAGTAGGAGCGCGGCAGGTCGAGCACATGCTCGGCCAGATACGACAGTACGAGATTGGTCGAGATCGGTGCGATCTGGTACAGCCGGGTCTCGCGGAATTTTCGCTCGACATCGTACTCCTCGGCAAAGCCGAAGCCTCCGTGGGTCTGCAGGCACATGTCGCCGGCCTGCCAGGACGCCTCGGCCGCGAGCTGCTTGGCCATGTTGGCCTCGGGGCCGCAGGGCTCGCCTCGCTCGTAGAGGGTGGCGGCCTTTTCCACCATGAGTTCGGCCGCGCGCATCGCCATGTAGGCCTTGGCGATCGGGAACTGTACCCCCTGGTTCTGGCCGATCGGGCGCCCGAACACCTTGCGCTCGTTGGCGTAGTTGCGGGCCTTCTCGATGAACCACTTGGCATCGCCGATGCACTCGGCCGCGATCAGGATGCGCTCGGCATTCATGCCATCGAGAATGTAGCGAAAGCCCTTGCCCTCGGTGCCAAGAAGATTTTCCGCGGGTACCCGCAGGTTGTCGAAGAACACCTCGGTGGTGGCATGGTTGATCATGGTGCGGATCGGGCGGATGGTGAGCCCGTTGCCCACGGCCTTGCGCATGTCGACCACGAAGACCGACAGGCCCTCGGTACGCTTGGCCACCTGATCACGCGGCGTGGTGCGAGCAAGCAGGAGCATCAGGTCGGAGTGCTCGGCACGCGAGGTCCAGACCTTCTGGCCGTTGACCACGAAATGATCGCCGTCGCGCACGGCGGTGGTGCGGATCGAGGTCGTGTCGGTACCCGCCGTGGGCTCGGTGACGCCGAAGGCCTGCAGCCGCAGTTCCCCCGAGGCAATGCCCGGCAGGTATTGCGACTTCTGGGCAGGGCTGCCATGCCGCAGCACGGTGCCCATGGTGTACATCTGTGCGTGACAGGCAGCGCCATTGGCCCCCGACCGCTGCACCTCCTCGAGAATGGCTGCCGCGGCACGCAACCCCAGGCCGCTGCCACCGAATTCTTCGGGAATCAGTGCCGAGAGGTAACCGGCTTCGGTGAGGGCTCGCACGAATTCGGTCGGGTAGCGTCGTTCACGGTCGGTATCGCGCCAGTACTCCATCGGGAAAGTGGCACACAGACGCGCCACACCCTCGCGGATTTCGGCGAGGTCCTCATCGTCATGGTCGTGATCGTGCGCGTGGTGATGGTCGGTCATGGCGGCGGTATCTCGGGTAGTCCGGCCCGTGGCTGCGGGCGGCACAGGGTTTCGAAAGGGTCATCACGGGCTGCGGCAGACCGCAACCGCTGGTTCATGGCTGGCCCGGGCTGCGCCGGGTCGACGCGGCTGCTGCCGTTCAGGCAAGCCCGCAGCCATGAGGCAGGCATGTCGCCTCGGCGCCACAAACGCCTCACGGGTATTATAGGACGCCCTGCCGGCCGACCCCGGTGGGCCTGTCCTGCCTGCGTCCGTCGGTCGCGCCCTCTCCTCGCCATCAGAGCCTGCCATGCCCCATCTGCCCGCCTCGAGCGCGCTGTCGCGCTTTCGCATTCTCGACCTCACCCGCGTGCGCGCCGGTCCCACCTGCGTGAAGCAGTTTGCCGACTTTGGTGCCGACGTCATCAAGATCGAGTCGCCGCCCGGAGTCGACCCGAACGAGAACATGGGCGGACCACGTCACGGCCCCGACTTCCAGAATCTGCATCGCAACAAGCGATCGATCACCCTCAACCTCAAGGAGGCCGAGGGCAAGGCACTTTTCATGCGGCTGGTCGAGAGCGCCGATGTCGTGGTCGAAAACTACCGCGCCGACGTGAAGTTTCGCCTGGGCATCGACTACGAGTCGCTGAAGAAAGTGAATCCGCGCATCATTCTCGCGAGCATTTCGGGCTTTGGCCAGGACGGGCCTTATGCCAGTCGCCCGGGCTTTGACCAGATCGCCCAGGGCATGGGCGGCTTCATGGCGACCACCGGATTTCCGGGCGAAGGTCCGGTGCGGGCCGGTACTGCCATTGCCGACCTCACCTCGGGCTACTTCGCCGCCATCGGCATCATGACGGCGCTGCTCGAGCGCGAGGTGTCGGGCGAAGGCCAGTGGGTGCAAAGCTCGCTCCTCATGTCGCAGATTGCGCTCATGGACTTCCAGGCAGCCCGCTTCCTCATGAAAGGCGAGGTGCCCCCGCAAGTGGGCAATGATCACCCCACCAGCATGCCCACCTCGGCCTACAAGAGCAGCGACGGCTACTTCAACATCGGGGCTTCGGGCGGTGGCATGTGGATTCGCCTGTGCAAGGCGCTCGATCGGCCTGATCTCCTCGAGCGCGAAGATTTCAAGACCGAACCGCTGCGGGCGAAGAACCGCAAGGTGCTGAATGAGGAAATCAATCGCACCACCTCCACGCGGACATCGGCCGAGTGGGTTGCCAGCCTCAACGAGGCCGGCGTGCCCAGCGGTCCGATCTACACCATGGATCAGGTGTTCGCCGATCCGCAGGTGCAGCACATCGGCGCGGCTGCCACCGTGCATCACCCGGTGCTTGGCGACATCCGCATCGTCAACCAGGCGGTGGGTCTGTCGCGTACGCCGGCCTCGATGGCCAGCGCCACGCCCGAACAGGGCGAGCACACCGCCGAGGTCCTGCGCGATCTCGGCCTGAACGATGAACAGATCGAAACCCTGCGCGCCAAGCGCATCGTCTAAGGAGCAGGTGATGGCTGAACTCAAGACCCGACGTGAAGGTACGACCGGCTGGATCATCTTTTCCAACCTCGACAAGTACAACGCGGTCACCTACGACATGTGGCGTGCCTTGCCCGAGGCGCTGGCCGACTTCGACGCCGACCCGGACCTGCGTTCGATCTGCCTCACGGGCGATGGCGAGAAGGCCTTCGTGTCGGGGGCCGACATCAGCGAATTCGAGGCCAAGCGCGGCTCGGCCGATGCGGCTGCCGAATACAATCGGGCCTCACAGGCTGCCGGTGCCGCCCTGGTGGCAGCCCGACTGCCCACCATCGCGCGCATTCGCGGCATCTGCTTTGGCGGCGGCCTCGGGCTGGCCCTTTCATGTGACATGCGGGTTGCCGCTGACGATGCGCGCTTCTGCGTCCCGGCGGCCCGCCTGGGTCTGGGTTACCCGTACGCCGGCCTGAAGCGCCTGGTCGATCTGGTCGGTCCGGCCTACGCCGCCGAGATCTTCGCCACCGCACGTCGTTACAGCGCGGCGGAGGCGGCACACATGCACCTGGTGAACCGGACGGTGCCCGTGGCTGAACTCGACGCTGCCTGCGCCGAACTGCTCGGGGCCATCGGTGACAATGCACCGCTCACCGTCGAGGCCGCGCTTGCTGCCATCGACATGGCGTGCAAGCCCGAGAGCGAGCGCGATCTGGATGCCTATCAGGTCATGTTCGACCGCTGCTTCAACAGCGAAGACTACAAGGAGGGTCGCAAGGCCTTCATGGAAAAGCGCAAGCCGGTTTTCCGCGGGGTCTGACTGTCCGCTAGCGTCAGGTGCTCGCGCCCGCCTGCCCCTGAGCGGCCGCCAGCACTTCGTCCTTGGGCAGCAGTGACACCAGGCACGCGGTGCAGACCGCGATGCCGCCCATGAGGTAGAGCAGGGTATCGAAGCCGGTCGACTTCACGATCGGCCCGAGAACCCAGACGGCCAGCGCGCTGCTGCCAAAGGTGATGGCGGTGCGCATGCCGGCGACCCTCGAGCGCATCTTGTCGTCGACATGACGCACCATGATGGCGTCGGTGAAGGGGATGGCACCGAAGATGCACACCATGATCCCCAGCTGCAGCACGAAGAACACCCACCCCTGCGCGTGTGCGGCCGCCACGAGAAAGGGAATCTGGCAGATCACGATGGCGCGGTAGAGCGTACGCACCGGTACCCGGTCGATGAGACGACCGACCAGCACCTGCGCGACCGAAGCCGCTGCGTAGATGGCGGCGAGCAGCATGCCTACCACGGCCGGATCGGCCAGGATGCCCTCGAAGCGCTCGGTGAGCAGGCGAGCGTTGCCGTTGGTGGTGAACTGGAAGAGCAGGTTGCCGCTCATGCCGGTGGCGGTGATGACGGCCAGGACGCGCAGCAGCAGGTGATCGGGCAGGCTGTGCGGGTTGGGCACGTTGCGCCGCGCCGGTGACTCGCGTTCCGGGGGGGCGGTGAGGGCAAACACGACACCGCAGCCGATGGCGAAGAGGCCCGGTAGCCAGAAGCCGGCGCGCCACCCGGCCCATTGGACGATGAGCCCGGTGACGAGAGCGGCCAGGGCCACGCCGAGGTTGCCGGAAAAGCCATTGAGCCCGATGGTTGCGCCCTGATTTCGTACGCCCTGAACGATCATCGGAATGCCCACCGGGTGATAGATCGAGGCGAAGGTGCCGAGAATGGTGAGCGCGATGGCGAGTTCGATCGGTGTACGGGCGAAGCTGGCCAGGATGGCGCTGGCACCGATGCCGGTGAAGAACACGATCATCATGTTGCGCCGGCCCCAGAGATCACCGAGGCGCCCGGCCGGAATCGAGCCGAGTCCGAACATGACGAACGCCCCGACTCCGAACGGCATCAGGTCTTCCCAGTGCGCGATGCCGAACTCGGTGGCAATCGGCGCGATGGCTGCCGCAAAGATCAGCACGAACATGTGATCGAGGGCGTGCGCGAGGTTGAGGAGCAGCGTGGTCGAGCGCGGCAGCGGCGTCGAGTGGGGCAGAGGGTTTGTCATGGCCAATCGCTCCCTTGAGCGTTGCGTCGCCACGCGAAGCGCGGCATAGTCCGGCGCTCATCCAGCCCGCACGGGAGACAGCATGTCCGAAGATATCATCACCTCGCAGAATGGCGCGGTCTTCACCATCACCCTCAACCATGCCGAGCGCGGCAATGCCGTCACCGATGCCATGGTCGTGGAATTCACGCGTCTCATCGCCGGGGCTTCCTCGCACGCCGAAATCGTGATTCTCCGCGGAGCCGGCGCCGACTTCTGCGTCGGGCGCGTACCGCAGCCCCAACCGGCGGTCGAGCCCGAAGCGTTCGAGCGCCGCAAGTTCTCCGACGTGGTGTTCGACTGTTACGGCGCGATTCGCAATGTCTCGGTACCGGTCATCAGCGTCGTGCAGGGGCGAGCACTCGGCTTCGGCTGTGCCGTGGCTGCCGCGGCCGACATCACGCTCGCGTCCGACGCCGCACAGTTCCAGGTGCCCGAGATGGCCCACAACATCATGCCGACCATGGTCATGTCGGCGCTCGTCGATCGCCTGCCGCGCAAGGCCATTGCCTACCTGGTCTACTCGACCGCCATGATCAACGCTGCGCGTGCGCTCGAACTCGGCCTGGCCAGCGACGTGGTACCGCTGGCGGGTCTGGAGGACGCGCTCGACACGCTGTGCAAGGCAATGCTCAAGGCACCGCCCATCGCGCTGCGCAGTGCCAAGGAGTACATCCGCTCGGCACCCGACATGTCCACCCCCGGCGCCATCGAGTACGCGCGCAATCTGCATGCCACGATCAACTCGTCGGCCGAGATTCGCCGCAAGTAGGCCGCCGGACCGGCCGTCTCCGCGACCCTGGCGCAAGCCGGATCACGGGGCCCGGCCGGTGGGCGTGCTGCCTAGTCGGCGCGAACGCCTGCAGCCTTCACCACCCGAGCCCACTTGGCGGTGTCCTGCGTGATGAAGGCATCGAAGGCCTGTACGCTCGAGGGCATCGGGTCGATGCCCTGCCTCGCAAGCACCTCGCGCATTTCAGGCGTGCCCATGATGCGCACCACCTCGCGGTTCAGACGCTCGACGGTGGCGCGCGGTGTGCCGGCCGTGGTGTTGAGTCCGAACCACAAACCCGCCTCGAACCCGGCCACCCCCGACTCGCTGAAGGTCGGCACGTCGGGCAAGGCGCTCGAGCGTCGGGTGCCGGTCGTGGCGAGTGCCCGCGCCCGGTTGGCCTTGATGCTCGCCAGTACCGGCGCTGCGGTGATGAACCCGAGCGAGAGCCGCCCGGCCATGATGTCGGTGAGCACCTGCGTGCTGCCCCGATAGGGGACGTGACCGATCTGCACGCCGGCCGACAGATTGAGCAGTTCGCCGTACAGATGCGTGAAGGTGCCATTGCCCGATGAGCCGAACTGCAGCGCATCGGGTCTGGCCTTCGCCGTCGCGATGACCTCTGCCAGGGTGCGTGGCGCATCCATGGCGGCGATCAGCAGGGCGTTGCTCTCGGCCAGCATCGCAACCCCGGTGATGTCGCGCGTGAAGTCGAACGAGAGCTTGTAGAGGGCCGGATTGATCGTGTTGGCGATGGTGGAGAGCAGCAGCGTGTGGCCGTCGGGTGCGGCCTTCGCTACCACCTCGGCCGCGATGCTGCTGCCTGCGCCGGCGCGGTTGTCAACGACCACCGGTTGGCCAAGCGCGGTTGCAAGTGGTCCGGTGAAGTTGCGCGCAATGATGTCTGCCGTGCTGCCGGCCGGAAAACCGATGAGGAGGCGCAGGGGCTTTTCGGGAAAGTCGGCCTCGGCCCGCGCAGCGGTCGCGAAGTGGAGGCTGGCGCCGATCAGGGCGAGCGCAGCGAGGCCTGCCGGAACTGCTCTTGCCGGGCCTCTGGCCAGTCCCCTTGTGAGTCCCCTTGTGAGTCCTCTTCCAATACCCGAACTGTGCGGCGGCCCGCCGCACTCATCGTGCGCCAGGGGGCATCGGTGGTGGGCGCCGTGCATGTCATCGTCCTTCAAAGGAGGGCGTCTTCTTGGCCAGAAAGGCCTGGTACCCGATGCGGAAATCTTCGGTGTCGAAGCACGCATGGCTCTGCGACAGTTCGTCGGGCTCGAGCGGACGCGGGTCGGCGAGCCGGTTTGCGAAGGCCTTGTGCCAGCGGGCAACGAGCGGTGCACCACTGGCGATGCGGACGACGGTGGCTGCGCACTCGGCCGCGACGTCCGCGTCGGGCACCACGCGGTTCACAAGTCCCATGTCCTTCGCCTCCGCGGCGCTGAACACCCTTCCTTCAAGCACGATCTCGAGCGCACGCGCACGGCCGACCAGGCCGATGAGGCCCTGCAATTCACCCAGCCCCATGACGAGGCCCAGATTCTTCACCGGCACGCCGAAGCGGCTCGATTCGCCACAGATGCGCATGTCGCACACGGCTGCCAGTTCGAGTCCGCCGCCCACACACGCTCCTTGGATCATGGCGACGGTGGGGTGGACCGAAGTGCGTACCGCCTGCATCCCGCGGTCGATGGCTTCTCCGTAGATGCGCGCCTGGGCCGAGTTCGACCGCTCGCTTGCAAATTCGGCAATGTCGGCCCCGGCTGCAAAGGCACGGTCGCCATCGCCGCGCAGCACCACGCAGCGTAGCGACGGGTCGGTGTTGAGCGTTTCGATGGTGGATGCCACGGCACGCCACATCGGCAGCGACAGGGCGTTGAGGCGCCCGGGGTGTGACAGCACGATCGTGGCCACGACGCCCTCGCGCTGAAGCAGGATCTGTCCACTCATGCTCTGGTCTCCGGTTGACGCGGCATTTTGTCGGACTGGCCCGCGAAAGACAATGCGCCTCCGTGTGGTAACTTGGATCGTGCCGAGTCTGGCTGAACCGCGTTAGGGAGATCTCGCGATGAGCGTAGCCATTGATGTCGTGTCCGATGTGGTCTGCCCGTGGTGCTTCATCGGCAAGCGAAAACTCGAGCGCGCGCTCGAACTCGATGCGTCCGGGGCGGAGGTGCCGGTCAACTGGCATCCGTTCCAGTTGAATCCGGACATGCCGGCCGAGGGCGTGTCGCGTGCCGACTACCTCATGAAGAAGTTCGGCGCCGCCGGTGGTGGCAGCAACTACGATCGGGTGCGTGCCGCCGGCGCGGCGGTGGGCATCGAGTTTGCCTTCGACCGCATCGTGCGCCAGCCCAACACGCTCGCCGCCCATGCCTTGATCGCGATAGCGGCAGAGCGGGGTTGCCAGGGTGACATGGTCGAGGCGATCTTCTGTGCCTACTTTCTCGAAGGCAAGGACATCGGCGATCGCGAGGTGCTCACCGCCCTCGCCACGCCGTTGGACATGGGTGCCGACGACGTCGAACGCGCGCTCACCGATGAGTCAGTGCGGGCGATGACCCGTGAAGCCGACGAGCGTGCTCGTGCGATGGGCGTTCAGGGGGTGCCTTTCTTCATCTTCGATCAGCGCCTGGCGGTGAGCGGCGCGCAGGACCCCGAAGTGCTGGTTGGCGCTATGCGGCAGGCCGCGCGCGACCGGAAAGCGTGAGCATGAGTACCCCGACGAGCACCATCGGCAGCGACAGCCACTGACCCATGGTGAGTCCGAAACCGAGAAAGCCAAGAAAATCGTCGGGTTCGCGAAAGCATTCGGCAATCGAACGCAGGGTGCCGTAGCCGATCAGAAACATCGCCGACACGGCCCACGGCGGGCGGGGTCTCGACGAGTAGATCCAGAGGAGCGCAAAGAGCACGCAGCCCTCGAGCAGAAATTCGTACAGCTGCGACGGATGACGTGGCAGCGGACCCCCGTAGCGAAACAGCATCCCCCAGGGGGCATCGGTGACGCGACCGAAGAGTTCGCCGTTGATGAAGTTGCCGATCCGACCGGCGGCGATGCCGGGGGGCACCAGGGGTGCCAGAAAGTCCATCAGTTCGATCCAGCGCAGCCCGTGCCGCCGCGCGACCAGCAGCATCGCCACCAGCACGCCGAGAAAGCCGCCGTGGAATGACATGCCGCCTTCCCAGATGTGCAGGATGTCGAGCGGGTTGGCGAGGTAGTAGCCCGGCTTGTAGAAGAGCACGTAGCCCAGACGGCCGCCGAGCACGATGCCCAGCACCGCATGAAAGAGCACGTCATCGAAGACGGCGAGCGTGATGCGTCCTGCACTACCTTGCCGGATGCGCCGTCGTCCGAGCCAGAAGCCCACCGTGAAGCCCACCAGATACATCAGGCCATACCACTTGATGGCCAGAGGCCCGAGGCGCAGGGCAACCGGGTCGAAGTCGGGGTGGACGAGCAAGGTATGCTCCGGTGATCGAATACCTGCGCCGGTGCGCAGGCCTGAGGAGACACTGATTATATGGGTTCGCCCCCGCACGCCGCGCCGCCTCCGCCGCCCGCCCTGTCGCGAACGCTCGTCGCGTGCCTGCTGCTCGCGGTTGCTGCTGCGCTCTGGGGTGGCAATTCGGTCATCGGTCGCGCCCTGCGCGATGACATCAGCCCGATCGTGCTGTCGTTCTGGCGCTGGATCTTCACCTTCGCCGGTGCGTCGCTCATTGCCGGGCGCGAGTTGTGGCACAAGCGCGCGCTGGTTCGCCAGCACTTGCCCTTTCTCGCGCTGGTAGCGCTGGTGGGGACCGGTCCCAACAACGCCTTCGCGTTCTGGGCGCTGAAGTACACCACCTCGGTGAACATGCAGCTCTTCAATTCGACCATACCGGTGTGGGTGATGCTCATCTCGTGGGTGGGTCTGGGGTCACGGGCTGGCGCGAGTGAACTCGTCGGTCTGGCCGTTTCGCTCGCTGGCGTGGTCGTCATCGTGGCCGGTGGCGACTGGCACAACCTGAGGTCGCTCGCGATCAACGGGGGTGATCTCATCATTCTGGTGTCCTTCTTCTTCTGGGCGCTGTATGTCGTGCTGATCAAGTTTCGTCCCGAGGGGTTTTCGCTCTTTGCCTTCATTGCGGTCCTCGCTGCCCTGGGTGCCCTCGAACTGCTGCCCTTTGCCCTCTTTGCAGCCGGTGGCGAGATCGCGGCTTTCTTTCCGACCACGCCGCGCGTGCTGGGTGGGGCTCTCTATCTGGGCATCGTGGCTTCGCTGATTGCCAACGGCGCCCACTACCACGGCATCGCGGTGGTTGGCCCGTCACGTTCGGCAATCTTCGTGCATCTGGTGCCGGTGTTCGGGGTGGCCCTCTCGGCAGCGGTGCTCGGTGAGCACCTCGAGCCCTTTCATGCGGCCGGCTTTGCGCTGGTGCTGGTCGGCCTGTGGATCGCCAACCGCCAGCAGAACGCCGGCGCACCTGCCGGCTGACGCCATCTGACTGGACTTCGCCCCATCCACGGCGCGACAATTCGACCCCCACACCGTTTCGGAGACCGCAATGGCCGACAACTGGCGCTCACGCCTGATCACACAGGGCGTCGCACGCTCACCCAATCGCGCCATGCTGCGAGCCGTCGGCTTTGGTGACGGCGACTTCGACAAGCCGATTGTCGGGGTGGCCAATGGTCACTCGACCATGAATCCCTGCAATGCCGGTATCCAGCCGCTGGTCGACCGCGCCATCGCTGCCTTGCATGACGCTGGCGCGATGCCGCAGGTGTTTGGCGTACCGACCGTGACCGACGGCATCGGCATGGGCACCGAGGGCATGAAATATTCGCTGGTCTCGCGCGAAGTGATCGCCGACGCCATCGAGACCTCGGTGAACGGCCAATGCATGGACGGCGTCGTGGTCGTGGGTGGCTGCGACAAGAACATGCCGGCCGGCATGATGGCCATGGCGCGCATGAACGTGCCGGGCATCTACGTCTACGCAGGCACGATCAAGCCGGGCTACTGGAAGGGGCAGACCCTCACCATCGTGAGCCCGTTCGAGGCGGTGGGTGCCTACACCGCCGGCAAGATGAGCGAGGAAGACTTCAAGGGCATCGAGCGCAATGCGTGCCCTTCGGTGGGGGCCTGTGGCGGGATGTATACCGCCAACACGATGTCCTCGTCCTTCGAGGCGCTGGGCATGAGTGCGCTCGGGTCCTCGCAGATGGCATCGCCCGACGCCGAGAAGGCCGATTCGGCGGCCTACTCGGCCAAGCTCCTGGTAGCGGCCATTCGCAACAACCTGCGGCCGCGCGACATCATCACCCGCAAGTCGATCGAGAACGCCATCGCGCTGGTGATGGCCACGGGCGGCTCGACCAATGCCGTGCTGCACTACCTTGCCATTGCCGCCGCCGCCGAGGTGGAGTGGACGATCGACGATTTCGAGCGCGTGCGTCAGAAGGTGCCGGTGCTCTGCGACCTGAAGCCCTCAGGCCGATTTGTTGCCACCGAGTTTCACGCCGCTGGCGGTGTGCCCCAGGTGCTGAAGATGCTGCTCGTCCAGGGGCTGCTGCACGGTGATTGCATGACCATCACCGGTCGCACCATTGCCGAGGAACTGGCCGACATTCCGGACGCACCGCGGGCCGATCAGGAGGTGATTCGCCCGTGGTCGAACCCCATGTATGCCCAGGGGCACCTGGCCATCCTCAAGGGCAACCTCGCGCCCGAGGGCTGCGTGGCCAAGATCACCGGACTGAAGAACCCTTCCATTACCGGCCCGGCGCGCGTCTTCAATTCCGAGCCCGAGGTCATGGAAGCCATCATGGCCCGCAAGATCACCCACGGTGACGTGGTAGTGATCCGCTATGAGGGGCCGCGTGGCGGGCCCGGCATGCAGGAGATGCTGGCACCCACCTCGGCACTCATCGGGCAGGGTTTTGGCGAGAGCATCGGTCTCATTACCGACGGCCGTTTTTCGGGTGGCACCTGGGGCATGGTGGTGGGGCACGTGGCTCCCGAAGCCTTCGTCGGCGGACCGATTGCCCTGGTGCAGGAGGGCGATTCGATCACCATCGATGCTCACAAGCGGCTGATCCAGGTGAACGTGTCCGATGAGGAGCTCGCGCGCCGTCGCGCTGCCTGGAAGCAGCCGGCGCCTCGCTATACCCGCGGGCTGCTGGCCAAGTACACGCGGCTGGTCTCCACGGCGAGCCTGGGCGCCATCACCGATCGCGATTGAGTCGGTGGTGACTGAGCCTGCTGCACCGATGGGCGATCCGTCGGCCGAACTCTGGCTTGAAGACGTCGTGCCCGGTGCGTCGCTGCGCGCCGGGCCGCATGAGGTCACGAGCGAGGAAATCATCGGGTTCGCCGCGCAGTGGGATCCGTTTCCGTTTCATGTCGATGAGGCGGCTGCGGCCCGTTCGCCGATGGGTGGTCTGTTTGCCTCGGGCATCCACATTCTCGCGATCAAGCAGCGCCTGCTGCACCGCCTGCCGGTGCTCGCGTCCGCCGTGGCCTCACTCGGCTATGACGAGGTGCGTTTCCTGCGTGCGGTGCGCCCCGGGGCGCAACTCACCCTGGTGTGGACCTGGGGTGACAAGCGCGAGTCGCGCTCGCAGCCCGATCGCGGCATCGTGCGCATATCGGCGCGGCTCGACGCCGCCGATGGTGAACCGGTGTTCACCTACAAGGACACCATCCTGATGCTCAAGCGTCCGGTCTGACCCGGCGCCTTGCAGCAGCTGCCGGCAAGCCGGGTTCCCTCACGGCTGGTCGATCGGCTGTCGCCCCATGCCGTAGAACTCGTCGTTCGGACGCAGTTCCGTCAGCGTGGCCATCCGGTTGGACAAGGCAAAGAAGCTGGTGATGGCACCGATGTCCCAGATGGCCTCGTCGTCGAAGCCGGCTGCACGCAGCGCCGCGATCTCGGCTTCGCCAGTGTTCCCCGGGTCGCGGGCGAGCCGGGTTGCAAAGTCGAGCATCGCGCGTTCGCGCGGGTTCAGGTGCGCGGTGCGGAAGTTGGTGGCCACCTGATCGGCGATCTGCGCATCCTTCGCCCGGATGCGCAGCACGGCGCCATGGGCAATAACGCAATACAGGCAGTCGTTGGTGGCGCTGGTGGCGACCACGATGAGTTCGCGCTCGGCCTTGGTGAGCGGGCCGGGTTTGTCCATCAGCGCGTCGTGATAGGCGAAGAAGGCGCGAAATTCGTCGGGGCGGCGCGCCAGCACGAGGAAGATGTTGGGTATGAAGCCGGCCTTTTCGTGCACCGCCTCGATGCGCGTGCGGATATCGGTGGGCAGTTCTTCGAGCCGGGGCAGGGCAAAGCGGCTGACAGGGTGCATGTGGGCTGTCTCCTTGCGATCCGGATGCTACCGCAAGGAGACAGGTCGGGCCGTCAAGCGAAAGCGCGTGTGGTCAGCGGGCCGGTGCGGGTTGCGCCCCAGGCGTTGCCGGCGGATTGCCTGCGCTGGCGGAACCACCGGGACCACCGGGACCACCGGGACCACCCGCACCACCGGGGCCCGGACGGTGTCCCCGTCGCGGGTGGCAGGCGCGCAGTGCCTCGACATCCTGCGCGGCCTGGACGCAGGACTGCTCGGCGTTCAGTTCCGCGATGTGATGCCCGATGCGTTCGAGTTGCCGCGCCTTTTGCGCGGCGAAATTGCCCCGGCTTGACGCGGGCGCTGCACTCGGCGCCGTGGCTGGTGCGCTGGCGCCTGGTGGCGCTGCGGGTGCGGATGTTGCGGCGGGTGGTGTCTGCGCCATGGCCATGCTGCAACCGAGCATCAGGAGTGCTGCTGCGTACTGTTTCATGGAGACCTCCGGTGATTGACCCCGATGCAACGCATCAGGGTTCCGATCAACATAACGCGGCGTGGTGACACCGGTGTCTCGATGGATGTATCAGCGTGTTGCGCACCGACGCTGCTCGATTCGGCTGCTGATCGGCACCGGCACCGGCACCGGCACCTCGCGCGGCGCTCACGAGGGCATGCAGCGAAGTGGCGCGCCCGGCAGGAATCGAACCTGCGACCTTTGGCTTCGGAAACCAACACTCTATCCAACTGAGCTACGGGCGCGCTGACCCCGGCCGGTCTGCCGTGTGCCCGTCACCGGCCTGGCGCACCAGCGGCGCACCTGCAGGGAGGACACACCGCACATGCCGCGGGGAGGGCGAAGGATACCCGCATCGGGTGCCCGATGTCCACGTCAGCCAGCTATAATGAGGGGTCTGGCGTCAATAGCAGCATAGGGAGTTTCCGTGAGCGACACTGAACACACCTCTTTCATCAAGACCCCCCGGCAACTGATCGTGGTGGTCGTGTTGTCGTTTATCGTTCCGGTTCTGCTGATCATCTTCCTCACCCAGTTGCTCACGGGCAATCTCACCGTGCAGACCGCTGCGGCCAACCCGGCTGCGCTCGCCGACCGTATTCGCCCGGTTGCTCAGGTTGCCATCGGCGAGCCGCCGCCCGCCCCGGTTCAGGCCGCAGCCCCCGCAGTGGCCAAGGCCGCGCCGCTCAGTGGCGACCAGGTAGTCGCGCAGGTCTGCAGCGTTTGCCATCAGGCGGGTGTGGCGGGTGCGCCCAAGACCGGTGACAAGGCCGCCTGGGCGCCGCGCATTGCCAAGGGTATCGACACGCTCTACACGAGTGCCATCAAGGGCAAGAACGCCATGCCTGCCCGGGGCGGCAATGCGGCCTTGAGTGATGCCGAGGTCAAGGCTGCCGTCGATCGCATGGTGGCTGCCTCGAAGTAGTCGACTTCGTCGCGCCCACGCGGCACGGCGGCCGGTCAACGGACGGCCCCGCACCCGGCGGGGCGCCCTGCGGTGTACCCCGGTGTTCCGCAAGGTGCCGCTGACGCTGCGCAGCATTCCTGTCACGATTGCCGGCATAGAATGCGGCGTCGGTTTTCATAATGACGATGCCTTCGGGGGAGACCCATGGTTCCGCAGCTCGCCCTCCAGTCTGGCAGTCCCTTGCATGAACTCGAGCGCAATATCCTCGATTCGAGCACCCGTATCGAGCACTGGTTTCGCGGTCGTTGGCAGGATCACACGCCGCCGTTCTACGCCTCGGTCGATCTGCGCAACAGCAATTTCAAGATTGCACCCGTCGATACCAACCTCTTTCCGGGTGGGTTCAACAACCTTGCGTCGACCTTTCAGCCGCTGTGCGTTCAGGCGGTGATGAGTGCCATAGACCGCATCTGTCCGGATGCGCGCAACCTCCTGCTGGTGCCGGAGAACCACACCCGAAATCTGTTCTACCTGCGCAACGTGGCACGTCTGGCCACCATCGTGCATCAGGCGGGGCTCAACGTGCGCATCGGAACGCTCAATCCCGAGATCGTCGAGCCCACCCTGATCGAGGTGCCGGACAATCTGCCGATCCTGCTCGAGCCTCTGCGGCGGGTCGGCGATCGCATCGTGCTGCCGGCGGTCGAGGCGCGTCCGGGCATCGCTGCCCTGCCCTCCTTCGATCCGTGTACGGTACTGCTCAACAACGACCTGTCTTCCGGTCTGCCCGACATCCTGGCTGGCATCACCTCGCAGTTCGTGTTGCCGCCCCTGCATGCCGGGTGGGCGGTTCGTCGCAAGTCGCAGCACTTCGCTGCCTATGACGAGGTTGTTGATGATTTTGCGGCCATGCTCGGTATCGACCCCTGGCTCGTGAATCCGTATTTCGGCGCGTGCGCCCAGGTCGATTTCCATGCCCGCACCGGAGAGGAGTGTCTGGCCCAGAACGTGTCACAGATTCTCGAACGCATCCGCGGCAAGTACCGCGAATACGGCATCACCGACGAACCCTATGTGGTGGTGAAGGCCGATGCCGGCACCTACGGCATGGGCATCATGATTGCGCGCTCCCCTGACGATGTGGTCGGGCTCAACCGCAAGGAGCGCAACAAGATGGCGGTGGTGAAGGAGGGCCTTCGGGTTCAGGACGTCATCATCCAGGAAGGTGTGCACACCCAGGAAACGATCGATGGCGCGGTGGCCGAACCGGTCGTCTACATGATCGATCGTCATGTGGTGGGTGGCTTCTATCGCGTGCACGCGGCCCGTGGCATCGACGAGAACCTCAATGCACCAGGCATGCACTTCGTGCCGCTGGCATTCGAGGCCGGGTGCACGACGCCAGACCACTTTGCCGATGTCGATGCCACGCCGAACCGCTTCTACGCCTATGGCGTCGTGGCGCGACTGGCGCTTGTCGCGGCCGCGTGTGAACTCGAGCGTACCGCCCCCCAGGATTGATCGGTCCTCCCGGAAGAATTGTCATGCGCCTTGCCATTGTCATCGATCCTTTGCCGAGCATCCGGACCTACAAGGATTCGACCTTCGCGATGATGCGCGAGGCGGCCGCCCGCGGACATGAGTTGAACGTGATCCTGCCCGATGGCCTGTCGTGGCTCGATGGGGTCGTGGTCGGTCGCTCGCGACGGCTGGTGTTGACCGGCGAAGACGGGCCTCAGGCCGACTGGTATCGGGTCGACGATGCTCGCAGCCTGCCGCTGTCCCGGTTCGATGCCGTGCTGATGCGCAAGGATCCGCCCTTTGACATCGAGTACGTCACGGCCACCTGGATGCTCGAGCATGCGGTGCGCCAGGGAGCCCGTGTCTTCAATGACCCCCGAGCCATTCGCGATCATTCCGAAAAGCTCTCGATCATGCAGTTCGAGCAGTTCTGTGCGCCCACGCTGGTGACCCGACTGGCTGACGACCTGCATCGATTCATCGAGCGGGAGCAGGACGTCATCCTCAAGCCGCTCGATGGCATGGGAGGGGCGGGCATCTTCCGGGTGCGGCATGACGACCCGAATCGCAACATGATCATCGAGACCCTCACCGAGCAGGGGGCGCGCACGATCATGGGGCAGCGTTACCTGCCGGCCATCCGCGAGGGCGACAAGCGGGTGCTCCTGATCGACGGCGAGCCGGTTCCCTACTGCCTCGCCCGCATTCCGCGTGCTGGCGAGACCCGAGGCAACCTGGCGGCGGGCGGCACCGGCGTGGCGAGGCCGCTGACGGCTCGCGACGAGGCCATCGCCCGGGCCATCGGTCCGGAACTGGCGCGGCGCGGCCTTTTCCTGGTCGGGCTTGACGTCATCGGCGAGCATCTCACCGAGATCAACGTCACCAGCCCGACCTGCTTTCGCGAAATCACTGCCCAGACCGATTGCGACGTGGCGGCCCTGTTCATCACCGCCCTCGAGCGCAAGATCGCCCTCGCGGCGTAGAATCCGGGCATCTCCAGCATCGATCGGTTCGGGTCGAGCGCCAGCAGGCGCTGGCCGTCAGGACGGATGGCGAGCCCATGGTCGGAATTCTCATCATTGCTCACGGCTCTCTCGGCGAGAGCCTGATCCAGTGCGCCACGCATGTGATGGGTGCGCGGCCTGCCCATGTCGAGACCATCGAGGTGTCCAGTCGAGCCGACCCGGAACTCCTGCTGGCCGACGCACAGCGAGTGCTTGCGGCACTCGATGACGGTACGGGGGTGCTGGTGCTCACCGACATCTGCGGTGGCACCCCGTCGAACGTGGCCGCACGCACGGTTCGAGCCGGGCATGTCGAGGCGATTGCCGGTGCCAGCCTGCCGATGCTCATCCGGGCCCTCACCTACCGCGGCCAGCCGCTCGAGGGGGTGGTTGCCAAGGCATTGAGTGGCGGTCGGGATGGTGTCGGTCTGCTTGAGGCAGAATCGCCGGTCCAGTGCACCTTGGAGGGGCAGCGTCATGCCGCAGGCTGAAGTCGAGATCATCAACAAGCTCGGGCTGCACGCACGCGCCTCGGCCAAGTTCACCCAGGTGGCGGGTCAGCACACGTCGGAGGTCTGGATCAGCCGTAACGGGCGCCGGGTCAATGCCAAGAGCATCATGGGTGTCATGATGCTGGCGGCGGGCAAGGGCAGTCGCGTGCTCATCGAGACGGCCGGTGACGACGCCGATGCGGCCCTCGCTGCGCTGGTGGCTCTGGTCGCTGATCGTTTTGGCGAAGGCCAGTAAGCCGCCCGCGGCACGACCGCGGCAGGAAGGTGGTGCCCGTTCGTCGCGCGCCTCCATCGACAGGGGTATGAGGTGACGTCGAAGTCGAAGTCGAAGTCCAAGTCGGCTGCAAGGTCCATGGAACGGGATGCCGAATCAGGTCAGGTGAGCTTTTCGCTCTTCGGGTCCGGTGTGTCCGCGGGCGTCGCGATCGGCTACGCGCATCTGGTGTCCTCAGCGCGGCTCGAGGTCGTGCACTACACCATCGAACCCGACCGCATCGAAGCCGAGGTAGCCCGTTTCGATCAGGCCGTTGCACGGGTCGAGACCGAACTGACGCGCATCGCCGCCAATGCATCCGCAGTCGCCGAGATGGCGGCCTTCATCAACATGCATCGGATGATCCTCTCCGATTCGCAACTGTCGCAGGCGCCGCGCGACATCATCCGGGCGCGCCGTTGCAACGCCGAGTGGGCCCTCGTCGAGCAGACCGAGCACCTGGCCGCGCAGTTCGACGCGCTCGATGACGTCTACATGCGCGAGCGCAAGGCCGATGTGCAGCAGGTCGCCGAGCGCATCGTGAAGGCGCTCACCGGTACGGCGCGGGCGCTCGAGGGGCCGAGTCATGAGGAGAACGTGATCGTGGTGGCCCACGATCTGTCGCCGGCCGACATGATTCTCTTCAAGCAGCACCAGTTTGCCGGGTTCGTCACCGACATCGGTGGTGTGACCTCGCACACCGCCATCGTCGCGCGCAGCCTGAATCTGCCTGCCATCGTCGGCCTGCATCATGCGCGTCACATGATTCGCGAGAACGAACTCCTCGTGATCGATGGCAGCGAAGGCATCCTGATCGTCAACCCCGATCGGCAGGTGCTGGCCGAGTATCAGCTCAAGCAGGACGCCTACCAGCTCGAGCGCCAGAAGCTCAAGCGCATTCGCCTCACGCCCTCGGCCACGATCGACGGCACGCCGATCGAACTGATGGCCAACATCGAACTGCCCGATGACATGGACGCCGTGCTCGAATCGGGCGCCACGGGCATCGGACTCTTTCGCAGCGAGTTCCTGTTCCTGAACCGCAACGATCTGCCCGACGAGGAGGAGCAGTTCGCGGCCTATCGTCGCGTGGCCGAGTCGATGCAGGGGCAGCCGGTGGTGGTACGCACGCTCGATCTGGGGGCCGACAAGACAGTGAATGGTGCCGAGCGCAGCGGCCCCAACCCGGCGCTCGGCCTGCGTGCCATCCGGTTCTGTCTGGCCGAGCCGCAGATGTTCGTGACCCAGTTGCGTGCCATCCTGCGTGCTTCCCACTACGGTAATGTGCGGCTGCTGCTGCCGATGGTGGCGCATGCCCACGAGATTGATCACGCGCTGGTTCTGGTGGCCCGCGCACGTGCGATGCTTGACCAGGAAGGATTGCCGTACGACAAGTCTATCCAGATCGGTGCGATGGTGGAGGTACCGGCGGCGGCCCTGTCGTTGCCGATGCTCATCAAGCGCCTCGACTTCCTGTCGATCGGTACCAATGACCTGATCCAGTACACGCTGGCCATCGACCGCACCGACGATACGGTTGCGCATTTGTACGACCCCTTGCACCCGGCCGTGCTGCATCTGGTGGCCAACACGATTCGCATCGGTGCGCGCGCTGGCGTGCCGGTCTCGGTCTGCGGCGAGATGGCTGGTGAGACTCGTCTGACCCGCCTCCTGCTCGGCATGGGTTTGCGCCAGTTCTCGGTGCACCCGGCGCATCTGCTGGAGGTGAAGCAGCAGGTCTTGCGTACCGATCTGGGTGAGGCAAAGTCCGGCGCCGCCAGGGTGCTGCGTGCTTCTGACCCGGACCGGATCGCCCATCTGGTCGACCGGCTCAATGCCTGAGAGCCGGGGCCGTGCGGGGTGCTTCGGGAGCCCGTGCTACCATGACATGTGGCGCCGATTTGACGTTCAGCTTGCGGGCGCCGGCCATGCCGTGTGGGAGGGGATGATGCGTCCGCCGACTCGCGTTGAGGCCTGAAAACAAATACGGCTAAAGCGAGCGTCGAGTCTCCGACCCGCCGACCCGCTCTGGCTCAAAGAGGATGGCATGTGGCCCGTGTGCACATGCCTGGTTGTGGTGCCTGTCCGGGTGCCACGCGCGGTCGACCTGGCAATGGTTCGACGCGGCGTGACCTCGGACAGACTTATCGGGGCTTCCCGCGCGATGACTTCCGCATCTTCGGTCGGCGCCGTGACAGCACGGCGACTGCATGTCGACAAGCCACTGCATACGGTGGCCGGCGGCGTGTTGCCTGCGTTCGACCTCGTCTATGAAACCTACGGTACACCCAATGCGGCGCGCTCGAACGCGGTACTGGTGTGTCATGCGCTCAATGCATCGCACCACGTGGCCGGCTTCTACGCCGAGGAGCCGCGCAATGTGGGATGGTGGGACAACATGATCGGCCCGGGCAAACCGCTCGATACCGATCGGTTCTTCGTGGTCTGCATGAACAACCCGGGGAGCTGCTTCGGATCGACCGGCCCCGCTTCGATTGATCCGGAGAGCGGTCGTCCGTGGGGTTCGAGCTTTCCGCTGATGACGGTCGCCGATTGGGTGGAAGCCCAATCGCGTCTGGCTGATGCGCTCGGCATCGACGCTTTCGCGGCAGTCATGGGTGGCAGTCTCGGAGCCATGCAGGCCATGCAATGGGCCATTGCACGCCCTGAGCGGGTAAAGAGTGCGGTGCTGGTAGCGGGGACGGCAAAGCTCACCGCGCAGAACATCGCCTTCAATGAAGTGGCCCGGCGTGCCATCGTGACCGACCCTGACTTTCACGGGGGTGACTACTACGCGCATGGTGTGAAGCCCAAGCGCGGACTCCGTCTGGCGCGCATGATCGGACACATCACCTATCTGTCGGATGACGCCATGATGGAAAAGTTCGGGCGCGCTTCCCGCAGCGAGCAGTTCAGCTACCACTTCGACGTCGACTTCGAGGTCGAATCGTACCTGCGCTACCAGAGCGACAAGTTTGCCGAGTACTTTGACGCCAACACCTACCTGCTCATCACTCGTGCGCTCGATTACTTCGATCCGGCACGCCTGCACGGGGGCGACCTGTCGGCGGCCTTCGCTGCGGCGAAGGCGCGCTTTCTGGTGGCCTCGTTCACGTCCGACTGGCGGTTCTCGCCCGAGCGCTCGCGCGAGGTCGTGAAAGCCCTCATCGACAATCGTCTCGACGTTTCCTACGCCGAAATCGACGCGCCTCACGGCCATGATGCCTTCCTGCTCGATGATGTCCGTTATCACGAGGTGGTGCGCGCGTTCTTCGAGACGGTAGCTCGCGAGCAGGGCATTGACGGGCGCGATCGCGCCCCCTTCGATCTGCCGGGCACGCCTCTCACACCCGGTGCCGCTGCGGGGTTTGCAGCATGAGTGGCGGCGGTCTGGGGCCGCGCATCGGTCGCGCCGACTTCGATGCCATCGCCGATTGGGTGAGGCCGGGTGCCACGGTGCTCGACCTGGGTTGCGGTGACGGCACCCTGTTGCGCCACCTGCGCGAGACCCGTTCAGTGCGTGGCTACGGCATCGAGATCGAAGATGACAAGGTGATTGCCTGCGTCAAGAACGGAGTCAACGTGATCCAGGGCGACCTTGATCGGGGACTGGCCGGCTTTGATTCGGGCTCGTTCGACGCGGTGATCCTCTCGCTCACGCTGCAGGCTGTTCGTCAGACCGAAGACATCGTGCTCGAGATGCTGCGCGTCGGCCGCGAGGGCATCGTGACCTTTCCGAACTTCGGCTACTGGCGCCACCGTCTGCAGGTGCTCGCAGGACGCATGCCCGTGAGTGGTGAGTTGCCCTACAGCTGGTACGACACGCCCAACGTCCACCTGTGCACGATCCAGGACTTCGACGACTTCTGTGCCGACCATTCCATTCGGGTGCTCGAGCGACTGGTGTTCTGCGCGGGTCGCCGGGTCGATGTGCTGCCCAATCTGCGCGGCAGTCTGGCGGTATATCGCTTCGAACGTACGGCGGCCTGAAGGCGCATCGGGTGAAGCTCGCGCGGTCGCGGTTGTTCTGGGTGGGGGTTCTCTACTTTGCCGAAGGGCTGCCGTTCGGCATCTTCTTCGACGTGTTGCCGGTGTGGTTCCGGCAGCAAGGCGTCGACCTGCGCGCGATCGGTGTGCTGAGCCTGCTCGGCCTCGCCTGGACGTTGAAGTTCCTGTGGGCGCCGGCCATCGATCGTTATCGTCACCATCGTCGCTGGATGGCCGCCGCCGATCTGGTCATGGCAGCGGTCATGGCAGGGTTCGCCTTCTCGACGGCAGCGCCTGCCTGGGCCTTCGGGCTCATCGGCCTGTTTACCCTCGCGTCGGCGACCAATGACATCGCCATTGATGGCTACACCATCGAACTGCTTGACGAGGGTGAGATGGGCCTTGCCAATGGCGTACGCAATGGCATGTACCGGGTGGGCATCATCGGAGCCGGATTGGCACTGGTGCTCTCCAGTTGGGTGAACTGGCAGGCGGCCTTTCTGGCCTGCGCCGCCGGGCTGGGGGCGACCGCCCTCATCATGCTGCTGGCGCCACCTGAACGCGTGGTGCGCGCCACGCCGATGCTCTCGGTCGCGCGCGAACTCGCGGGGGTTGCGCGTTCGCCGCGTGCCGCCTCCTGGGTGGTGGCGCTCGTGCTGGCGGTGATCTGGCTCGCCGATCGGGTGACGCACTGGTCCGGGCGCATCGAATACTTCTGGCCGCTGGCGATGAGTGTTGCGCTGGTCGCCGGCCTCGTGCTGCTGGCCCTCGGCGCGGTGACCGCGAGCCGGCACCCTGCGGGCTCGGCGCATGCGCCCGCCGGCGTCCCCGGCGATACGCCTCCGGAGGCGCCACGCGGACCGCTCTTCGGTGCCCTGTTCGACCTCCTTGAACGCCCCGGCATCCTGCCGGTCATCGCGTTCGTGCTGCTCTACAAGCTGGGCGATGCCTCGATGGGGTTCATGGTGAAGCCGTTCTGGGTCGATCGGGGTTTCAGCGCGGCTGAAATCGGCATGGTGTCGGTGAATATCGGACTCGCGCTGGCAATTGCCGGTGGGCTGGCCGGAGGCTGGTACACCGACCGCGTCGGCATCGGCCGTGCACTCTGGGTGCTCGGACTTGCACAGGCCCTGTCGAACCTGGTCTATGCCGTCGTGGCCTGGCTGCTGCCAGTCGGGGTCGATGCCGGTGCCACGCATCGTGCGCTCATCTATGCAGCCAGCGCCTTCGAATCGTTCACCGGAGGGCTCGGCTCGGCTGCCTTCCTCGCTTTCCTGATGGCCATCGTCGATCGGCGTCGATCAGCCGCCGAGTACGCGCTCCTGTCGTCGATCTTTGCCTTCTCCCGATCGATTGCCGGCTGGGCGAGCGGCTTCGGCGCTCACGAATGGGGCTATGCCCCCTACTTTCTGCTGACGTTCGCGTTGTCGTTTCCGGCTTTCGTCTGCCTGCCGGCAGTCTGGCGCATGCTGGCTGCGCAGGGCTCCCGGCAGACACCGTCTGACTGATCGACAGACTCGGGCATGACCTGGCGCGATTGCGAATAGAATCTGCCACAGCTTCTCTACCGGACCCGTGATCGATCGTGCCAAGCCGTGTGGATACCTCCGTCCTGAAATGGCCTCTTGCGGCCTGGGTACTGGCGCTCGTCGTCGGCGCACCTGCATGCATCTTGCCGACTGCGGTCCGTGCGCAGGCCAGCGGCGCCTCTGATGCACCCGCTCCCGACGGTGCAGCAGCGGCCACCGCCGCGGCCGTTGGCGCTCTGGGCGCGCCGGTCGCTGCGTCTTCGCCTCCCCCCTCGAGCGGGTCGCCCCCTTCGCCCAGCCGCCGGTTTCAACGCCTGGACACGAACGGCGACGGCTACCTCACCCGCGAGGAGGCACGCAAGTCCGATTCGCTGTTCAACCACTTTGACGTCGTCGACACTGACCGGGACGGTCGGATATCGGTTGGCGAGATGCGCGAGGCCTGGCGTGCTCGGCTCGAAGCCCGCCGCAAGGCGCTGCCCAAGCCTGCCGTGGGGGAGTGAGCCGGTCAGCCGGATTCAGAGCATTCGGGCAATCAGCGCTGCTGCCATCGAGACCAGGATCGTGGTGGTCACCGGCAGGTAGAAGTGCCGCCGGCCGATGTGGAAAGAAAAGTCCCCGGGCAGGCGCCCCAGCCCGAATCGCTGCAGAAGCGGTGACAGGCCCGATACGAAGATGAGGGCGATGACCGTCGTGAGAATCCACTTCAGCATGATGCGGGGTGCACGGGCGGAGGTTCCTCGAGGACGTGGCGCGGGGCTACACTGCCCGCTTTCTTTCCGACACGCGGAGCGCTGCAATGATCGATCTGTACACCTGGGGTACGCCCAACGGGCGCAAGGTCTCCATCATGCTCGAGGAATGCGGTCTTGCCTATCGCGTTCACAAGATCAACATCGGTACCAACGCCGAGCAGTTCACCCCTGAGTACCTGCAGATCAATCCCAACGGCAAGATCCCCTCGATCGTCGACAGCGATGGCCCGGGTGGGCAGTCGGTGTCGGTGATGGAGTCCGGTGCCATCCTCATCTACCTGGCCGAGAAGACCGGGCGCTTCATGCCGGCAACGCCGGCGGGCCGACTGGAGTGTCTGCAATGGCTCATGTTCCAGATGGCCTCGGTGGGACCGATGTTCGGGCAGTGCCACCACTTCCTGCGCGCGGCCAAGGAGCCGGTGCCCTACGCGATCGATCGCTATGTGAAGGAAAAGGACCGGCTCTACGGCGTGCTCGACCGGCGCCTGGGGGAGGTGCCCTTCCTTGCGGGTGAGTATTCGGTGGCGGACATGGCCACCTGGCCCTGGGTGGCTCGCCATGAATGGCATCAGACTGACCTCGCCGATCATCCGAACGTGCGTCGCTGGTTCGAGACGATCGGCGCGCGCGAGGCCGTCAAGCGCGGCATGCTGGTGCCCTGATCGGCCGCTGTCGTCGCCTCAGCCCAGTCGGGCCAGGCGATTGCCCGCGGCAAAGGCGGGCAGCGGGCCGTGCCAGCCCCTGGCGAAGCCGATGACCTTGAACAGTTCGCCCATTTCGGCAGGTGAGATCAGCCGCTGGGCGGCATTCGATCGCGGCAGGTAGTGCAGGGCGTCGGTGGCCGGTGTCTGCGCGAGAAGGTCGGTGAGCCCGCCGGCAATCAGGAAATGCGCCTGCGAGCTGTAGCCGAGCAGTTCACAACCGGCGGCATCGACCGCATCGGCGATTGCAGTGAAGTCGACATGGGCCGTGATGTCCTGCAGCCCCGGCCAGCGCAGCACATCGTCATGCGCACGGTGCCGGTAATGACACATCAGTGTGCCTTCGCTGCGCTGCGGGTGAAAGAACTCGGCGCCGGGAAATCCGTAGTCGATGAAAAGGCACACGGCCTGGTCGAGGTGGCCCGCAAGGGCACGCACGAAGCCGCAGGCGGCCAGACCCACTTCGCTGGTGTAGCGCGCCTCGAGCGGACCGAGCCGATGGCCGATCGCGGTCGCTGCAGCGCGCAAGGTCTCGGGAGTGCCGGCATCGAAAGGTCTGAAGCTCATCTGCAGGTCGCCGTGCGGATCATCGGCCAGATGCGTCGAGCCCCCGATGAGACGCGACACGCCACCGCGCAGCACCGTGCCATCGGGTTGCCAGCAGAGCCGCTCGACCGGCATGGCGTCGAGCACTTCGTTGCCGATCACCACGCCCCGGAACGCGGGCGGCAGGCCGTTGAGCCAGCTCACGCGCTCGATCAGGTGCGGGACGCTCCGCGTGAGGGTATCGCGCTCGCGCTCGCGCAGATCGGCGCTGACTTCGAGGATCTCGTAGCGCTCGGGCAGCGCGTCGAGGCGTTCGAGTTCGCCCAGCAGGCTTGCCGCCAGCGCGCCGCTGCCAGCACCTACTTCGAGGATCGCCGGGAGTCCATCGCGCAGGAGTGGCGCGATGACGTGCGCCAGGGTCTGGCCGAACAGCGGGGTCGACTCCGGCGCGGTCGTGAAGTCGCCTGCTGCCCCCAGCTTGCGTGCGCCTGCGCTGTAGTAGCCAAGCCCCGGCGCGTACAGGGCAAGGTCCATGTACTGGCTGAACGGTATCCAGCCCCCGGCCTGATCGATGGCTGTCTCGACGGCACGGAGCACCTGCTGACTGTGCGCCAGCGCCTCGGCGGAGGGGGCGGGCAGATCGTGGGCCGCGGCGGAAGCCGAGGCGGAAGCAGGGGCGACAGGCATCGTGGCATGATGGGTCATTCGCGTAGAATGAACAAGTCAGCCTCTTGTTCTTCTGCAGAGTAGCCATGTCCGGGCAGGTCATCCTCATTACTGGTGCCGCGCGGCGGGTCGGGGCGGCGACGGCGCGCGCGCTGCATGCGAGCGGGGCGCGTATCGTGCTGCATTACCGGCAGGCACGTGATGAAGCTGCGCAACTGGCAGCCGAACTCGACGCACTGCGCGCCGGGTCGGTCGCCCTGGTGGCGGGTGACATTCTCGATATCGATCGCTGTGCGGCCATCGTCACCGAAGCGGCTCAGGCGTTCGGTCGGCTCGATGCGCTGGTGAACAACGCGTCAAGCTTCTATCCGACTGCCATCGGTTCGATTACCGCACGCGAGTGGGACGATCTGGTCGGCACCAACCTACGCGCACCCCTGTTCCTGGCACAGGCGGCTGCGCCGCTCCTGCGCGACAGTGGCGGCAGTATCGTCAACATCGTCGACATTCATGCGCTGCAACCCCTGCGCGGGCATGTCGTCTATACCCTGGCCAAGGCTGGCCTCGCCGGCCTCACCCGATCGCTCGCGATGGAGCTTGCCCCCCGGGTGCGCGTGAACGGCGTAGCCCCCGGCCCGGTCATGTGGCCCGATGGCGACGGCGCATTCGATCAGGCTGAGTGCGACCGGGTCGTCGAGCAGACCCTGCTCGAGCGCGCTGGCAGCCCGCAGGACATCGCGCGAACGGTAGCCTTCCTGATCAATGACGCACCCTACATCACCGGCCAGATCATCGCCGTCGATGGCGGTCGCAGCATCTACCTCTAGGCGGTGCAGCGCGTGTCCGAGTTGCCCCTCGCCCAGCCGTCCCTCGCTGGGTCGCCCCTGGCCTTGTCCCCTGTCGGATCCTCATCGACCAGCCCGATCGTGCCCGTGGCCGTCGACGCCGCGCCACGCGCGCCCGGTCCGGCCGACCGTCGCAGCGCCTTCGAAGCCAACAAGCTCGAGCGTCGTCTGTGTCGTCTGGTCGGACAGGCCATCAACGACTTCGGCATGATCGGCCACGGTGATCGCGTCATGGTCTGCCTGTCGGGGGGCAAGGACAGCTACGGGCTGCTCGACATCCTGATGAAACTGCGCGACCGTGCACCCATCGACTTCGAGATCATTGCGGTCAACCTCGATCAGCGACATCCCGGATTCCCGGCCGACGTGCTGCCGCGCTATCTCGAAGGTCTGGGCATTCCGTGGCGCATCGAGGTGCAGGACACCTACTCGGTCGTCAAGCGGCTGGTGCCCGAGGGACGCACGATGTGCTCGCTGTGCTCGCGCCTGCGCCGTGGGGTGCTCTACCGGGTCGCGAGTGAACTGGGTGCCACGCGCATCGCGCTCGGGCACCATCGCGATGACATCATCGAGACCTTCTTTCTCAATCTCTTCTACGGCGGCAAGCTGAAGGCCATGCCGGCCAAGTTGCAGTCAGACGATGGTCGCCACGTGGTCATCCGGCCGCTGGCCTATGTCGAGGAAGGCGACCTCGAAGCCTGGGCGGGTGTGCGTGGTTTTCCGATCATTCCCTGCGATCTCTGTGGATCGCAGGAGACCTTGCAGAGAAAGCAGGTGAAGGCGATGCTGCAGCAATGGGAGCGGCAGCATCCGGGTCGGGTACAGACCATCTTTCGCAGCCTCTCGAACGTGAGCCGATCGCACCTGCTCGACGGTGCCCTGTTCGATTTCATGAACCTTGCCCCCGATGGCGTCGCGCGCGCCGAGGGTGACCGCGCGTTCGATCCGCCCGAGGATCACGCCCTGCCCTCATCGGTGCCCGATACCGATTGACGGCAGGCTCTCGCCCTCAGGTTGCAAATCGCCCTTGCGCGGCCTAGGATCGATGCTGGATCGTCGACAGACAGTCAGACCGCTGTCTCCTGGCGAACCTTGCACGACACAAGAACGATAAAAAGGGCAGCGCCTCGCACGCGAGCCCGACCGGGAGGAGACACCATGACAGTCGATCGTCGATCGATGCTGAAGGGTGCTGCGCTGGGCGCGTTTGCGTTCACTGTCGGCGGCACCCAGACCTGGCTCACCTTGCGTGAAGCCTATGCCCAGGCTGTTCCCCTGCAGGTACTCACGGGGGCCGAGCGCGCTGCGCTCGAGGCGCTCGGTGACACCCTGCTGCCCGGTGCGCGGGAAGCCGGCATCGCCCTCTACGTCGACCACCAGCTGTCGGTCGATCCCGGGCAGTGTCTGCTTGCAGCGCGTGCGGCCAACGTGCCGCCGCCCGTCACCAACTTCTATCGGGCCTGTCTCGGGGCGCTCGATCGTGCGGCCACAGCCGCTCACGGTCAGGTCTTCGCAGCCCTGAAGGCTGACGAGCAGGTGAAGTTCGTCGACCAGATGCGCCAGAAGGTGCCCGAGGGATGGAGCGGACCGCCATCGCCCTTCTTCTACCTTCTGGCCCGGATGGATGCCGTGGACGTGGTCTACGGCACTGTCGAGGGTTTCGAGCGGCTGGGCGTGCCCTACATGCCGCATGTCATGCCAACCCGCAAGTGGTGAGATCATGGCCAATCATGAGAAGGTCGATGCAGTCATCGTCGGTGCAGGCCCGTCGGGCCTGATGCTCGCCGCCCGGCTTGCCGAGGCGGGGCGCAAGGTGGTGGTACTCGAACTGGGCCCGCCCTGGGAGCCCGAGGACCTCGTCAGTTCGCAGATCTGGTCGCGCCGCCTGAAGTGGTTTGGTGCCAATCAGCTCGAGGGCAGGAACCCCGTCGCCCATAATTTCAACTCGGGGTGGGGTGTCGGTGGCGCCGTCATCCACCAGTACGCCAACTGGCCGCGGTTGCACGAGGAAGACTTTGCGGTGAAGTCAGGCTTTGGCGTCGGGCTCGACTGGCCCTTCGGCTACGACGAGCTGCGCCCCTGGTATGACCGCATCCAGAACGAACTGGGCATCTCCGGTGACCATGTGCAGGAAGTGTGGCGGCCGGCCGGTGCGCCCTATCCGATGCCGCCGGTGAAGGTCTTTCCGCACGCGCAGAAGGTCGCCGAGGGTTTTGCCAGGCTGGGCATCCGCACCGCGCCGGCGCCGGTGGCGGTGAACAGCGTGCCCTTCAAGGGGCGGCCAGCCTGTGTCTATGACGCCTGGTGCGATGCCGGATGCCCGATTGGTGCGCTCGTCAACACCTTTACCAGCTACTTGCCCGAAGTGCGCAAGTACGGTGCCGAGATCAGGCCCTACAGCAATGCCCTTCGGGTGCTCACCAACGAGAAGGGCGATCGTGCGACCGCGGTGGAGTATGTCGACACGCGCACCCGTGAATCTCATGTGCAGCATGCCGATCTGGTGATCCTGGCGGCGTTCACCAGTCAGAACCCGCGCCTGCTGCTCAATTCGGCCAACGCCCGTCACCCCGCGGGCCTCTCGAACCGCAATGGGCTGGTGGGCCGGCACATCATGACGCACGTCGGGGCAGGCGTCTTCGGCATGATGGATGAGGATGTGCAGAACCACATGGGCCTGTCGGCGGCCCAGCTCATCTCGCAGGATGGTTATGCCAAGTCGCAGCGGCGCGATTTCATCGGCAGCTACACCTGGATGATCGGTGCAGCCAACAAGCCCAACGATTTCACCGGCCTTGCCAACACCCAGGTGCCGCTTTTCGGGGCTGCCCTGCATGACTACATGAAGCGGGCTGCGCGCGGTCTGGTGAAGATGGGTGCGGTCATCGAGGCGCTGCCCAATCCGGACAACCGCGTCATGCTGTCGGATCGGCGTGATGAGTTCGGCATGCCCATTGCCCGCATCGTGCACAGCCTCGATGAGCATGCGCTGAAGCTCTTTGCGCATGCCCGTGAGGAGGGTCTGCGCATCATGCGTGCCACCTCGGCCAAGGAGGTCTGGTCGCCTCCCGGCCCGCCGCCTCTCCTGCACTTCACCGGAGGTACGCCGATGGGCAAGTCGGCGGCCGATTCGGTGACCGACAGCTACGGGCGGGCGCATGAACTGGCCAACCTGTACGTCACCGGGGCGGGTCTGTACCCGACCGAAGGCGCGGTCCATCCGACCTTCACCCTGCACGCGCTCACCTTGCGGACGGCCGACCACCTCGTGCGCAACTGGGGTTCGGTCGTGGCCTGAGGCGCGCTCTCGGCGGCGGCGACCGGGGACGATACGTCAGCCATAAATCGTTGATTCACAACAAATTTGAGGTGAGTCAGGGTGGTCAGTTCAGTTGTCAGGAAGATACTGGCAGGCTACACTGGCCGGCTATCGTTGCAAGAAGTCCCGCCGAATGGCCAGCTGCGCCGAACGCCTCGTCGAAATCTTTGGTTCCCAGGCAGAAGTTGCGCGTGCGCTCCGGCTTGATCGTGCGGTCGTCAACAACTGGATGAAAGCCGGCTACATACCGGCCCGATGGGCGATGCAGATCGAGACCCTGTCGGAAGGCCGCATCCAGTCGCAGGAAGTGCTGCACGAGGCGCAGCGCGCCAAGCCGGTACGGGTCAAGTCCCGGCCCGATGATGACCCGTTGTCC
This sequence comes from Pseudomonadota bacterium, assembly GCA_947455195.1. GTDB lineage: Bacteria > Pseudomonadota > Gammaproteobacteria > Burkholderiales > SG8-39 > CAIXPL01. The sequence continues at coordinate 122,276 of CANGMI010000003.1, read as the reverse complement.
CAGACAGGAGATTCAAGCATGACTGATTTCGCCCCCGCCAAGCGCATCTCGTCCTTTCACCCGCCACAGCGCACGCTGATGGGACCGGGACCGACCGAGATCCACCCGCGCGTGCTCACCACCATGAGTCAGCCGGCCATCGGGTACCTCGACCCGATCTTCGTCGACATGATGGAAGAGTTGAAGTCGCTCCTGCGCTACACGTATCAGACGAAGAACGCGCTCACTTTCCCCGCCTCCGGCCCCGGCTCGGTGGGCATGGAGTACTGCTTCGTCAATATGGTCGCGCCCGGTGACAAGGTCATCGTTTGCCGCAACGGGGTCTTCGGTGGTCGCATGATCGAGAACGTCGAGCGCGCCCGTGGCATACCGGTCGTGGTCGAGGATGCGTGGGGCGAGCAGGTTGACCCGCAGAAGCTCGAGGACGCGCTCAAGAAGAACCCCGACGCACGCGTCGTGGCCTTCGTTCATGCCGAGACCTCCACCGGCGTGCAGTCCGACGCCAAGACCCTGGTCGAGATCGCGCACAAGCACGACGCGCTGACCATCGTCGATGCGGTCACCTCGCTGGGCGGGGTGCCGGTTCGGGTCGACGAGTGGGGCATCGACGCCATCTATTCGGGCAGCCAGAAGTGCCTGTCCTGCACGCCGGGCCTGTCGCCGGTCTCCTTCTCCGACCGCGTGGTCGACTACGTCAAGGCGCGCGACGGCAAGATCCAGAGCTGGTTCATGGACATGAACCTGCTGCTTGGTTACTGGGGTGCAACCACCCGCACCTACCATCACACCGCGCCGACCAATTCGCTCTTCGGTCTGCATGAGGCCCTGCTCCTCATTCGTGAAGAAGGGCTCGAGAACTGCTGGGCGCGCCACCACCGGCATTACCTGGCGCTCAAGGCGGGCCTGGAAGCGATGGGGCTGCAGTACCTCGTGCGCGAAGACGCTCGTCTGCCGCAGATGAACGCCATCCGCATTCCCGAGTCGATCCAGGCGAAGGAAGCCGACGTGCGCAAGCGTCTGCTCGCCGACTTCAATCTCGAGATCGGTGCGGGTCTGGGCCCGCTCGCCGGCAAGATCTGGCGTATCGGTCTGATGGGCTACTCGTGCCGTCCGGAGAATGTGATGCTGTGCCTGTCGGCACTGGGTTCGGTGCTTGACGACATCGGCTACCCGATTCACGTCGGCGATGCCGAGTCGGCCGCGCACCAGGCGTATGCCCAGGTGCACTCGCGCGCCGCCCAGCAGAAACTGCGCACGGCCTGACACGGGCCTGTCCGGTGGTGTCGCTGCGGCGATGCCACCGCGAGGCGCTCCCTGTCGACGAGGCCGGGAGCGCCCCCGAAGTCACGATCGTCTTCTCGTGCGGAGCCCTCGGCCCTGTCGCACGGGCGTTGTCGGGTCCGGTGCCGCGACCGCTTCCAGCGGCAGCGCTGTCTGGTACTTTACCTGCTTGAGCGCGAAACTCGACTGGATGTTGCCGATGCCGGGTATGCGCGACAGGAAGTCCACGATGAACCGCTCGAGCGCCTGCATGTCGGTAACCACGACCCGCAGCAGATAGTCTGACGCGCCGGTCATCAGATAGCACTCCATCACTTCCGGTCGTTCCGACATGGCCTGCTCGAAACGCTCGAGTGAGCGTTCGATCTGCTTTTCCAGTCGCACCTGAATGAACACGCTCAGGGTGAGCCCCAGCGCCTTCGGATCGAGCAGGGTGACATAGCGTTCGATGAGTCCCGTGCGCTCGAGTTCGCGGACTCGAGCCAGGCAAGGCGAGGGCGTCAGGTTGACCTTGCGGGCGAGGTCGACATTGGAGATGCGCGCGTCATCCTGCAAGGCAGCCAGAATTTTCAAGTCTGCTGCATCAATATTTCCTGGCAGCATCGGATGCTCCTTAGGTGCGTTTGAAAAGCATATTGTGCTTTCTGAAAGGCTTCACGCGCGAATCTTTGAAAGCACATGCCGTGCGCCTGACGCTACGATGGCAGCCTCATGGTGGCAGGCGGGATGGTGCATTCGATGAACGACCTTTCGGCAGGGCGGGGCGATTCAAGGGACGGCCTCGATCTCGACCCGGCAGAGACTCGCGAATGGCTCGATGCGTTCGATGGCCTGCTGCGGGCGGGCGGGGGCGATCGCGCCCGTTATCTGCTGCAGCGACTCATCGAGCACGCCTCGGCAGCCGAGGTACGGACGCGCTCGCGCTTCAATACGCCCTACGGCAACACGATCTCCGTGGCCGACCAGCCACCTTATCCGGGCGATCCGGGTATCGAAACGCGCCTGTCGGCGATCGTGCGCTGGAATGCGCTCGCCATGGTCGTGCGCGCCAACAAGGCTTTCGGCGAACTCGGGGGCCATATCGCGAGCTACGCATCGGCCGCCGACCTGTTTGAAGTGGGATTCAATCATTTCTTTCGCGCCGGCCAGCAGGGCGATCTCGTCTACTTCCAGCCGCATTCGGCCCCCGGGGTCTATGCGCGCGCCTTTCTCGAAGGTCGTCTCGACGAGGCGCACCTTGCCAATTACCGGCGCGAAGTGGGTGGTGCCGGTCTGTCGTCCTATCCGCATCCGTGGTTGATGCCATCGCTATGGCAGTTTCCGACCGGATCGATGGGCCTGGGGCCGATCAGCGCCATCTACCAGGCGCGGCACATGCGCTACCTCGAGGCGCGCGGCATCGCCACTGGCGCGTCGCGCAAGGTGTGGGGGTTCTTCGGCGACGGCGAAATGGATGAACCGGAGTCCCTGGCCGGCCTGTCACTCGCCGCGCGTGAGGGACTCGACAACCTCGTGTTCGTGATCAATTGCAACCTGCAGCGGCTCGATGGGCCGGTGCGTGGCAATGGCTCGATCATCCAGGAACTCGAGGGCCTGTTTGCCGGTGCCGGCTGGAACGTCGTGAAGGTGCTCTGGGGGTCGAACTGGGACACGCTCTTTGCCCGCGACCACGACGGTCACATCCTGCGCCGACTGCACGAGACGGTCGATGGCGAGTTTCAGAAGTACGCCGCCACCGATGGCCGCTTCAATCGGGAGCACTTCTTCAACAAGTACCCCGAACTGCAGGCGCTGGTCGCGCACATGTCTGATGCCGAGATCGACAAGTTGCGGCGAGGAGGCCATGACCCGCTGAAGATCCACGCAGCATATGCAGCGGCGATGGGCCATCGCGGTCAACCCACCGTCATTCTGGCGCAGACCATGAAGGGCTTCGGCATGGGCTCGGCCGGGCAGGCGCGCATGACCACGCACCAGCAGAAGAAACTCGATGCCGAGGCGCTGCGCGCGTTTCGCGACCGCTTCGCGCTGCCCCTGTCCGATGAGCAGGTCGAGTCGCTGCAGTTCTACCGACCCGCGCCCGACAGTGAGGAAATGCGCTACCTCCATGCGCGGCGCAGTGCGCTGGGGGGCTACCTGCCGCAGCGACGCAACGATGCGCCCGCGCTGGCCGTGCCACCCCTCTCGGCGTTTGATGCCATCACGCTGGGCACCGGTGACCGTGAGCACTCCACCACCATGGTACTGGTGCGCATGCTCTCGCAACTGGTGCGTGATCCGGTCATCGGGTCCCGCATCGTGCCGATCGTGGCCGATGAGGCGCGCACCTTCGGCATGCAGGGCCTGTTTCGCCAGATCGGGATCTATTCAGCCGTGGGCCAACTCTACGAGCCCGAGGACAAGGAGGAGCTGAGCTACTACCGAGAAGCGCGCGAGGGGCAGATTCTCGAGGAGGGGATATCCGAGGCCGGTGCGCTGGCCTCGTGGATTGCGGCAGCCACGGCGTACAGCACGCATGGCGTGCGCATGCTGCCCTTCTACATTTATTACTCCATCTTCGGCTTTCAGCGGGTGGGGGATCTCATCTGGGCAGCGGCCGATCAGCGCTCGCGCGGTTTTCTGATTGGTGCCACGGCGGGGCGGACTACCCTCGCTGGCGAAGGCCTGCAGCATCAGGATGGATCGAGTCACCTCATGGCGGCTGCGATTCCGAACTGCCGTGCCTGGGACCCATGCTTCGCGCATGAACTGGCGGTGATCGTGCAGGACGGCATGCGTCGCATGCTCATGGACGGTGAAGACGTCTTCTACTACATCACCGCGATGAACGAGAACTACGCTCACCCGGCATTGCCAGCAGGGGCCGAGGCGGGCATCTTGCGCGGCATGTATCGTTTCTCTGCGCCGAGGATGGGCGCCGAGCAGGTACAACTCGCGGCCAGTGGCACCATCCTGCGTGAAGCCATCGAGGCGGCGCGCCTGCTGGAGGACGACTGGAACATCGGGGCGGGTGTCTGGAGCGTCACCAGTTTCAGCGAGTTGCATCGCGATGCGATGGCGACCGATCGGTGGAACCGGCTGCACCCGGGCGAGAGCCCGCGTCTTTCCTGGGTCGAGCAGTGCCTTGGCAAGGCATCGGGGCCCCTGGTCGTGGCTTCCGACTATGTGCGTGCAGTGGCCGACAGTCTGCGTGCCTGCACGTCGCGGCCCTGTGTGACACTGGGCACCGATGGCTTCGGGCGCAGCGATACCCGGCCGACGCTGCGACGGTTTTTCGAAGTCTCTGCAGAACATATCGCGGTGGCTGCACTGGCTACGCTCGAGCGCGACGGGCAGATCGAGTCGGGCCTGGCGGCGGCTGCCATCGAGCGCTATCGCCTCGACGCGGACGCGCCGGCTCCCTGGGAGGTCTGATCGTCGGCGCGAGGCTTCCTCTACAATGAGGCGGTCCAGCCTCCGGCAGCTACTCCCTCGTGAACTTCCAGCAACTGCGTGCAGTGCGCGAAGCCATTCGCTGCAACTTCAATCTCACGCTAGCGGCCGAACGCCTGTTCACCTCGCAGCCCGGGGTCTCCAAGCAGGTGCGCGAGCTCGAAGACGAACTGGGCGTGCAGATCTTCGTGCGCCATGGGAAGCGATTTGTCGGATTGACCCAGCCGGGGCGAGACATCGTCCGGGTGATCGAGCGCCTGCTTGCGCAGGCCGATGATCTGCGCGCTCTGGGCAAGGAGCTGAGCGACAGCCGTGTCGGTGCATTGCGTATCGCCACGACCCATACCCAGGCGCGTTATGCCCTGCCCCCCGTGGTGGCCGACTTTCGGCGCCGGTATCCGGACGTGCGGCTGGCGATCCACCAGGGTAGCCCGCGGCAGCTTGCCGAGATGGTCCTTGCTGGTGAGGCCGATCTGGCCATTGCCACCGAATCGCTCGATCGCTACCCGGGGTTGCTGGCGCTGCCCGGGTACAGCTGGAGCCATTCGGTGGTGGTGCCGCGTGATCATCCGCTCGCGGCACGGCAGGCACTCACCCTGGAAGATATTGCTGCCTGGCCGATCGTTACCTATGACACTGCCTTCTCCGGGCGCTCACATATCGACCAGGCGTTTCAGTCGCGTGGACTTGCGCCCGAGATTGCCCTGACCGCCATCGATTCCGATGTGATCAAGACCTATGTCGGTCTGGGGCTGGGGGTGGGCATCGTGGCCTCGATGGCCTACGAGGCTGCGCGCGACACGGGGCTTGTGGCCTTTGACGTCGGATCGCTGATTGCGCCCAGCATGACCCGTATCGCGCTGAAACGGGATGCCTATGTGCGGGGCTACACGTTTGCGTTCATCGAGCGTTTTGCGCCAGCGCTCACCCGCAAGGTGGTCGAGCGCGCCTTGAGCGGGAGTGGCACGGGCTACGAGCTGTGAGCGTCGAGCGCGCGCGCTCGGCGGACCCGGGCGCCATCGAGCAGCGCCAGAGCCGCGCGTCGGTCGTCAGCCAGTTGGTGAAGCTGGGCTGGCCCGTGCTGGTTGCGCAGGTTGCCGTGATGCTCTACGCGGTCACCGACACGATCATGGCCGGGCACTTCGGTACCGACGATCTGGCTGCCGTGGGCATTGGCGCCAGCATCTACATATCGGTGTTCGTCACGACGATGGGCGTGCTCCTCGCGCTGACGCCAGTGGCGGCCCAGTTGCATGGTGCAGGCAAGGACGAACTCATCGGCGAGCAGGTGCGCCAGTGCGCATGGCTGGGTGCGCTGATGTCGATCATCGTCATCGTCATCCTGCAGTTCCCGCAGCCCTTCTTTGCCCTCACCCAGGTGGCACCCGAGGTCGAGGTGAAGGTGCGCGCCTATCTGCGCGCCATTCAGTTCGGTGTGCCAGCCCTGCTCTTTTTCCGGGTGTTCGGTTCATTCAGCAACGCCATCTCGCGCCCACGGGTGGTGATGGTGCTCAATCTGGCGGGTCTGGCGCTCAAGGTGCCCCTCAACTGGGTGCTGATCGAAGGCCACCTGGGCCTGCCCGCGCTGGGGGGGGCAGGGTGCGCAGTGGCCACGACGCTCTGCTCGTGGGGCACCTGCATCGCGGCCTGGCTCTGGTGTGCGCGGGTGGCCGATTATCGGGTGTTCGGTGTATTTGCACGCTGGTCCTGGCCCGACGCCCGGTCGATGCGGCACTTGCTGGCGGTCGGCGTGCCGATCGGTGCGACCTTCCTGGTCGATGTCACCGCGTTCACCTTCATGACGCTCTTCGTGGCGCGTCTGGGTGCGCAGTACTCGGGGGCTCACCAGATCGCTGCCAATGTCGCAGCGCTTGCGTTCATGGTGCCGCTTTCCCTGGGCAACGCGGCAACCGTGCTGGTCGGGCAGGCGATCGGTGCTCGCGCCTTCGCACGCGCACGTGCCACCGGCATTCAGGCACTCTTCATCGCGCTGGGGGTGGCGGTCGTCTTTGCGCTTGCGCTGGGTCTGGGTCGCGAGGCGATCGCACGGTTCTACAGTCGCGATCCGGTCGTGCAGGCGCTCGCGGCAAGCCTCCTCGCCTATGTGGCGGTCTACCATCTGGTGGATGCACTGCAGGCGGTCACGGTGAATGTGCTGCGCGGCTACAAGCGCACGGTCGTTCCCATGGTGGTCTACACCGTTTCACTCTGGGGCATGGGGTTGGGCGGTGGCTATGTGCTCGGCCTGACCGATCGAGTCGATCTGCACGCCGTCGGCCTGGTGACGCCACTGGGCGCGAGCGGCTTCTGGATCGCGGCCATTCTCAGCGTGCTGTGCGCGGGCGGTATCGTGACCCTCTACTGGCTCCGCGAGAGCGCACGCGTGGTGCGCAATCCCGAATGGCTCTAGTCTGCCGGCCTCTCTGTCACACGATGGCCGCTGCGAAGCGCGGCCGCATAGGCGCTGCGCGCCCAGGGCAGCATGTCAGCAGCCGATTGCAGCGCGCTGTCCGGGGCGCTGTGAAAACTGTCGGGGATATCGGGCGCGACTGTGGCGAGTCGCGCCGCCATATCGGTGTGCTGGGAGAGGACACACGCCCCGGCCACTTCGAATTCGAGCCGGTTGATGGCGTCGGTTTTCAGCCACAACGTCTGGTCGAGTACCACGCCCAGCAGCAGGCCATCGACATGCAGCGCATGCGCCGTCCCCACTGGACGCACCGACACCGTGCCGAATGGCCCCAGCAGATCAATGACCTCGTCGACAAATCCGATCGTTGCATCCATCGGTTCATTCACTGGCCATGGGCCGGCACGCGAACGCGACAGGTTCATGGGCCGGCAGGGTTGTTGGAACCCGTCGTCCCGGGCGGTCCGTGCAGTGACCGACGACGCCGGGAAGGATCTCTGACACAACGTGCAGTGAGCGATTGCTATCAAAAAGCCTACCGCAGATCCTATGACGCTGCAATCGATGTGATCACGTTCGAGTCATTTGCATGAGTCGATCACCCAAGGCGCACGCGGGCGGCACCAGCCCTCCGGGTGACGAGGGTGCGACGCTCGACCCGGGGTTCGCAGCCACCGTGGCGTCGGCAGCCGATGATCTGGCTGCGCAAGGTTGGGCCATGGTCGACGGGTTTCTCGAGCTCGCCGCGCTGCAGGTCTGGCGGGGTTGGGCTCTTGCACAGCGTGAACGCCTTGCACCCGCCCGAGTTGGACGCGAACGTCTTCTGGTTCCGACCGTGCGCGGCGATCGTACGCTCTGGGTGGACGACCTGACGACCCTCGAGGGTGGCGCGCTGCTGGCCGCCCGCTTCGACGCCCTGCGCATCGGGCTTAACCGACGTTGCCTGCTTGGCCTCGCCGATCTCGAATTGCACCTGGCCTGTTACCCGCCCGGTGAGCGTTATGCGCCGCATCACGACCGTGTGCGGGGTGACGATACCCGCACGCTCTCGTGTGTTCTTTACCTCAATGAGGCCTGGCAGTCCGAGGATGGGGGCGAATTGTGCCTCTACGAATCGAACGATCTTTCGGGCCACACGCATCGGGTGCTGCCGCTCGGCGGGCGTCTCATGCTCTTTCTGGCCGAAGGATGCCTTCACGAGGTCTTGCCAGCACGTCGCGAGCGCTGGTCGCTGACCGGATGGTTTCGGCGTCGGGCCGCGGATTGATCTAGAATCGCGGGTTCACTTCGGATGGAACACAGTCATGGGCAAGGGCGACAAGCGTACCAAGCGCGGCAAGATCTTCAAGGGCTCCTACGGCAAGTCACGTCCGCAGGTTCCGCCTGCCAGCAAGACCGCTGCCAGGAAGAAGTAATTCCCGGCAGGGTGCCCACGGCCGGTGAGGACCTGCGGGTCATTGTCGGCCGTTGGTCGTGCTGCTAGAACTCGATCGGATCGACGTCGATGTGCCAGCGCACATGGCGCGGTGTCCGTTCTGCTTCGATGGCTGTGCGCCACAGGGTCAGATAGCGCTGCAGTGAAGCGCGCTGGGTGGCCTGAACCAGAAGGTGCGCCCGATACCAGCCGTTGAGTCGCTCCAGGCTCATCGGTACCGGGTCGTACATGACCACATCGGCATCGGCGGGTGCTCGCTCGCGTGCCTCGCTCAGAAAGGCAATGGCGGCTTCCGGCGACCGCGCCTCCGCGCGCAGGACGGCTTCGGCCACGCAGGGTGGGAAGCCAGCGCGTTCGCGCTCGAGCAGTTCGGCTTCGGCGAACCGGTTGTAGTTGCCGGCGAGCAGTGCGCGGTAGAGGGGATGGTCGGGAAATCGCGTCTGGATCAGCACTTGCCCCGGCAGGGCATCTCGTCCGGCGCGTCCGGCCACCTGCTGCAGTTGTGCAAAGAGGCGTTCGGGCGCTCGATAGTCGGCCGCAAAGAGTGCCGAATCGGCATTGAGGATGCCTACCAGGGTCAGGCGCGGGAAGTCGTGCCCCTTGGCCAGCATCTGGGTGCCCAGAATGATGTCGACCTCGCCGGCGTGGATCGCACCCTGGGTGGCCTCCCAGGTGCCCTTCAGCCGCATCGTGTCGCTGTCGACCCGCGCGAGCCGCGCCTGCGGAAAGCGTGCTGCGAGCGATTCTTCAAGCCGCTCGGTACCGCGACCGAATGGCTGCAGGTCGGCGTTGCCGCAGTCAGGACAGCGTGGTGGAATCCGGGCCTCGAAGCCACAGTGGTGACAGCGCAGGCGGCGCTCACCCAGATGTACCGCGACATGGGTACTGCAGCGCGGACAGCTCGGGATCCAGCCGCAGGCATTGCAGGCGAGCACGGGTGCATAACCGCGCCGGTTCAGGAACACGAGCGTCTGCTCGCCTCGCGCAAGGGTGGCTTCGATGGCCGATTCGAGGGTTGCCGTCAGGCCCTCTTGCACCGTTTCGCGACCGGTATCGATCAGGGCCAGCGAGGGCAACCGTGAGCCGGGGCGCGCTCGTCCGGGCAGCGTCAGGCGCTGGTATCGGCCGCTCGAGGCGTTGGCATGACTCTCGAGTGATGGCGTAGCCGACCCGAGCACGACCGGTACATGCGCTGCATGCCCCCGCCAGATGGCGAGGTCGCGCGCCGAGTAGCGGACACCGTCCTGTTGCTTGAATGACGGGTCGTGCTCTTCGTCGATCACGATCAGACCCAGATCGGCAAAAGGGGCAAATACGGCCAGTCGCGTGCCAAGGATGATCTGCGCGCTGCCAATCTGGGCGGCTCGCCAGGCCAGCGCCCGTTCGACGGCGCTGCGATTGCTGTGCATCACCTCGATGTGGGCGCCCGGGAAGCGTGTCCTGAAGTGGGCTTCGAGTTGTGGCGTGAGGTGGATCTCGGGCACCAGGACAAGCGCCTGCGAGCCGCGGCGCAAGGTGGCTGCCACGGCGTGCAGATACACCTCGGTCTTGCCGCTGCCAGTGATGCCATGCAGCAGAAAGGTGCCTGATCGGCCAACACCCTGCGCGATGGCATCCAGGGCGCTCGCCTGGGGGGCTGTGAGCGGATGCTCGTCGATGAACCGCCATTCAGGGGTGGGCGATTGCCCCGGCGAGCGCAAGGCGCTCGCGCGCAGGGTGGGCATGCGTTTCAGGCGCGGGGGCAGGGCCGAGAGCATCACCTCGCCGAGCGGACGCTGGTAGTAGCGACTCGCGAATTCGGTAAGCCGCATCCATTCGGCCGGCAGCGCAGGGGTGTCGTCCAGGACACGCTCGATCGAGCGGAGGGATGTCTCGGCGGCGGCTTCGCCGCCTGCGCCGAGGACGATCCCGACAACCGTGCGGCGTCCGAAGGGCACCAGAACGCGTGTGCCGATGGCGATCGGATCAGATGAGAGGTAGTCGAAGCTGCGTGCCAGGGGCACATCGACGACGACATTAACGGTTTGCATCAATGCCGTCGTTCAAGGAACTCAAGACTGAGAAAGCGCCGGAGGAGATGTTGCCAAGTCATTCATTGGAAACGATTTGCTGCGATTGCACGGGGCTGTGGATAACTATGTGAATAAGTCTGTGGGTGAGTTGTTCACCGCCAGCGCGAATGATGCACAACATTTGCGATATGTCACTATCGCTGTGAATTAATGTATGAAAACAATGACATGCGTTATATTGCGAGAATATTAATCAACATTGGAGTCGTACCGCTTCGGGGCGCAATCTGTGAATAAGTACGCGAACGGCATGTCACCCGTGCTCGCCCTCAGGCGCCGCTGTGGTACGGCCGACTGGCGCGGTGAACCGTCTCGACCAGTGCGGCAACGTTCTCGGGCGGGGTTGCGGGCACGATGCCGTGGCCGAGGTTGAAGATGTGCCCGTGGCCCTGCCCGAAATCGGCGAGTACGCGTTCGGTTTCCCGCGTGACAGTGTCCGGATCGGTCAGCAGCACCATCGGGTCGAGGTTGCCCTGCAGCGCGACCGAATCCTTGACCCGGCGCCGGGCCGCTGCCAGCGACAGGGTCCAGTCGAGGCCGACCGCATCGGCGCCGCACCCGGCGATTGCCTCGAGCCACCCGCCGCCGCCTTTGGTGAAGACGATGATCGGCACATCACCCCCTGGCGCGACGCGCTGGAGCCCGGCGCGCACACCCGCCACCACCTTGCGCATGTAATCGAGCGAAAAGGCTTCGTATAGCGGCGTGCTCAGCATGCCGCCCCAGGTGTCGAACACCATGACGGCCTGCGCTCCGGCTTCGACCTGGGCGAGAAGATAGGCGGTGACGGCCTGCGTGTTGGTGTCGAGCAGCTGATGAGCAAGGTCGGGACGCGAGTAAAGCATCCGCTTGAAGATGCGAAAGTCGTCACTGCCGCTGCCCTCGACCATGTAGCAGGCAAGGGTGAAGGGGCTGCCCGAGAAACCGATGAGCGGTACCCGTCCGTCGAGCGCACGGACGATCTCGCTCACGGCGTCGGTCACGTAGCGCAGACTGTCGTACGGATCGGGTACCGTGAGGGCACGTACCGCTGCCTCGTCTCTCACAGGACGCTCGAACTGAGGGCCTTCACCTTCGGCGAACCGCAGGCCCAGACCCATGGCGTCGGGGACGGTGAGGATGTCGGAGAACAGAATGGCCGCATCCAGCGGGAACCGGTCGAGCGGCTGCAGGGTAACTTCGGTGGCCAGGGCGGGTGACTGGGCCAGTTGCATGAAACTGCCAGCCCGCCCGCGAGTTTCCCGGTACTCGGCCAGATAGCGGCCGGCCTGGCGCATCAGCCAGACGGGCGTGTAGTCGGTGGGTTGGCGTCGCAGTGCGCGCAGGAACGTGTCGTTGCGAAGGGGGGCGCTCATCGGGCGGCACCTCGTGCTGCCGACAGGCCCAGCAGTCGCGTGCAGATGTGGTCCCAGTGCCCCGCGTCCACCGGTGTGATCGAGAGTCGCGAACCGCGGGCGAGCAGCGTCAGGCCGGCCACGGCCGGATCGGCACGCAACTCGGCCAGCGCCAACAGACGGGTCTTCTGCACGAATGTCACCTCCACGTTGAACCAGCGCGGCCGCTCTGCGGTGGCTGCCGGATCGAAATATTTGCTGGTTGGATCGAACTGGGTCTGGTCGGGGTAAGCGAGGCGCGAAACGCGCGCAAGACCGGCGATGCCGGGCTGCGGACAGGACGAATGGTAGAAGAATACCGGATCATCGACCTGCATCTGGTCACGCATGAAATTGCGTGCCTGATAGTTGCGTACCCCGAACCATGCGACCGACTGTCCCGGCGCACGCTCGAGGTCATCGATCGAGAATTCATCGGGCTCGGACTTCATGAGCCAGTACCGCATGTGGACCACCCCTTTGCCCGGAAAAGACGCGAGAGTACCGCGACCTCGTGGCTTGCGGTCAAGCACTCACAGGAGGCTGGCGGGTGCCGATGCGGGCTCGGGGCACGCCCAACACGACTTCAAGGGGTGTCCCCCGCGTGTGCCGTCAAGGCCAATAGTCCTGAACCCTGAGGCTCAAGTGGTCGCATGCGAAACACATCAGGTACATCCGACGGAGGGACGCGCACAACAGTGGTTCGACAGTCTGCAACCTGTACTGCACATTGGTTCAAGAGTGTAACGGCCAGGTCACGAGCACGGCAGGGGACATTGAAGCAGCGGACCCCGAGACCCTGAAAACGACGTCAGGGCCCGGGCAAGGCCATGGTGAGACAGCCAAAGAAGGCGCCGTCAGGCGATGGCATGCAGGCGGATCAGAAGAGCCCGACTTGTGGGGCGAGCGCTTCATCCAGCACCGACTGCATGCTCAGGATTCTACGCTTGAGCGAGACGCGGTCAATCGCTTCTGCTGACTTCGGGTTGAGCAATTCGAAGGCGATGTCCAGTGCCGCCATGACGGCCAGACGCTCCTGGCTGCGCACCTGTCCCCCATCGCGCAAGGCCTGCATCTTGCGATCGAGATACGCGGCCGCATCAAGAAGGCTTTCGCGATCCGCTTGCAGGCATGCGACCTTGTAGGTGCTGCCCAGGAGGGTTACGTCAATGGTGGGTTGGGGCTCGCTCATGGGCTCGGCCGAGGGTCGGGGGGCAGGCCGGATCGGTTCAATGGCCGGGACTTGCGACGGGGTCGACGAGCATCTGCTCGAGGCGACCGGCGGCGGCGTCGATCTTGCCCTGCAACTGTCGTTTCTCGTTCTCGAGGCCCGCCACGAGCTGGCGCAGCGCCTGATTTTCGTCGCGCAGCCGTGCGCAGAGCTCAGCGACCTCGCGGACGCGACCTTCGAGCGAGAGCAGTTCCGGTTCCATGGCGCCGACTTAATCAGAATTCACGCAGCCGGTCAAGCATGGCCCGACCTTCGATGCCGGTCTGCACCGGTCCGGGATCCCGCGGGGGTGCCGGTGCATGCGCGGGCATACCGCCCCCGACAGCTTCAGAAGCGCACGCGCGCCGTGAGCAATACGGTGCGCGGGTCTCCCGGGTAGTAGTAGTAATTGCTGGCGCCGGTGCCTCCCGGTTGTAGCACATACCCGTGACCTGCGTAGGTGGCGTAGCGCTGCCCGGTTGCATTCTTCAGGGTCATGCGAATTTCCCACCGACCCTCGGTGTAGCGGGCAAAGAGGTCTGCCGTCGTCGCCGATGGCACGCGCGCCAGCGTGTTGTCACGATCGCCGTCGTAATGCTGGCGGCCGACATGCCGAGCGAACACGCCGCCACTCCAGTTCGCGCTGCTGCGCCAGGTGAGGCCCGCTCGCAGGACCGTGTCAGGCACCAGCGCGATGGTTTGACCGATGGCATCGCCGCTCGAATAGGTGGAGCGCTGCAGGCGCCCCCCTGCGGATGCCTCCCAGCGCGAACCCAGCGGTGTCGTCAGGTCGAAGAAGACGCCTCGGCGCAGGATGCCGTCGGGGCTGTTGGTGTTGTAGTAGGTGTTCGGGTCATAGCGAATCTCGTCCTGGGTGCGTGATTCGAAAGCTGACAGATCGATGCGAGTGGCACCGGGGCGCCATGTGCTGCCAACCTCCCAGGCTCGCGAGATCTGTGGTTTGAGAATGCCCGAGAAGACGCGCTCATAGGTGTTCGGGTCGAATCCCCAGAATTCATCAAGATTGGCGAACCGGAAAGACTGGCTCCACTTGACGTAGGCGCGCTGGCCACGTCCGTACTGCCGGTTGAGCGCGAGGTCGTATGCATTGGCGTTGAAGGCGCGCGTCTGGCTGATCGGGCCATTCGGGGCGGAGATGTTGGCGTCCTGCGCTTGCACCGACTCGACCTGGCGCCTGAGGCCACCGCTGGCCTCGAGGCTCTCGCCGAGTGGGGCACGCGTGATCATGTAGAGCGAATGGCTCGTCACCGAGGCACGCTGCGTGTCGACCAGAAGATTGTTGTAGTAACCGAATCCCTGGTTGTCGAGAATGCTCTGCTCGGCCAGCGGGCCGTAGCTGTCACCGTATTTCTCCTGCGACCGGCTGAAGTCGTACCCCAGAACACTGTGAATGCCCTGACCCCACTCGGCCTTCACCCGGGGCGTGAAGGTGGTTTCCCAACTGTCGATGCGCGTTCGATCGGGGCCCCCCGGGTAACCGCCGGCCACCGAGTCGGCGCTTGCAAAGTACGGCGCATGGTAGGCCACCGAGCGCTGCGAATATCCGGCTTCCCCTTCGAAGAGGAGACTCTCCGAGAGGGCGCGTACGAGGCCGCCCCGCACCGAGGCGTTGTCGCCGCTTGTCTGGGCACCGATATTGTTGAACTTGGCGGCTCGCCCGTCGGAATTGCCCACCTGACCGACCACGCCGCCCGGTGATTGCGCCCTTGAATGGCTGGCCGACAGATCGACCCAGTGCCGGTCAAGCCCGCTGCCGGTGTCGGTGAGTCGTGCATTGAAGGCGTAGGCGTTGGCAGCCGAATTCTCGCGCCAACCATCGGTGGCGGCCGTGTTGGCATTCAGTTGCAATGAGCGGTGGTCGGTTGTCCGGGTCAGTCGGGCGCTGCTCAGCACCGTCCCGTTGCTGCCCACGCTGGCGGAGACTTCGGTGCCGCTCGGTGTGTGCGATCGGGTAATGATGTTGACCACCCCCCCGACAGCGCCATTGCCATACTGGACGCTTGCGCCGCCATGCAGGATTTCGATGCGCTCGACCCGCTCGAGCGGTATCGATTCCCACGCCACGCCCAGGGAGTCGGACGGGTTCAGGCGTTGTCCATCGAGCAGGATGAGCGTGGTGCTGTTGGCGGTGGCACCGAAGCCGCCCAGATCGATACTGGCGCCCAGCCCGAGCGGCCCGAGGTTGAAGCCGCTCACGACGAGTCCGCCGAGGTAGGCCAGCGCTTCCGGAATGTTGCTGGCTGCCGAGGCGTCGATCTGTTCGCGGGTGAGGACGCGCACGTTTGCAGGAACCTGATTGGAATTCTCGTCGAAGCGCGAACCGGATACGACGACCGTCGGCAACTGGGTCTGGGTCTGTGCCAGGGCGCTCGGGGTGACACTTGCCAGCAGCCCGATCAGGTGGATCGCGGCGATCAGCCCGGGCGCGTGCGCAAGGCGACGCATGGGCATGCCGCTTTCGCGGAGATGGCTGCAGGGGTACTCGGGGTCGGATGCGCGGGCAATGCAGCGGCCCACGGGGGTGCCCGACGGCGTGGTACGGACGTTCATGGCGTCTCCAGCAACTGCGGGCCACTCGTCCATTCCCCCGTGGACACCGAGCCAGTTCGCCCACACGTGCGCTTGCGCGCACTTGCGGGCGTCATCGTCAGCCGGTATCCGGGCTGGCAGACTTCGCTCGATGACCTTCCCGGCCCTGGCCAGTGGTTATGCGATCGAGCTAGTACACTGCGTACGTCTGCTTACCGTTGCGGGGGCAGCACAGGTTGTTCCAAAGAACGCCTGTTTCCCGTTGAACTGTGTCCGTCGAACGCCGGACACGAGCACTGTCGACCCCCTCATTCTATCAAGAAAGATGAAATCGCCCCCGCCCGAAGCGTGGTCAGTCGGTCTGCCGGCGAGAGGTCTGGAAAACGTGTCCGCGTGTGTGCTGCCACCGTTGCGCTGGTGGGTGCGTCGGTTGGCGTGGGTGGTGGCCCTCCTCCCGATCATGGCACCGCCCGCCGATGCCGATCCGGCCGCTGCCTTGCGCAGCGCGCAGGGGGTGCAGGCGACCGACGATCGCGGTCATCGGATTCGTCTCGAGCGTCCCGCGGCCCGCATCGTGACGCTGGCACCCCATGCCACCGAATTGCTGTTCGCCGTCGGTGCTGGGGCCACATTGGTCGGTACGACCGAATACAGCGACTTTCCGCCCGCTGCACGTGTCATACCGCGGGTAGGCGGGTTCAACAGCCTTGCCCTCGAGCGCATCGTTCTCGTCAATCCCGATCTGGTGGTGGCTTGGGGTGGCGGCAATCCGCCCGCACTTCTCGAACGCCTGCGTGCTACCGGCGTGGCCGTCTTCGAGTCCGACCCGCGGACGCTCCAGGACATTGCCCGCAACCTGCGCGCCCTCGGGGTGCTGGCAGGTCACGTCACCGAGGCGGAGCGAGCGGCGGCCGAGTTCGAGACCTCGATCGAGTCGTTGCGCATGCGGTACGCAGCCGCGGTGCCCGTGCGCGTCTTTCATCAGGTGTGGGGTGCGCCGCTCATGACGGTGGGTGACCGGCATGTCGTCGGTGCGGTCATTCGTCTTTGCGGCGGGGTGCCGGTGCCACGCGGCCCGGACCGTGCGGCCTGGGTGAGCAGCGTCGAGGCTGTGCTGGCGGCCGACCCGCAACTGATCGTCAGGGCGTCGGTCGATGTGACGCCGACGGGCGAGGATGCCACCGGGTCAAGGGGCGATCGTGCCGACGCGCCACCGTACTGGCGGCGATATCCCTGGGTTTCGGCAGTGGCAGGCGTTCGATTGCATTCGATCGATCCCGATCTCATCCATCGCCCCGGACCGCGTCTCCTCGAAGGGGCGCAGCGGATGTGCCATTTCCTCGATGCGGCTCGCCAAGCCTTGGCGATCGAAGGCTCGGCTGCCGCCGTCATTCCGCGTGCTAAGGTGCGCAACCATGGCTCCTGACGCCCCCGACTTTTCTCGCCTGCACCGCGCCCTGGTCGTGAAGTTGCGCCACCATGGCGACGTCCTGCTCACCTCGCCCGTCTTCACGGCGTTGCGCGCCCACGCCCCGCACCTGGAGATCGATGCACTGGTCTACGACGACACCAGCGACATGCTGGCGCTGCATCCGGCCCTTGACCGTCTGCATGTGATCGGACGGCGCTGGCGCGGTGCGTCGGTCGTGCAGCACGCGCTCGCCGAGTGGCGTCTGTGGCGCTCGCTGCGAGCACGCCGCTATGACCTCATCGTGCATCTCACCAGCCACCCGCGCGGCGCCTGGCTTGCCCGGACGCTGGGCGCCGCGGTGAGCGTGGCGCCGCGCAAGGCCGGGCGCTGGTGGGGGGCGAGTTTCACCCACCAGTATCCGGTGATCGGCAGTGGTCGCCGCCACACGGTGGAGATTCACCTCGATGCGCTGCGCCGTATCGGGGTTCAGCCCGCTGTCGAAACCCGGGCACTGGTGCTCGAACCCGGCGAGGCAGCGCGCGCCGAAGTCGACCGCCGACTCCATGAGTCCGATCTGCGGCCCGGTGGCTTCGTGCACTTTCACCCGGCTTCGCGCTGGCGATTCAAGTGCTGGCCCGCTGCCGCGGCCGCCCGGTTGATCGATGAACTTCATCGCCACGGGCATCGCGTGGTGATCACCGCGGCCCCCTCAGCCGCCGAACGTGCGCTGGTACTGTCGATCGTCGGGCAGTGCACCATTCCGCCATTGGATTGGTCGGGCAGCCTCGGGCTCAAGGAGATGGCTGCGCTCAGCGCACGCGCAGCCCTCTTCGTGGGCGCCGACTCCGCGCCCATGCACATCGCCGCGGCGATGAACACGCCCACGGTTGCTCTCTTCGGCCCCAGTGGTGAGTCGGAGTGGGGTCCCTGGATGGTGCGTCACCGGGTCGTTGCGTCGACCGAACACAGTTGCAGACCGTGCGGGCTTGATGGTTGTGGCGGTGGCAAGCGCAGTGATTGTCTCGAGCAATTGCCGGTCCAGCGCGTCCTGTCTGCGGCGCTCGAACTGCTCGATGCGTCCGATGAGCGCTGAGTGTCGCTGACGTCCCCATCGCGCGTGCGCCCGATGCGTCTTGCCATCGTGCGACAACGCTACAACCCGTTCGGGGGTGCCGAGCGTTTCATCGAGCGTGCGGTGGCTGCGCTCACCGAGAGCGGTGCGGCGGTGACGGTGATTGCCCGATCGTGGAAGCAGTTGCCCGGGGCGGCGGCTTCACCGCGGGCGCTGGCATGCGACCCCTTTCATGTCGGGCGCCGCTGGCGTGACTCGAGCTTTGCGAGGGCGGTCTGTCGGCTGCTCCAGCACGAGACATTCGATCTGGTCCAGTCACACGAGCGCATCGCCTGCTGCGACATCTTTCGGGCGGGCGACGGGGTCCATCGGCAATGGCTCGACCTGAGAGCGCGGGAGCAGGGCGCGTGGGGCCGTCTGGCCACGCGATTCAATGCCTACCACCGCTACCTCCTGGCCGCCGAGCGACGCCTCTTTTCGAGCCCGCGCCTGCGAGCGGTGATCTGCAATTCGGCCATGGTGCGCGCCGATGTCCTGCGGCATTTTCCGATCGATCCGAGCCGCTTGCACGTGATTCACAATGGCATCGACCTCGAGGTATTTCACCCCGGATTGCGTGCGGCGCACCGCGATGTCGTCCGGCAGTCGCTCGGTATCGGGGCGAGCGCTCAGGTCTACCTGATGGTGGGCTCGGGGTTTGCCCGCAAGGGTGTGTTTCGCCTGTTGCCGGCGTTTGCGGCGGCGGCACCCGCGGGCAGCCACCTCGTGGTGGTGGGGGCCGATCGTTCGCTCGAGAAGGCACGCGCGCTGGCACGTCGCCTCGGTTGTGCGGCTCGCGTCCACTTCACCGGGGGCGTCGATGACGTGCGTCCCTATTACGGCGCCGCCGACACCTTCGTGCTGCCCACGCTCTACGACCCGTTTCCGAATGCAGCCATCGAAGCCATGGCCTGCGGATTGCCGGTGATCACGACCTTGCAGTCAGGGGCGGCCGAGTTCATCGAGCACGGCATCAACGGTCAGGTGTGCGATGCCCTCGATCACGAGGCCCTCGAGCGCTGCGTCGCGGCGGCCGCTGCCTTGCCGCCCGACGCCTCGGTGGCAGCACGAGCGGCTGTGGCAGCCTTGTCGATCGGTGCCATGGCAGAGCGTCTTCTCGCGCTCTACGCGCACCTGCTCGAAAAGTCGCCAGCCATCGCGGCCGAGGAGGCTGACTCGGGTGACTGATAGAATGACGCCCCGATCCGGCACGGTTGCCGGCTGGCCGTTGCTGGCCCCCGGGCGCCTGTGCCCCGTTTTCTGGATACCTCGATGAGCAGCCTGTCCGACACCCTCGGGTTGTACCTGCGGCTGTTGCGATTCACCTTGCCCTACTGGCGCGTGTTTGCCGTATCGGTGGTCGCCATGACGATCACGGCGGCAACCGAACCTGCCATTCCCGCCCTGGCAAAGCCCCTGCTCGATCGCAGTTTCGTGACGCGTGACTCGGAATTCATGCGCTGGGTACCGCTGGGCATCGTGGCGATCATGCTGTTGCGCGGTGTGGCCTCGTTCATTTCCGACTATGCCCTGCAGTGGACGGCGCAGAAGGTCATTGCCGACCTGCGTGCGCGCATGTTCGACACCTTGCTGCGATTGCCCGCATCCTTTTTCGATCACAGCATGAGCGGCAAGCTGATCTCGAAGTTCGTCTACGACACGCTGCAGGTCACCTCCGCGGCCACCAGCGCCGTCACCGTGATCGTCAAGGATTCGCTGGTGATCGTGGGTCTGCTCGGGTGGCTGCTCTGGGAGAACTGGCGGCTCACGCTGGTTTCGCTCACGGTCGGTCCGGTGATCGTGCTCATCGTGCGCGCCTTCTCGGGACGCCTGCGCCAGATGAGTCGTGCCGAGCAGGGCGCCATGGGCGAACTGAATCACGCGATCGAGGAATCGATCATCGCGCACAAGGTGGTCAAGGTCTTCGACGGCATCGACTACGAGACCCGCCGTTTCCACGCCGGGTCGGAACGCGTCAGGCGATTCAACATGAAGGCGGTGATCGCCGCGTCGGCCAATGTCCCGCTCACGCAGCTCGCGGCGGCCACCGCGGTGGCCGTGATCGTGCATCTGGCCATCAATCAGGCAGCGCGCGATCAGACGACCGTCGGGGGTTTCGTCTCGTTTCTGGGCGCGATGCTGATGCTGCTGGCTCCCTTGAAGCGGCTCACCAATGTGAGCGCGCAGTTGCAGCGTGGTCTGGCGGGTGCGGAGAGCGTGTTCGCCCTCATCGACGAGACTCGCGAGCGCGATCTGGGGCAGCGCGACATCGGACGCGCCCGAGGCGCCCTGTCGTTTCGCGATGTCCACTTCACCTATGCCACCGCCACGCGCCCGGCCTTGCGCGGTCTCGATCTGGACATCGCGGCCGGCGAGACGGTTGCCCTGGTGGGCAGTTCAGGCAGCGGCAAGACCACCACGGCCAATCTGGTGCCGCGCTTCTATGATCCGTCGAGCGGTCAGATCCTGCTCGATGGCATCGACCTGCGCGAGCTCACGCTCAGTTCCCTGCGCGCCAACATCGCACTGGTGAGCCAGGACGTGGTGCTCTTCAACGACACGTTGGCGGGCAACATCGCCTATGGTCGCCTGTCGCAGGTGGGGCGCGAGCAGGTTGTTGCCGCCGCCCGTGCAGCCAACGCACTCGAATTCATCGAAGCAATGCCGCAGGGCTTCGATACCCTCATCGGGGAGAACGGCGTCCGGCTCTCCGGTGGGCAGCGACAGCGCATTGCCATCGCGCGAGCCTTCCTGAAGGATGCCCCGGTGCTGATTCTCGATGAAGCCACCTCGGCGCTCGACAGCGAAACCGAGCGCAACGTGCAAAAGCAGCTCGATGATCTGATGCGCGGGCGCACCACGCTCGTGATCGCGCACCGCCTCTCGACCATCGAACGTGCCGATCGCATCGTCGTGATGCAGGAAGGGCGCATCGTCGAGGTCGGTCGGCACGCCGAACTGCTGGCTGCCGGAGGGGCCTACGCCCGTCTGCAGCAGATGGCCGGACAGGGTGTAGATCCTGTCGTGGCGGCGCCGGCCGTGCGATCGACCGAGGTGCCCTCGTGACGGCGCGTGCCCTCTCGATCCTGCATACCGAAGCGTCCCTGGGCTGGGGCGGTCAGGAAATCCGCATTCTCAACGAGTCGCTGGGCATGCAGGCGCGCGGCCACACGATCACCCTTGCCGCACCCGCCGAGGCGCGCATCAGCGGCGAAGCGCGTGCGCGTGGCCTCTCGGTCATCGAGACGCCGATCGGGCGCAAGAATCTGCGCGGCCTCGCCGCCATGCGCGCCCTGTTGCGTACGAGCCATTTCGACATCGTGAACACGCACAGTTCCACCGACACCTGGCTTGCGGCCCTCGCGCTTGCCCTCACCCCCGGTACGCGGGGCCCGGCGCTTGTGCGTACCCGGCATATTTCGGCGCCGGTCTCCACCGGGCTGGCAACACGCTGGCTCTATCGCCAGGCGAGCGCCCGTATTGCCACAACCGGTGAGACCCTGCGCCGCGAGTTGATCGATACGCTGGGTCTCGACCCGACGCGTGTGCTGTCGGTGCCGACCGGCATGGATACGGAACGGTTCAAGCCCGGTGATCGCGATGCGGCGCGTGCTGGCCTCGGGCTGCCCGGGGACGTGACGCTTGTGGGCATCGTGGCGACGCTGCGCAGCTGGAAGGGGCACCGGCATCTCATCGAAGCGGTTGCCCGACTTGTCAACGACAGGGCTGCGCCTGACCGGGGTGGTCCGATCGGGCTTGTCATCGTCGGTGACGGACCGCAGCGGGAGGCGCTCTCTGCCCAGGCCGCTGCACTGGGCTTGCCCGCTTTCTGGATGCCGGGCAATCAGACCGATGTGGTGCCCTGGCTTCACGCGCTGGACATCTTTGCACTGCCCTCCTATGCCAATGAAGGCGTTCCGCAGGCGCTCGTGCAAGCGATGCTCTGCGGCTTGCCCTGCATCACCACATCGGTGGGAGCCATCGGTGAAGCGGCACTGGCCGACCAGACGGCGCTGGTCGTGACGCCGCAATCGGTTGACGAGATTGCGGTGTCAATCGATCGGCTGGTACGCGACCCGGCCCTGCGTACCCGTCTGGGCCTGGCAGCGCGGACCCACTGCATGGCGAAATTCGATGCCCGCGTGATGCTCGACCGCATGGAAGGATTGTTTCAGGCAGCAGCCGGGGCGCGCTGATGGGGCGTCTTGCGACCCGACTGCGGATCTTTCCGCTGGCACTGGCAACTCGTCTGCGTCAGGGTCGCCGCTCGCCACCCCGCGAGGTGTCGCGCGTGCTGGTGGTCCATCGGCTGTTGCTTGGTGACACCCTCATGTTGTCTCCGCTGCTGGCGCGCCTGCGGGCTGCGTGGCCCCAGGCCGTGATCGACCTTGCCGTGAGCCCGGCATTTGCTGCGCTCTACGCCGGTCGGCCGTGGGGCGTGAACGCCATGGCCTGGGATCCTGCCGATCGGAAGAGCCTCACGCCTTTCCTCGAAGGCGGTGACTACGACCTGGCCCTGGTGCCGGGCGATAACCGCTACAGTTGGCTTGCCCAGGCAGCCGGGGCGCGCTGGATCGTTGCCCACCAAGGTGACACGCCTGGCTGGAAGAACTGGCCCATCGACGAACTGCGTCCCTTCCCGGCTGTGCCATCGGCCTGGGGCGACATGGTGGCCGATCTGGTTGATGGGCCGCCTGCCCCGACCTACCATCCTTCGCAGTGGCCTGCCCCGGCTGCGCGCCCTTTCGATCGCCCGAGCGGCCCCTGCGCGGTACTGCATGTGGGCGCCAGCACCCCGCTCAAGCGCTGGCCGGCGGATCGATGGCATGCGATTGCAGACCGGCTCGAGGCGCAGGGCTTGCGTCCGGTCTTTCTCGCCGGTCGGGGTGAGGAGTCAGTCGTTCGCGAGATCGACCCGGCCGGACGCTGGGCAAACACGGCCGGTCGGCTCGATCTGGCCCAGGTCTGGCAACTGCTGTCCGAGGCGCGCCTGCTCATTGCGCCCGATACCGGCGTGTCGCATCTCGGGCGCCTGGTAGGGGTGCCGACGATCGCCCTGTTCGGACCCGGATCGGCGATCATCTGCGGGGCCGGCGCGTTCTGGCGCATGAGCCCCTTCTGGCCAGTAACGGTTCCCGATTTTCCGTGCCGCGATCAGACCGTCCTCTTCCGACGATCGCTGCCCTGGGTTCGGCGCTGTGGTCGTTCGACGACGGCGTGTGCGCATCCGCGCTGCATGGATGCGCTGGGTCTGGATCGTGTCGATGCGGCCATCGGCCGGGCACTGGCCGTTCCCTGGCCCCGTGCGTCTCGGCCGTGGTGAGCGGGCGGGTGCCCGGTCGATCGACCCGGGTCGATGAAGCAGTACGGTTTGATGGATCAGCAAAGGCTCGATGAACATGACAGGCAGCAATCTTCCCGACAGTACCGCCCGTGCTGTCACCGCATTTCACGACCATGCGCTGGCGCAAGCGGGGTGGCCGCACACGGCGAGTGATGATCTCGTGGCCACACTTCGGCTGCCTGCCGGCTTGCGTGACCAGATCGTCGCCAATCACCAGTTCAACAGCCTGCTGTGGGCCGAGGAGGATCTGGCGCGCCGCCGCGACGTCGCCGATGCCGAGATCGCGGCCAACAAGCGCGCCATCGACCGCTACAACCAGGCGCGCA
Organism: Pseudomonadota bacterium; assembly: GCA_947455195.1. Lineage (GTDB taxonomy): Bacteria > Pseudomonadota > Gammaproteobacteria > Burkholderiales > SG8-39 > CAIXPL01. Next base: position 98,321 of record CANGMI010000003.1, on the reverse strand, counting down.
ACGATGCGATCGAGCGCATCGACGAGCACCTGATCGCCATCCTCGAGGCCGCGCGCGGGGCACAACCGTTTGCCGGGCGTCTCAATTCGGAGACCGCAGGCTCCATGTGCGACCGCCTCTCGATCGTATCCCTGAAGATTCGTGCGATGCGCGAGCAGACGGCCCGGACAGACGCCACGCCCGAGCATCGGGCGCAGTGCGAATTGCGGCTGGCCCGATTGCTCGAGCAGCGCTCGGATCTGGCCCGCTGTCTGGACGAACTGCTGGCCGACACGGTAGCCGGCCGTGCGTGTTTCCGGATCTACCGGCAGTTCAAGATGTACAACGATCCGACGATGAATCCCTACCTCTATCGCAAGGCCTGAGGCCGTTCGCCATGTCCGATGCACCCCGCCTGTTCCACGCCGAGGGCCTCGCCGCTGGGGCGGTCGTAACCCTCTCCGAAGGGGCGCACCGCCATATCCAGGCGTTGCGCCTTGCCGCGGGCGATGCCGTCACGCTCTTTGCGGGTGATGGCTGGGAGTGGCCTGCTGAACTCGTTCAGGTGGGCAAGCGCGTGAGCGTGGCCAAGTTGCGGCCGGCGCAGATGCGCGACCGTGAGTCGCCGCTGGTGGTGACGCTGGTGCAGGGCATCTGTGCGGCTGATCGCATGGACTGGGTGGTTCAGAAAGCGACCGAACTGGGGGTGAGTGCGATCCGTCCGATCGTGACTCAGCGCACCATCATCCGCCTGTCGAGCGAGCGTCAGGAGCGGCGCGAGCAGCACTGGCAGGCCATTGCGGTGTCGGCTTGCGAGCAGTGTGGTCGCAATCGTGTACCCACCGTGCATCCCGGGCTCAGCCTCACCGACTTTCTTGCCATCGAGGCACCGGCTGAGGCGCCACCCGAACTCCGTGTCATGCTCCTGCCGGGTGCCGAGCGGCGCCTTGCCGATCTCGTGCCGCAAGGTGGCGCTCCGCAGGGGCCGGTGTCGGTCGCGATCGGCCCGGAGGGAGGCTTTGCCGATCTGGAAGAGTCGCTCCTCGCCTCGCGCGGTTATCAGGCAGTACGCCTCGGGCCTCGTACCCTGCGTACCGAGACAGCACCGCTCGCGGCACTGGCTGTCATGCAGTCCCTGTGGGGTGATCTTTGAAATAGAATCGGATCGACCCATGAGCCAACCTCCCTCCAGGCCGCCTGCTCCCGCAGCCAGTGTGCCCGCCTTCACCGACAAACCGGTTGCAGCACCGCCGGAGAAGGTTCGTGCGCGCATTCGTGCCGACAACACCGCCCAGTTCGTTGCCTGGTTCCGCTCGGCGGCCCCGTACCTGCACGCCTTTCGCGGCAAGGTGCTGGTGGTCGCCATCGGTGGTGAGGTGGTGTCGGGGCGGCTCTTCTATGAACTGGCCTACGACATCAACCTGCTGCATGCAGCAGGGATTCGGGTGGTGCTCGTTCATGGGTCGCGGCCCCAGATCGAAGCGCAGTTGCGCAAGCGCAATGTCGAGCCGGTGTATCACAAGGGCTTGCGCATCACCGATCCGGTAGCGCTCGAGTGCGTGAAGGAAGCGGTCGGCACGCTGCGGGTCGAAATCGACGCCATGCTCTCGCAGGGCATGCCCAACACGCCGATGGCGGGTGCCGCCATCAACACGGTCTCAGGCAACTTCATCACGGCGCAGCCGATGGGTGTGCATGACGGTGTCGACTACCAGTACACCGGCACCGTACGCAAGATCGACACGCTGGCGATCAACGGCTGCCTTGATACCGGCAACATCGTGATCGTGTCATCGATCGGCTATTCGACCACCGGTGAAGTCTTCAACCTCGCCATGGAAGACGTGGCCGTCGCGATCGCGAAGGGGCTCCACGCCGAGAAGCTCATCTTCCTGTCGGATGCGCCGGTGCTCGATCCGGCCGGGCGCACGCTGCCCGAACTCTCTGCTGAAGAGGCGCAGCAACTGCTTCAGGCCGATATCGGCCTGAGTGCCGATACCCGGCTCTATCTGGCGCATGCGATCGAAGCCGTGCGTGCGGGCGTTGCCCGCGCGCATGTCATCTCGCACCAGACCGATGGCGCCTTGCTCATCGAGCTGTTCACGCGCGGCGGATCGGGCACGATGGTCAGTGCCGACAAGCTCGAGCGATTGCGCCAGGCCACCATCGATGATGTGGGGGGCGTACTGCAACTGATCGAGCCGCTCGAGGAAGATGGCACCCTCGTCCGGCGCGGGCGTGAGCGCCTCGAGCGCGAGATCCAGCGGTTCTTCGTGATCGAACACGACGGCATGATCGTGGGCTGCGCTGCCCTCTACCCGTTTGCCCGAGAGCGTGCCGGTGAACTCGCCTGCCTCGCCGTTCGGCCCGAAGCGCGGGGCGCCGGTCATGGCGACAAGCTCGCCGAAGCAATCGAGGCGGCGGCGCGCCGCGCCGGCCTCAAACGGCTCTTCGTGCTGACGACCAGAACCATGCACTGGTTCGTCGAGCGGGGCTATGCCGAGGCCGACATCAGTGTGCTGCCCGATGAAAAACAGGCGCTCTACAACCTGCAGCGGATGTCGCGCGTGCTGTTGAAGAAGCTCTGACCGGCCGTTCTGTCACCCCATTGTTCCAGGAGTCTGACCATGCCCCGCATGATCCAGTGCATCAAGCTTGGCCAGGAGGCCGAAGGCCTTGATCTGCCACCCTATCCGGGCGAACTCGGTCGCCGCATCTGGGAGCAGGTGTCGAAACAGGCGTGGCAGGAGTGGCTGCGACACCAGACCATGCTCATCAATGAAAACCGTCTCAGCCTGGCTGACGTGTCAGCGCGCAAATACCTGGCCACGCAGATGGAGCAGCACTTCTTCGGCGGCGGCGCCGACAAGGCCGCCGGTTACGTGCCGCCGGCCAATGGCTGAGAACCCCGGCCGATCGCGCAGGCCGGGGCACTTCAGCGTCGATCAGGCGCGGGCGCGCTTGATCCAGCCCACCATGTCGGCCATGGCGTCGCGCATGCCAAAGCGCGGTGCGTAGCCCAGCACTTTCTGCGCACGTGCCAGGCTCGATACGCAGCGCATGTCGGGCATCGATACGGCGCTTGCCGCCGGTGTGCCCTTTTTCATGCGGGCGCCTGGCACGCAGGCTGCCAGAGCCGTGGCGAATTCCTCCGGTCCGACCACACACCCCATGGTGATGTTGAAGACCCGGCTGCCCAGCTCGGCGGCATCAAGGGCGAGCACGGTACCCATCGCCGCATCCTTCGAGTAGACCCATTCCATCGAATTGGTCGGTATCGCCGCTTCGTCGCCGGCCAGTGCTGTCTCGAGGGCACCACGCACGATATTGCTCGGACCACCGCCACCGCGGCCGCTCCAGGGGCCGAAGACGGCGCCATAACGCATCGCTGCAAAGTCGACGCCGCTCCAGCGGGCGTAGTTCAGGCCGAGGCTCTCGATGGCCTGCTTGGTCGCCGAGTAGAAGGTGGTAGGGCGGGGGTAGGCCTCTTCATCGGCGCTGTCGCCCTTGCCCTCGCCACCGGCCAGGAAGTGGTTGAGGACGTTGGAACTCGATACCACCACGCGCTTCACGCCGTGTACACGCGCGGCCTCGAGCACATTGACCGTGCCGGTGATGTTCAGCTGGATCGCCGACCATGGATCGCGCTGCGCACCCAGGGTGAGGAGCGGGTTGGCGGCGGTGTGCACGATCGAGGTGATGCCATGCCCGACCAGGGCCTGACTGATGGTGAAGGGCTTGAGCACATCCCCTTCGATGAGTTCGCACCGGGAGAGGTCGACGTTCTCGGCCAGCGCATCGGGCTGCGGGGCGTAGTCCATCAGCACGGGGCGCTCGCCGCGCTCCACCAGGATATGAGCGATCTGCGAGCCGACAAGGCCGGCGCCGATGATCAGGGTCGACATGAGGTGTTGTCTCCGGGTTTTGCGAGGGGACGAAGTCTCCCTCAGTTGCGTGAAATGACCAGATTGCCCAGGCGATCGACGGTTGCCTTCATGTCGGGCTCGAGATAGACGGTGGTATCCGCCTGCTCGAATATCGCGGGGCCCATGATCGTACAGCCCGAAGGCAGTTCGAGGCGAGCGTAGACCGGTACGTCGCGCCATGCCTGGCCGATCCAGAGCTTGCGCGTGCCCGGTTCGGGCATTGCCGTCTGGCTCGGTGCAAAGAGCGCCAGATCGAACTTGCGCCGCCGACCCACCACGGCGATTCGCAGGTTGAGCACGCGCATCGCGATGCCCGCCAGCGGTTGGCCGAAGGCACTGCGGTAGCGTGCCTCGAAGGCGCGTGCGATGCGGGCGCGACTGCGCAGGTCGGCACGCGCGAGAGGCACTGCGAGGGTGTGGCTCTGTCCGACATAGAGCATGTCCAGTTCGATCAGCGTGTCGACGCGCTCGAACCGGATGGCCGCTGCCGACAGCAGTTCGCGTCCTTCGGCCGTGCGTTGCGCGATGGCCGCGCCGAAGGCATCGAGATCGAGCGAGTCGAGGGTCGCGTTCAGTGTCTGCACATGATCGTGACGCATGTCGGCAATCACGCAGCCCAGTGCGCTGGTGACCCCCGGGTAGCGGGGTACGATCCCGGTGGTGACGCCCACCTCACGCATCATCGCGCAGACATGCAGGGCGCCGCCGCCCCCGAAGGGCATGTAGGCAAAGCGCTTGGGGTCGTGCCCACGTTCGACCGATACCAGACGTATGGCGCCGGCCATGTGCGCGTTGGCGACCTGCAGGATGGCTTCGGCTGCCCGCATCACGTCGAGCCCGAGGGGGCGCGCGATCTTCGCCTCGATGGCATTGCGCGCGGCTGCCACCTCGAGCGCCGATCGGTCGCCGATCGGGCGTGCCGGGTTGATGCGCCCCAGAACCACATTGGCGTCGGTCACGGTGGGCTCGGTGCTGCCCTGGCCGTAGCACACCGGACCGGGCCAGGCGCCGGCCGATTCGGGCCCGACCTGCAGGAGCCCCGAGCGATCCACTCGTGCAATGGAGCCACCGCCGGCACCGATCGTCTCGATTTCGATCATCGGCGTGCGCACCACCATGCCGAAGCCGACCGAGGTCTGTGCGGCCAGCGCCGACTGTCCCTCGGCGATCAACGCCACATCGAAACTCGTGCCGCCCATGTCACCGGTAATCACGTCGGGAAAGCCGGCGATCTGCGCGATATGGGCGCAGGCGATCACGCCCGCCGCGGGGCCTGACAGTGCGGTGCGCACCGGTAATCGGCGCGCGGTATCGATCGACATCACGCCACCGTTCGATTGCACGATGAGCACTGAACCGGCAAAGCCTCTCTGGCGCAGCCCTGACTCGAGCGCTTCGAGGTAGTCGCCAACCACCGGTTGCAGGCTTGCATTGATGGCTGCGGTCGAGGCTCGTTCGAATTCGCGGATCTCGGGCAGGATCTCGCTGGAGACCGACACGTGCGCATTGGGCCAGAGTGAGCGCACCACCGCGGCTGCCGCCGCTTCGTTGGCCGGGTTGGCGTAGCTGTTGATGAAGAACAGACAGACGCTCTCGACCCCATCGGCCAGCAGGGCGCGAGTGACGCGAGCGACTTCGGCGGGGTTGACGGCTCGCGCAATCGAGCCATCGGCCAGCGTTCGCTCATCGATTTCGACCCGCAGGTCGCGCGGCACCACGGGTACGAAATGGCCCCACAGACCCCAGGTTTGCGGACGGTCGCGGCGGCGCATCTCGAGCACGTCGCGAAAGCCGCTCGTCGAGATGACGGCGGTGCGGGCGAGCTTGCGTTCGAGCAGGGCATTGGTGCCCACGGTGGTCCCGTGCACGATCGTGGCGATCGTGGCCGGGTCGCCGCCGACCTGAGTCACGCCTTCCACGAACGCACGCGAGGGGTCATCGCGGGTCGAGGGCACCTTGCCGATCGTGATGCGACCGCTGGCCTCGTCGAGCGCGAAGATGTCGGTGTAGGTGCCGCCGACATCGACCCCGACGATGATGCGCGGGGTCGTCGATGGTTTCGTTCGAGAGCGGGTCTTCATCGCGCACCTGCCTTTGCCGTCATACCGGTCTTCGTACCGATCTTCGCACTGGTCTTCGCACTGGTCTTCGCACTGGTCTTCGCACCGGTCTTCACACGGCTTCCGGGGCCGGACTTCGCATTGCCCTTGTTCTTCTGCGGTGTGTCCTGGCGGCTGCTCGTGTAACCCAGGCGGATGTCTTCGGCCCGCGCGGCACGACTGCGCTCGGCCGCAGGCCCGTAGCCGCCTCCCCCGGGTGTTTCCAGGCGGATGCGGTCGCCCTTCACCAGGTCGATGCCGACCATCTTCGATCCGAGAGGGGGGGTATGCCAGGCACCGCGGGCCCTGAAGCTGAATCGGTTGCGTGCCGCTGGCCCACCACCAACGACGCCTTGCGGCGCGAAACGGGCGCGCTCGCCGAAGAAGAAGGCATTTGCGGCATCGGCCAGCAGTTCGATCTCGTAGATGGCCCCAAGGCCGCCGCGGTGCCGGCCAGCACCGCCCGAGTCGGGGCGCAGCGACCACTGCGTGAACGCGACCGGGTAGGCCGCTTCGAGAATCTCGAGCGGGGGGATGGTGGCTGTCGAGATCGGTGCATTGCCGTGGTTGAGTCCGTCACCGAGGGGGTTCCCCCCGTGCCCCCCACCGAAGAAGGAGAACATGACCCAGCGCTGGCCGTTTGCCCGGTGGCCGGCGACCGAGAGTGCATTGATCGTTCCGTAGGCCATCCCGTTCACCCGTTCGGGCGCGGCCTTGGCCAGGGCGCCGAAGATCACGTCAATGATTCTCAGGATGGTTTCGGTATAGCCCCCGACCGGACGCGGTGCGCGTGCATCGAGCAGGCTGCGTTCGGGAATCACGACGTCGATCGGGTCGAGAACGCCCGCATTGGCAGGCACGTCGGGAAACAGGTGCTTGAGCGCCACGTAGCAGGCCGCGACCGTGGTTGCGCGCGAAATGTTCACAGGCCCGGCACAGGCCGGTGCCGAGCGCGAGAAGTCGAGGGTCATCCGGTTGCCCGTCTTCACCACGTCCAGCGCGATGGGCAATGGTGTGTCGTTGCTGCCGTCGTTGTCGAGAAAGTCATCGCAACTGTAGCGACCGTCGGGCAAGGCGGCGATGTTCTCGCGCATGAGGGTGACGGCACGGGTGCGCAATTCGCCGAACGCCTCGAGTACGGTTGCCTCGCCATACTGGTCGAGCAGTTCATGCAGTCGGCGCGCGCCCAGTTCGAGAGCATTCACCTGACCGTTGAGGTCGCCATAGACGCTCACTGGCAGTCGCGAGTTGGCCTGCAGGATCGCAAGCACATCGGGCCTGAACTGCCCGGCGGCGTACAGGCGCACCGGCGGCATGTAGAACGCTTCCTGGAAGCATTCGGTGGCCACCGGGTTGTAGTTGCCCGGCACGTTGCCCCCCACGTCATGCCAGTGCCCCACCGAGGCGAGATGGCAGAACAGCGCACCGTTGCGGAAGAAGGGACGTACCAGCTTGAAGTCGTTGAAATGCGTGCCACCTTCGTAGGCATCATTGAAGATGAAGACATCTCCGTCTTCGAATCCGTCACCGAATCGGTCGATGACCGCACGCACCGCGAAGGACATGGCGCCAACGAAGATCGGCAGACCGCTCTTGCCCTGTATCAGGGTTTCTCCCGAGCGTGCGTCGTAGAGCCCGTGCGAGGCATCGTGCGCTTCGGCGATGATGGGGTTGAAGGCGGCGCGAAAGAGCGTCGCGTCCATCTCGTCGGCGATCTGCTCCAGCCGTCCGTTGAGGACAGCCAGTGTCACCGGGTCGATGCCCGCAGGCTTGCCTGGGGTGTTCGTTTTTTTACGGGTACCCATGTCAGGGCTTCCTGGTCTCATCAGTCAAGGGGCTGGTATACCGTCAATTGCTCAGGCGTGTCGCGCGGCGTCCATCAGGTGTCCGCATCGAAGCGGCGATCGGGAGCGCAGGCCTGCAGGGGCTGGGCGATGACCTCACCGTGTCTGCAATTCGCCACGGGCGATGCGCTGCTCGAGCCAGGGCAGCAGCCCGCCCGCGTTGATCATGGTGAGCAGGTGGGGCGGCACCGGCGCGCAGCCGATCACTGCGCCGGTCGTGTTGTTGCGCACGAGACCGTTCGTCGCGTCGACCTCGATGTCGTCACCCGTCCGTATCGAGGCGGCCTCGGGGCATTCGAGTACCAGTTGCCCGACGTTGATGGCATTGCGATAGAAAAGACCCGAGAAGCTCGGGGCCAGAACCGCAGCCACACCGAGATGGCGCAACGCCGCAGGCGCCTGCTCGCGCGAGGAGCCCAACCCGAAGTTGCGTGGCCCGATCACCACGTCACCGGGTTGTACCTGGCTGGCGAAACCGGGGTCGACGGCTTCGAGGCAATGTCGTGCGATCTCGTCAATGCCGAACTTCATGTACGGTCCGGGGGCGAGCATGTCGGTGTCGATGCTGCTCTCGAAGACCCACGCCTTGCCCATCGTCAGTTCCCCCTATCGGTCAAGCCTGGCGCCCGATCGAGCAGCAGTCGCGGATCGGTGAGCGCGCCAGTCACGGCCGCCGCCGCCACGGTGTAGGGCGAGCCCAGCCAGATCTCGGCGCTGCTCGAGCCCATGCGGCCCTTGAAGTTGCGCGCGGTCGAGGCGATGACGCGGGTGCCGGCCTCGAATCGCCAGGCGCCATAGCCGGCACAGGCCCCGCAGGCGTTGGGCAGCAGTTCAGCGCCCGCGTCGAGCAGGGCCCCGAGGGTGCCTTCGTGGCGCGCTTGCGCTTCGTCTTGTGCCGTTGCCGGCCCCACCAGCAGTCGCATGCCGGCGGCGATGCGACGACCGCGGAGCACTTCGGCAGCCATGCGCAGATCGACCAGCTTGGCACCCGTACAGGCGCCGATGTAGGCCACGTCGATGTCGACCTTGCCATGATCGCCAATCGGTGCCGAGTTGGCCGGGCTGTGTGGTGCGGCCGCGTGCGGTGCCAGCGAGTCGGCATCAAACGCGTGATGCTCGGCGGGCACCGCGTCGGCGTCACCGCGCCAGGGGTCGATGTCGACATCGGTGAGGCCGGCCGCGGCCAGGAATGCCCGCGTGGTCGCATCCGCTTCGATGATGCCGGCCTGCGCACCCAGTTCGGCTGCCATGTTGGAGAGCGTCATGCGCTCCTGCATGCCCAGTGCTCGCACGGCCTCGCCGGCATATTCGATCGACTGGTAACGCCCGCCATCCATGCCGAGACGTGCGCACATCGCTAGCATCATGTCCTTGGCAGAGAGTCCGTGGGTGAGTTGTCCACGCCAGTCGAGGCGGATGGTCTGCGGAACCCTCAGCCAGATTTCGCCCGTGACCAGGACGCCCAGCATTTCGGTAGCGCCGATGCCGAACATGTAGCAGCCGAACGCGCCACCGGTGGGCGAGTGACTGTCACCGCCCACGGCGAAGAGGCCCGGTCGCAGGTGCCCCTGTTCGGCGAGCACCACATGGCAGATGCCGATGCCGTCGTGAAAGCGCCGGATGCCGGCGGTCTGCACCCAGTCTCGAGCCGTCGCCACGATCTGGCGCGAATCATCATCGGTGGCCGGAACATAGTGATCGGTGATCACCACGACACGGTCGGGATCCCAGACCCGGGCCCCCAGTCGCTCGAGCATCGGTTTCACCCGGCGCGGGCCGCCCGAGTCATGCATCATCGCCAGGTCGACCTTGCAGGTCACCAGATCACCCGGTGTGACGGTTGTCTGTCCGCAGGCGCGGGCGACGAGTTTTTCGGTGAGGGTCTGACCCATGCTTTTCGCATCCTCGGTGCGGCCTCATGCCCGTGCCCTGCACAGACGCCGCCTCGGATCGCAGTTTAGCCTGTGCCCGACCGGACTCGGGTGGACCATTCGGCGCATCGTCTGCGCCTGCGTTGCCGCACGTCGGTGATTGGGCTACCCTACCCATCCAGCTAGGGGTCCGCACTTGGGCGCTTGCGGCTCATCGAGCCTGCACTGTCGCCTGAATCGGTGAGAAACACCCTCTGAACCTGATGCGGATAATGCCGCCGCAGGGAAGCGCACAAGGGGCCCGTCTCGGGCCGCGGCTTCCCGTGGCGTATCGACGAGGAGCCTTCAAGATGGCCGCAAATCCGAAGTTCATTGCCGCGACGGCGCATGTCGACGAAGCAGCGGTGCAGCCCTTGCCCAATTCGCGCAAGGTCTACGTGCAAGGGTCACGGCCGGACATCCGGGTGCCCATGCGCGAGATCAGCCAGGCCGATACCCCGGCCTCGATGGGCGCCGAGAAGAACCCGCCGATCATGGTCTACGACACCTCCGGGCCGTATACCGACCCGGCGGTCAAGATCGATATCCGCAACGGCCTTGCAGCGCAGCGCACACCCTGGATCGAGGCGCGCGGTGACACCGAAGTGCTGGCCGGGCCCAGTTCGGGCTACGGCGTCGAGCGCCTCGCCGACCCGCGCCTCGCCGAATTGCGTTTTGGTCTGCATCGGGCACCGCGTCGCGCGCTGGCCGGCCGCACGGTGACCCAGATGCACTACGCGCGCCAGGGCATCATCACGCCCGAGATGGAGTACGTGGCCATCCGCGAGAACCTCCAGCGCGAGCAGTACCTCGCTTCGCTGCATGCATCCGGGCCGCAGGGGGCGAAGCTCGCCGCGCTCATGATGCGTCAGCACCCGGGGCAGTCTTTTGGTGCGGCCATCCCGGCTGCCATCACCCCCGAGTTCGTGCGCGACGAGGTGGCACGAGGCCGCGCGATCATTCCGGCCAACATCAATCACCCCGAGAGCGAGCCGATGATCATCGGTCGCAATTTCCTGGTGAAGATCAACGCCAATATCGGCAACTCGGCGGTGAGTTCTTCCATCGGCGAAGAGGTCGAGAAGATGACCTGGTCGATCCGCTGGGGTGGCGACACCGTGATGGATCTGTCCACGGGCAAGAACATCCACGAGACGCGCGAGTGGATCATCCGCAATTCGCCGGTGCCGATCGGCACGGTACCGATCTACCAGGCCCTCGAGAAGGTCAACGGCAAGGCCGAGGACCTCACCTGGGAGATCTTCCGCGATACGCTGATCGAGCAGTGCGAGCAAGGTGTCGACTACTTCACGATTCACGCCGGCGTTCTGCTGCGCTACGTGCCGCTCACCGCCAACCGCATGACCGGCATCGTGTCGCGGGGTGGTTCGATTCTCGCCAAGTGGTGTCTGGCCCATCACAAGGAGAACTTCCTCTACACGCACTTCGAGGACATCTGCCGCATCATGGCCGCCTACGACGTGAGCTTCTCGCTCGGCGACGGGCTGCGCCCCGGCTCGATCTGGGATGCCAATGACGAGGCGCAACTGGGCGAACTGCGCACGCTGGGCGAACTGACCCAGGTGGCCTGGAAGCACGATGTCCAGGTGATGATCGAAGGCCCGGGTCATGTGCCGATGCAGATGATCAAGGAGAACGTGGACATCCAGTTGCGCGAATGTCACGAGGCTCCCTTCTACACGCTCGGGCCGCTCACCACCGACATCGCCCCCGGGTATGACCACATCACCAGTGCGATCGGTGCAGCGCAGATCGGGTGGTATGGCACCGCAATGCTCTGCTACGTGACGCCCAAGGAACACCTCGGGCTGCCCGACAAGAAGGACGTGAAGGACGGCATCATGGCCTACAAGGTGGCAGCGCATGCGGCCGACCTCGCCAAGGGCCATCCGGGCGCACAGATCCGCGACAACGCGCTCTCGAAGGCGCGTTTCGAGTTCCGCTGGGAAGACCAGTTCAACCTCGGGCTCGACCCCGATACGGCCCGCCTCTTTCATGACGCCACCCTGCCACAGCACGGTGCCAAGGTGGCGCATTTCTGTTCCATGTGCGGTCCGCACTTCTGTTCGATGAAGATCACCCAGGACGTGCGCGAGTACGCAGCCAGTCAGGGCGTGTCGGAGAAGGAAGCGCTCGAGCGCGGCATGGAGGAGAAGTCGGTCGAGTTCGTCGCGAAGGGCGCGCAGATCTACCACCGCGCCTGATCGACCGACCCTGCGGCAGCTGACTTGCAGCAATCGACCGCAGCCCCCCGAGGTGGGGCTGCGGTCGGCGTGGCGCACAAGACCACCCACAAGGAGACAACCGTCATGAGACACCGCATCGAGCCGCCGTCGGGGCACGGCCACCGGTCGTGCCTTGCACGAGTCCTGAGGTCGTTCGCGACCTGCCTCGGGCTCGCTGCGCTGGCCTTGCCGGCGCAGGGTCAGTCGGCCTGGCCCGTACGTCCGATCCGCATGATCGTGCCGCTGACCACGGGCGGATCCAACGACCTCATGGCCCGCATTCTGGCCGAACGCTTGCCTGCCGTGCTGGGCCAGCCGGTCGTGGTCGAGAACAAGCCCGGGGCGGGAGGCAATGTGGGTACCGAGTATGTGGCCCGTCAGGCGCCCGATGGCTACACGCTGCTGCTCTCGTCCAATACGCACGTGATCAATCTGTCGTTCTTCGCGAAACTTCCCTACGATCCGATCAAGGACTTCGAACCGGTGTCGCTGGTGGCCACGGTGCCCTTCGTGATGACGGTCAACAGCAGCTTGCCGGTCACTTCCGTGAAGGAATTCATTGCCTATGTGAGGGCCAACCCGGGCAAGGTGAGTTACGGTACCGCCGGTATCGGCACGCCCCATCATCTGTCAGCCGAACTCATCAAGTCGATGACCGGCATCGACATGGTTCACGTGCCCTACAAGGGCGCTGCGCAGATCGTGCCGGCGCTTCTCGCCAACGAGATCACGGTGACGATCGGTGCCGTCAACACGCTGTTGCCGCATATTCGCAGCGGCAAGTTGCGGGCGCTGGGCGTGAGTGCCGACCACACCTTTTCGGTGCTCCCCGACGTGCCGACCATCGCCGAGGCGGGAGGCTTGCCCGGGTTCTCGATCGACATCTGGCTCGGTGTGCTGGCGCCCGCCGGTACACCACGGCCGATCGTCGAGCGACTGAGCACCGAGATCCGCCGCATCGTGTTTGATCCGCAGGTCGTTCGCGAGCGCCTGAACGTGATGGGTGTCGACCCTGCCGGCAGCACGCCCGAGCAGTATCTCGAGGTGATGAAGGCCGATATTCCTCGCTACGCCAGGATTGCCCGCGACGCGCATGTCAAACCCGAATGATCGCGGACGCCGCTGAATCCGCCCTCCAGAGAGCCCTGATCTGATGGATGTCCTGCTGCTGCTGAAAGCACTCGTGATGGGCGTGGTCGAAGGTCTCACCGAGTTCCTGCCGATCTCGAGCACCGGGCATCTCATTCTGGCGGGCGACCTCCTTGGCTTCGACGATGACAAGGCGAAGGTCTTTTCGGTCGTGATCCAGGCGGGTGCCATGCTTGCCATCGTCTGGGAGTACCGGGTTCGCTTCGCGCGGCTCGCGACCGGCCTTGCCAGCGACCCTGCGGCACGCCGATTCGTGCTCCACCTCGCGGTGGCGTTCCTGCCGGCGGCTCTTCTGGGCCTCGCCTTCGGACGGGTGATCAAGGCCAACCTGTTTCGTCCCTTGCCGGTTGCACTCGCCTTCATCGTCGGTGGTCTGGTCATTCTCTGGGTTGAACGCCGTACCGCGCGACCGGTTCGGGTCGCCACGGTCGATGACATGGGCCTGCTCGACGCCTTCAAGGTGGGCTGTGCGCAGGCCTTTGCGCTCGTGCCGGGCACCTCGCGTTCGGGTGCCACCATCATCGGCGGCATGCTCTTCGGTCTGTCGCGACAGGCCGCCACCGAGTTCTCGTTCTTTCTGGCCGTGCCCACCCTGCTGGCGGCGGGCGCCTGGGACGCCTGGAAGAATCGCGCGTTGCTGGGAGCCGCCGACCTGCCGGTCTGGACGGTAGGGCTCGTCGCGTCCTTCGTGTCGGCGTTCCTGTGCGTGCGCTGGCTGCTGCGCTACATTGCGACCCACGACTTCAAGCCGTTTGCCTGGTATCGCATTGCCTTCGGGCTGGTGGTGATCACGACGGGCTGGCTGGGCTGGGTGAACTGGACGGCCAACTGAGCCCGGCTGGCCGCCGGATCGGTCTGGCGGGCCTTGTTCGCAGGCTCCATCCGGGCCCGGCCATCACCCCTGACAACGTGCCGATATCACCAGGCTGCGACGCAGCCGTCGCTGCGCGGATCAGCGCCGCCCTCCAGCGCACCATCCGGGTGACGCACGATTGCCCCGGCATGCCCGACCGTTTCGTCGTACTCGCCCAGCAGTTCCACATCGTGTCCGCGGCGGCGCAGTTCCTCGACGACGGCAGGGGCAAACCGCGACTCGAGCTTGAGTGATTCGCTGGCACGGCCCCAGGTACGCCCGAGGAGCCAGCGCGGGGCGCTGATCGCCGCCTGGGGTGTCATCCCTTGGAGGATGGTACGGGTGAAGACGGCACTCTGTGTCTGCGGTTGGCCATCGCCGCCCATGTTGCCGTACACCATGGTGCGCCCGTCGCTCAGCCGGGCAAGCGCCGGGTTGAGGGTGTGAAAGGGCTTGCGCCCGGGTTCGAGCGGGTTCAGTGCAGCCGGGTCGAGCGAGAAACTGCAGCCGCGGTTCTGCCAGTTGACCCCCGAAGTCGGCAGCACGATGCCCGAACCGAACTCGTGGTAGATGCTCTGGATGAAACTCACGGCGCGGCCTTCGTCGTCGATCACGCCCATCCAGATCGTGTCGGCCGGCCCCTTGCCACGGCCCCAGGGCGCAGCAACACCCATGTCGATGGCGGCCGTCAGGGTGTCGAGCGCACCCGGCTCGAGGAAGGTCTGCGGCAGCACCTTCATGTGGGCCGGGTCGGTGATGTGTCGGTCACGGATCCGGAAGGCCTGCTTGATCGATTCGACGGCGGCATGCACGAAGTCGGCACCGAGCGGATCCATGCCGGCGGCGCCCAGGCGGTCGAGCATCCCGAGGATGAGGAGCGACACGAGGCCCTGGGTGGGCGGCGTCATGTTGTAGACCGTGCCCGCCGAATGGGCGAGTTCGAGCGGCGTACGCCAGTGGGCGCGGTGAGCGGTCAGGTCGTCCCGGCGCAAGGGGCTGCCTGCAGTCTCGAGGTCGCGAGCCATCGATGCACCCAGGTCGCCACGGTAGAAGTCATCGAGCCCGACCCGCGCGAGATGGTCGAGGGTTGCGGCCATGCGCGGCTGTCGAAACAGGCTCCCGGTGGCCGGCACCTGGTCATCGACGAGGAATGCCTGGGCGAAGCCCGGGATATTGCGCAGCTCATCGAGCTTGCTGCGGGTGTTGGCGTTCTGACTGCGGGTTACCGGTACCCCGGCCGAGGCGTAGTGGATCGCATCGGCCAGAAGCCGGGTCAGGGGCAGTCGCCCCGCCAGCGCTGTGGTCGAGAACTGGTGCGCGAGGTCCCAGCCCGAGATCGTGCCGGCCACGGTGAGTGCGGCAGGGCCACCTCGAAAGGGAATCGAGCCCGTGATGCCTTGCTCGGCATAGGCTGCAACCGACGCGGCCCCGGCGGCCGCACCGCACGCATCAATGGCGCGTACCGGCTCGCCCGGTACTGATATCAGCCAGAAGGCGTCGCCGCCGATCGAATTCATGTGCGGATAGACCACCGCGATGGTCGATGCTGCGCTGATCATGGCCTCGACAGCATTGCCACCGTCGCGTAGAACCGCGAGTGCGGCTTGTGCGGCCAGTCCATGTGGGGCCACGGCCATGCCGCGGGTGCCGCGGGCGGGTTCGATCATGGTGATGCGTCCTTGTCGTTTTCGAGGTGGCAGGGTGAGCCGCGGCACGCGGCTGGCAGGCGTCCGGGAATCGCGTGGCGCAGGGTCAGTTCTGCATCCAGGGCAGCCCCGCCTTGCGCCAGCCCCCGGCCGAATTGCGGTGGCTGGCCGCGTCCAGATCGCCCTCGAAGCCTTCGAGCACGTTGATGGCGAGGGTGTACCCGAGTTCGGTGGCGGCTTGCGCCGCGGCAGCCGATCGACCGCCGCTGCGGCACAGGAACAGGACCGGGCGCGTGCGATCCGGAATCGCGGCGAGCAGTTGCGCTGCAAAGTCCGGGTTACGCCCCGAAGGATATTGATTCCATTCGATTTCGATGGCGTCGGGCACACGTCCGACATAGGCCCATTCGGCGCGGGTGCGAACATCGACGAGAATCGCGGCCGGCATCGACTCGCGCAGCGCCTGTGCGGCGGCAGGCGACAGAGCGCCTGCGAAAGGCAGTGACTGGCTTTGCGCGGCCGCGCGCGCTTGCTCGATCAGGTTTTCTGGAGAAGTCATGGCCGATGGCTCCGCGAAGATAAGCGGGCCAGTATAACGAGCGGATCGGGTCTGCAAGCAGTGGGGCCGGTTGCACCATATCGAGCGCCCGGAGTGCACCACATTGGCGCTATCGAGTCATTTTGTGCACAATGTCGGTGCGAGTGCGGTGTGACAGACCGGTGAGGCTTCTCTGGGTACCCGAGGAGCACGCGGTCATTGGCACAGTTCCTGCGTCAGATCATGCCGTCATGGCGTTGACCAGTCGCGGCATCGGCTTGCCTTCGCCTGCTTCGAATCTCCAGCGTGACCCAATCTGCAGCCTGATCCCCCCAAGCAAAGGAGCCTGTTCATGGCACTGTCTGACGCCGACGTACTGAAAATGATCAAGGACAACGAGGTTCGATTCGTCGACCTTCGTTTCACCGATACCAAGGGCAAGGAGCAGCACGTTTCGGTGCCGGCGAAGCAGTTCACCCAGGACAAGTTCGATTCGGGTCACGCCTTTGACGGCTCGTCGATCGCGGGCTGGAAAGGCATCGAAGCCTCCGACATGCTGCTCATGCCCGATGCCGATTCGGCGCGCATGGACCCGTTCAGCGACGAGGCGGTGCTCAACATCTCCTGCGACGTGATCGAGCCGTCGACCGGCAAGGGCTATGAGCGCGATCCGCGTTCGCTCGCCAAGCGTGCCGAGGCTTACCTGAAGTCGACCGGCATCGGTGATGCAGCCTACTTCGGTCCGGAACCCGAATTCTTCATCTTCGATTCGGTGACCTGGAACGTCGACATGTCGGGTTGCTTCGTGAAAATCGATTCGGAAGAGGCACCCTGGTCGACCGGCAAGTCGTTTGAAGGCGGCAACATGGGCCACCGTCCGCCAGTGAAGGGGGGATACTTCCCCGTGCCCCCGATCGACTCGCTGCAGGACATCCGCAACGCCATGTGCCTTGCGCTCGAGCAGCAAGGTGTTGAAGTCGAGGTGCACCACCATGAAGTGGCCGCGCCCGGACAGTGCGAGATCGGTACCGTCTTCAACAGCCTGGTGAAGCGCGCCGACTGGAACCAGATCCTCAAGTACACGGTGCAGATGGTGGCGGCAGGCTACGGCAAGACCGCGACCTTCATGCCGAAGCCCGTCGTCGGTGACAACGGTTCGGGCATGCACGTGCACCAGTCGGTCTGGAAGGACGGCACCAACCTCTTTGCCGGCAACGGCTACGCGGGTCTGTCGGAGTTCGCCCTGTACTACATCGGCGGCATCATCAAGCATGCCCGCGCGCTGAATGCGATCACCAACCCGGGAACCAACAGCTACAAGCGACTGGTCCCCGGCTTCGAGGCGCCGATCAACCTCGCCTACTCGGCGCGGAACCGCTCGGCATCGATCCGCATTCCCTACGTGAACAGCCCCAAGGCTCGTCGCATCGAGGTGCGGTTCCCCGATCCCACAGCGAATCCCTACCTCGCCTTCTCGGCGATGCTGATGGCCGGTCTCGACGGCGTTCAGAACAAGATTCATCCTGGCGATCCGATCGACAAGAACCTCTACGACCTGCCGCCCGAGGAAGCCAAGAAGGTGCCGAACGTCTGTTCGTCGCTTGACATGGCGCTCGATTACCTCGACCGCGACCGCGAGTTCCTGACCCGTGGGGGCGTGTTCACCAACGACTTCATCGATGCCTACATCGAACTGAAGATGCAGGAGGTGACCCGCTTCCGCATGACGACTCACCCGGTCGAGTTCGACCTGTACTACTCACTCTGAGCCGGGATGGCGCGGCTCGCACCGCAGGGCGACGGGGTTGTCGCCCTGCCCGGTGCGAGCGCAGTCGGCTGGTCCGACCGCGCCCCCGCCCTTTGGTCGATTGATGGTCGCTCGCCCCGCTCAGGCCCTGCAGGATGTGTCGCGCGCAGCCTCGCGCGCGATGGGGTGGGTGTTGCCATCGGTAGGCCTGCTCTTTGGACCTGGCGCCATGGCGCAGATGGGCGCGGGTGCCTCCACCGGCACGGTGTGGCGCTGCATCGACAGTTCGGGCCATGCCCGTTATACCAATGTCGCTTCCGATACGGCAGGCCAGCAATGCAGCATCGTGACCCGAGAGATCATGGTGGCACCGTCCGGCGCGCCGACCGTACGGGCGCCTGCGAGTGCAGCGCAGACGGGATCGGGCGACGCCCTCGGGCAGCGATCGCGCGAAGATGCACGACGCCGCATTCTCGAGGACGAACTGAAGAACGAACAGGCTGCACTGGCGCGGGCACGCGAGATGTTGTCCGAGCAGGAGTCGATTCGTTCGGGCGACGAGCGGAACTATCAACGCGTCCTCGACCGGCTGAAGCCCTTTCAGGACGCTGTCACCGAGCGTTTGAAGAACATCGATGCCCTCGAGCGCGAGGTGGGTCGGCTGAAGTGACCGATGCGGGGGTGTTCGCATGAGCGATCGCCTCCTCGGTGCGAGCGTCGACCTGCTGGCGACCGCTGTTCTCCTGCTGGATCGGCGTCTGGTGATCCGCGATGCCAATGTGGCCGCGGAAACCCTTCTGGGCTTGTCACGACGGGCGCTCGTCGGGGTGGTCTTTCCCACCCTCTTTTCCGAGATGAAAGGGCTTGAAGACCAGTTGCGGGCCACGATCGATGCGGAGCGCGGGTTCTGGGACAACGATGTGCGCTTGTTGCGCGTCAACCGCGAACCTCTCCACGTCAATTGCCTCGGCTCTCCGGTCGACATGTCCGAGGCCAGCGTGCTGCTCGAATTGCGCAAGATCGAGCAGCAGGTCCGGATCGAGCGCGAAGCCCTGCAACTCACCCAGAGTCAGGCCAACCGCGAACTCATTCGCAACCTGGCGCACGAGATCAAGAATCCGCTGGGGGGATTACGCGGTTCGGCGCAACTGCTCGAGCACGAACTCGATCGACCCGATCTTCGCGAATACACGCAGGTGATCATCAAGGAAGCCGACCGGTTGCAGGTCCTGATGGAGCGTCTGCTGACCCCGCATCGGGTCCCCACCTTTGCCGGGGTCAATATTCACGAGGTCTGCGAGCGGGTGCGCAGTCTGGTACTGGCCGAATTTCCTCGAGGCATCCGCATCCGGCGCGACTACGACACGAGCTTGCCTGACATCGAAGGTGACCGCGAACAGTTGATCCAGGCGGTGCTCAATGTCACCCGCAACGCGGCACAGGCACTTCTCGGGCCGGCAGGCGCGGGCTGGCTCGAATCGTTCGGTGGCTCGGGTCAGATTACCTTGCGCACGCGCATCGCCTGGGGTGCAACGATCGCGCGAGAACGCCATCGGCTGGCATTAGATTTGCAAGTCATCGACAACGGACCCGGAATTCCGACCGAGATGGTCGATCGCATCTTCTATCCGCTGGTATCGGGCCGTGAAGGGGGTACCGGCCTCGGACTCACCCTGGCGCAGACATTCATCCAGCACCACCTGGGAATGATCGAGTGCCAGAGCGAGCCCGGGCGGACGGTGTTTCGTTGCCTTCTGCCGATCGGTAGCAGGGCAGCAGTCCGTTAGCAATACGCCTCGCCGCGAGGCGTGCTCACCCATCCGGTGTGAGCCAGATCAAGCGGTGCAGCGCGCGCATTTCACGCATGGGGTGACGCATGAAGCCAGTCTGGGTAGTTGATGATGACCGATCGATTCGCTGGGTACTCGAGAAGACCCTCGGGCGCGAGGGCATCGAGTTCGAGAGCTTCGAGAACGCCCAGGACGCGATGCTTGCGCTCGAAACGCGCTCGCCGCAGGTGCTGGTTTCCGATATCCGCATGCCCGGCAAATCGGGCATCGAGCTGCTCACCCATGTGAAGGCGGCTCACCCCACCATGCCGGTCATCATCATGACCGCCTACTCCGATCTGGATTCGGCCGTATCCGCCTTCCAGGGGGGGGCGTTCGAGTACCTGCCCAAGCCCTTCGATGTCGACCAGGCCGTCGACCTCATCCGGCGCGCCATCGATGAAAGTACCCGCGGCGAATTGCCTGTCGAGGCCGAGCCGGTACTCACCGAGATCATTGGTCAGGCTGCTTCGATGCAGGACGTGTTTCGCGGCATCGGCCGGCTCAGTCAATCCAGTGCCACGGTATTGATCACCGGCGAGTCGGGCACCGGAAAAGAGCTGGTTGCTCGCGCGCTGCACCGCCATAGCCCACGTGCGGCCAAACCCTTCGTGGCCATCAACACGGCTGCGATGCCCAAGGATCTCCTCGAGTCGGAACTCTTCGGGCACGAGCGGGGGTCCTTCACCGGCGCTCAGACCTTGCGTCGTGGGCGTTTCGAGCAGGCCGAGGGGGGTACGCTGTTTCTGGACGAGATCGGCGACATGCCGGCCGATCTCCAGACCCGCCTGTTGCGCGTGCTCTCCGACGGTCACTTCTATCGTGTGGGTGGCCACGCGCCCTTGCGGGCCAACGTGCGGGTGATTGCCGCAACGCATCAGGACCTCGAGCAGCGGG
This sequence comes from Pseudomonadota bacterium, assembly GCA_947455195.1. Taxonomy (GTDB): domain Bacteria; phylum Pseudomonadota; class Gammaproteobacteria; order Burkholderiales; family SG8-39; genus CAIXPL01. The sequence goes on along the minus strand of CANGMI010000003.1, from coordinate 77,658 downwards.
TGCGAGAGGGTGGGTTTCGCGAGGATCTGTATCACCGGTTGAACGTGATTCGCCTGCGCATCCCGAGCTTGCACGAGCGTGCTGAGGACGTACCGGTGCTGGCCCGACACTTTCTGGCGCGCAGCGCGCGTGAACTCGGTGTCGAGCCCAAGCGCCTTACCGACGAGTCGACCGCATTTCTGGCTGGTTTCGATTGGCCGGGTAACGTCCGCCAGCTGGAAAACGTCTGTCACTGGCTGACCGTGATGGCACCCGGGCAGATGGTCGACATCAAGGATCTGCCCCCTGAGTTGCGGGCCATGCCGCGGGTTGCCGCCGATGCAGACTGGACCCAGGTGCTTGCCCGTGAAGTGCAGTCGGCATTGGTACGCGGTGAGCGTGATCTGATGGACCGGCTGACGCGTCGCTTCGAGGCGATTCTCATCGGCAAGGCGCTCGCGCATACCTCCGGACGTCGGATCGAGGCGGCTCAGTTGCTCGGTATCGGCCGCAACACCATCACTCGGAAGATTCAGGAACTCGAGCTCGACGGTGAGGCCGCGCCCGTTCCGGTGCTGGAAGCGTGACGAGCGCCTGACAGCAAAGCCGCAGGATCTGTAGCATGGCAGGGGCTATCGACAAGTGATAGCGAACGCTTGGATTCCCGTCCAACCATGGCCAGGGGGGCCCCGATGAGCAATGCAATGGCGCTGGTGAAGATGCCTGAGGGTGTGGCGGTCGATGCACCGATCACGCCTGCTTTTGCCGAGATATTGACGACTGAGGCACTGGCCTTCCTTGCACGTCTTCATCGGGCACACGATGCGCGACGGCGAGAACTGCTCGCGCTGCGCGATGCCCGTCAGACGCGTTTCAATGCGGGGGTGATGCCCGATTTTCTGCCCGAGACGGCACACATCCGGGCCACCGAGTGGACCATTGCTCCCCAGCCGCACGATCTGCTCGATCGGCGTGTCGAGATCACCGGGCCTACCGATCGCAAGATGGTCATCAATGCGCTCAACTGCGGCGCATCGACCTTCATGGCCGATTTCGAGGATGCAAACTGCCCGACCTGGCACAACATGGTCGACGGGCAGATCAATCTGCGCGATGCCGTGCGTCGCACCATCACCCTCGAGCAGAATGGCCGGCAGTATGTGCTGAACGAAAAGACCGCCGTGCTGCTGCCCCGCCCGCGCGGGTGGCATTTGGACGAAAAGCATGTGCGCGTCGATGGCCAGGTGATGGCTGGCGGGTTGTTCGATTTCGGCTTGTTTGTCTTTCATAACGCTGCCGAACTCGTGGCGCGTGGCTCGGGGCCTTACTTCTACCTGCCCAAGATGGAGTCCCACCTCGAGGCCCGTCTGTGGAATGACATCTTCAACGAGTCCGAGAGCGTGCTCGGTCTGCGCCATGGAACGATCAAGGCCACATGCCTGATCGAGACCGTCGTTGCAGCGTTCGAGATGGACGAGTTCCTGTGGGAACTGCGTGATCATTCGGCCGGCCTCAACATCGGTCGCTGGGACTACATTTTCTCGTGCATCAAGAAGTTCAGGTCGAATCCGGACTTCTGTCTGGCCGATCGCGCCGAAGTGACGATGCTCGCGCCGTTCATGCGTGCCTATGCCCTGGGTCTTGTGAAGACCTGCCATCGTCGCGGTGCGCCCGCCATGGGTGGCATGGCCGCGCAGATTCCCATCAAGAACGACCCGGTTGCCAATGAGGCGGCCATCGCCAAGGTACGTGCCGACAAGTTGCGTGAGGTGACGGATGGTTGTGACGGCACCTGGGTCGCCCATCCGGGACTTGTCCCGGTGGCGAAGGCCGTTTTCGACGAGCACATGCCGGGCCCCAACCAGTACAGTCGCCAACGCCCCGACGTGACGATCGATGCGGCCAGTCTGCTCGACTTTCGGCCCGCCTCGCCGATTACCGAGTCGGGTGTGCGCAACAACATTTCGGTGGGCATCCAGTACCTGGGTGCGTGGCTCGGTGGCAATGGCTGCGTGCCGGTCTACAACCTGATGGAAGACGCAGCGACCGCCGAGATCTCGCGATCACAGATCTGGCAGTGGATCCGCTCTCCCAAAGGCGTGCTCGACGACGGGCGCAAGGTAGACGTGCCCCTGTTTCGTGCGTTGCTGGCCGATGAACTGGTGAAGATCCGGCCCATCGTGGGCGAGGCGGCTTGGGCGCGTGGTCATTACGGGCGTGCCGCCGAACTCTTCGATGAGATCACCACGGGGGAGTACGTCGAGTTTCTGACCTTGCCGGCCTACGCACGCATCGACTGAGGTTGCGCCGGGATCGGGGTCGGGTCTCGGGGGCAGGTCAGTTCGGCGGTGACGGGAGCGTGATCCGAGGGCCGCTCCTGCCGTCGTGGTTCGAGGTCGACGGCGCATCCGGTGCAGCGCGCTGCCAGGGCGGGCGAGAGCAGCACATGGTCGATCCGAACGCCCAGATTGCGCCGAAAGCCGTTCATCCGGTAGTCCCACCAGGTGAATGACCTCTCCGGCTGATCGAACAGGCGAAAGCTGTCGGCAAGCCCCAGTCCGAGCAGCCGCTGGAACGCCGTGCGTTCGGGCTCGCTGCAGAGCACCTGGCCGGCCCAGGCCACCGGATCATGGACGTCGCGGTCCTCGGGGGCGATGTTGTAGTCGCCGAGGACGGCCAGTTGCGGGTGGGCCTGCATCTGGTCGCCAACGAAGCGGGTGAACGCATCGAGCCAGCGCAGCTTGTACTCGTACTTGTCGGTACCCACTGCCTGGCCGTTGGGCACATAGGCGCAGATCACGCGCACCCCCCCGATCGTGGCCGTGACAACCCGACGCTGCGGATCATCCAGTCCCGGAATGTCGAGCAGCACATCGGCTGCTTCGATGCGTGTCAGTATCGCTACCCCGTTGTAGGTCTTCTGGCCGTTCACACTGGCCGTGTAGCCCGCAGCTTCGATGGCCTCATGCGGAAACGCCGCAGTCTCCATCTTCAGCTCCTGCAGGCACACGCAGTCGGGCCGGGTGCGATCGAGCCACTCGAGCAGGTGCGGCAGTCGTACCTTCAGCGAATTGACATTCCAGGTGGCAAGCTTCATGGGTTGTCCGGGTTGGATGGAGGGGCGCCTGCAGGGGGCGCGAGGCTTGCAAGGGGGTAGCCTGCGCCGCGCAGAATGCCAGACATCTGGTCGGGGTCGAATCCCGTGAGGGCCTGTCGACCTACCGTGACCACCGGCACGGCATTGCCGCCCGAGGCTTCACGGAGCGCCTGGATCTGCTCGGCAGTGGTCACGGCGATCTCGCGCATTGGAATGCGGCGCTCGCGCAGCCACCGTCGAACGCGGTCGCAGGTTTCGGCGCATGCGGGGGCGGTGTAGAAGACCACCGGAAACTTGCGTGCGGCGTCGCTTGTGGCGAAGTCGCCCGCACTCGTCTCGACGATGCTTGGCTGCAGCTTCACGTTGCTGGCACGGGTGCCAGCCGGGGGCTGATCACCATAGTGCACGGCCCCGGCTGCATCGACCCAGCGCCAGGTGCTGCGTCCGATGCGTACCGGTGCCTCGTCGGCGTGTGCGGCGGCCGCGACCAGACCGGCGAACAGACTTGTGGTCAGTGTGGCCGCAGCGAGCAGGCGGTACCAGGTCATGTCATGCGGCGACGGTATCAACCATCCCGCTGTGGCGCAGGAGCGCATCCACCGTCGGGGCGCGGCCACGGAAGGCCTTGAATGATTCGATGGCGGGGCGACTGCCACCGACGGCAAGAATCTCGTCCCGGAATCGTGCGCCAGTCGCCGGGTCGAGCACGCCAGTTTCCTCGAACAGGCTGTAGGCGTCTGCCGAGAGGACTTCGGCCCACTTGTAGCTGTAGTAGCCCGCGCCATAGCCGCCGGCGAAGATGTGCGAAAAGCTCTGCGCGAAGCGATGCCAGGCCGGCGGTACCATCACCGCGACCTCGTCGCGTACTTCGGCGAGCAGGGCCTGCACGCCCTTGCCGGCGCCATCGAAGTGGAGTCGCAGGTCGAAGAGCGAGAATTCTACCTGACGCAGGGCCTGCATGCCGGCCTGGAAGTTGCGCGCGGCGAGCATACGGTCGAAGAGTGACCGCGGCAGGGGTTCACCCGAGTCGACATGAGCGGTCATGTGCTGGAGCACATCCCACTCCCAGCAGAAGTTTTCCATGAACTGGCTGGGCAGTTCGACCGCATCCCACTCCACGCCGTGGATGCCCGACACCTGGATGTCGGGTACCCGGGACATCAGGTGGTGCAGGGCGTGACCGAACTCGTGAAAGAGCGTGATCACGTCATCGTGGGTGAGGAGCGCGGGTTTGTCGCCGACCGGGGCCGCGAAGTTGCACACCATGTAGGCCACGGGCGTCTGTACGGCCTCGCCCTTGCGCAGATGTGAACGTGCCTCGTCCATCCAGGCGCCGCCTCGCTTCGAATCGCGCGCGTAGGCGTCGAGGTAGAACTGACCCACCAGCGAGCCGTCGGGGCGGCTGATGCGGAAGAACCGCACGTCGGGGTGCCAGACCGGGGCCGTATCGACGTCGATGCGCACATCGTAGATCGATTGCACGACGCGAAACATGCCTTCGAAGACCCGCGGCTCCGGAAAGTACTGCTTCACTTCCTGCTCCGAGAATGCATATCGGGCGCTGCGCAATTTCTCGGAGGCGTAGGCGACATCCCAGGGCTGCAGGTCATCGATGCCCAGTGTCGTGCGGGCAAACTCGCGCAACTCCGCCACATCGCGCTCCGCAAACGGGCGCGCGCGGCGCGCAAGGTCGCGCAGGAAGGCGAGCACCTCGGGGGGCGTGTCGGCCATCTTGGGCACGAGCGAGAGTTCGGCGAAGCTGGCATATCCGAGCATGCGCGCTTCCTCGGCACGCAGGCGAACGATGTCATCGATGAGGGCGCCGTTGTCCCACGCGCTGCAATCGGGCGTCTCTCGGGCCGTGCCGGCCCCGTTCAAGCGGCGTTCGGTTTCAAACGCGGCCTCGATGGCTGCTGCGTACTGATCGGAGGCGCGGGTGCCATACGCGCGATAGAGCGCCGCGCGCAGGTCACGATTGTCACCGTATTGCATCACCGGCAGGTATGAGGGCATCTGCAGGGTGATCTTGTAGCCGGTCTTTTCCTCGCGGCTCGCCGCTTCGGCCAGCGCTGCCTGCTCATCGGGCGGAATGCCCGCCAGTGACGCGGCATCGGACAGGTAGAGCGCGAATGCGCGGGTCGAGTCGAGCACGTTCTCCGAGAACCGGGTCGACAGCTGCGCAAGTTCGGCCTGGATCTCGCCAAAGCGTGGCTTGTCGGCTTCTGCCAGTTCGGCGCCGGAGAGGCGGAAGTCGCGAATCTCGTGTTCGAGAATGCGTCGTCGGGTCGCGCTCAAGCCGGCGAACTCGGGCGATGCCGCCAGCGCCTTGTACCGATCGAAGAGGGCCAGGTTCTGCCCCAGTTCGGTATAGAACTCGACGATCTTCGGCTGATTTTCGTTGTATGCCTCGCGCAATTCGGGGCTGTCCATGACGGAGTGCAGATGCGATACGACACCCCAGGCGCGGCCCAGGCGTTCGCCCGCAGCTGCCAGGGGGTCGATGAGTTCCGCCCAGTTCACGGGTGCTGCGGGCGCGGTGAGTTGCTCGACCAGCGCGCGGCTCTGGGCAAGCAGTTGATCGACCGCGTCGGTGATATGGCCGGGTTGCACGCTGTCGTAGCGCGGTAGTCCTGAGAGATCGAGCAGTGGGTTCATCGAGTCGGATCGCGAAAGGTCGTGGGGCAGGGAGGGTTCAGGGCTGGGGCGTGATGCCCAGGGTGCGTTCGGCAGCAGCGACCGTGTTGGCGACCAGCATGGCAACCGTCATCGGACCGACGCCGCCCGGCACCGGCGTAATGTGTGCTGCGACCGGGCACGCCGAGGCGAAGTCGACGTCGCCCGCAAGCTTGCCGTCGGGCAGGCGGTTGATGCCTACATCGATGACGACCGCGCCCGGTTTGAGCATCGCACCCGTGACGAGGCCTGGCCGGCCGGCCGCGGCAACCACAATGTCGGCTCGTCGTGTGCACGCGGCCAGGTCGACCGTCTTCGAATTGCACACCGTGACGGTCGCGCCGCGCTGGAGCAGAAGCAGCGCCACCGGTTTGCCAACCACGTTGCTGGCACCGACGACCACGACTTCGCGCCCGCGAACCGGGCAGTCGATGGCGTCGAGCAATGCCATCACCGCAGCGGGGGTGCACGGTATGACGGCGGGTAAACCGGTGAGCAGGGCACCAAGATTGTGCGTGTGCAGCCCATCGACATCCTTGGCCGCGGCCACCCGGTCAATGGTGGATTGCACCGGAATGTGGGGAGGCAGGGGCAACTGGACCAGGATGCCGTCGATATCGGTCCGTGCGTTCAGGCGGTCGATCTGCGCGAGCAGGGCCGCCTCGCTGACGTCGGCCGGCAGCGCGATCTGCTCGCTCAACAAGCCCACTTCCTCGCAGGCGCGGATCTTGTTCCGCACATAGACCGCCGAGGCCGGGTTCTTTCCGACCACAATGACGGCCAGTCCGGGGCGCCGTGGCAGTTGCGTGACCCGTTCGTGCAGTCGTGCTCGCACGGCTTTCGCCTGCGCCACCCCATCGATCAGTGCGTCCATGATTCGCTGTACTCTGCTGGCCTGTGAATTGCTAAGTTTGGCGTCGAGGATACCGAGGACAATGTCGGTGAGGGCCGCGCTTGCCCCCCGACGGTCATGCCGCTGACCATCGGCCTGCTCGATTCTCAACCATACCAGCCTGTCGCGGGGTATGGGGCCTCGCCGTCAGGCATCGCGCAGGGGATGCGGTGCTTGTTTGCACGATGTGAAACGCCATTTTACAATATGAACTGCAGGGCGCCAATCGTCAGGGGCTGTCTTGCGTCGCCGTCTGATGTCGCGGGTTGATGCTCACCCCGCCTGTCACCTAACGAGGAGTCCGTCATGTCTGCCTTGCCTCAATCGTCCGCGGCCAACGACCCCGACTTCACCGAGACTCGTGAGTGGCTCGACGCCCTCGATGCTGTCCTCCAGCTTGAAGGGCCTGAGCGCGCCCACTTCCTGCTCGAGCGCATGATCGAGAAAGCGCGCCGTTCCGGCGCGTTCGTGCCTTTCTCGGCCAATACGGCGTATATCAACACCATCCCGCCGCATCTTGAAGTGAAGTCGCCTGGCGATTACGCGCTCGAAGAGCGTATCCGCTCCTACACCCGCTGGAACGCCATGGTCATGGTGGCGCGTGCCAACAAGGGCGATGGCGATCTGGGCGGGCATATCGCGAGCTTTGCCTCGGTGGGCACGCTGTTTGGTGTCGGATTCAACCACTTCTGGCATGCGCCGACCGAGTCGCATGGCGGCGACCTCGTCTACTTCCAGGGCCACTCGGCGCCGGGCATCTACGCCCGCGCATTTCTCGAGGGGCGCATCAGCGAGGCGCAGCTGCTCAACTTCCGTCGTGAGGTGGGCGGGGAGGGCCTGTCGAGCTATCCGCATCCGTGGCTGATGCCCGATTTCTGGCAGTTTCCCACCGTGTCGATGGGTCTCGGGCCCATTCAGGGCATCTATCAGGCGCGCTACCTGAAGTACCTGCACGCTCGTGGTATTGCCGACACGAGCAAGCGCAAGGTGTGGGTCTTCTGCGGTGATGGCGAGATGGACGAACCCGAGTCGCTGGGTGCCATCGGCATGGCGGCGCGCGAGAAACTGGACAACCTCATCTTCGTCGTCAATTGCAATCTGCAGCGCCTTGACGGGCCGGTGCGGGGCAACGGCAAGATCATCCAGGAACTTGAAGCCGACTTCCGCGGTGCGGGCTGGAACGTGCTGAAACTCCTCTGGGGCAGTTACTGGGATCCGCTCCTCGCCCGAGACACCGAAGGCATTCTCCAGCGCGTGATGGAGGAGACCGTCGACGGCGAGTACCAGAACTACAAGGCCAATGACGGCGCCTACGTGCGCAAGCACTTCTTCGGCAAGCACCCGAAGTTGCTCGAGATGGTCTCGCGCATGACTGATGATGACATCTGGCGCCTGAATCGAGGCGGCCATGATCCCCACAAGATCTATGCGGCCTACGCGGCGGCCACCACGCACCAGGGGCAGCCGACGGTCATCCTCGCCAAGACCGTCAAGGGTTATGGTCTGGGCAAGCAGGGGCAGGCGAAGAACCCGACCCACCAGTTGAAGAAGCTCGATGTGGCCACGGTTCGCGAGTTTCGCGATCGCTACAACATCCCGGTCAGCGACGCTGACCTCGAGTCGCTGCCCTTCTACACGCCGCCCGCCGATTCGCCCGAGATGAAGTACCTGCATGAGCGCAGGCAGGCGCTGGGGGGCTATCTGCCGGCGCGTCGACGCAAGGCACCGAAGGATCTCGTGGTGCCGCCCCTGTCGGCGCTCGATCAGGTGCTGCAACCGACCGCCGAAGGCCGCGAGATCTCGACCACGATGGCGTTCGTGCGCATCCTCACGGCCTTGCTGCGTGACAAGGAGATCGGACGTCTCATCGTTCCGATCGTGCCTGACGAGGCCCGTACCTTCGGCATGGAAGGCATGTTTCGCCAGCTGGGCATCTTCTCGCAGGAAGGTCAGAAGTACGAGCCGGTCGACCGTGATCAGGTGATGTACTACCGTGAGGACAAGGCGGGTCAGATTCTCGAGGAAGGCATCAACGAGGCAGGTGCCTTCTCCTCGTGGATGGCGGCTGCCACCTCGTACTCGAACAGCGGTGTGATCACGCTGCCTTTCTACATCTTCTACTCGATGTTCGGCTTCCAGCGCATCGGCGACCTGGCCTGGGCGGCGGGCGACCTGCGTGCGCGCGGGTTCCTGTTGGGTGCCACGGCGGGTCGAACCACCTTGAACGGCGAGGGGTTGCAGCACGAGGACGGGCACAGCCAGGTGATGGCCGGGCTCATTCCCAACTGCGTGTCCTACGACCCGACCTTTGCCTACGAGCTCGGCGTGATCATCCACGACGGCATGCGCCGCATGCTGGGTCAGGAAGACGTCTTCTACTACATCACCGTGATGAACGAGAATTACACGCACCCTGCGCTGCCTGAAGGAGCAGCCGAGGGCATCGTGCGTGGCATGTATGCGTTTGCCAAGGGTGGGAAACACAAGCTGCGCGTGCAACTGCTGGGTTCGGGCACCATCTTTCGGGAAGTCATCGCCGCGGCCGCGCTGCTCGAGGCCGATTGGGGTGTATCAGCCGACCTGTGGAGTGCGCCGAGCTTCAACGAACTGCGCCGCGACGGCTTCGATTGCGAACGCTGGAACATGCTCCATCCGACCGAAACGCCGAAGGTTCCCTGGGTGACCCAGTGCCTCGAGGGCACGCGCGGACCGGTGGTGGCGGCCTCTGATTACGTCAAGGGTTTTGCGGACCAGATCCGGCCGTTCATGCCAGCCGGTCGCTCGTATCGCGTTCTCGGTACCGATGGATTCGGACGGTCGGACACCCGCACTGCGCTGCGTTGCCATTTCGAGGTTGATCGCCACTTCGTGGTGATTGCGGCGCTTCGCTCGCTCGTCGAGTCGGGCGACATCAAGCCGGCCAAGGTGGCCGAAGCGATCGCGAAGTATGGTGTCGATCCCGAGAAACCCAACCCGGCATATGCGTGAGGCAGTCATGGGCGTGATGACAGAGATCAAGGTTCCGGACATCGGCGACTTCAAGTCGGTCGACGTGATCGAAGTGCTCGTGAAGGCGGGTGACACCGTGGCTGCCGAGCAGTCGCTCATCACGGTCGAGTCGGACAAGGCCACGATGGAAATTCCTTCGTCGGCTGCGGGAGTCGTGCGCGAGCTGCGCGTGAAGACCGGCGACAAGGTGGCCGAGGGCACCGTCATCATGGTGGTTGAAGCGACGGATGCCGCCGCACCGGGCCCGGCACCGGCGGTGTCAGCACCCGTGGCCGCACCCGTAGCCGCACCCGTGGCAGCACCCCCGACACCTGCACCCGCGCCTGCGCTGATGGTGTCGTCGGCCCCGGCCACGGCCACGCCGGGCACGTCTGCCCGGATGACCGAGGCGCCAACGCTCCCCAGTGGCCCGGCGCAGCCGGGTTCACCACAGTCCGCGGCCTCCTTGCCTCATGCCAGCCCCTCGGTGCGAAAGTTCGCGCGCGAACTGGGCGTCGATCTCACCGCAGTGACCGGTAGCGGCCCCAAGGGTCGGATCGTGCAGGAAGACGTGCAGGCCTTCGTCAAGTCGGCCCTGGCGGGAGGAGGCCGTCCGGCCGCCCCCGTGGCTGGCGAGGGTTCGGGCCTGTCGCTGCTCCCATGGCCGAAAGTTGACTTTGCGCGGTTCGGGCCGGTGGACGTGCAGCCGCTCTCGCGCATCAAGAAGATCTCGGGTGCCAACCTGGCACGCAACTGGGTGATGATTCCGCATGTCACCAGCAACGATGAGGCCGACGTCACCGACCTGGAGGCCTTCCGGGTCGAACTGAACCGCGAGAATGCCAAGGCGGGCCCGAAGCTCACGATGCTGGCCTTCATCATCAAGGCCTGCGTGGCGGCGCTCAGGCGATATCCCGAGTTCAACGCCTCGCTCGACGGCGACTCGCTGGTCTACAAGCGCTACTTCAACATCGGCTTTGCGGCCGATACGCCCAACGGGTTGGTGGTGCCGGTGATTCGCGATGCCGATCGCAAGGGCATCTTCGAGATTGCCCAGGAGACCACCACGCTGTCGGCGCGTGCGCGCGAAGGCAAACTCGCGGCGGCCGACATGCAGGGTGGCACGTTCTCGATCTCGAGCCTCGGCGGCATTGGCGGCACAAGCTTCACGCCCATCATCAACGCGCCCGAAGTGGCCATTCTCGGTGTCTCGCGTTCGGCGATGAAACCGCAGTGGGACGGCAGCGCCTTCCAGCCACGGCTCATGCTGCCCCTCTCGTTGTCTTACGACCATCGCGTGATCGACGGTGCCGCCGGAGCGCGTTTCAACGCGTTCCTCGTGCAGGTTCTGGGCGACATGCGTCGCACCCTTCTGTGATGTGACCCTGCGGCGCGCGTGGCGCTCGCTGCAGGCCCGAAGCCCGAGGCAGACTAGACCATGAGCATCGAAGTCAGAGTTCCCGACATCGGCGATTTCAAGTCCGTTGCCGTGATCGAAGTGCTGGTGAAGCCCGGTGATGCCGTGGCAGCCGAGCAATCGCTGATCACGGTCGAATCGGACAAGGCCACCATGGAGATTCCGTCGTCGGCGGCGGGCATCGTCACGGTGGTGCGGGTCAAGGTCGGTGACAGCGTGTCCGAGGGTACGCCGATCATCGAACTCGAGGCAGCCAGTGCGTCGGTTGGCGCAGGCGTGAGTGCCGTTGCGGCCGCGTCCCCCGACCCCGGTTCGCCCGCCCCCTCCGCACCTGCCGCGATGCCGGTCAGTGCGGCGCCACCGGCCGGGCCAGTGGCAGCGCAGCCCGCGGCGAGCGCGGCGTTGCCCTCGGCCGACATCGAGTGCGAGATGCTGGTGCTGGGTGCCGGGCCTGGTGGCTACTCGGGCGCCTTTCGTGCGGCTGATCTGGGCATGAAGACGGTACTGGTCGAGCGCTACCCGGTGCTGGGTGGCGTGTGTCTGAATGTCGGGTGCATTCCCTCCAAGGCGCTTCTGCATGTGACCAGCGTCATCGATGAGGCCGCTCACCTGGCCGAACACGGTGTCGTGTTCGGCAAACCCGAGGTCGACCTGGATCGCCTGCGCGGTTGGAAGGACACGGTGGTAAGCCGTCTCACCGGGGGGCTTGCGGCCATGGCCAGGATGCGCAAGGTGAGCGTGCTGCACGGTACCGGTCGCTTCATCGATTCTCATCATCTGGCGGTTGCAACGCCCGAGGGCGAAAAGGTCGTGCGCTTTGCACAGGCCATCATCGCCGCCGGTTCGCAACCCACCCGCCTGCCCTTCGTGCCTGAAGATCCGCGCATCATCGACTCGACCGGTGCGCTCGCGCTCGCCGGTGTACCCGGGCGCATGCTCATCATCGGCGGCGGCATCATCGGCCTCGAGATGGGGACGGTCTACTCGACGCTGGGTACGCGACTCGAAGTGGTCGAGATGCTCGACGGCTTGATGCCAGGGGCCGATCGCGACCTGGTGGCGGTGTGGCAGAAGTACAACGCCCACCGGTTTGATCGCATCATGCTGAAGACGCGCACGACGGCCGTCGAAGCGCTGCCCGAGGGTATCCGCGTGACCTTCGAGGGTCCGGGTGCTCCCGAAGGGGGGGCGCAGATCTACGATCGGGTTCTCGTCGCCGCTGGGCGTGTGCCCAATGGTCGACGCATCGGTGCCGAAGCGGCCGGCGTGGCTATCGGTGACCGCGGCTTCATCGCGGTCGACAGTCAGATGAGAACCAATGTCTCGCATATTTTCGCCATCGGCGACATCGCAGGTCAGCCCATGCTCGCGCACAAGGCCGTGCACGAGGGGCATGTGGCAGCCGAAGCGGCCAGTGGCCTCAAACGCCACTTCGATGCGCGAGTGATTCCGTCGGTGGCCTACACCGATCCGGAAATTGCCTGGGTCGGCATGACGGAAGATCAGGCGAAGGCGCAGGGTCTTGCGGTCAGCGTCGGCCGATTCCCCTGGGCGGCCTCGGGCCGTGCCATTGCCAACGGCCGTGACGAGGGCTTCACCAAGGTGCTTTTCGATGAAACGACCCATCGCGTCATCGGTGGCGGCATCGTGGGTGCGGGGGCCGGCGACCTCATTGCCGAGGTGGCCCTGGCTATCGAGATGGGTGCCGATGCCGTTGACCTGGGGCATACCATCCACCCGCATCCGACGGTGTCGGAGTCGGTGGGCATGGCGGCCGAATTCTACGAAGGCGTCTGTACCGACCTGCCGCCAAAGAAGCGCTGAACCCGGTCCGGGGCGCGGTGCGTGCCGTGATTCAAGGACGTGCCGCTCTGACTGAATCGAGTCGCATCTCGCTGCCCTGATCGGGTCGGACTTGCGCGTCTCGCCGGCTACAGCACGATCGCGCCGACCACGCCGCACCCCAGAATGACCCACACCGGATTGAGTCGCGTTGCAAGCGCCAGGCCGGCTGCACCCAGTGCGATCGGGTAGGCCGCGTGGCCGGCGCCACTTGCGCCGGTGAGAATCCAGCCGTTGGCAAGCACCAGTCCGGCGGTGAGGGGCGAGAGCCCGAGTTTGAGGATCTTCACCATCCGTTCGTGGCGTTCGCCACCGCGAATGCGCGTGAGCAGATAGGTGAGCACCGAGGTGGGCGTCATGAACGAGAGCATCGTGAATGCTGCCGTCAGCATGCCGCCGAGCTGAAAGCCGAGCACGGCGATGACGAGTACGTTGGGTCCGGGTGAAGCCTGCGCCAGGGCCACCAGCGATCCGAACTGGGCATCGCTCATCCAGTGCTGATCCATCACCACATGGCGGTGGATCTCGGGCAAGACCACATTGGCCCCGCCGATCGAGAACATCGACAGCAGCGCGAGTCGCGCGCCGAACGACCACAGTTCGTCCACGGACAGACTCACGATGTCGGCTTCCTCGGGGGGGGCGTGCGCGATGCAAGCCACAGGGCGATGGGTGCAAGTCCGAGCAAGACCGGAATCAGCGGCAACCGTGCCAGCCCGACCAGCCCGAATGCCGCGGCGACCAGAAGGAGCGCCCACGCTTGCCGGGGCTGTGCGCGCGCCAGTTTCACGCCGGTCGAGATCATCAGCCCGGCTGCCCCGGCCGAGATGCCGTAAAAGACCTGACGGACGTAGGGCTCTTCGCCAAAGTGGCGGTAGAAGGCGGCGAGCCCGATCACGAAGAAGAAAGGCACGACCATCATGCCGGCAACGCCGGCCAGGGAGCCGGTGAGGCCCCGATAGCGCGCGCCGACCATGATGGCGACATTGACGATGTTGGGGCCAGGCAGCAGCTGCCCGGCACTCAGGTAATCGGCGAACTCGCGCTGGGTGAGCCAGCGCTCGCGCTCGACCAGTTGGTACTGCGCATGGGGAAGCACGCCCCCGACGCCCGCCACGGCAATCCGCAGGAAGGCCATGAAGAGATCGCGGGCGCGGACTCGTTGCGAGGGCTGGAGCGCGGTGTCCTGCATCAGCGGCACTGCAGGGGGGCGAGTGGGCCTGGGCGCATGATGGATCCTGAAGGCAGCTCGCTGCCGAAAGCGAGGCAAGCAAGGCAAGCGAGTCGATGCGCGCTATTGTATCGGCTTTGCTGCAGGGAACTGCTCGGCCTGCGAGGTGCGAGCAGCGCCCGCCTGATTCAAGGATGCCCGTATGGATGCCCAGCAGTTGAAGCAGATGGTTGCCCTCGAGGCGGTCAAGCAGGTGCCTCCTGGCATCGTTCTGGGTGTCGGCACCGGCTCTACGGCCGATTGCTTCATCGATGCGCTCGCCCCGCGCGCACGCGACCTGGTCGGGGCTGTCGCAAGTTCGGAGCGCACGGCCAGCCGTCTCGCGGCCGCGGGCATTCGTGTTTTTGACCTGAACGACGTCGATACCCTGCCCGTGTATGTGGACGGTGCCGATGAGATCGACGCGGCTTTTCGCATGATCAAGGGTGGCGGTGGTGCGCTGACCCGCGAGAAGATCGTGGCAGCCGCTTCCACCCGATTCGTCTGCATTGCCGATGAATCCAAGCGCGTCGAACGTCTCGGCCGCTTTCCGCTGCCCGTTGAAGTCATCCCGATGGCGCGAGCCTACGTGTCGCGCGAACTGGCGCGCCTGGGGGGCGAACCGCGTCTGCGGGAGGGCTTTCGCACCGACAACGGCAATCTGGTGATCGACGTGGTGGGTCTGTCGATCGAAGATCCGGTCGCGCTCGAGGCAACCATCGAGGGCCTGGCTGGCGTGGTGACGGCAGGCCTTTTTGCCCGACGGGGTGCCGATTGCCTGATTCTGGGTACGGCGGCGGGCCCGGTCCTCTACGAGGCACCGGGGTCTCGCTCCCGGTGAAGCGTTGTCCTGCCGCCGGGCAGCCAGCGCGGCAGCGATCGATCTGCGAGCACCGTGCGCGCGTTCCGGTCAGAGCCGATGCAGGTGGGCGCGCAGCACCAGACTGAAGACCATGAACGCGATCGCGAAGGTTGCGATCATGGGGGCGTAGCCCACGACGCTGATCCCCAGGCTCATGACCAGAGCGCCGATGGCCTGGCCACCGGCCCAGTTCATCGAGAAGAGCGCAAGCGCCGTTGCACGCGCCTGCGGTGCGAGTTCGGTAGCCCGTGTCTGCAGCGTGTTGTGCATGGTGTAGAAGGCAAAGCCCATACCCATCGTGCACGGTACGGCCCATTGCCAGGTCGGGGCAATGAGGATGAGGAGGTAGAGCGAGCCGCCGAGCAGGCCGCCAATCAGCACGCAACCCCGTTGCCCGAAGCGCCTGAGCAGCACGCGAACCGAACTGCTGTAGGCGAGGCCACCCAGACCGAAGCCGGCAAGAATCAGTCCTGTGAGGGTGTAGGACAGATCGAATCGTTCCTTCAGCCATGCACCCAGGAAGGTGTAGGCACCGAAAAAGAGCGCCATTTCGGTGAATACGGCCAGCAGGACGGCGCGCCCGCGTGAGGTGCGAAGTATCGCAAGGTAGGGAGCCGGGGAGAGCAGCGGCCGGTGGCCGGCGCGTCCTGGCGTCCACTGGCGGTGCGTGGTGGCAATGAGCAGGCCGGTCACCAGCATGAAGATGCAACCGAGCAGCAGGAAGGTCGAGCGCCAGCCGACGAAGTCGGTGAGCATCCCGCCCACCAGCGGTCCGGTGGTCTGCCCGCTCACGCTGCCGGCAAGAAAGCGAGCAAGCACGGTCTGACGGCGCTCGGGCGGTACGACATCGGCAACGTAGGCCATGCCCAGCGTCATGCTCCCTGAGGCAAAGCATCCGCAGGCAAAGCGCCACGCAGTCAGTGCCTCGAGGCTGCCCGCCATGGCGCAACCGAGGGAGGCAACCCCGGAAAGTCCGGTGAGCAGGGTCACGGTACGCAGCGCCCCGTAGCGATCGCCGAGCGGACCGTGTACGTATTGCGCCATGGCCGAGGCGAGCGCGTACGCGGTAACGACGATCGCGACCGCCGGCACCGAGGTCGAGTATTCGACGGCAAGGCGCGGCAGCATGGGTTCGGCAATGCGCTGGCTCATGCCGGTGTTGGCAGCCGACAGCGCGAGCATGAGTATGGCGAGTCTCACTGCGAGGCGCTGTTCCGGTGCATGATCGGGGTCCGATTCTACTCCCTCGCCCTGACGGGCATCGCTCATGGACCTTCAGACCCTCGACCCGGCTACCACGGCGCTCTTCATCGGTGACATGCAGAACGGCTTCATGCATCCCGAGGGAGCCTATGCCCGCGGCGGCGCTACATCCCCCGACTTTGCGGCGACGGTGCCGATCATTCGCGCCGTGGCCGAAGCCTTGCGCGCCCGCGGCGGCCTGGTGGTGGCCTCGCAGTTCACCATTCCGCCGGGTCGGCACGGGGTCTCGCTCATCTCGCCGCACCTGAAGGCGCTGCGCCCCTTTCTGGGCGAGGGCGCCTTCGCGCCGGGTTCATTCGACCAGCGCGTCATCGATGAACTGGGTCCGCTGGTCGACTGTCTGGTCGAGAAGGTGGCCTTCTCGGCCTTTCATGCGTCGCGCCTCGAGCATGTCCTGCGCCGCGAGCGCATCACCACGCTCCTGTGTACCGGCATCGTCACCAACGGTGGCGTGGCGTCGACTGCGCGTGACGCCCACACCCGCGACTTCCATACGATTGTCATTGCCGACGGGTGCGCCGCGATGCGGCCTGCGATTCATGCAGCCACCCTTGCCGATCTGGCCAACGTCACCGCAGTGACCGACGCGGCGGCGGTGCTGCGCGCACTCGCCGGCCCGGGCTGATCAGTCGAGGCGGATGTTCTGCTGCCTTGCGACTCGAACCCACTTGTCGTATTCGGCCTTGATCTGGCGACCGAATTCTTCGGGGGTATTGCCGATCGGCTGTGCGCCCTGCTGCTGAAGTCGTTCGATCACATCCGGCAGTGCCAGTGCCTTGACGGCAGCGGCATGCAGCTTCTGGATCGCGTCAGCGGGGGTCTTTGCCGGCGCCACCAGGCCATACCAGGCCTCGTCATTCATGTCTTTCAGGCCGAGTTCGCCGAAGGTCGGTACTGTCGGCAGCGCCTCGAGTCGCCGCGGTGTCGCCACGGCGAGTGCACGCATGCGCCCGGCCTGGATGTACTGGAGCGACGAGGGCAGGTTGTCGAAGAGCACCGGAACCTGTCCGCCCAGCACGTCATTGATGGCCGGCCCTGAGCCGCGGTAGGGCACATGCACGAGGTCGGTGCCGGTGGTGGCCTTGAACAGTTCGCCGATCATGTGTGCGATGCCACCGGTGCCCGAGGTGGCATAGGACAACTTGCCGGGTTGAGCGCGCAGCAGGGCGAGAAATTCGGTCATGTTCTTTGCCGGCACGCCCGGGTGGATGGCCAGCACATTGGGCACGGCGGCGAGATTGGTGATGGGCAGGAAGTCGCGCATCGGGTCATAGCCGATGCTTCGGCTGGTAGCCGGATTCGTGCCCATCGTGCTCACCGTCGCCATGCCGATGATGTAGCCATCGGGTGTTGCACGCGCGACGGCCTCGGCGCCGATCGAGCCGCCACCGCCGCCCCGATTCTCGATGACAAGCGGTTGCCCGAGAAACTGGCCGATGCGATCGGCCACCACGCGTCCGACGATGTCGGTGGTGCCGCCAGGTGGAAATGGAATGATGAATCGCACCGGCTTGTTCGGGTAGGACTGCGCGTGCGCAGGTGCTCCAGCCATCAGGCTCAAGGTGCCGATCAACCCCAGCGCACCAAGTGCTGTCGCGATCAGGCGGGGCAGGCGTTGGGTCATCTCGTATCTCCTCGGTGGGGCAGGCTGCGCTGATGCGCCTCGAGCGGGCACTGACCGCCCGCAAGGCCGGCCCGTGGCCGCCTTTGGTACAGTGCTGCAAGGCCGTGCTGCATCGGCGCGGCGATGCAGGCTCGTCTACATGCGATCGTACCGCTTATCCCCGCTGCTCGCAGGTCCGTCCCGGTGGCGTGGCGCATGAGCGGCGTCCACTACAGGCTCGGCATCGACCTGGGCGGCACCAAGATCGAAGGCGTCGTGCTCGATGCGGCCGGTGTCACGCAATGGCGCGAACGCATGCCGACCGAAGCCGATGGAGGTTACGAACACATTGTCTCGCGCATCGTGGTCCTGCATGCCCGGATGCTCGAGGTTGTGGGTGATGCCCGATGGTCGCTCGGGGTGGGTACGCCGGGGGCCGTATCGGCAGCTACCGGTTTGCTCAAGAACTCGAACACCACGGTGATGAACGGCCGTCCGCTGGCGCTCGATCTCGCGCGTGCCATCGGCCGCCCGCTGCGCATCGAGAACGATGCCAACTGCTTTGCCCTCGCCGAGGCGAGCCTTGGGGCCGCCCGTGGCCATCGCATCGTGTTTGGCGTGATCGCCGGTACTGGCTGCGGCGGTGGCGTCGTCATCGACGGGCGGATCCTGACAGGTCGGAATCGCATCGCGGGCGAGTGGGGTCACATCCCGATCGACCCCACAGGCGCCCGCTGTTTCTGCGGGGCCGAGGGCTGCGTCGAGACCTTCGTGAGCGGTCCGGGCATCGCGCGGCAGTATGCCGCGCTTACCGGGCAGGCTCAGTCGGCCGAGCAGGTGGTCGCCCGCTGGCAAGGGGGCGAGCACGTCGCCCGCGATGTCATGACCCGGGTGTTCAGCGCCTTCGGTCGCGGTCTGGCCAATGTGGCCGATATTCTCGACCCGGACATCATCGTGCTGGGCGGAGGGCTCTCGAATGTGCCAGGCCTGTGCGAGCGTGTGCGCGAGTCCCTGGTGCGCGAGGTGTTTTCCGACACCTACGACACCCCGGTCGTGCGCCATGAACTGGGGGACTCGGCCGGTGTGATTGGCGCTGCACTCATCGGTGACGACATGCCGTTCACGGGACGCTGACCCGGCAGGCGGGGCGTGCGCGGCCGCAGCGGGTTTCCCGCACGCGCGCAATGAGGGATACTTGGCGGCTGAGGTGGAGGAAACACCTCGTTCGGAATCATCAGGCCCCGATGTTCGGGCAGTTCGCCGCGACCATCGACATCCAGCCGTTCGCACCCGATCGAACCCCGGCACAGTCTGCCTTCAGCCCATGCCCGTCGAATTCAGCGATCGCATGACGTACCCGCAGTCCGCGCCCGTTCTGGTAGTGGGCGGGGGCTTGTGTGGCCTGATCGCCGCGCTCGCAGCGCGTGACGCGGGTGCCGAAGTCGTCCTGATCGAGCGCGAGACCCATCTGGGAGGCAGTATCCAGAGCGGGCGCGGTATCGTGCCGGCTGCGGGTACCCGCTATCAGGCGGCTGCCGGCATCGTCGATTCTGCCTCTCAGTTCGCGGCCGACCTGCAGCGCAAGTCGCGGGGGGCGGGCGATGTCCGCATGACCCTCGCGGTCACCAGCGCGGTGGCGCCCACGATCGAATGGTTGGCCGATCGTCACGGCGTGCCCTGGCAACTCGAACCGGGTCTGCCCCAGGCGGGCCACGCGAAGCAGCGCTTTCACGGCGTGCCCGAGCGCTCGGGTGTGGCGCTCGTGCGCCGACTCGAAGAGGCGGCTCGTCGGGCGGGCGTGCGCATCATCACCGGTGCGCGGGTGCTCGATCTGCATGCCAGTGAGGACGGCCGTGTCGTGGGTGCGATGTACACGCGTCGTGACGGAACATCCGAAGACATCGGATGCCAGGCGCTGGTCCTCGCCAGCGGAGGCTTTGCCGCCAATGGCAGTTACCGCAAGCAGTTCATGCCGGCGGTTGCCGAGGCGTTCTACGCCGGCCACCGCGGCAGCTATGGCGATGCCCTGCACTGGGCGAGCCGTCTCGGTGCCGGATTGAGGCACACCGGCGCCTATTCCGCGCGCGCGGCGTTTGCGCCGAGTTGCGGGCAACTGCTGCCGCGTACACTCATTGATGAGGGCGGCATCCAGGTCAACCTGCGCGGTGAACGCTTCGGCAACGAAGTCGATGGCGACGCCGACTTTGCGGCGCAGTTGATGGCGCAGCCCCGAGGACTGGCCTGGACGATCTACGATGAGCGGATACATCAACAGGCGATGGGTGGCGACGAGTATCGCGTCCTGGCCGGATCGAATGCCGTACATCAGGGCGCTACGCCTGAGGCGCTCGCGGCGCAGATCGGCGTGCCGGCACCGGCGCTCGCCGATGTCTTCGATCGGGTGCGCGACTACCAGATCGGGCGGTCTGTCGATCCGTTCGGCCGCGTGTTCGCTGGCCGCGAACCGATGGCGTTGCCCTTGCGCGCCGTGTGCGTGACGGCAGCCCTTCTGCACACCCAGGGGGGGCTCATGGTGGACGTTCACGGACGTGTACTGCGTGACGATGGCACGCCACTGCCCAATCTCTTTGCGGGGGGGCACGCTGCCTGCGGCATCTCCGGACCGCATGGTTCGGGTTATCTGCCCGGCAGTGGCTGGTTGTGTGCCTTGTCTCTGGGACGGCTGGCAGGAACCTCGGCAGCCCGAATGGTCGGGTGGGCGGGTGCACAAGCGCCCGAAGCGGCCGCCTGAATGCCGGCGTTGCAGGACGGATGCCCGCTGCGTGACGTCTGATGGGATGCCAGTCGCGCTAGAATCCGGGTCCTGCGCTGCAGCACGCATGCGGCCCCATCATTGAGCGAGCAACCCCATGAACACAGAGCGCGCGCGATTCAACATGGTCGAGCAGCAGATCCGGACGTGGGAGGTGCTCGACACCCGCATTCTCGATCTGCTCTACGTGGTGAGGCGTGAGGAGTTCGTGCCCCAGGCATGGCGCTCGCTTGCATTCTCCGACCTGGAAATTCCCCTGTTCGAGGGCGCCGGGCCGGGCGAGTGCATGATGCCGCCTCGGGTTGAAGCGCGCCTCCTGCAGGAACTTGCGCTCGAGCCGCAGGCGAAGGTGCTCGAGATCGGTACGGGCTCGGGGTATCTCACGGCGCTCCTGGCGGCACGTGCGGCTCGCGTGGTCTCGGTCGAGATCAATCCGCAGATCGCCCGGGCCGGTGCCGAGAATCTGGCGCGTGCCGGGGTGACGAACGTGACGCTCGAGACGGGCAATGGCCTCGAGGGGGTGCTGCATCAAGCGCCTTATGACGCCATTGTGCTCACCGGATCGGTCCCTGCCGTGCCCGCGGTGCTCTTCGAGCAGTTGATGCCCGGGGGGCGCCTCTTTGCCGTGACCGGGCGTTCGCCCGTCATGCGGGCGCAACTCATGACCCGCCTGGGGACTGGCGCCTTCACGACCGTCGACCTGTTCGATACCGACCTGGCCCCTCTGAGCCAGGCCATCGAACCCTCCCGCTTCCGCTTCTGATCAGGCCCTGTCCGAAGGAACAGCCATGCAGCAGATCTCGGTCACTGACCTCAAGAGTCGTCTGGACGATGCCCGGCAGACACCCCCCGTCGTTCTCGACGTGCGTGAGGGCTGGGAGCGCGAGTTGTGCGCCTTGCCCGGCTCGGTGCACATTCCGATGGGGCAGATCATGGCGCGTATCGCCGAACTGGATCGCACCGCCGATCTGGTCGTGATGTGTCATCACGGCGGGCGCAGCATGCAGGTGGCGATGTATCTGGAGCGGCAGGGCTTTGGTGCCGTCTCCAACCTGGCCGGGGGTATCGATGCGTGGGCTCGGCAAGTCGACGTATCGATGGCGACCTACTAGGCGCCGAGCCGAATCACACGCGACGCAGCGTGCTGGCGATCAGCACGGCCGTACGGGCTGCCGCACCCCGGTGCATGGCCGTGAAACTCCGACCGGCTGCGCCCATGGCGTCGCGTCGGTTTCGATCGGCGAGCAGTATTGCAGCGGTATCGATGAGATCGGCAGCGTCACGCACCTGCCGTGCTGCCCCGGCCGCGATGGCGTCGGCAACGGCCTGCGCAAAATTGAAGCTCGATGGACCGATCAGAACCGGGGCCCCGGCGGCACAGGCTTCGATGAGATTCTGCCCTCCCAGAGGCAGGAGGCTGCCGCCGACAAAGGCGAGGTCGCAGGCACGGTAGTAGGCGTGCATTTCGCCCAGGCTATCGCCCAGTACGAAGCGTGTCTCGGCCGGTACTTCGCAGTCTGCCGACCGCCGCACGAGGGCGTGGCCCCGGCTCCCGATCAGCGTGGCCACGGCATCGAAGCGTTGCGGATGTCGCGGAACGATGACGACGAGTGTTGATGCGGGCAGTGGCTCATGCTCGAGCGCATCGAGGATCAGCGCCTCCTCGCCCTCGCGGGTGCTGGCGAGCAGCAGCACCGGTCGCTGGCCGTATTGACGCCGGAAATGGGTGGCGAGCGTTTCGGCATCGGCTGGCGCCGGGGTATCAAACTTGAGGTTTCCGGTCACCTCGATCACGCGGGCCCCGACGCTTCGCAACCGTTCGGCATCAGCCTCGGTTTGCGCGGTGACCCGATCGAGGGCGCCAAATGTCTCTTGCGCCAGGCTGGCAAACCACCCATAGCGACGCGCCGAGCGCGCTGACAGCCTTGCGTTGGCGAGTACGACCGGTATGCGCGCCCGGCGGCATTCGGCGATGAGGTTGGGCCAGATTTCCGTCTCCATGAGAATCAGCGCCCGCGGCTGGTAGTGGGCCAGCAAGCGGCGCATGGCCCATGGGACGTCATAGGGCAGGAATGCAATGCTTGCCGCGGGAAACAGGGCTTCGCCCGCGGCTCGGCCGGTGGCCGTCATGTGCGTGACGAGCAGTCGGTAACCGGGCAACAGCGCCATCAGGGCGTTCGCCAGCGGTTGTGCCGCGCGGGTTTCGCCCAGCGACACTGCGTGAATCCAGAGGCATGGGCGCGGATCGGTCGATGCAGCGCCAAAGAGGCCGAAACGCTCGCCGATGTGCGCGCGGTACCCGGGTTCGCGCCGACCGCGCCACCAAAGGCGCAAGGGAGCGAAGGGCAGGGCAAGGCAGAGCAGCGCGGTATAGAGTCGACGCAGCATCAGGGGCTGACTGCCCGCCCGGCATCAGGGGCGCCCATCGGTGCCGCCGGTTCAGGGGGCGCGCCGCTCAGGTCGGTTTGCAGGGCCTCGATGGCTTCGAGGACCTGCGCCACCGCGGGACACTGCCCGGGCCCGCCCAGCACCGTCAGCGCACCAGCACCGCGCGGCCCGGTGGCTGCCGGATCGGTCTGCACGAAAAGGGCCACCAGGGGCACCTGCAAGGCCGCAGCCAGATGCAGCAGGCCCGTGTCCACGCCGACAACAAGTTGCGCGCGGGCGATGCGCCGGGCCATGACGTCAACCGGTGCACGGTCTGGCACGACCGCGTGCGGCAGGTCCTGAGCAATGCGATGCGCCCGCGCCTCTTCTTCGGCGTTGCCATGGGGCAACTCGACCACCATGCCCTGCGCCTGCAGGTTCGTCGCGAGCGCTCGCCAGTGCGCTTCAGGCCATTGCTTCGCGGCGACGGCAGTGCCATGCAGCAGCACGCAACGAGGGGGCTCCCCGACGCTGGGGCCTGGCAGGTGCACTCCGTAGTCCAGGGTCTCGCCAGGCGGATAGTGTCCCGCCTGTGCAAGCAGCAGGCGGCACCGTTCGATGGCGTGAAGTCCCCAGGGAACACAGAGGCGTTGGGTATAGAAGCGACTGGCCAGAGGCTCGCGCGCGCTGGCTGCATCGAGGCCGATGCGTCGATGACCTGCCAGCCAGGCGATCACCGCGCTCTTGAGCAGGCCCTGGGCGTCGATGACCGCGTCGTATCGGGTCTCGCCCAAAGCCTGTCGCAGCGTCGCGAATTCCCGCCAGGTGGTGCGCCGGGCGAGCGCCTTTCGCCAGCGTCGCCATGCCACCGGTATCACCCGGCGCACGCCCGGGTGCAGTCGCACCAGCGGCGCGTAGGCCTCCTCGACCACCCAGTCGATCCGCGCATCGGGTCGCTGCATGCACCACTCGGTCACGGCCGGCATGGCATGGATCACGTCGCCGAGCGACGATGTTTTCACGATGAGATAATGGCTGGCCAAGCGCCCGTTTCGATCCGGTAGTGTGTCGTGATGATCGCTGGCGCATTATACGTGCCGCCCCGCTCAAACCCGCTCGCCCTGCCCCCTCTCCAGCGCATGCCCCATCCGATCTCCGTCGTGCTCATCACCCTCGATGCCGAACGCTCGCTCGAGGCGTGCCTGCGCAGCGTGACCTTCGCCGACGAAATCGTCGTGGTCGATAGCGGCAGCCGCGACCAGACGTGCGCGATTGCTGCACGCTACGGCGCCCGGGTCATCGGCCAGGCCTGGCTCGGATTCGGGCCTCAGAAGCGCTTTGCCGTGGCCGCAGCTCGCAACGAATGGGTCTTGTGCATCGATGCCGATGAGCAGGTGAGCGAGCGTCTGCGCGCATCGATCGAAGCCGAGATGTCGATCGCCTCGCCGCGTGCGACTGCCTTCGAATGTGCGCGATGCAACCGCTTCATGGGCCGCTGGTTGCGCCACGGCGAGGGCTATCCCGACTGGTCGCTGCGGTTCTTTCGTCGTGACAGGGCGGCCTGGACGGACAGCGCGGTGCACGAGCGGGTCGATGCCATCGACCCGGTGCTTCGCATCGACGGCGATCTGCTGCATGACTCGGCCGAAACCCTGGAGCGCTACATCGCCAAGCAGTCTCGATATGCAGGCCTGCTGGCCCGCGATCTTCGCCGTCGCGGCGTGATTCGCAACAGCCTGTCCCTCGTGTTCAGCCCGCTGGTGCGGTTCGTGCGGTTCTATGTCCTGCGCGCCGGCTTTCTCGACGGCTGGCCCGGCTTCGTCCATATCGCCATCGGTAGTGCCACCAGTGGCGCGAAGTACTGGAAGGCGCTGCGGTGCGCTCCCCTATAATCCGGCCTGTCGCATCGTGCGATTGGAATGATTCTCTGACTGGAGTGCCTGCCATGTCTGCATTTGGCCAGCGCATCAACGACCTCGTGTCCCTGCTGCCAGCCTTGGCTGCGCCCGCGCTCGATCAGGCGGTCGATCGGGCTCTTGATCTACTCACCGAGGCGGCGCGTGCCGATCGGCCGATTCTCGTCTGCGGCAATGGCGGGTCGGCTGCCGATGCGCAGCACATTGCGGGCGAACTGGTCGGGCGTTTTCTGCGCGACCGGCGCGCCCTGAACGTGCGGGCGCTCTCGACCGATACGTCGGTGCTGACGGCGTGGGCCAACGACATCGGTTACGACACGGTGTTTTCGCGTCAGGTCGAGGCCTATGCCCAGGCCGATGGCGTGCTCATCGCCATCTCGACCAGTGGCAATTCGAAGAACGTGGTGCTGGCCGCGCAGGCAGCGCGCGAGCGGGGCATGGCCGTCATCGCGCTCACCGGAGAGGCGGGAGGCGCCTTGCGCGAGTGCGCCGACGTTCTCGTCAACGTGCCCTCGCGGCATACGCCTCGCATCCAGGAGATGCATCTGGTCGTCTATCACTACCTGTGTGAGGCGATCGAGGATCGCATCTAGCCCATGCATCCGCGCAACGCCGCCGCGCTTGCCTACGACGCCCTTGCCGCCGTACTGGCCTGGTGTCTGGCCTACTGGCTGCGTTTCAACTTCGAGATTCCCGAGCCTTTTCAGCAGGGGATGCTGAAGGCGCTGCTGCTGGTCGTTCCGATCCAGGCGGCGGCCTTCCTCCTGTGCGGTCTGTACCGCGGCATCTGGCGCTACGCGAGCATCACCGACATGCAGCGCATCGGGGCAGCGGTCGGCATCGCGGCCGTGGTCATCCCTGGTGTGCTTCTCGTCACCGGATGGCGTGTGCCCGTGCCGCGATCGGTGTTTCTGCTCGATCCGATTCTGCTGGTGCTGATGATGGCCGGTGCGCGGGTCGCGTATCGTGGATGGAAGGAGCATCGGCGTTTTGGTCGATCGTTGCTGCGAGGCGAGCCGGTGGTTGTCATCGGCTCGGGTGAAGCGGCAGCGGCGCTCGTGAGCGAGTTGCGCCACTCGAGTCGCTATCGCGTGGTGGCCCTGTTCGATGACAGCCCGAACCGTGTCGGCCGGGTCATTCACGGGGTGCCCGTCGTCGGTGATGTCGCCCGCCTGGCGGCGTATGTCGTTCCCCGCCAGGTTCTGCGCGCAATCGTGGCCTTGCCGGCCGCGGCAGCCAGCGCCCGTCGTCGCGCCGTCGAGGTCGCCCAGCAGGCCGGCCTTGCCGTACTCACCGTACCGGCTTTTGACGACATTGCCTCCGGACGCGTGGCGATCTCGCAGTTGCGCGAGGTCGAAGTCGAAGATCTGCTCGGGCGCGATCAGGTCGAGCTCGATGCGGCTGCCATCGGTGAGCTGATTACCGGGCGGGTCGTGCTCGTAACGGGGGCGGGTGGCTCGATCGGGTCGGAGTTGTGTCGCCAGATAGCCGTTCATGCGCCGGCACGGCTTGTGTTCTTCGAGTTGAACGAATTCGCGCTCTACCAGGTGTGCGAGGAGTTTCGGCAGCGCTGGCCCACCGTGTCGATCAGCGCCGTGATCGGTGACGTGAAGGACCGTGCTCGCGTAAGTTCGGTCTTCGGTCGTTTTTCGCCTGACATCGTCTTTCACGCCGCAGCCTACAAGCATGTGCCGCTCATGGAGGAAGAAAACGCCTGGCAGGCGGTGCGCAACAATGTCATCGGAACAGCCGTGGTGGCCACCGAATCACGGCGCCATGGTGTGCGCGAATTCGTCCTCATCTCGACCGACAAGGCGGTGAATCCCACCAATGTCATGGGGGCCACCAAGCGGCTGGCTGAGCGTGTGTGTCGTTCCTGGTCCGATGAGGCGGTGGCGCCCGGCCGTCAGGCCGCCGCGGGTTGTCGCTTCGTCACGGTGCGGTTCGGCAATGTGCTCGCCAGCGCCGGCAGCGTCATTCCGAAGTTTCGGGCCCAGATTGCCGCTGGTGGCCCCGTCACGGTCACTCATCCCGAAATTCAGCGCTACTTCATGTCGATTCCCGAAGCGGCCCAGCTGGTGCTCCAGGCGGGTCTCATGGGGCAGGGGCGCGAGATCTTCGTGCTCGAGATGGGTGAGCCGATCCGCATCGCCGATCTGGCTCGCGACATGATCCGTCTGTCCGGTTTCAGCGAGGATGACATCAGGGTGGAGTTCACCGGCTTGCGTCCGGGCGAGAAGCTCTACGAGGAACTGCTTGCCGATGATGAACTCACGGTACGCACGCGGCATCCGAAGATCCGCATCGCGCGCGACCCGGGCGAGGATCGTGACGAGTGGCGTGAGCGCCTGCTGGCCGAGATTGCAGCGGCCGACGAGCCCGATGACGAGGTCGCTCGTGCCTGGATCAGTCGCTGGGTGCCCGAATACCGCCCTGCTGTCTGAGGTCTGCCTGACACGCGTGCCACTCAGCCACGACCGTAGTTGTCCTCGAAGCGGACGATATCGTCCTCGCCCAGATAGCTCCCCGACTGCACCTCGATCATGTAGAGCGGCAACTTGCCCGGATTGATCAGTCGGTGCGTGATGCCCAGCGGAATGTAGGTCGACTGGTTTTCCGACAGCAGCACGGTTTCGCTGCCTCGAGTGACCTCGGCCGTGCCCGAGACCACGATCCAGTGTTCGGCGCGGTGGTGGTGCATCTGCAACGAAAGTGCCTGCCCCGGTGAGACCATGATGCGCTTTACCTGGAATCGGGTGCCGGCATCGATGCCTTCATAGTAACCCCACGGGCGATAAACCCGGCGATGCACGTTCGATTCGCTGCGACCGGCCTGCTGCAGTCGCTCGACGATGGCTTTCACGTCCTGCGCGCGATCACGGTGACTGACCAGCACCGCATCATCGGTCTCGACGATCACCAGATCATCGACCCCCACGGTGGCCACCAGCCTGCGCTCGGCACGCACATAGGTGTTCCGGGTGTCATGGGCGATCACGTCGCCGTGCAGCCGATTGCCTTCGGCATCCTTTTCGCTGATGGCCCATAGCTGGGACCATGAGCCGACATCGCTCCAGCCCAGATCCACCGGGATGATGGCGGCGCGATCGGTCTTTTCCATCACGGCGTAGTCGATCGAGTCGGCCGGACAGGCTTCGAATGCGGCGCGGTCAAGGCGGCAGAAGTCGAGGTCATCACGGGCCTGCAGAACCGCAGCACGGGTCGCGGCGTGTACAGCTGGGCAGTATCGTTCGATTTCCTCGAGCAGACGGTCGGCTCTGAAGACGAACATGCCGCTGTTCCACGCGTAGCGCGCGTCGCTCACCAGGACCTCGGCGCGTTCGCGGGCCGGCTTTTCGATGAAACGGGCCACGCGGTAGCCCCCTTCGGTCAGTGGTTCACCGCGTTCGATGTACCCGTAACCGGTGGCGGGCTCCGTGGGTACGATGCCGAACGTGACGAGCGCGCCGGCTGCGGCCAGTCGTGCTGCCCTGAGGCTGGCGTCCTTGAACGCATCGAGTGCGCCGATGGCATGGTCGGAGGGCAGCACCAGCAGCGTGGCGTCGGGGTCTGACTGCAGGATGCGCCATGCCGCTGCCGCGATGGCGGGCGCGGTATTGCGCGGGACCGGTTCGAGCAGATGCAGGGCGGGTGGGTGACCGATTTCACGCAATTGCTCGGCGACGAGGAATCGGTGGTCCTCACCACTCACGATCACCGGCGCCGCAATGCCCGGGATGCCCAGGGTGCGTGTCACGGTGTCTTGCAGGAGTGATTGCTCCGACACGAGCGGCAGGAACTGCTTGGGGTAGAGGCGTCGCGACATCGGCCATAGCCGGGTGCCTGCACCCCCGCAGAGAATCACCGGATGAATCGTCATGGATGTTCCACCATCGAGCCGACGAGACCATTATAGGATTCGATGACTTGGGCCACCGTGATATCGCTCACTTGATGCGATGGGGCTTGCAGGAGACGGAAGGGCACGCCCCACGGTCGCCAGCGGGTGGCATCCGATTGTCCGAAGAGGCAGACGATCGGCTTGCCCAAGCCTGCGGCCACGTGCATGGCACCGCCATCGGCCAGCACCATGACATCGCAGATTGCCACGGCAGCAATGAGTTCGCGCAGCGAGCGTGTGGGGTGAAAGAGCACCGGGCAGTCGCGGGTGAGGCCCCGCAGCGCCTCGGCCCGCGCGTCGTCACCCGGGTGCATCGGGTTGTCGGTGTCTCCCGGGGCCCAGAGCACGATGGGCCGGATGCCCTGTGTCTCGTGGAGTTGCCGGATCACCTGGGCGAAGCGCTCGATGGGCCAGCGCTGGCTTGGCTTGCGGGCACTGATGTGAACGCCCACGCGCAGCCCGCGGGCGGGTCGCGAGGAGGCCAGCAGCGCGGTCATGCGGGCGAGGCTTGCCGGGTCGGCGACGACGCGCGCCGGTGGGGGCGGCTCGGTCGGCAGGCCCAGCACCGGGGCTGCCGCCATCACCTGCTCGACTTCGCTGAGCCCGGCGAGGGATTCGAGGGCGATGCGATCGGTGACGCCACGCGCACGTGCGCCGGCGGGCACGAAGGCGGCCAGACGTCGCGCGCCCATCCAGCGGGCGAGCGCGATGGTGCGCGGTTGCCAGCCCGGTGTCGCGGCGATGACCCAGTCGAGCTTCAGGGCGCGCAGCGCGCGAACGATGCGCAGGCGTTCGAGCAGCAGTTCGATTCGGCCAACGGCACCATGCTTGTGCTTGCGGTAGGCAATCAACTGATCGATATCGGGGTTGCCTTCGAGCACGGGCGCGTTGTAACTGTTGGCCAGAACGCCGATCCAGGCGTTGGGGTGATGCGCTCTGAGCGCCCGCAGCAGCGGGGTCGTGCAGACCAGGTCGCCGATATTGTCGCGGCGAATCACCAGGATACGCGGTGAACTCATGCCGCTTTCGGCACCGTGCCCGGGCCTTGCTGCCGACGTCGACGTACATCGAGCCAGAAACCGAGCATCAGCGTCGCAAGGATGGCGTGCTCGTGATGGAGGGTGGTGTTGGCCGCCCCTGCGATCACGCTGATGCCCAGCGCCGAGAGGGCGCAGGCCCAGGCCGTCCACTCGATCGGCGCAGCCTCGGCACGCGGCAGGCCGCGAAGCAGCGACCAGGCCCAGGCGAGAAGCACTGCCGCCAGCGGCAGGCTGCCGGCCAGGCCGCGCTCGGCCAGGGTGTTGAGCAGCAGGCTGTGCGCATGCGGGTAGTAGATGAGAGATCCTTCAGGAAACTGTTCCCCGCGAGCCTGCGATTCGGCCTCGAAGTGCGCCCGCGTGATGCGACTGTAGTTGTCCATGCCCACACCGAAGACAGGGTGGCGCAGCCACTCGTTCCAGGCCACGCGCCAGATGCCATCGCGCTGCGACAGGACACCGACCGCTTCGACCGTCACCCGGTTCTTTTCTGCCACGGGCGAGCGCATGAGCACGGTGGCGGCGCCGACGAGCCCCACGCCGATTGCCAGTACGAGCGCCATTGCGCGCGATCGTCGCCACCAGCCCGCCGCCAGCAGTATCGCCGTCATCGCGGCCGCGCCGAATGCGCCGCGGCTGGCCATCACGATGAGCGAGCCGGCCAGAAGGGCGCAGCTCGCAAGCCCGGTGAGACGCCATGCCGGTGCCAGTCGGCCCCAGTACGCGGCCAGAAGACCAAGCGCACCGCAGGTGATGATCGCGAGGTAGATGGCGCTGTGGTTCACATGTCCGACCGAATGCAGTTCGAGCCAGACGCGGTGTCCCGAGGCGAGGTCCCGGTAACCCCAGATCAGCCCGATCAGGCAGGAGGCGCCGAGTGCGCCGAGAACCCACAGCCACTGGTCACGACGGTAGCCAGCACGACTCGCACACCACATCACCGCACCGTAGCGCACCGGGTCGAGGGCGCCCTCCCACTGTGACCCATCGAGGGCAGCGCCGGCGGCGACGGCAAAGCCCGAGCCGATCCAGATCAGAAAGAGCGTGTCCCAGCCGCGCCAGCGCCCGCCGGCGTCGCCCAGGCGCAGGCGATTGACGACCCAGATGACGACGTAGAGGGCACACAGGATGTTCTTCGGGGCTTCGTAGAGTGGTAGCGCGAGGGCAAGCCCGGCGAGGCAGATCACCTCGACCGAGACGGCGCGTGCCCTGCCCGCACGAACGGGTTGAGCGTCGGAATGCATGTCGTTCCTTTGCGTGTGGGAAAATGCCCATCCCAGCCACGGGCCCCCGGTGCCGAGTATAGCGGTGTGTACCGGATGCCTCGGCGAGCAAGCCTTGCACGACATGCTCCTCACATGAAGATTCTGGTCATCAAGCGCGACAAGCTCGGCGATCTGCTGCTCACCACGCCGATGCTCGCGCATCTGCGCGCGAGCCTGCCTGATGCGCGCATCGATCTCCTGGCCAATGATTACAACGCGTGGGTCGTGGCCGATGAGCCGACGATCGACCGGCGCTGGATCTACCGGCGTGTCCGCAACGGGCGCAGCGTGAGCCTGGCGGCCGCCTGGGATGTCCTGGTGCAGAACCGGGCCTTGCGTCGCGAGCGTCACGATAGGGTGATCGTGGCCAACGGGTCGTGGTCGCCGCGTGCAGTCGAACGTGGCCTCGCCGTGGGTGGGCAGCGCGTGGTGGCCTACGTGCCGCCCGCTTCACTGGCGCGGCCGCCACGCGGACTGACCGATCCGTTGCCCGAGCCTGTCGTGCAGCACGAGGTGGACCGGTTGATCGGCCTGCTGGCGCCGCTCGGCATCGCACCGCCGCCCGAGCCGATCGCGCCGCGCTATCGGTTGCCCGAGACCGAAACTGCAGGTGCACTCGAATGGCTCCGCGAGCGCGGCCTCGTAGCCGATCGGTATGTTGTGCTGGGGCTTGGCGCGCGGCGTGCAAAGAAGCAGCCCAGCACGACGCAGATCCTCGCCTGGACCGAGCGTATCCACAACGACTTCGGGCTCGATACCGTCTTCATGTGGACGCCCGGCGCGAGTGACAACCCGCTCTATCCGGGCGACGACGAAACGGCAGCGCCGGTACTTGCAGCCGGCTGCCCGTGGATTCACCCCTTTCGCGGACCGCTGCTGCCGGCGCTCGGGCTTATCGGACAGGCGCGTACTTCGATCTTCCCCGACAGCGGACTCATGCATTTTGCCGCTGCCAGTCCCGGCGGCGTTCTGGGCCTGTTTGCCGACAGCACCGTCTCACCGTCGCCCCTGCAGTGGGGGCCGCGGGGCCCGCGCGCGAGCTTTCTCGATGCGCCCACCAGTGTGGCCGAACTCTCGACTGAAACCGTATTGGGCGCGTTGCAGGCGCGCCTCGTGCATTCGCCGCGCGATGAGGTTCCTGCGCGGTAATCCGTGACCCGGCACCCCGGGTGCCGTCTTTCCCCTCCAAGGATCCGTACCCATGACGTCAGCCCTGTTCAGTCCGATCGAATTGCGAGGTCTTGCCCTCGCCAACCGCATCGTGGTTTCACCGATGTGCCAGTACTCGGCCGATCTGGGGGCCGCGACCGACTGGCATGTCGCTCACCTTGCCTCGATGGCCTCGAGTGGTGCCGGACTGGTTCTGCTCGAAGCCACGGGCGTTGAACTGGGTGGACGCATTACCCCGGGCTGCCTCGCCCTGTGCGACGACCGTACCGAGGCCGCGCTGGCGCGGGTCCTCGAAACGGTGGGGCGCCTCGCGCCCGCGCCCCTCGGGGTTCAACTGTCGCACGCGGGCCGCAAGGCCTCGAGTCGCACGCCGTGGGATGGTGGTCACCAGTTGCTGCCTGCCGATGGGGGCTGGGTGACCGATGCCCCCTCGGCCCTGCCTCACGCCGAGGGTGAACTGGCACCGAACGCGCTGGATGAGGCGGGCCTGCGTCGGGTGCGCGATGCCTTTGCCAATTCGGCTCGCCGCGCAGCTCGCATCGGTCTGCGCGCCGTGGAACTGCACATGGCCCATGGCTATCTGCTGCACCAGTTTCTGTCGCCCATCGCCAACCGGCGGACGGATGCCTGGGGCGGCAGCCTCGAGAACCGCATGCGCTTTCCGATCGAGGTGTTCGAGGCGGTGCGCGCTGCGTTGCCGGCCGATCTCCCCTGCGGCGTGCGGGTGTCGGCCACCGATTGGGTCGAGGGTGGATGGACGCCTGAGGAAACCGTGGTTTTCGCTGCCGAACTGAAGCGGCGCGGCTGCGACTGGATCGACTGTTCGAGCGGTGGTGTATCGCCGGCGCAGAAGATTGCCGTCGGACCAGGCTATCAGGTGCCGTTTGCCCGCAAGGTGAAGCAGGAGACCGGCAGCACGACGATGGCCGTGGGCATGATTACCGATCCGCAAGAGGCTGAGCGTATCGTGGCCTCAGGCGACGCAGACCTCGTCGCGCTCGCGCGCGGCCTGCTCTACAACCCGCGCTGGGGCTGGCATGCTGCCGCGGCGCTGGGTGGTCAGGTAGCCGCCCCGCGGCAGTACTGGCGCTGCCAGCCGGCCGGGCACGCATCCCTCTTTGCCGGCAGCCAGAGCGGGCAGCGTTAGACGAGAGGGTCGCCCGATGCAGGTTCAGGGTCGGGCACGCTCCCCGGCCTGACAAAGACCCTTCGGGCCAGGGTCTGGCTGGCGCCGATTGCGCCAGCCAGACGGACTTCAGTGGATCTTGGCGTTGGCTGCTTCGCTGCGGGCCTTCGCCAGGTCGAGCGCGACGTCGACGATCATGTCTTCCTGACCGCCTACCATGCGACGCCGACCCAGTTCGGCCAGGATGTCGAAGGTGGGGATGTCGTATTTCGACGACGCGGTCTCGGCATGGCGCAGGAAGCTCGAGTACACCCCGGCGTAGCCCAGCGCCAGGGTTTCGCGGTCCACTCGCACCGGGCGATCCTGCAGCGGGCGTACCAGTTCGTCGGCGGCCGCCATCAGCTTGATGAGGTCGCAACCGTGTTCCCAACCCAGCCGGTCGGCCACGGCGATGAACACCTCGAGCGGGGTGTTGCCGGCACCGGCACCCATGCCGGCCAGCGCAGCATCGACCCGGTATGCGCCGTTCTCGACCGCCAGAATCGAGTTGGCCACGCCCAGTGAGAGGTTGTGGTGGCAGTGGATCCCGACTTCGGTTTCCGGGGCCAGCGCGTCACGCAAGGCCTTGGCCTTCTCGCCCGCTTCGTGCATCAGCATCGCGCCGCCGGAGTCGGTGACGTAGACGCACTGCGCACCGTAGGACTCCATGAGCTTGGCCTGGCGGGCCAGCTCCGAGGCCGGAATCATGTGCGCCATCATGAGGAAGCCCACGGTGTCCATGCCGAGCTTGCGGGCATGCTCGATGTGCTGCTTCGAGATGTCGGCTTCGGTGCAGTGGGTGGCGATGCGCACCGTACGCGCGCCGGCCTTGTAGGACGCTTCGAGGTCGTGCACGGTGCCGATGCCCGGGATGAGGAGCGTTGCCACCTGGGCGTGCTTCACCGTGCTTGCCACGGCCTCGATCCACTCGACGTCCGAGTGCATGCCGAAGCCGTAGTTGAAACTGGCGCCGGCCAGACCATCGCCGTGCGAGATCTCGATACTGTCGACGCCGGCCTCATCGAGCGCGCGCGCGATCGTGCGCACCTGATCGAGGCTGTACTGGTGCCGGCGCGGGTGCATTCCGTCGCGCAGCGTGACATCGGAGACATAGACCTTCTTCTTCGTGCTCATGGTGTACTCCGCGAATGGGGGTCAGGCGGCCAGACGGGTCACGGCGATGCGCTCGGCCGTGGCCAGCGCTGCCGAGGTCATGATGTCGAGGTTGCCCGCGTACGAGGGCAGATAATGCGCAGCGCCTTCGACCTCGAGGAAGATCGAGACCTTCAGGCCGTGCATGGGGCCGATGCCCGGAATGTTGATCGGACGATCGGCCGGAATGCGGTCGAACTGCACTTCCTGCTTCAGGCGGTAGCCCGGCACGTAGGCCGCGACCCGTGCCGCCATGTCGGCGACCGAAGCCCGCACCGCGTCTTCGCTCGCGCTGGCATCGGCCAGGCAGAACACGGTGTTGCGCATCAGAACAGGCGGCTCGGCCGGGTTGAGAATGATGATGGCCTTGCCGCGGCGGGCGCCACCGACTTCGACGATCGCCCGTGAGGTGGTTTCGGTGAATTCGTCGATGTTGGCACGGGTACCCGGACCGGCCGACTTGCTCGAGATCGAGGCGACGATCTCGCCGTAATGAACCGGTGCCACCATCGAGACTGCCTTTACCATCGGAATCGTCGCCTGACCACCACAGGTGACCATGTTGACGTTCGGGCTGTTCAGGTTGGCATCCATATTGACGACCGGCACCACGTAGGGGCCGATGGCCGCGGGCGTCAGGTCGATGACCTGAACCCCGTGCTGCTGAAGCACTTCGTTGTGCCGGGCATGGGCGCCGGCTGACGTCGCGTCAAAGGCGATGCGAATGTCCTTGAAGCCAGGCAACTTCACCAGGCCGTCGATGCCATCGGCGGTGGTTGCGATATCGAGGCGACGGGCGCGGGCCAGGCCGTCCGAGGCCGGGTCGATGCCGACCATGGCCCCCATCGAGAGGTGCTTCGAGTTGCGCAACACCTTGATCATCAGATCGGTGCCGATATTGCCCGAGCCAATGATGGCTACCGGAATTCGAACGTCGCCTTTCATGCGGCTCTCCTGAGGGTGCGGGCCGGCCGGAATGCTCGCCAGCGCGGCCCCGTATTCTATCGCAGGCACCGAGGCACTGCGGTCACCTGCCCCCGGTGGGTATAATCGCCTCCCCGGGTGTCATCCAGATGCGTGCCGCACTGCGTGCGGCCTGCCGAGAGCGCCCTCTGACCATCTGATCACGGAGACTGATCGCATGAAACTGTGTCGCTACGGCAGGAACGGATACGAGAAGCCCGGCATGATTGATTCGAAGGGCCAGTTGCGCGACCTCTCGGGTCATGTGACCGACATCGACCAGTTCACGATTTCGCGCAAGGGGCTCGCGGCACTGCGCAAGATCGATCCCGAGTCGCTCCCCCTCGTCCGTGGCAAGCCGCGCATGGGTGTGCCTTACACCGGCATCAGCAAGTTCGTTGCGATTGGCCTGAACTATGTTGCGCATGCGCACGAGGCCGGTCAGCCCATTCCGGCCGAGCCGGTGATCTTCATGAAGACCACCACCTCGATCATGGGCCCCAACGAGAACATCATCACCCCGAAGAACTCGACCAAGCTCGACTACGAAGTGGAACTCGGGATCGTCATCGGCACCAAGGCAAGCTATGTCGATGAGGCTGATGCCCTCAAGTACGTGGCCGGCTATGCCGTCGTCAACGATGTCTCCGAGCGCGCCTTCCAGTTGCAGTCCAGTCAGTGGGACAAGGGCAAGGGTTTCGACACCTCCGGGCCGATCGGCCCCTGGCTGGTGACGACCGACGAAATCCGCGATCCGCAGACGATGGATGTCTGGCTCGATGTGAACGGCGAGCGGCGTCAGGCCTCCAACACGAGCGACATGATCTTCTCGTGCGCGAAGCTGGTGTCCTACTGCAGCCAGTACATGACCCTGCTCCCCGGTGACATCATCACCACCGGCACGCCATCGGGCGTGGCGCTGGGCATCAAGGACCGCAATGCCTT
This sequence comes from Pseudomonadota bacterium, assembly GCA_947455195.1. GTDB lineage: Bacteria > Pseudomonadota > Gammaproteobacteria > Burkholderiales > SG8-39 > CAIXPL01. The sequence goes on along the minus strand of CANGMI010000003.1, from coordinate 41,178 downwards.
CCTGAAGCCTGGCGATGTCGTCACCGTGGGCATCCAGGGTCTGGGCGAGCAGCGTCAGACCGTGCTGCCGTTCCCGGGGCGCTGATCGACGGGTCGCTGATTTTCGCAGCGACCCTGGCGTTCCCGGCCTGCCACGCGGCAGGCCGGTCGCCGACGGCCGGCGATGGGCATTCGGCCGTCAGGGACCTCTTGCAGCCCGCATCCGGTTCACGGTGGCATCGATCAGTCGCCGCGCAATGCTGATCGGTCCGGGCAGCACCGGCAACGCGTCAATGTCGAACCAGTCGGCGGCCTCGATCTCGACGCCATCGGGGTTCAGTTCGCCGCCCGCGTGATCGCAGGTGAACCCGATCATCAGCGAGTGCGGAAAAGGCCACGGCTGGCTGGCAAAGTACTCCAGGTTGGTCACCGAAATGCCTACCTCCTCGAACACCTCGCGGTGAATGCACTGCTCGAGGGTTTCACCGGCCTCCACGAAGCCGGCCAGCGCACTGAACATGCCCGCCGGAAAGCGGGGTGATCGCGCCAGCAGGATCCTGTCGGGCCCGCGGCGCACCAGCGCCATCATCACCGGTGCGAGGCGCGGATAGGCCGACTGGCCGCACTGGGTGCATTCGCGTGACCGATCACCCTCGCTGTGGCGGGTGGGTGTTCCGCAGCGCCCGCAGAACTGGTGGGATCGGTCCCAGTCGATGATCTGCACGGCACGCCCGGCCAGCCCGAATACCCTTTCATCGACCTGACCATGCAGCGAGCGCAGATCGCTCCAGCGCCAGCCAGGCAGAGCCTCGGTTTCAACGCGCACTTCACCGGCATAGACATGCTGATCGTCGATCTGCCCCAGGTACTGCTGGCGCACGAGCGGTAGCGGTGCCTGCGTCCCCTTCGGCAGGTGGGGCACGGCATCGGTCACCATGACAAATGCGCCGCGAATGACAAACCAGAGCGAGTCGGGTGGTGCCGACGCAGGTGCGCTGACCCCGGGCCGGTAGCCGGCCGGGGCGCTGAACGGCATCGTGGCGCTCACTCGGCCTTGATCCCCATGCGCTCGGCCATCGAGGCGAGCCACTGGTTGTGCGGGATGTAGCCGGGAAGGGCGCGCGCTTCGGCCTCCAGATGTGCCATCAGCGTGGCGTCATCCATGCTCAGATCGACCGGGATGCGCATGGGCTGGGTCACGTACCAGGGCGTATCGATGAAGACTTCGAGACGGTTGCCTTCAGGATCGCGAAAGTAGATCGACAGCGCATTGCCGTGAGACACCGGTTGCATGTCGGTAGCGCCGTGCGCGAGTGCCCGATCATGGTAGATCCGCAGCGAGGCAAGGCTGTCTGCGCGCAGCGATATCTGGTTGATCGGATTGAATTCGATGTGGGCGGGGCGGCCCGACGCGATGATGATCTGATGGTGCTCGGCCGGGTCACGCGACATGAAGACGATCTGGGTCTTGCCGAGCAAGCCCCGGTCGGTCACGTCAAATTCCAGTGCGCCGGTGTAGAAGCGCTCCATCGCCTCCATGTCGTGCACGTAGATGCCCATGTGGCTGAAAGCGAGGCTTGCGCCGGTGCGTTTCGTGGCGGTCCCGCCGCCCTGTGCTCCGTTCGTCGTGATGGTGCTCATGTCAGTCCTCCTTCCTGATGGGGCGCAGGCGCTGGACCAGGCTTGACGTGTCCCAGCGACCGCCGCCCATGGCGGATACCTCGCCGTAGAAGCCACGTACGGTTCGCGTCACATCGAGTGCAGCCCCGTTGCTGGCGGCTTCCTCCAGGCAGATGCGCAGGTCCTTGCGCATCCAGTCGACGGCGAAACCGAACTCGAACTTGCCCTCGACCATCGTGCGGCCGCGGTTCTCCATCTGCCAGGATTGGGCGGCCCCCTTCGAGATGACCTCGAGCACCGCATTCATGTCCAGACCCGATCGCAGGCCGAAGTCGATGCCTTCCGAGAGCCCTTGCACCAGTCCCGCGATGCAGATCTGGTTGACCATCTTCGCCAGTTGCCCTGACCCCGCCGGTCCGAGCAGTCGCTGCATGCGGGCGTAGGCTGCAATGACGGGTTCGACCTCAGCGTAGTGGGCCGGGTCGCCACCGCACATGACGGTGAGCACGCCGTTTTCGGCGCCGGCCTGACCGCCAGAGACCGGCGCATCGATGAACCCGAGGCCCCGCGCCGCAGCCGCTGCGGCGAGCTCACGGGCGAGACCGGCCGAGGCCGTGGTGTGATCGACGAAGATGGCGCCCTTTTCCATGGCATCCATGGCGCCGCGTGCGCCCAGCGCCACCTCACGCACGTCAGGGTCATCGCCGACGCAGGCAAAGACGATGCGGGCACCGGCAACGGCTTCGGCCGGTGTGGCTGCCGTCTTGCCACCGTGTCGCTCGGCCCACTGTGCGGCCTTCGCGGCCGTTCGGTTGTAGACCGTGACCTCATGTCCGCGGGCGGCCAGGTGCCCCGCCATCGGGAATCCCATCACGCCCAGACCCAGGAAAGCTGTTTTGGCCACTGTCTCGCTCCTCGGAAGGTGTCGCATGGCAAAGGTCTGCCCACCGCTTGCGTTTGTGCGCCGGGACTGCCTGACCACTGGTCTATAATTATAGACGGTCTGGTCCTGTGGCCCGACCCGCAGATTGATCGGTGGGCCCGTTGCAAGCCGATTGTCTTCGCCTGACCGGTGGCACGCGGTGCCAGCGGGTTGCGTCCCTGCCGAGCGTCTTTCCAGGAGTGCGTCGAATGTCCGGCCCCGCCGATCTCCAGTCTTCCGCTGTTGTTGCGAGCCGCGACCGCGATCTCGACCGTAACTGCGCCAATGCAATCCGTGCGCTGGCGATGGACGCCATCCAGCAGGCCAATTCGGGCCATCCCGGCATGCCCATGGGCATGGCCGAGATCGCCGTGGCCCTGTGGCAAGGGGTGCTGCGGCACAACCCGTCGAACCCCCAGTGGGCGAACCGCGACCGCTTCGTGCTCTCGAACGGGCACGGCTCGATGCTGCTCTACGCGCTGCTGCATCTGTCGGGTTATGACCTCCCGATCGAGGAACTGAAGCGCTTTCGCCAGTTGCACTCGCGCACCCCAGGCCACCCCGAAGTGGGCGTCACGCCGGGTGTCGAAACGACCACCGGGCCGCTGGGGCAGGGCATTGCCAATGCAGTCGGCATGGCGCTTGCCGAACGACTGCTCGCCCAGACCTTCAATCGGCCCGGGCACGAGATCATCGACCACAACACCTACGTGTTTCTGGGCGACGGCTGCATGATGGAGGGCATCTCGCACGAGGCCTGCTCGCTCGCGGGTACCTGGGGTCTGGGCAAGCTGGTTGCTTTCTACGATGACAACGGCATCTCGATCGACGGCCCGGTGTCAGGCTGGCTGACCGACGATGTGGTGCGTCGCTTCCAGGCCTATGGCTGGCATGTGATTCCCGATGTGGACGGGCACGATGTGCTGGCGGTCGAGCAGGCCATCGCCTTTGCCCGCGCGCAGACCGAGCGTCCTTCGCTCATCGTGTGCCGAACCGTGATCGGCAAGGGCTCGCCCGGGCGCGAAGGCACTGCCAAGACCCATGGCGAACCGCTGGGCAAGGACGAGATCGCGGCAACTCGCGCGCACATTGGCTGGCCGCATCCCCCGTTCGAGGTGCCGCACGAGGTCCGTGCCCGCTGGGATGCGCGCCATGCGGGCGCTGCGCTCGAGCGCGACTGGGTGACCCGGTTCGAGCATTACCGCACGGCCTTTCCGGAACTGGCTGCCGAGTTCCAGCGGCGCATGGGCGGGCACCTGCCCGATGCCTTGCGCGAAGATGCTGCTGCCATCATCCGCGGCCTTCACGGCCGCGGTGAGACGATGGCCACGCGCAAGGCCTCGCAAGCCTTCATCGAGGCGCTGGCGCCCCGCCTGCCCGAGTGGCTTGGTGGTGCTGCCGATCTGGCCGGCAGTGTCTTCACGAACTGGTCGGGATCGCGTGCCGTCACCCGATCGGAACCCGGCAACTTCGTGAACTATGGCGTGCGCGAATTCGCCATGGCGGCCATCACCAACGGGGTTGCACTGCACGGGGGCTTCATTCCCTACTCGGGAACCTTCCTCACCTTCTCCGACTATTGCCGCAATGCCCTGCGCATGGCAGCGCTCATGCGCATCCGCAACGTGTTCGTCTTCACCCACGACTCGATCGGCCTGGGTGAAGACGGCCCGACGCACCAGCCGGTCGAGCACGTGGCAAGCCTGCGTCTGATGCCGAACATGGATGTCTGGCGTCCCTGCGACACCGTCGAGACGGCGGTGGCCTGGACATCGTCGCTCGAGCGGCGCGATGGCCCCAGCTGCCTCATCCTCTCGCGCCAGAACCTGCCCTTCCAGAAGCGCACCGAGGCGCAACTGGCCGACGCGGCACGTGGCGGCTATGTGCTCGCCGACGGTGGCGCCAACGAGCGCGCCGTGATCATCGCGACCGGCTCCGAGATCGAGGTGGCGCTGAAGGCGCGTGAAGCCCTCGCAGCCGATGGCATTGGCGTTCGCGTGGTCTCGATGCCCTGCTGCGAGGCCTTCGAGCGGCAGGATGCCGCCTGGCGCTCGGGCGTGCTGCCGCACCGCCTGCCCCGGATCGCGATCGAGGCGGGGTCGGGCGATGGGTGGCGCAAGTACGTCGGTCTCGATGGCGCGGTGGTCTCGATCGATCGTTTTGGCGAGTCGGCGCCCGCCAAGGAACTCTTTCCGCTGTTTGGCATCACGGCCGAGGAGGCCGTTCGCGCCGTGCGTGCGGTCATCGGCTGATTCCCTGCATTGCCAGCGTCGCGCCGCCCGGGTGACAGGGCGCGATGCGGTACCTCTCAGCACTGTCGCCGTCGTACCGGTGCTGCGGCCTTGCCGCAGTGCCCCCGAAGGAGGATTTCCGTCATGACCATCAACGTCGCCATCAACGGCTATGGCCGCATCGGCCGCAACATCCTGCGTGCCTTCTACGAGAGCGGCAACCGGCACGACATGAAGATCGTGGCGATCAATGACCTGGGCAACGCGCAGACCAATGCGCACCTCACCCTGCATGATTCGGTGCATGGTCGGTTCCCCGGCACGGTGACGGTCGATGGCGACAGCATGGTCGTGAACGGCGATCGCATCCGGGTGCTTGCGAACCGGAATCCGGCGGAACTGCCCTGGGGCGAGCTGGGTGTCGACGTGGTGCTCGAGTGCACCGGCTTCTTCACCTCGAAGGAAAAGGCGAGTGCGCACCTGAAGGGCGGCGCGAAGAAGGTGATCATCTCGGCCCCCGGATCGAAGGATGTCGATGCCACCGTGGTCTATGGCGTGAATCATGGCGTGCTCAAGGCCACCGATACGGTGATCTCGAATGCCTCGTGCACCACCAATTGCCTGGCGCCCATGGCGAAAGCGTTGCATGACAGCATCGGCATCGAATGCGGCCTGATGACCACGGTGCACGCCTACACCAATGATCAGGTGCTCACCGACGTCTATCATGAAGACCTGCGCCGCGCCCGCTCGGCCACGCAGTCGATGATCCCGACCAAGACGGGCGCGGCTGCTGCCGTGGGTCTGGTGTTGCCCGAACTGAACGGCAAGCTCGACGGGTTCGCGATCCGCGTGCCCACCATCAATGTCTCGATCGTCGATCTCACCTTCACCGCGCGCCGTGCCACCACGGTTGACGAAGTCAATCAGGCCGTGAAGGCGGCTGCCGAGGGGGCACTGAAGGGCGTACTGGTCTACAACACCGAGCCCCTCGTTTCGATCGACTTCAACCACAATCCGGCCTCGTCGATCTTCGACTCGACCCTCACCAAGGTGGCCGAGGGCAACCTCGTCAAGGTCTGCTCCTGGTACGACAACGAGTGGGGCTTCAGCAACCGCATGCTCGACACCACCGTCGCGCTGATGAACGCCCGCTGACAGGGGTTCATTGCGATGCGTGCACTCACCCTCGCCGATGTGAATCTGGCTGACAAGCGGGTCTTCATCCGATCGGACCTCAACGTACCGCAGGATGATGCCGGGACCATCACCGACGACACCCGCATTCGCGCATCGGTGCCTGCCATCCGGCAGGCGCTCGCGGGCGGTGCCGCGCTCGTGATGGTCACCTCGCACCTGGGGCGGCCCACCGAGGGCGTGGTGCGCCCCGAAGACTCGCTGGCGCCGGTGGCTGCCCGTCTGTCGGAACTGCTCGGGTCGGCCGTCCCCGTGCTCGCCGACTGGGCAACGACGGGCGTGCCGGCCGGGGCGCGCGGTGTGGTGATGCTCGAGAATTGCCGCTGCAATGTCGGCGAGAAGGCGGATGACGAGTCGCTTGCGCGGCGCATGGCAGCGATGTGCGATGTCTACGTGAACGATGCCTTCGGCACTGCGCACCGGGCAGAGGCCACCACCCACGGGATGGCGCGCTTCGCCGCGGTTGCCTGCGCGGGCCCGCTGATGGCGGCCGAGATCGATGCCCTGTCGAAATCGCTCCTCGCCCCGCGTCGCCCGCTGGTGGCGATCGTGGCCGGGTCGAAGGTGTCGACCAAGCTCACGATCCTTGCGGCGCTCGCTGGCAAGGTTGATCAGCTCATCGTTGGCGGCGGCATCGCCAACACGTTCCTGCTCGCACAGGGCAAGCCGATCGGAAAGTCGCTTGCCGAACCGGCTCTCGTGGATGAGGCACGCGCGATCATGGCGGGTCTTGCCGCTCGCGGCGGGGTGGTACCGCTGCCCACCGACGTGGTTTGCGCGAAGTCGTTTTCCGCCACGGCTACGCCCGAGTTGAAGTCGGTTGATGCTGTCGCCGAGGACGACCTCATTCTCGATATCGGCCCCGAGTCGGCCGCGCATCTGGCTTCGATCGTCAAGGCGGCCGGCACCGTGGTCTGGAACGGCCCGGTCGGTGTCTTCGAGTTTGATGCCTTTGCGGCGGGGACGCGTACGCTCGCCGAAGCGATTGCCGATTCCAGCGCGTTCTCGATCGCCGGCGGCGGTGACACGGTGGCCGCGATCTCCCGGTTCGGCATCTCGGAGCGAATCTCCTACATATCGACCGGTGGCGGGGCGTTTCTCGAGTTTCTCGAGGGCAAGGAACTGCCGGCGCTGGCTGTGCTGATGGCGAGGGCCGCCGCTGCCTAGGGCGCGCCCGTCCGTGCGCTGGCCCGCCACCGGCGGGTGCGCTTTCACTGACAGGGGCATCGCATGCTGAGAAGTACCAAGATCGTCGCCACGCTGGGTCCCGCCTCGAGCGATGCCGAAACGCTCGAGAGGATGCTGCGTGCCGGGGTCGATGTCGTGCGACTCAACTTCTCGCACGGCACGCCCGACGACCACCTGAAGCGCGCCGCGCTCCTGCGCAGCCTGTGCGAGAAGACCGGACGTACCGTGGGCATCATGGTCGACCTGCAGGGGCCGAAGATCCGCATCGGCAAGTTCCGCGACGGACGCGTCACGCTCAAGACGGGTGACACCTTCATCCTCGATGCCACGTGTACCGAGGGTGATGCGAGCCGGGTCGGCATCGATTACCCCGAATTGCCGCAGGATGTACGCCCGGGCGACATCCTGCTGCTCGATGACGGCAAGTTGCGACTGGTGGCCGAGTCGGTGGGAGCCACCGAGGTGTGCTGCCGGGTCCAGGCCGGGGGCGTGCTCTCGAACAACAAGGGCATCAACCGCCAGGGGGGTGGGCTCACGGCGCCTGCGCTCACCTCGAAGGACATGGATGACATCAAGGTGGCGGCGCAGTTGCGTGCCGATTACCTTGCCGTGTCGTTTCCGAAGAGCGGTCGCGACATGTACCTCGCCCGCGAACTGCTGCGGGCGGCCGGCGGGTCGTCGCTGCTCATTGCCAAGATCGAGCGTGCCGAGGCGGTGGTGCCTGCCGCGCTCGATGACATCCTCCAGGCCTGTGACGGCATCATGGTGGCGCGCGGCGATCTGGCGGTGGAGGTGGGCGATGCGTCGGTGCCTGCCTTGCAGAAACGCATGATCCGCGCTGCGCGCGAGCAGAACCGCATCACCATCACCGCGACCCAGATGATGGAGTCGATGATTGCAAGCCCGGTGCCCACCCGCGCCGAGGTCTCGGATGTCGCCAATGCCGTTCTCGATGGAACCGATGCCGTGATGCTCTCGGCCGAGAGCGCGAGCGGTCTGTATCCGGTCGAGACCATCGAGTCGATGCACCGTATCTGCGTCGAGGCCGAGAAGTCCGCCTCGCTCACGCTCGATCGCGAGTTTCTCGATCGGGTGTTTACCCGTGTCGACCAGTCGATCGCGATGGCGGCGCTCTTCACCGCGCATCACCTGAAGGTGAAGGCCATCGTGGCCCTGACCCAGTCGGGGTCGACCGCGCTCTGGATGTCGCGCCTCAATTGCGGCGTGCCGATCTACGCGCTCACCACCGAAACGTCGGCCCGCTACCGAATGAGTCTGTTTCGCGACGTGTTCCCGCTCATGATCGGGTACACCGGACATGATCGCGAGGCGCTCCTCGAGGAAGCCGAGGGGGTGCTCCTCGCCTCCGGCGTGGTCGAGGTGGGTGACATCATCGTGGTGTCCTTCGGCGAGCCGATCGGCAAGGCCGGGGGCACGAACACGATGAAGATCGTGAAAGTGGGCGAGCACCGCAAGCCCTGAACCCGGCCCGGACGCGGTTCCGGAATGGCCCTTTCCGGGGCGATTGCGGGGTCATTGCGGGGCAATGGCGGACCGATTCCGGGGCTCTGTGTCAATCGGGCCGTGCCTGCCGGCAGTCGGGACGATAGAATTGCGGTTTTGATCGAGGATCCCTCTGATGACTGAACTCGCCCGGATTGCACAGGCCATGGTGGCCAAGGGTCGCGGCATTCTGGCCGCCGACGAGTCCACTGGCACCATCGGCAAGCGCTTCGAGCGCATTGCGGTCGACAACGTCGAGGAGAATCGTCGTGCCTATCGCGACATGCTCTTCACGGCGCCCGGCCTCGGTCAGACCATCAGTGGTGTCATCCTCTATGACGAGACGCTGCGTCAGTCGTCGGCCGATGGCACCCGTTTCGCCGACCTGTTGACGCGCAACGACATCATCCCCGGGATCAAGGTCGATGCCGGTGCGAAGGACCTGCCGCTCTTTCCCGGCGAGCAGATCACCGAGGGGCTCGATGGCCTCGCGAAGCGCTGCACCGAATACGTGGCGCTCGGTGCCCGCTTTGCGAAGTGGCGTGCCGTCATCAATATCGGCAAGGGCATGCCGAGCAACGGTTGCATCGTTGCCAACGCCCATGCACTCGCGCGTTACGCCGCGATCTGCCAGTCGACCGGTCTGGTGCCGATCGTCGAGCCCGAAGTGATCATGGACGGCGAGCATTCGATCGACACCTGCGAGCGGGTCACCGAGTGGGCCCTGCACGAGACCTTCTCTGCGTTGGCCAATCAGCGTGTCGTGCTCGAGGAAATGGTGTTGAAGCCCTCGATGGTGATTTCGGGCAGCCAGTGTGCCCAGCAGGCGGGCCCCCAGGAAGTGGCCGAGCGCACGCTCCGCCTTCTGAAGCGCACGGTGCCAGCGGCGGTGCCTGGCATTGCCTTCCTCTCGGGCGGGCAGAGCGATGAACTCGCCACCGATCATCTCGATCGCATGAACAAGCTGGGCGGTCTGCCCTGGGCGCTCACCTTCTCGTACGGTCGTGCCCTGCAGCAGCCGGCCATCAAGGCCTGGGCGGGCAAGGCGGCCAATGTGCCGGCGGCCCAGGCGGCATTGCTGCATCGTGCGCGCATGAACAGCCTTGCGGCGATGGGGCAGTACAGCGCTGCGCTCGAGAGTCGCTAGTCCCGCGCGCGAGCCGGCCCCGTTGCTGGCTCGCAACGCCCTGACGCCCGTTCCATACAGAAGGCCCCGCCGTGAAGCCACTTTTCGAGACCGATATCGCGAGCCTGCCGCTGGTGGCTCGCGGCAAGGTGCGCGACATCTATGCAGTGGGTGCTGACAAGCTCCTCCTCGTTACCACCGATCGGCTGTCGGCCTTCGATGTCGTGATGACCGATCCGATTCCGGGCAAGGGCGCCGTGCTCAACGCCATGTCGGCGTTCTGGTTCGAGCGACTGGCGCACGTCGTACCCAACCATCTCACCGGCATCGACCCCGAGTCGGTGGTGGCGCCGGGTGAACGCGAGCAGGTGCGCGGTCGAGCCATCGTCGCCCGGCGGCTGAAGCCACTGCCGATCGAGGCCGTGGCCCGCGGATACCTGATCGGGTCGGGCTGGAAGGACTATCAGGCAACCGGCCGCGTCTGCGGCATCGCGCTCCCGGCCGGGCTCGAGCAGGCGGCGCAATTGCCCTCGCCGATCTTCACCCCGGCGACCAAGGCCGCGGTGGGCGACCATGACGAGAACATCGACTTCGATACGGCGGCGGGCCTGGTCGGCGCCGAACGCGCCGCCGAGGTGCGTGAGGTCACCCTGCGCCTCTACGCGGAGGCTTCAGCGTATGCGGCCTCGCGCGGCATCATCATCGCCGACACCAAGTTCGAGTTCGGCCTCGATGATGACGATCGGCTCGTGCTGATCGACGAGGTGCTCACGGCCGATTCGTCGCGCTTCTGGCCGGCCGACTCGTGGGCGACCGGCATCAGTCCGCCTTCGTTCGACAAGCAGTACGTGCGTGACTACCTCGAGTCGCTGGGCTGGAACAAGCGGCCGCCGCCGCCGCCCCTGCCGGCTGACGTGGTTGCGCGCACGGCCGCGAAGTACCGCGAAGCCCTCGAGCGCCTCACCGGCCGCGCGTCGTGATGGTCGGTTTTCTTCAGTCGAGCAGGAAGTGATGCGATGAGCGAATCGTCGGCAGGGTGGGTCACCGGATTGCCCGGTCCGGTGCAGATCGGGGTGGTGATGGGATCTTCGAGCGATTGGGACATCATGCGGCGTGCGGTCGTCACGCTCGAAGACCTGGGTATCGCCGCCGAGGCTCAGGTGGTGTCGGCGCATCGCATGCCCGATGACATGTTTCGCTATGCCGAAGCGGCGGCGGCGCGCGGGTTGCGCGCGATCATTGCCGGTGCAGGGGGCGCGGCCCATCTGCCCGGCATGCTCGCTGCCAAGACGCAGGTGCCGGTTCTGGGTGTGCCGATTCCGTCGCGACATCTGGCCGGACTCGATTCCCTCTACTCGATCGTGCAGATGCCGGCCGGCATTCCCGTGGCGACCTTTGCCATTGGCGAATCGGGCGCGGTGAACGCGGCACTCTTCGCGGCTGCCATGCTCTGCCCGGGCGATGCGGCGCTGGTGGCGCGGCTCGCCGCCTGGCGCGTCGCGCAAACCGAACGCGCCAGGGCCATGACACTCGCATGATCAAGCCGGGCGCATGGCTCGGGCTGCTCGGCGGCGGCCAACTCGGACGCATGTTCACCATGGCGGCGCAGTCGCTGGGCTACCGGGTGTGCGTGCTGGACCCCAGCGACCATTCTCCGGCAGGTACCGTCGCCGATCGGCACATCCAGGCCGACTACGGCGATCGGGCTGCGCTCGAGGCACTCGCTGCGCTGTGCGAGGGGGTCACGACCGAATTCGAGAACGTACCGGCCGATTCCCTCGAGTATCTGGCTGCACGCTGCCGCGTGACCCCTGCGGCTGCGGCGGTGTCGGTGGCCCAGGACCGCATGGCCGAGAAAGCCTTCGTGCGCCAGGCAGGCATTGCCACCGCACCGTATGCCGAGATTCGTTCGGCCGCAGACCTCGAGCGGGCCGCCGACACGCTCTTTCCGGGCATTCTCAAGGTGGCCCGACTGGGTTACGACGGCAAGGGTCAGGCGCGCGTGGCAACGCGCGCAGCGGCGGTCGATGCCTTTGCCGATCTGGGTGCCGTGGCCTGCGTGCTCGAGCAGCATCTGCCCCTCGAGCGCGAGATCTCGGTGGTGGTTGCCCGCGCGAGCAGCCACGCCGTGACCACCTTTCCGATCAGCGAAAACCAGCACGCGCACGGCATTCTCGACCTGAGCATCGTGCCCGCGCGCGTGAGCGAGTCGGTCGCCGGGCAAGCACGCACTGCAGCATTGCAGATTGCCGAGGCGCTCGATTATGTGGGTGTGCTCTGCGTTGAATTCTTCATCACGGCCGGCGATGTCCTGCTGGTGAACGAGATCGCACCGCGCCCGCACAACAGTGGTCACTATTCGATCGATGCCTGTGTCACCTCGCAATTCGAGCAGCAGGCACGCATCCTTGCGAATCTGCCGCTGGGCGCGACCGATTTGCTCACCCCTGCGGTCATGGTCAACCTGCTGGGCGATGTGTGGGGGGTGTCCGAGCCCGACTGGCGTCGGCTGCTCGAGCACCCGCGCGCCAAGCTCCATCTCTACGGCAAGACCGATGCCCGGCAGGGGCGCAAGATGGGGCATGTGACCTGCCTGGGTGGCACGCTCGATGAGGCGCTCGCCAGCGCCGAGCAGATTCGACGCGAACTGGGTATCGGCGCATGACGACGGGCAGCACGGGCACGAACGGGATGAAGGTGCCGATCGCGACGGCGGCGGCATCAGGCGTCCTGCCAGGCTCGGCATCGAACCCGCAGCGCAGCACGCCCGACGAGGTGCGCGCGGCGGCTGAGGTGCTGCGTGCAGGGGGAGTGGTGGCTTTCCCTACCGAAACGGTCTACGGACTCGGCGCCGATGCCGCGAATACCCTCGCGGTCGAGCGCATCTTTGCGGTGAAGGGGCGTCCGAGCGGGCATCCGCTCATCGTCCATATCGAGTCGGCCGAGCAGATGACCCCTTGGGCCCGCGAGGTGCCCGCCGCAGCGCAGTGTCTGGCTGCGGCCTTCTGGCCGGGCCCGCTCACCATGATCCTGAAGCGCGCCGAGGGCATGGGTGATGCTGCGGCCGGTGGCCTCGATACGATCGGGTTGCGCGTGCCCTCGCACCCGATAGCACGTGCCTTGCTCGCGGCGTTTGGTGGTGGTGTGGCAGCGCCGTCGGCCAATCGTTTTGGTCGTATCAGCCCCACGACGGCGGCGCATGTGCTCGAGGAGTTCCGGGTCGGAGTCGTACCCGTCTGGACTCCGCCAGCGCCCGAGACCGAAACGGCGACCGCCCTCGCAGTGCCCGACGAGCGCCCGGTGATCGATGCCCGCCCGGTCATTGATGCGGTGCTCGATGGTGGGGCAACCGATGTCGGGCTCGAGTCGACCATCGTCGATCTGACACGCGGTGCGCCAGTCGTCCTTCGCCCGGGGCGGATCAGTGCGGAGGCCATCGCCCAGGCGCTGGAGGCCGCTGGCATCACGTTCGAGGCGGGCGTGGCGCCCGGCGCAGCACCGGCGGCACCCGGTACCCTCGAATCGCACTACGCTCCGCGCGCCGCCCTGCGGCTCATGCCGCGGCGCGACTTCACCGATGTGCTCTCGCGCCAGCGCGGGCAGCGCATCGCGGTACTGGCGCTCGAAGTGTCGGTGCCGCGTGTGCCGGTCGCAGTGACCCGCATCCTGCCTGCGAGTTCGACGCTGTATGCCCGCGGGCTCTACGCGGCCCTGCGCGACCTCGATGCGCTCGGTGCCGATCTCATCCTGGTGGAAACCCCGCCTGCCGGCCCGCTCTGGACCGCGGTGAACGACAGGCTCCGGCGTGCCGCCCACGATCATGCCATCGGCTCGCGTGCCGAGCGCCACACGCTGGCCTGGAAGGGACGCAAGCCCGGGGCCGTCAAGGCCCCGGAAGCAGGTGCAGAGGCCGATGAACCCGGATTGGACGAGCCCGGGTCGGACGAACCGGACGCAGGCGGGCGTGGGGTGGCCGGTGAAACGGCGGAGGGTCGGGAGGGCTGATCTCACGCCGTGCCCGGGGATGCAGACGGTCCGGGAGCCGGCACTTGCACGGATCAGGGCGTCCTCATGCCGGCTGGGTGCCAGGCCCTGTTCGGCAAGGCATTGTGAGATTCGCTGCATACCGTTAGAATCAAGGCGTGTCTTGCGTCAAGTTTCGGCGAGTCCGGAGCAGTGTTGCAGGCGAGACCGCTTGGGGGTGTAGCTCAGCTGGGAGAGCGTCGCGTTCGCAATGCGAAGGTCAGGAGTTCGATCCTCCTCATCTCCACCAATCTAAAAGCCCAACTGTTCTCAGTTGGGCTTTTTCTTTGCCCTAAACCCCGCATTTACGGGCCATTCCACCTGCTCAGGCGTGGCCGCGGCAACCACTTGGCCCCCCTCGGTGCCACCCTCCGGGCCCAGATCGATGATCCAGTCGGCGTCGGCAATCACATCCAGATCGTGCTCGATCACCACCACACTGTGGCCACCATCCACCAACCGATGCAACACACGAATGAGCTTTTCGACATCGGCCATATGAAACCCGACCGTGGGCTCGTCCAACACATACCGGTGTGAGGTGTGCGAACACGCCGCGCAGCGCCTGCTGAAGCGGCAGCCGCAGGGGGCAGGCCTTGACGCGAAAGATCGTCTCGCACCTTGCTGAGTTCTGTCACCAGCTTGATGCGCTGCGCTTCTCCGCCGCTCAAGGTCGGGCTGATCGGTTCGGGTTTCAAATTCCGGCGAAACGTCCTTGCGGAAAATGGTTGGGACGCGCAATGAGAGAGCGTAGCCTGCGGCGATTATTCGCCCCATTCACCGCATAACACACGGAGAATGGCTTGCATTTGCAGCGAATCGGATGTTTAATCTCCGCATGAATGGCGGAGAAAAACTCTACATCTGGCAGGCCGACGACTGGCCGAACTGGCGCTACGACCTGTCGGCGCTCACTGGGCCGTTGACCGAGGTCAGCCGCGCCCAAGGCGTGCTGCTGGGCCGTCTGGCCGACGTAGGGCTGGCGCTGCGTGATCAGGCCAGTCTCGCGGCCTTGACCGAGGACGTGGTCAAGACCAGCGAAATCGAAGGCGAGGTGCTGAACGTGGAATCCGTGCGCTCGTCCATCGCGCGGCGTCTGGGCGTGGACATCGGCGCGGTGGCCCCGGTGGACCGCCATGTCGAGGGTGTGGTCGAGATGGTGCTCGACGCCACGCTACTCGCTGCCTCCCCGCTGACCTTTGAGCGCCTGTTCGGCTGGCACGCGGCGCTGTTCCCGACTGGGTATTCGGGCATGAACAAAATCGCCATCGGCCAGTGGCGCGATGATGCCGATGGACCCATGCAGGTGGTTTCCGGCCCGGTGGGACGGCGCAAGATTCACTTCCAGGCGCCGCCCGCCGATGTGCTGCCTGTCGAAACGGCACGCTTCCTGACGTGGGCGAACGAACAGACCGGCGAGCCTACACTCGTCAAAGCGGGCCTCGCGCACCTGTGGTTCGTGACGCTGCATCCTTTCGACGATGGCAATGGACGTATCGCCCGCGCCGTGGGCGACCTGTTCCTGGCCCGCGCAGACGGCAGTCCGCAGCGCTTCTACAGCCTGTCGGCGCAGATCCAGCGCGAGCGCAAGGACTATTACGATGTGCTGGAGCGCACGCAGAAGGGAGCGCTCGATGTCACCGGCTGGCTGTCGTGGTTCCTCGGTACGCTTGGGCGCGCCATCGCCAGCGCGCAGTGCACGCTGGATGTCGTGCTGGTCAAGGCGCGTTTCTGGCAACGCTGGGCGCTCATTGCTCGAGGGCGGCCGTTGAACGAGCGACAGGTGAAGATGCTCAACCGCCTGCTCGACGGCTTCGAGGGCAAGCTCACGAGCAGCAAGTGGGGGGCAATAGCCAAGTGCTCGCCCGACACCGCGCTGCGAGACATCACGCAGTTGCTGGAACTGGGCGTGCTGAAGAAGGCACCCGGCGGCGGGCGCAGCACCGGCTACGAACTGGTGGATTGATTCGGCCAAATCGTCGAATCCACGTCCTCAAGGCCGAGGCGTTACTACCTGGATCGGAAAGCGGACGCGGGTTCGGTTCCCTTTTTCGCCACCAATACCAAACGCCTGACCGTTCTCGGTTGAGCGTTTTCATTTGCGCGAGGCCCGCGCCATGCGGGGGCCAGGCCCATCCGGCGTGTGCCGCGCCCTTCCGGCGACGGTGCCGAACAGGGCAAGGTTCGATGACGTACACCCGGACGCGGCTCAGCGGCCCAGATGTCGCCCCAGAAACTCGAGCAGGCGCGGTGCGATGAAGTCGTTGGGGCTGCCGGTCGCGCAGCGCACCACGTTGCCGGTTTCGACCTTGCAGTCGGTCGGCACCGCGGTCTGGCCGGTCAGCGAAGACCGCGAAAACCAGAAGTGCCCGACATTCGGGACAGGCGCTGCCACAACCGTTGCACCGGCCGCGCGCAGGGCCTCGACGAAGGGCAGGCTCTGACCTTCAGCCGGCACGATCGGATCACGCTCGCCCCAGGTGACGAACCACGGGGTCGTGACTCCGGCGTTGGGAAACGCCACATCCTTCAGCGTCGGGCTGCTCTGCAGCAGGTAGTTCATCGGTGAGGCTTCGAGATAGGCAGCCGGAACCTTGTCAGGTGCGCCCCCGAAGAGTTCGTCCAGTGCGGTCTTTTCGAGCGCGTTGGCATCGAACCCTCGCTTGGTCCAGGTCCACCAGTTGGTCATGCTGAATACGCCATAGGCCGGAATCACCGCCTTCACGCGGGTGCTCTCGCGCCCGAAGGGGTCGTCCGGATAACGATTGGCAAAGGCGGGCCAGTCCTGGGTGAGGGCGAGCATGGCCGACAATTGTCCCCCGGCCGAATCGCCGCCCACGGCAATGCGCTCGGGATCGAGATCGAGCGTCTTCGCGTTGCCTCTGAGGTACTGGAGGGCTGCCTTGCAATCGAGCAGGGCCTTGGGCCAGTTCGATTCGCCTGGCTTCGACAGGCGATAGTCGATCGAGAAGACGAGGTAGCCGCGCTCGGCGAGGTAATGGCCCCAGCTCGCGTTGTAGGCTGACTTCGAGCCAACCTTCCAGGCACCACCGTGGATGAGGACTACGGCCGGGTGCGGGCCGGCACTGGCAGGCTGGTACAGATCGCCCAGCAGGGCCACGCCATCGTGCGTGGCGAAGCGCACGTCGCGGTTGACATTGACCCCGGCGGCGTCGACCCTCGTGAGGGCAGACATCATCAGCAGTCCGAGGAAGAGGGCACGCAGTTTCATCGATCCTGTCTCCTTTCGATGACGGGGGTTCAACCGTTGAACATCGAGCCGCGAAATGGCGACACCGGCTGGTGCACGCTTCGCTTGAGGAAGTTCGACTCGGGTTCTCCGGCGCGCAGTCGTGCCAGCCATTCGGCCGGGTCGAATTCCACGCCGAGAGGATTTTCGGCATACCCGGGTCCGAACATGAAGGCATTGGTCTCGGCAACGCTGGGGTAGCTGTCGACCTGAAATTCCATCTGGTTGCCATCCGGGTCGGCGTAGTAGAGCGACACCGTCACGCCGTGATGCAGCGGCCAGTAGGGCGTGATGCCCATCTGCTTGAGCCGGTCATAGGTTTCGAGAAGGTCGCGCACCGAGGTGTAGGTGTAGGCGACGTGATCGACACCCACCGAGCCTTGCCGCGAGGTCAGTCGCCCCTCGGTGTCGAAGACTTCGAGGTTGACGAAGGCGAAGCGATGATGCTCGTCATCGTAGGTCAGGAAGGCCAGTGCCGGATTCTGGAACTGCACCGTGGCGCCGAACACCTTCTGGTACCAGTCGATCATCGACGCGAATTGTCGGGTGCGATACACGACATGACCGAACTT
This sequence comes from Pseudomonadota bacterium, assembly GCA_947455195.1. Taxonomy (GTDB): domain Bacteria; phylum Pseudomonadota; class Gammaproteobacteria; order Burkholderiales; family SG8-39; genus CAIXPL01. Next base: position 23,567 of record CANGMI010000003.1, on the reverse strand, counting down.
GACGGGTTTGATGATGTCCATGGGGTGTCTCCGGGTGTGCCTGATCGTCGCGGGCTCGTCGAATCGTCTGCGGGACTGCTGCATGCTCGCTTGCCGTCGATGCCTCGCCACGACGCCGAGCTTACTGCAACAATCTCCATGCGGGGGTTTTCGCCCTGAGGCGCTTCCAGTGCAGGCCACCCGGTCGGAATCCGTGGCCGCGCTCGCTCGAAAATGTACCGAAACCACCCTGTCGCGAGATGACCAATCCTCTGGATCATCGAGTCAGGGTAGCAGCCCTGCGCCGTGAGGAGATGCGGTTGCATCACCTGTTATCCGGTCTGCAACTCGCTTCTGCGCGCTCCATCCATGAGGTGGAAGTCGAAGATGGGGTCAGGAGCGACACCGACAACTCGAGATGCTCCCCAGGAGCCTCAGGCACCCGGCTGATGAGCAGGCCGAGGCCGGGCAGGAATGCGAAAGTCAGTGGCTGATAGACTTGAGGCTGGGTGCTGTCCGGGCTGCGCGACAAACCTTGGCCGACCTTGCTGCCGAGTTTGCAACCGCAGGAAAAGTCAATGTAATCAAGCGCTGATGGCGGGATGTTGCCATTCGCAATGAGAAGGTCCGGCGTTCGATCCTCCTCATCTCCACCATGAATTCAAAGACTTGGTGCGAGGCCGATGCCAAGTTGGAAACCTGACTGCTCCCAGCTCTGCGCTTGCTCGAGAAACCGCCTGAACCGCCCATCAGGCAGTGTCACCAGACCGTGCCCTTGGCCGAGTGCACCGGCGCCGAACCTGCGCCTTCGGACTTGCGCAACTGACAAAAGAGGGCGGGATACACGCTCGAAACCTGCCAGCGTCCGGTAGCGCAGGCATTGTCGAACCCGCTGCAACATGCCCGCATGAGGAGATCGAGCTGTGCCAACCGTCAAGAACATCTGGAAGATGCCTTACCAGCAGCAGGATGCAGACAATTTCGAGCACTGCCTCAAGGGCTTCATTGCTGAAAAAACCGATCCTCGAAACCTTCAAATGGGCGTGCTGCAGCCGAAGCTGATCACCAACCCCAGACATCCGGTCAATCAGCCAGGCGCCCTGGCACATCCCTCCGGCAGATTCGAAAGCCCCCACTGGACCCGACTTCGCACGACGATACAAGACCTCCGGGCTCTGTACGCAGATGGAAAGAGCGACAAAGCCTTCGGGACGAATTTGTGGCTTCTGGAACTCGGCAGATATGTCGCCTTCACCTGCGGCGGCCAGCTTTGTCCCGGCCCGGCGAAACAGTTCAGGGGTGCACTGGCCAAGCTGGGCCTGGCTCAAACCGGTCTCGAACGGGAAGATCATTACAAAGGCGATGTCAAGCAACTCAAGGATGTCTTCCGCATTACCCTGGTGGGCAACACCAACGCGATATACCGGGCCATGGCGCTCAAGATCACGCAGACATGTACCCCTGAAAACGGCATGTCGATAGCAAAGAATGTGACTCGCGTCCCGACCGGTGACCCGTACGGATACTCCGATACGAATATCGTCGCGATCTTGCCCAACAAGCGGTTTGGCGAAATTCAACTCAACAACAGAGCCATCCTGTACGGGAAGATGTCCGCTGAAAGCTTCTGCAGGAATATTCTCCAGATTCCATCGGCCGGAGGTGTACTTCCAGCGGAATATCAAAAGTTCGCCGACGATTACGGGCTCATGGGCGGCAGAGGCCATCTGGCCTATGAGGTCGGCGAGCGCGGCGGTCACACGGCTGCAGACATAGCCAGAGCCCGCAGATTGAGCACGGAATATTACGCTGCGCTTCGCTCACCTCCCGAGTCGACCGAGGCGAGGAACCGGCTGAACGAAGAGGTCGAAGCGTTCTACAACCAGTTCCACACCTAGACGCCTGCGACCGTTACTCCCGCGGCCGGCAGACCCCCGACCAACGGCGAGGCGTTTCAGGCCGCGGCGTCCTGACGGGTGGCGAGGTACTTCCAGCGAGGGCGCGGAGGCCAACCCGGCATGCTCCCGAGAGACTGCTCCCTACCGAGGTCACTTATACTCTCGCTCGTGCACATTCCGTCAGGTTCGGTACCTGCCCCCCGGACCGAACGAGTGGCCGCGATCGCTGAAAAACGCACGGAAACGACACCACCTCGAGATGGCCAATCCTCTGGATCATCGAATCAGGGTTGCAGCCCTGCGCCGTGAGGAGATGCAGTTGCATCTCCTGTTATCCGGTCTCGAACTTGCGTCTGCGCATTCCATCCATGCGTTGGAAGTCGAGGATGTCGTCAGGCAGGCTGGGGTCTCGCGCGGCACCTTCTACAAATACTTCCCATCCATTCCCGGATTGTATGGCGCGCTGTCAAGGCAACTGATGCTGGAAGTCGCTGCCATGATGGACGATCTGGTGCCCCACGGTGTCGATGCCGCAACGCGCCTCGCATCCACCATCCGGATATCACTGCGGCTTTTTGTCGATGTCCCGATGCTGGGTCGCTTCTTTCGGCAGATACAATGGCCGAGCCAGGGCGATGATCACGACATATTCCATGTCATTGTTCGAGACGTTCAGGCAGGCATTCGAGAAGGTGTTTTCACGAACATGCCCGTGTCGATCGGCGCGAGTATCGCGATCGGCAGCTTGATGGGGGGTGTCCACACCCTGCTTGTCGAGGGAGATCAGGCAGGCTTCGAGGACAGTGTCGCCCATCAGGTGCTGATCGGGCTCGGTGTGGATGCCGCATCGGCCAGTCATGTCTCGCGACGGGCACTGCCCTGCCGCCCCCTCGGTGTTGCACCCGGTATTCTGGGAAAACTGGCTGAAATGGGGGTATTGCACGCTGGTGGACCTCAGCAAGTCAGCAGGCGCCAGCGGGGCGGTTCCGGGAAAGGTCGACCGTGACGCCGATGCCTTGCGTCTGGCATGTCATGTCTGGGGGCACGAAGCGGTGCGCCCGTTCCGGCGGACCGCGCCGATATCGGTACGATGGCCCGGCGCAGATTGCGCTTCGATAACCCAGTGCCATGTTCGATGGGAGGGGATGGACGAATGCTGGCCTTCGTGTCCGGGCTTTTGCTTTCCCTTGCCATTCATGCCGCCGGCCTGTTCGCCGCGGCATGGCTTGATGGTCGAGTGGCTCGGTGGGGCGTCCTCGTTTTCAGCCGTGGCAGGAGAGGGCGAGGCCTCGCATGCCAACCATAGTTCATCACCCGTTCAGGGCCGACGAAAAAACGATCGAGCAGATCGAAGACAGGATCTTGCTGGGCGCCTCGGCCCTGGCCAGCAAGGCTGAGATCGACCAGATCAAGGTTGAGGATGTGGTGAGGGAGGCCAGCGTGTCTCGACCTGCACTTCGCCGCTTGTATGGTTCCGTCGCTGACCTCTTGCGGGTCCTGGGACGACGATTGACCAATGAATTGACGGCCAATTGTCTGGCCCAATCTCCGGAGATGCCTGACGTGGTCGTGCGGGTAGCCACCAAGACCCGATGGGCGCTGTTGACCGTCGCTGAGTTTCCCGTCGTGACCCGCTTGTTGCTGAAGGCCGAGTGGCCCAGTACGGACGCGCGGCACCTCATGTATCGAGATGTCGAGAGGGATGTCGTCGAGGGCATCAGGCAAGGCGTTTTCGCCGACATGCCGCCCTCGATCGGCGTCAATCTTGTACTGGGCTGCTTGAGGGGGAGCGCCAGAGACATCATCAACGAGGGATGCAGCAACGATTACATCAACCAGGTGGTGTCTCGCATACTGCTCGGCCTGGGCGTCGACAAGGCGATCGCGCATGCCGTGATGAATCGCCCGGCCCTGGCATTGCCGCCGATGCCATCGCGCGGCCTGGCATCCAGCGTGCTGTCACTCCAGGTGCCGCGAGGGAACCCTCCCCGGGAGCCGGGGGCGAGTGCGGCGGCCCAGTCTTCCGACGCCTCCGCCGGGAACGAGACCTCTGGTCCTCAGGCCGGCACCACGGTTATGCGCTGAATCAGGCCCAGATCGGCATACTGCAACATCTGACTTTGGAGGATATGGGGTCCTGCGAAGTCCTTGAACCTCATTCTGATCGTCGCCGAGGTCGGGATTTCGGGCGTGCCGCCCGCTGGCAGACTCAAGGTGTCGCACCAATAGGGGTCTATCGGCGCGCCATTGACCTTGATGACGTACATCGGATTCACATGGATGTGAATCGAGTGACCGATGCTGTTGCAATTGAACACCGTCCATTCTTCGACCGCATCGAGAATGACATTGTGGCCGATCACATTGGCGGGCTGTACCTGATAGTTGCGGGTGGGCGATGCGATCGGCGGACGGACATCGGTGTTGCCCACTGCGACGCCTGTCAGTCTGGAGAGTGCAGCCATCGCAACCGCAATCGATTGCCCGACCGACTCTTTCGCGGTTGAGGCCGCGGTCGTTGCCTGCGCGAAGGCGGCGCCGAGTGCTGATCGGGCGTTTCGCGTGGCACCGATAGCCTCATTGCCCACCATGTCGAAGACGATGCTTCGCTTTCGCCCGCCCGCGCTCGCAAGCTCGTGGTCGGTAATCGGATTCAGAAATTCGCTGACAGGGAGCGGGGTCTGTGGCAAATCGAACGCCGCGGTGCCTTCGACGACGACGATCCTCGCAAGGATCTGCCCGGGCAAGGTAGCAGACTGATGGCCTCGAGCCAATTCCAGGGGCAGCGACCTGAGCAGGTACGTGCCGGGCGCCCCGCCCCGGAGCAGTACGGAGGCGCGATTGCCGGGCCCCAGCATCAATCCTTTGCCGTCCCTCCGCGCTGCGTCCAGGTGTTCACGCCACGAAGCTCTTTCCCATCCGTCCGTCGTGTATTCCAGCAGCGTGTGGTCGTCGAGACTCAGGTTCAGCGCGTTGAAGATCTGGGTATTGATGAGCCGCCATCGATGGACCTCGCCCGTCTGCATGACGATCGTCGGATGACGTACGCCGTTGATCAGGACCGGTTGACTCTCCGGGCCGTCGGCATGGGCAGAACGCACCCCATGGCCGGTCGGATGGACGGCGATCTGGGCGAAGTTCTCGAGCGTGCCTGCCTTGACTCCGTCGGTATCGCCGCTGTCGCCTGCTGAATAGTAGGGTGCCTGAAACAGAAAGATCAGTTCCCTCGCTCGTGCCATCTCCGGCAGCCTGTCCATCGGACCACGGACCATGAGCGCCCCACACATGAGGCTGCCCGTCTGCAGGGCACTGCTGCCATGGTATTGAGGGTGGTAGTAGAACGGGCCCGCGGGGTGGTTCTCGGGTATGTCGTAGACATATTGTCGGGAGTCCCCGCGCGGCTGGATGCCGCCGGAGCGCGAATCGACCACATGGTCGCCGTACTCGGGGGGGGTGCGCTCCGGGTAGAAATTCGGCGAGACATGCAGCCCGTGGGTATGGAGGTTGGTCGTGTTGGGACTGATGTAGTTTGTGGGGTCTCTGAACCACCGCAGTGGCGGGTTGACCGGAAGGTTGTTGACTACCCTGATGCGCAACTGGTCCCCCCCTGTTACCACCAGGGTCGGCCCTGAGACGCCGGGCCCGTGCTCGTTGCAGGCGTATGCGCGCAGGGACACGGCCTGGCTCTTGCCCGCGATCGATCCGGCCAATCGGGTCTCGAAATAGGATGCCCTCAACGTCAGGTCGAGCAACCCATCCCGGGCTTCGAGCACCATGGGCTGAACGAAGGTCTCCTGCGGTTTGCCGGACTTTTCGGGTGGTCCTTCGCTGCAACCGCCAAGTCCCGGGGGAATCAGGGTGGTCGATGCCATGGCGGCGCTCACCCGCAGGAATTGCCGGCGGGTGGGTTCGATGTCAGTCGGGTCTGGCACGATCGCTTCCTGCAATCGCGAGGAGCGCATGTGGGCTCATCTGCCTCGGATTCGCGCTTCCCAACTGGCCGGACTCATTGCAGCCCCAACCGAGGAGGTTCGTTTCTCCCGTTGCCACCACATGCGCTTCTCCTGCGGCAATCGCGCGAACGCCCGACAAATGCCGGATGACGGTCGGGGCGTCTCGGGCTTCAAGGTCGCCGTGGCCCAGTTGGCCAAAGCCGTTCCAGCCCCAGGTATAGACTCGTCCCGATGTGCCGAGCGCGACCGAATAATGCATTCCGGCCGCCAGGGCGCTCGTCGGTTCGGGCAGATCAATCGGCACCGGCTCGCTCATGAACGCCTGCGCGCCCCGGCCCTTTCGCTGGTTGAAGGAGACCTGGCCGAAGTGATTGCTGCCCCAGCCGAAAACCTGGCCTGACGCGGTCAACGCCAGAACATGGGTAGAGCCTGCTGCGATGGCCTTGACCCGTGAACCGAGGCTGATCGACTGCGGGCTGGTAGCGCTCTCCAGATGGCCCAGTCCCAGTTGGCCGGCGCTGTTGCTTCCCCAAGCGTGCAAACGGCCCTCGGTCGACAGAGCCACCATGAAGGCGTCGCCAATGGCAATCGCCTGGGTTGCCGGCAGACGGACGACACCGGGTCTGGCGTTGATCGTCGCCGCGGTACGTCCCAGAGCGCCATCCGTACTCATGCCCCAGGTGTAGAGATCGCCCGACTGATCGATCGCGGCATGGAGCAATTGCCCCGCCACGACCTTCGAGGCATTGCTGATCCCGTCCACGAGGATCGGTTCCTCGGTAAAGCCACGGGTACCGCCGAGGCCCACCTGACAGAAGCCCCAGATCAGGGTCTGCCGGGTGTCTGAAATGCCCAGGCTCACGCCGTAACCCGCCGAGACGTCAGCATAGCGTGAGGACTTCGCGACGTAGACCGGCTTGGCGTCGGTTGTCCTGAAGGGGCTGCAGATGTCCCGATCGGGTGTGCTCATGCGGCCACTGCCTGCGCCGCCCCAACCCAGAACTTCGCCAGTCCTCAGGCGTGCGAGGGTATGGTCCTTGCCTGCCGAGATGGCCGCGATCTCATGGCGCGATGGTCGGGAGACTGGCATGCGCGTCTCACCGACCGATCACGGGTAAGGTGCGTTGATGTAGATGGGGTAATTGGTCTCTCTCATGGCGTCAGAACCCAGTGCCTGGAAGTAGTTGACCTTGCCTCTGAAGCAACCGACCGAATAAGGGTATTCATTGTTGAGGACATAGTGATAGGTCGTCTTCAAGGTTCCATCGGGCATGGTGATTTCAGACGTCGTTCCATGGCACTGATCAAGCTGTGAGTTCCTCATCATGTTGCCATCGCTGCCGCGCGGGCCCGTGATGGGAAACCCGTCCAGAGCAAATCCGAAGACGGGTGACTGGCCCGAGGTGCCCTGATCAGGGAAGCACTTCCAGGAGTAACCGTGGAGGTGATACTGGTTCGAATAGGGATGGCCCCAGCACTGATCCAGCGGCAGTGCATTGATCGGGCTGTACCAGTTGCCAACCGCGTCGTTGGCGTATTCGACATGCCAGACGGCTCCTGTCAGCGTGATGCCGACAATCAGCGAATTGATCGGGTAATGGCCTGTCGCCACAGGATTGAGCGGTACCTGACTCACGAGGTCATAGCGGGATATCGGGATCTCGTCAGACTGTCCGGACGGCGTGTAGGGGTTGCCGTCGGGATCGACCCCACCCGGCAATGCGTGATAGTAGGCATACGCCGGTGTGCCTTGCTGGACCGGAAAGATACCCATCCGGGTACTCGGCAGGCCGTTGCCCGAGAAGTAGCGATAGTCGGCATCGGTCGTCATGCTGAAGATACTGCCGGCCCTGTCGTAGTACCGTGCGTCCACCGATCCGTCCACATAGGGGATCTGGGATATCGTGATGATGTTGGTGACCGTGTTCGTCCATGGCGTTGCAACCTGACTCACGGTAGGCGCAATACCCGCCAGGTTGCCGAAAGCGACCTGGCTGCTGAAGTCGATGCACTGAGCGTCCGGGGCGCAGGTGTGGCTGCTCACCCCGTTCAGTGCCGTGACCATGACCGTAGGTGTGCCCGGGTCGTAGGTATAACTCGAGTTGGATCCACCGCACGCAACCAGAATGGCGGCGGCGGAAAGCATGAGGCCCAGAATCGCGCTGGGTCTTCGCCATCCTTGAGCGGCGAACCGTACGTTCGTCATGGATGCTCCTTGATCTTTCATAATGTACACAATGTCATTATGAATATGGTATGTCGAAAGCTCAAGCAGCCAGGGGCAAAGCCGTGACCTGCTTCCTGTTTTTCAGGTTTGTTGAGCCGTGAAGTGATGGCTTGCGCGAGCGAGGGGGTGATGAGGAAAGGCAGGCCCGCGTTCGCTGAGGCCTTGCCCGGGCCCCTCGTTTCGCGTTGACCCGCACTGCGCGTGTCGCTAGAGTCTCGCCACGCCAGCGTGCCGTGAGGCGCCTGTGCTGCTTGCCGTTTTCCGTGCGGCGCACGTTTGCGGCATCGCCCCGCCCAGGGCCGCCCTTGCCCGAGTCTTCCGCGATCTGCCTGACCGTCGCCGCACCTGCACCATGAACGACACTGCACACACCGCTGCGACACATGCCTTTGCCACGACGTCGCTGCGCGAGGTGGTCAACGAGGCGCTGGCGGCGTATGGCGCTCACGACTGGACGCGGGCCGAGGCGCTCTGCCGGCAGGGGCTCGCAGAGCGTGCTCAGACCGTCCAACTGCTCACGGTGCTTGGGGCGGTCACGCTTCAGACCGGGCGGCCTGATGAGGCGGCCGAGTGCTTCGGGCGCGTGGTCGGACTGACGCCCGAGAGTGCCGATGCACTCAACAACCAGGGAACGGCACTCGCCGAACTCAATCGTCTCGAGCAGGCGCTGGCGGCATTCGATGCGGCCATCGAGCTTGCCCCCGGACTGGCGAGTGCGCACTCCAATCGAGGTCTCGCACTGAGAAAGCTGGGTCGGCTGGAGGCGGCGCTCGCGAGTCTCGATCGCGCCATCGTCCTCGAACCCCGCATGGCCGACGCGCATTTCAACCGGGGTCTGGTGCTGGAAGTGCAGCGGCGCCTTCCCGAGGCAGTAGCAAGCTTCGAGCAGGCCATTGCCCTCGATCCGGATCGCAATTATCTCCTGGGTATCCTGGTTCACACCCGAATGTTCATGTGCGACTGGCGCGACCTCGATCGGAGTCGTGCCGTGCTCCAGACAAAGGTAATGCGGGGCGAGCGGGCATGCTACCCGCTGCCCTTTTCGGCATTGGTCGATTCGCCGGCGGCGCAGCGCCGCTGCGCCGAAGTGCACGTTGCGGCCTGTCATCCGCCCGACGCCTCGCTGGGCCCGTTGGTACCCAAACCACCGGCAGCCGACCGCCGGTCCGGGTCGAAGATCCGTATCGGCTATTTTTCAGCCGATTTTCGAAATCACGCCGTATCGTTCCTCGCGGCGGAACTCTTCGAGTTGCATGATCGCACCCAGTTCGAAGTCATCGCCTTCGCCTTCGGCCCCGATGTGCGCGATGCGACGCGTACGCGGCTCGAGCGGGCTTTTGACCGTTTCGTCGATGTGCGAGGGCATACCGATCGCGAAGTGGCGCTGCTCAGCCGCTCGATGGGCATCGATATTGCCGTCGATCTCGGTGGGTTCACCCAGGACAGTCGGACTGGCATCTTCGCTGCTCGCGCGGCACCGGTTCAGGTGAGTTACCTCGGTTATCTGGGCACCATGGGGGCACCCTATATCGACTACCTGCTGGCCGACAGGACGCTGATACCGTCCGAGACGCGACCGCATTACTGCGAGAAGATCGCTTACCTCCCGAGCTACCAGATCAACGACCGGCGGCGAGTGATCGCCGCGCGCACGTTCAGTCGTGCCGAGCTCGGCCTGCCCGACGCGGGCTTTGTCTTCTGCTCGTTCAGCAACAACTACAAGATCGTGCCCGAGACCTTCGATAGCTGGATGCGCATCTTGTGCTCGGTCGACGGTTCCGTCCTGGTGCTCCTCGCCGACAACCCCTGGGCTGAAGCCAATCTCAAGCGGGAAGCGCAAGCGCGTGGCGTTGACCCGGGCCGTCTTGTCTTTGGCCAGCGGTTGCCCATCGACGAGTATCTGGCCCGTTACCGCGCGTTCGATCTCTTTCTCGATACCTTGCCGTATAACGCCGGGGCGACGGCCAGCGATGCCTTGTGGGCCGGCTTGCCCGTGCTCACCTGCATGGGGCAATCGTTTCCGGCGCGCATGGCGGCGAGCATCGTGCGAGCGGCGGGGCTGCCCGAGCTCGTCGTTGCGTCGAGGCAGGCCTATGAAGACCTCGCGGTCGCGCTGGCCCGCGAGTCTGCGCCGTTGGCTGCGCTGCGACGCAGGCTGGCAGGCACTCGGGGTTCAATGCGCCTCTTCGATGCCCTCGGTACGACCCGGTCGATCGAAGAGGCCTATCGACGGATGCTCGAGCCAGACCGGTAGACAGTGACAACCGTCGGGCGTGTGGATCCAGGCGTGCCCGCTGCGCCCTGGCCTGCCGAACGCTGCATTGCGCTGTAGCGGGTTGTGCCGAAGGTGAACGCCCGATCAAGAAAACGCAATCTGGCTCCGAACGGATAGGGATAGGCTACGGTTCGGCATTGGTTGAGGTCGCAATAACTGTGCAGTCATGCCGGATGTCCGGCGGCTGGCCTGTGGCGAGTGCCAGGAGGAGTTTGGCCGTGCCAGATCTCAGTGGGCAAATGTTGACGCATGTGCAGACGCTGATTGCGTCCCACAAGAGTCTGATGCATGAGAACCATCCGCGTTGGGATGGCATCAATCGCATCGGGCGATACCTCGAGCGCAATCGAGCCAAGATCATCAAGACAGCGCTGAAGACGGTAGCCACCGGGGTCCTCAGTGGTGGTGTCGCCGTCGGGTTTGCTTTCGTTGCGCTGACGACGAAAACTGCGGTCATCTATACCTACCGACGGTATCGGAGCGGCGTTGCGACCGCAGCAGTCGGCGCTTTCAGGTCGACCAGCGGATTTACGCAGGCCATAACGCCTGATCAGACACAAAAGACCCACGACGGCCGCGGCAATGTCGGGCGTACCTCAGGGAAAACCATCAAGCAGTTCAGCCGCGACTTCATGTCGTCCCCCGCCACCAGCAAGTCCTTCTGGAATTCGCTGCGGGGCAAGCCGCAGCCTCCCGTATCCGTTCTGCAGGAGGCCGAATTCCTGATCGAACATGGCGCGCTGACCCAGGTCATGAATGCTTTTGCCGAACTGGACAACGATGCCCGTGCGCTCGATCGCGTGGCAAGCGCGTGCGCCGCAGGCAATTACAGGAGTTGTGATCAGGCCTGGCAACTGATGGAGTATGTCGAGCGGGTCAACGCACGTATCGATGCCCTGGCCGATGCGATCGAACTCATTCAGGACGTGGTCGAGTACAGCGTGATGTGTACCAGCATGTACGACAGCGAGTTCGCTGCGACCCAGACACGTATCAGGCGCTGGATCCTGAAAAAGACCCGGCATGGGCGGACCCGCGATGCGCTCCTCAACGCTGCCGCCAATTCACGAGGTGTCTTCAACAGTCACTTCAGGCAGGGTAACCATCTGGCCTGGGCGCGCGCTGCGATTGGGCTCCCCGGCAATCCGGATCATGTCTCTGCAGAAGAAAGCATGTTCGATGATGTCGGCGAGCGTGCCCGCGATGCCATTCTCGAGTACGGGCAGAACCTCGCACTCAGTGCAACGAGAGTGGCTGGGGATGGTGCCGACTTTGCCCACGCGGTGTATACCGGGTCGTCCGAAGGCGCCATCGAGAGCATGAGTGCCGGAGCCGCCGATGGTGCTGCAACCGGCGCCGGCATCCTGATCGATGTCGTCATCGACGGCATCGAGCACGTGCTGCGCAAGAGGGAACTGCGCAAGGTGACCGAGAAGGCTGCGGCGGGCAATACGGCCTCTGCACCGCCGTTGATCGTGACGCTGGGCGCCTATACCTCGGAAGACTGCAAGGCAGTCCGCACGGCAGCCAAGCAGATCATCGGCAAGTTCATCACCAAACTTCGACATTTCGATGAGGCTGACAGGGCGCTTGCCCACCTGGTGGAAGCGACAGGACCGCAAGAGCTTGCCGAAAAATTGCTTCGCCGCCAGAAATTGCGAAGCCAAGTGGCTGCACTGAGCGAATCGTTCTACCTGTTTCACGAACTCACGGTCGGCCGGGCGATCGCGATCCAGGTGGCGGCTCGAAAGATCTCGGCGCAGCAGTACCCGGCGATCAGTGCCTGGATGACCGCTGCAGCCCATCCGGCGCCTTGCGACGGGCTGTGCTGCTATCGCTCATCGGCCGATATGCTGCCGAGGACGCTTGAGTTGATGGGAACGACCTTTGCAGATCTTGCAAAAGGGCCTTTCGGGGTCCCGCGAGCGCGCCTCGAGCAGGCCTGGAGCGATGTGCCATTCATGCCCGTACCAACGGCGGTGGCCGGCCAGCGCTCGCTGTTCTACGAGGTGTGGAAGCCTCACCTGAACAACTGAGGTGCTCGCAGCGACAGCAAGCCAGCAGGCCGCGCTGCCTTCGACATGACGTCAGGATCTGTCCGGACCCATGACCGGGCTGCCTCAGATGAACCCTCTGCCAGTATGACTGGCATCGAATCCGCTGCGGGTGTGAGCAGCATCCATCAACGGATGCGCCGTGGTCATCGAGCCGCGCAGTGGCCGCAACGCGCTTCAAGGCCACTGCGCGACCATCAAGGACCCGCGGGTCGCTGCCTTTGGTCTTTGTCAGCCTTTGACCGACCTACCAGAGTTTTTGGCTGGCGATGTCGGCGCCCTGCCGCAGGGCCTGGAACTTGGCCCACAGAACCGTCGGGTGCACTTCGGTGGTGTATGTGGCCTGTGACGAAAAGCCGCAGTCGGCACCCGCAAGCACGTTGTTGCGACCCACGAGGTTGGTGTAACGCAGCAACCGTTCGGCGATGAGTTCCGGGTGCTCGACGATGTTGCTTGCATGTGCAAGCATGCCCGGCGCGATGACCTTGCCATCGGGCAGTTTCACCCGCTCGAACACATGGTAGTCGTGCTCGTGGCGCGGGTTGGCCGCCTCGAACGAGTAGGAGCCGGCGTTCACCATCAGCACGAACTCGATGAAGTCACCCAGCTGCACCTCGTTCACGCGTGGCCCTTCGTTGATGCTGTAGCAGGTGTGAAACCGAACCTTTTCTTCAGGGATGCCTTTCAGCCCGGCATTGATCGACTCGATGTAGATGGTGGCGCGGCGCCGTTTGGCGGCCATGTCGAGTGCATCGTCGATGAAGATGTCGGGCAGGAAAGGGTCATCCACCTGGAGCAGGAGCCCGGCATCGACGATGGCGCGGTATTCCGTCGCCATGGCCTGACCCACGGCATGGAAATACTCTTCCTCGGTGCGGTAGTAGCTGTTGCGACCAATGCCGCTCGTGCCGATTGCGGGCATGAATGCCATGGTAGCCCCTGACTGCTTCATCGCCGCCTTCAGGTTCGCGATGTCGCGATCAAGCGGCGAGCGATCCTTGTAGCGCACCGGGCCGACGCATACCTGCGGGGCAAAGCGAGCCACCATGCCGCCCATCATGGCGTCGTTGAAGTAGCGCTGGTAATACTCGGGAAACATCGCGGTTTCCTTGGGCCACCAGTTGATCTTTTCATCGGGGCGGCCTTCGAACCCTTCGAGCCGGTCTTCGACATAGCTGAAGAACCCCGGCTTCGGAATCTCTCCGTCAGACACGATGTCGATGCCCAGATCGACCTGCTTCTGGACGATGCTGGCGACCTCCGATGTCACCAACTCGTCCCAGACTCGAGCGTCGACGGATTCGCCTGCGATCTTCTTCTTGAGGAGGTCGAGGATGCTCTTCGGGCGGGGAAGGCTCCCCACGTGAGTCGTACGGATCCGATCGATGTTCTGCTGCAGTGCCATGCCTGTCTCCGGTCGTTTTCAGGGTGCCCCGAACCGGAAAGTGTAGGGCAGATCGGTCAGCGCTGCGCGGGGGGCCGCTGCGCCGGGCGCGCCATGGTGAAAATGGTGTCGAGCACGCCGTATTCCATGTAACCCAGACGCGAGAGTACGCCCACCCCGCGCAGGTCGACCTGGCCCTCGCGCAGGATCGTGTCATCGATGTAGACGCCCACCACACGACCCAGGATCACCGAGTGGGCTACCTCCTCGCCGGCGTCGTCGGTCAGTCTGGTCGTACTGACATACCGGCATTCGAGCGCCGCCGGCGCCTGCGCGACGCGTGGCGCACCCACGTTGACGCCGGGCGCCATCTCGAGACCGATCAGGTCAGGTTCGCTCTCGTGCGGCCCGAAGTTGGCTGACGAGGCGTTCATCGCGTCGCGCAGTGCCCAGGTGGCGAGGTTGACCACGAACTCGCCCGTGTCTTCGGCGTTGCGCATCGAGTCCTTGCGGCCGGCACTGCCGAACACCACGTGTGCCGGGTTGCTGCAGACGGCGGCAAAGTAGCTGTAAGGGGCGAGGTTCACCACGCCATCGGTGCTTTTCGTGGAAATCCACCCGATGGGGCGCGGTACCACCAGTGAGAGAAAGGGGTCGTGGGGCAGGCCATGGTCGCGCTTGCGTGGGTCGTAGTGCATTGGGGCGTGATCCGGTGATGACGGACGGTGGGGGCCGGTGTGTGTCGGCGTGCCGGTCAGAGGGCCGCGATCGCCTGCACTTCGACCAGGAAGGGCTCCTGCACCAGTCGATCGACCATGAGGAGCGTGTTGGGCGGATAGGCGCCGTTCGGAAACATCTGCGGAAACTCGCGGAGCCTGAAGGTCATGAAGCCCGGGATATCCTGAGAATGCACGAGATAGGTCGTGAACTGCACGATGTTGCCCCAGCCTGCGCCCACCGATTGCAGCGCGTCGCCGAGATTGGCAAACACCTGCCGACATTGGCGGTCGAAGTCGCCAGCGCCGACGACGGCACCCTGCTTGTCGCACGACAGTTGCCCGGCGATGAAGAGAAATTCGCTCGCCTTGACCCTCGTGATCTGCGAGTACTGGCCAAGCGGGACGCCCAGCGAGGGCGGGTTCAATATTTCGATCTGTGCCATGCGAGGGCTCCTCGGGAAAAGGGAAGATTGCGAGGATGATAGCCGCTCGGACTTCCCCCGCGCGGCAAGACCGGACGAGACGCCGGGCGCAAGATCAGCTATCTTGCGCCCGGCATTGCCCCATATTTCCATGCCAGACGGCGTTTTGGAGTTTTCATGAAGACATCCCGACTCTTTGCTCTTGCCGCGAGCCTCGTTACGGCGCTTGCGTGCTCGGTTGTGGTTGCGCAGAGCCGCTCGCATCTGAACACCATTCTCGAGCGCGGGTCGCTGCGAGTGGGGACCACCGGTGACTTCAACCCGATGTCCGTGCGCGATACGGCCACCAACGAGTACAAGGGCTTTGACATCGAAGCCATGGAACAGCTTGCCCGCGACATGGGCGTGAAGCTCGAATGGGTCCCCACCGAGTGGGCAACGCTCGTGCCGGGTATCGTTTCGGACCGCTATGACCTCTTTGCGGGGGGCGCCTCTCTCAACATGGCTCGAGCCAAGACCGTCGCATTCACTGCGCCCTACATCGAAGCCGGTACGGTGCCTCTGGTCCTCAAGACCAACGCCGCTCGGTTCAAGTCGTGGGCCGACATCAACAAGAAGGGCGTCAGCGTCGCGGTGCTGATGGGTACCGTGTTCGATGAGCAGGCGCGGGCGCACTTTCCGCTGGCCACCGTGAAGGCGGTCGAGAAACCGGCCAATGGTTTTCAGGAGGTGCTTGCCGGGCGCGCCCTCGTGACTGTCACGAGCAATATCGAGGCAGCGGCGCTGGTGCAGACCTACCCGGCGCTGGCGGTGGTCGGGTCAACGGGCGACATGCGCAACAAGCGGCCCTTTGCCTACCCGGTGCAGCAGGGTGATCCGACCTGGCTCACCTTCCTTGACAACTGGATTGCATTGAAGAAGTCGGAGGGCTATTTCGAGCGACTCGAGCAGAAGTGGCTCGCTCGCAAGTAGCCTGCCGCGCGCCTGTCGGCAGGGGCCTCGGCGGCGGCTCCGGGTGGTTGTGTGCAGCACCAACGGTGCTTGTCATGCTGCTGGGGGTGTGTCTGCTCGAAGGGTGTGCCGGCAACGGCAATTACACCTGGGGCTGGTACGTCCTCGACCCCATGCGCCCCAAGGGTGCCTCGAACCTGCGGTTCCTGCTCACGGGGCTCGGGCTCACGGTTTCCCTGTCGGTGAGTGCCATCGCGCTGTCGATCGTGCTGGGGGCCGCGCTCGCGGCTGCAGCACGCGCACCCTGGAAGATCTTGCGCGGCGTGAGCCGTGTCTATGTCGAGTGCTTCAGGGCCGTGCCCTTGCTCGTGCTGCTCCTGTGGGTCTATTACGGATTGCCGGTCGTGCTCGGGGTGCAGTTCGGTGCCTTCGCGGCCGGGGTGCTCGCGCTGGCCTTGTCCGATGCCGCCTTCGAGGCCGAGGTGTTTCGAGCCGGATTGCAGTCGGTACCCCGCGGGCAGCGAGAGGCTGCCGAGACGCTTGGACTCAACGCGTGGCAGGTCTTGCGCTTCATCATCTTTCCGCAGGCGATTCGCACCATCCTGCCCGCGCTGGGCAACCAGTTTGTCTATGTTCTCAAGATGTCGTCCCTCGTGTCGGTGATCGGGTTGCAGGAACTCACCCGGCGTGCCAACGAGGTGAATGTGACCGAGTACCGTCCGCTCGAGATCTACACCTTTCTCGTGCTGGAGTATCTGCTGCTGATCCTTGCTGCCTCCTGGGGCGTGCGATGGCTCGAGCGGCGTCTGGCTGCGGCCGGGCGTTGAGCGGGGCAGCCGGGGGCAGGGTCGCAGCCCCCGTCATTCACGAGGAGGGGATATGAGCTACGCAAGCGCCCGCTGGATTGACGCGGGTGAGATTCCTGTCATCGACATGGCACCGCTGACGGCGGGCGACCCTGATGCGACGCGCCGAGTGGGCGAGCGCATGCGAGACGCGGCCGAGGCCATCGGATTCTTCTACGTGAGCAATCATGGCATCGCTCAGGATCTGATCGACCGCACGGATCGTCTGGCACGGGACTTCTTCGCACAGCCTCTTGAAAAAAAGCTTGCGGTGAAGCCCGCGGACCGGCACCGGGGTTTTCTCCAGGTGGGCCAGGCGAAGATGCATGAGCGGGCGCGGGTCGACCTGAAGGAGAGCTTCATCTGGGGACGCGATGTCGCCGATGATGACCCGGACTATCTCTCCGGCAACCGGATGATCGGACCCAACCGATGGCCCGACTGGATGCCCGCGTTGCGTCCGACGCTCAATGCGTATCTGGATGCGGCGCACGGGTGCGCGGGTGCCTTGCTCGGCGCACTGGCAGCCGGTCTGGGCATTTCGCCTGACTACTTCAAGCGTCGGTTCGACAAGCCCATCTCGCGCGGTACGCTGGTTTACTACCCGCCCCAGGACCCTGACGCCGGTGAGGACCAGTTCGGCGTCGCGCCCCATACCGACTATGGGGTCATCACGCTGCTGCATCAGGATGATGTGGGTGGCTTGCAGGTAATGACTCGTGACGCGCAATGGGTCACCGCGCACCCGATCCCGGGCACCCTCGTCATCAATGCCGGTGATCTTCTGGGGCGCTGGACCAACGACCGATTCAAGTCCAATCCACACCGCGTCGTCAACAGCTCCGGGCGCGAGCGCCTCTCGATCGCGGTATTCGCCGATCCGGATTTCGATACCCCGATCGTGCCCGTGACCCGACCGGGAGAACCGGCACGTTATCCCGAGGTCAGCTGCGGCGATTACATCCTGGGTCGCTTCGATGCGGCGTTTGCCTATCGCCGCGAGGGCGCTGGCGCAGCTCGTTGAGCGGGGCTCAGGCCAGCCTGGGCACGGTGTTTTCTCGCGGGCGATGCGTCAGGCGCTGGCCTTCGCTGTTACTGCCCCGAAGGTCCTGCGGTACATCTCCTCGATATGCTCGCCAACCGTGCAGGGCGGGTAGAGCGGTTCGCCAACCGGAGGCCTCATCGCCGGCAGGCATTCGACCCGTGCGTGATAGTTGAGATCGTGAAAGAACGCGACCGAGTAGCGGTGACGCTCGGGGCTCGCATTCTTCACGCGATGCAGATTGGAGTGGTAGAGGCCGTTGGTCCAGCGCGGCATCATGTCGCCGAAATTCACCAGCAGTGTGCCGTCGATTGGCCGCGCTGCGATCCACTGGCCGCTCGCGTCGCAGACTTCGAGTCCGCCGGTGCTGTCCTGGAGCAACAGGGTGAGCGCTCCCCAGTCGGTATGCGCACCGCATCCGATCTGGTTCCGCTCCGCCTTGGCAGGTTGGGGCGGATAGTGAATGAGACGCAAGGTCGCGATGGGATCCCGGAGGGATGCGTTGAAGTGGTCTTCCGGCAGTTCCATGGCGAGCGCGAACACCCCGAGCAGCGTCTCGGTCACTGCCTTCACCTGCGCGTAATAGGCTTCGATCGTCGGGCGAAACGCCGTCAAGCCGGGTGCGCTGTCGGGTAGCCAGCGGTTTGCACCATATCCGGGAACCCCTTCGCGCACGTAGGGATGCTCGGGGCCCAGGTCTGTGCCGATGAAGAAGCTCTCCTTCAGGTCGGGCGCCGAACCGATGTCGAGCGTTTGCCATGCCATCGGCTCATAGCCTCGTCGAACGGGCGACTGCGAGATATCCAGTTGCATCAGTTCATCAACCGGACGATTGAAGAAGATCCGCGTCTGCTCGAGTACGGCGGCGGTGAGGTTCTGCGGTATGCCATGGTTGGCGAGGTAGAAGAAGCCACAGACCTGAGCGTGCTGATGCAGGGCGTGAGCCACCGACGCTCGATCGGTGCCGTCTATCCAGGGGGCCAGGTCAAGTACCGGCAACGTATCGACGTGGGCTGGGGCAGAGTACGGGATCACGACTTTCAGGCTCCACTCACGTGATTTTCAATCGGCGTTTACCAAGCATAGACCGAGCAATATTTACGAATCAATAAGTTTGTCGCCCGGGCGCCTGTGCGGCCACCGGTCTCTGCTATGTTGCCCCCCGATTCCCTGCAATAAAACCCGCACGGATGCTCGCTGGAGGAACGCTGTCGATGGTTTCGGGAAAGGCCGCCAATGTCGCACGGCTGCTGGGTTGCCTGCTGCTGACAGGGATCCTGCTTGTCGCCGCTGCACGGGTGGCAAGGGCGAATGAGGACACCGATCGGCGATCCGGTGGGGTCGTTCGGCTTGATGACGGTCGTCTGGTTGCGCCGGAACTCGCACGCATCATTCGTCGAGGAGAACTGGTGGCAGCCGTCATTGGTCTGCCCGCCCCGCCTTTTGTCGACGAGAAAGGCGGACGCCTGGTCGGCTACGACATCGAACTTGCCAGTGCCATCGCGGCCACCTTGCGGGTAGGCGTACGGTTTGACCGGTCCGCGATGACCTATAACCAGGTCACCGAAATGGTGGCGCAGGGGCGCGCCGACATCGGCCTGAGCAAGCTCGCGCGAACGCTGGCGCGCGCGCAGATGGTCCGTTTCAGTCACACCTACCTTCACATTCCCCACGCGCTTCTGTTCAACCGGGTGGCCCTGGCGAAGATTTCCGGAGACCGACCGGTGCCCGCGATGGTGCGCAACTTTTCGGGCACGCTGGGCGTGATCCAGCAGTCGGCCTTCGAGGACTTTGCCGTGACCAATTTTCCGGCGGCCAAATTGGTGAGGTTTCGCAACTGGGACGCGGCGGTGGAAGCGGTCAAGCGTGGCACAGTCGCCGCGATCTACCGCGACGAAGTGGAGGTCAGAGGGGTACTGCAGGAAGATGCAGGCCTCGCGCTGACCCTGCGAAGCGTGACGTTCACGGATCTGGAGTCGGCGCTGGCGATCGCGGTCAACATGCGGGATGGCCCCCTTCTGGCCTACATCAACGAGT
Organism: Pseudomonadota bacterium; assembly: GCA_947455195.1. Taxonomy (GTDB): domain Bacteria; phylum Pseudomonadota; class Gammaproteobacteria; order Burkholderiales; family SG8-39; genus CAIXPL01. Next base: position 3,781 of record CANGMI010000003.1, on the reverse strand, counting down.
TTCTCGACTCGATGCCCAACAAGCCAACCGTCGCGTCGATTCTCGAGCGCAACCGAAAAGAGGCTGGTCGGTGAGTGTGGCGGACCGATTGCATCGTATTCAGCAGGTAGCACTCAACCCCTGGGTGATCGTGGCTTGCATCGCCCTCGGGGCGGTACTCGGGTCGTGGCAACCCCGATTCTCGATGGGGCTTTCGGTCATCGGGGAGGCCTACATCGATCTGCTGAAGATGATCGTATTGCCCTTCATGATGTCATCTGTCATCTTCAGCCTGCAGACGCTCTTTCATGAAGGTGGCGCTGGCAAGATTGCCAAGCGGGTTCTCTGGGTTTTCATCCTCGCGTCCGTGGTGGCAGCAGCGGTGCCCGGCCTGGGGCTGATGGTCTACAACCCCGGCGCCAATCTGCCTGAGGCAACCCAGGCCTCGCTCGGTGGTCTTGTGGGGGTGGACGCCGATCGCAACAACGTCCAGATGACCTTGCGTGCTGATGATGAGTCGGTCAAGGCGCTCACGGTCCGTGACGTCATCACTTCGCTCATTCCGTCGAATATCTTTGCCTCGCTTGCCAATGGCGAGGCACTCAAGGCCCTCATCTTTGCCTTGCTGTTCGGGGCAGCCGCGGGTGGTATCCCCGCAAGGGTGTCTGAGGGACTGACCACCTCGCTCGAGACCGTCTATCGCACATGCCAGACGCTCACGCGCTGGGCAAACCTGCCCATACCTTTCGTGCTCGTCTGCATGACGGCGAGCCAGATCGCTACCACCGGCGTGGAGCCCCTGATCGCAATGACCCGCTTTGTGCTGGCCTTTCTCGTGCCGAGCGTCATCGTCATGGGCCTTGCCATCCTCGTTCTGAAGCGGCGTGCGCATTGCAGTCTGCGCGAGGTTTTTTCTGCGCTGCGGGAGCCGTTTGCGTTGGGTATTGCGACGAACAACAGCGCGACGTGCATGCCAGCCATGATGGCAGCCCTCGCGGACGACCTGAAGTTCGCTCGATTCCGGGTCGAGTTGCTGGTGCCTCTGACCGTCTCGATTCTCAGGGCGGGTGTCGTGGCCTATCTCGTGTGCGCCACGATGTTTGTCGCCGCGCTTTATGGGCGTCAGATATCGATCGACGAATTCGCGCTCCTGATGTTCGTTTCGGCACTGACCGGATTTGCGTCTGCCGGCATGGCAGGCACTGTCACGGTGACTCTTGTCGGCACTGCGTGCAGTTATCTGTCGGTGCCTTTCGAGGCGGCCTTCATTCTCTTTGCAGCGGTTGATCCGTTTTGCGCGATGATCCGCACGGGCACCAACGTGGTCGTCGGGTGCGCAGCCATAGCTGTCGTTTGCCCCGAGCCACTGAAGCTCTGACCGGCACCGGACGATGCATGTTCCGGCGACTCCCGGCTGGGTCTTTCCCCAGCAGACGCGAATGAATCGATCTGGTCCGCCACCCATGCACAGGAGCGTGCAGCGTGCACAAGTCGGTTTCCGCTGAAACCATTCGACGGCTCGGGTCGCGGAGTCAGAACGTGCTCGTGCTCACGGTGCTGGTGTTCGGCGGCGCTCTGGTGGGCTGGATCCTGCCCCAATCGCCGATCACTCGACTCATGGGTGACCTGCTGTTTCTCTACGCCAGCCTCCTGCAGATGCTCGCGGTGCCGTTTGCGCTCGTGTCGGTGGTGTTCGGTCTTCGCCAGGTCTATGGATTGCCGAACCCTGCGTTGCGCGTCGTGGGTCTTGTCCTGACAGCGATGGCCGCGATGATTCTGTGTGCAGCACTTGGGGTGGCCGTTTCGGCGATCGGGTCCATCGGGGCCTCTCTCAGCGACATCGATCTGGGCGAGTTTGGTCAGATCGTGAGGCAGGCCGAGTCGAATACGCAAATGGCACTTTTTGGGTCCGAGTCGGCGGCTACCTCGGGCTCGCATGCACTGTCCCTGCTGCCCGACAACGTCTTCAACGCCATCGCTTTCGGCACGCTGCCGTCGATGTTGATCGTCGTGATCGTGTTTGGTCTGGCCTTTGCCGTGCAGCCCTCCCAGCGCTCGAGGGCACTGACGACTCAGCTCGAGGCGGCCTACAGGACCCTCGAACGGCTGATCGATGGTGTCAATCTGATGCTTCCGGTTGCTGCTTTTGCGCTGGGTGTGTTCACGGCCGATGCCCTTGGAACCAAAGGCGTTGGTCTCATGGCCGGGTTTCTGTGCGCGCTCGTGCTTGCGTCATCCCTCACGGTTCTGATCTGTGTGTGGGTGGTTGCCAGGCAGTGCGGGCGACCGATCGGCGATGCCTGGGGTGTACTGCTGGAGCCCATCAAGGTCAGCCTCGTTTCCGGCGTGCTCGTTGCGTCGGTTCCGGCCTTCATCGAAGCGCTGAGCGGTCGGCTTGGGCTGCGCCGATCGCTCGTCGAGTTTGCCTTGCCGAGCGTCCCGCTCTTCTTTCGTGCGGGTGAGGTGATACTCCTGGCGGTCGTCGCTGTTTTCTGTTTCGGCTTGTATGGCCGCAGCCTGGGGCCGTCCGATGTCCTGATGATTTGCCTGCTGGCGCCCGTTGGCGCCATGCTCTCGATCGGCATGTCGGGGCCTGCACTGATCACGGCAGGTTCAGTTGCACTGGTCTATTTCGACGTGCCCGTCGAGGCAGTACTGCCCGGTGTCATCCTGCTTGATGTGGCGACGGTTGGATTGCGCAACACGGTTTCTGCCCTCGTTTCCTGCGCTGTTGTGGCGTGCGTCTCCCACGGGCTCGAACTCGAATCAATCGACCCCAAGGCGGACACGCTGCCGGAAACGGTTTACTTCGTCCTCAGTCGCCGGCAGATGATGGCCGGTATCGGGCTGCTGCTGGTAGCAATGGCCTTCATGATTTTCGCCGGCATTGGCGCGGGCATGCAGGCTGCCGCGCGTGCGCCGTCGTCTCGATCGCCACTGACTCCGGTGGACGTGCGCACTAACTGACCGGTTCGCATCTCGTGGGTGCGCCGGGCGGCTGATGGGCTGGTACGTGCCCCAGGCGCTTCCATCCGGCACCGCCGGGTCGGTGATCCAGGTGCTCGCTCAGCCGCGCCAGCGCGTCCACCACCGACCTGCACGGGTCACACCGCGTCGCCAGAAACCGGGCTTTCCCGCTACCGCTGTCAGGATGGTCTGTCCTGATGTGCTGTCGTTCGTTGTCACCTGCTGAGTCAACGGGTTTTCAGCCAGGGGCAGTGGGTCGGTCTCGGTGGGGAGCGCGACAGGTCCAGCTTCCGGACCGTTGAACGTCGAGGGGCGTGTTGCGGTCTCCGGTCGCTGTTCTGTCCATGGGGGTATCTCGCCAGTGCGTTCGCCTCGGACCTCCAGCGCGGACTCGGGTCGGGCGCCAGACGGAGGAAATTCACCGATTTCCTGGAACCAGCTGTCGGTGTCGATACTCGAGACGGGCGGTGCCTTCGAAGTGGCTACCGGGGTGCCGCCGGCGAGCAAGTCCTGCGGCGTGGCGATGGCCACATCGCTATCCGCATCGGCATCCACCTCTGCGTCGACTTCCTCGTCCGTATCGAGATCAGCGTCCGCCCCGGTTCCAACGTCGGCACCAGCATCAGTGCCAACTTCTGAGTCGCTCTCGGCGTCCCCATCAGCATCCGCATCAGCGTCTTCGCCGGCATCGGCATCGGCATCGCCTTCGGCATCAGCCTCTGCCTCTGCGTCGCCCTCGGCGTCCTCATCAGCATCAGCGTCTTCGTCGGCCTCGCCATCGGCATCGCCTTCTGAATCAGCGTCAGCCTCTGCCTCTGCGTCGCCCTCGGCGTCC
>CANGMI010000002.1 GCA_947455195.1 Pseudomonadota bacterium | reverse complement strand
GTTCAACCACTGCCGGCTGATGGAGCCCCTGGGTTACATTCCCCCGGCAGAAGCTGAGGCAAACTACTACACGGCGCTTGCCAGTACCGCGCCCTCGGTAGCATGAGCAGTTAAACCAACTACCCTCCGCGATACCCGGGGCGGTTCAGACTGGGTGCGCGCCGGTGGTGCGGATGATGAAAAGAACGTTTCGACAGGAAAACAAACATGACAAGTATTCAACAACGCGCCGAACTTCAACGCCGGATCTGGCAAATCGCCAACGATGTCCGTGGTGCTGTAGATGGTTGGGACTTCAAGCAATACGTGTTGGGCACCCTGTTTTATCGCTTCATCAGCGAAAACTTTGCCGCCTACATTGAGGGCGGTGACGACAGCATCAAGTACGCCAAACTGAACGACATTGTCATCACGCCCGAAATCAAAGACGACGCCATCAAGACCAAGGGCTACTTCATCTACCCCAGCCAGCTGTTTGTCAATGTAGCCGCCAGTGCCAACACCAATGACAGCCTGAACACCGACCTAGCCAAAATCTTCTCGGCCATTGAAACCTCTGCCATGGGCTACCCATCGGAGCGCGACATCCGGGGACTGTTTGCTGACTTTGACACCACCAGCAACCGCCTGGGGAACACTGTCAAAGACAAAAACACCCGCTTGGCAGCAGTGCTTAAAGGTGTGGCAGAACTGGATTTTGGCGACTTCGACGCCAGCCACATCGACCTATTCGGCGATGCCTATGAATTTCTGATTTCAAACTATGCAGCCAACGCAGGCAAGTCTGGCGGCGAGTTCTTCACCCCGCAACATGTGTCCAAACTGATCGCGCAACTGGCCATGCACAAGCAAACGAGTGTCAACAAAATTTACGACCCTGCTTGCGGCTCTGGCTCGCTGCTCCTACAGGCCAAAAAGCACTTCGACGAGCATCTCATCGAAGATGGCTTTTATGGTCAGGAACTCAACCACACCACGTATAACCTGGCTCGGATGAACATGTTCTTACACAACGTGAACTATGACAAGTTCAACATCCAGCTTGGCGACACCCTGATCGAGCCCCATTTTGCCGACGACAAACCGTTTGACGCCATCGTCTCCAACCCGCCATATTCGGTGAAGTGGGTGGGTAGCGATGACCCTACCCTCATCAACGATGACCGCTTTGCCCCGGCTGGTGTGCTGGCTCCGAAGTCGAAGGCAGACTTTGCCTTTGTACTGCACGCGCTCAACTACCTGTCCAGCAAAGGTCGTGCTGCGATCGTGTGCTTCCCCGGCATCTTTTACCGCGGTGGGGCCGAGCAGAAAATACGACAATATCTGGTGGACAACAACTATGTCGAGAGCGTGATCTCGCTGGCACCTAATTTGTTCTACGGCACCACGATTGCCGTCACGATTTTGGTGCTGTCCAAACACAAAACCGACACCACTACTCAGTTCATCGACGCCAGCGGTCTATTTAAAAAAGACAGCAACAACAACGTGCTGCTCGACACACACATTGAGCAGATCATGGCAGTGTTCGACACTAAGGTGAATATCGATCACTTTGCCCGCTCGGTCAGCCACGAGCGCATTGCCGCCAATGAATATAACCTTTCTGTAGGTAGCTACGTCGAAGCCAAAGACGACCGGGAAGTAGTGAACATCGCTAAGCTAAATGCCGAGCTGAAAAACACCGTGATCAGGATCGATCAATTACGCAAAGACATTGATGCCATTGTGACCGCAATTGAAGGCGAGGAGCAGCAGGCATGAGCGTCGAAGCATTTTTAAAAAAAATACTGGGTGGCGCAGATATCGAATGGAAAAAACTAGGAGACGTTATTCAACTGGAGAAGGGAAGGCAGCTGAATAAGGAGCAACTCTCTGATAACGGACTTTACCCAGCCTATAACGGAGGGATATCGCATTCCGGCTTCACCGATATCTATAACTATGACGAAAACACAACCATAGTAAGCCAGGGAGGAGCATCAGCTGGATTCGTCAACTTTGTCACGTCAAAGTTCTATGCCAACGCGCATTGCTACGTTGTATTGCCAAACACCAAAGAAGTCGTGACTCGATATGTATATCACCTGTTAAAAATCAATCAAGATAGACTTACTGGCAAGCAGCATGGGGCTGGAATACCCGCATTGCGAACAAACGAAATTCTAGAAATTCCCATACCAATTCCCTGCCCTGATAGTCCCAAAAAATCGCTTGAAATCCAAGCCGAAATTGTTCGCATCTTAGACGCCTTCAATGAGCTATCCATCGAGCTATCCACCGAGCTGAACATCCGAAAAAAGCAATATAACTACTATCGCGACCAGTTGTTGAGTTTTAAAGATGTGGAGGTGGAGTGGGAGACGCTTGGAGCTCTTGCAGAAAATCTCGATTCAATGCGAAAGCCAATCACTAGTGGGCTAAGAGAGCCTGGTGATATTCCTTATTATGGAGCGTCGGGCATCGTTGACTATGTTAAAGACTACATCTTTGAATGCGACCTTTTGCTTGTTTCCGAAGATGGAGCAAATTTGTTGGCGCGAAATACACCAATCGCGTTTAGTGTTACCGGAAAGAGCTGGGTGAACAATCATGCTCACGTACTTAAATTCAAAACATATGCTGAGCGTAGGTACGTTGAATATTACTTGAACAGTATCGACCTTACGCCGTACATCTCGGGGGCGGCGCAGCCTAAACTAAACAAGAAGAGTCTCGAAAGTATTCGCATTCCGAATCCATCCCTGGACGATAAGAAACGAATCGTCGAAATTTTAGATAAATTCGATGCCTTGACCAGCTCTATGCATGACGGCTTGCCACGTGAAATAGAATTACGCCAAAACCAATATGCGCATTACTGCAATCTTTTGTTGAACTTGCCAAAACCAGAAGCAGTGGGGGCATAACGTGAGCAAATCTCTGGAAGACATCGCCAAGCAACTAAAAGACGCCAATAAGAAAGTGCAACTGGTCTATGCCTTCAATGGATCAGGAAAGACACGATTATCCCGTGCCTTTAAGGAGCTTGTTGCCCCCAAGAATAACGGGGAACAGAATGATGACGACGCAGAGCTTTCACGCAAAAAAATACTTTACTACAGCGCTTTTACTGAAGACTTGTTTTACTGGGATAACGATTTGCAGGCCGACTCTGAGCCGAAACTAAGAATTCAGCCGAATACATTCACCGACTGGCTCATTACTTTACTCAAAGAATTAGGCGAAGATGGGAACATTGTTGCGAACTTTCAGCGATATACAGGCAGCAATGCCAATCCCGTCTTCAATGAAGAATACAAAAAGAAAACCAAAGACTTTAATGGAAAAGAGGTGGAAATTACCATTCCAGCCTTCTTGGAAATTGTTTTTCAGGTAGCGGCTAGTTTCCCTGAAGGATCAAGCTCTACCGCCGCCTATGAAGATTACGAACGACTTGCAGCGCAGGGGCACTACAAGGCTATAAAGATATCCAAGGGCGAAGAAAGTAATTTTATCTGGAGCATTTTCTTCACTCTTCTACAGCAAGTAGTGTCCACATTGGATGAAGCCAACGTAGGTGACAGGGTTACTGACAAGTTCAACAATCTAGAGTATGTTTTTATTGATGACCCGGTTTCTTCCTTGGATGATAGTCATCTGATAGCACTTGCAATCGATTTGGCTGGCTTGATAAAACGCAGTTCGTTCATCAATGGCAAAGGGCTAAAGTTTGTTGTAACGACACACAGCCCTCTCTTCTACAACGTTCTGCACAACGAGCTCAGTAACGATTTGAAGATAGTAAATCAGATTGGTACTTCTTCATTGATTTACAAGCGTGGTCAATCCGCAAAATATATTCTTCAAAAGAAGGCGGATGGGGGATTTGAGTTGTCCACATCAAATGATCACCCCTTCTCTTATCACTTGTTCCTGCTGACTGAACTGCGCTCCGCAGTTAGAGACGGACGGATAAAGAAATATCATTTCAGCTTTTTGAGAAACATACTCGAAAAGACGGCCACATTCCTTGGCTTCCTACGATGGGAAGATTTGCTTGAGAAGACTGCGGATGGTGTCCCGGATCCATTCGCAAGCAGAATCCTAAATCTATCCAGTCATTCTGCGCACGCAGGCGAAGAAGTGGCCGAGATCGAAGACTCTGATAAGGAAAATCTTACTCAACTGGTTTCATTTTTGACCGAAACCTATCGCTTCAAAATGCAAGAGGCCACGAATGATTGATTACAAGGCCATCGCCGAATCCAAGAACTTCATCGTTCTTGATCAATATGCCCAAGAGTGGAAGGTCGCTGAAAGTTATCAGAGCGAGAGCGATCTAGAACGTGAGTTCATTTCTGATCTGCAAAACCAGGGGTATGAATACCTTCAGGGCCTGAACACGCCCGGAGCTATGCTGGCCAACGTTCGCATTCAACTGCAAGCGCTCAATAGCGTGCAGTTTTCCAATGGCGAGTGGCTGCGTTTTGTCGAGACCTATCTGGACAAGCCAAGCGACGGCATCGTCGAAAAAACCCGCAAGATTCATGATGACTACGTCTACGACTTCGTCTTCGACGATGGTCGTATCCAGAACATTCGTCTGCTAGACAAGAAAAACATCGCCCGCAACAAGGTACAGGTGATAAAACAGTTTGAACAAACGGGTACGCATGCCAACCGCTATGACGTGACGATTCTGGTAAATGGCCTCCCGCTGGTTCAGGTAGAGCTGAAAAAACGTGGCGTGGCCATTCGTGAGGCATTTAATCAGTTGCATCGCTACAGCAAGGAGAGCTTCAACAGCGAAAATTCCTTGTTTAAGTACCTACAGATTTTTGTAATCTCGAACGGTACCGACAGCCGCTACTTCGCTAACACCACGCAGCGCAACAAGAATAGTTTCGACTTCACCATGAACTGGGCGAAGGCGGACAACTGCCTCATCAAGGATCTAAAGGACTTCACGGCTACATTCTTCCAGAAGAACACCTTGCTCAACGTACTGCTGCACTACTCGGTGTTTGATGTCAGCAATACCTTGTTGGTTATGCGTCCATACCAGATCGCAGCCACGGAGCGGATTCTCTGGAAAATCAACAGCGCCTTTCAGGCTAAGCGCTGGAGTGAGATTGAGGGCGGTGGATTCATCTGGCACACCACGGGTTCGGGCAAAACCCTGACCAGTTTTAAAGCGGCGCGACTGGCTACGGAGCTTGACTTCATTGACAAGGTGTTCTTCGTAGTGGACCGTAAGGATCTGGACTACCAGACCATGAAGGAATACCAGCGCTTCTCGCCAGACAGCGTGAACGGTTCAGACAGCACTTTAGGCCTGAAGCGAAATCTGGAGATAGACGACAATAAAATCGTCGTCACTACCATCCAGAAGCTCAACAACCTGATGAAGAGCGAGAGCGACCTGCCGATCTACGGCAAGCAGGTCGTGTTCATTTTTGATGAATGCCACCGCAGCCAGTTTGGGGAGGCGCAGAAGAACCTCAAAAAGAAGTTCAAAAAGTTCTACCAGTTTGGTTTCACAGGCACACCCATCTTCCCGGAAAACGCGCTGGGCGCAGAGACCACGGCAAGCGTGTTCGGCCGTGAACTACATTCGTATGTCATCACCGATGCGATTCGTGATGAAAAGGTTCTGAAGTTCAAGGTCGATTACAACGATGTGCGCCCGCAGTTCAAGGCCATCGAATCAGAACTAGATGAGAAGAAGCTGAGCGCAGCAGAGAACAAGCAGGCCCTGCTTCATCCAGACCGCATCCGTGAGATCACCCAGTACATTCTGAACAATTTCCGGCAGAAGACCCATCGCCTACATCCAGGCAATAAAGGCTTCAATGCCATGTTCGCGGTCAGCAGTGTGGACGCCGCCAAGCTGTATTACGAGTCCTTCAAAGCACTACAGATGGACAACGACAAACCATTGCGAGTCGCAACCATCTTCTCTTTCGCAGCCAACGAGGAACAGGATGCGATTGGTGACATCCTGGACGAAAGTTTTGAAGTGTCGGCCATGAACAGCAGCGCCAAGGAATTCCTGAGTGCTGCCATTACTGATTACAACGCCCTCTTCAAAACCAACTTCAGCGTCGACAGCAACGGTTTCCAGAACTACTACCGCGACTTGGCCAAGCAGGTCAAAGCCAAGGAAATCGACCTGCTGATTGTGGTCGGCATGTTTCTGACGGGCTTTGATGCGCCTACGCTAAACACCTTGTTTGTAGACAAGAACCTCCGCTATCACGGCTTGATGCAAGCCTTCTCGCGCACCAACCGGATTTTTGACGCCACCAAGACCTTCGGCAACATTGTTACCTTCCGTGACCTAGAGCAGGCGACCATTGACGCCATCACCCTCTTCGGTGACAAAAACACCAAGAACGTTGTGCTGGAGAAAAGCTACAAGGAGTACATGGAGGGGTTCACCGATGTGGCTACTGGTGAAGCGCGACGTGGCTTTGTGGATGTGGTCAAAGAGCTTGAAACACGCTTTCCAGATCCCGCATCAATTGAGAAGGAAGTCGACAAGAAAGCCTTTGTCAAACTCTTCGGCGAATATTTGCGCATCGAAAATGTTCTACAGAACTACGATGAGTTCGCCAGCTTAAAAGAGCTGCAAAGCGTTGACTTGAAGGACACCGCAGCTGTGGAGGCGTTCAAAGCCAAGCACTATCTGTCAGATGACGACCTGACTACACTGACTGCCATCACTCTTCCCGCCGAGCGAAAAATCCAGGATTACCGATCAACTTACAACGATGTGCGCGACTGGCAGCGCCGGGAACAATCTTCGGCTGAGAAAGACAAATCAGCCATCGACTGGGATGATGTGGTCTTTGAGGTGGATCTGCTCAAGTCGCAGGAAATCAATCTGGACTACATCCTGGAATTGATTTTCGAGCACAACACAAAAATCAAGAGCAAATCAGACCTAGTGGATGAAGTTCGCCGCGTTATTCGGGGCAGCCTGGGCAATCGCGCCAAAGAGAGCTTGCTCGTGGACTTCATCAACAATACAGATCTCGATCAGATTGGCGACAAGGCCAGCGTCATTGACGCTTTCTTCACCTTTGCGCAAGCCGAGCAGCAACGTGAAGCCCAAGAATTGATCCAGTCCGAGAGCCTGAACGCACAGGCAGCGAAGCGCTACATCACCGCATCCCTAAAGCGTGAGTTCGCCAGTGACAGTGGCACGGAACTGAATGCCGTTCTTCCGAAGATGAGTCCGCTCAATCCACAGTATCTGACCAAAAAGCAAAGTGTGTTCCAGAAAATCGCGGCTTTTGTGGAAAAGTTCAAAGGTGTGGGCGGTCAGATCTAAAAGATTGGTTCGTATAACTCAGTGACAATCAATTCTCACCTCCCTTCTGGAAGCAGCTTCATTTTCGCGACGCTCACGATGGCTGCGTAATGGAAGGCCAGTGGTCAAAAATCACCACCTCAAAAGCGTAAGTACTTCAGCGCAAAAAATTTGTACGGTATTTTTTAGCCCGCAGCACCCTTTTGCCCAAGCTCGCAGACCGCGTAAAAAGCCCTACACGCTGCGATCTTGCTAGCGCAGCTATCAGCACCAGCCCGAAGCCTGAAAAACGCTTGTAGGGCTTTGCAGCGTTTGCACGCCAATTCGTGGCTGTTTTGCCACGGTCACGCAGCTAAATACAACTGAGCATGTTTTGCACAAAACATTATCAGTGCAGCTAAGTCATTGATTTTGCTGAGGCCGCAGAGCTGCAAAAAGGGGTAGGAATTTTGAACATAAGAAAAAACAATATATGCACTGTTTCAATATCAAAGCGAAAGGTGCGTATGACCAAGCAAGCAAAAACACTGAACGAGCGTGAACTGCAACGACTGCTGGACTACGTTGCAAAAACCAAGCAAGCAAAGCGCAACAGGACAATCCTGCTGCTCACGCACCTAGCGGGTATGCGGATTGGCGAAGTTGCTGCACTGCGAGTGTGCGACGTACTGGCCAGCGACAACACGGTGCGCGACGAAATCAACTTGAGCGCAGCACAGACCAAGGGCAAACGCAGTCGCAGCGTGTTGCTGAACGAGCGTATGCGCGGCGAACTTGCCAGCTACATGCAAACGGTCAAGGTCACGAACCCCAAGCAAGCCCTGTTTGCCACGCAGCGCAGCGAGGGCTTTTCAGCAAACTCGCTGACGCAAGTGGTCAACGGCATTTACAAGCAAGCAGGCCTAGACGGTGCCAGCAGCCACAGCGGTCGTCGTGGCTTTTTGACGAACTTGGCTGAAAAGGGTGTGAGTGTGCGGGTAATGATGGCGCTGGCTGGGCACGCGAACATGGCGACCACGCAGCGTTACATCGACCTGCGTCCAGGCGTGCTCCGTAACGCTGTTGAGCTTGTTTGACAAAGCTTACTGACTGCGAACAATAGCGCCATTGACAACGTCGTAGTCTAGAAGCGCATTCGTCTTCATCTTTTCTCGGGTTGTCCTGTAATACGTCTTTTCGATCTGGGCAACACTTGTTCCGCATATTTCAGCGACTGATACCAAGTCTAGTCCACTATTCACTTTATGCGTTATGAATGAGTGTCTAAAGCTGTAGGGAACTATGCCGCGCTCGCTTGCATCTGCAATTTCTGCTCGCTCCAGTAAATTTTCAAAATGCACGTATATTGCTCTAGGCGTGATTGGAGTTTCTCCATCAATGCTAAAGACCAAATCATCAGCAATTTCTTTTAGCAAAAGCCCGAGATTTTTGAAAAGGAATGCTTCGGTCTTTTGGGTGTATGTGCTTGGAGTATCCTTGAATTTGACACGCTTAGCTGCAAGGTGAAGCAATTGAAAAACGTAGCCAGTGTCTCCAACCATAAACTGCCTAGTGCGCCTTACTTTACTGATGGCGCCAGGTACAGTGATTTCAAAGAGTGCATCGGGTGATTTTGTATTCTTCAAATTTACCGCAGGCAGTACTTCCGAGGACTTGATGTACTTCCACTTGAGTTGCAACATCTCGCCTCGGCGCATGCCAGTCAACATTGCAATACCGTTGAAGCAGCCGCATATCGCCTTTGTTGCATTGTTCTTATCGTTTTTGTCGTCTGCTGGTTCGCGAATATATTTAAGCAGCACTTGATTCATTCGATCTAGCTTACCCTTTGTAAATACAGGACGCTTTAATGCCAGATCTCCCGAGTCTATTGGCTTGAGTTTTTTAAAGTCAAAAGCATCTATCGGTGACTCGTTCCTTTTAAAAAGCCATGACATCATGGCGTTGATAGTGCTTTGCTCGTTGAGAATTGTGGATTGACTGATTTTGATCACGTTGCGCTTTTTAGTTTGATGGCGCTCATGAAAGTAATTTTCGCAATCAGTGCGTTCAAGCTCTTTTAGCTTTGTATCCTTGCCGATGAATTTCAACCAATGCTGCAAATGTGTAGCAATTGTTTTGTGCCGCCCTTGCACAATAATTCCGGCTGCTACATCCTTGCTGCGCTGTGCGAGGTAAAGCTCTACGCCCTGCTTTGTAGTTAGAGAAAAGTAGGACTTACCAGCTTGCTGCATCCCCAGCAGTTCAAGATACTGCTTTTTGGCTTTGTCTATTGCTGTGTCTCTATTTCGTGTCCTGAGACTGAACCGAGCGTACTTTTTCTCTTTCTGTAGCCACATACGCATCTGCCAGTAGTCACCACGTTTGTATATGACTGCTTCGTCGTATATCGCTATTTCGTCGTCTGTGTACTCAGTTTTTTTCAGTGTCATGTTGGGCGTAGAAGCACTTACGAATTTCCATAAGCACTTTTTTGTGCAGGTTTACGTGCAACTGTACTGTCAGCGCCCAATAAAATCAACGACTTATTTGCTGTGTGAAACTTTTGTGTAAGTTGTAAATCCTTTAAAATCAACAACTTACGTCACAAAAATTACTCCCACTCAATCATCAACGAGCCTTCTAAGCTGTTGATTTGCAATGAACCTGAGGCTGCTCCGCCGAAATTTACCGTCATTTTTACCGTCAAAGTGCGGAGCACCAGCATTGGCGCGGGTTTGCAGGCGATTCGGTCTGAAGTGACCTTTCGAGATCTATCGACATCTATCGACTCAGACGACGATTCCCGAGACCGTCGGCGCGTGTCCGCGCCGCTCAGGGAAGCGCCGCGGAAGGGCCGGCATCAAACGCCTTAACTTATTGTCGCAACTGAACTTTTCGCCCATTTTTTTACCGTCACGATCACGCCGAAGCGGCGCCGTCGCTCAGCAACTCCGACTGGTCGTCCACCTTCTATCCTCCCACGCGGGTGCAGGCGCAGCCGTTTACTGCAGCTCGATCTCTCCCGGCCGCCACGTCTTGTCGAACCAGGGCTGCAGCGGGCCGTATAGCCGCATCAGCGTATTCCAGCCCTTGCCGGGAACGGTCTGCACCCAGTTGCTCTCCTTGCCCTTCGGCGCGACCGGTCCGAAGTACACGTCCACCGAACTGTCCGGATTGACCACTAGCCCCTTGGTCTGGCTGCTGACGGCCGGCCACTGCTGGTCCGTCTGGAGCATCGAGCGCGTTTGGTTGTCGTAGAGAATCACCGACCAGAAATTGGCGACTGGAATGTTCGGCGGCAGGTGCAGCCGGTAGGTCTTGCCCCCATCGAGCGGCTGGCCCTTCGAATCCACGAAGGCCGCCATGTATTGCGACCCCTGTCCGACTGCCATCGAATCCATGGCCGGCGTCACGCCGGTGGCGTAGAAGAAGAACCCCGCGTAGCCGTCAAGAATGCGCGCACCGTTCTCCTCGAACCGGTAGCCGCCGACAAACCCCCGGCGCCATGCGCTCTTCGTGTCCGGATAGAAGAACCCCTCGGGCGTACGCCAGCGGTACATGATGGCGCGGGCCGTCGCATCGCCCACCAGCGCCGCTTCGGTGAGGATCTTCTTCATGCGCGCATCGGGATTGAAGGGCTTGCCCTTCTGGATGCCGATCGAGGCCCACAGCCCCAGCGTCGTCGGATCGACCGACTCGGTCGGCTCTTCCTGCACCACCTGGTTGAGGTACTCCCAGAACGGATAGTCGGCCGGACCGACCGTGTTGAAATCCCGCCCGGAAACGTCGACGAAGTTCAGCTTCGGCGGATTGCCGGCCTGCGACAGCGGGTAGATCTTCGTGTATTTCTTGACGCGATCCACGCCCGGCTTCGGGTCGCCGTTCTCCAGGAACGTGCGCCACGCGATCCAGTTGCTGTACGTCGCCGATCGCGCCACGAAGTAACCGGCGGGGACCTTGCCCTTGTACCCAGGCGGGAGAATCAGGTACTTGCCGCCTTTGCCCTTGTCCGGCCCCACCATCCCGATATCGATGACAAAGCGATACCACATGTCGTCGAGCAATCCGAGGACATTCGGCGGGACCTCGACGACCAGCGGGCCGTTGCGCAGGTCCAGCCAGAACCAGGTGTACGGCGTGTTGTTGTTCGGCGTGAGGAAGACGGACCGCGCATTCATCATCGTCTCGAAGATCGGCACGGTCGTGTTGGCCGGTCCCACCTCGAGGATGCCTTTGCGGTTCGCCAGCTGATTGACCGGCGGCAGCCCCAGCAGGTACGCCTGCACCGCGCGCTGGAAGTCGAGACTGTCATAGAGCTTCTCGACGGTCGCGTCGTCCGGGAAGCCGTCGAAGAACTTCAGCGTGCCCAGTCGGCTCTCGACGCTGTCCGGAATCGCCACGCCAGGCGCGATGCGGGTCGAGAACTTGTACTGCTGGGGCGGCTGCGGAGCATTGGAGGTCTGCGCATGGGCCCCGCCGATTGCCAAAGCCGCCGAGGCAAGCAGAAACAGGCAAACAACTGAGAAACGACAGGCTGGCATGGTTCTTCTTCCTTGGATTGTGGGCAATTCGACCGGAGGCGATTTCAACGAATGTCGAGATCTATCGAGACGCCCACCCATCGGCGAAGGGCAAGAGCCAGATCGATCCCGACCATTTTCGCAGAACGCTTCACCCAGGGACAGCACTGACTACTGACGGCGCCGTTGGCCATCAGCGCGTTCAAGTAGGGTCCCAAACAGCCCCCGTCTCGATCACCTCAATGAAGCGCTCTGCACCGAACCCGTCCGGATACAGAGTCCAGGCAGATCTGCTCGCATCGGCTTCACGCGACTGGTCTGCTACATAGTCCCCGGCGAGCAAACCATTGGGGTCGTTCAAGAGATGACGATCATCGCGAAGCGCGATCAACAGCTCTTCAACTGAGACCTTCAGAAAGCCGGCGAAGCGCTGGTGGTCGTACTCGATGGATGTGTCGGCGATCCAACCATGTTGGCGAGTTGGGACCCGATCCTCGGTCAAGTCGAGCAACGCGCGCAGCTCGGGATTCGAGGCAATTGCCAGCGACACCGCTTCGACCTTGCGGCGAAGCTGATCGCCTGCCTTGCGAAGCGTGGTGGTGGCGTGCAGCCACGCGTCCCGCTGAGATCGGCGCATGAACGTCGACTTCACCTCGATGACGAACAGATGCCCATCGAGGGTGGCGATCAGGTCCACCTCGCCAGGATCGTCCACGTCGCGCAAGGGCTTCCAATTCAGCAGCGTCTTGAATCCACGCGTCTCGAATAGCTGTGCCAGGCCTGCCTCAATCCGTTGCGCCTCGTCCCGAGCTTGCCCGCGTCGAGCGCCGAGTCGCCTCAGATTGTTGATCGCAGCCGAGCTGTTGTTCTGCAGGCCAACGATCCATGGCAACTGAACCAGCGTCGCTCCGAACTTGAGAACCGGTCGCTCGAACAGATGGGGCTGAAGACCTGGCTCGTTGCGCTGGAGGCGTTCTGCCATCGCGACCATGTCGTAGGTCCAGAAGTCCAGGATCGCGGATGCCATTCTGGGATTGCCTTTGGGCTCGGATGCGGTGACGGTCCACCCGGTGATGTTGGCCACCTTCGAGTCTCGATCCGACCAGGTGAGCGGCAGCCGGTTTTGAAACCCTTCGCGCAGGCCGTCCATGGTCAGACGCCGCAAAGCGACGATCCAGTTCCCCGACGCATCAAGGCGCTCCGCAAAGGCTGCCAGGAAGTCCCGTTGGAAGAATACCGACATATAGTTGAGCGACAGCAGCCCTCGGAAGAGATCGACGGTGTCTCCGGACGCGGAAGTCACTTCGTCGGCGACACCGTACGCCTCACGCAAGCGAAGCTGCGCTTGCAGCGCCCGTAGCCAGGCCAAACGATTGGCGTCCGCATTCTCCGGTCGGCCGATCGCCCACTTGGCCGGATCGGAGACGACCTGCTCGAAGTACATGTCCATTGCGCGGTGGAACCAGTAGCCATGCAGGCGCTCAAGCTTCCGCCCATCGTTCTGCCACGCAGCCCGTGCGGCCGGATCCACCTCGGCGATCTCGAGCCGATCGCCCCGCCGCTCGAATCGAATGCCGTCGTCGTAGCAGAACGCATCCGCCGACCTGGCGGTGAACTCGTTCAACTCGATCTGCGCGTCCATCAGCGCGTGAAGAGCGCGAAGATTCTTAACGGCCTCGTTGGAGCTCGCCGTACCGGATTCGAACAGGATCGGGCGAAGATGCCGTGCGACCGACCTCCCAATGATGTCGTCAGTCAGCTTCAGAGACGAGATGCTGGCGCCCGCGAGCTTCCACGCGAGCAGATCGCTGAGTGCATCCCAGGCGAGCTCGAGATCAACCCTCGAAGGCAGTGCAAGCGCCTTTACCTTGAAGTCCCTTGGAACCAGAACCTCGAAGGCGTAGAGGCTCGCGTAGATCAAGAGGTCGAAGACCGACAGCTCCGCCAGCCGCGCCTGCAGCGCCTCCACGGCCGCGACCCGTTCGCGATGTGCCAGCGCAAACAAGTCGAGCACGCGGCACAGCTCGGCCACTGCTTCGCCTTCGGCCGCGGCCTGCTCCAGCTCAACTCGTCGCGGAGAGTGCGGGTTCAGAACAAGCCCGGAATACCTGACGGCGCGGATCAACGCATCGGGTGCGTCGCGCGCCACCCGGGCCACCAAACCATCAGCAGCGACCGGCTCCTGGCCAAGGTATCGCGCGAGGGCGAACGACATTGCCTCGACGTTCCACGACTCTGGCGGGCATTTCCTCACCACATTACTGGACCAGAACAGGCTGTCGCGCTCCTTCTTCGTGAGCTTCTTCTTGCCGACGGGCAGCGGCTTTCTATCCAGGTAGGCGGCAGCCACTCGCTCGACGACGACTGGCAGAGCCACACCGTCAGCGATCAATCGATCCAAGAGGTCGTCGTAGTAGTTCGTTGCGCGCTGAAGCATGAGCGGATCCCCGCCAACGTCACAACCGTGTTCGCCGAGACGGAGACGACCATGGACCATTCGGCTCGACGATGGAATGGCCGTCGACGGGTATCGCGGATGCCTCGCGAATCGTGACTAGAGGGCGCCTGGGTGCCGAGTGACTATGAGCAAGCAGCAGCATCCTCTCCCAAGTGGCCTCGTGGCGGCCGCATCGAAGCGCTGCCGCGAGCGGTCCTCGATGCACCTTCAAGCGAACTTCACAACGAGGGTCACGAAGATCCCCGCGATCGTCGCACCGATCGTTGCCCACTTTATGCGCAGCTCGATCTCCTCACGCCGGTCCTTTTTCCGAAGGCGATCCTCCTCGCGCTTGTCCTTCTCCGCTTGCTTGATCTCCTGACGCTCACGCTCCCGCGTCGCAAGCTGGTGCTTCGCGAGGGCCCGCAGCAGTTCCTCGGGTAGGTGCTTCACATTGATTTTCGGCCCGATAGGTAGCCCACTGTCGACAAGCGCATGTAGAGTGGCCTCGTCGAATCCCTGGAAGAGTGGCTCCAGCTTCTTCAGTGCCTCCAACTCGGCAGGACTGCGGTTACCTGCTGCCGCCGCCGCTTCGTAGACCACCTCATTGGCAAGGTAGCCGCGCCAAAGGGTCTCCTCGAACACGGGCTCGGTAACGATCGAGAGGCCTCGCATCGTGCCCATCATGTAGCCAGCCCAGGCGGCCCGCTGCGGGTTGGAGTTCTCGATCGACCACTTGATGCCACCACAGAACATCGACGCGGCGAAGATGTACCAGTCGCGCGACTGCTTGTCCTTCTCAAAACGCGTAGCCAGCTCCGCGGCGTCTTCTTCGGTCGAGAGGTTCAGTCCCTTCGCAGCCTCAGTCTTCTCGATGTAGCTATCGAAGTCCTTCTCAACCTCCTCGACGAATTGCAGGATGCTGGCCTCCGTCGGCGTCTTCCCGACGAAGAACTGGTTCAAAAGGAACGGCAGGCCCGAACGGAACAGCTTCCCTTGTGGCTTGGGCTCCAGGGACAGTGTGATCCAACCCGCAGGTATGGTGAACCGTTCTCCCGCTTCAACCCGGATGCCATCACCATTCTCGCCGCGACGGATGAAGTGAACCGTGCGGCCACACTCTTTGCAGTCCACGGTGAGGTGCGGAACCGAGAGAGGGAGCGTGCTCCTCCCGCACAGCGGGCAGAACTTCTCGAGTTGTGGGCTTTGCGGTTCAACGGTGCTCATGTTCCGGTCCTACTAAGGTCGCGACTGATTGCTGCCCGTCGCTGTGAAGGCCAGAGTGTGGAGTCGCACAGCAGCGGCACGGGCACAGGTCCGACGCGAGGAATTGGCCGACAGCTACCCACGAAAACTTGCGTCCAAACCGACCTTGGGCTGAAAGGCTGGACCTGACCACGCGACCGAGTAACCGCAACTCAACGTTTCGGGGTGCGGACTGCGTCGATCGGCATCGGCGATGCCTAGAGCTCAAGGTGCTGGGCTTCTCATCAGGGCGACTGCTGGGCCTGTGGAGCACTACAAGTCGTCTACAAGAGATCGGAAAAACTCTGGAACGGCATCGAGTAGCGATTCGCGGCGAGTGCTTCCTTGAATCCATCAGCCTCGGCAACCGAGATGCGTCCTTGACGGATGGCCTCAAGCAGAATCCCCTCCGTTCGCACTATGCGCTCCTCGCCAATCAGTTCCACGGCCCGCCGCCGAAAGCGCTTCTTCTCGTCCGATGCAATGTGACACCCCGTAGTCGCAGCGAGCGCAAGGCACGCCGCCTCGCCCCGCCCCATCACGTCACGCAACTCGGCGAAGAGCGCAAGCGATTCCATCGTGTCGACGACCGCCTGCCGAAGATAGCCCGCAGCCAGTGCCGAGGAGAGCGCCTCCCGCTGGTCCGGATCGGTGACTTCAGCAACCACTTCCTCAGGCACGAGGAACCGATAGGCGTCGAGCTTGCCAAGCAGCGGCAACTGACCGATCCGCAACAGATTGATGAGAACGTTCGCGTCAGTGACGACGACTATTGTCTCGGCGTTCGTAGCCATTGAATGCGTTTGCGCCGAGGCAGGTCAATCTAGCTTCGCCGAAGCGAGCGCTGCACCGAGTTCATTCCGACCCAGGTGAACCATCGCTGCGAGCTCAGCAAGCTTGCTACGCGTGATCTCCTCGCGACGATAGGCTTCCAGCGCAAGTGCAAGAAAACGTCGACGGAAGTCCTCGCGCGACGTGTCCTCCAGCGGAGCTTCCGGTGCCGCGAGGAAGTTTGCGATCGTCTGCCCTGCTCCACTGTCTTCTTCCGTCTTGAGGCGCTGGAACTCGCGCTCATCGATCAGCCGAAGGTTCTTGATGCGATACAACGCCGAGATCCGGCTCGCCCCGAAGTGGTGAGCGAGCAGTGCCACGTCGTAGAGCTGGATGTCCTGGGATCCAGGCGCGGCGCGTTGCTCGACCTGCACCGCCTCGGCTTCGTCGAACACGGCGATCTGCGTGCGGCTTGCGCCGCCCTTGCCAAACGCGAGCACGAACTGCTCTACACCCTCCGCCGGCATTAGGAACTCCGCGGCGAACGCGTTCGCGCGGACCTCCAAGAGATCCGACCGATTCTCGGCGCGGCTCGGAGCCAGCGCCCTGCCACGATCCATGAGGACATGACCGTACTCATGAGCCAGCGAGAAGCGCCGGCGCACTGCCGCGTGCGTAGCGTTGATAACAACGAACACACCAATCGTGTCATCGACGAGCGTCAGTCCAGAGATGTTCTCGGGGAGTGCGACGGCGCCGGTACGCACGCCTTGCGCCTCTAGTAGCTCGCTCAAGTCACCGATCGGCGCCACGCCGAGCCCCAGCCTCTGCCGCTCTTCGGTCGCCACTTTCTGTCCCTGCTGGATGGCATCCCAGCGAGACTTCGGAATGGCGAGTTCGTACGACGCGGTGAGAAGTTGAACTCGGTCGATTTCAAGCAAGCGCTCGAGATTGGTCAACTCGTGGCCGAGCGCCAAGCTGTCCTGCAGCGCCTTCAGGAGGTCGCCCTGCTCTGCGAGCTGGGCGTCGGAACGAAACAGGGCTGCGAGCGCGTCGCGCTCTACGAAGGACTCAGCGAAGAAGGACTTGATGTCGCGCCCAACAGCGTGAGCGATTCGGTCCAGCTCAAGGCTGGAAACCGACCGCGTCCCCGCCTCGATCTGGCCGATCGCCACCCGGCTCAGACCGGCGAACTCACCCAGTTGCTCCTGCGTAAGACCGCAGCTTTCCCTGGCGGACCGAATCCGCCGCCCTAGCTCCTCTCTGGTCAGTCCCATGCGCACCCCCACTTGGTCTTGAATGATGATGCATTTTCTTGCTATGATTGTCAAGAAATGGATTTAATGCATTGTTATCGCACATGAACGCAGCCACCCACCACGGGACCGCTGCCCTCTCCGTAGGGGCGGTCTTGCACTCCCCTGACGTCGAGCACGGCGAGGCGATCGCTTGGCCGCTCGCGGCACTCACGGCGCGTTCGCTTCCGCTGGTCGCGCGATGAACAACGTATGGGAGCACCGGTATGCACGCTGATCCGAGGTTGACCGAGCTCACCGCGCACAAGCACCGGTTGTTGGTCGGGACGCTCGACGCGCTATTCGCGCAGATCGATTTGACCGACAGCCAGTACGAGACGGCGAAAGAACGGTACGAAGCCGTCAGCGCCTGGATCGCTGAGGGCGAATCGCCATTCCTGAAGGTCGCTTCGCTCTACGCGCAGGGGTCGATCGCAGTGGGCACTGCCAACAAGCCGATCGGGGGCGCCGAATTCGACGTGGACCTCGTTTGCCACATGCCTTCCGTCGGTGCCGGCTCCAATCCCGCTGCGGTCAAGGATCTGATCGGCGATCGACTCAATGCCCACGCCACCTACGCTTCAATGCTCGAAGAGAAGCAGCGCTGCTGGCGGCTGTGCTACGCGAACGAGTTCCACCTCGACATCACGCCGTCGATTCCCAATCCGGCATGCGGCAATGGGGGCGAGCTGGTACCCGACAGCGCGCTGTCGGCGTGGAAGCCCACCAACCCAAAGGGCTACGCGGCCCGGTTTGAGCAGTACGCAGCGTTGCGGCCGAAGTTGACCCTGCGCGAGGCCGCGATTACGGCGAAGCGCGCTGAGGTGGAGGACTTTCCCGAGCGGGAAATGCGCAAGCCTCCGTTGAAACGGATCGTGCAGATCTTGAAGCGGCATCGCGATGTCTCGTTTGCCGCCCCCGGGCGAAGCGCTCTCGCGCCGATCAGCATCATCCTGACGACCCTCGCGGCGCGGTCCTATGCAGACTGCATCACCCGGTTCATCTACGCGGACACATACGAGCTGATTCTCGACGTGGTGCGCCGCATGCCCGAGTTCATCGTGGTCGATGAACGTAACGGAAGGCCGTTCTATTTCATCGAGAACGAAACGACTGCCGGCGAAAACTTCGCCGACAAGTGGAATCTCGACCCACGTCTCCCTCGAGCCTTCTATGGCTGGCACCGGGATGCCATCGCAATGCTCGAAGAACTGGTCGCCATCGAAGGAAAGGACCGGCTCGGCCAGGCGCTTCAGAAGTCCTTTGGCGCGAGCCAAGAGGCTGTTCGGGGTGCAATGGCCCCGCTTACCACGGCCGTCGGCAATGCCCGGGCGGCAGGATCCCTGCTCGTCGCGCCGAGCTTGGGCCTCGTCACCTCGCCTGCAGTTGGGCGAGTGAACGTTCGCCCTCACACGTTCTTCGGCCGGTAGTGTGCGGAAGGTCCACGACCCTTGGCTCAGCCCCGAACAGCAGTGGATGCGACTTCGGGCAAGCCCGGTCAGCCGCGGGCACGGCGTCGTGCGGCGCCGTGAACTGGTCTGGGATCTGGAAGTCCGGCCATCGCCGCTCGGCCGGCTTTACGCCGTCCGGATTCGCTACCGGCGCGGCGATACGCCCGAGGTAGTGGTCGTCTCACCCAACCTCAACGAGTTGGCAGACGGCCGCCACCTTCCGCACGTGTACTCGACGAAGCCGGTACGGCTGTGTCTATTCGATCCGCAAACCGCGGAATGGTCCCCCAGCGCCGCGATCGCCGACACGATCGTGCCATGGATCTACGAGTGGTTGTTCTTCTTTGAAGAGTGGCTCGTCAGCGACGAATGGAAGGGCGGCGGGCGTCATCCTGAGGTACGCGATGCGTCGTAGACGACGAATCCTTGCGCTTGATGGCGGAGGGATCAAGGGCGTGCTCGCGGCGGCGTTTCTCGACACAGTCGAGACCGCAACTGGAAAGCGTATCGCGGACCACTTCGACCTGGTCGCCGGTACATCGACCGGGGGCATCATCGCGCTGGGGCTTGGTCTGGGTCTGTCCGCGCGCGAGATCGTCGAGTTCTACGTTCGGGAAGGGCCGCGCATCTTCGATCAAGCCGACGCGATAGACGCCAAGGGCGTCACGCAGGCTTGGGTGGCCAAGCTGCGCGCATGGCGGCGCCGCGGACAACGGCTCGCGTGGCCGAAGTACGAGCCGGACGCCCTTCGTGTTGCGCTGACGACGGCGTTCGGGTCGAGGACACTCGGCGACAGCAGGCTCCGTCTCGTGATTCCCGCGTACCACGGAGACAAGGACGATGTCTACGTGTTCAAGACGCGTCACCATCCTCGATTGCAGGTGGACTGGCGGGAACGAGTTGTCGACGTTGCCCTGGCGACCGCTGCTGCACCGACTTACTTCCGGGCGCATGTCATGCCGAGCGGTGCACCGCTGATCGACGGCGGTATCTGGGCCAACAACCCGGCGGGCGTCGCCGCAGTCGAAGCGCGCAGCATCTTGGGCTGGAAGGTCGACGACCTCTTCGTCCTCAGCCTGGGCTGCACCGAAGAGACTTTCGATGTACCAACGTCGGCCGGATACAAGGACTTGCTGCTGAAGTCGACGGAATTGTTCATGCGCGGACAGTCTCGGGCCGCGGCTGGAACGGCGAAGCTTCTCTGCGACCACACCGAGGCAGCGCCTCGGTACTTCCGCTACCAGATCGCCGTTCCGGCGGGCAAGTTCTCTCTCGACCGGGTTGAGATGATCGATCGTCTGCGAGGCCTTGGTGCGAGCTGTGCACGAGACGCTCTGCCGACTCTCAAGGCGATCTTCTTGGACACGCACGCCGAGCCGTTTGCACCGGCCGATGTGAACGACCCCGCCCAGCCTCGTTGATTGACTCCGGCGTCTGCATTCAAAGCGCAACCGACATTCGCACGCTGTCGACACGCGTCCGACCAAGCAGGGGTCGCACGACTGAGCTACATGTGCTTCTTGTAGTACGCCCACTGCACACTCGCCAAGCCGCCTGCCAGCAGCGCGCCCAGCGCCACGCACAGTTCCCACCGCACCGGCCCGGGCCACATCAGCAGGGCAACCCCGCCCAGCCCCAGCACCGCCAACTGCAGGTACTTCGCCCGGTGGTACAGGCTGGCAGACTCGCGTCCTCCGCAGGCTCGGCGGATCGCACGCTGGGTGAACCCATCGGCGGCGCCGACCGCATACAGAAGCAGGAGCAGCGGCGCGAAGCGCGCCAGGATCGCTGCGCGCACGCCTAGCAGCTGGGTGCCAACCATCGCCGCCTCGATGCCCTCTCGGTGCGAGACATAGCTGCGCCGCATGATCGTGTCCGGGATCGACAGCGCTGACCCGTTGGCGAACTGCTTGCCCATGTCGTGGATGCCGGTCGCCTCGAACACGATCGAATACAGGGCATTCGCAGGCGCTGTGATGACGCCGGCGTCGGCGCCCTGTCGAGCGGCGAGCGCGATGCCTCCTGCAAGATCGTGAGCCAGGTGTTCGCGCAGTCGCTCGATCCCCTGCGGCCAGACCTTGAACACGAACACCCAGTCGACGATCCAGGCGCACAGCAGTATCGCGACCAGCCCCAAGGCCAGCGAGAAGGCCAGCTTCAGCGGGCTCAGCAGCACACCGGCCAACGCACCGTCGTGAAAGGCCGCATTCCTAGACGACACGCCGACCCTCCGGTTCGAAATCGTCTTCCGGCTGATTCCAAGGACCGTCGAGGCGGGCGCGCAGCGTCTCGCCAATCGCCGCGAGGCTCGTCGGCATCAGCGGATCGCTCGACGCCGAAGGCAGCGGCATGCGGATCTTGTGCAGCTGGCCGCCGTGAATGAGCGCGAAGGCCTCGCCCTTGGGCAGTTGCACCAGATCAGTCGGCTCGAGCATCCGGACGGTTTCCGGGGCGATACGGTCTTCGTTGCGACTGGCGAAGTCCGCGAAATCGACCGGGTCGTTGGTGTCGGAGACCGACGACGACACGACGGTCGAGACCACGTGCACTTCGGGCAGCTGGCTGGTCAATAGCTCGGCGGTGGCGACCTCCTTCACCCGCAGCATGATCAGGGTGTTGAAGTTGCCGGCGATCTGTCCGGCCTTGGCGGGCGAGCCGATGCGCGCTTCCACGTCCGACCAGGTCTGCGTGTACGCCGTCACCTGAAACCCTGCCCCGCCCGCCTTGTTGAGCAGCGGGATGAACTCGTCGCCGATCAGCTCGTTGAACTCGTCGGCGTGGATCGCGATTCGCCGGGGCGTCACCTCGCCCGGTAGCCCGCGACCGGCGCCGAACTTGTAGAGGCTGCCGGCCACGCTCGTGAGGTCCGCGAACATGGAGTTCCCCACCGCCGCGGCCACCTCGTAGTCGGAGAGCGCGTCGAGTCCGACGTAGACGATGCCGCCCAGGTGGATCACCGAGGTCCAGTCGAAGACCGGGCGCCAGTCGCTTGAATCGTCGAGCTCTGGCGACAGCAGCAAGGCGGTGCGCCCGGTGGTGAGTTTCTCCATCAAGGGCAGCAGCGACGCCACCAGCTTGTCGAAGTGGCTCTTCTCGTAGTTGAGCGTCGATGCGAGCGCGTGCGCGATCGGGTCGTAGAGCTTCTTGCGCCGCGCGTATTCCACGAGGCTCACCGCACGCGCGCCGCGCGACTGCAGGCCCTTGTCGAGATTCTTCTTGTCGATGGCCAGCGATCGAAGCTCGTCACGCCAGCCCGCAGCGGCGGGTTCCCGGTCGAGCCAGTACTCGAAGTAGTCGATCAGAAGCGGCTCGACGTCGGACGCATAGCGGTTGATCTCCTGATAGTCGGGCTTGCGGCCGAGCGCCACGAGCGCACGGGCCATCACGTTCACGAAGCGCCAGACGAACTCCTTGAAGGCGGCGGACTGGCCCTCCGACGGCAACTGCCCAGCAATGCGGGTGGCCACCTCGGTGATGCGCGAGAAGCTGCCCACCGGGTTGTAGCGCGCCGAGATCTCCGGATGCCCGAGGTGGAACATGAAGAACTCCCCGCCGCGCCCCGCCCGCTCGGCTTCCGCAAACACGCGGCGCAGCAGATCGACGTCGCCCTTCGGGTCGAAGACGATCACCACCTCGCCGCGACGGATGTCCTGGGCGATCAGCAGCTCGGCCAGGCGTGTCTTGCCTACGCGCGTGGTGCCGAGCACCAGCGTGTGCCCGACTCGATCCTCCAGGTCCATCCAGATCTCGCTCTCGTCGGGCTCGACACCGTGGATGGCGGGATCCCCGCCGACGCCATCGAATTCATCCGCAGTGGGCGTGAACGCCGCCGACGCGACTGCAAAAGGTCCGCTTCGAAGCAGCGGCCGGTTCACTGGAAGCCGCGCCTCGAACAAGCGTTGGGTGTGGCGCTGGTCCCACCGAAACCCGCGCCCCAGAAAGAGCCGATCCGCCGACCAGGGAATGTCGGCGGAGCCCAGTTCGTAGCGCCGCCGGCGGCGCAGGTTGGCGCGATAGCGCAGCGTGCTCAGTCCGGCCGCGCCGCGCCACGCCGCGTGGCCCAGCAGCAGGCCGGCAAGCGCCAGGTGCCAGGGAGGAGAGACCAGGAAGAGCCCCGGGCTGCTCAGTACCAGGGCCGCGCCCAGTGCCGACACCGAGGCTGCGCCGAGTTCATGCGCCGGCCGCAGCCGGGCTTCGAGCGGATAGGCCATCACTCCGCGGCCGGCGCGGAGTCGCCCACGCGCACGAGCGCCGGGTTGATCGGCGGCACCGGATCGAGGAATCGGCTCGGCGCCAGAATCACGATGCCATGGATGCGAGCGGCCGCGCGCCCGTCCTGCTTCCACGCGTAGCCATGGAGGTTCACGCCGCCATCCGCCCGCAGGTGCCACGCGGCCCGCAGGACCTCGCGCTGCAACCGCTTGGCGGCGTCGCCGGGCTCAGCCTGTCCGGCGCCATCGCGCCGGATGAACGCCCGGAAGATGCCCGGTGATGCGAGCAGCAGCCCGTCCTCGACCCCGTGCACGAGCGCGCCGCGCACGTTGACCGGCAAGGTTCCGTCGGCGATCCCCTGCCGCACCCACTCCATGAAGCGCCGCGGTCGCTCGGCGCCCGCCGCGTCGACACCGTCGAGGAACTCGGGGCCGTCGGCCTCGGGCGCGATTGGCGCCGTCTCGACGCTCGCCTCCACCGCGCAGGCAATTGACTCCGACTGCGCACGAGGCACCGCCACCTCAGCATGCGGGCGCGCGCCGTTCGCCGCGCGTTCCACCAGTTCGGCAATCGCGCTGGATGCATCCGCGCGGCCCACCAGCACGGCGCGCAGTTCCGCCATCAGCGGAGGATGTTCGGCCAACCATGCGTGGACGATCGGAGGAACCCACCGCTCGAACATTCGCACCCGGTCGTCCGACTGACCTCCACCAACATCGCGCAGCAGCGCTGCCGCGAACACCGCGTACGTCCATCGATGCGCGAGTTCGCCCAAGATCTCGGGCGGCGCATTGCGCGGCAGGATCTGGCCGCGCCGGTGATCGAGCGCGCGCAGAGCGGTCACGAGCCCGCGCTGCAGTTGTCCGCCCGGACCGCCATATCGACTGGAGCCAGGCATCGGCCGCAGCTGCAAGAACTCCGCATAGCCGTCGATCAGTGGCCGCGCCGCCAGCGCGAAGCTCTCCGCCGGAAACCCCATCCTGACGCGAAGCAGGACGATCAGGTTCGCCGCCCCGCTGCGATCGATGATCGCCTGCGCGCAGAGCGCCGGCCGCTCGGACACGCATGACGACTCGATCACTCGCGGCGACGCAGACCCGGAGGGCATGTCGTTGAAGGTCATTCGACCAGTATTCCGGGCGCCTTGACGGTCATCAGCTTCGATCGAAGCCTCGACGAGGACCCGATGTCCTCTTGACGAGTTCGACCGAGCTTCGTCGTGAGCCACGCCGCAGCGTCGGCTCCTCGCATCAGCCGCTCGTCGCACATCGGCGGCAGAGATTCCGCGCCGATGCAAGCCGGATTCGGGGCTTCATCGAAGCCCCGATTGAGCCTGATTCACACGTGCTCGCTGCCTAGGATGGCAACGCAATGCGGCTCGCTCAATGCGCCGCACATCCGCGCCAACGTGAAGGGGGTTTCGATTGCGCAAGACAGCGAGCTGGGCGCCGACAGCAGGAGTCATCACCGCGATCGTCACGCTCGCGGCCCTGCCCGCCCACGCTTGCTGGCACGAGGCGGCCGCGCGCTACAACGTCAGCAGCGAGTTGCTCTACGCGATCGCGCGCACTGAATCGGCACTCGACCCGCAGGCCGTTGGACGCAACCGCAACGGCACGCGCGACATCGGGCTCATGCAGATCAACTCGGCTTGGCTGCCCACGCTGGCCGCCCACGGCATCGGCGAGCGCGATCTCTTCGACCCCTGCACCAGCATCCACGTCGGCGCCTGGATCCTCGCCGGCAACGTCCAGCGTCTCGGCTACACGTGGGATGCGGTCGGTGCCTACAACGCCGCCAATCCCGCCTTGCGCCGCGCCTACGTCGACAAGGTCCGCCGCCACCTGCGCAGCGCCAACGACAGCGCACATCGCGCTCGCCACGGCGCCACCCGTACCGCCGTCACCCGAGGCGATCACCGAGCACCGGTGGTCGCAACCCTGCCCTGACCGCTCGCCCGAGCACTTCCTCTTCACCCAACCACGAGACACCACACCATGACTCTGATCCGCCGCAGCAGCACTGCCGTTCCCATCGCCCTCGTCCTGACTCTCGCCGCCGGCTCGGCCCTGGCGGGCACCACCGGTACCGAGTTCCAGACGATGTACACGACCCTGCTCAACTGGGCGACCGGCTTCCTGGGCAAGTCGATCGCGATTGCCGCCTTCATCCTCGGTGCAGGCATCGGCATCGCGCGCTCCTCGCCGATCCCGGCGCTCGCCGGCGTCGTCTTCGCGCTCTTCATGGTCTACGTGCCGACCATCATCGACTCGATCATGACGGCCGTGATCTGACGGGGCTTGTGCCGTGATCGACGCGTCCCTCGACATCCCCCGCCGTCTCAATGACCCGCCGCGCATGTTCTGGTGGGACATCGACGTGGCCCTGCTGGTGCTGGGGGCCGCGCTGGCGGGCATGGTCGCGGGCTTCTTCGTGAGCGGCTGCGCCGTCGGCCTGCTGCTCGCCTCGGCCTACGGTCGCGCGAAGGCGGGCAAGCACCCCGCCTTCGCGCTGCACCTGCTGTACTGGCACCTGCCGGCCTTCATGACGGGCCTGAAGCGCACCCCGCCTTCCTACCTGCGCGAGCTGGCCGGATGAAGCTCGACTGGCTGCGCGCCGACATCGCCAGCGCGCGCCGCGCGAGCGCCCTGCTCGTGCTGCTGCTCGTCGGCTCGATGCTCGCCAACGTGACGCTGGCGGCCTTCGCGATGCACATGGCCGGCCGCGAGCGCGTGTTGGTGGTGCCGCCCAACATCAGCAAGACCTTCTGGGTCGAGTCCGAGCGCGTGAGCGCCGAGTACCTCGAGCAGATGGCCTATTTCCTCCTGCAACTCACGCTGAACGTCACGCCGCAGAGCATCGACCACCAGTCCCGGGTGCTGCTCCAGTACGCCGCGCCGGCCTCCTACGGAGAGCTGCGCAGCGCGCTGGCCACCGCCGCCGAGCGCGTCAAGCGCGACGGCGCCTCCACCGTGTTCAGCGCGCAGGACCTCGCCGTCGACGAGCGCACCCAGCGTGTCGGCGTGCGCGGCCTGCTCACCACATTCATCAGCGACCGCCGCGTGTCAGAGGTCTCGAAGGGCTACGCCATCGAGCTGCAGTACGCCAGCGGCCGGATCTTTCTGAAGGCGTTCCGGGAGACCAGTCCCAATGACCCACTCGAAATCCAAGCTCAGTCCCAGCTTCGCCTGGCTCCTGCTGCTGGCACTGGCCGCTAGCCAGCCCGCCCTGGCGCTGCAGGTCGTCGACGCGCGCGACGGCGAGACCGTGCTCGCCAAGGTCTCGCGCAAGGAGGTGACGCGCATCTCCGTCGATCGTGGCCGCATCCGCAAGGTGACGGGCAACGCCGGCGAATTCGTTCTGGAGAAGGACGACGAGAAGGGCCAGGTCTTCATCCGGCCGGTCTCGCCGGACAGCACCAAGCCCATCAATCTCTTCGTCAGCACGGAGCGCTCGACGATCGGGCTGCTGCTGCAGCCGGTGGACACCCCGAGCGACGCCATCGTGATCCGCGAGGCACGGGACGCTCCGGCAGGGCCCGCCCGCATCGAACGCAGCGGCCGTCACGTGCGCACGATGAAGAACCTCCTGCTCGCGATGGCGGAGGACGCGCTGCCCGACGACATGGAGGTGCGCGAGCCCGGGCGCGAGCTGACCCTGTGGTCCGGCGCGAGGCTCACGTTGCAGCGGCAGTGGCTCGGCGCAGGCGTGGTCGGCGAGAAGTACCAGCTCGTCAACACCGGCGCGTCCACGCTCGACCTCGCCGAGCGCGATCTCTTCAAGCGCGGCGTGATGGCCGTGAGCGTCGAGCAGGCGGCCCTGCGCCCGGGCGAGACCACCCAGCTCTTCGTGATCCGGGAGCGCCGCGCCGATGACTGATCCCGTCCTGCCGCCCGGCATGTCGCCGACCGGCGCATCTCACCCGTCGGGGCAAGGGTCCCCGTCGGCCCCGACGGAGCCAACGGCCGCGGCCATCAAGCGCCGCCAGGTCCTGCTGCTCGCCGGCATCGCCGGCACGATCGTGGCCGGCACGCTGCTGTCGGTGTCGTTGACCGGCACGAAAGGCAACGACGCGCAGCCCGCGAAGCCGCAGTCCACCAACATCCTCGCGCCGGGTGCGCAGGTCGATCCCCGCGATGCGTGGCGTGGCCAGGCCGATGCGCAGCTGAAGGCGATCGAGCAGCGCTCGCGCGACCTCGCGCAGCGCAATGCCGAGCTCGAAGGCCAGGGCAAGGAAATGCTCGAGCGCCTAAAGAAGCTCGAAGGTAGCGGCCTGACGCCCCTGCCGCCTCCGCCCGTCATTGCCCCCGCGGCACGACCGAGTTTCGGGCCGGATCGTCCGGGGAGCGCGCTGCCGGATTCCGGTCCGCAGCGCTTCCCGCCGCCGCCACCGATGCCACAAGGTGCCGGGCCGGGCGCCGGCCTGCCACCGCCGCCCGGCGGCGTTCCGAGCATGCCGACGCCCACGGGCATCGTCAGCATCGTGCTGGGGGACGTCGCAGCGGGCAAGGGTTCCAAGCCGGCCGCGGACGCGGCAGCGACCAGCTCAACCGTTCGCGACACGCGCCGCTATCTGCCGAGCGGCGCCTTCACCCGGGCCGTCCTCCTCGGCGGCCTGGATGCACCCACCGGCGGCCAGGCCCAGCGCAATCCCCAACCGGTCCTGCTGCGCCTCGCCGACAACGCGATCCTGCCCAACCAGTTCCGCGCCCGTGTGAAGGAGTGCTTCATCGTCGGCGCCGGCTATGGCGACGTGAGTTCCGAGCGCGCCTACATCCGCACGGAGTCGCTGTCGTGCGTCACCCGCGACGGCACCGCCATCGACGTGCCGGTGAAGGGCTACGTGGCCGGCGAGGACGGCAAGGCCGGCATGCGCGGACGCCTGGTCTCCAAGCAGGGGCAGATCCTCGCCAACGCCCTGCTCGCCGGCGTGGCCAGCGGCATCGGTCATGCCTTCACGCAGAGCTCCACCACGCTGTCGGTCTCACCGCTGGGCACCACCAGCTCCGTCGACCCCGGCAAGCAGCTCGAAGCCGGTCTGGGCACCGGCGTGGGCAAGGCCCTGGACCGGCTCGCCCAGTACTACATCAGCCTCGCCGAGAAGGTCTTCCCGGTGATCGAAATCGACGCGGGCCGCAGCGTCGACGTGGTCCTCACGCAGGGCGTCGCCCTGCCCGGGACGCTGGACGCCGCCGGCACCGATCCCGACAACCTCGCGCAACTCGCCGAGCGCGCCCGCACCCTCCGGAGGAACGACGATGAAGACGACTGACGCGCGCCTCGCGCTGCGCGCTCTCGCTGCCAAGGCCACGTTGGCCGCGGCGCTGACCACCTGCCTGACCGTCACGGCATGGGCGCAGCCCAGCCAACCGCCACCCACGCCGGAGCTGACCAGCCTGTCCGGACGCCTGCAGGCGCTCTACCCGTCGACTCGCTTCGGCGAGATCCGGCCGACGCCGTGGCCGGGTGTCTTCGAAGTGGCGATGGGCGCCAACCTCGCCTACGTCGACGTGAGCGGCCAGTACTTCCTGTTCGGCCACCTGTACGACATGAAGGCGCAGCGCGACCTCACCGCCGAGCGCAAGGACACGCTGGCCCGCATCGACTTCACCGCGCTGCCGCTGGCCGATGCGATCAAGGACGTGCGCGGCCGCGGTTCCCGTGCGCTCGCGATCTTCAGCGATCCGGACTGCCCGCACTGCCGCCGGCTGGAAGCCGAGTTGAAGGGCCTGTCCGACGTGACGATGCACACCTTCCTGATGCCGATCGCCTCGCTGCACCCGCAGGCGCGCGCGAAGGCCATCGCCGTCTGGTGCGCAAAGGATCGCCTCGGCGCCTGGCAGGCGCTGATGACCCGCGACCAGGTGCCGCCCAGCGCGGACTGCGCACACCCGGTCGATCGCAATGTCGCGCTGGCCGAGCGCCTCGGCGTGACCGGCACCCCGACGCTGGTCGCCGCCGACGGTCGCGTGTTGCCCGGCGCCGCGAGCGCCGAGCAGATCAGCGCCTGGCTGTCGCGCTCGACCACGAGTGCCGAGGGCCCCACGTCGAGCAGCCCCGCGGCCCAGGCGACGGGCAAGGCGCCATGACGGACATGCGACGCACCGGCGCCCTCCTCATTGGTGCGACCGCCACGCTGTTGGGTGGCTGCGCGTCCACCATGAGCGGCCTCGGCGGCGAGGGCAGCTACGCCTGCAAGGCGCCGGTCGGTTCGCAGTGCACCTCGGTCTCGGGCGTGTACGCGAATTCGATCCACGGGCAGCCGCCCGCCTCCGCCCTGCCGAAGCCCGCCAAGGGACCCACGAGCGCGGCGCACACGGGACCGACCGCCTCGGCATTCGCAGCCGCTCCGGGACCCGGCACATCACCATCGGCACTCCGCTCCCAGTCACGCGTGCTGCGCCTGTGGATCGCGCCTTGGGAGGACGCCGACGGCGACCTGCACGAGGCCTCGGTGGTGCACGTGCTGGTCGACACCGGCCGCTGGCTGATCGAACGCGTCATTCCGGCGAATCGACAGCGAGTCGATGCGGTCCGGCCTCCCATCCCGTCCGCGGCGCCTGCATCCGGCCCGTCACCGGCGAGCGAGCGCGCGTCGTCCACAGAGACAGCTCCCGATCGCTTTCCTTCGCGCACGGGACTGCTGCCCGGTAGTGGCGCGACCCAGGAGCCCTGAGCGATGTGGCGCAGCCTGCTGACCGATCTGGAGTCCGTGCTGAAGGGCGCGAAGCCCGCGGACCTGATCCGCGTTCCTAAGTCCGGCCCCGCATCGCGCGGCGAGGACGCCGCCGCGTTCTCCGAGTGGCTGCCGTACCGCGCCTGGATCGCGGACCGCCAGGTCTTCGTCAATCTCGACGCGCTGGGTTTCTGCCTGGAAGTTCGGCCGCAATCCGGCGCCGACGAAGAGATGGCGCGCGTGCTGACCGCGCTCTACGCGGCCTCTCCGCCCGGCACGGGGATCCAGTTCCATCTGTACGCGAGTCCTGCCATTCGCGCGCCGCTGGCGCGCTACGCGAACCTGCGTCTGGCCGACGACGTGGTCCCGGAGCTCGACACGCTCGGCCGCGCCGGCAGACACACCAACATCCACCGCACCATGGCCCGGCGTCGTGCAGGGCACTACCTGCAGGGCAGCCGGACATCGCTGCTCCCCGCACAGAGTTACCTGTTCCGCGACTACCGGCTGGTGGTCAGCATCTCGCTTCCGGGCAGCCCGGAGAATCTCTCCCGCCTGGAGGAGTTGCTGCTGCTGCGCGACGGGATCCGGGCTACGTTGCACGCCGCCGGCTTCCCGTCCCGTTCGTGGACGGCGGAGGACCTGATCAACTGGGTCTCCGCGCTGCTCGACCCGCACCGGCAAACCGGCGACGCCATCCCGCTCACCTACGACGACGGGCGCGAGTTGCGCGACCAGGTGATCGACCGGGCCACGCGTCTGCGCATCGACCGCCAAGGCATCGGCGTCGCCAATCCGGCCGCCGACCTGCAAACCGAGCTTCGCCTGATGTCGGTGCGCGCCTTCCCGCCGCGCTTCGCGCTGTGGAACGCCGGCAGCCTGATCGGCGACCTCTACCAGGGCACGCTGCAGTACCCCTGCCCGTTCCTGCTCACGCTGGGCGTGCACGTGCTCGACGCCGAGGCCACCCGTAACTGGGCCTTCCTCAAGGCCGCCCGCGCCACCACGAACGCCACCAGCTACATGGCGCGCTTCCTGCCCGACCTGCAGGAGCGCAAGGCCGATTGGGACATCGTGCTGAAGGCGATGGACGACGGCCAGCAGCTCGTCGACCTCAACCTGCAGCTCGCGCTCTTCGCCGAGCCGCACGCGGTGACCCGGGCCGAACAGGCGGCGCGCGCCATCTTCCGTGCACGCGGCTTCGAACTCTCCAGCGACACGATGATGATGACCCAGGCCCTCATCGGCTCGCTGCCGATGACGCTCTCGGCACCGTTCCACGCCGATCTGCAGCGCATGAAGCGCGTCACCACCAAGACCTCGGCGAACGCGGTGCATCTGGCGCCGCTCGTTGCCGAGTGGCAGGGCACGGGCACGCCGGTGCTGCTCTTCGGCGGCCGCCGCGGCCAGATCATGCAGATCGACGTGTACGACAACCCGGCGGGCAACTACAACGTGGCGATCGCCGGCACGTCGGGCTCGGGCAAGTCGCTGCTGCTGAACGAGATCGCCGCCGCCTACCTCGGCACCGGCGCGCGCGTCTGGATCATCGACGTCGGCCGCTCCTACGAGAAGGCGTGCCGCAACTTCGGCGGCAGTTTCATCGAGTTCACCGAGGACGCCGCGCTGTCGCTCAACCCGTTCCCCCTGGTCGAGGACATCGACGAGGACATGGAACTGCTGCAGCCGCTGCTCGCCCAGATGGTGTCCCCGCGCGAGTCGCTCGACGGCTTCCAGTACTCGACGCTGGGCGCGGCGATCAAGAAGGTCTGGAAGGCCAAGGGCCGCGCCATGACGGTCACCGACATTCACGACCTGCTCGCGACCGGGCGCCTCGACGACGACGGCGCGCCGTCAGCCGGCGAAGGCGACCGGCGGCTGAAGGACCTCGCCGCGATGCTGCATCCCTACACGCGCGACGGCGCCTACGGGAAGTACTTCGATTCCGAGGCCAGCATCGACTTCGGCGCCGACCTCATCGTGCTGGAGCTCGAGGAGCTCAAGTCCAAGAAGGACCTGCAGACCGTGGTGCTGCTGATCGTCATGTACCGCATCACGCGCGAGATGTACTTCTCTCGCGACCGCAAGAAGATCGTGATCATCGACGAGGCCTGGGACCTGCTCTCCGGCGGCGCCACCGCCGAGTTCATCGAGGCCGGCTACCGGCGAGCGCGCAAGTACAAGGGCGCCTTCATGTCGGCCACCCAGGGCGTGGACGACTACTACCGCAACCCGGCGGCGAAGGCGGCACTGGACAACTCCGACTGGATGTTCCTGCTGCGCCAGAAGCCCGAGTCGATCGAGATGATGGACAAGCTCGGTCAACTCACGATGGACGATGCGATGAAGCGGCTGCTGCTGTCGCTGCGCACCGAGCACGGTGCCTACTCCGAGGTCTTCATCCACTCACCGGCCGGCAACGGCATCGGCCGGCTGATCGTCGATCCATACAGCCTCCTGCTCTTCAGCAGCCGCGCCGAGGACTTCAACGCCATCAACGCCAAGCGCGCAGCGGGCCTGGACGTCTCCGCGGCGATCGACGCCGTGCTGCGCGAGCGGGGGCTCGCGTGAACGCCAGGGCCGCCGCCCTGCTCGTGGGCGCCAACGCGCTGGTGAGCGCCGCGCTGATCGCACTCGCTCACCTGTGGCTCGTGCCCGAACGCCTGCCGGCGCTGGCCGTGCTGGACGTGGCGGAGCTCTATCGCCTGAAGGAACTGCAGGTCGCCGCGGTGCTGGTCAAGCGAGACGCCAGCGACGAAGAGCGCGCCGGCGCATTACGTCGCGCCGCCGGCTTCGGCACGGAGGTGAGCACGCTGCTCCAGGCGCTGCCGGGCGAGTGCCG
Source organism: Pseudomonadota bacterium (assembly GCA_947455195.1). GTDB lineage: Bacteria > Pseudomonadota > Gammaproteobacteria > Burkholderiales > SG8-39 > CAIXPL01. The sequence continues at coordinate 611,439 of CANGMI010000002.1, read as the reverse complement.
CTGCATCGTGCTGGCGCGTGGCGCCGTGATGGGCTCCGAACCCCTGCTGCGAGACCTGACGCCGGACGTGCGGCGCCGGCTCGGCCTGTAGCTGCATCGGGAGTCCGCATGCGCACCCTGTTTCTGAATCGACGCTGGCGCGGCCGTTTCGCATCGAGCGGAAAGGTCCGGCTGCGCACGTTCGCCGAACGCTCGGTCGAACACCTGAAGCGCTGGGCCTTCGTCTACGCCGCGATGGCCGCGATCGCGCTCTGGATTCACGCCCACTATGGCTTCGGGCTGAACGCCTCGCCCAGCCTGCCGCACCGGCTCTACCTGATCCACAAGGGCGAGATGCCTAGCCGCGGCGACTTCGTCGCCTTCCGCTGGGCCGGCGGCGGACCGTACCCGGCGGGCGTCACCTTCATCAAGGTGCTCGCCGGCATGCCCGGCGACGAGGTCACCCGCAATGCGCAGGGCTTCCACCTCAACGGCGTTCCGGTGGGCGCGCCCAAATCGGTGAGCCGGAGAGGTCAGCCGCTCGAACCCGGTCCCACCGGACGGATTCCGGAGGGCCGCTACTACGTTCTGGCCGGACACCCGGACAGCCTCGACTCCCGATACCAGCTGACTGGCTGGATCCACGCATCCCAGATCATCGGGCGGGCCGATGCGCTCTTCTGACCGCGCGATCGCAAGCGGCTCGGCCTGCGGCAGGCCGCTGCGCTTCGCAGCGGTGGTCTTCGCCGTCATGTTCACGACGGTGTCCGCCCGCGCCCAGGACCTCGGCGTCATCGGCCCGGTCTACCCGATCGCCGAGCCGAACCTGCTGGAGGTGATCCTCGGGAAACTTCGCGCGGCCGGCGAGGACGGCACGCTCGCCCGACTGCAACGCGAGTCGCTGGCAAAGGTCAGGCAAGGCGTCGAAGACCCGGCGCCCGTGGCGGGGCTCGCGCGTACCCGCCAACCGCGGCGTTTCCACCACGACCCGAGCATCGTCGTTCAGGAGGCCATCCGCGACGCCGACGGGCGGGTCATCGTGCCGCCGGGCACGGTGGTCAATCCGCTCGACACCGTGACCTTGAGCCAGGCGCTGCTCTTCATCGACGCGCGCGATCGCGAGCAGGTCGAGAGTGCACGCAAGCTCATCGACGAGCGCCAGGGCAAGGTGAAGGTGATCCTCACCGGCGGGTCCTACCTGGACCTGATGCGCCGCTGGCAGCGGCCGGTGTTCTACGACCAGCAGGGCAGCCTCACCACGAAGCTCGGCATCCGACAGGTGCCCGCGCTCGTCACCCAGGACGGCAGGAGGCTGCGCATCGATGAGCTGCTGTAGCCCCGTCCACCGGCAGGCACAACGCCCACACGCGGCCCTATGGCTCGCGCTCGCCCTGTGGCTGCTCGCGCTGCTGCCCGGCCCCGCCGCGGCCGGCCCCACCTGCCACGGCCGCTTCATGAACCCGATCACCGACATCTGCTGGAGCTGCCTGTTCCCGCTCACCATCGGCTCCGCGTCGATCCTCTCCGACGGTCAGCCCGACATCGGCAACCCGTCCTCGCCCGTCTGCTACTGCAGCAACCCGCCCCGCATCGGCGTGTCGATCGGCTTCTGGGAACCCGTGCGCATGGTGGACGTAACGCGCACGCCCTTCTGCATGGTGGGCCTGGGCGGCATCGCGCTGGACCCCGGACTCGACGTGCCGCGCGGTGCCCACGTCGGACACGACAGCCAGACGCGCAACAGCTTCTATCACGCGCACTGGTACGCCAATCCGATCCTCACCTGGCTGGAGGTGCTGCTCGACTTCCCGTGTCTGGAGAAGGGCTCGCTCGATCTTGCCTATCTCACCGAGGTGGATCCGCTGTGGGCCGACGACGAGCTCACCGCCATCCTGAATCCCGAAGCGGTGCTGTTTGCCAACGCGCCGGCCAAAGCGGCCTGCGCCGCCGACTGCGTTGCCGCAACCGCAGGCATGCCGATCGCGAGCCTGTTCTGGTGCGCCGGCTGCCAGGGGTCGATCTACCCGATGGGCGGCCACGTCGCCACGCACATCGGCGGCGTGCAGGCCTCCACGCTGATCACCCAGCGCATGACGGCAAAGATGCACCGGCAACTGGTGACTTTCACCGGCGCCGGATCGGCGGGGCTGTGCGGCTACTACCCGCTGCCGATCATGGACAAGACCCACTACAAGCTGCAGATGGTCTATCCGGTACCGGCCACCGCCAAGGAAGCCGGCCAGTGCTGCCAGCCCTACGGCCGCACGACGATGATCTGGGGCGCGGGCAAGTCCTACCCGGTGTCGGGCGAGGACTTCGCGTACCAGATCTTCCGCAAGAGGAACTGCTGTGCCGGTGCGTACTGAGATCCGCGCCGTCGCCGCGGTTGCCTGCGCGCTTGGCTTGCTCGCCGCCGGCATCGCGCTCGCCCAGGCGCCGCGCTGGCCCGATGCCGAGGACATCGAGCGGGCACGGAAAGCCCACCCCTTCCCGCAAGCCGATCGTCTCGGTGCTCAACCGGTGCCCGTGCCGCCGCGCGTGAACCTGCCTCCCGCTGCGGCACCCAGCGACATCGAAGCACTTGCCCGGGCTGGCGCGCGTCTCGGCAGCCCAGCCGCACAGACCACGGCCGCGAGCCCCCTTCGCATCTTCATCACCCTGGAGATGCCCCGCGCGAGCCTGCAGCTACTGACGGATCAAGCCGCGCGCAGCGGCGCGGTCCTGGTGCTGCGGGGCCTGAAGGCGAACTCGATGCGCGAGACACTCGCGGCCGTCTCCAGCCTGATCGGTGAGCGGCAAGTGGCGTGGGTGATCGACCCGGAAGCCTTCGCACGCCATCGCATCGAACGCGCGCCGACCTTCGTGCTGAGTCTCGACGATCGCGGCGACACGGCGACGAGCTGCGGCACGGACTGCCGCACGCCTCCGGCCTTCGTCAGCGTGTCCGGAGACGTGAGCCTCGACCACGCGCTGGACACCCTGGCCAGGCAGCGCCCCGAAGCGCGACCGCTGGTCGCACCGCTGCTCGCGCGTCTCAAGGGGCCCTGAGCATGCGCCCCGTACGCCACCGCACCGGCCAGCTCGTCGCGTTCGCGGCCATGCTGCTCGCAACGCTGCCTCCCGCATACGCACAGTCGCCGCCCTCGCTGGGAGACGCCTTCGAGCAGGGCAAGGCACTCGGCCGAACAGGCAACACCGCGGGCCGCGGCACCATCAGCGGCAGCACGGCGCAGTCGACCGTTCCGCACTACACGCCCAGTCCCCCGGAAGCCAGCTACTTCGGCAGCCCGGGTCTGGGCACCCAGGCCGCGACGCGCGCCAGTGCCTGCGCGAGCGGCCCGGCCGCCGCCGATCCCTCCTGCACAGCAGTGCAGTTCTCGCAGACCAATCCCAGCCAACGGCCGAGCTTCAGCATCGCGCCGACCGATCCCCTGCTCACCCGCGGTCGCGCGATCACCGCCAACCCGCAGGCCATCGCCGGAAACATCGCCGGCACCTACAGCGGTTGCGCCGTCCAGACCGCCACCACGCCCGACCGTTTCGAGACGGCGATCTGCCACCAGTACCGCACGCTGGAGACCGTCACCTGCGACAAGGTGCTGATCGTCACGCCGATCCAGACGCCCGGCTGCTCGGCCGGTCAGTTCCTCACCCGCGTCACCGCCGACCCCTGCCCCGCCTGCATCGACTACCTGGCCTTCGACTTCAGCTGCGGGACCAGCAGCTACACGATGCACGTCTTCACGCTCGACAAGGCCAGTGGCCAGGTCTACATGGACCTCGGCTCGCAGGACGTCCCCGGCAGCCTGAACACGCAGATCCCGCAGACCCCGGGTCCCTCGCGGATCGACGGCTTCTTCTGCTACCAGACCTACTACAGCCAGAGCTGCGCCGGCCCCAACTGCACCATCGGCGCGTGGTTCTACAACCCCTGCCAGGGCACGAGCTACTACGGCGCCAACACCTTCGCGATGCCGACCACGGTCAGCTTCAGCGACACCTGGGACAACCAGTGCGCGACGCTGGAGGCGCGCTCGCAATGAGAGCCGCGCGTCGCTTCGCCTGGATCGCCGGCGGCGCGCTGGTGCTCTGCCTGTTCGCATCCGCACCCGCGAGGGCCGCCGACTGCTACCAGACCGCGGAGACCTGTGTCGAAGGCCCCGAGACCCGCAATATCGGCGGTTACCCAGTGCAGCGGGACTGCTGGCGTTACCGCGCGTCCTACACCTGCGTCTCGGCGAACAGCACCGACGACTGCCAGCCGCTGCGAGATCGCGGTTGCAGCCAGGTCGATTCGCGCTGCATGGACACGAGCCCACAGGGCGCCTGCATGCTCTACGAGCAGACTTGGCAGTGCCGCGTCGCCACGGGCACCACCTCGACGGTCACGAACTGCGGCGGCCAGCAGTTCTGCCTGGACGGCCGCTGCTTCGACACCGGGTATTCGCCCGACGCCGACTTCGCGCGTGCCGTCGCCGGACTGGAAGCGCAGCGCGAAGCCGGTCGCTACCTGGACCCGAACACGCTGGAGGTCTTCAAGGGCTACGACAACCGCTGCCGCAAGAAGCTCTTCGGTCTGGTCAACTGCTGCAAGGGCGGCGGCACCGACGGCTCGCTCTTCTCCGCCTTCAGCCTGATCACCGGCGCCGGCGGCCAGGCCATCGGCGCCATCGGCTCGAGCTACACCTACGACGCCCTCTTCACGGCCGACGCGCCCGACCTCGTGATCGCCGGCTTCGAGGCGCTGTTCGGCGCCGGCGGTGGCTCCTCCGCGCTCGCCGGGCTGATCGCGGGCGACCTGTCGGTGGGCTCCTTCGTGACCTCGCTGGTACCGGGCCCGTGGACGCTCGCGATGCTCGCGATCCAGCTCTCCGGACTGCTGTCTTGCGAGGATGCCGAGCAGGTCCTCGCGATGAAGCGCGATAACCGCCTCTGCCACGGCGTCGGCAGCTACTGCTCGATGCGACTGCCGATCATCCGCACCTGCATCGAGACCACCGAGACCTACTGCTGCTTCAACTCGCGCCTGTCGCGCATCATCAACGAACAGGGCCGCGCGCAACTCGGCCGCGGCTGGGGCGGCGCCCAGGGCCCCGACTGCAGCGGCTTCGCGCTCGCTCAGCTCCAGGCGCTTGACTTCTCGCGCATGGATCTCACCGAGTTCTATGCGGAGATCGCGCCCACGCTGCCGAACCTCGGCGACCTGCAGCAGCGCGCCCAGCAGAAGGTCAACAGCTACTTCGGCCCATGACCTTCATCACTGCCATCCTGTCCGTCTCAAGGCGTCGCCACGCGCTCGCCGCGGTCCTGCTCGGCGCGCTGCTCGCCATGCCAGGCCAGGCACAGACGACGCAGCGCATTCCGGTCACGGAGATCAAGCCGCTGTTGGCGCTCGCCGCGGAGCGCGGCGCGGCGCACGGCGTGCTCACCGGTCCCGGCGCCGACTACATGCGCCGCCGCTTCGATGCCAACACGCCCATCGAGATCGACGTATCGACATTGCACGCCCTGCCCCAACCCGGCTGCGCGCGGCTCGAAGTCACCACGCGCCAGCGCGACGTGCTGGAGCAAGGCAAGCGCGCCGATCAGGAACTGCGCTGGCAGGTGAGCTTCTGCCGAGACGGCAGTTTTCCGGAGAAGCGGTAGATGCGTGCGAAGCTTTCGACGACCTGCATGACCGCGCGAATCGCCGCGGCGCTGCTGGTCATGGCTGCGGCGCTTCCCGCCCCCGCGTCGTGGGCGCAAGGCGCGAACGAAGCCACGAAGGCGGTCGCCGCCGACCCAGAGGACGCCGCCTATTGGCTGCGCAATCGCGAAGGTTGGTTCTGGTACCGCGACCCGCCCAGTGCAGCCCCACGGCCGGCACCGCCGGCACCGAAGCCGCCGCGCGAGCTGGTCGAGTTCGAGGCGATGCAGAAGCGCCTGGAAGACCTGAAGCGCGTTGCCGTCATGAATCCCACCGACGCCAACCTGGCGGCGTACATGCGCTACCAGCGCATGGTGATGAACAAGTCCGAGCACTTCGCCGAGCGCTGGCAGCGCCTGGTGTGGACCGTGCCCGATCTCGACTACGGCCTGGGCGGACGGCCGACCAACGCGATGGCGATCAACGTCTTCGACGAGCAACAGCGTGAGCGGCATGCACAGACCATCAAGAGCCTGGCCGCCACGCACGGGCTCATCTTTGTGTTCCGCGGCGACTGCCCGCATTGCCACCGCTTCGCGCCGATCCTGAAGCGCTTCGAGGAAGAGTTCGGTTTCACCGTGCTCGCGATCAGCATGGACGGCCGCGCCATCCCCGAGTACCCGAACGCCCGGCCCGACAACGGCATGGCCGCGCGTCTGAATGCGACGGCGGTGCCGGCGCTCTACCTCACCGCGCCCGCCACCCGCGAGATCCGCCCGGTTGGCTTTGGCGTGATGTCGATGACCGACCTGGTCGATCGGATCGCCGCACTCGCGCAAGACGCCCCCGCCAGCGCCCGCCAGCCCTGAGAGACCGACCATGGCACGCCTCCCAAACGTCCACCCGGCCCGACCCCTCGGCAAGCGCCTGATCGCCAGCCTGCTCGCGATGACGTTGGCCACCACACCGCTGGTCAGTCACCCTGCCGACCTGAACGCCGAGATGCAGGCCATGTTCAACGACCTTGGCGCACTGGGTAACGTCACCACGCCGGGCGCGTTCCGCGGCCAGGCGATGAACCTCTACACCGGCGGCAGCCTGATGATGCGCGCCCCGGGCCGCAACTATCCGCTGGCCACCGTCCAGCTACCCAGCCTGCGGGCCGGCTGCGGCGGCATCGACATCTATGGCGGCGCGTTCTCCTTCATCAACAAGCAGCAGTTCATCGCCCTTCTGCAGAACATCGGCGCCAACGCCGTGGGCTACGCCTTCAAGCTGGCGCTGCAGTCGATCTCGCCCGACATCGACAAGCTGCTCACCGAGCTGCAGGACCAGATCAACAAGATCAACGCGATGAACATCAACTCCTGTGAAGCCGCGCAGGCGCTGGTGAACGGCGTGGTGGGCGAGTACGACAACTCGGTGATGAGCGGTTGCGCCAACATCTCCCAGTACCTCGGCAGCGTTTCCGACCGGGCCGAGGCCCGGCTCACCTGCGCCAGCAACGCGCCGGCCGTCGTGAAGACCGCAGCCAACAGCGCCGACCCCAACGTGCGCAACGCAACGTTCGTCAAGGGCAACGTCACCTGGATCGCGCTCAATCAGGTGGGCGGCAGCATCAGCCAGCAGGAGAAGGAGCTGATCATGAGCGTGATCGGCACCGTGATCCTGTATCCGCCCGCCGACGACGGCAGCGGAGCAACCCCCCGCTACGCCGAGCCCACCATCGTCGGTCTGCGTGATCTGCTGCTCGGTCGCGGCGCCTCGGCCACGGAGGGCAACGTCGACATCGAGGTGTATGTCTGCGACGAGCCCGCCGAGTGCCTGAACCCGACACGCGCCACCGTCTCGGCCAAGCCCTTCACGCGGCTGGTGTCGGAGCGGCTGCGTCGCATGTCGGACAACATCGCCACGCGCAGCCCGCAGGCGCCGGCCGACATCGGCTTCGTCAACAACACCACCGAGCCGGTCTACAAGATGCTGTCGGTGGCCAACGCCGTGCCGGGATCGAGCACCGCCGAGACGCTGATCGAGACCTACAAGGACGTGATCGCGCTCGACTACGCGGAGACCTTTCTCAACCGCGCCATCCGCCAGGCCATGAGCGCGCTGTCGCAGTCGCTCAGGCGCACCGGCATCGAGCAGCAGTACATCGACGCGATCCGAGAGAACGCCCAGGAAGCCCAGCGCCAGCTCCTCGCCGAGAAGCAGGCCGCCTACGCCAAGGTGCGCTCGGTCTCGTCGATGACCCAGGACCTGCAGACGCTCGAGCGGCAGCTCTGGAGCTCGATGCCCTCGTCGGTGAAGTCGATGCTCGACTTCAGCGCGAGCAGCGGCGCCCGCGGCTCCTGAGTCAGGGCACGAGCCGCTCGCGCCCTCATGTTCGAGATCTACGCCTACGGCAACGTCGACACCCTGACGGGGGTGTTCAACGCCATCGCCGCCATCATGGGCGGGGCCGACTACTTCGGCCTCATCAAGGCAATCGCCATCACCGGCGTGCTGGTGGCGGCGTTCGCCGGGCTCTTCACGCCGGGCAAGTTCCACGGCTGGGGCTGGCTGATGGGCTTCCTGCTCGTCTACTACGCGCTCTTCCTGCCGAAGTCGACCGTGGTGATCGTCGACAAGCTCGGCAGCCAGCCTCCGGTGGCCGTTGGCAACGTGCCGATCGGCGTGGCCTTCTTTGGGCACGCCACCAGCAAGGTCGGCGACGTGATGACTCGGTTCTTCGAGACCGCCTTCCAGGTCATTCCGGCCACCAACGCGCAGCTCCCAAGCGAGCTCGCGTACCAGAAGAACGGCGTCATGTTCGGCAACCGCCTGATCCAGGCTTCGCGCGCGGCGAACGTGTCCGACCCGCAGCTGCGCACCGACCTCATCGCGTTCGTCCACAACTGCACCGTCTACGACCTGCAGGACGGCACGATCGACCCGGCCGCCTTCGCGCGCAGCACCGACGTCTGGTCGCTGATGGGCACGCCCAACCCGGCGCGCTTCACCACCTACGGCAACCCGGTGCAGGTCGACACCTGCCCGAACGCCTACACCTACCTCGCCGCGCGCCTGCCGGCCGAAGTGGCGCACGCGCGATCGATCCTCGCCTTCCAGCTAAACCCCACACTGGAGCCGGCCGCCGCCCTCACGGCCATCGACGCGCAGGTCGAGCAGGCCTACTACAAGACGAAGATCGCCACCGCGGCCCAGGGCGCCGCGGACCTGCTGCGCCAGAACATCATGATCAACTTGGTGCAGGACAGCCGCAGCATCGCGGGCCAGAAGCTCAACGACCCGGCCGCGCTGATGATCGCCACCGCGCGCGCCAACGCCACCGCGTCGGTGAACTCCGCGTTCCTCACCATGGGCAAGATCGCCGAGCAGGCGCTGCCGCTGGTGAGGAACGTGATCGAAGCCGTCATCTACGCGGTGTTCCCGTTCGTGTTCCTGCTGTTCCTGCTGGCACAGGGCCGCGGCCTCGCGATGGCCATCAAGAGCTTCGCGATGAGCCTGGTGTGGATCCAGCTCTGGCCCCCGCTCTACGCCATCCTCAACTACGTCGCCACGCTGGCCAGCGCGCGCAATCTCGAAGCCGCGGCCAAGATGGGAACGGTCGCCCAGGGCCTGGCGCTGGAGACCGCCGCCAGCATCTACAGTGGCGCGGTCTCCGATCAGGCCATCGCCGGCTACATGGTGATCTCGATCCCCATCATCGCCACCGCCATCATCAAGGGCGGCGAAGTGGCGTTCCAGGCGGTAACCGGCGTCGGCGCCGTCCAGTCGGCAGCGTCGGCAGAAGCCGCAGCGACCTCCAAGGGCAGCATCACCCAGAACGCGGTCTCGATGGATCAGCAGCAGCTGGCTCCCACGCGATCGTCTGCCTTCATGTCGACGACCAGCGACGCCTACGGCACCACCATCCAGGGCAGCGGCGCCGATGCCGGCGTCTTCCGCTACCAGGCCAACCTGAGCCGGCTGGCCAGCACGTTCACCTTCACCGAACGGCAGGCGAACGCGCTGGGCGAAAGCGCTCGCGAAGCCGAGACGGTGGCACGCACTGAGCGCGAGGCCATGCAGCGCAGCCAGGCCACCGCGCTTACCCGAGCGCTCGGCATCCAGGACAGCTACGACCGCTCCCAGCAACGATCGGGCGCCACCAGCACCTCCGACGGCGGCTCGACCAGCACGCAGTTCCAGACTCTCAACTCGGCTGCCCGCGATGTGAATCGACGCCTGGGCCTGAGCGACGATTCGACGGTTGGCAAGACCGTCACCGCGGCGGCATCGATCGGCGTGAAGATCCCTCTGACCGAGATCGGCGCCGACGCCAGGGCAGAGGGTCGCGCTGTCGATCAGCAGATGCTGCAAAGCGCTTACGACTTTGCCCGCAAGGCAGTCGAGAGCGCGCAGCTCACGGAAGCGAGCGCCTTGATCAAGGACTTCCGTACATCAGAGGCCTATCAGTGGGCGCGCGGCAACCGCACGACATCCACCGCCGGCTACGACTCGTCGTCCCGTGAGTCCGCCGAGCGGCAGACCTCCAGCGACAACGCCTACGGCCAAGCGCGCGAACTTGCCCGCACCGCGCAGTTCATGCGCGAATGGAGCAGTGGCACACAGACCGACTTCACGAACTACGCGGCGCGGCGTCTCGCCGAGCGCGGTCTGCTGCGCGAGGAAGACCCGATCAAGCTGCAGCGCGCGGTGACCGAGATCGCCTACTCGTACGCTCGCGGCGGAAGTGCGGCAACCGGCTACGTTCCGACCGACAGCCCGCTGGGTCCGTCGACACCGCTGCCTGCGACCCTTGGTTGGCCCGATGCGTCGCTGCGCGAGCAGTACAACACCAACGTGAGCACTTCGGACGGGAACACACTGCGCCAGCAGACCGCGACCAACGAAGGCGAGATCCGTGCGCGCCAGACTCGCCAGCGTGCCGTCCCCAACCAATCAGTGGGCAATGACCTCGCCGGGCGCGTAAGCGCCGGCGAGACCGAAGCAGAGAACAAGATCGACAAGGGGCGCAGCCAGATTTCGCAGGACGCCGGGACGCTCAGCGAGAACTACAAGTCCTCGGTGCGACTCGGCAAGGTCAGCCCCAACCACGGCGGCAATCGAGCGGTCTGGGACACGGTGGGCGCCAGCGCGAGCCAGCCCGACCTTGGCACTCCGCCTAAGGTCGAGCCGATCGGCGAATGGCATTTCGACAAGGATGGCGTACCGGTAATGGGCCCGGCGCCAAAACCGCAGGCCACAACAGCCAAGCCGGGCACGGCGCAGCCCGAAGCTCAATCGCCCACCGACCAGGACAGCCGTCCCGGCAAGCGTTGATCAGTCCCCGGGTCGATCCCTGAACGCACCGACCTCGAGACTGCCGAGGCCGTTTCGCGTCACGTAGCCGGGAGAATCCTCTCGGTGGCGACGCGCCGCATCGCCGGCGACTGACCACCCGCGCACAGGCCCGCCTTCATCTTCCTGGTCAGCGTCCGGATCACCGGACCTGCGCGCCTCATCCGCGGGCAGCCCCACGGCCAGGGCCGCGCGAATCTGCGTGCGCAGGCTTCCGAAGAATTCGGACAGCCTGTTTCGAAAGGGTCGGTCATCAGCGGCCATGGGCAGATCGACTGGACAGGTTCTTCGTCACCGATGCGTTACTGGGTATTCACGAGATCTCTTACACGAGAAGCATACGGGCGAAGCGCCTTTCGCTGGTCGCCCTCAAATCGCCGACATCAATTCCCCGCGAACGATGAGTTGATCGAAGTGCTCGGCGAGACGCACAGCTACCGCCCGCTCCACCAACAGCCCGAGCTCCATATTCGCCTCGAGCGCGTAGTCGGTCAAGTTTGCGCTCGAGACGATGGCTCTGTTCCTATCGGCGACGAGACACTTGGCGTGCATAGCGCCATACGAGCCCGATGCGCTGCGCTTCCGTCGCTCCAGTGGCCAGTAGAAGACTTGAGCGGAGGGCACGGCCGTTCGAAACGCCTGAAGTCCATCGAATGTGATCTTCCCACCGCTCTCCTGTGCCAATTCGATGACGAGCTTTACACGCACACTGCGATCGGTCGCATCTCGGAGCGCCTTCATTGCTCTCTCGGCCTTGTAGGCGGCATAGGTGACCAGGAGGACTTCGTCTTTCGCGGTCTCCACCATGTCATAGATCACTTGATCCACTCGCCGCAGAGGCACGGCTTCTGTCGCAGGCCCAGTCCACGCAATCTCAGCGCGATGGTCAACTCCAACTGCCGCAGCCGCCTCAGCGGCGGCCCGCAACGCGAGTGAAATAGCCTGGTTGTTGATCTCCGGTTGCAGGCCACATAGCTCCTCGAGCCTTCGCAGCTTTTCCCTCATGGTCGGCGTCGCGGCGAAGCGCACAAGGTTCTGGTTCGCTCCGCCGGGGTCCAATGCGAACATCAGAGCGCCCAGCGTATCGGGGGGTAACTCCCGCGCGAGCTCGACGAGCACTCGCAGCAGTTGAAGCCTGGCGTCGGCGGGGATGTTCATTCGGCGAAGAAGGACAGATCCGTCCCCGCGAGGGTCGAGACGAGCAACGACCGGTCCAGATACCGGTTCCCGATCTCGCAGGATGTCTCGGCCACGAACGAGCATGCGTGGCACGCAGCCCCGTGCAGCGAGCGATCGTGGTTGGGAACGTGTTCCGCGCAGAGGGGGTCTGAGGCGCAGATCCGTGCGCGTGCGAGCGCCTGTGCGATCAACTCGCCGAGTCGATCTGGTTGTCCCAACTGGGCGAGACCTCCGAGTGTCCCGTCACTATCGGGCGCGGCGGTATAGACAAGAACACCTGCCATGTCAGGATCTTGACCGTACCCCGATGCATAGATCCGCTCGCGTACGCTCGCGGCGCTGTAACCACACTCGAGTGCCAGTTCACGAATCAGGACGTGAGCGAACGTGTGCAGCAGGACATACGTGATCCCGGGAAAGTTGTCCTCTGGCGGCGATAGTTTCCGTGCAGCTCGAAATGCCTTGTGGCCTTGCAGCAGGGCAGCCTCTCGCGCCTTTACGCCGGGCCGAAGCAGCCATTCCGCGAGCCGCTGGCTGTTGAAGCGCAGGAAGATCCCCTCGCCGCGAACCTCGGTTGCAGGAATCCACTCCGGCTTGCCGTTGGCAAGTGGTGCGCGGGGTGGTGGGGCACCGCCCTCCTTGGCCTCTTCAGGGGGTTCGACGCGCGTGAACCCAATCAGCGCATTGACTTCTCGCAGTCGCTCCGCGACGACCGTGAAGTCGAACTTCGCCTCGAGGCCTTTGGGCGCCGCAATCCGAGTCACCATGAAGTCCGGCCAGTTCTGCGGCGGATTCGGACTCGTGAATGCATCCCATTCGGGCTTCTTCAGATCGGGCGGCTCCTCCTCTTCACCACCCCCGCCTCGGAGCGCCTGCAAGGCTGCCCAGATCTCGTCGGCCTTGTACTCACCGAGGCTTCCGAGCATTCCGCTCTTTCCCAGCACCTTCAGTGCGAGACCGAGCTCCGCCTGATTCACGACGTCGGAGAACAGATCGCTCTTGTCCGCCAGCACCTGGGCGAGCTTGTCGCCCTTGGTTGGAATGGCAAGTACCGTCAGCGTGACCGGGAACCAGCTATTCGACGCACCCAGCAGGACCGGCCGAAGACGTTCGTCGCAACTCGCATCGGCGCGGCCGAGATGTGGGTGGCGGCCGCGACACCTTGGCATAAGCTGCTGGCCGCGGTCGCCGAACGCGTCGACCAACGATCGACTGGCATCACACCGCTCGCAGCGAACCCAGAGGTTCTCGGTCTGCAGTGACGCGCCCTGTTCGAAGAACTTCAACGGCCCCGAGCAATCGGACGAGCCACCGTGGACGAAGTAGTGCCAAGGGAAGTCGTCCAGGTGCCCGCCGCGGCAGGCAACGAGAAAGCGCGCGGGCACGGCTGTCGGTGGCGACCCTTTGGCCTTGTCGCAGTTGGCATGCACGAAGCGCGTCCGGTCTGGACGGTAGGGTTCCGCCTTCAGCTCGAAGAGCCCGCTACCCACTTCGCCCATGCGCCCGCAAAGTGGGCAGCGCAGCCATCGCGGGAAAGGCGACACCGGAACGCCGATGCGCGCCTCCGGTGTGAATGGGTTGTACGGACCATCTCCTCCGGGCCGGATCGGTGGGCCGAGAAGGCGCGCCACCTGCGGGCCCAGCACCCGCCGCACGGCACCGAGCAACCGATCCTCACCAACCGGGAGGCAACTCGTCGGATCCCAGAAGTTGAGACCCATGACCACGACGGACACCTGCGGCAGATCGACGAGCGAGCCGCAGCCGTAGGCCCAGAGAAGCTGGCTGGGCCTAAGCTCGCCCACTCGAACAGGATAGGGCTGGCTCATTCGTCGGCCTCCTGGACTGCACCGCCAGGCGTGGCCGCCGGCTCCCACTTCGGCGCATCGACGCCCTCGAGGCCACCGAGGATCAACGAGACGTTCGGTTCCACCTCACGCATCGACGTCGGTGTCGTGAAAGTCTCCCAAGGCTGTGGACCGGGCGACTTGAGCAGACCCACGGTATCGCCGTCCCGCTTGGCTTTGTAGCCGAGCGTGCGGCCACCTTTCTGTGCTTCGTATACCCATCGGTCGATGCGCTCCTTGGCGAGTTGCTCGGTGCGGTCCTTAACCGCGACGGCCTCGCTGACACTCCACGCACGCGCAGCGAGTGAAGCGGTGACGGCCTTGGCCTTGACGTCGCCGGAGCTCGTCAAGCGCCCTGCCCCTTCGTTCGCATTGAGATCCAGTCCCTGCAAACGAAGCAGTGAGGCCATCACGCCGGTCAGGCCGCGATCGACAGCGCGCGGTGCGAAGGGCGTCACGGAGAGTGCCTCGACATGCTGATAGAAGGTTGCGTGGTAGTGCTCGAAGGTCTCGTAGTGGGACAGGTCCCGGGGTCGTGACCAATTCAGCACCGTGCACACGAAGCCAGGCCTGTGACGACCGACGCGGCTCGTAGCCTGGATGTACTCGGCCGTCGTCTTGGGCTGACCGTTCACCACCATCAGACCGAGCCGCTGCACGTCCACGCCAACGGAGAGCATGTTGGTCGCGAGCACGATATCGATCGGACTCGGATCCTTCTTCACGCCCATGGCGGGGAAGGTCACCTCCATCCGATCGAGGATCCGCGGGATGTCCGAGCTCGATGCGCGCGAAGTCAACTCCTGGATCTGCCGCACGTCTCGTTGTGCGAGGCCAGGTCGCTCCAGCTCGCCGAACTTCACGCGGAATGCGCGTGTCCGAACGTCGTCCTCCGCCAGCCGACGCATGCCGCCCAACTCGCGCAGCGAGTTGAAGTAGCCAACCGCCGTCAACCATGGATCGGCCGCTTCGCCGTAGAGCTCGCGCAGACGCTGCGCCGCCGTGAGGAAGGCCACGTAGACGCGGATCAGCACCGAGGGCCGCGAGGCACCCGGCGCGCAGATCCCCATGTATCGGCGGCCGGGCTTCGCCTTCGTGACCGCACGCTGTCTCGCGAAGAAGTTGTCGGAGGCGTCGAGCCCGTGAGGCGGAAAGATTTGCAAC
This sequence comes from Pseudomonadota bacterium, assembly GCA_947455195.1. Classification (GTDB taxonomy): domain Bacteria; phylum Pseudomonadota; class Gammaproteobacteria; order Burkholderiales; family SG8-39; genus CAIXPL01. The sequence continues at coordinate 596,301 of CANGMI010000002.1, read as the reverse complement.
TGGCGCTGGAACAGCCCGTGCACCTGCTCACGCGCCTTGCGGACTGTCGCTGTCGATGCAATCACCTTCGGCCGTACGCGTTTGCCATCGAAGTCCCAGGTCGCCAGCTCGTCGACCGCGGTTTCGTAGAGGCCGACCATGGTGCCCAGGGGCCCGCTGATCAGGTGCAACTCGTCCTGAATGATCAAGTCGGGCGGGCGAATGAAACCGTGCGCTTGCCGCGTGACTCGAGATTGACCGCGCGAGGAGGCATGAGTACCGGTGTCCTGATCGTCCGGGGAGAGGAATCCGTGGCGTTGGCAGAAGCCGCTCACCCGACCGAAGAGAGATTGGACTTCGCCCCGCCACGGCATCTGCGCGAATTTGTCGACGGTCGCGATCATCATCGACGGCAGCAGCCGGTAGATCTCTTCGTCGACGACGACGACCGGCAGCCCCTCGTCAGGCGCTTTCGACGGCGTGAACTCACAACGGCCCAGTGCATCCGAGCAGAAGGAATAGGTTCGTCCGAAGTAGTTCGGCGACGTCTTGACGACGACATCGCGCCCAGGTTGGATCTCCGAGCCGCACCAAGGGCAGCTGCTCAACTGCGCCGGGGTGCCGGTTCCCAGTTGCCGCCATTGGTTGCCGCGAGCGTTCTGGATGGCTTGTTGGGCGTCGGCCGTCGTATTGGGTGTCGCTCGCTGGCCAACCCACAGGCCGATGCGAAACGGGGTCTCGCCCCACAGCTTGTCGCCCTTGGCCAGCGCCTCGCGGCGAATCACCTCCATCGCACAGAGCAGTGTCGAGGCACGTTGGAACTGCTGGATCGTCAGAAGACGCAACGTGTAGCGCATGATCACCGTCAGGCCGTGCGCGTGGTCCAACCCGCCCAGTGAGCCTTGCAGCCGGCGGATCGCCATCGCGAACGCCGCCACCCCCAAGTACGCCTCGGTCTTGCCACCGCCGGTGGGGAACCAGAGCAGGTCGGCGATCGCGCCGGCTGGCTCGGTGCGATCCGCATGCTTGGGATCGGCGAGCGACGGTATGGACAGCAGCACGAACGCCAACTGGAACGGACGCCAACTGCGGTTCCTTGGGACGTCGATGTCCTCGAGCTTCGCGTCCTTGCCTCGCCGCCGCTCGAGCGCGTAGAGACTGCGGACCCGTTGCAGCCACATCGCCCGGTTGGCGAAGCGAAACGCCTCGAGGGCCATGGGATCGGTCAGTACCTTGTCGATGCCCGCCTTCAATCGCTCGCCGGTGCGCCGACACTTCTCCAGAGCCTCTCGGGCACTGGGCTCGTGTTCGCCGAGCCCCTTAGCATCGACACGATTCCGTTGACCGTCGATCCAGGCCGCGTACTCCTGGTGCAAGAGTCCGAGCGTCTTCGCCAGCGTCTTCTCGTCCAGATCGGCGAGTTGCCTCATGTCCAGTATCAGATCTGCCAAACCCGGCAGGTCGGCCGCGGTGGGTGCCTCGGTCACTGGTACGTCGTACCAAGGTACGACCTGGGTCCGAACTGCGACGGCGCGATCGACGCGCCCGGCGCTCAGGTCCCAGTGCACGCTGACGCCGTGGCCGACCGCGAACTCGACCTGGTCGCGGTAGAGCATCGCCAGGGCGGCTCGCTCGTCGTCGTCGGAGGCGCTCTCGCCCGTCGGGCGGCGGCGGAACACGTCTGCCCCTTCCGGCGCACGAATAGCGAGTTGCGCCTGGAAGAGCCACGCCTCGTCCTGATTCGTCTCCGGTGCCTCCTGGTCGTTGACCAGGAACAGTGTCACGATCTTCTCGCCGGCCGAAGTCGGCGGGCGGACCACGCCACGCACGAAGACCTCTGGCTGTTCGGCATCCGGCACCAAACGTCCGACTTCCCCAGACACGAGACCAAGCTTCACCGTGCCGCCCGCCGCGCGACGCTTCCACACCCGCTTGGGGTTCCCCGCCTCAGTGACGTGGACTTCGCTCTCAGTCTTTCGGTAGTGGCCCCACGTGACCTCAACCTCGAGCGCCTCACAACTCGCATCGACACAGAACGTCAGTCCGCATGACGAGGGCACGATCGACTGGCTCATCAGCGTCGTACTCTCGGCGCCGCCATCGTCGCCGCTATCGCTGCCGCTCGCGGCAAGATCGCCCGTGTCCGCTTGGTCGATCGGCGACTCCTTCGGAGCGAGCTTGCCCACGAGATAGCGATCACGCACGCTGGTGCCCAGGATCTCCTCGTCGAGTCCGCTGGCTGGGCCGAGAAGGTCTTTCACAACAGCGTCGTGCAGCAACTCGCGCAGGTCGTGGTCCGAGGGCGTGGGGGGCGTGGCCAGCTTCGCCGTCAGATCGTTCGCGACCGGCGGTAACGCATCCAGACTCGCGATCCCCTGCCTTGCCAGAAGCCTCTGGATGAAATCGTCACCGAGCGGATTGATCGAGATCGTTCGATTGCGTCTGGGATCACCGCCGAGCTCCTCGAAGGTGGCCGGAACCGCCAGACTCAAATAGCGGTCGTAGGTCGCGACGAGCCGCTCGCTCCCACCTTCCGAGATCGTCCCAATACGGCCCATACCAACGATGCGCCTGCCATCTGCCGCATCGCGCGTGGGGAGAAGCGCAACCAGCGCGTCGCCGACAGCAATCTGTCGCCCGTACTGGATTCTCTGAGGGTACTCGTAGGCCCTTCCTTCGACATTCGAGTACTTCGAATCTCTCGCCTGAGTGACCAGCCACGCCCGAGCTCGTTGATCCGTCACGGCGTTTCCCCTGTATCGCCGGGCTGGTGTTGTAGTGCGCGCGCGCGCTGCTGCGGTACCCGACTAGATCCCATTGACGATCGCCTCGAGCTTGTCGAGCTCTTTGGTCTTCTCGATATAGGCCGAATAGGCCTCCTGTGCGCCCTTGATGAGAGTGTCGTAGTGCTTGATACGGCTACCGGGCGATATGGCGTACATGGACGCCTTCAGTCGATCGGGGTTAGTCGCCTCCTCCTCTACGGACTTGCCAACGACGAACACCACTTCGACGTTTGGCTCCCTCTCTCCCTGCTGGAGCAGTATCTTGCTGAGCTTGTCCACGTATGTCTGCCCTTGATCCTGCAGTTCCAGGAGCTTCATCTTCCGGCCGACCTTCTTGAGCTCAACGATGATGTGTTTTCCCGCATTCGTGCGATAGGCGATATCGACTCGTCCTAGCTCTTCCTTCTTCGTCAGGTCATCGATCAAAACACCAGCTTCGATGAGTCGTGACTCCATGATCGGGCTCTCAGTGGCACGCTCCCAGGCCGGGTCCAGTAGCCACAGATGATTGAAGAGGTACTTCTGCAGGACCTTCTCCTTCGCGTCTTCGTCGACCAACCCTTGAAAATCCTTGATTGCATCGAGCCGTGACTTGACGATGTCCCGGTAGAGCGATGCTTCCAGCGAGTCACGGTCCGCAAGGATCGTCAGGAGCTTCTCGACATCATCTACATGCTGAGCGAGTTCTTCCGCCGAGCCTCGCAGCTTCATTCGCTCGAAGGCCAAGATGCCATGTCTGTACAAGAGCTTCCGATCGTCATCCTCGTCGACCGGAAGTGCGCTCAGCTTTGCGATCAATGTCTCGGCGCTCTTCTTGAACCCTAGCGGCAACCCATCGAGCCATTCGGCCAATTTCGGCGACGTCTCCTTGGCCTTCTGCACCTCGTGCTTCCGCCGCCAATCGTTCCAACGCTTCTCGACCTCGTTCAGCCTGGACCTTAGGAACACGATCAGTTGAAGGTATCGCGGATCATCCTCCTGGACACGCTGTCGGTCGCTGGTGGCAATGTCAGGTTGGTCGTCCGCATCGAGAAAGTCTGCTTCGATCTGCCCGGTCAAGTACTTCGTGTAGAGCCGCCCGTCATTCAGCTTGTCGAGCACGTTCTCGTGGAACAGTCGCCCGCGGGCGAACACGACCAGGCCGTTCAAGTTTCCGGCGTCTTCGCTGTCGAGATCCTTCGGGAACCTGGCCGTGCCGATCCATCCGCCCACGCGCCAGTTGTCCTCCCACGCATCGAATCTCGGGGGCAGCTCTTCGCGTTCAAGAACATGACCGATCGTCGCCGGTTCTGGAGCGGTTCCTTCGAACGTCCACAAGAACTGGACTTTGGGCAAGTCGCCTCGATCCGCCGCGGTCACCGCCTGGCCGTCGATGAGGATCTTGAAGCCATGAGCCTCACCGATGACCGAGAAGCGGCGCGCCAGACGCTTTCGAAGTGCAGCCACACCAGGACCGAGCCGTTGACGCTTGACTGCCCGCAGGATGATCCTGGTGCCGCCGGTGACCGTCACTCGCTCTGGCGACAGTGGCTCTGGATGGTAGGGCTGCTTACCACGCGCTGCCTCACGGATCGCTGCCACGCTCATTGACAACCCGTGCGACTGCCCGTCCTTCGCCGACTGGATCTCGATAACGTCGGCGATCGAGAACAAGGAGAGCTTTCCAAGCCCCTTGCGCCCCATGACAGACCGCCCCTTGCTTGTACGTCGCCCGTGCGCTGGATCCTCGTCGCGCCGGCGGTACCCAACGCGGAGGTACTTGTCGTTGATATCGGCGACAGACATCCCGATGCCGTTGTCGACGATCTCGATCCACTCGCTTCCCGGATCAACCGATATCGAAACGGTCTCCGCGTCCGCGTCCCATGCGTTGGCGACGGCTTCGGTCAATACCGCGGCGATGTTGCTATAGAGATTGAGCCCCAAGTGGTCGAGCACATTGAGATCCACCGTCATCCGATACACCGGTGCCAATGCCTCGTCATCCATGACGACCTCCCCCGCGAGTACCCGGACTGGGTCTATGCAGCTCGGACTCGTAGCGTTCGTGGTTTAGCTGCATCAAGCACTTCAAAATTTGCCGCCGGGCAACGTTTGAAACGTCGAATCGAGTGCCTATCTGGGACGCAATAAAGCCGTGGTCGAGTGCAACCGATGGGAACCCAAGCGCCCTAACCAATGCTTCATCGATGCGTGCGTGTACTTCGCGCATTTCCAGGATATCGCGGCTTGCTTCGCGCGGTTCGTGGAAGAGGTTGTAGATGCTGGTTAGCGCAACCCTTCGTTCTAGCTCGATGTTCTTCCTAAGTTTCCAGTACTTCGCGCCGAGAGCATTCAATGGCGAGAGGTCGCGCGGAAGGGGGAACGTAGCAACCGCTTTTGAGGGGGCGTACCGAATTCCGGTACCCCACATACCAGTACACCGCTCCCACGCCCAAGCAGCATGAACAGATGATTGCAGTACTGCGAATACGGCGTCCGATTGCGTGATGAAGACAACAAGCTGATCGCTAAAGACCTGGTGGTTGGGAACCCATGTCAGTTGTACGTACTTCGCGGCCCTTGCGGCAACGAGTACGCGATCGAAATGCGCAATATTTCGATAGCTTTCGGTCCGCTTATCCCAAAACTTCCAGTAGTCTGGCTCATGGACTTGCTTTGTCAGAGTTTCTCGGTACGGCTTCACTTGTCGCGTTACGATCGCGAAGCAGTCTTTGTAGACACGAGCCTCGCGCTCCGACATCGTCCGGAAGTCGATTACCCATCGAGTTGCCCTTTGACCCACTTGTGTGTTGACATCCTCGCCCGTGAGGTATGGGTATAGAACGTGTTCATTTCGAGGATCCGCCTGCAAGAGACGCTGCGCCTCTTCAGGATCCAGGAGAAAACCATCACCGTTAATGTAGGTGCCGGCGAAACTTTGGCAGACATCAGTTGTCAGCTTGAAGGCCTCTAGGTCATTAGCACCCGAATCTGTCAGTTGCCAGTTGATATGACTAACGACCTCTCCACGGAGGCGGACATCACCGCCCCAGGGCCCCTTGCTCCAGTGAACGATTGCCACTGAGACTCCCGCGGTGCCAGGCCAAGGCATGCTTGGCATCGCACTGACCAGCACGCTCCCGGAGTCGACAAGCGCCTTCAGTCCGACGCGAGCACTATCGCCATCGGCAACTGAATCGGTGGCGATCAGGCATGCAAATCCGCCACCTCTAACGAGCTCATTTGCCCGAAGCACAAAGTAGGCGATAAGGTCAGCTGCACCCTTAGCCCCTTTGGCTATTGCCCGTACGAGAGTTGCTCGATATGAATCGCCCATCGAGGTGGTGATTTTCTTGCCACCCATGAAAGGGGGGTTACCCACAACGGCATCGAACCCCGGCCGCTCACGCGCGAACACCTCGGGGAACTCTATCGCCCATTGAAATGGAGTGCGCGGCCGAAGCCGTTCTGGGCAGTCCGTGTCTAGGAGGTCGCGCGCTCTTCTCTCAAGCGGCCGAGTATCCCCGTTGCGGTCGGTCTTTCCCATCAAGTCGTCGGCAAGCTCAACGAGGCGCTCGTCCAAGAGGCTTTCACGTTTACCGGCGGTCGCGATCGTCGCGCCGATAACAAGATCGGCTGCGAGTTCCGGTCGCCGGAGGCTGGCTTTGGCTTCCTCATCCAGCCGAGCCATGGCCCGCACATCTTCGATGTCCATGATCCGAATTGCACGCAGACGTTGCCTCGTTTCGAGCGCCTTATTGACCGCAGACCGAATCTCATGTCGGGGATCGAACAGCGTGTGGTGGAGTCTGTTGCCCCGGACAGGATCGAGATGGAAGTTCTCAAGCTGGTCGAGGCTCGTGATGCCGAGCAGGCTGTCACCCGACCGCAGGTTGTGGTCGAGGAAGCCGAATGGCCGCCCCTTGGCCAAGGTAACGAGCCACAGCGAGAGCTTGGCCAACTCGACGGCCATCGGGTTGATGTCGACCCCATAGACGCAGCGCTCCGCGACTAGGCGGCGCGCGAAGCTCAGCCGCTCCTCGCGGTCCGGCGGCAGCAGATCGTGCCCCGCGGCCTTCTCCAGGACTTCCCCGTCGGCCGAGATCGCAGCACCTTGGCGCTCGGCATCCTCCCACGCCTCCACAACGCGCTCGGCGAGCCACCGGCAGACCTGGACGAGGAAAGCGCCGGAGCCCATCGCCATGTCGCAGATCTTGAGATCGAGGAGTTCTGCAGCCGACCGCAGCTTCCAGGCGTCGCGCGGCTTGCCCTCGGCCGGGCCGACATAGACGAGGGGCTCGAGCGTCTCGGTGACGATCTGCTCGGTCAGCGACTTCGGCGTGTAGTGCGTGCCAGTCTGGCGGCGCTCCGACCCTCCGGTAACCATAAAACTACCCGCCCGATAGATCTGCGGGTAGCCCCAGACGTCCTTGCGGATCAGGGCTTGATAGGGCGCGATGTGCTTCACCAGAGCCTTGTCGTTGCCGCAGGCGACGAGCAAGCGTTGCTCCGCGACCTCATCGAGTTCGGCGTCGAGATCGTTGCGCAGGGCCGAGATGGATCGGCCGGTGTGCTCCTTCAGGAACCCGATGAGGCCATCCGTGCCATGGCGCCGCTCCCGGTTCAGTTCGTCGAGCGAGAGCTCGGGCTCCTTGTCCTTGGTGCCGGACAGTCCCAGCGTATCCGCATCGACGCGGACCGCGACATGGTCGAGGAGGCCTTCGTAGACGTGGCCGATCTGTTCGATGTCCAGCGCCCGGTAAGAGAGCTTGCGAGCCTCGTTCGTCCCATCATCACCCCGCGTTCGCAGTAGCTGCAGGGCTTCGAGCAGATGCAACACGGTGCGGTTGTCGATGGGGAGCGGAGAAGCCGGTGCGTCGAGCCACGAGGTTCCTGCAGCGCGCCCCTCCAGGAACGGAAAGCGATCGGGGTCGAACAAGCTGCCGCCGAGCGCTGGCAGACGCAGCGCTTCGTGCTCGACACCGCCATGAACGGCACGGAAGGTGGCGAGCAGGCGCGCCCAAGCGTCCTGACGGCGTTCGAGCACCTCCACGCCCACGCGGTCGGCCTCTTCGCGCAGGAGCGCGCGTAGCGTCGAGGCGGCGTAGTTGGCGTCATAGGTCTCGTCGCCGAGGAGCAAGAGCCCACGCTCCTCCGCACAGAAGAGGAAGACGAGCCGCATCATCACGGTCAGTGCAGCGTCGTACAGCCGTGCGGGCGGAACGTCACGCAGGAGTTCGCGTTTGCGATCGAGATCCGCTCGGTCGAGGGCCTGCACGAGCACCTCGACCGCACGGCGCACCTGGTAGCCGAGCTGGTCGGTGACTTCCTGCTGGAAGGCAACCGACTCATCCAGCAGAGATTCGATCGTGTCCGTGTCCGCCACTGCGAAGAAGCGGCGCACGCCTAGCAGCGCATCGAAGGCGGCCAGTGTGATCGGCTCCTGCAGCCACAAGCCTGCGTACCAGCTGGCGTAGCCCGCGGTCTGGCCGACGGGCGCATCGACGATAGCCCAACGCTCTCCGTTGGTCACGAGACCCAAGCGAACACCTGTCGAGCGGCAGAGCTGTGTCATGCGCTCAAGAGGTGAGGCCGCCCACCGCGCCGCGGGGACGGCGGATTCGAGATCCTGGTCGGAGGGCCAGACCGCGATGAGGAGCCGAGGCGTACCGGCCTTGGCTCGGCCGCTGGGTTCCGCGATCACCATCGATGGCCGGAGCGTCTCATGGTGCTCGGCCAGGGGCACGTCGAGCCCGGACGGAAGGCCGTCACCCGATCGCAGGGTTTGCTTGTCGAACTCGAGGAGTTCGCCCAGGACCAGCTGCACCCAGGTGGCATGCACGGCGCTGGCATCCGATGCCTTCGCATCCTGCGCGCTGGCCCACTCCTCATAGGCCGCACGCAAGCGGCCGAGCTTCTTACCATCGACTTTCGGTAGCCCTTGCGGGAAGGCACGAGTTAGGACCGGCGGCTCGACGAATGGCCCGGAACGCTCTATGAGGTTGAGCCACTCAGTATGGTGGCGAGCGATGCCGCTCATGACCCCCTCCGCGCCATGGACTCGGGAACCACGAAGACGACCGCCACGGGAAAGGTGCGTGCGACCGGCTCCGCGTAACGCCCTGCGATCAGCAAGCGCTCCTTCTCGATCTCCTGCGGGATCGCCGCGAGCCGGGCTCGTAGGCTGTCGCCATTGCGGCGAAGCTGCTCCTGTTCCTCGGTGGTCCAGAGGGACAACTGCGCCGGGTCGGCCTCGCCGAGCCGCAGGCGGATGGACCGTGCGAGTTCGTCGAGCACCTTGGCGATGTCGTCCATCTCCTGGGTACGGCGGCGGTCGAGCGTGTTCTGCAGATTCTTCATCCGGTCGCTCGACCGCGCCTCAGCCGCCCCGAGCGCGGCAGCTTCGATCTTGGGCCAGGCCTTCTGCAACGCGCCGAGGACCTGGGACCCCGGCAGCATGGGCTTCGAGGCCGACAGAATGGCTTCTGTCTGCGTCACGTTGAGCCGAGTGAAGCGGTTGTCGTGTAGCAGTCCTCCCGCCGCGGTCAGCTCCTCATGCAACCGCGTCGAGTTGCCGCCCGTGACGACGAGCCGTGACATCACGATGACGGCGGGTGTGGTCATCGCTCCGTCCGGCGCCACGCGCGCTGTGACGCGATGCATACGCTTGACGTCGTCCGGCGCCCAGACCTCAGCACGAAGGAGGCGAAGGCACATTTGCACCAGCCGGTGTTCGAGGTGCACGAGCACGATGTCGTCGCGCCCGCGCGCAACTTCGTGATCGAACGTGATCGGGCGCCGAACGCCCGTGTGGGGATGCGCGAGACCCTCGGCGCATCGTGCCCACGTACCCTGGAAAGGCGGCATCCGGAACACGGTGCCCTTCGCCGAGCCGGGGTGGTCAATGGGTTCCAGCGCCGGCAGGGGGGCGAGATCCAGTGCCACCTGAACGGCGGCTCGAACGTTGGCGGGGCTGAGATGGAAGACCTCGCGAGTCTCGACCAGTTGATCGTGCAGGCGAGCGATCCGCTCACGCAGCTTGCGTTCGATCGGCAGTTCACGGGCGGTGGCCTGCGCATCGCGCTCTGCCCGAGTCGTATCGAGTTGCTTGCGTTTGCCGAGCATCGCCTGTTCGACCTGCGACGCGATGACCGGGCCAACCTTGCCGAGATCGGTGCGGATCGCCTCGACCTTGCGCGCCGCCACCATCAGGAACTCGAGATCACCCTCGAGAGTGCCAGCCGCGACATCCGCCCCCAACGTCTTGCGGCGGTAGCCGGCGCCGACCGGATGCCAGATCAGAACCTCCTTGGCCTTCTGCCCGTGGCGGTCGATCCGGCCGTTGCGCTGTTCGAGGACGTTGGGGTTCCACGGAATCTCCGCATGGATCATGTAGCGGCAGTGGTTCTGCAGGTCGATGCCCTCCGAGGCCGCATCGGTGGCGACCAGGATGCGAACGGGTGAGACGCTCGGGTCGGCCTGGAAGGCTGCCTTGACGGCCTCGCGCTTGTCCTTGTCCATGCCGCCGTAGATCGTCATCAGTCGATCGTCGCCGCCGAGACCCTCGGCGGTCAGCAGATCGACGAGCCATTTCTGTGTGGCTCGATACTCGGTGAAGACGATCACGCGCTCGTTGGACCAGCTGCCAGCCGGCTTGATGTGCTGTTTCAGCCAGCCGAGGATGGCCTTGGCCTTCGAGTCGGGCCGCGCCTTGGCCCGCTCTGCCCAGTGCGCCATCTGCTCCAGCAGTTCACGCTCGCGGGGCGATAGGTTCGTGAGGGCGGCACTGGCGGCGCTGACGGCTTCCTCCTGCGCTTCTTCGTAGCGCTGGTCGTCGGCGTACTCCTCCTCGGTCTGCTGGATCAATCTGCGAAGGATGCGTTGATCGAGCGCGCTGCCGTCGGTTGGCTTCTTCCTGCCTGCGAGGGTCTTGCGGTGTTCGTCCAATGTGCCCGCGAAGGCCGCCGGCGACGAGAACAAGCGCTTCTTGAGAAGCTTTAGGACGAATTCCGTGGCGTGGTTGCCCCCCTCTTCGCGGTTGGCGGCTTGCCGTAGCTTCGTGTACTCGACGAGTGCCGCGTGAACGCGGCGTTCGTCTTCCGTGTAGTCCACCTCCAAGGCCTCGAGCTTGCGGTCCGGGAAGACGCGATTTCCGTGGACATCGGTGATGTCCGACTTCAAGCGCCGCACCATCACCCGGGCCAGGCGCTCCTGGTCGGGCTGAACGCCCCGGGCGAAACGTTGGTCGTCGAGGAGCTCGAGCAGCGAAGTGAACGACTCCTGGAAACCGTTGTGGGGTGTGGCGGTGAGGAACAACCGGTGCTCGAAGTGCGGCGCGATGGTTCGAATGGCCTGGGTGCGCAAGCTGTCGAGTGCGTAGTTGCCGGCGCCCGACGGCGCAACGTTGTGCGCCTCGTCGACGATCAGAAGATCGAACGTGCGAGGGTAAGAAGGCACTGGCGGAATGGCATCTCGCATGAACCGCAGCGGGATCTCGCTCTTCAGCCAATCCATCGAGGTGATCAGGCGTGGGAACGACGACCATGGATTGGCGTGGATACCGCGGCTTCGCCGCAGCTCCTTCAAGTAGCTCGTATCGACGACCCGGAACTCGAGGCCGAACTTCTCTTGCATCTCGGCCTGCCACTTCAGTTGCAGCGATGCCGGGCAGACGATCAGGATGGTCCTTGCCCTGTGGCGGAGCAGCAGCTCCTGAGCAACGAGTCCGGCTTCGATCGTCTTGCCGAGGCCGACGTCATCTGCGATCAGCAGGTTGACGCGTGGCATCTGCAGGCCACGCACGAGTGGATCGAGTTGGTAGTCCTCGATCGCGATCCCGCTTCGGAACGGGGCTTGGAGGGCCTGCACGTCTGCGTTGGTGGCAGCGCCCCATCGGACGGCGTCCAGGAAGGCATCGACTCGACGAGGTTCATCGAACTCACCGACCTTCGGAAGTCCAGCCTTCTCGAGGATGCGGGCACCGGGTTCCAGCTCCCAAATCACCTGGAGCTCTTCGCCCAGCGCATCCTCGTCGATCGAAGAGACCGTCACCAAGTGCTGCGCACGAGGCTGGACGCTATTGCGGCTGGCGCCAGTCAGCGCCGATGAATGGACATCGTTGACAATCCACTGCCGTCGTCTCACTTCCACTAGCTGACCGAGCTCGGGTCGAGAAGTAGTCTCCGAGGCAGGACGAGTGGATATGGCGTTCATCGGGTCGAGTTGAGAGGTTTCGGTGGCATGCCCGACCTCGAACGCACCCGTCGCGCGATGCGCGTCGCTGCAGCGGACGGATCTTCGTGCTCCCAGACACGAATCACCAGCCAGCCACGATCTCGGAGCCGGCCGTTGGTGTCCGCATCGCGCTCGATGTTGGCGAGAATCTTCGCGCGCCAGAATTGCTCGTTGGCCTTTGGCCACGTCCCATGCTCTGGGCAGCCATGCCAGAAGCAGCCATCTACGAAGACGGCAACCCTGGCACGTCGGAAGACGACGTCCGCTCGTCGCGGCGAATCCTCGAGCGGCTTGGCATCGACCAAGTATCGAAGCCCCATTGCATGCAACAGCTTCCGGATGCGCAGCTCAGCCGGCGTATCGCGTTGCGGTGTCGACTGCATGCGCTTTCGGGCCAGCTCAGAGGACGCCACTGGCGGTGGCAATTCCACGCAGCGGCGTTTCGATAGCCTGGCCATTGGCACGGCTCCTTGCGCTTTCATTCGATCAAGTCGCCCGGCCCACGTAGTCCGCCAACGCGTCGTCGAACTCGGCCGGACGCGACAATGAACTCCGCTGAAGTCGCCCTCGGAAGCCGTCGGCTGCGCGATGCGAGAGCGGCATGGGATCGAAGTTCAAGAACTCGTGGAGATGCCTTCTCGCTCTCGTCACGGGGAACGACCCAATATCGACCGCGTAGCGTCCGATGCCGGGGCCGCCGAAAGCTGCGCGTGGCCACGGCGCGCTCTTGGACAGCTCCACTATTGGCAAGTCCAGCGTTGTCGCTGGCTGACCCAGTAGGCGACGGCCAATCCAGCGAGCAACGGGAACGGATACCGCGTTTCCCACCAGCGTCCAGCGGTACGACGGCCTGCCGGCCTTCTCTGCAGGTCGAGTCCAGTTGACTGGGAATCCCTGTAGACGCTCGGCATCGCGAATATCCGGAGTGGCGAATCGCCCATCCGGGAACCAGATGGCCGGGGGCGAAGGAATGCCGACGGCCGATCCCCCCTTGATCGTCGGCACCGCGTCGACGGCCCACCCCAACCCGCGCGTGCCCTCGGTCCAATAGAACCCATGCGCCACAGCACCGTCCGCTTCTGACTCGGTCGCCGGTCTATCTTGGGCCAGGAGGCAACTCGCCGGGTCGCCAACTCGCGAAGCGAGCAGAAAGACGCGTTCGCGCCGGTGTGGCAGCCCGAAAGCCCGCGTATCGACGATCCGATAGGCCCATCGATACCCGAGCCGCTCGAGGTTTCGAGTCACGTAGGCGATGCCGCGTCCCCCATCGAGCCGGAGGAGGAAAGGTACGTTCTCGATCAGTACCCACGGTGGCTTGCTGTCGGAGATCAGCCGGAAGACACTCCGAATCAGCCCAGAGCGTCGTCCAAAGATCCCACTAGTCTTGCCGGCCTGTGAAAGGTCCTGACATGGGAAGCCGGCGGTCAGCAGGTCAATGTCATTCGGCAGCCGCGCGATCGCACTTACATCGGGCTCGATCGGAACGCCCGGGAAGCGATGTTCGAGCACCGCTTGGGCTCGCGGGTCGATCTCGCACAGCAGCGACGTCGCGAGGCCAGCCTGCTCCAAACCGAGCTCGATGCCTCCAACTCCAGCGAACAGTCCCGCAACTCTCATCGTCGATTCCGGCTCATGCGCTTCCGTCCCGGGATCCGTACCCTGGCGCGAGCTGAGAGCTCCCAATTCCCGATAGCACGCCTTGATTCGTCAGCGCGAGCTGAAACTCAACGGGATCCAGATGATGCTGGGTCGAGCAATCGACGCCCCAGCGGCGCAACGCGTACCCGGCCAAAGCCGCGCGACACTTGACCACCAGCGCTCCGGAGCGCATGCCGTAGTCGGCTTCGACTGCACTCTTGTGCTTCAGCCTCGGATGCGGAATCAGGCTGAGCTCGACCATGCGATTCCACTGCTCATCGGCCTCTGGCCTCTCGTGGTCGACCGCGTCGCTGCCGTCTGACACCACGGCCTTCGATATCCGGGTGATGACGAAGTCAGAGAAGCGCGCGTTGGCACGGTCGTAGGCGCGAACGTGCCAACGCTGGCCGTTGTCCACCAGCGCGTGGGGCACGATCTGCCTGTCCGTTCTTCCACTGCCCAACGACACGTACGTCACCTCCAGAACCTGCTTGCGATAGATCGCCCGCGTCACCACCGCCAACTCACCCAGCTTCGGCAGGCCGAGGCTTTCGACCTCTGCCGTCGGCAAGCCCTGCGGATGCGGCAACCCATCCCCCAGCCCTGACTTCAACCAGTACATCACGCGCTCAGGCGTCCGGTTGAAGACCAGCCTGAACTTCTCTCCCGGCAGATACGTCTTCGCCTGAAAGTCGTAAACCAGGTTCTCAGGAGCCAGCTCCTTGTAGAGAGCCAAGTCGCGACTCGCCTGGATCGACGCCCCTGAGAACCGCTTCGCGACATCCGCCCGCCGCAACTCCCCCAGAAAGAACAGGCGCGCCTCGATGTACGACAGCCGCTCCACCTGGGAAGGCGGCACGCCCTTGAGCATCGCCCGAACCGAGTTCGACCTAGTCATGAGCACAGAGCGCCCGTTCTATAGGCACAAGTCCCTCCAACCGTATCTTCATGATAACAACTCTGATAGATTGAGGCCACCCTCGAGTACGCTCTTCTGCCGCAATCCCATCAGATGAAGCTGCACTGGCAGATCGACGAGAAGGACGTTGTTCGCGTGACAGTGCTGGTCGCCGGTCAGCGGGCAGTGCTCTGATCCGCGCACGCCAGGAGCGCAATCTCGGAGAGCCTGATCGATGTACGTGATCGACCTGACCCACTACCTGGACTCCAAGGGTGCGATCGCGCCCAACCGGGGCCCGGCCCGAAAGATGGCGGACTTCCTGACCGCCGTGGTCGCCCACGCATCCGACTTCGATCGATCCGACGACGCGCCGGGCCCAGTCTGCTTCAAGTGCCGCAAGCGTGACCAGCGCGTCGTCGAGACCGGCATCACCGAGGATGATGTCGTCGTCTGGCGCTGCCCCGCCTGCGGCACGGAGGGGCAGATCTCGAACTGGCAGGGCACGTTCTGGGACTTGAGCCAGGGCACGCCGCCGAGCTGAACCGCAAGCCACTGCCCCAACCCATGGCGAAACCACTCAACGAAGACCTGGAGACCTTCCTCCGCCGTCAGGACGCGGGGGACCTGGTCGCCGTGCTGCTCGAACTCGCCAAGGACCACGAGGCCGTTCAGGCACGCCTTGCGCGCATGCAGTTGGCCGATCGGCCGGACAAGCTCGCCGCCGGCTTTAAGAAGACGCTGTCCGGCTGGCGGCGTTCGACCAAGTTCTACGGCTACCGCGAGGCGGGCGAGTTCGGCCGCATGCTCGACGGTTGGCTGGACCAGGTGGCGCGCGAGTTGCTGCCCAAGGATCCTCCAGCCGCCCTTTCGCTCTTCGAGGTCTTCATCGAGGCGGACGGGGCGTGGTTCGATCGCGCCGACGACTCCGACGGCGTGATCGGCGACGCCGTACGTGCGGCGTGTCGCCATTGGCTGCAGGCCGCCGCACTCTGCGAGACCCCGCGTGAGGTGTGGCCTGAACGCCTGCTGAAGCTCTACCAGGCCGACCAGTACGGAGCGCGCGACGAGTTGCTGCGGCGTGCCGATATGCTGCTCGACGAGCCGGCGCAGCGCGGGCTCGTCGCCCGGCTCGAATCGCAGCTGGCGCGGGCAATCGACGAGTCCCCGCGCGGGGAGAGTCCGCCGATCGACGTCTTCCGCATCTCGGGTGCGCTGTCGTTGCTGGCCGAGTCATTGCGCGACCCCGACATCATGGTGCGCGCCTCGCTGCGCTACAGCCCGAACCCCAACCCCGTGCAGCGCCAAGCCTTCGTACGGGCCTACCTCGACGCCGACCGGCCAGCTGATGCCATGGTTTGGCTGCGGGACGCCTGGGGCCACCTCGACGACAGCCGGCAGGACCTGCTGGCCGATGCCTTGGAGCGACTGGGCCGCTTTGAGGAGAGCTCGCCGATCCGGCAACGGATGTTCGAGCGCACGCTCTCGGACTTCTACTTCCAGCGCTGGCTGGAGCACCTGCCCGAGGCCGCGCGTCCTGAAGCCGTCGCCCATGCCCGGGAACTCGCGCTCCGCCACGACGACCTGACGGCCGCAGCCACGCTGCTGCTGCAACTCGGCGATGCCGCTGCAGCCGAGGACAGGCTGCTGGCCGAGCCCGGGCGCATCGACGGCAACCACTACGGTAGCCTCGTTCCGCTGGCCAAGGCCTTGGGCGCCCACGAGTGCCCGCGTGGCGAGACCGTCGTCTACCGTGCGCTGTTGAAGGGCATCCTGGATCGAGCCTACGCGCGCGCCTACGGCCACGCGGCGCGCTACTGGGCCCGACTGGGCGAGATCGCGGGCAGCGGCGTCAGCCTGTTGCCGCTGCCGTCGCACGAGGACTTCGAGGCCGAGATCCGTGCCCGTCACGGACGCAAGTCGGCGTTCTGGGCGCACGTGAACGGAACGCGCCGCGACCGGCACGACGACGAGGACGATCTGACCCCGTAGCCCCTTGTCGAACGGCCGCGCTTATCCACGGCCGCGCGATCGGCGCCTCACACGCAAGACTCGCGCGGCGGTGGGTAAGCCGCCTGCACGAACCGAGGGCTGTCCGGCCGTCCGCAGTGCTGACGAGGCTGCCAACTGCCTCGCCGACGTGTGCCTGCCGCAGTCGACCACTGCGGTTGCGATCCGGAAGACGTTGGCGCAGCATCGCTCCCGCTTACGCTGGCTGAGTCAGCCCGGTTGATGCCCGACACCGTATCGCCCCTGCCCGCACCCGTGGGCGCATACGCCGGCCTCATCTCCTGAAACCCGGCGGCCGCAAGGTCTGGAGATACACGTCAGGCTTCGAAGACGAAGCGCCTGCCCTGCCCCAGTCGAGCATGCGGGACCGTAGCGGCATCAGCCGAGACGCCGCTGCTGCAACCGCGCGCGCGCCCTGCCCCAGCCCACTGCGCCAACCGCGTCGTCACTACGCGGCGCCAGCCAGTAGTGACGACGCGCACGCCGCCCCAGCGCACGAGCGTTTTGCCGGGGCTGTCGCAAGTGACGACCCCACGTGACGGGCTCCCAGGCGCGTCAAGACCTCGGAACCTGCAACGCGGTCTGCACCCGCCCGCTCCCCGCGGGCCATGTCAGCCATGGCGCCAACCGGCGCACCCAGAGCCTTGGGGCAATGGCTCACCCGATGGATCGCCTTCCCGCAGGAAGCGTCATCGACGCCAATGCCGCGTGCCGCGGCGGCCAGCAGTAACTCGGCACGAAACGGGAGTGGTGTCCCGTGTCCCTCGTGGTTCCCGCAACGCCCAGGCGTTCGGGACGGACAGAAACACTGACCAGACCGATCACACACCAGCGACAACGAACCCGAACCGCCCCCAGGGGCAGCCGACCGAACCGACGACGGAGACCGACAGCAGCAACCGAATGCGCAACCTGAACTACGAGCTGAAGCAGCTGTGCCGGCGCAACCGCGACGGCAGCTTCGCGACCCAGCGCGATCGCGAGCGCGTGCTCGACCTGGTGGCGAATCAGCTACAGGAGATGGGATACCGACATATGGCTGCAGCGAGCCTCAAGCCCAAGCACGTCGAGGGCCTGGTGGAGCGATGGCAGGCGGAAGGCCTCGCCGTGGGCACGATCAAGAACCGGATGGCGGAGCTGCGATGGTGGGCCGAGAAGATCGGCAAG
Organism: Pseudomonadota bacterium; assembly: GCA_947455195.1. GTDB lineage: Bacteria > Pseudomonadota > Gammaproteobacteria > Burkholderiales > SG8-39 > CAIXPL01. Next base: position 578,607 of record CANGMI010000002.1, on the reverse strand, counting down.
CAGAACGTCATCGCCCGCGACAACGACCACTACGGCATCGGCAACCGGCAATACGTCACCAATGTCAGCAAGGCGCGGCAACTGACCGGGGGCGAGCTCGCCAGGATCACGGATCCGCACACGGCGATGTCGCTGCGGCTGCAGGCGGCCTTCGGGCTGCGACGCGGCGAGTCGATCAAGGTCCGGCCGGAGTGGGCTGACCGCGGTGACCGGCTGGCGCTCAAGGACACCTGGACCAAGGGTGGGCGGCCGCGCGAGATCCCGATCCGCAACGCGGAGCAGCGCCAAGTCCTCGACGAGGCCAAGGCACTGGCCGGCAGGGGCAGCCTCATCCCGGCCGAGCGAAGCTATGTCGAGCAGTTGCGTCGCTTCGAGTATCAGTGCGCGGCGGCCGGCGCGCACCGCATCCACGGCCACCGCCATCAGTACGCGCAGACCCGCTACCGCGAGCTGACCGGCTGGCCGGCGCCGGCGGCTGGCGGGCCGCGGTCGAGAGACCTCACGCCCTCGCAGCGCGAGGCCGACCGCGAAGCGCGACTCACGATCAGCGAAGAGCTGGGGCATGAGCGCGAGCAGATCACGGCGGTGTATCTGGGCCGATGAGTCTCTCGTTGGAGCGACCGAGCGACTGCCGGGGCAGTCGTCAGCACTGCTGACAGACGAAATAATGCCCGGGCAACCGTGAGGCTGCGCCGGGCGAGGGGGAGGACTTCAATCAGGGGCAAGAGTCCCGAAGCACCGCCGGCGGCGGTGCTTCGGGGGTTCTCAGGCGGCGTGGGCCAACTCCTTCCAGTCGCCGGGGGCCAGCTCGATGAGCTTTCCGCCCAGCGCCTCGAGATCGGTGGCACGGTCGTAGTCCTCGACGTCCTGCGAGAAGTGCGTGACAGCGTTGACCAGACCGTAGGCACTGAGGTCACCTTCGACGATGAGGTGCCGCAGCACGCCGGCTCGCTCGGTGTCGTTGAGCGTGTAGCGGTTGGCCAGCACCTCGACGGACTTCACCGGGTCGCCGGTCAGACGGATGTCGCGCGTCTTCTGCAGCTTCTGCGCGACCTGGCGGAACGTGGCTTCGGAAACCGCAGCCTCGACCACATCCCGCACCTTGAGGAAGAAGGCCCGGTCGTCTGCGGCCAGGGTGTCGTCCCTGAACACATTGACCGACTCCGCTTCCGTGGTCAGCGAGCGCCCGACATGCGTCTTGCGCAGCGCATGGTCCGATGCGATCAGACCGTTCTTGCACACCAGCCGGTAGATCAGCGGCTGCACCGAGAGCGTGCCGCAGCCGACCTCCGAGTTGGTGATGACGATGCCGGCCTGCACGATGTCGCCGGGGGCGACCTCGAACTCGACGCGAGGCGTGATGACTTTCAGGTACATCTTCGTCTCGGTCAGTTCGACCGATTCGAAGCGGGCACCTTCCAGCCGCTGCAGGATCGGCAGGACGTTCTCCGCAAGATCGAAGTTGTCCAGCCGGCGATAGCGGTCCGACAGCACCGCCCTCACCTGCCCGTCCAGCGTGCGAATCATCCGGCGGTCGCCGTCCGATTGCAGCCAGGTGTTGACGTTGCGATCGAGCAGTTGGGGCTGCTCGGTACGCATGCGCTCGAAGTAGGCGAACGGAATCTTGAGCTTGTCGGCGAGCTGTCGACGCGCCAGACCCGTGACGCCGTATTCGCCGTCTCCCTGGCGGGAGTCGACGATCAGCTTGAGGCTGCCATCCTCATCGGTACGGCACTGCAGGAAGGACGAAGGCACGACCAGGTCGCGCTTGGAGGAGATCTGGCGCTCGAGTTCTTGGGCCAGGTCGACGAGGGAACGTCCGCTCTTCATGGTGAGTCTCCAGAGAAGTTGCAGGAACGGCCCCCCGCCATGCGGGGATGCACATCCCCGCTGGGGTGAAGAACCGGACCGGGGAATCCCGATCCGGATGGGAAGCGCGACGGGTGTCGCGCGGGGTGCACGGGCTACAACAGGCCGCGTTCGGCGAACGAGGTGGCGTTGCTGCCTGCGATCACGATGTGGTCGAGCACACGGATGTCGACCAGGGCCAGCGCGGAACGCAGCGACTGGGTCAGGAACTCGTCGGCCCGGCTGGGCTCGGCGACACCCGAGGGGTGGTTGTGCGCCAGGATCACTGCCGCAGCGTTCAGCGACAGCGCCCGCTTGACCACTTCACGCGGGTACACGCTGGTCTGCGTGAGCGTCCCTCGAAACATTTCCTCGGGTGCGATGACCCGGTTCTGTGCATCGAGGAACAGCACCATGAAGACTTCGTGGTCGCGCTGGGCCAGCATGATCCGCAAGTAGTCGCGCACCGCGGCTGGTGAGGCCAGCATGTCCCGCTCGCGCATCGTCTCGGCAAGGGCACGACGGACCAGTTCCCTGGCCGCCATCAGCTTCGCTCCGACGGAGGACGACGGGACTTGCTGCGCTACGTCTGCGTTCAGCAGCCGCGACAGGCTGCCGCTCGCATCTTTCAACAGGTTCGCTGCCGTTCGGGGTCCTACCAGCGTGCTGAGCAGGGCCGCGTCCGACATCGACTCGATCGGTCGACACATGGAGTTCTCCTTCGTATGACGAATGGGGAACTCCTCCCCCAGGGAGCGAGCTCCCCGGGGGATGGATCGAGACTGACGATGCCGGCGGTCAGAACGGAACGCTTTCGCGTTCCTCTGCGCGCGCCGGTTGCGGCACATCGATGGGTTCACCGTTGACCTTGGCGAACTTGATGCGCAGCAGTCGACCCTTGATGCTTACGCCCGGCTGTCCCTTCCTGTCGCCCTTCTCGAAGGTGAACATTTCGGGATAGATGTCGGCGATCCGGAAGCCGATGATCACGGCCTTGTCGGCCGCAACATCGTTTTCCAGGCGCTTGACGATCGCCTGAGCGTCAGCACCGCTGACACGGCAGTCGAACTTCGTGTAGCTGACGTCACTGTCGCTGCCGCGAAGGGCAGCCACGGTGCAGGCCAGGAACTCCTGGCCCTTCTTCGGCTTCACGGTGCGAACGCGATTGAGATAGCCGACGCCTTCGACGTGCAGGTTGAAGAACGACGACGGGCTGCTGGCTTGGGATGACTCGGACATGATGGCCTCCTATGACATGGAACACATGAAAATGGAGAGACCATCCCCAGTGCGGGGATGGGACTCCCCGGCTGGGTAGAAGCACTGACGAAATCTCCGGGCCTTGCGGCCACCGGTTCTCAGGAGATCTGACCGGTTTCGGGCGATGCGTAACGGGCATCAACCGGGCTGACACAGCCAGCGAGAGACTCGACGCGGCGCGCGGCAATCGCCGGCGCGTGCAAGGGATCTATGCGGCATGCTGATCCCGGGTCCGATGGGAATGCAACTGCAATGCGGACGCGATCCAGCAGCTCGGCGCCACCGAAGGCAGTGAGCGTGAGGTCTACGGAAGCCCTTTCCACACCGGCTGCAGAGAAGCGCCTGGCCTCGATGCAGTAGCCGCGGAACGAGATCCACTCGAAGCCGCGCAGCATCGCGTTCGCGAGTGCGTCATGCGCCAGCACTCGGAGCATCCGCCACTCCTGCGCACTGGGGTGCCGAACCGGTAGGCACGCCGCGCGGTTCACAGCAGTTGCTCTTCCGTTGCCGCCGGCGGCTCAAAGCTCGCGTCCGCGCCGAGCGAGACCTGCTGCATCAGCCGCAATTCCGCGGCGCTCGGCGTGATGCGTCGTTGCGAGTGTCGCGGTGCCTCCTCACCAGTGAACACCTTGCGCGGAACTTCGCCGAACAGCGCCACCGCGGCGCGCACCCGCTGTCGAGCCGCCTCGTCGGCTCCGGGCAAGAAGTCGCGCCGGCTCAAGGGCAGCATCTCCTCGCGCAGCAGGTGGCGCTCCCAGCGGATCGGCTCCAGGAAGAGCGCCCGGAGTCCGCGGCCGACGGCGCGGATGTCGGCCCTGCCCGCCTCGTCGCTCATGCGGTCCTTGAGCACGAGGGTCTTGACCATCCGCACGTGGTAGTCGAACTCGACGATCGCTTCGGCCGTGGCGTAGCCGTACGGACTGCGGAACCCCAACTCCACGGTGACCGGGCTGCGCGAAGCGAGCACGGACAGCGCGAGCCCCTTGCGGCGCAGCCGCTCGAACTCGGCCTCTCGTGCTTCGATGACCTTGCCCATTTGCGATCGGATGCTGGCCAGGGACTGATAGACCCGGATCAGGAGCCAGTCGGCGTAGGGGTTGTCGTTGGCCGACAGGTACCAGATCGCCTTCAGCATCGCCGCAAACCGCCGGCCGCCCGGGATCGCCGGTGCCTTGGTCACCGCATCGGCGGCGCGGCCAATGAACATCCGGTACGCATCCTGGGTGTGCAGCGTCATCGCATCGGGCGTCTCGTCGGCAAGCCGCCCCATCGCGGGCGGGGCGTTCGGCGCCGGCGCGTCGCGAGGCATCGGCGCGGAATCGACTGTTGTCGCCGGCCCGAGCATTGACGGCGTGTCTTGCGTTGTCATGGAGGACTCCGTGTAGGGGTGTTGTTGCGTCGGTTGGATGAGTGGGCGCGTTGTGTTCATGGCTGCCTGTTCGTGCCCATGCGCGCCTTGAGCTCGTCGATCATCTGTCTGACCTTTTGCCGCTGGGCCAGGGCCTTGGCCTGGTACTCGGGCGTAGCGCGCTCTGCAGCCAGGCGCTGCTCCTCGGCCTCGCGTTCGCGACGCCGGCTGGCATCCTTCTGCCGCTGTTCGCGCTCGACCGCTACACGGGGGCCGAGCTCGGGTACGAAGCTGCCGGCGGCGGCGCGGGCGATGAGCCCGCGCAGGTAGGCCACCGGGCTGAGGCGAACACCGCGCACCTGAAGCCGGCCCGCGAGTTCATCGAGCAGGCACTGGGCTTGATCGCCGCAATGGCGCAGCAGCAGACGCGCTGCCTGGCGTTCGTCCGGCAGCATCTGCTCGGGAAAGATCAGTTCACCACCACCCGCCAACGTGTCCGGCGGACTCGCAGGCGAGGCGGTGTGCTGTGGTTGTTGTACTGATTCACCTGTACTGTGTTTCATAAGAAGAACGGCGCTTTCGGCTGAACCGTGTTCGCGGATCGGGCGAAACTGATCCGGCGGTTTTGGCGAGACAAGGCTGCGGGGTTGCCTCAGTCTTGATTCGACTTTCGGTGAACCCTTGTCTGCGGCAACGCCACGATCTGGATCTGCGTTGCGCGAGCCGAGGCTCCTCGCCGCCGATGCGTCGTCGGTGAGCAGAGCGAGCAAGCAGTCCAGTCGAATGCGCGCCACCAGGCTCGGCGGAATGCCGCGCAAGCACTCCTCCCAGAGCCCGGTGCGGACGAGATCGCGGCGCGCGGTTTCCTGTTCGCGCCGCGAGAGACCGATCTCCTCGAACCAACGCGCTGCGGAGCTGGCGATCCAGTGATCCAGGCGGTGCCTGGCCTGCATCCGCGTCAGGTGCAACGCGCGGGACAGCATCAGGCCGGCGTGCACGCCGCCGGCGACACCGGCAAGCGTGCGGTGGAAAGCCACCGAAGGCCCGAGCAGCTCGGCGAGTACGACACGGTCGCTCCAGTCCGCTGCGTGCGGGTGGCTGACGATCCGGTCGGCGAGGCGCATGCCCAACTCGTCCACGTTCAACCGGAAGTGCAGCCGCGCGGGAATCCCCATGCGCTGGTCGTCGAGCAGCGCCAGGCCGCGCAGCACCTCGCGCGCGGTTGCCTGCTCTTTCGCCGACAGGCCGGTCTCCATTTCCCATTGCTCGGTCGTCTTGTGAAACCATCCGCCGGTCTGGGCGATGTCCCGCCCATGGCGCGTCCAATAAGCGGACTGCGAAAGCAGGAGCGCCGCCTTGACGCTGGAAGTGAGATCCACGAGGCGGCGATGAAATGCGATGTGCCGCCCGAGCAGCGGCCAGATCACCGACAGCGGCGCCGCATCGAAAGCCGCCTCCCGCCCCCGCGGTTCCTCGTTTGCAAAGCGCAGGTCCTCAGCCACGGCGGCTCCTGCCCGCCGTCATCGGTACGACGCCCCGGCATGGGCCTGCAGCGCACGCCAGACGGCGTCTGGACGCACGCGGAACCAGAGCTTGGCCGGCATGCCCACACGGCGCTCTTCGAGCAGTCCCGAACGGCGCAAGGCGCGCCGCGCGGTTTCCTGTTCCCAGCGCGACAGCCCGGTCTCCTGCGTCCACTGCTCCTGAGAACGGATGAACCAGCCGTCGGCAGAGGGCTCGAGCGACTGGGTGGTCCAGATCGCCTGCGACAGCATCAGTGCCGATGTCACGCCGCCGGTGACGGGCACCAGGCAACGATGAAAGCTCACCGGTGTGTCGAAGACGTCGAGCAACACCTTCGGAGTGATGCCGAGGCCTTCCAGGCGCGCGTTCATTCGTCGGCCTCGAACTCGCGGATCACCGCCTCCAACACGGCGATCGGGATGTGCTGAAACTCCTGGTGCAGGCGGTAGTAGCGAACGCGCGGCGCCGGATCGGCGATCGCCCGCCAGGCCTGGTAGATGCGCTCGCGCGTGGCGTAATCCGGGAGCCGGACACGGCCCGCGGGACGACGCGCATCGAAGTCGCGCCGGCGCTTGAGCGTCAACTTGCGGCGGACCTTGAAGAGCGCGCTCATCAGGTGCGTGGATGCGCCGTGGCGGATGAAGTACGTCTCCAGCGCCTTGGCTTCGTTGACGAGCGCCACCGCACGCAGGCCCGCCTTGAGGGCGGCGCCGTCGAACGCGACGCCGATCGTCAAGCTGCGCATCGCGGCCAGGCGACTGAGATCGACCGCCGAGAGCTGTCGAAGATGGGCCAGCAGCTCGTTCTCGATGCCCGCGGCGTGAATCTCATCCTGCGCGGCATCTGCCAATCGCACGGTCACGTGATTGAGCAGGACGAGCCGCACCTGCGGGTCTTGCAGCGGGAGCATCACGCTTCCTCCGAAGACGACACCGATCCGCCCGCTGCGCGCAGCGTGCGGTGCACGCCGCCCGCTCGCCTGACGCAGGTCAGCAACTCCCAGAACGCCGTGGCCGATGCGTCCTCGGAATCGATGAGCCAGTGCAGGAATCCCGGGGCCAGCGATGCCGGTGGCGGCGTATTCGGCTCGAACTGACCGAGGAGTCCAGCGAGCAACCACCAGGCGCGTTCCCGCTCGGGGTGCGCCGCATCGTCGGCGGGAAGCGTCGAGAGTCGCAGGCCGGTGGCGGACTGCGGCTCGGGATGGAGAACGCCGCCAAGGCCGGCTGCATCCGCGAAGTCCCTCGCGCGCGCCAGCAGTTCCTCTGCAACTGCACCGACGACCTCACCAGCCTCGTAGCTGACCTCAGGACGGTCCGTGGTGGCCGTGTCGGTGTCCGAAGTGCCGGTCGTTAGCACCGACGGATCGACCGGCGCACCGCGACCTGCCGCCGGGCGCAGAGCCTCGCGCAGCACCTCAACGGGTTCGCCAAGATGACGAGCCAGCGCGACTTCACAAGCCTCGCAGGTTGCGGCGACACTGAAGACACCGGTGTGCGGGTACTGCTCCGCGAACCGTCGAAAGACCGGTTCGAAGACCTCCGCGTAGAGGTCGTCCTCAGCGATCGAGGCTCGCGCCTGCGCGTAGCGCTTCAGCGCGTTCAGACGCGGCTGGATCGTCTTGACGTCGAGGCCGGAGAGATCGGTCACCGCCTCGCCGAGGGTTCGCAACCGCTCGGTGGCGAAGAGATGGAGACCCAGCGTTGCGGTGTTCACCGACAAGCCCAACGCGTGGAGCGCGTCCTCCAGTGGCCGCAGCGTCAGGGTTCGACCCTGCTCGACCTCGAGACGTGACTTGAGCGCGACGATTCCACACGCCTTGTCCCAGAAGGTCATCTCGCCACGCTGCTCGTTCTCAATCAGGTGCGCGGTGAGGACGTGGCTCTCGGATCGCCAGGGCCGAAAAAGCACCACCAGCTTGCGGAAGCGCGGGTCGCGCGTCTCGGTCCACAGTTGCCGCAGCGCCAGCAGCCGCGTGTTGCCGCCGGCCTCGACGATGAAGTGCGATTCGCCGGGCCGGCGAGTCACGGTGAGCGGGCTTCTCAGGCCGCTGGTGCGGATCGACTCCTTGATGTCTTCGAACTTCGCGTTCGTCGCGCGGCGCGGGTTGTTCTCGTAGGGACGGATCTCGTCGACCGAGAGTTCGATCTGGGACTCCGTGCGCGGGTCGTTCTGACCGGCCAGGTCGCGCGCGTTGTTCCCCGGATTGCCCACCTGCAACGACTCGGCCACCAGCCGCCGACGCTCATCCAACGACACCTTGCCGCTCATGCCGATCGCTCCTCGGCGACGGCACCATCGGCGTGAACGCCCTGCAGGCTGGGGATCAGTTCCCATGCGAGCTGGTGCATCACCGCGCACGCGCTCGGCATGACGCCGTCGCGCCGGCGTTCATGCCGGTGCACCGGAATGCGCAGGGTGGCGGCCTCCTTGTAGGCCTTGGCGTGCGGAACCACCGTGTCGAGCACCGACACCCTGCCCTTCAGGCGGATGAAGTCCTCGCGGATGCCGTTAGCTATCAGGCGGGCATCGGCCGTCCGGTCCTGCCGGTAGATCACCGCCTTCACCGGGCCGAGCGTGGCGCCGAGGGCGCTGCCCGGTTCCAGGCGATCGAGCAGCTCCATCGTGCCGTCCTTGAACTCCCGCGCCGAGAGAATCTCGGGCGTGATCGGCGAGACGAGGATGTCGGCAGCCATGACGGCCGCGTCCTGCAGGGGCCCGATGGCGCCCTGCGTATCGATCAGAACGCAGTCGTAGGCGTCGGCCACGACGGCAGCCTGTAGCGCGAAGCGCAGACGGAAGCCGCGGTCGATGCGATTGAGTAGCCAGTTGGGCAGATGGCCCTCGGGGTCGTCGGACACGACGATGTCGAGGTTCGGGAAGACCGTCGCCGTGATGCAGGCGGCCGTGACTTCGCCGCGAACGATCACCTCGGTGAGCCCGGCAGAGGGCTGCGGCGTCGCCAGCGGGAAGTACTTCGACAGCGACGGTTGCACGTCCGCGTCGACCAGCAGCACACGCAAGCCCATGTCGGCCAGCAACGCCCCCAGGTTGGCCGTGAGCGTCGTCTTGCCGACGCCGCCCTTCGTGCTCGTGACGGTGAACTTGATCATCGATTCCGCGCCGATTCAGGTCTGTCATCAGGCATACGGAATCGCGTGAAAAAGTGTCGGGCTACTCCTTCAGATAGTCGCCAAGCCCCTGATCCGCGAAGACCTTGCGGATGCGCTTGATCTCCTCGTACAAGGTGCCGCGCGGAATTCGGAGCCGCTCGGCGGCCTCTTTGATGGTCAGCCCCTCCGCCCCGAGCATCTGGCACAGCTGCCGCTGAACCGGCGTCAGCCGCTCCAGGACGCGGCCGATGTCGATGCGAGCGTGGCGTCGTTCGACGGCGCCGGGGTCGTCCGGCTGGGCTGACTCGTTGTCGGCCAGCAGGTCGGCGAGCGTCATGCCGTCGTCGGAGCCGTCGAGTGACGCGTCGAGCGAGAGTGCGTCCTGGTCACCGGCGCGCTTGTCGGCAGCCTGCTCGCGGATCAGATCCGTGAGCTTGTTGCGGATGACCTGGGCCATGTAGGCCACCGGCGGCGCATCTGGATCGGGCGGGAGCTTCCGGCGCACCACGATCCAGTGCGCCAAGCACTCCTGCATCAGGTCGTCGAACTCCTCGCGCGCGAGGCTTCGAGACCACCTTCTGAACTCACCCACCAACTTCTTCGTAACCGCGATCTCCCATCGCTGGAGACCACCTCCCGCTTTGAGCGCCATGTTTCTCCCCGTCGGTTGCCTGACGGGGAGGAGATCGGGCGAAGGTCAGCGGAGGGAAAAGAGCGACAGGCGACCTAATTCGTAGGGCCGACGGCGGTAGTAGTGGGGAGATGCATCCCGACACTTTTGGGCGGGATTCCGTAACCGGACATCGAGGGGCTTCTCGATAGTTGTCGACAGCCGGCGACCCTTGGCGACAGACGCCAGGACGCCCAGCCGATGCCCCCAGGGTCGCGAGGCGCCACGTCGGTGGCACCTACGCGAGGTTCACGGTTAGGAAATACGGTCGGCGGCAGGCGCTAGGTGCGGCCAGATGCCGGAAGCCAGGGCAGCTTCTCGACCGAGAGCGGGGGTGCGAATGAAACGCGGAAGTCAGTTCACGTACACGGCTCGGGCCGCCGAAGTCGCGAAGCCGGAGCGGATGGCTCCTCGGCTCGACGGAGAGATCGATGACGATCGTGCCGCCGGCCGGGACGCTGCCGAAGTGCTCAAGGAGGCAGTCCGCGAGACCGAGCCACTGGGCGCGTTCGACGCGCGGGCGATCCGGGAGCTGTACAAGACCGCACCTGCCAACCCCAAGGGGCTGAGGCGCACGATCCGCCGTAGCGAGCTACGTCAGATCGTTCCCCTGGCGGACTCGACGATTTACGAGCTGGAGCGCCGCGGCGACTTTCCCCAACGGTTCTTCCTCACCGCGCGCTGCGTGGTGTGGGATTTGGGCGAAGTGCTGGCCTGGATCCAGAGCCGGCGGCAGGCGGGGAGCAATTCGGTAAGAAAGGCGCCATCGCCTGACTTCCGGCAGCGAGGCCGGTCGCGATGACGGTCCCTTCTCCGCCCCGGACCTACGATTCGCCGTATCGAAACGGCAACTCCGAGGCGGCATCGCCATCGACGAAAGGTCCAGAACAGACCGGGCAGCCCACGCCGGTAACTGTTACGGCGCTGGTGCGTCGCTTTTCGCGCGCAGCGTCGTGAGCGTTCCTCTTGAGCCAACGATGGTTAACAGGGACTTTGCGCGCGTTGTACCAACGTAGACAGTCTCCCACTGCTCATCGCTCACGACCTCATCGCCAATCCAAAGAACGACGGCCTGCGCTTCAAGGCCCTTGAAGCGGGCGACAGTGTCAACCAAGACATGGCGACCGCGGCCGTGAACCTCCATTGCCCAAGCAATGCCGGCTGCATTTCCTCGGGCCTGCAGCAGGTCGTAGGCAATCTTCTTTGGTCGCTTTGCAATCAGAACAACAACATCCTCGGGGCGAAGCGACTCGTCAACAATCCACCGACGCACACGTCGAACTACGGCATCGGCTTGAAGGTCATCACCGCCTACCCCGATTCGCTCGACTGCCGGCCCCGGAAGGTCGGGAGCGTCGATGGGCTCCCCTGCATAGAACGCGTAGCCCGCATCATGAATCGGCGCGGTGTTCCTGCAATTCGAAGTCAGGTAGTAGGGTTCCGCGGCCACTGGCAGATTTCCATGCCGAGGATAGATGGCCTGATTCTCATCAATGAAGATGTACAGGTAGCCGGTGTCCTGGTTGCGCATCAGCTCTTCGATTGCAAACCAGTACTCGTCACTGAAGTCCTGCGCCTCGTCGACAACGATGGCGTCAAACTTCTCATCGAGGACCTCATTCGACAGCGCCAAAGCGTAGGGCATCTGAACTTCGAAGAGGTGCGTGTCGCTGTTTCCCGGGTAGGCCGCTTTGGCTTCCTCCAGCAAGTCCTTGCCGGTCATCTGCATCGCCTCTCGGACGCGCCGGTCACATAGCTGATGGAAGCTGAGCACCTGAATCCTTGGATCGTCCTGAAGCCCGAGTGCTATAGCGTCTGCCAGCGGGCGGTTGTAACAAAGGAGTAAGACGCTTGAAGGCAGGTGAGCTAACTGCTTTGCTTTCTCAACCGCGAGCACCGTCTTGCCAGTCCCTGCACCGCCTGAGACAACAGCTCGTCGCCGTCCTCCGATGGTTCGCAAGACCTTCGCCTGATTTGCAGTCAGACGGAGTCGTTGTTGCTCAGCGTCGTCCACTGCAGCACGCAGGGCTGGCCGCACTTCGATCGACTTGCAGAGGATGTCCTCGACTAGTCGGACGCCCTGAGCTCCCAACGCATCGTCGTCAGGTCGTTTCCAAAATCGCATGACTCGGTCGAGCCACTGGCTTGCGGCACGAACGTCAGCATTTACGCCGATGATTTCTCTCGGCCTATCTGGCGCTCGCATTGGGGTCGAATCGTTGATGTCAGGAAGCATCACCGCGTGGCCGAGGGTGAGGCGCGTGCCCGCCCACTGGCGCCAAATCGGGTGCCCAGTAAGCTGGTCAAGGAGCGCGTGCCGCTCGCCAGATGCCTGCTTGAAAGGGTCCTTGATTTCGTTGCGCTGACCCTCGCGGTCCACTGAGTACCAGCGGCCGGCCCCTGCGTCGAAAGCCACGCCGCCACCCTTGACCTCTACCGCCAGCACTCCCGCCTGGGGAACCAATATCGTGAAATCGGCCTCGCCCTCCCGCAACCTTCCTCGAGCGTCACGGTAAACCCAGCTTGCGCTGTGGATCACAACAACATCTGCCGGAAGCTGATCACGACACGCCTCATAGAACCGAGCCTCGGCACGAGAGCGCAATGCTCGTAGTTGCTCGCCGGCAAGCGCAGGGATCATGCGAGCCATTGCTACTCCGCTGACAGTTTCATCGTCGCAGGGTTGAAGAGCTTGTTTGCCTGCCCCCCGCCGTCAAGCATCACATGCAGTTTGTAGAACTGGTTGGCCTTCTTGAAGCTCAAGATTCGGCCGCGCCCCACTCCCGGTATGTCAACGAACAGCCCGACAGCTGGCTTGAGCGGAACGGCAGCCTGGCTTATGGCTGCAGTCTTCCAGCCGGAGTCGAACCTGAACTGCTGAGTGAGGCCATAGGGATTCTGCAGAAGGTACAGAGCACGCCGCTTCTCGTCCTGCACATGCTCAACGACGCAAAGCCAGTATCGGTCCCCGTGCTTCTCAGCAGTCATCAGCTCCGTTGGAGTAAGCGCGACCCCGTCCTCAGTCCAGCCCGCACCTTGGCCTTTGACCTCGATGAACTCGTCGGCGTCGTCATGCGCTATCGCCTTTACGTCAAACCCGGGGTTGCTGTGTGGCATAGGGACCAGGGACTTCCAGCGAGAAGCTTGAGTAGCAAGGAAGTACTCGACAGCCGCCTTCCCCAGAGCCTCGCGGGCCGCAGCCTTCGCAGGGTCGTCTTCTCCCGGCCGGTCCGCGTCGCCCGGCGCAGCCGCATAGCTCATGAGCCGTCCAGCCTTAGTGCGATGCCGGTTTCCGTGCCCGCGCTTTGTTCTGGAACCTCCGGCTGGCCCTACTGCGGCGCCTCCCTTCCGCGGCTGGAACGCGTCGGTGGCGCCCGACGAGGGCAAGTCTTGGCCATGGCGACCAACTTCGGACGTGCCCATTGAGCCACCCGTCTGTTCGCCACTTCCCGGGCCTGACTTCCCACCGAGTTGCGCGCTATCGGCACCCCCTTGTGGCTGCTGCTGTGGTCGAGGCGAGGTTGACGCCGAGCGAGAGCCCGCCGTGTCGGACGAGGCATTGGGTGTTGGCGCACGAACGGGACCTGCTGATGGACCGAACTGAGTCGCGCCGTCTGCTCCATTGGACGCAGACCGGCCTCCAGGACCTACGGCGCTATGACTGGATGCGCCACGGCCACCGTCTGAATCTGGAGCCGGCGGTGATTCGGCGCCTGGAGACTCCACATCTGGTGCCGGCGGCTGGACAGCTCCATCCTCGCAACCCGGGCCGGTAGCTTCGTCATCTCCGCTGGATTCCCCGTCAGACGGTTGCCGGGCGCCTCCCTCGGTTAGCAATTCAAGTAGATCCGCGGGCAGTTGCCCAACTCGACGAACCCGCAAGAAGTCCTCGACGCCATCGACATCCTCTTCCATCAGGACACGTGCAAAGGTGTCGGCAAGGTCAAGCGGTGCTTCGAGCAGCTTGCATAGCTCGGCGGCCAACTGATCCTTGATGGATCGGGCCCGCGCCCTAATGAAGATCCTTCCCTCGCTCGGAGCAATGTCTGCGGTGGTCGTTCGCGATGTCTGTGCCAGTGTTACCGAGAGCTTCAGCTCAGGGACCTCTATGACCTCAAGGTCGCGAAGTCGTCGGAACAAGCCCTGCTCCGCCGCGCCTTCAAACCGTTCATGGCTCTTCGCGTAGAGCACCCGGCCAAGGTAGGGAATCGCACGTCGAACCTTGCTTGTGAGATCGGATTCGAGATGACCGCCGGACGCCTCCACAAGCTCGACAACGACCGACGAGGTGAGTCGGGGTACCTCAGTGGCGTTGAGTAGCCGTTCAATTCGAGGAACCTCCTCGTAAGAAACGGCCAGAAGGGAGATGTCCGCTTCGTCGGTGAACAGCGCTGCCAATTCCGGTGCGTCGTTCGCGAAGAGTTGCTCATCGTTGGAGACAAGTTCGTCCCGATGATTGAGGAAGACGTCGTTATCCTCGAACGCGTTGAGCCAGCCTGGGGTCGGAATCTCGTCTCGTCCGAACCGCGGTGTAAGGTCCCGATTGGCTCGTTTGTAGATCGCCAGCGCCTCGCGCCTACGCTCATCAATTGACTCGATTTGGCCCAGCTTCGAAAGCGCTTCTACCCACTTGCCGGTAGGAAGCTCCTTGGGTATCCCAAGCTTGTCGTTGAAAAACCCGGAGAAGTCCCGGTACTGGCCTTGAAGTGGCGGATAGAGCGAATCCAGGAACGGCCCGTTGGAGCGCCACGCAACCTCGGTGGGCTTCGCCCAGAAGGGGTTGGCACCCTTTATTCGAATCAAGCCTTCCAGCGAAAAGGCCTGTTTGATAGCCGCGCCTTCCTTGTCCCAGAACTGCTCAAGATGGCGGTAGAGGGCATGCAGTTGGGGCGTCGTATCGCCTCCCTCGGCCTTGAGCTGACGCAACCGTTTGAGACATGCCTTGGCATCAAGGCGGTGGGTGACCCCGCAAGCATCGAGCACTTGATTGCTCAGAACCGCATCGATGTAGGTCAGCCGATCTCCAAACAGGCCCTTCAATTCCGGTGTCGGATAGAAGACTTCGAAAATCGGCGGACTGACTCTCTTTCGCGTAGGAGCCAGCATTGAACGTAGCGCAACAGAGAACTGCGTCTCCCTGTTCGTAACAGTCCTCCCGACCTGCAAAGCGAAGCTCAGATGACCTGCATACTGACTCCAGTTGTTATCCAGGCACTCAAGCGTGGCTCTTCGAACAGCAGACTGTTGTGATCCAAGCAACAGCTCGAGTTCGGCGCTGCACTTGCTGTCGCCGTTGGCAACCGCTTCAAGGCGTGGTGCGACACGCACACCCAGTCTGATCAGAAATGTTCTCCACGACTCGGCCTCAAACTCCGGATCCTTGGGCTTAGCCGCCAAGTAGTCTGCCGACACGAGGAGCGATCGCGGTATCGCTTCGCCGAGCAATGTCTCCATGCAGAATGCTGGTCCGTATTCCTTGCTGAGATAGAGCTGCTGCGGTTTGCTAAAGAGCCACTGCTCGGCACTCTGTTTCGTGCCAACCCAAATTCCGTCGCGCACTGCCTGGAACGCCTGCGCTTCGGTCTTACCTGCAGACACGGCGCCTTCCAGGTACTCCTTGAGCTTGTCCTTGATGTACCGCAGGTGCCCTAACAAGGCCTTCTTCTCGGATGTCTTCCATGAATCTCCTTGATGCCTAGGGAGGATGTGGGAAGTGACAAGGTCGTACGGGTCGTCCGACTTGACCTGCAGCGCCGCGAAGAGCGCGTGGACTTTTTCGGAGTGGACCTGTGCCTCGTCCAGCAGTTCGCTGTCGATGATGACAAGCTCTTGCTCAAAGCCGAACTTCTTCCCTCGACTGAGCGGGTAGAAGACGTGAGACTTCGAGGGGACTACCAGGTCTCCTGCATTGGTTGGGATGCATGGCAACGAGACTAGGCCCGCAACAAGCTTCTGCAAATCGAGCTCGGCCAGCATTGCGTAGAAGCGGGCCTTCCACTCGATGTCCTGCTTCTTCAGCCAGTCGCCGTGCAGCTTGAAGACATTGAAAATATCTGGGAACGTAATGCTTTTAGCACCAAGCCGTCGAAGCAGGTCGTTGCCGCCTTGGACGCGATGGTCGACATAGTCGAAGCCAAACAGCTCCATCGATACTGTCGGGGGAAACAAGTCCCTGAACCGCTTCTCTGCAATCCTCAGGTCGCTTGGACACTTCCATTGCCCACCTTCTGACGGCAGGCACTCCGTCTGAGCGAGTTGGGCAACGATGGAATCCGTGAGCGAGCGAAAGAACGGATCGGAGATCTCGCCCTCGCCGGGGAGGTATTTCAGGTAGCTGAACGCGAGCGCATCGGAAGCCCGGAAAGTTGCGACTGCCACTTTGAACGCGACGGCGATACCTTCGCGCAGGAGCTTGTTCCATGCGCGGTCAGTGAGGATGTCTTCTCTGCTCGAACTGAGGATGAAGTCAGCCTGAATCGAGAACTTGAACCCGACCTGCCTTATGGGCAGGAATGCGAAGACCTGGGACGCGGGCTGGGGGTCCGCAGCGCCCGACGCATCCACCGGAAACGCAAGCACGACGGAGGATGTGGAAATCTCTGGTCGCTTCTCGTCCGGGACCTTCTCCATCGAAAAGTCGACTGAGACACGGACAAACCGGTACTCGTCAATCTTCGGCTCAGCGCCAGGCAGCGCGATTTCTGTAGTGAGGACGGACAGGCCCTTCTTGTCGCGCCTGCGAAATGTCGTTCTCTCCTCCCCATGCAGAAGCTCGATCTCGCGAAGCTTCGACAGGAAGAGCAGAAGCCGGGCATCGAGGTCTTCAAGCGTCTCCTTGTTGAACTCGTAGCCCTGCGCTGCGGGCAGGACAATGGCAGTGGTGTCGGGCTTCGCTTCCTCAGGTGGTTCACACCACTCGGGGACGACATAGCCGAGGAGGTTGGCCTCATCTCTCCGATCAAACCGGAAGTGATATCCGTTGGAGTGAATCTCTGGGGCGTTCGAAACGGTAAACACCGACTTGAAGCCGATGCCCTTCTCGCCTATGTAGCCCGACTTCTTGGCTTTTGAGCTATCGCCAACGCTGCAAAGCGCCTGGACATTCCGTTCGCTGAAGCCAATCTCGTTGTTGAGGAGGATGAGACGCTCGGTGGCCAGCTTGAAAGTCAGTTGGGGAACAGTGCTCTTGACGTACTCGTTGTCATCGGCGTTCTGAATGAGCTCCAGGATGAAGTGCGACTTCTTCGAGTACAGGTCCTTGGACAACAGGTCCAGGGCACTGTTCAGCTTCTTGTGCAGACTCTTAGCGCCGCGCCTGACCCGATCCGACTCCTCCTCGATGTCGAGCAGGTAGTCTTCGGTTCTGATTCGCTCAATGACTTCTCGCGGACTAGTCACTTCCCCTGTTGCTGCCATTCGCCATCGTCCTTGTTTGTGCTCTTCTCGCCTTAGGCAGTGCGCGCGTTCAAAGCGCAAGCTGCCCTCAAATCGGCGCCGCCGTCGTCATCACCTTCATGCTCGGCGGCAGCAGTGTTGGGGTGTGGGACTTCCCCGCGACCCACGCATCGATCATGTCCGCCCACTCCTGCAGCATGTGACGGCGCTGCTCGGCGTATTCCGCCTTGTTGTAGACGCCCCTCGATGAGCGGCCGTCTTCGTGGGCCAGGCACTTCTCGATCCAGTCGCTGTTGAAGCCGAGCTCGTTCAGGATTGTCGAGCCGGTACGGCGCAGGTCGTGCACGGTGAAAGGCTCCAGCGGGAGCTTCGCTTCCTTGGCTCGCTCCGCGACGGTCTGCGTGACCCGGTTCAGCGTCGCCTTCGACATGCAGCGATCGGCGTCGTAACGCGAGGGCAGCAGGAACTTCGAGCCGCTCGCACAAGTGCGCAGCGCCACCATGATGTCGAGCGCCTGCTGCGACAGGTAGACGTTGTGGGGCTTGCCGGCCTTCATGCGGCTCTTCGGAATCGTCCAGACTGCGTTCTCGAAGTCGACCTCGTCCCAGGTGGCTTCGATCAGCTCGCTCTTGCGCACGAGCGTCAGCAGGATCATGCGCAGCGCCAGGCGGATGGTCGGCAGGGTCGCGGTAGCGTCCAGCACTCGGTGCATGACGCGGATCTCGGACGGCGACAGCGCGCGGTCCTTGGCCACGAAGGTGGCGATCGATGACGGGCCGACTTCGTCCGCGGGATTCGGCGCCTTGTCGCCGTGCAGCGCCGCGAAACCGAACACCTGCTTGACGATGTCGCGCACGTGCACGGCGGTGGCCGGTGCGCCGCGTGCCTTGACCTTGGCGCACAGGTTGCGCAGGTCCTCCGGCCCGATCTCGGCCATCACCCGATTGCCGAACACCGGCATGATGTCCCGGTCGATGATGCTCTTGCGCATCGACTTGGTGCTGTCGGCCATCCTGGCTTCTTCCAGCCAGCGCTTGGTGAACTCGTCGAAGGTCTTGGCCTCGGACATCCGGCGCTTCTCGCGCTGCTTCTCCTGGCTGGGGGATTGGCCTTCGGCGATCGCCTTGCGCGCTTCCATGGAGCGCTCGCGCGCCATGAGCAGCGAGATCCCGTCCTTGGACCCATAGCGGCCGATCGTGAGCGTCTCCCGCCGGCCGTTGAGCCGGTAGTCGAGACGAAAAGTGATCGTGCCTCTCGGGGAGACGGTCACGTACATCCCGTCCCGGTCGGCGATCTTGTAGGTGGTGGCCTGGGGCTTGATGCCCCGGAGCGTGCCATCGGACAGCATCGGCAGTCCCTCCTCTCGGAGGAATTTTACCGTCACGATGATTTGGCCGCTACAACTTTGTTAAGTGGTTGATTTGTATGATATTTCTTGCTATTTTTTTACCGTCAACAGCCCTTTATCGCTGACGGTAAAAATTTTAAAGCGTGTCCGTGCCAGATTTTTACCGTCAGATTTACCGTCAAACTGGAGCGCATCCCCCCGATAGATGTCGATAGATCTCGACAGACGTTTTCTATATGGGACAAGCACTTAGCAGCGATTTTCGATAGACCCCGATAGACCCTGAAAGACGCCGAATCATTCCCACTCGATCGTCGCCGGCGGCTTGCCTGACACGTCGTACACCACCCGGTTGAACCCGCGCACCTCGTTGATGATGCGGCTCGACACCTTCGCGAGCAGCTCATAGGGCAGCGGCGCCCACTCGGCAGTCATGAAATCGGTGGTCTGCACGGCGCGCAGCGCCACCACGTTCTCGTAGGTGCGGCCATCGCCCATCACGCCCACCGAGCGCACCGGCAGGAAGACCGCGAAGGCCTGCGCCACCTTGTCGTACCAGCCGGCCGCGCGCAGTTCTTCGATGAAGATCGCATCGGCCCGACGCAAGAGGTCGGCATCGCGTCGGGTGACGTCGCCCAGAATGCGCACCCCCAGGCCCGGGCCCGGAAAGGGATGGCGATACACGAGGTCTGCCGGCAGCCCCAGGGCCACGCCAAGCTTCCGGACTTCGTCCTTGAAGAGATCGCGCAGGGGCTCGAGGAGATTGAGCTTCAGGGTCTCGGGCAGCCCACCCACATTGTGGTGCGACTTGATCGTGTGGGCCTTCTTGGTCTTCGCACCGGCCGATTCGATCACGTCGGGGTAGATCGTGCCCTGCGCGAGCCACTTCGCGTTCGGAAGCTTTGCCGCCTCGCGCTGGAAGACCTCGACAAACTCTCGCCCGATGATCTTGCGCTTCTGCTCGGGGTCCGAGACACCGGCCAGCGCGCCCATGAACTGCTCGCTCGCATCCACGAGGATTACCCGGGCGCCCAGCCGGCCCTCGAAGGCCTGCATCACCTGGGCGGCCTCGTCCAGACGCAGCAGACCCGTATCGACGAAGACACAGGTGAGCTGATCGCCGATCGCCCGGTGAATGAGGGCGGCGGCCACCGACGAGTCGACCCCGCCCGACAGTCCCAGAATCACTTCCTCTGTGCCCACCTGCGCGCGAATGGCGGCCACCGCCTCGCTCACATGGTCAGGCATGTTCCAGTCACCGCCACAGGCGCAGATCTCGCGCACGAAGCGCTCGAGAATCGCCGCGCCCTGCTTCGTGTGGGTCACTTCCGGGTGGAACTGCAGCGCGTAGAAGCGCCGCGTCTCGTCGGCCATGCCCGCCACGGGGGTGGCCTCGTTGCTCGCAATGGTCTTGAAGCCTGGCGGCAGCGCATCGACCGAGTCGCCGTGACTCATCCAGACATCGAGCAGGCCATGCCCCTGGGCATTGCCCCGGTCCTGAATGTCACGCAGGAGCACGCTGTGGCCGCGCGCGCGCACCTCGGCGTGGCCGAACTCGCGCACCTTGGCGTTCTTCACCGTGCCACCGAGTTGCGCGGCCATCGTCTGCATGCCGTAACAGATCCCGAGCACCGGCACGCCCAGTTCAAACACCGCCTGCGGTGCACGCGGGGTCTCATCCTCATAGACTGAATTGGGTCCGCCCGAGAGGATGACCCCGGTAGGTGCCCAGGCACGCACGAAGGCATCGTCGACATCGTGCGAGTGCAGTTCGCAGTACACCGAGAGCTCGCGCACCCGGCGGGCAATGAGCTGCGAATACTGCGAACCAAAATCCAGAATCAGGATGCGCTGGTGCGCGCGGTGCGGGTCACTCGACACGGTAGTTGGGGGCCTCTTTCACGATCTGCACATCGTGTACATGCGACTCGCGCATGCCCGCGTACGAAATCTCGACAAATTCGGCCTTCGAGCGAAGTTCGTCGATCGAGGCGCAACCGGTATAGCCCATGCTCGAGCGCAGGCCGCCAATGAGCTGGTTGATGACCGGGCCCACCGGGCCCTTGTAGGGTACGCGCCCCTCCACACCTTCCGGCACGAGCTTGTCGGTGTTGTTGGTGGCTTCCTGAAAGTACCGGTCAGCCGCCCCTTGCTGCATCGCCGACAACGAGCCCATGCCACGATAGCTCTTGTACGAGCGCCCCTGCAGCAGTTCGATCTCACCCGGCGCCTCATCCGTGCCGGCAAAGAGGCTGCCCATCATCACCGCGTTGGCACCGGCTGCGATGGCCTTTGCCACATCGCCACTGTAGCGAACGCCGCCATCGGCGATCACCACGACGTCGGTGCCAGCGAGGGCATCCGACACATGACCGATGGCCGTGATCTGCGGCACGCCCACACCGGCGATGATGCGCGTGGTGCAGATCGAGCCCGGGCCGATACCCACCTTCACGCCATCAGCACCGTGGTCCACGAGGGCACGGGCCGCATCGGCGGTGGCGATATTGCCCCCCACGACATCAACCCGCGGAAAGTTGCGTTTCACCCAGCGCACCCGATCGAGCACGCCTTGCGCATGGCCGTGAGCCGTGTCGACCACGATGAGATCAACCCCGGCTTCCACCAGCAGCGCGGCACGCTCTTCGGTGCCCTCACCCACGCCAATGGCCGCCCCGACACGCAGCTTGCCGTCGGCATCCTTGCAGGCCTGCGGATGCTCGCTCGACTTGAGGATGTCCTTCACGGTGATGAGGCCGCGCAGTTCGAACGCGTCGTTCACGACGAGCACGCGCTCGAGACGATGCTTGTGCAGCAGCGCCATCGCCTCTTCGAGGCTCGCCCCTTCGCGCACCGTGACGAGCTTGTCGCGCTGGGTCATGATTTCACGCACCCGCATGTCGAGGCGGGTCTCGAAGCGCAGGTCACGGTTGGTCACGATACCAACCACCTTGCCGCCCTCCACCACCGGCAGGCCCGAAATGCGGTGCTGCGCGGTGAGGCGCTTCAGGTCACCCACAGTGAGATCCGGTGACACGGTGATCGGGTCATTGACCACGCCTGACTCGTAGCGTTTCACCCGCATCACCTCGCGCGCCTGGTCGGCGGGTCGAAGGTTCTTGTGAATGATGCCGATGCCACCTTCTTCGGCCAGCGCGATCGCAAGCCGGCTCTCGGTCACCGTGTCCATGGCGGCCGAGACCAGGGGAATGTTCAGGCGGATGTTGCGCGAAACCCGGGTCTGGAGGTTTGCATCGCGCGGGAGGAAATTCGAGTGCGCGGGGACGAGCAGAACGTCGTCAAAGGTAAGGGCTTTCTGGATGAGCCGCATGGGGATGTTCGACGCAAAGATCGGATTATACGCGGCTGTCCGGGTTACGATAAGGTCTCACGTCCCGGAGGAACATCCGCGATGAAGAATAATGGCCCCGATCTGCCCGCCGCTTTGCCCGTGGCCCCGCCCGGCGCCACCGCGCGTTCCCCCGGCGTTTGCGTCACGCTGATCATCACCCTTGCAACCGCCCTCGCAGCGCCCGCCGCCTTCGCTCAGTGGAAATGGAAAGACGCGTCGGGCGGCACCCAATATGGCGACAGCCCACCCCCCGGCGTGCAGGCCACCCGTTTGCGCCCGCTGCCAGGAACCGCGTCGGGCACGGCCTCTGGCAGCCCCCCTGCGGCGGCGGCCCCCATGAGCATGGCCGAGCAGGAGCAGGCCTTCCGCCGTCGCCAGATGGAAGCGCAGGAAGCCGAAAAGAAGCAACTTGCCGAAAGCCAGCGCGCTGAACAGATGCGTGAGCGCTGCATCCAGGCGCGGGGCTATCTGGCCGGGCTCGAAAATGGCGGCCGCGTCGTGCGCTTCAATGAAGCGGGCGAACGGCAATACCTCGATGATGCCCAGGTCGAAGAAGCCAAGGCGCGCGCGCGCCAGGCGGTGGCCGAGGCCTGTCGCTGACAACGGGCGCCCCGGGAGCGCCGAGCCCGATCAACCGATCCCCGGGCGCTCTCGCCCCCCATCAAGCCGGGCCTTGTTTCCCCTTGGCCCGCGCCCGTGCCCGACGACGCTCCCCCGGTGCGCTCGACAGGGGTCGATAGAGTTCTACCTGATCGCCCTCGGCCAGAATCCGGTCCGGTTCGACACGGCGGCCGAAGATGCCCACCGCAGGCGCTGCATCCGCTGCGAGCAGCCCACTGGCCGCCAGCGCGTCGGCCACGCAAGCACCGAGGGGCAACTCGAGCGGCCTGATCTGCGCCTCGCCCGGCAGCGCACGCACCACCGTCACCCGCACCGTACTCATGGTGCAGACGGCTTGCCCGACTCGATGGCCCCCTGCCGCGCCACCTGCGCCGCACGGCGCACGAAGGCATCGACCATGGTGTTGGCAATGCGAGAGAAGACCGGCCCCACGACGCGCGAGAGCAACAGGTTGCCAAACTCGTACTCGAGCGTGAGTTCGACCTTGCAGGCGGCCTCGCCCAGCGCCGTGAAGCGCCATACGCCATGCAGCCTGCGAAAGGGGCCGTTCACCAGTTCGAGCACGATCGAGCCTGGCGGTGTGTTGGTGTTCTTCGTGGAGAAGCGCTGGCGGATGCCATGAAAGTCGATCTCGAGCGTTGCCTGCACCTCATTGCCCTTGCGCGCATCGATGCGTGCCGCGCCACACCAGGGCAGAAACTGCGGATACCGCTCGATATCGGCCACCAGATCAAAGAGCGCCTGCGCCGCATGCGGCACCAGCGCCGATCGTTCGACCCGCGTCACGGCAACGCCCTCCCCGGTTGATACAATGCGGCATGAGCATCGTAGAGAATCGCAAGGCCCGGCACGACTACTTCATCGAAGACCGCTACGAGGCGGGCCTCGTGCTGCAGGGCTGGGAAGTGAAATCGATCCGCGCCGGACGCGTCCAGATCGGCGAGGCCTATGTGGTCATCCAGCGCGGCGAGCTCGTGCTGCTGGGCGCGCACATCAGCCCCCTCGCCACGGCCTCGACCCACATCAAGCCCGACAACATCCGCACGCGCAAGCTGCTGATGCACAAGACCGAAATCGAGCGGCTCATCGGCAAGGTCGAACGCGCCGGCTACGCGCTCGTGCCCCTCGACCTGCACTACACCAAGGGGCGTGTGAAGCTTGCGGTCGGTCTTGCCAAAGGCAAGAAGGAGCACGACAAGCGGCAGGCCGAGAAGGACCGCGAGTGGGGGCGCGAAAAGCAACGCTTGCTCAGACAGAATAATCGTTAGACGGTTGGTCATCGTCACCGGGCACCGTCACCCCGGTGGCCGGTGACCGGCATCGAGGTCGAGTCAGGCGCCAGCCGGGGCTGCCAGCGCCCGCCAGGTCGATACGACGGTATCGGGGTTGAGCGAAAGGCTGCCGATGCCCTGTTGCATGAGCCAGCGGGCGAAATCCAGGTGGTCCGACGGGCCTTGCCCGCAGATCCCCACATATTTGCCCTGACGCAAGCAGGCTGAAATCGCCAGTTCGAGCATCGCCTTCACGGCCGGATCGCGCTCATCGAACGAGTCGGCCACGAGTCCCGAATCGCGATCGAGCCCCAGCGTCAGTTGGGTGAGGTCATTCGATCCAATCGAGAACCCATCGAAGTATTCGAGGAAAGCATCGGCCAGAATCGCGTTCGAAGGCAATTCGCACATCATCACCATGCGAAGCCCCTCGCGCCCACGCTCCAGACCATGCGATGCGAGCAGATCAACCACACGGCGTGCCTCACCGAGCGTGCGCACGAAGGGCACCATGATCTCGACGTTGGTGAGACCCATGGTCTCGCGCACGCGGCGCATCGCCTCGCACTCCATCTCGAAGCAGGCACGGAAGCTCTCGGCAATGTAGCGCGACGCCCCGCGGAACCCGAGCATGGGGTTCTCTTCATCGGGCTCGTAACGCTCGCCGCCCAGGAGCTTCTTGTATTCATTCGACTTGAAATCCGACAGTCGAACGATCACTGGCTTGGGCCAGAATGCCCCGGCAATGGTGGCCACACCCTCGGCCATCTTCGCCACGAAGAATTCGCGCGGCGAGGCGTAACCGCGCGCTGCGGTCTCGACCCGCGCTTTCAGGTCGGCAGGCAGATCGGGGTAGTCGAGCACCGCCTTCGGGTGGATGCCGATGATGTTGTTGATGACGAACTCGAGCCGCGCCAGCCCCACGCCGGCGTTGGGCAGCGCCTGGAAGTCGAAGGCGAGATTCGGGTTGCCGATGTTCATGGCAATCTTCACCGGAATGGCCGGCATGGTGTCGAACGCATCGGTCGACACCTCGAAGTCGAGTCGCCCGGCATAGATGTTGCCGGTATCGCCCTCGGCGCACGATACGGTGACGAGCGCGCCTTCAGTCAGTGTGCGGGTGGCATCGCCGCAACCCACCACCGCCGGAATGCCCAGTTCGCGTGCGATGATCGCCGCGTGACAGGTGCGACCACCGCGATTGGTGACAATGGCCGATGCACGCTTCATCACCGGCTCCCAGTTGGGGTCGGTCATGTCGGTTACGAGCACATCACCGGGTTGCACCCGGTTCATTTCCGAGGCGTCGCTCACGATGCGCACCGGACCGATACCGATGCGCGCGCCAATCGCCCGGCCACTGGCGAGCACATCGCTCGTGCCCTTCAGCGCAAAGCGCTCCTGCGTCTCGCTGCTGGCGCGCGACTTCACCGTCTCGGGTCGTGCCTGCAGGATGTAGAGGCGTCCGTCGATGCCATCGCGCGCCCACTCGATATCCATCGGACGGCCGTAATGGGCCTCGATGGCGACCGCAGCACGCCCCAGTTCGATGATGTCGGAATCCGCAAGGCAGAAGCGCTGCTGGTCGGCAGCACTCACGGGCTCGGTGCTCACCGAGCGTCCGGCGCGGGCATCGTCCGTGAACACCATGCGCGTAGCCTTCGACCCCAGACTGCGCCGGATGATGGGTGCCTTGCCGGCCGCAAGCATCGCCTTGTGCACGTAGAACTCGTCCGGGTTCACCGCGCCCTGTACCACGCTCTCGCCCAAGCCATAGGCAGCCGTGATGAAGACCACGCCGCGAAAGCCCGACTCGGTGTCCATGGTAAACATCACGCCGCTCTCGGCCTTGTCGCTGCGCACCATGCGCTGGATGCCGGCCGAAAGCGCGACCTCGTGGTGGGCGAAACCGTGGTGTACCCGGTACGAAATCGCGCGATCGTTGTAGAGCGAGGCAAACACGTGGCGCACGGCGACGAGAATGTTCTCGAGCCCGACGATGTTCAAGAAGGTTTCCTGCTGCCCGGCAAAGGAGGCATCGGGCAGATCTTCGGCGGTCGCGCTCGAGCGTACCGCCACCGGTGCCTCGCCCTCGGCCATCATGGTCGCGTAGGCCGACTCGATGGCCGACTGCAGCGAAGCAGGCAACGGGGCCTGCATGATCCAATCGCGGATCTCGGCCCCGCAGGCGGCGAGCGCCACCACATCATCGGGGGGCAGTTCGCGCAGGCGCGCCTCGATCCGTGCATCGAGGCCGCCGGCGGCGAGAAACTCGCGAAACGCATCAGCCGTCGTGGCAAAACCGCCAGGCACCCGGATACCGGCGCTCGACAGTTGGGAAATCATCTCGCCCAGCGACGAATTCTTGCCGCCCACCTGGTCCAGGTCGGCCATGCGGAGTTCGGTAAACGGGATCACGAGGCGATGCGTGGCCATACGGGTTACCATCATTTGAATGGGTGGCGACGACGGGTGCGGCGGGAAGGACGTTCGCACCTGCGAGAGGCAGCCCCTGATTTTAGCCGCAACGCCGACCGCGAGCGAGCCGTCGGCCAAAAATGCCGGAGTTTGCATGACCAGATCGACACGACGTGCGTTTTTTGTCTCGGATGGCACCGGCATCACGGTGGAGATGTTCGGGCACAGTCTGCTCACCCAGTTCGAGGAAATCGAGTTCCAGCAGACGGTGATTCCGTTTGTCGACTCGCTCGAGAAAGCCAACGACTGCGTCACCCAGATCAACGCCGCCGCTGCCGCCGGGAGTCGCCCTCTGGTCTTCACCACGCTCGTGAACGCCGAGATTCGCGACGTCATCCGCCGCGCCGACTGCCTGCTCCTTGACTTCTTCGAGCGATTTCTCGACCCGCTCGAAGCCGAACTGGGCACCCGCTCCTCGCACGCCATCGGACGCTCGCATGGCCGTGTCGGGAACAAGGAGTACCGCGATCGCATCGACGCGGTGAACTTCACCCTCGCTCACGATGACGGCATGTCGCACAAGGAACTCGACATGGCCGACGTGATACTCGTGGGCGTGTCGCGCAGCGGCAAGACCCCTACCTCGCTCTATCTCGCGCTGCAGTTCGGTGTGAAGGCAGCCAACTACCCGCTCATTCCCGAAGACTTCGCGCGCGGCGCCCTGCCCCCGGCCCTCCTCGAGCGCAAATCGCGGCTTTTTGGCCTCACCATCTCACCTGAGCGACTGGCCGAGATCCGCCACGAACGCCGCCCCGACAGCAAGTACGCGAGCATCGAGAACTGCCGCCACGAGGTCGAGCAGGCCGAGGCGATGATGCGCAGGCACGAGATTCCCTGGCTCAATTCAACCACGCGTTCCATCGAGGAAATTGCGGCCAAGATCCTGCAGGAAGTGAAACTCGAACGCCGAGGCGGGTTCTAGCCAGCTACCGCGCCGATCGCCCCGGCCTGTCGTCGCTGACGCAACTGCTCGTAGAGGCAGATCGCAGCGGCCGATGCCACATTGAGCGACTCGACCCCTGCCGCCATCGGCAGGCGAACCCCGCGGTGCGGCGCCTCGCGTACCGCACGACCAACGCCACTGCCCTCGTTGCCGAACACCCACAGCGTGGGCCCGGTAAGGTCGAGGTCAAAGAGGTCATCCGTGGCATCGCCGCGGGCCACCAGCACCTGCCCCTGCGCGGCGGCAATCGCCACCGCCGCATCGACCCCTTCATGCAGCGTGAGCCCGAAATGGGCTCCCATCGCCGAGCGCAGCACCTTGGGCGACCAGAAGAAGGCCGTGCCCCCGCTCGCCAGGACGCGCACCACCCCTGCCGCAGCGCAGGTGCGCAGTATCGTGCCCGCGTTGCCTGTGTCCTGCACCGCATCGAGCAGCACGGCATCGCCGACGCGCTCGGGAAGCGCTGTCGGCGAGGGCACTCGAACCGTCGCAAGAATGCCGCTGGGACTCGCCAGAGGCGAAACCTGCTCGAAGATGCGATCAGCCAGAATCAGCCGCCGTGCGGCTGGAGTCGACTCGAACAGGTCACGTACCTCGCGCCGCGCAAGGCCGGCTTCGCTCGCCGCGAGCGACTCGAGCATCGCGCCGGCGGCAGCCGCGGCAGCCACCAGATGCACCCCATCGAGGAGTGCTACCTGCGACTCGCGCCGCGCACTGGCCGACGCGGTGAGCGCGCGCAGTTCACGCACAAACGGATTGTCGCGAGACCGAATCTGCACCGGATCTCGATCAGGCATCCGGACGCCCTCCGCCTGCGGTCGGGGCAGCATCGATCACGGCGCGCACTGGCGCAAAACTCCTGCGGTGAATATCGGCCGGACCGATTCGCTGCAGGGCCTCGCGATGCGCGGCGCTGGGGTAGCCCTTGTGACCCGCGAGGCCGTAGCCCGGGTAGCGTCGATCGAGTGCAACCATCAGCGCATCACGTGCGGTCTTCGCGAGTATCGATGCCGCCGAAATGCAGTCGATGCGGGCATCGCCGCCAATGAAGGTCTGCACCGGCATCACCAGGCGCGGTGCCCGGTTGCCATCGACCCACGCCTCGCCGGGTACGACCGAGAGCGCCGCCACCGCCCGCTGCATCGCGAGCATCGTGGCCCCGAGGATGTTGAGCCGGTCGATCTCCTCGACGCTGGCCGAGGCGATGGCGTACGAAAGGGCACGCTCTCGAATGAGCACGGTGAGCGCGAGGCGCGCCCGCTCTCCCAGCGCCTTGGAATCTGCCAGGCGCGCGATCGGGCGAGCCGGATCGAGAATCACGGCCGCAGCATAGACGGGCCCTGCCAGCGGCCCGCGCCCGACCTCATCGACGCCTGCAATGAGACGATGCGCCGATCCGGACCCACATGCCGACGCGGTTCCAACCCCAGCCCCGCCCCGCCGCCGAACCGCCGCACGCCCCTCACTCACGCCGTCTGCCCGCCCCGTATGAGCCCTGCCACCACGTCGGCGGCCGAACCGCCACGCGGTTCGCGCAACTGATCGTGCAGCACCGCAAAGCGGCGAATCAGACGCCCGCGCAACGCGGGCTCATCGAGCAGATTGAGCGTTGCCTGCGCGAGATTGTCGGCCGTGGCTTCGGCTTGCAGCAGTTCAGGCACCACGAATTCACCCAGCAGCAGATTGGGCAGCGCAACCGCACGCACCCGGGCCAGCCGTCGAATGAGCCAGTACGTGAAGCCCGACAGGCGGTATGACACCACCGTGGGGCAACCCGCCAGCGCCGCCTCGAGGGTGGCAGTGCCGCTCGTCACGATGGCTACATCGGCGGCCACGAGGGCCTTGCGCGCATGGCCAAAGAGCAGTCGTATCGGCAGATCGCGCGCACCCAGCGCCCAGACGCAGGCTTCGAAGGCCTCGCGCGTCTCCCGGGTGACGAAGGGCACGAGAAACACACTGTCCGGACGCTTGGCGTGCACCAGACGTGCCGCCTCGATGAGCACTCGCGCCATGCGCTCGATTTCGCCGACACGGCTTCCGGGCAGCAGCGCCACCACCGAGCCGGTATGCGGCACCCGCAGTTCCTCGCGGGTCTCGACACGCGATGCACCCTCGGCGGCTTCACGCACCAGCGGATGCCCGACAAACGAGGCGGTGACCCCCGCCCGACGGAAGATCGGCTCCTCGAAGGGAAAGAGCACGAGGAGATGCGATACCGCGGCCCGGATGCGCTTCACGCGCCCGGGTCGCCATGCCCAGATGGTGGGTCCCACGTAGTGCACCGTCGGAACGCCACGCCGTCGCAGCGTGCGCTCGACCGGCAGATTGAAGTCAGGCGCGTCGATGCCGACGTAGAGATCGACCGGTTCGCGATCGAGCCGACGGATGAGACCGGAACGAATCTTCAGAATCGGCCCGAGATGGCGCAGAACCTCGACCAGACCACGCACGGCCAGGGCTTCCTGGGGATACCAGCCTTCGAGGCCGGCCGACAGCATCTTCGGACCACCGATACCCACAAACGTGGCGCCAGGCAGGCGCGTACGCAACCCCTTCAGCAGTTCAGCTCCCAGGGTATCGCCCGAAGGCTCGCCGGCCACCAGACAGATGCGTACCCGGCCCGATCGGGTGGCGCGAGAACCGTCAACACCCTGGACGGCCCCGACGTCATCGACAGCATTCCGCCCATGCGTACCAGCGGCCCCTGGACCGATCACGGGGGCGACGCCGTCCAATCGGTGCATGCGGGGCTCCTCAGGCCCATCCGCCCCACGCTCTTGCATCAGCGCACGATGCCGCGGGTAACCTGCTCGAGAAATGCCACGATCGGCACGAGCGAGGGCGACGCGGCCGCCGCACGACCGATTTCCGCCCTGGCCTCGGCCAGGGTCAGATTCGCGCGATAAAGCGTACGAAACGCCTCGCGGATGGCGCCGATGGCGTCGGCATCAAAACCACGACGCTTCAGTCCCTCGGCATTGATCCCGCGCGCTGCCGCCGGATTGCCTTCCGCCATCACGTAGGGGGGCACATCCTGGCGCAGCATCGTGCCGCCACCGATCATCGTGTGTGCACCGACCCGGACAAACTGGTGCACACCGGTGCAACCGCCGAGAATGGCCCAGTCATCAACATGCACGTGGCCAGCCAGTTGCACGCTGTTGGCCAGAATCGTGTGGTTGCCCACCACACAGTCATGCGCCAGATGCACGTACGCCATCACCCAGTTGTCGTTCCCCATGCGGGTCACGCCGGTATCCTGCACCGTGCCGGTGCTGAAGGTGCAGAACTCGCGAATCGTGTTGCGATCGCCGATCTCGAGTCGGGTGGGTTCGCCGGCGTACTTCTTGTCCTGCGGATCACCACCGATCGCGGCAAACGAATAAATGCGGTTGTCACGCCCGATGGTGGTGTGACCCTCGATGACGGCGTGGGAACCGATGCTCGTGCCCGCGCCGATGGTCACGTGTTCGCCGATCGTGGCAAACGGCCCCACGCTCACCCCTGCCGCGAGACGCGCCCCCGGATGCACGATGGCGCGCGGATCGATCGAGGTTTCGCTCATGGTCGTATCGTCTCCGGTCAGAGCTTGCGAAACGCGCTCAGCAGTTCAGCCTCGGCCGCCACGTCACCGTCGACCAGCGCTACCCCCTTGAACTTGTAGATGCCGCGCAGGGCGCGCGTCAGCGATACCTCGAGCCGCACCTGGTCGCCGGGCAGCACGGGGCGCTTGAAGCGCGCATTGTCGATGCCGGCAAAGTAGGTGACGAAATCTGCCGGGTTCAGTTCGAGGGTTCGCGAAACCAGGATACACGCCGCCTGCGCCAGTGCTTCGAGCAGGAGCACGCCAGGCATGACGGGGTTGTTCGGAAAGTGTCCCGGAAAGAAAGGCTCGTTGAAGGTCACGTTCTTGATCGCGACGATGCGCGTGTTGGCCTCGAACTCGATGACCCGATCTACCAGCAGAAAGGGCGCGCGGTGCGCGAGCCAGCGCATGATCTCGCGCGATTCCATCACCACCCCGGTCTGCCCTGTCTTGCCTGCGTCCATCAACGTGTGTCCTTCGCGGTTTTTTCGGTACCCGCGCGTTCGAGTTTTCTGACCCGACGCACCAGCGCGTCGAGCGAGCGCAGATGCGCGCTGTTGCGCAGCCAGTCGGCACGCAGGTCAAACGGAAAGACACCGACATAGGTGTCTGCCTTGCTGAGCGACCGGGTAATGGTGGTTCCCCCGGCAATGGTGGTGCCGGGCGCAATCGTGAGATGCCCAGCCAGTGTCGAGGCGCCACCAATGATGCAGTGCTCGCCCACCTCGGTACTGCCGGCAATGCCGGTATTGCCGGCAATCACCGTATGCGCGCCGATGCGGCAGTTGTGAGCAATCTGCACCAGATTGTCCACCTTCACCCCATCCTCGATGACAGTGTCATCGAGCGTGCCACGATCAACCGTGACATTGGCGCCCAGTTCGACATCGTTGCCGATGCGCACACGACCGATTTGCGGAATCTTGAGCCAGCGCCCACCCTGCGGCGCAAAGCCAAAGCCATCCGATCCGATGACCGTACCCGAGTGGATGATGCAACGCTCGCCGACGCTCACCTCGGCATAAAGCGTCACCCGCGGGTACAGCCGCGTATCGGCGCCGATTGACGCGTTCTCACCAACGACACAGCCCTCGCCGATCACGGCCCGTGCACCCACCTGCGCCCCGGCCCCGACGCTGACAAGCGCAGCGATGCAGGCGCCTGGCGCAATGGTCGCTGCAGGATCGACGACGGCACTCGGGTGCACACCGGATGCCACGACGGGCGCCGGATGCAGCACGGTTGCGAGCCGCGCAAACCACGCGTAAGGGTTGGCCGTGACGATGCGAGGCCGCTCGGTGAGCCCGGCATGATCGGGGGCCAGCACGACGGCGGCTGCCGAGGTGCGCCTCAACTCGTCCTGATAGTCGGCACGATGCAGAAAGCTGATGCACTCGGCGTCAGCGCCCTTCAACGATGCAGCCCGCGATACCTCGACGGCGCCATCGCCGACGACCGATGCATCGCCAAGGATTTCGACCAGTTCGGTCAGCCGATACCGTCGCGCCACCGTCGATCGACCTACTTGGCGCCCGCCGCCGGCGCGCGCGCCGCATCGAGCTGCTTGATCACCTTCTCGGTCATGTCGATACGGGCACTGGCCCAAACCGCGTCCTGGAAGATGATGTCGTACTTCTCGCGCTCGGCGATCTCTTTGACGATGCGGTTGGCGCGCTCGAGTATTCCCTGCAGTTCCTCGTTGCGGCGTGCATTGACGTCGTCACGGAACTCGCGCTGCTTGCGCTGGAAATCGCGATTGCTTTCGTTGAAATCGCGCTCCAGCTTGCGCCGATCGGCCTCGGCAATCACAGGCCCCTGCTTGTCCATGGTCTCCTGCATCTTGCGAAGCGACTCGGCCAGACGTGCGAGCTCCTCGTCACGACGCTTGAACTCGCGCTCGATCTTCTCCTGCGCCGCCTTGGCCGGTGCCGACTCGCGCATGATGCGTTCGATGTTCACGAAGCCGACCTTCGAGTCGGCAACCTGAGCGAGCGCCCCTTGGGCAGCAACCAACGACAACGCTGCAACAACACAAGCGATAGAGCGAACCAAAACCTTCTCCTTTGAGCATTCCTGCGAAGGAAACATCAGAAGACCGTACCGAGGGTGAACTGGAAGTGCTGAACCCGATCGCCGGTATGTCGGCCGATCGGGTAACCCATGCTCAGCTGCAGCGGCCCGACCGGAGAGAGCCAGCTGAACGAGCCGCCACCGGAAAACCGGAAGCCCAGTTGACCGAGCGTCCCGTTGGTGTAGTCCGGATTCCACACCTGGCCCGCATCGATGAACGCACCCAGACGCACCGAGCGGTCCTGCCCAAGACCCGGGAACGGTACCAGCAATTCGGTATTGGCCACGACCTTGCGTGACCCGCCAATGGGAAAACCGTTGGCATCGAGCGGTCCGACCGAACCCGTGTAGTAGCCACGAAGCGAGCCGATGCCGCCAACCGTGTAAGCCTTGAAAAAGGGCAGCGGCTGTCCGCCATAGCCTGCGCCATACCCGAGTTCACCACCCATCTTCAGCGTGACGGTGCGCGAGAGGGGGAAATAGGTCGACTGCGAATAGCCCAGCTTGTAATACTGGATGTCGAGCACCGGCAAACTGACCTCACCGCCGAGACGGCGCAGGGTACCCTGGGTTGGCCACAGGGCGCTGTCACGACCGTCACGCGCCCAGCCCATGCTGCTGATCAGCGCATGGGTGCTGGTGCCAAAGTCGTTGACATAGGCCTGGTAGAGGAGCGGGCTGTTGTTGTAGAGCGTCAGACGCGTCTGCTCGGCAGCAAGGCCGAAGTTCAGACGGTCGATTTCCGTGATGGGATACCCGAAGCGCAAGCCGGCCCCGCGCGTCGCCGAGGTATAGTTCTGGATGCTGAGCGCGTGCGGATCGAACACCCGGTCGTAGAGGTCGTAGCCCAGGCTCACCCCGTCAACCGTCCAGTACGGGTCGGTAAACGAGATCGCGAAGGTCTTGTTGAGCGTGCCGCGACTGGCCTGCACGGTCATCGCATTGCCGGTACCGAAGAGGTTCTGCTGGGTGATCGAGCCTTGCAGCACGACCTTGTCGGCAGTGGAGAAACCCAGGCCCACCATCACGTTGCCGGTCGAGCGCTCCTTCACCTTGACATTGACGTCCACCTGATCCGTGGTGCCCGAGACCGGTTCGGTCTCCATGTCGATTTCGGAGAAGAACTGCGTCAGTTCGAGACGGCGCTTCGAGCGCTGGATCTTCTGATTATCGAAATACGCGCCCTCGAGTTGACGCAATTCGCGCCGTACGATGGTGTCGCGAGAGCTGCGATTGCCGACCACGTTGATCCGCCGCACATAGGCGCGACGACCCGGATCGACCATGATGGTGAAGCTCACTTCGCGCTTGTCACGGTCGATTTCCGGAACCGGATTGGCGTTCGCGAAGGCATAGCCATCGTTGCCCAGACGATCGGAAATGGCCTTGGCCGAACTGTTGAGCTTCTCGCGCGAAAAAGGATCACCGGCTTTCAACTGCACGAGCGGAGCAAGTTCGGCCTGATCGATGACCAGGTCGCCTGCGAGTTTTACCGCCGACACGGTATAGAGGTTGCCCTCGACGATCGCCACCGTGATGAAGACATCCTGCTTCTCGGGCGAGATCGAGACCTGCGTCGATTCGATGTTGAAGTCGAGGTAGCCGCGATTCTGGTAGAAGGAACGCAGGGTCTCGATATCGGCCGTCAGCTTCTGGCGCGAATACTGATCGTTCTTCGTGTACCAGGACATGAAGCCTGGCGTCTGCAAGGCAAGAATGCTGCGCAGATCATCGGCGCTGAAGGCCTTGTTGCCGACGATATTGATGCTGCGGATCTTGGAGACGTCGCCCTCTTCAACGGCGAAACTCACGGCGACCCGATTGCGCTCGAGCGGCGTGATGGTCGACTTGACCTGTGCGGCGTACTTTCCGCGCGACAGATACTGGCGCTTGATTTCCTGCTCGGCCTGATCGATGACCGCTCGATCAAAGGTACGGCCCTCGGCCAGCCCCGCTTCGCGCAGGCCCTTCTTGATTTCGTCGGCCTTGAATTCCTTCATGCCGGTGAAGTCAATCGACGAAACGGCAGGACGCTCCTGGATGACGACGACCAGCACGTCACCCTCGGCCTCGAGACGCACGTCGCGGAAGAATCCGGTGGCATACAACGCTCGGACCGCCTCGCGCACCCGTGCGTCATCGGCGGAGTCGCCGACCCGCAACGGCAGATAGTTGAACACCGTGCCCGCTTCGATCCGCTCGATACCCTCGATGCGAATGTCGCGTACCACGAAGGGCTCGAACGCCAGGGCCGGCGAACAGAGCGCAAACGCGGCCAGGGCGAGCGTGCACAGCGCCTGCAGGAACCGCCGAGGCAGCACTCGGAACGCGCCATGAGCGGACAAGTCGGCCCGACCCGGGACCTCACGCCTCGGGACAGGGCGTCGGGAGACAGTGCGCCCCAGGGTCTCGCCGCGCGAGGCATCACGGCACGGGCTGACGGCGTAGCGGCTGGCTTGCATGGGTGGTCGCAAAGTCATGTCCGGATCGGCCGACCCGTCAGTTGAAGTGCCGCGAGATGTCATTGAATATCGCGAAAAACATGAGGGCCACCAGCACCGCGAACCCGGCTCGTTGGGCCTGTTCGATGAACCGGTCAGGCAAGGGACGGCCCCGAACCACCTCGCACACGCAGTATAACAGGTGGCCTCCATCGAGCACCGGGATCGGCAGCAGATTGAGCACCCCCAGACTGATCGACATGAGCGCGACGAAGAGGAGGAAGGGCAGTACCCCCTGGCTTGCCGTCTGCCCCGCATGCTCGACGATGCTCACCGGGCCACTCAGGTTGCGCCACGACACCGCACCGGTGAGCATCCGCCCGAGCATGCGCAGCGAAAACAGCGAAACCTCCCCGGTCTTCGCGAGCCCACGCTCGAGCGCATCCAGCGGCCCGAAGGTCTCGGTCAGGTAATAGGCGCGCAACGCCTCGGGGTCGACCCGCGGGCCCACCCCGATGCGCCCGATCAGCCCCCCCGACCGATCGGTCACGCTCGAGGGCACGATCTGCAGCGTGCGTCGCGTCCCGTCGGGCGCCTGCACGAGGAGTTCGGCGGCCCGCCCCGGGCGCCGACGCACTTCGCGCACCAGGTCACTCCAGGTGTTGACTGCCTCGGTATCGATCTCGAGCACTCGATCCCCTTCGCGCAGTCGCGCGAGTTCAGCCGCCCCACCCGGCTCGATCACCCCGACCACCGGTGCCACCGGCGGGCTGTAGAGCGACAACCCGATCGGGCCCCAGGGATCGCCACCCGCAACCGTTCGATCGAGCGAACTGAAATCGATGACCCGCCGCACCCGCGCACCACCGGGCTCCTCCACGACCAGCGTGGCCGTCTCGCCGGCAATGGCCAGATCAACCAGGACCCAGCGCAATTCGTTCCAGCCGCGCACGGGCTCGCCATTGACCTCGGCGATGAGATCACCCGCCTGCAGTCCGGCCTGAGCTGCCACCGAGTGCGCCACCGGTTCGGCAACGAACGCGCGCGGCTCGGTGACCCCGTGCATGTAGATGCCGGCGTACACCAGCACCGCCAGTACGAAGTTGGCGAGCGGACCGGCGACCACGATGGCCATGCGTCGCCACGGCGACTGCCGATTGAAGGCACGATGCGTTTCGTTCACCGCCACCGTGGCCTCGCGCTCATCGAGCATCTGCACGAAGCCCCCCAGGGGAATCGCCGCAAGAATCCACTCGGTGCGATCACCCCGGGCCGAGCGCCAGCGCACCAGCGGGCGGCCAAATCCGATCGAGAACTTCAGCACCTTCACGCCGCAGAGCCGCGCCACCGCGTAGTGCCCGAGTTCATGAAAGACGATGAGCGGCCCCAGCGCAAGAACCGCGGCAAGTGCCGTATGGAGGATATTCACGAGGCGAAGTGCTCGGCCATCAGGCGAGCAGCCTCTACCCGCGCACGCCGATCGGCTTCGAGCGCGACTTCGAGCGTGGTCACCGGTTCGGCGGGAATGGCCTGCAGTACCGATTCAATCACCGGTTCGATCGCATCAAAGCGCAGCCGGCCTGCGAGAAACCCTTCGACGGCCACTTCATTGGCCGCGTTGAAGAGCGCACCAGCGGTGCCGCCCGTGGCAAGTACCTCATAGGCCAGACGCAGCGCCGGAAAACGCTCGAAGTCGGGCTCGGCAAAACCCAGGGTGCCAATGGCAGCAAGGTCCAGGCGCTTCACCCCCGCATCGATGCGATCCGGATGGGCCAGCGCATGGGCGATCGGGGTTCTCATGTCAGGCTGTCCCAACTGGGCGATCACGGAACCGTCGTCATACTCGACCATCGAATGAATGACGCTCTGCGGATGAATGACCACGCGAATGCGCTCGGCCGGTGCCGCAAAGAGCCAGTGGGCTTCGATGATCTCGAGGGCCTTGTTCATCATCGTCGCCGAGTCGACCGATATCTTGCGCCCCATGCTCCAGATCGGATGAGCGCAGGCTTCGTCTGGCGTGACGGCTGCCAGATCGGCGCGCGCACGGGTACGAAACGGCCCCCCCGAACCGGTGAGCAGGATGCTGCGCACCCCACCGACAAGCCCGCGCCCGCCGCCGTCCATGGCAGGCAGACACTGGAAGATTGCATTGTGCTCGCTGTCGATCGGCAGAAGCACTGCACCGTGAGCCCGGACCGCCTCGATGAAGAGGCCACCGGCGAGCACGAGCGACTCCTTGTTCGCCAGCAACACCCGTTTGCCGGCACGCACTGCAGCAAGCGTCGGCGCAAGACCCGCACCGCCCACGATCGCAGCCATCACGCTCTCGGCCGCCGGGTGACTCGCGGCCGCCGCCAGCGCGGCCGCGCCATGATCGACCTGCGTGCCCGGACTCACTGCACGAATCGGGCCGCAGAGCGCCGCCGCCTCATCCGCCGAACGGCACACGGCGAGTTCGGGTTTGAATTCGGCGCAGATGTCCACGAGTTCGGCACTGCGCCCATGCGCGGTGGCACTGACCAGGCAGAACCGATCGGGGTGCTGGCGCAGCACCGACAAGGTGCTGCGACCGATCGAGCCGGTTGCGCCCAGAAGGGCGACGCCACGCACCGCAGACATCAGAGTACTCCCGAAAGATGAAGAAGCAGGGCAGCCAGCGGCAGTGTCGAGAACTGTGCATCGAGCCGATCGAGAACACCGCCATGACCGGGTATGAGCGACCCGCTGTCCTTGACGCCGGCTCGTCGCTTGAGACTCGACTCGAAGAGATCGCCCTCCACGCTGACCGCTCCCAGAAACAGGATACCAGCCAGTGCGCCCGCGAGACCCGCTGGCTCGAGTGCCGCTGCGGCGGGCCCGAGCACCAGCCAGAGCCCGTAGACGAGAAGCATCGCAAGCCCGCCGAGCACCCCTTCCCAGGTCTTGCCCGGACTCACCCGCGGCGCGAGCTTGTGACGTCCCAGCCAGCGCCCGAATCCGTAGCCGCTCGTGTCGGCGATCCACACGATGGCCATCGCGCCGAGCAGGCACCCTGCCCCTTGCGAGCGCAGGACCACGGTGGCAAGCCAGGCCGGGACCAGTGCCGGAAGGGCCATCGCGAAGAGCACCACCGAGGACACCTGTTGCGGCAATCGCCACAGCCAGCCAGGCACGATCACACACCAGAAGAGCGCACCCACACCGAGCAGGCAGAGCACCCGACGACGCTGACCGCCACTGGCGCCCGCAAGCTCTGGTCTCAACCCCGACACGATGCTCTCAGGTACGCCGCACCAGAGCCCGGCCAGTACACAGCACACCACGACGAGGAGCGTTGCCGCAAGCCGCGCACGGTGTGTGAATCCGGCGAGCGCCGCCCATTCCCAGGCCCCGATGCCCGTGAGCACCAGCATCGCCAATGCCCAGCCTTCCTCGCCCACCCCGAACAGCGCCACGGCGAGCACGAGGCCCATGACGAGCGCCGAGAAGATTCGGGTCAGCAACACTGCGGGTGACCGATCATGGTTGGTTCAGAGGCCACCGGCCCTGGCTGTCGCGGCATGTCGGTCTGGCAACTCAGCGCGGATTGGCGGGCGAGAGGTCAGCCGCAACGCCTGCACCGCCCCCTTCGGCAGCCGCCCCTGCATGGCCAGCCGCAGCGAGACGAGCAGCAGCCTCATCGGCATGCAACTGTTCGCTGGTACGCCCGAAGCGGCGCTCTCGCTTCCGATAGGACTCGATCGCACGATCGAACTCGGCCGCGTCGAAGTCGGGCCAGACGACTTCGGTGAAATAGAGTTCGGTGTAGGCGAGTTGCCACAGCAGGAAGTTGCTGATCCGCTCCTCGCCTCCGGTGCGAATGAAGAGGTCGGGTTCGGGCGCATAATGCATCGAAAGGTACGGCGCCAGATCGCGCTCACTCCAGTGCCCGGCGCGCTCAGGATGGCGTGTGGCGAGTTGATTGAACGCCTGCATCAGATCCCAGCGCCCACCGTAATTGGCAGCCACGGTCAGGGTGAGGCGGCGGTTGTCGGCCGTGAGGGCCTCGGCACGGTCGATAGCCTCGACCAGCGTGTCGCCGAACGCGGCCACGTCACCCACCACCTTCAGACGGATGCCGTTGCGATGCAGCCGCTCGGCCTCATCGGCCAGCGCCGAGCGCAGCAGCCCGGTGAGCACCCCCACCTCTTCGGGCGGCCGCCGCCAGTTCTCGGAACTGAACGCAAACAGCGTGAGGTACTCCACGCCCCGCTCGAGACAGGCACGCACGAGTGCACGCACCGACTCGACGCCGCGCCGATGGCCGGCCACACGCGGCAGGAAGCGCCGCTTCGCCCATCGCCCGTTGCCGTCCATGATCACTGCCACATGGCGCGGGACCAGACCGACCGGCGGTATCGCCTGGGTCGAACTCACATGCACGCGATTCTCCCTGGCGCCCGGAGCGCTCAGACCGTGAGGAGTTCCTGCTCTTTCGCCTGAACCAGCTTGTCCACTTCGGCGATGAACCGGTCGGTGAGTTTCTGCACGTCGTCCTGGGCACGACGCTCTTCATCCTCGGCAATGGTCTTTGCCTTCAGCGCGTCCTTCAGCGCCGAATTGGCATCTCGACGCTGATTGCGGATCGCCACCTTGGCATTTTCGCCTTCCGTCTTGACGATCTTGGCCATGTCGCGACGGCGCTCTTCCGTGAGCGGGGGCATCGGCACGCGAACCAGATCACCCTGAGTCGAGGGGTTGAGCCCCAGATCGGACTCGCGAATGGCCTTCTCGATGGCGGCCGTCATCTTCTTTTCCCAAGGCTGCACGGTGATCGTGCGCGCATCGGCCAGCGACACGTTGGCCACCTGCGGAATGGCGGTCATGGTGCCGTAGTAGTCGACCATCACGTGATCGAGCAGCCCCGAGTGCGCACGACCGGTGCGAATCTTGCCAAGGTCGTTGCGCAGGGCCTCGATCGACTTCTGCATCTTCTGTTCTGTTGCCTGCTTGGTCTCGGCAATCGTGGCCATGGCGGTTCCTGTGCTGTGGTGAGACTAATTGTGCACCAGAGTCCCCTCGGACTCTCCCATCACCACGCGCCGCAGGGCACCTGGCTTGAAGATGCTGAATACGATGATCGGCAGGCGCTGATCACGGCAGAGCGCAAGCGCGGTGGCATCCATCACACCCAGGTGGCGCGAGATGGCTTCATCGAAGCTCACGGTCTCGTAGCGCGTGGCCGTGGGGTCCTTCTTCGGGTCGGCGGTGTAGACACCATCGACCTTGGTAGCCTTCAACACGACCTCGGCCTCGATCTCGCGACCCCGCAGTGCAGCGGCCGTGTCAGTGGTGAAGAACGGATTGCCGGTACCAGCCGCGAAGACCACCACCTTGCCTTCCTCGAGGTAGCGGATCGCCTTGCCGCGAATGTAGGGCTCGACGACCGGTTCGACATTGAGCGCCGACTGCACGCGAACATTGAGCCCTTCATGGCGCATCACATCCTGCAGCGCAAGCGCGTTCATGATGGTCGCGAGCATGCCGACGTAATCGGCCGTGGCGCGATCCATGCCGGAAGCCCCCAGAGCAACGCCCCGGAAGATGTTGCCGCCCCCGATCACGACGCCAACCTCGACCCCGAGGGCCACCACGGCAGCCACTTCGCGCACGATCCACTCGATCGTGCCGCGGTTGATGCCAAACGCATCATCACCCATCAGGGCTTCGCCGGAGAGTTTGAGGAGTATCCGCTTGTACCTGGGCTCGTTCATGGGCAACCGCTCATCGATCCTGCACGTTGATCTGGGCCAGACCTCCTGGCGGCGGGCGACTCCGGATGGTCGCCCGCAACCGGACGGACACGCTACTGACGCTGCGCCTGCTTGCGCACTTCTTCAGCGAAGTCTTCCTGCTTCTTCTCGATACCCTCGCCGACCACGAAGAAGCGATACCGATTGAGTCTGGCCTTGCGCGCTGCCAGCATCTTCTCGATCGTGAGCTTGTCGTCCTTCACGAAAGGTTGACCAAGCAGCGTGATGTCGGCGAGAAACTTGTTGATGCCGCCCTCGACCATCTTCGTGACGATGTCTGCGGGTTTGCCCGACTCGGCTGCGCGCGCCGCAAGAATGTCGCGTTCACGCGCGATGGTGCCGGCGTCGACTTCGTCGCGGCTCATGAATTGCGGCTTGGAGAAGGCAATGTGCATTGCCAGATCCTTGCCAGTCGCCTCATCGCCATCGATGTCGACGAGGACGCCGATGCGCACGCCGTGCAGGTAGGAGGCCACGCGAGCGGCACTCTGCATGCGCTCGAAGCGCCGGATGCTCAGGTTCTCGCCAATCTTCTGCACCAGTTTCTGGCGACGCGACTCGATGGACTCACCGTCCACTTCGATCGCGGCGAGCGCTGCCAGGTCGGCCGGCGCGTCAGTGGCGACACGCTCGGCCAGCATGCGCGCGAAGGCGAGGAAGTCCTCGTTCTTCGCCACGAAGTCGGTTTCGCAGTTGATTTCGACCATCGCAGCCAGCTTGCCGTCGGCCGACGCGTACTGCCCGATGACGCCCTCGGCTGCGATACGACCCGCTGCCTTGCTCGCCTTGGCACCGCTGCGAATGCGCAGCAACTCTTCGGCCTTGCCCGAATCACCCGCCGCTTCCTCGAGCGCCTTCTTGCATTCCATCATCCCGAGCCCGGTGCGCTCGCGAAGTTCCTTGACCATTCCTGCCGTGATTTCGGCCATGCGACAGCTCCCAAAAAAAGGGGCGCTGAACGCCCCTTTCGATTGTGTTTCAGCAAATGACCCGGACGATCAGCCCTCGGCGACCTCGACGAACTCGTCGGACACCGCTTCGACGACTTCCTGCAGCGTCTGCTCGCGACCGGCCAGAATCGCATCGGCCACGCCGCCCGCGTAGAGGCGGATCGCGCGGCTCGAATCATCATTGCCGGGAATCACGTAGGAGATGCCATCGGGCGAGTGATTGGTATCGACCACGCCGATGACCGGGATGCCAAGCTTGCCGGCTTCCTCGACTGCACCCTTCTGATAGCCGACGTCGATGATGAAAATGGCGTCAGGCAGACGCTCGAGGTCCTTGATGCCGCCCAGGCTGCGATTGAGCTTGTCGAGATCGCGCTGGAACGAGAGCGCTTCCTTCTTCGGGAGCTTCTCGATGCCGCCGTCTTCGATGAGGGCGAGCATGTCCTTCAGACGCTTGATCGACTGACGCACCGTCTTGAAGTTGGTGAGCATGCCACCCAGCCAGCGGTGATCGACGTAAGGGGCGCCAGCACGGCGCGCTTCCTCGGCAACAATCTCGCGCGCCTGGCGTTTGGTGCCCACGAACAGGATGGTGCCCTTGTTCGAGGCGACCTTGCGGGCGAACTTCATCGCCTCCTGGTACATGGCCAGGGTCTGCTCGAGGTTGATGATGTGGATCTTGTTGCGATGCCCGAAGATGTAGGGTGCCATCTTGGGATTCCAGAACCGGGTCTGGTGGCCGAAGTGCACACCGGCCTCGAGCATGTCGCGCATGTTGACTGACATCAGGGTCTATCCTTTCTCAGGGTTGGGTCTGCCGCACGGTCCAGTCGAGCATTGCACGGTGCGAGGGCATCGGGCAGGCTCACCCCAAGGGGCCGGCGGGCGAGTCGGAGTTGAACGGGCTCCGCGACTCCCGACTGCGGGCAGTTCCCGCAGATAGCCCGCGAGTATACGATGCTTTGGTGCCGCTTTTCAATGGCTTGTGCGTGCCCGACCCCGCACCCGCGCAGGTTCTCGGTTACCATTTCCGGTCCGACTGCAACCGCCCGGCACCTGCGCCGTTGACGCCCCATGGCCGTACACATCAAGACTCCCGAAGAAATCGCCAGCATGCGCGTGGCCTGCCGCCTCGGTGCCGACGTACTCGATTTCATCGCTCCCTACGTGAAGCCGGGTGTCACCACCGGTGAAATCGATCGGATTTGTCACGACTTCATGGTCGATGTACAGAAAACCATTCCGGCACCACTCAACTACGCTCCCCCCGGCTACAAACCCTACCCCAAGTCGATCTGTACCTCGGTCAATCATCAGGTCTGCCATGGGGTCCCAGGCGACCGCGTGCTGCGCTCAGGCGATATCGTCAATCTGGACATCACCGTCATCAAGGACGGGTTTCACGGCGACACCAGCCGCATGTTTCTGGTCGGCGAAGCCTCGATTCAGGCCAAGCGCCTGTGCGAAGTGACCCACGAATGCATGTGGCGCGGCATCGATCAGGTATCGCCGCGCGCCACGCTGGGTGACATCGGTGCTGCCGTTCAGGCCCATGCCGAATCGCATGGCTACAGCATCGTGCGCGAATTCTGCGGTCATGGCGTGGGCCGCAAGTTCCACGAAGAACCCCAGGTGCTGCACTACGGCCGCCCGGGTACCGGGCTTCGCCTCACACCGGGGATGATCTTCACGATCGAACCGATGGTGAATGCCGGCAAGGCTGCCATTCGCGAACTGGCCGATGGCTGGACGATCGTCACCAAGGATCACAGCCTGTCGGCGCAGTGGGAGCACACCGTACTCGTCACCGAAAGCGGCTACGAAGTGCTGA
Organism: Pseudomonadota bacterium; assembly: GCA_947455195.1. Taxonomy (GTDB): domain Bacteria; phylum Pseudomonadota; class Gammaproteobacteria; order Burkholderiales; family SG8-39; genus CAIXPL01. The sequence goes on along the minus strand of CANGMI010000002.1, from coordinate 534,784 downwards.
CCCTCTCACCGGGCATGCCGCCGGTGCCCGCCTTCGTGAAGAACTCCATCGCAGTGCCGGCCTGAGGTCTGGCCCTGCGCCCGGGCACAGGGTGGCCGGCACGGCTCGAACGATGATGACACCTCCCTCACCGAGCACGAGCGACATCGCGCTGCCGACACTGCGTCAGGCCCTGCGTGACGCGCGGATTCAACTGAACCAGGGGTACCTCGCCGCGCCTGACCCGCGCCGCTACTTGCGTGCGCACAGTCGCCTCGTTGACCAGACGGTTCGCTCGCTCTGGGCCGGGTGTGCTCTGCCGGCCCGCTGTGCGCTGCTTGCCGTGGGCGGCTACGGCCGGGGCGAACTCTTTCCGTTCTCGGATGTCGACCTTCTCATCCTGCTCCCCGAGAAGGTCACCGAAGTGCAGGAAGAGCGTATCGCCACTTTCGTACGCTCCCTCTGGGACATCGGCGTCGAACTCGGGCACTCGGTTCGCACCATCGAGGAGTGTGCCGAAGAGGCCCGGCGCGACATCACGGTAGCGACTGCCCTGCTCGAGTCGCGGCGGCTTGCCGGCAGTCGCACCCTTTGCCAGGCCTTCGATCGGGCGGTCGGTCGCGGCGGCGTCGAGGCCGACGCGTTCGTGCGCGCCAAACGCCTCGAGCAGGCGCAACGGCACGAGAAGTTCCACAACACGCCCTTCAGCCTCGAGCCCAACCTCAAGGAGGCTCCCGGGGCGTTGCGCGACATTCACGTCGTGCGCTGGGTCTGTCGGGCGATGCAGATCGGCGATCGCTGGACCGAACTGGCAGCGCACGGGCTTCTCACGCCTGCGGAGGCACGGCGTCTGGGCTGGCTCGAACGCTACCTCTCGGACATTCGCATCCGGTTGCACCTGCTCGCGCGCCGGCGCGAAGACCGGCTGCTCTTTGACTTCCAGCACGCCCTTGCACAGCAACTGGGCTGGCATGCCGACACCACACGTCGCGCGAGCGAACGCTTCATGCAGCGTTACTACCGCGCCGTGAAGTCTGTCAGCCAGCTCAACACGATCGTGCTGCAGAACGTGGCTGCCTCCACCGGCGGCGCAATGGCCGGCGCGGCGCCACCCCGAGTACTCGATGAGCACTTCCAGGTAGTGCACGACCTGCTGGATGCCCGCGACGAAGAGCTCTTCCAGCGTCACCCCGGCGCCCTTCTCGAGAGCTTTCGATGGCTGCAACGCGACAGTTCGCTCACCGGCATGAGCGCCCGCACGCTGCGTGGCCTGTGGCGCTCGCGGCTCGGCATCAATCGCGAATTCCGTGCCTCGGCAACCAACCGTGCCTGCTTTCTCGCCCTTCTGCAATCACACCGTGGCATCGTGCATGAATTGCGGCGCATGAATCAGTACGGCATTCTGGGCCGCTACATACCGGCATTCGGCCGCATTGTCGGGCAGATGCAGCACGACCTGTTTCATGTCTACACGGTCGACCAGCACATCCTGATGGTGGTGCGCAACGTGCGCCGCTTCACGATGCCCGAGTTCAGCCACGAGTACCCCGAGTGCTCTCGCCTCATCGCCAACCTGGATCGCGCCTGGCTGCTCTACGTGGCTGCGCTCTTTCACGACATCGCCAAGGGGCGAGGGGGCGATCACTCGAAGCTCGGGCGGGCCGACGCACATCGCTTCTGCCGCGCGCACGGACTATCGCGCGAGGACACGCAACTGGTGGTCTTTCTCGTCGAGCACCACCTCACGATGTCGTCGATCGCGCAGAAGGCCGATCTCACCGATCCCGAGGTCATCAGCCACTTTGCGCGTCTGGTCGGTGACAAGCGCCACCTGACAGCGCTCTACCTCCTCACCGTCGCCGATATTCGCGGCACCAGCCCCAAGGTCTGGAATGCCTGGAAGGCCAAGCTCCTCGAAGACCTCTATCGACTCACCCTGCGCCACCTCGACCACGGCAAGCCCGAATTCGATCGGGACGTCGAGCACAAGCAGGCCGAAGCCCTGCGACTGCTGCGCTTGCACACCGTCGAGGAAACCGCCAAGGATGCGCTCTGGCAGCAACTCGACGTGGCCTACTTCCTTCGCCACGACGCGCAGGAAATTGCCTGGCACACCCGCGTGCTCCAGGGCAAGGTTGATACCCCCGGCGCTGTCGTGAAGACACGCCTGGCCCCGCTCGGCGAAGGCATCCAGGTGCTGGTCTATACCCGTGATCAGCGCGACCTCTTCGCCCGACTCTGCGGGTGCTTCGAGGCGATGCGCCTGAGCATCATAGAAGCCAAGATCCACACGACCCGTCACGGCTACGCGCTGGATTCGTTCTACGTGCTCTCGGGCGACGCCGATACCGCACACCGCGACCTGATGGCGCTCACCGAACATGAACTGGCGAAGGTGCTCTCGAGCTCGCGCGGGCTCCCCACACCGCTGCGCGGTCGGGTCTCGCGCCAGCTCACCCACTTTCCGATCGAACCGCAGGTCGGACTGCAACCCGATGAAAAGGGCCGTTACTGGTCGCTGTCGGTGACTGCCGGCGACCGGCCAGGGTTGCTCTATGCCATTGCCCGGGTCTTCGCGAAGTTCGGCATCAATCTGCACAATGCACGCGTGAACACGCTCGGGGAACGCGCCGAGGACGTCTTCCTCATCGACGGCGAGATCCTCTACAACCCGAAAGTGATGCTCTCGCTCGAAACCGATCTCATCGAGGCGATGCGCTGAGCGGAAGACCGATGCAGCCTCAGGAGGTCGGCAAGCCCGTACAAGGTACGCTCAGCGCGTGCGCCGCTGCCAGTTCGGGAACATCACGTCCGTAAAACCGAACCGGCGCATGTCGCGGATGCGCTGCGGGTAGAGAACGCCCCTCAGATGGTCGACTTCATGTTGCACCACCCGGGCATGGAAGCCCTCGACCGTGCGCTCGAAACGGACCCCATCGGCATCGAAGCCCGCGTAATGCAGGTGATTCCACCGCGGAACGACACCGCGCATGCCCGGCACCGAGAGACACCCTTCCCAGCCTTCCTGCTCTTCGTCGTCGAGCGGCGTGAGTTCCGGGTTGATGAGAACGGTATGCGGCACGACTGGCGCATCGGGATAACGCGGATTGTCGGCCGAACCGAAAATGACCACCTGCAGCGACACCCCGATCTGGGGCGCTGCAAGGCCGGCGCCATCTTCATGCGCCATGGTGTCGCGCATGTCTTCGAGCAATTGCAGGAGTGCGCTCGTTCCGAAGTCGGTAACCGGGGCCGCCACCTCGAGAAGGCGCGGGTCGCCCATGCGCAGAACCTCGCGAATCATGTCGTCCCCCCGTTCAGCCGCGGCGCGCCGCGGCAGCCAGCACCCGGTGCACGCGGGCCATCGCCGCCTCGAGCGTGCCGGCCAGCGAATCCAGATGAACCCCATTCACGCTCGATGCGCGCCCCGCCGCATGATTGACCACGACGGCCAGCGCTGCGTACTCGAGTTCGATCTCGCGAGCGAGCGATGCCTCGGGCATGCCGGTCATGCCGACCAGATCGCACCCGTCACGCTCCATGCGCGTGATCTCGGCCGCGGTTTCGAGCCGTGGTCCCTGGGTGGCCCCGTACGTGGCTCCCTCGATCAGAGGTTCCGCACAATCACGCGCGGCCTGCGAGATGCGTTGTCGTACCGACTGGCTGTACGGGTGGGTGAAGTCGATGTGGCGCACCGGCTGATCGGGCCCCTCGAAGAAAGTGGCCTCGCGCCCCCAGGTGTAATCGATGATCTGGTCGGGCAGCACAAGCGCCCCGGGCGCGCAATCGACACGAATACCGCCCACCGAGGCAATCGCGATGATCTGTCTGACGCCGACTTCGCGCAGGGCCCAGATGTTGGCCCGATAGTTCACCTCGTGCGGGGCGATGGTATGCCCGTAACCATGCCGAGCCATGAAGGCCACGGGGGCCCCCCCGAGGTCGCCCAGGGTCACCGGGCAGGAAGGCTCGCCAAACGGTGTGCGTACGGCCCGACGCGCCGTGACTTCGAGACCCGCCAGTCGCGACAGTCCGGTACCGCCAATGAGCGCCAGCATCAAGCCCCCTTCATCGCGTAGATGGCGGGCAGATTGCGCCAGAACCCGGCGGCATCGAGACCACACCCGAAGACAAATCGATCGGGCAGCGTGATGCCCAGAAAATCGGGGGCAACCGGCTTTTCGCGTTCCAGGTGCTTCTCGGCGAGCACGGCCAGCGACACGCTCGCCGCGCCCTTCTCGAGCACCTTGTCGCGAATGGCGCCCAAGGTCACCCCGGCATCGAGGATGTCATCGACGATGATCACGTGACGTCCCGCGACGCTGTCCGGCGGCAGCATGCGCCACACGATCTCGCGCCCCGAGAGGCCTTCGCCGTAACGCGAGGCGTGCACGTAATCGAGGGTCAGCGGGAAGGCAAGCTTGGCCAGGAGCTTGCCGCAGAAGAAGACGCCGCCATTCATCACGCAGAGCACGAGGGGAAAGCGCTCGGCATACTTCGCCCCGATGGCCGCCGCCACCGACACGATGGCCTGTTCGACCTGTTCGGCCGACGCGATGAGGTCGGCCTCCTCGATCAGTTGCCAGGCGCGCGTTGCGGAAGGATCCAATCAGAGTGTCCTGAGATACTGCGTGAACTCGGCCCCGACCTCGGGGTGCTTCATGCCCAGTTGCAGCGTCGCCTTGAGATAACCGAGCTTGGAGCCGCAATCATAACGGGTCCCCTCGAAGCGGTAGGCAAGAACGCGCTCCTCGGCGAGCAGTGCCGAGATGCCATCAGTCAACTGGATCTCCCCACCCGCCCCCGGCCGCACGCGCTCCAGGTGATGAAAGATGCGTGGTGTGAGCACGTAGCGTCCGATCACGGCGAGCGTCGAGGGCGCGTCCTCGGGGCGCGGCTTCTCGACAATGGCCGATACCTGCTCGAGGCGTTCGGCAAAGGGCTCAGTCTTCACGATGCCATAGGCACTGGTCTGGGCACGCGGCACGTCCTGCACACCCAGCATCGAGCAGCCATGGCGGGCAAATTCCATGGCCATCTGCCGTGCGACCGGCGTCTCGCTGTCGATGAAATCATCGGCCAGCATCACCAGAAAAGGCTCGTTGCGCACCACCGGCTGAGCACAGAGGACGGCGTGCCCCAGGCCGAGCGGCTCCGACTGGCGGATGTAGATGCAGTTGACGCTGCGCGGAATGATCGAGCGGATGATCTCGAGCAACTGCGTCTTGCCGCGGGCTTCGAGGTCGGCTTCCATCTCGGGCGACTTGTCGAAATGGTCGGCAATCGCGCGCTTGTGCCGCCCGGTAATGAAAACCAGATCGGTGACACCGGCCGCCACGACCTCCTCGACCGCGTACTGGATCAGCGGCTTGTCGACGATCGGCAGCATTTCCTTCGGATTCGCCTTGGTCGCCGGCAGGAATCGACTGCCAAAACCCGCAACCGGGAAGACCGCGATGCGAATGGGCGGGGCTACAGGAGTCGAAGTGGCGGGCGAGGCAGGGATCGAAGAATCGGTCATCGAGAAACTCATCGTGAAGGAAGCGTTTGTGCACCCTCGGGTGCGCGTCGCGCGATGTTAACCGCTCGACGATGACAACAGTTCGCGCAACTGCGCTTCACTGAGCACGCTCACGCCAAGTGCCTCGGCCCGCGCGAGTTTCGAACCGGCATCGCTGCCGGCCACCACGTGGCTGGTCTTGCGAGAGACCGAACCGGTGACCTTGCCCCCGGCCGCCTCGATGAGCGCCGTGGCCTCCTCGCGCGACAACTCGGGCAGTGTACCGGTCAGCACGAACGTGAGGCCGCGCAAGGGCAGCCGGGCGTCGGCAGCGGGCCGTTCCGGACGTGGCCAGGCAAGACCCGCCGCACGCAGGTCGGCCACGACACGCCGGTTGTGCGCTTCATCGAAGAACTGCCGGATCGACAACGCCACCACCGGACCGACATCGGCCACCGCCGTCAACGCATCGAGGTCGGCCTCCATGAGCCGGTCGAGGTCCCCGAAATGGAGCGCAAGTTCGCGCGCCGTGGCCTCGCCCACATTGCGGATGCCCAGCGCAAAGATGAAACGCTCGAGCGTGCTCTGGCGCGAGGCATCGATGGCTGCCACCAGATTGGCCGCCGACTTCTCCCCCATGCGCTCAAGGTTGGCGAGCGTGGGCAGATCGAGCCGATACAGATCGGCCGGGGTATGCACCCGATCGGCATCGACCAGTTGCTCGACGAGTTTGTCGCCCAACCCCTCGATGTCCATCGCCCGCCGCGAGGCGAAATGAATGAGGGACTGCTTTCGCTGCGCGGCGCAGAAGAGGCCACCCGAGCACCGTGCCACGGCCTCTCCGGGCAGACGCACGATGGCAGATGCACAGACCGGGCACACAGCAGGCAGGCTGAAAGGCAGCGCATCCGCGGGCCTGCGCTCGACCACATGCGCCACCACCTCGGGAATGACATCGCCGGCACGACGCACGATGACCGTATCACCGACGCGGATGTCCTTGCGGTGCAACTCCTCCTCATTGTGCAGCGTGGCGTTCGAGACCGTCACACCACCCACGAACACCGGACGAAGGCGGGCCACCGGCGTGATCGCACCCGTGCGGCCCACCTGCACTTCGATCGCCAGCACTTCGGTGGTGGCCTCCTCGGCCGGAAACTTGTGCGCGATGGCAAAGCGCGGTGCACGTGCGATGAACCCCAGGCGCCACTGATCCGCGAGCGAGTCAACCTTGTACACAACCCCGTCGACATCGAAAGCGAGTTGCCCGCGCCGCTCGCCCATGCGATCGAAGTAGCCCATCAGGCCCTCAGCCCCTGTCACGCGAGCGCGCTCCTCGCACACCGGCAGACCGCACTCGCGCAACCAGTCGAGGATGTCCCAGTGGCTATCGAGGCCGCGCGCCTGCGCGGCATCGCCTACCCCGTAACAGAAGAAGCGCAGCGAGCGCTCGGCCGTCACCCTGGAATCGAGCTGACGCAAGCTGCCGGCCGCGGCATTGCGCGGATTGACGAAAGGCTTCTCGCCGCGCGCGAGCTGACGCTCGTTGAGCCGCGCAAAATCGCGCTTGAACATGAGCACTTCGCCACGCACTTCGAGGCGTGGGGGCAACCCGCTTCCCCGCAGGCGAAGCGGTATCGCCCGGACCGTGCGCAGGTTGGCGGTGACATCCTCGCCCGTGAGCCCGTCGCCGCGGGTCGCACCCCGCACGAGAAGACCATGCTCATAGACAAGACTGATTGCGAGTCCGTCAAACTTGGGTTCAGCCACGTACACGATCGGGGCAGCGCTGGCGGCGTCGCGCCCCAGACCTTCGCGCACGCGCCGGTCGAACATCTCGACCTCCTCACGCTCGAACGCATTGCTCAGGGACAGCATCGGCGCCTGATGACGCACCTGACTGAAGCCCTGAAGCGGCGCCCCGCCCACCCGCTGCGTGGGTGAATCGGGCTGCTGCAAAGCCGGCCATGCCGCTTCCAGCTCGAGCAGTTCACGAAACAGTCGGTCGTACTCCGCGTCGCTGATGCTTGGCGCGTCAAGAACGTAGTAGCGATGACCGTGCTCATCGAGAAGGGCGCGCAGCGCCTGAGCGCGCGCCAGCACGGCCTCATCGAGGGCAGGCGCTGCAACAGGTTCCCGACCGGCACCAGCCATCGACGATTCGCCCTGCACCCTCAGGCGAACAGGCGAAGCGCGAGCGTCGAACCGGCCGGGACACCGAGTTCGGACAGGCGGGCACGCACTCGCGCCACTTCGGCGCCGATGGCCCCGAGCGAGGTCGGGCTCACCGGGCGCTGGTTGTCATCGACCAGGTCACCTTCGACCACGCGCGCCAGATCGCGTGCGAAATCGACGAAGGCCTCGAAGGCCGCCGCCGCATCGGGCGCGCGTGCCACATCCATCGCCAGAGAGATGCCGCGCGTCGACTGCCCCATCAGATCCTCCGGGTCGAACCGGACATCTTCGAGATTGGCGATGCTGAAGCACTCGGCACCGGTACTGGTCGTGACATGAAAGCGCCCGTCGGCAGCGATTTCACCACCGGCAATGGCCACCGCCTGGGCGACCACGCCGACCGCAAAGGGCGGGCCGCTCTTCTTCACGACGTTCAGACCGATCTGGATATCGAGGTCGGCAATGGCGCGATCGAGCTCGACAGCGCCTCGCAGCGCCTCCGCCCGCGCCGGAAACTCGATCTCGCCCACGAGTGTGGTACTGAGCGACTGCAGGTCCTGGCAGAACGCGAGGAGTTCCTCTTCACTGGCCGGCCCCTGCCGGTTGGCCAACTGCAGGCCCACCCGCACGCACTGGTAGGAGCGACTCGGCGCGAGTGCTTCCCAGCACCGCTCGCGCTCGACCCACCCCTCCCAGGACACACGGCGCAGCCCACGCACCGATTCGCCCGAGCGACGCAGCACCTCTTCCCCCGGATGATGCGCGATGAAATCAATGCGCACGATGTAATCGATGCGTGGATCAAGGCCAATGACCGCGAGGTCGGATCCAGCGCCACGCGCATCATCGGATCCGGCGCCGCCTGCACCACGCTCGGCCTTGCCGTTCGCCTCCGGCGGCTGCTCGCCCAGGTGGTGCTCGACCCGCTGATCGCCTGACAGGTCGGCATCGCGCCGCAGACCCGATGCGATGCCTCCCGCCGGCTCGCTGGCGCTGCCAGCATCGGCAGCTTCGGCCGCAGCGGCTGCCCGGTCGGACCGTCGAAGGCGACTTTCCTGCACCTTGTTGAAGACGAGTATCCCGAGCACCACCAGAAACCCTAGCGCAATCAGCGCGATCTGGAGGTCTTTCATGCCGGCTCGCTCAACTTGAGTGCCTGCTCCATGTCCACGGCAACGATCCTCGAGACACCTTGTTCCTGCATGGTCACCCCCACCAGTTGATTGGCCAGTTCCATGGTGATCTTGTTGTGGCTGATAAAGAGAAACTGCGTATCCTTCGACATCTGGCGCACCAGATTGCAGAAGCGCTCGGTATTGGCATCATCCAGCGGCGCATCGACCTCGTCGAGCAGGCAGAACGGGGCCGGATTGAGCTGGAAAAGCGAAAAGATGAGGGATGTCGCGGTGAGAGCCTTCTCGCCGCCGGAGAGCAGCTGGATCGAGCTGTTCTTCTTGCCCGGGGGCTGCGCCATCACCTGCACGCCTGCATCGAGGATCTCCTCGCCGGTCATCACCAGGCGCGCCTGCCCACCCCCGAAGAGCGCCGGGAACATGGCCGAGAAGTTGGCGTTGACCGTGTCGAAGGTCTGCTGCAGCAGGCTGCGCGTTTCAAGGTCGATGCGCCGGATGGCGTTCTCGAGGGTGCTGAGGGCCTCGGCAAGATCGGTAGCCTGCGCGTCGAGGAAAGCCTTGCGCTCGGTGCTGGTCGTCAGTTCGTCCAGCGCCGCCATGTTGATCGGCCCGAGCGCATTCATCTGCTGTGCAAGCCGATTGATCTCGTTCTGGAGGGTCGACAGACGCAGGGCGCGGCCACCCGACTGGGCGATGGCGGTCGCCTGCGCCTCGACCGCCTCGAGATCGGCCTCGGCCGCGGCGAGCTGCTCGACAAACTGTTCACCGGCCAGCCGCGCTGCCTGCTCCTTGAGGCGCAGTTCGGCGATGCCCTCGCGCAAGGGGCCCAATCGTTGCTCGGCTTCGAGTCGTTCGGCCTCGGTCGTTCGCAGGCTGGCCGTAATGCCTTCCAGCGCATCACGAGCAGCACTGAGACGCCCCTCGACATCGCGACGCTCACCGAGGCGCCGCTGCAGATCGGCCTTCAGCGTGCCGTCGACCAGACCGGCCAGTTCGGTGCGAACACCGTGTTCGGCACGCGTGGCATGGGCGATCTGATCGAGCACGCCGGCGAGCGAGCGATGCGTCTCGGCCAGCTTCGATTCGGCCTCCCGCACGGCAAAACGCGCTTCCTGCGCGGCTCGCTCGGCGCTGCGCAGCACATTGCGATGCTCGCCCAGATCGCGCTCGGCCTTTTGCTGCACGGCAAGTACGGCCTGCACGCGCCCGAGCGCTTCGGCCCGCGCACTGCGCTGCACGGCGGCCAGCGCCTGATGCCCGGCCGAGGTTTCATCGAGACGCGCGCGCTCGGTGGCCAGAATGGACATCTCGCGCTCGATCTCGGCAGCACGCAATTGCCCGCGTTCGGCCAGTTCGCGCTGACGGCTCAAGACCAGTTCGGCCTTGTGGCTCGCGTCACGCGCAGCCGCCGTCGCCGCCTGCAAGGCCGCGATGCGACCGCGCACGCCCCCGAGCGCGAGATCCTGCGCGGCGAGCGTGCGCTTCATGGCTTCGAGCGAAGCCATGAGGGTCTCGCCTTCGGCTGCCAGACGCTCGATTTCGCGCTGTCGCACGAGCACGTTGGCATCCCCCGATGGGCCGCCATGAAACACCACCGCACCGCGCTCGTAGATGCGCCCTTCGGGGTCGACCTGACGGTGCGTGCCAGCCTCCTCCGTCACCGCGGGGGCAGCGCCGCCCCCCACCGACCGGGGATCGGCGCCATCGACAAGCCTGTAGCCGGCAAGCCAGCCCTGCAAGAGCCGCGCGAACCCGGGTACGCGCGAGCGCACGCAACCGGCAAGCATCCGCTGCGGTGCGCCGCTCGGCCCCGCATTGGAATCGACCGGGAGGTCGGCCTCGGCTGCTGCGGAGGGCGCTGCGGGGGACGTTGCGCCAGCCTGCGCACCGACAAAGGCGCTTCCGTCGGCCGTCACGAGCGCGAGGCTGCCCGGTGCCGGATCAGCCACCGCGCGCTCGAGCATCGCAGCGTCGACCACGAGGGCGTGCAGCCGCTCGCGCAGCACTGCCTCCACCGCACGCTCCCATCCCGGTTCGACCTCGATCTGCTGCCAGAGGCGCTGGGCCTTGCCCAGTTGGTGCCGCGCAATCCAGGCGGCCACCCCGCCCTCGGGGGGTTGCCCGTCGCGCAGGCTGCGCAAGGTGGCCAGCCGCGACTGCAGCGCACTCGCCTCGCGGCCCATCTCATCCACCTGTCGGGCGCTGGCGGTGCGTGCCGCCTCGAGACGAGGCAGCGCATGGGCAAGCACCTGCAGGTCATCCTGCATGCGCTCGCCCTGCGCGGCGTAGCCGGCGAGGCTCGCGGTCGTTGCCTGCATCAGTGCCTCGTCGGCGTGCGGCAAAGCCTCGCGTTCGCTGCGCAGTCGCCCGAGACGCGCATCGCCCTGCTCGGCCAGACGCAGGGCACCCGTCCGACGCGCCTCTTCAACCTGCAGATTGCGCTCGGCCTCGGCCACCGCCGCACGCGCCGCAGCCACCTCCTGCTGCGCTGCCCGCAAGGCCTGCTCGTGGCCCTCGATACCGGACTCGGCCAGTGCAAGCCGGGCGTCAGCCGCCCCAGCCTCCACCACCAGCGTGCGCTGGCGCGCGACCCACGTGTCGAGCGCATCGCCCAGTTCGCGCTGGGCACGCCCCGCACGATCGAGCGACAACACATGCTGGGTGCCCTGCGCGAGGAGCCGCTGACGCGTCTCGCCGATATGTTTCAGCTCGGACTCGAGGCGCGAGATCTCGGTGTTCACCGCATAGAGTTCGCCCTGGATGGCATTGGCGGCATCACCCGCCTCGTAATGGCTCGCGCGGGTCTGCTCCAGACGCCGCTCGACATCGCGAAGTGCCGCGGTGAACGATTCGATCTCGTTCTCGATGCGATTCACCTCGGTACCGATACGAGCCGCTTCCTGGGCCGACTCCTGCTGACGCAACCACCAGAGCAGATGCTGCTTCTGGGTCTGTTCGGTCTTCAGGGCCCCGAAAGCCTTGGCAACTTCGGCCTGATGCGAGAGCTTCTCGATCTGGGACCCGAGTTCACGCTGGATGTCGGACACGCGTGCCAGATTCTCGCGGGTGTCCTCCATGCGCGCCTCGGTCTCGCGCCGGCGCTCCTTGTACTTGGAGATGCCCGCCGCCTCTTCGAGGAAGACCCGCAGTTCCTCGGGCTTGGCCTCGATGACCCGCGAGATCATGCCCTGCTCGATGATGGCGTAGGCGCGCGGCCCGACCCCGGTACCGAGGAAGATGTCCTGGATGTCACGGCGGCGTACCGCCGTGTTGTTGATGAAGTAGCCCGAGTCGCCATCGCGCTGCAAGACCCGCTTCACCGAGATTTCCGCGTACTGCGACCACTGCCCTGCAGCACGCCCGACCGAATTGTCGAACACGAGTTCGACGCTTGCACGCGCCACCGGCTTTCGCTGCATCGACCCATTGAAGATGACGTCCTGCATCGACTCGCCCCGCAACGCCGATGCCCGCGATTCGCCGAGGACCCACCGAACGGCATCGATGAGATTGGACTTGCCGCAGCCATTCGGCCCCACCACGCCCACCAGGTTGCCCGGAATGGCGATGGAAGTCGGATCGACGAAAGACTTGAATCCGGCGAGCTTGAGGTGTGTGAGGCGCACGGGCGGTGGGAGTCAGGGGAGCAGCGGGCAGGCAGACCCCGGTCTGTCGCCATGGTCGTTTATAATAGCACCCCGTCCCGCAGGTGCCTTTCGCCGAGGCGACGGTCACGGGCAAGCTCAAGCCTGCGCCTGCCCAACCCTACCCGGCATCCCCGACTCATGGCAACCGCACCTTCGAACGAACTGCAGACCTTCCCCAACCCGAGCCTGGCACGCGACTTTCTCATCCATGTCGACATGCCCGAGTTCAGCTGCCTGTGCCCGCTCACCGGGCAGCCCGACTTCGCCAACCTCGTGCTCGACTACGTCGCCGACCGCAAGTGCGTCGAATTGAAGAGCCTCAAGCTCTACATGTGGTCGTTCAGGAACGAAGGGGCCTTTCACGAGGCGGTCACCAACAAGATGCTCGATGACCTGGTCGCTGCCACCAAGCCGCGCTTCATGCGCATGACTGCACGTTTCTTCGTGCGCGGCGGGGTCTACACCACGGTGGTGGCAGAGCACCGCAAACGCGGCTGGAAGTCGACCATCGAGATCCCCGAGGTGCGTTTCGATCGCGCCATCAGCGTGGTCTAGGAGCCGCCCCGATGAATCGCGACCTCGAGCGCCTGCAACCCTATCCGTTCGAGAAGTTGCGTGCCCTCTTTGCTGCAGCGCCGCACACCGGTGGCCTGCGCGGGGTGAACCTGTCGATCGGCGAGCCGAAGCACCCGACACCCGCCTTCATTCGTGAAGCGATTTCGGCAAACCTCGATGGCCTCGCGGCCTACCCGCCCACCATCGGGAGCCTCGCTCTGCGCGAGGCGATCGCCGACTGGCTGGCCGCCCGGTTCAACGTGCCGCGCCCCGATCCGGCACGCGAGGTGCTGCCGGTGAACGGCTCACGCGAAGCGCTGTTTGCATTTGCCCAGGTCGTGCTCGATCGCACGACGTCACCCGTGGTGGTGTGCCCCAATCCGTTCTATCAGATCTATGAAGGGGCCGCCCTCCTTGGCGGTGCCGAACCGTGGTTTGTCAACTCGGTTGCCGACAACGACTTTCGCATCGACTACGCGAGCGTGCCCGAGCACGTGTGGGCACGCACGCAGCTGCTCTTCGTCTGCTCGCCGGGCAATCCCACGGGCAAGGTGATGACACAGGCCGAATGGGCACACCTCTTTGACCTCTCCGACCGCTTCGGCTTCACGATTGCTGCCGACGAGTGCTATTCGGAGATCCACTTCGATGAAGCCCATCCGCCCCTGGGCGCGCTGCGCGCGGCGCAGCTATGCGGCCGCACCGATTACAAGCGTCTGGTGGTGTTCTCGAGCCTGTCGAAGCGATCGAACGTACCCGGCATGCGATCGGGTTTCGTCGCGGGCGACGCCCAGTTGATGCAGCGTTTCCTGCTCTATCGAACCTACCACGGCAGCGCGATGAGCCCGGTGGTGCAAGCCGCCAGTGTCGCTGCATGGCGCGATGAGGCACACGCGGCCGAGAACCGCCGTCTCTACGCTGCGAAGTTTGCGAGCACCGTGCCGCTCCTGGCTGCAAGCCTTGGCGCCTACCGGCCCGATGGTGGCTTCTACCTCTGGTTGAACACCCCCTTCTCCGATGTCGACTTCGCCCGTCGACTGCACGCCGAGTGCCATGTCGACGTGCTGCCGGGAAGCTACCTGGCGCGCCCCGCAGGCGGCATCAACCCGGGTGAAAACCGCATTCGCATCGCGCTTGTCGCGAGCGAAGCCGAGTGCGTCGAAGGGGTGAGTCGCATCGCCCGTTTTGCCGAAAGCCTCTGACCCATCCCCTCATTTTCGCAACCACGCCAGGATGCCCTGACATGTCGAACCCGTTCAGCCCCTACCAGTCCACCATCGATGCCGCCTGGGAAAAGCGTGCCGAGATCAATTCGCAAAGCCCTGAGCCTGCCCTGCGCGAAGCGGTCGACGCCGTCATCGGCGGCCTGGACAGCGGCGCGCTGCGCGTGGCATCGAAGGTCGATGGCCAGTGGGTGACTCTCGAGTGGGTCAAGAAGGCCGTGCTGCTCTCCTTCCGCTTGCACGACAACGCCGTGATGCAATCCGGTGCCCTGCAGTTCTACGACAAGGTGCCCACCAAGTTCACGAACTACACCGCTACCGACTTTGCCGCCGGTGGCTTTCGTGTCGTGCCGCCCGCGGTGGCCCGGCGCGGCGCCTTCGTCGCCCGCAACGTCGTGCTGATGCCCTCCTACGTGAACATCGGTGCCTATGTCGATGAAGGCACCATGGTCGACACCTGGGCAACCGTAGGCTCGTGCGCGCAGATCGGTCGCAATGTGCACCTGTCTGGCGGTGTGGGCATTGGCGGCGTACTCGAACCCCTGCAAGCCAACCCGGTGATCATCGAGGACAACTGCTTCATCGGCGCGCGGTCCGAGATCGTCGAGGGCGTCATCGTCGAGGAAAACTCGGTGATCTCGATGGGGGTCTTCATCGGCACCAGCACGCGCATCTACGATCGCGCCACCGGCAGCATCACCTACGGGCGCGTGCCGTCGGGCTCGGTGGTGGTGCCAGGCTCGCTGCCGTCGGCTGATGGCAGCTACAGCCTCTATTGCGCGGTGATCGTGAAACGGGTCGATGCGAAGACCCGCGCCAAGACGAGCATCAACGAACTGCTGCGCGGCGACTGAGCGACGGGTGATGAAGATTGCTGCGGGCGAGGCCCGTGCCCTGGCTGAGGCCCTCATCGAACGACGTTCGGTCACCCCCGAGGATGCGGGCTGCCAGGCACTGATCACCGGGCGCCTCGCGAAAATCGGCTTCGTCTGTCAGCCCGCCGATTCGCGCGGCGTCTCGAACCTCTGGGCCGAACGGGGTACGTCGGGTCCGCTCTTCTGCTTCGCCGGCCATACCGACGTCGTGCCGGCCGGGCCCGCCGCGATGTGGAACTCGGATCCGTTCGTCGCCAC
Source organism: Pseudomonadota bacterium (assembly GCA_947455195.1). Classification (GTDB taxonomy): domain Bacteria; phylum Pseudomonadota; class Gammaproteobacteria; order Burkholderiales; family SG8-39; genus CAIXPL01. Next base: position 519,439 of record CANGMI010000002.1, on the reverse strand, counting down.
CGAGCGCGATGGCTTCCTCTACGGACGCGGCGCGGCCGACATGAAGACTTCTATCGCCGCCTTCATCGTGGCGGTCGAAGCCTTCGTGGCCGCACGCCCCGACCACGCTGGCCGCATCGCGCTGCTGCTCACCTCCGATGAGGAAGGCCCCGCCATCGACGGCACGGTGCGGGTGGTCGAGCAGATGCAGACGGACGGTCGGCGCATCGACTGGTGCGTGGTGGGTGAGCCCACCTCAGCCAGCACGCTCGGTGACATGATCAAGAACGGGCGTCGCGGTTCGCTCTCGGCCGACCTCTCGGTGAAGGGCATCCAGGGCCATGTGGCCTACCCGCACCTGGCGCGCAACCCGATTCACCAGGTTGCACCCGCGTTGGCCGAACTCGCCGCCACCGAATGGGATACGGGCAGCGAATACTTTCCGGCCACCACCTTCCAGATCTCGAATATTCATGCCGGCACCGGCGTGGGCAACGTGATTCCGGGCGAGTGCCTGGTGCAGTTCAACTTCCGCTTCTCCACCGAGAGCCCGCCCGATCGACTGAAGGAGCGGGTGCGCGCCGTGCTCGACCGCTACGCGCTCGAGTACTCGCTGCAGTGGACGCTCTCGGGCATGCCCTTTCTCACCCCGCGCGGCACGCTGGTGGATGCCATCTCGGCAGCCATCCACGACGAGGTGGGGATCGTGCCTGAACTCTCCACCACCGGCGGTACGTCCGACGGCCGCTTCATCGCAGCGGTCTGCGATCAGGTGGTCGAATTCGGTCCGGTGAACCTGTCGATCCACAAGGTGAACGAGCACATCGCGCTCGATGCGATCGACCCGCTCGCGGCGATTTACCTCAGGCTCCTCGATCGGTTGCTGGCGGCGTGAGCCGAACGCCTCAGCGCGGTGTCACGACGGGCCAGCCGGCCAGCGTGACCCGCGATACCCGTGCCGGTTCGGTCATCGACAGTCTCGCACACCGTTTCCGGCGGGCCCGACTGCACCATGGCCATGGGGCCACCGATGCCGAGACCGAGGCCTTCTGGCTCGTGGCCTGGGCGCTGAAGCTCGACTTCACGCTGCTCGATGAGACGCTCGATCGCCCGGTGTCGGCGGCCACGATGCGCCGCATCGATGCGATCGCCGAAGAACGCATCGGCACACGCACGCCACTGGCCTACCTGTTGGGCGAAGCCTGGCTGGGCCCCTGGCGCTTTCAGGTCGATCGTCGGGTGATCGTGCCGCGCTCCTTCATCGCACCCATGCTCATGGCGCAGATGGCACCGTGGATCCAGCGGCCCGGCGCGGTCAAGCGCGTCCTCGATCTGTGCACCGGATCGGGCTGTCTGGCGATCGTGGCAGCCCATGCGTTTCCGAGCGCGCAGATCGATGGCATCGACCTGTCGGCGCGCGCGCTGCAGGTAGCGAGGCGCAACGTCGCGATGCATGGACTCGAGGCCCGGGTAGCCCTTCACAAGGGCGATCTTTTCGCGCCGATTGCAGCCGAGCGCTACGACCTCATCGTGACCAACCCGCCGTACGTGAAAGCGACTGCAATGGCACGCCTGCCGGCCGAGTACCGGGCCGAACCGGAAATGGCGCTGGCCGGCGGCAGGGATGGCCTCGATCTGGTAGCCCGAATCTTCGCGCAGGCAACCCGACACCTCACACCGAAGGGCCTCCTCGTGATGGAAACCGGGCACCAGCGCGCAGCGGTGGAGCGACGCTGGCCAGGCTTGCCGCTGACATGGGATGAGGCCGGTGATGGCGGCATCTTGTGCCTGATCAGTCGCGCGGAACTGGCGGCGTACCCGATCGGCTGACAGGTGGGGGCAGGTCTTGCCCTCAGAAGGACGATCCGGGCGTTGTCAGAAAGTCAACTTCCTGCGGCGTGGCTACCCGCCCCAGCACGGCATTGCGATGCGGATACCGGCCAAAACGATCAATGATGACCCCGTGCCTGCGTTCGAATGCCAGCCAGCTCTCCATACCGGGTACATCGAAGAGCACCAGGGCTGCGGCGTGTATCGCCTGCGACTCACTGTGCATGAAGGGCATGTACAGGAACGCGCGCTGATTCAGGTCGAGCTCGGTATCCGTTCGATCTGCCACGGCCATTTGCGCCAGTGCCAAAGCCAGGGGATCGCAGGCGAAAGCCTGCGCGGTGTCACGGTAGATGTTGCGTGAAAACTGATCGAGGATCAGCACTTCTGCCAGCCTGCCGCGGGCTGTAGCGCGCCACGCAAACAACTCGCAGGCAGCGGCAGCCCGGTGCAGATCGCCGAATCGATCCGCGATCAGCCGATCGAACGCCGGAGACGTCTCCCACCACTGCCTTGGGTTCGTCTCATCGAACCAGAAAGAAAGAATGGTCTCGGGGCTGTGCTGCATGCGGCGGGTCACCTGATGGTTGGTGGCAAGGATGTTTGAAGCCTGTACCGTATCGCCCAGACGGCGCATTCGGAAAGACGGTGGCGCCACCGACATGGGTCACCGATGTGGGTCACCGATGTGGGTCACCGAGATGGGGCCAGGTACCTGACCCACCCCTACTCCACCCGCGCACCCGAGGCCTTGATCGCCTCGCTCCAGAGGTGGATGTCGCCTTCCAGCGTGCGGGCAAAGGCCGCTGGCGTACCGCCCACCGGATCGACACCGATCGCCTCGAGACGGGCCACGAAACCTGCATCGCGCGTGGCCAGGTCGATTTCGCGGGCGATTCGCTCGATCACCGCCACCGGCGTGCGTGCGGGCGCCGCAATGCCGTTCCAGGTGTTGGTGCGAAACCCGGCAAATCCCTGCTCGGCCACCGTCGGTACCGCGGGCAGCGCGGGCGCTCGCCGCTCGCCCGACACGGCAAGGATGCGCACGCGCGGGCTGCCGGCATGCGGCAATACCTCGGCCAGGTTGCCGAAGTACATCGGGATGTGCCCGGCGAGCACATCGGCCAGCGCCGGTCCGCCGCCCTTGTAAGGCACGTGCTCCATCTGCACACCGGCCCGCGAAAGAAGGAGGGCCAGGGTGAGATGACTCACCGTGCCGCTGCCCGCCGAAGCGTAGGAAACCTTGCCCGGGTTCTCCCGCGCATGCGCGAGCAAGGTCTTCAGATCGCGCGAAGGCACCCTGTCGTTCACGGCGAGCGCAAGAACGTTCGATCCCACGATCACCACAGGCGCAAAGTCGCGCACCGGGTCGTAGGGCGTGCGGGTCATCTGCGGCAGAATCGCCATCTGCGGCAGCGAAGCAGTCAGCAGCGTGTAGCCATCAGGGGCGGCGTGCATGACGTACTCGGCGGCGATGGCACCGTTGGCACCCGGCCGGTTGTCGACGATGACCGGTTGCCCGAGCCGCGCCGTGAGCCATTCGGCACTCATCCGGGCGATGGCATCGGTGACACCGCCCGGGGTGAAGGGCACCACGAGGCGCAGGGGCTTTTGCGGCCAGGCCTGCGCAAGCACGGAGAGCGGGCTGAGCAGGGCAAGACTCAGCAGACAACGCATGGCAAACGCCACCGACATGGCAGGACTCCTGACAGCGAGACTGACGCAGGACGCGCGGATCTGTCCTTGACGCCCGACTCGCGGCCATCCTACGATCGACCGGTTCGGGCGGTCAAACGCCCTGTCGTCACGGCAATGGGCCCCCGAGCCCTCCCGTCACATCAGCCACATCCGTTGTCTCGAAGAGGTCTACCCCGTGAGCAGTCCGCATGTCATCGTCGTTGGTTCGGGTCCGGTCGGAGTCGTTGCTGCCCTGCACGCTTCACAGCAGGGCTTCCAGGTCACGCTGCTCGAGGAAGCCGCAGCCGTCGATCGCAATCCACGCGCAGCCACCACTCACCCCTCGACGCTCGAGATGATTGCCCGCGTCGGACTCATCGACGAATTCATCGCTGCCGGGCTCGTCGCACGCCGCTTCGAATTCTGGGATCGCGTCGAGCGATGCCGTATCGCGCGCTTTGACCACGCCTTGCTCGAAAACGACACGGCCTATCCCTTCGTGGTGCAGACCGAGCAGCACAAGCTGGCCAATATCGGCCTTGCGCATCTGGCGCGTCGCGCCGGGGTCGAGGTTCGGTTCAACGCGCGGGTGACTGGCCTCGTGCAGGATGAACGCTCGGTCACGGTGAGCACCGAGGGGCCGTCAGGCGCAAGCAGCGTCACGGCCGACTACCTCATCGGCGCCGATGGCGGCCGCAGCACCATCCGCAAGGCGCTCGACATCGAGTTCGAAGGCTATACCTGGCCCGAGCGCTTCATCGTGCTCACGACGACCTTCGACTTCGAGGCCGAGATGGGGTGCTGCCACCGCACCTACTTCGCCGACCCCGACGAGTGGACAAACCTCTTCAAGGTCTCGGGCGACGACGGCCTGGGGCGCTGGCGCGCCGTGTTTCCGACGCGTGTCGACGAATCGGATGAGGAAGCGCTCGGGGATGAGGCGGTACAGGCGCGCCTGAATCGCGTGTGGCCACGCACGGCGCCCTACCCGGTCGTTCACCGCAACATCTACAACGTGCATCAGCGGGTGGCCGTACGCTTTCGCGCGGGACGCGCCTTTCTCGCAGGTGACAGCGCGCACGTGAACAACCCGATTGGTGGTCTCGGGCTCAACTGCGGCATCCACGATGCAATGGAACTGGTCGACACGCTGCACGGGGTCGCCTTCGGCGGCGCAGCACCCGCGCTCCTCGATCGGTATGAGCGACGCCGGCGACCGCAGAACATCGAGTACGTGCAGCAGCAGACCATTGCCAACAAGAAGCGTCTCGAAGAGCGGGAACCGGCAGCACGTCAGGCGCGTTTCGACGAACTGCGCGCGATCGAAGCCGACCCGGCCCGCCAGCGCGCGTTTCTGATGCGCAGCTCACTGCTCGAGAGCGCCCGCAAGGTTCAGTCGGTCGAGTGAACAAACCTGCCCGCTGAGGGAGGGGACAGGCAAAGCCCCGCCGCAGCACGGGGGCTCGCCCGCGAGCCCGGCGGACAACTCAGTGGAGCAAGGGCTTCTTCAGCAGGTCGCTTCGATCACCCGATTGGATGCGCAGGGTGATCGGCGATCCCTCACGCGCGATGGTGCAGAGCAGTTCGCAGCCGGCATCGCCACTCGCCCACACCACGCGATAGAAGTCCTCGAGCCGGTTGACCCGCTTGCCGCCAATGGCGAGCACGAGGTCCCCCCGGCGCAGGCCAGCCCGTTCTGCCGGCCCCGAGCGTGCAACCTGAGCAATGGTGACCTGACCGTCCTCGTCGCTCGCATAGATGCCAAGCCAGGGCCGTGCAGGCGCATGTCGCCGTCCGCTCGAAACGAGTTCACCCCGAATGGGCGCGAGCAGATCGATCGGAATGCTCACATTGCACTGGCCGGAGGCGCCAGGCCTCTCGTCGGGGATGAGCAATGAGCCGATGCCCACCAGCCGGCCACTGGTATCGATGAGCGCCGCTCCACCCCATTGCGGGTGAGCTGGCGAGGTGAGCACCGCCTCGTCGAGCAGGTACTCCCAGTAGCCAGCAAACACCTGCCGGGCGCAGACTCGAGTCACGCAGGCGTGAACCCGGCCCCCGAAACTCGCGAGAATCATCCGCTCACCGACCCCCACACCGTCAGCCGACCCGCATTCGAGTGGCGCAACACCCAGCGCGCCGAGCGGCATGACCAGTCCAAAGCCGCTCGCCTGATCGTAAGCCAGGGGATGGCCTGCCACGACGCGCCCGCTGCTCGTCGTGATCCATACGGAAGTCGCCTCGGTAATGAGATAACCAACCGTCAACACCAGACCATCATCACCGATCACCACCCCGCTGCCGGTTCGATCGACACCCAGCGTCTCGGCGGTATAGGCATCAGCAGGAAACGCTGCATGCACGCGCACGACTGCGTCGCAGACGCGATCCAGATCGAATGCCCAGTCTTCATCGCGCGGTTGCAGGTCGTCGGGAAACGCCCACTTCGTGTCATCGCTCATCGGATTGCTTCAGTCATTGCGTTTCTTGAGTCATTGCGTTTCTTGAGTCATTGCGCATCGTCGGGCGTTGCGCGGCATCGGTCACGGCGAGCCTTGCTCGGGCTCAGTGAACACGGGCTCGGGCCTCGGCCAGCGCGCGGCCCAGAAGAGTCTGAACCAGCCCGCGTCGATACGCCGCCGACCCATGCAGATCGGCGGGCGGATCCACTTCGGCCGCCGCGCATCGTGCGGCGGCCTCGAACAGGGCATCGGAAGCCCCCTGCCCTTCAAGCATCTGCTCCACACCGGTCAGGCGGTGTGGCTTCTGACAGGCGCCGATCACGCCCACATGCACGTTGGCAAGGCGCCCGGAGGCATCCAGATCGTAGAAGAGGGCCATGCCTGCGAGCGCGAAGTCACCACGCCTGCGCGCAAACTCCCGGAAGGCCCAGCGCCGATCGGCAGGCCAGGCTGGCAGATGTATCGCCGTGATGATCTGATCATCGGCAAGGCAGGTCGAGAGCGGACCCACCACGAATTCAGCCGCCGGCAGGCGCTCGCGTCCATTGGGCCCGAACACTTCAACCATGGCATCGCAGGTCACGCACAAGCCAGGCCACTCGGCAGCCGGGTCGGCATGCGCCAGGCTGCCCCCGACCGTGCCACGGTTGCGGATCTGGTAATGCGCCACGTGCTCGATGGCCGCGGCGACAAGGGGTTGCGACGTGTGCACCAGAGGACTTTGCTCGAGGTCGACCCAGCGCACGCGGGCACCGAGAAGAAGCCCTCCATCGGACGCCACCTCGATGCGATCGAGGCCAGGCAAACCGGCGAGATCAACCAGCAAGGATGGCGTTGCCAGGCGAAACGCCATGGTGGGCATGAGGCTCTGCCCCCCCGACAGCACCTTGGCGCTTCCGCCAGCGGCACGCAACACGGCAACCGCCTCATCGAGGCTTTGCGGGCGAACGTAGTCAAGGGCCGGCAGTTTCATGGCTGAGAGGTGTGCACGCGATCGACCAGAGGACGAGAGTATCCCAATGCGCATGGGCAATGGCAATGAGGGCAACAGACGCCACCCCGGCGCCCCTTGCGCGCCAGAGCGCACGCCCGACACGCAAGCAACCGCTTGTCAATCGGTCATTGCGCCGCGCCGGTCTTCGGGTTGTCCACAGATGATGTGGATAACTGAGTCTCGCCGCGCGCCAAGTGACTGACGCAAGACAATAAAGCTGCAATGGGCAATTTACGCTCGCCGGCCGGTGGCACGACTTTTGCCCGCTGCAGCCCCGTCCGTCACGCCGCCAGGAAGCGCTCCACACTCGTGGCAAGAGCCACCGGTGTCTCGTCCATGGGGTAGTGACCGGCATTGGTGATGACTTCGAGTTGGGCGTTGGGGTAGGTAGCGAGATAAGTCGCACGCATCACGTCAGCGGTCAGACTGGGATCATGCTCTCCAACGATCACCTTGATCGCGATCGGATTGCCCGCCAGTTGCGACGCGAAGTCGGTTTTCGCCCAGGCCACCAGATAGGCGGCAAAGGCAGCCTCGGTGGCATTGGCCAGTGAATGGGCTGTCATGCGATCGAGCCAGCGCCCCGACAGTCGCTGTCCGGTCGAGTAATCGAGAATGCCCTTGCGCACCGCAGCCGTGGTAGCTGCCGAACTGAACATGCCCCAGGTCGCATCGTCGAAGGGAACGCCCGAGGCCGGTACCGGCGTGATGGCCACCATGCGCTCGACACGATGCGGCGCGGCAAGCAGGACGCGCTGAATGGCCATGCCACCCATCGAATGGCCGACAAGACTGAAGCGATCCCAGCCCAGTTGATCGGCAAGCGCGAGGGTGTCGCTTGCGATCTCCGCCATCGAGAACTCGCCGGTCACCGACTGTGAGGCGCCATAGCCGCGATAGTCCATGAAGGCGTAGGTGAACGCTTCGGTATCGAGCGATTCGACCATCGGACCCCAGCCGCTCGCGCTGCCGAACCACCCGTGCAGTGCAATGACGCGACGCGGCCCCTGGCCGACCAGCAGATGACTGTTGGCCATCGATATGTCTCCCTGTTGTTGTGCGCGACGGACAACCGGCTCAGCCGGTGACCTCCAGCGGTTGATTGTGCGTGCCCTCGACACCGGCATCATCGACCCAGGAAAACGCCAGCGTACCCGGACCCGAGACCCGCAGGGGGAACTGCAGATAGGGGTTGGCCGCGACGCCCGAGGAGAGGTCGGCCCTGAATACCTCCTGCCCGTCAAACCGGCAACTCAAGGTGCGAATGGTGTTGCGCGGAATGACATTGCCCACGTCATCGCGCTGATAGCCGGTTTCCATCGGATGCTGAACCAGCAACCGCACCTGAATCACATCGCCTCGGGCGATCCGTGCCGGAACCTGTACGCGTGCCGTCATGACACCCTCTTCGCGATCATGGGAAACGGGTCAGCTTTCATCGATGCAGGCCGACAGCGTGACGATGACATCGGCCAGGCCGAGCCAGAAACTGCCATCAGACATCTGGGCCAAGGCAAACACGCGCTGCGATCCAGCCAGCCGCACACGCGAGGCAACCTCGGCCTTGCCCGACCAGGGTCCCAGGTGAAAGCTCGCCATCAGCCGCACCGGGTTGCGCTCCGATACCAGATGAATGGCCTTCACATGGTCGCCAGATGTCATCGGGCTGTCGACCGTGACCGTCATCGGCACCGAGTTGCCATTCTCGGCCAACACCGGCAGGTCGAGCCGCACGCGACCCAGCCTCACTGGCGTACCGCCGGTGAGAAAGTCGGTAAGGCTGGTACCCGTGCCGCCAATCGGGCTGGGCTTGAGCAGCGGCGACTGCGCCCAGGACCCGAACGGCAGGCCTGCCAGCAAGGCGCCGCCGGCGCCCGCAAGGGCAGCGCGGCGGGTGAAGTCTATCGGCCCGGTCATGTCAGTGAACCCCGCCTCAGGCCTTCACCAGCGTGAGGCCATGGTGACTCAGCGGCAGCGAACGAATCCGCTTGCCGGTGGCAGCGAAGATGGCGTTGCACAGAGCAGGGGCAATCGGCGCCTGAGCCGGCTCGCCCACCCCACCCCAGAAACCGCCGGTGGGCGCAATCACCACTTCCACCTTGGGCATGTCGGAGATGCGCATCATCGGGTAGTCGACGAAATTCGACTGCTCGACACGGCCATCCTTGATCGTGATCTCACCGCGACCGATGGCCGTGAGCGCGTAAACCACCGAGCCCTGGATCTGAGCGACGATGTTGTCGGGGTTCACCACATAGCCACAGTCGATACCCTGCACGATGCGATGGATCTTCACCTCGCCCTTGTCACTCACCGACACTTCGATCACCGCTGCGGTGAAGGCCGCGTAGGGCTCGGTCACCGCGATCCCGCGGAACACCCCGGGTGGCAGGGGTTTGCTCCAATCGGCAGCCTTGGCCACCGCTTCGAGAATGCCCAGAGGGCGCTTCTCGTGCGCAAGCAGTTCACGCCTGAACTGGAACGGATCGCGGCCAGCCGCAACCGCCATCTCGTCGATGAAGCACTCGCGCGCAAACGGGTTCTGCGACCAGCCCACCGTACGCCAGAATCCCACCGGCACATGCGTGTCGCGCTGTGCGTAGTCGTTGAGGACATTCGGAATCTGGTAGGGAAACTCGGCAAAGCCTTCCATGGCCGAATTGTCGATCCCATCCTTGAGCGGCAAGCGCAACAGCGTGGCAAAGATCGAGGGCGCAGCCACCCGGGCCTTGAAAGCCACCGGCTTGCCGGCCGCATCCAGGCCTGCCTTCAGCCGGTAGAGAGCGGCCGGACGATAGAAGTCGTGCTGTGTGTCCTCTTCGCGTGACCACAGTGACTTGACCGGCACACCCGGAAACTCGCGCGCGATGAGAACACCGATACGGGTGAAGTCCTGCGAGCCGCCTCGACGACCGAAGCCGCCGCCGTTCTGCATCTTGTAGACCTCGACCTGATCGAGCGGCACACCGGCCGCCGCCGCAGCGGTGGCAAGCGTGCCTTCACCGGTCTGGGTCGAACACCAGACATCCACTCGCCCATCGGCAATGCGTGCCGTGCAGCCCATGGGTTCCATCGGTGCGTGGCACAGGTAGGGTGTGTAGTACTCGGCCTCGAGCACCTTGGCAGCACCGGCCATTGCCTGATCGGCGTCACCGGTCTTCTTCGCGACCGGTACCGTGGGGACATCCAGGCCGGCCTTCAGGAAACCGCGGATGCTCTCCGATGTGACCTTGCCATTGGCACCCACATCCCACTCGACCGGGACGAGTTTCAGGGCTTCCTTGGCACGCCACCAGTTGTCGGCCACGACCACCAGCACCTTGCCCGAATCGATCGTGAACACCTTGCGGATGCCACGCCGCGATTGCACGGCCGCCGCATCGAAGGACTTGACCGTACCGCCAAACACCGGGCACTGCGCCACGGCCGCGTAGAGCATGCCGGGCAACTGCACGTCGACGCCGTAGCGCTGGCGTCCCATGACGGTATCGGGGATGTCCAACCGCTTGACCGAGGTACCCGCAAGCTTCCAGTCCTTGGGATCCTTGAGCTTCACCTCCTTGGGAGGCTGCAGCTTCGAGGCTTCGATCGCCACATCACCGAAGGTGAGCGTGCGTCCGCTGGGCACATGGGTGATGACGCCACCGGCCACGCTGCAAGAGGACTCGGCTACCGCCCAGCGCTTCGCCGCTGCGGTGAGGAGCATCTGGCGTGCGGCAGCGCCGCCCTTGCGCAGGTAGTCCTGCGAAAGACGAATGGTCTGGCTGCCAACCGCAGCCATGCCGCCCCAGATGCGATTGCGCCGGATGTGTTCATTGGTCGATGCGTATTCGACGCTCACCTGCTTCCAGTCGCAGTCGAGTTCTTCGGCGACCAGCATCGGCGCCGAGGTGAGGCTGCCCTGCCCCATCTCCGATCGGGCGTAGCGGATGATGATGGTGTTGTCAGGGCGCACCACCACCCAGGCATTGACCTCGACGCCCGAAATGCCGGGCGCGCCAGTCTGAGCACCGGCGGTGGGTACATGAAACCCCACGACCAGACCTGCGCCCGCCAGAGCTGAATCCTTGAGGAACTCGCGACGCGAAATGTTGCTGATGTCGTTCATGGCAGGCCTCCTCAGACGCGCTTGGCAGTTGCCGCGGCTGCGGCAGCGTGGATCGCGGTGCGAATCCGGGCGTAGGTGCCACAGCGACAGATGTTCGTCATGGCCGCATCGATATCGGCGTCGGTGGGCTTCGGCTTTTTCTGCAGGAGAGAAACCGCTGCAAGCATCTGCCCACCCTGGCAGTACCCGCACTGAGGCACCTCGTGGTCGATCCAGGCCTTCTGCACCGGATGCATGACGCCGTTCTGCGCCAGCCCCTCGATGGTGGTGATCTTCTTGCCGGCAACCGCAGCCACCGGCACCGAGCAGGAGCGCACCGGCGCACCGTCCAGAAGCACGGTGCAGGAGCCGCACTGGGCAATGCCACAGCCATATTTGGGCCCCTTGACATCGAGTTCATCCCGCAGGACCCACAACAGGGGCATCTCGGGCTCGACATCCGCCTGACGGGCCTGACCGTTCACTACGAGCCTGATCATCGTCCTTCTCCTGTCATGAGTTCTTGTCGCGGGCGCGCCCGCCAGATCGCACTGCCTCGCAGTTTAAGCGAGCTCTTGCAATTTGCGCATCTGACCATATCAAGGCTGACGCGGGGCAGTCTGAATCGCTCGCCACACCCGTTCGGGCGTCGCAGGCATCTCGAATTCGGTCACGCCCAGGGGCGCCAGCGCATCGATGATGGCATTCATCAGTGCCGGCACGGCCCCCACGGCGCCCGCCTCACCGGCACCCTTCACCCCAAGCAGGTTGCGATCGGTCGGCACCTCGATCCCGGCAATCTCGATGTCGCAAAAGTCGGCGGCGCGCGGCATCGCGTAGTCCATGAAGGAGGCGGTCATGAGTTGTGCCGTCTCCGGGTCGTACACGACGCGCTCCATCAGTACCTGCCCGCCACCCTGTCCGATACCACCATGAATCTGGCCCTTCACAAGCAGAGGGTTGATCACCGTGCCGACATCGTCGGCGACGACATAGCGCACGATTTCGAGTGTGCCCGTCTGCGGATCGATCTCGACCTCGCACACATGCGCCCCATAAGGGTAGGTGTTGTCCTCCGGGGAGAACATGCCGTTCTCGAACAGCCCGGGCTCGACCCCGGCGGGCAGTCGCTCGGGCTGGAACGCCGCGATGGCCACCTCCTTCAGGCTCACCTGGCGATCGGTACCTGCGATGCGGAAGGTGCCCGCTTCGAAAGTCACATCGCCGCTGGCAGCTTCAAGCAGGTGCGCGGCAATCAGGCGCCCCTTCTCGATCACCTTGCCCGCAGCAATCACCAGCGCCGTGCCGGCCGTCACCGCCGAGCGCGAGCCGAAGGTGCCCACCCCGAAGGCCACCCGGTCAGTATCGCCATCGACATAATCGATGTCAGCCGCGGCCATGCCCAGATGCGTGGCGAGCACCTGCTTGAAAGCCGTCTCGTGCCCCTGGCCATGATTCTTGCTGCCCATGAGCGCAGTAGCACGACCCCGCGTGTCGAAGCGGATTTCGGCGTACTCCATGCCGGGTGAGGCTGCACGCTCGATCGGGTTGGACAATCCGATACCACGCAGCAGCCCCCGCGCACGCGAGGCCTCGCGCCGCGCGACAAAACCGTTCCAGTCACCCATCTCGAGCGCCATGTCCATGCAACGCTCGAATTCGCCGCAATCGTAGTGGTAGCCCAGCGCCGTGACCTTGGGCAACTGCGCAGGTGAGAGGATGTTGCGACGACGCAGTGCCACCCGATCCATCCCCAGTTGCGCTGCCGCGTCATCGATCAGGCGCTCGATCACGTAGCTCGCCTCGGGGCGCCCGGCCCCGCGATACGGCGCGAGCGACGGCGTATTGGTGAGCACGCAGGTGAAGCGCACGTGCGCGGTCGGAAAATCGTACACCCCGACCATGCCGGGCGTGTTCTGAAAACTGGCCTGGATGTTGCGGTCGGAACTCACATAGGCGCCCACATTGGCGATCCAGTGCGAGCGCAAGGCGAGAAACCGACCCTGAGCATCCAGGGCCAGTTCGGCCTCGTGGATGTTGTCGCGTGCATGCTCGTCGAAGAGGAGCGACTCGCTGCGCTCGCACTGCCACTTCACCGGGCGCCCCAGACGACGCGAGGCCCAGAGAAGCAGACGAAATTCGAGCATCTGCGGGCCCTTGCCTCCAAAGCCCCCGCCAATGTCGACACCCACCACGCGCACGCGCCCGGTGGGTATCCGGAAGATCTCGCGCGCGAGGATGTCGCGCACCCGATGCGGTTGCTGCGCATCGCAGTAAAGCGTGAATCGGCCGTCGATCGCGTCGTAACTGCCGATGGCTGCGCGCGGCTCCATGTACTGCGCATGCACGCGGCTCACCCGGTAGCGGCTGCGCACCACATGCGCCGCCGAGGCAAATGCCGCATCGGTTGCTGCCCGATCACCGATGTCATGTACATGCGAAATGTTGTCGGGGCATTCGAGCCAGGCCGCCGGTGCACCTGGGGCGAGGGCATGCTCGAGATCGCCCACGGCGCATCTTGCGTCGTAATCGACCAGCACCTGCTCGGCAGCGTCGCGGGCCAGATCGAGCCGCTCGGCTACGACAAACGCCACCGGGTCGCCCACGTGATGCACCTCGCCCCGCGCAAGTCCCGGGTAGGCACGCCAGAAGATCGGGCTGCCGTCGGGCCGCACCCGCTTGAAGGCCACCGCCGTGGTGCCAAGGTCATCGCCCAGGTCCTCGGCCGTGAAGACCCCCACGACACCGGGCATCGCACGGGCGGCAGCCGTGTCGATCGAGCGGATGGCCGCATGGGCATGCGGTGAACGCACCACCACGCCCCACGCCTGCCCGGCCAGATTGATGTCGGCCACGTAACGCCCGCGTCCGGTCAGAAACCGCGCATCCTCCTCGCGCGTGACCGACTGACCGATGCCGCCGCTGCCCCCCATGGCTGATCGTGAAGCGCCAAACTTCTCGGCGCCCGATCGTGCGCCCCTCGAATCAATACCGGATTTGTCCACGCTGTCGCTTCCTGCAATCGTTGCTGAGGTGGCCGACTGGCCGATGCCTGCTTCGCGCCCTGGGCACCCCCGCGAGGATGCGATGCCAGGCTCAAACGGCACCTGGCGCCTAGGCCGTCTTCAATCGTGATCGTCGCGGCCGAGGAACGCACGTCCCCAGGCGCGATAATCGGCCTCGCGCGTCGTGCGACGCACCAGATCGGCACTCGCCAACCCGGTGAGTTCGGCCGGTGGCACGCCATCGCGCAAGGCGCGCAGGACATCGTGCATGCCCTTGATGGCCGCCTGTATCGGGTGATGTCCCTGCAGGCATATCCGCACACGGTACTGCGCGAGGGTCTCCCGCGTGGCCGATGGTGTCGCCCCTGCCAGCACGAGCGGCAGATCGCAGGCGGCGGAGACGGCCGCGAGGGCCTCGATTGTCTTCACGCCCACCAGGAAGATGGCGTCGACACCGGTTCTGGCATAGGCCTCGACCCGGCGCAGCGTGTCATCGAGGCCGGTCACCGAAGGGGCACTGGTGCGTCCCAGGAGCATGAAATCGGGATCGGATCGCGCGTCGACCGCAGCGCGCAGCTTGCCTGCTCCCTCCTCGATCGAGTGCAGGCGCGTTGCCTCGCTCGGCCCGTAGGGCGAAGGCAGCTCGGTATCCTCGAGGGTGATGCCCGCCAGTCCCGCGCGTTCGAGCTCCTCAACGGCGCGACGCACATTGAGCGCGTTGCCGTAACCGTGATCGGCATCGGCGAGCACCGGCATCCGGGTAGCGCGACAGATGCGCGTCGCCTGCTCGGCAAATTCGGTCAGTGTGAGGAGCACGAGATCGGGCGAGCCGAGCACCGCAAGCGCGGCGGTCGATCCGCCCAGCATGCCGACTTCGTAGCCGATGTCCTCGGCGAGACGCGCCGACAGCGGATCGTGCACCGAGGCCGGATAGACACACTGGGAGCCTGCCAGCAGGGCACGAAAACGCGAACGAGGAGTTGAGGCACGCATACGGAAAAAGCCCGGCAAGCGAAGCGCCTGATTCTACCCGACACCCTCGCGACGCCGGCAGGCTCGATCGGGCGCCGGCGGTGTAACAACCGGGCATCGGCAGCGGATATCGCCAGGTGCGCGGCCGACCTGGCCAGCTTGGCTATACTTGCCGCCTGGCCCCCTATGCACACACTGCCGCGCATGATCGACGCCAAGCGCCATGATGTGATCGTGATCGGCACCGGACCCGCCGGCGCCATTGCCGCCTTCGAACTGGGGCGACAGGGTATCCGGACCCTGCTGATCGAGCGGGCGAAACTGCCGCGCGACAAGCCCTGCGGCGGCGGCCTCACTGCGAAGGTGCTGCCGTTGCTGCCCTTTGACCTCGACAGCGTGATCGAACAGCGGATACGCACGGTCGAACTGCGCTGGCGCCTTGGTACCCCCGTCGAACGGGGTGGCGAACGCCTGCTGGTCGGCATGGTGCAACGGGCTCGCTTTGACGCATTCCTGGTCGAAAAAGCGCTTGGAACCGGTTGCGTAACCCTGATGGACGAAACCGCGCTCGAAGGTCTCTCGCAGGACGCGGCGGGCGTCACGGTGCAGACGTCGCGGGGCAGCCTCCGCGCACGCATTGCCATCGGTGCCGATGGTGCCAACGGGCAATCGGCACGACTGCTCGGGGCCTTGCGGACCCGGCACCTCATGCCTGCCATCGAAGCCGACATCGCAGCCGATGCCGCACAACTCGAACGCTGGCACGATCGCCTGCAACTCGACATCGGCACCCTGCGGGGCGCCTATGGCTGGGTCTTTCCGAAAGGCGACCGCCTGAACATCGGTGTCGGTGCCATCTGCGGGCCCGGCACGCGCGGCAGTGTGTTGCGCGGCTATGCTGAACGACATCGCCTGCAAACCGTGGGGGCAAGTGCCACGACCGTGCGCCGTGTGGGGTTCGTGCTTCCCCTGCGCGCGCCAGGTGATCGCATCGAGTGGGGACACGTGCTGCTCACGGGTGATGCAGCGGGCCTGGTGGAAGCATTCACCGGCGAAGGCATCTACTGGGCTCTGCGCAGCGGCGGCATCGCGGCGCGGCGCGTGGCGAGCCATCTGTCGCAAGGCACCGCACTCGGCTACGAGCGGGCGATCGAAACCGAACTCATGCCCGATCTGCTGGCCGCGCGGCGCTGGGCCCACCTCTACCTGTGGTGGCCGCGCCTTTGTCACCTGTTGCCGACGCGCTCGCGCCGGGTCTGGGGCGGGGTCGAGCGGCTGCTGCGCGGGGAGCGACGGTTCTCGGAACTCGCGTCCCGCTTCGGCCCGCTTGCACCACTCGCCGAGCGCCTGCCGGTACGCCTGCCCTGAACCGAAGCGCCCCTGACCGAGTGGCGAGGTCGTCCGTTCAGTCTGAAGCGATGTTGGCCACCTTGGCCACCTGAGTCCACCGCACGATATCGGCCGCGATGATCTTCGCGAACTCCTCGCCCGGCATGCCCGACGGATCGACGCCCAATGACGCGAAACGCTCGCGCACGTCGGGCAGGTTGATCGCCTTCACCATGTCATCGCGGATGCGCCTGACAATCGGGGCCGGCGTGGCCACCGGCACGAAAAGCCCCATCCAGATGTTGAACCCCATGTCGGAGACGCCCGCCTCGCTCATGGTCGGGAGGTCCCAGGCCGGGTGTCGCTGCGAGGCCGTGATGGCAAGAGCCCGGAGACGGCCCGCCTTGATCGGTCCTGAGGCGGGCGGCGGGTCAGCGAACGCAATCGTGATCTCGTTGGAGAGCACCGCGTTCACGAAGTCGCCGCTGCTCTTGTACGGAATGTGCGCAAAGCGCGTGCCGGTCTTCTGGTTGAACAGTTCCGAGGTCAACTGGAAAAGCGCTGCCGTCGAGCCGTAGTTGACCGCGTTCGGGCGTTCCTTGGCGTAGTCGATCAGTTCCTGAACGGTGCGAACCGGAAGCGCAGAATTCACCACAAGGACGAGAGGAAACGACCCGATCATGGTCACTGGCGTGAAGTCACGCAAGGTCTGGTACGGCAGACGCTTGTAGGTTGCCGGATTCCCGGTCATCGGGCCGCTCGGCCCCACCAGCACGGTGTAACCGTCGGGGGCGGAACGCTGCACGAATTCGACCGCGATGATGCCCTGGCCACCCGGCTTGTTGTCGATGATGATGGGCTGGCCGAGCGACTCGCTCATCTTGCTCGCGATCACGCGGGCAACGATGTCGTTACCACCGCCGGCGGAAAACGGAATCACGAAATGAATCGGGCGAGCGGGCCATGTGGCCACCGTGCCTTGCGCCTGAACCGCCGACGCCGCCAGCCCGAATGCCGCCCATGCGAGCGCGATTGCCGTACTTCTGACCGTCATGAAGGGTGTCTCCCACTCGATGTTCTCAGAGGTCGCCGACCCGACAGCGGGTCAGACGAGGGCCGCCAGAAGACGCCCAAACCTCATCCACGAGGCGGACCACACATCGTGAAACCCCCGGCGGACGGAAGCAACTATAGCAAGGCCGATCGCCGTTGCGAACAACGGGTTGCACCGACCGTCGCGAGCCCCCCCGGCGCCTGCACGCTGCGCAACGCCAGACAGCGCAGCATCGCCGGGCGACCGGCAAAGCGCGCCCACCTCAGCCCTTGGCCAAGATCCGCGCAAGAGGCGCTCCAGCCAGCAGCGGCTCGGCCAGTGCCGCTTCAAAGAGCGCCACCGGGGGCCGAAAGATGCCCCGCCCGAGAATACCGAGGGTACCGCCCGCGTCCAGCATCGAGATGGCTACGGCGGGCGCAAGCCGACGGCTCACCACCTGCTGCGCATCGAGCCCGCTTCGAGCCCCGATCGCGGCCAGCGCGGGATGAGACTGGCAGAGCAGCGCCTGCAGATCGCTCGGGGTGTCCGGGGCAAGGAAGGGTTCCAGTTGCGGCCGTGTATCGCCCGCCAGATGCAGCACCATGCCGCCGAAGCCGAGCGCATCGACGATGCCACTGTCGCCGATCGCACCCAGCACCGGGGCATCCACCGACACGCCTGGCAGGCGTGGCCCCACGGGTGCCGTGGCAGGCAGGCAATGCCAGGTCTGCGCATTCCCCGAGAGCGCGATACCCACCGCCTCGCCATTCCCGGCCAGTCGGGTCACCAGAGTGCCCTCGCCCGTGGCCTCCATGCCGGCGGCCATCGCACGGCAGGCCGCCATCCAGGGCGTGAGAAAGAAAAGTGGCGTACGCGCAAGGCTCTCGGCCAGCCAGACGCGCTGCGCCTCGAGGGCTGGACCACAGAGGCGCAGGCGGCGATGGAGTTCGGCGGCAAGGAGGCCGGTGGCATGCACGCTGCTCGCGTGCAGATCGTCACCCGCAGCGAGGCCACCCAGGGCAATCTCGAGCAGATCGATCGGGCCCTCGAGCGCGAGCGCGGCCTCGAGCACCGGGCGCAACCGCAGATCGCGATCACGCAGTCGCTCCAGAATCACCGGGTCGCGCTTGCCCACCCGCAAGTCGGGGCCACCGACCGCACCCAATGGCGCGTAGCCCATGTCGTTACCCGAGCGCACCCGCCACAACGGCGTTGCCGCACTCACGACATGCGCGAGCGGCGTTGCCACACCGAAGGATTGCGCCGGCGCAAGCTCGACACCACGGCCGATGATGAGTGCATTCGCCGCTGCGGCATCGATGCCACGATCGTGCACGAGCGCCAGTTCGAGCGATGCCGCGAGCGGCGCACAGGGCGCCTCGGGCCGAGCCAGGGGCGGCCCCGCATGCAGGAGCGTGTCATGCCCGAGGCCCAGCGCCTCGCCCGCCGTGACAATGCCATGCAACATCGGGCGGGCCCGATGCAGGGCGGCGAGCGCCGTGTCGTTCATGATCATCACCCTCTGCACATGGTATGGCTGCACGATCGGCCCGATGGGTCCGACCGCCACCGGAAACCGCTGGTTCAGGCCGCCTGCATCATCGGCAGAATCGGCGAATTGGCGTCGATGCGTACGCCATCGAGGAGGCAGAATGCGGGCGTGAGGATGCGATCGGTCACCACCTGGGTCTCTTCGTTGTCGCGCAGGACGAAACGACCGCGTTCGTCGTTCAGCACGCTGATGTCTGCGGGTGCACCAACCCCGATATGCCCGAAGGTATCCGGCAGCCCGAAGTAGCGCTGCGGATTCCAGGTGGACATCGCCACGACTTTTTCCAGCGGCATGCCGAGCGCGAGCATCGAGGTCATGGCCGAGACCATCGAGAACTTCACCGCACCGAAGAACATGTGCTCCTTGTCGGGGTGCGTGTCGGGGGTGCCCGCCAGCGCCGGATCGGGCACATCGGTGTTGTAGCCGTGCATGTCGGCGCCGAGCGTATCGGGCTCGATCCCGGCTTCGAGGGCAATGCGCGCCATCTTGAAGCTGAAGTGCGAACCGTGCCCCACGTCGATGCGCAGTCCCTTGTCGATCGCCTCGCGCACGATCGCATGCACCCGCCCGTTGCGGTCGACAAAACCGCCCGGATGCCGGGTAAAGGGGTGAGCGAGGATGTCACCCGGCTTCAGAAGCGGCATCACCTGCTCGATGATGGTATCCGGGTCGACCCCGTTGTCACCGCTCTCGGGCAGCGGCCAGAGTTGCCCGAAATGGATGTAGAGCGGCAGGCTGGTCTGGCGCCCCATCTCGGCGGCCTTCTGCATCCCGCTGAGGCCCCAGCGGGCAAAACCACCCACCTCGGCATGCGCCTTGAATCCGATGACGCAGTCGCGGTTTTCCATCGCCGAGCGCACCGTGGCGTCGACATCCATCGTGTCGGGCTGATGCAGCGAGGGGTAGTAATGGCCCTCCATCCCCCCGACCAGATAGGTCGACATGTAGGTGTAGATCTTCGAGCGCTTGGCTTCGAGCACGTGATGACGAAAGGCCGGCATCGTGATGCAGGATGGGCCGCCCTGATCGATCAGTCCGGTGACAGCCGAATGAATACCGCACATGTCGGCCTCGAGCCCGAAGCGCCCCGTCACATACTGAAAGACGTGGGCATGGGTGTCGATGAGACCGGGCGTGACGAGTTTGCCTCGGACGTCGATGACCGACTGGGCCGTGGTGGGTGCGATCGACTCTCCAACGGCCGCGATACGCCCGGCCTTGATGGCGACATCACGCACGCCGTTGATGCCGTTGGCCGGATCGATGACCAGCCCACCGCGAAGAAGAAGGTCGAATTGCATGGTCGTGCTCTCCATCATTGCAACAAGGTCCTGGGCGAGGTTACACCCGCGCCGAAACCCTTGTCGACCCAATGCCTTGCGCGGGCGCCGGCATGGCAGGAACAGGGCAGGCTTGAACAGCACACCGAAAAGAGGCTACCCTCGATCGTGGCGCGTATCCGGCGCCGTCAGTTCGCCGGCACCGGTCGCGGCACGAGCGGGCCCGGCCGAGATGGCACCCGCCATCCGCCCCCGCCACCACTGACGCACACTTCCGAGGACTCCTGTCGCATGGCCCACCACTCGATTACCGCAACGCCCGAGACGATCCACTGGGGCCACTTCGATGCAAGCCTGCCACCGGTCTTGCGCATTCGCCCGGGCGACACCCTGAGCATCGGTACGGTGTCCGGATCGCGTGAAGAGTCGGAACGCGCCGGTGACAAGGTACTGCCCGAACACCGTGCCATCGTCGAGCAGTGCAAGCCGCAGATGGGGCCGCACATTCTCACCGGCCCGATCTGGATCGAGGGGGCCGAACCGGGCGATACGCTCGAAGTGCAGATTCGCGAGATCGAGTTGCGTCAGGACTGGGGTTACAACTCGGTGCGCCCGCTCAAGGGCGGCCTGCCCGACGACTTTCCACTGACTCGGGTCATGAACATCCCGATCGACCGCGCGAACCGCACCTGCACGCTGCCCTGGGGCCCGACCATTCCGCTGCGTCCCTTCTTCGGCATCATGGCAGTAGCCCCACAGGCCGCCTACGGGCGTGTGTCGAGCGTCGAACCGCGCGAATACGGCGGCAATATCGACAA
Source organism: Pseudomonadota bacterium (assembly GCA_947455195.1). Taxonomy (GTDB): domain Bacteria; phylum Pseudomonadota; class Gammaproteobacteria; order Burkholderiales; family SG8-39; genus CAIXPL01. Next base: position 498,421 of record CANGMI010000002.1, on the reverse strand, counting down.
CAAGGAGCTCGTGGCGGGGTCGAGCCTCTTTCTGCCGGTGCAGGTCGAAGGCGCACTCTTCTCGGCCGGGGATGGTCATGCAGTGCAAGGCGATGGCGAGGTCTGCCTCACCGCGCTCGAGACCGCGCTGACGGGCGAACTCACCTTCCGCTTGCACAAGGCGCCGAAGACCACGCCCGGCGATGCCCGCGTGACAGGCGGCACGCTGAGGCGCCCGAGGGCCATCACACCCACACACTACATCAGCATGGCCTTCGATCCGGACCTGGACAACGCAGCGCGCGAGGCATTGCGCGACATGATTTCGTGGCTGGGCGAACTCAAGGGCTGGTCGGCGCTCGATGCCTACACCACCTGCAGCCTTGCCTGTGACCTGCACATAACCCAGATCGTCGATGGCAACAAGGGTGTGCACGCGATGTTTCCGCGCACCCTGATCGACTGAGCAGGAGCTGTCATCGACCGATCACGGTCGTCGCATGGGCCGATCGCGCCTCCGGGCGCATCGGTAGACTTCGCCGATCCGGCACGACCACGGTTCGATCGCGACCATCCGGGTCGACACGCCAACCTCAACCGACACTGAACGACCGCCCATGAGCACCACCCACGCCACTGACCCAGCACGCCGCGTCATCGGCGAACGCGTACGACGCATCGAAGATCCAAAACTCCTGCGCGGTGCGGGCTGCTACCTCGCCGATGTGCCGGTGCCCGACGCGCTACACGCCGTCTTTGTGCGATCACCCCTTGCACATGCGCGCATCCGTTCGATCGACTGTACCCGAGCCCGCACCATGCCAGGTGTCGCTGCGGTCTGGGGTGCCGCCGACCTCGCACCGCACCTGGCGCAATTGCGTCAGCCGGTCGCATTTCCGGCCGGACAACTTCCCGCAAGCGCGATGCCCTGGACGCTCGCACCCGAGGAGGTTCTGTTTGTCGGCGAGGCAGTCGCCGTCGTCGTGGCCGCCACCCCGCGTGAAGCCGAGGATGCAGCTGGCCAGGTCGAGATCGACTGGGAGCCTCTGCCGGTGATCGCCGAGTTTCGCGATGCCCGTGAATCGGGCACCCCCTTGCTCAAGCGCCTCCACGTTGGCTATGGCGACTGCGCCGGAGCCTTTGCCTCGGCCCATGCGGTCTACCGCGAAGTGCTCGAGCAGCACCGAGGCGCCGGGCACCCGATGGAAACCCGCGGGGCCATCGCACGCCCTGACCCGCTGCTCGGAACGCTCACCTTCTGGTCATCGACCCAGAAGTCGCACGACCTTGCGCGCACTCTGGCCGAGGCACTGCGCATCGACATCGACACCATCCGGGTCATTGCACCGGAGGTTGGGGGCGGCTTTGGCACCAAGAACCTCGTCTACCCCGAGGAAATCGTGCTGCCGGCCGTGGCACTCGCTCTGGGCCGCACCGTGCGCTGGATCGAAGACCGCCGCGAGCACTTCATCTCGGCCATCCAGGAGCGCGACCAGTACTGGGACGTCGAAGTAGCCGTCGATCGCGATGGACGACTGCTCGGCATCCGCGGTGCGATGCTGCAGGATCAGGGCGCCTACGCGCCCCACAGCTACAACGTGCCGCACAACTCCGCCACGACGCTCCCCGGGCCTTACATGCTGCCAGCCTACGACATGGACGTACTGGTGGTGCAGACGCACAAGCCCCCAGTGATTCCCGTGCGGGGGGCAGGCTACCCGCAAAGCGCGTTCGTGATGGAACGCCTGATGGACCGCGTCGCGCGCGAACTCCGACTCGATCGCGCCGAGGTGCGCAGCCGCAACCTGATACCCGCCGATCGATTCCCGTACGAAATGGGTCTGCGCAATCGGGCCGGAGGCCCGGTGGTCTATGACAGCGGCGACTACGCCGCCTGCCAGGCGAAGACCCTGGCGCATGCGGATTACGCCGGCTTCGGCCAGCGACAGGCACAAGCACGCGCCCAGGGGCGCTACATCGGCATCGGGATCGCCCACGGTGTGAAGGGCACGGGTCGCGGCCCGTTCGAATCGGGTTCGGTACGGATCACGCCAGCGGGCAAGATTGGCGTCTACACCGGAGCGCTGGCGATGGGCCAGGGCATCCGCACCGGCCTTGCCCAGGTGTGTGCCGAGACGCTCGGGGTGCGTGCCGAAGACGTCGACGTGATTGCAGGCGACACGGGCCTGGTGCCGCTCGGCCTCGGTGGCTACGCGAGTCGGCAGATGATCACGGCCGGCACCTCAGTGCTGCTGGCGGCGCGTGCAGTGCGCGAGAAAGCCTTGCGTGTGGCAGCCCACGTCCTGGAAGCCGCCGAGGGTGACCTTGAACTGCGCGATGGCAAGGTGCAACTGAAAGGGGTCCCCGATCACGCGATCACACTCGGCGCGATTGCCGGGCGCTTGCGTGGACTCCCCGGATACGCCTTCCCCGAAGGGGTGGAGCCAGGTCTGGAATCCACCGTGAACCACCGCATCGATGCGCTGGCCTATGCCAACGCCTTTCATGTGGTGGAAGTCGAAGTCGATGTCGGAACCGGCGCCGTGAGGATCCTGCGTTACGTGGCCCTCCAGGACGCCGGCAAACTGGTCAATCCGCTGATCGTCGAGGGACAGGTGCAAGGCGGCATCGTGCACGGTATCGGCAACGCACTCTACGAATTCATGGGCTATGACACGGAAGGTCAACCCCTGACGACCACGTTTGCCGACTACATCCTGCCTGGTTCGGTCGAAACCCCGCCCATCGAGATGCTGTTCCACGAAACCCCATCACCGATCAATCCGCTCGGGGTCAAGGGTGTCGGTGAAGGCGGCACGATTCCCGCGGCCGCAGCGATCGCATCGGCCATCGAAAACGCCCTCGAGCCTTTCGGCATCTGCATTCGCAACGTGCCGGTGAGCCCGGTGGCCCTGGTGAAGGCGATCAACGGTGCTCGCTGACGGCACCAGGCGACGGCTCACGCAGGCTGCGGCGCGCGGAGACTGCAAGGCTTGCAGCCCGCGGCGCACGCACGCCGTCGGCTAGCGCAGGAGGGCGAGCGGTGCCAGCGAGAACCAGGGAATGTAGGTAATCAGCATCAGCACGCACAGGTAGAGGAGCAGCAAGGGCAGCACACCCTTGTAGAGCGACTGCAGCGGCACCCGGAAGAGCGCGTTCACCGCGAAGAGATTGAGCCCGAACGGCGGCGTGAACATGCCGATGGCAAGGTTCATCGTGATGATGATGCCAAAGTGAATCGGATCGATGCCAGCTGCCTGCACCACCGGCAGGAAGAGGGGCGTGAGAATGAGGATGGCCGCGGGAGGCTCGACCAGAGACCCCACCACCAGCAGGAGGACGTTGAAGGCCACCAGCAACTGCCACAAGGGAAGCCCGAGGCTCTGTACATGCGCAACAAGCCGCTGCGGCGCGCCACTCGTGGTGACCAGCCAGGCATAGAGCCCGGCCGCAGCAACGATGATCATGACCTGCGACACGAGATACATCGAACTGCGGGTCACTCTCCACAGGTCAGCCCACGTCATCTCGTGATAGACGTAGCGCGACACGAGCATCGCGTAGACCACGGCCACACCCGCAGCCTCGGTGGGTGTAAAGACGCCCCCATAGATACCGCCGAGAATCACCACAGGAGCACCCAGGGACCAGCTCGCATCGCGCGTGGACTGCAGGAAGTTGATCCAGCGTGCCGGGTCGGTGAGCGGCACCATGCGGATCTTGGCATAAACCATCACGTAGCCGGCCGCCACCACGGCCAGCATGATGCCCGGCAGCACCCCCGCGAGAAACAGCGCCGGCACCGACTGCTGCCCGGCAATGCCGTAGATGATCATGGGAATCGAAGGCGGAATGAGAACATCGATGGCTCCGGTAGCCGCAATGAGCCCCCCGGAGAACGGCATGCTGTACCCACCGCTGCGAAGTGACGGGTAGAGGATGCGACCGATGGCCGCGATACACCCGACGGCCGAACCCGACATCGCGCCAAACATGGTGGACGACCCCACCGCGGTGAGCGCGAGTGAACCGCGCACGCCGCCGATCATCGACATCACCCAGGCGATCAGTCGCTTGGCAAGCCCGCCCTGCCCCATGATGTCGCCAGCCAGCACGAAGAGCGGGATCGCCAGCAGCGGAAAACTGTCGAGCGCGCCGAAGACGACAGTCTGCATCGACTGCCAGGGTAGATCGGGGTGGGTCGAGATCGCGGTCAGCGCAGTGAGGATGAGGATGACGTAGACCGGAATGCCGATCGCCAGGAGCGCGATCGGCAGGACAAAATAGAGGAGAAGGTCCAAGAGGCCGCCGTGGATCAGTGGATGGCTATCGGGCAACGATCAGACGAAAGGACAATCATCGATCGGACCGGGATCGGGCGACGGGCACGGCCGCCCTCGGGTTGACACAGAGTACGGCGAGCAGCCCGAGCCGGGGGTGGGGAGACATGCGCTCACGCACGATCCCCGTCCCCCTCGGCCACGGGGGCGGGGGGTCCTCCACCCGCCATGCGCACGATGAGTGCCAGTGCCGTGAGGGCGAAACTGAGCGGAATGACTGCCTGCGGAATCGCCACCGGTATGCCAGCCGCATCGCTGGTCTGCCCGAACTCGGCCAGCTTCATCACGACGTCGACGCCGACCACGGCCAGCGTCGCGGCCACACCGATCGTGAGCAGATCGGCGATCCAGTCCATGATGCGACGGCCGATCGGCGGCAGGAAACGCAGCAGCACGTCCATCCGGATATGCGCCCCATCGAGCGTGATGCCGATGTTCGACAGGAAGACCCCGGCGATCATGAGGAAAAGCATCACCTCTTCGGCCCAGTCGATGGGCTTGAGGAACACATAGCGCCCGGTCACATTCAACGCATTGATGATCACGATGGCAGCCAGCATCAAGCCTGCAACGATCTGTGCAACCTCGACAAGGCCACGCATCGCACGCGCGATGGGCCCGGATGCCCTCGCGTGCACCGCCCCGGCTGTCTCCATCATCTGGCCGTACCCCGATCTACTGGGCGGTACGCTGAATGGCCCGCAGCAGAAGGTCGTACATCGCCTTCTCTTCGGGCTTGCGTGCCGTGATCTCCGCACCAATCGGCGCCATCATGCGAGTGACCGCGGCGCGATCTTCAGCCGTGAGCGGCGTGATTTCACCCCCGTTGCGGGTCCAGACATCCTTGGCACGCGCAAGGTCTTCGGCCGACCACGCATAGATCTCGCGACTCACCTTCTGGCCTGCGTCGGTGACCACCTTCTGCAGATCGCCCGGGAGCTTGTCGAACCAGACCTTTGACACCACGGAAACCACCGTGATCATCGAGTGGTCGATCTCGTAATGGAAACGCGCCGCATCGTAGTAGCGCAGACCCACCATCACCGGGAGGCTCGTCATGACACCGTCGATGGCGCCTTGCTGCAAGGCCGGCAGCACCTCGCCCAGCGACATCGGCACTGCAGTGGCTTTCAGCCGGCGCATTTCCTCGCGGTCCATGTCGGCCGCGAGCACGCGAAGCTTGCGCCCCTCGAGTTCGGCCAGACGAGTCACCTTGGTTCGGGTGGCGATGCCGGCCGGACCGGTCACGAACAAGCCGACACCCTTCAGGCCACGGTTGGCACCCAATGCCAGGAAGGCTGCGTTGAACTCCGGATCCTGCATCGCACGCTGTGCGTGGGCCGGGTCGGGAAACACACCGGGCGCCGACATGACCTCATAGCGGGCATCGATACCGGCGAGAAATTGCGGCGGTCCGTTGAACACCTGAATCGAGCCGAACTGCGTACCCTCGACCTGGCGCGGGATGGACCCGAGCTGGCTGGCCGGATAGATTTCACCCTTGATTCGCCCACCGGAATTTTTCTCGACCTCGGCGCCGAAACGACGATACCACTCGTGCTGCACATCGTTGAGCGTCGCCGTACTCATCTTCATGACAATCGGAGCAGACTGCGCCGCCACCGGTTTGGCGGGCAGGACAGTGCCCGCGAGCACCAACGCGGTGCAGCCCAGCACACCCAGCAGCGCACCAACAGACCCCTTCACCTGCATATCGGACAAAGACCGAGCCATCGTCACACACTCCAGCCGAGTAGGTTGCGTTCAGCAGCGACCGCAGGTTTTCCCCGGCGGCACTGCGCCGCGATCATACCCCGCACGATGCATGCCTGCGCATGACGGATTGTTCGAGCAGAAGGCGGGCAGCGCGAGCGCGGAGTCGACCAGGGCGGTTGCCCCTGCCATGTCGTAGTTGCGCAGCATGTTCTGCTTCACGAGGAAGGATGCACCGCCGTAGAACTTCTCGTACTGCTGGTGACGGCCGGCGAACTCGCTGCCGATGAAATCCCAGGCCATGCGCATCAGGGCGACCCGCTCCGGCGCCGTGGCGCTCGCCGAGTGGACGTAGCGGGCCAGGTCGGCCGCAATCTCGGGGTTATCGAAGTCCGCAGCCGAGGAAGGCTGCATGATGAGTGAGCCGCCAGCCAGTTCGCGCACCATGTCGATCATGCGCGGGTAATGCTCGGCCTGCAGCGCCATCACGGCGTACAGGGTCGCCACCGATGGCCACAGAACGCCCTCGTCATCGAAACTGGACATCGCCTCCTGCGCGTGGAGCATCGACTCGACGGTCTGCACATGCGCGGCGAGCGCACCCATCTGCACGTTGACCTGCGGATTGCCGGCATTGCCGGTCATCTCGTTCATGCGCTGAGCCAGACCCATCATGAACTTGAGTTTTACCGCGTAGCGGGTCTGCGCCTGATGGTTCCCGTAGACGTGCGCCGGGGTCTTCCACCACTGATCGCGGCAGACCTCGAGATTGCGATAAACAAACACATGCTCCCAGGGCACGAACACCCGATCGAGGACGAGGAGCGCATCGGTTTCATCAAAACGGGTGGTGAGCGGGTAGTCGAAGCTGTTGGTGGCATGCGCGGCGTAGGCGCGACGCGAGTAGAGCTTCACGCCGGGGGCGTTGGCCGCCACGACCACGTTGAAGGCGTAGTTCTCATCACCCGGCTGCAGCGGCTGGATGCAGCTGATCTGGATCATGTCGGACAGGATGGCGCCAGTGCCGAGTTGCTGAGCCCCCGACAGCACGATGCCGTCGTCGCGCTCCTCGACCACGCCCGCATAGAGTGTCGGATCGGACTGCTTGTGCGCCGGCTTGCTGCGATCGATCTGCGGCGGCACGATGGTGTAGCTCACATACCGATGCGTATCGCGCATCTGTTCGTAGAAGCTCACGACGTTGCGCGCGTACTGCTCGCCCCCACGCGCGAAGATGCTGGGCTTGGCCGCATAACCGGCAAAGAAGTTCGCCACGTGATCGGGCGAGCGCCCCATCAGACCCAAGGTGTTGTGGGCCCACGTCTCCGAGAACCGGCGCTTGGCGGCGAGATCGGCCGCCGTGCGCGGAATCTGGAAGCAGCGCATCACCGGACCGCCCGTGGTGGGCGAGACAAAGGTCATGCGCTCACGCTGCGCCGGATCGGCGGCCAGATCGTAGAGCTTCGCCACCGAGGCCACGGCGCCGCGAAACGCGGGATGCGTGGTCACGTCCTTCACCCGCTCGCCATCGACGAAGACTGCTCGACCGTCCTCCTTCAGGCTGGCGATGTACTCCGCACCAGTGCGCAGGGGTGTCGCCTTCACCGTGCGTGCAGCAGCCGACGTCGGTGCGAGTTCGGCCATGTGAGGGATGTCGTTCATGAGGGCGTCCTTGTTGCGATGGTTCGATCAGTACACACCAGTAGAATACCTACAAAACGTAGACAACGCACTGGCGTGCCATGCCGTTGCATTCTTGCAGCACCTCTGCAAGACTGCGCCGCCTTGTCGAGGGCCCTGCGCGGCCTTCGCCGAACCGTCCCCGCGCCTCCATCCAGGTCTGGTCCATGCCTGCCAAGAAACCCCGAACCCCACCCGACCGCGGCCAGCACCCCTACAGGGCACCGCTGACGGTCTCGCATGAAGCCTTGCTCGCCGGCGGCGACGACCAGCGATTTCGCGCGGTGGTCTACCTGATGGTCCTCGGGTTCGGGCGCATGCTGTCCTGTCGCGACGCCTTCGGCCGCGCCATCAACCTAACGCCGAGCCAGTACGCGGTACTGATCGGTGTTGCCCATACGCAAGGCGAGACCGGCGTGAGCATTCGGGCGCTCTCGGCGCATGTGCTGCTGGCGGCCACGCACGTGACCACCGATGTGGGTCGTCTGGAGCGTCGCGGGCTGCTCGCCAAGCAGGTCAACCCGAGCGACCGCAGGGGCGTACTGGTGTCGCTGACAGCCGAGGGGGAGGCCGCCATCGATGCGATTGCACCACTCGTGCGAAGCACCAACGACACCCTCTTCGCGGGCGTCGACACGCCAGGGTTCGTGGCGCTGGAGCGCTTCCTGCGCCGCTTCGCCGATCAGTCGGCCAAGGCAGTGGATGCCTTGCGAAAACCTGGAGCCCTCCCCGAGACGCCCTGGGCTTGAGGCGCCTGCCCCGATTGCCCGGAGGTCAGCCGCCCAGCTGTGCGCCCCAACGCTCCTCGATGGCGCGTGCCTCCTCGATGCTCAAGGCCGAAGCCTGCGGGAAGGCTTCGCGCCAGGCAAACGGGCGGCAGGCATCGATGATCATCTTCGAATTGGAGGTGATGCCACGCGCCTTGTCGTCGGCGGGAATGCGCGGATCGAGCGATGAACTCCACCCCTTGCGGACGATTTCAACCGACTCCGCGGGTTCGCAGCGCGTGTTGATCGCCCAAAGCACGTCGTTCATGTTCGACGGATCGATGTCCTCGTCGACCGTGACAATCATGCGCCCCATGTAGGCGTTGCCGGCGGCCACGAGCGCGGCACGTCGAGAATGGCCGTCGTAGCGCTGACGCAGCGAGATCACGGTCATGAGCGAGGACACGTGCTGCCATACCCCGACCACGTCGGTAATGCCCGATGCTTCCAGGTTGGCCCAGATGCCAGCACCCCGGAATGGCAATCCCATGTGAAATCGCGGCGGTTTCAGTGGCGGAGAGCCCATGAGGATAGGCTCATCACGGTAGTGAATCGCGGCCACCTCCATCACGGGACCGGGGCGCTTGTCGGCCGCGTAGTAGCCGGTGAATTCGGCAAACGGCCCCTCGGGCAGCGTCACTTCCGCCATCGGCAGCAAGGCACCCTCGAGAACGATTTCGGCATGGGCCGGAATCGGCAATCCGGTGACCGGCCCGCTCACCACGTCGATACCGCTGCCGCGAATGGCGCCCGCAAAGTCGAACTCGGACACCCCTTCGGGCAGCGACTCGAAGCCCGCCACGAAGAGGGCCGGATCGTCCCCGTTGACCACCGCCACCGGACAAGGGCGGCCGGTGTCCCAGTACTTGCGGGCGATGATCGCGCCATGCCGCCCGAGATGATCGAACTGGATCGTGACCCGATTGCGCGAATGCACCTGCACCCGGTAGATCGAGGCGTTGATCCAGCCCGTATCGGGGTCACGCATCACGATGAGACTGCCCGACCCGATGTAGGGCCCGCCGTCGTGCCGATGCCAGGTCGGTACCGGCCACCGTCCGAGGTCGACATCGTCACCCGCCACCGAGTGGTCAAGCACCGGCCCTTCGGTCACGAGCACCGGCGCATGAGGCTTGAGCGTGCGACGGCGCACCATCCAGTCCTTGAGCATTGCCACCGGACGCAGACCGGGGTCGATGCCAAGGGCGATGGCCGCGCGCTCCGGACTGTTGAGCGGGTTGGTAAAGACGCGCATCGGTACCTTCGCCCCGGCAATCCGGTCGAACAGCAGGGCCGGCGCCGGCGACATGCCGGCCGCCACCTCGGTGATGGCGCCAATCTCGAGATAGGGGTCGGCTCCGCTGATACGCCGCAGGCGGCTCGAAGCCTCGACCTGACGGATGAAATCTCTCAGGTCTCGCCTGCTCATGGTCCCGCCTCTCCCTTCATGCAAAATCCAGCAGCACGATCCGGGTTGACCACAATCGTGAAATGTCGATCATGCCCGTCCGACACGTGGGCAGCGAGCAGGTCTCCCCGCCCTTTCTGCCCGGATAGCCCCTCGAATGCCACCGCGTGCCGAGCCGTCATCAGCTTCCGACATGCGGCAGCCGCGGTCTTCAGTTGATGGCCCGTTCGGTGCTCGAGGGCAGGAAACTCGAATTGAGAATGAGGTCGAGATTGACCTTGTTCTTCAGATCGAAGCCCCACTGAACGGCATCGAGCCCCGCCTCCAGTCGAACCTTGTTGAAGCCACCCAGACCCGCAGACTTCGTGGCCGGGGTCACGATGTACTCGAGGGCGAGTTTCAGGCGCTTCAGTTCGATGGCCTCGTCGATGACGGCATCACGCGCCTTGAGCGCCTTGACGGCCGCCTGCGGATTCGCGATGGTTTCCTTGATGGCCTTGTTGATCGCCCGCAGGAACCCGGCCACGGCCTTCGGATGCTCTGCGATGAACTTCGGGCTGGCGAATATGACATTGCCGTAGAGCGGCACACCGTAGTCGGTGTACTTGAACATGACGACATCCTCGTCCTTCACGCCGCGCGCGTTGATCGAGAGCAGACCCGAGAAGTGATAGCCGGTGATCGCGTCAACCTCACCACGCACCAGCATCGTCTCGCGGAGCGACGGCTCCATCGCCGTCCACTTGACCTTCGACAGATCGATATTGGTGGCCTTGGCAAAGATCGGAAAAGCCTTGCGACCACCATCGAACACCGGGGCACCCAGCGTCTTGCCTTCAAGATCCTTCGGCGTCTTGATGCCCGACTTCTTCAAGGCAAATGCCATGGCGGGAGACTGCTCGTAATAGGCATAGATCGCCTGCATGCGGGCCGCCGGGTTCTGCTGGTTGTTGGCCGCGAACTCGAATAGCGACGTGATGTCGCAAAGACCGATGTCGTGAGTCCCCGAGGCAACCCGGTTCACGGCTACTGGCGAGCCACCACCGACATCGATCTGGACATCGAGCTTCTCGTCTCGAAAGTAGCCCCGCTCGGCCGCGAGAAGGAATGGCGACACCGGCCCCTCGAAACGCCAGTCGAGCGTGTAACGGATCTTGGTGACTTCCTGAGCGCCGGCAAGGCCCGCGGCGCCCGAGAGGACGGACACGGCGAGCGCACGCGCAACGAAGGTGGTGGCGACGCGCCGAGTGTTGCTGAAATGCCTCTTCATGACGATCCTCCGGAATTGATGGGGCGACAACCCCCGAGTTTGCCGCAAATCAAGGTCGGGCGCGCACTGCCGCATGGGCGCGATCTCGCCCATGCACCGGACCTTGCCCGAGCCCTCCGGCGGGCAGACAATCGGTACTCAGGCCTGCGCCGGGCCGCCTCGGAAGACCTGCACCATGTCCAGCCTGCCCTCAGCCTCACCCATTCTGTGCAGCAACTGCGCGGCCTGCTGCTGCCGGCTTGAGGTGCTCCTGCTGGCCGGGGATGACGTTCCCAGCCGCTTTTCAACCTTCGACGAATGGGGCGGTGAAGTGATGGCCCGCGGCGAGGACGGCTGGTGCCTTGCACTGGATCGCGACACCCTGCGATGCACGATCTACAACCGCCGGCCAGCCGTGTGTCGCGAGTACCCGGAAGGCGGCGATGACTGCCGGGTGGAACGGGCTCGCCACGGGATCGCCGTCTGAACCTGGCGAGACTCCGATCAGGAGTCCGGCGGCCACTCGAAGGCGCCGCTACGGGTCACGTGTACGGGTGCACGCACACCGGCATCGCCCATTGCACGGGTCATGGCTTCGGCACGCGCTCGGCGCTCGGCCGGGAGCCAATGCCGCACATGCCCCCACAGGCTCGGGCTGGCCAACGCCTCGGGAACCCATGACGCCGGATCAATCAGACGTCCCGCCCAGCCCAGTTCGATGAGAAAGCCGTCGGGTGCGCGCAGGTAGAACGAGGTGACATGATCGTTGAGATGCCGCCCCAGACTCACCCCGATCGAATCCGGATTGCGGAGCGCAATGTCGTAGGCTCGCCCGAGATCATCCAGATGAGCGTACTCGCACATGAGGTGATGCACACCGGGTACGCCATCCGTGCCGATGAGCCCCACGGTGTGATGCCGCTCGTTCACGTGCAGGAATTCGGCCGGAAACGGCTCGGCGTGGAAATCGCTGACCCCGCAGCCCAGCACTTCGCGGTAAAACCGTGACTGCGCGGCAAAGTCGCGCACGAGCAGCACCGCGTGCCCCGGGCCGAGGGGACCGACGCGAAACCCGCCGATCGGGCGTCCGGGCGAGAACGCTTCTGCAGCATCGGCGAGACCGTGAAAGAACTCGACCCGATTGCCTTCGGCATCGGTTGTGGCGATGAGCCCGTCGACCGCTCGCAGCGCCCGCTGCTCGGGCGACGATGCCGCCACGGCCTTGCCTGCCGCCTCGAGGCTGCGCGCAATCCGGGCAAGGCCAGCGTCGTCACCCACGTCGAAGCCCAGCACGTCCAGCGCAGGCTGATCAGCCTTCACGATCAGGTACCGAAACGCACGCTCGTCGACGCGCAACCGAACCGAGTCGGCTACCGGCCCTGCAAGCGCCTGCATGCCCATCGACTCGGCGGCAAAGGGTATCCAGGCCGCTGGATCGACCGAGCGCAGGCCCACATACCCCAGGGCACGAATCGGACCACGGCGCGAATGCGCGGCACCCACCATGGCCCCCGCCACCCCCGATGCCTTACGAGACGCTGCGCAATCCGGCGCGCCGCTCGGCAGCCCCGTCAGCGTCATCATCACCGGCGCGAAATTCGGGCAGGTCGGGCTTGGACCCCCACATGCAGAACGATTCGTTCTCGAACGGGAACTGACGCGGGCGATAGGTGGCTTCGTCCGCCGGGAGGATGTGCTTCACGCCCACCGAGTACTCGTAGACCATGCGATCGGGGCCTTCGAAATAGAGCATCACCGCCGATGAGAGCGGGTGACGACCCGGTCCGAACACGATCTTGACGCCCTTTTCCTTCAGGAAGTAGTACGAGCGCATGATGTCATCGACATCTTCCACCTGGTGGTTGATGTGCTGGATGCCCGGATAGGTCGAGGGAAAAAGCGCCAGCGAATGGTGCGCCGTGTCGACCCTCAGCAGAGGGGCATCGCCAATCCAGTCGGAGACCCGCGCGTTCATCGCCTTGCACCAGAACGCCTCGTCACGCTGCGGATTGGTCGTGCGCAGCCCGATGTGGCTGAAGTGCGTGATGCCGGCATCGCGTCCGGGAAAGTAGCGTTTGCCGCTGTGGTAGGGCCGCGAGACGATCTCGATGTGATTGCCGCTCGGATCCTTGAAACTCATCATGTACTTGGTGCGACGCAGTTCGCACTCTTCGGCGGTACCCATCGTGACGCGGAAGCCGGCGTTGTCGAGTTCTGCGCCGATGCGATCGAAATCATCGTAGTTGCGGATGTCGAACGCCGTTGTGTGGTCCTTCGGATCGCCCTCGAAGTAGACCAGCGTGTGATCGCGCGTATCACCACGCACTTCGACCTTGTCGCTCCGGAAGTAGGCGGCCTTGCCGACCCGAGCCACCAGCTGCAGACCGACGATATCGGTGGCAAAGCGGATCGCGTCCTCGAGATTGGGCGTGCCGATGCGCAGGTAGCGGATGTCGAAGAGATCGATCATGGTGTCTCCCAAGTCTGTTCGTTTTCCAGTCTGCAAGGTTATCGCAGAACGGGCCCCGACGGACAGCCCGCAGGCGCGGGCGCCCGGCTCGCGCAGACAGGGCGAACCCGACGAACTCCTCGCAGCAATGCTCGACGCACGCGCGCCCTGAGGCGACAATGTGCCACGCCGCACCGCACTCGACCGGTTGCCCCCGACGCAGGAATGAGACCCATGGACGCTCCAGGAATGCACTCGTCGCCGGTAAACGCACCGGCAACCGCCGCAACGGATACCGCGCCCGATATCGCGACGGCACACGATCGTGGCATCAGCGGGCCCGTGGCCTGGCGCGATCTGCGCGAGTGGCTCTCGCTGGTTGATTCACACCGGCAGCTCGCGCGCGTGAGCGCCCGTGTCGAGCCCGATGAGGAGCTTTCGGCCATCACGCTGATGGCCGCGCAGACGGTCGAGGCCCCCGCTCTCCTCTTCGAGAACCTCGAGCGCAACCCGCTGGGAGCGCGCGTGCTCTCGAACATGCTCGGGTCGAGCGCGACGCGCTACGCGCTCACCGTAGGCCTGGACCCGCGCCTTCCCCTTACCGACATGATCCGGGCCTCGCGCCCGTTGCTCGGACGTCGGCTCGCGCCGCGCCACGTAGCACGCGAGAGCGCCCCGGTCAACGAAGTGGTGGTGCGCGGCAAGGACATCGACCTGACCCGCTTTCCGGTGCCTAAGTTCTGGCCCGACGATGGCGGACGCTACATCGGCACCGGCGACATCACCTTCACGCGAGACCCGACGAGCGGCCGCATCAACGTGGGGGTCTACCGGCAGATGCTGCACTCGGCAGACCGTATCGGTCTTTACTGTTCGCCGGGCAAGCACGGGCGGCTCGACCGGGAAGCCTGGTGGGCCCGCGGCGAGCCGTGCGAGGTGGTGGCCGCCTACGGCATCGACCCCGCGCTCTTCATGGTCGGCGCACAATCGTTTGCATTCGCCGATTCGGAACTCGATGCGGCGGGTGGCCTCACCGGCCGCCCGGTCGAGCTGTGCGATGCCGAAACGGTGAGCTTGCCCATACCGGCCCAGGCCGAGATCGTGATCGAAGGCATCCTCGAACCCGGGGAGATGATGCCCGAGGGGCCGCTGGGTGAATTCACCGGGTACTACGGCAACCCGCGCTCACCCCAACCGGTGATCCGGGTCACGGCGCTGCACTACCGGCGCGATCCGATTCTGACTGCGGCACTCATGGCCCCCTACCCGGCCTGCGAAATCGGTGCCTACTACGCGATCATGCGCTCAGCCAAGATCTGGTCCGATCTCGACCGCTTTGGTGTGCCGGGCATCGCCGGGGTGTACTCGCACCCGGCAGCCGCCTCGGGCTGGGGCATGCTGGTCGTCTCGATGCGCCAGCAGTACGTCGGGCATGTGGCGCAGATACTGGCACTGGCGGCACAGTGCCCCGCCGCCGCGTACTACACCAAGTGGATCATCGCAGTCGATGACGACGTGGACCCCACTGACCTCAACCAGTTGCTCTGGGTGCTCAGCACCCGCTGCGATCCGGCAGCCGACATCGATCTGCTGCGCAATACGCTCTCGACAGGTCTGGATCCCAGCAAGGGGCTCCCCGAAGACCGTCCCTATGGCTCCAAGGCACTCATCAATGCCTGCAAGCCCTACCGGCATCTGCAGGCCTTCCCGAAACGCACCGCGCTGCGCCAGTCGGTCTACGAGAAAACGCTCTCGCGCTGGGACGAATTCGGCATTGGCGTGCCAGCACCGAAGATCGACTTCCTCGCCCCGGGTTGAGCGAGTCGCGCCTGTTCAGTTGCTCTCGGCACTGAAGCCCGAGGCGCGAATGACCGGCCCCCAGCGCTCGTAGTCGGCGTTGATGAAGGCTCGAAAGTCGGCTGCGCTCATCTCGCGAAAATCCAGATCGAGCGCGCGCAGTCGTTCGCGCACTGCGGGTTGGCGGCTCGCCTGCTGGATGATCTCGTTGTAGCGATTCACCACGTCAGGCCGCGTGCCGCCCGGGGCGAAGAGCCCGAACCAGCCATCGACCTGCAGCGTCGGAAAGCCTGCCTCGGCAAAGGTGGGCACATCGGGCGCCACCGGGTTACGGCGCGCACCCGCGTGGGCCAGCAGACGCAACTTGCCGGCACGGGCCTGGGCGGTCATGGTGCCCAGGGGCAGCATGACGGCAGGCACTTGTCCGCCAGCAGCGTCGGCCAGCGCAGGGCCCACACCCCGATACGGCACGTGGGTGAGCGGCACGCCCGTAGCAGCCCCGAGCATCAGGCCGAGAAAGTGCAAGGGCGAACCCGCGCTCGCCGAGCCATAACTGCCGCGCGATCGATCTTCCTTCACCCAGGCAAGATAACCCTTGAGGTCGCTGACCGGCACCGCCGCACCGACGGCAAGGGCGATGTCGTAACGCCCCAGGTGAGCCACTGCCGCGATCTCGGTACGCGGGTCGTAGGCGGGCGTACGCACCGTGTGCGGATACACCGAGATGTTGGCATCCGGCGCCACCAGGAGCGTGCTGCCATCGGCGGCCGCCGCACGCATGGCATCGATGGCAATCTGGCCCCCGGCACCGGAACGATTCTCGACCACCACCGGGCGCCCGAGCGCCTCACCCAGTCGTTCGCCAAACACCCGAGCCAGGGCGTCGACCGCTCCGCCTGGCGGGAAACCCGAAAACACCCGAATCGGCGTCTGGGTCTGCGCTTCGACCCGGGACACCGGCGGCCCCGTGAAGAGGGTTGCTGCGAAAGTCAGGGTCAGCACACCCCGCACCGCTCGAATGCTCATATCGGTCTCCCCGCCATTGCCACGGGCTCATGTCGTGAGGTCGGCCCGCCTGACCCGGATGCTACCATCGTCGTTCGCAGTTGATCGCAGGGAGACGACGCCCCGAAAGGCGCCGAGGAGACACGATGGATCTGGGCTTGAAGGGGCGCAACGCGCTCGTCACCGGCAGTTCGAAAGGCATCGGACTCGCCGTCGCAGGACGCCTCGCCGGCGAGGGTGTCAACGTGACCCTGGTCGCGCGCTCGGAAACCGAACTCGGCGCCGCAGCCCGATCGCTCCGCGAGCAGTGCCCGGACGTTCGCGTCGAATTCATCGCAGCCGACCTGAGCGACGCGAGCGCCCGCGAGCGCATCGTCACCGCCTGTGGTGAAGCCGACATTCTGGTCAACAGTGCCGGCAGCGTACCCGGTGGCACCATCGAGCAGGTCAGCGACGAGCGCTGGCGCGCAGCATGGGACCTCAAGGTCTTTGGCTGCATTTCCCTCTGCCGCGCATTCTTTACCCGGATGAAGGCACGCAGGAGCGGCGTCATCCTCAACGTCATCGGCACCGCCGGTGAGCGCCTCGATGCCGGTTACATCGCTGGCAGCACCGGCAACGCAGCGTTGATGGCCTTCACCAAGGCGCTGGGCTCCACCAGCGCCGATGTGGGTGTGCGCGTCGTCGGCATCAACCCGGGGCCGGTCGAGACCGACCGACTCATTTACCTGCAAAAACTCAAGGCAAGAGAGCGGCTGGGCGATGAATCGCGCTGGCGCGAGCTCTACGCCGCGATGCCCTTCGGGCGCGCCGCCACCACCGACGAGGTCGCAGCCACGACGGCCTTCCTCGCCTCCGACCTGTGCGCCTACACCACGGGAACCATCGTCACGATCGATGGAGGCATCGCCAACCGCGGGGTATTGCCGTGAGAACGAGCGCAGCGGTCAGGCACCCTCGCGCCGCCATGACCGGGGCCCGCACCGCGCTGGTATTCTCTCTCTTCCTCTCCATCACCGGATGTTCGATGAGCACTTCATTTTCGCCGGCCGCCCGCGCCGAACTCGCCCCGGGCGGCACCCTGCGTGCCGGCCTCAACATGTCGAACTTCCTCCTGACGAAGCGGGACGCAGCCACCGGTGCGATCTCTGGCGTCGCGCCCGACCTTGCGCATGAACTCGGTCGGCGCCTGGGCGTGCCGGTGCAACTGGTGCCCTACGATTCGCCCGGCAAGGTGGCCGAAGCTGCCGGCTCGGGTGAATGGGACATCGCCTTCCTCGGCGCAGAACCGCAGCGGGCCAATGTCATTGCCTTCACGCCAGCCTATGTGGAGATCGAGGCAACCTATCTGGTGCCGCCCGGCTCGCCCATTGGCTCGATCGAAGCCGTCGACCGGCCGGGCGTGCGCATCTCGATCTCGAACAAGAGCGCGTACGAGCTTTACCTCACCCGCAGCCTGAAGCATGCCGAACTCGTGCGCATCGACGGCGTGGAGGCTTCCTATCAGCAGTTTGTCGACCAGAAGCTCGATGTCCTCGCGGGTCTTCGCCCGCGTCTCATCAGCGATGTCGAGCGCATGCCAGGTGCGCGCATCCTCCCCGGCCAGTTCACCGCCATCCAGCAGGCCATGGGCGCCCCCAGGGCACGCACGGCCGCGGCCGCGGTGCTGCTTGAGTTCGTCGCCGAGATGAAGGCGAGCGGTTTCGTGGCCGCGGCGATCGAGCGCAACCAGGCGCGCGGGCTTACCGTAGCGCCCTGATCGCGCACCGACCGGCGATGTCGAAGCCCGACGCGGCGTCACAGGATGACGTCGCGCCCGATGGTCAGTTCGCCGGGCAACCAGGGCCGCGCAAGGGCGACTCAGCCCGCCACAATCCGATTGCGCTGCACGCCGAGGCCTTCGACCTCGGTCTCGACCAGATCACCGGCTTTCAGGAACTTGCCGGTGCCCTGCCCCACACCGCCCAGGGTGCCTGTCGCGAACAGGTCTCCGGGCACGAGCGTCATCATGCGCGAGGCGTATTCGATCTGCTCCTCAGGCGAGTAGATCATGTCGCCGGCGAGACCGTCCTGCTTCACCTCGCCGTTCACCCGCAACTGGATGCGCAGCGCACCATGGTGTGGCACGAACGCGCGCGGCACGAAGAACGGGCCGCACGGGCCGAAGGTATCGAACGACTTCGAGGAAAGCCAGTCGGTACGGAAGTTCGGTCGGTCGGTCCGGAAGAGCACGTTGCGGCAGGACACGTCGTTGAAGTTCATGAAGCCGGCCACATGTTCGATCGCCCGCTCTGCACTCACCCGTCGTGCCGGTGCGCCGATCACCACGCCCAGTTCGGCCTCCCAGTCGATCTGGTCGTCAGGCCCGGGCAGCACGATGTCATCGAAGGCACCGACGAGTGAACTGGGAGCCTTCAGGAAGAGATAGGGCTGCGCAGTCGACTTGTCGCCCTTGTAGATCGAGGCCGGATCGACATTGCCCCCCGACAACGTGTACTGACGCATCTCGGCCAGATGCCCGCTGTAGTTGGCCGCGCAGTTCAGGATCTTCGAGGGGCGTGTAACGGGTGGCAATGGACGCAAGGCAGCGAGCGCGTGGGTCACGAACGCATCGGCGCCCTCCTCGCGGGCAAAGCCGTGCATGGCTTGCAGCACGGCGAAATGGCGATCCCAGTCCTCGAGGATCTCGAGCAGGCTTGCACAGGTTTCCAGGTGCCCGGCGCTGGCGCGTGCCGAGGTCAGATAACGCGCATGCAGCGAGACGAGTTCAATCGCCGTCTCTCCGGCGACCAGCGCCACGAAAGGCTTTCGATCACCAAGGCGAAACGTGCCCAGACTGAATCGTTCGGCGTTCATCGTTGCGTTCATGCGGGGGCGTCCTGGATGAAGGGGGTCTGTGGTTCGAGACACACGGCAAGGCACTGCCCGGTCGTGGCGGCGATTCCGAGTCAGGCCGACACGAAACCGTGACGCGCGATCAGATCACCGGTGAATTGGGCGAGAGCCCAAGCACCGTACGCCCATAGGTCTCCAGATTGGTCGACCAGTTGAGCAAGCCGTGCATGTTGATGGCACGAATATCACGCGCGGCCCGTTGCACCTCATTACCCTCGGCGAGTGCGCTGCCCCCCGAGGCGTAGACGAGCAACTCGACCGCCTCGAGGCACAGTTTCACGGCAAAGGCGCAATCCATGCGAGCCTTGGATCGACGCTCGTAGGGCATCGCGGTGCGGGCTCTTGCGTGCGACTCGACTTCATCCACCATCGAATGCAGCAGAAGGCGGGCTGCATCGATGCGGGTCGATGCCTCGGCGATCTGGGCATGCGTGATGGCCGAATCGACTTGTGGTTGATCGAAGGTATAGGCAATGACGCGCCCGGGCAAGCGCTTGCAGAAGGCATCCAGCGCTCGACGAGCAATGCCGATGGCGGGCCCGCACAGGAAGAGCGCAAGCACTGGTACCGGTGCGCAATGGTAGAGGTCACCCGGCGCGACGGACTGTCCGGGGTTGACGCCCTCGATGGCCCGCGGCATGGAAACGAAGCGATGGGCAGGCACCAGCCGGTCGGTGACAGCCACGCTGTTGCTGCCAGTTCCGGTGAGGCCGGCGACGTACCAGTCGTCCTTGATCTCGATCTGGCTCGCGGGCACGAGAAAGATGCCGGAATCGGGTTCGGAGGCATCGGCATCGACGACATGTGCCCCGAGCATCACCCATTGGGCATTGTGCACGCCCGAGCAAAAGGGCCAGAAGCCCGATAACCGATAACCGTCAGCCGTGCGCACCGCCTCGCCGCGAGGACCGATCACCGCCGAAATGAGCGTGTTGGTGTCGTGCCCATAGACATCGGCCTGCGCTTCCGGCCCATAGAGCCCCATCAACCACTGGTGGGCGTGATAGATGCCAAGACACCAGCCGGTCGAGCCGCAGGCCCCGGCGATCTCTGCCACCACATCGAGGTGGGTGTGCAGACTCTCTTCGAAGCCGCCACATCGTTGTGGCTGCAACACACGGCTCAGACCGGCCGATTTGAGCAGTTCGATGTTTTCGGGGAGCACACGCCGGCTGGCGATGGTACTGGCCGCACGCGCAGCAATCTGGGGGGCGAGATGGCGGGCGCGCTCGACCAACTCGCAACGCGCGACGCTTGCAGCGGACGCAGCCGACGAGGCTGCAGACAGGACGGCAGCTTGCATGACATCTCCTCGCAATAGCCGGCACGGTGGCCCGGAACGGGCGGCGTCTGGCTCATCTTCTTCTGGGAAAATTGTAGAGCATTATCGTGCAGACGAATCATGTCCGGGCTGCAGACCTCCCGGGCGAGGCCAAGGTCCATCGCACCCATGGCCCGCGTAGCGCATGACCCCGGGCCTTCGGTCTCTGTCGGGTTAGAATCCGGGGCGTCGAGCACGGGACATGCGCGACGCGGGCCCAAGTGCGCCAGGGCAACCCGGCGTGGTTTCCCGCACGAGCCAGGTCGCTGCCATCAGGCCTGCAAGGAGGAAGGATCGAATGACACTGCACTCGCCTGCGCGCCTCGCGCGCTGCCTCACAAGCGCTGCGCGCCTCGCAACCTTGCTCCTCGCCACCAGCACGCTCGGCCTCCCGAGTGCAGTCGCTGAGACCTGGCCCCTGAAGCCCATCCGGATCGTGGTACCGACCTCCGCTGGCGGCATCACCGACGTGGTGACACGGATCTTCGCGCCGGCGCTCTCCGAGCAACTCGGCCAACCACTCATCATCGACAACCGCCCTGGCGGCGACAACGTCATCGGCACCGCCTTCGCCGCGCGCGCCGCGCCCGACGGATACACGCTGCTCTCGGTCTTCGACAACTTCCCGCTCAACCAGCTCCTGCGCGGCGATGTCCCCTATGACGCGCGTCGCGATTTCGCACCGATATCGCTCCTCATCACAGGCACCCAGGTCGTCCTGGTGCCGAGCGCATCACCGATTCAGGACTTCCCCGCACTGATCGCTGCCCTTCGAGCCAAGGGCAACAGTGCGAACTACGCCACGGCCGGCATCGGATCGTCCAGTCACCTGGGGGTCGAATTGCTCAAGCAGGCCGCGGGCATCACGCCGTTGGCGATCCACATGAAGGGCGGTGCGCCGGCGATGGGCGAACTGATGGCAGCGCGAGTCGACCTGATGATGATCGGCCTGGGCGGCATCGCAGCCAACCAGATCTCGGCGGGCCGCGTCCGGCCATTGGCCTTCGCAGGGGCCCGACGTCACCCCGACTTCCCGCAACTGCCCACCGTGGGCGAGTTCTACCCCGGGTTCGCGACGGGCTCATGGATGGGCCTGGTCGCGCCGGCAGGCACACCCGCCGAGATCGTACAGAAAGTGCATGCTGGCATCGCGGTCGCGATGCGCGATGCCGACGTACGGCAGAAGCTCGGCGCGCAGAAGTTCGACATCGTGGGTAGCAACCCCGAGGAGTTCGGCCGCTGGATCGTGGCCGAACATGACAAATGGGCGCGGGTCATCAAGACCCAGGGCATCAGCGCCGAGTAAGCCAGGACCCATCGGGACAGACCCGAGAAAACCCCGCAGCAGGAGCCACAGGCATGTTCGATTTCTTCTTTCCCACGCACCCCTTCGGTGGCCAGACGCTGCGTCTGGTTGCCCAATCACAACAGGGGGGCGGTGATGCCTTCGACATCGCGCGCACCTGTGCCCGTATCGAGCAAGGTGACAAGCCCGGATGGGAACGCGAGTGGCTCGCCATCGCCGAGGCGACCGAAGCGCGCGCGCGCAAGGCCCTTGCCGAGGGCAACAGGCTGACGGCACAGCAATACTTCTTTCACGCCAACCAGTATTACCGCATGTCGGACGTCTTTCTCACCTATGCCGAGAACGCCCGCAAGGCCGAGCGCTTTGCCCTGGCCCGGAAGTGTTTTCGCGAAGGTGCAGCCCTCGCCACACCCCGGATAGAAACCATCAGCGTGACGTGTGGTGACGAGACCTATGACGGTTACTTCTGCCACCCGAACAATCCGGCGCCCGGCAAGTGGCCTGCCATCCTCTTCATCGCGGGCGCAGATGCCTATGCCGAAGAGGTCTACTTCTCGAGCAAGCCCTTCATCGACCGTGGCATCGCGGTGCTGCACGTCGACGGACCGGGACGCGGCTCGTCGATCTACCTGAAGGGCATCCCGACCCGTGCCGATTACGAAGTACCCGGCAAGGCCAGCTTCGACTACCTCTTCTCGCGGCCCGAAATCGACCCCGATCGTGTCGGTCTCGTCGGCATCAGCATGGCCGGCTATTACGCCCCGCGTGTGGCTGCCTTCGAAAAGCGCATTCGCGCTCTGGTGGGCTGGAGCGGCTGCTACAGCATTCTCGATGATCTCTACGACTTCTGTGGCCACCTGCAACCCACCTGCCAGCGCCTGCTGGGCGGTGTCAGCCACGAGGAAGCACGACGCCGTCTGGCCGACTTCAGCATGGCAGGCCTCGCGCAGAACATCACCTGCCCGACCCTCATTTCGCATGGTGCGAAAGACACGCTGATGTCGGTCGAGGGCGCGCGCCGTCTCTTCAACGAGATCGGCGCAACCGACAAGACGCTGCGTATCTATGATGACAACGATGCCGGCGGACGCATCCATTGCAGCCATGACTACTGGGGCCACAACGTACCCTACATGGCCGACTGGCTGATCTCGCGCCTCGCGCCGCGCTGAGGTGTCACGCGACGGCCGCCTCGATTCCCGAACAACCCAACCTCTGATACCGACTGGAGATTACCGATGAAGATCTGTCACTACGATGAAGGACGCGCGGGCGTGGTTGCCGACGATCAGGTGTGGCCCCTGGGTGATGCCCTGGTACGCCACGGCATCCTGCAACCCCGCCACACCATGCTCGAGGTCATCGACGCGCTCGCCAACGACCCGCGCGCCATGGATATCGCACGCAACACCCGGGGACTGGGCACGCCAAAGCCCCTGTCGGGCACGCGTCTGCTGGCCCCGATCACCAACCCACCCTCGATCTGGGCAGCAGCCGCCAACTACCATGCACACCAGGCCGAGATGAAGGAGCGAGTGGGTTCCTACGACCGTTCGGCGCTGACTGCCGATGACCTGATGGCCGAGTTCTTCCTCAAGCCCACCTCGTCGATCATCGGGCCTGGCGGTCCGGTCGTTCTGCCGCGTCTGTCAAAGCATGTCGACTTCGAGTGCGAACTGGCGGCCATCATCGGCAAGCCTGCACGGTATGCGACCGAAGAGAACGCGCTCGACCACGTGTTCGGCTATCTGCTGTGCTGGGACTTCAGTCAGCGTGACCCCTGGGCGCGCGGACGCCACAATACACGTAACATCAGGAAGGGCTTCGACACCTTCACCGGACTGGGCCCCTGGATCGTCACCCGTGACGAGATCGCCGAGCCGCAAGACCTGCACATTCTGGTCGAGCAGAATGGCTCACCCGTGATGAAGGCCCACACTGCCGACATGATCTGCGGCCTGCGGGAGCACATCCGGTTCCTGTCCGAAGTGCTCACGCTGCGCACCGGCGACATCATCACCACCGGCACCCCAGCCGGCGTGTCGCAACTGGCCGCAGGGGACGTCCTCAAGGGCAGCATTACCGGCATCGGTGAAATGGAAGTCGCCGTCGCAGCCGACCCGCGCGGCTGATTGCGCCCGGGAGCCCACTCGAATCTCGCGGCGGCAACGCCGCGAGGCGACCCGACCCTCACCGCGATGCTTGCGGACAGCAGGCCCGGGTGGCCGGCCCAGCGGCTCCCCGGTCGGGTGAACCCTACTGCACCTTGATGCCGGCGGTTTTCACCACCTTGGCCCAGCGCTCGTAATCGGCCCGGACCAGTGCCTTGAGTGCCGCAGGGTCGAGCGGCATCGGCTCTGCCCCTTGTCGACCCAACGTCTCACGCACATCGGGCATCACCACCAGCCGGTTGATCTCGGCGTTCATCCGCTGGATGATGGCCGGCGGCGTCTGCGCGGGCGCGAGCAGCATGTTCCAGATGAACACATCGAAGTCGGGGAATCCCGATTCGGCGATCGTGGGCAGATCGGGCGCGGCCTGTGATCGGCGCGCCTGGGTGGTGGCGATGAGGCGCAACCGACCGGCACGCGCATGCGGCATCACAGTGGGCGCCGCGGCAAACATCACGCCGACACGACCGCCCACCACATCGTTCACACCGGGGGTGCCGCCTTTGTACTGGATCGGCACCATGGTAAAGCCGGCCGACATCATCAGCAGTTCGGTGGCCATGTGGGCCGGCGAACCATCACCGCCGTGGGCGTAATCGAGATCGCCCTTCTTCGCCTTCGCGTAGGCAATGAGTTCCTGCAGCGTGCTCACCGGGACCACCGACGGATTCACGAAAAGGAACATCGGGTTCACCGAGAGCATCGCCACCGGCACGAGGTCGGTCAGAGGATCCCAGTCGAGCTTGAAGAGCAGCGGATTGGTCGTGATGTTGGCACTGCTGCCGACGACGAAGGTGTAACCATCGGCGACCCCGCGCGCGACAGCCTCGGCGCCGATGTTGCCATTGGCACCCGGGCGGTTCTCGATCACGACCGGCTGGCGCAACGCATCCGACAGATGCTGTCCGGCCACACGGGCCGCCAGATCCGCACCACCCGCGGCAGGAAAAGGCACCACCCACTTGATCGACCGAACCGGCCAGTTCTGCGCCTGCGCGGACGCACCTGCCATGACACCGGCAAGCACGATCGCCATCGTGCCCACACCCCGCAACCACTGCCTTCCGGACATGTTCGTCTCCTCCATGCACCCTGCTCGGGCCGGTCTTGATGCCGGCCACCTGTCGTCCACGATTCGCACCCGGTCGGGCGCCTGGCCGATCAGCGCCAGTCGATCGAGTATCCCTCACCCGCGCGACGGACGCCACATCGGTGCGGGGCAGCAAAGTGCGTTGGCATCAGTAGCGCGCCCCGGTCGGCACAATAATCGAGCACAGCGCGACGCGAGGCGATGCCAAGCGCCGGCGCATCATCGAAATGGGTCGTCCAGTCAGGGTAGTAGACCTGCAAGGGCACGTGCAGCACGTCCCCGCAGAACACCGCTTCGGCCCCGCCCGAGGCCAGCATCACACGCACATGGCCCATCGTGTGACCCGGCGCGGCCTCGATGGTGAGCGTCCCGTCGACCTCATGCCCCGAATCGACTTCAACCGCCAGCCCAGCCTCGATGACCGGGACAATCGAATCCTCCCAGACCGAGTCATTGGGCGCTCCGACGCCAGGCGCTGGGTTGGCCGGATTCCATCGAGCGAGTTCGGGCCGGTGAAAGAGGTAGCGGGCCTTCGGAAATGTCGGCACCCAACGTCCGTCCTGCAATTGCGTGTTCCAGCCCACATGATCGCAGTGGAGGTGCGTGCAGATCACATGATCGACCTGGTCGGGAGTGACGCCAGCCGCGGCCAGTCGCTCGAGCCACGGGTGCGCCGCCTGGTGAAAGCGCGGCATGTACGGGCGCTCCTTGGCATTGCCACCACAGGTATCGATCAGGACGGTGTGGCGCGGCGTGCGCACCAGGAAGCTGTGTACCGAGGTGAGAAAGCGCCCGGTTGCCGGATCGTAGTGATTGGGTATCAGCCAGTCACGATGCCGCTCAAGCGACTCGGGATCGAACCCGGCAAAGACCTTCTCGGGCACCAGACTGCCCCGTACCGATTCCTCGATACGGGTCACCGACACCTCACCGATCAGCGCAATCGGTGTCACGCGTGGCAGACTCACTTCGAGTTGAACTCCTTCCAGGGATCCTTCACGGCCGGAATCGTCTCCAGTTCGACATTGGCCAGGCGATCGCCAACGCGACGGGTCTCGCGAATGTAGATGTTCTGGACGATGTCGCGCGTCGCCGGGTCAATCGCGATCGGCCCCCGCGGGCTGTCCGGGTTGCGATAGCCAGCCAGTATCTTCATCGACAGATCCGGATCGACCTTGCCCTTCTGCTCGCGCACCGCCGTGTAGATGGCATCCATCGCATCGTAGGCTCCCACCGCGATGAAACCGGGGGGCACCGCGCGTCCGTACTCGCGCTCCCAGGCAGCCACGAAAGCCTTGTTGGCCGGCCGGTCACCCGCCATCGAGTAGTGCATCGCCGAGATGTAACCCAGAGGTGCGTCACCCATGTTCACCAGTTCTTCTTCCGTGACTGCATCTCCGGTGCCCACGAAAGGAATGCCGGCCTTGCGCAGTTCCAGATCGCCGTACGCCTTCATCAGGCGCGTCGATGTGACGCCGGCACTGACCATGTTGAAAATCACCTCGGGCTTCATGTCCTTGGCACGCTGCATGTAGGCCACGAAGTCCGGGTTGGCGAGCGGCATGCGAACCTGCCCGACGAGTTGCCCCCCGTTGTCGGTAAAGCCCTTCACGAAGGCGGCTTCAGCGTCATGACCCGGCGCAAAGTCGCTCACCATGGTGTAGGCACGCTTGTACTTCTTCGCCGCCCAGATACCCACCTGATAGGCCGGCTGCCAGAGGGTGAAGGACATGCGCACGAAGTACGGCGAACGGGTCGTGATGACCGATGCCGCTGCATTCATGATCACCAGGGGCGTCTTCGACTCGGTGATGAGTGGAGCCGCCGCCATCGCGTTGGGTGTCCAGATGAAGCCGGTGAGGAAGTTGACCTTGTCGCGAACGATCAGTTCCTGGGTGAGGCGTTTGGCCGTATCCGGATTGGGCCCGCCGTCATCACGACTGATGATCTCGATCTTCACTCCGGGCGGCAGGCTGTCGGCATGCTGCTTCGTGTACAGCCTCACCGCCTTGTCGATCTGATCGCCCAGTGACGCAAACGGTCCGGAACTGGACATCACGAGACCGACCCGCACCGTCTGCGCCTGCGTCGACGCTGCGCCGAGCGCAGCCAGCGCCCCGAGCAACACCGCGGAAATGCCCTGCCTGAGTCCGGATGATCCGGCTGCGGGGACGAACTTCTTCATGGCCTTCATGGCTCTCTCCCTGGCTGCACTGTGAAACAGGCCGGACATCGATCGGCCGGTGTATCGCGTCATTCCGAAAGGCAAGGTGCCGGGTGGTCAGCGCGCGGCATGCGCATGCGGCATGACGAAGAGTTCGTCGACGGCAGGGCGGATCGGGATCACCCCCTGGTCGTACAGGTTGTCCACCAGAGCTTCGAGCGTTGGCCGATTGGCCTCGATGCCGTAGGGCCAGGGATCACCACCAAAGAGGTCGTCGATCTCGTCCAGGTCGGCCGGCAACCAGGGCTGCATGTAGCGCAACGCGCCGATGAAGCGCATCTTCTCGAGTGCGAGATTCTTCGCAGCTTCGAAAGCATCGAAGAGGCTGGTGGCCACGAAGGGGTAGCGCTCGTGCACGTCGCGGCGGATGGCGACCAGATGCATGATCGGGAAGATCTTCGTGCGACGGTAGAAGTCCTTTTCGACTTCACGATAGTCGGGAAAAAGTCGGACGATATCCGGGTTGTGCTTCATCGCATCGGGCACATCGGTACCGATGATGGCATCGATCTCGCCTGCATCCATCAGGTCGGAGAGCGAACGCCCCGACCGGTTGATCTCCACCGCTGCCGGGCGCGCCATGGGCAATACCGTCGGGGCACCGTGTGACCCCCCGCTGTTGGTGGCTCCTTGCAACCAGCGGATCGTGGACAGATCGACGCCGTACTCGCGCTGCAGATGCCCGCGGATCCAGATGGCCGCACTCATGGTGTAGAGCGGCACGCCGATGCGCTTGCCCTCGAGATCACGCGGCGAGGTGATGCGCTTGCGGTTCACGAAGATGAAGCTGTGACGAAAGACGCGCGAGGCAAATACCGGCAGCGCGACGAAGGGGCATCGTTCACCGCCGTTCTTCTCGGCGGTGAATCGGCTGATGAACTCTGAACTGGACATCTCGGAGCAGTCGAACTCGAGACCGCCAGCCATCCGGTCAAAGATCTGTCGCGGATCATCGAGAACGATGAAGTTCAGATCGATACCGGCCGGGCGTACATCGCCCGTGTAGAGCGGCAGCATGCGGTCATAGAGCCCGCAGGCAAAGGTGATCGGCAGCGACGACATGTTGTCTCCGGGTGACATCGAGGCGAATGCCCCCTACTTTACCCCGAGCGGGCCGCGGCTTGTGCTTCCTCAAGTGGAGCGCGCGCAGGCAGGGCAGAGTAGGCGAACGCATAGCCTTGCAGGTGCCCATGAACATCGAACGGATTCTGTCCCGCACCCTGGTCACTGCCCCACGATCGGCCAGCGTCCAGACCGTGGCCAAGCTGATGCTCGAGCACCACGTGGGCATGGTGCTGGTTACCGACGACCCGCCCAATCAGTACCAGGCCATCGGCGTGCTCACCGATCGTGATCTGGCCCTGCGCGCGCTCGCCCCGGCCTTGCCCGCCGCGCAGACGCACGCCGGCGATCTGCTCACGGCATCCCTCTATTCGATCGCGGTGACCTCCACCATACCGCAGACCATCCTGATGATGCAGGAGCGCGGCGTGCGACGTCTGGCCGTGCTGGACGAGAGCAACCGATTGATCGGCGTGGTCTCGCTCGATGATGTGATCGACGCGCTCGGTGTGGAGATGGATGCGATCCGCGGCATTTTCAGAAGCGAGCGTGCTCACGAGGCGGGCTCGAGCGGCCCGTGGCCCCTGCGTGATGCCCCATGGGCGGCACCTGCACCCTCTGAGGCCAGAGACTGACCGCCCCCCCCCGGGACAACGGCTACCCTGCCCTGCGCCGGCCCGATGGAGTCGAAACTTCCTCAGGTAGCGTCGTGGCCCTTCGCGCGGGGACCTTGAGCATCGACGCTCGCGGGCGGATAACCCTGATCGATGGCGGGGGCATGCCCATGATCATGCGTGTGATCATGGGCATGGGAATGGCTGTGCGAGTGATCGTGCGAGTGGCTGTGCCCATGGCCGTGATCATGGCTGCGCGCGCTCGCCGTTGCAGTCCCCCCATGCTGTGCCAGATGGCCACCCTCGCCAGCCTGGGCAGCCCTCGCAGCCTGCTCGTAATGCTGTCGCAGCAGGTCATGTCCGTAGTCGTTGCCATTGGGCGTACGCACGATGGTGTGCACATGAAACGGCTGCGGTTCGGCGTTGGTGAGGTAGACCCCGGCATGATGATCGAACTCGATCAGGAGCACCGGGCTTTGCACCCGGTAGTAGAAGGTGCTGTCCTCGGCTGTGCCACCCACCCAGCAGAAGTGCGTTGCATCCAGATGGTCTTCGATCTGGCGCATCCGGTGAGCCAGCGGGCCGGCAGGCAGAGGCGACACATACGCCTCGATCAGATCGAGCAGGGATCGGCGCTGCAGCGCGCCCAGAGACGACCCCGGTACGCCCTCGAGCGGAATGATGCGATTGTCCTGATACGCGGCACCCAACTGCAATCCGTCGGCAAAGTGGCGTCGTCCGGGCGGCAGCGTCGGACTGAGAAGCGAATCGGCCACGATGGCTCGCGCACGTTGCTCGCCCTCGAGCGTACGCATCAGACCGAGCCCTGCGCGTTGCTCATCCTGGAAGAGGTGCATCCCGGCAAAGGGCCCCGAATCGTCGTAACAGGGCTCGGCCCCCATGAAGGTGGGACTGAGCACCATCTGGTCGCCCAGCAGCAGGCAGCTCAGGGCGAGATGATGGCCGAACAACTGCCAGCCCCAGGGCTCATCGGCACGCGGCTCGCCGAAGAGGCAGAAGGTATAGCTCCATTCGCCCATGACCCCCGGGCCATCGACCAGTTGCCCGAGAAAGGCATTCAACTGCATCACGCGTCGGGCACGCGTATAGCCCGCTGCGCTGAGGCTCGTGCGCAAGACCTGAAGAATCGCCTCGCGCAAGCCCACGCTCACCTCATCAAGACGCAGTCCATGCGTCTCGACCAGCAACTCGGTGTTCTGCCAGCGGCGCCACAGACTCGAGTCGACAGCGAGGAGACCGCGCGCACGCTCCGCGGGGCCCATCGCCGAGAGCACGGTCGCGGCTGCCTGACGCATCGCGCTCGAAGGGGCACCCTCGGACTGACGCTCGAAGAGCCCCGGTATCGGCGCGCCGTCTGTCGTCACGCCCCGGTAGGGGACTGCAAAGAGCGTCTCCCAGCCTGAGAAGAGCTCTGCGGCGCGACTGCTGCCCAGCCGGGCCCGTGCGTGGCCTCTGGCATCGGGCGCGGCGATCCTCGACGTGCCCGGTGCAGGCACGAAATTGCGGAAATCGATCTGGCCCATCCGTCTCTCCTCGCGTGTATCGCCCTGATGATCGCGCGGATCGACGGCGATGTCACCCTGCATGAGGCGCTACCCCTGCACCCCCATGACGGCATCGGCCAGACCGGTGGCAATGCCGGGAAAGAAACAGAGCAGGAGAATCCCCACGAACATCAGGACCACGAAGGGCAGCACGCCCAGAATCACGTCGCGCAGCGGGATGTCGGGCGCAATGTTCTTGATCACGAAGAGATTGAGTCCGACCGGCGGATGTATGAGCCCCATCTCCATCACGATGGTCATCACGACGCCGAACCAGATGAGATCGAACCCGGCTGCGCGCAACGGCGGGAGGATGATCGGCGCAGTCATCAGGATGATCGATACCGGTGGCAGGAAGAATCCGAGTACCACGACCATGAGCAGGATCGCGGCCAGCAGCACCCAGCGCGACAGGTGCATGTCGACCACCCACTGGGCCGCCGACTGGCTGATGTGCAGATAGCTCATCACATAGGCATAGAGCAGCGACATGCCGATGATCATCATCAGCATGGTCGACTCGCGCAGCGTCGAACTGAAGATGGGCTGCAGATCGCGCGGATGCCACACCGCGTAGATGAGCGCGATGAGCACGAGTGCCAGCACCGCACCGAGACCTGCCGTTTCCGAGGGCGTTGCATAGCCCCCGTAGAGGGCGAACATCACCCCGGTCAGGAGGATGAGAAAGGGCAGCACTCGGGGCAGTAGAGCCAGCTTCTCGTTCATCGTGAACTGCTCGGTCGCGAGCAGCGCCGAGCCGGAGCCCCCTGCTGCGACGACTGCCTCGGCGCGGCGATACTCGAGCCGAAACCGCCAGACCGCATAAGCCGCAAACAGCGCAACCAGCATCAGTGCCGGCACGATGGCAGCCAGAAAAAGACGTCCCAGTGACTGCTCGGCCGCAACCGCGTAGAGGATCATCGTGATCGAAGGCGGCAACAGGATCCCCAGCGTGCCCCCTGCAGCGATGATGCCGGCCGCAAATCCCCCCGAATACCCACGCGCTCGCATTTCGGGAATGCCCGCCGCACCAATCGCCGAACAGGTCGCCGGTGACGAACCCGCCATCGCCGCGAAGAGTGCACAGGCAAACACGTTGGCGATGCCCAGCCCGCCGGGCACCCGATGCAGCCACGCATGCAGCGCGCCATAGAGATCCTTGCCGGCGCGCGACCGTCCGATGGCTGCGCCCTTCAGGATGAAGAGCGGGATGGACAGAAGCGTGATCGAGGCCATTTCCTCGTAGACGTTCTGCGCAATCGTATCGACTGAAGCCGCTGGCATGAACGCGATCATGAAGACGCTCGCCGTGGCACCGAGCGCAAACGCGATCGGCATGCCCGAGAACATCACCAGAAGCGTCGTGGCTCCATAGGCCAGACCAATCGCCATCGTGCTCATCGGCGCCCCCTCCCGCGCAAGGGTGCCACCAGTTGGACCAGGATCTGCACCGTGAGCAGTGTCATGCCCAGCGCCATGAGCACATAGGGAATCCACAGGGGAGGCGCCCAGCTCGAGGACGAACGGTAACCCTCGGCCTGTGCCTCATGAAAGAGCGCCCACGCTTTCCAGCTGAAAAACCCGCAGAAAAGAGCACTGGCCAGATCCACCAGCGCACGCCGCGCGCGGTCGAGCCGCGGTGGCAGGAATGCCGCCAGTGCCTCGATCCCGACATGCCCGCGCGCTGCCTGCACACTTGCCGAGGAGAGGAACACGGCCCCGACGATGAGAAAGACCGACAACTCGTCCTGCCAGTCTGACGGCGCGTTGAGAAAATAGCGCATCACGACACTCGAAGTAAGAACCACCGCGGCGGCCATCAGCGCCAGCGAGGCCAGATACTCGATCGAGCGATTGAGTACGCCCATGGCTCCGGCAGCCGCGTGCTGATCCGCCGCGTTCAGACCGCCTGTTCCCTCGGCAGGCCCGGCGCTCATGAGGCCGGCAGCTTTTCGGCCAGTGCGAGCAATTCGGCCGACAGCGACGAGCGCTCGGCATAATCCTTCCAGGCCGTGTCACGAGCAATGGCTCGCCACTTCTCGACCGTGGCGTCATCCAGATCGCGCACCGTCGCACCACGCTTCGCGTACACGTCGGCCACCTTCTGGTCATCGGCCATTGCCTCGCGCAGGGCGAACTTCTCCAGTTCGGCCCCGGCCGCCATGATCGCCTCCTGCTGTGCGGACGGCAGGGCATCGAAGATCTGCCGCGACATGATGAGCGGCTCCAGCATGAACCAGTAGGACTTTCCACGCCCCGTCGTGAGCGCCTTGGAAACTTCCTCGAGCCGGAACGAGATGAGACTCGTCGATGACGTGATCACTGCGTCACAGGCACCGGTCTGCATGGCAGCGTACGCTTCGTTCGATGGAATCGACAAGGTGGCGGCACCGGCCGCCTTCAGCACCATGTCCATCTCGCGACTGCCGCCGCGCACCTTCATGCCCTTGGCGTCTTCCGGCGCGATGATTGCCCGGTTGCGGCTCGCGACACCGCCCGCCTGCCAGATCCAGGCCACGATGATGACGCCCTTGTCAGCGAGGAAACGTGCAAAGCGCTGACCGACCGGTGCCCCCTTCCAGGCCGCACCTTGCTTGTAGGAAGTGACCAACCCCGGCATCAGCCCGATGTTGGTCTCGGGCAACTCCCCCCCCGCATACGAGATCGGGTACAGCGTGAGATCGAGCGCGCCCTTTCGCAGGGCCGAGAACTGGGCCACCGTCTTCATCAGCGACGAGTTGGGATAGACCTCGCCCGCGAGCGCCCCCTGAGTACGCTTCGCCACATCGGCAGCAAACATTCGACAGAGCCGGTCGCGAAAGTCGCCAGCCTCGATCGTGCCACCGGGGAACTGATGCGAAATCTTGAGCGTCTGGGCCGCTGCTGCCTGGCGCCAGACCGATGTCATTGCGACGGGCGTCGCGATGGTTGCAGCCAGTGCTTGCCTTCGATTGATCATCTCGTCCCCTGTCGCCTCGGCCCGGTCTGGTGTGCCGGAACTGCAGGCCGCCGGTCCTTTGTGCGGACATTATGACCGAATCGACCGGATCAGGCGTTCATCCCTGATCCAGCCGCGGACAAGCGAGACGCTCCCGGGAGACACCTCCCGGGCTTGCGAACACCCCCGGACCGCCGTGCCGACAAGGCGCCGGCGTGGCCTCAGGTGCCCATGCAGGTCAGAGAGGACCGCGGGCAGGGATCCCAGTAGCTGTTGTAACCGCGCAGGATGCCGGTTGTCCGGTCGAAATCCAGATCAACCCGCATCGACGTGGTGACTTCCATCCACCGGTAGATCCAGACCGCGGTGCCGATGTTCGGGTAATCGGTCTGCAGGCCGGCCGGCCCGAGTTCGAACAGAACGTCGTCACGAGTCGTCACCCCGGGCTTCAGGACGTCTCGAAAGTTGGCTGCGGTGAGGACCTGCCGAACCCCGGTGACGCGCGCATCAGCGTCAGTCAGCACGCGCCAGGTCTGCCAGCCACTCGGACCATACACATAGTAGCTCGCGAGCCCACCACCCGCCACCGGCCGCTGCATCGAGGGACTGCCGGCGATGGCCACGGCCTGCTGCAGCGACTGACCGGGGACGACCCGTGCGTGCTCGAAGTCGCTGAGCGCGCAGCCCCCGGCAACCAGAACAAGCATGCATGCAGTCAACAGCGATTGAAGCGTTTTCATGAAGCGACTCCGGAAATAACTCGCAAACGAGTATGCCACCCGAGAGTTGGACATCCGTAAACGCGCGGAGCCTGCCCTTGCCCCAACACAACCTGCCTGGGTGTCGGGCGTACGCGATCCCGTCAGGCTCGAAGTGGACGAGAGGTCGCCGGCAGGAAGGGAGGGGGTGTTCGATGGGGTGGCTGATGGGACTCGAACCCACGACAACCGGAATCACAATCCGGGACTCTACCAACTGAGCTACAGCCACCACTGGACCTGCAAAAAACCCGGCCAGAACCGCTGGCCTGCCCGACAGGATTCGAACCTGTGACCCTCAGCTTAGAAGGCTGATGCTCTATCCAACTGAGCTACGGGCAGCCGCTGCCGGACAACCGGAAACCACTCCCGCCTGGAAACTGTCGGACTGGTCGGGGTGGAGAGATTCGAACTCCCGACCCTCTGCTCCCAAAGCAGATGCGCTACCAGGCTGCGCTACACCCCGGGGACCCGAATTCTACACCGCAAAGTGCTTGCGTGGCGTGCCAATCGCAAGGCCGAGAGCAAGAAGCAGGTCGAATCGAGCCATGGTCAGTCAGACACGGTCAGCCGGGCATGAATGTGCAGGCGACGCCGACGCAGGCCTCGGCACCCACGCAGATCGCCGTACAACCGGCATGCCACCGCGAGTCAACTGGCCAGATCGCCGAGAATGCTCAGGGCCTCCTCGCGGCGGTCGAGAAAGCCCTGCACCACCACCGGGTCGAAGTGCGAGCCGGAGTGCTCGCGCAGGTAGGCGAGCGATGCGTCAGGCTCCCACGGTGCCTTGTACGGGCGCCGCGTGGTCAGTGCATCGAACACGTCGGCAACGGCCACGATGCGGGCCGGTAGCGGAATGGCCTCGCGACGCAGTCCGTAGGGGTAGCCCGACCCATCGAACCGCTCGTGATGACCAAGCGCGATGAGGGCCCCCATTTCCACGTACTTCGAGGCACTGCCCTTCAGGATCTCGTGCCCGATGACCGGGTGACGACGCATGACCAGCGTCTCCTCATGGCTCAGACGTCCGGCCTTGAGCAGGATGTAGTCGGGCAGACCGATCTTCCCGATGTCGTGCAGGGGTGCTGCCAGTTCAAGGGTCTCGAGATCAGCCGCTGGCAGGCCGAGTGCCTCGCCGATCAGACGCGAATAACGTGCCATGCGCAGCACATGGTTGCCGGTTTCCTCGTCGCGAAACTCGCCAGCCTTGGCCAGTCTGAAGAGCGTTTCTCGCTCGCGGGCACGGATGTCGCGGGTTGCCGCGTCGACCTGGGCCTCGAGGTCGCGACCCCGGTCTTCCAACAGCATCTGCTGGCGCCTCAACATCAGCAGATTGCGGCAGCGCGCGACACACTCGCGCATGTCGACCGGCTTGGGGAGGAAATCGGTCACGCCCGCATCGAGCGCCTCGTAGCGCACGCTCTTGCTGTCGAATACCGTGACCATCACGACCGGAACATGCTGATTGCGCGGCAGCGCGCGCAGGCGACGGGTGAATTCGATGCCATCGAGATCGGGCATCCGATAGTCGACCAGCACCAGATCGAGCGCCTCGCGGGCAGCGAGCGCGAGAGCCGCGAGCGCATTGTCGGCAACCCTCACCTGGAGCATCGGATCGATGCCCCGCACCGCCTGCTCGAGAATCACGCGCCCGGTTGTCTGATCATCGACGATCAGGATCCGGCAGATCGAGAGGGAGGGAACCGCGACGCAGGTCATTGGTCGGGCCGAGGCTCGACCTGGCGCCGGGCTTGCACACGAGGTTCGACGAACTGGAAAAAAAGTTCGTCGCGCTTCACCATCCCGAGTTCGGATCGTGCCCGCTCCTCGATACCCTCGTAGCCACTCTTCAGGTCGCGCACATCGGCCTCGAGCGCGTCGTTGCGCGCCTGCAGGCTCGCATTGCCGGCGCGCTGGGCGGCGAGCTTGTGGTCGAGATCCCAGACGCGCAACCAACTGCCCTTGCCCAGCCACAGCGGATACTGGATCGCAATGATCAACACCGACAGCACGAGGGCAAGCGTCTTCATGGAGTCATCGCCTGTTCAGGTTACCGGGACGGTAGTAGGCCTCGCGACCTGGATACCATGCATCGTCACCGAGATCTTCCTCGATACGCAACAACTGGTTGTACTTGGCCGTGCGATCCGACCGCGAAAGCGAACCGGTCTTGATCTGCATGGCATTGGACCCTACCGAAATATCGGCAATGGTCGTGTCCTCGGTTTCACCCGACCGGTGCGAAATCACCGAGGTGTAGCCAGCACGTCTTGCGAGGTCGATCGCGGCGAAGGTCTCGCTGAGCGTGCCGATCTGGTTCACCTTGATGAGGATCGAATTGGCCACGCCCCGCTCGATACCTTCGCGCAGGATGCGCGTGTTGGTGACGAAGAGGTCATCGCCAACCAGTTGAACGCGGCCTCCGAGACGTTCGGTCAGGATCTTCCAGCCGTCCCAATCGCCTTCGGCCATCCCGTCCTCGATGCTGATGATCGGATACCGATCGCACCAGCCCGCCAGGTAATCGGTGAACTCACCACTGGTGAGTGCCTTGCCTTCAGCCTCGATGTGGTAACGACCCTCACGATAGAACTCCGAACTCGCGCAATCGAGTGCGAGCGCCACATCCTCACCCGGCACGTACCCGGCCGCTTCGACGGCTTTCAGGATGAGCCCGATGGCTTCCTCGTTGCGCGCGAGGCTCGGCGCAAACCCGCCCTCATCGCCCACTGTGGTCGGCATGCCCTGCCCCGCCAGCAGCTTGCGCAGTGTCTGGAAGATCTCGGCGCCGCAGCGCAGCGCATCGCGAAAACTGCGCGCACCGACCGGAACGATCATGAACTCCTGGAGGTCGAGACTGTTGTTGGCATGCGCGCCCCCGTTGATCACGTTCATCATCGGCACCGGCATGTGCATGCTGCCGACCCCGCCGAAGTAGCGATAAAGTGGCAAGCCGCTATCCTCGGCCGCGGCGCGGGCTACCGCCATCGACACGGCGAGTGTGGCATTGGCACCCAGCCGCGACTTGTTGTCGGTACCGTCCAGTTCGATGAGGGTGCGATCGATGAAGGTCTGCTCGGACGCATCGAGCCCGACAATCGCCTCGGAAATCTCGGTATTGATGTGCTCGACGGCCTTCAGTACGCCCTTGCCACCAAAGCGGGCCGGATCACCGTCGCGCAGTTCGATCGCTTCGCGACTGCCGGTCGACGCGCCGGAAGGCACGGCAGCACGGCCCATGACCCCCGACTCGAGGAGGACATCCGCCTCGACGGTGGGGTTGCCACGCGAATCGAGAATCTCACGGGCGACCACGTCGACGATTGCGCTCATTTCAGGTTCCTTGTCATGCTGGAAAACGGTTCTGCGTCGTGCCCGATCAGGGTTTTGCGACGAAATCGGACTCGGGGAACGGCTCGGCCTTCACCATATCGTCGATACGCTTGAGGACTGCCAGAAGCGCGGCCATGCGATCAAGGGGCCAGGCATTGGGCCCATCGGAGAGCGCCTCGTGGGGGCGCGGGTGTGTTTCCATGAAGAGCCCCGCAACCCCGCTGGCCACCGCGGCGCGCGCAAGCACCGGGACGAACTCACGCTGACCGCCGCTCGAGGTGCCCTGCCCGCCGGGCAATTGCACCGAGTGAGTCGCGTCGAACACCACCGGGCAAGCGGTATCACGCATCACGGCAAGAGAGCGCATGTCGGACACCAGATTGTTGTAGCCGAAACTCGCGCCGCGTTCGCAGACCATGATGTTGTCTGCGCCTGAGGCTTCGCGTGCCTTGGCAACGACGTGCTTCATGTCCCACGGCGACAGGAACTGGCCCTTCTTGATGTTGACCGGGCAACCCGCCGAAGCCACCGCACGGATGAAATCGGTCTGCCGACAGAGAAAGGCCGGGGTCTGCAGCACATCGACCACGCTCGCCACCTCGGCAATGGTTTCGATATCGTGCACATCGGTCACGACCGGCACGCCGAGCTCGCGCCGCACGTCGGCAAGGATGGCCAGACCACGATCCATGCCCAAGCCCCGGAACGATGTGCCCGAACTGCGATTGGCCTTGTCGTAGGAAGCCTTGAAGATGAAGGGAATGCCGGCAGCCCGTGTCATTTCGATCAACTGCCCGGCGATTTCGAAGACGATGTCGCGCGATTCGACCACGCACGGACCGGCCATCAGGAAGAAAGGACGCCCAAGGCCTGCTTCGAATCCGCACAGGTCGATGACCGGGTGCGCCGATCGGCTCATGTCGCCGACGCCCCTGCGGCGCCCACAGCGGCGCGACGCAGTTGATAAGACAACGCCGCCTCGACGTAGGCCTTGAAGAGCGGATGGCCGTTGCGCGGCGTGGACGTGAACTCGGGGTGGAACTGGCAACCGACGAACCAGGGATGACCGGGCAACTCGACCATCTCGACAAGGTGCTCGGCCTGAGTCCGGCCGCTCACCCGCAAGCCGGCCGCCTCGATCCGCTCGACGTACTGGTCATTGACTTCATACCGATGCCGATGCCGTTCGCTGATGACATCGGCCCCGTAGATCGCACGAACCAGCGAGCCGGGTGCGAGCCCGGAAGGCTGCGCACCCAGGCGCATCGTGCCGCCCAGGTCAGAGTCGGCCGAACGCTGCTCGACCCGACCATCGCGGTTCTGCCATTCGGTAATGAGCGCGATGACCGGGTGCGGGGTCTCCGGGTCGAATTCGGTGGAGTTGGCACCGGCGAGGCCGCAGACATCGCGAGCAAATTCGATCACCGCGATCTGCATGCCCAGACAGATGCCGAGGTAGGGTACGGCCCGCTCGCGCGCCAGACGCACGGCCTGAATCTTGCCCTCGATCCCGCGCTTGCCAAATCCCCCAGGCACCAGGATCGCGTCGACGTCATCGAGCGCGGCGGTGCCGTCATCGAGCAGGCGCTCGGAATCGATGTAACGGATGTTCACCCGGGTGCGCGTATGCAGACCGGCATGGATCAGCGCTTCGGTGAGTGACTTGTACGATTCGGTGAGGCCGACATACTTGCCGACCATGGCGATCGTCACGGTGTGCCGGGGGTGCTCGAGCGCATTGACCAGACGATCCCAGGCCGACAGATCAGCCGGACGAGCGAGGATGCCCAGCTTGTGGCAGATGATCTCGTCGAGCATCTGCTGGTTGAGCATGCCCGGAATCTTGTAGATCGAGTCGACATCCCAGACCGAGATGACCGCATCACGGGCAATGTTGGAGAAGAGCGAGATCTTGGCCCGCTCGTCGTCCGGGATGGGCCGATCGGCGCGACAGAGCAAGGCGTCGGCCTGGATGCCGATTTCGCGCAGTTTCTGCGTGGAGTGCTGGGTGGGCTTGGTCTTCAACTCCCCGGCCGAGGCGATCCAGGGCACCAGGGTGAGATGCACGAAGGCGGTGTGGTCGCGACCAAGTTCGAGACTCATCTGCCGCGCCGCCTCGAGAAAGGGCAGCGACTCGATATCCCCGACCGTGCCACCGACTTCGACGATGGCCACGTCGTAACCTTCTGCTCCGCGCCGGATGAAGAGCTTGATCTCGTCGGTGATGTGCGGAATGACCTGCACCGTACGCCCGAGGTACTCGCCGCGCCGTTCCTTCTTGATGACGCTCTCGTAGATCTGGCCAGTCGTGAAGTTGTTCGATCGGCGCATGCGTGCGCTGATGAATCGCTCGTAGTGGCCGAGGTCGAGATCGGTCTCGGCCCCATCGTCGGTCACGAAGACCTCACCGTGCTGAAACGGGCTCATCGTGCCCGGATCGACGTTGATGTACGGGTCGAGCTTGATCAGGGTGACCTTGATGCCTCGGGACTCGAGGATGGCTGCGAGGGAGGCAGCGGCAATACCCTTGCCAAGCGAGGAGACAACCCCACCCGAAACGAAGACATACTTGGTCATTGCAGAACGGGTAGTTTGGACGGCGAATGATACCGCAGTAACCCGACGACTCCAAGCGATCGCCCCCCATCGCCAGCCCGGCATTGACCTGGCGCGAGCGGCCAGCCGGCCGCCTCGCCGAACCCGGGACGATCGCCGGGGAAACCAGCCGCAGCGGCGCCGCCCGGCGAGGAGTGGCTCGTCGCCACAGTTTCCGTACAATGCGGTCCACAACCAAAAACACCAGCGGGAGCAGGACGATGAGTCAGACTTTTGCCGATGCGGCCTCGGCCGTTCGTGGGGTTCTTCGTGATGGCATGACCATTGCCGCGGGCGGCTTCGGACTGTGCGGCATCCCCGAGCACCTCATTGCGGCCATCGTGGAGAGCGGCGTCAAGGATCTGACCATCGTCGGCAACAATGCCGGGGTGGATGATTTCGGCATGGGCCTCCTGCTGAAGAGCCGCCAGGTGAAGAAGGTCATCGCCTCCTATGTCGGCGAGAACAAGGAATTCGAGCGTCAGGTTCTGGCCGGCGAACTGGAACTCGAACTCACTCCCCAGGGGACCCTGGCCGAACGGCTTCGGGCCGGGGGCGCTGGCATCCCGGGTTTCTACACCCGCACGGGTTTTGGTACGTTGCTCGCCGCCGGGAAGGAAACCAAGGTGTTCGACGGGCTGGAATACGTGCTCGAACCGGCCATCCGCGCCGACCTCTCGATCGTGAAGGCGTGGAAGGGCGATCAGACCGGCAACCTGGTGTACCGACGTACCTCGCGCAACTTCAATCCGATGATCGCCACCTGCGGGGATATCTGCATCGCGGAGGTCGAAGAACTGCTCGAACCCGGCGCGATCGACCCCGATCACGTGCACACGCCCGGCATCTACGTCGATCGCATCCTCGAGGGGCATCACTTCGAGAAGCGGATCGAGTTCCGCACCGTCGCGGGGGCCGTCGCCTCGAAAAAGGAGTCGCCGGTGCGCACCATGATGGCGCGCCGCGCCGCGCTCGAACTGAAGGATGGCTACCACGTCAACCTGGGCATCGGCATTCCGACGCTGGTTGCCAACCACATCCCGGCGGGCATCAAGGTCGTGCTGCAGTCCGAGAACGGCCTTCTCGGCATCGGCCCCTTCCCGACCGAGGCCGAGATCGACCCCGACCTCGTGAATGCCGGCAAGCAAACCGTCACCACCCTGCCGGGCTCGAGCTTCTTCTCGAGCGCAGACTCGTTCGCGATGATCCGCGGCGGCCACATCGACCTGTCGATCCTCGGCGGCCTCGAAGTGGATGAGAAGGGCGATCTGGCCAACTGGATGGTGCCTGGCGCCATGGTGAAGGGCCCGGGCGGTGCCATGGATCTGGTGGCCGGCGTGAAGCGCGTGATCGTGTGCATGGAGCACACCGCGCGTGACGGCAGCCCCAAGATTCTCCAGACCTGCTCGCTGCCGGTCACCGGCAAGGGCGTGGTCGACATGATCATCACCGACCTGTGCGTGTTCGAGGTTGCCCCGGCCGGCGGGCTGATCCTGAAGGAGCTCTTCGAAGGTCACACCGTCGAGGAAGTGAAGTCAAAGACCGGCTGCGGGTTCAGCGTCGCGCTCTGAACGGTTTCCCCCCTGTCCGTCGCGGAGAAGCCGACTTGACACGTGAATCGATGCAGTACGATGTGGTGATCGTCGGTGGCGGCCCGGCCGGGCTCGCCTGCGCGATCCGGTTGCGTCAACTGGCCAGCGCCAGCGGCGAGGACCTGAGCGTCTGCCTGATCGA
The DNA here is from genome assembly GCA_947455195.1 of Pseudomonadota bacterium. Classification (GTDB taxonomy): domain Bacteria; phylum Pseudomonadota; class Gammaproteobacteria; order Burkholderiales; family SG8-39; genus CAIXPL01. The sequence continues at coordinate 456,428 of CANGMI010000002.1, read as the reverse complement.
GAAGGGCTCCGAGATCGGGGCTCACATCCTCTCGGGCGCGGTCTTCGAGCCGCGCGCCCTCGATGAACTGCTGCCCGATTGGCGCGAGCTGGGTGCCCCACTCCTCACCCCGGTGACGGAAGATCGGTTCATGCTCCTCACCGCGTCGAAGAGCTTCAATCTGCCCACGCCGCCCGCCCTTCACAACGAAGGCAACTACATCATCAGCCTGGGCAATCTGTGCCGCTGGCTGGGGGCCCAGGCCGAGGCAGCCGGGGTCGAGATCTATCCGGGCTTCGCAGCCGCCGAAATCCTCTATGACGAAACCGGCGCGGTCCGCGGCGTAGCCACGGGCGACATGGGTGTCGGTCGCGATGGCGAACCCACGGCCGCTTTCCAGCCCGGCATCGAACTGCACGCTCGCCAGACGATCATCGCCGAAGGCTGCCGGGGCTCGCTCGCCCGCGAACTCATGGAACGCTTTGCATTGCGCGAGGGCGTGGGGCCGCAGGTCTACGGTCTTGGCATCAAGGAACTCTGGGAAGTCGACCCCGCTGTTCACCACGCCGGGCGCGTGGTCCACACCATGGGCTGGCCGCTCGAATCGAACACCTACGGCGGAGCCTTTCTCTACCATCTCGAGGACAACCAGGTGGCGGTCGGACTCGTGGTCGGTCTCGGGTACCGCAACCCATGGCTGTCGCCGTTCGAGGAATTCCAGCGCCTGAAGACCCACCCGGCATTGCGCCCGACCTTCGAGGGCGGCCGCCGCATCGCCTACGGCGCGCGCGCCATCTCGGCCGGTGGCTACCAGGCGATTCCACGACTGGACTTCCCCGGCGGATTGCTCATCGGGGACAGCGCGGGCTTTCTGAACTTTGCGAAGATCAAGGGCTCGCACAGCGCCATGAAGTCAGGCATGGTTGCGGCTGAAACCGTTCACGCGCTGCTGGCCAGCGCCGAACCGGACGCGCGCGGCTACCGGACGCGGCTCGATGCGACCTGGCTGATGCCGGAACTGCATGCTGTCCGGAACATCAAGCCTGCATTCCGCCATGGACTCTGGGCTGGCCTCGCCCACGCCGCGCTCGACACCTGGCTGCTGCGCGGTCGGGCGCCATGGACTCTCGCCCACCATGCCGATCATGAACAACTGCAACCAGCCAGTGAAGCTCGCCCGATCGCCTACCCCAAGCCTGATGGCAAGGTGAGCTTCGATCGGCTCTCATCGGTCTTCATTTCCAATACGAATCACGAGGAAGACCAACCCAGCCACCTGCGCCTTGCAAATCCCGACACGCCGGTACGGTTGAACCTTGCTCGATATGCCGGACCGGAGAGCCGCTACTGTCCGGCAGGAGTCTACGAGTACGTGCGTGATCCCGATGGCTCCGATCGTCTGCAGGTGAACGCGCAAAACTGCGTGCACTGCAAGACCTGCGATATCAAGGACCCGAGCCAGAACATCCGCTGGGTCGTGCCGCAGGGCGGTGGCGGGCCCAACTACCCGAACATGTAAGCCCCATGGACGAGCCGTTTTCGCTGCGCAAGGAAGCGCTGCCCACAGCCGTGCGCAAGGGCGAGAAGACCCGCGAGGCCATCCTCGCCGACGCCCTCGCGCTGGCAAGCCAGATTGGTCTCGAGGCGCTCTCCTTCGGCGATGTCGCACAGCGATCGGGGCTCTCGAAGAGCGGGCTCTTCGCCCACTTCGGGTCGAAGGACGAATTGCAGCGTGCCGTTCTGCATCGGGCGCAGACCCTCTTTCGCGAGCGGGTTCTCGCCCCGGCACAGGAGCACCCGGCCGGACTCGCGCGCCTGCGTGCCTTCTTCGATTTCTGGCTGGCGTGGATCGATGAATGCGGCGAGATGCCCGGCGGCTGTCTCCTCCTCAGTGCAGCCAGCGAGTACGACGATCGTCCAGGCGAACTGCACGACGCCCTCGCGCAAGGGCATCGTGAGTTGAGGGGCGCGCTTGCCAAGGTTGTCCGTACGGCGATCGAGGCCGGTGAACTCGCCCCTAACTCCGACCCCTGGCAACTCACCTTCGATGTACTGGGACTGGTGCTCGCCGCCTGGCATGAGCGCCGCCTGCTCGATGATCGACGTGCAATGGAGCGCGCACGTCGATCATTCGATCGTGCGCTGGCGTCCTACCTGACCGTACCGGCCCACTGAACGCAGCGACCGAGCCGCGCGAAAGCCCTGCGGCCCTCCCTGCCGTGCGGCACAACTGCCGCGACGACTCAGAACTGCGATTCGGCCACGGCAAGCACCGAATGGGCACCCTGACAGATTTCATCACGCAAGGCGTCGGCCTGCACGAGCGAATGTTCGGCGAAGAACCGGGCCGTCGTCAGCTTGGCGCGAAGGAAGGCCGCATCGCCCTCAGGCTCCGACAGCAGTCGGAGGGCCGCGAGGGCCGAGCGGCCCAGTTGCCAGCCGCCACAGGCTATGCCCATGAGGCGCAGAAGCGGTACCGCCCCGGCGTAGGCAAGACGCAGATCGGTCTGCGCGGTGTCGATCAACCAGTCAACGGTGGCGGACAAGGCGCTCGCCGCCCCCGAAAGACGCCGCCCGATCGCCCCGCAATCGGCCACTGCATCGCTGGAACCTGAAGGGGATGCTGCAACGCTGACCGTCGTCAGGGCCGCGGCCGTGGCATGGATCTCGCCGATGAGCGTGCGAATCGCCGATCCCCCATCGCGCAGGATCTTGCGTCCGAGCAGATCGTTGGCCTGGATGCCGGTTGTTCCCTCGTAAATCGTGGTGATACGGGCATCACGCAGGTGTTGCGCCGCACCGGTCTCCTCGATGTACCCCATGCCGCCATGCACCTGAATGGCGATTGAACTCACCTCGGTACCGGTCTCGGTAAGCCAGCCCTTCACCACCGGAATCATCAGGTCGACCAACGCCTGGGCGGTCGCGCGTTCGCGCTCATCGGGGTGATCGTGGGCTCGGTCATGGGCGGCCGCCACCACATAGGCCAGCGCCCGCATCGCCTCGATCTTCGACTTCATGTCCATCAGCATGCGACGAACATCCGGATGCCGGATGATGGGCACCGCCTCGGCACTGCCCAGGACATCGCGCGACTGGATGCGCTCCCGGGCGTGCTCACGGGCACGCTGATAGGCCCGCTCGGCCACTGCCAGACCCTCGAGGCCCACCGCAAACCGCGCCGCGTTCATCATGATGAACATCGTCTCGAGACCACGATTCTCCTCGCCGACCAGCCACCCGATGGCACCCTCGTTCTCGCCGTACTGCATCACGGCGGTGGGGCTCGCATGAATGCCCAGTTTGTGCTCGAGCGAGATGCAGCGCAGATCGTTCCGCTCACCAGGCGTACCGTCGGCACGGAGCAGGTACTTCGGCACGAGAAAGAGCGATATGCCGCGCACGCCCGGCGGTGCGCCGTCGACGCGCGCGAGTACCAGGTGCACGATGTTGTCGGTGAAGTCGTGATCACCGTAGGTAATGAATATCTTCTGCCCGAAGATCCGGAACTGCTCGCCATCGCGCACCGCACGGGCCTTGAGCAGGCTCAGATCGGACCCCGCCTGGGGTTCGGTGAGATTCATGGTGCCCGTCCACTCGCCGGACACCATCTTCGGCAACCAGACCGCTCGCTGCGCATCGCTGCCCCGCAGGAGCAGGGCTTCGATGGCACCGGTCGTGAGCAGGGGACAGAGGGAGAAGGCGAGATTGGCCGACTTCCACATTTCCATCACCGGTGCCGCCACGACCCGCGGCAGCCCCTGACCGCCGATCTCCGGGGAGAACGACAGCGAGTTCCAACCGCCTTCGACAAACTGCCGGTAAGCGTCACGAAACCCGGCCGGGGTGCGCACGCCATCGGCCTCGAGCCTGGCCCCTTCGACATCGCCGGGCCGGTTGAGGGGCGAGAGCACCTCGGTGGCGAACCGCGCATTCTGCTCGAGAACTTCGGCCACAAGCTCTGCCGATGCATCCTCGCGCCCGGGCAAGGCCGCCACCTCGGCAAGCCCCGCCACCTCGGTCAGCACGAACAGCATGTCGCGCACCGGTGCCGTGTATTCGCTCATGTCTCGCTCCCGTCAGGACATCGTGCCAACGCACCCGACCACCTCGGTCAGGAAATCGTTGAGGCTTCAGGCCGTCGCCATCCCGGCGCCCGCCTGACTCCGCTCAGCCCAGAGCCTTCACCAACTCGGGCACTTCCGTGAAGAGATCACCGACCAGACCGTAATCGGCCACCTGGAAGATCGGCGCCTCTTCGTCCTTGTTGATGGCGACGATGACCCGACTGTCCTTCATCCCGGCCAGATGCTGGATCGCACCCGATATGCCCACCGCTACATACAGGTCGGGGGCCACGATCTTCCCGGTCTGCCCGACCTGCCAGTCATTCGGTGCATAGCCTGCATCAACGGCCGCCCGCGAGGCGCCAACCGCCGCGTTGAGTCGGTCGGCCAGGGGCTCGAGCAGGGAAAAATTGTCGGCTGAACCGATACCCCGGCCACCCGACACGATGACCCGTGCTGCCGTCAGTTCCGGACGTGCCGACTGGGTCAACTCGCGTGATTGCAGACTGGAGAGCGCGAGGTCGGAGACGGCCAGCACCAGGTCGATGGCCGCACTGCCCCCGCTGGCTGCTGCCGCGTCAAACCCGGTCGAACGCACCGTGATGACCTTGACAGCATCGGCGGACTGGACCGTTGCAAGCGCATTACCCGCGTAGATCGGACGCACGAAGGTGTCAGCCGACTGCACGCTGATGATGTCGGAGATCTGCTGCACGTCGAGCAAGGCGGCCACGCGCGGCGCAAGATTCTTGCCGAATGCCGTCGAGGGAAAGAGCACGTGGCTCGCCTCCGTCGCGAGCGACACCACCAGGGCAGCGAGATTTTCGGCCGTTCCGTCTGCGTACTGGGGTGCATCGGCGAGCAGCACCCGCACCACGCCCCCGACGGCAGCGGCCGCCTTCGCGGCCGCTTCGCACGCGGCGCCAGCTACCAGCACCGTGACGCCGGCCTCGATCTTCAGGGCCGCAGCAATCGTGTTCAGCGTGGCGCCCTTCAACGCGCCATTGTCATGCTCTGCGATGACGAGAATCATTGCACCACCTTCGCTTCGTTCTTCAGCTTGTCGGCCAGAGCGGCCACATCGGCAACACGCGCACCGGCCTTGCGCTTCGGCGGTTCATCGACGCGCAAGGTCTTCAGGCGCGGTGTCACGTCAACCCCGAGCGCATCGGGTGTCACCGCATCGAGCGGCTTTTTCTTGGCCTTCATGATGTTGGGGAGCGTGACATAGCGCGGTTCGTTCAGTCGCAGGTCGGTCGTGATCACGGCCGGCAGCTTGATCGACAGGGTCTCGAGCCCGCCATCGATCTCGCGCGTCACGCGCGCGTGGGTGCCCTCGATGACGAGCTTCGAGGCAAACGTGGCCTGCGACCAACCCAGCAAGGCGGCGAGCATCTGCCCGGTCTGGTTGCAATCGTCATCGATCGCCTGCTTGCCCAGGATGACCAGTTGCGGCTGCTCGCGTTCGACAAGGGCGCGCAGCAGTTTCGCCACGGCAAGGGGCTGCAATTCAACCGTACTGTCGACGAGAATGGCTCGGTCGGCACCCAGCGCCAGTGCCGTGCGCAGCGTCTCCTGGCAGGCAGTCGGCCCGCAGGAGACAGCGACGATTTCGGTGACGGCGCCGCCCTCTTTCTGCCGTACGGCCTCCTCCACCGCGATCTCGTCGAACGGATTCATCGACATCTTCACGTTCGCGGTCTCGACGCCCGAACCATCGGCGCGCACCCGCACCTTTACGTTGTAGTCGACCACCCGCTTCACGGGCACGAGCACTTTCATCTGGGACTCCTCGCATGACAGCCTGTGCCTGAATTATAGTCGAACGCCCTTCTGCAACCCGATTGCCCCTCCCGGAGCCCCCCGATGACACAGCCCCTGTCGCATATCCGAGTCCTCGATCTGACCCGCGTGCTTGCAGGCCCCTGGGCCGCACAGAACCTGGCCGACCTCGGGGCCGAGGTCATCAAGGTCGAGCGCCCCGGAACGGGCGATGACACCCGAACCTGGGGTCCGCCCTGGATGAAGACCCCGGAGGGTGAAGAGACGCGCGAATCGGCCTATTTTCTCTCGGTGAATCGCGGCAAGAAATCGATCGCGATCGACATCGCCTGCGCAGCAGGTCAGGCGCTTGTGCGCGAACTGGTCGTGCACTGTGACGTTCTGATCGAGAACTACAAGGTAGGCGATCTGGCCCGTTATGGCCTTGCCTGGGATGACCTGCGGATCCTGAATCCGAAACTCATCTACTGCTCGGTCACCGGATTCGGCCAGGATGGACCCTACGCCAACCGGCCCGGCTACGACTTCATCTTCCAGGGCATGGGCGGCCTGATGAGCATCACCGGCGAGCGCGATGACCTGCCCGGTGGCGGACCGCAGAAGGTGGGTATCGCGGTCACCGACGTGATGACCGGCATGTATGCCTGCCTTGCCATCACGGCGGCACTGAATCACCGGCAGATTCACGGCAGGGGCCAGTACATCGACATGGCGCTCTTCGATGCCATCGTCGCCTTCAATTCGAACCAGATCCTCAACTACTGGATGTCAGGCAACATCCCGAAGCGCTGGGGCAATGCGCACATCAACATCTGCCCCTACGAGGTGTTTGCCACGAGCGACGGTTTCATCATCCTCGCGGTGGGCAACGACAGCCAGTTCCGCAGTTTCTGCCGGGTGGCCGGCCATCCCGAACTGGCGACCGACGAGCGCTACCTCACCAACCCGAAGCGCCTGGCCCATCGCACCGAACTCGTGCCGGTGATTCGCGAAATCATACGCACCCGCCCGATGGCGCAGTGGATCAGCGAACTCGAAGCAGCGAGTGTCCCGTGCGGGCCGATCAACAACATGCAGCAGGTGTTCGAGGACCCGCACGTACAGCATCGCCACATGCGGGTAGAGATTCCCCACCCGCTGGGCGGTACCGTACCGTCGGTGGCCAACCCGATGCGCTTCTCGGAAACGCCCATCGAATACCACTCGGCACCGCCCCTGCTGGGGCAACACACCGACGAGGTGCTCGGACGCGTGCTGGGCTATGACGCCGGGCGCATCGACGCACTCAGGGCAGCGGGTACCGTGGCCTGATCAGCGCGAGGTGGCACGCCGACGTTCGCGCCACGCGGCCACCTCACCGGCGATGCCACGCCGGAATCCGAGCACGCAAACGATGAAGGTGAGGCCGAGAATCACCTGCACCCAGGACCCGACGCGATCGGCGAGTTGATCCTGCAATCCCACGATGGCGAAGGCGCCTATTACCGGCCCGAAGAGTGTGCCAACGCCACCCACCAGGGTCATCAGCACGACCTCGCCGGACATCTGCCAGGCGGCATCGGTGAGCGTCTCGAACCCCACGACGAGCGCCTTGCAGCCCCCGGCCAGTCCGGCGAGCGATGCCGACAGCACGAAGGCCAGGAGCTTGTAGCGGTCGACCCGGTAACCGAGCGACAGTGCCCGCGGCTCGTTCTCGCGAATCGCCTTGAGCACCTGCCCGTAGGGCGAGTGCACGATGCGGTAGCACAGTGCCAGACAGGCCAGGAAGATCGCCAGCACGGCGTAGTACAGATTCAGATCGTCAGCCAGATCGAGCGCACCGAGCAACCGCCCGCGCGGGATGCCCTGCAACCCGTCTTCACCGCCCGTGAACTTGGCCTGCAGGAAGACGAAGAACACCATCTGCGCAAGCGCAAGCGTGACCATCGCGAAGTAAATGCCCTGGCGCCTGATCGCGAGTGCCCCGATCGCCAGCCCGAGCAGGCCCGAGCACAGCACGGCAAACCCCAGCCCGGCCTCCATAGGCCAGCCCCACACCTTGATGGCATGTCCGGCTGCATAGCCCGCCGTGGCAAAGAACGCAGCATGACCGAAGGAGAGCAGGCCGGTGAACCCCAGAAGCAGGTTGAAGGCACAGGCAAACATCGCAAAGCACAAGGCCTTCATCACGAAGACCGGGTAGAGACCGATCCAGGGTGCCACAAGGCCCAGCACGGCGAGCGCGAGGAGGCCGAAGCCGAAATCGCGCCCGGGCCGATGAACGATGGCGCCCATGTCAGGATTCCCTTCCGAAGAGGCCAGCCGGGCGCAGCATGAGCACGAGCGCCATCACGACGAACACCACCGTGGCCGATGCCTCCGGATAGAACACGCGCGTGAGGCCCTCGACCAGCCCGAGCGCAAGCCCGGTGAGGATCGAGCCCAGAATCGAGCCCATGCCTCCGATGACCACCACCGCGAATACCACGATGATGACGTTGGAGCCCATGAGCGGGCTCACCTGGATGATGGGCGCCGCGAGCACACCGGCCACCGCCGCCAGCGCCACGCCGAAGCCATAGGTCAGCATCACCATGCGAGGCACATTGACACCAAACGCCTGGACAAGACGCGGGTTCTCGGTGCCGGCACGCAGATACGAGCCGATGCGGGTGCGCTCGATGACGAACCAGGTGAGAAAGCAAACGAGGAGCGAGGCCACCACGACCCAGGCGCGGTAATTGGGCAGGATCATGAAGCCCAGATTGGTCGCCCCGCGCAGCGCATCGGGGACACCATAGGGCTGACCGGAGGCACCGAAGCGGTCCCGGTAGACCCCTTCGATCACGAGCGCGAGCCCGAAGGTGAGGAGCAGCCCGTACAGGTGGTCCAGCTTGTAGACATGACGGATCAGCAGGCGCTCGATCACGATGCCGAAGGCACCAATGACGATCGGCGCGATGGCCAGGCTCCACCAGTAGCCGAGCCCCAGATACTCCATCATCATCCAGGCGACGTAGGCTCCCATCATGTACATCGCGCCATGCGAGAAGTTGATGATGTTCAGGAGCCCGAAGATCACTGCGAGCCCGAGGGAAAGCATGGCGTAGAACGAGCCGTTCACCAGGCCAAGCAGCAGTTGGCCGAGCAGTGCCTGCAGGGGAATGCCGAGGATCTCCATCGGTCAGACCCTGCCCGGGCAGCGCCAGACCCGACAGGGGCCCGCGCCGCTCATCGACTGCTCCACTGCGTGCCGTTCATGCGCCATGCCAGACCCGTGCTCAGCTCTTCTTCACCATCGGGCAGCGCGAGGCCGACATCGGCTGATACGCCTCGTCGCCCGGCACCGTGGCCTTCACGTGATAGTAGTCCCAAGGGTACTTCGACTCGGCAGGCTTCTTTACCTGCATGAGGTACATGTCGTGCACCATGCGGTTGTCATCGCGCAGGTGACCGTTGCGCAGGTAGAAGTCGTTGTAGCGGGTCTTCTTCATCGCCGCCACGACCGCATCGGCCTCATCGCTGCCCGCTGCCTTCACCGCATTGAGATAGGCAAGCGTGGCCGAATAGGTACCCGCCTGCACCATGCCCGGCATCTTCTTCATCTTCTCGAAGTATCGACGGCCGAACTTGCGGGTGTCCTCGTTCAGGTCCCAGTACCAGCCATCGGTGAGCTGCATCCCCTGCGCGACGTTCAGACCGAGCGAATGCACATCGCTGATGAAGACGAGGAGACCGGCCAGACTCTGGGTCTTGGTAAGCCCGAATTCGTTGGCCGCCTTGATCGCGTTGATGGTGTCGCCACCTGCGTTGGCGAGACCGATCACCTGTGCCTTGGAGGCCTGTGCCTGGAGCAGGAAGGACGAGAAGTCCGAGGCATTGAGCGGGTGGCGCACCGACCCGAACGAGGTGCCGCCGTTGGCCTTGATGATGCCGGTGGTGTCTTGCTCGAGCGACTGGCCAAAGGCATAGTCGGCCGTGAGGAAGTACCACGACTTGCCACCGCCCTGGACGATGGCGCGCCCCGCCACCGCGGCGAGGGCGTAGGTGTCATAGGCCCAGTGGATCGAGTAGGGGTTGCAATCCTCGTTGGTGAGGCGCGTCGAGCCGGCCCCGGTGTTGATCATCAGCTTCTTCTTCTCGGCGGCCACCTTGGCGGCCGCAAGACCCACACCCGAATTGACGATGTCGGCGATGAGGTCGACCCCCTGGGTGTCGTACCACTCACGTGCCTTGCCCGAGCCGACATCGGGCTTGTTCTGGTGATCGGCCGAAATCACGTCGATCTTGTAGGCTGGCTTGTTGGCTGCGATGAAATCATCCACTGCCATCTGGGCTGCCGTGACCGAGCCCTGACCACTGATGTCCGAATACAGACCCGACATGTCGGTGAGCACACCGATGCGGATCGCATTGCCGCTCAACCGGGGCTGCGCCTGGGCATGGGCGAGGCCGGCACCGGCGATCCCCATCGCGACAAGAGCCGTACTGACTGCATTGCGAAGTGTCGTATTCATCGTTGTCTTCCTCTCCTGGTTGTTCATCTAGACCCCGAGATAGTCGCGCAGGCGATCCATGTTCGAGTCAAGTTCGGCCGCAGCAAACTGCTCGACCACACACCCGTGCTCCATCACGTAGAGCCGGTCAGCCAACGGCGCTGCAAAACGAAAGTTCTGCTCCACCATCACGATCGTGTAACCCAGCGTCTTCAGGCGCCGGATCATCCGGTCGAGAGCCTGCACGATGACCGGCGCCAGGCCCTCGGAGATCTCGTCAAGGAGCAGCAACCGGGCGCCGGTTCGCAGGATACGCGCCACCGCCAGCATCTGCTGCTCGCCGCCGGAGAGACGCGTGCCCTGACTGGCGCGCCGCTCGGCCAGGTTGGGAAACATCGCGTAGATGTCATCGAGCGACATGCCGCCAGGCTTTACCAGCGGCGGCAGCAGCAGATTTTCCTCGCATGACAGGCTGGCGAAAATGCCTCGCTCTTCGGGACAGTAGCCGACACCGAGCCGAGCGATATGGTGAGGCTGTGCATCGACCACCTCGACGCCATCGATCTTGATCGAGCCCGTCCGCCGGCCCACAAGCCCGAGAATGGCGCGCAGCGTGGTGGTGCGCCCTGCCCCGTTGCGACCGAGCAGACTGACGACCTCGCCTTGCTGCACCTCGAGGTCGACCCCATGCAGGATGTGCGACTCGCCATACCAGGCGTGCAAGCCGCCAATCGACAAGGCGGGCGTGGCCAGTCGCGCACCGTGGAAAGCGCCGGTCACGGCACCCGGTGGGGGCGTGTTGCTTCCGCCTGCTGCGAGATCACGCTCAGCCATGAGCACCTGCCAGCGTGGTCTCGGTACTGCCCATGTAGGCTTCGATCACCCGCTGATCGGCGGCAACCGTCTCGTAACTGCCCTCCGAGAGGACCTGCCCGCGCTGCAACACCGTGATGGCGTCGCAAAGCCCGGCCACCACGCCCATGTTGTGCTCGACCATGAGCACCGTGCGGTTCTTCGAAACACGCCGGATGAGTTCGGTGACGCGCGAGACATCTTCATGGCCCATGCCCTGCGTGGGCTCGTCGAGCAGCATGAGTGCCGGGTCGAGCGCGAGCGTGGTGGCAATTTCGAGCGCCCGCTTGCGTCCGTAGGGGAGATTGACCGTCGTCTCGCCAGCAAACTCGAGCAACCCGACAGCGTCCAGGAGTTCATCAGCCTGCTCATCGAGACATTCGAGCGAGCGTTCCGAGCGCCAGAAGTGAAAGGACGTGCCCAGTCGCCGCTGCAAGCCGATACGCACGTTCTCTCGCACGCTCAAGTGAGGAAAAACCGCCGAGATCTGAAACGAACGAATGATCCCCCGACGCGCCACCTCGGCCGGGCGCTCACGCGTGATGTCGGTTCCCTCGTAGAAGATCTGGCCGCTCGTCGGGATGAGGAACTTGGTGAGCAGGTTGAACATCGTGGTCTTGCCGGCACCGTTCGGGCCGATGAGCGCGTGAATATGGCCCCGTCGCACCCTGAGATTGACCTCGCTCACGGCCACGAAGCCCTTGAAGGCCCGGGTGAGCGCGCGGGTCTCGAGAATGATGTCGTCGGAAGGCGATGCCATATCAGCCGTGGCTCCAGGTCGGCGCGCGCTTGCCGAGGAAGGCATCGATGCCCTCGCCTGCGTCATCGAGGCCCAACGCCCTCACCATCTCGGCACTGGCGAGGCTGTAAGCCGCATCGAGGGTCATCTCGACCTGCCGGTAGAACGCCTGCTTGCCCGCGGCCACCAGGGCCGAGGAGCGAGAACCGATCAGGGTCGCCAGATGCATCACCTGGTCGTCGAGCGCTTCGGCCGGTACCACGCGATTCACCAGGCCCCGCGCCAGTGCCGCCTGGGCATCGATGGCCTCACCCGTCAGCAGCATCTCGAGTACTTGCTTGCGCAGGATCGAGCGGGCCACACCGACGGCGGGCGTGGTACAGAAGATGCCCACATTGACCCCGGGCAGCGCAAACCGCGCCTCGCTCGAGGCCACCGCCAGGTCGCACATCGACACGAGCTGGCAGCCAGCCGCGGTGGCGATGCCCTGGACGCGCGCGATCACCGGCTGGGGCATGTGGGTGAGCGCCACCATCAGCGCACTGCAATCATCGAAGAGCGCGCGCAGCCAGACCTCATCGTCCCGATGCGCCTTCAATTCACGCAGGTCGTGCCCGGCACAGAATGCCCGCCCGGTCGCAGCAAGCACCACGACCCGGATCGAGCGATCGGCCGCTATCGCAGTCAAGTGCGCGCGCAGCGCATCGATCATCGGGCGCGACAGCGGGTTGGCCCGCTCGGGGCGCAACATCGTGAGCGTACTGATCCCGGCCTGATCGACCCGATCAACCCAGGGGGCGTCGGCAAGGGCCGCAGGGGACAGGGCGGCAGGCGACAGGGCAGCAGTGGCGGCAGCGGACGGATTCATGATGTCAGCTCAGGTGTCGATCGCCGATGCCGAGCGGGCCTGTGCCCGCAGCACGAACTTCTGGATCTTGCCGGTCGAGGTTCGCGGCAAGGGCCCGAAAACCGCCCGACGTGGCGCCTTGAAGCGCGCCAGCCTCTCGCGACAGTAATCGAGCAGCTCGGACTCGCTCACCGAAGCGCCCGGCTTCAGTTCCACAAAGGCACACGGTGACTCGCCCCACTTCGGATCGGGCTGCGCGACGACAGCGGCAAGCAGCACTGCCGGGTGCCGGGTCAGCACGTCCTCGACTTCGATCGAAGAGATGTTCTCGCCACCCGAGATGATGATGTCCTTCGACCGATCCTTGATCTTGGCATAGCCATCGGGATGCATCACGGCGAGATCGCCCGAATGGAACCACCCACCGGCGAAGGCTTCGGCGGTGGCCGCCGGGTTCTTCAGGTATCCCTTCATGGTGATGTTGCCGCGAAACATGAGCTCACCCATGGTTTCACCATCGGGCGGCACGGCCTGCATGGTGTCCGGATCCATCACGGCGAGCCCTTCCTGCAAGAGGTAGCGAACGCCCTGCCGGCTGTTGCGACTCGCCCGCTCGCCCACGTCGAGGTGCGCCCAATCAGGCTGTCGCTCGCAGACCGCCGCCGGACCATAGACCTCGGTGAGTCCGTAGACATGGGTCAGATCGAACCCGATGCGCTCCATGCCCTCGATCATCGACGCGGGCGGCGCAGCCCCCGCCACCATGGCACTCACCCGATGCGAGATGCCTTCACGCAGTGCATCGGGGGCATTGATGAGTGTGGTGTGAACGATCGGGGCGCCGCAGTAGTGGGTGACTCGATGCTCGCGAATGAGCTGGAAGATGAGCGCCGCGTCGACGCGGCGCAGACAGACGTTGGTGCCCGCATTGGCTGCCATGGCCCACGGAAAGCACCAGCCATTGCAGTGAAACATGGGCAACGTCCACAGGTAGACGCTGTGGTGCGGCATCGCCCAGGTCAGCAGATTGCATACCGCATTCAGGTAGGCACCACGGTGGTGATAGACCACGCCCTTCGGATTACCGGTGGTACCCGATGTGTAATTGAGCGCAATCGCATTCCACTCATCGGACGGGGGCTGCCAGGCAAAGTACGGGTCGCCACCGGCGAGAAATGCCTCGTAATCGCAATGGCCGATACGACTGCCTGCGCCGTCGTATTCCGAGTCGTCGACATCGATGACGAGGATCGGCCGGGCGATCTTCGCCAGTGCCTGAGCGATGGTGCTGGAAAATTCGCGATCAACCAGTAGGGCTCTTGCCTCGCCATGCTCGAGCATGAAGGCGATGGCCTCCGCATCGAGCCGGGTGTTGAGCGCATTGAGCACGGCACCGGCCATCGGCACGCCGAAATGGGCTTCGAGCATCTCGGGCGTGTTGGAGAGCATGGCCGCCACAGTGTCACCGGTGCCGATACCGGCCCCGACCAGCGCGCTGGCAAGGCGCCGCGAGCGATGGCAGGTCTGCAACCAGGTCTGGCGCCGAGCCCCATGAATGACGGCCAGTCGATCCGGATGTACGGCCGCTGCGCGCTCGCTGAACCCGATCGGGCTCAGCGCCGCAAAGTTCGCAGCGTTGCGTTCCAGTCCCATCTCGTACGGATGGCTGCTCGACATAAATCTCCTCTCGCGGGCCTGGAGCCCGTCACCTGACCACCAGTATAGCTATTCGGACCCGACCTGCGAGCGCTCGGGCGCGGCCTCGAGCCAGACACACTGACCCCGACTATCGCGAGCAATGCCCGCCAGCAGTGCGTCATGAGCAGCGACCTCTGCCAGGCTCGCCTGCAGGATCCGCAACGGAACGGTTCTCGGCTCAGACCGGGCGACAGCCATCGGCGAGGCCACACTGTCGAGTTCGATCGCGAGGCTGTCCTGCCCTCGCGTCATCGCCAGATAGACCTCGGCCAGCAGCATGGCGTCGAGCACGGCACCATGCAGCGTGCGCTGACGGTTGTCGATCTGATAGCGCTCGCACAGCGCATCGAGCGAATTCTTGCGTCCCGGATGCAGTTCGCGCGCCTGCAGGAGCGTGTCATGGATGCCACCGACATGGTCGGCGAATCGACCACGCCCCAGGCGGCGCAGTTCCTCATCGAGAAACTCCACATCGAAGGCCGCGTTGTGGATGATGATCTCGGCCCCCGCCACGAAGGCGAGAAAATCGTCGACCACGGCCGCGAACAGCGGCTTGTCGGCCAGAAACTCGTCAGTGATGCCGTGCACTGCCAACGCCCCCGCCTCGACCGGACGTTGCGGATTCAGATAGCGATGAAAGTTCTGTCCGCTGAAGCGGCGGTTATCGAGTTCGATACAGCCGATCTCGATGATCCGATCGCCATGACGGGCGCTCAACCCCGTGGTTTCCGTATCGAGGATCACCTGACGCATGAGGCGTCCCTTCAACGCACGGCAGCGCGAGCGGCGCCCAGGACATCGGCAACACCCTGGTTGGCCAGTCGGTCGGCACGCTCGTTGCCCGGGTGCCCGGCATGGCCTTTGACCCAGTGCCAGGTCACCGAGTGGGCGGCCGCCAACTCATCGAGGGCGCGCCAGAGGTCGACGTTCTTCACCGGCTTGCGATCGGCGGTGAGCCAGCCCTGACGCTTCCACTTGTGGATCCAGGCACTCATGCCCTGCTGAACGTAGGAGGAGTCGGTATGAATCTCCACTCTGGACGCACGCTTGAGGGCGCGCAGCGACTCGATGACGGCCATCAGTTCCATGCGATTGTTGGTGGTCTGGGCCTCGCCACCATGGAGTTCACGCTCCTTGCCCTCGTGCATCAGCAAGGCCCCCCACCCTCCTGGTCCGGGATTGCCCTTGCAGGCGCCATCGGTGTAGATGCGGATCGGTTCTTCGCTCATGAGTCCTCGGATTGCTGGTTGTGGAGCGGCACCAGGCGCAATTGCCCGCGTAACCGCTCCCTGCGTGCCATGGTCGCCACGGCAGGCACCGCTCGCCGCTCCCGGCGGCGGGCCGGGCTGATCGCGCGCATGCCCGCCACGCGCTTGATGGCCCGAACCACATAGACCCCACCGGCAATCGGCCACCAGCGGTCGCCGGCCGCCTCCATGAATCGGGCGCGGTCGAGCCAGGCCTCGCGCCGAAACGGCGGGGCATAGCAGCCAAATTGCCCGCCATTCAGCTCGAAACCGAGCAGCTTCAGCCAGTCGCGCAGGCGCATAAGTCCGACAAACTCGCCGCGCCACGGAAACTCGAGCGAGCGGCGGCGCGCGAGCCGGGCCAGCCCCCAGAGCGAGAACGGGTTGAAGCCACAGATCACGATCTGGCCCTCGGGCATCAGCACCCGCTCGGC
This sequence comes from Pseudomonadota bacterium, assembly GCA_947455195.1. Taxonomy (GTDB): domain Bacteria; phylum Pseudomonadota; class Gammaproteobacteria; order Burkholderiales; family SG8-39; genus CAIXPL01. The sequence continues at coordinate 440,308 of CANGMI010000002.1, read as the reverse complement.
CTCGCGCAGAATCTGGTGCTGATCGGTGCCGAATTCGAGCACATGGGGCAGCACGACCAGGTCGAGACTGTTGCTGGCGATGGGCAGGCGGGCCGGATCGGCCGTCAGACTCACACCCGACTCGAGTCCGGCGTTGAAACGCAACGGCATGCGGTTGCTTGCCAGCAGGTCCACCTCGGGCAATCCGACCTGCAAGGCATTGAACCCGAAGACATCCTCGACGGCACGGCCGATCTGCGCACGCTCCCACTCGAGCACATAGCGCCCGGCATCGGTCCTGAACCACTCACCGAGGGTGGGCCTTTGCAAGGGCTCGAGGATCAGACGGGACATGGGCAGGCGACGAGGACGCGGCTTGATGGACGAGTCAGGCAGGATGGTGGCGCGCAGTCTACTCTGACCAGCACTCGATGCGACAGGTTGACGACCCGGCACTGGCGCGGCTGGGCCCCGGCCACCCACAAGGCACGCACGCCGAATCTGCCGGATGCGACCGCCCGATGGGGGGCTGGGCGGGGGGAGCAGCAACGCCGACACGCGTTTGACCGGTGGCAGGCGAGGTCTCTATACTTGCGGCCTTCGGCTGGTCAAATAGTCTCAAAAAACAGGCACTTGTCAATGCGCTCAGGGTTGGCAGCACCGCTCTCCACGCTGGCGCTCGCCCTTGCGGCCTTTCTGTCATCCGCCCAGGCAGCGCCCGAACCGTCGCACAGCGACCGCTCCCCCGCCATCGAAACCGGCCCGACCGTCGCCGGCGGCTCTGTCGCAAGCGAACCCGCTGGCGACCTGTGGGATCGTATTCGCACCGGGTTCGCCATGCCCGACCTGGTGTCGCCCCAGGTCGCCGACCGCCAGGCCTGGTATGCCGCACGGCCCCAGCAGATCAAGCTGATGGTGGAGCGCAGCCGACGCTACCTCTACCACATCGTCGAGGAACTCGAGCGCCGTGGCCTGCCCACCGAACTCGCCTTGCTCCCGATGGTGGAGAGCGCCTTCAATCCCATGGCCTACTCCAGCGCCAAGGCCTCGGGGTTATGGCAGTTCATTCCCTCGACCGGGCGTCACTTCAGGCTCGATCAGAACTGGTGGCTCGACGAGCGACGCGACATCGTCGCCTCGACCTCGGCGGCCCTCGAGTATCTGAAAACCATCCACGACATGCATGGCGACTGGCACCTCGCGCTGGCCTCCTACAACTGGGGCGAAAACGCGGTCGCGCGGGCCGTCGAGCGCAACCGCAAGCTCGGGCTGCCGACGGATTACAACAGCCTTCAGATGCCCAACGAAACCCGCTGGTACGTGCCCAAGTTGCAGGCGCTCAAGAACATCATCCTCAATCCGGACGCTGTCGGCATCCGGCTCGACCCGATCCCCGATACGCCCTACTTCGCCACCGTTCAACTCAACCGCGACATCGATCTGGAACTGGCAGCACAACTGGCCGACATGCCACTGGCCGACCTGATTGCCCTCAATCCGGCCCACAACCGCCCGATGGTGGCGAGTGCCTCCGAAACGCCACTGGTGATTCCGGCCGAAAAGCTCGAGCTCTTCCTCGACAACGTCGCCAACACCGACAAGCCACTCACCGTATGGCAGAAGTACATGGGGCGCCGGGGCGAGAAGCTGGCTGATCTGGCCGCCCGATTCGGTACCACGGTCCAGACACTGCGCGCGGCCAACGGCATCGTGGGCACCGGTCAACTGCGGGCTGACGCCGAGATGCTGGTGCCGGCCAACGGGCAGGCTCAGGTACCCGACGGGCTGTTCAAGGCAGCGGCCACCATTTCGGCCGAGCCCGAGGTGGTACGGGTGACGACGGTTGCACGCAAAGGGGACACCTGGACAACGCTCGCCGGACGACTGGGGGCACGCAGTGTCGACGTCCAGCGCTGGAACGCGGGCGCCACGGTTGCGCCGGGTCGCATCTATGTGGCCTGGCACGCAGGCACGGACGCGGCCTCCCAGAACGCCCAGCGCAGTCCTGGCAACACCGCTGTTGCAGCCCCCGGGCTGGTGCGCACCGGCCTGCCGGCTGCCGCAGCCAACACGGCCGGCGCCAGCGCTCCGGCCAGTGCCGGGCAGCGCCCGACCCAGACCCGCCAGATTCAGCGCACGGGCGCAGCACGCACCGTTCAGGCCACCGTTACCCGGCCGGTGACCGCGCCACCCGCCCCCAAAGCGCCTCCCCCCTCTGCCGCTACCCGCGCTGCGGCGCCAGCGGCGGCGGCACCCTTGGCGGCTCAGCCGACTTCGCCGACGCGGAAAACGACCGCCCAGGGGACAGGGCGCGGCTCACAAGGCTGAACGCGGCGCGAGCAGCTGGCAGGCAGCGTAATGGTCGTCAGCCAGCCTGATGGCGTTGGGCACCTGTTCACGGCAGGCAGGCTGGGCCTTCGGGCAGCGCGGATGGAAGCTGCACCCCGAGGGTGGATTCACCGGCGAGGGAATCTCGCCGGCAAGCACGATTCGGTCGGACTGCTCGCCCACCCCCGGTACCGCCGAGAGCAGCGCCTGGGTGTAGGGGTGGCGTGGATCACGCAGCACCGCCTGCACCGCTCCCTCTTCAACGATGCGCCCCAGGTACATCACCGCAACCCGGTCGGCGATGAACTCCACTGCGGCCAGATTGTGCGTGATGAAGAGATACGACAGTCCGAGCGCACGCTGCAGCTCGCGCAAGAGATTGAGCACCTGGGCCTGCACCGACACGTCGAGCGCACTGGTGGGCTCGTCGCAGACGATGAGGTCAGGCTCGACCGCCAGCGCCCGCGCAATCGCCAGGCGCTGACGTTGCCCGCCGGAGAATTCATGGGGATAACGACGCATGGCCGAGGCAGGCAGCCCCACCTGATCAAGCAACCGGCGCACCCGCGCATCGCGCTCAGCCTCGCTGATGCCGATCGACTGCGCACGCAGCCCTTCCTTCACGAGTTCGCTCACCTGCATGCGCGGGTCGAGCGAGCCAAACGGATCCTGAAACACGATCTGGACCCGGCGCCTGTACCGGCGCAGCGCCGAACGCCCGAGCTGAGCGAGATCTTCACCATCGAAGCAGACGCGGCCAGCCGTGGCAGCGGTGAGCCCGAGTATGGCCTTGCCGACCGTCGTCTTTCCGCAGCCAGACTCACCGACCAGTGCAAGGGTCTGACCACGCCCGATCTCGAGGCTCACCCCGTCGACAGCGCGCACATGACCGACGGTGCGACGCAACAGTCCACGCCTGATCGGGAAGTGGACCCGGAGCCCCTCGAGAACCAGCAAGGGCTTGCGCGCGTCGGGTTGTGCAGCGGCGTGCAGCGCTTCGGCTACGATGGCATCACGCCTGACCTCGCCCTCGCGCAGCATGAGGGTCGGATCGGCTGCGGGGAGGTCGACCCCCTCGCCCAGTACCGCACGAAAACACCGCACCGCATGCCGCTCGGCATCCCCGATGAGGGTGGGCAAGGCGTCTCGACAACTGCTCAGAACCTCCTCGCACCGATCGGCGAAACGACAGCCAGACCAGACCGTGCCGGGTGCAGGTACTTGTCCCCGGATGACGGCGAGCCCGTCGGCCCGGCGGGCAAAGGCAGGAATCGCCGCCAGGAGCTTGCGTGAGTACGGATGCAGGGCGCCGCTCAGAAACGCCTTGCGAGTCGCCACTTCGACCAGTTGCCCGGCGTACATCACGCCAATGCGGTCGGCCATGCTGGCCACCACCCCGAGGTCGTGGGTGATGAGGACGATGGCGGTACCCCGCCTGCGCTGCAGGTCACGCAGCAACTCGAGCACCTGGGCCTGTATGGTCACATCGAGCGCGGTGGTCGGTTCGTCGGCAATGAGCACATCGGGCTCGAGCGCCAGCGCCATCGCGATCATGGCGCGCTGGCGCATGCCGCCGGAGAGCTGAAACGGGTATTCGTCGACCCGTTGCGCGGGTTCGGCGATGCCCACCGACTGAAGCAGTTCGATGACGCGCGACCGCTCGGTGGCCCGCGAGCCCGGGTCGGCGTGTCGACGCAGCACCTCGCCGATCTGCTCACCCAGCGTGAGCACCGGGTTGAGGCTGGTGCCTGGCTCCTGGAAGATCATGGCCATGCGCCGACCCCGTACATCGCGCATCGCAGCCTCGGGCAACCCGAGCAGGTCAACCCCCTCGAGCAGCACACGACCGGCCACGGCCTGGGCCGCGTCGGGCAACAGGCGCACCAGCGACAACGCGGTCATGCTCTTGCCGCACCCCGATTCGCCCACCAGCGCGAGCGTCTCGCCCCGGCGCACATCGAAACTCACACCATCGATGACTGGCACGCGCGGCCCCGAGCCGTTCTCGACCGTCGTGACCAGACCCTCGACACGCAACAGGGGCGAACTCATCGCGCACCTCGCAAACCAGCCACCCGCGGATCGAAGGCATCGCGCACGGCGTCGGCGAGCAGGTTGGCCGCGAGCACCAGCACGAACATGAAACTGAACGCGGCCGCGAGCGACCACCAGACGGCAGGCTCGCGCGACAGCTCGAGCCGCGCAGCATTGATCATGCTGCCAAAACTGATCATGGACGGATCGACCCCGACGCCGATGTAGGACAGCACCGCCTCGGCAAGCACGAGCCCGCTGAACTCCATCGCGAGCGTGATGATCGCCAGATGCATGGCGTTGCGCGCGACGTGGCCTGCCATGATGCCGAGGGACGATACCCCGAGCGCACGGGCGGCCTGCACGTATTCGAGTTCACGCAACTTGAGCGCTTCGGCGCGCAGCAACCGCGCCAGCCCGGTCCAGGACGTCAGCCCCAGAATCACGCACAGAAAGAGCAGCCTGAGATCGGCCCGCTCGGCGGTGGTCTGGAAGAGATCGGCATGACCATCGATGAAGACCTGCATGAGGAGCACCGCCGCCGCGATGAGAAGCACTGACGGAATCGAATTGAGCGTGGTGTAGACGAACTGCACCGCATCATCGACCCAGCCCTGCAGATAGCCTGCGGCAATGCCCAGAGCAAGCGCAAGCGGCAGCATCACCACCGTCGTGAGCGTGCCGATGACGAGCGCAGTGCGTACGCTCTTCAAGGCGAGGTAGAGGACATCCTGCCCCACCTTGTCGGTGCCCAGAACGTGGTACTCGAGTGCCCAGGCACCCAGCACACCCGTCACGACAAGGAGGACGAGAAGTGCCGCAAGTGCCGCGCGCCAGCGCAACGACGTGGTGTCGCGGACGATGGCCAGCAGCCCCCCCTCCCCTCGCACCACCCAGGCAAGCAGCAGCATGACAAGCATCCATCCGCCCCCCCCTGCCAGCGCGCCGATTGCGCCGCGCTCGAGCAGGTCGGCGGCCACGCTCGCCGGGGTCACTGGCGCGGCCAGGCCCATCCCGGCGTGCGCAAGGCGAGGAAACTCGCGCACGGTGGTCCCATCGGGGCGGTCGATCGATTCCTTCACATAGGCGTGGGTTGCAAGTGGCGCCGAGTAGGTGCGCTCACGCGAGGCACGCAGGGTTTTCAGCACCTGGTCGAGTGCGCTCAGCACCTCGACCGAATAGACCGGCGCCGCTGGCGCAGCCACAGCAGTACCGGGCGACGCGGCAGCACCCGGGGCACGCTCGAGCTGCGGCCTGAAATGCATCGAGTCGAGCAGCCCCACGCACACAAAGAAGAGGAGCACCGGCAGACAGGCCATCGCGACCCGACTCTGCCCGACGCGACGCCACGGCACGGCCAGATGCTCATGTCGTCGCACCTGCGTCACGAGGAGCAGCCCGACGAGCACGAGCCCCCACAACAGACCATCCGACCAGAGCAGAACGATCTTCACTCGAAGCGCACCCTCGGGTCGACCAGCGTGTAGGAGATGTCAGTGAGTACCAGACCCACGATATAGAGCACCGATCCGAGGTAGACCATCGAACGGACCACCGAGAAGTCCTGCGACTGGATGGCATCGATCGTGTAGCTCCCGAGGCCCGGCACGCCAAAGAACGACTCGGCGATGAGACTGCCCATGAAAAGGGTCGGAATGACGGCCACGACGCCGGTAAGGATCGGGATCAACGCGTTCCGGAGGACGTGTCGGAACATCACGGCCGACTCGGGAAGCCCTTTGGCACGGGCGGTGCGCACATAGTCGCGCCCCATCTCCTCGAGAAAGAGCGTGCGGTAGAACCGGGTGCCGCTGCCGATGCCCGCCGCGACACCCACCAGTATCGGCAGGGCAAGAAAACGCAAGGCATCCCAACCGCCACTGAAGCCCGATATCGGCACCAGTGCAAAGGCCTTGCTCACGAGATACTGACCACTGATGATGTAGAAAAGGCTCGAGATCGACATGAGGGCGATGCAGACCACCACGCCCCACAGGTCCAGCACGCTTGCGCGAAACAGCGCCATTGCGAGAGCGAAGGTGACGTTGAGCGCGAGGCCGACCAGGAAGACCGGCACCGCAAGCGCCAGGCTGGGCCCGGCGCGGTCGAGAATTTCACCGCGGATGCTGCGGCCGTCGATGTCATTGCCGAATTCGAAGAGAAAGAGCCGGACCGACTTCTCGAAGAAGATGGTGCGGGTGAACTGCTCGATGCCCGGCGCCTCGGGGTTGTGCCAGCGCGGCTTGTCGTAGCCCTTTTCCTGTTTCCACCGCTCGATGGCCTCCGGGGTGACGCGCTTGCTCCCGAGTTGCATGCGTGCCATGTCATCGGGCGTGTTCACCACGAAGAACAGCATGAAGGTGAGGAGGTTCACCGCCAGCAGGATGACCAGTGCGTAGACCAGTCGCCGAAGAAGATAGCTGGTCATGTCCCCGCTCGTCCAAGACGCAGATCGCGCCGGCGCCAGGCCCGACGCGCAAGTCCTGCCGAGAACACAAGCGCGAGGAGCAGCACCACCAGGGGCCAGCGCACCGGTTGATTCCACTGGCTGCGCTGGGCCTCACGCCGCTCGGCGTCGATGCGCAGGTACTTCAATCCGTTCTGACCCATCTTGCTCGGCTTGAGATTGAAGACCCAGTCGTGGACGAGACTGTAATCCTTCGGGTGGAACCCCCAGATCCAGGGCGCGTCAGCCTGCAGCAGATGAACCATATCGGTAATGATCGCCTGACGCTCGGGCCCGTTGGGCATCGCCTGCATGCGCTGGAACATCGCATCGTAGGTTGCATTGCGGTAGTTGGCTGCGTTCTCCCCGCCGCCCTGAGCCCGGGCCTGCGGACCGTAGAGGAGGAACATGAAGTTCTCCGGGTCGGGATAATCGGCATTCCAGCCGAGAAAGAAAAGCTGCGTACGCCCCTGACGGATCTTCTCCTGGAATCGGTTCCAGTCGGTGAGGCGCACCTCGAGCTGGATGTCGAGCTTGGCAAACTGGCGTCGGTACCAGTCGAGCACCGACTTCGATTCGGGGCCACGACTGACCGTATCGAGGTAGAGCACGAGCGGTGCACCGGACTTTGCATCACGCCCGTTGGGGAACCCGGCTTGGGCGAGCAGGTGGCGCGCCTCGTCGAGGGACTTGCGCCTCGGCTTTCCGTCAACCCAGTCGTACACCGTGCGGTTCACCCCGGCCTCGCCCTCGACGAACCCGAAGATGCCGGGCGGCAACGGGCCCATGCCGGCAATGCCACGACCGTTCGCGAAGATGGCGATGTACTCCTCCCAGTCGACCGCAATCGAGAGTGCCTGCCGCAGATGGCGCGCCGCATCGCTCTCGCCACCCACTACCGGGTCGAGAAAATTGAACGCGAGATAGAAAGTGCTGGTGGCGACCGATGTCTGCAATGCGATGCCCTTGGCCTTCATCTCATCGGTGAGACTGGCCTGCCCCTCGAAACCGACACTGACCGCCTGGTCGAAGGTATCGGAAGCGATACCGGAGCGATCGTAGTAGCCCTGCAGAAACTTGTTCCAGAGCGGAATCGACTCCTTCTCGCGCGAGAAGACCACCCGCTCGATGAACGGGATGGGCTTGCCCGCATCCGCGAGCAGGCCGCGCGCCTCGTCACCCGGAGCCCCCTCGGCCGGATAGGTTTCGCCGGCAAAGTTCGGATTGCGCTCGAGCACCATGCGCGCATTCGGATTGTTGACCGTGAGCATGTAGGGCCCGGAGCCCACCGGGTACCAGTCGAGGGTGAGATTGCGACCGTTGTTCATGCCACGCTGGGCATAGAACTGCTCGGCCTCGACGGCCATCGGGGCGAAGAAAGGCATGGCCAGCCAATAGACGAACTGGGGATACACGCCGCGCACCCGGATACGGTAGGTGTAGCGATCGACAACCGTGACACCGGCGAGTGGATAGTCGCGCAGGTCGATCCAGGGATAGCCCGGATCGGCCTTGCCATGCGTGGCCTGATAGTCGGCGACCGCCTTGGCATAGTCGGTGGCAAGGCGCTTGCCAAGCGCATCGAGCCCCTCGATGTAGTGTGCGATATGGCCGAAGATCGGCGAGGTGAGGCGCGGATGCGCGAGGCGGCGGATCTGGTAGACATAGTCCTCGGCGGTCACTTCCCGCGTCCCGGTTGCCTCGAAATCGGCCAGTGTCCGGTAGCGTCCGACCGCACCAGCATCGAGTGTCAGATAGCGGGACCGCCCGCCCGCGTCGACGGCGAAGGCCGGATGAGGCTGGAAGCGCATGCCCGGGCGCACATGAATCTCGTACTCGCTCCAGGCAATGTCCTTCTGGGCGGCGTCGTCGGGCAGGGGCTTGCCCCGTTCATCGAAGTAACGCACCTGGGGCATCTGTGCGGCCCCGTGCGGCACCAGCTCATAGGGGCGCTTGAGGTAATGGTACTGAAGTGGCGGCACATAGATCTGCTGGATGAAGGCCCACTCGTCCTCGGCATAGGCCCGTGCCGGATCGAGGGTCTTGGGGCGATCGACAAAGGAACTGTAGAGAATGTTTGCGCCCCGCTCGGCGGCGGGATAGGGGTCGTTCCAGACCGAGTCGCAGCCACCCACCAGCAACCCCAGAAGGGCCAGACACAGACCCGCTGGAACACGATGACCCGACAAGCAGGTGGCAAACCAGCGCAGGATCGATGGAATGAGCATGAGAACGAGTGTAGCCCATGCCCGACGGGACGCAACACTCGCCCACCTGTCCACCCCGCGCAGGCGCGAGCGGCCGCCGCTCTCTATAATCCGGAGATCTCAACGTGGATGCGACACCATGGGCTTTCTGGACGGCAAGCGGATTCTGGTTACCGGTCTTCTGAGCAATCGGTCGATCTCCTATGGCATCGCGCGCGCCTGCCGACGCGAAGGCGCGCAGATTGCGCTCACCTATCAGCACGCCGACTTCGAAGCCCGCATCAAGGGTCTGGCCGACGAACTCGATGCAGAAGCCTGCTTCCAGTGTGATGTCTCGAACGACGAAGACATCGCCCGCGCATTCGGTCAGATCGGCGAGCACTGGGATGGGCTGGATGGTCTGGTGCACGCCATCGCGTTTGCCCCACGCGAGGCGATTGCCGGAGACTTCCTCGATGGCATCTCGCGTGAAGCGTTCCGCGTCGCGCACGACGTGAGTTCGTACAGCTTTGCCGCACTCGCCAAGGCGGCCCACCCGCTCATGCAGGGGCGCAAGGGCGCACTGGTGACGCTGAGCTACCTCGGCGCCGAGCGGGTCGTGCCGAACTACAACACCATGGGTCTTGCCAAGGCAAGCCTTGAAGCTGCTGTTCGTTACGCAGCCGCGAGCCTGGGGCCCCAGGGCATCCGCGTCAATGGCATCTCGGCAGGCCCGATCAGGACGCTGGCTGCAAGTGGCATCGGCGGCTTTCGCAAGATTCTGAAATTCGTCGAGGAAAACGCACCGCTGCGTCGCAATGTCACCATCGACGATGTCGGGAACGTGGCGGCCTTTCTCCTGTCAGACCTCGCAGCGGCGGTGACCGGCGAAATCACCTACGTCGACTGCGGATTCCGCAACGTGATGGGCGGCATGGACCTGGGCGCAGCCGAGTAGGGAGCCGCCGCCAGGTCGCCGATCGGCGGGGAACCTGGCCCTGACGACTACTTGCGTGCGAGGTTCTCGGTGCTCACATCGACCTTCGCGCGCGAACGCAACCCATCGACGAACATGCGCAGGTCGTCCTGCCCGAGCGCACGACGCATCGATTCGACCGCCTGGGCAAGCTGCTCCGCAGACGGCTGAGCGCCGGGGGTCACCTTCTCGATGCGATAGACCACGTAGCCGTCGACATCATCGGCGCCAGCGTAGGCGGGCAGCGTGCTGGCGTCGGCCGAGAACACGGCACGCATCACCTCGGCAGGGGTCGAGCCCGCCTTGTCGCGCTGCAGGGTCTGAGCCGCTGACCAGGTTGGCACCGTCGCAGCGGCCCCGTCCTTCTTCGCAGCCTTGAGCGCTGCAAGGGCAGCAGCACCTGCCTCATGGGCCAGCCGGGCGGCCTCGCGCTGGGTAAGCCGTGCGACGACCTCAGCTCTGACCGTGTCGAACGATGGTTGCTCGGACAGCTTGCTCTCGACCACGCGCGCCACCACGATATTGCCCGGTGAGGCCTCGATGGCCTCGGTTGCCCGTCGTGTCTTCAACGACTCGTCGCTGAACAGGACATCGAGCACCTTGGGGGATGCCACCGGACCGAGCTTCGGGTCGGCCTGACGGGTGATCCAGCCGGTCGTGACCGCCGCGAGCCTGAACTTCTCGACGAACGGCGCGAGCGTGTCGTTCTGCTGATCGGCCAGGTTCTGCACCTCCTCGACCACCTTGGCGTAGCGGGCCGAAGCACGCTGTTGCCGCAACTCGGTCTCGATGGAAGCCTTCATGTCGGCAAAGGCCCGCGCGCCTTCGGGTGCGGTGATGAGGATGTGGCTGGCCTGGCGCTCCTCACCCGCCGCACCTGGCTTGATGCCGGTCACCTTGATGATGTGGAAGCCGAAATTGGTCTCGACCAGACCCGAGAGTTGTCCCGGCTTGAGCTTGAAGGTTGCATCTTCGAAAGGCTTCACCATGGACCCGCGGCCGAAGAAGCCGAGGTCGCCCCCATTCACGGCAGAACCCGGATCATTCGACTGGGCCTTGGCCGTGTCTTCGAATCGTTCAGGATGCGCACGCAGGTCGGCCAGGATGCCCTCGGCCTTGGTGCGAGCCGCCGCGCGCTGCGCGAGCGCCGAGGCAAAGCGATCATCGTAGGCCTTGCGAACTTCGGCCGGATCCACCTTCTCCTGATCCATCAGGGTCTGCTGATTGAGCAGCACGTATTCGACACGGGCCCGCGCAGGCACCTCGAACGTCTTCGCATTCTCCTTGTACCAGGCGAGGAGCGCGTCATCGGTGAGACTCACCCGCGCAACGAAATTCTTCGGCGCGAAGACGCTGCGTGAGACCACCCGCTGCTCGGTCGCGCGCGAGACCGCCTGGGCGGCAAGCGCCTTCGAGACAATGGCCGAATCGGAGATGCCACCCACCAGGCGCTTCACCGTCAGTTCCTGACGCAAGCCTTCCTGAAACTGTACCGGCGTGTAGTTCTGCGCCCGCAGCACTTCGCTGTAGCGCCGGGACGAAAAGGCACCGTTCTCCTGAAAGGCCGGCACAGCGGCGATAGCCTGCTGCAAGGTCTGGTCGGACGCCGTCAGGTTCGACTTGAGGCTGTACTGAACGGCGATGCGTTGATTCACCAGCCCGTCGAGCACGTTCTGCCGGAACTGCGGCGTATCCCACATCGACGCATCGAAGTTGCCCCCGAGCACCTGGCGAAAGCTGTCCAGTTGCTGCTGCAAGGCCCGGTTGAACTCGCCCATGGTGATCTTGCTGCCATCGACGCTCGCCGCCTCGTCGGCGCCGCTGAACATGCGCTGATAAGACTCGACGCCGAAGAGGGCGAATGGAATCGCGATCAGCACGAGCAGCACCTGCATGATGCGCTTGTTGTTGCGTACCCAATCGAACATCGCGACTCCCGCAGTCAGGGCGCCAGGCCCCGGATCAAGAAGGCATAAAAAAAGAGGCACACCTCACGGTAGGCCTCTTTCGGTTGCCGACGCAGCGATCGGCGAGACGATCATGTCTGCATGTTGGCGGAGTGGACGGGACTCGAACCCGCGACCCCCGGCGTGACAGGCCGGTATTCTAACCAACTGAACTACCACTCCCTGATGCTCTGCTCGCCGGTCATCGTTGCACGGGCTGCTCAGGCAACCCGCGACGACTTCATTACTGCCCCGTCGAGCCCGAGATTATAACGACATTCGGCGCCGTGTGCAGCAGCTCGCGACGCAAATTTCTGCAGCGACGATGCCGGGCGACCTGTTGATCAGAATTCGACCGCCTGTCCCTCGCCGGGCGCGACGATACGCACCGCACTGCCCTTCATCGCCGCCTGGAACTCGGCGAGGGTTCCTTTAGCAATCGGGTTGGAGTTGTAGTGAATGGGCATCACCGCCGGGACATCGAGCCAGTTCTTCACGGCCCAGGCCGCATCCTGCGGATCCATCGTGAAGTTGCCACCGATCGGCATGAGAACGAGATTGGGCTTGTAGTGGTCGGCGATGAATTTCATGTCCCCGAAGAGGCCCGTGTCGCCCATGTGCCAGATGCGAAAGCCGTTCTCCATCTCGATGATGTAGCCCACCGCTTCCCCCGCCGGATGAGACTCGAGCTTGCCGGTGGCCGGATTGTTGAAGACGAGCAGCGAGGAGTGCTCGGCCTTCACCGCAGTGACCTTGATGCCGGGCAACGGCGTCACACTGCCCGACTTGTTGAACCGATGCGTGAGGTTGGGCGGCAGGATACCCAGCGTGTTCATGGGCGTCATCATGTCGGCCGGACCGTAGAGGACCGTCTGGTTCAGCTTCGCGATGGCAGCCGCGTCACCGACATGATCGACGTGTGCATGAGTGACCAGCAACAGTTCCACCTTGCCCAGCGCGGACAGATCCGTCTTGTAGGGCGCCGGCGTCTTCGGGCCACCGGTGAGCCACGGATCGATCACGATGATGCGACCGCCGGGCGACTTGATCCGGAAACTGGCCTGCCCGAGCCAGAGCAGTTCGGTCTTGCCCGTGCCGGCGGACGTCGTCTGGGCAAACGACGAACCTCCAGCCAGCAGCCCGAGCAGGGCGGCGGTCACGACAGCAGCGCGTCTGAAACGGTTCATGCAGTGTCTCCTCTCGAGTGCAGGGCGCCAGCCACGATCGGCGACAGCCTCTGCGTTGACACCGATTATGCCCGCTCGAACCGAATGACGCGGCACACCCTGGAACCGATCGGCGACCCAGCCCTCAATCGGCAAAGTCGGCGAGCGACCGGCGATCGAAACGCTCCGATCCCGACCACGGCAACGTCGCCGCGGGTCTGGCGATGCGCGCCACCATCGACTGACGAGTCCGCCCATCCTTGGTGATCGAGGCGACTTCCAGGGGGAATTTCAGTCGTTCATCCCAGAGCACCCGGGTGGTACCCGAATTGCTCGACAGTTCGTAGCGCAAGGTGCCGGGCACTTCCCCGGGCCCCACCTGCCGCATCTGGCGCAAGGTCGCGGGCGAGACGAGGTAGTAGGTCTGCTCCCAGGATCCATCAAAGCCGACGGTCGAATGCTCGGGAGGGGCAACGTCGACGATGAGTCGATCGGCCACATTCACCATGGTGAAGATGACCCGACCGTCCGGCAGTCGTTCGACCGACCGCGCAGCACGTGCCATGTCGAAGTGCTTGTGGTGCGCCCCTCTCCCCTTGGCAGCTGAATCATGGTCGTCGCGGGGCACCCCGGCCGGCATCACCTTTTCAGCCCAGACCCGGCTGGCACGACGGGTGAACCGCTCGACATATTCGCTCGAGCGAGTCACCCCGTCATGACCTGCCGTCACCGTCCGGTACTCGAGCGTGAGGTCCAGATCCTGGGCATGCGCCGCCCTCACGGCCGGCAGCAGCGACGCTGCGACCAGCAGGCCGAGGCCGAGGCCTGCTCCTGCGCACACCTGCCCGAGCGTGAAGCGCATCATCAGAATCCGAACGCCGACTTGAGGAGACGGAACACCGCGGTGTTGTCGAGCGTGCCCTTGAATCCCGCAGAGCCGGCGCCCTTCGCGAAGAGCATCACGTCGCCGCCACCATGAGTCTCGCTGCCCGGCGAAGACGTACCGGTCTGGACACCATAGTCCTGGATGTAATCCTTGTGTGTCGTGTCGATCGCGGTGAGGTCGATCCGCGCTCCGCTGACTGCACGCGGGGCACCCAGGCCAACACCACCCACGATCTGGCTGAACGGGTTGAACATGTGCAAGGGCGAAGCAGCCACGTTGCCCTTGACCCCGGCATAGCCCGACCCCGTGCCGAAGACCAGCGTCGTGTAGGGCAGCTTGTCGGTCGCCGTGGTGATGTCGGCCACACCGGGCTTCTGCCAGTTGTCGGCCTTGCCCAGGATGTTGTTGCCCTTGCTCGAGTAGCCGTTGAAGGCCATCGTGTGATCGTGATCGGCCGTGACCACGATGAGCGTGTTGCTCAGATCGACCTTGGCGAGCGCCGCCTTGATTGCGTCGTCGAAGGCGATCGTGTCCGCCAGGGCACGTGCGGCATTGGTGCCATGCAGGGCGTGATCGATGCGCCCGCCCTCGACCATGAGGAAGTAGCCCTTGTTCTTCGCCGCGAGGATGTCGATGGCCTTCGAGGTCATCTCGGCAAGGGAGGGTTCCTGCGCCGGGTCACGGTCGAGTTCATAGTTCATGTGACCCTGATTCTGGAACTGATCGGCCTGATCAAAGAGCCCGAAGAGGCGCGCACTGCCGCTGGTGGGTGCAGCAAGCAGACCCGTCCGGTCGGAAACGAAGGTGTAGCCGGCGGTCTGCATCTCGGTAATGAGATTGCGTCCATCGAGGCGCCCCTTGTTGGTTGTGCTGGCCAGAATATCGGCGGGGGTCTGATAGGGGTACGGACGCCAGAAGTAGCTGGTCCCGCCCAGCAGGACATCGACACCGGCGCCCAGGGCCGCGTTGTAGCCCGCACCGCCCGGCACTGCCTGGCGGGCAATCTCGTACTCGAGGTTGCGGTTGCAAACGTGTGCGTAGGTGACGGCCGGGGTGGCGTGCGTGAGGCGAGCCGTGGTGACGACCCCAGTGGCCTTGCCTGCGCTGACCGCGTACTCGAGCAGCGTCTTCGAAGGAGATCCATTTCCCGAGGCAGGGCAGTTGTTCTGGGCACCCGAAACGGACGACGCACCGGGCACCGGCGCCGACTGCGAGTACTGAGTACTGGTACCAGGCACATAGGCAGTGGTCGTACCGTCCATCGACAGCACTTCATTGCGGGTCTTCACGCCCGTCATGTAGGCCGCCATCGAGGGCGCGCTGTCGGTGGTCTGGGCGTCGAGCGAGTAGGTCTTGATGCGTGCCGTGCGCTGCAAGGTATCCATGGTGAGAAGGCCTGCCTCACCGTACTTGTAGATGCGTGCAGCGGTGACCACGGTGGGTCCCATGCCGTCACCGAGGAAGAAGATCACGTTGCGGGCTTCGCCGGCAGCCTGTACGGGCAAGGCGAAGGCCGTGGCAAGAGCCAGTGCCGAGAGGCGCAAGTAGCGTGCTGAAATCATGGCTGTATCGTCCGATCCGGTGATTAGAGGCCCAGGGCCGCCTTGAGAATGCCGAAGACTGCGGTGTTGTCCATGACGCCGGCGATGGCTGCTGCGCCACGCCCGATCGCACCGATGAACACGTCGCCCCCGCCGTGGGTTTCCCCGCCCGCCGACGTCGGTACAACCGCCTCCTGGTGGTAGTCCTTGCCCGACGTGATCGTGTCAGTGAGGCTCAGGCCCGCTCGCACGCTGGGGCGTGACTCGCCATTGCCGAACCCGAGGATCGGGTAGGCTTCATTCTCGGCATCCTTGGCGACCGAGCCGTCGGTGAAGTTCTTCAACACCCCGAGGATGCCGGCGTTGGTACCGGAGACGGTCTTGCCGGTGCGCTGCGCGTAGCCGTTCATGACCAGCGTGTGGTCGTGGTCAGCCGTGACGACGATGAGCGTTTTCGACAGGTCGACCCGGGCGATTGCTGCAGCGATGGCTTGATCAAAGGCTACCGTGTCGGCCATCGCGCGCGCCGCATTCGTTGCGTGCAGCGCATGATCGATACGCCCGCCCTCGACCACCAGCATGTAGCCCTTGGTCTTGTATTGCAGGAGGTCGATCGCCTTGGCCGTCATCTCGGCCAGGCTCGGCTCGACGGCCGGATTGCGATCGAGTTCATACGACATGTGCCCCTGCGCCAGGGCCTGATCGAACAGGCCGAAGAGCTTCGTGTTGAGCGGCGCACTGGTCAGCCCGGCACGATCGCTCACGAAGGTGTAGCCGGCCGCCTTCATCTCGTTGATGAGGTTGCGGTTGTCGATGCGCCCCTTGTTCGGCGTCGTACCGTAGGGTGTCCAGTAGTAGCTGATGCCACCCAGCATGACGTCGACGCCGTCACCCAGCGCCGTGTTGAAACCAGCACCGCCCGGCACGGCCTGAGCCGCGATGTCGTACTCACCGTCGCGGTGGCAGATATGGGAATACGTGGCCGCGGGGGTCGCGTGCGTCAGGCGCGCGGTGGTCACCACCCCGGTGCCGAGGCCGGCAGCCTTGGCCAGTTCGATGAGCGTGGGCACGCGGGATCCGTTGCCCTGGGGGCAGGTGCTCAGGCCGCTCGACACATAACCGCTCGGCACGCCATTGACCAGCGTGAACGATCTCGTATCCGCCGACATCGCGATGACGTCGTTGTTGGGCTTCACCCCGGTCATGTAGGCCGACATCGACGGTGCGCTGTCGGTGACCTGTGCATCGTTCGAATGCGTCTTGATGAATCCGGTCTCGGGCAGCGTGTCGATGGTGAGTTCGCCATCCTCGCCCACGGAATAGATGCGCGCGGCGGTGAGGGTGGTGATGCCCATGCCATCGCCCAGGAAGAAGATGACATTCTTCGGGGCGGGTGCGGCCGTCTCGCTTGACCCGCATGCGGCGACCATCATCGCGCCCACGACCATGGCGCTCAGTGAAACTGCCCTGCTCTTGAATCTCATGGATACGGCTCCCCGATCGAAGGTGTTCAGGCCGCACAAGATCCCCCCAGCCGGGAGATGCCATTGCACAAGGCCGATGACGTTCGTTGACAGCAGCCGTGAAGGCGTCTGTACGAGCGAGCAGTATCGGGAGCGTTTGTTACGGGAGCGTTGCCCCCATGTTGCAGGCGCGTGAAACCTGCCGGAGCATTCGAGCCGCAACGGTCGGGTTGCGCCCGGCGCCGCCCGGGAACCTGGAGGTGTGGTGGGTGCTGACGGGTTCGAACCGCCGACATTCGCCTTGTAAGGGCGACGCTCTACCGACTGAGCTAAGCACCCGCGTGCAGCGCGAGTTGAAGATCTCTGCGACCGACACCGGCCCGTCAGGGCACGATGCCGTGCGAGGCCCTCAGTTTAGTGCATCCTTGAGCGCTTTGCCGGCGCGAAAACGTGGCACCAGAGCGGCCTTGACCTCGACCGGCGCCTGGGTGCGGGGATTGCGCACCGTGCGTCCGGGACGCTGCGTCGCGTGAAAGGTGCCAAAGCCGACGAGCGTCACGCTCTCGCCCTTTCGCAGTTCGGTCTTGATGGCATCCATCGTGGCGTCAAGCGCTCGTTCGGCGGCGGCCTTCGATATGTCCGCCGTGCGCGCAATCCGATCGATCATCTCGGTCTTGTTCAACGAAAGATCCTCCCTTGTCGCAGGGGTCGACCCCCGGAGGCAGGCGCCGGCCCCTGCCGTCGGGGGTCGACGCCGGCCGGTCTGCCGACACTTCAGTGTTTGATGACCTCGGCCCGGGCTTCATCCGTCGCAACGGCGGCAACCGCCTCGGCCGGAACGTCAGGCGTTGCCACCAGAGGCACGGTCGGACGCTCGAGCGCAACCTCGAGCACCTTGTCAATCCACTTCACCGGAATGATCTCGAGCTGATTCTTGATGTTGTCGGGAATATCGACGAGGTCCTTCACGTTCTCCTCGGGGATCAGCACGGTCTTGATGCCACCACGATGAGCGGCGAGCAGCTTTTCCTTGAGGCCACCGATGACCAGCACCTCGCCCCGCAGGGTGATCTCCCCGGTCATCGCCACATCGGCGCGTACCGGGATACCGGTGAGCGCCGAGACCAGCGCCGTACACATGCCAGCCCCTGCACTCGGGCCATCCTTGGGCGTTGCGCCTTCGGGCAGGTGCACGTGCACGTCGTTCTTCTGGAAGGCTTCGGGCTTGATCCCCAGCCGATCGGCACGGGCGCGCACCACCGAGAGCGCTGCCTTGATCGACTCCTGCATCACGTCGCCGAGCTTGCCGGTGGTGATGGTGTTGCCCTTGCCCGGCATCACCGCCACTTCGATGGTGAGCAGTTCGCCCCCGACCTCGGTCCAGGCCAGACCCGTGACCTGTCCGACCTGGTTTTCCTTCTCGGCCATGCCGTAGAGGTACTTGCGGACCCCCAGATACTTGTCGAGATTGCGCGGTGTCACCGCGAGCTTCTTCTGGTCGGGCTTGGTCAAGAGCTGCTTCACCGCCTTGCGGCAGATCTTGGACACCTCGCGATCAAGGCTGCGAACACCGGCCTCGCGACTGTAGTAACGGATGATGTCGCGCAGCGCCGCCTCGCTCACTGAAAGTTCGCCCTCGCGCAGGCCGTTGTTCTTCATCTGCTTGGGCAGCAGGTAGCGCACCGCGATGTTGACCTTCTCGTCTTCGGTGTATCCCGAGAGACGGATCACTTCCATCCGGTCGAGAAGCGCCGGGGGGATGTTGAGCGTGTTGGCCGTGGCAACGAACATCACGTCGGAGAGGTCGTACTCCACCTCGACATAATGATCGACGAAGGTGTGGTTTTGTTCGGGATCGAGCACTTCGAGCAGCGCAGACGACGGGTCACCGCGAAAATCCATGCCCATCTTGTCGACTTCGTCGAGCAGGAAGAGCGGGTTCTTGACCCCCGACTTCGTCATGTTCTGGAGAATCTTGCCCGGCATCGATCCGATGTAGGTTCGACGATGGCCGCGGATTTCGGCCTCGTCGCGAACGCCCCCGAGGGCCATGCGCACGAACTTGCGGTTGGTGGCACGCGCAATCGATTGCCCGAGCGAGGTCTTGCCGACCCCAGGCGGCCCCACGAGGCACAGGATGGGCGCCTTCACCTTGTCGACCCGGCTCTGCACCGCGAGGTACTCGACGATGCGCTCCTTCACCTTCTCGAGGCCGTAGTGGTCTTCATCGAGAATGTGCTCGGCTGCAGGCAGGTCGTGGGAGACCTTGCTCTTCTTCTTCCAGGGCAGGTTGGTGACCGTATCGATGTAATTTCGAACCACCGTGGCCTCGGCTGACATCGGCGACATCAGCCGCAACTTCTTCAGTTCGTTCTCGGCCTTGATGCGGGCATCCTTGGGCATGCGGGCAAGGCGGATCTTCTTTTCCATCTCGTCCAGGTCGGCCCCATCCTCGCCCTCGCCGAGTTCCTTCTGGATCGCCTTCACCTGCTCGTTCAGGTAGTACTCGCGCTGGCTCTTTTCCATCTGGCGCTTGACGCGACCGCGAATGCGCTTCTCGACCTGAAGGATGTCGATTTCACCTTCAATCTGCGACAGGAGGTGCTCGATCCGCCCTTTCACGTCGATCATCTCGAGCACCTTCTGCTTCTGCTCGAGCTTGAGAGGCAGATGTGCCGCAACCGTATCGGCCAGGCGACCCGCTTCTTCGATGCCACCGATCGAGGTGAGGATTTCGGGTGGAATCTTCTTGTTGAGCTTGACGTACTGGTCGAACTGCGTCGTGAGGGCGCGACGCATCGCCTCGAGTTCGTTGGTGTCCACCGCATCGGGCGGCAGCAGATCGGCCTGGGCGACAAAATGCGTGGTCTCGTCGGTCACCCGGGTGAGCGTTGCACGCTGCACGCCCTCGACCAGCACCTTGACCGTGCCATCGGGCAACTTGAGCATCTGGAGGATGTTGGCCACGCAGCCCAGGGCATACATGTCGTCAGTGCCTGGTTCATCCTTGGCAGCCGACTTCTGGGCCACGAGCAGGATGCTGCGCCCCGCCTCCATGGCCAGTTCCATCGCCTTGATCGACTTTGCTCGCCCGACGAAGAGCGGGATGACCATATGGGGAAAGACGACCACATCGCGCAGTGGAAGAAGCGGGTACTGCTGGGAACCGGTGGAAGGTTCTAGGGCCATGGTCGCCTTTGAGTCTCACGAATGTTGCGAATTGTTCCGGCATCGCAGAAGCGGGATGTCCTGCAACGGCAGCCGGTCTTGCGGATCTTGTCCATGCGTACCCTCGGGCACGCATGGGACAGACGTCAGGCCAAAGCAGATCGGGGCTTCGATGCGCTTTTCAAGGGCACACCGAATGTCCATACCGTGACTCTACCCAAAGAAGTGCACCGTGTGCGCGCCGACAGGCCTCGCACGCAAAACTCGTTGCACGGGTACGCATCGGCGGACCGGGTCTTGCGGCCCGCACGACAGCACGCGCGTCAGGCAGTGCCGGCGACCTTGGGGGGGTCGGCGTAGATGAGCAGTGGCTTGCCCTCGCCCAGAATCGTCGCCTCGTCGACCACGACCTTGCTCACGTTCTCTGCCGTCGGCAGATCGAACATCACGTCAAGAAGCACCTGCTCGAGAATCGAGCGCAGGCCACGGGCACCCGTCTTGCGCGCCAGCGCCTTGCGCGCAATGGCGTGCAAGCCCTGCATGCGCACCTCGAGTTCGACACCCTCCATGGCGAAGAGTTTCTGGTACTGCTTGACCAGCGCGTTCTTGGGCTCGGTGAGGATCTGGATGAGCGCTGGCTCGTCGAGCTCCTCGAGCGTCGCAACCACCGGCAGACGTCCGACAAACTCGGGAATCAGACCGTACTTGAGCAGATCTTCGGGCTCGACACCCCGCAGCGTTACCGAAATATCGCGGCCGGCGTCGCGGCTGCGCACATCGGCGCCGAAACCGATCCCCGACTTCTCGGAACGGTTGCGGATGATCTTGTCCAGACCGTCGAACGCCCCCCCGCAGATGAAGAGGATGTTGGTGGTGTCGACCTGCACGAAGTCCTGGTTCGGGTGCTTGCGCCCACCCTGCGGCGGTACCGAGGCCACGGTGCCCTCGATGAGTTTCAGGAGTGCCTGCTGAACCCCTTCGCCTGACACGTCGCGGGTGATGGAGGGGTTGTCCGACTTGCGCGAGATCTTGTCGATTTCGTCGATGTAGACAATGCCGCGCTTGGCCTTGTCGACGTCGTAATCGCAGTTCTGCAGCAGTTTCTGGATGATGTTCTCGACGTCCTCGCCGACATACCCGGCTTCGGTGAGCGTCGTGGCATCGGCCATCACGAAAGGCACATTGAGCAGACGGGCAAGGGTCTGCGCGAGCAGCGTCTTGCCCGATCCGGTGGGGCCGATCAGGAGGATGTTCGACTTGGCCAGTTCGACCTCGTCGGTCTTCGACAGATGCTTCAGCCGCTTGTAGTGGTTATAGACGGCAACCGACAGAATGCGCTTGGCCTGGGTCTGCCCGATCACGTACTCGTCGAGAATCTCGCAGATCTCGCGTGGCGTGGGCAGATCGGACTTCGCACCACGCGGGGACTTCTCCGCAGCCTGCTCGTCGCGAATGATGTCCATGCAGGTTTCGACACAGACATCGCAGATGAAGACATTCGGCCCGGCGATGAGCTTTCGCACATCGTGCTGGCTGGTGCCACAGAACGAACAGTAGAGCGTCTTTTCGTTGCCGCTGGTACTGCTGCGGTCGGACATGTCATCGCCCTCTCAGAGATACGGTAAACGGCCAGCAGTCGGATCAGACCGACTGGGCCTCGGCACGCGACGTGAGAACACGATCGATGATGCCGTACTTCATCGACTCGTCAGCCGAGAGGAAGTTGTCGCGTTCGGTATCGCGCGCCACCTGCTCGATCGACTGACCAGTGTGATTGGCCATCAGGCCGTTGAGGCGCTCACGCAGGTAGAGAATTTCCTTGGCATGGATCTCGATGTCGCTCGCCTGACCCTGAAAACCACCCGAGGGCTGATGAATCATGACCCGCGAATTGGGCAGGCAGAAACGCTTGCCCTTGGCCCCAGCCGACAGCAGGAATGCGCCCATGCTCGCCGCCAGACCGATGCACAGCGTACTGACATCGGGCTTGATGAACTGCATGGTGTCGTAGATGGCAAGCCCGGCCGACACTGACCCGCCCGGCGAGTTGATGTAGAAGTAGATGTCCTTGTCGGGATTTTCCGACTCGAGAAACAGCAGTTGCGCAACAATGAGGTTGGCCGTGACGTCATTGACCGGCCCCACCAGGAAGATCACTCGCTCCTTGAGCAGGCGCGAGTAGATGTCGTAGGCACGTTCGCCGCGACCGCTCTGCTCGATGACCATCGGCACCATGCCAAGACCGGTGGCCGCGAGCCCACCTCCCTCCTGCGAGGGACCGTTGCTGGTCCAGAATCCGCTCATGCACCGCTCCCGGCGTTCATCAGTTCATCAAAGGCCACCGCCTTGTCCTCGACCTGTGCATTGGCCAGCACCCAGGCAACCACATTTTCCTCGACCGCCATGCCCTCGAAGCCGGCCAGGCGATCCGGCTGGGAATAGACCCACTTGATCACCTCGAAGGGCTGCTCGTAGGTGCGCGCCGATTCCTCGACGAGTTTGCGAACCTGCTCGGGCCTGGCGGCGAGCCCGTTGCGCTTGATGTACTCGCCCACGATGAGGCCGAGTTTGACGCGCCGATCGGCCTGCGGACGGAACATCTCGGCATCAAAGGGCAACTGGTCGACCTTCATGCCCCGATTTGCCAGATCACTGCGCATCGACTCGACCAGACGAGTGATCTCGCTCTCGACCAGCGCCTTGGGCAGTTCGAGGGTGTTGTTGTCGACCAGCGCCTGCATGACGTTCTGCTTGGTCATGCCGGCAAGCCGCTGGGTTACTTCCCGGGTGACATTTTCACGGATCTCGGTGCGCATCTTCTCGACGTCGCCGTCGGTGACGCCAAGCGCCTGGGCAAAGGCCTCGTCGACCGCGGGCAGCACCGGCTCTTCGACCGTGTGTACCGTCACGGCAAACTGTGCCGTCTTGCCCGCCAGTTCGGCAGCCTGGTAATCGGCCGGAAAACTCACATCGAAGGTGCGCGCATCACCGGCCGAAACACCGGCCAGGCCGGTTTCGAAATCGGGCAGCATGCGGCCCTCGCCCAGCGTCACGGCAAAGTCAGAACCCTTGCCGCCGGGAAATTCGACGCCATCGACCGAGCCGACGAAATCGATCTTCACCCGGTCACCGTTCTGGGCGCCGCGCGCCACGGCGGCAAATGTCGCGCGCTGCTTGCGGATCGACTCGATGGTGCGATCGACCTCGGCATCGGTCACCTCGAGCACCGGTCGCTCGATACGAACGCCGGAGAGATTGCCGGGCTCGAACTCCGGATAGACCTCGAAAGTGGCGTTGAAGAGCAGCGCCTCGGCACCAGCACCCTCCCCCGGTTCGATCCGCGGATAGCCGGCTACCCGCAACTTGTGCGCATCGACTACGTCGACAAACGCCTTCTGGACGGCATCGCCCAGCACCTCGCCACGCACCTGAGGCTCGTACTGCGCAGCCACGAGTTTCATCGGGACCTTGCCCGGACGGAAGCCGGGCATCTTCACCGTGCGTGCGAGCTTCTTGAGGCGCTCGCCCACCTCGCGGTCGACGTGCTCGCGCTCAACGCTCATGGTGACACGCCGCTCGAGGGTGCCGATGGATTCGATAGTAGGAGTCATAGAAAGGTCAGTATGAGAAAACAAGCCAGATGGTGCGAAGGAAGGGACTCGAACCCCCACGCCTTGCGGCGCTGGAACCTAAATCCAGTGCGTCTACCAATTCCGCCACCCTCGCGGGGTACATGTCGCCGGGCACTCGCCGCCCGGCCGGGCACCGCACAGAATCTCCCCGAAGATCGCAGCCACAACCGCCTGCCAGCACGCGATCGAGGCGTGCGAAGCCGAAATTGTAGCCGATCGGCTCTATACTGACGCCGGCAGGTCAACAGATCGTTGAATATCCTCGACTTGAACACGGGGTGGTGCACCGAATCGCATGGGGTCAGCACCGTATCTGCCGCCTCGGACAAGCCCCCGGCGGTCGCTCCTGATGCCCGGACTCGGGCCCGAGACGCGACCCGCGGCGCGCTGCCTGCGGGTTTGCTCATGACACCCGAAACCTACTGCACCGAACAGGCTGCCCCGCCGGGTTCGGCCCTGCACTACAGCATGCGTGGTACCCCCGGGCGCCCGCGCAGCCTTGTCATTGCCCTTCATGCGCTGGGCTCGGAACTTGCACGTGCCGCCGCAGCGAGCCATGACCCCACGGTGTGCGCGGCCCGACTTCACTGGTGGCGTGGCGAACTCGAGCGGGCGCAGCATGGCCAGGCTGCGCACCCGGTTGCACGGGCGCTGGCCGATGGACTGTGCCACGGCGACATCGAGGTCGACACGCTGTACGCATGGATCGAGGCCAGCGAAGCCGACGCAATCGGGCTGCGACCGCCCGACATGACGAGCCTTTTGGCGCATGCGCGTCGCGCAGGCGCTCCCCTCGCCCGCTCTGTCGCACGCGTCCTGCTCAGGGCGGAAGGGCGCGCGGATCAGACCGTTGACGAGAACCCGTGGCTCGGGCCGGCCACGGACCGTCTGGGCGCAGCAGGCTGGCTCGTGGCGATGCTGCGCGACGTCGGGCTTGATGCGCGACGCGGTCGTGTCTACCTGCCGATCGACCTCATGCAGTCGGTGGGCCTGCCGGTGGCGGCGCTGCTCGCAGCCGCCAGCGCAAGGAACGACATCGACCCGACGACACGGTCCCCGGTGGAAGACACCCGGTTCGACGGTCTGGCCCGCAGGCTTGCGCTCGCGATCGATTGCCTTCATGCCGAGGGGCTCGATGGCATCGCGACGGGTGCACGCCGGGCGCTTCGACCGCTCCTCGCCATGGCAGGCATCGAACGAGCGCTGCTGGCGGAAATTGCACACGATCCGGGCGCCGTGTTGCATGGCCGGATTGCACTCACGCCCATACGCATGCTCTGGATCAGCTGGCGTTCGAGCCGCGGAAACTGACTGCGTCGCCGATCCGGTCGACCCCGATCGTCTCGATGCCCGCAATCGGCTGACGCGGGACATTGGCCCGCGGTACCAGTGCCTGGGTAAAGCCGAGCTTCGCCGCCTCGCGAAGTCGCTCCTGACCTCGGGGAGCGGGCCGCACCTCGCCCGCGAGGCCCACCTCACCAAAGACGATGGTCTTGGGAGGCAGAGGCCGATTCCGCAGCGAGGAACAGATCGCGAGCAGCACGGCAAGATCGGCCGCCGGTTCGACGATACGCACTCCCCCCACCGCGTTGATGAAGACGTCCTGATCGGCACACGAGACGCCGGCATGGCGGTGCAGGACGGCAAGCAGCATCGCCAGCCGGTTGCCATCGAGTCCGACGCTCAATCGGCGCGGGTTTCCCCCCGCAGCCGCATCGACCAACGCCTGGACCTCGACCGCGATCGGTCGGCTTCCTTCATTGGCCACCAGAATGCAACTGCCGGCGACATCTTCGCGATGCTCGGACAGAAAGATGGCCGACGGGTTGGTGACCCCTTTGAGACCACGATCGGTCATGGCAAAGACACCGATCTCGTTGGCAGCGCCAAAACGGTTCTTGAACGCTCGCAACAGGCGAAAACTGCTGTGAGTCTCACCCTCGAAGTACAGAACCGTATCGACCATGTGCTCGAGCACGCGCGGGCCCGCGAGCGAGCCTTCCTTGGTGACATGCCCGACGAAGACCAGGGCAATACCGCGCTGCTTGGCCAGTCGGGTGAGTTGCGCCGCGCACTCGCGCACCTGGGCCACCGAGCCCGGCGCGGACGTGAGGGCTTCGGAGTAGAGCGTCTGGATCGAATCGATGACCGCGATATCGGGCCGTTCGGCAGCCAGGGTCGCTGCGATGCGCTCCAGCTGGATCTCCGGCAGCAGGAGGATGCTGCCCGAATCGATCGAGAGACGCCGCGCCCGCAACGCGACCTGTTCGCCCGACTCCTCGCCGCTTACGTAGAGGGTGCGACGGCTTGCACCCATCGCGGCCAGCGACTGCAGGAGCAGGGTCGACTTGCCGATGCCCGGATCGCCGCCGATCAGCACCACCTGCCCCGGGACGATACCCCCTCCGAGTACCCGATTGAACTCCTCGATGCCACTGTCGTAGCGAACCGTCTCGAGCGCCTGGATGTCGGACAATCGCTCGAGTGGCGCCGATTCGACAAGGCTGCCGGCACGATGGCTGCGCTTGGCAACGGCGGCCTGCTCCAGAAGCGTGTTCCAGTCATTGCAGCCCGGGCACTGGCCAAGCCAGCGCGGACTCTCGGCGCCGCACGCCGAACAGACATACAGCGACTTCGCCCGCGCCGCGTTGCTCACCGGACGTCCTCGAGACCGCGACGTTCCTCGACCGGCACGCGTGCCGACACCGCCGTGAGCAATTCGTATCCCACGGTGCCGGCACAGCGGGCCACTTCGTCTACGGGCAGGCCATCGCCCCAGAGCACCACCTCGGAGCCGACCCGCGCCTCGGGCAGGCGCGACAGATCGACCGTGATCATCTCCATCGAGACGCGCCCGATGAGCGGTGCCCGAAGGCCACCAACCAGAACCGGAGTCCCCTCGGCAGCATGGCGAGGATAGCCATCGGCATAGCCGCAGGCAATGACCCCGACACGCATGTCGCGAGGGGCCACATACGTGCCCCCGTAGCCGACACGAGCGCCACGCGGCACTTCCTGCACAGCTATCACGGCCGAGGAGAAGGTCATCACCGGAAGCAGCCCCAGGTCACTCGCCGACTGATCGGCAAAGGGCGAACTCCCATAGAGCGCAATGCCGGGCCGCACCCAGTCCAGATGTGTCTGCGGGTAGCGCAGGATGGCCGCCGAATTGGCCGCGCAGCGCTCGCCCTGAAGATAGGAGCAGGCATCGAGAAACTGCGCAAGCGGTTCGGCGACACCGCCAGAGCCGTCGGCATCGGCAAAATGGGTCATCAGGGTGATCGAATTCAGCGACAGCCGCGCAGTGAGGCGTCGGTAGATGTCGACGATCTGCGAGGGCGGAAACCCGAGGCGGTTCATGCCCGAATTCATCTTGAGGTACACGTCGAGCGGCCTGCGACGCAGCAGGCTTTCGATCATGCGCACCTGCTCGATGCTGTGGATGACCGTGTGCAGCGAGTCTTCAGCACAGGCACGGATTTCGGCCGGGTCATTCACCCCTTGCATCAGGAGAATGGGCTTGCGGATGCCCAGTTCGCGCAGGCGCACCGCATCCGCGATGTCGACCACGGCCAGTCCGTCGGCTCGGCGCAATGCACGAGCCACCCGGATCAGTCCGTGGCCGTAGCCATTGGACTTCACCACCGCCCAGATCCGCGACTGCGGCGCCTGTCGCTTCACCAGGTCGAAGTTGTGAGCAAGCGCCTGCAGGTCGATCGAAGCAATGAGAGGACGGGGCATCTTCAGTGCAAGTGTCGGAGGTTCGGGCCTGGGGTCAGGGCTGACGGTTTCGTGCCGGGCGCTTCACCCTCGGGGTTTCAGACCGAAGCCGCGCGCGGGCAAATTCGATGAAGGTGCCCACCAGCCGCGAACGAAAGCGCTCGGGTGGGTACACCACGGAGAGAGAGCGTACCAGTTTGGGCGCAAGCGCAATGCGCGCGAGTGTTCCCAGGCGGCACTCCTTCTCGGCCGCCGCCACCGACATGATCGCAAACCCGAGGCCGGTCTGCACCACCCCCTTGATCGCCTCGGGACTGCCCAGTTCCATCACACGGTCGAGCCGGTCGGGGTCGACGCCCGCCTCGCGGAGATGGCGGTCGGTGAACTCGCGAGTGCCCGAACCCGGTTCGCGGCTGACGTAGGCATGGCCGAGGAGGTCTCGAGGGTGCAGCGGGCCCCGGTTCGCGAGCGGGTGATCCGGAGCGACGATAACCTGCAGTTCGTCATCGCCACAGGGGTCGGCAACGAGCGCCTGAACGGGCGGCCCCTCGATGAAGCCGATGTCAAGGGTACGTTCGGCCACGCGGGCCTCGACCACCGTGGTGTTGGCAACCACCAGACGGGGCTGAACACCCGGATAAGCCGCCACGAATTCACCGAGCACCCGCGGCAACAGGTAGTCGGCGATCGTCATGCTCGCGCCGATGAGGAGCGGCCCGGAAATATCACCGGTGAGCTCGGCGACCCGGATCTCGAGTTCGGCGTGCAGCGCCAGAATGCGCTCGGCCTGCCCGAGCACCAGACGGCCTGCCGGGGTCAGACTGATGCGCCCGGGCCCCCGCTCGAAGAGCCGCACGCCCAGTGCCTGCTCGAGCTGCTTGACCTGAAAGGTCACCGCCGGCTGGGTCATGAGCAGAACCTCCGCCGCGCGGGTGAAACTCAGCTGCCGCGCAACAGCCTGAAAGACCTCGAGGCGCCGGTCGCCCATCAGAACCCCAGTCGGGACCATACGCCCCGATTATAGACAGGGCCGGTACCCGTTCCGACAGACTGCCTCGCCGGTTGTGCCCGGGCGAGCATGGTATAAAGCGCCGGCCGGGCGTTACCGTGCAATCGGCGGTGGTCAATGCGATGCCACCGACCCACCGTGCAGGACCTTTCAGGGTCACAGGATGAAGTCGGGTTTCTACACGATCATCACCGCGCAGTTCTTCTCGTCACTGGCCGACAACGCCCTGCTCGTGGCCGCCATCGCCATGCTGGTCGAGCTGGACGGTCCGGAATGGATGACGCCACTGCTCAAGTTCTTCTTCGTGGTGTCCTACGTGATGCTGGCGGGCGCGGTCGGTGCCTTCGCCGACAGCATGCCGAAGGGCCGGGTGATGTTCATCACCAACCTGGTAAAGATCCTGGGCTGCACGATGCTCTTCTTCTACGACAGCATCACGCCACCGCACGTGCCCGAGTACGCGATGGTACTGGTGGCCTATGCCGTGGTCGGACTGGGGGCCGCGGCCTACTCCCCGGCCAAGTACGGCATCCTGACCGAACTGCTGCCAGCCGAACAACTGGTGATCGCCAACGGGTGGATCGAAGGTCTCACCGTGCTGTCGGTCATTCTGGGCACGGTGCTGGGCGGGGCGCTCATCAGTCCGGCCGTGGCGAGCCACCTGCTCGCCATCGAACTGCCGCATATCGAGACCGGCATCGAGACGCCGGCCGAGGCCGCGATCGCGGTCACCTCAGTGCTCTACGTTGCCGCCGCCATCGTCAATCTGTTCATTCGCGACACCGGTGCGCGCTATGAGCGGCAGTACACCGGATTGCGGACCCTGCTGATCGAATTCTCGCGCTGCTTCAACACCCTCTGGAAGGATCCGCTCGGGCAGATCTCGCTTGCGACGACAACCCTCTTCTGGGGTGCTGGCGCGACACTGCAGTTCATCGTGCTGAAATGGGCCGAAGTCCACCTGGGCATGCCGCTCGAGAAGGCCACCATCCTGCAGGGAACGACCGCCATCGGCATTGCTGCCGGTGCCGTGATGGCTGCTCGCTGGGTTCCCCTGGAACGCTCGACGCGCGTGCTGCCGATGGGCGTGGCGATGGGGATCGCCGTCGTCCTGATGACGCAAGTCACCTGGCTGCCAATGGTCTACGCGCTCCTCGTGCTGATTGGTGCCATGGCCGGTTTCTTCGTGGTGCCGATGAACGCACTGCTGCAGCATCGCGGACATGTCCTGCTCTCGGCAGGGAGTTCGATTGCCGTGCAGAACTTCAACGAGAACCTGTCGATTCTCGTCATGCTTGCCATCTATGCCGCGTTGCTGCACGCCAACCTGCATATCAACACGGTCATCCTGCTCTTCGGCTGCTTCGTGTCGGGCACCATGTTCTTCGTCTGGCGACGGCACCGACGCAACAGCGCTCGCGCCTGAGCGCCATCCAGCGCTCAGAGAATCAGGGGGCGATCAGGCAGTTCGTTGGTCCTTTCAGACGTATCGCCCTCAGCCCGCGGAAAGTGCTGTCCCAGGAGCCCCCCCGCCTCAGCGACTCCCGCCAGCGCACCGGCCTCGAAATGCCCGAGCCGGAAGTCGGCCTGCATCCGGGCGCAGATACGCGCCCAGGCGGCCTCTCCGGCGAGCCGATGCACGCCCCGATCCGCCACGATCTCGACGCGCCGATCGGCAAGCAGCACGTAAATGAGGATACCGGCGTTGTGTTCGGTGTCCCAGATACCCAGTCGGGCAAAGAGTTCGATCGCGCGATCACGTGCGCTGCGCCCTCGCCAAACGTCGCCCAGCGCCAGCGCCGGCTCGATGACAAAGCGCAGCTCACCTTGATGGGATTGCTCGGCGGCAGCGATCGCATGCTCGATGGCCTCGAGCGCGGCGGGCGGAAAGCAGCGCCTCACCGCCGGACGGTCACACATGAGATGGCGTACCGCGCGCCTCAGAAGCGTCACCCCGCTCAGCGTCTTCAATGCCAGCTCCCGCCCGAACCACCCCCGCCGAACCCGCCGCCGCCGCTCCAGCCGCCGCCCGAGCCCCCGAATCCGCCGCCCCAACCGCCATCGCGGAAACCACCTCCGAACCCGCCGATAGGCCCGGCGCCGGCAGCCCGCGTGCCCGAAAGCAGAATCGACAGAACGAAACCACCGAGGAGCGCCAGCAACGCGAGCATCACCGGGTAACCGAGCCCCAGGACGCAGCCACCGGCCAGGACGCCGACAGCCGCCGAGCCCCTGACCCGGCCCAGCATGAGCGTGAAGACGCGACCCAGAACAAAAAGAATGAAGAGCGCTGGCAGCCACCATTGCCCAAGCTCGTCCTCGTCAAACCGATGGTCTGCAGGTCGCGGGGCTGGCAAGGATTCGCCCTCGATGAGCGCTCCCAGGGCTGACACGCCCGCCTTGAGTCCGCCCGCATAGTCACCCGCACGAAAGCGCGGATTCAGGATCTCGCGGCGAACGCGGTCCGCGACGCTGTCGGGAATCACCCCCTCGAGCCCGTAGCCCACCTCGATGCGAGCGGTGCGGTCATTCATCGCGAGCAGGATGATGAGACCGTCATCCACCTTCCTGCGCCCCGGTTTGACACGTTCGGCCAACCGGATCGAGTAGGCTTCGATCGGTTCAGGTTGCGTGCTGGGCACGAGCACCACGATGATCTGGCTGCCCTTCTTCCGTTCGATGGCAGCGATGAGTGCCTCGATCGCCGCGATGTCGGCCGGCAGCAGCGTACCGGTGACGTCGGTCACCGCTCGCCGCACCTCGGGCAACGCAGCCAGACCGTCATCGGCGGCACGCCCTCCCGCCGGAAGCAGCAGAAGCGACCAGAGTGCAAGCGGGCATAGCACACGCGAACACAGCACGAGCACCCCGGTCCACCCCGGGTGGTCGGTGAAGCCCGCCCGCAGGGCAAGGCAGCGCGCAAGGACGGCGAGGGTCCCGGCCGCACGCGCACTCACCCGGTCAGCGGGGCAGGTCTGGTTCAGGGTACCGTGCCGCGCTCGATGCATGGCCAGCCTAGCGCGCAGGCGTCGGCGGCGTTGCCGGGGTTGGGGCAGGCGCAGTGGCCCCACCCGCAGCGGACCCCGTACCGGCAGCAGGCGCCGGGCGGTTGAAGTCGACCGCTGGCGGGCGCGAAATGTCAGCCTCGTTCTCGACGCTGAAGTTGGCCTTCGGCTTGTAGCCGAATACCATCGCCGTCAGGTTCGAGGGGAACTCGCGCGCAAGCACGTTATAGGCTTGCACCGACTTGATGTACCGCTGCCGAGCTACGGTGATGCGATTCTCGGTGCCTGACAACTCGGCCATCAGCGCACTGAACTGCGCATCGGACTTCAGTTGCGGGTAGTTCTCGGTGACCACCAGGAGACGCGAGAGCGCCCCCGAGAGGTCGCCCTGGGCACGCTGAAAACGGGCGAACGCTTCCGGATTGTTCACCAGGTCGGCGCCCGCCTGGACCTGCCCCACGCGTGCGCGCGCCTCGGTGACCTGAGTGAGAACCTGACGCTCCTGATCGGCAAAGCCCTTCACGGTATTCACCAGGTTGGGAATCAGGTCGGCCCGACGCTGATACTGGTTCACCACTTCGGACCAGGCCGAGCGGTTTGCCTCGTCCAGTTCCTGGAACTGGTTGTAGCCACAACCGCCCAGCAGCATCGACCCGGAAAGGGCAGTCGCGAGCATCCAATGGCGCATGGTCATCTCCGTTCAGCAGGGGACTTCAAGAGTTCACGACGAACACGCAACAGATCTTCCCAGGCTTTCGCCTTGTCGCGCGGGGTGCGCAGCAGGTGCGTCGGATGGTAGCTGACCAACACCGGCCGGCCGAACTGCACATGCAACTGACCTCTGAGCTCGGGCAAAGGCGTTTCAACCGAGAGCAGGCCTTGCGCGGCGGAGCGACCCAGCGCAAGGATGAGACGAGGCGCGACCCGTTCGACCTGGGCCTGAAGCCAGCCGGCACACTGCCGGATCTCGTCCTGCTGCGGGCTTCCATGAGCCGGCGGACGGCACTTCACGATGTTGGTGAGATACACCCCACCGTCCCGCGACAGCCCGATTGCCGCGAGCATGTTGTCGAGCAGGCGGCCCGATTGCGCAGCGAAGGGCAGGCCCTCAGCGTCCTCATCGGCATCGGGCGCATCGCTCACGATCATCAGGGGCCCTGCCCGGTTGCCTGAACCGACCACAGGCCGGTTGCGCGATCGGCACAAGGGGCAGGCGCTGCAGGCGGCCACCGACTGCTCGAGCAACGCCCATGTTGCACCGGGCTGCATCGGCCCGGCGATGATGCCGGGCGGGGAACCTGCCGCGCCATCGACGCGATCCGCGGCGGCGCCAGCCCCCTCTGGAGCAAGCCGAGCACTGCCGGATTCGATCACGACCCCTGACCGACCACCGTCGGCACCGCCGGTGCCTTCCCCCAGCGGCGGTCGCAGTGTCCATACCGTCTCGACGCCCAATGCGTGTAGCTGGCGCAACCGGTTCATGTCAGCACTCGCGTCAGGAGCAGGGCATCTTCCCGCCCGCCGCGCGCCGGATAGTAATCGCGCCGTCGCCCCACCTCGAGAAACCCCTCGCTCGCATACAGATGGCGCGCCGCTTCATTGGTCGGCCGCACTTCGAGCGTCATCGAGACCGCGCCGGCGGCCTTCACCTCTGCGTAGAGGGTGTGCAGAAGACTGCGACCGAAGCCCCGATGCTGATGCCCGGAGGCGACCGCCAGGTTGAGCAGGTGGACCTCATCGATCACCTGCATCAGGACGGCATGCCCGATGATCTCCCCGGACGGCAGCGCCGAGGCAATGCGGCAGCGGTATCCCACCTCGATGGCATCGGTGAAGTTTCGGCGTGTCCATGGAAACTCGTACACCGACTGCTCGATCCGCATCACCTCATCGAGGTGTTCATCGCGCATTGGCGCCATGCCCACTCGCGGCAGGGCGACGGCGCTCATGCGCTCTGCCCCGCCGCCCGCGCCGAGCGCTCTCGGCGTTCGGCGATGGTCAGGGCCACCTTGTCACGAACGTAGAGGGGAGCAACCTGCGCCGGATCGATGGCCTGCCCTGCTGCCAGCGCCCGCTGCGCAAGATCGATCATCACACGAGCATCGACCGCAAGCGCCGGATCAACGCCGGTAAAGGTCGACGCCCCGGTGGCTGCCAGCGCCGGGTACAGCGAAAATCCCGAACCGCAGGCGAAGAATCCGTCGCCCGCCGCCTGGATGCGCGCGAGCGCGGCCGCCGGTGGCAAGGCCTCCGGCGCACCGAGCATGGTCCAGGTCTCACCGTGCGCCTCCAGGGCGGCCAGATAGACCTCGCCCATCCGGGCGTCGAGCGCCACCCAGACCCGCGCGGCGCGGTCGCCGTGAAGAGCCCGCGCCTTGGCAGCCACCGCCTCGAAGGAGGAAACCTGAACCACCGGACAGCCCCAGGCGAGGG
This sequence comes from Pseudomonadota bacterium, assembly GCA_947455195.1. GTDB lineage: Bacteria > Pseudomonadota > Gammaproteobacteria > Burkholderiales > SG8-39 > CAIXPL01. The sequence goes on along the minus strand of CANGMI010000002.1, from coordinate 406,390 downwards.
CAAGGCCCTGAACGACACCGCAGGCAATCCGCAAGCCGGTAAACGAGCCGGGACCTGCACCGAGCGCGATGGCGAGGGTGCTGTCCGCGGGGACCGTGGCAGGCGGCGCGAACGCCGAGACCACGGGCGGCGCCAGCCCGGCATCGTCGAGCAGTTTCATCACCACTGGCAGAATGCGCTGGCTTGCGGCAGACCCTGTAACCTCGTCGAGCGCCCAGAGGCGGTCACCATGACGAACCGCCACGGAAAGAAGATCAGTCGAACAGTCAAGGGCCAGCATGCTCATGGCGCCCGATTGTACGCGCCGCATCAATCTTGACGCCTGCAGGAGCGAGGGGAACAATGCACTCCGGTCCACAAACCTGCCACACGGCGGGCACCCCGGGAGCACACATGGCTGCAGCGCAGAGCAAGGTGATCATCACCTGTGCAATCACCGGTTCCATTCATACTCCCACGATGTCCCCTCACCTGCCGATCACCCCGGCGCAGATCGCCGACGAATCGGTCGCGGCCGCCGAGGCGGGCGCATCGATCATCCATCTGCATGCGCGTGACCCGAGCGATGGCCGTCCCACGCCCGACCCGGCCGTCTTCATGGCGTTTCTGCCGGAGATCAAGGCGCGCACGGACGCGGTGATCAACATCACCACCGGAGGCGGCCACAACATGACGGTGCAGGAACGCCTCGCGGCCCCCCTCGCCGCGCAGCCCGAGATGTGCTCGTGCAACATGGGGTCGATGAACTTCGGCCTCTACCCGATGCTGGGACGCTACCCGACCTTCCAGCACGACTGGGAACCGGCCTATCTCGAGGCCAGTCGCGATTTCATCTTCCGGAACACCTTCAAGGACATCGAGTTCATCTTCCGCGAACTCGGCGAGGGTTGCGGTACCCGGTTCGAATTCGAGTGCTACGACGTTGGCCACCTGTACACCCTCGCGCACTTTCTCGATCGCGGACTGGTGAAACCGCCCCTCTTCGTGCAGACCATCTTCGGCATTCTGGGCGGCATCGGTGCAGATACCGAGAACCTTGTCCACATGAAACGCATCGCCGACAAGCTCTTCGGCGATGCCTATCACTGGTCGATTCTGGGTGCCGGGCGGCACCAGATGGGACTCCTCACCGTGGGCGCCCAGATGGGCGGGAACGTGCGAGTGGGCCTGGAGGACAGCCTGTACCTCGGGCGTGGGCAACTCGCCGCATCCAACGCCGATCAGGTCCGCAAGATCCGCCGCATTCTCGAGGAACTGTCGCTGCAGGTTGCGACGCCGGAGGAGACTCGTGCGATGCTGCACCTCAAGGGTGGCAACAACGTCGCCTTCTGAAACACGCTGATGTTGCACCGGGCGGGGGCCCGATGTCGATTCATCCGGCCACCACGCAAAGACACCCGCCATGGAACACTTCACCGACCCGACTTTCGTCATCGTAGCGATCACTGCCGTCCTGGTCAGCGGAATCTCCAAGGCGGGCTTCGGTGGTGGCGTGGGCGGGCTCTCGGTGCCCATCATGTCGCTCGCCATCGCTCCGGCCGATGCGGCAGCCATCATGCTGCCGATTCTGGTGATCATGGACATTGCCGGCCTCTGGTACTACCGAGCCAAGGTCGATGAGGCCAACATGCGCATCATCATTCCGGCTGGCCTCGTGGGGTCGGCGCTGGGCTGGTGGCTGTTCAACGCGATGGACGAGCACTGGATACGCATCGTCCTTGGCGTGATTTCGGTCAGCTTCGCACTCTTCAACGCCTCGTCGCGCAAGCCCCGCCTCGCACACCCATCGAAGATCAAGGGCTGGTTCTGGGCCGGCATGTCGGGCTTCACCAGTTTCGTCGCTCATTCGGGAGGCGCCCCGCTGTCGGTCTACCTTCTCGGGCAGAAGATGGACAAGGCGGTCTTTGTCGGCACGAACATGGTGTTCTTCTGCGTCATGAATGCGGTCAAGGTCATCCCGTACTTCTTCCTGGGACTGCTCGCTACACGCAACCTGAGTACCGCAGCCGTCCTTTCACCGATTGCGCTCATCGGCGTGGGCATGGGCATCTGGCTGAACCGTCACCTCTCACCGGTCGGCTTCTATCGCCTGGTGACGCTGATGATGTTCGGCTCAGGCGTGAAACTGCTTTACGACGGCGTGGTCGGGCTCACACACTGACGGCGGAACCGACCGCGGCGGCCGAGGGCTGGAGCCGCGGGTCACGCCGGTTCGCCTGCAGCGTCGACTGAATGGCAGCACGCAGTTCTGCATGCCGTTCGCGGGGCCAGTCGGCGACGCGAATGTCGGCCAGGACACAAGCCGGTTTTGCAAACACGAGCACCCGATCACCGACCGCAATGGCCTCCTCGAGCTGGTGCGTGATGAGCACCGCGGTGCTGCCGCATTCGCGAGCGAGTGCGACAAAGGTGTCACGCAACTCGGCGGCAGTGACCTCATCGAGATGACCGAACGACTCGTCGGCGAGCAGAATCGCCGGCTGCAGCACGAAGGCGCGCGCGATGGCGACCCGCTGGCGCATCCCGCCAGAAAGTTCATGCGGATACGCCTGCATGAACTTCGCCAGCCCGAGCCGCTCGAGCCACTCGGAGGCACGACGCCGCTGTGCCGCCTCGGGCACCCCGGCCAGCTCAAGCGGCAGGCACACATTGTCGAGCGCCGAGCGCCAGGGCAAGAGCCGGTCCTGCTGGAACACGGTAGCAATCTTGCCCCGGAACCCATCGAAGTCGGCATAGGGTTCGCTGCCGTCGATGAGGAGTTGCCCCGATGTCGGCGCATCAAGGCCGATCATGACGTCAAAGAGGGTCGACTTGCCACACCCGGTGGTGCCGACAACGGCCGCAATTTCCCCGGGCTCGATGACGAAATCGAGGTGCTCGATCGCCATCACGAAAGCGCCTGACACCGTCTGCCGAAAGGCCTTGCGCAGTCCCTTCACTTCGATCCGGAGTCCGTTCACGGGCGCCACCGCAACAGGCGGGCCTCGATCTGGTTGAGACCGGCTTCGAGCACGAAAAGCACCACCACGAGAATGAACGTCCACGCAAACACATCGGCCACCGAAAAGAGTTCCTGCGCCACCGACAGCTGGTGCCCGATGCCCGTCACGGCACCCACGAGTTCCGCAATCGTCACGACGCGGATGGCCAGACTGAGGTTGATCTTCCAGCTCGTGAGCACCGAGGGCAGGATCGCCGGCAGCATCAGCTTGCCGAAGAACTGCACCGTGGTCGGACGGAACGATCGGATCATGTCACGCAGTTCCTTCGAGACACCCTTCATCGAGGCCAGCATGTCCACCAGGAAGAGCGGCCCGCACACGGCAACCAGCACGAACCCGATGCGGAACTCGACCTGCCGGAACCACAACACGGCAAAGAGAATCCAGGAAATGACCGGTACCGCCATCAGGAGACGCACCAGCGGATAGGCATATCGCTCGATGCGCGGCGACTGATACATCGAGATGGCGCAAAGCACGGCCAGCACGAAAGAGAGCACGAGCGCCCCCAGTACTCGCGCGACGGTGACCACCACGTCGATCACCGTGAGACTGCCCAGGCTCTGCACGATGCGTGCAAACCCCGGGATTGCAATCGGCGGAATGCCCAGGGTTGCGGCGTTGCGCGAGGCAAGCTCCCACAAGACGCCCAGCACGAGCACCGAAACCAGGGCCTCGCGCGGCAGCCGACGCCCGAACAGGCTCACCCCTCCTGCCGTCCCGACCTCAGGGAGCACGGTAGATGATGTCCTCTTCAGGCAGGCGTGGCAGGAATCCGGCAGCTACTGCACGCTCGAACATGTCCCACACCACCTTGCGATCGTTGCCGGCGATCGGACGAACATCGAAGTCCCAGCGCCGGCTGCTCACCGCCTCCTTGAGGACACCAGCGGGCAGCTTCACGGTCTCGACCGCAATGCGATCAGCCTCATCGGTGTTCGTGTTGATGAACTGGGCCACATCCTGCAAGGCGGCCGTCAGCCGGCGCGGTGCGTCAGGAATCCGCTTGATCGCCTCGTCGCGCAAGGCGGCGACGATCTCCCAGCCTTCCTGACCGGTGATCTGCTTCCAACCGTCATTGCCGTTGTAGATGATCTTCCACTCGGGGTGCTGCGCCTTGATCATGGTCGCCAGCGGTTCAGCCACCATCGCAGCATCGACCCGACCGGCCTCGAGCTGGGCCCGCGAGACGGCGAAGTTGGCGTTCACGGTGGTGATGTCAGTGCCAAGGTTCAAGGAACGCGCCTTGGCATAGATGGCAACCATCTGGTACTGGGAACTGCCCATGTCGATGGCCAGTTGGCGACCCTTGAGGTCGGCCAGCGAATTGATCGCCGGGTCACGTGCGAAGACGACCAGATCGGAAAGCTTCAGGCCAGTTGCAAACAGGCGCACCGGAACCCCTTCGAGACGAAACTTCTGGAAGATGGTCGGTCCGCCCGCGAGGGCATCGACCTCGCCGGTGACAAAAGCCGCATAGAACGCCGAAATCGACGGAAATGGCTGAATGTCCAGATCGAATCCGTTGCGCACGTCAAAACCGCGCGCCTTCATGATGTTCCAGACAATCGGGTTGAAGACAGGCAGCGTGAGACTGGCTACCTTGATCTTTGGACGACTCTGGGCGAGGGCTGGGGCCGAGGCGAGCCCACAGGCCAGTGCAAGGACACCGACGAGCGCCATCAACTGGCGACGCACTGCTCCCGGGCGCGAAGTACCGGGTGCACGACCCTCGAACGCATGCAGGTGCAACCCTGCACTCTTCTCCCCGGCAGCAATCCGGAGCCCTGTGGCAAGCGGCATTGTCCTCTCCTCGTCATGAGCGCACCGGATGCACCCTGTTGTCGATGCCCTGCAACACGACAGCCTTGCCGCAAGGTCAGTCATCATCGCTCCCGGCCGGCGCGCAGGCGCCACGATCAGAAGCTGAAGGCGCAGTCTGCCCAAAACGAAGTCAACGCGCAACGCAGCGATGGTCGGCCCTCGAAGCCACTCACCGGCAGGCGCGGCGATTGGGATACGATAACGCCGGAGACGGCAGACCCGGGTCGCACGTCTTGCCTCGAGCAACGAGGCTGCAAAAACCAGCCCGGCACGAGACACCTGGAGGAATGACTGATGCTCACGCTGACACGAGCGCTGCGGCGACGCCCGGCCGAACGACGGTCCGATGTGATGTCCCCTGAGATGCCCCCATCCCGGACGCCCGGCCACACCGTGGGGCGTCGAACGACCATCGGTCGGGCGATGGGATGGGCCATGGCGATGGGCCTGACACTGATCCTTGCCCCCATGGCGCAGGCAGCCGAACCGATCCGGATCGGCTTCACGATGTCCCTCACCGGCGGCTTCTCCAGCTCGGGGAAGCCCGCCCTGGTAGCCATGAAGATCTGGGAAGAGGACATCAATGCTCGCGGTGGCCTGCTCGGGCGCCCGGTGAAACTGGTGTACTACGATGATCAGAGCTCGCCGGCCAATGCCCCTGCGCTCTACTCGAAACTGCTCGACGTCGATCGGGTCGATCTGATCGTGGGACCTTACGGCACAAACATGACCGCACCGATGATGCCGGTGGCGATCCAGCGCAACATGGTGCTGATCAGTCTGGTGGCACTCAACGTCAACGAGCGGTTCCGCTACGACAAGTACTTCGCCATGGTGGCGCTCGGCTCCACGCCCACCACCGACTGGTCAAAGGGGCTCTTCGACGTGCTCTCGCGCCAGAATCCGCGGCCACGGACCGTAGCCATTGCGGCGGCTGACAGCGAGTTCTCGAAGAACAATGCCGATGGCGCGCGCGCCAATGCGCGCGCGCTGGGCATGGAGGTGGTCTATGACCGTGCCTACCCGCCCAACACGACAGACTTCTCCTCGGTTGTGCGTGCGGTGCAGGCCACCAACCCCGATGTGTTCTACGTGGCCTCCTACCCGCCTGACTCGGTCGGGATGGTGCGCGCCGTGCACGAAGCCGGATTCCGGCCCAAGTTCTTCGGGGGAGCGATGGTGGGTCTGCAGGTGGCCTCCCTGAAGACCCAACTCGGTCCCCTGCTCAATGGCGTGGTGACCTTCGAGAACTGGCTGCCGGTATCCACCATGGCCTTCCCGGGCATGATGGATCTGCTGCGCAAGTATCAGGCACGCGCCGCCGCCGAAGGGGTGGAGGGACTGGGTTACTTCCTCACCCCACCCGCCTACGCCTATCTGCAGGTGATGGCCGAGGCCGTCACAGGCACGAAAAGTCTCGATCAGGACCGTATCGCAGAATACATTCGCACCCACACCTTCGACACGGTCTGGGGCAAGATCCGCTTCGGGCGGGATGGCTCATGGCCCGAGCCGCGTCTCCTGACGGTGCAGTTCCGGCGCATCAACGGCAATGGCATCGAACAGTTCACCGATCCGTCCAAGGAAGCCGTCCTCGACCCGCCGGCCTTCAAGTCGGGCGAACTGATCTACCCGTATGCCGACGCACTGAAGTAGCTCGGTCTGCCGGGGCAGCCGGCGCGACCGGGCCCTTGCGAGGCCCGGTCGGCGCGAGGGCAACTCGAGATCAGCCCGCGCTGAACTCGGCCAGCACCCGGGACGTGTGTTCGCCAAGCGCAGGCACCGGCCCCAGCACGGGCGTACCCGCTTCGAATCGCGCAGCAGGCGCCGGCATGGCGACCTCACCCGATGGCGTGGCGACGCTCACGCGCGACAAGGAGGGGTGCTGCGCGAACTCGGCCATCGTGTTGAGAAAGCCCCAGGCGATGCTCGCACGTTCGAGTAGCGCCACGAGCGCATCACTCGCCAGGGCTGCAAACCGCTCGGACACCAGACCATCGACCAACCCTCGGTTGCCGACCCGGGCCACATTGCTCGACAGACGCTCATCGGCGGCAAGGGACGCATCGCCCAGAACATGGGTGCAGAACGACTGCCATTCGCGCTCGTTCTGGATGCTGATGATGATTCGCCGGCCATCGGCTGTTCCAAACGCGCCATAAGGCGCGATCGTCGGGTGCCCAACGCCGACCCGCTGCGGCGTACGGCCCCCTTCGTGCTGCAACAGCGGCACCGTCATCCATTCGGCCGTGGCATCAAAGAGCGACACCTCGATATGGGTGCCCTCGCCACTGCGCTCTCGCAGCGAAAGCGCTTCGAGCACGGCCGCGTAGGCATTGAGTCCGCAGGCCAGGTCGGACATCGAGATGCCGACCCGCCCCGCTCCTTCGGGCGTCCCGGTGATTTCGGCAAGGCCTGTCTCGCCCTGCACCAGCAGGTCGTACATCTTGCGTTCACGGCCTGCGCCCGGGGCAAATCCGGCAATGCTCACGGTCACCAGACGCCGATTGCCGGCTCGCAGGCGAGCGTGTCCGAAACCGAGTCTCTGGGCAGCTCCCGGCGCAAGGTTCTCGACGAACACGTCGGCACGGGCGATCATGCGGTGCAGCGTCTCGCATGCCTCGACCTGACGCAGATCGAGCACCACCGACTCCTTGCCCCGATTGAGCCAGACGAAATACGATGACTCACCGCCTGCGAGCCGATCGTAACCGCGGGCGAAATCGCCTTCCGGTCGTTCGATCTTGATCACGCGTGCCCCGGCATCGGCCATTCGACACGAGCATAGCGGCGCGGCAACGGCCTGCTCGAGTGCAACGACAAGCAGTCCTTCAAGCGGCTTTCTCATGCGGGCAGGTCCGTTCATTCAAGGGGCAATTCGGGCTCAACGACCCTCGGCATTCGTCGAGCGGTAGAGGTTGCGCCCGTGCTCCCTGATCTGCTCGCGCAGGCGATGCCGCTCATCGGGCGAGAGTCTATCGCGCCCGCCAGCACCTCGCCGATGCGGCTTGTCGCCGCCCGGCGTCGCTGGATCCCGCATGGGTGGATCGAACGTTGCAGCGGCATCGGCCCGCGCTGGCACGGTACCGGTCGGGACGGAAGGCGTCAGGGAGGCGGGCACCGGCAGCGAGACGGGAGGGGGTGCGGGTGCAAAGGTCGGCGGAGGCACCGATCCTGCCGAGAGCGGCGGCGCACCGGCCGCTGTCATGGCCGATTGTGCACCCGCAGGATTGAGCGACCCGCTGCCGATCGTCAGCACCATCAAGCAGGCAGCCCCGAGTGCACCCCGTCGCTTTTGCAGGGGCGCACCGGACCGCGAGTCCGCTCGTTCGGCAGGAAAGGAGGCACGGGGCATCACGCGAGGTCGGCCGTAACCCAACACAAGGCAAGAGGGTACCCGCAGATTGTCGCCCCGCGTTCATCATCTGCAAAGTGTGCGTGTCCAGATATTTCCACCGCGGCAGACCGGAGCAGCGAGGGCCCCCGGCGTCGGTCACTCGGACAGGAGACACGTTTGACGGCCCACCCGATCGGAGCGATCCTCGACGCCGGCACGAACGCCTGGATGAGGATGTCGATGAAAACCCGGTTCAAAATGCTCGTTGCAACCTGCGTGCTGGCCGCCTGCAGCGTTTGCGCACCGATGCGGGCGCCTGCCCAGGGCACCGATTTCCCGACCAAACCGGTGCGTCTGGTTGTTCCCTTCCCGCCCGGCGGTTCGATCGACATCTCGGGCCGGCTGATCGCACAGCACCTGAGCGAACTCTGGAAGCAACCCATCATCGTCGACAACAAACCGGGCAGCACGACCGGCCCGGAGTTCGTTGCGCGCAGCGTGCCCGATGGCTACACACTGCTCATCATCAGTTCGACGCCGCTCGTGACCCTGCCCCAGATGCAGAAGGTGCCCTACGACGTGCTGCGTGACCTGGTCGGCATCACCCAGACCACGCTGCTCACCTACGCTCTCATCGCGAGTCCGGGCACCCGCTTCTCGAGCGTCGGCGACCTCATCGACTACGCACGACGCAATCCGGGGCGGCTCAACTATTCGAGCGCCGGCAACGGCTCGGGCCAGCATCTCTACATGGAACTCCTGAAGTCGGCCGCCGGCATCGAACTGACCCACGTGCCCTACAAGGGTTCGGCAACGGCGCTGCAAGCCGTGCTTGCGGGCGAAGTACAAGCCATGCTCGACGTGACCGTATCGACCACACCGCTGGTGCAGAGCGCGAAAGTCCGTGCCCTGATGGTTACCGGCGGCCGAACCCTCGAACAATACCCGGGTGCCGTACCCTTCGACAGCCTCTACCCGGGGCTTGGCATCGCCTCCTGGCACGGCATCTTCGCGCCGCGCGCGACACCACGCCCTGTCCTCGATCGGATCGCGCGCGACCTGCGTGAGGTGCTGCGCAATCCGGCCGTGGCCGACCGGTTTCGTCAACTGGGCGTCGAGCCCTCGGGCATTTCGGGCAACGAATTCGACACGATCGTGCAACGCGACTTCGAGCGCTGGGGCGAGATCATCCGGCGGAACAACCTGCGGTCGGACTGACCCCCGAGGGCACCAGCGCCAGCACGCGCAGCGGACTGCCGCTGCCGTCGCGAATCTTCAAGGGTGGGCAGATGAGCATGGCGCCCGTTGGCGGAAGCTGATCGAGATTGGCCAGACACTGCAATCCGTAACGACCAGCGCCATGCATGTAGTAGTGGCAGGGAAAGGGCGGGCGCTGGTACTGGGCCTGCCCGGCATCGGTGCCGATCGACTCCGATCCGAAACCGATCACCTGGCGTTCCTCCACGAGGAACCGTACCGCCTCGGCATCGGGCCCCGGGGTGTGCTGCCCGGTCTCGTCGTAGTTCTGGTAGGCCACAGGATCGGTGCGCTTTGACCAGTCGGTGCGCATCAACACCCAGGCGCGCGGCGGGATGCGTCCGTGGACCGATTCCCATGACTCGATGAAGGCACGGGTGAGCAGAAAGTCGGCATCGGCCGCCGCCTCGGCCGAGCAATCGATCACGCAGGCAAGACCGATCAGGTCTTCCGGCGGTATGGTATCGGTTGCGTTGCGCGGCAAGTCGCGCCCCGACACCCAGTGAATGGGGGCATCGAAGTGCGTCCCGGTGTGCTCGCCACACGAGAAATTGTTCCAGTACCAGCCCGGGCCGCGCTCGTCGTAGCGGGACACCTCCTCGATGCGAAACGGCCAGCACTGCCCCATTTCCGGGGGCAATGAAATCTGTGGAAATTCCGGTGCGAGTGTCTGGGTGAGATCAACGACCCGGATGCGCCCGGTGGCCAGTTCGCCTGCAAGCTGCAACAACAGGTTGGCGCCACCGGCAGCGGTGGCCGGCGTGCTGCCTTCAGTGAATACCGCATCATGCATGGGGGTCTCCGCGCGGTCTTGCGCTCAGCCTGCCAGTTCGCGCTCGAGCGCCTTGGGGTTGTCACGCCAGCGCTCGAGCCACTCCTGGGCAACATCGCCTGGAAAGACATCCTCGACGCCGGACTTGAGGGCCGCCGTCAATGCCCGCGCCAGGACGGCCGGCGACACCTTGGGTGGCAGGACGGTCTGATTCCATTCATCGTCGATCGGCCCCGGAAAGAGATTCACGACGCGAACACCTGCCGGGCGCATTTCGGCACGCAGGCATTGCGACAGCGACAACGCCGCCGCCTTCGAGGCCGAGAAGGTGCCGTGGGGCGGGAAGTTGGAGAGCGCGTAGATCGACAGCAGGTTGACCCATGCGACCGCCCCGAGCGGACCGTCGGCCGCTCGCGCGCGCAATGCCGGCCCGAACGACTGGGCCAGACGCAGCAGGCCGAAGTAATTGACGTCCATCTCGAGGCGGGCCGTCTCGATGCCCTGCCGATCGGAGATGCCGTGGGTGCGGTGTACTTCGGCATTGTTGACAACGATGTCGACACGCCCGCCGATTTCAGCCGCCAGTTCTCGCACGGAAGCGGAGTCGGTGAGATCGAGCGGCACGATGCTCACCTGGGGCATGGCACGCAAGGCATCGAGCCCGGGAAACTGCTTCCAGGGTTCGGCCTGGCCGACCCAGACCAGGTCGGCACCAGCCTTCACCAGACTCTCGGCGATGGCCTGACCCAGCGGGGTGCGACCGTCGGTAACCAGTACCTTGCGAAACCGCGGATCGCAGGTGAACTCGCGCAACTGGGGATCGTCTGCCATGTTCGGGGTCTCCGTGGCGGGAAATGCGAAGAGGACAGCCTGGCCCGACCGATCGAGTCGGGCATCGACCCGCACTCGCGTCGGCGCCTCGGCACAATCGCCATGAAGATGCACGACCACCGTCGGACCACAGTCGAGCCGCACCATGCCCAGTTGCCAGGGCAACCGCTCGCGAAAGAAAAGATCGTTGGAATGCGCCAGTTCGGTACGCGCCAGGAGCAGACCCTCGCCCGACTGCGACTCCCACCGCAAGCGCACCGACAGACAACGTGAACAGGCCTCCACCGGCGGGTACTGGACCGCCTGACAGTCACGGCACCGCTGCAACTCGAAGCGGCCCAGTGCGGCGGCAGCGGTGAGCCCGAGGGCGACACGACTGCGCCCGCCCGGGGGCAGCGTAGGCAATCGGGTGCGCAGAACCGGGTTCTTGCGCCGGGGCCGGACGAGTTCGCGCGTCATGACCTTCAGGCTGCCGCAAGGATCGCAGCAGCCGAAGCCAGACCGCGATCGTAGTTGATCATGCCAAAACCGCTCACCATGCCGGTGCGGGCTGCCTTCACTTGCCGGTCGCCCGCCACACCGGTCAACTGGCGCATCGCTTCCACCACCCCCAGATACCCCCCGGATGCACCCGCCTGTCCGGCCGAGAGTTGTCCGCCCGAGGTGTTCAGCGGAAAGGTTCCATTCCAGGTGAAGCTGTTCTCGCGCACGAAGCGCGCGCCTGCACCCTTCTCGCAAAACCCCAGATCCTCGATCTGCATGAGGGATATCACCGGATAGTCGTCGTAGACCTGCAGCGAATCGATGTCGCGCGGGCCCACCCCGGCCTGGTCATAGAGATCATCGCGGTCGATGGCCCAACCACCCCGTGCCTGGATCGGATCGTCGGCAAAGCCATTGTGACGCTCGATCGTGGAGAGGATACGCACTGCGGGAAGCCCGAGCGAGCGAGCACGCTCGGCCGACATCACCAGGAAGGCGTCGGCGCCGGCACAGGGCATCACGCAGTCGAAGAGCCGCAGCGGGTCTGCAATCGGTCGGGCATCGAGATACTCATCGAGCGTGAGTGGCTTCCTGAAGAGCGCATGCTCGAAGCGAAGCGCGTTCTCCCGCTGCGCCACGCACAACTTGCCGAAGTCGGCGCGCTCCACGCCGTATTCACGCATGTAGTTTGCGGTCAGAAAGGCAAAACTCGCATTGGGTCCTCCCGCGCCGTAGGGATAGACGGCATCGCGGGCAAAACTGCTGAAATTGGAGAGGGTGAGTCGAAACGAGTCGACATGGTTGGTGTCACCGGCCAGACAGGCCACGATGTCCGCATCCCCCGATTGAACAGCTCGCGCGGCGCGGCGCAGCGCGACCACCCCGCAAGCGCCTCCCAGCGGAATGTGGTCGAGCCAGCGCGGGGATACCCCGAGATGCTGGGTGAGCCCGATGGCCGTATCGGGCGCCAGCGTGAAACTCGAGACGCAGAGACCGTCGATGGCCGACTTCCCGAGCCCGCTGACCTGCAGCAACTGCCCCAGCGCGCGCGCAAGAAACCAGTGCGCCGTCCGGATCGAATAGCGTACGTACGGAATCGTCACCGGCGCCACGGCCACCACGCCCTGATAATCGAATCGAGGGCGCCCTCCTGCCGCGTCAGCCATGGGTTCGCCGCTTGGAGTCGCGCAGATCGTGGCTGCCCGGTGCCGAGCAGAGCCCGGCAGCGAGTGCCGCCAACTCCCCCTTCTGCACCTTGTTGGTTGCGGTGGTCGGCAGCGTATCGACAAACGAGACCCAGCCGGGAGCCTTGAAGTAGGCCAACCGTTCGAGGCACCAGGCCTGCACCGACAGTGCTGCGGCGCGATCGGTCGGTGCTCCATCGGCAGCGATCACGCAGGCCATCACTTCCTCGTCTCGCAACGGGTCGGGCGCTGCGATCACGGCCACCTGACGAACAGCGGGGTGCCCCGCGAGAACGGCCTCGACCTCGAGCGCCGCGATGTTCTCGCCCGCCCGTCGGATGATGTTCTTGCGCCGATCGACGAAGTGGATCTGCCCGTCAGAGCCGACACGCACCACATCGCCCGTATGGAACCAGCCGTCACGCCAGGCCTGTGCCGTTGCCGCATCATCCTTGAGGTAGCCGCGAAAGAAACCGGCGCGCGGGTCGGCGCCCGCACGCCGCACCAGAAGTTCACCGGGCTCTCCGGCGGGCACCGCCACGCCCTCGGCGTCGACCAGCCGCCACTCGAGGCCCTCGCGTGGCCACCCGATGCATCGCGTGCCGACATGCCGGGGCTCGCGACTGGCGGTGATCGCACCTCCACTCGCCGTCTCGGTCATCGACCACGCCTCGACCAGGGGAAAACCGAATCGATCCTCGAAGGCCTGATGATCTGACGGATTGGCATTGGCGCCGAACCCGAACCGTACCCGATGTGCGCGGTCGGCCTCACCCGGAGGCAAGGCGAGCAGAATGGCCGGCATCACGCCCAGATAGTGAATGATGGTGGCCCCACTGGCCGCCACATCGGCCCACCAGGTACGCGGGTGGAAGCGATCGAGTTGCACGACGCAACCGCCACTCATCATCATCGCCATGGCGGATGCCACCAGCGCATTCATGTGAAAGAGCGGCAGCGGCGTGATCAGACGATCGGCCGCCTCGTGCACCGTACACAAGCCGCCCTCGGTGAGGTAATGAACACCCATGCGCAGGCAGTAATCGTTGTCGATGACGCAGCCCTTGGGCTTGCCGGTCGTGCCCGAGGTGTAGAGCAGGGCACACTCGGTGTGACGGTCTGGTGCCTGTGACACCGCGAAGGGACGTCCGGGTTGCGGCGGCGTGAATCCGCGTGCGATCTCGACCACCCGTGCGCCCTGCTCCAGGTCACCCTCGACTTCGAGCACGGCAAGGTCCGCGATACCCAGTGACTTCAGCACGTCGCCGCGCCCGGGCAGCACGACGGCGAGCACCGACTCGCTATGCTCGAGCACATACGCGAGTTCGGCAGCACGATAATCGGGATTCAACGGCACCAGGCTCACGCCCAGCGCGTTGAGGGCGAGGTAGTGAAGGAAAAACTGCGGTCTGTTCTCGAGCAGCACCGCAACCCGATGCCCCGGGCCGTACCCGCAGGCCCGATAGCGGGCTGCAAGCGCATCGACGGCAGCGAGCGTGTCGCGGTAGGTGATCTCCCAGGCCTTGAACGCCCCGTCGGTCCCTGCCCTGCCCGCGGCGCCATGCCAGGCACGGCAGGCCGAGGCCGGCACGTGGAGAAAGACCTGCTCCGGGTAACGCGCACCAGCCACCACCAGCGCGCCGTAGACGGTATCGGCGTTCACATGAGCCATCACGGGCTGATTCGACATCATAGCGGGAGATAGATGGCCGGCAGTGCCGATCGGGCATCGACCAGATCGACACGCTTGCAGACGATGAGAGCCCGCTCGTCGCTGACCCTGATGCGGTGGCGCACCGTGCCATCCAGACTCACGCGTCGGTCATCGCGGACCTCCACGTAGCTGAAAGGCGTGCGCAGGCAATACAGACCATCGGTCGGATCCAGTCCTTCGAAGACCGAGGCTTGCAGCACGTGCAGGGTACGCGGCATGGGCTTGAGAGACCATGCCTTGGGGTGACGCATCCGTGCGACTCGCACGGCCAGCAGCAACCGATCTTCGCAGGCAATCGACTGCTCGAGTCGAGGGTCGACCTGCGTTTCATCGAGGGGTACCCAATACAACCCGTCGGGCGCGAAGAGGGCCAACCACTCATCCCACAACCCCGCGTCGAGCCGGTGAGCCTCTTCGACCACGAGTGCTCGCGCCCTCGCCATGTCGCCCGGGTTCGTGCCAATGCTCATCGATCGAGGCCCTCGCCCAGACCCTCGTGCACACTGCCATGAGGCGCCGCGTCTGCCTCGGCAACCGACTCGGGCAGAGCCAGCGCCGCGGCCCAGGCGCGATACTGGTTGCGGATCATGCGCTCATCGGTACCACCGACAATGGAGTCACCGGCAGGATCCATGCCCCGCGCGCCGCGCTGCAGATTGACCCATTCGTTACCGGGACTCGCAAGCGCCCGCTGGATCGACTCGAAAACCTGCACGTCGTCGTGCGCCACCAGCGACATGGGCGAGAACACGATGCGGTTGTAGGTGAGCGTGCGCTCGAGCAAGGCATCGGGCGCGCCCAAGGCACGAAAGGCCCACACCTCGACCAGCGTCCGGTTGACACCCAGCGGCCGGATGACCCGCAGGGTCTGTGGCATGCTCTTGAAGGCAATGCTCGGGTAGATCACGGCGTTCTGCGGCGACCAGCGGAGGATATCGGCTGTTTTCGTCTCACCCCATGCAGCCACCATCGCAGCCTCGTAGCCCGGAATCGACGAATAGTCACTGTGCAGGCTCGCGTTGATGCCAAGGATGCTGTGCCCGCCCGAGAACACCTGTCCACCCATACGCTCCATGAAGTCGCTGCCCTGAGAGAAGGGCAGCAACTGCTCCATCGCCATCGGCTTGCGCGCGGGCGCCTCGCCCGACCGCTGGAGCGCTTCCCACGTCCGGGAGGCTGATTCGGCCGACGACTCATGGGTCACCGATGCGTGAACCGTATCGTTCACGTTTTCGAGGTAGATCTTCCAGTTGCACTCGATGACCGAGCGCAAGGCAGGGCCGGCGACTTCGAGCGTCCCGGTCGGCGACCGATCGGCCATGGCGTCGATACATCGTCGCATCCCCTCGGGCACCTGCTCCTCGAACGATGCGCCGGTCGAGGACAATCGTACGAAGACGAAGCCGCGATGAACAGCGCTTGCAACGACCGTCAAGCCGCGCGCGGCCTGGCTCCGCGCAAGCCCGGTGCCCTCGTACCCCTCTCGAATCGGCAGCGCGAGGAGCGAACCGTCGAGCCGATAGGCCCAGGCATGGTAGGGACATCGCAACGCACGGCCCGCCTGGCCACTCGCTGCGCAGGTCATCATCGCGCCCTTGTGCGCACAGCGATTGATGAGCACCACCACGCCACCGTCGGCCTGGCGCACCATCAGGAGAGGCACCTCGGCAACGGTTACCGCGATGAAGTCACCCGCTGAGGGGGTCTGCGAGACATGCCCCAGATAGATCCATGAGCGTGCAAGGAGCCGCCGCTGCTCCAGGCGATAGACCGTCGCGCTCGTGTACGCATCGCGATGAACCTGCTCACCATCGAACAGACGAGCAACCGCATCGCTGAAGTCAGCAGTCGGCGGGCAATCAACGAGCGACAGATCAGCCGTAGTCATGCCGTCATTGTACGGGCACGCACAGGGTTGCATGCGCCGTAGCCATCAACGCATACTTCGACTCCCAGACCATCTCATGAGGACCGGCACCCGGCGCACGCGCCAGCCGGGCGGCAATCGAACCCCTACCCGGGTTCAACCCGTGTGCCGCGCCACCAGAAAAGGCTGTCCATGGCATCACATCCTGCCCGAATCGCAGTGCTTGGCGGCGGCGCCGTCGGTTGCTACTTTGGCGCCATGCTGGCCCGTGCCGGTCACCCGGTGACGCTGGTCGGCAGGCAGCGCACCGTCGATGCCGTCCGGAACAGCGGCCTTCGCCTGCGCCGCTCCGACCTGGATGAAACCGTGCCGATCGAAGCCAGCACCGACCCGAGTGTGATCGCCGGTGCCGATGTCGTGCTGCTCTCGGTGAAGAGTTTCGATACCGAGTCTGCCGCACGCCAGATGCAGCCCTGGCTCGCGCCCGGATCGATGGTGCTCAGCATGCAGAACGGCGTCGAGAATCCCAGCCTCATTCAGGCGATCGTCGGCTGTGCGGTCATGCCGGCCGTCGTCTACGTCGCGGCCGAAATGACCGATGCGAGCGAAGTGACCCACTCGGGCAGAGGGGATCTCATCATCGGGACCCGATGCCTGGACGGACGCGCGTCCACGCTGTCGCCCGATTCTGTCGCGGCGATTTTCACCGCTGCCGGCGTACCGGTCCGGATCAGTGGCAACGTCGACGGCGATGCCTGGGAAAAGCTCGCGATGAACTGCGCGCTCAACGCCATCTCGGCGCTGGCCCGTGCCCGCTACGGGCAGATTGCGGGCTTTGGCCCCACGCGCAGCCTCATGAACGAAGCGGTCGACGAGGTGGGGGCGGTGGCCCGCGCCGCGGGCGTGCGTATTCCGGTCGATGACCTGCGCGCTGCTGCGGCCCGCCTCTCCGAGGCGATGACGCGAGCCACCTCATCGACCGCGCAGGATATTGCCCGGGGCAAGCGCACCGAGATCGATGCACTCAATGGCTACATCGCACGACTGGGCGACCGGCTGGGTGTGGCAACGCCCGTGAACCGGGCACTGCATGCCCTCGTAAGCCTGCGCGAGGAGGCCGCTCGATGAGCACGACTCAAGAGAAGATTCTCGTCGTCGATGACGACATGCGTCTTCGTGATCTGTTGTCGAGATACCTCACCGAGCAGGGTTTCGCCGTCAAGGTCGTGGCCGAAGGTCGTGGTCTCACCCGCGCACTCGAACTCGAACGGTTCGATCTTCTCGTGCTCGACATCATGCTGCCCGGCGAGGACGGCATGGCGATCCTGCGCCGTCTGCGCGACGCGAGAAATGACATGCCCGTACTGATGCTCACGGCCAAGGCAGAAGAAGACGAGCGCATCGAGGGGTTGGAAGAAGGGGCCGACGACTACCTGGCAAAGCCCTTCAACCCGCGCGAACTGGTAGCACGCATACGCGCCATCCTGCGGCGACGCGAAGACATCGTTCCGCCCGGGGCACCGGCGACCGATGACACCATCATCCTGTGGGCCGATTTCCGCTTCGAACCCTCGACAAGGCGCCTGAGTCGTGCCGGCATCGACGTCCCGCTCACCACGGGCGAATTCTCGATGCTGAGCGTACTCGCGCGCAATCCGCGGGTGCCGCTGTCACGCGAAAAGCTGATGGAACTGGCACGAGGCCGCGACCTCGAAAACGTCGACCGGGCGGTCGATGTGCAGATCTCGCGCCTGCGCAAGCTGATTGAACCCGAGCCCGGGCGCCCGCGCTACATACAGACCGTCTGGGGTCACGGCTATGTCTTCGTCCCCGACCCGACCGAAGGGTCATCGACCGTTCTCTGACCTTCGCCTCCCGCGCTCATGACACCGATGCGGTGGATGAGGGCCGCCTGGCCCACAAGCCTTCTCGGCCGCACGTTCGCGCTCCTCTCGCTCGTGCTCGTCTTTGGTGCCATCGGCTGGACCGGTGCATTCCGTTACCACCAGTTGGAACCGCGCGCCACCCAGGCAGCCACGTTCGTGGTGAGTGTCGTCAACCTCACTCGATCGGCGCTCACGAGCGCACAACCCGAGTTGCTGCAGAACCTGCTACGCGAATTTTCCGACTATGAAGGCATTCGCATCTATCCGGCCGATATCACCGACCAACCGCTTGATGCGGCGCCTGACAACTACCTCGACATGGTGATGACTCGGGTGCAGGCGGACCTCGGACCATCGACCCGATTTGCCCTGATTCGCGACAAGAGGCCCGGTTTCTTCGTGAGCTTTTCGATCGACGACGATCAGTACTGGGCCGAATTTCCATTGGCTCGTGTCAGGCCCGATGGCTCGGACCAGTGGATCGGGTGGGCCAGCGGCGGTCTGGCGCTCTCGCTGTTTCTGCTCTACCTGATCGTCTACCGGATACGGGCACCGCTGGCGGCACTCACCGGCGCTGCGCGCGTCCTGGGACGCGGCGAATACCCGGGGCCGCTCACGCTCGAGGGGCCGGGCGAATTGCGTGCGCTGGCCATCGCCTTCAACCAGATGACTCGTGATCTGGCACGCCTCGAGGCCGACCGGGCGCTCATTCTGGCCGGCGTTTCGCATGATCTGCGCACTCCTCTGGCACGCCTGCGACTGGCGATCGAAATGAGTCCGATCGATCCGGCAAGCAGCCAGGCCATGGTCGCCGACATCGAGGAAATGAACCGCATCGTGGGTCAGTTCCTCGACTTTGCTCGCGCACTGACAGGCGAGAAGACGCAATGGGTGCACCTGTCGGACCTGGCCGACGAAGTGGTCGAAAGCTGCAAGCGCCGGGCTGTGCCGATCGAGTCGTCGATCGAGCCGACACCCGCCCAGTGGATACGCCCGGTGGCGTTGCGACGCCTGATGACCAATCTGGTGGACAACGCACTGCGCTATGGCGCAGAACCCCTGGAACTGGTCGTCCGCGCCGAGGCTCACAACACCTTCATCGAGGTGATGGATCGCGGCCCGGGCATTCCGCCGGACGCCGTCGAGCGTCTGCGTCAGCCCTTCCAGCGCCTGGAGAACGCACGCTCGAACACGGGCGGATCGGGCCTGGGTCTGGCGATCGTCGACCGGATCGCCAAGGTACACGGAGGATCTCTGGAACTGATCGGCCGCAACGGTGGGGGCCTTGTGGCCCGAGTCACCCTGCCACGCAACTGACCGAGAGTGGCTGAGGCATACCCAACCGGTTCAGTCGACCTGCTGGAGCAAGGCCACCGCCTCGGCGGCGATACCCTCGCCTCGACCGGTGAATCCGAGGCGCTCGGTTGTCTTCGCCTTGACATTCACCGCACCGGGCGCAAGACCGAGGTCGGCTGCAATGCAGGTACACATCGCCTCGACATGAGGGGCCATTCGTGGGGCCTGGGCAATGATGGTGCAGTCGATGTTGACGATACAGAAGCCGGCAGCCGCCACCCGCAACGCCGCCTCGCGCAGCAGCAGGCGACTGTCGGCCCCCTTGAAGGCCGGATCGGTGTCGGGAAAGTGACGACCGATGTCACCCAACCCGGCGGCGCCGAACAGCGCATCGGTGATGGCATGCAGCAGAACGTCGGCATCGGAGTGTCCGAGCAGGCCTCGCTCGTACGGAATGGTGACCCCGCCGATGACGAGCGGACGCCCCTCGACCAGCGCGTGGACATCGAACCCCTGCCCGATCCTCATGCTCATGCACGGCCCTCCAGAAATTGCGCCGCCAGATCGAAGTCTTCGGCATAGGTAATCTTGAAATTGCGACGCGACCCGGCGACGAGTCGCGCCTGCTGTCCGTTGCGCTCCATCGCCGCTGCCTCGTCGGTAGGCTCGACCCCATCGTGCGCCGCGAGGCGCAAGGCATCCTGCAAGGCACCGTGACGAAACATCTGCGGCGTCAGTGCCGACCACAGCCCGGTGCGATCTACCGTCTGCGCGATGCGACCCTCGGCCGACGCACGCTTCAAGGTATCGGACACGGGTGCCGCGAGAATCGCCCCCACCGGATCGACGCTGCCTTCATCGATGAGGCGGGCCAGGTCGGCCGACGGGAGACAGGGCCGTGCCGCATCATGCACGAGAACCCAGTCGCGGGGCTCGATGCCCCGGGCGGCAGCCAGACCGTTCAGCACGCTCGCGCTGCGACTTGCCCCACCACACCACAGGCCGTGGACCCGCCCGCCGAACGATTGCCAGTCGATGCTCGAAAACGTCTGGTCATCCGGTGCAAGTACCACCTGGACCGAGGCAATGCGTGCATCGGCCAGCAAGGCACGCACCGAATGAACGAGCACCGGTACACCGCATAGCGCGGCGTACTGCTTCGGCATCGAAAGCCCGCTGCGAGCGCCTTGTCCGGCCGCAGGCACGAGCGCATGAAATCTCGCCACCATCGAGAACACCCGAGGCATCCCGCCTCCCGGGTCCTATAATAGCGGGCTTTTTTGTCCAGCCCCCATGATGCAATCGGACGAGGATCAAGCCAGTTCTCAACGACGAACCTCGCTCAGCGCGGCGGGTTCGGGGGATGCGCTCGCCATCGCGCGCCTCGCAGGCACGGCGGCACCACTCGCCGTGGTGTGCGCCAGTTCGGTCGATGCGCGTCGCCTGGCGGAAGAACTGCGCTTTTTTGCGCCCGATCTGCGGGCGACGCTCTTCCCGGACTGGGAGACGCTGCCCTACGACACGCTGTCACCGCACCAGGATCTGGTGAGCGAACGTCTCGAGAGCCTGCACCGGATCACCAACGGCGAATTCGATGTCGTGGTGATGCCCGTGAGCACGGCCTTGCAGCGCCTCGCACCGCCAGCCTACCTCGCGGCCTACACTTTCTTCCTGCGCCAGGGCACCACCTTCAGCATCGAGAGCTTTCGCGCCCAGATGACGCTGGCCGGATACAGTCATGTGTCGCAGGTCGTGAGTCCGGGCGAATACTGCGTACGCGGGGGGCTGGTCGATCTGTTCCCGATGGGCAGTGCCCTGCCCTATCGCATCGATCTTGCCGATGACCAGATTGAATCGCTGCGCGCCTTCGACCCGGACACCCAGCGCACGCTCTACAAGGTGCCCGAAGTACGCTTGCTTCCAGCGCGCGAATTTCCGATGGATGAGGCGAGCCGGGTGCGGTTCAGGGCACGCTTTCGCGAAGCCTTCGAGACCGATGTCACTCGCGCTCAAGTGTACCGCGACGTCTCCAACGGCATCCCGCCAGCAGGCATCGAGTACTACCTGCCCCTTTTCTTCGAGGAGACAGGCACCTTCTTCGGCTACCTGCCACCCAGCACGACGCTCGTGATGCATCACGACTGCAACCAGGCGATCGAGGAGTTCTGGACAAGCGTCAACTCGCGCCACAACCTGCTGCGTGGAGACAAGGCCCGACCGATTCTCTCGCCGACCCGACTCTTTCTGACCGCAGAGCAGTTCTTTGTCGGTGCGCGCGACTATCGTCGGGTCGATGTGAGGTCCACCGCGGTCACGCTGTCAAACGGTTCGCGCGCGGGCGAAGGCACTGCCAGTCAGACCTCGTCGCGAAGCGCGGCACAGGTCGATTCGACACCGTTGCCCGCGCTCGCCATCGAGCGCCGCGCTGATGACCCGCTGCATGCCCTGAAAGCCTTCCTCTCGACATCGGGCGTACGCGCGCTCGTCGTGGCCGACTCGGCCGGGCGCCGCGAAACGATGCGCGAATACTTCGCCGAATACGGCGTGCATCCAGGCGCCGCCCAGGACTTTGCCCAGTTCCTCGCAGCCGAACATCCAGTGATGCTGGCAGCCGGGCCCCTGGCTGACGGTTTCATCCATCGAGGTCTCGGTATCGCCGTGATCACCGAGGCCGAGATCTATGCGGCCACGGCGCGAGCGCGCGGCGCGCGTGATGCCCGTCGCACGTCCATCGAGGGCATGGTTCGCGACATCGGCGAACTGCGGGTCGGTGACCCGGTGGTTCACATCGAACACGGTGTCGGGCGCTACCACGGGCTGGTTGATCTCGACCTGGGCGATGGCAACAACGAATTTCTCCTGCTCGAATACGCCAACGACACCAAGCTCTACGTACCGGTTGCGCAATTGCACGCGATCAGTCGTTACAGCGGCGGCCCCCCGGATCAAGCGCCGCTGCATGTGCTGGGTAGCGGCGACTGGGATCGCGCCCGACGCAAGGCGGCCGAACAGGCGCGCGACACCGCGGCCGAACTCCTCAACATCTATGCCCTTCGTGCAGCACGCACGGGCCACGCCTTTGCCGCCCCCCAGCACGACCTCGACGCCTTCGCGGAAGGATTCGGTTTCGAGGAAACGCCCGATCAGGCTGCCGCCATCAACGCGGTGGTGGAAGACATGCGACTGGGCAAGCCGATGGATCGGCTCATCTGCGGCGATGTCGGCTTTGGCAAGACCGAAGTGGCGCTACGAGCCGCGTTCGTCGCGGTCACGGGCGGCAGGCAGGTGGCGATACTGGCACCCACGACCCTGCTGGCCGAGCAGCACTTCCAGACCTTCAGCGACCGCTTCGCCGAGTGGCCGGTACGCATCGCCGAGCTGTCGCGGTTTCGATCCTCGAAAGAGGTGTCAGCGGCCATCAAGGCCATCGGCGAGGGCAAGGTCGACATCGTCATCGGCACGCACAAGCTGCTCTCCCCCGATGTGAAGTTCCAGCGGCTGGGGCTCGTGATCATCGACGAGGAGCACCGCTTTGGCGTACGCCAGAAGGAGGTGCTGAAAGCCTTGCGGGCCGAGGTCGACGTGCTCACGCTCACCGCAACCCCGATTCCCCGCACGATGGCGATGTCTCTCGAAGGCTTGCGCGATCTCTCGGTGATCGCGACGCCACCGGCCCGTCGTCTGGCGATCCGCACCTTCGTGTCACCGACATCACCCGGGGTGATTCGTGAAGCGGTGCTGCGCGAACTCAATCGTGGCGGTCAGATCTACTTTCTGCACAACGACGTCGAGTCGATTGAGCGCGAGCAGGAAACACTCGCGAAATTGCTGCCCGAAGCACGCATCATCGTCGCTCACGGTCAGATGCCCGAGCGCCAACTCGAGCGCGTGATGCGCGAATTCCTGCAGCAGCGGCACAATCTGCTGCTCTGCTCGACGATCATCGAAACCGGCATCGATATCCCGACCGCCAATACCATCCTCATCAACCGCGCCGACAAGTTTGGCCTTGCCCAGTTGCACCAGTTGCGGGGTCGGGTAGGACGCTCGCATCATCAGGCCTACGCCTACCTGCTCACCCCACCCACCGAGGCCTTGAGCGCAAACGCCAAGAAGCGCCTGGAGGCGATCCAGATGATGGAGGAACTCGGGTCGGGCTTCTACCTCGCAATGCACGACCTGGAGATTCGTGGTGCCGGTGAAGTGCTGGGGGAATCGCAAAGCGGCGAAATGCAGGAGGTGGGTTTCAATCTGTACACCGAGATGCTCAATGCAGCCGTGAAAGCACTCAAGGCCGGGCGTGAACCCAACGTGGAACAACCCTTCGAAGCGGTTGCCGAGATCAACCTGCATGTCCCGGCATTGCTGCCCGGCAGCTACTGCGCCGATGTGCACGAGCGTCTCGTGCTCTACAAGCGTCTTGCCAATTGCGAGGATGCCGAGCAGATCATCCGGCTGCGCGAGGAACTGATCGACCGTTTCGGGCCGCTGCCGCCGCAGGCCGATTCGCTGCTCGCCTGTCATCGGCTCCGCCTGACGGCGCGGCCGCTCGGCGTATCGAGAATCGATGCCACCGAGGAAGCCATGGTGGTGCACTTCAGCCAGCAGACGACCGTGGAACCGCGTCGCCTCATCGAACTCATCCAGAAGCGGCGCCCGTGGAAGATGACCGGCCCGACCCGCCTGCGCGTCGACCAGAAGTCGGCTACGCTGCCCGAACGCGTGAAGGCGGTCGAGGAGGTTCTGCGCGCGCTGGCAGCACCGACGGGAACACGGAACTGAGATGACATCGACAACGCTGCACGAGCCGGGCGACAGTCAACTCGTGATCCACGCACCACACCTCGACGAGTCCTCTCGTGCAGCGCTCCTCGTGCGGCTCGATGTGGGGTCGACGCGGGCACTGCTGGCCGATGACGGGCCGACCCTTCGGGTGGCTGCGCGCCACGATGAAACCGGCCTGCCCGAGATTGCGCGCGAGGCAGGCTGCGATGCCGCCATCGTGTCTCGAGGCGCGTCACTTGACGCGTTCGGCCTGCTTGCGATGGACATGGACTCGACCGTGATCACGATCGAGTGCATCGACGAACTGGCCGCCGAAGCTGGCGCGAAGCCACGCGTGGCTGCGATTACCGAGCGCGCGATGCGCGGTGAAATCGATTTTGCCGAGAGCTTGCGCCAGCGCGTACGCCTGCTCGACGGCCTGCCCTGCGACCGTTTGCAGAAAGTCCACGACGAACGACTTCGCTTCTCCAGCGGCGCGGCACGGCTGGTACAGGCTGCCCGTGCTGCCGGCCTGCATACCCTGCTGGTCTCGGGTGGATTCACCTGGTTTACCGAGCGGGTGAGTGCCGCCCTGGGCATCGCGGAAGCCCACGGCAACCGGCTTGGCGTGCGCGGGAACGCACTCGATGGCACGCTGGATGGACCGATTCTCGACGCAGCGGGCAAGGCTGCTGCAGTGCGCGCCGCCGCCGCTCGGCTGGGGCTGCGCCCCGATCAGGTGATGGTGATCGGCGATGGTGCCAACGATCTTGCCATGATGGCCGAGGCAGGTACCTCGATCGCGTACCACGCAAAGCCAGTGGTACGCGCGAAAGCCAGCCTCGCCATCGACCACGGCGGACTCGATACCGTGCTCAGCTGGTTTCCGCCGCGCCCCCGCTCGGCCTGATGCCCGAACGCCATGCCGCTCGAAGCGGCAAGCTGACGAAGTGCGGCATCCGCCGGGACGGAAACGTCAGCTGACAACCGGGCGAGCATGCCCGCCGGCGGCGCTGCGCCGCTATCGATTCAGACCGTGGCGCGGGCGAGTTCCGCCGACGCCCGGATGGCATCGATCGCCACTTCGATGTCGGCCGGTTCGGTGTACCGGCCGATACTGATGCGAAGCGAGTGGTGCGCGAGGTCATCAGGCAGACCGAGGGCGCGCAAGACATGCGAAGGTTCTGCCGCAGCCGATGTGCAGGCCGACCCGGCCGAGACGGCAATGCGCTCGAGACTCATTGCCAGCGATGCACCCTCGCCGAGCGGAATGCTCACGTTGAGGTTGTGCGGCACGCGTGATTCAAGACTGCCATTGACGACCAGGCCGTCGACCGCTCGCAGCCCTTCGAGGAGGCGATCGCGCAACGGACCGATGCGGGCGTTGTCGCTCGCCATGTCCAGTGCGGCGATGCGTGCCGCCTCGCCAAACCCGACGATCTGGTGCGCTGGCAAGGTGCCCGAGCGCATGCCTCGCTCATGCCCGCCCCCGTGAATCTGCGCCTCCACCGCGACTCGCGGGCGCTGCCGGACGTAGAGCGCGCCGATCCCTTTGGGGCCGTACATCTTGTGCGCCGTGATCGTGAGCAGATCAACCTGCAGCGCATCGACGTCGATGGCGACCTTGCCCGCGCCCTGCACCGCATCGCAGTGGAAGATGATTCCGTGCGCGCGACATACCGCGCCGATCTGCGCGATGGGCTGGATGACGCCGATCTCGTTGTTCACGAGCATCACCGACACAAGCACCGTATCCGGCCGGATCGCCGCCTCGATATCGGCTGCACTCACCAGGCCATCGGCGCCGGGGCGCAGCACCGTCGTCGAAAACCCTTCGCGCTCCAGATCCTTCACCGTGTCGAGCACCGCCTTGTGCTCGGTAGCGACCGTGACGAGATGCCCGGCCAGGCCACGCCGATTGGCGTGTGCTGCGCCCTTGATGGCGAGGTTGTTGCCTTCAGTGGCCCCGGAGGTCCAGATGATCTCGCCGGGTTGAGCCCCGATGAGCTTTGCCACCTGCGAGCGCGCCTGCTCGACCGCCTCGCGCGCCGACCAGCCAAAGGCATGCGTGCTGCTGGCCGGGTTACCGAACACCTCGGTCAGGAAAGGGATCATCCGCTCGGCGACCCGACGATCGACGGGCGTGGTGGCGGCATAGTCCAGGTAGATCGGCAACGGTGACGGGCTGTTGAAATCCGACATGATGGGCAGTGGTGCGATGAATCGGTCGATGAAGGACATCCGGGCGATCGGGGAAGCCCCGGAAGACACTGGATAAGCTACGAATTGTAGCTGAATCAGGACTGGGTTCAGGCATGCTGCGCGTGAACCCGGCGTCAGGCCGATCCGGCGTGCCCGCTACGCCCACACTGCGCCGCCCACGCTGCGCCGCCCACACTGAACTGCCCGCGCCCCGCCGGCCGTATCGGCACCGAGGCAGGTACCGCATACGCCGCGAAGACCTCAGCCGCCGGGACGCTCCGATGGAACCTCAGCGCCGCCCACAGCCCGTTCCAGTGCCGCGAGACGCCCGCGCAGCACCGCCACGTCGCTGTCGATCGATCCCGTGTGGTCGGTGAGCCCGCGGATGGCCAGGGCCACCGGATCATCGTCGGACACCGAGACGGCATAGGCCGAAAAGCCCAGTTTGGCTGCCTGCGCCTCACGCGCCTGGGCGGCATCGCCTTCGATGGTGCGGGCCGGGATACCCACGGCCGTGGCTCCGGCCGGGACGTCTTTCACCACCACCGCGTTCGAGCCGATGCGAGCGCCGCGACCGATCACGATCGGCCCCAGCACCTTGGCGCCAGCACCAATGACGACGCCGGGCAGCAGGGTTGGGTGCCGCTTGCCCTTGGCCCACGAGGTGCCCCCCAGTGTGACCCCGTGATAGAGAGTGCAATCGTCCCCGATCTCGGCCGTCTCGCCAATCACCACCCCCATGCCGTGATCGATGAACACGCGCCGACCGATCGTGGCACCTGGATGAATCTCGATGCCGGTCAGCCATCGGGTGATGTGGGAAACGAAGCGCCCCAGCCACTTGAGGTCGCGCGTCCACAAGGCATGGGCCAGCCGGTAGAGGGCAAGCGCATGAAGCCCCGGGTAGCAGGTGAGCACCTCGAAGGTCGTGCGGGCGGCCGGATCACGCTCGAATACCGAGGCAATGTCTTCTCGCAGGTGCTGAAACACGCTGAGCATCCGTGAAGTGAATACCCCGCAGTCTAGCGTCGCGGCGGGGCTGGAGCACGCACCTTCGGGTTGCCCTCGGCCCACTTGCGCATCGAAGTGAGTACACCGCGCAGGATGTTGACCTCCTCATGCTCGAGGCGGGCGCGCACGAAAAGCCGCCGGAATCGCTCCATGAGGCGGCGCGGCGCATTCGGATCGAGAAATCCGCTGGCGAGCAAGGTTTCCTCGAGGTGCTCGCACAGCCGCTCGACCTCCTCGTGACGCGCGAGCACCTGGGGCTCGGTCAACGGCAACTGAAAGCCACCGGCGGCGAGTCTGAGCTCGTAGGCCACCAACTGCACCGCCTGGGAGAGGTTGAGCGACGAAAACCGCGCATCGACCGGTATGTGCACCAGTGCCTGGCAGGCGATGAGTTCGTCATTGGACAGCCCCGACATCTCGGTGCCGAACACGAAGGCAACCGGCCCCTGCGGTAGCCCTTGCGAATGCGCTTGCGCCGGCACGGGGGGCACTGCCCCGGCAGCGTCACCGGGCAGCGGCTCTGGCTCACCCGCAGAGGACTCGCAAAGCCCGATGGCCTCGGCGGCGGCCTCGCGCAACCCCAGTGCGCGATGACTCAATTCACGACGCCGCGCGCTCAGCGCATAGGCCATCGTGGTACCCCGCAAGGCCTCGGCGATCGTGTCAACGACCCGCGCCGAATCGAGCAAGTCATCGGCACCGCTGGCGAGCGCAACTGCCTCCGGATGCGGGAAGTAACGGGGCGTTACCAGCACCAGCTGGCGAATGCCCATCGCCTTCATCGCCCGGGCGCTGGCCCCGATATTGCCTGGGTGAGTCGTCGAAACGAGCACGACCCGAACCTGCGCGAGGCGCCGCTGCACAGCAGCCTCGCCCTCAGAATCAGCGGCGATCACAGGCCCACCCACGCCGCGTGCCTTAGAATGCGTCACTGTCATTGCCTATCCCGGATTCCCCACTCATGGCCGTTCTCCACCCTTTGCTCAATACCGCGGTCCGCGCGGCGCGCCGCGCCGGCTCGGTGATCAGCCGCGCGTCGCTCGATCTGGAGTCGGTCACGGTCTCGAAGAAGCGCCAGAACGATTTTGTCACTGAAGTCGACCGCGCCGCCGAGCAGATCATCGTCGAGATGGTCTCGAAAGCCTACCCCGATCACGGCATCCTTGCCGAGGAGTCGGGGGCATCGGGGGTCGCGTCGGCCGAATTCGTCTGGATCATCGACCCGCTCGATGGCACTACCAACTTCATCCACGGGTTCCCGCAATATGCGGTCTCCATCGGCATCCAGCACCGCGGCGTCATGCAGCACGGCTGCATCTTCGACCCGACGCGCAACGAGCTGTTCACGGCCAGCCGCGGGCGCGGGGCCTTTCTCGACGACCGGCGGATCCGCGTCTCCGGGGCCAATGGCCTGCGCGACTCGCTGATCGGCACCGGGTTTCCCTACCGCGATGGCGAAGACCTCGAACGCTACATGGGCATGTTCAGCGCAGTCACCCAGAACACGGCGGGCATCCGCCGCACCGGTTCGGCCGCGCTCGACCTGGCGTACGTGGCCTGCGGACGCCTCGACGGGTTCTGGAATCTCGGTCTGGCCCCGTGGGACATGGCCGCAGGGGCGCTGATGGTCATCGAAGCCGGTGGTCTCGTCACCGACATGGACGAGAGCGAAAACTGGCTCGAGAAAGGCGAAATTGCCTGTGGCACGCCGAAAGTCTTTGCGCCGCTCATCCAGTTGCTGGGCAAGCGGCGCCCAGCGACCGGGGTCAGCCCCGCAGCTTGATGGCCTCGACCGCCGCCGGACGCGACACACTCGTCTGGAGCCATGCCGCCACGTTCGGGAATGCCGACAGGTCGTACTTCATGCCGATGAGCGAGTACATGACCGAAGAGGCGATGAAATCGGTCATGTCCCAGCGATCGAGTCCCAGATAACCGTTGGCGGCCAGTGCCTGCTCGATGACCGCCAGCTTCGGGAGCATCTTCTTCTCGCCCTCGTCGGCAAGGGCCGCGACGCGCTTCTCGGGCGGGAAGGCAAACCGGTTCTGAAAAACCATGATCATCGGGCCTTCGACATCGTTGGCGATGAAGAACGCCCATTGCAGCATGCGGCCGCGGCCCGCGGCCGTACCCGGATAGAGCGGGCTCGCGTACTTCTCGGCCAGATAAAGGTTGATGGCCGACGATTCCCACATGACAAACCCATCGTCATCGATGGTGGGAATGCGTGCGTTGGGGTTCAGTGCCCGATACCAGTCTTCCTTTGCCTGGGCGTTGTCGACATGGATGCTGACCGGAATGTGCTCGTAGGCAATGCCCGATTCCTTGCAGAGCCAAATGACGCGAAAGGCACGTGAACGGGCCTGACCGTATATCTTGAGCATGGTTTCTCCTCCAGTTGTGGGTCACGTGCGACGTCACCGACGCAGCGTGCCATTATAAGGAGTTGCGCTGTCCTGCCCGCACCGATTAACCTCACAACGCAGTGGCTCCAGCCTCATCAGTCATACCCGCCGGCATGCTGTCGCACCGGCTCCTCAAGGAACGCTCCCATGGCACTCGCCCCCAAATCGCATCTCGAATTCGTCAAGGTCGACATGACCGATGGCTGGGAAACCCCGACCGGCTATCCGGCGGGTTTCAAGCAGAAAGTGCTCGCCAGCGACCTCGATGAAGTGACCAAGCGAGGCAGTCGCACCCGCCTCCTGCGCATCGAACCGGGCGCCTTCACCACGGCTCCCTTCGTGCATGACCACTGGGAAGAGGTGTATGTCGTTCAGGGCGACCTGATCGTCGGCAACGACGTGAATGGCAAAGGGGGTGAACAGTGCCATGCGCACACCTATGCCTGCCGGCCGCCGGGCGCCTTCCACGGCCCCTTCACCACCGAGAAGGGTTGCATGCTCTACGAAATTCACTATTACGAGACCAGCGGCAAGAACGGCGGAAAGAGCGCGGACTGACGACCATGATCAAGTCAGGAGCAGACCACCTCGAGTCGCTGCGTGACGGGCGCACGGTGTACATCGGTCGCGAGAAAGTCGCCGATGTCACAACCCACCCGGCGTTTCGTCACGCGGCACAATCGATTGCCGACATCTACGACCTCAAGGCAGACCCGGCCCGGCGAGACCAGTACACCTTCGAGGAAGACGGCGAGCGGTACAGCATGTACTTCAAGCGCGCCCGCACGCGTGCCGATCTCGAAGCCCGCATGGGTCTGCACCGTGCCATCGCCGGCGTCAGCCATGGCCTGATCGGACGCTCACCCGATCATGTCACGAGCTTTGTCACCGGCATGTCGACTGCGCCCGACGTATTCGGTGAGCGCGCCGACAACCTGCTGCGCTACTACGAACACATGCGGCGCAACGACATCTACGCGGCCTACGCCGTGATCCCCCCGCAGGCGGCGCGCAACCCCGAGTTCTACCAGAAGCAGAACATGGCCATCCCGACCCTGCGCGTGGTGCGGGAGGACGCTGATGGCGTGGTGATCTCGGGCATGAAGATGCTTGCGACCGGCGCGGTGTTCGCCAACGAGATCTGGATCGGCAATCTGATTCCGCTCGCCCCGACGCAACTGGCCGAGTCGATCACCTGTGCAGTGCCATGCAATGCGCCAGGGCTTTCACTCTGGGCACGCAAGCCGCTCGAACCGCAAGCGCCGATCGAGTTCGAGAACCCCCTTGCCTACCGGTTCGACGAATCCGACAGCATGGTGGTGTGCGAGGAAGTGAAGGTGCCCTGGGATCGGGTCTTCGTACACAACGACGCGGTGCTCGCCCGTGACATCTACATCAAGACCCCGGCGCACTGCTACGGCAATCACCAGTCGAATGTGCGATTCCATACCAAGATGCAGTTGCTGGTCGGCGTGGCCAGTCGTATCACCCAGGCCTCGGGGGCCGACCAGGTACCTGCCGTGCGGGAAACGCTCGGGCGCCTTGCTGCGCTCGAGGCAACGCTGGGCGGCATGATTGCCGGGCAGATCCAGGATGCCGAGTCGTGGCCCGCCGGCCATACGACTTTCAATCGGCGCTACATGTACGCGGCGCTCAACTGGTGCACCGAGAACCACTCGATGCTCATCGACTGCGTGCGCGAGCTGTGTGGCGGCGGTGTGTTCCAGATGCCGGCCGACATCTCGGTGATGCAGGATGCGGCCCTGCGCGAAAAGTTCGAGACCTTCTGGCAGACACCGCAGATGGGCGCGGTCGCGCGCATGAAACTCTTCAAGCTGGCATGGGACCTCGTGGGCACCGAGTTTGCGGGTCGCCATCAGCAGTACGAGAAGTTCTATGCCGGCGCGTCCTTCATCATCCGCAACCACAACTTTCGTGAAGCCCCCTGGGCGCACTTCCATCAGGTGGTCGATGACCTGATGGCAAGCTACGACTACCCGGGCGCCGAACCGGCAGCGAGCACCGACTGAGCATGCCGGGGCTGTCGGCGCGCAGCCTTGCCGGGGTGTGGCACCCCTGCACCCAGATGGGACTGCTCGATGACGCCCCGCTCCTCGCCCTGGCGCGGGGCGAGGGTCCGTGGCTGTTCGATATCGATGGCCGCCGCTATCTGGATGCCATCAGTTCCTGGTGGGTCAATCTCTTCGGCCACGCCAATGCCCGCATCAGCGCCGCCGTGGCCGACCAGCTGGGTCGGCTCGAGCATGTGCTGCTGGCCGGCTGCACCCATGAACCGGTGGTCGAACTGTCCGAGCGGCTCTCGGCGCTGACCGGCGGGACTCTGGGGCATTGCTTCTACGCGTCAGACGGTGCATCGGCGGTCGAGATCGCGCTGAAGATGAGCGTCCACTGGTGGCGGAACCACGGGATGGCCGAGCGCAATGAATTCGTCTGCGTCGCCGGCGGCTATCACGGCGAGACCACCGGTGCCCTTGCGGTCACCGACGTCCCCCTGTTTCGCGAGGCCTATGCACCGATGCTGCGTTCGGCACACCGGGTGATGTCACCGGATGCCCGCCAGGCGGGGTCGGGCGAGACCGCGAGTGGGGTCGCCGCGCGGGCCGCAACACAGATCGCGCAACTTCTGGAGACTCGTGGCGATCGCATCGCCGCGCTCATCCTCGAGCCTCTGGTGCAATGCGCTGGCGGCATGGCCATGCACGATGCCAGCTACCTCGCCGAGGTACGCCGCCTGTGCACACTGCATGGCGTACACCTCATTGCCGACGAGATCGCCGTCGGGTTTGGCCGCACCGGCAGCTTCTTTGCCTGTGAACAGGCCGGTATCTGGCCCGACTTTCTCTGCCTCTCCAAGGGCCTGAGTGGTGGCTATCTGCCACTTTCAGTCGTGCTGAGCCGTGACGAGATCTACCAGGGGTTTCTCGATACCCGCATCGAGCGCGGCTTTCTGCACTCGCATTCGTTTACCGGCAACCCGCTTGCCTGCCGCGCCGCCCTCGCCTCGCTCGATATCTTCGAGGAGGATCGGGTGATCGAAGCGAACCACGCGCGCGCAGCGGTCATCGCCGATGCCCTCACCCCACTCCGGGCAGACCCGCGAATCGCTCACCTGCGCCAGCGCGGCATGATCGCCGCCTTTGATGTGACGATCGACGATCCGGCGCTGCGCGCCGGATTTTCACGACGCATGCACATGGCTGCACGCGAGCACAGCGTACTGCTGCGTCCGATCGGCACCACGGTCTACCTGATGCCTCCCTACGTGCTCGAACCCGATGAACTGCGCTGGCTGGTGAGGCAGACCATGACGGCGCTCGACCAGACACTGGCAACGACTCGGTCGGCAGCACCCGAGGCGAGCGCCATGGTGCAGCCTGGCCCGCACCAGATGCCATGAGGCTGCTCGATCAAGTCGGTACCGCACTCGATGCCCTCGCCAGTCGAGGCCTTCGGCGCGCACGCCGGGAGGTCACACTCGCGCCAGGCGCACCGGGAGACTGCGGCCATGAGGGCTCGCGCGCTCGCCACCTCGTGGTGGACGGACGCACCCTGCTCGCCTTCTGCAGCAACGACTATCTGGGACTCTCGAGCCATCCGCAGATCGCTCAAGCCATGGCCCGTGGCGCCCTCAGCGAAGGTGCCGGCAGCGGCGCATCGGCGCTCATCAGCGGGCATCGTGCCGTGCATGCACAACTCGAGGAGCGCCTCGCGAACCTTTACCAGCCCTGGATCGCCAGCGCCGATGCGCTCTACCTCACCTCGGGCTACACCGCCAATCTGGCACTGGTCGATGGCCTGTGCGACCTCGCCATGGCCGGCACGAACCCCTCGGTTGAAATCTTCAGCGAAGCGCTCAACCATGCGTCGCTGGTTGATGGAACACGCATCGCACGCGCGCACCACGGTGCTCGCGTGTCGGTCTACCCGCATTGCGATACCGAGGCGCTGGCCAGCGCGCTCGCGCGCAGCCAGGCCGCCTCACGCATCATTCTCACCGACAGCGTGTTCTCGATGGATGGCAATCTCGCACCGCTCGAGCAACTGGCGGTGCTGGCCGAAGCGCACGATGCCTGGCTGGTCGTCGACGATGCGCACGGCTTCGGGGTCCTGGGCGGACAGGGGTTGGGGACACTGGAGCACCTCGCCCTGCGTTCGCCCAACATCATCCTGATGGGCACCCTGGGAAAGGCAGCCGGCGTGTCCGGTGCCTTCATTGCAGCCCACCGCACGGTGATTGAATGGCTGGTGAACCGTGCACGGACCCATGTCTTCAGTACGGCGAGCGCGCCGGCGCTCGCTCACGCTCTGCTCGCCGCCATCGACATCATTGTCAGCGACGAGGGCCGCGAGCGCCGGGCACACCTTGCGCAACTCTCGGCGCAACTCCAGGGGACACTGAGGCTTGATCGCTGGCAATGCCTGCCAGCCGCCGCCGCCATCCACCCGATCATCATCGGTCCCAACGACGCCACCCTGCGGGCGGCTGCGTGGCTGCACGAGGAAAGACTCTGGGTACCTGCCATCCGTCCACCCACGGTCCCGGTCGGGCGCGCAAGGCTTCGCGTGACACTCAGTGCTGCACATGGCAGCAATGACGTCATGCAACTGGCCGACGCACTGGTGCGTGCTGAACGGGCCGAGCCGACCGCAGCGCAGACAGAGATTCGTGCCCCATGACTGGCTCGGGCATCTTCATCGCGGGCACCGATACCGGTGTGGGAAAGAGTCACGTCACATCGCACCTCCTGCGAGCGGCCGCGCGGCGCGGCCTGCGAGTGGCCGGGCTGAAGGCGGTCGCCGCCGGGGCCACACTCGTCGACGGACGCTGGCAGAACGACGATGTCGAGACGCTCGTTGCCGCCAGCCAGCCACCACTGGACCCGGCACGCGCCTGCCCCTACGTTCTGGCCGAAGCCGCTTCACCGCATATTGCCGCCGCCCTGGCAGGTATCGCCATCGAGCCGGCGGTGGTCGCCGCAGCCTACGGCGCGCTGGCGGTCGAACGCGACTGGATCGTCGTCGAAGGCTCGGGCGGCTGGGCCGCACCGATCGGTGCGCGTCGGACGATGGCCGACATCGCCGTGGCGCTGCACTTGCCCGTGGTGCTGGTGGTCGGACTGCGCCTGGGCTGCCTCAATCACGCCATGCTCACCGCCGCCGCCGTGCGGGCCAGCGGCTTGCACCTCGCGGGATGGATAGCCAACGAGATCGATCCGGCCATGTCGCACAAGGCGGCCAACATCGCCTGGCTGGATCATGCGCTCGGTGAGATGGGCGTACCACGCTGCGGCTATCTGCCTTGGACAGCGAGCCCTGCCGACTCAGCCCAGACAGCCCTGGGCGCCACCGAGAGCGACGCAGGCACGCGTTCGGTGCTGGATCTGGATACCCTTCCAGGTCTCGGGCCGGACAATCAGGCTCTGATGGCCCCGATCGGCATCCAACCCCGATAGCCGGCGCGCAGCCTTGCCAGCAACCGCCGGGGCACGCCCATCGGTCAGTTCCCGGCAGCCACGACGTTACGCATCACTGGCGCCCAGCGCGCCTGTTCGGCCCTGACGAAGTCGGTGAACTGCGCAGCGGTCATGTCGTTGGGTTCAATCGATTCGCGGCGCAGGCGCTCTCGCACATCGGGCTGTCTCAGCGCACTGCGTACGGCGGCATTCAGGCGCTGCACGATCTCGGGGGGCATCCCGGCCGGGCCCGCCATCGAAAACCACACCACCCCCACGACCTCGGCAAACCCCATCTCGGCAAACGTCGGGACGTCGGGAAAGTCGGCCATGCGAACACGGCTGCTCACCGCCAGAGCGCGCAATTTGCCGGCATTGAGGTTGCCCAGTGCTGCAGTCACCGTCACCACGGCCGAGGGCAGATGCCCGGCAACCACATCGGCCACCGCAGGACCCGCCCCCTTGTAGGGCACATGGGCGAGATTGATCCCGGCCGCTCGCCGGAAGAGTTCGCCCACCAGTTGTCCTTGCGTGCCACTACCGGCCGAGCCGTAGCTCAGTGAAGCGGTTCGTGTCAGTGCGATGAAGGCACGCAGATCGCGCGCCTCGCTCGAGGTGGGCACCACCAGGACGTCAGGCGGCCCCCCCAGCAGGGCGATGTGGGTGAAGTCGCGCAGGCCATCGAACGAGGCTTGCGTCATCGCCGGGGCCAGGATCAGGGGGGCAATACCTGATATGAGCAAGGTGTAGCCGTCAGGGGCTGCCCGGGACACGATCTCGGCACCGATCAATCCACCCGCACCACCGCGGTTCTCGACCACGAAGCTCTGATGGAACTCGTCGGCCAGTTTTTGCGCCACGACGCGCCCCAGACCATCGGTGGTACCGCCTGCGACAAAGGGGGCAATGACGCGGACCGGCCGCTGCGGCCAGGCAGCCGGGGTCTGAGCCTTGGCCTCGGCGAGCACCAGCAACGAGCAGGCAGCCAGGGCCCGCACTGCACATCTCAACGTCAGACCTGTCAGGCCCGGCTCACGCATCCCATCAGACAGAAGACGGCGCATCGGGTTTGGATCCCTTCGGAGAGGAGACGCTCAACCCTGCGCAGGATTCATGCCTGCGGTGCGCGCGGAGCCTCGACCCCCTTGATCTGCATCCGGTAGCCCGATCGTACATTCGGCCAGTAGTCCCAGATGGCGCGGTGCTGGGTACAGCGGTTGTCCCAGAAAGCCACTGAATGATTGCGCCAGTGAAACCGCATCTGCCACTCGGGCTGCTCGATGTGATCGAACAGATAGGCAAGGATCGCCCGGCTCTCGGCGCGCGAGACTTCGTTGATGTACGCAGTCTGGCCACGATTGACGAAGAGAATCTTTCGCCCTGTCTCGGGGTGCACCGTGATCACCGGGTGCGAGGCCACCGGGTACTCGTCCTCGCCACCCTTGTCGAAGATGAGCGCACCATCGTGGGTCGCGGTGAGGCCCTCGAGATAGGCCTTCATCTTGTCCGACAGGGCCTCGTAGGCGGCATACATGCTTGCAAACAGCGTATCGCCACCGCCATCCGGGGGTATCAGGTGCTGATGCAGGATGCTCGCCATCGGCGGCACCCGGGAGCAGGACTGGTCGGTATGCCAGACCTCGCCCGACACCCGCTTTGAATTGCGGTCGAAATGCTGCTTGCGCACCTCCGGATACCCCTCGAGCGTCTTGGACGCCGTGCCCTTGCCACCTACATGGATGTGCAGTTCGCCGAAGTACTCCGCCAGACGCCGCTGGTCCTCGAAACTCATGGGTTGATCATGGAAGAACACCACGCCATGGGCCAGAAATGCCTGACGAATTTCCGCGAGGACGGCAGGTTCGAGCGGACGGGTCAGGTCGACACCACTGATCTCGGCGCCAACGGAAGGTGACAGCGCGTTCACCTTGATGTGCTGGTAACTCATGTACGACTCCAATCGTCAGATCGGGCCCGGGGCCGGTTGCAAGACCGGCAACTCAGGCAAAGAGGATATGGTTCTGCGCATCCTTCAGGCGCGCACTGGGTGGCGCCGAAATGCCCCAGTGATCGATCCGGCCCGGGGGCCAGGTCCAATCTTCGGGGGCGCCGACCGGATAGTCATCGCCGACCACCTCGACTTCGGCGGTGTACTCGATGGGGAGAACGCCGGGGCCGACGAAGTAGGCAAAGACATTGTGGCCGGGGCCATGACGACCTACGCCCCACTCGATCGGGTAGCCATGATCCTTCATGCGGCCTGCGCCACGCATGACCGAGTCGAGGTCGGGCATCTGGAACGCGATGTGGTTGAGTGTGGGCCGCTCGCCACCGGCCACCGCGATGCTGTGGTGATCGGTATTGGTGCGCACGAAGTGCATGATCCGGGTCTGGTCGCTCAGACGAAACTGAAGCGCGTCGCACAGCCAGTTGCGCACCTTGAGCGGGTCGGTCGCATTGAAGACGACGTGCGCGATCCGCTCGGGCAGATCAGCCCTCATCGCGCCATCGGCATGGCGGGCGTCGCCCGCGATGACGCGCAGCACACGCCCTTCGGGATCGCGCAGCGTCACGCCGTACCCACCCCCGGGTTCAGTGACCGGTGCGGGGGCCGACACGATGGTGGCCCCGTAGCCAACGACCCGGCCCGCTACCGCATCGACGGCAGCCCGATCGGGCGCATTGAAGGTCACCGACACGAGTTCGGAGCACGTGCGCGGATGCAGGGCAAGCACATGATGTGCGTCGCCACTGGCTCGCAGATAGACGGCACCACCCTCGCGCGCCACCACGGCAAGACCCCAGGCCTCGGTAAAGAATTGCTCGCAGAGACCCACGTCGGCAACGCCCATTTCGACGCTGCGCAGGCCACTCAACAGGAAGTTCGACACGTGATTCCCCCGCTCGGATAAGCTTCTGCAATGCAGATAGTCTAGCAGTCTGGAGAAGGCCGATGAGTCACCATCGAGGGAGCGCAGCCATGCTGGGACGGACATGCCTGCGCGCCTGCGCGCTGACCGCGGCACTGACAACCATCCTCCCGGGCACTGCGCAGGCGGCCGACGACTACCCGGCCCGCCCGGTGCGCCTGGTCGTCCCGAATGCGCCCGGCAGTTCCATCGACACCATCGCGCGCCTGATCTCGGTGCGCCTTGGAGAGTCGCTCGGCACCTCGATCATCATCGAGAACCGTGCGGGTGCGAGCGGCATCGTCGGCATGGAGATCATCCGCAACTCGCTCGCCGATGGTTACACCCTGGGCATTGCCTCGGCCAGCTCGATGAGCGTTGCCCCAACAGTACAGAAGACCGTGCCCTACGACCCGGTGAACGACTTCGGCTTCGTGAGCCTCATCGCCATGCTCCCGAGCGTTCTCGTGGTCACCCAGGCACTGCCGGTGCGCTCGGTGCGCGAACTCGTCGATTACTGTCGCACGCACCCCGGGCAGGTCAACATGTCCTCGGCCGGCCCGGGTTCAGCCAGCCATCTGGCCGGGGCGCAACTGGCGCTGCTGGCCGGATTCGAATCGGTTCACGTGCCCTACAAGGGCGGCGGCTCGGAGATGAGCGCGCTGGTTGCCGGTGAGACTCACTGGGCCGTGACGCCGGCACCGGCAGCCATGGCTCTGGTGAAGGGTGGACGGCTGCGCGCACTCGCGCAAAGCCTCGATCATCGTACGGCGCTTCTCGCCGACCTGCCGGGCATTGCTGAAGCGGTGCCGGGCTATGACTTCAGTGGCTGGGCCGGCATCGTGAGCCCGCGCGCCCTCGTACCTGCCCTGATCGAGCGGGTGCGTGATGCCGTCGCGCGCACTCTTTCGGTGCCCGCCGTGCGTGAAGCGCTGGCCGGCCAGGGGGCTGAGGTCCGGGCAAGCAGTCCGGAGGCGTTCCGATCCCTCGTACAGCGCAGCCTCGCCGATACGGTGAAGGTGGTAAAAACCCTGGGATTGACTGCGCAGTGAACGCAAGCAACGCGCTGGCACGCCGATTGCAAGACAGTTCATTCAGAAAGGAGTAGCACGCAATGTCCGGTACTTCAGCAATCACGGGCCTGCTTCATGTGGCCATCAAGACCATGGACCTCGAGTCCACGGTTGCCTTCTACACCGAAGTCATCGGCCTGCGCTCGGTTTACCGACCCGACTTCGGCTTTCCGGGCGCCTGGCTCGGTGTGCCGACCCCGGTGGGCGAAGCCATCATCCACCTCTACGCAGGGGGGCCAGCGCTCGCGGCTGGCAATGGGGTCGTTCCGCAGCACACGGGTGCCATCGATCACCTGTCGGTCACAGCCATCGGCTGGAATGGCTTTCGCGAGCGCTTCGAGCGCTTCGGACTGCCGTGGCGTGAATTCGTGATTCCCAACACCACGTACTGGCAGCTCTTCGTGTTCGACCCCAACGGCGTGCAACTCGAACTCACGTTTGACGCCGCAGCCGAACGCATCCCGGTCCCCGACATCGCCGCCGAGAAGAAATATCAGGCGGGAGAACTCTTTTTCGACCCTGCCGTCTACGTCGGCCTTCTCCAGAGGATCAAGCAATGCGCAGCCTGAAGACACTGTCCTCCATCGTACTGGCCACGGCAACCGTGGCCCTGGGGCTCGCTGCCCCGCTTGCGCAGGCCCAGGACAAGGTGAAGGTCGGCATCTTCGCCGCCTCGTCAGCACTACCCTTCTACATTGCCCAGGAGCGCGGGTACTTCAAGGAGGCCAACCTCGACGTTGAGGGTGTGCCGCTCGCCACCCACCCGCTCATCGTGCAGGCGATGGTCAAAGGTGACATCGATGCCGCCTCGAACCTCCTGTCACTCGAGGCACTCAACATCAACGTCTTGCGGCCCAATACGGGATTTTTCATCTCTCTGAACGGGCAGAACGCGCAGTACATTACCGAGCAATTCGTGGTGCGCCCCGACTCCCCGGCGAAAGAGCTCAAAGACCTGAAGGGAATGCGCATCCTCTCGGCGCCCGGGCCAGGCAACATGGGCATGGCCAAGGCAGTGCTGAAGGCTATCGGCCTGGAAGAGGGCCGTGACTACACCATGCAGGAGCAGCAGATGAGCGTGCACATCGGCGCGCTCAAGGCCGGCACCTTCGATGCGGGTTACACGCTCGAACCCCTCGGAACCATGATGATCCAGCAAGGGGTCGCACGCCGGCTCGAAGCCGGTGTGGTCGCCACCCATCTGGTGGGCCGCAAGGGGGCATTCGCGCATCTGGCCGGTGGCGTCGTGTCGGGCAAGTTCCTGCAGGAGCGCCCTGCGGTCGCCGAGCGGTATGCACGCGTCTGGGCACGCGCCGTCAACGAAGCCAACACCGACCCCAGCGTGCGCGAACTGCTCGTGAAGTACATGAATACGGCAGCCTCGATCGCGCCCTCGGTGCCACTGGTGAAGTACATGATGGTGCGCGATCTTTCGCCGCAGGATGTCGAAGACTTCCAGAAGGTCGCTGACATCGCCGTGCAGATGGGCATCGTCAAGTCGAAGATCGATGTACGCCCGAGCCTGAAGAGCTTCTGACCGTGCACCATCGGCTGGATGCGCTCCTGCCGCTGGCGGGAGCGATACTCTTTGTCGTGCTCTGGTGGCTGCTCGCGCTCTCGGGCGTCATCGATCCGGTGTTGATGCCAGCGCCGCAGGACGCCGCGGTGGCGCTGTGGAAAGGGTTTGCCGACGGCACCCTGACGCATGACTTCTGGCAGACCGTATGGCGAACGGTCCTCTCGTTCGTGATCGCCACCGCCATCGGGGTACCGCTGGGGATCGCGCTGGGCAGTTCCAGTCGCGTCTACGCTGCGGTGGAATTCGTGATCGACTTCTTTCGTTCGACTCCCGCATCGGCGCTCTTTCCGATGTTTCTGGTGATCTTCGGCGTCGGTGAGAAGACCAAGATTGCGGTGGCCGCCTTCGGGGCAGCGCTCGTGATTCTCTTCAACGTGGCCTATGGGGTCATGAACGCGAAGAAGACCCGGCAGGCGGCCGCCCACGTGATGGGTGCGGGTCGCCTGCGCATCATGGTGGATGTCACCCTCTGGGAATCGCTGCCGCAGACCTTCGTGGGCATGCGCTCGGGCATCTCGCTTGCGCTGGTCATCGTGATCGTGGCCGAGATGTTCATCGGCTCGACCGATGGCCTCGGGCAGCGCGTGATCAACGCCCAGATGGTGTTCGACATGCCGCTCATGTACGCCGCCATCTTTGCGGCGGGCGCTCTGGGCTATGGGCTCAACCTGCTCTTTCTCGTGATCGAGCGGCGCTTCGTGCACTGGGGCGGCAAGTGATCAAGGCAACAAGGAGAACCCGAGCATGACCCAACGCATCGCCATCGTCGGCATTGGTGTCGCCGGCAGTGTGGTGGCAGCCCACCTGGCGAGGCGGCGCGACTGCGAAGTAACCCTCATCGAGCGGGTAACCGCCACGAGCCAGGCCGATTCGGGCACCGGTCTGAACATCGGGCCGAACGGGCTGGCAGCGCTCGAATCGCTCGACCCTGCGCTTGCTGCCCAGGTGCGCGCCATCAGTCTGCCCTGGTGCGAGTGGGGCATCGGTCTTGCCGATGGCACGAAACTCGCACACTTCGATCTCATGGCCATGGCCGGATGCGCTGGCGTGCGGGTACGCTGGGCCGAACTCTACGGTCTGCTGCGTGGCCTCGCCGGGGGCCATGTGCGCTTCGGTGCCGAGGTCATTGACGCGCGACGCGGCGACGATGGGCGGATTGCGCTCGACGTCGAAGTCGGGGGGCAGCGCCAATGGACCGACCCCTTCGACCTCGTCATCGCAGGCGACGGCCGCTACTCGATCCTGCGCCAGAAACTGGTGGGCCCCGCTCCGGTCGAGCACATGGGTGTCGCACTCGCCCGCCTGCTTTGGCCCGATGACTCCAATGGCGTCATCGATGACTACGTCCAGTGGTATTGCGGGCATCACCGGCTCTTCGGTTACCGCGTACCGGGCAATGCGCTGTATCTCACCGCCTCCTTTCCCTTCGAGCCCGGATCGCCCGTGCCCGAGGCCTACAAGCAGCCCGAGGTATTTCGCAAGGTCATCACGCCCGCAGGCCCGATAGCACCCGGCGCGGCCTACCTCATCGACCGTCTGTCGGCGAACGTCGCCGACCTGCACTGGGCCCGCAATCAGCAGGCACCCATCGCGTATCGTGACGAGGGAGGCCGCCTGCTGATTCTTGGCGATGGGGCACACCCGATGGTGCCCACGCTGGGTCAGGGGGCGACTCAGGCTCTCGAAGACGGCGTCGCCGCCGCCGCCGCCGTGACGGCACTGCTCGATCGTGGATCGAGCGACTTCCCGGCCCTCACCGCGGCCATCGACCAGGGAAGGCGCGAGCGGGTGAAGTTCGTGATGGATCTGTCATGGCGCGCGAGCGAGCCGATGCTGCTTGGCGCGGAACCGGTGTCCGCGCATCGATTCCTGCAGTCGGACGAATTCCGCTCAGGGCTCATGGATGTGTTCAATGGCCATGTGCGCGCGAGCGCATTCAGGGCACTGGCATGACATCGCATTCGCCGGGCAGCCCGCACATCACGATCCGCGGGCTCACCAAGGCCTTCG
Source organism: Pseudomonadota bacterium (assembly GCA_947455195.1). Taxonomy (GTDB): domain Bacteria; phylum Pseudomonadota; class Gammaproteobacteria; order Burkholderiales; family SG8-39; genus CAIXPL01. The sequence continues at coordinate 363,510 of CANGMI010000002.1, read as the reverse complement.
CCGGTGTACCCCTTTACGACGGATTCAACCTCGATTTTGCCCGTGGGCGCATCACCTCGATCTTCGGCCCCAACGGCTGCGGCAAGTCGACGCTCATCAACATGATCGCAGGCCTCATGCCGATGGATGGCGGGCAGGTGCTCTTCGATGGCAAGACGTTGCGCGAGACCGTCATCGGTTACGTCTTCCAGAATTACCGCGACGCGCTCTTTCCCTGGAAGCGCGCCATCGACAACATTGCCTACCCGCTCGTGCGGGCGGGCATGGATCGCGCAGCGATCGATGCGCGGGTAGACGAACTTGTCACCTCATTCGACATCGGCTTCGACCTCAAGCGCTATCCGTATGAACTCTCGGGTGGCCAGCAGCAGCTGGTATCGATCATGCGGGCACTGGCACCCCGACCCGAGGTGCTGTTTCTCGACGAGCCTTTCTCCGCGCTCGACTACGAGATGACGCTGTCGATGCGCGACAAGCTCCAGGAGGTGTTTCACGCAACGGGCGTCACGATGATTCTCGTTTCGCACGACCTCGAGGAGGCGGTGTACCTCGCTGATCATGTGCTGATGCTCACCCGCCGGCCCACCCGTATCGCCGAGGTCATCGACTTCGGCGCGCCGCGGCCGCGAACCAGTGCCACCCTGAGCGAACCCGGCTTCGTCCGGGCCAAGGCCCACGCCCTCGATGTCTTTCAGCGGGAAGTTCGACGAGCCCCCTGACCCGCCGCGGTCACTCCGGTTTCAAGCCGGCTGCCCGCACGATCTCGCGAAAGCGCGCGTTGTCGCGTCGAATCCGGTTGCCGAATTCGGTAGGGGTCTCCTCCAGCACTTCCATGCCGGCATCGCCCAGGCGGCGCTGTACCTCCGGATCGTGCTGCATGCCGCGCACGCGCGCCGCGAAGGCCTCGACGATGCGCTCGGGCGTGCCCCGAGGAGCAACGATGCCAAACCAGGTGGTGAATTCGAACCCGGGCAGCCCCGCCTCCTCGGCGGTCGGAAACTGTGGTGCGCTCTTGAGCCGAGTGCGCTGGGCAACCGCCAGCACCTTCACGCTGCCCGCATCGATCTGCCCACGAACGGCACCCAGCCCGGCAAACACCACCTGCACCTGCCCGCCCACCAGATCGATCACCGCAGGGCCAACACCCCGGTAGTGCACGTGCACCAGTTGCGCCCCCGACAACTGCTCGAACAGTTGCCCGCCCAGGTGTGGCACCGTGCCGATGCCGGCCGAGCCATGATTGATGCCCCCCGGTGATCGACGCGCGAGCGCGATGAATTCGCGCAAATCAGCCACCGGCAGCCGACTGCCCACCAGCACCAGCAGGGGCGAGCTGGTGAGCGGCGCGACCGGCACCAGATCGGTGAGCGGGTCGAACGGCATGTTCTTGTAGATAAACGGGTTGATCGCGACATTGCCCAACTGGATCTGACCCAGGGTGTAACCATCGGGCAGCGCCTTGGCGACCAGATCGGCCGCCGGATTACCCCCCGCACCGGGGCGGTTCTCGATGATGAGGCGCTCGCCCCCGGTGCGATCGAGATACTCGGCGAGGAGGCGCGCCGGTACATCCATGAGGCCACCCGGGGCAGTGCCGATCACGAGGCGGATCGGTTTCTGGGTATCGCGCTGGGCCAATGCGGGTGCGTTCATGCAGACCAGGAGCACCGCAAGTCCGGCCCATCGTCGCGCCAGCATCCTGCCGCCGCAGGGTTGCCGCGCCAGCCATCCAGCCGCCATTACCCACTCCATCGCTTGTCACTCCTCCGGGGGGCCGGTGATCGCAACGTCACCGCGCCATGCCACGATCGCCACACGGCCCAAGGTCGCCTGGCCTGCGTTTTCGGCCAAACGAAACGCAATGCATCTCGACGGCATCCGTCGGGTACTCTACCGCAAGGGGCCATCCTGCCGAACCGCGACTATTCGCTCGACTGGAACCACTGCCTGTTCACGCCAGACTCACCACTGCGATGCCCTTGCTGTCGAATACACTCGCCGACTCCATCGACCTCGCAGCCTTCACGGCCGCCGACTTCACCGGCAGGGTCGCCATGATCTACGCCCGACAGGGGCACCGCACGGACTCAAGTGCCCTGTCCATGGCCTGGTATGGCATTTACCAACGAGCCTCGAAGGCTGGGGTGCCCCCGCAGATCCGCAGCCAGTTGTTGATGGACACGATTCGGCTGAATCCGCTGTCACCGCTTGCCACCCTGTGCCTTGACCTGCTGCTTGAGGAGAGGCCTACCCACCTTCAGACGCCCCGCTACAAGCCCGAACCGATCATTTACACCATCATCTCGTGTGAGAAAAACCTCGACAAGGCACACCAACTCCGGAGGGATATCAGCCAGACCGGTGCTCTGGCAACCATCGTGGTGGGCAGGCCGGCATTGCGCCACTTCGAGCTATCGAACGAAATCCTCTTCGTGCCAAGCGAGGACACCTACGAGGCGCTGCCCGACAAGGTTCTGAAGGCCATCCTTGCACTGAAGTTGCTCTACGGAAGGTTTGCCCTGGTGAAACTCGACGATGACGTGAGCGTAGCCGATGCAACCAAGGTGGCCAGGTTCAAGCAGCTGGCACTGCCGCACTATTGCGGCGTCATGGTCAATCCGGTCGACTTCGACCGCTGCTGGCATGTCGGCAAGTGCTCGACATTCCTGCCCCCCGTGACCGACCGCTATCACGGCCCCTGGATACAGGGCGGCACATACCTGATCGACTCACGCGCGGTGGTGGAGATCCTGAACGAGTACCTTCGCTACCCGAATGAGTTCAGCAAGCATGTGCTGGAGGACAAGATGATCGGCGACACGCTCCGCTCGAGAAATGTGATGCCAGTGGACCTGGACATCAGACACCTCTTCGGGCTTGCGCTCGACACGTCGGAAAAACCCTTGCGATGAGTGCCCTGTGGCAGGCTGCCGAATCTGCCCTCTGAATCAGTTCACCAGCGCCCCTGAACAGCCCATCATGCATCGCCTATTGCCCGCCCTTTCGCTCGCATGCCTGTTCCTGATCTCGTCCTGTCGTGGCGGCGGATCGGATGTGCGCTGAGCTGCGCAACGGGGCTCTGGTTCAGGTCAATCCTGCCTCACGCGCCGCCTCACGCTCGACCAGACGCCTGAACTGCAACAGTGCCGCATCCATCGGGAGCGACATCATCGCCTGCTCGCCACCACGACGAATCGCCCCATACTGGGCGCTGATCATGGCGCGGTCCTCCTCGAACGCCCGTATGACACCCTGGTACAGACCCTCGGTGACCTTCTCGTCACCCAAGTGCCGCGGATGCGCCTGCTGAAAAAAGTAGTGGGTGCTCGACTCGGTCTCGGGCGTCAGGGCCTGACAACTGTGAAGATGCACTTCGCTCGCCGAGTCACCTTCGGGCGCACCATGCAACCGCCCACCCGAATTCATGAGGAGGGTTGCCGGCAACAGGAAGTCATAGATGAACCAGCGATCGATCGGCCCGTCAAACGCCCGAAGCGCCGCGTAGTACGGCGGCGCAGGCACTGACTTCACCTCACGACCGATCCGCAAGCCACGCTCGATCGGATCGATGCGGGGCCGCGCCCGGGCGATGGCGGTCGACCCGCCCAGGGTGGCCTCATGCACGTAACTCAGATGCGAGAAGTCGAGCAGATTGTCGGCGATGAGTTGCCACGGCACCTCGTAGTGCAGATAGCCCGGGCGATAGACCCAGTCGGGGTGATCGCACGAGAAGTTGTCGGGCAGCCAGCGGCGATTGGCCCGCTCGGGCTCGCCCATCCAGACGAACACCCAGCGGTTGTGCTCGACCACCGGATAAGTGCGAACAGCGAGGCCGGGCGGTACCGTTTCCATGCCGGGCACCTCGACACACCGGCCGTGAGCATCGAAAGCGAGTCCATGGTATCCGCAGCGCACACAGTCACCCTCGTGGCGCCCGCGAGACAAGGGCGCCAGGCGGTGGCAGCAGCGATCGGCCAGTGCGGCCACGCTGCCATCCTGCGTTCGAAAGAGCACGAGAGCCTCGCCCAGCACGGTTCGCGCAAGCAGCCCCTGCGAAGGCACCTCGTGCGACCAGGCAACCACGTACCAGCACTCGCGAAGAAACATGCCGGGCACCTCCATGCAACCGGACTCGGCGTGGGGGCCGATACCGCCCCTGCTCAGACGCCCTTGAAGCGCGAAAAAACCTTCTTCACATTGCCTTCAAAGATCTTTTCCTTGTCATCGGCGCTGATCCAGTCGACCGCATCGATGTAGCGACGGGTGTCATCGTAGTAGTACCCGGTCTCGGGGTCGATGCCGCGCACCGCGCCCACCACCTCGGAGGCAAAGAGGATGTTGTCCGCCGGAATCACCTTGAGCAGCAGGTCGATGCCCGGCTGGTGGTACACGCAGGTATCGAAGTAGACGTTCTTCAGCAACCACTCACCCAACGGCGGCTTGCCCATATCCTGAGCCAGGCCCCGATAACGCCCCCAGTGATAGGGCACGGCGCCACCGCCATGCGGAATGATGAACTTCAGCGTCGGGAAGTCGCGAAAGAGGTCCGAGGTGATGAACTGCATGAAGGCCGTGGTATCGGCGTTGATGTAGTGCGCACCGGTGGCGTGAAAGTGCGGATTGCACGAGCCGCTGACATGCACCATCGCCGGTACATCGAGCTCGACCATCTTCTCGTAGAGCGGGTACCACGAACGATCGAAGAGCGGGGGATCCGACCAGTGCCCACCCGAGGGGTCGGGGTTGACGTTGCAGCCGATGAAGCCGAGTTCGGTCACGCAGCGTTCGAGTTCGGCGATGCTCTCCGACGGTGGGCGTCCCGGGCTCTGCGGCAACTGGCACACGCCAACGAAGTTCTTCGGATAAAGACTGCACACGCGGTGGATGAGGTCATTGCAGTGCTCCGACCAGAACCGGCTGGTAGTGGCATTGCCCTGGTGATGCCCCATCGCGCTGGCCCGCGGCGAGAAGATGGTGAGGTCGGTGCCACGCTCGCGCTGGATGCGCAGTTGCGCCCCTTCGAGGCTGTCGCGGATCTGGTCATCGGTGATCCCCAGAACCCCCTTGGCAAGCCCCGGGCTGTCGGCCAGCGACAACTGCTCCTTGCGGTAGGCCTCGAGTTCCTTCGGGGCCGTGGTGTAGTGGCCGTGGCAGTCAATGATCATGTGCAGCTTTCCCCTCAAAGGACGGAACCCGGATGATGCGGGATTGTAGCGAGTCAACTGCGCCGCAGGCGTTCCAGGGCGCGCCGATCGCGCTTGGTGGGCCGCCCGTGCATGTCGGCCTCGGGCGTATTGGCGAACCGTCGCAGATCGCGCTCGCGCTCGCGCGCGAGCACACTGGCCTCGGTTTCGCGGTAGAGCGTGGCAGCCATCGGGGCCGACCCACGCCGCTCGGCGATGCCCCGAACCTCGACCGTGCGCGCCACGCTGCCGATGACGATCTCGACCGTGTCGCCCGGCCTCACCTCGCGCGAGGGCTTGGCGCGCAGGTCATTCACCTTCACGTGCCCGGCATCGAGCGCCTCAGTGGCCTGCGAACGCGTCTTGAAGAAGCGCGCCGCCCACAACCACTTGTCGACGCGAACAGCAGCACTGCGCGCACCGGGAGCCAGTCGGCCGCCTGCCTCATCGTCCATCGGGTCGTCAGCCTCGTCAGACCGATCAGGCACCGCGCAGCCTCGGCAGTACGTGCTCGCCAAAGAGTTCGACCGTGCGTACCGGGTCGGCCGCCAGGCTCACCGTGAACATGAGACGGGTGGCACCGGCGGCCTTGGCGGCAAGGGCCTGCGCAAGGCAATCCTCGACATTGCCCCAGAGCGCGAGACGCCCTGCCAGGTAATCGAAGAGCCCCAGTTCCTCCACCATGCGCGCATCGGCATCCCCGGGACGGGTGCTGTAGCGTCGACGCAGTTCCTGCATCGGCGCCACGAGTTCAGGTGGCACACCGCGCGAGGCCATGTCGCCGGTGCCGATCACGTAGCCGGAAACGAAGGCGAGGATGGCCCCTACCTTGCGTCGCGCGACTTCACGATCGTCGTTGCAGTCAAGACACGCGATCTGCCAGATCTCGGGTACCTCGGCGCGCCCGGCCGCCTCCGCCCCGCGCGTCACATGGCCGACCGAGGCGGCAAGACTCACCGGATCAAGCCCGTAGTTGCAGAAGACGCCATCGGCAGCCTCACCCGCAATCTCGAGCGAGCGGGGCAGCGACGCGGCCTGGAAGACGGGGGGTGCGCGTTTCACCCACGGCAGATGGGTCGTGGCCTCGCGCCAGGTAGCCGGCTCGCCCGACAGTGCGGCCTTCAGGAACTGCACCCCCTCCTTCAGTTCATCAGCCTTGGAGCCGCGCAGACCCAGATTGCGGGTACCACTGTTGCCGGCGCCGATGCCGATGGTGGCACGGCCACCGGAGACCAGATCGATCGAAGCGATGGCCGCCGCACTCACGGAAGGGTGACGGCTCAGGAGGTTGGTGACGCAGATGGAGACCCGCGGGGTACGCGTATGCTCGGCCACGAGCGTTGCACTCACCCAGGGGTCCATCGCATTGCCGGGCGTATCGGCGATGCCGATCATGTCGTAGCCCCAGCGCTCGGCAGCGGCCGCCATGCGCAAGGTGAGGTCGACATTGAACGGCCAGTAGAAGAATCCGACTTGCATGAGCGATCGCCTAGCGAGGGGTTACAACGAGCCGTGAGGTATCGACTGGCGCGTTCAACTGACCCAGGTCGCGCAGTACCTTGGCCCAGACCTCCAGTTGCGAGGCGTTGAGCGTCGTATCGTAGGTCGGGAACGGAATCCTCTGCGCCACCGCGTCGGGCAGCCGGGTGTACTTGGCAAGAATGCTGCGCGACTCGGTCGGATTGGTCTCGAGAAACTGGCGCGCATCCTTGAGGGCGGCAATCCAGCGCTCGAGCACCGCCGGGTTGGCACGCGCCCAGGCACCCTGCGCGATCCAGAAGGTGAACAGACCGGGGTCAGCCACGGAGAGCAGCGGGTTGCCGATGCTGACGTTGCCCGCCGCGAGTTGCTGGCCGACGAAGGGCTGCAGCAGTTCGAGCGCATCGACCCGACCCGCCTTCAGCTGGTCGCCCATGTTCGGAAACGGCACCTCGATGGCGCGAATCGAATTGGGATCAACCCCACCCGCGCGCAGCCAGTGCAGCGTTGCCACATGCATCACCGCACCGATGGTCGGCGTCGCCACCACCTTGCCCTTCAGATCCTGGACGCTGCGGATACCCGAATCGGGACGCACGATGACCTGCATCGATTGATTGGCCGTGAGTTCGATCGTCTCGCCCGCAACACCGACGACATCGATCCCGCTTGCAGCGGCCTTCAGGAGATCGGGCGCCGTGCTTGCCGCGATATCGAACTGCCGCCCCATGGTGGGGGGCAGGAGTGACAGGTTCTGGATCGGCGAGAGCGTGACATCGAGCCCGTGCAGATCGAAGAAACCACGATCCTTGGCAATCCAGGATATGAGCCAGGTGATAACCGGCACATAGGCGACGCGCAGGGGTGTCTTCACCGGCGTGACTGCCTGCGCGCGCGACTCCGCGACCGGCAAGAGGGCCAGCGTCACTGCAACGACGGCACTGACGAGAGCGGTGACGGCGGGGGTGGTCTTGCGCGCAATCGGGCCGCCACTTGAGGGGAATCGACAGGCTTTCATGATGTCTCCAGAGAATCCGGTGGTGCAACGTTGTTTTGATACGACGTGAATGCTAACGGTGAGCCACCCGCGGCGGCCACCGGCTGAGGACAACGCCCTCGATCAGGGCAAACACGATGGTGAGCATGTAGGCCAGAACGCCCACCAGACCCAGCAGTCCGAAGACCTGCGCCGAATTGTAGTTGCGCTGGCCCTGAACCATCAGCACCCCGATGCCAGGCAGCGAGGTGAAGATTTCGATGAGCAGTGTGATGACGATGGCGAGCGCGACCGCCACGCGGACCCCGACCAGCAGGGCCGGCACCGTGGCCGGCACCACGATGCGCCAGACCCGCACATGCCAGGGCATGTGCATCGAGCGCCCGACATCGGACAGGAGCGGCGGCACCGCCTGCACACCGGCCACGGTATTGAGCAGAATCGGCCAGGCGGCGGTGATGGCAATGACCGTGAGCTTCATCGCCGGGGCAAAGCCCATCATCAGGACGGCAATCGGCACCACGACAGGGGGTGGCAAGGCGCGCATGAATTCGAGGATGAGCGTACTCCAGTCCCGCACCTGTCGAACCGTACCGATGAGGATCCCGAGCCCGAAACCTGCAACGATGGCAATGACCAGTCCGGCCAGAAAGGTCCAGAGTGTCTCGAAGACCGCCGGCACGAGCACGCCCGCTCGGGCCATGGCAACGAGCGCATGCCACCACGCGAGCGGCGGCGGAAAGTTGGGCGATGCGGCCGGCACCGCAACCTGCCACACCAGCAGCAGGATACCCAGCGGAAGCAGCCCGACCCAGGCTGGCAGCAGGCGGTTCATGCCGAATCCCAGCGCGCAACCGGGCGCCGGAACAGACCCGGCAGGGCAAACCGGCTGGCAAGGAGCAGGAGCCCGTTGAGTACCATGCCGGCAACGCCGATGACCAGGACATAGCCGAACATCAGATCAGGATGCAGCGCCTGCTGTTCGCGAACGAGCGCGTATCCGAGCCCTTCGGGGTTGCCAACCATTTCAGCCACGACCGCCATCACGAGTGCCAGACTAAGGCTCAGACGCATGCCCACCAGCACCGCAGGGGCGGCCGCGGGCAGATAGACCCGCCACAGGCGAGTGCCTGCGCTCAGGTGAAATGTGGCTGCCACGTCGGTCAGACGTTGCGGTACCCCTGCAAAGCCCTCCATCGTGTTCACCAGGGCAGGCCAGAGGGCGGGCGCCACGATGACCAGCAACTCCATCTGCAGCGAAAACCCGAAAAGCAGCAGCGCAACCGGCACGAACGCAACCGCCGGCAGAGGCCGCAGCACTTCGATCGAGGCCAGGCAATAGCGTCGCGCACGCGGCGAGGTGCCCAGCAGCGCACCAAGGCCTGTGCCGGCCAGCACCGCGACCAGCCAACCCAGGAGCGTGGCAGCCAGCGTGTGCCCCAGTTCGACGGCGAAAGCGGGTTCGACCACCAGGGTCGAAAGTCCAGCCGCGATCGTCCAGGGCGAAGGCAGCAGGTCGTACTCGATCAGACCTGAACCCACCAGCACCTGCCACACGGCAAGACAGACCAGAAGGCCGCCGACACCGCTCGCCCACTGACGCCCGGTCATGCGTGCGCTCCGATGGCCCCATGCAGGCGCTGGCGCAGTTCGAGAAACTCGGGCGCAGCGCGGCTGGCGACCTGATCACGCACGGCGCCCAGACCGACCCCGTGCGTCTCGGCGATGGTGCCGGGTCGACCACGCAGGACGGCCACGCGATCACCGAGATAGATCGCCTCCTCGATGTCGTGGGTGATGAAGACAAAGCTGGCTCCGGTCTCGCCGCGCAGGCGCAGCATCTCGTCCTGGAGGCTCGCCTTGGTCATCGCATCGAGCGACGCAAACGGCTCGTCCATGAGGAGCACCGCCGGCTCGAGGGCGAGCGCGCGTGCGATCTGCACCCGCTGCTGCATGCCGCCCGAGAGCTGCCAGGGATAATCGCCCGCATGGCGCTCGAGACCGACCAGCGCAAGACAGCGCTCGACCTGACGGGCACAGGCCGCCCGGTCGAGACGCCGCTCGATGCCCAAAGCGATATTCGCGGCCACCGTGCGCCACTGCAGGAGTGCGTTTGCGTAATCCTGGAACACCACCGCCACGCCCTCCGGCGGGCCGGCTACCGGCCGACCGCGAAAGAGCACCTCACCCGAACTCTGCGCCACCAGACCGGCAATGATGCGGATCAGCGAGGTCTTGCCGGTGCCAGACGGTCCGACGATGGCCAGAATCTCGCCAGCACCCAGTGCGAAATCGACGCCGCGCAGGATGTCTCGCTGTCCCTCGCGCACTGGCACCGTGTAGGCAACGTTGCGCAGTTCGAACACTGCGCTTGCAGACACCCCGCCCTGCATCGACTGATCTGTGGCCACTCGGCTCATGTCTCCGTTCTGCAATCAATGTCTCGAACCTGTCACATGGGGCAGGTATACCGAAGCCGAAGGGATGACGGGCAGCAACAAGACGCCTGTCAACGCCAGCCGAATCAATCCGATGCCGCGACGGTTCGCACCAATCCGTCATTGTGGATTCAAGCGAGCCCGGCGGCAACAACCGCTGAGAACGGGCATGCACGCTCGCATCAACCCAGCCAGGAGCCGACCATGACATCTGCCCACCGATCTGTCCTTTCCCGCCTCGGTTCACGCGCCAGCATCAGTGCAGCGCTCACTGCGATAGCCCTCATCATCGGGAGCAGCAGCGCGCACGCGCAGGCCTGCGAAGACCCGAAGGTCATCCGGTTCTCGCTGATCCCGAGTCAGGAGTCGGTGCGTGAACTCACGCTCTACAAGCCGGTGCTCGATCTGCTTACCCGTAACACGGGCAAGAAGATCGAGTTCTATCTGCCAACCTCGTACGCCTCGGTGGTGGAGGCACTGCTCGGCAAATGGGTGGATATCGCCGTGCTGGGCCCGGAATCGTATGTCATCGCCCATGGCAAGGACGCATCGATCGAAGTCTTCGGCACGTACTTCAAGAAGAAGAATGGCGTGCAGGAAGCAGGCCCGGGCTACAAGTCACTTCTCATCACGCGCAAGGGATCGAAGTTCTCCTCGATCGAGGCCGCGCGCGGCAGCGTCATGTTGCTGGTCGACCCGGCCAGCACTTCGGGTTCGCTGATCCCGGAGACGGTCTTCGGACAAAAAGTCGTCAAGACCCCCTTGAAGCAGTATTTCAGCAGGGTCGCCTTCTCCGGCGGGCATGACCTTTCGACGCTCGCCGTGGGAGAAGGGCGTGCCGACGCAGCCTTCGTGGCGAGTCACCGCTTCATGGACACGATCAATGCCGGCAAGGCGCGCCTCGAGGACTTCAACGTTCTCTGGGCCTCCCCCCTGCTCCCGCAGGACCCGTTCGTCCTGCGCAATACGCTGTGCGCGCCCTTGCGCGAGAAGATCACCCAGACCTTTCTCACGCTCGCCACGACACCGGAAGGCCGAAAGTATCTCGACAACATCGAATCGGAACGATTCACCCCGATGAGCGACGCGGACTATGACATCATCCGTGACGCTGGCATCAAGTGAGCCGCAACGACGCCGAACGACCCGACGCCGCGGCGGCCCCCGATCCGTCGCCCGTTCTGCGCATCCGGGGCCTTGAGGCACGCTATGGCAAGCGCGAGGTGCTGCGTGGCATCGACCTGGACGTTGCCCGTGATGACTTCGTTGCCATCATCGGACCCAGCGGTTCGGGGAAGTCGACCCTCATCCGGTGCATCAACCGGTTGGTGGAACCCAGCGGCGGACAAGTCCTGTTCGAAGGGGTCGATCTGCTGCCGCTGACGCCCCCCGCCTTGCGCCGCGCGCGCCGCGACATCGGCATGATCTTCCAGGAGTTCAACCTGGTCGAGCGCATGACAGTCCTCGACAACGTGGTGATGGGTCGACTGGGCGAAACAGGTACCCTGCGCAGTCTCACGCGCATCTGGCGCAAGGATGTGGTCGATGAGGCACTGACACTCATCGCTCGCGTCGGACTCTCGGAGCATGCCCGTCAGCGGGCCGATCGGCTCTCGGGCGGTCAGCGCCAGAGAGTCGGCATCGCCCGCGCCCTCATGCAACGACCTCGACTGCTCCTCGTCGATGAGCCGACCTCCAGCCTTGACCCTCGGATCGCCAGGGAGGTCATGATGCTCATCCGCGAGGTCGCTGGCGAGCGGCGCATCCCGGTGCTGTGCAACATCCATGACCTCGATCTGGCACTCGCATTCTGTACCCGCATGGTCGGACTGCAACATGGCAAGGCGCGCTTCGAAGGGCGGCCCGAGGCCCTCGATCGCACGTCAGTACAGCATATCTATGAGGCCGAGGTCCTGTGAGCCTCCCGGGAGATAGCGGGCGATACGGGCTTGCCTGGCTTGTCGCAGGGCTGATTGCCTTCGTCTTCTGTGCCCACGATATCCTCGTGCGCGACACCGACTGGACCCGGATGATGGCGGGTCACCCGTGGGAGACTCTCGCCCGATTCGGACGGCCCGACCTCACGCTGCTTCCTGACCTGCTTGCGCCGGCCCTCGAAACCGTCCTCATGGCAACGCTCGCCAGTTTCGTGGGGCTGGTGCTCGCGCTGCCGGTGGCCTGGCTGGGCGCTGCCAACATCTCGCCCTTCGGCCTCATATCGTTCACGGCAGGCCGCTCGCTGATGACACTGTCACGATCGGTTCACGAAATGGTCTGGGCCCTGCTGTTCGTCTCGGCGGTCGGCCTGGGTGCCCTGCCCGGTATTCTCGCCCTCGCGGTTCGATCGGTCGGCTTTCTGGCTCGCACGCTGGCCGAAGCCATCGAGGATGTGGCCCCCGGTCCGATCGAGGCCATTCGCGCAACAGGCGGCAGTCCGTTTCAAGTCGTTCTGTTCGGCATCGTGCCCCAGGTACTGCCCACCTTCGTCGGCTGCGTGATCTTCGAGTGGGACATCAACATCCGTCGTTCCACCATCCTCGGACTGGTCGGTGCCGGCGGCCTTGGCCTGGCTCTCTTTCGCCAGATGGCACGAGCCGACTACGCCGGTGTCGCAGCGGTCATACTCGTCGTGCTCGCGCTTATCCTCGCCGGGGAAATCATCTCCGACAGGGCACGAAAGGCCGTGATCTGATGGGCGCGTCACCGCAGACCCCTGCCAATGCGGCAGCGCTCGCGCGCCCCCGAATGCGGTCGTATCTGGCACTCGTCGGAACGCTCGTCCTCCTTGGCTACGCCATCGAGCGACTGAACATCGATCTCGAACGACTGGTGGGCATGCTGGGGCGGATCGGCACCGTGCTGACCGACCGCTACCTGCCGCCCAACTACGAGCACATCCTTCAGCCGGACTATCTGCACAGTGTGCTCGAGACGCTGGAGATGACCTGGTTTGCCACGGTCATCGGACTGCTCCTCGCCGTGCCACTGGCGTGGCTGTCAGCAGGCAATCTGACCCCGAGTCCACGGCTGCTGCGCCCTGTCGCGCGACTGGTGATCATGGGCGTTCGCGCCGTTCACGAGATGATCTGGGCCATCATCCTTGTCTCGCTGGTCGGATTCGGCATGCTTGCAGGAAGCCTCGCCCTCGTGTGCTTCTGCGTCGGATTTGCGGGCAAGCTCTTCAGCGAATCGCTCGAAGCGATCGACCCCGGTCCGATCGAAGCATTGCGCGCCAGCGGCGCCGGTTCGTTGCAGGTGTTCTGGTTTGCCGCGCTGCCCCAGGTTCGACAGACCTGGGCCGGCATCTCGATCTACAGCATCGACGCGGTCTTCCGGGCTGCCACCGTGGTGGGTTTCTTCGGCGCCGGGGGCATGGGATGGTTCCTGCGCCAGAGCACGCAACTGGTCGCCTCGCACGACGTGGCAGCCATCGTGCTTTCGATCATGCTCGTGGTCATCGTTTCGGAACTTGCATCGACCTGGCTGCGCCACCGCCTTGACCAATCACCGGCGTAACGCCTTGATCAACCCTCGCTCGACCTCCTGCCGGAGGCTGTTCCGGCAGACCGCCACTGAGGACTTCTCCCGATGACTGCAAGCGAAGCTTCCATCACCGTCAACGAGCGCAGCTATCGATGGCCGACGGCGCCACTCGTCGTGCTGTGCATCGACGGTTGCGAACCCGATTACATCACCCAGGCCGTTCTGGCCGGGGCCGCCCCGTTTCTGGCGCAGATGATGGCTGACGGAACCTCGCTGATCGCCGATTGCGTGATCCCGAGCTTCACCAACCCGAACAACCTGTCGATCATCACAGGCACGCTGCCCGCCGTTCACGGCATCAGCGGCAACTACTTCCTGGATCCTGACACGGGCATGGAAGTGATGATGAATGATCCGTCGCACCTGCGGGTCGACACCATACTCGCACGCTTCGCGGCTGCCGGGGCGCGAGTTGCCGTCGTGACCGCCAAGGACAAGTTGCGTGCGCTGCTGGGCAAGGGATTGCGCGGGATCTGCTTTTCGGCGGAACGTGCCGACCGATTGAGCGCAACCGATAACGGCGTCACGGGCATGCTCGAGCGCCTCGGCCTCGAACTCCCCTCGGTTTACAGCGCCGAACTGTCGGCCTTCGTTCTCGCAGCCGGCGTCTCGCTCCTCGAGGAGGAGCGCCCCGACCTCATCTATCTGTCGACCACCGACTACATCCAGCACAAGCACGCCCCAGGCACGGACGAGGCCAATCGCTTCTACGCGATGCTTTCGGGCTACCTCGAACGCATGCACGCTCTGGGCGCAACGATCGCACTCACCGCTGACCACGGGATGAACGCGAAGACCGATGCTGCCGGACAACCCCGCATCATTTATTTGCAGGACTGGTTCGACCGAACCCTGGGTGCCGGAAGCGCACGCGTCATCCTGCCGATCACCGATCCCTATGTGGCCCACCACGGCTCGCTGGGCTCCTTTGCAACCGTCTACCTCGAGCCCGGCATCGACGCCACCGGCGTCGCGACCACGCTCGCGGCCTGCGTCGGCATCGAGAGCGTTCAGACACGCCGCGAGGCGGCCGTCGTGCATGGCCTGCCCCCGGAGCGGATCGGCGATCTGGTAGTGATCGCGACGCGCCTCGTCGCGCTGGGCACGACCCCGGCGGGACACGACCTGTCGGGGCTCGACGCCCCCCTGCGATCGCACGGGGGCACCGCGGAGCAGCAGGTACCCCTCGTATTCAATCGCCGGTTGTCCGATCTGCCGGCAGACCGGCGCTGGCGCAACTTCGATGTTTTTGATCTCGCGCTCAACTACGCGCAGGTACCGGCAGCCCGGGGGCTTTGAACCGATGGCACACCCTGACCTGGACGGTCCCGACGCCGGAGCACCCGATACGGCCTGCCCGACGCCGGGCCCATGGGCGTTCGGCAATCCGACACGCGTCGTCTTCGGCATCGACAGCCTCGCTCGCTTGCCCGAACTCGTGCGGGGGCGCAGCACGGTGATCGTGACCTTCCCCGAAGCCCGATCGATCGGCCTCACCGAGCGCCTGAAGGCGCTCCTCGGCCCGACACTCCTCGAGATCATCACCGACACCCAGGCCAACCCCGATGTGGCCGAACTCGCTCGACTGCATGATGATTTCCACGCACGCCATGCAGCCTGCGCCCTGCTGGTTGCCGTCGGTGGTGGCAGTGTCATCGATACGGCGAAGGCGCTCGCGGTGACCGCACCACGGGAACCCGACGCCGACGCCCCGGGCCACTTTGCCCACCTGGCGAAGCACCTCGCAATCGGCACGGTGTTTGCCCCCGCGCGCGCCATTCCACTGATTGCAGTACCCACGACAGCAGGCACCGGCAGCGAAGTCACCGGTTGGGCCACTGTCTGGGATCGCCAGGCCGGCAGGAAGTACTCGCTCGCTCTGGCTGAAACCTGGCCCGAAGCGGCGCTCATCGACCCCACACTCGCCCTCACCTTGCCAGTCGGTCCGACGCTGTCGTCCGGGCTTGACGCGCTGTCGCATGCGCTCGAATCGATCTGGAATGCCAACCACAACCCGGTGTCGGATGCGCTGGCAGTCTCGGCGGCGCAGCAGGTGATGGCGGTCTTGCCGCCTCTGATGAAGGACACGGGCAACCTTTCGCTGCGCACCGGGATGTCGCAGGCGGCAGTCATGGCGGGCCTCGCGTTTTCCAACACCAGGACAGCACTGGCCCATTCCATCTCGTACCCGATGACGCTCGAGCATGGTCTGCCGCACGGGCTCGCCTGCTCGTTCAGCCTGCCGCTCGTACTCGAACTCGCCATTGGTGCCTCGCCCTCGCGCGACCGGGTTCTCGAAACCATCTTCGGCGCCCCGCTCGCATCAGCACCCGAGCGACTGCGCGCGTTCATCGAAGGCCTGGGCCTTTCGACGCGCTTCAGCGATCACGGCGTCGGGCCCGAAGCGCAACGCCGGATGATCGCCGACGCGCTCCAGGGCGTTCGAGGCCTCAACTTTCTCGGGAGACGAAAACCATGACCTCAACGATGCAGTCCGTCCGGTCGATCGTGGCGCCCATCACTGCGAAAGCGGGCCCGACCCCGATCGAGGTCACCAACCCCTACACCGGTCAGGTGATCGGTGCAGTGCCGCGCGCGAGCGTGGCCCAGGTACGGGCGGCCCTGGAAACCGCGCGGGCCTTCAAGCCGATGCTCTCGCGCCACCAGCGCGCTGCCATCCTCGACCGCGCCGCGGCCATCGTCCGCGACCGCTCCACCGCGCTCGCAGCCCTGATCACCGCGGAGAGCGGTCTATGCATCAATGACGCCACCTACGAGATCGGGCGCGTGAGTGACGTGCTTCTCTTCGGGGCGAGCGAAACGCTCAAGGACGACGGGCAGATCTTCAGTTGTGATCTCACGCCGCACGGCAAGCAGCGTCGGATCTTCACCCAGCGCGACCCGCTGCTCGGTGTCATCAGCGCGATCACGCCCTTCAACCACCCGATGAACCAGGTCGCGCACAAGGTCGTCCCGTCGATCGCGACCAACAACCGGATGGTGCTCAAGCCCTCCGAAAAGGTACCGTTCTCGGCCATCGTCTTCGGGCAGATCCTGCACGAAGCCGGACTGCCCGAGGCCATGCTCCAGATAGTCACCGGCGACCCACGCGAGATCGCTGACGAACTCCTCACCCATGCGGCAGTCCATCTGGTGAGTTTCACCGGAGGCGTGGCCATCGGTCAGTCGATCGCCGCGAAGGCAGGCTACCGACGCATGATTCTCGAACTCGGGGGTAACGACCCTCTCATCGTGATGGAAGATGCCGATCTGGACGAGGCGAGTTCGCTCGCCGTGAGCGGCTCGTACAAGAACTCGGGCCAACGCTGCACCGCGGTCAAACGCATGCTCGTGCACCGGTCGGTGGCGGCGCAATTTACCGACCTGCTGGTCGACAAGACCCGTGCCTGGCGACACGGTGACCCGACGGATCCATCGATGGACATGGGAACCGTCATCGACGAAGCGGCGGCGCGCTTCTGCGAGTCTCGCGTCAATGAGGCCGTCGCCCGCGGGGCACGACTGCTCCAGGGCAACCAGCGCGAGGGTGCCCTCTACGCGCCAACCGTCCTCGATCGGGTCGACCCCGCGATGCCGCTCGTGCTTCACGAGACCTTCGGCCCCGTCTCTCCGGTCATCGAATTCGGCTCGATCGACGAGGCCATCGCGATTGCCAACGGGACGCGCTATGGTCTGTCGTCGGCGGTCTGCACACAGCGCCTGGACTACATCACCCGTTTCGTGCGCGAACTCGAGGTCGGTACCGTCAACGTACGCGAAGTGCCTGGCTACCGACTGGAACTGACCCCATTCGGCGGCATCAAGGACTCGGGCCTCGGGTACAAGGAAGGGGTGCAGGAGGCGATGAAGGGCTTTACCAACGTGAAGACCTACTCCCTGCCGTGGCAATGACCCGCGACGCGCGGTGCTTCACTCGGTCAGAATGGAGGGCCTCAGGGGCTTCCAGCAGCCATTGGAAACAGCCTGGAGACAGCCAGCCATGACCCCCGACGAGATCGTCGAACTGTATCTGGAGCACGGCCACATCGCCTACGAGGGCGAAGGCGTGACCCAACTCGAGCACGCACTGCAGTGTGGCCAGCTCGCGATATCGGCTGGTGCATCCGATGCCCAGATCGTTGCGAGTCTGCTGCACGACATCGGACACCTCGTCAACCGCCTTGGCGCAAGTCCCAGCCTGCGCGGCCTGAACGACACCCACGAAGCGGTTGCTGCCCGGGTACTCGCCCCGCACTTCATCGAGGCGGTGGTGGAACCCATCCGGCTCCATGTCGATGCCAAGCGCTACCTGTGCCGGGTCGAACCGGCCTACCAGGGTGCCCTCTCCCCCGATTCGACCCGCAGCCTGGAGCTGCAGGGCGGGCCGCTCGATGCCGCCGCCGCGGCGGACTTCATCGCCCGCCCCTGGGCTGCCGAGGCGGTACGCCTGCGCCGCTGGGACGACGGGGCGAAGCGGCGCGCCGCCACGGTGCCAGGGCTCGCCGAGTTCATACCCCTGATGAAAAGCTGTGCCCATTCGCCGCACTCGGGACGTTGAGGCACAATCGGGCGTCAGACCAAAACCATCGGAGACCGCCATGCCCAGTGCCCGCCACCCGAGCATCCTCGAATCGACCGAGGATTGCCGCTGCTGCGCCCCGACCTCGAATACCCGAAGCACCCTGCTCCAGCCCGGGCGCCGCGGCTTTCTCGCTGGCGCCGCAGCGCTCGGCACGATGGGCATCACGGGCTGCTCGAGTCTTGCCGGCGCGATGGCACAACCCCGCATCGACGTTCACCACCACATCGTGCCGCCGACCTGGCTTGCAGCCCTGAAGCAGGCGAAGCTCGACGACAGCATGGTCAACAACTGGACCGTGCAGCAGTCGCTCGATGACATGGACCGCGCCGGCATCACCACCTCGATGACCTCGCCCACGCTGCCGGCCGTGAGCTTCCTCGGCGCCGAGGAAGCCGCAGCCATCGCGCGCTCGTCGAATGAATATGCGCGCAAGCTTGCCGACGAATCGGGTGGACGCTTCCGCATGTTTGCGCTCCTGCCGATGCCGCATGTCGATGCCACCTTGCGCGAACTGGCGTATGCCCTGGACGTCCTCAAGGCCGATGGCGTGGCATTCATGACAAGCTATGGCAATCAGTACCTGGGCGATGCAGCCTTCGCACCGGTGATGGATGAACTGAACCGGCGCAAGGCCACCGCCTACACGCACCCGAACAACCCGGCCTGCTGCATCAACATCGCCAGCAGCGTGCCCCCGGTCATCGTCGAGTACGGCACCGACACCACGCGCACCATCGCAAGTCTCATCTTCTCGGGCACCGCCGCGCGCTGCCCGAACATCAACTTCATCTTCTCGCATGCCGGTGGCACGCTCACCTCGCTCACCGACCGGTTCCTGGTGCAGGTGGTGTCGTTCCCGCCCTTCAAGCAGCGCGGCTTCACCCCCGAGCGGGTGCTGGCTGAACTGCGTCAGTTCTACTACGACACGGCCCAGGCCTCGAACCCGATCGCCATGGGTGCTCTCACCAAGCTGGTGCCCACATCCCAGATCGTCTTTGGCAGCGACTACCCCTACCGCACCGGCGCGGAGCACGTGGCGGGCCTGGGCAAGATCTTCGGCGCCAGCGAACTGCGCGCGATCGATTACGAGAACGCGCGCCGGATCATGCCGGGCCTGCGGCCTGCCTGAGACGGGCAGCACGGATCAGGGCAAGCAGTCGCGGCGGGGTGAGCGGCAGCTCGCACACCTCGACCTCGAGCGGCCGCAAGGCCGCTTCGACCGCCGCGATGATCGCGCTCGGCGCCCCGATCGAACCACTCTCGGCCGCACCCTTCACCCCCAGCGGGTTGAATGGGGTCGGAGACTCCATGTGGTGGATTTCGATCGGTGGCACGCCATCGGCAGTGGGCAGCAGATAGTCGGCCAGTGTCGTGGTGATCGGTTGTCCCTCGGCGTCGTACTGCATCCACTCGAGGAGAGTCGAGCCGATACCGTGCACGACCCCGCCCATCACCTGCCCTTCGACCAGCATCGGGTTGATCATGCGGCCGCAGTCATGCACGACCACATAACGCAGCAGCCGCACTGCGCCGGTTTCGAGGTCGACTTCGACCTCGGCGGCATGAGACCCGTTGGTGTAGGTAAGCCCTGCCGGTTCATAGTCGACTGCGGCGGCCAGTCCGGGGGGTAGCCCGCCCGGCAGGGCGAACCCGGCAACGCCACCCAGCGCCTTGCCGATCTGCGCCAGGGATCGGCGCATCTCGGGAACACCCTTCACCTGCACATGGCCATCCACCAGTTCGAGATCCTCGGCTGACACCTCGAGCATCGTCGCGGCCGCCTGACGTGCCTTGTCGGCAACGGCCTTCGCCGCCAGCCAGGCAGCGTTGCCGGCCGTCACCGCCTGCCGACTGGCAAACGCGCCGAGCCCGAGCGGGCTCGCATCGGTATCGCCGTCGAGCACCTTCACTGCATCGGGTTCCACCCCCAGCTGGTTGGCGACCAGCTGGGCAATCATGCTGCGCGTGCCCTGCCCCTGGGCAGTAGCGCCCGTCGTGGCGATGATGGTGCCCGAGGGGCCGATTCGAACCGAGCCACTCTCGAACGGGCCGCGCCCGGTCGCCTCGACATAGTTGGCCATGCCAAGGCCGATGTGTCGCCCCTCGCGCCGCGCGGTGGCCTGCCGCCCGGCAAATCCCGACCAGTCAACGGCCTCGAGGAGGCGACGCTGGCATTCCGGATAATCACCGCTGTCGTAGAGCATGGTCGAACCATCGCGCTGCACGATCGGCACTTCGTAAGGCATGCGCTCGGCGGCGATGAGGTTGCGCCGCCGGATCTCGTCAAGGCCGATGCCCAAGCGCCGCGCCATCCGGTCGAGCAGACGTTCCATCACGAAGGTACCCTGCGGTCGTCCGGCGCCACGCGTCGGCGTGGCGGGCACGAAATTGGTCAGGCAGAGCGAGATCTCCATCTGGAACGCGGGCAGCACGTAAGGTCCCACCAGATTGGTCACCGCGTTGTAAGGCAGGGCAAGACCGTAGGGCGAGCAGGCGCCGTGATCGTGGTACAGATGACCCCGGATGGCGAGCAGGCGCCCCTGCTCGTCGAAGGCCGCCTCGACGTCCCAGATCTGCAGGCGTTCGAGCACCGTGGCGATGAAGGCCTCATGGCGGTCTTCGATCCACTTGATGGGTCGCCCGAGGAGGCGCGCCGCCGCCGGGAGCGCCAGTTCCTCGGGGTGTATCACCGCCTTGGGGCCAAAGCCCCCGCCCACATCGGGCGCCACGACCCGCACGGCATGCTCGTCCATGCCGAGCATGTCGACCAGAAGCGCCTTCGTTCGGTGCGGCATCTGGGTACTGCTCCAGACCGTGAGCCGTTCGTCAGCCGGGTCGAAACGCGCCACGAGGCCACGCGTCTCCATCGAGTGCCCGCCCCCCTTGTCGAGGCGGAAGCAGGCCGCGACCCGATGCGGCGCCTGCTCGAAGGCGGCGTCCACCTCGCCGTAACGCACCAGGGCATGACCCACCCGATTGTCCGGACACTCGGTGCGTGCGCGCGGAGCCCCCGGGCGCAGGCCTTCACGCGGATCGACCACGGCCGGCAGCGGTTCGATATCGGGCTCGACGAGGCGCGCTGCATCTTCGGCGAGAGCACGACTTGTCGCCAGCACGATGGCCAGCGGTTCGCCGACGTAGCAGACCTCGTCGCTGGCGAGCCACGGCGGGTCGACGTGAAACTTCACCATGCCCGAGGCAATCGACTGAGGGATGCGGTCGTAGCGAAGGGTGCCGCGCAGATCGGCGTAGGCGAGCACGGCATGCACGCCGGGGCAGACCCGTGCGGCTGACAGATCGAGGGCGCGCAGCTTGCCGTGGGCCATCGGACTTCTCACGATGCAGGCATGCAGCAAGCCCGGCAGTTCAATGTCATCGACGAAGCGCCCGGCGCCACGGAGCAACCGATCGTCTTCGACCCGGCGTACCGACCGGCTCGAGCCGTGCCCTACCGAGATGCCGGTCATGCGCGGGGTGCGCTCGCGCCCAGTTGCGCGGCCATCCAGTCGGCCGACTGCGGCCGGTACCGGTAGGGCCGGTTGTGGGCCACGTGGTTGCCATCCTCGATTTCGATGAGTGTCACCGGGCCACGGGCTTCGCTTGCCAGACGGCGCGCATCTTCGGGCGGGCACAGACGGTCGAGTCCGCCCGCAATGACCATCATCGGGCATTCGATGCGGCTGGCGACGCCCTCGAGCGACAACCCGAAGGCGCGCTCGCGTGCCTCGGCTTCGCTCGAACTGTGACTGCGGACGCGAAATGCATCGCGCGTGAGTTCGGGCAGGTTTTCCCACAAGGCGCCCCAGTTGTAGGGGCCGCAGTTGGACACGCAGGCCTTGATGCGCTTCTCGCCGGCCACCGAGCGCGGGCCGTAGTAACCCCCGAGGCTGATGCCCCAGATGCCAATACGCTCACCGTCCAGATCGGCCCGGGTGAGCACCCAGTCCACGACCGGGCGAGCAACGTTCTCGTAATCACCACGAATCGGCATGTCGTATTCGGCCTCCCCCTGCCCGGGCCCATCGAAGGCCAGCGTAGCCATGCCGCGGGCGAGAAAGCCGGCCTCGAAGGTGATGAGCTCTTCCTTGGTGGAGTCAAGCCCCATGGTCATCAGCACCACCGGGCAGGGGCCACTCATGCCGCGCGGCTTGCGCAGGATGCCGACCAGATGACGCCCCTCGAAGGGGATGAGCACGCGCTCGCCGGGCGGGTCCATGAAGGGCAGGGCAAGCGTATGGCACTCGACAGCCTTGGCGTGCGCCGCACGATGCTGTGCCATGTCACGCACGAAGAGGTACTTCCCGAAGTGATAGGTCACGGCCGCCCGGCACAGGTGCTCGGCCGCACTGATGCCGTGCCCTTCGGCCAGTGCCGTGCGCCCGAGCGCCTCATGGATGGCCGCACGCGCCGACCAGGCGCTGCACCAGTCACTCCAGTGCTCGATCGAGCGGGTCACATCCATGAAGTCGCTCGCGTTGACGCCATTGACGGTGTAACGGGCAAGCATGTGTTCGCGGGCGTGCTGGACGTAGTGATCTGCCATGGGGATTCCTGATGAGACTGAAAGAAGAACGGGGCTTGAAGGGAGCTCGAAGGGCGTCAGGCCTGTGCAGTACCCGGCCGGAAGAGGTCGGCCCACTTGGCCTCCATCTCGAGCCGGTAGGCAGGGTCGGCCTGCGCCACCTTGGGAAACTCGTCGATCCATTCCCAGGGCTTGCAGGCATCGATGACGGCGCGCGAGTTGAAGGCCGGTTCGCCCCGCCGCAGCATGGGCTCGGCCTTGCTCGCCCAGGCCCGCCGGATGAAGTCGATGCTGGTGGCCGGATCGGTGCGGGTGCACACCGCCCACAGCACCTCTTCGAGGTTGGTGACGTCGATGTCCTCATCGACCACGATGGTGTACTTGCCCATGTAGGCCGCCTCGCGGCACTGCGAGGCGATGAAGCCAGCCTGACGCGCGTGGCCCGGATAGCGCTGCCGGATCGACACGATCACCATCATGCGTCCGCCGCCGCACTCGGGGGCATACACGCCGCGAATCTCGGGGATACCTGCCGCCACGAGCGCATCGAAGATCATGGCCGACTTCATGATCGTGCGCATGTACGAGTAATCGTGGGGCGGCTTGGCAGGTGGGGCGCCGAGGACGATGGGGTTGTTTCGGTACAGAACCCGTGCCACCTTGAACACCGGCTCGCGGCTCATGCCGCTCACGTAGTAGCCGGGCCACTCGCCGAACGGACCCTCGTCGGCCAGATCGCCCTTCACCACCCAGCCCTCGATCACGATCTCGGCAGCCGCAATGATCGGCAGGCCGGTGACGGTGCTGCGAACCACCTTCACCGGTTCGCCGCGCACGGCGCCGGCGTAGTTGAGCTCGCTGATGCCAGTGGGCACTTCGACCCCGGCCAGGATCATGAAGAGCGGATCCATGCCGAGGTGGATGGCCACGGGCGCACGCCCTTCGCGTGCCATCCACTTGTCCATGTGGGTGCGGCCATGCTTGCCGCTCACGATATTGATCGTCACGTGATTGCGATCGACGAGCATGGAGCGATAGGCACCCAGGTTGACCCAGTGCTCGTCAGGGTCGACGGTCGCAACTGCAGTGCCGGTACCGATATAGCGTCCGCCATCCTCGGCATGCCAGAGCGGCGCCGGAAACCGTTCGAGATCGACGGCGTCGCCTTCCATCACGTTCTCGAACACGGGTCCTGTCTCGACGAACACCGGATCGAACTGCTTCGACGCGGCTGCCCAGCGGTTAGGTGACCCGCGCAGCGCTTCCACCAGCGATGCATCGGTGTGTCCGGTACCCATCCGCAGGGTCAGACCGAGCCGACGCGCGCTGTTGGTCGAGGAGGTCAGCAGGCGAAAGCCCGGTGCATGGCCCTTGATCTGATCGAAGAGCAGGGCCGGACCGCGGCGTCGGTAGTCGATTTCCGACACCGCACCGATCTCGAGGTTGGGGTCGGCACCGAGGGGATGCGCCAGTTCGCCGATGGCGTCTACCCGCTCGAGCCAGCCGCGCAGGTCATCAAAGGAATCGGTCATGGCAAGGTCCAGGCAGAGCATGAGTCCCGCTCGGGGACGAGTAGCGGAATGGTAGCAGGCACATGCTTGCTATGATCCGCAACGATGATGCAACCGAGGAGGCTGTGCTGATGACGAGGATCGCCGGACCAGGCATTGCGGGCAACCGACGAGCGCGGCGTCAAGGCATGGCACCGCAACTGCTGCTGACGTTGGCCATGGGCCTCCTGGGGGCGATGACGAGCAGCACGACCCGTGGGCAGGAGTTTCCGGTTCGCCCGGTGAAGGTCTTCATACCGAGCCCGCCCGGTGGTGGAACCGACACCCTCGCCCGGATCATCGGCGAACGACTGGGCCGCCGGTGGGGCCAGCCGGTGGTGATCGAAAATCGGGGTGGCGGCGGCGGCAACATTGCAGGCGATGCGGCGGCACGCGCCAACCCTGACGGCTACACGCTGATGCTGGCACACCCGGCACCGCTCGTGATCAACAAGGCGCTCTACAGCCAGCTGAGCTACGACCCGGACGCCTTCGTTCCGATCGGCCTGGTGGCGAGCGTACCCAATGTGCTGGTGGTGCCCCCATCCGGGCCAGGGTCGGTGCGTGACCTGATCGCTGCGGCACGGGCCCGCCCCGACCAGATGAACTACGGCACCGGCGCCATCGGATCGCCCTCATCGGTGACCCCGGAGCTCTTTCGTTCGATGGCCGGCATCCGCATGACCGGCATCCCATACCAGGGCAGTGCCCCGGCCCTGACCGCACTGCTGGCAGGTCAGGTCGACCTGATGTTCGTCGAACTCAGTACCGCCCTGCCCTACATTCGCTCGGGCAAGCTGCGCGCGCTTGCCGTCGCCAGCGAACGACCCAGCAGCTTCCTGCCCGATATTCCGGTGATGGCCGATACCCTGCCGGGCTTTCTCGCGAGTGTCTGGTTTGCACTGGTGGCTCCCCCCCGAACACCCCCCGCCATTGCCGAGAGCATCTCCCTCGCGGTCGCTGCCACGCTGAAGCTGCCGGAGGTGTCGCGTGCGCTGGCCGACATGAGCATGGAACCGGCCGGCAGCACGCCGGCCGAACTGGCTGCGTTTCTCACCGATGAGCGCAAGCGCTGGGGCGCCGTCATCCGCTCCAGTGGAGCAAAGGCCGAATGAGTACTGCACGCGTTGCCTGCATTCAACTGGCGCTCGTACCCGATGCGACCGCCAATCGCGAGGCATGCCTCGCGCTCATCGATGCTGCTGCTGCGGTGAGCCCCGACCTCATCGTGCTCCCCGAAATGTCGAACTGGTCAGGCGGGCTCGTGCGCTCGCTGGATGAGGCACTGACACACGGCACACCGATTCCGGGTGACTTCACCGATGCGATGGCCGGACGTGCCGTGCGTCACCGCTGCCACATCGCGGTCGGGATGATCGAGCGGGCCGACGCCGAAGCGTTCATCTCGAGCGTCATCATCGCCCCCGATGGCCGCATCGTGCTGAAAGTGCAGAAGCAGATCCTCTTTGGCGGCCAGCGCCGCTGGGCAAGCGCCGGACGCTGCGGCAACCCAGTCGTCGACCTGCCCTTTGGTCGGGTCGGCATCTACATCTGTGCTGACGGCCTGATCCCGGAGACCGCTCGCGTTCTGGCCGTGAGTGGCGCGCAGTTGCTGATCAATACGCTGCACTCGGGCGGACACGACGAGACCTGGCTCCACATACCGGCCCGTGCTGTCGAGAATCGATGCTGGGTAGCCAGTGCCAACAAGGTCGGCGCACGTGATCTCGGTGCCCCGGGCTCGTTCTGCGGCGGCAGTCAGATCCTCGCACCGGATGGCACGGTGCTGGCTCGCGCCGATGACTGCACGCCCGGCTTCGTGCATGCCGACATCGATCTGGACAAGGCCGACGACAAGCGCCTCGCCGGTGAAGACCTGATGACCCTGCGGCGGCCCGAGTGCTATGCCATACTGGCTGAACCCCATGCTCCCCCTGCTGCTTCGCGCAAGGGTCCGGCAGCACTCGGCGTGGCTGCCCTGCAACCGCGCGGACTGCACGAGGAAGCACTCGATGAGGCCCTCACGCAGTGGCATCAGGCGGCCGTTCGGGGTGCGGGGCTCATCGTCACGCCCTATCTCTTTGCCCACGATCTGTCCCGGTTACCCGCCGAGGCCGCGAGCGAGGCGGCGAGAACGTCCGGTTGGCTCTCGCGCCTCGCCAGTACCGCACGTGCCACGGCCACCTGGGGGGTAGTGAGCCTTCTGACCGAGCGGGCGGGACGATTCATGCCCTCGGCCTGGCTGATCGATCCGCGCGGTGAAACCGTCGCCTGCCAGCCGCAGGTACACCTGCCGGGTGCGTGGCGGGCGTGGGCCGAGGCCGGCGACGCCCTCCACGTGCACGACACGCACGCGGGCCGCATCGGCATCCTGTCGGACGCCGATGCACTGCTGCCCGAGAGTTATCGGGTACTTGCCCGTCTCGGCGCCGAACTGATCGTGATTGCGGGTCGGTGGCGCAGTGCGCACGAGATCGACCTGCTCCTGCCGGAACGCGCGGCCGAGAATCGGGTCAACATCGCATGGGCCAACCGTACCGACTCCACCGTGCGGCGAGGCTCGGTCCTCGTCCCGGTCGTCCCGTACCCGAGCGAACCACACTGGAAAGTGCGCGCCCCCGATTGCCTTGAAGCCGCCACCGACGCCCCGTTCATCCTGCACGGAATGAATCTTGCTGCCACGATCGACAAGACCGTGGGACCCCAGGGATGCGATCTCATGGCCAGCGCAGTGCCAGCCGCCTATCGACCATTGACCGGAGCCTGACCGATGACTCGCGTTTGCCTGCCCCTTGCCGAACTGAGCAAAACCCTGCAGGCCCTGGTCCTGATCGGTGTCGGCCTGCTCGGGCTTGCGCCCGCGGCCAACGCCGCCTGGCCCGAGCGACCGATCGTGGTCATCGTGGGCTACCCGCCCGGGGGCGCAACCGACCTCATCGCGCGCTCGGTCAGCCAGAAAGTGGCCGAACAACTGGGCGCGTCGCTCGTGATCGAGAGCAAGCCCGGTGCTGCGGGCATCATCGCGATGGCCGCCGGTGCGCGTGCCAACCCGGATGGCCACACGCTCTACTTCTCGTCGATCGGCGACATTGCCATCGCCACGGCCCTCGGCCCCCAGCAACAGAACCTGCTGCGCGACTTCGCGCCGGTGGCAGGCGTTGCCAATGCGCCTCACATTCTCGTGGTACCGGCGAGCCTGCCCGTGCGCAACGTCGGGCAACTGCTCGACTACCTGCGCGCAGCACCCGGCAAGTACAACTACGCCTCGATCGGCGTCGGCACGCTCGCCCACCTCGAGGGCGAACTGCTGCAGATGATCACCGGCGTTCGCATCGAGCATGTGCCCTACAAGGGCAGCGCCCAGGCCATGGTCGACCTGCTCTCGGGTGAGGCGACGCTGATGTTCGTGAGCAGTCCGTCCGCGGTGCCGCACATGAAGGCGGGACGCGCAAAGGTACTGGCCGTCGCCTCGTCGCGACGCCTGCCGCTCCTGCCCGACACGCCGACGATCGAGGAGGCGGGAGTGAAAGGCTTCGAAGCGCCAAACCTCTTCGGCTTTCTGGCACCGCGCGGCACGCCCGCCACGATCACCGCAACGCTGGCGGCAGCGATGGAAAAGGCGCTGGGCACCGCCGATCTTCGCGCCACCTTCGACGCGCAGGGCCTGGAGCCCCTCTACACCGGTCCTGAGGGCTTCACCCGCCTCATCGAGCGCGATTACGCGACCTTCGAGCGCATCGTGCGGGCAGCGAACGTCAAGGCCAACTGAACCGAACCGCCAACCACGAACCGCAATCACGGCTACCCATCTCGGCCCCCTCTCGGCCCCATTGCAGCCCGTCCCGATCAACCCATGCCTCGCGAGGCCCACTGATGGCACGTGTCGTACCGAACGGGTGGCGTGAAATCCAGGCAAGCGGGGCTGCGCTGCGCGAACTGGAAACCCTCGGAATCCTCGCCGATGGCCTGCCCGATGACTACACCGTCTTTCACGGCGTGCACTGGACGCGGATCGAGCGCCGACGGGCTCTCATCGGCGAGATCGACTTTGCGGTGATGGCCCCGTCGGGGCACGTGCTCCTCATCGAGCAGAAGGCGGGCGTGCTGCGCGAAGGCCCCGACGGGCTCGTGAAGCACTACGACAAGGTCGACAAGAACGTGCCGCAGCAGATGGCACGCAATGCCGATGCGCTGCGAAACCGCCTGCGTGAGGCCTGTCAGGGCCTGCCCAGCTTCGTCGATGCCCTCCTCTACTGCCCCGACTACCAGGTACGAGACCCTGGCACAGCCGGGATCGAACCGGCGCGCATCGTCGACAGCCGACGACGCGACAGCCTGTGCCAGGTCATCCGTCAGATATTGCCGGCCGATGCACCCGCGCTCGAGGCACGCGAGCGCATCGAGCGCTTTCTGGCCGAGATACTCGAACTCGTACCCGACAGCGACGCCACCAGCGCTGCCATCGGCACGCTCTACACCCGGCTCTCGGGCGGACTCGCTCAATGGGCGCGGCGCATCGACTGCACCCCGTTCCGGCTGCATGTCACGGGTGTGGCGGGTTCGGGCAAGACCCAGCTTGCGCTCGCCCTGATGCAGGACGCGCTGAGTGCAGGGCGGCGCCTCCTCTACGTCTGCTACAACCGGCCGCTCGCCGATCATGTCGCTCAGGTTGCGCCCGGTGGCATCGCGGTGGCCACCTACCACCAGTTCGGCGAGGCGCTCTGCAAGGCCGCCGGCGAGGCCATCGACTTCAGCGCCCCAGGGGCCTTCGCGAGGATCGAATCAGCCCTCGATCGATCGACCCCCGAGCGCGCAATCCAGTTCGATGAACTCATCATCGACGAGGGACAGGATTTTCGCGGCGAGTGGGTACGGAACCTCCTTCGCCACCTGAAACCCGAAGGGCGCGCCTGGCTGCTGGAAGACCCTCTGCAGAATCTGTACGGACGTGCGCCTCTCGAACTCCCGGGCTGGGTCTCGCTGCGCTCGGACATCAACTACCGCAGCCCGGCCCGGATCCGGGACACGATCAATCGCCTGCTGCCGCTCGAACACCCGATCGAAGCGGGCAGCCCGGTGCAGGGGCCCGAGGTCGAGATCATGACCTACGGCGACACCAGCTCACTGCTTGCGGCGAGCGCGCGCGCCATCACCCAGGCCTACGCGGCCGGATTCAAGCCACCGCAGATTGCACTCGTCACGTATCGAGGCCGGGAGCGTTCGGCCTTGAGCCCCTTCGACCGCCTCGGCCCGCATGCCTTGCGTGCGCCCACCGGCGAGTTCGACCTCTTCGGCAACGCCGTCTACACCGAGGGCGACATCCTGATCGACTCGGTTCACCGCTTCAAGGGACGCTCGGCACCCTGCGTGATCCTCACCGAAGTCGACTTCGACACGCTCGACGGGAATGCGATACGACGCATCTATGTCGGTGCCACCCGGGCAAGCATGAAGCTCATGCTGCTGGTCTCGGAGCGTGCGGCGGCAGCCCTGCTGGAGACATTGCCCGCGTGAAGAAACCCGCCAGACACCCCGCCATCACCCTCGCCGGCTCGCCGCGCATCGCACGCAACGCCCTGCGCATTGCGCTCTTCGTCGGCACGCTCCTCAACCTCATCAACCAGGGGCCGAGGGTGTGGGCGGGCGAGCCGGTGTCCTGGCTGCACCTGCTGCTCAACTACCTGGTGCCCTTCTGCGTGGCAACCTACAGCGCCGTGAAGAACGAATTGTCACGTCGTCCTCCGCCAGCGCCCGACCCGCTCAAACCCTGATCGGGAAAGCGGGTGGCTGCGGGACGTGCGGCGCCACGATGCGATTGCGCAACACCCCCAGACCGCTTGCTTCCAGCTCGATGACATCGCCGTCCTTCATGTAGCGGGCGAGTTCATTGCCGCAACCACCTCCCACCGTACCCGAGCCGAGAATCTCGCCCGGGTAAACCGTTTCCTCGAGCGATGCATAGGCAAGGAGCCTGGCAAACGAGTGATGCATGGTTCGGGTGTTGCCGCGTGACCACTCCTCGCCGTTTACCCGCGCAACCATGACCAGATCCTGCGGATCGGCAATCTCGTCGATGGTGGCAATCCAGGGGCCCAGCGCATTGCCGGTATCGAAGTCCTTGCCCTTTGCCGGGCCGAGCGTGCCCTGCATTTCCGAGAACTGGGTATCGCGCGCCGAAAAGTCGTTGAAGATGCAGTAGCCGAAGGTGTAATCGCGTGCATTTGCCTCGCTGATGTTCTTGCCACGGCGCCCGGTGACCAGAGCCACCTCGAGTTCATAGTCGATGGCGCGCGAGTAGGTGGGCCATTCGATGTCGGCCCCGGTACCCACCACGCTGAAGCAGTTGCTCTTGTAGTAGATCGGACGGTCGTACCAGACCTGGGCAATCTTCACCGCGGCCGGGTCGCGCGGCTCGGTTTCAATGCCGAAGAGATGCCGATTGGCGCGCGACTGGCGCACATGCTGCTCGAATGACAGGAAATCGCGCAGGCGGCGCGGCACCGGAATCGGGGCGAGGAGTCT
The DNA here is from genome assembly GCA_947455195.1 of Pseudomonadota bacterium. Taxonomy (GTDB): domain Bacteria; phylum Pseudomonadota; class Gammaproteobacteria; order Burkholderiales; family SG8-39; genus CAIXPL01. Next base: position 332,694 of record CANGMI010000002.1, on the reverse strand, counting down.
CACCTCGCCCATGGCGAGCGTGTGGGCGGCCGCGCGCTCGAGCGCACGAGCCCGATCGAGGGCCGGCTCGCCACCATCGATGAGGGCCAGCATGTCGCGAAACCAGGGCGATGGATCAGCCGCGGTGAAATCCACCACGCGCTCACCGCCCTCCACGACCGCGCCGACGTGAAGCAAACCCGCGGAGCCCGCCGATCCGGCCCGTTCAAATGTCACCAGTTTCATGCGTCCACTCCCGCGCAGGACAAGCTTTGACGATGGCCTCAGTGCGAGCAGTCGGGCCCGTGCACATGGCCAGCGGCCTTCATCTCGAAATAACGCTCGCCCATCATCTCGAGGAGCGCCATGCGAATGCCTTTTTCCTCGGCCGATGCCGCATCGCCCGCCAGCTCGCGATAGCAGGCGTGCACGTTGACGAAGATGCGCTCCGACTCGCCCCAGTTGGCCCACCGGTCGAGCGAGATCTTGCGCGCGGCCGCCTCGAAGCTCATGCCATCAGCGCGACAGCGGGCCGACTCGGCCAGCAGGTAGGCGAGGTAATCGCGCATCTCGCGCACTCCCGACTTGTCGGTGATCGGGCCATGCCCGGGCACCACGGTCTCGAGGTCCCAGCCCAGCATGCGGTCGCAGGCCGCGATCCAGTTCGACACCGGCCCGGCCCAGATGGCCGGGTGTCCACCGTTGAAGAGGATGTCGCCGGTGAATACCGTGCGATCGGCCGGCACGTAGACGAGCACGTCGCCACGCGTATGGGCCGGACCCACTTCAAGGAGCACCACCTCCTTGTTCCCGACCATCAGCCGCTTTTCGCCCTGGAAAGTCTCGTTGGGCAGCACCATGCGAATGCCCTGGAAGTCGAAGTGCGCGCCCATCACCTCGTACCAGAAGCGACCGGCCGTACCCATCGACTGCCATTCGCGCTGCCACCGGGCGAGCTGCTCGGGCGGCCGATGAAGCATGTCTTCGGCGCAGCCGGCAGCAGCAATGATGCGCTTGCCCTCGAGCAGTTCGTTGCCGAAGGTGTGATCGCCGTTGCCGTGCGTGTTCACGAGGGCGCCGATGTCGTGCGCGGCCGGAACCGCGTCACGCATGGCAGCGAGCATCTCGCGGGTGAGTTTCAGATCGAACAGGGTATCGACGAGCAGGGTCTGGCCCGAATCCTCGATGAGTCCGGCGTTCGACCAGCCCCAGCTGCCATCGGGCAACAGCCAGGCGTGCAGCCCGTTGCCCAGATCGTGGAGGCCGCGCGTGTACTTGAAGTGCTTCATGGTGTTCCTCGTCTAATCGAGCCGGATGCCGGCAGCCCGGATGGCCTTGCCCCACTTGTCGTGATCGGCACGCACGGTGGCGGCAAAGTGTGCCGGCGTATCACCGACCGGCTCAAGACCGATGTCACGCAGGCGCTGAGCGACCTCGGGCAGGCGCAGGATCTGCCCCACTTCGACCGCGATGCGCTCGACCACCGCCGTCGGTGTCCCCGCTGGCGCGAGAAATCCGTGCCAGGCGTCCGCTGCATAACCAGGCACGATTTCGCCAATGGCGGGTACATCGGGCAAGGCCGCGAGCCGCGTCGGCAGGGTTACGCCGAACGCCCTGGTGCGCCCCCCGCGAACCAGCGGGATGGCCGTGGTCGAAGGCACCATCGAGATGTCGCTCGCCCCGCTCGCCACCGACACCGCGCTGTCGTGGTTGGGGATGTGCACCATCTTCGTACCGGTCATCTCGAGGAGCATCTCCATCACCACATGATTGCCGGCACCCAGCCCGGCCGAACCGAAGTTGAGCTTGCCCGGCTCGGCACGCGCCAGGGCGATGAGCGAGCGCAGGTCATTCACCGGGAAGGTCGTGCGCGCGAGGAGCACGTACCCGAAATTCACCGTCATCGTCACCGGCACGAACCCCTTGATCGGGTCGTAGGGCAGCTTCGAATACAGATGCTGATTGGCGCAGATCACCGAGTTCACCGGATAGAGCAGCGTGTATCCGTCCGGCGCAGCGCGCGATACGATCTCGGCGCCAATGATGCCCGCAGCCCCGCCCCGGTTCTCGACCACGACCGGCTGACCGAGCGCTTCAGCAAGCCGCGGCGACACCATGCGCAGGGTCACGTCCGGTGAACTGCCCGCGGGAAACGGCACCACCACACGCACGGGGCGGGCGGGCCAGCCTTGCGCCTGTGCGAGGCTGCCTGCAAACCCTACCCAAACCCCGAGGATCCACAGCGCGGCGAACAGCCTGCGGGAGGCTCTGATCGAGGCACCCATCATGCGGCGTCCTGCAGCGGGCGCGGCTGGCGCACGAAGCGGTTTCGCAGCACCCCGATTCGCTCGATTTCCAGTTCGACCACATCGCCCGGATTCAGAAACCGCATGTGCTCCAGACCACAACCGTCACCGACCGTACCCGATCCGAGCACTTCACCCGGCACCAGCGTCTCTGCGCGCGCCACGTGCGCGATGCAGTCTTCCCACTTCCAGTGCATGTCGCGCGTACTGCCGCGCGCCCACTCCTCGCCGTTGACCCGAGCGATCATCGTGAGCGCATAGGGATCACCGACTTCATCGGCCGTCACCAGGCAAGGCCCGAGAATGTTGCCGGTGTCGAAGTCCTTGCCCTTGCCGGGCCCGAGCGTGCCAGGCGATTCGCGCGACTGCTCGTCGCGCGCCGACACGTCGTTGAAGATGGTGTATCCAAAGACATGATCGAGCGCGCGTTCGCGTGACACCTCGAGGGTCGGCTTGCCGATCACCAGCCCCAACTCGAGCTCGAAATCCATCTGCTCGCAGTACCACGGCCAGCGCACATCCTCCTCGTGGCCGATGACGTTCAACCGGTTCGGATGATAGAAGTATGGCCGCTCGTACCAGGCCTGAGGCATCTGGAGGATGCCCTTCGCGTCCATCTCGGCCATCGCTGCTTGCGGATCACTCGTGCGCTCGGCACGCAGACGGCGCAGCGAGGTGTAGGCCTGCAGGAGATGCTTCTCGAAGCACAGGAAATCGCGCATCTGTGGCGGACGCGGAATCGGCGCACGCAGCGTCACGACAGAGCGCGGAACCGACGCACCGGCGAGTCGCGCTCGAGCGTCGAGAAGTTCACGGGCGGTATCGAGTGCCGCATCGCCCCCCTCGACCAGACCGAGCACGCTGCGCATGGCCTCGGGTGCCGCCTCGCCCGGGTGCAGCATCTCCCAGGCACGCTGCAGATCGAGAATCGACCGATCTTCGTCGAGAAGCAGCCCCGCCCTTTGCGCCCCGCCAGACGCTGCCACATAAGTCACGAACCGCATCGCTCTGCCCCTCTTTCGCGCGCAAAGGCCGCGCCTGTCTCCGATCGGATGTCCAGCCTGCTCGACCCGGAAGCCGACAGGGCCTGCTCAGCTGCGTCGCTCGTTGCGATAGTGCAGCATCCTGGCACTCATGGCGGGCAGTTCGGGGGCCCGTGTCGCCCCCTGAAATTCGCCGTAGAGCACGTGCACGTTCACCACGATGCGTTCTTCGTCGATCCAGCCGTCGAACTGATCGAGTGCAATGTCACGCACCGCCTGGTCGACCGGCATGCCGGCATCAAACCGGGCACGCGCAGCCGCACTCAGGTAGATCCAGTAATCCCGCGTTGCACGGACTGCCTTCAGATCGCTCACCGGACCGTGTCCCGGCACCACCACGTCGACATCCCAGCCCAGCATGAGGTCGCAGGCCTTGATCCAGTTGGATACCGGCCCGTCCCAGACGATGGGATGCGCCTGGGCAAAGATGATGTCACCGGTGTACACCACCCGATCCTGCGGCAACCAGACCAGCGTATCGCCCCCGGTATGCGCCGGTCCCACATTGTGCAGTTCGACGCGCTTCGCGCCCACGGCAAGACTCATGCGATGGTCGAAGACCTCGGTCGGCAACACGAGCTCGATGCCCTCGAGGTCGAACTTGCCGCCCAGATTCTCGTTGTAGAAGATGCCGGCATCACCCAGCGCACGCCAGTTGCGCAACTGCTCGGCGCGATGGGCGGGCGGGCGCTGACGCATCTCCTCGGCGCAGGCGCGGCTGGCGATGATGCGCGGCGTGTCGACCAGCTGATTGCCGAAGTAGTGATCACCGTTGGCATGCGTGTTGACGAGGGCGCCGATCGTGGCCGCTGAAGGTTCGGCCTTGCGATAACCCTCGAGCATCTCGCGGGTCTTGGCGAGGTCGTAGAGCGTATCCACCAGAAGCGACTCGCCGGCATCGACGATGAGACCGCCATTGCTGTAGCCCCAGGAGCCATCGGGCTGGATCCACGCGTAGCAGCCCGCCCCCAGATCGTGCAACCCCTTGTCAAATGCGCCCTTCACCATCATCGTCTCCCTGCCATCGGTTCTTGTCTCTTCATCATCGCCTGCGTGCAAGCTGACGGCAAGTGCGGCGCAACGCGCGGCCCAGCCTGCTGCTCCGGGTGCCGCTCGAGCGGTCACCGACACGGCCCGGTCAGCCCCCCGGCCTTCCTGCGCTCGGCCTGCTTTTCGCCTGATGCCTCCCTGATTCAGCTTCAGTCCGACAACTGCCCACCCTGCATCGTGAGCGTGTGATCGACCAGTGCGTCGAGAAAGGCCCTGTTCTGCTCGATGACGAGCATCGTGTAACGGCCGCGCAACGACTGGAGCGCCTCGAGAACCTGGCGCACCACAACGGGCGCAAGGCCTTGCGTGGGCTCGTCGAGCATGAGCACCTGAGGCCCGAGCATCAGTGCGCGGCCAATCGCGAGCATCTGCTGCTCGCCGCCCGAGAGCGAGCCACTGGGCTGATCGAGCCGCTCGGCGAGGCGTGGAAAGAGTTCGAACACCTGCGCACGGCGCGCCTCGTAGTCGACCGACCCGAGGCGGGTCGACGCGAGCGAGAGTTCGAGATTTTCACCCACTGACAAGCCGGCGATGACCTGCCGCCCTTCGGGCACCAGGGCGAGGCCAGCGCGCGTGCGCTGCCAGGCTGGCAGGCCATCGAGTACTTCTTCGCCCATGCGTACCCAACCCGCATGCGCCGGGAGCAGACCGCAGAGCGTGCGCAACAGCGTGGTCTTTCCTGCGCCGTTGGCGCCGAGCAAGCCCACGGTCGTGCCGGGTTCGATGCGAAACGAGACATCACGGAAGACCGTAAGAGCACCGTAGCCCCCGGCCAGCCCACCCACTGCCAATGCCGCGCTCATGAGAGCACTCCGAAATACGCTTCAAGCACGCGGGGCTCGCGAATGATCGTGGCAAAGTCACCCGCCGCAATCAGGGCGCCACCGTCCAGAACCACCCCGCGATCGGCCACGCTCGAGACAAAGGCGATGTTGTGCTCGACCACCACCACGGCGCAACCCGACGCGCGCAGTTCCATCAGAAGGCGCCGCAGATGATCGAGTTCGTCGGCCGTGAGTCCCACCGCCGGCTCGTCAAGCAAGACCACGCGCGGGCTTCCGACCGCTGCCCGCGCGAGATCAACCAGCTTGTGCTGGCCGGCAGCCAGTACGCCCACATCGTGCATGGCCAATCCCTGGAGCCCGAACTGTTCGAGTTGCCGCAGGGCCGCTGCCCGACGCATGCCCTCGGGCAGGTCGCGGGCAATCTGATCGAGTCGCGTCACGACGTTCTCGAGCACGCTCAGGCCGGGTACGAGACGCGCCACCTGGAAGGCCCGCCCGATGCGGGATGCGCGCTCGTGGATGGGCAGCGTATCGATACGCTCACCCTCGAGCAGAACCTGACCGGCACTCGGTGGCTCGACGCCGCAGATCACATTGAAGAGGGTCGATTTGCCCGCCCCATTGGGCCCGACCAGCGCAAAGACCTCGCCGTGGCATACGCTGAAGGACACCTCGTGCAAGGCCTGCACGCCGCCGAAGCGCTTGGACACGCGCTCTACACGCAACGCCTCGGACATCGCGGGCTGCGTGCCCGCTGTGACGGCGCCCTGCGCCACGGACGATGCGACAGACGGCACCATGGACGGCGATGGTGTCGGCCCGACGCCACCCGCGTGCGCCGCCGGCTTGACCCGGCCTGAATCAGACGGTTCGACGAACCGCCGCCAGATCGGTGCTGCCAGACCGACCAGGCCGTGGCGAGCGTAAAGCACGGCGCCGAGGAACGCGGCGCCATAGAGCAGCAGTTCGAACTGCTTGCCGTAACCGGCCACCACGAAGAGCCACTGCACCAGCGCCGCCCCCACGATCGGCCCGAGCATCGACCCGGCGCCCCCCAGCAGCAGCGTCCCGACATATTCGAGCGAGCGGTTGACCCCGGCACCTTCGGGCACCAGCACCCCGACGTAGTAGGCGAGTCCGACCCCGGCCACCGCACAGAAGAGGCTGGAGAGGGTAAACATGCGTACCTTCACCGTCGCGACATCGATACCGATGACCGCCGCTGCCAGTTCGTCATGGCGCACCGTGCGCAGTCGCCGGTCGCGATCGGTGCGTACCGTCAGGTGCCACAGAACAAGCCCTGCAAGAAGCGCACTCACCGACAGGGCATACCAGGCCAGTGGCCCGATATCGCGTCCGGTGGCAAAGACCAGGCCCGAGGCGCCGCCGGTCCACTCGGGAAAGGCGCGCGCCAGCCCCTCGACCACGAAGGAAAACCCAAGCGTTCCTACGGCAAAGTAGGTACCCGGCAGGTGGACGAAGATGCGTGCAACCAAGGCTGCCACCAGCACGGTGACGACGATGCCAGCCAGCACGGCCGCAAGGGTTGGCAGTCCCGCGACTTCGAGCATGCCGGCGACATACCCGGGCAGGGCCACGAAAGCCGCTTGTCCGAAGGCGAGCATCCCCAGCACCCCGAAGACGAGATTGAGACCGAGCAGTGCCAACGCGGTGAACGCCGCGACCGTGGCGACTGACAGCGTCCAGCCGGGAACCCCGGCCCAGGGGCTGGCCACGGCAAGGAGGCTCAAGACGACCACCGTGACGACCGGGCGTGCCGATACGCTCATGCGCGCGCCCTCCCCTCGAACCGGATCGAGCGACTGCGCCAGAGCGCGGCCACGATCAGCACCACGAACACCACCGGGTCACTCGCGAGCGCGCCCCCGTAGCTCGTCACGAACGCCTCGAACAGGCCGAGGATGAAGCCGCAAAGAACGGCCGCGCCGGGCACCATGCCTGCGAGAGCGGCCGCGATGAAGCCGCGCAAGGTCATGCCCAGGCCGGTCTGGAAATCCACCGGCACCAGCGGCACGAGGAGCGCAGCGGCCAGTCCGCCCAGCCCCCCCGCGAGGAGAAAGGCGGCGGCGCGCGTGGCGGCCACGTTCACGCCCATGAGTTGCGCGGCATCCGGATGCTCGGCAGTGGCGCGCAACTGGCGACCGAAGCGGGTACGACCGAGAAACACGGCCACGGCCACCGCGGCGACGATGCTCGTGACGATGAGCAGCAGCGCCTGACGCGGCAGGATACCCCCGGCCCAGCGCAGCGGCGGCCCCGCCACGAGGCGCGGAAAGGAGAGCGGGTCGACCCCGGCCACGACGAGCAGGACACCGCGGGTCAGAAAGGCCATGCCCAGCGTGATGAGGATGAGGCTCGCCACCGGCCAGCTCGATCGGGGACGCAACAGGACCCGGTCCATGGCCCACAGATACGCCATGGCGATGAGCACCCCCGACCCCAGTGCCAGCGCCAGCGGCAAGCCGGCGCGATCGAGCATCGCGATCACGAGCCCGGCAACCGCGTAACTCTCGCCGTGCGCCAGATTGACCACCCGGGTCGTTCGGAACGCGATGACAAGACCCATCGCCAGCAGCGCATAGACCGCACCCGAAGTGAGTCCGCTGTAGATCGACTGCGTGAAAAGATTCAACGGATCACAACCCGAACGAAACTCGACATCAGGCGCTCCGGCTCAGTCTCACTGCACGGGTGGCGCTGGCACCCAGCGACCGCCCTTGTACTCGAGGATGGCCGCGTGGCTCTCGTTCATGCCGATGTGGCTCTGCGGCGAGAAGCGCAAGGTCTGAAAACTGCGCACCGGCGTCTTCTCGAGCCAGGCCTTCACCGCCGCCGCATCCGCCGTGTCCGGGCCATTGCGCAGGATGGCCTCGATCGTATCCACCAGCGTGAGGGCATTGAGGTTCAACTGATCGATCGAGTCGCCCTTCGCCTGCTGCCAGGCACGGGCAAAGTAGGCAACCCGCTCACGCTCGGCCGGGTCGGCCAGGAGCTCCGGTACCACTCCCTTCAGGCCCAGCCCGAGCAGGCGCCGAGGCATGTCGTTCCGGATGAGCGCGATGAACTGGTCGGACAGGTTGGCATAACTCACCACCAGCGGCTGCTCGAGGCCCAGATTGTTGAAGCTCTTCACCACCGTGGCAGCCCCACCGCCCGAATAGGTCGAGTAGATGAGTCGCACATCGGACTTCGCCACCTGGGCGAGCTGAATCGAGGCGTCAGTGGCGCGCAGGTCGATGCGCGCGAGGTGGAACTTGATCGATGACGCCGGCAGAAGCGTCTTGACGGTGTTCACGCCCAACTCGCCACTCGCATCGGTCGCGGCAATCACGCCGATCGAATCGACCTTGCTCCGGTGCAGATATTCGACCAGCGCCCGGGTCAGATCCATGTCGGACGGACTGGTCTGGAACACGTAGGAACTGGGCTCGGGCATGACATTGGGCGATGGCGTCACCATCACCGGTCCGTTGCGGATCAGCGGCATGGTGGCGCGGATGGGTCCGGTGACCGAACTGTTGATGAGGAGCACCGACCCCCGCGCGAGGAGGTCGCGCACGCAACTCACCGCCTTCTCGGGGTTGGCCTCGTCATTGCAATGAATGAGCCGCACCGGGCGACCCTTGATGCCGCCCTTGCCGTTCACTTCGCCTTCCCACCACTGCGCGGTCGCCAGTTGTCGCTGCCCGACGGTGGCCATCACGCCGGTGGTCGGCGCAATCATGCCGATGTTGATCGGATCGGCCGCCCATGCTGCGGGTACCCCTGAACCGATGGCGACCACCCAGGCTGTCTGTGCCAGCAGGGCCCCCAGGCGCTTGCGAGTCTTCATGTCTCTGTCTCCCCTATCCTCGTGGTCAGGCGATGCGGTAACGACCATCGTCCAGTCGCGTCAGGCGCCCGGATGCATCGATGCGTTCGAGTTCGACGGCCACCTCGCGCCCGTCTCGCGTGCCGAGCACCTCCATCAGTTCGAGGTAGCTGTGCGGCCCCGCCGTCAAGGCCTCCTCCACGCTCGAGCGCGGCCTGTCGCCCAGCACGGGCGGCATCGGAATCTCGTACTCGAAGGAGGCACCCTTCCCGAAAGGCCGGGTGCAGTCGAACCCGGCCTTGGCACCCTGACGCTTGCCCTTGAGCGATGGGTCAAGCGGAACGGCGCGAAAACCGCTCGCGACCACGAAGTCTTCGTCGGCCTGGAAGCGCGTCGCCAGCGCCCAGTCGATCTGCTCGTCGGAGAAGACATCGACATCGTCATCAACCACGAACACGTGCTTCACATCGGCCAGCGAGGCAAAGACCGCCGCGATCGCGTTGCGAGCCTCGCCGGGTACGCGTTGACGCAAGGACACCCGGACGTTGTACATGCCACCACTGGTCGATGTGCAGCACACCGCCACCGGCTCCCGCACCGCCGCTCGCAGCGATTGCCACACCGTGGCCTCGGTCTTGATCGCACCGATGAGCGCCGTGTCGGTGCGTCCGGCCCAGCGGCCACCGATGGTGACCGTCTGAAAAAGCGCATCGCGCCGGTGCGTGATGGCCGTCAGGTGAAATACCGGGTTGCGCTTGACAAGACCGTAGTAGCCCAGATACTCGCCGTAGGGTCCCTCGGGCTCGACCAGACCGCGGGCGTCGAGGTAGCCCTCGAGGATGTACTCGGCATCGGCGGGCACGCGGATGTCGCTGGTGACGCACTTGACGGTGGGTACGGGCATGCCGCGTGCCGATCCGAGCAGCGCCAGTTCATCCGTCGGTGCAGCACTCACCATGGCACCGAGGAAATCCACCGGGTGTGATCCGACCGCAAACGCCACTGGCAAACGCTCGCCCCTTGACACCGCCGCGAGGTAGATCGCGCGCAGGTCAGAGGGTGCGTTCAGGTCGATGCCTGCGGTCTGGCGGCCCCGAACCATGAGACGCCGGATGCCGACGTTGGTCCAGCCTGTCGCCGGATCGATGACGAAGTCGATGCCGGCCGAGATGTAGGGGCCACCATCGCGACCATGCTGGAGGTGCACCGGCAATCGGGTGAAGTCGGCGTCGGCCCCGGTGAGGATGACCTGATGCACCGGTGCCTGGCTCGAAGGTACCTCGATCGGTGGATGAACCGTTTCGAGCCGCTTGCGAAAGACGCCCGGCAACCCGGCCTCGTCGGTGTCGAGGGCCATGGCGATGCGCCGACGCGACCCCATGACGTTGCCGACCACCGCGGCCTGCTCGGGGCCAGCCTTGCGAAACCAGACGGCGCGCACGTTGCCATCGAGCACACTCGCCATGTCCACCAGATCGATCGGCGCATCGCGCACGTCGACTTCGCCAGCGCCCGCCATGCGTTCAATCAGCCCCTTGAGTCGAAAACGATCGAAGTCAAGGGTCGTGGACGACGGGTGCTGCTGCATGCGGTGTCTCCTGGCCGGATGATGCAATTCTTGTGCACCGAGTATATCGGGCTTCGGCGATGCGCCATCGGGACTGCAACGGTTCGAACGAGGGGCGCGGCGAGTTGCAGGGCCCCGACGCCATCCTCGTCCGATCAGGAGAACTGCAGGAAATCCCGGCCCGAACCCATTGCACCGGGTAGCATATCCTGCACAGTGTGCCCGCTCGAATCGTCGACAAACCCAACCCCAGACCTCCTTCCGCCGCCATGACGATTCAGGATCGCCTGCTTGATCTGCTCCGCCAGGCACGCAACAATCCCTCGTTCCCCTCCCGATTCGAGGAGAGACAGCGCCAGGCGCACCGCCTTGTCATCGGGCTCCTCGCAGTGCTGACCGCCGTCGTCTGCGGAGCGACCGTGGCCACCCTCTGGCGACTGCACGCCGCCGTGCTCGATGCGCAAATTGCTGCCGCCACGAGCGCTGCGCGCGGACTGGAGGACCACGTCACGCAGAGTCTGCGCGTCGTCGACGTTTCAATCGAAATGGTCGGGCGCACGACGAGCACCACGAGCACCACGAGCAGGTCCGACGAACTCACGGCTGCCATCGAAGGGATGCCCCAGGTTCGCTCGATGTCCATCATCGGGTCCGACGGACGGGTTGCCCACAGTTCGAATCCGGTCAACATCGGCGTGGCGATCCCCGTGGGGCCATTCTTTCCGACCGGTCCCGGCACCGCGGCACGCCTGCGGGTCGGTATCGCACTGCCGGGACGCGACCTCGCGACCCTGCCCAACCCGTCGACAAGCGTGCTCGCTTTCACGGCCTACCTGCCGGTGATGCGCGAGATACGTCCCCTCTCGGCCCCGCCCGTCAAGCTCCTGGCATCACTCAATCCCGACTACTTCGTGACCCATTTCGACGCCCAGGTCGGGCCCGCGATCGGCACGGTTCACCTGCTGCGCTACGACGGGACAACGCTCCTGGGCACCACGACTCGGCCGCCGCCGCCCGCGATCGTCAGCACCGTCCTCGCGCAACGCGGCTCACGCGATGCCGGACTCATTCACGCGACCGCCGACGGCACCCCGACACTCGCCGCGTGGCGCAGTTCCCGCGCCTACCCGCTCCTGATTCTTGTCGACATGAACATCAGCAGGGCGATGACCGCCTGGCGGTGGGAGGCCCTGACAGTCACCGTGATCGTGTTGTCGCTGCTTGCCACGGCCTGGTCGGTCGCGCTCGGGTACCTGAGGCGCCTGCAACGCCTCCTGCGCGAACGTGACATGGACTCGGAGTGGCTGCGTCTGGCCCAGGGCCCCTTTGACGAGTGGTCGGGCATGGTGAAACTGGAGGGTGAGGCGGGTCCGCGATCGACACGCGGGCTCAGCCTCAAGGCCGTTCGTGACGGACAAGGCCGTACGCTCTATTACGACGCGCGGTTCACCGGCAACGAGTCGGCGGCTTGAGACCGCCCGCGCCGGATGGCTGCGGGAGGCCGCCCCCGCGAAGGTCGGCACGCCCGGATGCAGAGCAATTCTCGAAAATCAATGCATACTGAATTCCAGCGAATCAAACCCGATTCATATTTCGGTGCATTGACGTTTCCACCCATGCGCATGCTCGGCGGAGCGTCTTTGCCACCATGAGGCATCACGGGAGATGTGCTCGTGCAGACTTCGGCTGATGATGAAGGGCGTGAGTCCGGCCCCGCACGACGCGGTCTCTCCCGCGCATGGTTGGACCGTAACCGATCGTTGGCAGCGCTGCCGTCCTTCATCGCCCTCGCCCTTCGCACGCTGCTTGCCGGCATCGCGCTGATGTGGACCGCCGCGGCTGCGCACGCCGACGTGCTCGACGAGGTGGGCGCGCGCTCGGCGCTGATAGTCTGCATCTGGCCCGAATATTACGGCATCACCTGGCGCAATCCGCGCGACCTGACGCTGTCCGGCATCGATATCGACCTCGCAAAGGCGTTGGCGAGCGAGCTCGGCGTCTCGGCGCAATTCATCGACAGCTCCTTTGCACACCTGATCGAGGATGTCACGCAGCGGCGCTGCGACATCGCCATGTTTGGCATCGGCGTCACGCCCGAACGCGCCAGCAGGTTGCTTCTGACCGAACCGCATCTGGCCAGTGACGTCGTCGCGATCGTTCACCGCCGCAATAAACGGATTCGCACCTGGATCGACATCGATCGCACGGGCGTCCTCGTGGCGGTGACCCGCGGCACCTATCACGAACCCCTGATGCGAGCGCGCCTCAAGCGTGCCGAACTCCTCGTGGCCGGCAGCGCCCGGGCGCGCGACGAATCGGTCGAGGCAGGCCGCGCCGATGTCTTCATGACCGATGCCGCCTACGCCCGGCGCATGATCGACACGACCGACTGGGCACGCGCGATCACCCCTGCATCGCCCTTCCAGATCACCTCGTATGCCTTCGCCATCCGGCCCGGTGAAGAGCGCTGGCTCAATCGGGTCAATGCCTTCGTCCGACGTGTAAAACTCGAAGGTGATCTGCTCGAGTCCGCGAAGCGTCACGGTCTGGAGAGCATGGTCATCGCACCATGACACAGCGTTTTCGCAGCGAACGCAGAGCGACAGCACCTCGCAACATGCCGTCGAGCCTGCGCCTGCTGCGCACGCGCCGCTTTCTGCCGCTCTTTGCCACCCAGTTCCTGGGCGCGCTCAACGACAACGTGCTGAAGGCGGCCACGGTGATCCTGCTCACCTTCCGTTCCGGTGAGTGGACCTCGATCGATGCGGGCGTACTGGCCAATCTGGCCGGGGGACTCTTCATCCTGCCTTTTTTCTTGTGCTCGGCACTCGCCGGGCAACTGGCCGACCGCCACGACAAGGCTCTGATCGCACGGTGGGTCAAGGCGTTCGAGATCGTCATCGTGCTCATCGCGGGCGTCGGCCTGGCGGCACACAGCATCGCCGTGCTTCTGGGCGCGATCGGCCTCCTCGGGCTGCACTCGACCTTCTTCGGCCCGGTGAAGTACGCGATCCTGCCCGAACACCTGCCGCCCGAGGAACTCACGGCGGCCAATGCGCTGATCGAGGTCGGCACCTTCACGGCGATACTGCTCGGTACCCTCCTGGGCGGCGTGCTTGCCGCCAGCGAGCAGGCAGGCCTGATGATCGGCGCGACCGGACTCACCATCGCACTCGTCGGCTTTGCCACGAGCACGAGCATCCCGGCAGCGCCCGGCGTGGCGTCGATGCGCGCCGCGCCGATCAAGCCCTTCGGCGAGACCTGGCGCAGCCTCAGGAGGCTCGCCGCTCACCGGACGATCGGGCTGGCCACGCTGGGCGTCTCGTGGTTCTGGCTCTACGGGGCGGTGCTGCTGGCGCAGATTCCGGCCTTTGCCCGCCAGGTGCTGGGCGGCGCCGAGTCGACCGTGACACTCATGCTTGCCCTCTTCACGCTGGGGGTAAGCGCCGGCTCGATGATCTGCGCCCGCATCGCCCGACGCGCCGCAGCCTGGGGCTGGTCAATGGCAGGCGCGAGCGGTCTCAGCCTCTTTGCGCTCGATCTGGCGACCGATTCTGCCGCGATCACCACCGGTGCCTCACCCCTTGACCTTGCAAGCGTCCTCGCCACCGCCGGTTCGATTCGGGTGATGACAGACCTCGTCATGATCGGTCTCTGCGGCGGCCTCTTCATCGTGCCGCTCTACACCCTGCTGCAGGTTCATGCCGAGGCTGGCCATCGATCGCGCACCATCGCAACCAACAACATCGTGAATGCCCTTTTCATGGTCACCGGAACGCTTGTGGCCGGCGCGGCACTCGCACGCGGCGCTGGATTGTCGACCCTCTTTGTCGGCCTGGCCCTGGGAAACCTGGCCGGTGCCGTGTGCATCGTCTGGGGTCTTCGTCGCGAGCGACCCGTGAGTCAGGTGCCCGGAGCCAGTCCGCCCTGATCGCGCAACAGTCGATCGATCATGCGTCGAGCCAGCACCACGCCCTGATCGGCTGCGTTGTCGAGCATGCGCTGCTGCGGCCGGGCATCGAGCATGCGCTGCTGGTCGTCAATGAGAACGCGGTCTTCATTGAAGGTCACGACCAATGCCTCGCCGATTTCGTCGGTCAGCGCAGCGTCATCGAGCTTGAAATCACGCGCGAACGCCCAGAAGTGAAAGGTACTTCGGGGGGTCTCGGGCGTGATCAGGTTGATGACCCGGGTATCGATGCGGCGACTGCCCTCGGCCGGGTCGACCGACACCGCACCGGCGTCGATGACCACGCGCGTCGGGGGCGAATATTCGATCCGCTGCCACCGATCGACGCGCCCGGCGAAGTCGCCCGCCCTGCGGTAGAGCCGCGACGGCTCCGTGTCGGTCATCTCGCGCTCGACCAGAACACGCAGGCCATCGGCGGTGGTCTTCACCGGGGTGCGCGCCACATCCTCGGTGCCAATGGTGCTGCGATGCACGAACGTGGTGTGCGAGAGGTCGATGAGATTGTCGAGCAGCAGCACATAGTTGCAGGCGTAGGTCATGCAGCCGCGCGACGCCACCCAGAGCGGTGAATCGAGCCAGGGCAAGGTCGGAATCAGCGCCGGATCGGCCTCTGCCGGATCACCCATCCAGATCCATGCAAATTGCCAGCGTTCGACCAGCGGCCAGGCACGCACCGAAGCACGGGCCGGTACATGAGTCTGCCCGGGAATCTCGACGCACCGGCCGCCACGATCGAATCGCAAGCCGTGATAAGCGCAGCGCAGGCTCTCGCCCTCGACCGTGCCGCGCGAGAGCGGCACCATGCGGTGCGGGCAGCAATCGTCGAGCGCGACCGCCTGCCCCGCTTCGGTACGATAGAGCACCACCGGTTGATCGAGAATGCGTCGTGCCAGCGGCTTTGTCGTGATCTCGGTCGACCAGCCCGCCGCGTACCAGAAGCCCGCAAGAAAATTCATGCCCGTCTCCTCCTCGGGCGCATTGTGATCCGATTTCGAATACGCGTACGAGATGGGGACGCACCCTGAAGGAGCCCGGCACGGGCGTGCCCGACGGACACACGTCGCAAACGCCGCCCGACGGCACTGGGCACCCCTCGTCGGCGCGAGGGATAATGCGTCCAGATGATGCCGTGCAGTGCGTGCGCGTCGCATCTCTACCCCGCCTGACAGACCGTCAACCCCTCCCGCAGAACGAAGACAGGCGTCGCCGATGGCAGACACTCCGCAACACACCCCGGTCATGCAGCAATACCTTCGACTCAAGGCTGACCACCCCGAGACGCTGCTGCTCTATCGGATGGGCGACTTCTACGAACTCTTTTTCGGCGATGCCGAGCGGGCAGCACGCCTCCTCGACATCACGCTCACCGCACGCGGCCAATCGGCAGGTGCGCCGATTCCCATGGCGGGCGTCCCTTTTCACGCCCTTGACGGGTATCTGGCCAAGCTGGTGAGACTCGGCGAATCGGTCGCCATCTGCGAGCAGATCGGCGATCCGGCCACCAGCAAAGGCCCGGTCGAGCGCAAGGTCGTGCGCATCGTCACCCCGGGCACGCTCACCGATGCAACGTTGCTCGATGACAAGGCGGACAGTATTCTCGCGGCCGTAGCCATCGACCGACAGACCGCAGGCGTGGCCTGGCTCACCTTGGCCAGCGGCGTCTTCAGGGCCACCGAGGTACCCCTGGCGCGGCTCGCCGGCACCCTCGACCGGATCGGGGCGGCCGAGGTCCTGATCGCCGACGATGCCATCGCGGGCTTGCCGGCTGGCGCCACCACGACGCGACTGCCGGTCTGGCACTTCGACGCCGACAGCGGCGCGCGGGCGCTCTGCGAGCAGTTTCGCAGCGCGAGCCTCGAGGGGTTCGGTATCGCCGAGTTGCCACTCGCGCAGGGTGCCGCCGGAGCCCTGCTCGGCTACGCCCGGCGAACGCAAGGTCAGTCGATCGCCCATGTGAACGCCATCACCCGCGAGGACGAAAGCGAATTCGTGCGCATGGATGCCGCGACGCGGCGCAATCTCGAAATCACCGAGACCCTGCGCGGCATCCCGGGCCCCACGCTGTTCCGGCTCCTCGATGAGTGCGCCACGTCGATGGGTTCACGCCAACTGCGCCACTGGCTGCATCATCCGCCGCGCGATCGAAGCCGGGTCCTCGCCCGGCAATCGGCCATCGCATCGCTGGGTGAACCCACGACCCTGCGTACCCATCTGAGGGCCTTTGCCGACGTCGAACGCATCGCGGCACGCATTGCTCTCAAGAGCGTGCGTCCGCGCGAACTCGCAGCCCTGCGCGATACGCTCCTGCACTTGCCGGCGCTGCAGGCAACGCTTGCCGCCCTCGCAGACCCGCTCCTGACCGGCTACGCAAACACGCTGGGCCAACCGATCGCGGCGACCGAACTTCTGGTACGGGCGATCGCGAACGAACCGGCTGCGATGGTACGCGACGGTGGCGTGATCGCACCTGGCTACGAGGCGGCGCTCGACGAACTGCGGTGCCTGCAGCAAGGCAGCGGCGAATTCCTGCTGCAGATGGAATTGCGCGAGCGGGAGCGAACCGGCATTGCCTCGCTCAAGGTCGAGTACAACCGGGTACATGGCTACTACATCGAGGTGACTCACGCCAACACCGAGCGCATCCCCGATGACTACCGTCGTCGCCAGACCCTGAAGAATGCCGAGCGCTACATCACCCCTGAACTGAAGGCCTTCGAAGACCGTGCGCTGTCGGCCAACGACCGCGCGCTCGCCCTCGAAAAGTCGCTCTATGAAGCCCTGCTCGAGACGCTCTCGGTCGACCTCGTGCAACTGCAAGCCATCGGCCAGGCGCTGGCAGCGGTCGATGTGCTGGCAACCCTCGCTGCCATTGCGAACCGGCGTGGCTGGACCATCCCCGAACTGGTCGGCGATTCGGTCGTCGAGATCGAACAGGGGCGCCATCCAGTCGTGGAAGACCAGGTCGAGCACTTCATCGCCAATGACTGCAGGCTCGGCACCACACGGCGCATGCTGCTCATCACCGGCCCGAACATGGGAGGCAAATCGACCTACATGCGGCAGGTGGCGCTCCTGGTGCTTCTTGCCCACGTCGGGGCCCCGGTACCGGCCGCGCGCATGCGCATCGGCCCGATCGACCAGATCTTCACACGCATCGGCGCAGCCGATGACCTGGCGGGCGGGCGCTCGACCTTCATGGTCGAGATGACCGAAAGCGCGCAAATCCTGCACCATGCCACCGAGCAAAGCCTCGTGCTCATGGACGAGGTAGGGCGGGGTACCTCGACCTTTGACGGCCTGGCGCTCGCCTGGTCCATCGCGCGGCATCTGGTCGAGCGCAACCGCTCCCACACGCTCTTTGCCACCCACTATTTCGAACTCACGCAACTGGCGCAGGAATTCAGGCAACTGGCCAATGTCCACCTCGATGCCGTCGAGCACCGCGACTCCATCGTGTTCCTGCATGCCGTCGAAGAGGGCCCGGCCAGCCAGAGCTACGGCCTTGCGGTAGCACAACTGGCCGGGGTGCCCGGCCCGGTGATCCGTGCGGCACGGCGCAAACTGCAGGAACTCGAAGATCAGAGCCTGCAGCGTGGCCCCCAGGCAGACCTCTTTGCCGCCGCACCGCTGCCACCCGAGGCGCCGCGCCATCCGGCGCTCGATCTGCTCGAGTCGATTGAACCCGACGAACTGTCGCCGCGGGAAGCGCTCGAGACACTGTACCGACTCAAGAAAGCCTGATCATTGGCCAGACGCCCGCGCGGCGATGCCACCTTGCCACGGAATAGTCCGATGACGAATAGTCCGATGACACTTGCCTCGTTCAAGCACCTTGCATCGACGCCCGCAAGCGGTCCGGTACAGAGTCCGGCAAGCGGTCCGGTACAGGGTCCGACACGCGTGCGGGCGCGGGTGCCGACGCTCGTGCGGGCTCTGGCCCGACTCGCCAGCACCATCGTCGCGGGCAGCGTTGTCACGCTCACCATCGGCGCGTGTGCACAGGTCAACCCACCCGGCGGCATCGCCACGAGCGCGCAACCCGTGGCGTCACCCACCGCGCCGGGGGCTGCTCCCCGCACTACCCCGGCCCCCATGAGCTTCGCCGTGTTTGGCGATACCCCGTACTCGATGGCCGAGGAACGTGGACTGGACCGGATGATGCCTGCCCTCAACCGGGCCGAGGTCGAATTCATCGTGCATGTCGGTGACCTCAAGAGCGGCCAGTCGCCCTGCTCGGACGAATTGCTGTCCGGACGACGACGACAACTCGAACAGATCAGGCGTCCCTTCATTCTCCTGCCGGGCGACAACGAGTGGACCGACTGCCACCGGCCCGAAGCCGGCCGCTACGACCCGCAGGAACGCCTCACCTTCTGGCGCCGACACCTGCTTGAGGGCTGGCCGGCACTGCCAGCCGTCCACGGCCTCGAACGCCAGGCAGCGCACGAAGGCAACCCGCTGGCCCTGCCCGAGAACCGGCTCTGGCACGCCTCGGGCGTCACCTTCATCGCCATCAACCTGCCTGGAAGCAACAACAACATGAGCCGCCCAGGGACACCCGATACCGAGCGCGAGCAACGCACGGAGGCCAACCGACGCTGGTTGCGCCATGCGCTCGAGGTGGCTCGCGCGCGGCAAGCCGGCGCCATGGTGCTCTTCATCCATGGCAACCCGCTCTTCGATCGCGCTCGCGAGGGTCCGATCGCCCGGCGCGACGGCTTTCACGCATTCAAGGCCGACCTGCTCGCCCTGGCACGCGAATTCGATGCGCCTCTTCTCCTCGTGCACGGAGACACCCACAGCTACCAGTTCAATCAGCCCCTGCGCGACGAGCAGGGCGCCATCGTGCGTACCGCGTGGCGACTCGAAGTACCTGGCTCGCCCACCGTCGGTTGGGTGAAGGTGACGATCGACACCCGGCAACCCAACCCGTTCAGGCCGCTGCAGAGCCAGGCCATCTCGCTCGAGGCTGCGCCCTGAGGAGGCGCTCCGGGACTCGGTGGTCGGGGGGCATCGATGCGGCGATCGACTCGGCAAAACCCTCGGCCTCATCGGGCAACGCCCCCGTCAGCAGGGCGTACTGGCGCCGCGCCTCGACCGCCGCGACTGGCTCCTCATCGGGGCACGGCGCGCGTTGCTGCCCGCGGAAGAAAGTCGTCTGATCGCCACTCTGATCGACATCCATTGCCCGGCCTCCGCATGAAAGGAGGGGACAGTTTGCCGAAGGCCGGTGCGCGCCACCCGAATCGGGCGCCAGAGAGCATCCGCTGGTGGCAAGGAGCGCCTTGTCACGCCCCGTCGGCAGCGTGACGCCGAAGCGCCGACAAGGGCGCGTACTTCAGCACCCGTTCGTGGGTCGATTCAAGAATGACGCGCGGGGCCATGCCAGCCTCCCAGGCTTCGACCCAGCGCAGCACGTGCAGACACCACCGATCACCCGGCTTGAGGCCACGGAAACGCAGTTCCGGTCGCGGGGTCACGAGGTCGTTGCCCCGGCTCACGCTGAATTCGAGAAACTCGGCGGTCACCTTCACGCAGACCAGGTGCGCCACGTTCGACACCTCGTTCATGGCACAACTGCCATCACGAAAGTACCCGGTCAACGGCGAAAAACTGCAGGCCAGCAACGGCTCTCCGAGCACATTGCGCTCGGTCGAGACGGCTTCAGATTCGCTCACTGCGCGTGCTCTTCGATGTAGCGGCGAACCTGCGCCGCATCGGCATCGAGCACCGTCACCCGTTGTGGCAAGGACTCGATCCGATCGTAGCCGGAGGGCCGGTCAGGATCGTGCCCGAGCGCCTCGCGAATGGTGTCGGCAAACTTGGCGGGCAATGCGGTCTCCAGGCACAGCAGACGCTCATCGGGTTCGCGCAACCTGAGCCCGGTTGCGACCGCATTCGCCGTATGCGGATCGATCACCATGCCGTGGCGTGCATCCACCCGCCGAATGGTGTCGAGCCGATCGGCGTGGGTGCTGGCGCCGGCCACGAAGCCGCTGGCGCGCACGGCATCAAAGAGTGGCGTGCCGCTGATGTCGAAGGCGCCTGTGCGATCGATGGCGCTCCACAACTCGCGCAGGCGGGCCGGATCGGCATCGACCATGTCGAACATGTAGCGCTCGAAGTTCGATGACTTCGAGATGTCCATCGACGGGCTCGATGTGTAGTGAACCTCGGCAGCATCGCGTACCCTGTAACGACCGGTGCGGAAGAACTCCTCGAGCACGTTGTTCTCGTTGGTGGCAACGATCAGGCGCCGCACTGGCAGGCCCATCGCACGGGCGACCCAGCCTGCGTAGATGTTGCCGAAGTTGCCCGAGGGCACGGCGAAGGAAACCGACTGGTCGTTGCGCGTCGTGGCAGCAAACCAGCCGCGGAAGTAGTACACCACCTGCGCGGCAACCCGAGCCCAGTTGATCGAATTCACCGTGCCGATCTGATGGCGTGCCTTGAAGGGGGCATCAGCGCCGATCAGCTTGACGATGTCCTGACAATCATCGAAAACACCGCGAATGGCGATGTTGTGGATATTGGCATCCTGCAGGCTGTACATCTGCGCCGCCTGGAAGGGACTCATCCGCCCTTCGGGCGAGAGCATGAACACACGCACGCCCCGCTTGCCGCGCATCGCATATTCGGCGGCCGACCCGGTATCACCCGAGGTGGCGCCCAGAATATTGAGCCCCTCGCCACGGCGCACGAGCAATGACTCGAAGAGTTCGCCCAGGAGTTGCATCGCCACATCCTTGAACGCCAGGGTGGGCCCGTTGGAGAGTCGCAGCAGGTGCAGGTCGGGCTCGAGCGTATGCAGCGGCGTGATCGCCACGTCACCGAACCGGGCTGCCGAATAGGCGCGCCGCACGCAGGCGCGAAGATCGGTGGCATCCCACTCGGGGGCGAAGCGCGACACGATCTCGAAGGCCAGATCGGCATAGTCAAGACCGCGCATCCGATCAAGCTCGGCCGCGGTGAAGCGCGGAACCGCCTGGGGCATGTACAGACCGCCATCCGGCGCGAGCCCTTCGAGCAGGATGTCGGTGAAGGTCTGTGGCGATGCCCCCCCACGGGTGCTGATATAGCGCATCTCAGATCACAGAAGGGGTTCGCGCCGCAGGCGGGTCACCGTGCCCTGCACGGCCGCCAGCGCCTCGATCACGGTGATGGCCTCGTCCACCGCACGCTCGATCGTCGGATGAGTGAGCATGATGATGTCCACGCTCGCCTCGCCCGCTGCCGGCTCCTTTTGCACCATCGCCTCGATCGACACGCCCCGATCGGCCAGGGCGCGCGCGATATCGGCCAGCACGCCGGGACGGTCGAGCACGCGCATGCGCAGGTAGCAACTGGTGAGCACATCGGCCATCGGCAGAATGGGTACCGCGCTGATGCTCTCGGCCTGAAAGGCCAGGTGCGGCACCCGGTGCTCGGGGTCAGCGGCGAGCGTGCGGGCCACATCGACAAGATCGGCGATCACGGCGCTGGCCGTGGGCTCGGCACCCGCACCCGCACCGCAATAGAGGGTGGGACCGACTGCGTCGCCTTTCACCAGCACCGCGTTCATCACGCCTTCGACATTGGCAATCAGGCGGCGCTCGGAGATGAGCGTGGGGTGTACCCGCAGTTCCAGGCCATTGCTGGTCCGTCGCGTGATGCCGAGGAGCTTGATGCGGTATCCGAACTCGGCGGCGTAGCGGATGTCGATCGCGTCGAGCTTCGATATCCCTTCGACGTGCGCGCGGTCGAATTCGATCGGCGTACCGAAGGCAATGGCCGAGAGCAGCGTGAGCTTGTGGGCTGCATCAATCCCTTCGATGTCGAACGTTGGATCGGCCTCGGCATACCCCAACCCCTGCGCCTCGCGCAGCACCGTCTCGAAGGCCAACCCCTTGTCGCGCATTTCCGACAGGATGAAGTTGCTGGTGCCGTTGATGATGCCGGCAATCCACTCGATGCGATTGGCGGCCAGCCCCTCACGCAGCGCCTTGATGATGGGAATGCCCCCGCCAACGGCCGCTTCATAGGCCACCATGACGCCAGCCGCGCGGGCTGCCGCGAAGATCTCGTTGCCATGCTTGGCCAGCAGGGCCTTGTTCGCGGTTACCACATGCTTGCCGGCTGCGATGGCCGCCAGCACGAGCTCACGGGCCACCGTGTAGCCGCCGATCAGTTCGACCACGATGTCGATGGCCGGGTCACGCACGAGGGCGAAGGCATCGCTCGTGATCGTGGCCTCGACACCCGCTGCGGCGATGACCTGAGCCGCCCGTGCCGTGTCGCGATCGGCCACCGCCGCGATGCGAATCTCGCGCCCGGCGCGACGGCGAATCTCCTCGCGATTGCGGGCGAGCACGGCAAAAGTGCCGCCACCGACGGTTCCGATGCCCAGCAGGCCGACCTGAATCGGCGTCAGCCGCGCGGATGCATCGGTGCCTGCCGGCACGCCCTCGGGACTGTCACCTGCACTCATGCCGACACCAGTTTCGGCGCCGCCAGGAGCGCATGGCCGTCCTTGCGGAACATGTCCTTGATGCCGCGAACGGCCTGACGGATGCGCGCCTCGTTCTCGATGAGCGCAATGCGGATGTGCGAATCGCCATACTCGCCAAACCCGATGCCGGGTGATACGGCCACCTTGGCCTCGTCAAGGATCTTCTTGGCAAACTCGAGCGACCCCATCGCACGATAGGGCTCGGGGATCTCGGCCCAGATGTACATCGAAGCCTTCGGGTTCTCGACCATCCAGCCCGCCTCATGCAGACCCTTCACCATCACGTCGCGTCGCCGCTGGTACTTCAGCCGCGTCTCCTCGACGCACTCCTGCGGCCCTTCGAGGGCGACGATCGAGGCCACCTGAATCGGGGTGAAGGTGCCGTAGTCGTGGTAACTCTTGATGCGGGCAAGTGCCGACACCAGTTCGCGATTGCCTACCATGAAGCCGATGCGCCAACCCGCCATGTTGTAACTCTTCGACATGGTGAAGAACTCGACCGCAACATCGCGCGCGCCGGGCACCTGCATGATCGAAGGGGCCTTGTAGTCGTCATAGACGATATCGGCGTAGGCAAGGTCGTGCACCACGAAGATGCCGTGCTCGCGCGCCAGAGCGACCACGCGCTCGAAGAAATGCAGATCAACGCACTGGGCGGTCGGGTTCGACGGGAACCCGAGAATCATCATCTTGGGCTTGGGGAAACTCTCGCGAATGGCGCGCTCGAGTTCGGCGAAGAAGTCGACCCCGGGGGTCATGCGCACCGACCGGATGTCGGCACCCGCAATGATGGCCCCGTAGATGTGAATCGGATAACTCGGGTTGGGCACGAGAACGGTGTCACCCCGGTCAAGCGTCGCCAGCATCAGGTGGGCGAGACCTTCCTTCGATCCGATCGTGACGATGGCTTCGCTGTCGGGATCCAGATCGACACCATAGCGACGCCCATACCAGTTCGTGATCGCACGACGCAGGCGCGGAATGCCCTTGGACACCGAGTAGCCATGCGTGTCTCCGCGGCTGGCGGTTTCGACGAGTTTCTCGACGATATGTGGCGGCGTCGGCCCATCCGGATTGCCCATCGACAGGTCGATGACATCCTCGCCACGGCGGCGAGCCGCCTGCTTCAGCTCGGCGGTGATGTTGAAGACATAGGGGGGCAGGCGCTTGATGCGCGGAAATTCGGTCGACGGAGCCGCCCCGCGATGGGAAGGATCTACAGGATTCATGCGCGGCCCCAGCGGTAGGTAAAGCTATAATTGTATGTTTTGCAAGCGCTTGTCGCAATCCACCAGCGCACCCTGCAGCCGCGAATCATCTTCAGGAAGACATCCGCACGTGAAACTGCACCTGGCGGGCGCCGAAGGCGCGCACCTGTTCAACGCCTGCGAGGCCGATCATGTGGTGATCGACCGCATGCCGCACGCATGCAGCGTGATCGTGACCCGGACCGAACTCATATCGCCCTGGAAGCCAACCGCTTTCAGTGCCATCACCGCCGATGATCTCACGCTTGTCCTGCCGCTGGGCTGCGAGATCCTGCTCCTCGGCACGGGGCCGCGCCAGCGATTCGCCGCTCCGGCACTGCTCGAAGCGCTTTACCGGGCGGGCATCGGCGTTGAGGCGATGAGCACGCCGGCAGCCTGTCGCACCTACAACATCCTGGTGGCCGAAGACCGCAAGGTGGCGGCCGCGGTCGTGCTGCAGTGATCGGTCGACTCGTTCAGGCCCTGCAAGCCCGGCCGACACAGACCCTCTGGCTGGGTCTTGGCGCCTTCCTTCTGATCTGGTTCTGCAACCTCGACTACCGCCATCTCATCCGCACCGACGAGGGCCGCTACGCCGAGATCGCACGCGAGATGGTGGTATCGGGCGACTGGATCACCCCACGACAGAACGGCTACAAGTACTTCGAGAAACCCCCGCTCCAGTACTGGGCCACGGCAGCCGCCTTCGAACTGTTCGGCATCCACGAATGGACGGCCCGACTGTGGACGGCCCTGTGCGGACTTCTGGGCATCGCGGTGACCTTCCTGGCTGCCCGACGCATCTGGGGTCCGGGAGCAGCCTGTCTGGCCGCCGTCATTCTCGCGGGCACGCTGCAATGGGTCGCCATGGGCCACTTCTCGTCGCTCGACATGTCGCTCGCTGCGTTCCTGTCCGCAGCCATTGCCGCCTTCTGCGCGGCACACGGACCGGCCTCGTCAGACTCGACCGGTAGCGACCGGCCGCGAACGCACACCGGCTGGATGCTCAGCGCCTGGGCGTTCGCTGCACTCGCCACGCTCAGCAAGGGCATCGTCGCGATGGCGCTCCCGGCAGCCACGATCGGCCTCTACATGCTTTGGCGGCGCGACTGGGACATCGTGCGCCGTTCGCGGCCACTGGCGGGGGGAGCCCTCTTTCTGGGGATCACGGCGCCGTGGTTCCTTCTGGTCTCGGCACGCAACCCGGAATTTGCGCAATTTTTCTTCGTGCAGGAGCACCTGTCGCGGTTTCTCACCCGAATGCACGGTCGGGATGCCCCACTCTGGTTCTTTGTTCCGGTGCTGGCTGGCGGCCTCATCCCGTGGACGCTCGCACTCCCCTGGACCCTCGCCCGGGCACGCCCGCAGGCGGCACGGGGCTTCGAAGCGGCCCCTTTTCTCGGCCTGTGGGTCATCGTGACATTCTGCTTCTTCTCGGTGTCGCACTCGAAACTCGAGTCGTACATCCTGCCGATCTACCCGGCGCTCGCGATCCTGCTGGCGCTTGCCCTGCCGCACCTGAGCAGGCGGGGCTTTGCCTGGCTGGTTCACTCGAACGCCCTGGCAGGCCTCGTGCTCGCTGCCGGCAGCGTGCTCGCGATCCGCAAGGGCTCAGCTCACATCCCGGCCGAACTGCTCGCACGCTATGAGCCATGGCTCGTCGGTGCCGGTCTGGCACTCGCCGCGGGCGCGCTTGCGGCCCGGCAGTTCGATCGGGCAGGGGCTCGCCGCGGTGCGCTCGTGGCGCTGGCGGCCGGATCGCTCGGTGCAAGCCAACTGGCGCTGTCGGGGCACGAAAGCCTTGCCCCGCTCTACTCGTCGTATCATACGGTTCTTGGCATCAGGCCTCTGCTCGCTGCCGATACGCCGTTCTATTCGGTGGACACCTACGATCACACGATGCCCTTCTATGCGGGTCGCAGGCTCATCATGGTTGGCTACAAGGATGAACTGGCAGTGCCGATCGATCGCGAGCCTGGTCCCTTCCTCCCTGACATTGCCCGCTTCGAGCAGGCGTGGCGCGTGGCGCCCAAGGCGCTGGCGCTGATGACACCCGCCCAATTCAGCCGCTTCCAGCAGGCCGGGCTCCCCATGGCCGAAGTCGGTCGGGATCCCCGCCGCGTCATCGTGAGCAAACCATGAACGCAGACTTCCTGCCGTTTACCCGCCCCGACATCGACGAGGAGACCATCGCGGCCGTCGGTGACGTGCTGCGCTCTGGCTGGATCACCACCGGACCGCAGGCACGCGCACTCGAGGCCGAACTCTCGGCCCGGTGCGGGGGCCGCGCGGTTCGCGTCTTCAACTCGGGCACCGCAGCGCTCGAGATTGCATTGCGCCTGGCGCGTGTGGGTCCCGGCGACGAAGTCATCACGACACCGCTTTCCTGGGTCGCCACAGCCAACGTGATTCTCGCGGTCGGCGCCCGGCCGGTCTTCGTGGACATCGACCCGATGACCCGCAACATCGATCTGGACCGGATCGAGGGCGCGATCACCGGTTCGACCCGCGCCATCATTCCCGTGGACCTGGCCGGACTGCCGGTCGATCGCGATCGTCTGGCGACGATTGCCGCAACGCACCGACTGCGCGTTGTCGAGGATGCCTGTCAGTCGTTCGGGAGCAACTGGCGCGGGCGACCGATCGGCACCGAGGGCGACTTCGCCTGCTTCAGCTTTCATGCCAACAAGAACATGACAAGCACCGAGGGGGGCGCCATCGCGCTGCCTGCCGACGCCAGCCCCGAGGAAACCGAGCGGTGGCGATTGCAAGGCGTGCGTCGCTCGGGTGAAGACGAAATCGATGTCGAATTTGTCGGTGAGAAGGCCAACCTCACCGATGTAGCAGCCTGCATCGGGCGTCACCAGTTGAAGCGGCTCGATGCCTTCAACGAGCGCCGGCGCACCCTTGCGCGCCACTACTTCGAGCGCCTTGCGGCGACCGCACTCCCGGCCGGTTTCGCCTTGCCGGTTCCCGATTTCGCCCAGTCGAACTGGCACATGTTCCAGTGCGTGCTGCCCGCGGGCGTACGACGCCCCGACTTCATCCGCGCGATGCGCGAAGCCGGGATCGGCATCGGCGTTCACTATCCGGCCATTCACCTGTTCACGCTGTACCGCAAGCTCGGATTCGGCGAAGGACAGTTCCCCCACGCCGAGCGCATCGGGCGCGGGATCGTGACCCTGCCCCTGTTCCCCCGCATGACCGAGGCCGACGTCGATCGGGTCTGTGCCGCGCTGCCACACGCGATCGCGGAGGCCAGCCGATGATCGATCTGTCGATCGTGATTCCCGTCTACAACGAAGAGGCGGGCCTCGCGAGCCTCTTTGCGCGCCTCTATCCCGCACTGGATGCGCTCGACCTCGACTACGAGATCGTGTTCGTCAATGACGGCAGCCGCGACCGCTCGGCGGCGCTCCTGCGCGAGCAGTTCAGCGCACGGCCCGAAGTGACTCGGGTGGTCCTCTTCAACGGCAACTACGGCCAGCACCTGGCCATTCTGGCCGGCTTCGAACACAGCCGCGGCGAGCGGGTCATCACGCTCGATGCCGACCTGCAGAACCCACCCGAGGAAATTCCCAACCTGCTCGCGGCGATGGACCGGGGCCACGACTACGTGGGCACCATCCGCCGCCAGCGACAGGACATCGCGTGGCGGCGCTATGCATCGCGTGCGATGAACCGGTTGCGCGAACGCATCACGGACATCCACATGACCGATCAGGGGTGCATGATGCGGGCGTACAGCCGCACGATCGTCAACGCGATCAACCAGTGCCAGGAGGTGAACACCTTCATCCCGGCCCTCGCCTACACCTTCGCGCACCATCCGACCGAGATCGAAGTCGCCCACGAAGAACGCGCCGCCGGCGAGACCAAGTACTCGCTCTACCGACTGATCCGTCTCAACTTCGATCTGGTCACCGGGTTTTCCGTGGTGCCGCTCCAGGTGTTCTCGCTGGTCGGGTTCGCCGTATCGGCCATCTCGCTCATGTTCGTGCTGATTCTCGCCTGGCGCCGCCTCTTCCTCGGCCCCGAGGCCGAAGGGCTGTTCACCCTCTTCGGAATCGCATTCTTCCTCATCGGCCTCGCCCTGACCGGCATCGGTCTGATGGGGGAATATGTCGGTCGGATCTACCAGCAGGTACGCGCCCGCCCCCGCTATGTCGTGCAGGCGGTACTCGAGGAACGCCTGCCCGGCCCTGGCGAACAACTCCCGCTGATCGCGGGCGGATTCGGTCGGCCCGACAGCGCATGACACGCCCGCGCGCCCTGGTGTTCGGTTACCACGAGGTGGGGGTGCGCTGCCTGTCGGTGCTCATCTCGCGCGGCGTCGACGTGAGCCTCGTGGTGAGCCACGAGGACGCAGCGGGCGAGAACATCTGGTTTGGCAGCGTGGCCGCCTTGTGCGCGCGAGCCCGGATTGCCTGCATTACGCCCGACCGACCCGATCTGGCCGACATCATGGCGCGCCTGCCTGCGGGTGGGGTCGACTTCGTGTTCTCGTTCTACTACCGCCAGATGCTGCCCGAGGCATTGCTTCGACTGGGCCGGCGTGGCGCCTTCAACATGCATGGGTCACTGCTGCCCCAGTACCGCGGACGCGTGCCGGTGAACTGGGCCGTGCTGCGCGGGGAACGCCACGCCGGTGCCACCTTGCACGCGATGGTCGCCCGAGCCGATGCAGGCGACGTCGTCGATCAGCAGGCCGTGCCGATTCTGGACAACGACACCGCGCACGACGTCTTTGGCAAGGTGAGCGTTGCTGCCGAAATCGTGCTTGAACGCTCGCTCGGGGGGCTCGTCGACGGGAGCGCAGTCCTGCAGCCGCAGGATCTCACCGCCGGAGGCTACTTCAGCGGACGCAAGCCTGCCGATGGTCTCATCGACCTGAAGGCCGATGCCTGGTCGATTCACAATCTCGTTCGGGCCGTGGCCCCCCCGTATCCGGGCGCCTTCTTCCCCCTGGCAGGCGGCGAACTGCGTATCCTGCGCACCTGGTGGCCCGCACGGCCGCCGGATGCGTCAGCATCCTCACCCGGCGGCGTGGCCCTGCTCGCCCGGGAGGGTAAGCTCTGGCTGCGCAGCGTCGATGGAGCCTGGCTCGAAATCCTCGAAGCCGAACTCGATGGCGCACCACTCGATGCCGACCGACTGTGCAACCGCTTTGACAGCCCCACCGTACCGCTCACCGATTCACTGACCTGAACGACCGCCCACACCATGAAAAAGATACTGATCCTCGGCGTAAACGGCTTCATCGGCCACCACCTGTCCAACCGGATCCTGGCAAACACCGACTGGGAAGTGTACGGGATGGACATGGCCACCGAGCGCATCAGCGGCCTGCTCGATGACAAGCGTTTTCACTTCTTCGAAGGTGACATCACCATCAACAAGGAGTGGATCGAATACCACGTGCGCAAGTGCGACACGGTGCTTCCGCTGGTGGCGATCGCCACCCCGGCCACCTATGTGCGCGAACCGCTGCGCGTCTTCGAACTCGATTTTGAAGCCAACCTGCCGATCGTCAGGCAATGCGTGAAGTACGGCAAACGGCTCATCTTTCCGTCGACCTCCGAGGTCTACGGCATGTCGACCGACAGCGAGTTCGACCCCGAGAACTCGTCGCTGGTGCTCGGACCGATCAACAAGCCGCGCTGGATCTACTCGTGCGCCAAGCAGTTGATGGACCGGGTGATCTGGGGCTACGGCATGGAGCAGAAACTCGACTTCACGCTCTTTCGGCCCTTCAACTGGATCGGCGCAGGACTCGACTCGATCAACACCGCCAAGGAAGGCTCCTCGCGCGTCATCACGCAGTTCCTCGGCCATATCGTGCGCGGCGAGAACATCCAGCTGGTCGATGGCGGCGCGCAGAAGCGCGCCTTCACCTATGTCGATGACGGCATCGACGCCCTGCTCAAGATCATTGCCAACCCGGGGGGCGTCGCGAGCGGCCAGATCTACAACATCGGCAACCCGAAGAACAACTACTCGGTACGCCAGCTCGCGCAGATGATGCTCGAGATGGCCGCTGCCATTCCCGAGTATGCCGAGCAGGCGGCGAAGGTGAAGCTTGTCGACACCACCGCCGGCCAGTACTACGGCAGCGGGTATCAGGATGTGCAGAATCGCGTGCCCAAGATCACCAACACGATGCACGACCTCGACTGGGCGCCCAAGGTCGACATGAAGGATGCGCTGGAGCGCATCTTCGAAGCCTATCGCGGCCAGGTCCGCGAGGCCCGCAACCTGATGGACTGAGGCGCCAGCCGGGTCACCGCTGCCTGACGCAGTCGCTGACCACAGCCCCTCTCACCGGAAGGCCTGATGCAACGCCGTCTCGCGCTCAAGATTGATGTCGATACGCTGCGCGGCACGCGCGAGGGTGTGCCACGCCTGATCGAACTGCTCCGGCAGCACGAGGCGGGCGCCACGTTTCTGTTCAGCCTCGGCCCCGATCACACCGGTCGAGCCCTGCGCCGCGCCTTCCGTCCGGGCTTCATGAAAAAGGTGTCGCGCACCTCGGTACTCGAACACTACGGCCTGAAGACCTTGCTCTACGGAACGCTGCTGCCCGGCCCCGACATCGGCCGCATCGCGGCACCGATCATGCGTGAGGTTGCTGCAGCCGGCTTCGAGACCGGCGTGCATACGTGGGATCACGTGCGCTGGCAGGACGGGGTTGCTCTCGCCGATCCGGACTGGACCGCAAACGAGATGACCCGCGCCATCGAACGCTATCGCGAGATCTTCGGTGCGCCGCCTCTCGTGCATGGGGCGGCCGGGTGGCAGATGAACCGGCATGCCCTTCGCCTCACCCAGCGCCTGGGTTTTGCACTCGCCTCGGACTGCCGCGGCACGCATCCGTTCATTCCGGTCTGGGATGGAGAGCCCGTGCGCTGCATGCAACTGCCCACCACCCTGCCCACCCTTGACGAGATGATCGGTCTCGATGGTGTCGATGCGGGCAATGTCGCCCCCCGACTGCTGGAGCAGACCGCCGAGGACCGGCGTGCGGTCCAGGTGTTCACGCTCCATGCCGAACTCGAAGGGATGAAGCTCGCCCCGGTCCTTGACCGCCTGCTGGCCGGATGGCGCGCCCAGGGCTTCGACCTGGTGAGCCTCGGATTCATCGCCGATCGACTCAATGCCGCCTCGCTCCCCCGGCATCGGGTGACGATGGGGAGCGTACCCGGACGCTCGGGCGAACTGCTGGTGCAGGACGGGGCCTTTCTCGCCACGCCCGATGCACCGCCCCCGGGTCCGGACGAGGACAACCCGCTCTTCATGCGACCCAGGCGCTGACCGGGCAGGCAGACGCGGCCGGTGGCAAGCACCGATCGAACACGCCATAATCGGACGGCGCATCGATTTGATGTGCGCCGATGACTACCTGCCCACAGAGACCATGCCATCCACTTCGGTTCAGGATTTCGAACTTCCCGCCACCGGCGGACAGACCTTTCGCCTCTCGGCGATGAGTGCACGCCATCTGGTGCTCTACTTCTACCCCAAGGACAACACGCCCGGGTGCACGACCGAGGGCGAGCAGTTCCGCGACGCCCATGCATCGTTCCAGGCCGCCGACTGCATGGTGCTCGGCATCTCGCGCGATACCATGAAATCGCACGAGAACTTCAAGGCGAAGATGCAATTCCCCTTCGACCTGCTGTCCGACGAAGCCGAAGTGGCCTGCAATCTCTTTGGCGTGATCAAGATGAAGAACATGTACGGCAAGCAGGTTCGCGGCATCGAGCGCAGCACCTTCATCCTCGATGCGAAGGGCACCATCCTGCGCGAATGGCGTGGCGTGAAAGTACCCGGCCATGTCGCCCAGGTGCTTGACGTCGTGAAGGCGCTCTGAGACCGCTGCCGAAGAACGCGGTGCCGAAAGCCCCATCCAGGAGCCGCAAGAGCCCATGACAGCACGTCGATCCGAGTTCCGCGAGACCCGTGCCCGCACGGCATCCAACCGCCGAAAACGCCGCCTTTTCGTTCTCGACACGAACGTGCTCCTGCACGATCCGACCAGCCTCTTCCGGTTCGAGGAACATGACATCTTCCTGCCGATGCAGACCCTGGAAGAGCTCGATCGCAACAAGAAAGGCGTATCGGAACTGGCTCGCAATGCCCGCCAGGCCAGTCGATTCATCGAAGAGGTGATGAGTCGCGGCCCGGCCGCGATCGAAGCAGGCATGCCCCTGCAGCGCAGTGCAACCGACCCGGCAACGGGTCTGCTTTTCCTGCAGACCGAAGCCATCGAGGAGCCCCTGCCCGCCAGCCTGCCCACAGCCAGTGGCGACAACCTCATCATCGGCGTGGTCGCGAGCCTGCACAAGCGTCACCGCAACCGCGCGGTGATTCTGGTCAGCAAGGACATCAACATGCGCATCAAGGCGCGTGCTGCAGGCCTCGCTGCCGAAGACTACTTCAACGATCAGGTGCTCGAAGACACCGACCTGCTCTACGCAGGCTCGCGCCTGCTGGGACCCGACTTCTGGGAACAGCAGACCACCCAGGTCGAATCGTGGAAGAAGGACGGCGCCACCTTCTATCGCATGCACAGCCCGCTGGCAGCCGAACTCAACATCAACCAGTTCGTCTACACCGAAGGCGAGCGCGCCTTCAACGCACGGGTGCGCAGCGTCGAACCCGGTCTGGCCCTGCTCGAAACCGTGCGCGATTATGGCAACCCGCGCAACGCCGTCTGGGGTGTCACCGCCCGCAATCGCGAACAGAACTTCGCGCTCAATCTCCTGATGGACCCCGAGGTCGACTTCATCACCCTGCTCGGGCAGGCGGGCACCGGAAAGACCCTGCTCGCGCTCGCAGCGGGGCTCTCCCAGGTGCTCGACGACAAGCGCTACAGCGAAATCATCATGACCCGGGTCACGGTGCCGGTAGGCGAGGATATCGGCTTCCTGCCGGGCACCGAGGAAGAAAAGATGGCCCCATGGATGGGCGCGCTCGAAGACAATCTCGAAGTGCTCAACACCACGGATGGGGCAGCCGGCGAATGGGGCCGCGCTGCAACGCGTGATCTCATCCGCTCGCGCATCCGCATCAAGTCGCTGAACTTCATGCGCGGGCGCACCTTCCTGAACAAGTTTCTCATCATCGACGAGGCGCAGAATCTCACGCCCAAGCAGATGAAGACCCTTGTTACCCGGGCCGGCCCGGGCACCAAGGTGCTGTGTCTGGGCAACATCGCCCAGATCGATACGCCCTACCTCACCGAAGGCAGTTCCGGGCTCACCTATGTGGTCGAGCGTTTTCGCGGCTGGGGGCATGGCGGCCACGTGACGCTGCAGCGCGGCGAGCGCTCGCGCCTTGCCGACCACGCGGCCGAGGTGCTCTGAGCCGACAGCCGGTGCACGGGGAGCCCCCCGTGCACCGGCAACCCCTCGAACGCGCGGTCTTCGTGGTTCAGAAGGGTCGGCCGAGATAGACGTACAGGCTCATGTCGTTGCCTGCAGCTTTGCCGAAGGCAAGGTAGAGCGGTCCCGCGGCCGTATCGGCGCCGAAGTAGACCGAACCCGAGAAGATCAGGTTCGAGGTGCTCATCGGCTCGTTCTGGCGCCAGACATTGCCTGCCTCGGCCGAGCCCCCCACGAACACGTTGCCGCCAAGCATCGCGGGCAACTGGTCCAGTCGGTAGCTGTAGATCACACGCCCGAGCACCATCTTCGGCCCGCGCAGTTCCTCGGTTCGCAGCCCCGAGAGCCTGAACAGTCCGCCCAGCGTGAGACTTTGCAGCGAGTTGGGATCTTCGTTGTAGACGCGGCCTGCCTCGAAGCCCGCCACCCAACTGGAACGCCCCGCGCTCCAGGCATGATTGGCGCTGATCTGCGCAAGGTTCGTGCTCTCGTTCGACCCGAACGAGGGTCGAGCAAGCAGACCCTTTGCTTCGACAAAGGTGCCAGTGGTCGGAAAGAAGAAATTGTCGAACTGGTCATACACCGCCCGCCAGGTATAGCCACCATACGGCGTCTGTACGGTGGGGTAATTGGGCAGTCCGATGACGGGTACTGCACGCGACGCCGAATATCGCGCACCGACGCTCACATCCGCCCACTTGAACAGCTGGTGCCCGACATCGAAGCCGGTGAATGCGTCCTGTACGTCATACACGGCGATGCGCTGATGGCCCTGAAAGAGGTTCACGATGTTGCGCTGGGCACCTGCATAGGGACGCACGTAGATCAGGCCGTCGAGATCGAGCGGCTGGTAGAGCTCGCCATACGCCCGCCGCAATCGCCCATAGGATGCTTCGGCGCGCAGTTCTCCGCCGAGATCATTGATCCAGGCGCGGGTGTACCGGGCCCCCAGTTCGTAAGCCGAGTCACCTTGCGCATCCGAATTGAGCGACAGGCCGAGCTTCATGATGTTGGGACCCCAGCGCTTTTCGGTGAACTTCATGCGCAGTCCCTGGCCGCGATCATCCTCGATGGTGCGTGCCTCGACATGCTCGAACTCGCCACGGGCCTGGAGTCGTTCAAGGTCTGCATTGAGCTGCTGAGCCGTGACGATCTCGCCAGGCCGGGTCGCCATCGTGGACAGGAGGGCCTTGGGGTTTACCCGCTGCGGCCCCGCGATCTCGACGAACTCGTAGCGCTCCGCGCCCTGCGCCGGACGCTCGAGTGATCGCTGCCAGCGGGCGTAGGCATCGGGACTGACCGAGAACGTCCTCAGCTGATCGGCGACGGCGCGCGCAGCCTTCTCGCCTGCCGCAATGGCCTCGGCGGCACGAGGAAAATCGGCTGAGCCTACCGTGCCCAGGTCGGGCGTGATCCTCACGTCGCGACCCGCCAGGGTGGCCAGCGACGCATCGGCATTGCGGCGGATGTTGATGTTGACCATCTGGTCAAGGACTGCGGTGAGCGAATCGAGCTCCGCGCGAGCGCGATTGAGGGCACCCACGTCGACGGCAATGACAACCTCGGCCCCCATGTCGCGTGCGATGTCGACCGGCACATTGCGCACCAGCCCACCATCGACAAGAAGCCGCCCGTCGATCTCGACCGGATCGAAGGCGCCTGGCACTGACATGCTGGCGCGTACCGCCTGCGACAGGAAGCCGCTGCGCTGCACCACCATGTCACCGCTCACCAGATCGGTGGCGATCGCGCGAAAGGGGATGGGCAGATCATCGAATGAGGCCTGGCGGGTCGCAGGCAGGGTGAGGTCATGCAGCAGGAGATCGAGCCGCCGCCCGGTGATGGCACCAACGGGCAACTGGATCTTGCCGTCGCGCAGACCGAATTCCGGCCGGAACAGCGCCGCGCGACTGTCCTCCTTGCGACGCATCGACAGATTGGCCCGGTCGATGCGGTCGTCGAACACCTCATTCCAGTCGACGGCCAGCACCCGGCGCTCCATTTCGGTGGCGGTCATGCCGGTTGCGAATACACCGCCAACGATCGAGCCCATCGAGGTTCCGGTCACCACATCGACCGGCACTCGCAGTTCCTCGAGCACCTTGAGTACGCCGATGTGCGCCATGCCCCGGGCACCGCCGCCGCCAAGCACCAGCCCCAGTCGCGGACGCGACACGGACGCACCCGAGTCCGGCGTGCCGACACCGGACAGGTCAGCAGCGGGCGCAGCGGCCGAGGCAGCCGCAGCGACGCACAGCACGCTGATGACCGCGCGCGCCTTCGACAGGCCGGCAGCATCGATGATCTGCCTGATCCCTGCAAGACGGCGCAGCGCACCACAGCGCAACGCCGGCGCCAGTTCCGATCTCACCTGCGCGCGATCGTCGGAAACGTATCGAAGCATGGCCTTACCTCGTGAGTCAGTTGCTACAAGGAACGTCCCCGCAGGACAGCTGCGACGCGCACGATTCCGAGCCACTGCTGGGCGAGAAAGCCCCGTCCGTAATCCGCCCCCTGATCCTGATTGCGTACGCCGGTAGGCTCGATCGAGCCCTGCCAGCGCGCAGTGCCGAAGAGCATGTCCCAGATCGGAAACAGCACGCCAAAATTGCAGCCCCGATGAGCCCCCTCATGGCCTGTACCCACCGCGTGGTGCAGTCGGTGGAACCGCGGACTCACGAGGAGTCGTTCACCGACCCGCCCGAAGGACAGATCGACATTGGCATGCGAGAGGCTCTCGATTGATCGGGTAAAGATCACGATGCCGACGAACTGCGCCGGCGAGACGCCGATGAGGAGAGCAAGACAGGCGAGCCAGACCGCCTGCAGCAGGTCATCCAGCAGATGATTGCGATCGTCGGTCCAGAAGCTCATGCGCTTCTGGCTGTGATGCAGGGCATGCAGGGCCCACCAGAGATCAAGCCGGTGCTGCAGGCGGTGACGCGCATACTCGGAGAAGTCGAGCACCAGAAGATAGGCCATGAAAGTCGCGAACGGATGCTCGGCGAAACCGGGCCACCAATCCTCCACATTCCACGGCATGAATCCATGGAGCCGGGTCCAGCCCTCGAGCGAGTCGGCAATCGGCGTGAGGAGTGCAAAGAAGGCGAGCGGCACCATCCCGAGACGGTGCAGCAAGGTGTAGAGGACATCGACGCCGACACCTTGACGATCGGTCCAGCGCTCGGCCGGTCGCCAGGTCTCGAGCGGCCTCAGAACGATGAAGAGCAGCAACACCTGAAGCGCCCCGAGGATGAACCACTCGGTAGCGCCAAAGGCGAGTTCATCCAATCCGATGAGTCCGGTCGCAAAGAGGACCGGCTGCACGACTGCTTCGAAAAGCCAGGTCTGCAACACGCCCACGGTCCCCGCATAGACGTCCATCAATAGCCTCCCTGGGGCACAGGCTGCCCCGGGTCGCGCTCGGGCAGCGTCGCAAAACAGAAACCACGCGCCTTGAGAGCGCTGATGAGCGGGTCGAGCATCGGCGCGAACGGATCACGCCTCGACCGGATACCGGTATGCATCATCATGACATCTCCATCACGCAGGCGCGCCACTGCCCTATCGACGAGCATCGCGTTGGGATATCGGTCGGAGGGCAATTCGTCGCCGAGGAAGCCGGCAGCCGACCAGCCCACATGGGTATAGCCGCAGGCCTGCGCCGCAGCGAGCACGGCCGGGGTCGTACGTCCACCCGGCGCCCGCCAGAACGGCGCGAGTGCCTCCCCGGTCATGGCGCGAAAACGCTCGTCAACCCGCCGTATCTCGGCACATACTCCGTCGTGATCGAGTCGTTCGCTGACGCCATTGGCGAGCACATACCGGACGCGACCATCGGGCAGATCCTCCCTGAACTGGCCATGGCGCCAGGTGTGACTGCCAAAGACGTGCCCCTCGCGAAGGCGCTCGCGCCAGAAGTCGGCCCAGCTCTCATCGAGGGTCTGATCGCCGCGCAGTGTGGGTTCGTTGGCAAGGAAGAACGTGGCTCGCACGTCATGGCGACGCAGGATGCGGGCGATCGTGTCGGCCTGCGACATGCTGCCCGTATCGATGGTGAGGTAGAGCCGGCCCTGGCAGGCCTGCCCGGCGGGTGGCACCGCAGAACGCGCCATCGCCCGCTCAGGCCCTGCACCGCAGGCCGCACCGGTCGCTGCGGCCATGAAGGCCAGGGAACTCAGGAACCGTCGGTTGATCAGACGCGCCACGATACCGGGCATCGTGGGCACCTGCCTCCTAGACCCGTGGCGCATGACTCATGAAGAACAGGCCATGCGGGGAGCGCCCGACCGGGATGGTGAATTTCAGCTGCCCGGTCTCGATATCGATGACCGCCACCTTGCGTGCCCACCGCGCAGTGAGCCAGAGCTCCTTGCGGTCGGCACTGACCTCCATGCAATCGGGCCCGCTCGGGGTCTTGAAACTCTTCACCACCGAGAGGGTCTGCTGGTCGATCAGCGACACCGTATTGGCCGACCGGTTGGAAACGAAGACATGACGTCCATCGCCCAACGCCTGAAAATTGTGCGCACCTCGGTCGGTGGCGATACGCTTGACCACCTCCCGCGTGCGCCAGTCGACGACGGCCACGTCTCCCGAACCCATCACGCCGACAAGCAGGTAGCGGTCATCGGGCGTCATCCAGACACCGGCCGGCGTATCGCCGACCTCGAGCTCCCAGGCCACGGTCTGAGTGGCCAGATCGATCGCGGCGAGCTTGCGCGAGTCTTGCAAGGTGACGAAGACAAACCGGCTGGCCCGATCGAAGGCAAGGTGGCTGGGCAGTTTGCCCAGCGGAATACGCTTCACAAGCGCGAAATCGGCCGCCGAGTACAGATCGACGTGATTGAGCCGGAAGGCATTGGCGACGAACCACTTGCGGTCGGGCGAGTAGCCGATCTGGTAAGGGTCGGCGATATCACGAATGCGCCGCTGGACTTCGCCAGTGCGTGGGTCGACGAAAAGCAGTTCATTGGCAGCCGAACTGGCAACGATGAGCGAACGATCATCAGGCGTCGCCATCAGGTGATGCGGTTCCTTGCCGGTGTTCACCAGACCGATCGTCTTGCGCGTCTCGCGATCGATGAGCGAGAGCGTCGCATCGCCCGAATTGAGCACGATCAGCGTCTCGCCGGCCATCGCGAGGCCGGCCTGGCCAAGTGCCGCGACCAGAGCCCACACGAATATCCGCGGAAGGATGCGTTGAATCATCGATCTATTGAACAACATTGCGCGCCTCGCATCGTCCCATTGTCGCACGAGGTCGAGCGCACTAATAGTCGGCACCACCGCTGCTGGCTCCGCCCCCACCCGCAAAATTCTCGAACCGGGTGTACTGCCCGAGAAAGGTGAGCGGTACGGTGCCGATAGGACCATTACGCTGCTTGCCGATGATGATCTCGGCCTTGCCCTTGTCGGGTGAATCGGGGTTGTAGACTTCATCGCGATAGATGAAGAGGATGACGTCGGCATCCTGCTCGATGGCGCCGCTCTCGCGCAGATCGGACATCACCGGGCGCTTGTTCGGCCGCTGTTCGAGGCTTCGATTGAGCTGCGAGAGCGCGATGACCGGCACCGAGAGTTCCTTGGCCAGTGCCTTGAGCGAGCGCGAGATCTCCGAGATCTCGGTCGCCCGGTTCTCCCCACTCTTCACCGACGACATCAGTTGCAGGTAGTCGATCACGATGAGCCCGAGCTTGCCGTACTGGCGATGAAGCCGCCGCGCCCGCGCCTTCAGTTCGAAGGAGTTGAGTGCTGGCGTCTCATCGATATGAATCGGCGCCTCGTTGAGCTTGGCCACGGCATGGCTGAGCCGCGCCCAGTCATCGTTGGTGAGACGGGCCGTGCGAAGACGCGACTGGTCCAGCCGACCGATCGAACCGATCATCCGCATCGCCAGCTGCGTGCCGCCCATTTCCATGCTGAACACAGCCACCGGCAGCTTGGTGTCGACAGCGACGTTCTCGGCGATATTCAGCGAGAACGCCGTCTTGCCCATGCTCGGCCTTCCGGCGACGATGATCAGGTCGCCCTCCTGGAGCCCGGCGGTCATCTGGTCGAGGTCGGCAAACCCGGTCGGCACACCGGTCACATCCGATGCATTCTGCCGATGAAACAGGGCATCAATCCGATCCATCACCTGTGTCAGCAGCGGCTGGATCGCCACGAAGCCGGCCTTGCCACGAGCCCCGGCCTCGGCAATCTCGAAGATGCGCGACTCGGCCTCGTCGAGCAACTGGCTCGCGTCGCGCCCCTGGGGGTTGAATGCGCCGTCGGATATCTCGTTTGCGACCGATATGAGGCGCCGCATGACCGAGCGCTCGCGCACGATCTCGGCATAGCGTCGGATGTTGTGCGCTGACGGCGTGCTCTGGGAGAGCATGCCCAGGTAGGCCAGGCCGCCGGTACGGTCGCGATCTTCGCTGTTGTCGATGGCCTCGGCGAGCGTCACGACATCGGCCGGACGGCTCTGTTCGATCAGACGACCAATGTGATGAAAGATCCGGCGATGATCGTCGCGATAGAAATCATTGGGCGTCACCACATCAGCGATGCGGTCCCAGGCGGTGTTGTCGAGCAGCAGGCCCCCCAGCACGGCCTGCTCCGCCTCCAGCGAGTTTGGGGGTACGCGCAGCGCGGCGACCTGAGGGTCGCCGGCCGCACTCATCCCCGACCCGGCGTCGCCATCCGGGTCGAAGTCAGCCATGCGAATGCCGGGCCTGCGGCATGGCCGCCTACTGCTCTCCGACCACGGTCACCGTGATGGTGGCCAGCACGTCGGTGTGCAACTGCACGACCAGCGGGAACTCGCCGACCGCTTTCAGCGGACCATCCGGCAGACGGATCGAGGAACGCTCGACCGGATGCCCTTGCGAATGCAGGGCCTCGGCGATGTCGAAGTTGCTCACAGAACCGAAAAGGCGGCCATCCACACCCGCCTTGCGACTGACCTTGACCGACAGACCTTCGAGCCTCGCGGCCTGAGCCTGAGCGGCGGCGAGCGCGTCCGCCTGAGCCTTCTCGAGTTCGGCGCGACGCTTCTCGAACTCGGCGAGGTTTGCGGCCGTGGCACGCCGTGCCTTGCCGGTCGGGATCAGGAAGTTGCGCGCGTAGCCGTCCTTGACGCGAACGACATCGCCCAACCCACCCAGATTGACGACCTTTTCCATCAGAATGATTTGCATGGTCGAGTCCTCTCAGTGCAGGTCGGTGTAGGGCAGCAGCGCGAGGAAACGCGCCCGCTTGACGGCCACCGACAACTGCCGCTGGTAGCCGGCCTTGGTGCCGGTGATGCGAGCGGGAATGAGCTTGCCGTTCTCGCCGATGAAATCCTTGAGGATGTCGATATCCTTGTAATCGACCCACTTGATGCCCTCTGCCGTGAACCGGCAGAACTTGCGCCGCTTGAACAGTGAACGGTCACGCGTACGGCCGTCCTTGTTGCGAGCGTTCCTGCCCTTACCGCCCGATCGTGTCGCCATCATCTTCTCCGTGCAATTCAAATTCGGTTATGTGCAAGACCAGTTGCTGCCGCATCCGCGCTTTCTGAGCGAGGAACCCGTCGGCTCGAACCAGCGCCCCGAGCGGGGCCGCTGCGAGCAATCGGGCTGCCTGCCCTGCCATCAACCACTCGACTTCCATCACCACCCGTCGGGGATGCCCGTCTTCGACCTGTTCTGACTCGTGCTGCAGTCGACCGGTCGAAATGGGAATGCCTGCCGGTGTGAATCTGAGCGGTTCGCGCAGCGCGATCCGTCCGGACAGACTGACCCGGTTCAGCTGGCTTCAGCGACCGCAGAAGCGGCCGACGACGAATCCTCGGCACCACCGGCCGACGGCGACAGCACCGAGCGCGCTTTCTCTTCCTTCATCATCGGCGAGGGGGTCGTTACCGCCCCGGTCATCTTGATGGTGAGGTGGCGCAGCACCGCGTCGTTGAACTTGAAGGCGTGCTCGAGTTCGTCGAGCGTCTGCTGATCGCACTCGATGTTCATGAGCACGTAATGCGCCTTGTGCACCTTGGCGATCGGGTAGGTCAGCTGACGCCGACCCCAGTCTTCGAAGCGATGAATGACACCGCTGCGGCCGGTGATCGAATTGCGATAGCGTTCGATCATGGCCGGCACCTGCTCGCTCTGATCCGGATGGATGATGAGCGTGATTTCGTAATGCCGCACGAATGAGGCTCCTTCTGGTTGAAGCTACCCGGACAGGCCTGGCTCGAGCGCCGCCGGTGCAGCAAGGACG
Organism: Pseudomonadota bacterium; assembly: GCA_947455195.1. Taxonomy (GTDB): domain Bacteria; phylum Pseudomonadota; class Gammaproteobacteria; order Burkholderiales; family SG8-39; genus CAIXPL01. The sequence goes on along the minus strand of CANGMI010000002.1, from coordinate 290,797 downwards.
CAAGATCGGAATCTCGCGCTGGATTTCCACGCCCGCCCCAGGGCAAACGCAGAGCCCGCCATTGTAACCCAGCCGGGGGCTTTTCAACACCCGGGGCAAGAGGCGCATTTCAATCCCGATTCGCACCCGACGTTCGGGGAGCGATCCGGGGTCAGCCAGCCCCGGGGCTGTCAACCTTGGGCGCAGCATCTCGCTGGCGCCGCGCCTCATAAAGGCAGACGGCGGTGGCCACCGAGACGTTGAGGCTCTCGACCGCACCCCGCATCGGGATGCTGACCATCTCATCACAATGCTCACGGGTCAGCCGGCGCAGCCCTGCCCCCTCGGCCCCCATGACGAAACCCATCGGACGCACCAGATCGATGCCGTGATAAGCGATCGGTGCCTCATCATCAAGCCCGACCAGCCACAAGCCACGATCGCGCAGCGCGCGCATCTCGCGAGCCAGGTTGGGAACCGAAAAGAACGGCACGTGATCGGAGGCTCCCGCCGAAACCCGGGCAACGGCGGCAGAAACTCCCGCCGCGCGATCGCGCGGCGCGATCACCGCATCGACGCCGGCCCCATCGGCCGTGCGCAGGATGGCCCCCAGATTATGCGGATCCTGAACCCCATCGAGCAGCACGAGAAACGCCGGTTCCTGCCGCGCGTCGAGCGTATCGAGGAGATCTTCGAGCGACCCCCAGCGCGCCGGGCTGTCATCCACTTCGGCCACGACGCCCTGGTGCCGCCCGCTACGCACCATGCCATCCAGTCGGCCCGCCGCCGCCACGATGACACGGACCCGAGAGCGCTCGGCATCTTGCAGGAAAGCCCGCATGCGCGGGTCATCCCGCTCGCCATCGACGTAGAGCGACTGAATGGACTCGGGCGCACTGCGAAGCCGCGCGCCAACCGCGTGGAATCCGTGCAGGAACTTCATGCTGCCTTCACCTTGCGCGGCGCGCCCCTTCGGGCGGTCTTGACACTCACACCCGCGTCTGCCGACTTTGACGCAACCTTGCCCGATGCCTCGATGGCCTTGCTGGTGGCGGGCGTACCGGCACCCGTCAGCAAGGGGATGGCAGCGCCTTTCGTCGATGCTCTGGCGGAAGCCTTGCCTGATACCTTGGTCGATACCTGGGTTGATGCCTTCGTTGATGCCTTCGTCGATGCCTTGGCCGATGCCTTGGCCGATGCCTTGGCCGATGCCTTGGCCGATGCCTTGGCCGATGCCTTGGTCGAGCCCTTGCTTGAGGCTTTGCTGGAGTCTTTCGTCGATGCTTTGGTCGGAGCCTTGGTCGATGCTTTGGCGGGCGCTTTCGCGGTGGCCTTGCCCGCATTCCTGACCACCGACGGCTCGACCGCGCCCTGCCCTGGCGCCGTTGCGGGTTGCTGCGCCTTTGCAGGAACCGATACCTCGCGCTGGGCTGTGTTCGCACCCCGTGCCTTGGACAGCGGTACCCCGGCGGCCAGCGTGAAATCGATGCGGGCAAGTTCCAGATCAACCCGAGCCACTTCCACGCTGAGCGGCTGGCCCAGCTGGAACACCGTATTGGCCCGTGTTCCACGCAGCTCGAAGCGTGCCGGATCGAAGTCGAAGTAGTCGTTCCCGAGTTCGGAAATGTGCACCAGGCCCTCTATGAAGAGGCCGTCGAGCGACACGAAGAGACCAAACGAGGTCACCGCGGTAATCACCCCGCTGTACTGCTCGCCGACACGGTCGCGCATGTAATAGCACTTGAGCCACTGCGTGACATCGCGCCCGGCATCATCGGCGCGGCGCTCGGTGAGCGAGCAGTGCTCGCCGAGCCACTTCCAGCCATGCGACTGGCTGCCATTTCCGGGACGGTAGGCACCGCCGGCCAGAATCGCCTTGATGCCACGATGAACCAGCAGATCGGGATAGCGCCTGATCGGCGAAGTGAAGTGCGCGTAGGCCTCGTAGGCGAGACCGAAGTGGCCGATGTTGTCGGGAGCATAGCGCGCCTGCTGCATGGAACGCAGCAGGACGGTCTCGAGGAGGCCGGCATCGGGCCGACCACGCACCTTGACCAGCAGCTGGTCGTAATCGCTCGTTGTGGGCTCCTCGCCACCAGGCAACTGCAAGCCCAATGGCTTCAGGAAATTGCGCACGACCTCGAGCTTCTCGACTGTGGGAGAAGCGTGGTTGCGGTACAGGGCGCCCTGCCCATGCGCGAGCAGGTACTGTGCCGCACAGACGTTGGCAGCCAGCATGCACTCCTCGATCAGGCGGTAGGCCTCGTTGCGCTGCGCAAGCCGGATCGAGGCGATACGTCCCCGCGAATCGAAGTCGAATTCGGTCTCGCGCGAGCTGAACTCGATCGCCCCGCGCGCCGCGCGCTGCTTCGCAAGCGCCTTGTAGACCAGGTCGAGCCGCTCCAGTGCCGGCACGATCGCCGCCGGCACCGGGTCGACCTCGGCCTGCAGTCCATACAGCGTGCAGGCCACACGGGTATAGGTGAGTCGGGCATGCGAACGGATCACCGCCTCGGCAAACCGGTAGCCGCTCACGCGCCCGACTCGCGTGATCGTCATCTCGCACACCAGCACCAGACGGTCGACATCGGGATTGAGCGAGCACAGACCGTTCGAGATCTTCTCGGGCAGCATCGGAATCACCCGACGCGGGAAGTAGACCGAGGTGCCACGCTCGAGCGCGTCTCGGTCGAGCGCCGAACCGTCGCGCACGTAGTGATCGACATCGGCGATCGCCACGTAGAGCACATGCGAGGTGCCGCGCCGCTCGCAGTAGACCGCGTCGTCGAAATCTCGCGAGTTCTCGCCATCAATCGTCACGAAGGCGAGTTCACGCAGGTCGAGCCGATCACGCAGGTCGGTCTTGCGTACGGTATCGGGCAATCGAGCGGCATCGGCCAGCGCCCGCGCGCCGAACTCGAACGGTAACTGGTGCTTGCGCAGCGCGATCTCGATCTCCATGCCCGGATCGAGCTCGCCCCCCAGTACCTCGACGACACGCCCGATCGACTGGGTCGTCTTCGAGGGGGGCTGGGTAATCTCCACGGTAACGATATCGCCCGCGCGGGCGCGCCCGACCGAATCGGGTTCGACCAGGATATCCTGCGAAATCCGTCGATCGGAGGCTACCAGGTAGGCCACGCCATGCTCGCGATGCAGCTTGCCGACCACCTTCGTCTGCGCACGCTCGAGCACCTGGACAATCGAGCCCTGCGGCCGCCCCCGGCGGTCGGTACCCGATGGCCGTACCAGCACTCGGTCACCGTGGAAGACCTGATCCATCTCGCGCGGGGCGAGGAACAGATCATCTCCCTCATCATTCACCACGAAGCCGAATCCATCCGGATGGGCCTCGACCCGACCGCTGATCAGGTTGGTCTTCTCGGCAACGAGGATTGCCCCCTTGCGGTTGATCACGATCTGACCGTCACGCACCATCGCCGAGAGGCGCCGGCGCAGCCCTTCGCGGGGCCCGTCCACCTTCACCTTCAGTCGCCGGGCGAGTTCTGCCTCCTCGATCGGCACCGCCGCCGCAGCGAGCTGCTCGAGGATGACCGTGCGCTCAGGCACGGCACCCGACTCGAACAGCGCATTCAGTTCTTCACGCGAATAATGGCGCGGCGCGCCTCCATTCGGCTCGATCGATTCGTTGTCGATCGAAGATGTTGCACTTTTCTTTGACAAGACTTCTCCGAATTTTCTATACTGCGCGGCTCGCTTCGAGAGTTTCGTTCGCACCACAGCGCGCTGAGGTCGCACGATACCCCGAACGGGGCCCAGATGGCGGAATTGGTAGACGCACCAGGTTCAGGTCCTGGCGGTGGCAACACTGTGGAGGTTCGAGTCCTCTTCTGGGCACCAGCAGCTCGATGATGAAAAAGCCACCCTCGGGTGGCTTTTTTGTTTCCGTCCGATTCTGCGCGGCGCGCGAGTGCCCCGGTTGCCGTGCATCAATGCAGCCCGTGCCAGGTCGGATTCGCGGCACCGCGGCCATCGAGCCGCGCCAGACGGTGCCGCGGGTATTGGCGCTCAGACGATCTCGAAGATCTTTTCCTCGGTCTGGTGGAACCGCTCGACCACACCCGATTCGCCGATGAGGTAGTTGTCGCAGATCCAGCTGAACGTACCGGCAGTCGCATAGGTCGGATGGCACGCGAGCACCATGCTCGAACCAAGACGCAGGGTTTCATCAAAGCGCACCAGAGGACGCTCGACCATGTCGTAGCCCTGACCATGGCAATGCAGTCGCCGCTCTTCAGGACGCCCCTTGCCCCGCATGAACTGGTTGTAGGCATCCCAGATCGACTTGCCGTCAGCACCGGGCTTCAGGCGATCGAGCGTGAACCGACGTGCCTCCAGCACGACCGCGTACTCGTCCTGCATCTCCTGGCTGGCACGCCCGAGGACTGCCGTACGGCCGATCTCGGTGTAGAAGCCCCCGGCTCCGCTGCTCTCGATGAGGAGCGTGATGTAGTCGCCCTCCTGGATCACGCGATTCTGCTGGTGCCGGTTGCCAAACATGGCCGATACGCCCACGGGTGCGGAGGCGCACAGGAAGAGCCCCTGCTCACTGCCCATCCGGCGTCCTGCCTGCTCGGCGATACCGGCAATCTCGATGTCGCGCATGCCCGGTCGAATGGCATCGAGCACCGCCTGCCAGCAGGCATCCTGCATACGCGCGGTCTCGCGCATGCGATCGATTTCCTCGGCGCTCTTCACCGCCTTGATCTGATCGACCGTGTCGGAAAAGTCGACCCAGCGCGCCTTGCCCAGCGTGCCCGCCTTCAGATCCTCGATCGTGGCGTGCGAGATCGACATCCGACCCAGGATGCCGATGGTGCCGCTGGCGAACGGCGCCAGAGCCGATTCGGCCAGCGCCGCATCAGCTGCAGCCGTGTAGCCGGCGCTCGCATAGCTCGGGCTGCCGTAGACATGCGACACCCCGCGACGCAGCCCATCGCCCTCGGGAGGCAACTCGCGCACCAGACCAAACGCCCCCTGGGCGATCACGCTCATCGGCGCGTTGCGCGGAAAGATCACCGTGACCGGGTAGCCGTTGGTAGCCGGTACATCAGTGAACCACTTGACATAGCCCCCCATGAAATCATTGTTGGCCTGCATCAGCAGCACATCGATGCCGTGCGCACTCATGGCCGAACGCACGAGGGCCCAGCGCCGCTCCAGTTCGGCAGTCGAGATCGGGGTATTGACGCGTTCGTTCATGGCTTCCTCACGATATTGATCATCCGGTCGGTATCACCGGCCAGAAAATGCTTCAGATTCTCGAGCAGCACCGGCAGGGCATGATCGGGGTAGCGATCGAAGAACCCGCCCTGGTGCGGCGTGATGATGACATTGGGCATGGCCCAGAACGGGTGATCGGTCGGCAGGGGTTCGCTCGAGAAGACATCGAGCGCGGCGCCACCGACCGTCCCTGACTGGAGAGCCTCGACCAGCGCCGCCTCGTCGACCACGCCACCGCGGGCCACGTTGACGAGCATCGCGCCGCGCTTCATTGCACGGAAGACGCCCGCGTTCACCGAGTGACGTGTGGCGGCCGTGTACGGTGTGAGTAGCACCAGATAATCGGCCTCGCCTGCCGCCGCCTCCAGCTGGTCGCGGCCCACGACGCGATCGAACCCGGGGACTTCGCGCGGGCTGGAACTCACGCCGATCACGCGCATGCCAAACGCCTTGCACAAGGGCGCGAGGTAACAGGCGATGTCGCCCACCCCGTAGATGACCACGGTGGACTCATTGAGGGTACGCGCCGGAAAGCGGTCCCACTTGCGATCGATCTGGCTGCGGATGGCCCGAGAGGTACCGCGGGCCAGTGCCAGCATGCCGGTGAGCGCCGCCTCGGCCACGGGCGGCCCATGGAAGCCGTGCATGTTGGTGACAATCACCCCGGGTCCCAATGATGGCTGATCGGCAATGCCGTCGGTGCCCGTGCCCAACGCCTGCACCCAGCGCAATCGGGGCGCAGCATCGAAGACCGCATTCTTCATCATCGGCCCGAACGTGACCAGGATGTCAGCCGTGCCGATGAAGGGTCCCACCTTGCTGTTGTGATCAACCACGTTGACGACAAGGTCGGGAAAGGCTGCCCGGATACCATCGTGATAGCGCTTTCGCACCGGTTCGGGAAGGGTGAGCAGAATGAGGAGTTCGGTCATGGTCGTGAATCGGTGAGGCTGATACAGCCGTTCAGAGGCAATAGATGTCGAGCATTGTCGGCACGTAGTCGTTCTGCAGCACCGTGCGGCGACGCGCGATGCTCCATGCGCCATCGGCGCGCACAAGGTCGGTATCGGCACTGCCGAAGAAGGCATGGGTCTGGCGCGAGCGCACGAAGAATACCTGAGTGATCCAGGCCGATGTCACGCGCAGCGTATCGGTCGCAGGCGCCTCGCGCAGGCGAACACTGCCCACCACATGGGTCGTGCGAGGCATCGGCGTCGATGCTGCCGACCGCCCGGAGGCAATACGCCGGATGCGATCTTCAAGCCCGGCGCGGCTTGCATAGAAGATGTGCGACAGCTCGGTATCAGGGTCGTTGGTAAGGGTCTCGTCGGCGCGACGAGCGGGCACCCAGTAGGTGCAGTCGGGTCGGTAGAGTTCAAGCCACTCGGTCCAGCGCTGCTCGTCAAGGAGCACCGCTTCATGCTCGAGGACGGCGCGCGCGATCTGCAACGCAGCGGCATCGGCGGCAGAGGGCACCTGACAGCCGGCGACCGCGCTCATGACCACGCCCCCTTGCCCGCCAATCCGGCCTCCATCAGGCGTGCCCACTCCCGGTACGGCCCATGGAAAGCGACCTCGTTGTACATGTCATATCGCCCCTGCACGCTGGTCGCCGGGTCAAGTCCCAGTGCCGCCGCGGCATCACCGCCACCCGTCACGGCCGCACCGAGGCCGCGTGAATAGCCCTGAAGGAAATCAAGCGAGAAGGCGCCCATGCCGCGCTGGGCCTCCTCGTAGATGATGGTGTCATCGGGCGTGGCCATGCCCCCGGGATTGAAGAAGTCCTCGTACTGACGCAGGCGCCAGGCACGCAGGGTGCGCGACTCTCCGATCGGGGCGAGGCACCAGGCGCGCATCTCGGTCCGATCGACGGCGAGCGGCCTGAAGGTACGCAGCATCGGCGATATCGCGTCGGCGATCTGCATGTTGGGAAAGAGCTGCAGATTGCGCGCGTTGAGCATCCACTCGGCACGCTGCTCGCCGACACGGGCACGAATTTCGTCCATGACGGGTGCGATCGGCCGCTTTTCCGGTTCAGGCTGGCGCATCCACACGGCGGAATGTCCGTGGCGAAAATTGAAAGCACCTGCTGGAAATTCATCGCGCTTGCGCCAGTCGAACGAGCGTGATTCGACATTGCCCTCGCCCTTTCGCCGCACCGCCTGAACATCGAGAAAAGCCGCATGCGTCGAGGTGAGGTGGTAGGGGTCAACGCCGTTGTCCAGTTGCAGTTTCCAGTTGGCGTTGTAGGTGTACACGGCACGCCCGGGTACCAGTTCGATCCCCTGTGGCCCCTGATCGGCAATGAGATCGATGAAAAACCGCATGTCGCCCAGAAAGTCGCCCAGTTCGGGAACCTCGGCTGACAGACTGCCGAAGATGAAGCCGCGATAGCTGGCCAGCCGTGGCAGACGCAGCAGATCATGGTTCTCGGCGTCAAACGCCGCCGGGTAGCAGGCCGTCTTCGCGTTCTTCACATGCACGTTGCGACCGTTGGTGTCGAACGACCATCCATGGTACGGACAGACGTGCACACCCGCGTTCCCCTCCTCCTCGTGACGCAGCAGCACCGCCTTGTGACGGCAGACGTTGATGAACCCTGCGATCGCGCCCTCGTCATTGCGTGAAACCAGAACAGGTGTTCGCCCGATCCAGTGGGTCAGGAAATCGCGCGCGCGCGCGATCTGCGATTCGAGTCCCAGAAAGCACCAGGTGCGCTCGAAGATGAGGCGCTGCTCGAGTTCGAACAACGCGGGGTCCGAGAAAACGTCGCGATGAACGCGAAAAACGCCCTCCTCGGGTCGATCGTCAACGTAGCGCTTCATGTCCGCGAATTCCATACCCGCCGTCCTTTCTGCCTGCCGCAACCAACCTGACCGAACCTGACCGAACCTGACCGAACCTGACCAGACCTGACCACCCTGCCGACCATCCGCCAGCGCCGGGCCTGCCGCACCCGATCAATCGACCAGCGGAATCCCTGCGGCAGTCCGCACCGCGCCCCAGCGCTGAACCTCCGCGCCGACCCGGGCGCCAAGTTCAGCGGCGGTGCTCGGCCGCACTTCCACGAGTTTTGATGCAAAGACCTGTTCAACCTCGGGCTGGCGCAGCACCGCATGCACCTCGGCTTCGAGCCGCCGGAGAATGTCGGGAGGGGTCTTCGCCGGAGCGAAGAGTCCCATCCAGTACTCCGCCTCGAGATCGGGATACCCCAGTTCCACCACGGTTGGCACCTCGGGAAAATCGGGCAGACGCCTGGGCGAAGTTCCCGCGAGTGCGCGCAGGCGACTGCCCCGAAGCGCCCCGAGCGCCGGCCCGACATCGACGATGGCCATCGTCACATCGTGCGCGAGAATGGCCTGCACCGCCTCGTTCGATCCCTTGAACGGAATGAAGGTGAGCGGCGCACCGACCCGCTGCGCGAAGAGGGACGTCAGCAGTTCGAAGGCCGGCCCGGATCCACCGGCATTGGCGCGTCCCGGATTGGCCTTCAGCCAACTGATGAATTCGGCGAACGTACGCGGTGGCAGGGCCGGATCGGTGACCAGCAGCAGCGGAAAGGTGCAGATGAGGGAAATGGGGGCGAAGTCCTGCAGCGAATAGGGCAGGCTGCGCTTCATCACGATGTTGGCCACCATGATGCCGCTCGGCGCGAGCATCAGGGTGTGGCCATCGGCCGGCGCCCGCGCGACGAATTCGCCCGCGATGACCCCCGATGCGCCTGCCCGATTCTCGACGATCACCGGTTGCCCGAGCCGCGCCGAGAGCAAGGGAGCGATCGTGCGGGCGATCGTGTCGGTACCCCCGCCTGCGGCAAGGCCGAGCACGATGCGTACCGGGCGCGCTGGCCAATGGGACGGACTCGCGGCAGACTGAGCCTGGGCCCGATCGGGCCCGGACAGCAGGAAGAGCGCGACGAGCAGCGACACGCAACCTGCGATGGCACGCAGCCTCATGCTTGTCTCCAGCGATTGCCTCCGATGCGCCGATTCTACGTGAACCTGCATCGTCTCAGGCGCCCGCTGCGGGGCGGCAGCGCAGGGCGCGACTACTCGGCCTTGATGCGGGCCGCCGCCGCGATGCGCGAGAAACTCTCGACATCGCCCAGCATGCGCTGGCGCGTGCCCTCAGGCCCGACGAAGGCGGGTTGCAGGCCCACATCATGGAGGCGGGCAGCAACCTCGCGGGTGGCGAGGATCTGGCGAATGCTGGAAGCCAGAAATTCGATGATCGGCAGGGGCGTACCCGCCGGTGCGAAGAATCCGTACCACGCGTCCTGAACGAAATCGGACAACTCGGGCACGCCACTTTCACGAAAGGCCGGCACCTCAGGCGCCGACGTGCTTCGCGCCTGCGTCGTCACGCCGTAGGCGTGGAGCTTGCCGGCACGGATGTACTGCAAGGCATTGGACAAGGCAAGCATCGCCAGATCGATCTGCCCGCTCAGCACTTCGGGCGTGGCAACCGCACAGCCCTTGTAAGGCACATGCGTGGCTACCGCACCGGTGCGGAACCGGTACTTCTCCATGGCGAACTGCTGGGTCGAGGCAACACCGCAACTACCGTAGGTGTACTGGCCGGGGTGCAGTCGCATGTAATTCGTGAGTTCGACCAGATTGCGAGCCGGCACCCGATCGGGATTGCCTACCAGCACCATCGTGGCGTCGACGGCAATCGCGATGTAGGCGAAATCGTGCGCAAGATCCCACGGCAGTTTCGTCATCGTGGCCGGCTTGGTTGCATTGGAGTTGCTCGCAATGCCGAGCGTGTAGCCGTCAGCGGCCGCGTTGCGCAGCAGATCGAGCGCCAGCACGCCACCACCCCCCGCCCGGTTCTCGATCACGACCGGCTGCCGAACGAGTTCGCTGAGACGCTCGCCGACGACGCGCGCAGTTACGTCGGCAGCCCCGCCGGTGGTGAAGGAAACGATGACGCGAATGGCCCGGCCGGGGTAATCACCCACGCTGCGAGACTGCGCCTGCACACCCGCGCTTGCAACGAGGAGCACGAGCAGGACAAGCCAGGCATGCAGCGCGCGCGCCAGACAGCGAACGAGGCCGCGCATGCCATCAACCCGCCAGTCGACCACGCAAGTTGGCAGGATCCATCACGTCGTAGGGCTCGAAGGGCTGGTGAATCCACGGATCATCGGGGAGAAACACCGCCGCGAAATCGGGCGTGAAGCTCGAGCAGGCCTTCTGCCAGATCACGGCAGTCTTGACCTCGATGATGTGCGGGTACCTCTGGGCGAGCGCGTCGCGAACGACACCCAGCGTCACGCCCGAGTCGACCAGATCATCGACCAGCAGGACACGGTCGCCCAGACCTGGCGTGGTCATGGTCATGTGATCGGCAACCGTGATCTGACCGCGGACGGTGCCGGCCTCGCCCGTGTACGACTGCGTCGAGAGAATTGCGAGCGGCTGACGAAAGATGCGTGAAAGCATGTCACCGACACGCAATCCACCGCGTGCAATGCAGATGATCTGATTGAACGACCAGCCCGAGTCATGAACCAGAGCGGCAAGGCGCTCGATGCTCGCGTGATAGTCATCCCAGCTGACATGAAGATCGGCCATGGTCGTCCTGCCGGGTCAGTGGAACGGATGGCGCTTGACGATTGTCGCTGCGCGCTCAGGTCCGGTCGAGATGATGTCGATCGGCACACCCACCAGTTCGGCCAGCCGATCAAGATAGCGTCGCGCTGCCGCGGGCAACTGGTCGATATCCTCGACGTTGAAGGTCGATTCGGCCCAGCCGGGCAGGTCTTCATACACCGGCTGGCAGCGGGCCAGATCGTCGGCGCCGATCGGTGGGGCCTCGAGGGCGCGCCCGTCAACCGTGTAACCCACGCATAGCCGGATGGTCGGCAAACCGTCGAGCACGTCGAGCTTGGTGATGCACAGGCCGCTCAGACCATTGAGGAGTGCCGAGCGACGCAGGGCAACCGCGTCGAACCAGCCACAGCGGCGCGGTCGTCCGGTAACCGACCCGAACTCGGCGCCGCGCTCGCGAAGACGATTGCCCACGTCATCGTCGAGTTCGGTCGGGAACGGCCCCGATCCGACCCGGGTCGAGTAGGCCTTGGTGATGCCCAGCACGTACTGGAGTTGCTGCGGCCCGACACCGGCACCGGCCGCCGCAGCACCCGCCAGGGTATTGCTGGAGGTCACGAACGGATAGGTGCCGTGATCGACATCGAGCAGAGCCCCTTGCGCACCCTCGAAGAGCAGATTGGCACCGGTGGCCTGAAGCGCCTGAAGTTCGCCGGGCACGTCAGCAACCATCGGGCGCAGTCGGTCGGCCAGCGGCAGCAGATCATCGGCCACCTTGCGCGCCTCGACCGGTGCAGCACCGAGGTACTGTGTCAGCACGAAGTTGTGATAGTCGAGGTTCTCGCGCAGACGCTCCTCGAACCGGGCCGGCACGAAGAGGTCCTGCAGGCGGATGGCACGCCGCGCAACCTTGTCTTCGTAGGCCGGGCCGATGCCACGTCCTGTCGTGCCGATGCGCCCTGCGCCCTTCCTCGCCTCGCGAGCGAGGTCGATTGCAACGTGGTACGGCAGAATCAAGGGACAGGCTTCGCTCAGACGCAAGCGGGTGGCAACCGCTACGCCAGCCGCCTCGAGTTCATCGATTTCCTGAAGCAGTGCGGTGGGAGAGAGCACGACGCCATTGCCCACGAAGCAGCGAACGCCCGGGTGCAGGATGCCGGAGGGGATCAAGCGCAGGATCGTCTTGCGCCCACCAACGACGAGCGTATGCCCCGCGTTGTGCCCCCCCTGAAAGCGTACGACGCCACCGACATCATCGGTGAGCCAGTCGACGATCTTTCCCTTGCCCTCGTCACCCCATTGGGTGCCGATCACCACCACGTTTCGTGCCATTTTTTTCTAGATGGGTTCGACTTGCCACTGACCGGCGCGCAAGACGAGACGTCTGTCGCACCCCAATTCATCCACGGTGTCTGCATGACCGGGCAGGTCATCGATCACCACTTCGCCGGCGCGACGAAGCTCTGCCACCTTCGACCCGAGCGCCGTATCGTCAGCCCAGGGCGCAAGAATGGCACTACGCGGTGTCGCGACCGCCGATGCCATCGCCAGTTCGCGCAGATCGATCGAAAACCCGGTCGCCGGCCGGGCTCGACCGAATGCACTGCCGACCTCGTCATAACGACCACCGAGTGCAAGCGCACTGGGCAACCCTTCAGCGTAGGCGGCGAAGACCACGCCGCTGTGATAGTGATACCCGCGCAGATCGGCCAGGTCGACACCAAACCCCTCACCACTGTCGATGGACAGGCGCCTGAGCACAGCGAGTGCAGCACGGATGTCGGGCAGATCAGGCAGCAGGCGCTCGGCCGCCTCGATCACATCGGCCCCGCCGTAGAGATCGAGCAGGCAGGCCAGCGCCCCGGCAGTCTCGGCGTCAAGCCGCGCCCCGAGCGCGGCAAGACCGGGCCGATCCTTGTGCCGCAGCACCTCGAGCAGATCGGCCTCGAGTTCGGCGTCGACCGCAGCGCGCCGTACGAGAGCCCGGAAGACCCCGACGTGTCCCACATCGAGACGGGGCGAACGCAGTTGCGCCACCGCCAGCGTCGCCCGCAGCAGGCGCTGGATCTCGATATCGCTCTCGACACCGGCATGGCCATAGATCTCGGCACCAATCTGCAAGGGTTCGCGCGTCGAGGTCATGCCGCGTGGCCGCGTATGCAAGACGCTGGCGCAGTAGCACAGTCGGGTCACCCCCTGCCGGTTGAGCAGGTGCGCATCGACCCGCGCCACCTGCGGGGTCATGTCGGCACGCACGCCCATGGTGCGCCCCGAAATCTGATCAACGAGCTTGAAGGTGCGCAGGTCAAGATCCTGCCCGGTCCCGGTGAGGAGCGAGTCGATGAATTCGAGCATCGGTGGAATGACCAATTCGTAGCCGAAGCTGCGAAAGACCGCCAGCACCCGATGTCGCAGGGATTCGATGCGCGATGCCTCGGGAGGCAGTATGTCCTCGACATGCTCGGGAAGGAGCCACTTTCGCATGGTGATCAGCGCGGTCTCTCAGCCGGAAATGAAGACGATGACAAGGCCGGCGATCATAGACGAGAGACCGAAGAACCGCAGTTGCCCGTCGCTCAGCGCCAGTACCTGCGCGAAGACCCGCCGCCAACCGGCCGGCGAGATGAACGGCAAAGCCCCTTCGAGCACCAGCATCAGCCCGATGGCCATCACGAAAACCGTCATCACTACTTGATGCTCCGCCCGGGGCCAGGTCCGCGCAGGTAGCGAAGGAAGTCCATGCCCGGGTCGAGCACCAGCACATCGCTCTTCTTCTGCAACGTGGACCGATAGGCATCCATGCTGCGATAGAAGGCATAGAACTCGGGATCGGCACTGAACGCCTTGTTGTAGATGGCTGCCGCCTTCGCGTCGCCCTCACCCTTGATGCGCTGCGCTTCGCTGTATGCCTCGGCCACGATCACCGAGCGCTGACGGTCGGCATCGGCACGAATCTTCTCGCCTTCGGCGGCACCGCCGGAGCGCATCTCGTTGGCCGCACGCTGACGCTCGGACACCATGCGAGCGAAGGTTCGTTCGCTGACATCCTGCGGCAACTCGATGCGCTTCACGCGCACGTCGATCACATCGATACCGAGCTGTGCGACGCCCTTGTTGACGCGGTCACGCAGCCTTTCCATGATCTCGTCGCGCTCGGTGGAGATCACGGCCTCGAGCTTGCGCTTGCCGAACTCGGCGCTCAGTTCCGAGCGGACGATGGCGTTGAGGCGATCCTGCGCGATCGACTCGCGATCGACGCTGAGATAGAACTGCCGCGCATCGCGGATGCGCCACTTCACATAGGAGTCGACCAGGACCGGGACATTGCCCTCGGTGGTGACACGCTCGGCATCGCGGGTGTCGAGCGTGAGGATACGGGTATCGAAGAACCGCACGTTCTGGATGAGCGGCACCTTCAGGTGCAACCCGGGCTCTTCGACGACGTCCTTCACCTCGCCGAACTGGAACACGATGGCGCGCTGCCGCTGATCGACGGTGTAAACCGAAGCTCCCAGGATCACCCCGAGGAGCACGACGACAAGAATGGCCACACTGGCGGACGGTTTCATCGCGCCTCCCGATCTCGGCTGCGCGACATGTCTCGCGGGTCACGACTGCGTTGCGCACCGCTGTCGAGCGTCGGCTGCCCCGGAACGGCCGTATCGTTGGCCTGGGGGCGTGGGGATCCACCGGGCGCAGGTACCCCCTCGCCCGCTCCCGCCGCAACGGCCGCCGCCGCACCGGCCTGCTGCATCAGACGGTCAAGCGGCAGGAACAGGAGGTTGCCCTGCCCCTTCGCATCGACGATCACCTTGGTCGTCGAGGAGAGGACGTCCTGCATGGCACTGATGTACATGCGCTCGCGTGTGACCCCGGGCGCCTTCTGATACTCGGCCAGCACCTGCCGGAAGCGGGATGCTTCACCCTGGGCATTCGCCACGATGCTTTCACGGTACCCGTTGGCTTCCTGCAGGAGGCGTGACGCCGTTCCGCGGGCGCCCGGTATGACCCCGTTGGCGTAGGCTTCGCCCTCGTTGACGAAGCGGGCCGAGTCCTGCCGAGCCTTGACAACGTCATCGAACGCGGCCCGCACCGGCTCGGGGGGATTGACCCCCTGGATATTCACGGACCGCACCTCGACGCCGACCTTGTAGCGATTGAGAATGTCCTGCATCAGGCGACGGGTGTTGTCCTGGATGGCGGTGCGATCACCGTAGAGCACGAAGTCGACCTCGTTGTTGCCGACCACTTCACGGATCGCGGTTTCGGCCACCTGCTTCACCGTTTCGGAGGGCACCCGATCGGTGAATACGAAGAGTTGTGGTTCGACCGCCACATACTGCACCTCGAACTGGACATCGACGATATTGAGGTTCTTGGTCAGCATCAGGGATTCGCGCGACACGCCCTGACGCGCCCCCACCGCCTCGCTGTAGCCGACAACGACCTTGCGCACCGACTGCACGTCGATCAGTTCATGGGCCTGGGCGGGCCAGGGCCAGCGCCAGTTCAGGCCTTCGGAAGCCGTCCGCGTGTACTTGCCAAAGGTGAGAACGACGGCGCGCTGCCGGGCATCGACGATGAAGAATCCACTCGACAACCAGATCGCGATCAGAAAGCCGATGATGATGGCCGCCCCGCCGCCGAGTTGACGCAGGTTGCCGGTCGGCGGACGGAAACCACCGCCCTGACCGCTGCCGCCCGCGCGTCGACCAAAAAGCGCCGCGAGGCGGTCGTTGAAATCCCGCCACAGTTCGTCCAGATCGGGGGGGCCGGGCTTGCGTCCACCGGGGCCCTGGCCATTGCCGCGTCCAGGCCCGTTGGCATCGGTTCGATCATCGTCGCCGTTTCGACGGCCCCATTGCGGGTCATTGAGAGACATAGGCGTTCCGGCGAGGGTCGTCCAGCGTGGGGTCAGGGAAGACGGGGGGTTTTGCTGCGATCTCAACAAGCGCCTCGCGCAGGCCCTGGAGACCGGCTCCCGTCCGTGCGGAAAGTCGCACTCGTGAAATCGTACCATACTCGTCCCGATCGACCCCGGGCCCGGAGCCCGTGAGGTCGACCTTGTTGTAGACAATGATCTGGGGCACGGCAGCCGCACCGATCTCGGCCAGTACTGCGTTGACCTGCGCCATCTGCTGGTCGCGGAGCGGCGCCGCAGCATCGACGACATGCAACAGAAGGTCGGCGTGGATCGTTTCCTCGAGGGTGGCGCGGAAAGCGGCAACCAGAGAATGCGGCAACTCGCGGATGAATCCGACCGTATCCGACAGCGTGATGTTGCCAGCGTCGGGCAAGTAGAGGCGCCGGGTCGTGGTGTCGAGTGTGGCAAACAACTGATCGGCCGCGTAGGTACCCGCATGAGTAAGCGCGTTGAAGAGCGTCGACTTGCCGGCGTTGGTGTAGCCCACGAGGGATACCGAGAGCGCTTCGCTGCGCACCCGGGCACGCCGCTGCACCAGACGCTGGCGGTGGAGCTTGTCGAGACGCGACTTCAGCAACTTCACCCGTTCGCCCAGAAGACGCCGGTCGGTTTCGAGTTGCGTTTCGCCCGGACCGCGCATGCCGACCCCCCCCCGCTGACGCTCGAGGTGAGTCCAGCCCCGGGTGAGTCGAGTGGCCAGGTGCTGCAACTGCGCCAGTTCGACCTGAACCTTGCCCTCATGACTCTTCGCCCGCAAGGCGAAGATATCAAGGATGAGACTGGTGCGATCGACGACCCGGCAGCCCAGTTCGCGCTCGAGATTGCGCTCCTGAACGGGCGAGATTGCGTGATTGAACAGCACGAGGTTGCTACCGGTCTCTTCGACGGCCTGGCGAATCTCGTCAACCTTGCCCCGCCCGGCAAAGAGCGCCGGATCGGGCTTCTGGCGACGACCGCCCACCGTGGCCAGCACCGCCACTCGGGCACTCGCGGCCAGCAGATTCATTTCCTCGAGGCTTTCCTCGTACCCGCCTTGACCCAGATCAAGGCTGACCAGTACGGCGGCATCACCACCCTGGGGGCGATCAAACACGCGCGGCGGGGGCCATGGTTCGCATGCTCAAGCCGCAGGCGCTTCGCCGCCATCGGGCTGCAAGGTCACGGCCCGGGCAGGCACGACGGTAGAGATCGCGTGCTTGTAGACCATCTGGGTCACCGTGTTCTTGAGCAGGACCACATACTGGTCGAACGATTCGATCTGCCCCTGGAGCTTGATGCCGTTCACCAGATAGATGGACACCGGAATGTGTTCCTTGCGCAGCGTGTTCAGGAACGGGTCTTGTAGAAGTTGGCCCTTGTTACTCATCGTGACTCCATCAGGTGTTTCTCAGTTGCAAGTCTATTAGACCATACCGCCCGCCCTCTGCCGTGGTCAACGAGGATCGTTGATCTGACTCCGGCATCATCCATGTCCGAGCGCAATGTCAACGAGGCGCATCGGCATTGGCGAACGGATTGCTGCCAGTACGGAATTCGACCCGCAGTGGCGTGCCGGCAAGGCCGAACGCGGTGCGAAACGTCGACTCGAGATAGCGCTTGTAACTCTCGGGCACCCGGTCGAGGGCGTTGCCATGGATCACGATGATGGGCGGATTCATGCCGCCCTGATGAGCGTAGCGCAGTTTGGGGCGCACCTGCCCGGCACGCGGCGGTTGCTGTTTCTCGACCGCCGCCTGGAGCACACGGCTCAGTCGAGGCGTGCTCAACCGCGCCATGGCCGCGTTATACGCCTCGTCAACCGAGGACATGACCGCACCCAGACCACGACCTTCGAGGGCCGAGATGAAGTGCATGCGCGCGAAGTCGAGAAAATTGAGTCGGTGGGCCAGCTGGCGTCGAACCTCGCTGCGCCCGTATTCGTCGACCTTGTCCCACTTGTTGACCGCGACAACCAGAGCTCGCCCGCGCTCCAGGATGAATCCGGCCAGGTGTGCATCCTGATCGGCCACCCGCTCGGTTGCATCGAGCACCAGAACCACGAGGTTGGCCCGGTCGACCGCCTGCAAGGTCTTCACGACCGAGAACTTCTCGATCGCTTCGAAGACGCGCCCCTTGCGCCGTACACCGGCCGTATCGATCAGCGTGTAGCGCTTGCCGGCACGCTCGAACTCGACATCGATCGAATCACGGGTGGTACCCGGCTGATCGAAGGCAATCATGCGCTCCTCGCCGAGGAGACTGTTCACCAGCGTGGACTTGCCCACATTGGGACGCCCTACCACGGCAATGCGCGGCCCCGGGGCGATCTCGGTCTCGCGATCTTCGGGCTCGAAGGCAGAGAGAAGTTCGTCGATGAGCGGACGCACGCCATCGCCATGCGCCGAAGACAGGGCGTGCGGCGTACCAAGCCCCAGTTCGTGAAACTCGGCCGTGACGACGGCGTCGTTCATGCCCTCGGCCTTGTTGACCCCGACGATGACCGGCACCCGCACCCGGCGCAGGGCTTCGCCAATGCGCTTGTCCTGCGACGTGAGACCGGCCCGCCCGTCGACCAGGAAGACAACCGCGTCCGCCTCGCTGATCGCCAACTGGGTCTGACGAGCCATCTCGTGCAGGATGCCCTCCCTGGCTACCGGCTCGAGGCCGCCGGTATCCACCACCAGATAGGGACGATCACCCATGCGCCCCTCGCCGTAATGCCGATCACGGGTAAGCCCGGGCAGATCGGCCACGAGGGCATCACGGCTGCGGGTCAGCCGGTTGAACAGGGTGGACTTGCCGACATTGGGGCGGCCGACAATCACCAGCGTGGGTTTCATTGGGTGTGGGATGGCCTCTAGCGGGCGGTGGCAAAAGCGGCGATCAGGCCGCCACGAGTCTGGACGACGACGCCTCCCGGCATATTGACCGGAGGCACGTCGATCGGATCACCGTCAGTCTCGGCCCGGGCAACGACCTGCCCTTCGTCACGCGACAGAAAGTGCAGGTAACCACGCACATCGCCGACGGCAATTTCCTGCCCGAGCGCAGTGGGGGCGCTCATCTGGCGCCCGGCAAAGGCGTCCTGGCGCCATGCAACAGACCCATCGCCCCGGTCCAGGGCGAGTACGCGACTGCGATCATCGGTCAGGAACAGAAAGCGCGCATCGCCACCGAGCCCCGACGCACTCGAGATGTCACGCGCCCAGAGGGCATTGCCCGTTTCGGCACTGAAGCACCCGGCACGCCCCTGGTAGGTGACCGCACAGACGTCACCGCGTCCGACCCAGGGCCTGCCGATGACATCGCTCATGCGCTCGATTTCGTTGGTGCCGCGCGGTGTCGCGACAGACGACTCCCAGCGCGCATTGCCATTGAGGGCGGCCAGCGCAACCACTCGTCCGCCAGCCAGCCCCGCAAAGAGGGTAGGCCCCGACATGCCGAGCGCGCTGTAACCGCGCACGATCAGCGGCAGGGCTGCACGCTGGAACACCCAGCGTCGCTCGCCCGTTCGCCCGTCGAGTCCGGCGATGCGGGCATCGACGGTACGAACCGCCACCAGGTCGTCATGCACCAGAGGCGCGCCGCGCACCTCGCTGCTCACCACGGCGCGCCAGCGCTCGCTGCCATCTTCACCCAGGGCAATCACGAGGCCCGTGCTCGTGCCCACCACCACGAGTCCCGCACCAACGCCAACGCCCCCCGAAATCGGGACGCCCAGATCGCGACGCCAAACCTCGCGCCCGGTCGCTGCATCGATGCGTACCAGCACACCGCCACCCGACGCCGCATAAAGCGCACCACCCTGCAGCGCGGGTTCAAGAAAGGTGGCAAGCCGCCCCCCGCCGAGCCTCACCTGCCAGATTGCCGAACGCGACGCGGCCTTGCCAATCGGTGGCAGATCGGGAATCACGATCGAGGAAGAACACGCGGCCAGCGCAGCAAGCAGCGCAAACCCTGCGCTCACCCACCACAGACGTGCGGACACCGCGCGAACCATCACTGGGCCCCGAGACTGTCGAGCTTGCCCTGCAACCGTTCGGTGATGCCCGACCCGGGTGACTTCGCCTTGCTCAAGGCATCGCGCCAGGCGCTGCGTGCTTCGTCCAGCTTGCCCTGCAGGAGACGCATGTCGCCGAGTCGTTCGGCAGCCAGCGCCGCCAGTGTCTCGGGCATGCCTGTCCCGAGCGTACGGGCTGCACCGTCGAAGTCCTTCTCGTCGATGAGAATGTTGGCCATGCGCAGCCGGGCGATACCGCGCGATTCGGCGGTCGAACCCGCCTCGATCACCCAGTCAAGCTTGGCGCGGGCGTTCTTGATGTCACCCGCGTCGTGGTAGGCCCGCGCCGCGAGGAGCGCGCCCAGTGTGGCGTACTCGGTACGGCGATAGTGCTCGAGCAGTTCGCCGGCCGCCTCGCCCGCGCGGCGAACATCCCGCTCCGCAACCGCACGCTGCAGTTCATCGTAGCGAACCGACGCCTCGGCCGCCTGACGCGCCTGGTAGAAGCGCCAGCCGTACCAGCCAGCCGAAGCCACCAGCACCACCAGAACCAGCCCGAAAATCAGGTTGCCCCAGCGCGCCCACCACGCCTTCAGTTCGGCAAGTTGTTCCTGCTCTTCGTGATCGAACGCAATGGCCATGGCTTCTGTCCCGGGATCTCAACGGTTGCAATCGAATGAGCAGACCGGCCTGCGAGGACGCGATCTGCAAAAAACCCGGCTCGACATCACGTCGTGCCGGTCTGGGGCGTTGACTGCGCCTGCGCAGTCAGCCTGCGAATGAAGCCTGGCGCATCGACCAGCGCCACCGCGGTCTGCGGTTCACCCGAGCGCAGGTCCTTCACCGAAACCTGCCCGGCATCGGCT
The DNA here is from genome assembly GCA_947455195.1 of Pseudomonadota bacterium. GTDB lineage: Bacteria > Pseudomonadota > Gammaproteobacteria > Burkholderiales > SG8-39 > CAIXPL01. Next base: position 270,250 of record CANGMI010000002.1, on the reverse strand, counting down.
TCATCATCACCGACGATCACTGCGACCCGTGCGCCGCTGGCATCGGCCCTCTTCATCTGGTCGCGAAACCGTCCACCGCCAGCATGAGTCAGTACCGCCAGTCGGGCATCGCGCAAGGCCTCGCCCACGCGGATCGCAAACCGGTCAGCGCGCTCGCCCATGTGCACCAGGTAGACATCGGGCAGGCGTACCGCCGGCAGCCGGTCGGCACCCCGCATGAGATCGATCAGCCGCTCGACACCCATCGCAAACCCGGCCGCAGGCGTCGGCTTGCCGCCGATGTGCTCGAAAAGACCATCGTACCGCCCGCCACCGCACACCGTACCTTGCGCCCCGAGGCGATCGGTGACCCATTCAAAGACAGTGAGATTGTAGTAATCGAGCCCGCGCACCAGTCGCGGGTTGACGTCATAGGCAACGCCCGCTTCGGTGATCATCGCACGCACGGCATCGAAGTGCCGCAGCGATTCATCGCCCAGAAAATCGAGCAGGCGCGGTGCCGCCTCGATCATCGATTGCATCGCCGGGTTCTTGCTGTCGAGCACGCGCAGCGGATTGGTCTCGAGCCTGCGCCGGGAATCGGCATCGAGATCGGCGACATGATCGGTGAGAAAGCGCACCAGGGCGGCGCGATGGGCGCGTCGCTCGGCCAGATTACCGAGCGAATTCAGCTGCAGCCGGATGTCGGTGAGCCCCAGTTCTGACCAGAGCCGCGCACACATCACCAGCAGTTCGGCGTCGACATCGGGGCCGGCAAATCCGAGCGCCTCGGCGCCCACCTGGTGAAACTGCCGATACCGGCCGCGTTGCGGCTTTTCATGCCGGAACATCGGCCCGGTGTACCAGACCCGCTGCGGACCCCCATAGAGAAAACTGTGCTCGACCGCAGCACGCACGGTCGAGGCCGTCGCCTCCGGGCGCAGGCTCAGATGTTCATCGTTGAGCGCATCGGTGAAGCTGTACATCTCCTTCTCGACGATGTCGGTCACCGCACCGATCGACCGCCGGAAGAGCGCGGTATGCTCGAGGAGCGGCGTGCGCATGTTGCGATAACCGTAGCGCGCGAGCCAGTCGCGCACGATGGCCTCGAATGAAAGCCATACCTCGGCCTCATCGGGAAAGATATCGTTCATGCCGCGCACGGCGCGCAGCGTTTCGATCCTGCCTTCGCTGATGCCCTCGTCCCTGCCTGTTGCCGAATCTGTCACGCCCTGCTCACTCTGCGGTGGCCGCCTGGCGGCCGAAATTGTCCTCGACATAACGCTCGACGACCGCCTGGAACTCCTCGGCGATCCGGTCACCCTTGAGCGTGACCGCGTGCGTTCCATTCACGTAGACCGGGGCCACCGGGCGCTCGCCCGAGCCGGGCAGACTGATGCCGATATGGGCCTGGCGGCTCTCGCCCGGCCCGTTCACGACGCAACCCATCACGGCCACATGCATGTCCTCGACGCCCGGGTAGCGGCCGCGCCACAGGGGCATCTGCTCGCGCAGATAGCTCTGGATGCGGGCGGCAAGCTCCTGAAAGTAGGTGCTGGTGGTACGACCGCAACCCGGGCAGGAAATGACCAGCGGGGCAAACGAGCGCAGCCCCATGGTCTGCAGCAACTCCTGCGCAACGACCACCTCACGGGTACGATCGCCATTGGGTTCCGGCGTGAGCGACACCCGGATCGTGTCGCCGATGCCTTCCTGCAGGAGCACACCCATCGCGGCGCTGGAGGCAACGATGCCCTTGGAGCCCATGCCGGCTTCGGTGAGGCCGAGATGAAGCGGATAGTCGCACCGGCGGGCGATGTCGCGGTAGACCGCAATGAGGTCCTGCACGCCACTGACCTTGCAGGAGAGCACGATGGCGTCCCCGGGCAGCCCCAGATCTTCAGCCTTGGCTGCGCTCTCGAGGGCCGATACGACGAGGGCTTCGCGCATCACCGCGTCGGGCGCCAGCGGTTGCGCCAGACGCGCGTTGTCGTCCATGAGGCGTGCGAGCAGTTCCTGATCGAGACTTCCCCAGTTGACCCCGATGCGGACCGGCTTGCGATAGCGGCAGGCCGTCTCGATCATCGTCGCAAACTGCTCGTCGCGCCGCGCACCACGCCCGACATTGCCCGGGTTGATCCGATACTTGGCCAGCGCCTCGGCGCAGGCTGGATGCTCCGCCAGCAACCGGTGTCCGTTGAAGTGAAAGTCACCGACCAGCGGCACGTTGCAGCCGCGCCGATCGAGCAGATCGCGAATATGAGGGACCGCCGCCGCCGCCTCGACGGTATTGACCGTGACGCGAACCACCTCCGACCCTGCCTTGGCCAGATCGAATACCTGTTGCGCCGTCCCGGCGACATCGGCGGTATCGGTGTTGGTCATCGACTGCACCATCACCGGGGCGTTGCCGCCCACCTTGACCGGGCCAATCGAAACCTGGCGCGACACGCGTCGTGCAGCCGTCGCGGTCATGGCAGCACCCGCATCAGGTGAGTAAAGACGACATTGGAGACCATGGCACGCTCCTCACTCAAGCGTCAGACGGGCGACACTGCCCACGGCATGCGGGGCAAGATCGATGATCTGCCCGTCATAGTTGACTTCCACGGCGGGGGCGGACCCAACCACCAGGCGCATTGGCGCACTGCCGACCACCGACCGTTCCGTGCCGGGCGGGTAAGCGCCGGTGAAGATGACGGTGCCCCTGGCGTCACGCAATTCGACCCAGGCAAACCGGCTGAAGCGAAAGACGACCTTGTGGGTCCGCGATGCCGCAGCCCGCTCAGCCGAGGGCTGCGGGGGGGGAGACCCTGCCTGCGACTGGGTGGCAGCGGGGGTAGCAGCAACGCCAGCAGTGCTCAGGGGAGGCCCACTCGGAGTCCCCCCAGCGGCGGGCGGTGCAAAAGTGGCACCACCGGGCAGCGCTGGAACAAACGAAGGCGTCATCATGCCGACCACGGGCGAACCCGCCGCGGGAGGCGTGACCGGGACGACCGCAGGGGCGGGTCCTGACGCAGGCGTGCCGACGGGCGCTGCCGCCACCGCCGGAGGCGGGCTGACAGGCTCGGCAAAGGGGCCCGTCCCCAACGAAGCTGAACCCGGCGCAGGTGCGGGTTGCCCCACGCCATCGGCCCGGATACCCGGATCGGCATCGGACGCCGTGGCTGCAGCCCCCGCCTGCCGGTCGGACGATTCAACCGGCGGCGCGTCACCGGATCGGGACGATGGCAGCAGATAGGCAGGGATACCGTGGTCGGCAATCAGGTAGACGATGAGCGCCACCACGAGGACACCCACGCTCCACCAGGCGAGCGAATGGCGCGGGCTGGTGCGACTGGAGAACGAGACTTCCATGAACTCGCCAACCAGCGGCGCCGTGACCGGTGCGACCGCCGACGGCAGTCGGGCGAGCAGATCGGCCGAGTCGATACCCAGGTGTCTCGCATAGGCCCTGACCATGCCGCGCACCACGACGGGCGGAGGCAAGGCTGCATAGTCATCCGCCTCGAGCAGGAGCACCTGACGCTTGCTGAATCCGAGCACCCCGGCGATCTGCTCGACGCCGAGCTGCCGCTCGGTCCGCAGGGCACCAAGCCGGGCACCCGGGCCTGCCGACGATGCAGCATTCTGATTCCCGGGGCTGTCTTGAAGGTCGTTCAATCGAACTCTCCTCGCGCCAGCCGCCCTGCCTGCACCGAATCGGGAAAGCGCTGCTTCAACAGAGCAGCGCTGGCCGATTCGGCTGCAGCGTCGCCGCGACGGCGCTCGATGCGCAGTTGCAACCAGATGGATTCAGCGGTCGGGCGAACCAGCGTGTCAAACCGGGTCACCAGGGCGCGAGCCGCCTCGGCATTGCCCTTTTTAATCAGCAGTTCGGCTGTCGGCAACAGCGCAGGCGCAAAGCTGGGGTCGACGCGCAGCGACTGCTGAAACAGGTCGAGTGCCTCATCGGTGCGCTGGGCACCGAGATAACAGCTGGCAGCCGAGGCATACGAGCGAGCCGGCGTGCGGTAGAGCGGGTTCTGCACCGCGGCCATGAACCGGCGAACCCCTTCATTGACCTGGCCGTTCTGGCAGAGGAGTCGACCGAAATTGTGGTTCGTATCGGGGTCGCGTGGGTCGATGCGCAGGGCCCGCTCGAAACTGGCCCGAGCGCGCGTCACATCCTTCAGTTCGACCTGAATCAGACCGAGCATGTTGTAGCCCGGCGCATAGCCCGGGTCGGCCTTGAGTGCGATGCGCACCTCTTCCAGGGCCACCCCCATGTTGCCCTGACTGTAGTAGGCCCCGGCGAGTTCCACATGCGCGACGGCCCGCGATCGCGCGTCGCGACGCTCGCCCACCAGAACGTCGGCATCATCACTACCGCCTGCATCGATGCCGTAGTTGCCGTCGCCCAGCCCGCTGGACGACTCGGCGCCGCCATCGAGGCCACCGACGCCCGCACAACCTGCCAGAGCGAGAGCAAACGCCACCCCGACAAGCATGAGGAGCAGACCCGACCCGGCCCTCTGGCGGGACGAGCGGCGCAACAAGGCAGCAGCAGCGCTCGACAGAGGGCTCAAGGCGCCACCTCGACGAGCGGCGGCTCTGCACGGGGGGCTCCCGGGGACTGGACGAGGCCCTCTCCGACCCGGGCTTTCGCCGCCTCTCGCCGCTCGACACGCTCGGCACGCCGGGTGCGATCTTCGATGCGCCCAGCCAGTTGCCCACACGCGGCATCGATGTCATCGCCACGGGTCTTGCGGGTGGTGGCGATGAGCCCGGCAGCGGTCAATGTCTCGGCAAAATGACGAATGGTCTCGCGAGACGAGCGAGCAAAATCGGCCGCGGGAAACGGATTGAACGGGATGAGATTGACCTTGCAGGGCATGTCGCGCAGGAGCGTGATCAGGGCCTGCGCGTCCTCTGCCCGGTCGTTGATCCCAGCCAGCATCACGTACTCGAACATGATGCTGTCACGCGGTGAATGACGCAGGTAGCGCCGGCAGGCGGCCATCAGTTCCCGCAGCGGATACTTGCGGTTGATCGGCATGATGCGATCACGCAGTTCGTCAGTCGGGGCGTGCAGGGACACCGCCAGTGATACCGGGCACTCTGCCGCGAGCCGGTCGATGAAGGGCACGATGCCCGAGGTCGACACGGTTACCCGGCGGCGCGACAACCCGTAAGCATGATCGTCGAGCATGAGCCGCAGGGCGGGCAATACGTTGTCGAAATTGAGCAGGGGCTCGCCCATGCCCATGAATACGACATTGGAGATCATCCGGCCCGGGTCGGGGTTGCCCGCCGCGCGAGCGTCGGCTCGCAGCGTGCGTTCGGCCCACCACAACTGGCCGATGATTTCGCCCAGACGCAGGTTGCGGTTGAAGCCCTGCTTGCCGGTCGAACAGAACCCGCAATCCATGGCGCAACCAGCCTGCGTGGAAATGCAGAGCGTGCCCCGATCGGTTTCCGGGATGAAGACCATTTCGACCGCATTGGCCGTGCCGACCTGCAGCAGCCACTTGCGGGTGCCATCGGCTGCCGTGGAGTCGGACACCACCTTGGGTGCTGCGACAACCGCCTCGCGCTCGAGCATCTGGCGAAACTCGCGCGCCAGGTCCGTCATGCGCGTGAAATCACTCTCGCACCCCTGATGCAGCCAGTGGAGCAGCTGGCGGGCGCGAAAAGGCTTCTGTCCGGCCGACGTGACGAACGCCGTCAGGCCCGGTGCATCGAGATCGAGCAGGTTGACCGTCATGATCGCGAGCCCGGGTCGACCGATCTAGCGACCGCTGACGTCAAGCGCCGAGAAGAAGAAGGCGATTTCGTTGCGGGCCGTTTCCTCGGCATCGGAACCGTGAACGGCATTGGCATCGATGCTGTCGGCGAAATCGGCACGAATCGTGCCCTTATCAGCCTTCTTCGGGTCGGTCGCACCCATCAGTTCACGATTGCGTGCAATCGCGCCCTCGCCCTCGAGGACCTGGATCATCACGGGGCCGGAGATCATGAAGCGAACCAGATCGCCAAAGAAGGGACGAGCCTTGTGCACGGCATAGAAGGCCTGAGCCTGTGCCTCGGACAACTGCATCATCCGGGCCGCGACCACGCGCAGGTCGGCCGACTCGAAACGGGCCAGGATCTGACCGATCACGTTCTTCGCAACGGCATCTGGCTTGATGATGGAAAGGGTACGTTCGACTGCCATTTGAATCTCCTTTTGAGGCCGACATGCCGACCTAACCTTTTATTTTAACATCTATTTTCCCGATTACCCGCAGATTGATCCGGAACCGGCGGAACACCGTTGCCCTGTGAGGAGCCCGGGCCCGGAGGCCGCTCAGGGTGGTCCGGGCGGCCGATCGGGATGCCAGTGCGGCACCAGGCCGGGCTCGCTGGCGCCGGCGGCAAACTGCGACGCGACACCCAGGCCGGCAACCCATGCGAGCACGCCATCGATCGCAAGGCATGGCAATCGGGCTCGGGCCCATGCCGGGATGCCCGCTTCCTGAAAGAGCACCTTGAGCGAACGGTGGTGGCTGTCGCCCGTCCGCCTGAATCGCTCAGCCGGTCGGGCGATCGCGGAGAGGCGGCCGGGATGACGCAGCCCACGCTCGGCAAGCCCGGCGCCGAGCGTGGGCACGAAGCGCACGACACCCGCAAGTGCCTCGAGTCGCCATTCAGACCTGCCATCCCAGATGACCGGCTCCGACTGCGCACCCGAGGCGCCGCCATCGTCGCACCGATGCTCCAGATGGAGTGCCCCACGGTAGCGCCGCAAGACCGCCCCTCCAATCGCGATGGCCACCTGTGCATCGGGACGTGCGGTCGTGGCCTGACGCCAGATCTGCCGAAACCGGGCAGTGGACGGGGCCTGGATCCCGTGGACGCCAAGCCACGCGCCGATGGCACGAATTGCACGCGCCTCCCCCATGACCCGCAGGGCATTGCAGTCAAGCGCCGGCACGATCCCCGCAGACGGTACGCCCGGCCATGCCGACGTGTCTGCGGCCATCGCCAGATCGATACGGGCAGCCTCATCGAGCACCATGAGCGCGCTGCCGAGATGCCGGGCGCTACGGTTGATGTTCTCGATCACGGCGGGCTGAATCCGTGCGAGCCGGGGCAGGATGTCGTGGCGCAAGGCGTTGCGCACCCGGGAGACATCCTGATTCGACTCGTCCTCGATCCAGGCCAGACGGCGCGATCGCGCGTAGGCCGCGATGATGGCACGACGGCAGCCAAGGAGCGGGCGGATGAGCATCTGCGCCGTGCCATCCGTCAGACCAGGCGGTGGCCCCACGTCGGGCCCCAGGTCAGGCCCGTCATCGGTGCTCAACGGTTGCGTCATCGGAGCAGCCAGCGGGCGCACCAGCGGGCGCACCAGCGGGCGCGCCAGCGGCATGGCAGCGAGTCCGGCCACCCCGCTACCGCGAAGCAACTGCAGCAGCACCGTCTCGGCCTGGTCATCGGCATGATGCGCGAGCGCCACACACCCGGCGCCCGACTGCGCGTACGCCTCGTAACGTCGCTCGCGGGCGGCTGCCTCCAGGCCCAGATGTGCCAGCGCCGAGAGATCGACCCGCACGACCTGCACGGGCACCTTGCGCCGCCGCCCGAGTCGCTGGCAGAAGGCAACCCAACGATCCGCATTGGGGCTCAGCCCGTGATGCACATGCAGGGCCTCGATCCGCCACCCGCGCTCGTTCCGGAGGCGACAGAACAGGTCGAGCAAAACCACCGAATCGAGACCGCCGGACAGCCCCACGCATACCCGGACACCGGGAGGCGCAAGGGATCCGACGACCGCCTCGAAATGCGCGAGGAGTACCCTGGAGGCTGACTCAGGCCGGATCGACTTCGCGGAACTTGCCATAAGCCATCAGGCGCTCATGGCGCTGCTCGAGCAGTTCGTCGACATCCATGGCACGCAGTGACCGCAAGGCTTCCTGCAATCCCTTCTTGAGGGAGGTGGCAATGGCCGTCGGATCGCGATGGGCACCGCCCAGCGGTTCATTGACGATACGGTCGATCAGGCCGAGGGACTTCAGGCGGCCGGCCGTGATGCCCAGCGTTTCGGCAGCATCGGGCGCGCGGTCGGCGCTCTTCCAGAGAATGGATGCGCACCCCTCGGGCGAAATCACCGAGTAGATCGCATACTGCAGCATCATCACCACATCACCGACGGCCAGCGCCAGGGCACCGCCCGAGCCGCCCTCCCCAATGACGGTGCAGATGACCGGCACACGCAGCCGCGACAACTCGAAGAGATTGCGTCCGATCGCTTCGGACTGGCCGCGCTCCTCGGCGCCGATGCCCGGGTACGCCCCGGGCGTGTCGACCAGCGTGAATACGGGCAGCCCGAATTTTTCAGCCAGCTTCATCAATCGCAATGCCTTGCGATACCCCTCAGGCCGAGGCATGCCGAAATTGCGCTGGATCTTCTCGCGCGTGTCACGCCCCTTCTGGTGACCGATGACCACGACCGACTCACCATTGAACCGGGCGAGCCCGCCGACAATCGAGAGGTCATCGGCATAGGACCGATCACCGTGCAATTCTTCAAAGTTCGTGAAGATCGAGCCGATGTAGTCGAGCGTGTAAGGGCGTTGAGGGTGGCGTGCAACCTGTGACACCTGCCAAGGCGTCAGACGCCCGTAGATCTCGCGCGTGAGCCCCTGGCTCTTCTTGGCCAGGCGCTGGATCTCCTCGGAAATATCAACCGCGGAATCATCCTGCACGAACCGCAGTTCCTCGATGCGCGACTCCAGGTCGGCGATCGGCTGCTCAAAATCGAGAAAGGTGGTCTTCATCGGCCCGGATTCTGCACGACCCGGCCGATTGCGCCAAGCCCGATGATCGCCGCGACGCGCGGACGCCGGTGCTCACTGCCCGGCTTGGCTCAGTGCGTCACGAAGGGCGGCACATTGCCGGGGCCCGCCTCCCGCGCCTCGACCCGGGGCCGCCGACCGGGCTCCCACCCATCCGGCACCCGCAGCACGCCACGACGCGCCGTGGCATGCCAGCACATCGGAATGCCGTGCCGGTCGTGACCGAACTCGAGCCACAGACACGGGCATGACGGACCGCTCTGCCCGTCGACCAGCACGAAATCGGCTGCGTGCCCACGCACAAACTGGGAAAGACCGCTCGCCCGCAGCAGGGCAGCGAAGAATTCGGCCGCAGCACGAGATCCAAACCCGACCCGTGCAATCAACCCATCGGCACAGAAGCTGCCGGCGGGTGCATCACGGCGAAGGGCCTCGAGCCCTCCGGCGTAGAGGCGGTCGATGGCAGCACGGGACACAACGACACTGAAAGCTTCGGCAAGCACGCTCATCACATTCTCCGCTCGGATCTGAATCGACCGGAGAGAGTCTGGCGGGTCAGTCGCTCAGACGATGATCCACTGAATCGCTCATGGCCGATCCGTCGCGGAAGCGGCGTGATCGTAGCGTGCTGCCGCCTCACGCAACTGCCCGGCCACCGCCTTGCGCAAGGCGGCGGGCTCGAGCACCTCGACATGGGCGCCATGCCTGAGGATATCCATCGAAAGCTCGCGCGGATCGCTGAACGGCAACTCGAGCAGATAGCTGCCGTCGGGCTCGCGCAGGCCTCGCTGCTGCGGGTGCCACTGCTCATCGGCCACCCAGCGTGCCCGCTCCGGGGAAAAACGCAAGCGCGCCCACTTCACCTCCCGACCGGAGAAAATGCCGTAACCGGCCGCCAGCACCGCATCGAGCTCAGTCTCGGGGACAACCCGCGCACGCCGATCGACCGGCACGGCCTGACGAATGGCGTCGATCGAAAAACTGCGCAGGTCATCGCGCAAGTGGCACCAGGCGTCGAGATACCAGTTGTCCCGGTAGTGCACCAGACGCTGCGGCGAAACCTCCCGCTCGGTAAGCTGATCGCGATCACGGCTGTGATACGCGATCTGCACACGCTGCCGGTTGAGCAGCGCGGAGGCCACCACCTCGAAGTGCGGCAGATGGGATCCGCGGCTGGCCTGATGCAGCACCCGAACCCGGCGCTCGACCTCCTCGAAGGAATGCTCCCCCACATCGAGCAAGGTGCGCAGGCGCGCGAGGAGCGGCCGAACATGCGGCTCGAGCAGACCGGGCTGAAGATTGGAAAGCAGGTGCTGCATCGTGAGGAGCGCTCTGATCTCCGAGGCGTTGAACCACAAGCCCGGCAACTCGAACCGCGGCCCCACCGTGCGCTTGCCACCCGCGGCCGGCGTGGCGAACCGGTAACCGCGAAGGTCGCGATCCCAGTCGATCGGCGCATTGAACCGGTCGCGCATGTACTCCAGGTCGCGCTTGAAGGTCGCAACCGATACCCCCAGCTCCTTCAGAAATCGTTCGATCGGAACGATCTTGCTGGTTTCAAGCAGCTGCTGGATCTTGTAGAAACGCTCGAGACGGTCCATGGTCAGGTGACGTGCGACGGTCTGGCACGATGTTCAGTCTGAAAGCCGGCAGTCTACGCCTGCCTATAATGAGGCTTTCTCCGACCCCGTCCTGCGTGAGGCGTGCACCATGAATACCGAAGTCAATATCCCCGAAGTCGTTGCCGAAGTCTCGGCGGAATTCGATCGCTACGAGGCCGCGCTGGTGGCCAACGAAGTGGAGACCCTGAACAGCCAGTTCTGGGCCAGCCCGACCACGCTGCGCTACGGCATGGGGGAAATCCTGCTGTCGTATGACGAGATCAGCAACTTTCGCGCGGCGCGCTCGCCCGTGGGCCTGATGCGGACCCGGCGCAATACCCGAATCACCACGTTCGGGCGTGATTTTGCGGTAGCCAACACCGAATTCCTGCGCGAATCGGCCCCGGGAAAGGTCGGACGCCAGAGCCAGACCTGGGTGCGCATGCCCGAGGGCTGGCGCATCGTTTCAGCGCACGTGTCGCTGATCGACGAACCTGCGCCTCGCTGAACGGCGCGCGCTGGTACCTGCGGCTCCCGCGACCGCTCAGCCCCCGGGCACCACGCCGGGTGGCAGGCTGCAGCAATGATCGGCAATATCGCCCGGGCGGGTCCACCAGACCGCAGCGCGGCGCGGGTGATTCACACAATGCTGCAGGGCCCGGCGCAACATGCGCAGCCGGAACGGCTGCCCGAAAACGTACGGGTGAACCGACACGTTCATGACGAGCGGGTGACGCTCGCTCTGCTCGATCATCTCGTCGAACTGTTCGACGATCATCGAACAGAAATCGGCCGCATCCTGCTTGCGGTGGATCACCACCTGCGAGTCATTCAGTTCAATCGGGTAAGGCACCGACAGGATCGGCCCCGAGCGGGTACGCATCCACACCGGCTGATCGTCCATCGGCCAATCCATCGAGTACTGGTAACCGAGTTCACGCAGGATATCGAGCGTGTTGCCGGTTTCGTAGGCGCCCGAGCCCATCCAGCCCCGTGGCGCGCGTCCCTCGGCCTGCGCAATGCGGTCGGTTACCTCGCGCAACATCCGGTACTCGTCGGCTTCCCAGAGGCCACGCAGATTCTCGGCATTGGTGCGCCCATGCGCCACTACCTCATCACCGCGAGCACGGATCGCCGCCATGACCTGGGGCGCGTAGTCGTACATGAGCGTATTGCAGTTGTGCCCGGCCGGCAGCGCAAGTTCGTCGAGCAGATCAAGCAGCCGCCAGATGCCCACCCGATTGCCGTAATCGCGCCAGGCATAGTTGCGATGGGTCTGCGGCTCGCCGGTCTTGGCCGGGTCATGCCCCAGCCCCGCGCCGAAGGCAAACCACTCGACGTTGGTCGTGATCGTGAAAGCCAGCCGCCGTCCCTCGGGCCAATCGTAATCGGCGCGGTCGCGCAGGGGCTGGTAGTCGTAACGACGGTGCTGCGGCAGCAACGGGTAGGCTCGCTCGGTCATGGTGCTGGTCACTCCACTTTGGCACCCGAAGCACGCACGAGTCGCCCGAGGCGCTCGACTTCCCGGGTCATCAAGGTTGCAAACGCTTCGGGTGTGGTCGTGATCGGGTCGGCCCCGATGCCTGCGAACACGGCACGCACATCGTCATGGGCCACCAGTCGGGCAAACTCGGCATTGAGACGGCGCACGATCGGCGCAGGCAAGCCACGCGGTGCGAGCAACCCGCTGTAGAGGACGATTTCGTAGTCGCGTACCCCCGCCTCGAGCATGGTCGGCACGTCAGGCACCGCATCCACCCGACGCGGCGTGGTCACCGCCAGGGCACGCAATCGGCCGGCCTTCACGTTCTGCACGGCGGGGGGCATGCTCGAGAAGGTAAAGGCCACTTCGCCACTCAGGATCGCCTGGGTCGTGGGCGAACTGCCCTTGTAAGGCACATGCGCGGCATCGACGCCGGCGCTCGAGCGGTACAGCTCGCCGGCCAGATGTGTGATCGTGCCGTTGCCCGACGATCCGTAGGACAGGGCGCCGGGCTTCGACCTGAGCAGCGTGGTGAGCTCGGCAACCGTATTCACCTGGGTGCCCGGATGGGTCACCAGCATGAGCGGGGTCGACGCAAAGAGTGCCACTGGCGTGAAATCGCGCACGGTGTCGTAGGGCAAGTGCGGATAGAGCGATGCGTTGATCGCGTGCGTGGTGATGTCCTGCACGTAGAGGGTGTACCCGTCGGGGGCTGCCTTCGCCACAAGGTCGGAGGCAATCGTGGTGCCAGCACCCGCACGATTCTCGACCACCACCTGCTGCCCTACCGCGGCCGACAGGCGAGCGGCCAGGGCTCGCGCCAGCACATCGGAGATGCCGCCCGCAGTAAACCCGACCACCAGTCTGATGGGCCGCTGGGGATAGTCGGTGGCGACCGTCTGGGCAACAGCGACGGGACTGATGCCCAGGCCGAGGAACCCGGCAACCAGGGTGGCAACCATGGCGGCGCCCAGGCTCCGGCTCACCCGACGGATTTGGAAAGGCTCCACCATCACCTGGCTACTCCTGAGATTGAAAGGGCGTTGTCGGGGTCGATCAAAGCGCCGGATTGCTCACAGAACCGCCCAGCGCCACCAACCCCCAGTTGGATCCCTGGGTATCCCAGGAAAAACTGATATGGCCCGACAGGGCATGCGCGTCACGGAAGAGACGCTGGATCGGGTAGCAGTCGTAGATGCCATTCGCCCCGGCCATGGCATGCAATCCATCAACCGCTTCGGTGCACAGGCCGACAAGGAAAGCCAGATTGCGCTTGAACCGCAGTTTTTCCTCATCGCTCGGCATGCGGCCGGCGATCGCGATGGCCTGCGCGTCGCGGCAATCGTGCATGCCCAGCAGTCTCGCGGCCTCGATGCGTGAGGCGGCGGCCGCAACCCGCAGTTGAACCGCCTGGAAATCGCGCATCCGCGCCGCCGTGTAGTGGGTGCTGCGCTCACGCACCGCGTCAATCGTCAGATCGAGTGCCGCCTGGGCGTTGCCGACCGCGACACCCCCGATGCAATGGGCCGCAAGCGCCGACATCGGAATCCGGTACATGGGGTTGGAGTTGACCGCAGCGCCGGGAAACGCGCTGCCCCCACGCGCCTGGAGCATCGACAGTACGCGATGAGCCGGCACGAAGAGATCGTCGACGCGTACCGAGCGCGAGCCCGTGCCACGCATGCCAAGCACGTGCCAGTCATCGATCACCTCGTGCTCGCTGCAGGGCACGAGGCACATCACGTAATCGACGACCCGATCGCCATCACGGACCAGCGCTGCAAGCATGTTCCACTGGCTCGACTCGACGCCGCTCGAGAAGTTCCAGTGACCGCTGAGACGAACCCCGCCTGCCACCGGTTCGGCGCGGCCCTGCGGGTAGGCGATGCCCGAGGCAATGAGCGCATCGGGCGATTCGGCCCAGACGTCGTGCTGCGCTGCCTCATCGAAGAGCGCCAGCATCCAGTGATGGATGGCAAGGTTCCCCACATTCCATGCTGTCGACGCACAGCCCTCGCTGACCACCATGGGAATTTCGAACATCGAGACGAAATCGAGCTCCATGCCACCCCAGCGACGCGGCTGACCGAACCGGAAGAGGCCATTGCGATGCAGATCGCGTTCATTGGCCGGCAGCAGGCCGCGTGCCAACTCGGTCTGCCCGGCGCGTTCGCGCAATGCCGGCACCAGCGCGCGGGCACGCTCAACCGCCTCCGCGTACTCGACGCCGGCGAAGTCGATCGGGGCGACAGCGGCCCGACTCATCGGATGCGCTTCAGAAATGGGCACGGCAGACAAGACTCGCCACTCGAAGCGACAGAGTATAGATTGAACGCGCTCCGGGGGCGTTGACAAGACCGCCGAAGGCATGGTCAAGTGCGCCTCGTCGTTCACAAGAATCGAGGCCGCCAGCGCCCATGGAGATCACGTTTCCCCTCGTTGCCAATGCAGTCATTGCGGGACTGCTGCTGGGCGGGTTCTACGCCGCGGTCAGCGTCGGGGTTGCCATTTCCTTCGGCATGCTCGATGTCGTGAACATCGCACACCCTGCCTTCATCATTCTGGGCGCCTACATTGCATTCACCCTGAACGCCTGGCTCGGTATCGACCCGATCGTCTGTGCGGTGGCGGTCTCGCCACTCTTCTTCCTGCTCGGAGCCGGACTCTACCGGATCTACCATGCGGCTTTCGAATCGCGCGGCCGCGGCGCCCTGCCCGGCCTTGCCTTCTTCTTCGGCATTCTCTTCATCACCGAAGTCGTTCTCATCCTCATCTTCGGCGTCGATTACCGGATGGTGAAGACAAGCTACTCGGAACTGTCCCTGCATGCCGGCTCGATCGATTTTGCCTTCCGGCTGATCGTGCCTTTCGTGGTGTCGGTGATCATGGTCGTGGCGCTGCACCTCTACCTGAAGCACACCTTCTTCGGTCGCGCGGTCCTCGCGGTCGCTCAGGATCCCCTCGCGCTCAGACTGATGGGCGTGAACCCGGTACGGGTGCGTGAGGTGGCCTTTGCGCTGTCGATCGCCACGGCCGGCATCGCGGGCGCCTTCCTCATCGTGATTCAGCCGGTGCAACCCTCGATCGGCCGCGAATACATCGGACTGGTGTTCGCGGTCTGCGTGCTGGGTGGACTGGGCTCGGTCTACGGCACCCTGGTCGGCGCGCTGATTCTCGGTCTGGCCGAGACCTTCACAGCCACCTTCTTCGGGCCATCCTGGTCGCCCGCCGTGTCCTTCGGGCTGCTGCTCCTTGCCCTTGCCTTCAAGCCAACAGGACTCTTCGGGCGATGAGCAATACCCGATTCGCGATCATCGCCCTCCTCGTGGGCGCCGTGCTGGCAGTTGCCTGCCAATTCATCCAGAACGACTACTTCTTCAACGCGGCCTACACCGTGCTGCTCTACGCGATCCTCTCGACCGCCTGGAACATCCTCGGTGGCTATACCGGCTACGTGAACTTTGGAACCGCTGCGTTCTTCGCCATCGGGGTCTACTCGTCGATCGTGCTCTACAAGGCCTTTCATCTGCCACTCGGACTGCTGATCATGGCAGGCACCGTGATCGCAGGCGTCGCCGGCATCGGTCTGGGCTACCTGACGCTGCGCCTGCGGGGCCACTTCTTTGCCATCGCCACCCTGGCGCTGGCGGTGATGCTCTTCACCTTCGTGACCAACTGGGATTACGCGGGCGGCGCCCGCGGTGCCTACGTGCTGGTGCCACGCGAGGTACCGTTCGGTTTCCCCCGCTACATCCGCTACCTCTTTACGGTAATGGTCGGGCTCACCGTTCTGGCGATCATCGTCGCCCGCATGATCGAGCGGTCGCGCCTCGGGCAGGGGCTCGCCGCAATTCGCGATGACGAACTGGCGGCCGAATGCGCCGGGGTGCCGACACTGCGTCTGAAACTCATCGCCACCGCGCTGAGTGGCGGCATGATGGGGCTGGCAGGCACGACCTTTCCCTTCTTCATCTCCTTCGTCGAGCCGGTCGGTGCGTTCGACCTGCGCTACGCGGTCAACGCGATCGCGATGCCGGTCATCGGCGGCATGACCACCTGGCTGGGCCCGCTCCTCGGTGCGGTGCTTCTGGGCACGGTTCAGCAGCTCGTTCAGGTCACGATATCCTCGGCGTGGAACCTTCTGATCGTCGGGGTGCTGCTGGTCGGCTTCGTCACACTCGCGCCGGAGGGCATCATGGGTTGGGTCCTTGCATGGCGCGCGCGCCGGAGCAAGCCGACATGAGCGCGCTGCTGCAGGTGGACAACCTCACCAAGCGCTTTGGCGGCTTCGTGGCGCTCGACCAGGTAAGCCTTCAGGTGGCTCCCGGCGAGCGATTGGGTCTCATCGGGCCCAATGGGTCGGGCAAGAGCACGCTGGTGAACTGCATCTCGGGCCTGCTTCGCACCGACGGGGGCGCGGTCCGGTTCAACAGCGTCGATGTCTCGCGTCAGGCTGCGCATCAGCGAATCCGGGCCGGTATCGCGCGCAGCTTCCAGATCCCGAAGCCGTTCTCGAGCATGACCGTGCTCGACAACCTGTGCGTGCCGCTCCTCTACGCAACCGGACATCGCCCTGGCATGACCCGCCCCGGCGAAGCCGAGGCCCGCGAAGAAGCGTTCGAGATCCTGCGTTCCGTGGGCCTTGAAGCGCGATCGGGGGAAATGTCAGCCGGACTCACCCAGGTGGACATGCGCAAGCTCGAGCTCGCTCGCGCCATTGCTGCCCGACCGATGCTGCTCATCGCCGACGAAGCCATGGCCGGCCTGTCCACCAGCGAAGTCGACGAGATCCTGCAACTGCTGCTCTCGATGAAGGGTCGTGGCATCGCTGTCATCATGATCGAGCACATCATGCGAGCCGTGATGCAGTTCTCCGAACGTGTGGCCGTCCTCGTGGCAGGTCGCAAGGTTGCCGATGGCGACCCCCACGAGGTCATCGCAAACCCCGACGTGCAGAGGGCTTATCTTGGCGAATGAGCAGCACACGGCGCAGGCCGACATGCCCACCCCGGGCGAGCGCAGCCCCGATGCCCGCGGTGGCGCCAGCCTGCGCGTCGAGGGCGTCAGCGCAGGGTATGGCGCGGTCCAGGTGCTTCAGCATGTCTCGCTCGAGGTCACCGACGGCCGGACGGTGGCCCTGCTCGGCACCAATGGCAACGGCAAATCGACCCTGATGAAGTGCATCATGGGCATGGTGACTCCGTCGAGCGGTCGCATCAGCGCGACGATCGACGGGGTCGAGCATGATCTGGTCGGGCTACCCACCGAGCGCATCGTCGATCTGGGCATCGCCCTGGTGCCGGAAGGACGCCGCCTCTTTCCGCGCCTCACGGTCGAAGAGAACCTGCTCCTGGGCGCGTACCGGCCAGCGGCACGCTCGGCGATTGCACGCAACCTCGACTTCTGTTTCGAGGCCTTTCCCCGCCTGCACGAACGCCGCACGCAGCTGGCAGGCAGCATGAGCGGTGGTGAACAGCAGATGGTTGCGCTGGCGCGTGCGCTGATGACCGTGCCCCGCATCCTCCTCATCGACGAACCCTCGGTCGGTCTTGCACCCATCTTCGTCAGCCGCACGATCGACAAGATCGCCGAGCTGAAAGAACGCTACCGGCTGACGGTACTCATGGCCGAGCAGAACTTCAATCAGGCCATTCGCATCGCCGACAGCGGTCACGTGATCGTGCATGGACACCTCGAGTTCCATGGCAGAACCCGCGCAGAATTGAGCGACAATGACATGGTGCGCAAGCTCTATCTGGGCGCCTGAAACCAGCGCCGACCATCCGGGCGAGTCCCCGTCGACCCCCTGTCGCGGCGCCCTGGACGCGCGTGGCCGTCGGCTCGGCGGGCGGCCGTCTGAATCCCGCCTGCCCTCCGGAGAACCCGATGTCTGACAAGCCTGCCCAATCCGTCCCGATGACCCCGCGCGAGCGCGTCCCCTACAGCGCGATCGTCGACCGCCCGCCCCTGCCCCTGCCCGGCGGCGCCCGAATGGCCGTATGGACCATCGTCAACGTGGAGGACTGGGGCATCGAGCGACCCATGCCGCGTACGGTACTGCCTCCGCCGATGGGCCAGCCCCTGCTGCCCGACTTGCCCAACTGGGCCTGGCACGAATACGGCATGCGGGTCGGGTTCTGGCGGCTGCATGCCTGCATGCAGGCGTTCGGCATCACCCCCACCTTCGCCATCAACGGGCAGGTCTGCAAGACGTACCCGCGTGTCGCGCAGGCGGCACTCGACGCCAATTGGGAATTCATGGGGCACGGCTATGTGCAGGGGCCGATGCACAAGGTCGACGATCAGGCCAGGGCCATCGCCGACACCATCGAGGCCATCAAGGCCTTCACCGGCCGCGCGCCGCGAGGCTGGGAAAGTCCGGGCCTCACCGAGACCGCCGACACCATCGACCTGCTGGCGGCCGCCGGCATCGAGTACGTCGCCGACTGGGTCCTTGATGACCAGCCGGTGCCGATCCAGACGCGACATGGCAAGGTACTTTCAGTGCCGTACACGGTCGAACTGAACGATATCGCGATGATGGCCTTGCAGCACCACCGCGGCGACGAGATGTATGTGCGAGGCGTGGAGAACTTTGACCGGCTCTACGAGGAAAGTGCCACCATCACGCGAGTGATGGCCATCAGCGTGCACCCCTATATCTCGGGTGTACCCCACCGCATCGGGCATCTCGAGCGACTTTATCGCCATATCCTGTCGCGACCCGACGTCGTGATGTGGACCGGCGAGCAGATTCTCGACTGGTACAACCAGGTAGCCCCAGCGACGCGCTGAACCGCACGGCCCTCGCAGGACCCGAGAAGGACGGTGCGGGGCGGCCGAGGTGTCGACCCGATCCGTGGCGGAACACCCGGAACGCGGCACCAGGCACCAGGCACCAGGCACCAGGCACCAGGCACCAGGCAACAGGCAACAGGCAACAGGCAACAGGCAACAGGCAGCAGGCAGCAGGCAGGACGGAACGAAAAGAGCGGATGCGCGAGCCACGAAGTTCGCGCCACGAGGAGATACAACAGATGGGACCCTACCTGGTCGGCGTCGATATCGGCGGCACCTTCACCGACTGTGTCGTGATGGACTCGAAGGGGGGCATCACCGCCACCAAGGCATCATCGACGCCGCAGAACTTTGCCCTCGGCATGCTGGCCTCGATGCGGGTTGCATCCGACCGACTGGGTCTGGCCTTCGAGGACTTCTGTCGGCAGATTTCGGTGCTCACCCACGGCACCACCGCCGGCACCAACGCCCTCATCCAGCGCCGGGGCGCGCGCGTCGGTCTCATCATGACGCGCGGCCACGAAGACGTGATTCACATCATGCGCGGATCGCGCGGCGTGACCTCGCGCGACATGACCAAGGTGGTTCACTTTCCCGAGAGCGGCAAACCCACCCCCATCGTTCCGAAGAGCCTCATCCGCGGCGTGTCCGAGCGAATCGACTGCTTCGGGGAGGTGGTCGTCACGCTGAACGAAGCCGAAGCCAACGCAGCGATCGATGAACTGCTGGCCGAAGGGGTCGAAGCCATCGGCATCTGCTTCCTCTGGTCGTTCAAGCAACCAAGCCACGAGCAGCGCATGAAGGCACTGGTGAAGGCACGCGCCCCCGCGCTCTTCGTCACCTGCTCGCACGAGATCGCCCCCAAGTGGGGCGAGTACGAACGCACCACGGCAACCGCGCTCAACGCCTACCTGGGCCCGCTGATGGCCCGCTACCTGGGCAACCTCGCGCGCGAACTGAAAGCCTCGGGCTATCGCAATCCGCTGCAGATCACCCAGTGTGGGGGCGGCTCGGTCTCGGTGACGCGCGCGATGGAGTCGCCGCTTCTCACGCTCGACTCGGGCCCCGTGTCGGGCGTGACCGGATCGGTGTACCTGGGGCGCCTGATGGGTACGCCCAACATCATCACCACCGACATGGGAGGCACCTCGTTCGATGTCGGCATCATCGAGCAGAACCAGCCAACCTATGCCTTCGTGTCAAACGTCGTGCAATACGAGTACTTCCTGCCCAAGGTCGATATCCAGGCGATCGGCGCCGGCGGCGGCTCGCTCGCCCGCGTCGATCCGGTCGCACGCACCCTGCGTGTCGGCCCCGACTCGGCCGGTGCCGACCCGGGGCCGGTCTGCTATGGCCGCGGGGCCCGCATACCGACCGTCACCGATGCCGACGTCGTGCTGGGCTACATCAACCCGGACAACTTTCTCGGCGGGCGCATCCGGCTCGACCGCGAAGCCTCGGTAGCGAGCATTCAGACGATTGCAGATCAACTCGGGCTGTCGCTGATGGAAACCGCGAGCGGCATCGCCCGCATCGCCGAATTCCGCATGGCGGATATCATCCGCAAGATGACCGTGGAAAAGGGCTTTGATCCACGCGACTTCGTGCTGCACGCCTTTGGTGGTGCCGGCCCGGCGCACGCCAGCGTCTTCGGTGCAGAACTGGGTGTGCAGCGGGTCATCATTCCGCAGAAGGAAATTGCCTCGACCTGGTGCGCGTTCGGCGCTGCCTCGGCAGACATCCTGCACCTTCACGAGCAGGTCGACATCCAGGTATCCCCCTTCGACGCGAAACGCATCAACGAAACCCTGGCCACGCTCGAAGCGCGCGCGATCGCGCAACTCGATCAGGACGGCATCGCCCGCGCGCGGCGCCGCTACCAGTTCTCGCTCGACATGCGTCACCGCGGCCAGATCAACGAGGTAGAGGTCACCCTGCCCGAGCGTCGCCTCAAGGCCTCGCAGTTCGAAGGACTTCGCGAGCGCTTCTACGAACGCTATGAACAACTGTACGGACGCGGCTCATCGTATCGCGATGCGCGTCTGGAGATCGTCACCCTGCGCCTGCGCGCCTCGGCTCCCACGCTACGCCCCAACCTGGTCTGCGCAGAACGACTGACCAGACGCATCGCCAAGGCAGCCCACCGTGCACCGCGTCCGGTCTACTGGGAATCCTTGCGGCGCAAGGTCTCGACCCCCATCTTCGATGGTGCCCACCTCGTACCGGGCAACACGATCGCGGGCCCGGCCGTCGTCGAGACCACCGACACGACCGTCGTCATCCATCCCGGGCGCTCGCTCGTGGTCGATGCCTTCGGCAACTTCGAGATCCGCTTCGGAGACCGCACATGAACGCACGTACCTCGAAGGGCGGCCCCGCCCGGCCTGCTGCCCGCCCCGCAGAGCGAACGTCCACTCGAACCTCTGCCCGGCCCAAGGTGAGCGAGATGGATCCGGCCCTCTTCGACGGCCGAGGACAGGGCTATGTCCCGCCGGAAACCCTGCGCATCTCGCCATCGCTGAAGCTGCAGCGCAAGGCCAGGCGATCGATCGACCCGATCACCTACGAGGTGATCCGGCACGCGCTGTGGCATGTCAACGAAGAACACGGGGCCACCATCCAGCGCATCTCGGGTTCGCCGGTCGCAATGTACGCTCTCGACCTCAATCCGTCGATCCTCACCGAGGATGGCGAATTCGTCTATTTCGGCCCCTACATGCAGTACATGTCGGGGGTCACCGACACCCAGGTGAAGTGGATCCTGGAGAACCGCAGCGACAACCCGGGCATCCGGGATGGCGACATGTTTCTCGCCAACGACCCCTGGGTGGGTGCCGCGCATCAGCAGGACGTCATGCTGATCTGCCCGGTGTTCTGGGAGGGCGAGCTCTTCTGTTGGGTCACCAACTGCCTGCACCAGTACGACATCGGGGGCATCACCCCGTCGTCCTTCTGCGGCTCGGCCGAGAGCGCCTTCGAAGAGGGCATATGCATCCCGCCGGTGAAGATCATCGAGGGCAACGAGATTCGCCGCGACATCGAGGAAATGTACCTTCGCGCGAGTCGCAAGCCACAGGCGGTGGCGCTCGACTTCCGGGCACAACTGGCCGGCAACATCACCGCACGCGACCGGGTGCTGGCCCTCGTGCGACGCTACGGCCCGGAGGTCGTGAAGGGCGTCATGCGACGCATCCTGGACCATGGCGAGCAGGCCTTCCTCGACAAGATCAAGCGCCTGCCCGATGGCATCTATCGGGAGCGCACCTACGTCGAGTGCTGTCGGCCCGGCGATCGGCGCAGCCATCGCGTGATGCTCACCTTGCGCAAGCAAGGCACCGAACTCGTCTTCGAGAATGAAGGCACGGCCGATCAGGAGGGGGCGATGAACGCCACCTACTCGGGCTGGCGCGGTTCGATCATGGTGGCCCTGAACCAGTTGCTCTGCTGGGACCAGTACTTCGCCATCGGGGGTGCGCTGCGACATGTGCGCTTCGACCCCACGCCGGGCACTTTCAACTGCGCGAGCTACCCCGCCTCGGTCTCCACTGCCCCGGTACAGGCGATGGAGATCTCGCTGTACCCCACTTACAACGTGCTCTCGAAACTGCTCTTCAGCGACCCCGACATGCGCCGCGACATCATGTGCATCGGGGGTACGAGCCAATGGCCCGCGACCCTCTTTCGCGGGACAGACCAGTGGGGCGAGCGCTACGGTTACCTGCTGGTCGACCCGATTGGCGGTGCCATCGGCGCCTTCTCGACCGGTGACGGCATCAATACCGGCGGGCAGTCGCGCACACCGATCTGCAAGCTGCCCAATGTGGAGCACACCGAGCAGACCTTTCCGCTCCTCTTTCTCTACCGCAAGGAGGTCATCGACTCGGGCGGCGCCGGGCGCTGGCGCGGCGGAATGTCAGCCGAATCATGCTTCATCCCGCATGGCACGACCTCGATCACCCACGATACCCTGTCCTCGGGCAATGCCACACCGACCGCCCCGGGCATCATGGGCGGGTACCCCGGCAGCGTGAACGTGTACCAGTTTCGCGAGGAAACCGACATCGCCGAGCGCTTCGCTCGCGGCCAGATGCCCTCGGACATCGCCGAGGTGCGGGGCCGCGAAGTTACCCTGCAACTGCGCCAGGAGAACTTCGAACAGGCGCCCGCTGACGTGTATTCGGTCATCTGGTCAGCCGCTGCCGGCTTCGGTGACCCTCTTGAGCGCGAAGCGGAGCGGGTGCTCGAGGATGTCGTCCTCCACCACGCGGTGTCCGTCGAGGCAGCGCGCGACATCTACGGGGTCGTCATTCGCGAGCGCAGGCTCGACGAGGCGGCAACCACCAGCCTTCGCCAGAGCCTGCGCTCGCGCCGCTGTCGCCCGGCCGGCAGCGTGAAACGCCTCAAGGGTGCCGAAGTGGCCCGGGCCACCGAGAACATCGCGGTGCGCCGCGAGCGTGGCAAGCCGCGCTACTGCTGCGTGAAATGCGCTGCCGACCTCGGGCCGATCAAGGGCAACTACAAACTCGAGTGCGTGCGCGAGGATCACGATATCCGCCACGCAAACCCCAACATCGGCGACTGGCGCCGGTATATTGACGATGAGCCGGTGTTTCGCCAGTTCTTCTGCCCCGCCTGCGGCGCCCTCATCGAAAACGAGGTTGCACGGGCGGGCGATGACATCCTGCACGATATCGAACTGCACCTGACCTGAGAGGAAGTCCATGTCCCGAGTCATGATCATCACCGGGGCCGGTCGCGGCATCGGTGCCGCGATCGCCCGACTGGCTGCACGTCGCGGCTACGTGGTCTGCGTCAACTACGCATCGAATGCCGCCGCCGCGGCCGAGGTGGTAGCCGACATCGAGCGCTCGGGTGGAAAGGCCATCGCGGTTCAGGCCGACGTGGCATCGAGCGACGATTGCACGCGACTCTTCGCCGAGGTCGACCAGCGTCTCGGGCGGGTGGACGTGCTCGTGAACAACGCCGGTCTCGTCTCGCGCCAGTGCCGCGCCGACAGCATCACGCCCGATGTCATCGAGCGCATGTTTGCGGTGAACGTCTTCGGTACGTTCTACTGCACGCGCGAGGCCATCAGGCGCATGTCCACGCGCCACGGAGGCCCCGGCGGCGTGGTGGTCCAGATCAGTTCCGCGGCCGCTCGGCACGGGGGCTTGCCCGAAGAGACCCACTACGCCGCGAGCAAGGGGGCCATCGACAGCATGGTGGCGGGTCTCGCCCGGGAGGTCGGTGCCGAGGGCGTGCGCGTCGTATCGGTGCGCCCCGGTCTCATCACGACCACGCTGCACGAAGTGCATGGGGGCGAGGACATGATCCGGCGCGTCGCACCGAGCATTCCGCTCGGCCGGCCCGGATCGCCCGAAGAAGTCGCCGAGACGGTCGTGTGGCTCGCCTCGGGTGCCGCATCCTACATCCACGGTACCACCATCGATGTGACTGGCGGGCGATAGATGAAACCATCCGCCTTTGACTATGTGCGAGTGGCGAGCGTCGAGGAAGCCCTGGCTCACCTCACCGAACTGGGTGATCGGGCCCGGCTGATTGCCGGCGGACAGACGCTGATGGCCACGCTCAACATGCGGCTGTCTGCGCCCGAGCTCCTCGTCGACATCAGTCGCATACCGGGTCTGTCGGGCATCCGCCTGAACGGTTCGACAGTCACGATCGGCGCACTGACCACGCACCGCGAGATCGAACGATCGCCCCTTGTTGCACAGCACCTGCCACTCCTTGCCCAGGCGGCACCGCAGATCGCTCACGCCGCAATCCGCAACAGCGGCACCATAGGCGGCAGCGTTGCGTTCGCTGACCCGGCAGCCGAATGGCCAGCCTGCTGTGTCGCGCTCGATGCAACCATCGTGATTCAAGGCCCTGCCGGTGGGCGACGCGTTCGCGCGCGGACGTTCTTCCGCAACCTTTACGAAACCGATCTGACGCCCACCGACATCCTGGTCGCCATTGAATTTCCGGTGACGCCCCTGGCCCGTCGCAGTGTGTTTCTCGAACTCTCGCGGCGTCGGGGCGACTACGCCATCGTCGGCCTGGCTCTCCTCGCCCGACCCGCCGAGGGTCTCCTGCATGAGGTGGCCCTTGCCTACGTCGGTGCAGGCCCCGTGCCGATGCTCGCGCGCCAGGCCATGGCAGCGCTCGAAGGTCGAGCACCGGCAGCGTCCGTGATGCAGGCTGCGCGAGCCGCACTTGCTCACGATCTTCAACCCGGCTCCGATCTGTATACGAGTGCGGCTACCCGGCAGCATCTGGCCGGTGTTCTGCTCGATCGAGCCGTCACCCAACTGCTATCCGGCGGAGCCGCTCCTCATGCCATTGCCTGAAGCCGAAATCTGCCTGACCGTGAATGGGCAGGTCGTCAGGAAGCGGGTCGAACCGCGTCAGCACCTGGTGGATTTCCTGCGCGAAGCGCTCGATCTCACCGGGTCGCATCTCGGTTGCGAGCATGGCGTCTGCGGCGCCTGCACGGTGCGGGTCGATGGTCGCATCGTGCGCGGCTGCCTGATGCTGGCCGTGCAGGCCGACGGACGGTCGGTCGAGACCATCGAAGGGGTGAGCGATTCGGGTGAACTGGCCGACCTGCAACACGCCTTCCACCAGCGCAATGCGCTGCAGTGTGGTTTCTGCACACCGGGCATGCTGCTCTGCGCTGGCGAACTCCTCGCCACATCGCCTTCGGCCACCCGCGAGGAAATCCGCGAGCACATTTCGGGCAACTATTGCCGCTGCACCGGTTACCAGGCCATCGTGGACGCCATCGAAACCACGCTCGCCTCGCGCCGCGCAACCGCCGGAGCCAGCGAGGCATGACTGCCCGCGACGAACTGCCTGTTCAGGGAGAACACCAGACCCTGTCCCGCGGGCATGTCGGTCGCGCCGACCCGCGCCCCAACGCGAAGCGCCTGCTGCAAGGGCGTGGGGTCTACATCGATGACCTGCGCCTGCCACGACTCGCCCATGTGGTGTTCGTGCGAAGCCCGCACGCGCACGCGCGCATCGTCAGCATCGACAGCAGTCGGGCCCGTCGGTCGCCAGGCATCATCGCCGTCTTCGACGGGCCGGCCATCGCGCAGGTGTGCAAGCCCTGGGTCGGGGTGCTCGGGCACCTCAAGGGCATCCGCTCACCCACGCAGTACCCGCTCGCCATGGAGCGGGCTTGCTGGCAAGGCGAACCGGTCGTTGCCATCGTCGGTGAAACCCGCGCCGAAGCCGAGGACGCGCGCGACCTTGTCGAGATTCAGTGGGAGCCCCTGCCGGTACTCGTCGACATGGAGGCTGCGCTCGCAGGCCTGCCCGTGCTGCACCCCGAACTGGGAGACAACATCTGCTTCGAGCGGACCGTCGACACCGGTGACATCGACGCGATCTTCGCGGCGGCTGACCTGGTCGTCGAGGAGACCTTCCACTTCGGCCGGCATACCGGCGTCTGCCCGGAAGGCCGCGCCATCCTTGCCGACTACAACCCGGCCGAGCACAGCCTGACCGTGCACCACGCCACCCAGGCGCCGCACATGATTCACGACATCCTCGCCCGGCACCTCGACATCCCCGAGGCCAATGTGCGGGTGATCTGTCATGACGTGGGCGGGGCCTACGGCATCAAGGTGCACGTGTACCCCGACGAAATGTGCACCGCCGCGGTCTCGATGCTGGTGCGCCGTCCGGTGAAGTTTCAGGCAGACCGCATGGAATCCTTCGTGTCGGACATCCATGCCCGCGAGCACAAGGCCACGGTGAGGCTGGCTGCAACCCGCGACGGGCGCATTCTGGGCTTCGATCTGCGCGACCTCACCGCCATCGGCCCGTACTCGGTCTATCCGCGCACGAGCGGCATCGAAGGCAATCAGGTCGTGAACCTCACCGGAGGTCCCTACCGGCACAGTCACTACCGGGCGCGCATGCATGCGGTGTTCACCAACAAGAACGTCACCTGCCAGTACCGGGCGGTGGGGCATCCCATTGCGGTGGCAATCACCGAGGGCATCGTCGATCTGGCCGCGCAGCGACTGTCGATCGATCCGGTCGAATTCAGGCGCCGCAACCTGATCCCGGATGACGCCTATCCCTATGCCTTCCCCTCCGGTATCCGCTTCGAGAAACTGTCGCACCATCAGTGTCTCGACAAGTTGCTCGAACTGATGGACTACGAAGCCCTGCGCGCCGATCAGGCGCGCGCGCGCGAACGGGGTTGCTATCGGGGTATCGGGCTCGCTGCGATGATCGAGGTGACCAACCCCTCGGCGGCCTTCTATGGCGTGGGTGGCGCACGCATTTCCTCGCAGGACGGCGCCACGCTGCGTCTGGAACCCACAGGCGCCCTCACCGTCCTGTGCAGCGTCACTGAACAGGGCCAGGGTACCGAGACCGTCTTCGCGCAAATCGCGGCAGACACGGTTGGTGTCTCGATGGACAAGGTACGCGTCATAACCGGAGATACCGCAACCACGCCGTACGGCGGGGGCACCTGGGGATCTCGCGGTGCCGGCATCGGCGGCGAGGCTGTCCTGCAGTCAGGCCGTGCACTGCGCGCCAACATCCTCGACGCGGCCGCCGCGATACTCGCCTGCGACCGCGCCACGCTCGATGTCGCCGACGATGCCGTCATCGACCGACTCACGCTGCGTTCACTCCTCACCCTCGCCGAACTGGGACGCAGCTGCTATTACCGCCCCGACACCTTGCCGGCCGGATTCCAGTCCGAGCTCATGGTGACCCGCCACTACGTGCCGCGCGACTACGCGTTTGCCTTCACCAACGGCATTCAGGCCTCATGGGTCGAAGTCGACATCGATACCGGGTTCGTGAAACTGCTGGGGCACTGGTGCGTCGAGGATTGTGGCACGGTGATCAATCCGTTGCTGGTCGATGAGCAGTTGCGCGGTGGTGTTGTCCAGGGTCTGGGCGCGGCGCTCTTCGAGGAGTGTCGCTACGACCAAGAAGGCCAGATGCTCAATGCGCAACTCGGCGATTACCTGGTACCGATGGCCGGCGAGATGCCCGACATCGTCTGCGGCCATGTCCAGACACCGACCCGCACATCCGAACTCGGCGCCAAAGGTGCCGGTGAGGCCGGCACCGCCGGCGCACCCGCTGCCGTGATGAACGCCATCAACGATGCACTCGCCCCGCTCGCGGCGCGCGTGACGGTACAGCCCTTTACCCCCGAGCGCATCCTCGCTGCGCTCGGGCGGGTCTGAGGCGCCCCAGGAGACCGCAATGACAAAGCACGCTTCAGCGCCGAAGGCAGTCCGAACGCCCACCAAACCCACGGTCGGCATGATTGGCCTGGGCATCATGGGATCGGCCATGAGCAGCAACCTCCTGAAGGCCGGGTTCGCGGTCAGCGGCCATGACATCGACCCGGCTGCGCGCGAAGCGCTGCGCCAGGCCGGCGGCACACCCTCGACCACCGCGCTCGGCGCCGCGCGCAAGGCAGCCGTCATCATCACCTCGCTGCCCTCGGCCAAGGCTCTCGCCGTTACCGTCGAGGCTCTGGCCGGCAAGCTCGCTGCGGGCACCCTCATCGTCGAGACGAGCACCCTCCCGATCGAAGACAAGGAAAGCGCACGCGCGCGTCTTGCTGCCAGCGATATTGTCCTGCTCGATTGCCCGCTCTCGGGCACCGGAGCCCAGGCGCGAAAGAAAGACCTGCTGCTGTACGCGAGCGGCGACGAGGCCGCCTACGAGCGCTGCAAGCACGTGTTCGACGGGTTCTGCAGCGCTCACTTCCATGTCGGCCCGTTCGGCAACGGCTCGAAACTGAAGTTCATTGCCAACCTGCTCGTAGCCATCCACAACGTGGCCGCCGGTGAAGCGTTCGCCCTCGCCGGCAAGGCAGGCATCGACCCGGCCCTGATGTTCAAGGTGATTGCCGGTGGCGCCGGTGGCTCGCGCATGTTCAGCGTACGCGGCCCGATGATGGTGGAGAACGACTACAGCGAGGCCACCATGAAAGTCGAGGTCTGGCAGAAAGACATGAAGATCATCGGTGACTTCGTCACCTCGCTGGGGGTGGTAGCACCACTCTTTGCAGCCAGCGCGCCGATCTACAACGCAGCGATGTCCGCAGGGCTCGCCAAGGCCGATACCGCTGCGGTGTGTGCCGTCCTCGAAGGCATGTCGGGCGTGCACCGCAAGCCGGATCGAAAGCGCTACCCACGCACGAGGAGCATCGCATGACCGCCTGTCAACCCTCTCCCTGGCACTCGCTTCGCTCGGCCATCGCAGCCCGGATGGCTGCCGCCCGGCGTCCTGTCGCCCTGGCACCAATCGCCGTGGCGCCCCTCGCGTCGCTGGCTCTGGCCTCACTGGCTCTGGCGTCACTCGCTCTGACCCTCGCCGCCAGCGATGCCGTCGCCCAGAGTGCCAGCACCTGGCCGATCAAACCCATCCGGCTGATCATCCCGTTCACCGCCGGTGGCGCGCAGGACACCGCTGCACGTGCCATCAATGCCGATCTGGGCGACGCGCTCGGGCAGAACGTGCTGGTCGAGAATCGCGGCGGCGCCGGCGGAACGCTGGGCACATCGATTGTCGCTCGTGCCGCACCCGACGGCTACACCCTCATCCTTGCCGCTGCCAGCCACAACATCAATGCGAGCCTTTACCGCAAGCTCGACTACGATGCGCTGGCCGACTTCACACCGGTTGCCATGGTCGGCATGTCGAGCTACGTGGCGATTGCCCGCGGCGATGCCCCGTTCACGACGGTGGCCGACATGGTTGCCTGGGGACGCAGCAACCCGGGACGCATGAACTACGCGACCTCGGGGGTGGGCAGTGCCGGGCATCTGTCGGCCGCCTACCTCTTCGGCATGGTCGGCGTCGATGCCGTGGCCATTCCGACCAAGGGCATGGGTGAAGCCATGACCGAGGTACTGGCCGGCCGTGCCGACATGCTTGTCGTGACCAACAACGTCGGCCTGCCGTTCATCAACGATCGGCGGGTCCGGGTCATCGGGGTCACCAGCACGACGCCCAACCGGTTCTTCCCGGGCAGCCCCGCCATCGCCGCCAGCGTGCCCGGTTATGAATTCGAGAGCTGGTTCGGCATTCTGGGGCCGGCACGCATGCCGCGCGCTGCCATCGATCGACTGAGCAGCGAAGTCGAAAAACTCCTGCGCCGGCCCGAGGTGATCGACAGGCTCAACAAGCAGGGCATCGAGCCGCGCATCATGAGCCCGGAGGCCTTTGGCGCCTACCTCAAGACCGACTTTGACCGCATGGCGGCCGTCGTGAAAAGTGCCGGGGCGAAGGCCGAGTAGTCCCTCGCGACAGCACTCACTCGCCGCGGATCGCCGCCTCTTTCACCAGTCGTGCGTACCGCATCGTCTCTGCCTGCATGAAGGCCTTGAAGGCGTCGGGCGTGGACGAGACAGCCTCGACCCCAAGCAACGCGAACTTCTCGCGCACCTCGGCGGTGGCGAGTGCACGCACCAGATCGTCATGCAGACGATCGACGATGACCGATGGGGTGCCCGCGGGCAGCAAGGCTCCCCACCAGTTGGTTGCCACCAGCCCGGTCATGCCCTGCTCGGCAAACGTCGGAATGTCGGGCGCAAGCGGCGAGCGTTGCGCACCCGTCGTACCGATGGCCCGCAACCGACCGGCACGAATGTGCTGCATGACCGGCAGCGCATCGGAGAAAACCAGTTGCACCTGCCCCGCCAGCAGATCGTTGACCGACAGAACGCCGCCCTTGTAGGGCACGTGCGTGATGTCGATGCCCGCCTCGCGCTTGAGCATCTCGCCGCCCAGATGGGCCAGACTGCCAGCCCCGCCGGAGCCGAAGTTGAGCGTTCCCGGACGCGTACGCGCCTCGGCAAGCACGTCCTGCAGGGTCTTCATCGATGAGGCACTGTTCACCACCAGAATATTGGGCCCGGTGCAGATCATCGACACCGGCAGAAAATCGCGCGCCACATCGTAGGTGAGGCGAGAGATCAGCGGATTGACGGCGGCCGGCCCCAGATTGCCGATGACGAAGCTGTAGCCATCGGACGGCTGGCGGGCTGCGTATTCCATGCCGATCGAGCCGGCCGCACCGGCCCGGTTGTCGACGATGACCTGCTGGCCCCAGAGCTCGGCGAGCTTCTGCGCGAGAATACGAGCCATCAGGTCGGAGCTGCCACCGGGCGGATAGGTTGCGACGAGTTTCACCGGGCGGCTGGGATATGATGCATTGCCCATCTGGGCAACAGCCGGCGCCGCGGTCAGCACGGGCAGAGCAAGCAGTGCGACGAAGCCCGCGAGGGCACTTCGCCGCAGCATCCGACCCGATGACGCGGGACGCGCGGCTGATGACGTGGCTGCTGCACGATAGAGGGCAGGTGAACCCGCATCAGAATCGGACAGAAGGCGTTGCTCTTGCATCGCTGTTGATCTCCCCACCGGAGGTGAAGCCTGACGGCCACCCTCTCATCATTGTGTTTTGACCTTACCACAACACGGTAGACCATGGCCTCCTTCTCCAGCCCTACCCCGGCCGCCCGCGCCGACCAGACCCTCTCGCTCAACATGCGGCTCATTGGCCACCACGATCTGGGTGGCTTCGGCGGTCTGGGCGAAGGCATGTCGCTGCAAAAGACCCGCGACGGCCGCCGCATCCTGTGGCTCGCCCATGAAGGCGCGCCCAAGAACTTCACCGGCGTCGATGTCACCGACCCGCGCAACCCGCGCATGGTGGTGCAGACCGAATTGCCACACCCCAAGATGCGCTCGAACTCGCTCGACGTGGTGGGTGACGTGATGGCCGTGGCCTATCAGACGAGCACCGTGGGCCTGAAGCCGGCAGGCTTCGACCTGTTCGACGTGTCGGTGCCCGAGACCCCGCGCCTCATCTCGCACTTCGACTGCTCGGGCCCGCACTCGCGCGGCGTGCATGCGCTTTGGTTCGTCGATGGCAAGACCGTACACATGTCCAGCGGTGCGCCCGACTTCCAGCCGCGCAATCCGCTCGATGATCAGTTCTACCGCATCGTCGACGTGAGCGATCTCACCCGACCGCGCGAGGTCGGGCGCTGGTGGTTGCCCGGGACCCGCGAAGGCGACGACGCACCACCCCCATCCCGCCTCGCCGGCAAGTTCGACGCCGGATTTCGCGCCCACAACACCAATGTGTTTCCGCAGCGTCCCGACCGTGCCTACGTGGGCTACATCGATGGCGGTGCCATCGTCCTGGACATCGCCGACATGTCTCGGCCGAAGATGGTGAGCCAGTGGCGCTACTCGCCGCCCTTCAACGGCTTTTGCCACACGGTGCTGCCGCTCTTCGAGCGCGATCTCCTCATCGTGAGTGACGAGTGCATCATGGACGACGGCGCCGACTGGCCCAAGCTCGTCTGGGTGGTCGACAACCGGGTCGAGACCAACCCGGTACCGATCGGCACCTTCCCGCCGCCACCGCATGGCGCGTTCGCCCGCCGCGGCGGGCGCTTCGGGGCCCACAACCTGCACGAGAACCTGCCGATCGAGACTTCGTTCCGCTCCGACAACCTCATCATCGGCAGCTTCTTCAATGCCGGTATCCGCGCCTACGATCTCACCAACCCCTTCCAGCCGCAGGAAGTGGCCTACTTCGTGCCGGGCGCACCGAAACTCTCGCCGGTGGGCGCCATCCAGTTCAACGACGTGTTCGTCGACGAGCGGCGCGTGGTCTATGCGGTCGATCGGTTCGTGGGCGGTCTCTACTGCCTGGAACTCGACCTCTGACCATGCCGCGCGACGCGCTGGCCGGGCGCATCCCGGTCACGGTACTCACCGGCTTTCTGGGTGCGGGCAAGACCACCCTCCTCGCGCACCTGCTCACCCACCCGGGCATGAATCGGGTGGCCGTGGTCATCAACGAACTGGGTGAAGTGGGCATCGACCACGATCTGGTCAGCGTGCAGACCGAGAACATGACGCTGCTGGCCAATGGCTGCATCTGCTGTTCGGTACGCACCGACCTGCAGGAAACCCTGCGCGAACTCTTTGCCCAGCGCCGCTCGGGCGCGGTCTTCGATTTCGACCGGGTCATCGTGGAAACCACCGGCCTCGCCGACCCGGCGCCCGTGGTACAACTCTTCGCGCTCGACACCCTCATCGGCACGCACTTCAGGCTCGATGGCATCGTGACGCTGGTCGATGCGGTGCACGGCCGCTCGACCCTCGAGCGACAGCCCGAAGCGGTGAAGCAGGTAGCGATTGCCGATCGACTGCTGGTCACCAAAGCCGATCTGGCCGCCACCGCCGAACACGAGGCACTGCGCGCTGAACTGCATCAACTCAACCCCAACGCCGCCCAGCGCGACGTGCTGATGGGTGCGGTCGAGCCGGCCTTCCTGCTCGATCTGGGACTTCGCAACGCGCGCAGCGATGCGGTCGCCGTCGACCGGTTTCTTGGCATTGATACGGGCAGCAAGACCGGCGAAAGGACAGGCGATCCGTCAGCGCCCGCCTACCTGGGATCGCGCCTGGGGGGCATTCACGATCGGTCGATCAAGACCTTTTCGCTGCGTTTCGATACGCCCTTCACCTGGCCTGTCTTTACCGCTGCCATGGAACTCCTCACCGCATTGCGCGGGCCCGACCTCCTGCGCGTGAAGGGCATCGTCAACGTCGAGGGCGACCCGGTGGTGGTGCAAGGCGTGCAGCATGTCTTCCACCCACCGGCACCGCTCGCGGCCTGGCCCGGCGAGGATCACAGCACGCGCCTCGTGTTCATCACCCGTGGCATCGAGCCGCATACGGTGAGGGCGCTGATCGAGGCGGCGAGCGCGCTGGGGTGATTCGCCAACCGCGCCAGGGCGCTGGCCGATCACTCAGCCCGAATGCCTGCCTCGCGCACGACGCGGGCCCACTGGCGCGACTCCCTGTCGATCCAGGCACGCGCTTCGGCCATGCTGGTCGGCCACGCCTCCATGCCGTGATGTGCCAGGCCTTCACGCACGGGTGGCGCCGAGAGCACATCGACAAGGGCGGCACTGAGGGTTCGGGCGGTCGCGAGGGGCACCTCGGCCGACACCAGGAAGGCAAACCAGTTGGTCGCATCGAACCCGGCAAAGCCCGATTCATCGACGGTGGGCACGCCGGGCAGCGCTGCGACACGGCGGGCGCTGGTGACCGCCAGCGCCCGCAAGCGTCCCGATTGCACATGCGGCAGCGCCGTCGAGATGGTCGCGATCATCGAGTCGACCTGGCCCCCGAGCACATCCGTCATGGCCGGCCCACCACCCCGGTAGGCCACGTGCGTCAGAGGCACCCCGGCGCGCTGGCGCAGCAGTTCTCCGGCCAGGTGGCCGGTAGAGCCAACGCCCGATGTGGCAAAGGTGAGACCACCTGACCGGGAGCGGGCCGTGCGCAGGTAATCGGCCAGGGTCTGCATCGGCGCGCCTGCAGGCACCACCACCACGTTGGTGAATCGAACTGCAAGGCTCACCGCTTGAAGGTCGCGCGCAACGTCATAGCCAAGGGTGTTCATGATGTACGGGCTCACGACGAGCGGCCCGCTCGAACTGAGCAGCAAGGTCTGGCCATCACTGCCGGCACGGGCGAGCGCCGCAGCGGCCAGCACGCCGCCAGCGCCGGCGCGATTGTCGATGATGACCGACTGCCCGAGTCGCTCAGCCAGTGGCGGCCCGATGAGTCGCGCCACCACATCGGCCGCACCGCCGGGGGCGAAACCCACCAACAGGCGCAGCGAGCGTGCAGCGGGTTCTGCGGCGTGGGCCGCCGATGCCACCAGCCCGATCAGGGCCACCAGACAGACCCTCAAGGCCCTTGCAGCGTTCACACACACCACCGCTCGGTGCAGCTCGCCGGACAGTGCGACGCCCCCCCCGGTCTCATGGTTTACGGCACTCAGACCTTGCGCCGACGCGGTGCCTTGCCGATGCGCAGCAGCCGTACCGCGTTGCCACCCTCGATCGCCTCGCGCTCGTCACGCGGCAGTCGCGACACCTGCGCGATGAGACCGAGCGGATCGGTCTCGCCCATGTCGTACGGATAGTCGGTGCCGAGCATCACGTGATCAGCACCCCACTTCGTGATGAGGTGGCGCAGCATGTCCGGGTCGAAGGTGATGGTGTCGAAGTAGAACTTCTTCAGGTAAGACGAGGGCTTGCGCTTGATCTGCGTGCGGCAATCGGGACGCGCGCGCCAGGCGTGATCCATGCGCGCCCAGTAGTGGCCGACATAGCCTCCGCCATGCGCCACCACGATCTTCAACTTCGGATTGCGTTCGAGCACCCCGTCGAAAATGAGACTGCTCACCGCCACGGTCGACTCGAGCGGATTGCCGATGACGTTGTTGAAGTAATGCTCGGTGAGACGGTCGGCGTGCGTGTACCCATTGGGGTGCATGAAGAGCACCACCCCCAGATCCTGCACCCGACGAAAGAACTTCTCCAGACCCAGTGACGGATCGGTGAGATTGAGTCCGTTGACGTTGGTACAGATCTCGATGCCGCGCAAGCCCAGCGTGTCGACGGCACGTTCGAGTTCGGCCACCGCCAGTTCGGCGTTCTGCAGCGGGACGGTACCGAGGCCGACGAAGCGGTCCGGATGATCGGCCACGATGCCAGCGATGCGCTCGTTGACCCGACGTGCGAGGTCAGCGCCGTACCCGGGCTCGGCCCAGTAGTGGTATTGGATAGGGGCTGGCGAAATCGCCTGGATGTCGATGCCCATGCGGTCCATGTCGCGCAGGCGCACGTCGATGCCAGAGAGTTTTGCCGCACGGTCGCGCGTCTGCTCGTGGTTGGTCTTGCGCGTGATCTCGTTGGCAAAGATCGCCGAGGGCTCATGACGCATCGGATCGAGCGAAGCCACCTCGGCACCGATCTCGGGGTTGAAGTAATGGCAGTGGATATCGACGCGGGCAAGTCCCCCCTTGCGTCGCGGCACAGCGGTGAGCGGGGCCTTGCCAGCCACGCGAGCAGCGGCACTCGTGCCCGAGCGGGCATGTCGATGGGCAGGATCGATGCAACCAGGCACACAGGTAAAGAGCATGTCAGCGAGACCTCTCGGACAAACGGCAGGAACGGTGGATGTCATGTCACCCCCAGATGGTGACTGACCCATGCGTCATTGTCGCGTACATCGCTCGCGGGACCCCGGAACACGACCGGAACGGTGTCGAGGATGACCCTGGCGTCGGCCCGGTCACGGCCGAGACAAACATCCGGCTCGACCAGCGCGGTGGACAAACCCTGCGCCCCTCCGGTTGCGGTGGCGAGCCCGACTGCGGCTACAGCCCGCACTCAAACGCCCTGCACCTCGATGATGACGTTGCCGACCGCTTTGCCCGACTCCTGCAATTCGTGCGCAGCCACGATGTCTTCGAGCGGGAAACGCGCCGCCACGTTGTGGATGAGTCCGCGGCGACGCAGCATCACGTCGAGATCGGCCAGCGCGCGGTTGCGCTCGGCCGGTTTCATCGTGTAGACATAGACCCCGTCAACCTCGATGCCCCGCACCATCATGGCCTGCCAGGGCAGGACGCATTCGCGCGCCGACGAGGCATACGCAGCGATCACCCCGTTGGGACGGACCAGCTTCAGGTTCTGCGCCACGTTCGCGGTGAAATCGACTTCGACCACCCGGTCGACCCCGACACCCCCCGTGAGTTCAAGCACCCGCTCGGCAACATCCTCCTGCCGATAGTCGATGACTGCGTCGGCACCGCCTGCCCGCGCCAGATCGGCCTTGGCGGCAGAACTCACGGTGGCAATCACGCGCGCCCCCCCCCAGTGGGCCCACTGCACCGCATAGTGCCCCACGGCACCTGCGCCCCCCGTCACGAGCACGGTGAGTCCACGCACATCCCCGTTGGAGAAGACCGCCTGATGGGCAGTCATGGCGGGTATGCCCAGGCAGGCACCGGCCGCAAAGCTCTCGTCATGAAGCGGTGCGACCAGATGCTCGGGCAATACGCAGTACCCGGCGCTGGTGCCATCGGGGCGCTGCCACTGGGCGTTGTAGGTGTAGACCCGCTCACCGACCTGGCGCAGCGCGACCCCGGGCCCTGCTGCATCGATCACCCCTGCGCCATCCGAATCGGGAATCACCCGCCGCTCGGTCGGCGGGCCGGTGAGTGCTGCACGCCGCTTCACATCGGACGGGTTGATACCCGAGGTGGCGATGCGCACCCTCACCTCGCCCGGGCCCGGAACCGGATCGGGCAGTTCACCAACCCGCAGCACATCGCGGGCTGCACCACTGCGCTCGTACCAGGCGGCCTTCATGAGCGCCCTCCTGCGACATGTGCAGGTGCGCCCGGTTGTCGCAGCGGGTGCGCACTGGCGAACGCTTCGATCGTCAGGCATTCAGCCACGACACGCCGCAGCATCGGGTAGGGGGTGAGATCGCAGCCAAACAAGCCCGAGCCCGCGACGTGAGCGACGGCACAGATATCGGCGATGCCCGGCACGTCGCCATGGCAGAAACGCCCCGTCTCCGGGTCACTGGCCAGACGCAGTTCCAGTGCCGCGCTGGCAGAATCCATCCAGTGGCGCAGCCACTCGGCCCGCACCGGCTCAGCCAGATGCAGATCCTTCTCCAGATATTCACGCACCCTTGGCACGACCAGCGGATGCGCCTCGCAGACAGCAATCAACGCAAGACCGCGCACGCGAGCGCGATCGCGGGGTTTCGAGGGGAGCAGGGCGGGTGTCGGGTAGGTCTCATCGAGATATTCGAGAATCGCCAGCGACTGGAAGAGCGCGGGCCCATCGCCCATGTCGAGCGCGGGCAGCATCGCCTGTGAGTTGACCTGCCGATAGGCTTCGCCACGCTGCTCGCCTTGCATGAGGTCGACCGACACCTCGTCAAAAGCGATGCCCTTCAGGTTGAGCGCGATGCGAACGCGGAAGGTCGCCAGCGAGCGCCAGAATCCGTACAGCTTCATGTCCTGTCTCCGAACACCTGGGAGGCCTGATGCCTCGATCGGTCATGGTACGCCGCGAGCCGCCCCTCGGGCAACGCACCCCGCAAACCGACACCCCGGGCGCTGTCACACGCGCAGACTTGCCCCAGCCGGCCCACTTGGCCCATGATGGCGCCCTGCCACCGAGCATGGGCTCGGGCGGCCCGACACGGCGCGACAGCGCGCCCGCCCAGAGGATTGCGCCATGGCCTATCAGGAGAGCCTCCCGCGTCGCGGAGTATCCCGCGCCGAAATGGACAAACGCACGGCCCGCTTCGACAGTCTGGTGGGATCCGATGGCGGACTACCCGACAGCAAGATGCCAGGCAGCGAACGCATCCTCTACAACGTCATCGGGTTCCAGCCCCCGGTCGATGAGGGTGGTGCCATCACGTCTCCCGTCGGCGACGATGCCTCGCGGCTCGCCGCGATCAAGATTCGTGAGGGGTTCAACCTGGGCTACTGTCGTGCGCTCCCGGGTCACGGCCCGATGCTGCACAACCATGACACCAACGAAACCTTCATTCCGATGACGGGCACCTGGCGATGCAGCTGGGAAAACGAGGCGGGCGATGTCGAGCACAGTGATCTGCGCCCTTTCGACGTCATCTCGTTTCCGGCCGGTGCGTCGCGACGTTTCATGAACGTCAACAACGACCAGAACGATCCGACCCAGTATTCGATCCTCATGTTCGTGATTGGCGGCGACGCGCCCAAGGCCGAATTCACCACCGAGACCATGATCACGCTCGAGAAAGCCGGCGTCTGGCCCCCCCGGTAACACCGCACTGCCACCGCGCGGCGGCTGGCACGACCCCCACCGCTTGCACGAGGCATCCATGCGATTTCGCTTCCCGGTAGTCATCATCGACGAGGATTTCCGCTCAGAAAATGCGAGCGGACTCGGGATCAGAGCCCTTGCCAAGGCGCTCGAGGAAGAAGGCTGGGAAGTGCTCGGCGTGACCAGTTACGGTGATCTGTCGCAGTTCGCCCAGCAGCAAAGCCGCGCGAGTGCCTTCATCCTCTCGATCGACGATGAGGAATTCGGCGCCGGCTCTGCCGCCGAAACGGTCACGGCACTGAAGAGCCTGCAGGCGTTCGTGACCGAGATCCGGTTCAAGAATGCCGACATCCCCATCTACCTTTATGGCGAAACGCGCACCTCGCGCCACATCCCGAACGAAGTCCTGCGCGAACTGCATGGCTTCATCCACATGTTCGAGGACACGCCCGAGTTCGTGGCCCGACACATCATCCGCGAAGCCAAGGCCTACCTGGACGGGCTCGCGCCACCGTTCTTCCGCGCCCTCACGCACTACGCACAGGATGGTTCGTACTCGTGGCACTGCCCCGGACACTCGGGGGGTGTTGCCTTCCTGAAGAGCCCGATCGGCCAGATGTTCCATCAGTTCTTCGGCGAGAACATGCTGCGCGCCGACGTCTGCAACGCGGTGGAAGAACTTGGACAACTGCTCGATCACAGTGGTCCGGTGGCTGCTTCCGAGCGCAATGCAGCACGCATCTTCAGCGCCGACCACTGCTTCTTCGTCACCAACGGCACCTCGACCTCGAACAAGATGGTCTGGCACTACTGCGTCGCCCCGGGTGACATCGTGGTGGTCGACCGCAATTGCCACAAGTCGATCCTGCATGCCATCACGATGACGGGCGCCATCCCGGTCTTCCTGATGCCAACCCGCAATCACTACGGCATCATCGGTCCGATTCCGCTCGAGGAATTCAGCCCCGAAAACATCCAGAAGAAGATCGATCAGAATCCCTTTGCCCGCGAAGCGAAGATCAAGAAGCCGCGCATCCTGACCATCACGCAGTCGACCTACGATGGCGTGCTCTACAACGTGGAGCAATTGAAGGACAAGCTGGGCAACACCATCGACACGCTCCACTTCGATGAAGCCTGGCTCCCGCATGCCACCTTTCACGACTTCTACCGCGACATGCACGCCATCGGTCGTGATCGCCCGCGGCCTGATGACCCGCTCATCTTCTCGACCCAGTCGACGCACAAGTTGCTGGCTGGCCTGTCGCAGGCCTCGCAGATCCTCGTGCAGGACTCGGAACGCCGCAAGCTCGATCGTGACGTCTTCAACGAAGCGTACCTGATGCACACCTCGACCTCGCCGCAGTACGCCATCATCGCCTCGTGCGATGTCGCGGCAGCGATGATGGAACCCCCGGGCGGCACGGCCCTCGTCGAGGAGTCGATTGTCGAGGCGCTCGACTTTCGTCGGGCGATGCGCAAGGTCGATGACGAGTTCGGGCTCGACTGGTGGTTCAAGGTCTGGGGTCCGGAAACCCTCGCCCCAGAGGGCGTGGGCTCGCGCGAAGACTGGATGCTGCGCGCCAACGAGGCCTGGCACGGCTTCGGCAATCTTGCCCCTGGCTTCAACATGCTCGACCCGATCAAGGCCACCGTCATCACGCCGGGGCTCGATGTCGAGGGCAAGTTTGCCAACACCGGCATTCCGGCATCGATCGTCACGAAGTACCTCGCAGAACACGGGGTCATCGTCGAGAAGGCCGGCCTGTACTCGTTCTTCATCATGTTCACCATCGGCATCACCAAGGGGCGCTGGAATACCCTGGTGACCGCACTGCAGCAGTTCAAGGACGACCACGACCGCAATCAGCCGATCTGGCGCGCGCTGCCCAAGTTTGCGGCGGCCAATCCGCGCTACGAGCGGGTAGGCCTGCGCGACCTCTGTGACCAGATCCACGAGATGTACAAGGCCAACGATGTGGCTCGTCTCACCACCGAGATGTACCTCTCGGACATGCAACCGGCCATGAAACCGTCGGATGCCTTCGCTCGCATGGCCCACCGCGAGATCGACCGCATCCCGATCGAGGAACTCGAAGGACGCATCACGGCAGTGCTGCTCACGCCCTACCCGCCGGGCATCCCGCTGCTGATTCCGGGTGAGCGCTTCAACCGCAAGATCGTCGATTACCTGCGCTTCGCGCGCGACTTCAACGCGCGTTTCCCCGGATTCGAGACCGACATCCATGGTCTGGTGAGCACCGATACCGACAAGGGTACCGAGTACTTCGTCGACTGCGTGAGATAGCCCGGGATGAACACGGCATCAACCGCAGCGAAGCGCCCGAGTCTGGGCGCCCGGTTGTTCGTGATCGGCGTCGGTTTCATGTTCGGCTCAGGGGCCCTGCTGGCGAAATTCGCTTATCAGGGCGGCACCAATACCTTGTCGGTCATGGTCGTTCGCACCATCGCGGCGCTCGCCTGGCTCGTTCTCTTCCTGCGCCTCACCGGGGTGCCGGTGATGCTGCCACCCACCCAGCGCTGGCGAGCCCTTGCCATCGGCGTACTGCTCATCACCAACACCTTCGGTCTTTACTACGCCTTCGAGCACATGCCGGCGCCGCTGGCGATTCTCAACTTCTACATCTTTCCGATTCTCGTCGCGCTGGTGCAGACACTGACCGGTCGTGAGCGCATGACGGCGCGCAAGGCCGCAGCGCTGGTGCTCGCCTTCGGCGGGCTTGCGCTGGCACTGGGCAGCGGCACCCTCCAACCCACCCTGGCCGGCGTCATCTCGGCTACCTGCGGCGCGGTCGGGTTCACCGCCATCTTCGCCCTGACCGAGCGACTGTTTCCCGGCGGTGATTCACGCCCTCGCACGGCGCACATGCTGCTCACGGCCAACATCATCTTTCTGGTCGCGGCCGCCGTCACCCATCAGTTCACGCTGCCGCATACGCCAGCAGGCTGGGTCGGATTCATCGGGGTGTGCATCACGTTCCCGCTCGCGGTCACCGGCTTCTTCATGAGCGTGGGCCGCGTACCAGCGAGCGAAACCGCGATCCTGATGAACTTCGAACCGCTCACGGTCCTCGTGGGCAGCGCACTGCTCTTTGACGAGCGACTGGCCGGCTTTCAGATCGTGGGGGCGGTGCTGGTGCTCAGTGCCATCGTGATCGTGCAACTGCCCGCACGACCGCCGCGCACGAGTTGATGCCAGAGTGGATCGATGCGAGGGCAGTCGCGCCGAGGCCGAAGACCCGATCACCCGTTTATAGTTCTGCCCGGTGGCGCCACTGGCACTCACCGAAAATTCCACTGGCCATACTCCCGGAGACACCATGAAACTCTATTACACCCCTGGCGCATGCTCGCTGTCACCGCACATCATCGTGCGCGAATCGGGCGCTGCCTGCGACCTCATCAAGGTCGATCTGAAGGCGCACAAGACCGAGGCAGGTGAGGACTTCTACGCCGTCAACCCCAAGGGGTACATTCCGACGCTGCAACTCGATGACGGCTCGATGCTCACCGAGGGTGCTGCCATCGTGCAATACCTGGCCGACAAGACCCCCGGTGCAGGCCTCATTCCCGCTGCCGGCACGCGCGAGCGCTATCAGGCGATCGAGTGGTTGAACTTCATCGCCACCGAGTTGCACAAGCAGTTCTCGCCGCTCTTCAACCCCACCTTCAGCGACGACGTGAAGGCGGTGTTCCGTGGCAAGATCAGCGGCCGCTTTGCCTGGCTGAACGAGATTCTCTCCAAGCAGCCCTACGTCATGGGCGAGCACTTCAGCGTGGTCGACGCCTACCTCTTCAACATGACGCAGTGGGCAGGTCGGGTGAATTTCGACCTCTCGCAGTGGCCGCACCTCGCAGCCTTCCGTGCCCGCATGCTGGCACGGCCGAAGGTGCAGGAAGCGATGAAAGCCGAAGGGCTGACCTGATCAGTCGCCACCGCCCGACGGTGGCTCAGCGCCGCACCGGGCGCGCCGCGACGGCGCGCTCGGCATCGTCGACCAGTTTTGGCCCGATTTCGGCTTTCCAGCGCGCATAGATCCGACGCGTCGCGATCACGAACTGCTCGCGCTCCTCGGGTTTCAACCGCGTGATGGTGACCCCGTTGGCGGCGACGGCCTGCCACTCGGGCTGGCCGGGTTCGATCAGCCCCTTGCGCGCCAGCGCAGTTTCCTGAGCGCCAGCCTCGATGGCTGCCGCGCGAACGATCTCACGATCGGCTTGGGTCCAACTGGCCCACACCTCGCGATTGATCACGAAGATGAGCGGATCGGCCACATAGCCCCAGAGCGTGACGAACTTCTGCCCGACCTGGTGGAGCTTGGCCGCCGCGAAGATCGAAATCGGGTTCTCCTGACCGTCCACCGCGCCGGAAGCCAGCGCAGGCTGCGCATCGGCCCAACTCATCTGCACCGGATTGGCCCCCAGCGCGGTCATCGTCTCGATGAAAAGCGGTGAGCCGACGACGCGCAGTTTCAGTCCCTTGAGGTCAGCCGGCAGGTGAATCTCGCGGCGCGAATTGCTGATTTCGCGAAACCCGTTCTCGCCCCAGGCGAGTGGCACGACGCCCGATCGCTCGAGGGTGGCGAAGATTTCCGTCCCGACACTACCGTGCGTGAGCGCATCGATCGCCGCGTAATCGGGCATCAGGAAAGGCAACGAGAAGAGGTTCAGCGCCTTCACCTGGGGGGACCAGTTGATGGTCGAACCCACCGCCATGTCGATCACGCCCTGGCGAATCGCAGTGAACTCCCGCGTCTGGTCGCCCCCCACCAGCGACACCCCCGGATAGACCTTGATATTGATGCGTCCGGCCGTGCGTTCACGCACCAGGTTGGCCCAGATCTCGCCCCCACGACCCCACGGAAACGACGTAGGTACAACCGTGGAAAGCTTGTACTCGGCCTTGTAGGCCTGCGCCGCAACCGGCCCCGACACCGCCGCACCACCGAGCAGCAGGCCAGCCGCGAGCAGTCCGGCCACAGCACGGCGAACGGCGGACACACCGCCCCCCCGAGAGTGGGTGGCGAGGCAGAAACCAGGCAGCAGCTGGCAATGGGTCATGATGTCTCCAGAAAAACCGCGTTGTGCGCCGATCATAACCCGAGCTGACGCGGGAGCCAGAGGGCAAGGTCGGGCACGGCAACGACCGCCACCAGCACCAGCATCATGGCAAGGATGAGCCAACCGACCCAGCGCACCGTCTCCTCCATGCGCACCCCGGCGATGCGGCACGACACCATGAGATTGACCGCCATGGGTGGCGTGAACTGCCCCACCGCGATCTTCAGGGTGAGCAACACCCCGAACCAGACCGGGTCCCAGTGATAGGTATCGACGATCGGCATGAGGAGGGGCACGAAGATGAGGAAGATCGACACCCCGTCGAGGAACATGCCGACCACGATGAGCAGCACGATCAGCGCAGCCAGCACCCCGTATTCGCCCATGCCCGAACCCACGATCATCCGGGTGAACGGATCGGCGATCCCGAGCGTACTCACCGCGTAGGCAAAGATCGAGGCCAGTCCGATGACCAGCAGGATGATGCCCGAGAGTTCGGCCGCCTCGCGAAAGATCGGATACAAGTCGGCAAGCCTGATGGAGCGGTGAATCACCATGCCCACGAAGAGCCCGTAGACCGCCGCCACCACGGCCGACTCGGTGGGTGTGAACCACCCTGCGCGCATCCCACCCAGAATCAGCACCGGAGCCACCAGCCCCCAGATAGCCTCGCGCAGGCTTGCCCAGAATGGCGGTCGAGGTTCCTGCGAACCGGTCTCCCCCAATCGGTGGTGCCGAGACAGCCATACCGCCGGCACGATCAACGCGATACCGGCCAGAACGCCAGGCACCATGCCGGCGGCAA
This sequence comes from Pseudomonadota bacterium, assembly GCA_947455195.1. Taxonomy (GTDB): domain Bacteria; phylum Pseudomonadota; class Gammaproteobacteria; order Burkholderiales; family SG8-39; genus CAIXPL01. The sequence goes on along the minus strand of CANGMI010000002.1, from coordinate 225,971 downwards.
ACAACGCCGGCACCGAGGCACCAGGCACCAGTACGCTGTAGACGATGAATGCGATCGAAGGCGGAATGAGGATGTCGGTTGCCGCCGCCGCACCCACGACGCTGGCACTGAAGGCTGGCGGATATCCGGCACGCGCCATGGCAGCGATCATGACGCCGCCGACGGCGGCCGCATTGGCAGGTCCGGAACCCGAGATGCCCCCGAGCAGCATCGCCACGGCAATCGCGACAAGCGGCAACATGCCCGGACCGCGCCCGGTGATTGCCACTGCAAAGGTCACCAGACGCGAGGCCACCCCCGAGCGATCGAAGATCGATCCGACAAGCACGAACATCGGCAGCGCGAGCAGCGGGTACTTGGTCATCGACGCGTACAGGTTCTGGGGCGCCGCCAGCAGGCCCCACAACTGCGTGTCCGGATTCGACAGACCGATGGCAATGAGGCCGCCAAAACCCAGCGCCACCCCGATCGGAACGCCGACCATCATCAGCACGATGAAGACGGCAAACAGCAGAAAGACCGTCATCGACGAGGCCCGTGCCCGTTGACCGCCGCTGACGAGGCTTCCCGAGCAGTGGACTCGGTCGGCGTGCGACGCCACTCGAGGCACCAGCGTCCCGCCGCACGGCGGGCGATGAGCGCACAGAGAACCGGCAACCAGATGCTGTAGAGCCACTTGGGCAGGCCGATGCCGGGCGAGGTCTCCTCGAACCGGTATTCGTCCCAGGCCATGCGAAGCCCAAGCAGGGCAAGCACCACGAAGAGCATCCAGGTCACACCGGCCGACAAGAGCGCAAGACGCCGCTGCCGCTGCACACTGCCCGAGGCGAAAAGGTTCTCGATGCGAATGTGCTGATCGCGTGCGCAGGCAGCCGCTGCCGCCAGCAGCGTCATCAGGAGCATGAGGACGCTCGATATCTCCTCGGTCCAGGCAAAGGACTGATCGGTGAAGTAGCGCACCAGCACGTTGCCGAACGTGATGACCATCAGCAAGGCCATGGCAGCCACCGCCAGATGATCCTCGAGCAGGTGCCGCACCGGTGCGGTCAGGGCTGCCGCGGCATCGCCGCGTTCCTCACCACGTTCGTGGCTCATTCGGCGCGTGCACGCGCGAGGTCGCGCAAGGTACTCGCGAGGCCTTCGGCCAGCGCATCGACCTCGGCCCGATCTTCACCCTCGACCATGACCCGCAGCACCGGTTCGGTGCCTGAGGGACGCAGCAGGATGCGTCCCCGCGCCCCGAGGACCGCACGCGCCTCGCGGCAAGCCGCCTCGACACCGGGGGCTTCGAGCAGTGCACCGGGCTGATCGACCCGCAGATTGATGAGGCGCTGCGGAAAGAGTTCGACCGGAGCGGCCGCTTCAGCCAGTCCATGGCCGCCGCGGACCAGGGCTGCCAGCACCTGGAGCGCCGACACCATGCCATCGCCGGTGGTGTGCCGATCGAGGCAGATGATGTGTCCGGAATTCTCGCCGCCGTACATCCAGCCGCGCGCCTGCATCAGTTCGAGGACGTAGCGGTCGCCCACCCTGGCCCGCTCGAAGGCGATATTCATCGCACCCAGGGCACGCTCGAGGGCCAGGTTAGTCATCAAGGTACCCGCCACCCCCGCCACGGCCGACTCGAGGTGACGGTCACGCACGATCACGTAGAGCAACTGATCCCCATCATGGACGACCCCGTGCTGGTCGCACATGATCAGACGATCGGCGTCACCGTCCAGCGCGATGCCGAGGTGCGCCCGTTCGGCCAGCACGGTGCGCGCAAGCAGGTCCGGCGCGGTGGCACCACAGGCCTCGTTGATGTTGAAGCCGTTGGGTTTGTCACCGATCGAGATGACGTCGGCACCCAGTTCATGGAGCACATTGGGTGCGATCTGATAGGCAGCCCCGTGCGCCGAATCGACCACGATGCGCAGACCGCGCAGATCCAGATCGGCCGGAAAGGTGCTCTTGCAGAACTCGATGTAACGCCCCTGGGCATCATCGACACGACGCGCCTTGCCCAGTTCGCGCGAAGCTCGGCAGGCCATCGGACGGTCGAGTTCGACCTCGATGGCCGCTTCCATCGCATCAGCGAGCTTGCCGCCATCGGCGGCAAAGAACTTGATGCCATTGTCCTCGAACGGGTTGTGCGAGGCGCTGATCACGATGCCGGCCTGCAGGCGCAGCGCCCGCGTGAGGTAGGCAACCCCCGGCGTGGGAAGCGGGCCGCAGAGCAGCACGTCGATGCCGGCGGCCGACAGACCACACTCGAGGGCTGCTTCGAGCATGTAACCGGACACCCGCGTGTCCTTGCCGATGAGGACTCTCGAGTGCCCGTCGGCGCGTGCGCCCCCGGCAAGGACCCGCCCGGCGGCAAACCCCAGGCGCATCACGAAATCGGGGGTGATCGGTGCGGTACCGACCCGGCCACGGATGCCATCGGTGCCGAAGTATCTGCGTGCCATCAGTGAGCATCCTCGATGGGTAGGTGGCCGGCCTCACCAAGGGCAGCCCATACCGCGAGCGCATCGCGTGTCGGCGCCACATCATGAACCCGGATGATTCTAGCGCCGCGCTGCACCGCGATCAAAGCCGCCGCGAGACTGCCGGCCAGTCGGTCACCGACGGCACGCCCGGTGATATGGCCGATGAGCGACTTGCGGGAGAGTCCGGCGAGCAGTGGATACCCCAGATCGGCGATCGATCGCTGACGCGCCAGCAGGTGCAGATTGTGTGCGGGTGTCTTGCCAAATCCGTAGCCCGGATCGAGCACGATCCGGTCGGCCTCGACACCCGCCGCCCGGCAGGCTCGAGCACGCTCGGCGAGAAAGGCGCACACCTCACCGAGCACATCGTCATATTGAGGCGCGTGCTGCATGGTCCTGGGTTCTCCCTGCATGTGCATCAGGCACACCGCAGCGTGGCTGCCGGCAACAGCCTCGAGGGCTCCGGGCTCGCGCAGCGCCCGCACATCGTTCACCATCGATGCCCCGGCTTCGATCGCCACTCGCATGACGCGAGCCTTCATCGTGTCGACCGAAACCGGCCGACCCAGGGGAACCAGCGCCTCGAGTACGGGCAAGAGCCGGTCAAGTTCCTCGCCCTCGCTGACCGGCGCCGCCCCCGGCCGGGTCGACTCCGCTCCCAGATCAAGGATGTCTGCGCCCGCTTCGGCCAGTCGCCTCGCCTGTTCGACGGCCACTGCGGGCTCGAGATAACGCCCTCCATCGGAGAACGAATCATGCGTCAGGTTGACGATGCCCATGACGAGCGGTCGATCAAGGTTCAGCCGATACGCCCCGGCACGCAGAATGCGCACCGGAGCAAGTTCTTCCGTCACCGCGCTCGGCGCGACCACGCCAAGGCGTGACCGATTCAGGCTGCCGCGGGCTCGGGAGCCGCCGGCGGATCGTCATTGCGTGACGATCGGGGGATACGCATCTGCGAGGGCTTGGGCGGGCGCGGCGGGTTGCCACCCATGATGTCGTCGATCTGATCGGCATCGATGGTCTCGAACTCGAGCAGGGCCTGAGCCATGGCTTCGACACGGTCGCGATTGTCCTCGATCAGTTTGCGCGCGAGCGCGTACTGACCGTCGATGATGCGACGAATCTCGGCATCCACCAGTTGCATCGTGGCCTCGGAGACGTTCTTGTGGGTGGTAATCGAGCGTCCGAGGAACACTTCGCCCTCATTCTCCCCGTACACCATGGGACCGAGTGCCTCGGACATGCCGTACCGGGTCACCATGTCACGTGCCATCTGGGTTGCGCGCTCGAAGTCGTTGGACGCGCCGGTGGTCATCTGGTTCATGAACACTTCTTCGGCAATGCGCCCGCCAAAGAGCACCGCCAGTCGCGACATGAGGTAGACGCGGTCATAGGCGTAGCGATCCTGCTCCGGCAACTGCATCGTCACCCCGAGCGCTCGGCCACGGGGAATGATCGTGACCTTGTGTACCGGGTCGCTCTTGGGCATGAGCCGTGCAACCACGGCATGGCCAGACTCGTGATAGGCCGTGTTGCGACGCTCCTCTTCGGTCATGACCATGGAGCGACGCTCGGCGCCCATCATGATCTTGTCCTTGGCGCGCTCGAAGTCTTCCATATCGACCAGGCGCTTGCTCTGGCGGGCAGCAAAGAGCGCTGCTTCATTGACGAGGTTGGCCAGGTCGGCACCCGAGAACCCCGGGGTACCGCGCGCGATGATGTCGGCCTTCACGTCCGGAGCAAGCGGGACCTTGCGCATGTGGACGAGAAGAATCTGCTCGCGACCGCGAATGTCGGGCAACGGCACGACCACCTGACGGTCGAAACGACCCGGACGCAGCAGCGCGGGGTCGAGCACGTCCGGACGATTGGTCGCCGCGATCACGATCACGCCCGCGGTGCCCTCGAAGCCGTCCATCTCGACCAGCAACTGGTTGAGCGTCTGCTCTCGCTCATCATTGCCACCGCCCAACCCGGCGCCGCGCTGGCGACCGACCGCGTCGATCTCGTCGATGAAGATGATGCACGGGGCCTGCTTCTTGGCCTGCTCGAACATGTCGCGCACGCGCGCCGCACCGACGCCGACGAACATCTCGACGAAGTCGGAACCCGAAATGGAGAAGAACGGCACCTTCGCCTCGCCAGCGATCGCGCGCGCGAGGAGCGTCTTGCCGGTACCAGGCGACCCCACCATCAGTACGCCCTTGGGGATACGCCCCCCGAGCTTCTGGAACTTGCTCGGATCACGAAGGAAGTCCACCAGTTCGGAGACGTCTTCCTTGGCCTCGTCACAACCGGCCACATCGGCGAACGTGACGGTATTGTTCGACTCGTCGAGCATGCGGGCGCGCGACTTGCCGAACGAGAAGGCACCACCGCGCCCCCCGCCCTGCATCTGGCGCATGAAAAACACCCAGACCCCGATCAGGAGCAGCATCGGGAACCAGGAAATGAAGATCTGCATGAGCGTCGACTGCTCTTCCTCGGGCTTGGCGTTGACCAGCACGCCCCCCTTCATGAGGTCGCTCACCATCCACAGATCGGGCGGCGCATACACCGTCACCACCTTGTCATCGGCTGTCCGGGCCGTGATCTTGCGACCTTCGATCGTGGCGGTCTTGATGCGTCCGCTGCGGGCATCCTCGATGAACGTCGAATAGGGGATGGACGACCCGGGCTGGCGGTTCGAGACCTGTTGCACCACCGTCATGAGGACCAGACCGATCACCAGCCAGATCACGAGGTGCTTGACGATATTGTTCAAGAAAAATCCTCCGGGCGCAGGGAGCGCAGGTTGCCGTCACGCATTTCAGGCGTTCCAAGCTTAACCGACATTGGGTCGACGCTGCCGGTTTCAAGCCCGGCGAGACCGATCACTACGAAAATCACACGCGGCTGGCGCGTACCCCCCGCGCCACCGCAAAGGTCTCGCTCGAACGATCTCGCGACGCCGCAGGCTTGCGCAGGGCCACCGACGTGAAGGCAGCCCGCAGATTGGCCACGCAGGTCTCGAATCCGGCCCCTTGAAAAAGCTTGATCGCGAGGGCGCCCTCGGGTTTGAGCCAGCGCAAGGCCTGCTCGATCGCCAGATCGACCAGCGCTTCCATGCGGAATGCGTCGGCGGCGGCGACCCCGCTGATATTGGGCGCCATATCGGAGAGCACCACATCGACAGGGTGCCCGCCGAGCGCGGCGTCGATCTGCGCGAGGACCGGATCGGTGGTGGCGTCACCCTCGATCACGACGACCCCGGGAATCGAGTCGATCGGGAGGAGGTCGACCGCGACCACCAGGCCGCCAGACCCGACCCGCGCCGCGGCCACCTGACTCCAGCTGCCCGGCGCTCCCCCCAGATCGACCACGCGAGCCCCGGGCCGCAGGAGGCGATCGCGCTGGTCGAGTTCAATCAGCTTGAAAGCGGCGCGCGACCGGTACCCGGCCTTGCGCGCCTGCTGCACGTACGGGTCACCGACATGCTCGTCCATCCAGCGTTGTCCACGCACCCGCTGACTGCCGGTGCGCGCACCCGCGCGCGTCGCCGCCGCGCTACCGGGCTTGCCAGCGCCCGGCCTTCCCCCACCGTCGGGTCGACTCATCGGATCACACCGAACGCCAGCCGAGCCATGGGCCGGCAGCGCCTGAAGTACAATGCCTCATGGAAAACACCCTCGAATTGCCTCAAGAACTGCCCACGCTGACCCCCGCCGAACGCAAGGCGCTGCGTGCGCGTGCCCACGCGCTCGAACCGGTCGTGATGGTGGGCTCTGCTGCGCTGTCGCCACCGGTCATCGGCGAAATCGACCGCGCGCTCGAACACCATGAACTGATCAAGGTGCGGGTGCTCGGCGCCGACCGCGACGAGCGGGAACTGCTGTACGCCCAGGCCTGCGAAGCCTGCAAGGCCCATCCGGTGCAGCATCTGGGACGCATGCTCATTCTCTATCGACCGCGGACGGCCGATGCGGCCGCCAAGGCGCGGCCTGGAAGCACTCGGCGCGCCAGCGTCGAGACGGGCGCCACTCGCTCCAGCGCCACTCGCCCGACGGCATCCCGATCGAGCGCAACCCGCCCGAACGCTTCGCGAACCGCCACCAGCACGGCCGCACCCGCCCGCTCCGGCGCTCGTCGGACTGCGACAGCACGACCGTCGGCGGCCCGCAAGACGGGCGGCGCGGCGCGTACTGCGTCTACTCGTAGCGGACGTCGATGATCTCGTATTCGCGCTTGCCCCCGGGGGCCTGAACTTCGGCGACGTCGCCCGCCGACTTTCCGATGAGGCCGCGCGCAAGCGGCGACACCACGGATATCTTGGCCGCCTTCAGATCCGCCTCGTCCTCGCCCACGATCTGATAGGTCAGGACTTCGTCACTGGCCAGATCCTGGATCTCGACCGTGGCACCAAAGACGCAACGTCCATCCGCGTCGAGCAGCAACGGATCGATGACCTGGGCATTGCCGAGCTTGGCCTCGACCTCGATGATGCGACCTTCGATGAAACTCTGACGCTCCTTGGCCGCGTCATACTCGGCATTTTCCGAGAGATCACCTTGCGCGCGGGCTTCGGCGATGGCCTGAATGACAGCGGGCCGCTCGACGGTCTTCAACCGGTGCAGTTCGGTGCGCAACAACTCGGCGCCATGCTTGGTCAGCGGATACTTGCTCATGATGTCACCGGGGTCGATCTTCAACGGGACAGTATACGGGAATCACCCCTTTGCCGGACCCGCCCCAGACCATGACGCAAGCGAGGCATGCAGGGTCTGCAGGTCATACGGGGTCGTATCGCCCGCATGGCGCAGCCCTGCCACCGCAGCGCGTGCCCCGGCGATCGTGGTGAAGTAGGGAATGCGTCGCTGCACCGCGGTCGTACGCAGTGAACGCGAGTCCTGAACAGCAGTGCGCCGCGGCTCGGTGGTATTGATCACGAGTTGCACCCGACCGTCGACCATCCAGTCGACGATATGGGGCCGCCCCTCGGTGGCCTTGTTGACCACGGTCACCGGCAAGCCCTGCGCCTGAATGACCGCTGCGGTGCCCCGGGTAGCCACGAGCCCGAAGCCCAGTTCGGCCAGATCACGCGCAACCACCATTGCCGCCGACTTGTCGGCATTGCGCACGCTGATGAATGCGTCGCCGCGCTGCGGCAGGCGGTTCCCGGCGGCGAGCTGGGCCTTGCGAAATGCCTCTCCGAAGGTGTGTCCGAGCCCCATCACCTCGCCGGTCGACTTCATCTCAGGCCCGAGGATCGAATCGACGCCGGGGAACTTGATGAAGGGAAACACCGACTCCTTCACCGCGAAATGTCGTGGTACCACCTCGCCATGAACTCCCTGATCGGCCAGGGTACGGCCGACCATGCAGCGGGCTGCGATCCGTGCGAGGGCGACACCGGTGGCCTTGGCCACAAACGGCACAGTGCGCGCGGCGCGCGGATTGACCTCGAGCACGTAGACCGTGTCGCGCTGTACCGCAAACTGTACGTTCATCAAACCGACCACCTGCAGGGCTCGGGCCAGTTCGGCCGTCTGGCGGCGAATCTCGCGCTCGATGAAGGCTGACAACGAGAAAGGCGGCAGCGAACAGGCCGAATCGCCCGAATGCACCCCAGCCTGCTCGATGTGCTCCATCACGCCGCCGATGATCACGGCGCTGCCATCGCAGACCGCGTCGACATCGACTTCGGTGGCATCGTCCAGGAAACGATCCAGAAGCACGGGTGAGTCACTGGAGACGCGTACCGCCTCGCGCATGTAACGCTCCAGTTCCGAGGCGTGATGCACGATCTCCATCGCCCGACCGCCCAGCACATACGAGGGACGAACCACCAGCGGATAGCCGATTTCCTCGGCACTGACGAGGGCCTGCGACTCGGTGCGAGCCGTTCGATTGGGCGGCTGGCGCAGCCCGATGCGGGCGAGCAGTTGCTGAAACCGCTCGCGATCCTCGGCCACGTCGATCATGTCGGGCGATGTCCCGATGATGGGCACACCCGCCGCCGCCAGGTCTCGCGCCAGACGCAAGGGCGTCTGACCGCCGTACTGCACGATGACGCCGGCCGGTCGCTCGCGGTGCACGACTTCGAGCACATCCTCGAGAGAGAGCGGCTCGAAGTAGAGCCGATCGGCGGTGTCGTAGTCGGTCGATACCGTCTCGGGGTTGCAGTTGACCATGATGGTCTCGTAGCCATCTTCGCGCAGCGCGAGCACGGCATGGACACAGCAGTAATCGAACTCGATACCCTGCCCGATCCGGTTGGGTCCACCACCGAGCACCATGATCTTGCGCCGATCGGAGGGTTCGGCCTCGCACTCCTCATCGTATGTCGAATACAGGTAGGCAGTACCGGTAGCAAACTCGCCCGCGCAGGTGTCGACACGCTTGAACACAGGCCTCAAGCCAAGCGACCAGCGATACTCGCGAACCGCCTGGATCGAGGCCCGCAACAATCGGGCCAGCCGCGCATCGGCAAAGCCCATCCGCTTCAGCGCGAACAGTTCTGCACGTTCGATCGAGACGAGCGCGCGACCTTCGATCGATTGCTCGGCGCGGATGATCTCGGCGATGCGATCGAGAAACCACGGATCGATCGAGGTCTGTTCGTGGACTTCGGCCACGCTCATCCCGATACGCAGCGCATCACCCAGGTACCAGATCCGGTCAGGGCCGACGACTCGCAGTTCGCTCTCGATGCGATCGCGATCGGTCGAAAGGCTGTCGAGGCCGTCGTAGCCGGCCTCCAGACCGCGCAGGGCCTTCTGGAACGACTCGTGAAAGCTTCGGCCAAGGGCCATGACCTCACCCACCGACTTCATCTGCGTGGTGAGACGCCGATCGGCCTGCGGGAACTTCTCGAACGCAAACCGCGGGATCTTGGTCACCACGTAGTCGATGCTCGGCTCGAACGACGCCGGCGTGCGTCCGCCCGTGATGTCGTTGCGCAATTCATCGAGCGTGTAGCCCACGGCAAGCTTGGCAGCCACTTTGGCAATGGGAAAGCCGGTTGCCTTCGAGGCGAGCGCCGATGAGCGGCTCACCCGCGGATTCATCTCGATCACGATCATCCGGCCAGTCGCCGGATCGATCGCGAACTGGACATTGGAACCGCCCGTATCGACACCGATCTCGCGCAGCACCGCGATCGACGCGTTGCGCATCACCTGGTACTCGCGATCGGTGAGGGTCTGCGCTGGCGCCACGGTGATCGAGTCACCCGTATGAACGCCCATCGGGTCGAGATTCTCGATCGAGCAGATGATGATGCAGTTGTCGGCGCGATCGCGCACGACCTCCATCTCGTACTCTTTCCAGCCCAGCACCGACTCCTCGATCAGGAGTTCCCGGTTGGGTGAGGCTTCGAGCCCTCGACTGCAGATGGCGATGAACTCGTCGCGATTGTAGGCAATGCCACCACCGGAACCGCCCATCGTGAAGGAGGGCCGGATGACCGCCGGAAATCCGATGCTCGCCTGAACGTCGAGTGCCTCTTCAAGGCTGTGGGCGATGAGGGAACGCGGGCAATCGAGCCCGATGCGGGCCATCGCGTGCTTGAACTTCTCGCGATCTTCGGCCTTGTCGATCGCCTCGCGTGACGCACCGATCAGTTCGACACCATGACGGTCAAGCACGCCTTCGCGAGCCAGATCGAGGGCGCAGTTCAGGGCCGTCTGCCCCCCCATGGTGGGCAGAATCGCATCGGGTCTCTCGCGCTCGATGATCGACTCGAGCACCTGCCAGGTGATCGGCTCGACGTAGGTCACGTCGGCCAGACCGGGGTCGGTCATGATCGTCGCCGGGTTGGAATTGACCAGAATGACCCGGTAACCCTCCTCGCGCAGTGCCTTGCAGGCCTGAGTGCCCGAATAATCGAACTCGCAGGCTTGCCCGATCACGATCGGCCCGGCCCCGATCAGCAGAATCGACTGGATGTCAGCGCGGCGTGGCATGGTGCGACGGCCCCTTCAGCGAGCCGCGCGCATGAGCGCGACGAAACGATCGAACAATCCCGACACATCCTGTGGCCCCGGACTCGCCTCCGGATGCCCCTGGAAACAGAAGGCCGGACAGTCGGTGCGCTCGAGCCCCTGGATCGTGCCGTCAAAGAGCGAGCGGTGCGTGATGCGCAGCGTGGAGGGCAGGCTGGCCTCATCCACCGCGAACCCGTGATTCTGGCTGGTGATGAGGACACGCCCGGTGTCGAGCTCGGTCACGGGATGATTGGCCCCGTGGTGACCGAACTTCATCTTGAGCGTTCGCGCACCCGACGCGAGCGCCAGCAACTGGTGCCCCAGACAGATGCCGAAGACAGGCAAGGTCTGCACGGCGAGCAGTGCGCCGATGGCCTCGATGGCGTAATCGCAAGGCTCGGGGTCACCGGGTCCGTTGGACAGGAAGACACCATCGGGACGCATGGCGAGAACCTCGGCCGCGGGCGTACGAGCCGGCACGACAGTGACCGCGCAGCCGCGGTCAGCCAGCATGCGCAGGATGTTGCGCTTCACACCGAAGTCGTAGGCAACGACCGAATGCTGCCGCTCGAACACGCGCGCTGCACCACCGGGCGCCACCCAGGACGTTTCCTGCCAGAGATAGGGTTTGCTCACGGAGACCGACTGGGCGAGATCCATGCCGGCCAGCCCCGCAAAGCGTCGAGCACTCGCAATGGCTGCCGTCTCGTCGACGTCGCCCGCCTGGATGCACGCATTCTGGGCGCCGCGCTCACGCAGGATACGGGTCAATCGCCGCGTATCGATGCCTGCCAGTGCCACCATGCCCCGTCGATCGAGCCAGGCCGAGAGCGACTCGCGCGAGCGCCAGTTCGAGGGCGCAGGCGGACACTCGCGCAGGACAAGGCCACTGCAAACCGCCAGGCTCGACTCGTCATCGTCAGGGTTCATGCCGACGTTGCCGACCTGCGGACAGGTGAGTGTGACGATCTGCCTGCAGTAGGACGGATCGGTCAGGACTTCCTGATACCCGGTGAGCGCGGTATTGAACACCACCTCGCCAACGCTGCTTCCCCGAGCGCCGATGGAAATACCGTGAAAGGTGGTGCCATCAGCCAGTGCGAGAAGGGCGCGGGGGGTGTGAGGCAACGCAGTCTCCAGGACCTGGCCACGCGGGCCAAACCGGCCGAGTATACCGCGAGCCTCCCGCCCCCGGGCACCCGCCACGGGGGTCGAGCGGTACCGCGCGTTACAGGCCGAGCACCGCCTGCATGTCATACAACCCCGGTGGCCTTCCCGCGGCAAACCGGACAGCGCGCATCGCCCCGCTGGCGTAGGTCAGACGACTGGAGGAGCGCACCGACAGTTCGATGCGCTCGCCCATGCCGGCAAACAGCACCGTGTGGTCACCCACGATGTCGCCGCCACGCACCGCATGAAAGCCGATGCTCGCGCGCTCGCGCTCACCGGTGATGCCCTCCCGACCATGCACGGCAACCGCTGCAAGATCGCGGCCGAGCGCCCTCGCTACCGACTCCCCGAGGCGCAATGCGGTGCCCGAGGGGGCGTCGACCTTGTGACGATGGTGCGCCTCGATGATCTCGACGTCGAAGTCATCGCCCAGAATGCCGGCAGCGATCTCGGCCAGTTTGAACAGCGCGTTCACACCGACCGCCATATTGGGCGCAAACACCACCGGGATGGAGCGTGCCGCAGCCTCGATCACCTGCTTTTCCTCGATGCTGAACCCGGTCGTACCGATGACCATGGCCTTGCCGGTGCGCACGGCGACAGCCAGCGCCGCCAGCGTTGCTGCCGGCCGGGTGAAATCGATCAGGCAATCAGCGACCGCAAACGCAGCCTCGAGGTCATCGACCACCCGCACGCCCGTGGCGACGCCGAGAGACTCCCCGGCATCGCGCCCCAGGGCCGGATGACCCGGCCGTTCGAGGGCCGCCGCGAGCGAGAGTTCGGCATCGGCGAGCACCGCCTCGATCAGACTGCGCCCCATGCGCCCGGCAGCACCGGCGATCGCCACACGAATCGTCGCTGACGCCGTCATCGCGAACCTCCCGCCGCGGCAGGCATCGACGGGTCGGCCGGGCTTGTCGTGGCTGAAGCGGCAATGCGCGCCAGCACCTCATCGGGGAAGCCCTCGCCCTCCACGCGCTGGAGGCGATCGGACTGGAAGAAGACTGTCAGGCGCCGCGCCTCGATGGGCGCGGTAGCCGTCCGCTGACGGTGATAGACGTAATCCCAGCGATCGACGTGGAAGACATCGGTCACCAGCGGCGTTCCCAGGACGAAGCGCACCTGGTCGCGCGTCATCCCCAGCTTGAGCCGACCGACCGCCACCGCGTCGATGTTGTTGCCCTGCTGGACATCGATCCGGTAGGAACTCCACCAGGGGGTACATCCAGCCAGCGTGATCGCTGACAAGGCCAGCAACGCAGTCAGCACGAGACGGACGGGCACGGGGCCAGGAAAGACGGTCATGGTGAAGGATCCGGCTGAGGGCCCGCTGACCTGGACTCAGGCGGTCTCAGCGGCAGATCGGGCCTCGAATGTGTTTATCATAGCGGAAAGAGGCTGCTTCGCCCCTCCCAGGCGGGATCGCGAGCACACCTCGGACCCCACCACCCCGCCCGCGCCCAGCCTCTTGCCCAACTCAGCCGACCTCAGGAACAGCGGGCTCAAAGCCACACTGCCCCGACTGCGAATTCTCGAACTGTTCGAGCGCTCCTCGGTGCGTCACCTCTCGGCGGAGGATATCTACCGGGTGCTGGGTCGTGAAGGCGTCGACGTCGGGCTCGCCACGGTGTATCGGGTGCTCACCCAGTTCGAGCAGGCCGGCCTGCTGCAGCGTCACCGCTTCGAATCGGACAAGGCGGTCTTCGAACTCAATGATTCGAGCCACCACGACCACCTGGTCTGCCTCGACTGCGGACGCGTGGAAGAGTTCGTCGACGAGGACATCGAGATACGCCAGGCCCAGATTGCGGGCGATCGCGGGTTCCTGATCCAGGCGCACTCGCTCTACCTTTACGCCCAGTGTCGGAAACGGGACTGCGAATGGCGCGACAATCCCGAACCGCTGAGCCTGTCACTGCCTGGCGATCGCCCCGTTTCGCCTCAATCCGACAAGCCCGAGAAGTAGGCAGGGTCGCGGTAGATGTCGACCGACTTGACATAACCGGTCGAACGATCGATGTGAACGTCGGCCAGCGTCTCGAGGGTTCTGTCCCGGAACCGGTAGCTGAAGACCTCCTCCCCGAGCGCCGGGAAGGTCTGCACCTGACCCGGTGCACCGAAATCAGTCAGAACGTCATCGCGGCGCGAACGCTTGGGCTGGATCCGGCTGCGCAGGTTCTCCACCGACAACAAGGGCTCGACCGCGGTCGCCTCGCCCCGCGGATCGAGCGTCACGCGCCAGGTCTGAAAGCTGGTGAATCCACCCACGTAGTACCAGGTACGGCTCCCGTCGGGGCGAACGCGCTCCTCGCTGGGCGCTCCGGCCCTTTCACGAATTTCGGTCGCCAGCATGCCGACCTTCAGCCGGTCGACCTGCAAGCTCGAGCAGCCTGCAAGGCCAAGTACCGTCAATACGAGCCAGATGCGTACCGAACCCATTGCGCTACCCCCGATAACCGTTGATGACCGACCCACGGCGTGATGGTATCGATTTTTGCGGTCGGAAACCGTGCCTCAGGCCGGCAGCGTCCATCAGGACCGGCCGACCCCGTGGCGAGCCGCCAGTTGCAGGAGTTGCACATTCGTCTGAACACCGAGCTTCTGCCGGATGAGGGACTGCTGATTGGCCACGGTCTTGTAGCTCAGGCTCAACTTGGCCGCAATCTGGGCAAGGCCGTCACCCGCGACGATGAGGCGCATCACCTCGAACTCGCGCGCCGACAGTCCGTCGAACACGCTGACATCGCCGCCAACCGATTGCAGCGCGATCGTCTGTGCCATGTCCGGACCGATGTAGCGCTCCCCGGATGCCACGCGGTGAACCGCCTCTACCAGAGTATCCGGTGCACTGGCCTTGGTGACGTAGCCGCTCGCCCCGGCCTGGAACGCTCGCTGGGCAAAGATCGCCTCCTCGTGCATGCTGAACATGAGAACCCGCGCCTGCGGTTCCCGAGCCATGATGCGACGCAGGGTATCGATGCCGCTCGCGCCCGGGAGCGAGATATCCATCACCACCAGATCGGGACCCAGGGTCTGGAAGGCGAGATAGGCTGCCTGACCGTCACCGGCCTCACCGACCACCACAATGGCCGGATCGCGCTCGAGCAGCCGCCGATAGCCTTCCCGGACGACGGCGTGGTCGTCCACGAGGAGCACACGAATCGCGGGCGCCGGATCGCTCATGCCGCATTGCTCACGCCATATCACTCATGCGGCGCCCGCCCGAGCGGCCACCGGCGGACACGGGAGCCAGACCATGATGCGGCACCCCAGTCCCGGGGCGGTGTCCACCTCGATCTGGCCACCCAGAGCCTCGACCCGTTCGCGCATGCCCACCAACCCGAGCCCGTCGGTCTGGCGACCGGGTTCGACACCGATGCCGTCATCGGCAACGGTGAGGCGCAACCCGGCGCTCGTCGCATCGATGCCGATGATCACGCGCCGCGCTCGGGCATGCCGCAACACGTTGGTGAGTCCTTCCTGAACGATGCGGTAGACCGCCATGTGCACCGGTTCACCGTGCGGATCGAGATTGCCCTTGACCGACAGTTCGAGGGCCGGCACCGGGTGCCGCGATCGCCATCCGCTCACCAGATGCTCGAGCGCTGCCTGAAGCCCGAGTTCGTCCAGCGCAACCGGGCGCAAACGCCCGAGCATCTCGCGTACCACCCGCTGCACGTGATCGACGGCCTGAATCATGGCAACGGCCCCTGCGGCATTGCCACCACGCCCGCTTCGACCTTCGACATCGCTCTCCGGGGCACTCGCGTTCCGGATGGCGACCGCCTCGAGCTTGATGAGGTTCAGATGCTGGCCCAGTTCGTCGTGGAGTTCACGGGCGAGGTCACGACGCTCGGCTTCCTGCAGCGCCAGATGCGCAGCCGCCAGACGACGATTCGCCGCAAGGGTCGCGCGCAACTGCTCGTCAGCCCGCGCAACCGCTTGCATCTGCGCCTCCACCTCCTCCACACGGCGCCAGGCGTACCACACGAGCCCGAGCAGCAGTGCGACCACGGCGCCTGGCAACTCATCGGCCTGGTAGAGCTCACGACTGCCCGCCCAGTTCGACAGCCGTTCACCCAGGTCGAGCCAGGCGCTGAGCCCCCAGACCACGACCACCAGCAAGACCACGACCAGCAGGTCGCGTCGAGAAGCCTGCATGATGTTCACCGAGTCCCCGCAAGGGAGCGCAATCTACCATGCCACCCGCTCATCGGCGGTCGGCTCACGATCGACCCTGACGCGGTGGACGACCCGCGCCCCGTGAATCGTTCGGTCGACTGGCTGCGACAGGGCAGCGACAACGCCGACTCGGCCACGGCCAGGCTCGAGGCAGCGCAGGACAGGCTCATGAAACCCGGGCCGGTGCGCAGTGGCCCACCGAGCGACTCACGGCAACGCATACGGTACCATCACGCGCTCGAGGCAGTCGAAGCGTCACTCACCGGTGACGAACGCACAGCCGACACCCATCCCCGATGACCTGCACCGGTCATCTCCGAACACGCGGAGCTCGCGCGCATGAATCTGATCGAACTGCTCAACTGGCGCTATGCCACCAAGAAGATGGATCCCTCCAAAGCCGTGCCGGAGGACAAGATCGACCGCATCCTCGAAGCCGTACGGCTCACCGCCACCTCGAGCGGCCTGCAGCCCTTTGAACTCATCCTGGTCACCAACCCCGACGTGCGAGCGCGCCTGCGTGTGGCTGCCAACGGCCAGCCGCAGATCACTGACTGCTCGCACCTCCTCGTCTTTGCAGCCTGGGACAATCACACCGCCGAACGCATCAACGAACTGTTCGATCGCACCAACGCCGAGCGAGGTTTCACCAACGAAGGCTGGGAGAACTACCGCAAGATGCTGCTCGGCCTTTACCCGCCGCGTCCGGCGGAGGTCAACTTCGAGCACACCGCGCGCCAGGCCTACATCGGCCTCGGAACCGCGCTCATCGCGGCTGCCAACGAAGGGGTCGATGCCACGCCCATGGAAGGTTTCAAGCCCGACCAGGTCGATGAAATCCTCGGACTGCGCGCACGCGGCCTGCGCAGTGCGGTCCTGCTGCCGCTGGGCTACCGTCATGAAGGTCAGGACTGGCTGGCGAACCTGAAGAAGATTCGCCGTTCGCGAGCAAACTTCGTGACCGAAGTTCGCTGATCCGCGCGGCGCCTGGCCCGAGCCGAAACCGGACGAACATCGGACGGATATCGGATTGACAGCGTGTCCGGATCGGAAAGGATCCGGACACGGTGCGAACCTCACTCAGCCCGTGGTCCTGCCTCGCGCCGCCACGACCCCGGTGCAAGGCAGGGCAAGACCGAGGGCATTCACGAGGGCATAGACGAGGTAGGTGACGCCGTAGAGCATCGCGGCGCGCTCGAGTGTCATGCCCTCCCGCCCAAGCCAGAGCAGCACGGCAAACAGGGGCAGCGACAGGAACTCGCCCAGCATGATGGTGCGCGTCCGGTGTGCGGCAAACAGACCGTACAGGAAGACCCAGGACACGACCCGCACCCAGCTTCCGGCCAGAAACCAGGCTGCCGCTGCCCCGCTCACCACAAACCGCGCGTCGTAGAGGAACGCCAGGAGCCGCGCCTGCGCCATGAAGAGCAGCGCGAGCAAGCCGGCGGCAGGTACCAGCACCGCCCACGCCGATCGACGCAACTCGAGCGGGAAACGGTTGCTACCCCAACTGGCACTCAATCGTGGCAGAAACACGAGCGAGAGCATCCCCGAGGCGAGTGCAGTGACCCAATCGCCCAGGCGCCACAGGGCCTGGAAATGACCGACCTCGTGCCATGAGAGGCTCTCGCCGAGCCCGGCCCGCATCAGGAGCATCGAGGCCGGACTCATGACGCCGATGGTGAGCCCCACCGGGATGAATCGCACCAGTGGACGCAGCCGTGTCGTACGCCCCGATTGCGCTTCGGCTCGACCCGCCATGTCGCTACCTGGCACCATCGCGGTCTGCGCGGGTTCCGGCAGTTGCCCGGCACTCGCCCAATGAAGCCCGGCGACCCGGCGCAGGTATCGCCATACCAGTGCGTTGCCAACCAGCAACGTGGCGAACTGGACGATCATCAGGCTTTCGATCGTGGCATCGAGCATCGCGGCGCCGGCAACAATCGCCACCACGCCGGCACCCAGCAGCGCAAGCCAGAGCATGGCAGGCTGTCGGCTCTTCCCCAGCCACCAGGCGCTGAGCGTGGCTGGCATCACGCACAGCACACCCGTTGCAGCCGCAAGGGCAATGGGCAGCGCGCTGATGCCCGACTGTCCGAGGGCAACCGAGGCCAGTGGCGAAAACGCGATGACGATCATCGCCAAGGCACCCGAAACGAGGAGCGCCAGGCCGAGGGCGGCGCGCAGCAGCCGGCGCTCTTCGGAAGGACTCGCAGCCTGCGCGACAAGCACGGTCAAGCCCGCCAGCACCCCGGCGGCAGACACTGCGCAGACCAGTTCGACCACGGACTGCAATTGCGCCCAGACCGCAACGCGGCTCGGATCCCCGGTGAGTGCGAGTACCTTGTCCATCACCGATCGTCCGGCAAGGTCGACGAAGAGGATCGCCAGCGCGGCAGCAACACGCCGCATCGAGGTCACGACACCGATCCGATCGCCGACCTGGCGTTGCCAACCACGGCTCGCACGATTGACAGCTCAGGCACCGCACAGGGCCGGCATCTGCCCGACCCCGCGGGACACGACCCCCGACATGACGAGCCGGTCAGCCAGGATGATGACTTCGCAGTCGGCCGGCACCGCGATGGCAGGCTGCCGCTCTGCCGGGCGCAGGGGCACCGTGAAATAGCCCGGTCGTAGGTCTGCCATGCTCTGCGTCCTGATGAAGGTAATCGATCGTCTGCGCCGCGCGTCCCGTCGGCTCGTGCCGATCATGCCCGATGCGGGGTGCTCGCTCGTGCCGCAAGCCACAGGACGGGCGGCATGACGGGTAGCTCGAGTCCTCGCGGCGCAGTCCCGGCGGGATGGCACTACCCGGGTTGGCTCCCGGCCTGACCGGATACCGCGCCTGACAGCGCGAGGGGGATGAGCCCACGGGGAGCCGGCGTCGACACCCGGCCTGGAGCCGTCATTGTGCCGTCGGCCACCACACCCTGCACAGTATGCCACGCAGCGCCGGCGGCACCGGACAGCCGCCACCCTGGCAAGACGGGCCGCCAGCACGACCCGCACACGCAGCGGCCTCAAGTTTGCGGTCGGTCTGCCGATGTCCACACTCATGACCCTGTCGATCCTGTCATCTGCCAGCTATTCCCCCGTCTACGGCGCCGCGGCTGCGCCGGGAGCGGCGCCGGCCGCGATGACGGCGGCTGCGGCGGTGCGCGCGCTTTCAAACCACACCGCACGCACGGTCGCGATCGTCGATTCGGTCGCCAACATCCAGAAGCATCTGGATGCCCTGGTGAAAAACTCGAGCGCCATCAGCAGCCTGGGCGCATCGGACGGCACCGCCCTCACGATGACGGCAACCCAGTTGCTGGCAGGGTCGAATCTTGTCAGTCGCTGGTCCGCCACGGCAGGAAACACCATCGAAGTGTCTTCGGCATCTGCCGCACAAGCGCTGGCAATCACGGCTGACACGCGCTTCAGCGCGGCAAACCGGATTCACGTGCACGACACCAGCATCGGCATACAGCGCAACATCGACGCGCTCAATACCCTCGCCGGCAGCGGGGGCCGCCTGGCGTCCATCCGGCTGACGGGCGCTGCACCAGCCATCAACCTGACGGTCGCGCAATTTGGCGCTGATGGAAACACGCTCGCAAAAATCGAAAATGGCGCCTACGCCCTCGCGATCAGCGGTGCCAGTGTCGAGCAGACCCTGGACTATGCCAGCAACGCGCGGATACGCTCGGTTGTCATCCGGGATTCGAGCAGCGCAATCGCAACCAACCTCGATGCCCTGCAGGCGATGGGACTGAAGGTCAAGTCCATCACGTCCACCGATGGCAGTCCGATGACGGTTCAGGCCAGCCAGGTGAAGGACGATGCGCTGGCCCTGGGCAAGGTCATGAGTGGGTACCAATTGCGCGTTCTGGGCGCCAGCGCCTCGCAGATGACCAGTCTGAGCCGGAACACGAAGGTACTTTCGGTCGATCTCGTCGACAGCGCGGCCAATCTGTCGGGAAACTGGACGCTCCTGAACCGTCTTGGCAATCATGTCGCCTCGGTCACGGTGACAGACCCGGGCACGGCCATCGGCTTGACCGCCAACCAGTATGTCGCCAGCACGACCCTTCTGGGCCATTTCGACGCGACCCCGGGTGCGTGGTCGGTCGCCATCACCGGCGCTGCGGCCGGGGATGCCCTGGAACTGGCATCGAGTTCGGCCCATGTCGCCAGCGTCTCGGTCTCGGACGGAGGCGCCCAGGTATCGGCGAACCTGAGCGACCTGCAAGACCTTCTCGACCAGGGCCGCCTGGCCAGCATCGCCCTTGCCGGTGGCGGGACGGAATTGAGCATGAGCCAGACCGACCTCAGCGAGCACGCGGCCGTGCTGGGGAAGATCAGCGGCAACAGCTACGGGCTTTCGGTGACCGGCCTCTCGGTGAGCCAGGCGCAGGAACTGCTGACCACGAACCCGCATGCCCATCGGGTCGCCATCAAGGATACGGCGGCCAACATTGCAGCCGGCCTCGACACCCTCGGAAACATGGGCCGCCGACTCGGGTCGATCGTGCAGCAGGATGGCGGCTCGTCGCTGGACATGACGATGCAGGCGTGGATCGGACACCGTGGAGTGCTCGGCAAGATCGAGGGCGGTTACACCACCACACTGACGGCAGTGAGTGCCGACCAGGCCGTCCCGATGGCCGGTGACCCGCGCGTGGTCGGCATTGCCATCAGCGACACGGCGGCCCGTCTGTCGGCTCGGTGGGATTCGATCCGCAGCGTGCAGAATCTGGTCACCGGACTGTCGGTCAGCGACTCGAACCCCCTCCAGCTGAGTGCATCACGCTATCTGACAGGACAACGCGAAGGCCTGCTGGCCCACCTGGACGCATCGGCCAGCATCGCCGTGACAGGCGCCAGCGTGACGCAGGCGCGAAGCATTGCCGGCAACAACGCAGTGACGCACATTGCCGTCGAAGATACCGGCACCAACATTGCGAATCACATGGCCGACCTCGCGACCCTGCAAGCGGACGGCAAGCTCACCGGTATCCGGCAAATGGCCGTGGTAGCGCCGTTCATGATGTCCTATGCGAACCTCACCGCGAATCAGGGGGTGCTCGATCTCATCAATGGCGGCAACTACACGCTCACGATCACTGACATCGGCGCGGCTGATGCAGCGACGCTCGCGACCGCCAACCGACGCGTCACGAGCCTGATGGTGAGCGATGACAGCGGCGGCATCGCCTCCGGCATCAATGCACTGGCCGGACTGGGGAAGAAACTGGCCAGCATCGAGCAGACCGACCGTGGAACCGCCCTGCAGTTGTCGGAGAGCACGTTCCTCGGCAATGCTGCGACGCTCGACCGGATCTCAGGCGGTTATCTGGCCGATGTCAGCGGCGTGAGTGCGGGGCACGCGGCAACCATCGCCGGCAACGCCCACGTGGTCTCGCTCCAGGTCAGCGACACCGGTGCGCGCCTGTCGGCAAACTGGGACACCCTCGCCAACATCGGTACCAAGTTGTCCGGCAGCGCAGTCAGCCAGACCGACAGCACTGCGCTTTCGCTCACAGCCAACCAGGTACTGGGCGAGGCAGCACTGCTCGACCACCTGGCAACGCCCTACACCATCAACGTCGGCAATGCGACGGCTTCCCAGGCAGCCACGATCAGCACGGGCGACGTATCGGGCGCGGTGAGTTCGATCGCAGTGAGTGACACGGCTGCCGGCATCGGCGGACAGCTGGACGCATTGCGCCAGAACGTCCTGGTGAGCACGGTGCAGATTACAGACGCCAGCACCGGTGCACCGCTGCAGATCGACGCACCGCAATTCTCGGACTACTCGGCCCTCTTGCAGAAGATCAATGGCGGCCACTACCCCCTCGCCATCAGCCGGGCTCTCGTTGCCGATGCCGCAACGCTGGCTGCCAACCCCGACGTGAAACGACTCTCGATCTCGGACTCCAGTGGAGAGATCGGTACGAACTTCGATACCCTCGCCGGCATCAGCGCGTTGCGCAGTCTTGCCCTCACCGATCCCGGTGGCGCGATTGCACTCAGCCAGCAACAGATGATCGATCACGCAGCACTGCTCGACAAGATCTCGAACGACCATTCGATCCGTGTCACCGGGGTCAGCATGGACTACCTGCAGACATTCGCCGCCAACGATCAGGTGAGTGCCATGGGCATCGCCGACTCGAGCGCAAGCATCGCCGCGGGATTCGACCAGCTGGCCGCACTGGGAAGCACGATCGCGTCGATCACGCCCGATGACACCAGCGTACCCCTGGCACTGACTGCAGCGCAGTGGCAGTCCGGATCCACCGTCCTGGCCACCCTCGCTGCCGGCAGCTCGGTCGCATTGAGGGGCGTCCTTGCTGCCGATGCGCAGAGCGCAGCAGCCGACTCGCTTGTGACGACGCTCGGGATCTCGGATACGGCCGAAGGCATCGCGGGCAGCTGGGACAGCCTCGTGGCCCTCTACGGCGCCACCCCCGGCAAGATCGCCTCGATCGACGCCAGCGACGACGCCACGATCACGCTGAGCGCCGATCAGGTCGCAGCCGGAAGCTCGATGATCGCGAGTCTGCTGCCCGACGCCATCATCCAGTCGGCCTGATCAGTCCAGTGCAGCCAGAAACTGGCGCAGCTCGGTCGTCTGCGGGCGGGTGAAAAGCTCGGACGCCGGTCCGGTTTCATGGATGGCGCCTTCGTGCATGAAGACCACGCGATCGGCCACCTTGCGCGCAAAGCGCATCTCGTGCGTCACCATGAGGAGGGTCATGCCCTCGGACGCCAGCATCTCGACCACGGCCAGTACCTCGGCCACCAGTTCAGGGTCGAGCGCCGATGTGATCTCGTCGCACAGCAGCACCTGGGGCTCCATCGCGAGTGCCCGTGCGATCGCCACGCGCTGCTGCTGGCCGCCGGAGAGCTGCGCCGGCATGGCCTCGAACTTGTCATCGAGCCCCACACGTGCAAGCAACTGGCGCGCACGAGCCTCTCCCTGCGCACCACGGCGCCCCTTCACCAGCCCGGGCGCCAGCATGATGTTGTGGCCGACATCGAGGTGAGGAAAGAGATTGAAGCTCTGGAAAATCATGCCGACCCGCTGACGAAGGTCGCGCATCGCGCGCGGGTCATCCAGACGCATGGGTCTGCCTTCGATGGCAAGCGTACCCGCATCAGGCGACTCGAGCCCGTTGATGCATCGCAGGAGCGTACTCTTGCCCGAGCCACTGCGTCCGATGATGGCAACCACCTCGCCCGGGGCGACGGCAAGATCGATGCCACGCAGCACTTCATTCGAACCGAAGCGCTTGCGCAGTCCGCGTATGTCCACGATCGGTTCAGCGGGCACCATTCAACCTCCTCTCGAGGCGCCGACTGAAGGCCGACACCGGGTAACACATCGCGAAATAGATGGCCGCCACACAGGCGTACACGGCAAACGGGCGAAAGGTGGCATTGGTGATCATGGTTCCCGCCTTCGCCAGTTCGATGAAACCGATGACCGATGCAAGCGCCGTTCCCTTGATGACCTGTACGAGAAACCCCACGGTCGGTGCAATCGCAATTCGCAGCGCCTGCGGAGCGATGACCCGGCGCAGTTGCTCGCTGCGGGTGAGCGCAAGGCTCGCCGCCGCATCCCATTGCCCGCGCGGCACCGCCTCGATGCAGCCCCGCCATATTTCAGCCAGAAAGGCGCTGGCATGGAGCGTCAGCGCGAGCGCTGCCGCGAGCCATGCCGATACCTCCAGACCCAGCAGCGCAAGCCCGAAATAGGCCAGAAAGAGTTGCATGAGAAGCGGCGTTCCCTGGAACACCTCGACATGCAGGGCCACACAACGACCCGCCCAGCGTCCGACTGCGCCAGCCGGCAACGTCCGCGCCAGCACCAGGAGCAGCCCGAGCGCACCCCCGGCGACGAAAGCGATCAGGGAGAGCGCCACAGTCCACCGCGCCGCCAGAAGCAGGTTGCGAAGGATGTCCCAGAGCGTGAACTCAACCACGCCAGACCGTGCCGAAAAGAAACCGCGGCCCGACCCAGAGCAGCAGGCGGCGCAATGCAATGGCGAGCACGAGATAGCCCGCCGTCGCTACCAGGTAGGCCTCGAATGCCCGAAAGTTGCGGCTCTGGATCAGGTTGGCAAAGTACGAGAGCTCGCGGGCCGATATCTGACCGCAGACTGCCGAACCGAGCATCACGATGACGATCTGACTCACCATGGCAGGCCAGACCCTGGCCAACGCCGGCGGGACGACCACCCGACGAAAGACCTGACCGGGCGTCAGGGCGAGGCTCAGCCCTGCCTCGACCTGACCCCTGGGCGTTGCCTCGACGCCTGCGCGAACGATCTCGCCCGCGTAGGCGCCCAGATTGATGACCATCGCAAGGGCTGAAGCCCATTCCGGTGAAAGACGTACCCCGGCACTCGGAAGCCCGAAGAAGATGACGAAAAGCTGGACGATGAAGGGGGTATTGCGGATCGACTCGACATAGCCGGCTGCGAGCCACGCCAGTGGCTTCGGGCCCCATGTACGAGCCCAGGCACAGGCAATCCCCAGAAAGCCCCCCAGGGTCGCCGCGAGCGCGACCAGCCAGATCGTGGCGCCGATCCCCTGCACGAGAAGCGGCCATTGCTCGAGTACGGCCGCGAAATCCAGACTTACCATCGCTGCCATCACGTCATCATCACGGCACGATCAGGGCACGGCGCCCGTGTCATCGGCCGAGCCCCCGACATCACTGAGGGAGATCGCCTGCCGGCCTGCCCAACCAGCGCTGAGACAAGCGATCGAGTTCACCCGCGGCCCGCGCAGCGGCGATGATCTCGTTCACGCGAACACGAAGCCTGTCCTCCCCCTTGGCAACGCCGATGAAATTGGGGGAATCCTTGAGCAGGAGCTTGTATTCGGCATTCAGTTGCGGGTTTCGCTGCATCACCGTGGCCGCCACCGATGCCCCGGTCGCGATGGCCTGAACCTGGCCGGCCACGAAAGCCGCGACAGTCACGTTGTTGTCCTCGAATCGACGGATGTCGACACTGGGGGGCGCGACCCGCGCCAGTTCGATGTCCTCCATCGCTCCGCGCGTGACCCCCACCGTCTTGCCCGCCAGATCGGAAAATGCCTTGACCGGCAGCGACCGCGCCGCAAAAACTGCCTGAAAGAAGGGGGAATAGGCAGCGGTAAAGTCGATGACCTTTTCACGCTCGGCATTCTTGCCCAGCGTGGATATCACCAGTTGCGCCTTGCGCGTCTGCAGGTAGGCAATGCGGTTGGCGCTGGTGACGGGCAGCAGTTCGACGGCGACCCCGAGTCGGGCGCCGATGAGATGGGCCATGTCGATATCGAGGCCCTGGGGCTTGAGGTCAGTGCCCACGAATCCATAGGGAGGGAAATCGGTGGGGATGGCGATGACGATCTGCTTTCGCGCAAGAACGTCCTCGAGCGCGGTCTGGGCATGCCCGGCCAGAGGCATCAGGGCGGCCAGTACAAAACCCAGCTTTGCCAGCGTGCGACGATTCATGAGGCAGCCTCCCGGGCGACGTGAAACGGACGAGGCGCACTGCGAGTCGTACCAGCGCGCGGCCTCGATTCTACGCGGGCAACACGAACAGGTCAGTTCGCAACCCGATCGTGGCACACTGCACGGCCCATTGCCCGCTCACGTCGCGCCCGAGGAGCGATCTGCGTTCCAGGGCTTGCAGCGAGGAGATACGCCATGAACCGAAGAGCCCTGCCTGCAGCCTGCGCGCTGGCCTGCATGCTGGCCGTCTTGTGTGCCCTGCCGGCGGGCGCGCAATCGCCACCCTACCCCAGCCGTCCGATCAGACTGGTTGTGCCCTACCCACCCGGGGGGGCGATCGACCCGATCGCCCGCATGCTGATCCAGCGCCTGGATGAAACCTGGGGCCAGCCGGTGGTAGTCGACAACAAGCCAGGCGCCGGCACGCTGATCGGCACCGACTTCGTAGCCAAGGCGGCACCTGACGGGCATACCCTCGCCCTGGTGGCCACCAGCTTCACGGTGCTACCCGCCGTTCATGCAAGGATGCCTTTCGATCCGGTGAAGGACTTCGCCCCGATCGGGCTCGTGGCTTACATACCACTGATGCTTGTCGTCAATCCGCAGGTACCGGCCCACTCCGTCACCGAACTGATCGAACTGGCCAAGGCAAGGCCGGGGCAACTGTACTTTTCGTCGGTCGGCAATGGCACCAGTCAGCATCTGGCCGGAGAACTCTTCAAGTCGATGGCCGGCGTCAACATCGTCCATGTGCCCTACAAGGGCAGTGGCCCTTCGACCATGAGCGTCGTGAGCGGGGAGACCTCGATGACCATCGACACCGTCTTTCTCATGGCACCGCTCATCAAGGCGGGCAAGTTGCGTGCACTCGCCAGCGCCGGCGCCCGACGCGCGCCGCTCGCACCCGATGTGCCCACGCTCGCCGAATCAGGTCTGCCCGGCTACGAGGTAGCCACGTGGGTGGGGCTCCTTGCCCCCGCCGGCACCCCGAACGATGCCGTCCAGAAGTGGAATCAGCACATCAACCGCCTGCTGCAGATTCCCGAGATGCGTGCCCAGCAGTCGAGCCAGGGCATGCAACCTGCGGGCGGCAGCCCCGAGCAGTTCGGCGAACTGATCCGCTCCGAGGTCGCGCGGTGGGGCAAGGTGGCTCGCCAGGCGGGCCTCGCCGCGGAGTAGGCGGTCGAGGTACATGGCCGCGGAGGCGCGGCGCTCCCGCCGCCCTGCCCGCCTGCTTGCCCGCTTACAATGGACATCGGCGCTGATGCCGTCACACGGGCTGCAGGTAACCTCATGAGCCACACGTTCGAAGACATCCCTTACCGCACCATCGATGGCGAGACGCTACTCGGCCGACTCTACCGTCCGGCAACGCCCGCCGCTGCCCTGGTCATTGAAGTCCATGGCGGCGCGTGGAGCCAGAACGACCGCCTCACCAACGTGCTGATGCACGAGCATCTGGCCGAGCACGGCATCGCCGTCTTTGCGATCGACTTTCGCATGGCCCCGAAGCATCGCTATCCGGTTGCCGTGCGAGACATCAACTACGCCATCCGATGGGTGCGATCCAACCTGGCAAGGCTCGCCCTGACGCCGCGTCTCGTCGGTGCGCTGGGGACCTCCAGTGGCGGACACCTGGCCACACTGGCGGCAATCCGCCCGGACGATCCCTTGTTCGTCGAGGCTGATCCGGCTCTGGGAAACACCAGCGCACACCTCGACTTCCTCATCGCATGCTGGCCCATTCTCGATCCATTGGCGAGATACCACATGGCGCGCACGCGCGGGCTTCAGAATCTGGTGAACAACCACCATGCCTTCTGGCCCGACGAAGCCACGATGGCCGAGGGCAATCCACACCTCAACGTCGATGCGGGGCGCGCAACCGCCATGCCCCCGATGCTGATCATCCAGGGAACCGAAGACGAAAACGTCGAACATGAGCGCACGCACGCCTTCGCCAACCTCTACCGACACCACGGCGGAAAGGTCGAATACCACGCGTTCCTGGGCCAGCCGCATGCCTTCGTGGCCCGCCATGCAGGGACCGAACCGGCCGATGAGGCCCTCCTGAAGATGAGCGACTTCGTCCTGCATCACCTGAACTGAACAACTTCCATGGCCGCCCGGAAGTCCGGTGATGCAACGGGCCACCACCTGCAGGGATATGCGGCAGCGCTCGGTGCCGTGCTGCTCTGGACGGGATTCGTTCTCGTGTCGCGCATGGGCGGTCGCACCGCGCTCACCGGCTGGGACATCGTGGCCCTGCGCATGGGCGTTGCAGCTCTCGTCCTGCTGCCCTTCTCCCTGCGGCTCCCGGTCCGCACCTGGATCGATCCTCGTCTGTGGACATTGGCACTGGTCGGCGGTCTGGCATCGCAGATCCTTGTCTACAGCGGATTCAAATATGCCCCGGCCGCGCACGGGGGGATCCTCTTCTCGGGCATGCAGCCCTTCCTGATTCCGCTCATGGCCTGGGTGTTGCTCGGATCGCGTCCCGAACGTGGCCGTCTGTCCGCCCTGGTTCCGATCGCTGCGGGTGTCCTGTGCCTGGCCATTCCGCTCGCAAGCGCAGGCGGCGAACACGCCGATGTTCTTCTTGGCGACCTCCTCCTGCTGGGGTCCGGTATTGCCTGGGCCTGCTACAGCGTTCTCGCGCGCATCTGGGGCTACGATGTCTGGCTGTTGACCCGATTCATGGCGGTTGCCGGCTGCGCCGCCTACCTGCCGGTGTACCTTGCACTGCTGCCCAAGGGCATGGACAGCGCCCCCCTGTCGGCCATCCTGCTGCAAGGGCTGTATCAGGGCCTTGGGGCATCGATCGTCGCGATGGCACTGTTCCTGCGCGCGGTTGCCCTGATCGGGCCCGAGCGCACCGGTGTCATGACCACCTTCGTACCTGTCCTCTCGGGGCTCGCGGCCGTACCGCTGCTCGATGAACCGCTGACGCCCTCACTGCTTGCCGGACTGGTGCTTGTCTCGGTGGGTGCCCTCCTCGCCACCCGCCCGGTGCGGCAGCCCGGACACGCAGCACCGGGGGCCTGATGGCAGGCGCGCCCCTCGGTGTTTCCGCCAGACTGCCGATCGGCCTAAACTGCGCACCGGACACTGACAGCAGAGGAGACCCACGATGCGCCTGACCGCCGAGCAACGCGCGCGCTTCGATCGCGATGGCTATCTGTTCTTTCCGGGTCTGTTCACCCCGGCCGAGGTCGCCACGCTCAACGACGAAGTACCGGCGCTCTATGCACGCCGGGACGCCTTCAACGTCCGCGAAAAAGGCAGCGATGCGGTGCGCACCAACTTTGCGGCTCACATGGTCAACGCACCGTTCGCACGCCTCGGGCGTCATCCGCGCATGATCCGCCCGGTGGAGGATCTCTTCGGCGAGCAGGTCTACATGCACCAGTACAAGATCAACGGCAAGATGGCCTTCGAAGGGGATGTCTGGCAGTGGCATCAGGACTACGGCACATGGCTCAACGATGATCACATGCCGACCGAAAAGGCCATGAACGTTGCCATCTTCCTGGACGAAGTCAATGCCTTCAACGGCCCGCTGATGTTCATACCGGGGAGCCACAAGCGCGGCGTCATCGACGCGCAGCACGACCTGGCAACCACCAGCTATCCGCTCTGGGTCATCGATGATGGGCTCATCAGCCAGCTGGTGGACCGGGCCGGTGGGCGACACGGCGGCATCGTGAGCCCGACCGGCCCTGCGGGCTCGATGATTCTCTTCCACAGCTGCCTCGTCCATGCCTCGAGCAGCAACCTCACGCCCTGGAATCGCGTGAGCGTCTACCTGAGCCTGTGCGCCGTCTCGAATCACATCCGTCGCCACAAGCGACCCGAGTACATCGCGCACCGCGACTTCACCCCGATCGAATGCCTGCCCGATGACTGCCTGCTCAACCCGCAACCGATCGAGCTGCCCTGGGCAGAGGGCATGCCGGCCAGTGCCCTGGAGACTTCCCTGACTGACTTCGATACGGTGAGCGCATGAGCCTGCACGCACAACTGCTGCAACGCGCAACGCAGGGGCGGCCGATTCGGGTCGGCCTGATCGGAGCCGGCAAGTTCGGCTCGATGTATCTGGCTCAGGTGCCCCGCACCCCGGGCATCCACCTGGCCGCCATTGCCGATCTGTCGGTGACCGGAGCACGCGCCAACCTCATCCGGGTTGGCTGGGAGCCCGAGCGCATGGGTGCCGGGTCGATCGAGTCGGCCCTCGCGCGGGGAACGACCCATGTCGGCGAAGACTGGCAGGCGCTGGTACGGCACCCGGCCATCGATGTCGTCGTGGAATGCACCGGCTCGCCGATGCATGCCGTCGACCATATCCTCGCCGCATTCGACCAGGGCAAGCACGTGGTCAACGTGACCGTCGAGGCTGACGCGTTCTGCGGACCCGCGCTGGCCGCGCGTGCCCGGGCCGCCGGGGTCATCTACTCGCTCGCCTTCGGCGACCAGCCGGCGCTCATCTGCGATCTGGTCGACTGGGCCCGCACCTGTGGCTTTCCGGTCGTGGCGGCCGGGCGCGGCCACAAGTGGTTGCCCCACTATGCCGAATCGACGCCGGAGACCGTCTGGGAGTATTACGGCCTCACGCCCGCACAGGCAGAACGCGGGGGGCTGAACCCCAAGATGTTCAACAGCTTTCTCGACGGCTCGAAACCCTCGATCGAAAGCGCTGCAGTCGCCAATGCCACGGGTCTTGCCGTACCCTCGGATGGCCTGCGCTACCCCAGCGCGAGCGTCGAGGACATCCCGTTCGTCACTCGCCCGATCAGCGAGGGCGGGGTACTCGAGAAGAAGGGCATGGTCGAGGTCATTTCGAGCCTCGAACCCGACGGGCGGGTGATTCCCTACGACATCCGGATGGGTGTCTGGGTCACGGTCGAAGGCGAAACCGAGTACATCCGCAACTGCTTCGAGGAGTACAACGCGCACACCGACCCGAGCGGACGCTACTTCACGCTCTACAAGCGGTGGCACCTCATCGGTCTCGAAGTCGGCATGAGCGTCGCGTCGGTGGCACTGCGTGGCGAGGCAACCGGAGTGGCATCGGGCTGGCATGCCGATGTGGTGGCCACGGCAAAACGCGACCTGAAGGCCGGCGAAACGCTCGACGGTGAAGGTGGCTATACCGTGTGGGGCAAGCTGCTGCCCTCGGCGCGCTCCCTCGCGCTCGGCGGACTGCCACTGGGTTTGGCCCACAACGTGCGGCTGCGCCGTCCGGTTGCCAAGGGTACCTGCCTGTCCTGGGATGATGTCGAAATTGCCACCAGCACCAACGCCTGGAGGATCCGCCACGAGATGGCAGGTGAAATCCTCCGCGCCTCCTCCCCCTGAGCCCGATTCAACGGAGACTGCCCCGTGACCATTCTGGTGACCCTTGAACTGCATCTGCAACCCGGCAAGCTGGAGGCGTTCTGCCAGCAGGTCCTCGGACCAGCGCTGCCCGTGACGCGCGCTTTCGATGGCTGCCTCGGCATCGAGATGTTCGCAGAGCAGGGCGACAATCGCCTGCTTCTGGTCCAGAAGTGGGTCTCGAAGGCGCACAACGATGCCTATCTGGCCTGGCGCCGGGCCAATGGCCTTGCCGACATGCTCGCCCCGTGGATCATCGGTGAGCCAGTATTTCGCTGGTTCGATCCGCGGCCGGAGTGAGTGGCGGTCGGGACAAGATCGAGTCTGGCGCCGTAACCCCGAGCGAAAGACCTGTCAGATCGCGAGCGGCCCAGCGCCGCCCCCCCCCGGCGCCACTGCCTGGCTGATCCGCAGACTCAGGCGCATCGTGCCGGCACCCTCGGGCGACAGGTGGTCGCAGTCGACGAAGTCGCCGTCATCGAACTCACCGCTGTCAAAGCCGTTGATCCATTGAACCGGACAGCCGTGCGGATCCCGAAAGAGCATCCGCGACAGGTCGTGAAGGAGGCGCCTGCCGGGTTCGAGCGCCAGCTTCACATAATCGCTGCGCGCCGGTGGAGTCACGACGATGACTCGATGTCCCCGTCGGCGTGCCAGCAGCAGGATGCGCAGCAGGGAGAGGTTCCCATCGGTGCGCTTGCTGAGACGCAGGTGCTGTGCGACGCGTGTGGCCGCCGAGGCGAGATCGCGCGGTAACTCCTTGAGCAGATGGGGCTGGAATCCGGCATACCCTTGCAGGTCCTCGGGCAACCCGACCGCGCGGCCCCGCACCTGCTCCAGCAGGGCGAGCAGGTGCGGCGTGCGGTAACGCAGACCCAGGCCGAAGACCTCCTCGAGCGCAGCGCACACCTCCCCCATGTTGCGGGCGTGCTCGGAAAAGTTGGAACCCGAGCCAATGGCGTGGAAAACGACGACGGATTGCAGACGCGGACACGCAGGCGCGACGGTTTCGTAGAGAGCACAGGCATGCCGCATGTCCAGAAGACGCAGGCACAGATTGAAGGAATCGGGACAGAACGCGGGGTCGAAGCCATGCTCCCCGTACGAGGAGCCCAGCACCAGCGTGCGCAAGCGCGGGCTGTGCTCGCGAAGCATTCGCTGCTTGGCCAGTATCTGGACCAGGGTGCGGGTGAGCCTGTCCTCGTCAGCCCGACCGGAGGACGAAGGGTTCATGCCAGTCGCTCCCGGATCAGACCCGAGAGCGTCCGCGTCCCTTGACCCGACGGATCGAGATGGCTGCAGTCACCGAAACAATCGTCCCCGAACCGACGATCGCCATGACAGTCGAGCAGTTCCAGGGACAACTCCGGGCGATAGTCATCGACAATCTCGTGCAGGCTGCCAAAGACCCAGCCGGTATCGCGACCCATGGCATGCACGACATCGGACCGCACGGGAGGCACCACGACCAGCACCCGATGCCCGAGATGCCGGGCAAGGATCAGCATGCGCGCGAGATAGACATCGGCATCAGCGCCCCCGCGAAACGCCTTGATGGCCGCCACCATGGCCTCGCCATCGAAGGCCTCAGGCATGAACCCCTTGTCATGGCCAGGCAGGAAGCCGCGAATGCCCGGGATCGGAACGCCGTCGGCCATCAGTTGACCACGAAGACGGCGAGCGAGCGCCAGCATGGTTTCGTTCTCGTACAGCCGACCCAACCGGAATATCTCGTTCATGGCGAGACAGTGGTTGTCCAGCGCGGCATTCCATTCCGACACATGACCTGAAGAAAAGGCCGAATAGAACACGACGATGTTCGCCAGCGCCGGCAACTTGCGCCAGAGCCTGTCGTACAGGAGAAAGGCGTAGTGCAGGTCCTCGCCCCTGCTCGCGAGGTTGAAGGCGCCGGGGCAGACACCGGGATCAAAGCCGTAGTCGGCAGGTGACCCACCCAGGACCAGCGTCCGGACGCTCTTGCGTTCGCTGCGCAGCATCGCGCGCTTGGATCGGAGGCTATCCAGGCAAGCCAGCAGGGGCGAGTCGAGCATCGGCAGCATGGTGCGAGTATCCGAGCGACAAGGCGCCCGAACCATGAAGTTTCCTTGAGTCGACTCCGATGGAACCCACTGCCCGCCGCCAGAGCGCCCTGGGGTAACCGCCGACAGAGGGTTACCCTCAGAGCCTCCGACCAGCGGACTGGACCCCCCTCACCTCCCTCACGAGGGCCAGCGCTTTTCGCAGCACTTCGACGCCTGCGACCTCCACCGTGAATCCCATCGTGGCCGTGCCATTGCGACTGAGCGTGTTGACGCCAAT
This sequence comes from Pseudomonadota bacterium, assembly GCA_947455195.1. Lineage (GTDB taxonomy): Bacteria > Pseudomonadota > Gammaproteobacteria > Burkholderiales > SG8-39 > CAIXPL01. The sequence goes on along the minus strand of CANGMI010000002.1, from coordinate 192,993 downwards.
GACGTTGATGCGCTCACGACTGAAGACTTCCGAGATGTCTCGCAAAAGACCCTGTCGATCGAGCGCGCGCACATGAACATCGACCGCGTAGACGCCACTGCCCGAGTCATCTGCCCAACTCGACTCGACCTGACGCTCGGGCTCGGCAACCGCCAGCGACTTCAGGCTGCGGCAGTCGGAACGGTGCACCGACACGCCCCGCCCACGGGTCACGAATCCGCGAATGTCGTCCGGAGGTACGGGTCGACAGCACTTGGCAAACTGCACCATCAGTCCATCGACGCCGGCTATCAGAACCCCACGGGTGCCCGCACCCGATCGGGGTTTGCGTGCGAGGGTGAGCGGCGATGCCTCGGGCGGTGCAACGTCTGGCTCGTCGCGGATCGCTGCGCGCAACTGATTCACGCCCACCTCATCGCGCCCGATCGCGACAAACAGGTCGTCGGCCTTGTCGTGACCGAGTTTCACGGCCAGCGCATCGAGATTGGCACCCGTGCGACCCTCGCGTCGCAACTCGCGCTCGAGAGCGGCACGGCCACTGGCAGCGGTTTCGTGCAATTCGACCGCGTTGAACCATTGACGCACCTTGTTGCGTGCGCGATTGGACGCGAGGTAGCCCAGGTTCGGATTCAACCAGTCGGCGCTCGGCCCGCCGGTCTTGGCAGTGATGATGTCGACCCGCTGACCATTCTCGAGGCGGTAATCGAGCGGCACCATCGCACCGTCGACCCGGGCTCCACGGCAGCGGTGACCCAGGTCGGTATGCACGTGGTAGGCAAAGTCGATGGGGGTTGCGCCACGGGGCAGGTCGAGCACGCGTCCCTGAGGAGTGAGCACGTAGACCGTATCGTCGACCGCCGCCTGTCGCGCTTGCTCGCGCCAGTCGGCCGCGTCGACGAAATCATCCCGCCAGGCAAGCACCTGGCGCAGCCAGGCAATGCGCTGCTCCGAGGGGCTTCCGGCTGCTCGCCCCTCCTTGTAGCGCCAGTGCGCTGCCACCCCAAGTTCGGCCTGCCGGTGCATCTCGTGGGTGCGGATCTGTACCTCGAGCGCGCGGCCATCAGGCCCGATCACCGCCGTATGCAGGCTGCGATAGTCATTGGACTTCGGGCGGGAGATGTAGTCGTCGAACTCCTTCGGAATCGGCGTCCAGAGGTTGTGTATGACACCGAGCGCCGTATAGCAATCCTTCACCTCATCGACCATCACGCGCACGCCGCGCAGGTCGTAGAGCTCATCGAACTCGCGTCCCTTGGATTGCATCTTGTTGTAGATGCTGAAGATGTGCTTGGGGCGACCACTCACGCTGGCCGAGATGCCGGCCGCGGCCAGTTCAGCCTCGAGCGCTGCGATGGTGCTCGCGATGAAGGCCTCACGCTCGACGCGTCGCTCATCGAGAAGGCCCGCAATGCGCTTGTAGGTGTCCGGTTCGATGATCCGGAACGACAGATCCTCCAGCTCCCACTTGAGCTGCCAGACGCCCAGGCGGTTGGCGAGGGGCGCAAACACATGACGGGCTTCGAGCGCAAAGGGCAACGCGCCTTGCGCACGCGACGCGACGAGGTAGCGCAGGGTCTGGGTACGGCTGGCCAGACGGACCAGCACCGCGCGAATGTCATCGACCATGGCAATGAGCATCTTGCGCATCACTTCGACCTGCGCGGTGCGCTCATCCTTTGCCTCGAGAGTACTCACGCCTCGCGTCACCAGTCGCAGACCGTGCAGCCGATCGACATTGGCGAGGAGCGTAGCCACCTCATCCCCGCACTGTTCGCGCACGAAGTCGAGATGGCGAGGCATCTGCGATCGCATCGAGGACAGCCACCCTGCAGCAACGGCAGCGGGATCGAGCCGCAAACCTTCGATGATGTGCGCCACCGCCTCGGCGTGCGCCAGCGTCGCCTCGCCGGTACCCAGGGTCGTTGCCCCGTAGTGGGCCCGTGCGGTCGAGCGCGCGAGGTCGATCAGGGCCGCGCCGGTCACCAGACCGGCAGCCGACCCCGCACCCGCCCCGGAGGACACTTCACGATCTCGCTCAACCATGGCCCTGGACCCTGTCCGCGCGCAGGAATCGCTACGCACCTCGCGATGATACCGACCGGCGATGACAGAGGGCCATTTCCCCGTCCGGACGCCAGTGGCACCGGATCGCGCCGATCCGCACCGTCAGACGGTATCCTTGCACCGGCGCACAGGGCCCTCCGGCGACGTCGGCGGGCTGACCGTCGCTGGGCGAGCCCTGGTGGGCCCGCCCGCCGCGCCACCCCGACCGCCCCCCGTCGATCAGCGGATCGACCCCGTTGCCGAGCCAGAACCGTTGAAGCGCCCCACCGAAACCAGCCTTGCCTATATTGCACTCGTTGTCGCCTCGGCATCGTGGGCCGGCAACTGGGTGCTCGCCCGTGGCGTGAACGACCTGATGCCGCCCATGGCCCTGGCGTTCTGGCGCTGGGTGCTGGTGACAGCCTTGCTGACCCCCTTTGCCCTGCGTGCGACAGTGCGCGACTGGGCAATCATCCGGCGATATCCCGCACGTCTCATGCTGCTGGGTGTACTGGGCACCAGCACGTTCTCGATCCTTGGTTACTGGGGCGTGCAGTACACGAGCGGCATGAACGCAGTGCTGCTCAACGGCGTCACGCCGGTGTTCACGGTGCTCATCGGCACCGTGGTGCTGGGGGATCGCATCACGGGCAGACTCACGCTCGCCGTGATCGCCGGGATCATGGGCATGGCACTCATTGCCTCGCACGGTGACCCGATGCGTCTGCTTGCCGCCGAATTCAACCGCGGGGACCTCATCATCCTGCTGGCGATCTTCTCGTGGGCAGCCTACACGATCGGGCTGCGCTGGAAACCAGCCGGACTGAGTGGCATGGCATTCATGTATGTCTCGAGCATCTTCGGCCTCGGCGCCTGCGTGCCTTTCTGGCTCTGGGAGCATGCGGGCGGCGCACAGGCGCATTTCGAGATGCGAACCTTCGTCGCCATCGCGTACCTCGCGCTCTTTCCCTCCATCACGGCCTATGTCTGCTACGCCTGGGCGGTGCCGCGCGTAGGCCATACCATCGCCGGCATGTTCTCCAACGTGACCGCGATCCTCGGCGCACTGTTTGCCATCGTGTTCCTGGGTGAAGAGGGTCACCTGTACCACCTGCTTGCCCTGCTCCTGGTCAGCCTGGGAGTCTGGCTGGTCTCGACCACGCGCAAGGACGCCTGATGCCGGAGGGCTCGGTGCAAGGCGTGATCGCGTGCCATCGATCGCACGGAAGCCGGACACGGCCAGGCACAGGGCCGGACTCGAGCCTGCGGCGTCGAGGCATGCCTTGCGGCGCCTGATCGGCCGGCTGAGGGCCTGGGTGCTCCGCCGGTGGCGCCTCGCGTGGCCGGCCGGTGCCCCGGTCGGCCACGCATCCTCGAGCGACCTTGCGCAGGCCCGATCGTGGCGCTCACTGGATACCGGTAACGACCGGGATCTCTGGCACGAGGCCCTCGAGGCGCACGCCTTCCTTCGCGACCTCGAACCCGGAGAGCGCGAGCGCCTGGTAGCACTTGCAGGGCAATTCCTGCAGGACAAGACCGTATCGGGTGCCCACGATTTCATCCTCGAGCACCGCATGCTCGCGAGCATCGCCCTGCAGGCCTGCCTGCCAGTGCTGGAACTGGGTCTGGACTGGTACCGGGGCTGGCGCGGGATCGTGATCTATCCGGGACCGTTCAAGGTGGTTCGCGAAGACATCGATGAGTTCGGCATCGCCCATGTCTGGGAAGAAGAACTGGCCGGCGAAGCGTGGCCGGGCGGGCCGGTGATCCTGTCCTGGCAGGATGCCGAAAACGGCGAAGCGGGCTACAACGTCGTGATCCACGAATTTGCGCACAAGCTTGCCATGGTCGACGGTGGCGATTCGGGGGTTCCGGCTGCACCACCCGGCGTGTCGCACGAGGCCTGGCAGGTCGCCATCGAGCGCTCGTTCGCGCGCGTGGAAAACGCCGTGCGCTGCGGGCGCCCCCTTCCCATCGACGATTACGCGGCGAGCAACCCCGGCGAGTTCTTCGCCGTGATGAGCGAGCAGTTCTTTACCGGCCCGGCGGTGCTCTCGCGACACCTGCCCGACCTGTATGAGGCCCTGGTGCATTTCTACCGGCAGGATCCCCTTGCCCGGGCGCTTCGCGCCACACATCGAGAGCGCGGATCGACCTGAGGTTGCCCCCTTGACGCCACGGAAAGGGTGGCCCGTCACTGCGGGGCGGCACTGCGGCGTCGAACGCATTCGTGGGATACTTTTCCGGCACGCGGATCCTCGAAATCCGACGGCACCTACGAAAACAGCACCGACGGGAGACACCATGCTGCGCGGCCTGATGATGGATCAACCTCTGCTCATCGCCTCGATCCTCGAGCATGCAAGCGAAAACCACGGCGACGCCGAGATCGTGACCCGCACGATCGAAGGGCCGATCCATCGCTACACCTATGCCCAGTGCCATCAGCGCGCCCGGCAACTGGCGCAAGCGCTCGAGCAACTGGGCATCGAGGGTGGAGACCGGGTAGGCACGCTCGCCTGGAACACCCACCGCCACCTGGAACTCTATTACGCCATATCGGGCATCGGCGCGGTCACCCATACGATCAACCCGCGCCTTTTCGTCGAGCAGATCCTGTACATCATCGCGCATGCCGAAGACCGCGTGATCTTCTTCGACATCAATCTCGCGCCACTGGTCGAGCGTATCGCCGCTCACTGCCCGACGGTCACGCACTGGGTCGCCATGACCGACCGCGAGCATCGACCGGCCATCCCGTTGCCCAACCTGCACTGCATGGAAGACCTGATCGAGGCCCAGAGCGGGCAGATGACCTGGCCCACTTTCGACGAATACACTGCCTCGGGCCTGTGCTACACCTCGGGCACAACCGGCAATCCCAAGGGTGTTCTGTACCACCACCGATCGACCGTCCTGCACGCCTGTGGCGCGGCGTTGCCCGATGTCTTCGGCCTGTCGGCGCGCGATGTGCTGTTGCCGGTGGTGCCGATGTTCCATGTCAATGCCTGGGGCTCGCCTTACTTCGGTCCGATGGTGGGCGCGAAGCTGGTCATGCCCGGCGCCGCAATGGATCCGCAAAGCCTGTACGAACTGTTCGAATCGGAAAAGGTCACCCTGAGCGCGGGCGTGCCAACGGTCTGGCTCAATCTCTTTGCCTGGATGCGGCAGCACAAGCGCCATTTCTCGACACTGAAACGTGTCGTGGTGGGCGGTTCGGCCTGCCCGCCTGCGATGATTCGCGAGTTTGCCGACACCTACGGTGTCGACTGCCAGCATGCGTGGGGCATGACCGAGATGAGCCCGCTGGGCACCTACGGGACGCTGAAGGCCAAGCACCTCGAACAACCCGAGGAAACGCACTTTGCGGTCAAGCAGAAGCAGGGCCGAACGCTCTTCGGCGTCTCGATGAAGATCACCGATGATGCGGGCAAGACACTGCCCCGCGATGGCAAGGCGTTCGGTGACCTGCTCGTGCGAGGCCCCTGGGTGACCCGCGGCTACTTCAAGGGTGAAGGCGGCGACATCCTGCGCGAAGGCTGGTTTCCCACCGGTGACGTCGCAACCATCGACCATGACGGATACATGGCCATCACCGATCGATCCAAGGATGTCATCAAGTCAGGTGGTGAATGGATCAGCTCGATCGATCTGGAGAACATCGCCATCGCTCATCCCGCCGTGGCCGAAGCGGCAGCCATCGGCGTTGCCCATCCCAAATGGGACGAGCGGCCCCTGCTCATCGTGGTGCCCAAACCCGGCGCTGCGGTCGATCGAGCCACCCTGCTCGCGTTCTTCGAGGGCAAGGTGGCCAAGTGGTGGATTCCCGATGATGTCGTCCTCGCGACCGAACTGCCGCACACGGCAACCGGCAAGCTGCTCAAGACAGCCCTGCGCAATCAGTACGGGAGCCACGCCTGGCCGACTTGAGCGGCGGCCCGTGATGCCAAGGGCCTGATCAACTCAATCGGCGTCGAGCAGAAAGGAGCGCACCGCGTCGATCTGATCGGCCTGCATCAGGGTCGGTGCATGCCCGACGCCGGCAAACTCGACAAGCCGTGCGCGCGGACCGCGCGCCGTCATCTCGCGTGCGAGTGCCGCCGGCACCAGATCGGACTCGGCACCCCGCACGAGCAGCACCGGAATGCGGATGGCCTCATACATTTCCCACAGATCGACATCCGCAGCGCCCCCTCCCGCCGCGAAAGCAGCGGCAATGGCAGGATCGTAGTGCAATCGCCAACTACCATCCGGATTCTGGCGCACGACCACCTCAGCCAGAAACCGCCACTGCGCCTCATCATGCGGACCAAACGGGGCATGGATCAGCCGAATGCAGGCCAGCGCCGCCTCGAACGACTCGAAGCGTGGATTCGATCCGACGTAGCGACCGATGCGATCGAGCGCAAGCCCGGGCAGGATGGCGCCCACATCGTTGAGCACGAGGCGCCGGATCGGCTGGTCGGGCAGCGCTGCGATCGCCATGCCGACCAGCCCGCCCATCGACGTTCCGACCCAGTCGATCGCTTCGGCATCGAGTCGGGCAAACAAGGTAACCATGTCGCCGACATACGTGGGGACCTGGTACTCGGCCGGGTTCCTCAACCAGTCACTCGCACCTCGTCCTGGAAAATCCGGACTGACCACGCGGTAATGACCGGCCAGCGCCTGCGCCAGCGCCTCGAAGTCGCGCCCGCATCGGGTGAGCCCGTGTGCACAGACCAGTACGCGTCGATTGCCGGGGTCACCCCATTCCCACCAGGCAAGGCTGTGCAGACCCGACGGCGTGATGCACTGAACATGGCGTTGAACAGGTTCGATGGCGGGCATGAGGGTCTGGCCTTGCAAAAAGAGGGCGGATCGGGCGCGGTGTCCGACCGGGGATGCGCGCGACGCCGTGCGGGGGCAGGATCGACCGGCGGCATGGACCCGCACTGCCCGATGACTCTAGGATGCGGTGCGTCCTTCGGTCAAGCCTGGCAGGCTGCGGTAGTAGCGAGGGTGGCTCTCGCGCCAGGCGCTGGCGCGAGCCCCCGCCGCGTCGAGGTCGATGCGTACGGCACCGCCCAGATCGGTGCGCAGAAAGGCGATGTTTCTCGCCGTGTAGCGCTCGATGACCCGGCGCCGCGGATGGCCGAAGCGATTGCGGTACCCCGCCGAGACGATCGCCACCGTGGGGTGTACGGCATCGATGAACGCATCGCTCGAGGAACTCTGGCTGCCATGATGGGGCACGAGGAGCACATCGGCCGCCAGCATCGAGACCGGTGCACCACGTTCGGCCGCCACGAGGCTTGCCTCGGCGAGCCGATCGATGTCGGCAGCCAGGAGCACGGCATGCCCGCCGACAGTCACCTTCAGCACGCAACTGGTCCGGTTGGTTCGTCCGCGCCGGGTCACCCGCCCCGCGCCGGGGTGGACAAACGTGAACTGCACACCGTCCATTTCCCAGCCGCGCCCGCGCTCACACGACTCGCGTGCCGGTTCGACGACGGTGGATCCGGCACCCGAGCGCAACGCAGTACCCGAAGGCATCCACAGAGTGTCCACAGGCAGGCCAGCCAGGAGCGAACGCGCCCCCCCGGCATGGTCGGCATCCGGATGGCTGATGACCACCGCATCGAGGCTCGATCGGCCGACCGCTCGGAGAAACGGCAGCACGACACGCTCCCCGGCATCGCCGGCCGTTCCGAGCCGAGGTCCCGCGTCGAAAACAACGGTGTGACGGTGGGTGCGAATCACGACAGACAGCCCCTGGCCAACATCGAGGACATCGAGGCGAGCCTGGCCCTCGGCCACCGAGTCGGGGTGAACCAGAAAAAGCGGCACGAAGAGCGCGGGTGAGGCCCAGCGCGCACGTACCGGAAACGGCGCGAGCAACCAGGCGGCACCCGCACTTGCCAGCACGATGGTCCAGGGCGCCGCCACCTGCGCTGACCATGCGGCCAGCGGCAAGGCGGCCAGCCATTCGACCATCGGCATCCCGAGGGCGAGGATCGCATGAGCGAGCCGCGCCGGGCCGTCCATCGGGGACACGGCGGCGAGGAGCGACAGGGGTGCCACCACCATGCTCACCACCGGTATGGCCACCGCATTGACGATCGGCCCCACCAGCGACACCTGACCGAACAGTGCCAGCGTCAGGGGCGCAAGGCCGATGGTAACCACACCCTGCGCGCGCAACCAGGCTCGCACACTCGACTCCAGCCCCTGGGCGCTGCCGGCGTGAAAGAGCATCGCCACTGCACCAAACGACAGCCAGAATCCGGCGGTCAGGGGGGCCCACGGATCGATGGCGACAATGACGATCAGCGCGAGCGCGAGTACGCGCGGGGCCGAGGGCTCACGATCAAGACAACGTCCGAGGGCGGCCACCGCCAGCATGCAGACCGTCCGTTGCGCCGGAATGCCGAATCCGGCCAGCGCGCAATACACGGTGGCAGCGATGACGCTCACCAGCGCCGCAAGTTTCGGTACCGGCAACCACAACGGGAGCCGTGGAACGCGGCGCCACACGGCCGCGGCTGCCGTCCCGGCAAGCGCCCCCAGCATGGTCACATGCAGGCCCGATATGCTGATGAGGTGCGAAATGCCGGTACGATTGAACATGCGCCATTGCGCCTGCGGAATGGCAGCCTGATCGCCGATAGCCAGTGCAATCACCACGCCGCGCCAGGGCGCCTCGGGCAAGGCGGCCCGCAATCGATCCCGAATGGCCGATCGCGCCCGGTCGACCAGGGCTCGCAGGCCTCGGCCCGGCACCGCAAGTCGCAGCGCCGGGGCCATGGCGTGCGCACGCACCGTACCGGTCGCCACCACGCCCCGCTCGAGCAACGCCGCCTCGTAATCGAACCCGTAAGGGTTCAGGCTGGCGTGGGGTCGACGCAGGCGTACGGCAAACCGCCAGCGCTCGCCCGAACGCAAGACATCGGGATGATCGATGCCAGCCCGCGCCGCTTCGCGCCAGGTGAGGATCATGCGGCTGCCGGGCGCGAGTACCCACCGCGAACTGCTCTCCAGATCGAATGCAAACCGCACCCCGCCATCAAAGGGTTGCGGCAGGTCGGTTACCACGCCGTCGATCACCAGATCGACATCCTCGGCTGCCAGCGGCAACCAGGCCGAATGGCGCTCGACGGCGCGCCATCCAGCCCAGGAAAAGCCGATCGCAACAGTCAGGCAGACGCCCAGCGCGACACCGCCCCCGCGGCTGAACGCATCGAGAGCACCGGCAAAGCGCCCCTGCCCCGCAGTCGCGACAGCGGGCGAGAGGGCTCGCGAGCGCGCCAGCAACACGCTGGCAAGCAGCGCGGCCACCCCGCCCGCGAGCAGCCCCTCGCGCGGCGGCAGCACCGCCACGGACTGCAGCACGATGGCCCCCAGGACGAAGGCAATGCTGTGGGCAACAAACATCGAGCCTCTTGACCTCCCAAGGCCCCGCACGCCGGGGCTGTGGCCTAGAGTAGAGAGCCCGAAGGCCTCCTGGTGGCAGTGCCCCTCGCCCGTTCGCCTCACTCGACCCGTTCAGCCAACCCAGCCAGCACCGTCAACACCAGACCCGACCATGTCCCGCCGACTCATCCGTCGCCATCTGCCCAGCCGTGAAGCGCTGAGCGGGCACCGTCATGCCCGACACTTCACCCGATTTCTGGGCGAACCCTGTCTGTGGCACTGGAACCGTCGCGCGGTGGCGGGCGGCGTGGCGGTGGGCCTGTTCACCGGCCTCATCCCCGGACCGTTCCAGATGCTGGCGGCGGGCCTGGCTGCGGTGGTGCTTCGGGTCAACCTGCCGATTGCCGTCGTCACCACGCTCTACACGAACCCCTTCACGATCGTGCCGCTCTACCTCCTCGCCGGCTGGATCGGGGAATCGGTACTGCCCGGCTCGTTGTTACCCGCAGAAGCACCCGGCATCGACTGGCAGCACCCGATCGACGGCTTGGTGCGGCTGGCCCACTGGACGATCAGTCTGGGCCCGGCACTCGCGCTCGGATTGCCCCTGCTCGCAGCGGGGCTGGCGCTCAGCGGCTGGCTAATCACACGCTTCGCCTGGCACGCCCACTCAAGTCTGGCCTGGCGAGCCCGACGACGACGACGAGCCGCACGGGCTCGCAAGCTCAAGCCCGGGACTGCTCCACCAGTTCACCATCCACCAGTCGCAACACCCGATCAGCCCGCGCCGCCAGTGCCAGATCGTGAGTGACGATCACCAGCGCAACGCCGCGTGCCCGATTCAGGTCGAGCAGCAGTTCGAGCACCCGCTGCGCCGTCGCACCGTCGAGATTGCCGGTCGGTTCATCGGCCAGCACGCAAGCAGGCTCGGTGACCAGCGCACGCGCCAGGGCGGTACGCTGACGCTCGCCCCCGGACAGTTGTGCCGGTGTGTGCGTCAGGCGCTCGGCGAGTCCCACACGCACGAGCATGTCGGCGGCGCGTCGTCTCGCCTCGGCCGGTGACAGCCGCCGGATGAGGAGCGGCATGGCGACGTTGTCGAGCGCCGAGAATTCCATCAGCAGATGATGAAACTGGTAGACGAAGCCGAGCGAGCGATTGCGAAGTGCACCCCGCGCCGTTTCGTCCATCGACTGCAGGTCGCGACCCATGACCGACACACGACCCTCGTGCGGGGCATCGAGCCCGGCCAGAATGTGCAGCAGGGTGCTCTTGCCCGAACCGCTCGCACCGACAATCGCCACCACCTCGCCACGCGCCACGGTGAGGTCGACCTTGCCCAGAACGACGATGTCCTCGGCCCCTTGTCGAAAGACCTTGCGCACGCCTTCACAGGCAAGCACGGGCACTTCGGACTGCAGTTCGTGGTCAGGCATGGCGCAGGGCCTCCGCGGGTCGCACGCGAGCGGCCCGCCAACTGGGATAAAGAGTTGCCGCCAGGCTGAGCACGAGCGACAGGACGACGATGCCAAGCACCCCCTGCCACTGCAGGCGTGAGGGCAACAGGGTGAGGTAATAGACCTCTGCGGGCAACGACTGGCCATCAAGCCACTGCTCGATCCAGCGCACGATGGGGCCCATCTGGAGCGCGATCGTGCAACCGGCCAGGGCACCCGCCAGTGTCCCCGCAACCCCCAGGATCATCCCCTGGATCATGAAGATGGCCTGGATCGAGCGCGGCATGGCGCCCATGGTTCTCAGGATGGCGATCTCGGCCCGCTTTTCATTGACAGCCATCACCAGCATCGACACCACATTGAAGGCTGCCACAGCGACGATGAGCGACAGCATGATGAACGTGGCCATGCGCTCGATCTGCAGGGCGCGAAAGAACGCGGCGTGCGTGCGTGTCCAGTCAAGCACTTCCAGTCGCGGCGATTCGCGTTCGATACGTCGCGCGAGCACAGGCGCATCACCCAGGTCTTCCAGGCGCAGGCGTACGCCAGACACCGTCTCGCCCATGCGATACAGACGCTGTGCATCGGCCAGATGCACATAGGCAAGCCCGGCGTCGTATTCGGGCATGCCCACTTCGAAAATCCCGACGAGCCGGAACACCTTCACCCGAGGCAGGATACCGGCTGGCGTCACGACGCCTTGCGGCGATATGAGCGTGATGCGGTCACCGGGGAGCGTGCGCAGGCTGCGTGCCGTCTCGGCCCCGATCACGATCCCGAATTCGCCCTCGCGCAAGTCATCGAAGCGCCCGCCCAGCATATGGGTGGCAATGTCCGATACACCGGCCTCGGCCTCCGGCAGAACGCCTCGCACCTCGACCCCACGCACGGCATCGTCAGCAGCCAGAAGCGCCTGTCCCCGCACAAAGCCGGCCGCGCCCTGAACGCCGGGTTGCGCAAGCATCTGCTCACGCACGGCCTGCCACTCGGCCAGACCGTCGCTGCCCGCGCCCGTGCCACCGCGCACACCCACCTCGGCATGGGCGGCCACACCCAGGATGCGCGAGCGCAATTCGGACTGCAGGCCGTCGATGACGGCCATCACGATGATGAGCGAGGCCACACCAAGCGCGATCGCGATGGTCGACAAGAGCGAAATGAACGAGATGAAGTGATTGCGCCGCCGCGCACGCACCTGGCGCCAGCCGATCAGCCACTCGTATCTCATCACGAGCCCCCCTCATTCATCGCGCAACGCCTGTGCCGGGGCGACCTGCGAGGCCCGCCAACTGGGGTAGAGCGTCGCGAGGAATGACAGGCCCAACGATGCCATCACCGTGAGCGCGATGTCGCGCGCATGCAGGGCCGAGGGCAACTCAGCGATCTGGTAGACCTCGGCCGAGAGGAAACGAAATCCGATCAGCCGCTCGATGGTCGGCACGATGACATCCACGTTGAGCGCCACACCCACCCCGAGTACCGCCCCGGCCAGCGTTCCGATGAGCCCGATCATCACCCCCTGGGTCATGAAGATGCGCAGCACCGCACCCCGAGATGCTCCCAGGGTGCGCAGGATGGCAATGTCGGCTTCCTTGTCGATGACGGCCATCACGAGTGTGGCCACGATGTTGAACGCAGCCACACCGACGATGAGCGCCAGAATGAGGGCGAGCATCGCCTTGGACGTACGCACGGCCTGGAAGAGGTTGCCCTGGGTTCGGGTCCACGGGCTCGTCGCGACCCCTGGCAGGCGGCGCGCGAGATCGTCGGCCAGTGCGGGGGCGGCAAACGGATCGCGCAGACGAAGTCGCAGCCCCGAGACCCCGGAGCGTTCCGATGTCGCCGGCAATACCGCCTGGCCATCCGGCCCCTCGCGCTCGGCCGCACCCGACTCGGCACGCAATGCGCTCACATCCTGCCGGTTCATGAGCGCAATGACGCTGTCGAACTGATACAACCCGACCGCCACGACGCCCGCGACTTCCAGGTCGTGCAGTCGCGGCGCCATGCGTCCCGGCGCCGATGACTGCGGCGAGACGAGTGCAATGCGGTCGCCCGTTGCAACACCCAGCGCACGCGCCAGATCAGCGCCGAGAATCACGCGCCATTGCCCGGGCACGAGCGCATCGAGCCGACCGGCGCGCAGGTGCGCCGCCAGATGCCCACCGGCGGCATCTGCCTCGGGGTCGATGCCATGAAGGAGGACACCACGCGCGACGCTTCCCGACGACAGCATTGCCTGCGCATCGACATAGGGCTCGACTGAAACGACGTCGGGCAGCGCTCGCAGACGTGTGGCCAGCGCCTCCCAATCGGTGAGCAGGCCGCTGGGGGCGTTGATCTGCACATGGGCGGTGGCGGTGAGAATGCGCTCGCGAAATTCGCGCTCGAACCCGTTGACCACCGACAGGACGACAATCAGGGCGGCCACGCTCAAGGCGATGCCGGCCATGGAAATGACCGAAATGGTCGAGACGAAATTGTCGTGCCGCCGCGTGAGCGTATAGCGCAGGCCGACGAACAGTTCGTAGGGCATGGCGTGATTCTCCCACAGTCACCGGGTGCTACACTGAATCGACATCATGCATTGCCATCTGGTCATTCCCCACCTTTTCTGGCCCACCTCGGCGGACGACCCGAGCGGCGCATCGCCATGGACGGACCTGCGACTGCCCTCGCTCGAGCGTCTTCTTGCCCGTGCACGGCTCGAGGTCACAGGGTCGGCGCCCCTTCAGGCATGGGCGGCCGGCCAGTTCGGCCTCGACGGCAAAGCGCTGCCGCTTGGCCCCTGGCAGTTGCTGGGCGAGGGCATCGACCCGGGCACCCATACCTGGGTGTGCCTCACCCCGATGCCCCTCGAGGCCGGCGCGCGGCAGGTGATGCATGCGGCAGGATCGCCCATCGACCTCGCCCCGCCCGATGCCGAGCGCCTCGTCGCAACGCTCAACGAACACCTGGCCGATGACGGTATCGAGATCGTGTCGCCGCACCCGATGCGCTGGTACGCGCGCTGTGCGAGCGCCGACTTTCATGCCGCGCCGCCGCCCGTTGCCGGTGCTGTGCTCACCGAGGCAAGCCTGCCTCGCGGACCCGATGGCGCCCGCTGGCGCCGACTCCTCACCGAGATGCAGATGCTTCTTCACGACCATCCGGTCAATGAGGCGCGCGAGGCCCGCGGACAGCGTGCGATCAACGCGCTCTGGGCGTGGGGCGCGGGCCAGATGCACGCGCTGCCGCCCCGCTCGCCGGAGACCTGGGCGACCGACGACCCGCTGCTGCGCGGCCTCGCGCGCGCCACCGCTGCAGGACAAGCCCCGTCCACGGCGCAATCGAACGCCACCCGCGTCCCTGCAGCCCGACTGGACTGGATTCATGCTGACGCGGCCGCCCGCGCGGTCCGTGCAGGCGATGCAGCCACCTGGCGCAAGGCGCTGCATGAGATCGACGCCGGCCCTGTTCGGGAACGCCTTCAGGCCCTGCGCGCGGGCACGATCGGAATGCTCACGTTGCACGCCATCGGCGACACGGAGACCCTGCGAGCCGAAATCACCCGACACGACTTGCGCCGATTCTGGCGCCGCGATCGGCCCCTCGAGCATTATCTTGCGGCAACCGAAGGAGTCGAGCGGTGAACTCGCAGGGCAGTACCGCACGGGCGCGCCTCATCCGGCAGCGACCGGCCGCGCTGGCCGCCGAACTCGCACTGCGCGGGGCTGGCGTGCACCCGCTCCTGTCGCGCCTCTATGCCAGTCGGGGGCTGCGCGACCCGGCCGAACTCGGACTCAAGCTGGACGACCTGCTGCGCCCCCATGCACTCCTCAACTGCGAACGCGCTGCCGTGCTGCTCGCCGATGCCATCGCCGCCGGGTCGCGTCTGCTGATCGTCGCCGACTACGACTGCGACGGCGCCACCGCCTGCGCCGTCGGGCTGCAAGCCCTGCGAGCGATGGGCGCCCGCGTCGACTACATCGTCCCCGACCGTTTCACCCTCGGCTACGGCCTGTCGCCGGCCCTGGTCGAGCAGTGTCGCGCGCTCGAGCCCGACCTCATCATCACCGTCGACAACGGCATCGCCAGTGTCGAGGGCGTTGCCGCGGCAAGGCGCCATGGCATCGCCACACTGATCACCGACCACCACCTGCCGGGCGATCAACTGCCCGATGCCGCCTGCATCGTGAACCCCAATCAGCCGGGCTGCAGATTCGAGAGCAAGGCCATAGCCGGGGTCGGTGTCATGTTCTACGTGATGCTGGCGCTGCGCGCGGAGCTGCGCCGTCGCGGCCATTACCGCAAGCCGGGAGGTACACCGGGGGATATGCCGGGAAGCGCTGCGGGCGGCCCCAATCTGTCTGAACTGCTGCCGCTGGTGGCGCTGGGCACTGTCGCCGATGTCGTGCCGCTCGATCGAAACAACCGCATCCTCGTGAGCGAAGGCTTGGCACGCATCCGCAGCGGGCGCATGCCCCCGGGCATCCGTGCGCTCTTTGCCGCCGCCGGGCGCGACCCACGGCGCGCCACCACGATGGATATCGGATTCGGCCTCGCACCACGCCTGAACGCGGCGGGACGTCTCACCGACATGAGCATCGGCATCGAAACGCTGATTCACACGGATGAGGCCGGCGCCCTGGAACTTGCCCGGCGCCTGGACCAGTTGAACGCCGAGCGGCGGGCCATCCAGGCCTCGATGAGCGAGCAGGCTGCCGCCATGCTGCCCGAGATGATCGATGCCGGAAGCACCACCGTAACCCTCTTCGACCCCGCCTGGCACCAGGGGGTGGTGGGCATACTGGCCGGCCGCATCAAGGATCAGATGAACCGTCCGGCGTTCATCTTTGCACCCGGCGAATCGGGCGAACTGCGCGGGTCCGGGCGATCGATTGCAGGCCTGCACCTGCGTGACTGCCTCGACCTCGTGTCAAAGGCAGCCCCCGGACTGCTGCATCGGTTTGGCGGTCATGCAGCCGCGGCCGGCGCCACGCTCGCCGCCGACCGACTCGAGGAATTCAGACACCTTTTCGACGCAATCGCCACGCGCCTGATCGATCCGGCCGCGCTGCAGCGCGAAATCGTCACCGATGGCCCCCTCGAGGCAAGCTATCTCACCCCAGCCTGCGCGCAACTGCTCGAAGCCGAGGTGTGGGGTCAGGGTTTTTCGCCGCCGATCTTCAGCGATCGCTGCCGCGTTCTCTCGCAGAGGCTCGTCGCCGGCAAGCACACCCGGCTGCAGCTCGAAGTCGCCGGATGCTCGATGGAGGCCATCCGGTTCAACTGGGTCGAAGCGGCACCAGCACACATCGAGGCTGCCTTCCGGCTCTCGGTGAACGAGTACAACGGGCTTGCTCGCGCGCAACTCGTGATCGAAGCGTGGGAAGACGCGGCGCTCTGAGTCCTATCGGCGGGCGATGAAAGGCAAGGCGAGACTGAACAGTGCCAGCACCACGAAGCCGGCGAGCGACCACTCGGGCACCGACAGGCCGAGCAAGGCCCATGGCTTGAGCGTGCACGGGCCGTCGTACTGGAACAGCGGCGGCACGGCATGCCCGAGGCGCGATGCGTCAAGCAGGCGTTCGAGGGCAGAGCCGGCGCAGGCGCGAGCCGCCTCCGGGTCGCGTTGCAGAAAGACATGCCAGGTGGCGGCCGCAGCCCCGCACAGGGAAAGGAGCAGTGCCGTGCCCGCATAGACCGTGATGCCGCGGCCCGACGGACGGTGCAGTGCGGCAACCAGCGCCACGAACGCCACCGTCAGATACCCGATGCGCTGCACGATGCACCACGGGCATGGGTCAAGCCTGTAGCCGTGCTGCAGCACGAGGGCACAGCCGACGATCGCGAGGCATCCGAGAAAGAGCAGCGTGAACAGGCGCGCTGCGCGGTCGGTCGGACTCGAATAGGTGGGCATGGTGCTGGGGACCTTGCGCTGAAACGACAGTTGTAACCCCGGAGTGTAACGCCCAAGGCCGGCGCATCGCCGATCAGGCCCGGACCGACCCGATCGCGCAGCGCCAGCCGCTATAATGCGGGGTTGACGTCCGAGTGCCGCTCCCGAGTACCGCCGCCGATCGCCGCCCCAGAGTGTCGCCCCGAGTGCTGCCGACGTGTCACCGAGACCCGGTTGCACCGCGCCTCACGCCGGGATTCCTCCGATCCGGTGCTACGCCTCAGCAGCACCCCCATCCCACCTGTCCCACCCGCCAGAGCCGCCCATGGAAGCCGAACGCATCAGCGCCCTCGCCGCCCGCCTCACTGACCTCGACGCCAAGGCTGGCGAGTTGCGGAGGTATCTTTGACTACGATGCCAAGCGTGAGCGTCTGAAGGCGGTCGAGACGGAACTGGAAGACCCCGCGATCTGGAACGACCCGAAGCGGGCGCAGGAACTGGGCAAGGAAAAGAAGGCACTCGACCTGACGGTGACGCGGCTGACTGAAGCCGCCGACCGTATCCGCGATGCAAGCGAACTGTTCGAACTGGCCCGCGGTGAAAACGATGACGAGACGCTGGAGTCCATCGACGCGGACTCGGTCGGGATCGAAGCCACCGTGGCCGAGATGGAATTCCAGCGGATGTTCAACGATCCGCTCGACCCGAACAACTGCTTCCTCGACATCCAGACCGGTGCCGGCGGCACCGAGGCCCAGGACTGGGCGCAGATGCTGCTGCGCATGTACTCGCGCTACTGCGAACGACGGGGGTTCAAGACCGAACTGCTCGAGATGTCTGAAGGCGATGTGGCTGGCATCAAGAGCGCCACGCTCAAGATCTCGGGCGACTATGCCTATGGCAGCTTGCGCACCGAGACGGGCGTGCACCGTCTGGTGCGCAAGTCGCCGTTCGACTCGAACGCCCGGCGCCACACCTCGTTCTCGAGCGTGTTCGTCTACCCCGAAGTCGATGACTCGTTCGAGATCGAAATCAATCCGGCCGACCTGCGTATCGATGTCTACCGCGCATCGGGGGCGGGCGGGCAGCACGTGAACAAGACCGAGTCGGCCGTGCGCATCACGCACCTGCCCACCAACACGGTGGTGCAGTGTCAGAACGATCGTTCGCAGCACCGCAATCGGGACGAAGCCATGAAGATGCTGCGTGCCCGGCTCTACGAACTCGAACTGCGCAAGCGAAACGAAGCCAAGCAGAAACTCGAAGACGGCAAGGACGACATCGGCTGGGGCCACCAGATCCGCTCGTATGTGCTTGACCAGTCGCGCATCAAGGATCTGCGCACCGGGGTGGAAATCGGCAACACCACGGCCGTGCTCGATGGCGAACTCGACGAATTCATCGCAGCGAGCCTCAAGCAAGGTGTCTGACGGCCAGACGAGCGCCCCGCCAGGCAAGGACAGGACAGCACAGGACAGTGAACATGACAGCGCAAGAGAGCGGCAGGCCCGAGCAGGACGAAAGTGCCATCATCGCCGAGCGGCGCAGCAAGCTCGCGCAATCGAGGACTGCGGGCAACGCCTACCCGAACGACTTCGATCGAACCGATTTCGCTGCCGACCTGCATGCCGCCCATGACGGTACGCCTACCGAAGAGCTCGAGGCCAAGGCCATCGAGGTCTCGGTCGCCGGCCGGATGATGTTCAAGCGCGTGATGGGCAAGGCCAGTTTTGCCACGCTCCAGGACTCGAGCGGACGCATCCAGCTCTTTCTGAGCAACGATCAGCTGGGTGAAGAAGCGCATGCCGCGTTCAAGCACCACGACCTCGGTGACATCCTCGGCGCGAAGGGCACGCTCTTCATCACCCGCACCGGCGAACTCTCGGTACGAGTCACCTCGCTCCGACTCCTCGCGAAGGCGCTGCGCCCGCTGCCCGAAAAGTTCCATGGCCTCACCGACCAGGAACAGAAGTATCGCCAGCGCCACCTCGACCTCATCATGAACGAGCAGAGCCGGCGCACCTTCACCCTGCGCAGCCGTATCGTTCAGGCGATCCGCGCCTTCATGGTGGCGCGCGGCTACCTCGAGGTGGAAACACCGATGATGCAGGCGATACCGGGTGGTGCATCGGCCAAGCCCTTCATCACGCATCACAATGCCCTCGACATGCCGCTGTACCTGCGCATCGCCCCCGAGCTCTACCTGAAGCGGCTCGTCGTGGGGGGCTTCGAACGGGTGTTCGAGATCAACCGGAACTTTCGCAACGAAGGCATCTCGACCCGGCACAACCCCGAATTCACGATGATCGAGTTCTACGAGGCCTACCGTGACTACCGATACCTCATGGACCTCACCGAAACGATGCTCTCGAGCGTGGCCCGGGAGGTGCTCGGCACCACCTCGGTGACCTACGGCGAGCATGTGATCGAGCTCGGACGCCCGTTTGACCGGCTGACGGTTGTGGACGCGATCTGCAAGTACCACCCCGACACCGACCGCGCAGCGCTCGGCGAGGAGACCTGGCTCAGAGCAGAACTCGCGCGCCACGGCGCCAGGCCCCACGCACACGCCGGCATCGGTGCGCTGCAACTGGCGCTCTTCGAGGAAACGACCGAACGCCTCCTGATCCAGCCGACGTTCATCATCGATTACCCCGAGGAGGTATCGCCGCTCGCGCGCCGCAACGACCTCAATCCGGGCATCACCGACCGGTTCGAACTCTTCATCACGGGGCGTGAGATGGCGAACGGCTTCTCCGAACTGAACGACCCCGAAGACCAGGCCGCCCGCTTCGAAGCACAGGCGCAGGCAAAGGCGGCTGGCGACGAAGAGGCCATGTTCTACGACGCCGATTACATCCGGGCGCTCGAGCACGGATTGCCGCCCACCGCGGGAGAAGGCATCGGCATCGATCGGCTCGTGATGCTGCTCACGAACAGCCCTTCCATTCGTGATGTCATTCTCTTTCCGCAGATGCGAGCCGAATGATGACCGAGCGCACGCCCGGCATGACCGAGACCGATCCCGGCAGGCCCGAAACACCGACGGCAGGGGCAGCGCCGCGATTTGCCCAACTCGACATGGCACAGATGGCGCCGGCCCAGCGAGCCCTGGCAGAAGAGATTCTCGGCTTCTCGAGCGTGGGTATCAGCGGCCCGTACAACGCATTCCTGCGCAGCCCGGTGATGGCGCGGCGCATGATCGATCTGCTCGATTACCTGCGCTGGAACTCCTCGTTGCCGGCCCGACTCAGCGAGTTTGCCATTCTCATCCAGGCGCGCCTGTGGCGCTCGCAGGTCGAATGGTTCGCCCACCACCCGCTCGCGCTGAAGGCCGGGTTGTCCCCCGCGGTAGCGGCCGATCTGAAAGCCAACCGTCGGCCCGAGGGCATGCAGCCCGACGAAGCGGCGGTCTACGACTTCTCCATGGCACTCTCTGACGGGCATGCCGTGCCACAGGATGTGTTCGAGCGGACCCGAGACACCCTCGGAGGGGAGCAGCAGGTGGTCGATCTCACGGTGCTCAGCGGCACCTATGTGACCGTGGCCATGATTCTCGCGATGGCCGAACAGGGCGTACCCCCCGGGCGCGAACCGCCCTTTGCACCCGGCGAAGCCTGATCGCGCCGGTGCGAGTGCACGCGGCCCGGCCGCATTCGCACCCGACGCGTTCGAACCCGACGCGTTCGAACACGCTGTGCTGGATCCCGCTCCACCGGGACCCAGCCCCCATCGTCATTCAGCCATACATGTGCAGGCCGCCATTGACCGGGATGTTGGCACCGGTAATGTAGGCCGCATCATCAGAGGCGAGAAACGCGATCACGGCGGCAATCTCGTCGGGCTGCGCCAGGCGGCCAATGGGAATGCCGTCAACCAGGGTCTTGAGCACATCGGGCCGAATGGCTCGCACCATCGCGGTCTCGACATAGCCCGGTGACACGCAGTTCACCGTGACGCCCTTCTTGACGACCTCCTGGGCGAGTGCCTTGCTGAACCCCGCCATGCCGGCCTTGGCAGCCGAGTAATTGGCCTGGCCGAACTGGCCACGAGTGCCGTTCACCGACGACAGGCTGATCACCCGCCCCCAACCGCGGCTGGCCATGCCCTCGATCACCTGTCGTGTGACATTGAAGACCGAGGTGAGATTCGAGTCGATGACCTGGTGCCAGTCCTCTTCGCCCATCTTGCGAAAGACCGAATCACGGGTGATGCCGGCGCAGTTGACCAGAACGTCCACCGGTCCCATGTCGCGCTCGATCGCAGCCACCATCTGGCGAGCCGACTCGAACGAGGACACGTCAGCCTCGGCGGCCATCACGTCCGCGCCCTCGGCACGCATCATCGCGATCCACTCGTCACGCCGCGGCTCGCCGGGCAGACAGTTGGCAGCGATGCGCAGGCCGGCCCGCGAGAGGCGACGACAGATCGCGGTGCCGATGCCCCCCATGCCACCGGTCACCAGCGCGACGCGCGCCATCTCAGCGCTCGAGCGCGATCGCGACGCCCATCCCGCCACCGATGCACATCGATGCGAGGCCCTTCTTTGCATCGCGACGAATCATTTCATGCACCAGCGAGACGACAATCCGGCAC
This sequence comes from Pseudomonadota bacterium, assembly GCA_947455195.1. Classification (GTDB taxonomy): domain Bacteria; phylum Pseudomonadota; class Gammaproteobacteria; order Burkholderiales; family SG8-39; genus CAIXPL01. Next base: position 171,624 of record CANGMI010000002.1, on the reverse strand, counting down.
CCCGAGGCACCGATCGGATGGCCGAGGGCAATGGCGCCCCCGTTCGGATTCACCTTCGAGGTGTCCCAACCCATCTGGCGATTGACTGCGACGGCCTGTGCGGCAAAGGCCTCGTTGATTTCCATGACATCGAGGTCGGCAGCACTCCAGCCGGCCTTCTTCAGGCACAGTTGCGAAGCCGGTACCGGCCCCATGCCCATGATGGTCGGATCGATGCCGGCCGACGAATAGGCGCGAATGCGGGCGAGAACCGGAAGACCGAGGTCACGGGCCGTATCAGCCGACATCACGACCACGGCTGCGGCGCCATCGTTGATGCCCGAGGCATTGCCCGCGGTAACCGTCCCGGCCTTGTCGAACGCTGGCCGCAGTTCGGCAAGCTTTTCGGCGGTAGTCCCAGCCTTGGCGTACTCGTCGGTATCGAAAACGATGGTGCCCTTCTTCGACTCGATCTCGTAGGGAACGATCTCGTCCTTGAAGCGACCTGCCGCGATCGCCGCTTCGGCTTTCTGCTGCGAGTGCGCAGCGAACTCGTCCTGATCCTGACGGGTCACGTTGTACTGTCGCGCGACGTTCTCGGCCGTGATGCCCATGTGGTAATTGTTATAGACATCCCACAGGCCGTCATTGACCATCGAGTCGACGAGCTTGGCATCACCCATGCGAAACCCATCGCGCGAACCCATCATCACGTGCGGCGCCAGGCTCATGTTCTCCTGACCACCAGCCACCATGATGCGCGCGTCGCCCGCCTTGATGGCCTGTGCGGCCATGTGGATGGCCTTCATGCCCGAGCCGCAGACCTTGTTGATGGTCATGGCCGGTACCCCATCGGGCAGGCCGGCAAAGCGGGCGGCCTGGCGCCCGGCGTTCTGCCCCACGCCCGCGGTCAGCACATGACCCATGATCACTTCGGATACGGTATCGGGGGCGATACCCGCTCGCGCCAGAGCCGCCTTGATCACATGCGCGCCCAGTCGTGCCGCCGGCACCTTGCCCAGCGTGCCGCCAAACTTGCCAATCGCGGTCCGGGCCGCGCTCACGATGACCACATCACTCATGACACTCTCCACCTGGATTTGAAATACGGATTCAGTCGGCTTTCTGCAGCACATAGCGCCCGGGCGCCGGTTCAATCGGATGCAACTGGCGATTGCCGGTCTGGCGCGGGGCCGTACGCAACTGGCCGCCATATTGCCCGAGCCAGCCGATCCAGTCATTCCACCAACTGCCGGGCTTCTCTTCGGAACTGGCCAGCCACTGATCAGGATCGGCGGGAACCTCGGTCGCGACCCGGTAGTTGCGCTTGTTCCTCGACGCCGGGTTGACGATACCGGCAATGTGCCCGCTGGCACCGAGCACAAAGCGCGGCGGTGCTACCGTGCCGCGAGTGCGCGCCGCGCCGCGCGCCGTGCGGCGGCGCCTGGCCGCTGGCGCGAGCAGTTCAGCCGAGGCAAAAGCCGATCGCCAGGGCACGATGTGATCCTCGCGCGTCGCCAGCAGGTAGACCGGCGCACCGATGCTGCCCAGGTCGACCGGCTCGCCGCGCATCGTGAGCTGGCCTGGCTCACGCAGCGCGTTTTCCAGATACATGTGACGCAGGTACTGGCTGTACATGGGCCCCGGGAGATTGGTGCTGTCACTGTTCCAGAAGAGGATGTCGAAGGCAGCAGGCTTCTTGCCCTTGAGGTAATTGTTGACGACATACGACCAGATGAGATCGTTGTCGCGCAGCATCGAGAACACCTGCCCCAGGTCGCGCCCCGCGAACAGGCCGCCACCGCCGATCGTGGCTTCCCGCATCGCGACGCTCTTCTCGTCAATGAAGATGCCCAGTTCACCCGGATCGGCAAAATCGAGCAGTGTCGCCAGCAGCGTGAGACTCTCGGCCGGACGCTCGCCGCGGGCAGCCAGTACGGCGAGCGAAGCGCTGAGCAGCGTGCCCCCGACGCAGAACCCGACAAGATTGATGGTGGGTTGGGCGCTGATCTGGCCGACAGCGTGAATGGCCTCGATGACGCCATGCTCGATGTAATCGTCCCAGTTCATCTGATCGAGGGTTCGTGCCGGGTCGTCACTCGCGCCCAACGGCCCGGTGTAGAACGGCTCGCCGGCCTTCGGATTGCGCCAGGAGACGATGAAGACGGTGTGCCCGCTCGCAACCGCGTACTCCACGAAGGAATTGTCGGGCGCGAGGTCGAGAATGTAGAACTTGTTGATGCAGGGTGGCACGATCAGCAGAGGACGCTCGTGGACTTTGGGGGTCGACGGGCGGTACTGGATGAGTTGAAAAAGTGCGTTCTCGTAGACCACATCGCCGGGTGTCAGGGCGAGGTTGCGCCCCACCTCGAACGCCGACTCGTCTACGGTCGAGATACGCCCTCGCGCGACGTCTTCCATGAACTGCGTCACGCCGCGGCGTACCGTCTCGCCATTGGAGTCGAGGGCCGCACGAATGGCCTCCGGGTTGGTGGCGACGAAGTTCGACGGCGCGACGGCATCGATGTACTGCCGCGCAAGGAAGCGCAACTGGCCCTTGCCATCGTCAGGAACGTCGGCAGCCTCGACCGCGGTGGTGAGAAAACGCGACGTCAGCAGATACGACTGACGCAGGAAGTCGAAGTACGGACTGCTCGACCATTCGGGTGCGCTGAAGCGCCGATCATCGAGCGCAATGGGCGCGGCGGCAGGATCGCTCGCGGCCGCATCCGGCGCAATCTGCCGGCGCCACAGATCGGCGCTATCGCCCAGATAGCGCAGGTACATCTGCATGAATTCAGGCGAGGACGCGGTCCAGGCCATGAACGCACGCATGGCCTCGCCCGAAGGATCGACCCCGACGGCAGAGGCAGGGGGGGTGGCTGCAGGGGCGGGCGCTTCGGCACGGGAGCGGGAGCGACGACGGGAACGTTCAGCAGCCATGCGACAGATCTCCGAGGGGTAATGGCATTCATGTTGCACCGCAACATCCGGATCTTACCCGGGCCTTGCGACGGACGCAAACGCGCACGCCTGCCCGCACCTCAGGTCACGCGGTAGTAGTGGCGATACCAGTCGACGAAACGGTGTACCCCCTCCGCCACCGGCGTTGCCGGATGAAATCCGGTGGCCGCCTCCAGATCATGCACATCGGCCGCGGTCGCGACCACATCGCCGGGCTGCAGCGGTTCCATCTGCAGCACGGCACTGCGGCCCAGAGCACGCTCGTACAGTGCAATGTAGTCAAGCAGGCGCACCGGCTCACTGTTGCCGATGTTGAACAGACGATATGGGGCACTCGACGTGGCCGGCGAGGCGAGGTCGGCCGCAGTGCCCGGAACGGGCGGGCGATCGAGGATGCGAACCACGCCTTCCACGATGTCGTCGATGTAGGTGAAATCGCGCTCCATCTGACCACCGTTGAACACCCGGATCGGCTCGCCCGCAAGGATGGCGCGCACGAAAAGAAAGGGCGACATGTCAGGTCGTCCCCAGGGTCCGTAGACCGTGAAGAAACGCAACCCGGTACAAGGCAGGCCATGCACCCATGCATAGGCGTGCGCCATCAGCTCGTTGGCTTTCTTGGTTGCCGCGTAGAGCGATACCGGATGATCGACATTGTCGTGCTCTGAAAAGGGCAGACGCGAGTTCGCCCCGTAGACCGAACTGGACGAGGCGAAGACCAGATGCCCGGCACGGCACTGCCGCGCCAGTTCGATCACGTGACCGAATCCGAGCAGGTTCGAATCGAAGTAAGCCTGCGGGTGGGTCACCGAGTAGCGAACGCCTGCCTGCGCGGCCAGATGCAGAACGGCATCGAAGTGCTCGTGCTCACCCAGTGCCTGCATCGCGGCGCGGTCGGCAATGTCGATGGCCTGAAACGCGAATCGCGCCTGGGGCAGCAACCGATCGAGCCGCGCCTGCTTGAGCGACACATCGTAATAGGCGTTCATATTGTCGATGCCGACCACGTGATCACCGCGGGCCAGCAGTACGTGCGCTGCTGCCGCGCCGATGAAACCAGCTGCTCCAGTGACCAGAATTCGCATTGCGCTCGTGCCCTCCGGGGCCTCGCGCCCCGCGTGACGTCAGTGTGAGTGAGTGATCCGCCCCATCAGCGCAATGAGCGCGATGCCAAGACCGATCAGAACGACCTGTCGCAGCGTAGCCGACAGTTCAGGTCGCCGGTGCAGACCTGGAATCAGATCGGCAACCGCCACGTAGATCATGCTGGCAGCCGCCAGCGCGATGAAACTGGAGAGCAGCGCGGGCTCGCCGCGCAGCCCGAACCATGCCGCCCAGGCACCGGCCAGCATCGCCAGCGCCGACAGGAGATTCATGCCCAGCGCGCGCGCGCGGGCGTAGCCGCTGTGCACGAGCACGAGATAGTCACCCACGGCCTGCGGAATCTGGTGAACGATCACGGCAGTGGCCGCGACCAGACCGAGGGCGTCGCTTTGCATGAAGGCACCGGCGATCAGTACCCCATCGACGAAATTGTGAAAGGCATCGCCCACGACAATCATGAGGCCGCTGCGACCATGGTCGTGTCCATGATCGTATCCATGGGCGTGTCCATGACCGGCTTCATCCTCCTCGCCGTGCGAGTGACGCCAGATGACGAGTTTCTCGAGGACGAAGAAACCCAGAATCCCGATCAGGACGACCAGGGCCACCTGACGCACATCACCCCCGCCCTCGATGGCATGCGGCAACATCTCGAGAAAGGCCGCCCCGAGCAGCGCCCCGACCGCGAAGCTGACGAGCGAGGGAATCCACTCCTTGCGCGCCGACAGCCCGATGAGGGACGCCAGCAGTGCCGAGAGGACGCCGCCCGCCAGCGAGGCGATGGTGATGAGGGCAAAGGTATTCATGCCTGACGAACTCCGGCACTGCGCCAGATGAGCGCAGCCATGCGACCGCATGTGCGGTCGCGTCGATACGAGAAGAAGCGCTCAGGCTCACTCACCGTGCAGGCATCGCCACCGTACACCTCGGAGACCCCGAGCCGGGTGAGGCGAGCTCGCGCGAGCACGGCCAGATCGCACAGCCAGCGGTCACCCGCGTCATGGCGAAACCCCGAGGCGTCTTCGGGGGCTGCACCGACGAAGGCCGCTCGTACCTCGGGCCCGACCTGAAAGGCCTGCGGTCCGATGGCTGGACCGAGCCACGCCATCAACTCGTGCCCCGCCACACCCAGTGCCGCGACAGTGGCCTCGATGACACCGCCCGCAAGCCCTCGCCAACCGGCATGCGCTGCTGCCACCGCGTCGCCCGTGCGAGTACACAGAAGGATCGGCATGCAATCGGCCACCAGGACGGCGCAGACCGTGCCGGGTGCCCGGGTGTAACTCGCGTCGGCCTCGGCATGACTCCCGTCAGCCTGCGGGAGTGCATCGACCGCATCGGCCTGCACCACCCCGACCCCGTGCACCTGGCGCAACCAGCGTGGCTCTGCTGGCAATCGGGTCCGCAGCAAGGCACGGTTGCGACGCACCGCCTCGGGTGCGTCGCCGCAGTGCGTGCCAAGATTGAGTGAGGCATACGGGCCACCACTCGTGCCGCCGTCGCGCAATGTCATGAGCGCATGGACGCCGGGCGGCGCTGGCCATTCGGGAACGAGCAGGCACGATCCGGCGGCGTTCATGCGCCGATCTCGCGAATGCGCGCCAGAAGCGCTGCCATGTCAGGCGCCAGAGGTACCTCCCACTGCATCGTCTTGCCAGTCGATGGATGTACCAGACCCAGCCGCCATGCATGCAGCGCCTGACGCTCAAAACCGGCAAGCGGTGCCGCCAGTGCAGCACGACGCGGCCCGTAAACCGGATCACCGAGCAGCGGGTGTCCGAGGTGCGTGAGATGAACCCGAATCTGGTGCGTGCGACCCGTCTCGAGCGAGCACTCGATCAGTGCGCAACCCGAGAACACCTCGACCCGCGTGAACCGGGTACGCGCCGGCTTGCCGGATGCCACCACCGCCATGCGAACCCGAGCTCGGGGATCACGCCCGATGGGTTCATCGACCAGACCGCTCGCGGGGGGCAGACCATGCACCAGGGCGGCGTAGTGGCGATGCACCGTGCGTGCCTGCAACTGGCGCACCAGAGCCGTGTGTGCCTCGAGCGTCTTGGCCGCCACCATGACGCCACTGGTGTCCTTGTCGAGGCGGTGAACGACACCCGCGCGGGGCACCGCCGCGACCTGAGGTGCATGATGCAGCAGCGCGTTCACAAGCGTTCCGTCGGGATTGCCGTTGCCCGGATGAACGACCAGCCCGGCGGGCTTGTCGATCACGATGATGTCATCGTCCTCGTGGACGATCGACAGCGCAATGGCCTGGGCCTGATCGTCACCCGGCTGACTGCCCGGGGGCGGTGCCACTGCCACGTGCTCGCCACCCCATACCCGCTGACGCGGCTCGCAGGTTCGTCCATCGAGCGTCACATGTCCGTCTCGGGTCCAGGCAGCCAGTCGTGACCGCGAATGCTCGGGAAACATGCGTGCCAGTGCCTGATCGAGTCGCGAGCCGGCTTCGGCATCGGGAATGCGTACGCTCACGCTTCCCGCCAGCGCAGCGCCGGAGCGTTCGGCCGGAGCCTGGGGGCTATAATGGGTCTTCTGCAAGACGCGAGCGGAAGCAAGGACAGAGAGAATGACCGGTAGTTTATCGTCAAAGGCTTCCCCGCAGTGCGCGATCCCGGCAGGGCAGGCGGCCGGGGCATGCCCCGCTCGGCCCGTGAGCCCTATCGACGACGTACCTGCCGCGCAGACGCGGGCCTTCGCCTGCGCGGCGGTCCACCTTGCGCGTCGCACCCTCTCGGCTCTCATGCTCGCAACCGCGCTTGCGGCTTGCAGCGGGCTCGAAGCGGATGAAACCCTGGGCTGGTCGGCTAACCAGCTCTACACCAAGGCGCGCGAAGCCTCGGAGGACGGCAACTGGCCCGCGGCCGTGAAGTATTTCGAGAAGCTCGAGGCCCGATACCCCTACGGTCGATTCGCGCAACAGGCGCAGCTCGAGGTGGCCTACGCCCACTACAAGGACAATGACCCGGTTGCCGCGACCGCCGACTGCGATCGCTTCATACGCCTGCATCCGAACCACCCGAACGTGGACTACGCCTACTACCTGAAGGGGCTGGTCAACTACTACCAGAACCGCAGCCTCTTTGCCGGACTCACCAATGAAGACCCGGCCGAGCGCGACCCCAAGGCCGCGCGCGAGGCGTTCAATGCGTTCAGGGAACTGAGCAAGCGCTTTCCGGAGAGCAGCTACACCCCGGACGCACTTGAACGCATGCGCCATCTGGTCAACGCGCTGTCGCAACACGAAGTGACCGTCGCGCGCTGGTACATGCGACGCGGGGCCTATGTCGCTGCTACCAACCGCGCCCAGGCTGCCATCCGGACCTATCCGGACACGCCAGCGGTCGAGGAAGCCCTCGCCATCATGGCCGGGGCGTATGACGGTCTGGGCATCGCCTCGTTGCGCGATGACGCGCGCCGGGTGCTCGCCCAGACATACCCCACCAGTGCGTGGCTTCAGCGTGGGCAGCGCCAACCCTTCAAGTCGCTCTGGAACTGACCCCGAAGAACGCAAGCACCGGCTCGATCGCATTGACGGGCCTCATCGGCGGCAGGGTCTCGAGAATGCGCCGACCGTAGGGCCGGGTGGGCAGGCGCGGGTCGCAGATCATGAGAACACCCCGATCCGTGAAGTCGCGAATCAGGCGTCCAGCGCCCTGTTTCAGGGCAATGGCTGCCTGTGGCACCTGATACTCGATGAAGCCGTTGCGGCCCTCGCGCTCCATGGCACCAAGGCGTGCCGCCAGCACCGGGTCATCGGGTGGTGCAAACGGCAACTTGTCGATGACAACCAGCGACAGGGCATCACCGCGCACATCCACCCCTTCCCAGAAACTCGAGCTTGCCACCAGCACCGCGTTGCCGGCAGCCCTGAAGCGCTGCAACAGGTCACTGCGGGTGCCCTCGCCCTGCACAAGAAGCGGAAAGCCGAGGCCACGCTCATCAAAGGCAGCCCGCAGCAGTTCATGCGCGCGGCGCATCGCACGCAGACTGGTGCACAGCACGAACGCCCGCCCACCGCTGGCGACGATCACGGGCAGCGCTGCGGCGACGACCCGATCAGTGAAGTCAGGCGCACTGGGTTGCGGCAACCCGCGTGGCAGATAGAGCAAGGCCCGATTGGCGTAATCGAAGGGGCTCGCCCAGCGGGCGGTGCGCGCGTCCTCGAGCCCCATGCGCTCCTGATAAAGCCTGAAATCACCGGCCACCGCGAGCGTGGCCGAGGCGAAGATCCAGGCCTTGGGGCGAGCACCGATCTGCTTTCGGATGGGTTCAGCCACCGAGAGCGGCGTCACCTGCAAGGCGACGCTCTGGCTGTAGACTTCGACCCAGCGGATCATCTGGTCACCCTCGGTCTCGCGCCAGCGCTCGACGCGCCCACTGAGATCAAGCGCACGCTCGGCGCATGCAGCCAATCCCTGGTCGCGCTCGGCGAACTGCCCCAGCCCCTGGGCGAGCGCCTGCAGTCGTTCACCCAGATCGGCGACGGCCCGCACGATTTCCGGATCGGATTCGATCACCGAGGCGGCAAGGCGCGCCTCACGATCGGGGACGGCCAGGCGCAAGTCGCGCGCGGCCCGATCGGCCAGCCGAATCAGGGTCTGCAGTTCGGCCACATCCCGCGCCGACACCGCGGCCTCGCGTGCCGCATCACGCAACAGGTCGAGCACCTGACCGGTCGACACCGATTCGCCGAAGAACACCGTCGCCACTTCGGGCAACTGATGGGCTTCATCGAGAATGACCGTGTTGGCGGCCGGCAGCAATTCGGCCATCCCCTCTTCGCGCAGCATCGCGTCGGCGAAGAAGAGGTGATGGTTCACGATGACCACTTCAGCGGCGAGCGCGTCGCGCCGTGCCTGCATCACGAAACACTCACCATGCTTCGGGCAGTTCTGACCCAGGCAGTTCTCGCGCGTCGAGGTGGCGAGCGCCCAGGCGGGCGAGTCCTCGGGCACATCGGACAACTCGCCCCGATCGCCACTGGTCGTGCGGCGCGCGAAACGCGCGATCTGCTGCAGATGCATCACGGCAGCGCGTGATGCAAGGCGTCCGTCGGCCAGATTGCGTTCCAGGTGATAGTGGCAGACGTAGTTGGCCCGCCCCTTGAGGAGGGCCGCGCTCACCGCGATACCGAGCGCATCACGCACCAGCGGCAGGTCACGATGAAAGAGCTGGTCCTGCAGGGTCTTGGTGCCGGTGGAAATCACCACCTTGCCGCCATGCAGGAGAGCCGGCACGAGATAGGCCACGGTCTTGCCGGTACCGGTACCAGCCTCGGCGATGAGCGTTCCCTGGTTCGCGATCGCTTCATCGACCAGCCCGGCAAACTCGACCTGCTCGGGCCGACGGGTGTAACCCGGAATCGCGCGCTCCAGCGCCCCGCCCGGGGCGAAGGCCGCGGCAACGGTGCCATCACCCGGCGCCGCAGGCGCGATACCGCTCACGTGCGTCCCCGCGCACGAGGCGGCTGGAAAAGGGCCCGGAGCAGGGTCGACGGAGGAAACTTTACAAGCACGTTCATTGTGAATAAAGTACCTGAATGGACAAGCGCAACTTCATGATTTCAATTGCAGTTTTGGCTTCCAGCCTGACTGCCTGCAGTACAACGCCACCGCGCGTGGCGGGGGAAGCGCGTGCCCCATCATCCAGCCCCAACCCTACCCCGGCCGGCCAACCGCCTCCCGCTGAGCCACCCGGCCCCGACGCCATCGAGCGGTTGCTCGCCACCGACCGGGATCCACGTCGAACCGAAATTGCGCTCGCCGCCCTGTCGCAGGTGGGCACGCCCTACGCCTGGGGCGGCCATTCCCCGATCACCGGTTTTGATTGCAGCGGCCTCGTTACCTATGTCTACCGCAGAACGAGCAAGCTCGTCCTGCCGCGCCTGGCCAGCGCCCAGGCACGATCTGCCCAACCTGTCGACCTCAACGACCTGCGGGCCGCCGATCTGGTCTTCTACAACACGCTCGGCGACGAATTCTCCCATGTCGGTATCTACATCGGTCAGGAAAGATTCGTGCACGCACCGGCCACCGGCTCCTGGGTGCAGATTGCCCGAGTCAGTGCCCCGTACTGGCGCTCCCGCTTCAGCGGTGCGCGCCGCGTGATCGCCTGACCGACACGCTTCTTGCTCACGCACATTCTCCTCATCGGCGCGGCCTTCACCGCCGGCCTGCTCGATGGCATCGTCGGCGGTGGGGGCCTCGTGCTGCTGCCCTCGCTTTTCAGCGGGCTGCCAGACGCTGCGCCCACCGACGTGCTTGGCACGAACAAGGGCAGCTCCTTCTTCGGTCTCATCAGTTCAGCCAACAGCTACGCACGGCGGGTGCGCATGCCCTGGCGCCTGGTGGGGGGCGGCATGGTGCTCACGTTCGGCACCGCGTGGCTCGGTGCCCAGGCTGTCCACCACATGCCCTCGACTTACCTGCGACTGATGCTGCCCTTCGTGCTGGCGGCGATGCTTGTCTACACGGTGCGCAACCGCCAACTCGGTGTTGCGCACCAGCCCCGGCGCCTGCGCGGCGGCGGGCTTGTCCTGAGCGGCCTCGCCCTTGCCATGCTGGGTTTCTATGACGGGTTCCTCGGGCCCGGCACAGGGGCGCTGATGGTGTTCCTCCTCGCGCGCCATCATCAGATGGACTTCCTGCACGCATCGGCCGGCGCCAAGTTCCTGAATCTTGCGAGCAACGGCGCGGCGCTGCTGGCCTTCGGGCTGGCGGGCGAAGTGATGTGGCCGCTGGCGGCGAGCCTGGCTGTCGCCAGCATCGCCGGTGCTCAGGTTGGCGCACGGCTTGCCATCGCACGCGGAACACAGTTCGTGCGCACGTTCTTCGTGGTGCTCTCCGGGTCATTGATCGCGAAGACTGCCTGGGATGCGCTGAAGATCGTGCAGAGCTGAGCGGGGCGGCACCGGAACCACGCCGGGAACGCGGGGCGCCGGTGGCAGGTGGTTCAGCGCACCACCTCGATGCGCACGATGAACGGGCGTTCGGCCAAGGGCCCGGGGGGCGGCAAACTGCGCGCAAGGCGCGCGCTGGCATCGACCAGAAGCACGCCAAGGGCGCCGAGCCCGTCGGCGTTACCGTCGGCGGCCGACGGATCGACACGAGCACTCGCGAGCCGCCCTGCCTCGAAGGCCAGCACAAGGCCGAGGCGGATCGGTGCCTCAGGCCCCTCGACCCCGTGGGTCGCGACTGACGAGTCCGCAGCGCCCCACGCGGGCTCCTGGCCCAGCAGGTTGCGCAATCCGATCAGGAAAGCCATGCGGTACTGGGCGACACTCCGTGGTGCCCTGCCATCCCATCGCGAATCGCCCGAGATCGCCCCCGAGAGCACGCTGGCGGGCCCGGCAATGGTCGTTCGTCGTGATGTGATCGCCGGATCGACCGGCGCAGGATCGCCTTCCGGATTCCGGACCGATGGCGCCTCGGTCGATGACGCCTCGGTCGATGGCGCCGCGGTCGATGGCGCCCGAGTCATCGGCGCCTGCAGGGGCAACCGGGTCCCCGGCGTGGGGTGTGCACGAACCGTTGCAGGCTCGACCATCGGTTCAGCCTCGCGATCTGCGACGCGCGCGGGCGCCAGCGTGAGCGCGAAAGGCGCCAGTGCCTCGGCCGGTACCGGATCCCCCCACCGCAGCACGACCCAAGGGGCCAGAAACACGACGTGAACAAGGAGTGAGACAACCAGGTGGCGTCGCCGCAAGCCGAATCGGGGTGCCGCATCCACGACCATGCCCCATGAGTCTGCGCCGGGTTCGCCTTGCCCGGCATCGGGTAGCGCTTGATGACGCTCCAGCGGGGGGTCCGGGGGCCGGCAGTCGGCGATGGCGGTCTTGCGGCCGGCTACCGCACCGACTCCTGCTCGAGGCGCACACCCACCGCGCGAACAATGGCACCCCACCGGATCACCTCGGTGGGAAAGAACGCCGCCAATTCAGGCAGCGCCAGCGCCTTGGGCTCGAAACCAATGGCGCGCAGCCGATCGGTCACCGCTCGATCTGCCAGCATGCGGGCCGCTTCGGTGTTGAGTCGCTCGAGCAACGGCACCGGCGTCGCAGCTGGCGCGAAAAGGGCAAACCACGCATCGAGATCGAGTTCAGGCCATCCCTGCTCGACAAACGAGGTAGCACCTGCCCCCGGGGGGATATGCGCAACCGGGCCCGACGTCCCCTGAGCCGAACCACCCATGGCAAGGGCGCGCAACTGACCTGCAGCGACCTGCTGGGCAACACTCGCCCAGGTCGCGGTCATGAAGTCGAACTGCCCGCCCAGCAGATCGGTGAGTGCGGGCCCGGCCCCTCGATACGGCACGTGCACGGCACCCATGCCCGATTTCAACTGCAACATTTCACTGATGAGGTGCGAGGCCGAGCCTACCCCCGATGAGCCGAAGGCAAGACGGCGACTGCGACCGAGGGCGATCAGGTCGGCGATGCTGCGCGCACTCGACGCAGCGGGCACCACGAGGGCATGCCTTGATGAGGCCAGAAAGGCAACAGCCACGAAGTCACGCAATACGTCCAGTCGCGCCTGAGGAAAGAGCGCTGCGTTGGCTGCATGCGTCGCGTTGTTGCCCAGCACGAGCGTGTATCCGTCAGGCGCAGCGCGTGCCGCCGCATCGGTGCCGATGAGACCGGCCGCGCCACCGCGATTGTCGACCACGACCGGCTGCCCCCACACCCGACCGTAGCGCTCGGCCAGCGCACGTGCAAGAACATCGGTGGTGCCGCCCGCGGGGTAAGGAACGATGAGACGGATCGGATGCATTGGCCAGGCCTGCTGGGCATGCGCTTGCGAGCCCGGCAGTGCCGTCGCGACCGCCAGCGCCAGTACGGTCCCGAGGACCGCGCGTCGGGCGCAGGCTGACAGCGCGAACAGGCAGCGCAACCGGCCACGGCAGATCCCCGGGTGAGATGAGGCGTTCATCGGCTCGATCGTAGTGGAAGAACGAAACGTGCGCCTGCGTCGAGCCGGGAAAATCCGGAACGTGCGCCTGCGTACAATGCAGCGACCCTGGCACCCGGCCCGACGACCGGACGGCTGCCGCGCGTATCGCGCCATCGGATCACGTCGTACCCCAAGAGCCCGCAAGAACAGCCCGAATGTCCATTGCAGAACCCGCCAGCAGCATCCCGGGCGACAGGCCCGCAACCACAGCATGCCCCGCCCCGCGCGTCGTGCTCGATACCAACGTGGTGCTGGACTGCTTCGCCTTCGACGACCCGATCGGGCAACGGCTGGTTGAACGCCTCGAGCGCGGGGAACTCGTCCTGATGACACGCGCCGATCTGCGAGAGGAACTTATCCGGGTACTGGGCTACGCGCATCTGCCCTTCGATGCAGAACGGCGCTCGGCAGCGCTCGTGCGCTACGATGCCCACGCCCGCCCGATGACACCCCCTGATCCTGCCCGCATGCTCGCCCGATTGCCCGTCTGTCGCGACCCGGACGACCAGAAGTTTCTGGAAGCCGCGCGCGACGGGTGTGCTGACGTGCTCGTGAGCAAGGACAAGGCCTTGCTCGAACTGGCTCGAAGCCGCATGCGGCCAACGCCGTTCCGGATCCTCAAACCCGAGGCCCTGCTCAGCCTCGATAGATCGGCGCTGGCTGGCGCATGAACGTATCGAGGATGTGATAGACCGTTTCGACGTTCTTCTCGTGCATGCTCGAATGCGCGATGCCGGGCATGATCGCAAAGTGTCGATCGGGGTTGGGCAGACGGGTGAAGAACCCGAGCACGTCCTCGAACGCGGCAATGCCGTCCCACTGACCACGCATCACGAGCGTCGGCGCAAGGATCCGTGAAGGGTCGATCACCGGCAGATGAGCCGACATGTCGAGATACGTACCCGTTGGCACCGAATTGTCCTGCGCAAGCAGGGCATCGGCGAAGGCCCGCACCACGTCAGCTTCGGCGGTACCCGGGTGATCGCGGGTGAAGATGCTCTCTACCAGAGCCCGATCGAGGGGTCGACGATTGTTCGATCGCCACTGGTCGAGACGCTTGCGCCGCTCGGCCAGGGTGGGACTTCCCTCCCCGGTCCAGACCAGCGCGTCGAGCGCAAGCCGCGCCACGCGATCGGGATGTCTTTGCGCGAAAAGACCTGCACGCAACGACCCCGACGAAACACCGTAGAGCAGAACCTTCGCCGCACCGGTCTCGCGCCGAACCAGATCACAGACCGTCAGCAGATCGTCAGCCCCGTTGGCCACATCGGCGTTGATCGCACGACGCTTGTCCGATCGACCGTAGCCCTCGTGGTCGAAGCACCAGACGTCGTACCCATGGCGCGCCAGCCAGTCCATGGCCGAATAGTGTGGCTTGCCCGGCACCTGAAGGTCGTAGGAAGCCCGCCCTGCGGTTGAGGAACCGTGGACAAGCACCAGAGGAGGGCGCTCGACAGCCGGTGCCCCGTGGGTACCAGCCGCGGTACGGACCAACTGCTTGCGCCAGACAGCCAGCCGGATAGCCAGGCCATCGGCCGACTTGAGGGCTTCGTAATCGCGCCCGGAAACGGTACCCAGCGCACGATCCGCAGCAGGCGCGCCCGGCATCACGACCGCAGCGCTGGCACCGCCGGGGGACGCCACCGAAGCGCCGGCCACAAGGCCCTGGGCTGCACCACCGCGCGCGACACTCGCAAGTGCCACACCGCCCGCAAGGGCGACACCGCGGCTCAGAAATCCCCTGCGCGAATCCATACCGGTCTCCTCGGTTGCCTGGCCCAGCCTCATGTGACCCGAGGATACACCGGGCCCCTCGAGGTCGGTACACTGGCGGCTGAGCGCAGGCGCAGACCGATCACACCGTCCCTGCAACACCGCGCACACGAATCCTCGCCGCTCGCATCCATCCATCCGCCGCGCATCAGCCTCCGACCCGAGCCCTCCGTGTCATCCCACCTGCCCTCCTCGTTGCCACCCCCGCCGCCCATGCCGGGCCAGACCTATCGTTTCGATCAGAGTTTCGAGTGGAATTACGTGAACGGGCCTGACTTCGCCGGGCCGTTTCCCGATGTGCCGGCCACACCGCTGAAAATGTTTCTGGGCCTGCCGGTTCGCTCACGTCTGGGCATTCCGGCCAGCATCCTGTCGACCAGCCGGTGGGTCGAAACGTATGCACACCTGGGGTTCGACATCCTCACCTTCAAGACGGTGCGCAGCATGGCCCGCCTGTGCGGGAGCGCACCCAACTGGTTGCACCTGGATGATGCCGAACTCGGTCGGCAGTTGAACGATCCGGAGGCACCTCTGCATGTGGTCGATCGGCCTTCGGTGCTGTCCGGACTCACCCTCGCAGGCTCCTTCGGCATGCCCTCGGCACCCCCCAGCCTGTGGCAGCCGGATCTGGAGCGCGCCTGTCACTCGATCGGTGAAGGGCAGCTGCTGATCGGCTCGATTGTCGGAACCGCGGGCGACACCGTATCCGATACGGCCTTCATCGCCGACTTCGATCGACTGGCCCGCCAGGTCTGCGAAGCCGGCGTCGATGCCGTCGAAGCCAACCTCTCATGCCCCAACGTGGGTCGTGCCGAAGGCGAGTTGTATCGCGACATCGAACGCTCGGGGCAGATTGCCCGAACGGTCAGGGGCGCCTCGCAGGGGCGTCCGGTTCTGCTGAAGACCGGTCCGTTCGAGGACATCGCAAGCCTGCGCGCCTTCCTGCACGCCGTGAACGGTCATGCCGATGCGATCGTGATGATCAACGCACCCTCGCGGCGAATCGTCAGAGCCGACGGCACCCCCGCCTTTCCGCCCGGGCGCGAACGGGCTGGGGTCATCGGCAAACGCATCCTGCCGATTGCACTCGAGACCGTGCGCACCGCCCGTCAGATCATCGATGACGACCGGCTTCGCCTCGAGATCGTCGGTGTGGGCGGCCTCACCGATCCGGCCGATGCCCGAGCCTTTCTCGATGCCGGGGCCTGCGCCGCGCAGTCGGCCACCGGGGCGATGTTCAATCCGCATCTGGCCGTTGAGACCAAGCGCGCTGACCCTGACCTCTGACCTCACCGAGCCTGCGGGGTTGCCTGCCGTCATCAAACCTCGCGTCCAGACCGATCACCAATGGAGAACAATCATGCTGAAACTCTGGGGACGCATCACCTCGATCAACGTGCAGAAAGTGCGCTGGGCGCTGGCCGAACTCGGCGTCGAGCACGAACGCATCGAAGCCGGGATGCAGTTCGGCGTCGTGAACGAATCGCACTACCGCGCGATGAACCCGAATGGCCGCATACCGACCATCGATGACGAGGGGTTCGTGCTGTGGGAATCCAATGCCATCGTGCGCTACCTGGCCGCACGCCACGGCGAGGGCAGCCTCTGGCCCACCGAACTTCGCGTGCGTGCTGATGCCGACCGCTGGATGGACTGGGCGACCACCACGCTGCAGCCCTCGGTGACACCCGTCTTCTGGGGACTGATTCGCAGTGCGCCCGAGAATCGCAACCTGAAGGAGATCGAGACCCAGACCGCTGCTGCAAACGATGCGTTCCAGATCGTCGACAAGGCACTGGCCACTCGTCCCTTCATTGCCGGTGATGCGCTCACGATGGGCGACATTCCCCTGGGAACGTTCGTGCATCGCTGGTATCGCCTGCCGGTCGAGCGCCCCTCGATGCCGCACCTGGACGCCTACTTCGAACGCCTGCAGACGCGCGCGGCGTTCCGCGACAACGTGATGATTCCGCTCAGCTGAGAACCCTCCTGGCGATAAGCCGGCAGGGCAACGGTACAATCCGTTTTCCCTCGGGCCCGCCGCCCGACACTGCACCACCCCACGGAGAATGCGCAACATGGAAGAACGCGTCAGCTTTGTATCCGACGGCCTCACCCTCTCGGGCGTCGTGCGCACCCCTGATGGCCTCGCGCCGGGCGAACGGCGCGCCGCACTCCTCCTGCTGCACGGCTTTGGCAGCAACAAGGAAGCCAACTGGATGAAGATAACCGCCGAACTCCTCGCCAGCTGGGGCTATGCCTCGCTGCGCTTTGACTTTCGCGGCTGCGGCGAGAGCGAGGGCGAACGTGCCCGCGTGATCTGCCTGGAACAGGTCGAAGATACCCGCAATGCGCTCACCTACATGGCGAGCCGCAGCGACATCCTGCCCGGATCAATCGGCGTTTACGGCCACAGCTTCGGCGCAGCGGTTGCCTGCTATGCCGGGGGGGTCGAGCCCCGCATCGCTGCGGTGATGTCCTCGGGTGGCTGGGGCAACGGCGAGAAGAAATTTCGCAAGCAGCACGAATCTGACGAAGCGTGGAAGCGCTTCACCGACATGATGGCCGAAGGCAAGCGCGTGCGGGCCGAAACAGGTCGGTCGATCCGCGTGCCCCGCTACGACATCGTGCCGATTCCGCCGCATCTGCGTGGCAACCTCTCGGAGGGCTCGCACCTGGAGTTTCCGTTCGAGGTGGTGGAAAGCATGTTCGAGTTCATGGCCAATGACGTGGTTGGCCAGATCTCGCCACGCCCGCTGCTGCTGCTGCACCCCTCGAACGATTCGGTGACGCCGACCGAACAGTCGGTCGAACTCTTCCAGCACGCACGTCAACCGGTCGACCTTCACCTCATCGCCAATGTCGATCACTTCCTGCTCTCCGAGGGCAACCCGCTGGTGATCAATCTGGTGAAGAACTGGCTCGAGAAGTACCTGCCGGCCCGTGCCGCGTGAGCGATTTGCCCTCGCTGCCAGCCGGGGCCACAGGCGCCCCGGCGCCCGCAGGCCGCGTGGTCGTTCCGGTCCCGGACCTGCGCGTCTTCACCGAGCAGGCGTTCAGGGTTCGCGGCATGTCGCACGAGCATGCCGCCACCGTCGCCGATGCGCTTCTCTGGGCCAATCTGCGCGGTGTGGACACACACGGGGTCACGCGCGTTCCGCGCTATGTCGAACTGATCGATCTCGGCGACATGAACGCCACCCCGGCCATGGTCGTAAAGGAAGTGGCTGCGGGTTCCGTGAGCATCGAGGCCGATCGGGCGCCCGGTCCGGTGGCCATGATGCGCGGCATGAACGAGGCCATCGCACGGGCACGCGTGGCGGGCATCGGGATCGCGGTCGTGCGCGCCACGACGCATACCGCAGCGCTCGGCTACTACACCCGGCACGCCACCGAAGCACAGTGCCTCGGGATCGCCTTTTCCGGCTCCTCGCCCAACATGGCGTATCACGGCGCGCGTGCAGCCGGGGTCTCGACGAGTCCGTTGTCGATCGCAGCACCGGGCGGTGACGCACAGTCACCGATCGTGCTCGACATCGCCTCGGGCGTGGTGTCGCTGGGGCGCATTGCCCAGGCCCGCAAGATGAAACAGACGCTGCCGCCCGGCCTTGCCATCGACCGCGAGGGAAACCCAACCACCGACCCGGCGCAAGCCTGGGTGCCTCTGCCGATGGCAGGCCCAAAGGGGTCAGGTCTTGCGCTGATGATCGAACTGCTCTCGAGCGTGCTGGCGGGCAACCCGCTGCTGGCCGAATCGCTCGAAGGCACCGCTGCGGGCAAGCGGCACCGGCAGAACGGCGTGTGCATTGCCATCGACATCGCGCGCTTCATCGATCCGGCCGCCTTCGCGCTGGAAGCCGGACGTCTGGCCCGTGACATCCATGCGCTGCCAGCCACCGACCCGGCCGAGCCCCCCATGACCCCGGGCGAGCGCGGCGATCGCATGATGCGGTTGCGCGCACAAACCGGAATCCCGCTGCCGCCGCCGGTGGCCGCCGACCTGCGCGCGCTGGCTGCGCGCCTTGCCATTCCCCTGCCGGCAGCACTCGGCGTCTGAGCGAGCACAACCCATGAGCACCGAGACCCCAGCACCCGACCAGACGACCCGTGCCGGAGCCTCGAACAGCCCGGCTGAGGCGCGGATCGCCGATCTCATCGTTGCCCATATCGACTGGCTGATCAGCGTCGACCCGAGCCGACGCGTGATTCGCGATGCAGCGCTCGCCATTCGCGGCGGGCGCTTCGTAGCCGTCGGCAAATCCGAGGACATCCTGCGCGACTGGCGCGCCGACCAGGTGGTCGATGGTGCACGCACCGTAGTGACCCCCGGTTTTACCGACAGCCACCTGCACGCCTCGTTCCAGATGGCGCGAGGCCTCGCCGACGAAGCCAACGCGCAGTCCTTCCTCTATGAGCGGATGTATCCGTTCGAGGCGGCCAGTACGGAAGACGATGTCTATGTGAGTTCGCAGCTGGCAGCCATCGAACTGCTGCGTCATGGCGTCACGAGCTTTGTCGACCCGGGCAACTACCACCCCCATGCGACGGTGCGTGCCGTGATGGCAAGCGGTCTTCGCATGACCACGGCCACGAGTTGCTTCGACAAGACCAAGGCCGTGGCCAACCTGCTCCCGGCACGCATGATCGAGACCACCGAGGCCTGTCTCGAGAAAACCGGTGAACTCTTCGAGCGCTACAGCGGCGCCTACGACGGACGCCTCACGGTCAGTGCCTCGTTCCGCGGCGTGCCGAACGCATCGGACGAACTCATCGTCGGCCTGAAGGCACTGGCCGACCGCCATCGCTCGGTGCTCCAGACCCACGCCTGCTTTTCCTACCAGACCCGCGACGCAAGTACCGCAGGCTCCAACATGGCGGAGGTCGAGCGGCTCGAATCCCTGGGCGTTCTCGACCATCGCACGATGCTCGTCCATGCGGGCTGGCTCGAGCCGCAGGAAATCGAGATCCTCGCGCGGCGCAAGCCCACCCTGGTGTGCAGCCCCTCATCGTCCCTGCACAACGGGTATGGCTACATCAATATCGGCATGCATCCCGAGCTGATGGCTCTGGGCGTCAACGTGAGTCTGGGATCCGACCACGCCTGCTCGGGCCTCGTCGATATCGTGCAGGAGATGCGTCTGTGCGCCTGTGGCTACAAGGAGGCGCGCGCCAACCCGCGCGTCATGCCCCCCGAGCATGCCGTGGAGATGGCGACGATCAATGGCGCACGCGGGGCAGGGCTCGGTGATCGCACCGGGTCGATCGAGGTCGGCAAGGAAGCCGACTTCGTGATGTTCGATGCCACGGCGTCGGAATGGCAGCCGCTCTACAACCCTGTCTCGAATCTCGTGTACAGCGCCACCGGCAATACCGTGCGCCATGTCTACATCGCGGGTCGTCAGGTGGTCCGCGACAGCCGCGTGACCCTGATCGATCAGGACGATGTCATGCGCGAAGTGGGCCTTACCGCCGAGCGGATCGCGAGCCGGCTCGACATGAAGAAGATCGTGACCTTGCGCTGGCCGATGGAGTAGCCGACAAGACTGCCATCGGGAGCTCCGCGCTCCCCTTCGCATCAGCGTGCTGCACTGGACTGCCGTGCCGTGCCCGGCCTTGCCGTGGCATCAGCGTGCTTTCCTGCCCCGCTGTGGCGTCGCATCAACTCACTGAACCGCCAGGGGCGCGCCGCAGCACCTTGCCGGGCAGCGCGCCGGTGTGCCTCGCGTTGTCCACCACCACCACGCCGTTCACGATGACCGTGGTGCGCTCACCCGCCGGATACTGGTGCGGATCGGCATAAGTCGATCGATCGATGAAGACCTCGGGCTCGAAGAGCGCGAGGTCGGCGCACGACCCGGGATTCAGGAGACCACGGTCGGTGAGGCCGAGCGCACGGGCCGTTGCCCCGGTCATCTTGTGAATGGCCTGCTCGAGGCTCACCAGTTGCTCCTCGCGGACATAGTGACCGATCACCCGCGGAAACGTGCCATAGAAGCGCGGATGTGGCATGCCTTGCGATACCGTGCCGTAGTCGGCCACGCAGTTGCCGTCGGAGCCCACCAGCGCATCCGGTGAACGGATGAGCGTTCGAACGTCATCCTCCGCGATCGAGATCACGAGTACGCGGGTAGCACCCTTGTCCTCGATGAGGTAGTCGCACAGTGCATCCACCGGATCGATCCCCCGCGCCCGCGCGAGTTCCGCGATGGTCGTGCCGGCATGCTGCGGCAGGTTGGGCGAGATCGAGATGCGCACGCTGTCCCAGGACTCGACCCGGCCCCAGTTGTTGAGGCCCTGCGCCGCGACATCGGCGCGAATGCGATCGCGCGCGGCCGGTTCACGCAGGCGCTCGAGCATCGCAGCCACACCACCCGCCTGCACCCATTGCGGCAGGATGTTCTTGAGCGGATTGCTGCCCGCGGTATACGGATAGGCATCGCAGTCGATGCGCACGCCGCGGGCCCGCGCCGCCTCGATCATCGAAAGGGCCGTACTCACCTTGCCCCAGTTGTCGGTGCCCGAGCACTTGAAGTGCACGATCTGTACATGCACGCCGCAGGCCTCGCCAAAGGCGATGGCCTCCTCGACGGAGGCAAGTACGCCATTCGACTCGTCGCGAAGGTGGGTGAAATAGCGCGCGTCGTAGCGCCGCAGCACCGCGCCAAGCGCGTGCAGTTCAGGCACACGGGCGTAGCTGCCAGGCGCTGTGAAAAGCCCGGTCGACAGACCCAGTGCCCCGGCCTGAAGCCCCTCCTCGAGCAGCCAGACCATCCCCTGCAGTTCGGCCTCGGTGGGCGCACGATCGGCCATGCCCATCACCATCAGTCGCAGGGTATTGTGTCCGACCAGCATGCCGGCATTCACTGCGGTGGCGGGAAAGGTACCCAGATAGCCTGCGAAGTCCGTGGCGCGAAAGGGTAGCCAGGGCGCACTCGGGCTCAGATAGTCACGCAGCAGTTCCACCTTGTCGGGCAGGCAGGGCGCAACCGAGAATCCGCAGTGACCGATGATCTCGGTGGTGACGCCCTGACGCACCTTGCTCTCGGCCCTCGGGTTGATCGGCAGGGTGAAGTCCGAGTGTGTCTTGATGTCGATGAAGCCAGGCGCCACGGCCAGACCGCGCGCATCGATCACCTGCCCGGCCTGCACCGCCAGATTGGCACCCACGGCTACGATGCGCCCATTGGCGATCGCGACATCGGCTGGAACGCCCGGCGCACCACTCCCGTCGAATACCGTACCACCCTGCACGAGCAGGTCACATTGCATCGCTGTCACCGCAGACTCCCGCTGGCCGGGGTCGATGCCCCGGGCTGGTACGGCACCGTGAGGTCTGGGCCGGAGCCGCACCTGTCGTCAGACCGATGGCCCTTCCGCGGACCACCGGGTGTCATCGTGCCTTGGCGGTGACTCAGCCGAGCGGCCCCAGAAAAGGCTCGCCCAGAAAGGAATCGCTCATGCCAGCCACGGTATCGGGCCAGTGATCGTTGTCGATCACGGGTCGACTCCCGGCCGGACGCGGGCGGCCGTCCCAGCCCACCTGTTCCATGTAGTAGTAGAGCTGCACCGCATGCCCTTCGGGGTCGAGTGCGAACGCACTGTAGTCGATGCCCGGAAAGAGTTCCGGTGGCAGATGCCGGATGGTGACCCCCGCCTTCTTCAGATAATCGAGCGAGTCGCGCAACTGGCGATATGAGCCCACCTGCAGCCCGAAGGACATGAGCGTGGTGTGCTCGGACAGTCCGAGTTCGGCCCGCAGCGCCATGGGATAAAGCGCGAGTGAATGATGTTCGGTGTTGGCCCGCAGGAAGACGCAGCGATGGCCCTTCCAGTTGACCTCCTCGGTGACGGCCAGCCCGAGATCGTCGCGGTAGTACTGCAGGGCGTGCTCGACATCGGCAACGAAAAGTCGCACGGGCCCGATTCGAACCACCTTGAACGGGCGTGCCAGCAGCACGCCACCCACATCGAAGGTCTCGTCGGCCGATTCCTTCACGCGCAGACCCGAATTGAGGGGAATGCCCTTGTTCAAGGCATGTTCGACTTCAGCCAGCTCCGACAGATGCGGCAGCTCGGGCGGGGTGGTGTAACGAATGCCGTGCATGGCGACCGGCTTGCTGTAGCCATCCCAGCCCACCTGCTCGATGCCGTAATACAACTCATTGATGTGCCCATCATGGTCGACCGGGTAGAAGTGCCAGTTGGAACCCGGCAGATCGCGCCCCGAGCGCACGACCCGACGGCCGCGCGAGGTGAACCAGTCAAAGCCCGAAGCCACCTCGCGCAGGGATCCCACCTGCCAGGTGATCTGGTTGCTGGTTACCTGCGGAAATTCGCGCACCAGCGGATTGAGTTCGGCGAGCACCCGACGCGGGAAAAGCACGAACGAATGATGGTCGGTGCCATGGCGCGTGAAGTAGCCCACGCCGGACCCGACAGCATCACGCTTCTCGGGAGGCACACGGGCGCCGAAATCGATGGGGTCCGAAATCCTGAATCCGAGCAAATCGCAATAGAAGCGCCGCGCCGCTTCCATGTCGAGCACATTGACGCCGAAGTGCCCGAGCCGCCGGATACGAAACGGTCGTGGCAGGCGTACGCCCCCCACATCGAATTCACGCACCTCGGGAACCGTGTCGTCTGCCATGACCTCACCTCAGCAATGTTCATCTTCGATGACGTGACTCTACAACAGGCAACGCGGGTGCAGTTGAATCACCACCGAGTGCGGTTACACTCTGCGGCACCGGCTGTGTTCAGGGTCGGATTCACACAAGGAGGTTTGCCATGAGTTCCAGTTCGCTCGATTCAGGTTCGTCCGCCGCCAGCAATGCCACGTTGATGCTGATTGCCCGTATCTTCATGGGCCACATCTTCATCGTGGCCGGCATCCGCAAGTTCATGAGCTTCGAAGGCACGATGAAGTACATATCGACCCAGTTGCCGATGGCCGACATCGTGACGCCACTGGTGATTGCCTTCGAGATTGCCGTGGGCGTGCTCTTCATCCTGGGCTGGCGTACGCGCCTCTGTGCCTGGCTGATGGCTGCCTTCTGCATCGTCGCCGGCGCCCTGTTCCACGCTTTCTGGGCCGCTCCCGACGCTGCCCTGGTGCCGCAGCTCAACAACTTCATGAAGAACGTGGCCATGGCCGGGGGCTACATCATGTTTGCGATCTTCGGTGCGGGCGCAACCTCGATCGACAAGCGCTAGTTTTCCGCAGCCTCAGGCCGGGTACCTGCGGGTACCGGGCCTGCGAGCCGGCCACCGCTCTCAGCGCGAGTCGGTCGACACCATGGGCAGCGGGGGTTCGACCCCGTCGGGCAGCGGAATCTGGTGTGCGTTGAGCGTCATCGCCACCATCGTGTAGTAACCCACCAGAGCGGTGAGTTCCACCACCCCGAGCGTACCCAGGTGCTCGTGGGCCGCCGCATACGTGGCATCGCTCACCGCATGGTCGCGGTGAAGTTCGACGCAGTACCGATGCAAGGCGGCCTCGTCCCCGGCAAGGCCTGCAGGCACGGCACCCACGCGCAGCGCCGCGATCACCGCATCGGCGATGCCTGCCTCACGCGCCGGCGGCTCGTGGGCAAACCATTCGAACTGGGCGTCCATCGCGCGTGCCGTGATCAGAATGGCCAGTTCCGACAGGCGTGGCGGCAGACTCGTGCGATAGCGCAGGATCTCGCCCAGACGCTGCCAGCGATCGGCCAGTTCGGCCCGATGAAGCACGGCCCGCAACGGGCCCTTGATCGTCCCGCGTGGCCCCGAGACGATGTCATGCAGCACGGCACGCTGCTCATCGGTCATGACCTCGAGGGGAAAAAGCGGTATGCGCGGCATGTGACCATGACTCCCTGACGGTGAAGCGGGCGCGCGCGGCGCAGCCTGTCATTGAAAAACGGACCGGTGAGCCATCATGGGCCCACCCTTGGGCGCTAATGTCCTGGCTCCAGACCCAGTTCGCGCAAGACCTCCAGCGTGTGTTCACCCAGCAAGGGCGGCGCACGGTGGTACTCGATCGGTGCCGCGCGAAATCGAATGGGATTCGCCACCTGCGGCACCGTGCCAGCCAACGGGTGCGGGAGATCGACGCGCATGGCACGGTGACGAACCTGCGGATCGTCAAAGACCTCATCGATGGTATTGATGGGGCCACAAGGCACCCCCAGGGGTTCGAGCCGGGAGATCCAGTGCTGCCGTGACTGCCCTGCGAGCACCATGGCCAGCGCCTCGCGCAAGGCATCGACATGGCGCACGCGGGCCGCATTGGTGATGAATCGCTCGTCGGCAGCGAGCGCGGGCGCGCCCAGCCCCTGACACAGCTTCACGAATTGCGCGTCATTGCCCACGACGATCACCAGATCGCCATCGGCACAGGGAAACACGTCCTGCGGCTGGATGTTGGGATGCGCATTGCCGGTGCGCTGCGGCACCCGACCCGACACCAGATGATTCATCGCCTGATTGGCAAGGATGCCGGTCTGCACATCGAGCATGCCCAGATCGATGAAGTCGCCCTCACCGGTCTCGGTGCGACGCGCCAGGGCCGCGAGCACGGCCACGCTTGCGTACATGCCGGTCATGATGTCGACGATCGGCAAACCCACCTTCTGCGGCCCGGCGCCCGGGCGCCCTGCCCGCTCGCCAGTCACGCTCATCAGGCCGCCCATGGCCTGAATGAGAAAGTCATAGGCTGCGTGCGATGCGCGCGGACCGGTCTGCCCGAACCCGGTGATCGAACAATAGATGAGTCCGCGGTTCAAGGGCTTGAGATCCTCGTACGAGAGCCCGAAACGCGCCAGCGTACCCACCTTGAAGTTCTCGATCAGAATGTCGCTGCGAGCGGCCAGAGCCCGCACGACAGCCTGCCCCTGGGGCTGATCAAGGTCGACGGCAACCGAACGCTTGCCACGGTTGACGGAGAGGAAATACCCGGCCTCGCGGGTCGGCGAGCCATCAGCCGCAGTCAGAAAGGGCGGACCCCAGGACCGGGTATCGTCACCGGCGCCAGGGCGCTCGACCTTGATGACATCGGCACCCAGGTCAGCCAGCATCTGCCCGGCCCAGGGGCCTGCCATGACTCGACTGAGGTCGAGCACCTTCACGTGTGACAAGGGTCCGGCCATCGACAGCAATCCTTCCCGGGGTGGGCGCGTTGCCGCATTGTAGGCGCGTGCAGCGTGCCTGAGGGGCGGGTATCCTGCGGCCTGCGAAACACGCCGGCAGCCTCGAGGAGACAGCATGAACGACATCGTGGTCGAACAGAACGGGCGGGTGCTCACGGTCACGATCGACCGTGCCCCCGTGAACGCGCTCACGCTTGCGCTCTACCAGCGCATCGCCGATGTCTTCAACGAAATCAGCCAGCGCGACGACGTGCACTGCGTGATCCTCACCGGCCGCGGCCACAAGGCCTTCTGCGCAGGCCTCGATCTGCAGGAGTTCATGGCCGCGCAACTGGCCGAGGATCCGGCGCGAGCGGCAATCGTACGGGAGACCTTCCGGGCGGTACGGCAGTGCGCAATACCGGTGATCGCAGCCGTCAACGGGCCGGCGCTGGGCGCGGGCAACGTGCTGGCCGCAGTTGCCGACATCCGCATCGCTTCCGAACGAGCCACCTTCGGCACCCCGGAGATCAATGTCGGACGCTGCGGCGGGGGCGCGCACCTGGGCCGACTGGTGCCTCCCGGCATGCTCCGGCTGATGTACTTCACCGGCGAGCCGATCAGCGCCTGGGAGGCGCATCGTGTCGGGCTGGTCGACCAACTCGTGAGTGCGCGTCGCCTGATGCCCGCGGCACGCGAACTGGCCGAGACGATTGCTGCCAAGAGCCCGCTCGGCCTGCGCATGGCGAAGGAGGCACTCAAC
The DNA here is from genome assembly GCA_947455195.1 of Pseudomonadota bacterium. GTDB lineage: Bacteria > Pseudomonadota > Gammaproteobacteria > Burkholderiales > SG8-39 > CAIXPL01. The sequence goes on along the minus strand of CANGMI010000002.1, from coordinate 144,967 downwards.
CGCACCGAATGGCTTCCGGTCGAAGAGGGGTACGCCCTCGAACAGCAGTACAGCACGAAGCTGATGGCCACCGAAGATGCGCGCGAGGCCGCGCGGGCTGCGGTCGAGAAGCGTGCACCGGTCTTCAAGGGGCGCTGAACATGACCCGATATCTCGGCATCAAGGCCTCGGACCTCGGAATCGCCGCTGCTGCGATCGACTCGTCAGCCAACACCACCCGCGCACCGCGCAGCCTTGCGACCCGCCTCGCCGCTCGCGCTGGTGCGCTGGCAGCACTCCTCGCGTTGGTGATGCCGGCAGCGCACGCGGAGACCTGGCCATCGCGCCCCTTGCGCATCGTGGTCAACTTCCCGGCGGGCGGGCCGGCGGACATCATCGGACGCTCGATCGGCATGAAACTCGCGGGGGTCCTCGGACAGCCCGTCGTGGTGGAAAACCGCGCCGGCGCCGGAGGCGTGATCGGAGCGGACGCAGTCGCCAAGTCGGCCCCGGATGGCTACACCCTGCTGGTGTGCTCGGCCGGGGCGCTGTCGATCGCACCGGGTCTCACCACACTGCCCTATGACCCTGAGCGCGACCTCACCGCCATCACCCAGATTGTCGATGCACCGGAAGTGCTGGTGGCCATCCCCCGCCTCGCGGTGAAGACGCTGCCCGAACTCGTCGCCTACGCGCGCGCGAACCCGGGGCGCATCAGCTTTGCGTCATCCGGCCCCGCCAGCATGCCGCACCTGGCCGGAGAACTCCTGAAGCGCGAGGCGCGCATCGACATCGTTCATGTGCCTTACCGTGGGGCGGCTCCAGCGGTCAACGACCTGCTTGGCGGCCAGGTGGACATCATGTTCGCCGACATACCCGTCGTGCTGCCGCATATCGTGGCCGGGCGCCTCATCCCCATCGCCATGGGCAACGCGCGGCGCGCACCCACCCTGCCGGCGGTCCCGACCACGACCGAGTCGGGCCTGCCCGGGGTTCTGGCCAACAACTGGTATGGGCTACTCGCGCCGGGCGGTACGCCACGCGACATCATCAACCGGCTCAATCAGGCCGCCTTGACAGCACTGCGCATGCCCGACCTGGTGGATGCACTCACCCGCCAGGGTGCCATTCCGGTCGCGAGTTCGCCCGATGAATTCGCGGCGTTCATCCGCGCGGAAAATGCCCGCTGGATACCAATAGCCCGCGCCGCCGGCGCACGATGGGAGTAGCACCGCTCATGATGCAGTTGCACTGGTCACCGCGTTCCCCCTTCGTTCGCAAGGTCATGGTCTTCGCGCACGAGGCTCACCTGGCGAGCACGCTCGAAGTCGTTCGCAGCCCGGTCGCGATGACCGCGCCCAATCGCGAACTCATGGCGATCAACCCGCTCGCGAAGATCCCGACCCTGGTGACGGACGATGGGGTCGTCATACCCGACTCGCTGGCGATCATCGACTTTCTGGATTCACGCCATGGCGGTCAGCGTTTCATGCCGGCGACCGGCCCGGCGCGCGTCGAGGCACTGCGCTGGCACTCGATTGCCAACGGACTCATCGAGGCCCTGGTGCTATGGCGCAACGAGCGCGTACGCCCCGAAGGACAGATATCGGCAGACCTGATTGCGGCCTTCGAGGCAAAGCTTGCAGCCACGCTCGACTGGCTCGAGCGCGAGGTGCCGGCGCTGCGGGCGTCCGAAACGGCGCAGCGCTCGGAGGCGATGCGGGGTGGCCTGCGTGACCCCGGACCCCTGGCCACCATCGGGCAGGTCACGATTGCCTGTGCTCTGGGGTACATCGACTACCGCTTCAGCGCGATCGACTGGCGACACGATCACAAGGCCCTCGCCGACTGGTTTGGACCCATCGACGAGCGCCCTTCGATGACGCTCACGCGTCCGGCCGACTGACCGGGCCGACGGATCGGGCCGACGGATCGGGCCGACCGATCGGGGCCCGACGTGCGGACCCCAGGGCGTGCCAGGGCACGGGCACCGCACCCGGTCATGGCCGGTCTCAATCGGCCTTCAATTTCAGCCGACGCACCATGTCACCATTGACCTGAAGATCGCGCACCACCATGCGCCCCAATTCCTCGGGGGTGCTGGGTACGTTGGCCATGCCGGTATCCATCATGCGCGTCTTCAACTCCGGCGTTGCCATTGCACGGCCGAGCGACTCATGCAAACGCTCGACGATGGCTCGTGGCGTACGCGCAGGCGCAAACACGGCCTGCCAGGACACGTACTCGGCATCGGCCACCCGCTTGCCAAGGTCGGGCACCGTCGGCAACACGCCTTCGGCGCGAGGGCCCACAACCGCCAGAGGGGTCAGGCGGCCATCCTGCATCGCCGAGAGCACCATCCCGAGACCCAGATCGGTTGCAGCGACCTCGCCCGTCAGAGCGGCCTGCAAGGCCGGCCCGGTGCCCTTGTAAGGCACATGCACCATGTCGAGGCCAGCCCGATTCAGAAACAGTTCCATGCCCAGATGGGTGGCATGGCCCGGACCGCCACTGGAATAGTTGAGCTTGCCCGGATGCGCCTTCACATAGGCGATGAACTCATCGAGCGTCTTCAGCCCGAGCGACGGGTGCGCAACCAGCCCGGTGGGAATCTTCGCAACGAGCGAGACGGGTGCGAAATCGCGCACCGGATCGTAGCCGAGCGTGTAGAGCGCGGGCCCGATCGTCATCGTGCTGTCCGATGCATAGAGCAGCGTGTAACCATCCGGTGTCGCCTTGGCGGCCGCCTCGCCAGCGAGGGTGCCGCCGGCACCGGGCCGATTCTCGATGAGGAAGGTCTGACCGAGCAGGGTCGAGAGCCTGCCGAATACGAGGCGCGAGACCACATCCGCGAGCGAGCCCGCCGAGTTGGCGACGAAGACCCGCACCGGCCGTGCCGGATACTCCTGCGCACCGGTTGCCCCAGCGCAGACCGCAAGAGCGGCCGCTACGACCCATGCTGCACGACGCATTGCCCTCTCCTTGTGTAGACACTCTGAATCGGCTGGATCCGCCTTGCCCGAATCGACTCACGCCACATTTTGCATGACGCCCGCTCGGGCGCGACTACTGCTCGGGCTTCAACCCGAGCGCCTTCACGATCGGCGCGAGGCGCGCCTCGTCGGCTGCCAGGTAGGCGGCAAACGCATCAGGTCCGAGCGAGCGCTCCTCGGCGCCCATGGCAAGCAGTTTGTCACGAGCCGCGGGCGTCGCCATCACCTTCAGCATGGCCCGCGATAGCGTATCGATCACGGCACGCGGGGTACCCGCGGGCGCGACAAGGCCGTTCCACGATTCGGCGATGTAGCCCGCGTAGCCCGATTCGGCGACGGTAGGAACCTCGGGCAGCAGCACCGAGCGGCTCGCGGTCGTCATCGCGAGCGGCCGCAACCGGCCGGTCCGTACGTACTGGATCTGGGTCGTGATGTTGAGAAAGGACACCGCAACCTCGCCCGACACCACGTCGACCACGGCTGGTGCCGCGCCGCGGTAGGGCACATGCGTGATGTCGATGCCGGCCATCTGGCGCAGCAGTTCGCCCGCCAGGTGCGGGCTGGTGCCGGTGCCAGCCGACGCATAGGTCAGCCGGCCCGGCTCTCGTCGGGCACGCTCGACCAGTTCAGCCAGCGTGCGCACCGGCAGCGAAGGATGCACCGCGATGAGGTTCGGCACACTGGCAAAGAGCCCCACCGGGGCAAAGTCGCGACGCGCATCGTACGGAATGTTCGGATTGATGAGCGGCTGCACGATGACCGGCGCGAGCGTCGTGAGGAGCAGCGTGTACCCGTCGGGCGCCGCTTTCGCCACGAAATCGGCACCGATCACGGTACCTGCGCCGGGCTTGGCCTCGATGAGCACCGGCTGCCCCAGTTCGGTGGAAAGGCCCGAGGCCACGACCCGCGTCACCAGTTCCGACGGGCCACCCGCGGCGTAGGGGTTGATGATGCGTATGGCGTGATTCGGAAAGCCCTGCGCCAGGGCTGCGCCGACGGGCACGAGCCCCATGACGACGGCGCAGGTTGCCATGACACCGCGGGCAACCGTGCCGCGCGTCGTGCTCGCCCACCCACCCGCATCCCTTTCGCGCCCACCAGGCCGTGCCATGGTCATCTCCTCGAGCCCTGTTCCTTCAAGCCTTCGTGCGTACCGCCCCAGCACCTGCCGGCGCCTGCTGCAGCATGGCACGTTTCCAGATGGTGCCAAGGCCGGCGTAGAAAGGCCCGCCCAGTCGCGCCACGGGCCGCATGCGCACGCTGTCGATACGGCCATCGACGTAGAGATCGCTCGCCACATGAAAGGCGATGACCTCGCCGATGTAGAGCGTGCTGCCGGCTCGACCGAGCGGAATCGAACGGTCGAGCCGACACTCCATCTGGACCGGCGACCCGGCAATGCGCGGCACCTTCACGAAACGCCCTGGCAGCAACTCGATACCGAGCACTTCGGGTTCACTCACCTCGGGCGGATAGTCGGCTGCCGACTCATGCATGGGCTCGAGCATGTCCTCGGTGGCGACATTCACCACGAATTCGCCGGTGGCGAGCATGTTTCGCGCCGTGTCCTTCAGTTCACCTGCCCGGTCGCCGATATTCACCGCCAGCATGGGTGGCGAGTGACACACGTAGTTGTAGGAGGAGAACGGCGCTGCGTTGACTCGTCCGGCCGCATCCACCGTGGTGATCCAGGCCACCGGGCGTGGCACGACGGCGCCGATCACCAGCTTGTAACCCTCATCCTGCTCGAGGGTGCTCGTTTCCAGGGTGATGAAATCGGTCATGCTGCGGGCTCGCTGCGATCGGTGAGTCGGGGGCAGATGATGCCACGGGCAGCCAGTGCCTTGGGTACCATGACACTTCTGCAACCCTGCAGAAGCCACAGAGAATGCCCGCGCGCGACTACAGACCTCGCGGCGCAGGTCAGAGACAGGAACACGGCATGACTCGATTTGACACCGATGTTCTGATCGTCGGCGCAGGCCCGGTCGGACTCACGCTCGCCATCGATCTGGGACGACGTGGCGTGCGCTGCACCGTGATCGAGCGCAACCTCGCGCCCAGCCCGCACCCGAAGATGGAGCGCTGCAACGCACGCACCATGGAAATCTATCGCCGGCTCGGCATCGAGCCGGCGATTCGGGCCGCAGGGTACCCGAGCAGCTACCCGATGGATGTCTTCATCGTCACGCGCCTCATCGACCCGCCGCTGCTGCACCTGCCCTACCCCTCGGTCGACGAACTGAAAGCCCGCAGCAGGGCCTGCACCGACGGGCGCGAGCCGCTCGAACCCTACCAGCTGATCTCGCAGTACACCCTGGAGCCCCTCCTGAAGCGGGTGGCCGAGAACACGCCCAACGTCACTGTCCATTTCGGCTGCGAGTTTCGCTCCTTCGAACAGGACGACGAAGGGGTCACTGTGCAGACGCAACCGATTGCGGCACCCGCCACCCACGACATGGCCGCCCTGGCGGGCGAACTCACGCTGCGCGCGCGCTATCTGGTCGGCTGCGACGGCGGCTCGAGTGCGGTTCGCAAGCAGTTGGGCATCCGGCTCGAGGGCGAAGCCGATCTGCTGCAATTGTGGCAGGCGCTCTTTGTCTGCGACGACCTCTACGAGCGCATTCCGATCGGCCGCGGCCGGCACTTCCACGTCGCCGACAACCGGAACACCCAACTCATCGTGCAGGACAGTTGCCGACATTTCACGCTCCACACCGTGGCCGAGAACGAAGAGGAGATCCGTGATCGCTTCGAGCGCATCGTGGGCATGCCGGTCCAATACCAGATGCTGTCGGCCAACCGCTGGACCCAGCACCTGCTGGTGGCAGAGCGCTACCGCGAGCGCCGTGTACTGCTGGCGGGTGACTCGGCGCACCTGATGATTCCCACCGGCGGACTGGGCATGAATACCGGCGTTGGCGATGCCATCGATCTCGCCTGGAAGCTGGCCGGCACGCTGCAGGGCTGGGGAGGCCCGAATCTGCTTGAATCGTACGCCAGCGAACGGCGGCAACTCGGTCTTCGCAACGTCGGCGGATCGCGTTATGCCTCACGCGGACGCCGCGCATGGCGGAGCACATGGCGCCCGGAAATCACCGAAGACAGCGCCGCGGGCGCCGAAGCGCGTGCCAACCTCGCTCGCATCGCCGATGTCGAGCAGCGAAAGACCAACGAATTGCTGGGCATCGAACTGGGCTATCGCTATGTCGATTCACCGATCATCTGCGAACCCGGTCATGCGCTGGCCGACCCGACCGACTCGGTGGCAGCCCCCGATCCGGATGCCATCACCTATACCCCCAGCACCTGGCCGGGATCGCGCATGCCCAACCAGTGGCTCGCCGATGGTTCGGCCCTGCAGGATCGCCTCGGTAGCGGCTACGCCCTACTCGTCCTCGAACCCCACACCGGGGGCGATGCCGCGACGCCCGCGCGCCATGCCATCGAGCAACTGGTGAGCGCGTTCGCGACGCGCGCTGCACCACTCGAGGTGCACCGCCTGAACGAGCCCGCCATCCGGGCCAACGCGGGCCACGCACTCGTCCTCCTGCGCCCGGACCTGCATGTGGCATGGCGTGGGGATACACTGCCCGATGACGTAGCCGCGCTGGCCGATCGATTGACAGGACATTGACCGGGCAGCACCTTGCCCCCAACAGGGCTGCCGGACCGTCGTCCTTCTCATACGGCAGCCTGCCCAGCACCACTTGCCCGGAGCCATCCCCGATGAAACGACTGCTCACCACCTGCGCAACATCGCTTGCCCTCGCGGGCGTACTCGCCTCGCACGCACCGCTCGCTCAGGAAGCCATCAGAGTGCGCGGCACCATCGTCTCGCTGGAGGGCAGCGTACTCATGGTGAAGTCACGTGACGGATCGGATGTGCGGGTCGATCTCACCCCGGATGTCGGCTTCGCCTATGTGCGCACGGTGAAACTCGACGAAGTGAAACCCGGAACCCCGCTGGGTACCGCCGCCATCGCGGGCCCCGGTGGCAAGCTCATTGCGCGCGAACTGCACCTCTTCCCGGCAGACAGGCCGATTCCAGCCGAAGGGCATCGCCCGTGGGACCTCGAGCCCGGCTCGACCATGACCAATGCTCGGGTCTCGGCGATGACGCAGGCCACCGGCAACCGCGAACTCACGCTGAGTTACCCGGGCGGACAGCAGCAGATCATCGTGCCGCCCGACATCCCGGTGGTGGAAACGGTTGCCGCCGATCGCAGCCTGATGAAGACGGGTGAGTATGTCCTTGTCAACGCCACGCGTGCCGAGGACGGACGCATCAGCGCCGCGCGCGTGCTGGTGAGTCGCGACGGCGTACGGCCTCCTCAGTAACCTCACCCGACCGACCGAAAGGACACCCCGTGCACTTTGACAACCGGTTCATCACCCATCTGCCGGGCGAGGCGGTCGCACGCACGGGCCGGCGACAGGTCATGGGGGCATTGTGGTCGGCGGTCGAACCAACGCCCGTGAGCGCGCCGCGCCTCATTGCAGCCTCCACCGAGGTGGCTCGGCTTCTGGCGATCGACCCTGACACGCTCACGAGCCCTGACATGGTTGCGGTACTCGCCGGCAATCGATTGCTGCCCGGCATGCGCCCGTGGTCAGCCAATTATGGCGGTCACCAGTTCGGCAATTGGGCCGGGCAACTCGGCGATGGCCGTGCGATCAGCCTGGGAGAGTCGGTCGGTCGCGAGGGTCACCGGCTCGAACTGCAGTTGAAAGGCGCCGGACCCACGCCCTATTCGCGCACCGCCGATGGGCGCGCGGTGATGCGCTCGTCGATTCGCGAGTTTCTGTGCAGCGAGGCGATGCACCATCTGGGCATACCCACCACACGGGCACTCGCGCTCGTGGGTACCGGCGATGCCGTCGTGCGCGACATGTTCTACGATGGCAATCCGCGCGCCGAGCCCGGGGCCATCGTCTGTCGGGTCGCGCCCTCGTTCATTCGCTTCGGCAACTTCGAACTGCCAGCCGCGCGTGGCGATACGGCGCTGCTGGCCCAGCTGGTCGATTTCACGATCGCCCGCGATTTTGCCGACTGCGCCTGGAACAGGCCGCTCGACCCGGCAGACAGCGCCGGACTCGAGGAACGCCGGGCTGCGTGGTTTGCCGACGTGTGCGAACGCACCGCCCGCCTGATCGCTGGCTGGATGCGGGTCGGGTTCGTTCATGGCGTGATGAACACCGACAACATGTCGATACTGGGTCTCACCATCGACTACGGCCCGTACGGCTGGACCGACGACTTCAATCTCGACTGGACGCCCAACACCACAGACTCACGCGAACGCCGCTACCGATTCGGTCAGCAAGGCGATATCGCACACTGGAATCTGCGCTGCCTGGCAGGCGCCATCGCGTCGCTCTTTGCCTCCACCGACCCGCTGCATGCGGGGCTTGCTCGATTCGAGGTCGAGTGGGAGCGCCTCGAGCGGGAAAACGCCGCGGCCAAGCTGGGCATCGTCGGTGACGACACGGCTGCGCTCTCGCTGATGCGCGAGCTGCAACCCATCCTGCAGGCAGGCGAGATCGACATGACGATCTTCTTCCGGACGCTGGGCGAGATCGATCCGGTGGCGCCGCAGGCCAGCGCTTTCGAAGCGGCCTTCTACGATGGGGCCAGGGCGGCGTCCACCGCCGAAGAACTGACGGCCTGGCTGGGCCGCTACACGGCCATGCTGAGGCGCGAAGCGCGCTCGCACGATGATCGACGCACTGCAATGAACCGGGTCAATCCCCGCTTCGTGCTGCGCAACTACCTTGCCCAGCAGGTCATCGATCGAGTCGAGGCTGGCGACGAGCACGCGGTGAGCGAACTGCTCGAAGTGCTGCGACACCCCTATGACGAGCAACCAGGGCGCGAAGCCTTTGCGGCGCGCAGACCCGATTGGGCACGCGACCGCGCCGGTTGCTCGATGCTCTCCTGCAGTTCCTGAGGACGACAGCCCTCAGGCGGCAGCGCCGGCGGTGAGGCCGAGCATCGTTCCCCGGCATCCCGGTTGGCCACAGCGGCACTGGTAGCGCGCCGGGTCGTCATCGCTGTCGACATTCAGGCCGTAATCGATGAAGAGCTCTTCTCCGCGGCGGATATCGCGCTTCGTGTGGATGTAGATGCGATCACCGTAGATCAGCGCCTCGCAGTTGGGCTCGCAAGCGTGATTGATCCACTTGGCCCAACCGCGACTCGGTGTGGCGTCGATGACGTACCGACGATCGAGCGTCATGAGGAAAGTGTGATCGGGCTTGCTGTCATCCGTGATGCCGTAACGCCGGTCGGCTTCTCGATGCGTGATGCGCTCGCCCTTGTATTCAGCCACGCGCGACCCGCTCTCGAGCCGCTTCAATGCAAAGACACCTCGGCCATGAATCGGCGACTGACGCAGTTCGATGCGCGAACCTTGAACACGCGTCGCGGCGCTCTTTGCTTTCACACGCTTCCTGCCCTCAGCCATCATCAAGGCTCCGCATTCGACAATCCGATGATCTGATTCTACCGACTGTGCAGCGATACGCCACGCGGGTCACGGACGGCGCGCACGGCACCGGCCCCACCTCGCCCGCGTATCGTGCCTGCCGCGTCCGTCCCCTCAGACGAGAAGCGCCAGCACGGCCCGTGCGTGTGCGAAGAGTCGTGCGTCCTGGTCGGCAAAGCCGATCAACTGCACGCCCAGCGGCAACGACTCGGCACTGAGCACCGGCAACGTCAACGCGGGAGTACCGAGCATCGATGCCGGCACGTTGAAGGCGGGGTTCCCGGTCGACCCGAGGCCCACCGGAGCAGCACCCGGGGCCCCCAGCGTGATGCAGGCATCGAATTCGTTCATGAGGCGTGCGTGCCGCTCGCGCACCGCGGCGCGCTCCTCGATCAGTTCGCGATAGTCACGCAGGTTCATCTGGCGCGCTTCGGCCAGGCGTGCACGCATCGAGGCGCTCAGCTGGGAGGCGTCTCTGGATTCGTAGCTGCCCATGGGCCAGAGCGACTCGTAGCCATTGATGCCCCGCGAAACCGGATTCGATCGCACCAGCGCCCGCTCGAGGGCCTCGATCGACGCATCGTCGCGCCGGGTGACAAGTTCAATGCCGGCCTTGCGCAACCGCTCGAGTGCCTGCGCAAGATTGGCCTTCGCCTCATCGCTCGCCACACCCCAACCGTCGGTTTCGAGCACCGCAAGACGGGTCGGCCGCACCGGCGGGGGCACGGCCGATGGGCCATAGAGACCGGCATAGCCCGGATCGCCCCCCACCCGATCTGCGATCTCGCGCGCGGTCACCCAGGCATCCTCGAGGCTCGCGGCAATCGGGCCGTGCGCGCTCTGGCTCAGCCCATCATGACTGCCGCCACGATTGATCGCGCCCACGGTGGGCTTGAAGCCAAAGGCCCCGCAGAAACTCGAGGGGCGCAGGATCGAGCCGATGACCTGCGTGCCCAGCGCCGCCGGCAGCATCCCGCAGCCCACGGCTGCCGCCGACCCACTGCTCGACCCGCCCGGCGTTCGCGTGCCGTCATGGGGATTGCGCGTGCCGCGGGGTTCGGTCGCAGCGAATTCGGTCGTGACTGTCTTGCCCACGATGACCGCCCCGGCTTCACGCAAGGCCCAGACGCTGGCTGCATCGCGCCCCGCGTGTGCGCCGGCGTAAATGGGCGAACCGTGCTGGGTCGGCAAATCGATGGTCTCGATGATGTCCTTGATACCGACCGGCATGCCATCGATGCGCGAAAGCGGCCGTGCGGCCTGCCAGCGTGCGGTCGACTCATCGGCAGCACGTCGTGCCGCTGCGAAATCATGGACAACGAAAGCGCCCACCGCAGGCTCCATCGCCTCGATGCGTTCGATGCAGCGCTCGAGATACTGGCGCGGCGTATCCCGCCCTGCAGTGAAATCGGGCAACGCGCTCTGGAACGGGCGAAGATGGGGATTGAGCACGGCAACCTCGTCAGATAGACAAAAAAGGGAGGGTGCCACTCTACTACGCGCAGGGGGCTTGAGGCATGATGAGACCCGTTCACGGCACGGAGACAATGCATGGAACAGACCATCGAACGCAAGAGCGGCCTGGCACTCACCTTCAAGGATGACGGCCTGGACTGGCCCGGTGCACCGCAGTTCAGCAGCCCCGAGGCGCAGCGCGCAGACCTCAAGATCCGACTTGCGGTCGGATTCAGGATCTTCTCGATGTTCGGATTCGACATGGGCATCGCCGGCCACATCTCGTGCCGCGACCCGATCCTCAAGGACCACTTCTGGGTCAACCCGGTCGGACTGCACTTCAGCCGGATGCGGGTCTCCGACCTTGTGCTCATCGACCATGACGGGCGCCTCGTTCACGGCACCAAGCCGATCAACGCGGCCGCGTTCGGCATCCACGCTGCCATCCATCGGGCGCGTCCCGACGTGATCGCGGCAGCGCACTCGCATGCCCGCTACAGCACGGCCTTCGCCTCGCTGGGCATCGGCCTGCCCCCCATCACCCAGGAGGGCTGCGTGTTCTACAAGGATCACGGCGTGTTCCAGGGTTACCGGGGCGTCGCTGCCGACTTGTCCGAGGGCGAACTCATCAGCCAGGCCCTGGGCGACCACAAGGCCGTCATCTGTCGCAACCATGGCATCTTCACGGTGGGCCACACCGTTGACGAGGCGGTGAACTGGTTCCTGCGCCTGGAGCGTTCCTGCGAACAGTACCTGCTCGCGACAGCCGTCGGCACGCCGGTGGAAATCGACCACGATACGGCGCTCATGACCGCACGTCAGGTCGGATCACATGCGGCCGGCTGGTATGGTCTGCAGCCGCTGGTCGACAAGTTCATCGCCGAGCAGCCTGAAGTGCTCGACTAGGCAGTACGCACGCCTCTGCCCCGAAGGCACACCGCCCATCGGGCCAGAGGCAATGCCAGCCGGCGCAGAGGCGATCCCAGCCGCACCCATCCAGCGACGTGCGTCCGATCCGCTGTCTCAGGCAGGGCCGGCGAGCCGTTTCACCAGACGATAGAGGTACTCCAGGCCCTCGTGAAACGAGCGCACCCGGATGCGCTCGTCACGCCCGTGTGCACGGCCCTCACCCGGTTCAGCGGCAAGCCCCGAGTGGCCATAGGTCGGGATGCCGGCATTGCGCAGGAAACTGCCATCGGTGGCACCCGCCGACATGACCGGCAACACGGGTGCACCGGGCCAGAACTGTGCCGACACCGCCTCGATGGCGCTGATGAGAGCCGGTTCGAGCGGCGACGGATCACTTGGGGTTGCCGTGCCGATCTGGGTGATTTCAACCGCGGCATCGGCGAGCACTGCCGCAAGCCGATCGCGCACGGCGCTCACCGGCGTCCCGGGAATCAATCGGCAGTTGAGACTGGCCTGCGCAAGCTGCGGCAGCGCATTGATCACCTGCCCTGCCTCGAGCAGGGTAGCCACGCAGGTGGTTCGCAACTGCGCATTGAGCGCGGGCGACACCGAAAGACGCGCGACGGCAGCCGGATCGGGAACGGGGGCCAGCACCGCCTGCATGTCCTGCGCCACCTGCCCGGTCTCGAGGGTAGCCATGCGACCGAGCCACGCGCGCGTGGTTGCGGTGAGTTCGAGCGGGAACTCGAAGGTCGCCAGCCGTGACAGGGCCGCGCTGAGTCGATAGATGGCGTTCTCGCGCGCGGGCACCGCACTGTGGCCGCCGGCATTCTTCACCGCCAGGCGAAAGTTGACCGACACCTTCTCGCTCGTCTGGATGCTGTTCCAGATCGCCCGATCGCCGCGCAGCGACACCGAGCCACCCTCGTTCAGCGCAAACTCGGCATCGAGCAGCGCTCGCTGATTTCGCAGCAACCACTGAATCCCGAGGGCGTTGCCATCGAGAATCTCCTCATCGGTCTCGAGTACGAGAATGATGTCACGCGCGGGCCGCCAACCCTCTTCTCGATAGCGAATGAGATTTGCCACGAAAGCCGCAGCCATGAACTTGTCGTCGCCAGCGCCGCGTGCGTAGAAGAATCCATCGCGCTCGGTCAGGCGAAACGGATCGGTTGCCCAATCGGCCTTGGGCGCATCGACCACATCGATGTGGGCCACCAGCAGCATGGGCTTTCGCTCGCCGGTGCCGCGCAGGCGTGCAACCAGATTGCCCTTGCGGGGTGCCGGCTTGAAGACCTGCACATCGGCAGGGGGCAGGCCGGCTGCAATCAGGCGAACCGCCATGGCATCGGCCGCACGCGCCGTATCGCCCGTGGCAGTGACCGTGTCGATCTCGATCAGTTCACGATAGATCTCGAGGGCCCGGGCAGCAAGGGCTGGCGATGCGACGGACGGAGCCACAGCAGGCGCCAGGGCCGAGGAGATGGCTGGGCTGCCCTGGCCTCGCTGCAATGCAGCGCCCTGCGCGAGGGCAGCCTGGTAGGGCGCTGCATGGCAGAACGTCGCGAGACCCAGCAGGAGGAGCCTGCAATCCGGCCAGCCGGAACGGCGAAAGGCCTTGCGCGAACGCGTTGGCCTCATTCAGCGAGTCGACTCGAACTCGCGCGCAAACACGCGCAGGGCCACCAGCGTACCGATCATCATCGAGACACCCATCGCCAGGTAGAGCGCATGAAATCCGCTCACTGGTATCGAACGCCATTGCGCAAATCCGACACAGCCGATACCCGCCAGCAGGAGCGCCCAGGCGAGGACGAACACCCAGCCCGGATGCGGCCCCCGCACCTGGTAGCGAAGACGAACCGCCAGTGAGGGTCGCAGCCAGGGCGGATGACGCGGATCGCGAATCCGATAGAACCAGCAGGCGAGGAGCGGCGTTGCGAATCCGATCGCCGAATAGGCCCCGATGTTGGTCGGATCGATCGGGAAGGCCGCGGCAGCATGAGTGGGGTCGGTGAAAGAGGTGCCCCACCAGAGCAACCACAGCACCGATATCAGACAGTTCAGCAGCATCGGGCGTGTCGTCCTCAATTCATCAGGCGGAAGCCCCCATTCTCTACCCGAACGAGAACTCGGCCCCGTGCGTCGACCCCGTTGTGATTGCCCGCCGAGAGCGAATAGACCGCGTGGGTACCCGCCACATCCTGCAAGGACTCGAGTGCATCACGAACCGCCTGGCGGAACTCGGGCGTGCCCGGCTGGGCCCGCTTGAGCGCAACGGGCAGTGCTGCGTTCAACCACAGCCAGGCATCCCAGGAGTAGGCCGCAAACGGATTGACCGTACCGGCGCCGAACTTGGCGTCATAGAGTCGGGCAAACTCGAGGCCGGGCTTCTTGGTCGGATTGGAGTCGGGCAACTGGTCGCGCACCGCGAAGGGTCCGGTGGCCACGATCGAGCCGTCGACCGCCTTGCCACCGACCCGCAGGAAGTCGGGGTTGACCACCGCGGGGGAATGGTAGACGCGGCCCTTGTAGCCACGCTCGGTGAGTGCAATCGAAGGCAGCGCTGCCGGGGCTGCCGATGCGCCGACGTAGATGGCATCGGGGTTCAGCGAGAACATCTTGAGCACCTGCGGCGTGACGCTCGTATCAGCCCGTGCAAAACGCTCGTTGCTCAGCACCTTGATGCCCGCAGGCGGCGAGAACTTCATCAGTGCGTCGTAATTGAGGTCACCCCAGCCATCGGAGAATCCGATGTAGGCCACTGACTTCACGGCATTGGCTTTCATGTGCTCGACCAGGCCATCGACCATCAGTTGCGGCGACTGCGGCAGCGTGAACGCCCACGGGTTGCGCACCTGGATCGGCGACAGACACACGTGGGCGGTCTTGCGCTCCAGAGCGACATCGCCCATGGACATGCAACCGGGCGTACAGGTCGAACCGACCACGACGTCGACCTTGTCCTCTTCGGTGAGCTTGCGCATGTTCTTCGCCGCGAGGGTCGGGTCGCACCCGTCGTCAAGCGTGACGTAGCGAATCGACTGCCCGGCAATGCTCGCTGGATACAGCGAGAAGGCGTTCTTGCCCGGCACGCCGATCGGGGCATTGGGACCCGTGGCATTGAAGGTACCGCCAATCACGATTTCTGCCTGCGCGCTGGTGGCTGCCAGTGCTGCCGAGAGCACGACGCCCGGAAATGCCGCGGAGCGGGCGAGCCTTGCTGCGAGGGTGCGCATGAAGAAGTCTCCTGTTTGTGGTTTTCGTTCCGATCGTATACCCCGCTGCGCTCCGGGGCGTCAAGACGGCAGGCCTCGCAGGCCGCCCGTCGCCGCCGTGTTCACCCGCTGCAGCCCTGCGTCGGGACATCGGGCCCCACGAGCGTGACCGAAGCCCTGCGTCGACGGCCTGCTGCTAGAGACTGTAGAAATCGAGCATCGCCGGCATCAGATCATTGAGCAGAATCGTCTTGCGGCGGGCGATCTTCAAGCCCCGGCCAGCTTCAACCAGTCGATACTCGCTTCGACCGAAGAGCACCTGAACCTCACGGCTCTTGAGCATGAACTGATGCACGGTCCAGTTGGCATGCACCACGCACCCGGACGCTGCAACCCCCGTGGTCGAATCATCGGGCGGCAGCGACTCGACCAGGATGTTGGAGAGCACGTGCTGGGTGCGCGGCAACGGCTTGGACGCCACCGAACGACCCGAACGTACACGCCAGACGCGGTCTTCGAGACCGGCGCGACTGGCGTAATGGATGAGCGAGATTTCGCGCTTCGGATCTTCGGTGACCTGATGCGCCGCCTTCCATGCGGGCACCCAATACTCGCAATCGACCGTATAGAGCGCGAGCCAGTCGTCCCAGCGCTGTGTGTCGAGAAAGAGCGCCTCGCGATAGAGCAGGTCGCGCGCCGCATCACGCAAGGCGTTCATCGGCCACCTCCGCGGCCGCTCTCACCGCCAGGGCCAGCCTGACTGCTCGGCGCGCGTACCATCGGCTCCCTGGCATCACGCGTACACCCCTCACCCATCAGGCGCAGCCACTCGCGGTAGCCCGCATGAAACACCGTCTCATCCTGGGTATCAAAGGGGCCGGTAACGCTGGTCGCAGGTCGAATGCCCAGTTCCTCGGCATGACTGTCGGGCCCTTGCATCACGACACTCATGCCCCTGTCATACCCTTGCTGCCACTCGATATCGCGCGCCGCCATGCCGGCCTGGATATCCTGGTAGCAGACCGTGTCATCGGGCGTGGCCATGCCGGTGGAATTGAAGAAGTCTTCGTACTGGCGAATGCGACGCTCGCGCGCAGGGGCCGACTCGCCCACCGGCCCCAGGCAATAGATGCGCATCTCGGTGCGATCGACCGCGAGGGGTCTGATGACGCGGACCTGCAAGGACGCGTTCTCGGCGATCTGCATGTTGGGGTAGAGCGTGAGGTTCCTCGTCGCGAGCATCCACTGAGCCCGCAAGGGGCCGACACGCGCACGAACTCGCTCGATATCGGCCCATAGCGGGCGCACCTGAGGCGCCGCGGTGCCGCCCCAGACCATCGCGTGCCCATTGGCGAAGGTATAACTGCCGCGCACCATGCCGGGCAGCCGATAGTCGGAAAAGTCGATCGCAGCCAGACCGTTGCCTGAATCACCAGACTTGCGACGCTCGACGATCTGCATGAAGCTCGGATGCGTCGAGGTGAGGTGGTAGAGATCGACACAGTTCTCGACCTGCAGTTTCCAGTTGCCATTGAAGATGTACGACGAGTAGCCGGGTACCAGTTCGAAGCCCTCTTCACCCTGATCGACCACCATGTCGATGAACACCCGCGTGTCGCCCAGATGGTCGTCGAGCGGCTTCACGTCGGGATTGAGGCTGCCAAAGAGAAAACCCCGATACTCGCCAAACCGGGCAATGGGCTTCAGGCCATGGTCTTCCTGTTCAAACGCGGGCGGATAACAGCCCTGAGCCTGATCCTTGATGTCGATGGCACGCCCGGCCGAGTCGTAAGCCCAGCCGTGGTAGTGACAGACATGGAACTTCGAATTGCCCTGCTCGTCATGACAGACCAGCGCGCCGCGGTGGCGGCAACTGTTCAGCCAGGCGCCCAGACGCCCTTGCGCATCGCGCGACACGATGACCGGTGAGCGACCGATGGTGGTGGTGAAGAAATCGTGCGGCTTCGGTACCTGGCAGGCAAAGCCGAGAAAGACCCAGGTCGCCTCGAAGATGTGCCGCATCTCGAGATTGAAGATTTCGGGCTCGCGAAAGATGTCGCGGTGAACGCGAAATCGTTCGGGCGTATCGACCACCCATTGGGTCGGATCGAAGCTCATGCCAGCGTCTCCTCAGGCACGAATCTCGAAAACCCCTTCAACCTCGACGGCGACACCAAAGGGCAAGGAACCCATGCCGATGGCCGAGCGGGCATGGCGACCTGCTTCGCCAAACACGGCCACCATGAGATCGGATGCACCATTCACCACCTTCGGGTGCTCACCGAAGGTTTCGACGGCGTTCACGAAGCCGACCAGTTTCACGACCCGAACGACGCGGTCAAGATCGCCACCACAGGCGGCCTTGACCCGGGCCAGCACGCTCAGCGCTGCGAGTTCGGCGGCCTTCTGGCCCTGTTCGACGGTGAATTCGCGACCCAGACGGCCGATGTAGCGACGCTCGCCGTTCTCGACCGGCACCTGACCAGCCGTGAATACGAGGTTTCCGGTGGTGACATAACCGACATAGTTGCCTGCCGGCTCGACCGGTACGGGGATGGTGTAGCCGAGTTCGGCCAATCGGGCATCGATGCGTCCTGCCATGGTGTTCTCCTCGTGAGGCGGTTCGGTCTGTCCAATGACCGCATTATCGCCGCGATCAGGCCGCCGCTGCGAACTCGGGCATGACCTCGGCTGCAAAACGCTCCACCGAGCGCATCGACTCGGCCAGCGTGAGGTCGCCAAAGGCGAAACGACACAGCAGGTAATTGAGGCGCGACTCGGCTTCGATGGCCTCGACTTCACGCCGCACGGTCGCCGCAGACCCGCACAGGATGAGGCCGCTCGCCCGCACCGCATCGAAGTCGTCGGTGTAGATCATGAAGCGTGGCTGCGCCTGGTGCTTGCGAAAGAGGTGCATGAAACTGGACTGCCAGCACAGGTAGGCCCGACGGGCGATGGCAATCGCCTCGGCATCGGTCGCAGCCACGACGACATGCCGGGTCGTGCCCATGAAGGGCAGCGTGGCCAGGCTGTGCCCCGCACGCTGCCATTCGGCACGAAAACCATCGGTGATCTGACGCACGAGCCCCACCGGTGCGTTGGTCACGATATTCACCCGATTCTCGACGCACCAGGGCACGCTGTCGGGATTCCCGATGCCGTACCAGATCGGCGGATGGGGCTTTTGCAAGGGATGCAGTTCAATCGGCACGTCGCGATAGGTGAAGTGCCGCCCTTCGTGATCGAGCACGTCGCTGGTCAGCGCCTGTCGCAAGACATCAAACGCCTCGATGTAGATGTCCTGTCCCTCTTTCGGGTCGGCACCGAAGTAGGCTAGTTCGAATGGCGATATGCCGCGCCCGACCCCCAACTGGAAGCGCCCGCGGCTCAGGTGATCGAGCATGCAGACTTCCTCGGCCAACCTGAGCGGGTGGTAAAGGTTGAGCGTGTAGACGAGCGGGCCGAAACGCAGATGTCGAGTGCGTTGGGCAACCGCCGAATGAAAGACCGAGGGCGAGGGCGCCATGCCCAGAGGTGTCGCGTGATGCTCGGCCGTGTGCAGGGCATGAAAGCCGTGCCGGTCGTAGGCCTCGGCCAGTTGCAGGCGATGCTCGTAGAAGTCAGCCAGTGGCTCGCCGCTGCGATCGAGGTGATCAAAGACGCCGAATTTCAATTACGCTCTCCGCACAGGGGGCCCGGACTCGGGCTTTCCGATCATGACGCGAGGAACTCCGATGCGCCGCGCCGGATCTCATGTTAGCGGCTCGCCCCCCCTGCGGGTTGAACAGCGTGATGCACTGCCCAGCGCCCCCCCCGACGCGCAGTCACGCGCGATTGCCCGATGCACGGCGCTTTATCGAGCCCGTGAACCGGAGCTGCTGCGGGGGGACGACCCGGAAGCGGTGCACCAGGCGCGGGTCGCGCTGCGCCAGATCACGGCGGTGCTCGGCCTTGTCAAGGAAAAGCCCGCATCACCCGCGAGACGCCGACTCAGAACTGAAATACGATGGCTTGCTCGTGCCCTGGGCGGCGCGCGCGATTGGGAGGTGTTCCGTTTCGAAACGCTGGCGGGCCTCCCGCCGGATCTGCTCGACCCGACTCGGCGCCGGGCTCTTGACCAGGCCGCTGAAGTGCGCATCAACCAGGCAAGGCGCCAGCTGCGCCGGGTGCTTCTGTCCAGCCGCTACCGCAATCTTCAGGCCCTGCTCGATGAATGGGGAGCGCGACCCGCGGAAACAGGGGCCGATTCGCCCGTTTGCACATCCGACCGAGACGCCCCATCGGCGGGTGAGGAAGCAGAGCATGCCCTGGCACGAAGGCGACACCAGTTGCTACGCTTGGGTCGAAGACTTTCGCAAGCAGACGACGAGCGGCTTCACGATGTGCGCCTGGCGGCCAAGCACCTGCGGTACAGCATGGACTTCGTGGCCAGAACGCACGAGCAGGCACGCAGCCAGACCACCGATCGAGCGCTGAAACGGCTGCAGGAGGCACTTGGACGATTCAACGACATCGTCGTTGCCCAGGCACGCCTGCGCGACATGGCGGCCGTGCCCATGACATCCGCCCACGCCCCCATCCGGTCGAGGCAACTCGAAGATCACCTGGAGCGTGCGCGATGCGAACTGCGCGAGGTCGTCCTCGGCCGCTGGAAGCAGTGGCGCAAGGCGCATCGCGGGGAGGGACTGCGCAAGCCACGCTCTCCACCGCCAGGCGGACGGTAAGGCAGAACCTCAGTCGACCTTCACCGCCGCGTTGCGCACCAGCTCGGCAAACTTGCGAAGATCGGCGCGAATCATCTCCCCGTACTGCTCGGGCGTGCTGCCCACCGGATCGATGCCGAGCGCCGTGAGGTATTGCGCCGTCTCGGGCACCGCCAGCAGTTTCACCACCTCGGCCTGAATGCGATCGATGATCTCGCGCGGTGTCCCCGTGGGTGCGAGAAGCCCGACACCCACATTGATGTCGAAACCCGGGGCACCCTGCTCGGCGACGGTGGGCAGGTCGGGCATCAGCGGGGTTCGCCGGATCGTGGTGACACCCAGCAGGCGAGCCCGACCGGTCTTCGCGTGCGGAGCAATCGATGGCAGTCCCACGATGATGACATCGACATCACCCGCGAGAAGCGCCGGCACCGATTGCGCCACCCCCTTGTAGGGAATGTGCGTCAACTCGGCGCCGGTGAGCATGCGAAAGAGTTCCATGCCCAGATGGTGCGGGCTGCCGTTGCCGGAAGAGCCGTAGTGCAGACCCTTCTTCTGATGTGAGAGTTCGACCAGCTGGCGCACGGAACCGATCGATGGCACCGTCGCCATGAAGAGCGGGGTCTGCGCGACGAGCGTGACCGGCACGAAGTCGCGCAGGGGGTCGTAGGGAAGCTTCGGATACAGGTTGGGGTTGATCGCCACGTGCCCGAGATCGGCGAGGAAGAAGGTCGCACCGTCCGGTGCCGCCTTGGCGACCAGTTCGGCCGCGACGATGCCACCCGCCCCGGGCCGGTTGTCCACGATCACTGCCTGGCCCAGTACGGGCGCGAGTTTCTGCGAAAGGACACGAGCAATCACATCGGGGGCCCCACTCGCTCCGTAGGGCACGACGATCCGGATGGCGCGTTGCGTGGAGGCCTGAGCATGCGCAACCGATGCGGCACCAGGCCCCAGCAGCGCCATGCCAAGGCACACGCCGGCCCCGATCCATTGGCGCGCCTTCCTGCCGGCGTTCGCAGCGTCGAACTGTCTCATCATCGTCTCCTCGATGCCGACATGTTACCGTCAGCCACTCGATTGCCCAACCCGCATCCGTTGCTTCCAACCGCCTTTCCAGTGCCGTTCCCGCACCCTTTCCAGCCCATTTCGAGCGCCTGCCATGCCCCCTGTCACCCGCGGCATCATTGTCGCCAACGTCGTGCTCTACCTCGCGCAGGCATGGGGCGCCGAAGCCCCCCTGATTCTGAATCTTGCGCTGTGGCCCCTGGGTTCATCGTCGATCGGCGCCGGCTTCGAGCCCTGGCAACTGCTGACCTACGCCTTCCTGCACGGCGGTCTGGCACATATCGGTCTCAACATGCTCGCGCTCTGGATGTTCGGCAGTGACGTCGAGCGCACGCTCGGGTCGCAGCGATTCCTGCGCTACTACGCGGTCTGCATCATCGCAGCCGGCCTCGCGCAACTGGCCGTATCGACCCTGATCGGCGGGGAGCCCTACCCGACACTGGGCGCATCGGGCGGGGTCTTTGGCGTACTGCTGGCCTTTGCGGTCTTCTTCCCGCGCAGGATCATCATGCTGCTCTTTCCGCCGATACCGATGCCGGCCTGGCTGTTCGTCACGCTCTACGCCATCGTGGAACTGGTGCTCGGCGTGACCGGATCGCAGGAGGGCGTCGCCCACTTCGCCCACCTGGGCGGGATGGTGGGCGGCTGGGTGATGCTGCGACGCTGGCAGCGCGAAGCCTGAGCGCGGCAGGCAAACTGCCGGTCGAAGACGCCCGGATCGCCCCGATCGGTCAGGCTGCCTGACGCTCCCGCTCGGCACTCCAGGCCTGCAGTCGCGGCAGCACCTCGCGCGCAAACAGCTTCAGGCTGTCGGCGGTGTCCTCATGCGAGAGGCGCCCGCCCTGACCCATCATCAGCAGATTGCCAAAGCCGCCCACCGCGTCGGCGAAGGTGGTGATCTGCTCGAACACCTGATCGGGCGTGCCACAGAAGAGCAAGCCGCCCGCCACCATGTCGGCGTTGGAGGCCTTGGCCACCGGCCCGAGCTTCTGGCCGTCGCGCGTGGTGACGGTCATCGTGGGGTGCGGCTGCCCGAAGGTCTTGATGAGTCGAGCAGAGTCCGAGGGTGACCAGAATCCGGGCGGATTCTTGTGCTGCTCGTAGGCGGTGGCATTGGTCTCGAGGTAGCCCCGTACGAGACTGGCACGACGATCGGCCTCGGCTTCGGTGTTGCCGATGGCCACCATCGCGAGATAGGCAAAGCGCTCGAGGGGTACCGGGCCGGCATGACCGGATGCCGTCCACTGCTTGCGATATTCGTTGAACAGATCGCGCGACTTCTGCCAGCCATTGATGAAGGTCGCCATCGTGTAACCCCGGATGGCCATGTTGCGCACGTTGTGCATGCTGCCCACGCTCGACCAGACGGGCGGATGCGGCTGCTGCCACGGACGGGGCCAGATGTTCACGCTGCGGTAGTGGAAGTGCTCACCCTCCCAGCTGAACGGGCCATCGTGCGTGCCCATCGCCTTCACGATCAGATCGTGCGCTTCCCAGAACCGATCCATCACCCGCACCGGCGAGCGATTTGCCGCCGAGAACTCGTACGGCACGCCTTTGATGAACCCCATTTCGAGCCGGCCGCGCGAAATGACGTCAATCATCGACAGTTCTTCGGCCACCCGCAGCGGGTCGGGTCGCAGTCCGATCGGCAGCCCGAGGCCCAGGAGCCGCGCCTTCCTGGTCTGCCGCGCGAGGATGGCCAGGATGAGGTTCACCGAAGCGGTCATGCAGGTCGGCGTGCTGTGGTGCTCGTTGGCAAAGATGTCAAAGCCCAGGTCATCGGCCAGTAGCCACTCGTCGAGATAACGGTGGTAGAGGTCGGCCGCCTGGACCGGGTCGATATTCTGGTTGGGCAGGGATACCCGGAGGTTCTTCGCCTCGGGTGACCAGGCTGCCGGATACGGTTCTTCGCTGAAGTGCCAGACGCGCATCGCGTGGTGTCCTCGGTGTCAGTAGTGTCGGATGAAGTGAAGCACGAAGAGCCGTGCCCAATCAGCGCCCGGCATGCCGTGCCACCCGCGCCGCAAAGGCCGCAGGCTGCTCGATATGCGGATAGTGGCCACTGCCCTCGATGAGGTCGAACGTGGAACCCGGAATGGCCGCGCTGTAGGCGCGCCCATAATCGGCCGACACGATGCGATCATCATCGCCCCACAGCACCAGGGTCGGGGCCTTGATGCGCCCGAGACGGCGTCGAAGCTTCGGGTGGTGCATGTAAGGTGACCAGGCAAAGAGCCCTGTGGCCTCGCGATTGCGGTGCAGGACCGTGAGCGCCGCTTCATCGAGCGCCTTGTAATCCTGCTGCGCCAGTGCCGCCCCCGTGTAGGACAAGGCGTTCACTTCGCTGATCGAGAGCGTGAAGATGTCGGCGAAATCGCGGTGCTCACGGTCAGACACCTTGATACCGGCCGCCCCAGCGAGCACCAGATACGAGACGCGCTCGCATGAGCGTACCGCCATCTCGGCGGCAATCCAGCCACCCAGCGAGGACCCCACGACCACCGCCTTGTCGATACCCTGGGCCTCGAGATAATCGAGATAGAAGTAGGCGAGGTCGTCGACTTCGCTCATCCAGCGGGGCAACTCGCTGGCACCAAAACCCGGATGCGAGGGCACATGCACCGTCCAGTGCTTCGCGAGTTCGGCAATGATCGGCGCATCGGAGGCGATGCCGATTTCAGGGTGCAGAAAGAGCAGCGGCGCCCCACTACCCTGCACCGTGAGTTCGATGCGCACATCACCCACCGGGAACGTGCTCTGCGTGGTCGATCCAGTCATGCCTCTCTCCTGCCTGCACCCGCGACGCAATCAACGTTTCCGTGCGGCGGGAGCCCTGCTCCCGCGTCCGCACGCGAACGCGCGGTGCGGTGGCCGCGCGTCTGATCCCGGATTGTGTCCCAGCCACGCCGCGCCGGTTTGTCGCCGAGTGCAAGCCATTGCTCATGACTGCAAGCCAGACGCTCAGTGTGAGAATATCGCGAGACGACTGTCGCACGCCAACCTGTTGCGGCCTGGCCACCCTCTCCATGCAAGATACCGCCCTGTTGCGAATCACCGCCGATGCCGACCGCGATCGCTTCGTGAGCCGCGATCCGGAGGCCGTTCGGCGTCACATTCTCGACATGACGCGCGGCCACTGCGTCTTTTCAGTCAATGACGCGAGCCAGTTCGAAGCCTTCAGGGACACTCTGGCCTACCTGGGTTCGACGCGAATGCACTGCCTTCGCTGGTACGGGCAGTCGGCCTGCGAAACCGCCATCATTCGCCCCTCCGACTACCACGCGGTCCTGCACATCCCGCTCGCCGGTGGCTTCGCAGCCGAAGCCGATCGCAACCGAGTGGTGGTGAAACCCGGGCAGATGCTGCTCGTGAGCACGACCGGCAGCATCCGTCGCCAGTGGCAGGGCGACTGCGAACTGCTCAACGTGGTCTTCGATCGTGAACAGCTGGAACGAACCCTGGCGCGAGAGTTGGGCATCGGGCTCGAGGAACCGCTGGTCTTCCAGCCCCTCGCACTCACCGACCTCACGGCGGCCGCGGCCCTGGTTGGCTACATCGACTTTGCCTGGCGCGACCTGGCAAGCGATCATCCGCTCCTTGACCACCCCCCCCTCGCCGCGCAGGCAGAACGCCTGCTGCACAGCCTTCTGCTGAAGTCGCTGCCGCACAACTACAGCGACCGCATCGATCGGGGCGGCAACGCGGCCGGTCCGCTCTACGTCCGCCGGGTCGAAGCCTACATCCGGCGCCATGCCCACGAACCGGTGACGCTCGACGATCTGGTGGCCGTGAGTGGCGCCAGTTCGCGCTCGCTGCATTACGGCTTTCGCACCCACCGGGGCACCACGCCGATGAAGCACCTGAAGCAGGTGCGCCTTGCCATGGCACGCGAAGCGCTGGCACGCGAGACCCTGGTGCGCATGGACGCCGAAGAAGCGCACCCGAGTAGCGGCACGGTAACGCGAGTCGCGCTCGACTCGGGCTACCGCAGTCTCAGCCAGTTCTCCCGTGACTACAAGGCCTGCTTCGGCGAGTCACCGCTCGAGACGCTGCAAGGGTCGCGCGTGCGCCGAGGATGAGCCTCGCGCACGGCGTACCGACATCCATCGAATCAGCGAAGTGCGCGAGGGCAGTCCCGGGCATCCCGTGACACGCGAGCACGGAACGCCGGGATTCGGTCTGACAGCCTTCAGGCCGCCAGTGCCGAGTCGCCGTACATCTCGCGCGCCGCCTTGCGCAATGCGGGCATGACACCCTCGGCAAATCGCTCCATGCTGCGCCGCGTGAGATCGGCCGGCAACGTGCCGAACTGCATCATGGTGAGCAGGTTGCCAAACCCGATCTGGCGCATGTAACCCACCAGACGCTCGGCCACCGACTCGGCGCTGCCGCAGGTCATCATGCCCAGCTGGTTGGCCCGCCGGGTATCCACCTGCTCGTGGGCAGCCGACTTGGCGGCGACGATGGCCTTGGCCGACTCGCGCGAGGTGTAGCCCGGAGGCATCAGCATCTCGAGCGGCATCTTGCCGAGGAACTTGTTGCGGAAGTTCTCGTAGTGCTCGCTGCACTCGGCAAAGGCCGATTCGTCGGTATCACCCACATAGACCGGGGTTGCCCAGCCCAGCTGGCTCGGGGCTGCGGTGTAGCCCTGTTCGGTCGCCAGCTGCTTGTACAGACCAAGATTCTTCGCCACGGCCGTGATCGGGCTGAAGGTCTGCAGGTAGGTGTACTTGCGCGACGGGTGCGAGGCAAACTCCACCGTCTCGCGACTGCCCTGCGAGGGAATCCAGATCGGGGGGTGCGGCCGCTGGAAGGGCCGAGGCCAGACGTTGACGTACTCGAAGTGGTAGTGCTTGCTGTGGTATTCGAAAGGCCCCGGATCGGTCCACGACCGGATGATGAGGTCATGCGCCTCGCGGAAACGCTCGAGCGAGGTGGTCGGATTCGCGCCAAACGAATGGTATTCGGCGCCGATGCCCCGCACGAAACCGGAAATCAGACGACCACCGGTGATGTTGTCGATCATCGAATGCTCTTCGGCAAGCGTGAGCGGATGCCCGCGCAAGGGCAGCGCGCTGCCGAGGATCGCGATGCGCCCGCGCTTGATGCGCTGCGAGAGTGCAGCAGCCATCACCACCGGCGACGGCATGATGCCGTAGGCCGTCTGGTGATGCTCGTTCACGCAAACGCCGTCGTAGCCGAGTGTCTCGGCATACGCCAGTTCGTCCAGATAGCGGTTGTAGAGCAGATGCCCCTTCTGGGGATCGTAGAGATGATTCGGGATGGTGGCCCAGGACGCCGGGTACTTGTCGGCCTCGACGAGATCGAGATCGGCGTAGGGCATCAGGTGGAACATCATGATGTTCATGGAATGGCCTCGCGGTTGGGTCATGCAGCGGAACGATTGTGACAGATTGTCCTCATTCAGCCTTCACCTGAGCGTCGCGAACCACGCGTCCCCAGCGGGCGAGGTCACGTCGCATGGTTTCGGCAAAAGCGTCGGTCGAGAGCGCGACCGGCTCGAAGAAGACATTGCGCAGTCGGTCGGCAAATTCGGCGTTGGCCACGGCAGCAGCCATTTCGCCATTGAGACGCACCACCGCCTCGCGCGCCATGCCGGCCGGACCGAGCAGCCCGTACCAGGGGAAGGCCTCGAAATCGCTGTAGCCCGCCTCGGCGATGGTAGGAAGCGCAGGCGACCCGGACAGCCGTTGCGAGGTGGCAACCGCGATGAGCTTGAGCTTGCCGCTGCGCTCATAGGGCATGGCATTGCCAAGCATGTTGAAGAAGATTGGCACCTGCCCGCTCACCGCGTCGACCAGCGCAGGGGCACAGCCGCGGTACCCCACGTGAGCCATGTCGATGCCGGCCGTGAGATTGAGCAACTCACCGGCCAGATGGAGAGGCGTGCCATTGCCGCAGGACGAGAAAGCGTACTTGCGGGGATTGGCGCGCACGAGCGCGACCAACTCGGCCACGCTGCTGACGCCCAGTGCCGGGCTTACGCCGAGCACGATCGCCGTCCGACCGACGATGCCCACCGGGGTAAAGTCGCGCAGCGCGTCATAACTCACCTTGCCCACGAAACTCGCCTGCACGGTGAACTGGTCGTTGGTCATGAGCACCGTATAGCCATCGGCAGGTGCACGGGCGACGAACTCCGCGGCCACGCTCCCCCCCGCGCCGCCCCGATTCTCGACAATGACCGGTTGTCCGAGCCGATCCCCCAGGCGCTGGGCAATCAGACGCCCGACCACATCGGTACCCCCACCGGGCGCGGCAGCGACGATCATGCGGATGGGCTTGACCGGCCAGGTCGTCTCGGCCCGGGCCCACTGGGTCCACGGGGCCGACAGGGCCATCGAGGCCGCGACCATGAGTGCAAATCGTGTACCCGACCTATATCCGAGGGATCTTCCGCAGTCAACCACGCCAGCCTCCCCTACCGTTGCCTCGCCGAGGACGCCCCTGACAAACACAGGGGCCGCTCAGGCAGAGTATATTTCACTCGCAGCACGCCATCGTGGCCATGACCTGATTGCCCGATTGGCCCACTGCTCGATTGCCCGATTGCCCCGGTCGCGGAACTGCAAGCGTGCCGCCACCGAAGACAACCGACCCCATCACGACGGAGCGAGATACCATGAAACCACTCAGGCGATGGCTGGCCGCAGCGGCCCTGACCACTTTCTCGATGGTTGCTGCCGCACAGCAAGGCCCCATCAAGTTCGGCTTCGCGATGAGCCAGACGGGCCCGCTGGCGGGCAACGGCAAGGCCTGCCTGATCGCGATGCAGATGTGGGCCGAAGACCAGAACGCGAAGGGTGGCCTGCTCGGCCGCAAGGTCGAACTGGTGTACTACGATGACCAGAGCCTTGCCTCGAACGTGCCTGGTCTGTACTCGAAACTCCTCGATGTGGACAAGGTCGATGTCGTGCTCTCGGGTTACGGCACCAACATGACGGCGCCGGCCATGCCGGTCGTGATGCAGCACGACAAGGTCTTCATGACCATCTTCGTGACGGGCATCAACGAAAAGTTCCAGTACGAGCGCTTCTTCTCGATCACGCCCAACGGACCGAATTCGCGTACCGAACTGTCGCGCGGCTACTTCGACGTCGCCATGGGCATGAACCCGAAGCCGACCACGGTCGCGCTGGTGGGGGCTGATGCCGAGTTCTCGCAGGTGGCGCTGGACGGCGCACGCGAGCACGTGAAGCGTCTGGGCCTCAAGGTGGTGTACGACAAGAGCTACCCCCCGTCCACCACCGACTACGCGCCGGTGCTTCGCGCCATTCAGGCCACCAATCCGGACTTCATCTTCGTGGCCTCCTATCCCGGCGACAGTTCGGGCCTGATCCGCGCCGCCAACGAGATCAAGCTGAAGACCCGACTTTTCGGCGGTGGCATGATCGGCGTGCAGTTCGGTGCCCTGAAAGGCCAGCTCGGAAGCCTGTTGAACGGCATCGTCGCCTACGATGTCTACGCACCCGAGCCGACCATGAAGTTCGCCGGTGTCGATGACCTTCTGAACCGCTACCGTGTCCGCGCCGTGAAGGAAGGCGCAGACCCTGTCGGCATCTATGGCCCGCCCTATGCCTACGCCGAAATGCAGGTACTGGGCCAGGCGATCGCAGCCGCCGGATCCCTTGACCAGAAGAAGCTCACCGAGCAACTGAAATCGGCAACCTTCGATACCGTGGTCGGCAAGATCCGCTACGGGCAGAACGGCGAGTGGGAGAAGGCCCGCCTGCTCTACGTCCAGTACCAGGGCATCCAGGGCAACGACATCGAGCAGTTCAAGCAATCGGGCAAGCAGGTGATCCTCTACCCGCCCGAACTGAAATCGGGCAACCTGCAAAGCCCGTTCAGTCGCTGATCGAGCCCCCCCGCGCCCATGCCGTGCGATCACCGACCCGCGATCAGGCGCGGGTCGGGTCTGATCCGCCTCAGCGCGGCCGCAACCGCTCGATCCAGGCACCAAAGGCCCGCATCTGGACACCGAGGATGCGCCGGGCTGCCTCGTCGACGAGGCGCCCTTGGGCATCAAAGCGCGTATCGGCGCGGCCGATGAAGACCTCGGGCTTGACCAGACACAGCCCTTCGACACTGGCAACGACTTTACGCAACTCGTACTGATTGCGTGCGCCGCCCACCGGGCCGATGGTGGCCGAGACCATGGCGACCGGCTTGCCGACGAAGGGCTGCGGCTCCACCCGCGAGACCCAGTCGATGGCGTTCTTCAGAACCCCGGCGATCGAGTGATTGTAGTCAGGGCTGGCAAAGAGTACGCCGTCGGCTGCCGCGATGGCACCGGCAAGTCGCAGCACCGGTTCGGGAAAGCCCGATGCCTCCTGAACATCCTGGTTGTAGAGCGGCACGTCCTGGTAATCGGCGATCTCGAGCGTCATGCCATCGGGCATCAGTTCGGCTGCGGCCAGAAGCGCCATGCGATTGAAGGACTGTCGTCTGAAGCTGCCACTGATGCCGAGAATACGGATGGACATGTGATTCGACCCTTGCGGAGAAACGCGATGCACGGCGCCGCCGGCAGATCACCCCGGGGCACGCCGGGGGCCGGTCTCGCACCGCGCGAGGCGCTGACGTTATCACAGGGCCGAACGCGTAAAATGTCGACATGAATACGCCGGACATGCCCGCTCGCACCCCGCCCTCGCCCTCACCCGCATCAGGCCCCGACCCGAAGGTTGCCGCGCCCCTGGTTCCTCGACCTGCGGCAACCGTGATCCTGCTGCGTGACGCGCCAACCGGTGTCGAGATACTGATGATGCGCCGCGTCGAGGCATCGGTCTTCGGCGGCGGCGCCTACGTGTTCCCCGGCGGCCGGGTCGATGCACAGGACCTCGACCCGGCACTGGCATGCCGCTGCCTGGGCATGAGCGAAGCCGAGGCCCGAACGCTTCTTGACACCCGCGAGGGCGCACTCGGCTACTGGATCGCGGCCGTGCGTGAATGCTTCGAGGAATCGGGGCTGCTGCTTGCTGTCGACCATCGGGAGCAACCGGTGTCGGTGCAGCCTGCCCTCGAGGCCGAGCGGGCGGCTCTGTTGGCCCAGACGACCACTCTGCTCGACATCATCACCCGCCATGACCTGCGCCTCACCCTCGCGCCCCTGGTGTACTTCAGTCACTGGATCACCCAGGCGGGTCGCCCGCGTCGGTTCGACACCCGCTTCTTCATGGCCGCCGTCCCGGCCGAACAGGTCGCATCGCACGATGGTGCCGAACTGGATGACCATGTGTGGATCAACCCGGCCGATGCCCTGGAGCGACACCACCGCGGCGAATTCCATCTGATGTTTCCGACCCGTCGCACGCTCGAGGAACTGGCCCGTTGCGACTCGGTCGAGGCGGCGCTCGCACTGGCCCGCTCGCCACGCCCACGACGTGCGATGACGCCCATCAACGCCCGCGGCCGCAACGGCCCTGCCCTCCTGGTGCCGGGTGACTACCCGTTCGTGGAAGTGAGCCTTCTCGACCCCACACGCAGCGGCGAGCGCAGTTGCGAACTCCTGGTCGGTGACGCCATGCGTATCGGCCAGCGCGTCAGCCGTGTCACCGCACCTCATCCGCGCGATCCGGCGTTGCCCGGTGCAAACAGCTATCTTCTCGGCACGCCCGAGACCGGCATCGCGGTCATCGACCCCGGCCCGGCCGACGTTCAGCACCGCGAGGCGCTCCTCGCCCACGGTGCCGGGGCCATACGCTGGATCCTGTGCACGCACACCCATGAGGCGCATGCCGGCGGCGCCAGTGGCCTTGCCGAGGCAACCGGCGCACGACTGATTGGCCGCCATGCGCGCTGGCCCGGCGCCGAGGATGTTCCTGCGCCCTGTCTTCGATTCGATCACGAACCCCTTGACGGGGAGCGACTGCAACTCGGCGGTATTGTCCTCGATGTCATCGCCACGCCCGGCCATGCTGACAACCACCTGTGCTTTCTGGCGCCAGACGATCAGATGCTCTTTACCGGCGACCACCTCGCGCAAGGACCGCATGCCACTCGGGTGGCCGCCCGCGAGCAGGCGATGGACGACCTGATCGAGGCCTTCTGGCGACTGCGCGACTGCGGTCCGGTTCACCTCGCGCCCGGTCACGGATTTCTCATGTCACCCGCACAGGAAATGTTCGAGCGCGCACTCACCGATCAGGTGGGACGCGAAAACCGGGTACTGCGTGCCCTGCGCGAGGGGCGGGAGGGTTCGCTCGACGACCTGCTGACGATCGCCTTTCACGACATCGACGAGGCGGTGAGGGCACGCTGGACCGACACGCTCCTCGCCCACCTGGAGCGCCTGCGCGTCGAAGGCCGGGCACGGCGTGCGGGCGATCGGTGGCAGAGCGTCGGCTGATCGGACTCGAACCGGGGGCCGCCCTCAGAACCCGCGAAAGACGGAAAACCCGTCGACCGGCTCGCGCGGTGTGACCAGCGCATTCTCGGGCGCATCGGCACGCGCGTAGCCGAGCGCCATGCCGCAGACCAGCGACTCATCCTCGGGGAGCGCGAGTTCTCGCCGTACCGCCTCGTGCGGGTAGACAACGGCAGCCTGCGGGCAGGTGTCAAGCCCCCAGAGGCGCGCGGCGAGCATCACGTTCTGCATGAACATCCCGTAATCGAGCCAGGATCCCAGTTCGAGGTCTCGCGCAATCGTGAAGATGAGCCCGACCGGCGCATCGAAGAAGACGAAGTTGCGCGCATGCTGCTCGGCCATGCGCGCACGATCGGCCTTGCCGATGCCGAGCAAACCGTAGAGATCCCAGCCGAGCGCACGACGACGCCCGAGAAAGGGTTCGAACCACTTGACCGGGTAGTAGTTGTAGGGCGGCCTGGCGTCTGGCGATTGCGTGGCGCTGGCCAGCATCGCCGCCTTGAGTGACTCGAGCGGGGCGCCGGCGAGCACATGCACCCGCCAGGGCTGGATGTTGGTGCCCGAGGGTGCGCGACTTGCGAGCGCGAGCACATCGGCAACGACGGCGCGCGGGACCGGATCTGGCCGAAAGGCTCGCACACTGCGTCGTGACATCATGGCCTCAATGAGGCTGTGGGCGGCCCTGCCCGCTTCAAACGGCGTCGCACCAGCCTCGGGCGACAGCGAGGAACCACTGATGGGGTCGATCATCGGCATCGCCGTCATCCTGCACAAGTGAGTCGTGGGACAATTCTGCGGATGAAACTCGACCCTTGCAAACGACACTGGCTGCGCGTCAACGCAGCCCTCCTCCTTCGGCCGGCCCGATCGTTGACGGCGAGCATCGCCTTGCTGGCAGCGGTCGCGACGGTAATGCCGACCGGTTCGCAGGCACAGGCATCGGCCTGGCCGGCACGTCCGGTGGCCATGCTGCTCGGATACCCCGCCGGATCCGGCATCGACAGCGTGGCCCGCTTCCTCGCCGACGGGCTGCGCGAAAAGACCGGGCAACCCTTCATCGTCGAGAATCGCCCGGGCGCCGTGGGCAACCTGGCGGCGCAGGCCGCAGCGCATGCCCAGCCCGATGGCTACACCATGCTCTTCACGCCGAACTCGACCCACGCGGCCAATATCCACCTGTTTCGGAAGCTCGGATTCGATCCGGTCGCGGACTTCAGCCCGGTGACGACGCTCGCCACGCTCGGTTTCGTGCTGGTCGTGAACCCGGCAGCCGTGCCGGTAAACTCGGTGAGCGAACTCACCGCCTGGATCAAGGCTCGCCCGGGCAGGTTGGCATACGGCAGCGGCAATGCCACCGGACGCGTCGCGGCGGAACTGTACCGGGCACTCACCGGGACAGACGCCATCAACGTTCCCTACAAGGGGGTACCACCCGCCATCACCGATCTGCTCGGCGGGCAGATCCAGTATCTCTTTGCCGATGCCACGCTTGCCATCCCTCAGGCGCGTGCCGGCAAGGTGCGGGCACTCGCTGTCACCAACGCGAAACGCATCTCGGCAGCCCCCGACCTGCCTACCATGGTGGAAGCAGGCGTCGCAGGCTATGAACTCGATGGCTGGTTTGCCGCCTTCCTGCCGGCCCACGCGCCTCGCGAGATCGTGCTGAAACTGGCCGATCTGTGCAATGCCGTTCTCACCACCGACCGGGCTCGCACGTTCCTGCGCAATATCGGCGCAGACCCCTTCCCCGGTTCCCCCGAGTCGCTCGCGCGCCATGTCGTCAGCGAAACCGAAAAGTGGGGCCGCATCGTCAAGGCCGCCGGCATCGAGCCCGAATGAGCAGCCGCTAGAACAGCACCACGCTGCGGATCGACTCACCCGAGTGCATGAGGTCGAATGCCCGGTTGATGTCGGTAATCGGCATCGTGTGCGTGATGAGCGAGTCGATGTCGATCTTGCCGTCCATGTACCAGTCGACGATGCGTGGCACATCGGTTCGACCACGCGCGCCGCCGAAGGCCGTGCCCTTCCAGGTGCGCCCGGTCACCAGCTGGAACGGGCGCGTGCGGATTTCCTGACCGGACCCCGCGACCCCGATGATCACCGAAACACCCCAGCCCCGGTGACAGCATTCGAGCGCCTGGCGCATCACGTCGACATTGCCGATGCACTCGAAACTGTAATCGGCCCCGCCACCGGTGAGTTCGACCAGGTGTGCGACCAGATCGCCGCCCACCTCCTTCGGGTTCACGAAGTGGGTCATGCCGAACTGGCGGCCCAGCGCTTCACGCGCCGGGTTCAGATCAACGCCGATGATCATGTTGGCGCCCACCATGCGTGCGCCCTGCACCACATTGAGACCAATGCCACCCAGACCGAAGACCACGACATTGGCCCCCGCCTCGACCCTGGCGGTATTGATGACGGCACCAATGCCGGTCGTAACGCCGCACCCGATGTAGCAGACCTTGTCAAAGGGTGCGTCGGGGCGAATCTTCGCGAGCGCGATCTCGGGCAGCACCGTGTGATTGGCAAATGTCGAGCAGCCCATGTAGTGATGGATCTTGCGACCGCCGATCGAGAAACGACTGGTTCCATCGGGCATCACGCCCTTGCCCTGGGTACCGCGAATGGCCGTGCACAGATTGGTCTTCTGCGACAGGCATGACTTGCACTGCCGGCACTCGGGCGTGTAGAGCGGGATCACGTGATCGCCTCGCTTCAGGCTCGTGACACCGGGCCCGACATCGACCACCACACCGGCACCCTCATGGCCGAAGATGGCCGGAAAGAGGCCCTCGGGGTCGGCACCCGAGCGGGTGAACTCGTCGGTGTGACAGACGCCGCTTGCGCGGATCTCCACCAGCACTTCGCCCTCCCTCGGTCCTTCAAGATCCACCGCTTCGATCACCAGTGGTTTGCCAGCCTCGTAGGCCACGGCTGCAAGGGTCTTCATGGTTTCATGACTCCGTCTGGACCCGCCTCTTTGCACGACGAGTCGATTGCGATCAACGATGCCCCCCGGGACGGGGACGCAGGACCTGCCTCATTCGGGTACCAGCCACTGCACGCGTGACGATCCGGCCTGTGGCGCCAGCGCTTCGGCAAGCCATGCGAGCAACCCTCGTGCCTCGCGATCGAACCCGTAAGGCGGATTGACCACGATGAGGCCGGAGCCACGCAGCGACGCACGCCAGTCTTCGGGATGAACCGACAACTCGAGGAGCAGGATGCGCCGCACGCCGCACTCATGCAGGCTGCGCTCGAACCGCCGCATCGCGGAAGGGTCCATCAATGGGTACCAGACCGCCATGACCCCGGTGGCGAAGCGCTCGTGCGCGAGGCGCACGGCCTGTACCAGACGGGTGAACTCACCCGCCCTGTCGAACGAGGAATCAAGAAGCACCAGCCCCCTGCGTTCAGACGGAGGCAGGTGCGAAGACAGCGTCTTGTAGCCGTCTTGCGCCACGACACTCACACCCCGCAACCCGGCCATATTGGCCTTCAGCGTCGCCTGATCGGCCGGGTTCAGCTCCGAGAGCACCATACGATCACCGGCACGACGCAAGCGCTGCGCAATTTCCGGTGACCCCGGGTAATGCTCGAGGCGCCCTTCGGGATTCATGTCCCGCACGATGTCGAGCCAGGGCGCGAGGTCAGGCGGCGCATCGGCACGTTGCCAGACCAGCGCCACGCCAGCCTCATGCTCGGCGTTCTTCTGCGACCACTCGTGACGCAGATCGTAGCGACCGATCCCCGCGTGGGTGTCCACATAGCAGTAGGGTGCAGGCTTGCGCCCCAGCGCGACCAGCAGTCGCGCAAGGAGCGCATGCTTCATCACGTCGGCAAAATTGCCGGCATGGAACTGATGTCGGTAGGCGAGCACGATGCGCGACCCCTGTTCAAGCGGGGTAGGGAACGCGCGTCACTGCATGCGGCAGTCCTTGGCAAAGCCGTCCTGGTAGTCGGCGAAGATGGTGCCAAGCGTCTTGTTCTGCACCCGTCCACCCTCCTTGACCACTTCGCGCAGATAGAAGCTCTGGATCGGCATGTGATTGCGGTTGAACTTGAACTTGCCGCGCACGGTGGGGAAGTTGGCGGCTTCGAGCGCCTTGCGCAAGGCAGCCTTGTCCTCGATCTTGCCGCCGACATCGTGAACGGCCCCATCGATGAGTTGCGCCGTGTCATAGCCCATTGCCGCGTAGGCCGAGGGCAGTCGCTTGTACTCGCGCTCGAACGCGGCCACGAAGGCCTTGTTGGCAGCATTGTCCAGATCGCGACTCCACTGCAACGCACTGAACGCACCCACCACCGAGTCGCCCACGGCGTTGATGATGTCATCCTCGAAGTTGAAGCCAAAACCGAAGAGCGGCACCTTGCCCAGCAGCCCGTTCTGCTGATACTGCTTGATGAAGTTGATGCCCATGCCACCCGGCAGGAAGATGAAGACGCCGTCCGGATTGGCGGCACGAATCTGGGCAATTTCGGCCCCGAAGTCGAGCTGGTTGATCTTGATGTAGATCTCCTGGGCGATGGTGCCCTTGAAGTAGCGCTTCATGCCGGCCACGGCGTCACGACCCGACACGAAGTTGGGCACCACGGTGACCACGTTCTTCAGGCCACGATCCTGCATGTGCTTGGCGATGGCCTCGTGCGGCGTATCGTTCTGATAGCCGGCACTGTAGAACCACGGGTTGCACTTTTCCCCCGCCAGGTCTGACGGACCCGGCACGGCAGAAATCAGCGGGCGCTCAGCCTCGGCCGCCATCGGCAGCACGGCATTGACCACATTGCCATAGATGAATCCCGCGAGGAAGTCGACCCGATCGCGCTTGAGCAGACGCTCTGCGCCCTGCTTGCCCAACTCGGGATTGACCTGATCGTCGGCCACGACCACTTCGGCCGGCAGCCCCCCGAGCTTGTTGCCCTTCATCTTCACGAGGAGGTTGAAGCCGTCGAGAATCTCGGTACCGAAATAACCGCTCGGTCCGGACATCGTCGACATGAAACCGACCTTGACCTTGTCAGCGGCCTGAGCCACGCCGCACAGGGACAGGCCGGCCGCGAGGGCTGCAGCCACGGATATTGATCGCATCGGGAAAACTCCAGGCAAGTTGGCACTGCGCGCGAGTGTGCGCGGGGGAGTCCCGGACGGTCAAGTGATTGCCGCCCCACCGCGACGAAGACAGTGCCCTGCCCTCGCCCGGTCGCCGCAACAACCTGACTCAGCCGGCCCCGCCGGCGGCTGTGGCTTGCACGCTTGCATTCTGGCGCTCGATGAAACCTCGCCGCAGCGGACGCAGCGCAAACCAGGCAAGAATCGCTGCTGCCGCGTTCATGAGGCAGGCCAGAATGAACACCGTCTCCCACCCGCCGGAGGCCGTTGCCAGCACATTCGCCAGGGGCACGAGCAGGGCAGCCGTTCCCTTGGCGGTATAGAGCATGCCGGCATTGGCCGCGGCATAACGCGAGCCGAAGGTATCGGTACAGGTGGAGGGAAAGAGACTGTAGATCTCGCCCCAGGCAAAGAAGACAAGACCGGTGAGGATCACGAAAAGGATCGGATCAGACCCGAACACGTAGAGCGCCAGAATGCCTGCCGACTCGAGCGTGAAGGCGATGAGCATCGTGAGTTCACGTCCGATGCGGTCCGATACCCACCCGAAGAAGGGCCGCGTGAGGCCGTTCAGGACGCGGTCGATCGCCAGTGCAAAGGTGAGTGCAGGCAAGGTGAGACCCAGCAGACTGACCGGAACATCACCCACCTTGAAGTCGCGCGCGATCGGGCCCAGTTGCGCGGTGGCCATCAGCCCGCCTGCAGCCACCAGCACGAACATGAGATACATCAGCCAGAACACCGGCTGGCGCGCCACCTCGGCCGGCCGCAGATCGCGGAGCGACTGGGCCGCCCTGGCGAGCGGTGCCGGCACTTGCCCCTTGGCGGGCGAGCGCAGCATGAGCGCGACCACCATCACGATGACGCCCTGCCCGATCCCGAAGTAGAGAAAGGTCTGCTCATAGCCACTCGCCTTGATCATCGCGGCGATCGGCACGATGGTGAGAGCCGATCCGGCGCCAAACCCGGCGGCCGTGAGTCCGGCAGCCAGCCCACGACGATCGGGAAACCACTTCAGCGCATTGCCCACGCAGGTGCCGTATACCGCGCCCGCGCCGATACCGCTCACCGCCGCTGCGAAGTAGAGAAAGGCAAGACTGTCGGCCATCGAGTTGAGTACCCAGCCGATGCCACAGAGCAAGCCACCCCAGAACACCACCGGACGCGGCCCGAATCGATCGACCAGATAGCCCTCGATCGGTACGAGCCAGGTCTCGAACAGGACGAAGATCGTGAAGGCCACCTGGATGCTGGTGCGGCCCCACTGATACTTGCCGTCGATCGGCCCCACGAAGAGGGTCCATCCGTACTGCAGGTTGGCAATCATCACCATGCAGGCAATGCCGCCGAGCAACTGCATCCATCGGTAGGTCTGCGACGCCGGCGCCGACGACGATTCCACGGACTCTGCGAGACTGGCCATATCCCCTCCGTTGTTCTTGTCATGAAGATCGCGAGAGGCCGACCACTGAGAGACCTGATCAGCCTGTCAACGAATCTTTACCTTCCCCATTCTGCGCCGCGCCGGCGGTCCTGCGCAAGATGGCCCGCGGATGGAGCCCGCTGCGCGCGACTCGTGCATCGAGGGTGCGTCCGAGCGCCTGCTCGCAACGGGCAGACGTCTCGAGCAGCTCCCCCAGCCTGATGCCGGTATCGACACCCATCGACTCGAAGAGGCTCACCAGATCCTCGGTGGCGACGTTGCCGGTGTGCCCCTCACCGTAGCGGACACCGGCCGGGTGGCCACCCACACCGCCCAGCGCGCAATCGAAGTAACGCACGCCCGACTCGAGAGCCGCCACGCAATTCACCAGGCCGGTGCCGCGCGTGTCGTGAAAATGGGCAATCAGCGTGACCTCGGGCACCTCGGCGCGGAGCTGCGCGATCATCTCGCGGACGGCTGGCGGGGTGGCCATGCCGGTGGTATCGCCGAGGGCGATCCGATCAACACCCAGCGCCGCAAAGCGGCGCACATCGGACACCACGACGGCCGGGTCCACCGGGCCCTCGAACGGGCACCCGAAGGCCACCGAGACGGTGCCGACAAGCCTGAAAAGCCCCCGAGCGGCTGTCGTCATGGCAGCGATGTTGTCCCACTGCAAGGCCCGCGTGGTACGCAGATTCTTCGCGGTGTGAGACTCCGAGGCTGAAACGAGCAGGCTGACCTCGCCCACGCCGATGCCCGCAGCACGGTCGGCCAGGGCCCGTTCGACGGCGCGCACGTTGGCACAGGTTGCCTTGTACCAGAGGCCCTCACGCCGGGGCAGCCGAGCAAGCAGTTCGCTCGCATCCGCAAACTGCGGCACAACCTTCGGATTGGAGTAGGAGGTGGCCTCGACACGCTCGAAACCCAGATCGGCAAACCGCGTGATCAGATCGGCCTTGACGGCCGTCGGAATGAAATCGGGTTCGTGCTGGAGACCATCACGGGCAAAACATTCGCACAGCACCACGTCGGTCATGTAGCCAGCCCCAGTTCGCGCAAAGCATGCGCACGCAGATCGGTCTTTCGCACCTTGCCACTGGCCGTCATGCCGATCGACTCGAAGTCGGCCACGATCCGCAGATAGCGCGGTACCCGGAAATTGGCGCAACGACTGCGCGTCCACTCGATGAGGTCGTCGGGCTGCACGTTGGCGCCGGCACGAAGGCTGACATAGGCTGCCGCCACTTCACCAAGCCGCGCGTCGGGCACACCCACCACCTGCGCGGTGGCAATGGCAGGGTGTGCGAGGAGCACCTCCTCGACTTCGGCGGGCGCCACATTCTCGCCCCCGACCCGGAACACGTCCTTGAAGCGGCCGATCATCTGCAGGCAGCCGTCTTTGCCCACCGTTCCGAGATCACCCGTGCGAAGCCAGCCTTCGCGCGTGAACGTGCGTGCGGTCGCCTCCGGATTGTTGCAGTAGCCGCGCATCACGGCCCAGCCCCGCACCTGGATCTCGCCTGCCGCCAGCGGCGGCAGCGCCTCTTCACCCGTGTCGGTATCGGCAATGCGCACTTCGAGCCCGTCGAGCGGTCGGGCACGGCCAGCAATACGCTGCTCGCGCGGATCCTGCCAGTGGCTCATCGCCACATTGGGCGAAGACTCGGAAAGTCCGTAAGCCACGCAGATCGCTTCAGCCCCCATCTCATCCATGATGCGCCGCACGGTCTCGGGGCCAGCCGCGCACCACCCGCCGCGCAGGCACAGGCGATCGCGCGAAAACGTCGGGTGACCCATCATCATCTGGAACAGGGTGTCGTTCCCCGAGGTGAGTGTGCAGCGCTCGCGCGCCATCGCCTCGAGCGCCGCACCGGCCTCGAAGGTGGGCAAGGTCACCAGACAGGCCCCCACCATCAGCGCCATCAGGGCCGACAGCGTGGAGCCCCCGACATGGAAGAACGGGCGGCAATTGAAATAGCGGTCGTCTGACCGGATGCCGACACGCTGCCCGGCCGCCCACGCATTGCGAAGCATGTTGTCGTGGGTGAGCATCACGCCCTTGGGAAAGGCCGTCGTACCCGAAGTGAACTGAATCAGCAGAAGATCCGCTGCCGACACACGCCGCGCACGCTCATCGAGCGCAGCCTCGGAAACCTGCGCTGCAAGCGCGAGAAAGAAGTCGGCATCGAGTGCTGCAGGCGGAACCGCACCGCCGCCCGCCGGATCTGGCGCGCCCCCAGGGCAAGCCGCAACGGATATACCCCCGGCACCGCCGGGACCCCGACGACTACCCGCGCGATCGATCACCACACGCTCGAGATGGGGCAAGCGCTCGCCAGGCAGCCCGCTGTCGACCTCGGGCAGTACCTCGCGCAGCATCGCGATGAAATCGATGCGCAGAAACGATCCGACCATGAAGAGCGAGGTGCACTCGGACTCGCGCAGGCAGTGCGCCAGTTCGGCCGCCTTGAACCGCGTATTGACCGGCACCGTGACGGCCCCGATCAGGGCCGCCGCATAGAAGACCTCGAGCCAGCGCTCGTCGTTGCCCCTCAGGATGCCGACCCTCTCACCGGGGCCGATACCCAGCGCGAGCATGGCACGTGCCGTGGTTCGCACCCGCTCGCGCAGCGTGCGCCAGTCAAGACGCATCGCGTCGCAGACGATGGCGTCGGCCTCACCCCGCGTGCTGGCAGCCGCATCGAGCGCCCGCCCGAGGACGGTCGGTGTCCACGCCGCACTCACGAGTGGTCACCAAAGGCGCCCGGACCGCTGCGCCAGTCATTTCGGGCAAGATGCTCCTCGATGGCGAGAATCTCGGTCGCCAGCGCCCCGCGCGGGTCGAGTTCGAGCCCCTGATCGATCGATCGCTTGGCAAGGCGCAGGGCCTCGGGCGGTGCCGCCGTGATGGTCTGCGCGATCGAGTTCACCGTGGCCTCGAGGTCGGCCACGTCCACCACGCGACTCA
This sequence comes from Pseudomonadota bacterium, assembly GCA_947455195.1. Classification (GTDB taxonomy): domain Bacteria; phylum Pseudomonadota; class Gammaproteobacteria; order Burkholderiales; family SG8-39; genus CAIXPL01. The sequence goes on along the minus strand of CANGMI010000002.1, from coordinate 104,251 downwards.
CCAGCCCGCAGACCAGCGCCTCGGCTGCCGATAGCGGGCGTCCGGTGAACATCAGGTCCTTGGCGAGGCGCTTGCCGAGGATGCGCGGCAGGCGCTGGGTGGCTCCAACCGTTCCCCAGAGCGCCTCAGGGGTGCGAAAGCTGGCCGTATCGGTGGCCACGATGAAATCGCAGGCGGCCGCGATCTCGCAGCCCGAACCGACCGCAGGTGCATGCACGATGGCCATCGAGGGCATCGGCAGGCGCTCGATGGCCTCGTAGGCGGCGAAGGCACGCAGACGACGTGCCCGCACCTGGTCTTCACCCATGCCCTTGCGCTCCTTCAGGTCGGCGCCGGCACAGAACACCGGGCCCGCGCCGCGAATGAGCACGAGGCGTACCGAAGGGTCACTGGACGCCGCGAGGCAGGCGCGCATGAGCCCGTCGCACATGGCCAGATTGAGTGCGTTTCGACTCTGCGGCCGGTTCAGCGTGATGGTCGCCACTGCACCCTCGACGGCATAAAGCACGGTTGCCTCAACCGGCGCTTGCACGACGCCCGGTGCGACCTGCCCGTCGCCGCTCGATGCATCACGAGGGCCGCCCCCCGCTGTCTTGCTGTCTGCTGTCATATCGCCTTTGCCTTTCTCAACGCCGAGATGCGAGCCTCGTCATAGCCCAGACGCTCGCGAAGGATCGTCTCGGTGTGTTCACCGAGGAGCGGCGGACGCCCCACCGAGGGGTTGTCCCAGCCATCGAACTTGTAGGGCAAAGGCAAGGCCCTGAAGGCACCCACCACCGGGTGATCGAACGATTGCACCATGCCACGCGCGAGGGTGTGCGGATCGGCAAACACTTCGTCCACCGTACGAATGGGTCCGGCCGGCACATCGGCTGCGTCAAGTGCCGCGCACAGTTCATCCCTCGTGCGCCCGGCAATCGCAGCCGAAAGCATGCGCATCACCTCGTCGCGCCGGCGCACCCGGTCGGAGTTGCCGGCGAGTCCGGGCACGCTGCCCCAACCTTCGATGCCGAGCACGCGACACAGACCGAGCCAGTGCTGATCGCTCGCCGTGATGTGCAGCCACTGCCCATCGGCGCAGCAGAAACTCGCCGAGGGCACACGCCCGGGGTGTTCGGTACCGAGACGCTCGGGCACTTCGCCCAGCGCAAAGTAGCGGGCCGCCGCCAGCGTGAGGAGAGACACCTGACCATCGATCATCGAGAAGTCGATATGGCAGCCCGTGCCTTCGCGCTCGCGACCGGCCAGCGCGGCAAGAATGCCGATCGCCACCCAGAGACCCGAGGTGAGATCGGCCACCGGCAGCCCGGGCTTCACCGGCCCGCCACCGCGCTCGCCGGTGAGACTCATCAGCCCGGCCATGGCCTGAAACACGGTGTCATAGCCCTTGCGCCGGGCGTAAGGGCCGGTTTCACCAAAGCCGGTGCACGACACGTGAACGAGGCGCGGGTTGCCCGCGCGCAGACTTGCCGCGTCGAGTCCGTAGCGCGCGAGCGTTCCGGGCGGAAAGTTCTCCACCACCACATCGACACGGCTGGCCAGATCACGCACGATGCCTTGCCCCTCGGGGCTGCGCAGGTTGAGCGTGATCGATTCCTTGGAACGATTGAAGGCGAAGTAGTAGGCACTCTCAGGTTCGCCCGATCGACCCGGTGCCGGTTCGACAAAAGGCTCGAAACCGCGCGTCTCGTCGCCCTGTCCGGGTTGTTCCACCTTGATGACACTTGCGCCCAGTTCGGCCAGGATCATCGACGCGAACGGACAGGCGAGCACCCGCGAGAGGTCAAGGATGGTGATGTGCTCGAGAGGCTTCATGGGCAGTCGGGCGATGGCTCTGATGGGAGGGCTCTGACCGGAGGGCTTCGACAGTCGAATGGCAGGGATCGGTCAGTGCCGAAACCCACGCATCCGTTCGTTCGCCCGCTGGCCCTCGGCCAGCGCCTCCTCGAAGGGCAGTTCGGTCACGGCATGAAAAAGGGACTTGGTGAGTGCCATGGCCGGACGCGACACGGCCGCCAGCCGCGCGGCCAGTTCGACCGCTGCCGGCATCACCTCGGCGGGCGCGACCACCTGGTTGGCCATGCCGAGCGCAAGCGCCCTTGATGCATCAACCGAGAGGCCGAGGGCCACGATCTCGAACGCTGCCTTGTGCCCCACATGGCGCACCAGGTTGGTCATCACGATGGCCGCGACGATGCCGTGGCGCGTCTCGGGATAGCCCAGCTTTGCCTCCGTCGAGAGCACGGCCAGATCACCGGCAATGGCCAGCCCTGCCCCGCCCCCCATGGCTGCGCCGTTGACGGCGGTGACCACCGGTTTTTGCATCTGACGAAAGAACCCGTGCAATCGTGCGGTGAGCGCTGCCCGCTCGGCCACCAGGGGTGCGTTCTCCGGCGTCAGACTGGAAAACTCGCCCAGATCGGCGCCGGCGCAAAACCCCACGCCCGCCCCGGTGAGCACCACGGCCCCGATGGCATCGTCGGCATCCGCGCGCGCGAGCGCATCGATCAGCGCACGGGTCAGCGCCATGTCGAGCGCGTTGCGCTTCGCAGGCCGGTTCATGGTGAGAATGCGAACCGCATCCTCGTCACGCTCGAGCAGTACCGACTCCGTCATCCGAACTCCGCGAGGCGGCCTCTTGCCGCATTGAATTCATGCACCAACTGCCAGACCAGTTCACCGGCGGGCACCAGCGTATCGATCAGACCCACCGACTGCCCGACCTCGACCTTGCCCCAATCAACGTCACCATCGAGCGCTGCGAGCTTGAGCGAACGACTGTCGGCCAGCGTCTTCAAGGCCTCGGCGTCCGTGCCGGAGGCCTCTGCGGCTGCGTACTCGGCAGTAAACCGATTGCGAATCATGCGGACCGGCAGCCGACCGCGCCCGACCAGCGTCGTGTCGGCAATGCCGGCCGCGAGCGACATCTGCTTGTAGTCCCGATGCACCGACGCCTCGGGCGTGAGCAGGAAGCGGGTCCCGAACTGCACCGCCTCGGCCCCCAGGCAGAAGAGCGCAGCCATGCCGGCACCATCGGCCACACCGCCACCGGCAATCACCGGCAGATCGACTGCCCGGCACACGGCACGCACGACCACCAGCGTGCCCACCTCGTCGGGGGGGGGATGCCCGCCCGCCTCGGCACCGACCGCAATCACCGCGTCGACGCCCGCCTGCGCGGCCTTCTCGGCATGGCGGGGCGAGGAACAGACATGCAGCCAGCGGATGCCCGCCGTACGCACCCGCTCCAGATGCACCTGGGGGCCACCCTGCGACGCGATGAGCGCACTCACCCGCTCCTCGATCACGATGTCGAGAAAATCGGCTGCACGCCGGTTGTAGAGCGGCACGTTGACGGCAAACGGCGCATCGGTTCGCGCGCGCACCTCATGAATGGCGGCCCGCAGCGCATCGGGGGCCATCGGCCCGGCTGCGATCACGCCTAGTCCGCCTGCCGCCGAAACGGCCGCGGCCAGCGGCGCACTGCTCGAGGCCCAGCTCATGCCGGCCTGCACCACCGGATAGCGCAGGCCCAGGAGGCGCGTCACGCGCGTGTCGACAGGACGAGGCATCGGCGAGGCTGCCGGCGATGGTGAGGACAGGGTGGTCATGACGCGATACCCACGCCAGCCGTGGCCGACGGATAGAGTCCATGCACGCGCGCATGCACCCGGGCCAACCCGAACAGCACATCCATCGCAGGGGTCGGCTCGCCCAGATGCTGCGCGATCTCGCGCACCACGCCGACCAGGGCATCGAGCTCGACCGGGCGTCCGGCCGCCACGTCGCGCGACATCGACGTGCGCAACGCACCGAGCTTTCGCGTGACCCGATTGCGATCGGCACCGCTTTGCTCGATGAGGCAACCGAATCGGCTCCCGATCGACCTGGCTTCGGCCATCACATCGAGGCAGAAGCGGTTGACCAGCGGATCATCGAGGATCAGATCACCGGTTGCACCGGTAAAGGCCGAGATCGGATTGATGGTCATGTTGCCCCACAACTTGTACCAGATCTCGTCATGAATGCGCTCGGTCGACTCGACATCAAAGCCGGCGCGCGCGAAGAGCGCCGCCACCTGAGCCAGACGAGGCGAGGCGGTGCGATCGGGCTCACCCAGAATGAGGCGATTACCGCTGGCAAGGCGCACCACACCGGGTTCGATGGCCGCGCAACTGAGGTGGACCACACCACCCAGCACATGCCGCGTCTCGATCGCGCGCGCAGTGGCCAGCCCGGGGTCGACCGACTCGAGAGCCATGCCCTCGCAGGGGCCGCCAAAGCCGTGAAAGAACCACCACGGCACGCCATTCATGGCAGTGACCACCGTGGTATCCGGACCGATGAGGGGCGTGATGCTCGCAGCCAATTCGGGCAGCGCCGTGGCCTTGAGCGCGATGACGACCAGCGACTGCGGCCCGAGTGCCGCCGGGTCGTCAACCACATGGGCGGCACCGCCGATGAGACGCTCGCCCTCGTGCAGACGCCAGCCCCGTGTGCGCAAGGCCTGCGCCGTCGCGCCCCGCGCAAGCGCCGAGACGCGGCAACCGGCCGCTGCCAGACGCGCGCCAATGAGGCCACCCACCGCCCCCGCGCCGACGATGCACACCGAGTTCATCGAACCCCTCCGTCATCGAGCGAAAAGAACGGCGTCTCGCCCTCGCCCCGCAAGCGGATGTCGAAACGATAGCGCCCCGGTGCTTCGGCGACTGCGACGACGCCCGCGCGTCGCGGCCCGGGCACCGCACGATAGAGCGGATCGAAATCCTTCGCACCGCCATCGTCCGGGAAGTAGACCACGGTATGCAACTGGCGCATCAATCCCGAGAAGAGAACGAGCACATTGATGTGGGGTGCACGCACGGTGCCATCGCGCTCGCGGGTCTGCCCCGGCCTGATCGTCCGAAAAGCGTAGCGGCCATCGGCATCGGTGGCCGCACGCCCCCAGCCGAAGAAATTCGGATCGGCCTCGAGATGGCGCGGGTCGTTCGGATGCGCGTAGATACCCGCCGCATCGGCCTGCCAGATCTCGACGATGAGATTGTGGGTCGGGGCTCCATCAAGCTGCACGACCCGGCCTTCGATGTCGATCGGCTCGCCGCGCGCGCCCTCACCTTCGAGCCGGGTGAGATCGTTGGCGCCTGCGTCACTGTAGCGGGGCGGAAAGAAAGGCCCGACGGTCATCTCGGCGGCTGGCAGACGCGACGGCATGACCGGTTGCGCGCTCATGCCGCCGGGGTGGCACGCCGCCCGCGCACCACGATGTCGTGATCGAATACGAGCGTGTCCTCCGGGCCGTCAACCGGCGAGCGCGGCCGACAGATGAGGCGCTCGCGTGCATCGGCATCAGGTACCGCATGCAGGATGCGATCCTGTCCGTTGAGCGGCTCGCCCGGAAAGAACATCTGGGTCACCAGCCGCGACATCCACACCCGGCCCCAGAGCGAGAAGTGGATGTGCGGCGGGCGCCACCAGCGGCCACTGCCCGGCACCGGGTAGGCACCCGGCTTGATCGTGCGAATCGACAGGCACCCGGTGGCGTCAGTCGTCATCCGGGCTGCGCCATAGAAGTGCGGATCGACCGGCGCATGATCATCATCGTTCGGGTGAATGTAGCGGCCGGCAGCATTGGCCTGCCACATTTCGACCAGTGCACCCGGCAACGGGGCACCGTCTTCATCAAGCACACGAAGCCGCACGTCGATGAGCTGGCCCAGAGCCCGTTGCGCCCCGTGCCCGGCCAGGTCGGTGCCGAGCAAGGCCAGGCGCCGCTCCGGGCGATCGGGGCCGGTCAGTTCCGAGAGCGTGAAGGGCCTTTTGATCAGAGGCTCGGCAGGCGTGCGCAGGGCGGTCTGCCGATAACCCTCGACCACCGGCGTCGATTGCGAGGGCTCGTCGAAGCGCCCTACCGTGATCACGGTTCGCCCCAGACCGTCCGCGCCACCTGCACCACCCGGTCGAGCTTTCGCCACTGCTCGTCCTCGTGCAGTTTGTTGCCATGATGCGTACTCGAAAATCCGCATTGGGGTGACAGGCACAGACGCTCGAGCGGCACGATGCGCGAAGCCTGGTCAATCCGCCGGGCAATGGCGTCGGCCGATTCGAGTTCGCCGAACTTGGTGGTCACGAGGCCGAGCACCACGGTCTTGTCCGAAGGCAGCATCGAGAGCACATCGAAACTGCCCGCGCGCTCGGAGTCGAACTCCATGAACCAGGCGTCGACTGCGGTGGAAAACATGGCTTCGGTGACGGTCCGCGAATAGGGCGATGCCGCAACGAAGGTGCTCTGGAAGTTGCCGCGACAGGTATGCATGGTGACGACCATGTCGTCGGGTCGGCCGGCAAGCGCCGCATTGATCGTGACCGCGTAACGCCTGGCGAGGTCATCAGGTTCATCGCCCTTTTCGATCACGCCCGCACGAACGGTGTCGTCGGCGAGGTAGGAAAAGGTGATGTCATCGATCTGCAGGTAGCGACAGCCCGCGGCGTAGATCTGGCCGATGGCCACCCGGTAGGCTTCGCCGAGGTCGTGCCAGTAGCGTTCGAGGTCGGGGTAGATCGTGCGCGGGATCCCTTTCGAGCCCCCACGCATGTGTGCCATCGAGGGTGCCGGTATCGTGAACTTGGGTGTGCCGCGCGCAACCGATGCAAGGAAGCCGAAGTGATCGAGCTGGGGGGCGCGATCGCAAGCGATGGGCCCGGTGACAATCGGCGTGGGAGGCACTTCCTCGACCCCCTCGAACTTCATGTCGGTCGACTCGCGAGCACCAATGCCCTCGAGGCCGACAAGGAAGTCCATGTGCCAGTAGTCGCGCCGCAACTCGCCGTCGGTGATGGCCTGCAGACCAATCGACTCCTGGCGCCGCACGACATCACGGATGGCCGCATCCTCGATCAGACGCAGTTCATCGGCACCGAGCGTGCCAGCGCGCCGGCGCAGACGCGCCTCGCGCAGGCTCGCCGGGCGCAGGAGACTGCCGACGTGGTCGGCACGAAAGGGCGGGGTTCGGGTTGTCATGGGCAACTCGTGCTCAGCCAACCGCGTCCAGCGTCTTGCCCCCTGTCTTGACCGGATGAGCACCGATCAGGGAAAAAGCGATCACGCAAGGCTCGGTGCCATGATTGACCCAGTTGTGGATCGTGCCGCGCTGCACCAGCACATCGCCCTGGCGCACATGCACCACGACGCCATCATCGAGTTCCATGTCGATCTCGCCCGAGATCACCACGGCGTAATCGATGCTGTCGGTACGGTGGTTGCGGGGAGCAACCCCGGGGCCGTAGTAAACGATGCGAAATACGGTGCCATTCAGTTCGGAGGTGGACACCGGACAGGTCGAATCGTCGGTCGTACCCTCGTTGTTGACCGGAAAGCCTTCCGTTGTCCAGATGACGGCGGCTTGCTGGTTGGCACGCTGCGACACGACATTGCCGGCAATTTCGTCGATCTGGACGATGGCACGTCCGTTGGCGTCGTGACCGGTCACGACGCGTCTGATGCTCAGTGGTTTCAAGCGGATGTCTCCCGTTTGCTGCTGTCGGCCCGCGCTAGTCACCCGATCGATTGGCAGGTGCGACCTGGCGCGAGGCAGCGCTCATTATCAACCAGCGGCACGCAGATCACCAGAGACTGCAGGGGAGGGGCCTGCACGCAGGGACCGGGTCATCGATCGGCGGGTAACGAAACGACTGCGGGCGACCGCCGGTGCCCGCCGCAGACCGGCAGCCCCGAGCGACCGCCCGCAACGAACGCGAGCGACATGAGCCGTCGCTCAACCCATGTGGAGACCGCCATTGAGCGAGAAATCGGCACCGGTCGAGAAGCCCGAATCATCCGAAGCGATCCACGCGCAGATCGACGCAATCTCCTCGGGCGCACCGAGGCGACGCACCGGAATGGTGCCAACAATCTTCTCCAGGACATCGGGACGAATGGCTCGCACCATCTCGGTGCCGATATACCCCGGCGACACGGTATTCACGGTCACGCCCTTGGTGGCCACTTCGAGGGCGAGCGCCATCGTGAAGCCATGAATGCCGGCCTTTGCCGTGGCGTAGTTGGTCTGACCGAACTGCCCCTTCTGGCCATTGACCGAGGAGATGTTGATGACCCGCCCCCAGCCTCGTTCGAGCATGTCGTCGATGACCTGGCGCGTGACGTTGAACAGGCTGTTCAGGTTGGTGTTGATGACGGCATCCCAGTCATCACGGCTCATCTTGCGAAAGACGCCATCGCGGGTGATGCCGGCATTGTTCACCAGAACGTCGATCGGGCCATGCTCGGCCTTCACCTTCTGCAAGGCGGCCACGGTGGAATCCCAGTCGCCGACGTTGCCCACCGACGCGTAGAAGGTGTAGCCCAGTGCCTTCTGCTCGTCGAGCCACTTCGTGTAGTCACGGCTCGGACCACAACCGGCAATCACCGTGTGGCCTTCCTTGTGAAGGCGCTGGCAGATTGCCGTTCCGATACCCCCCATCCCACCTGTCACATACGCCAGTCGTCGAGTCATGGTCTTGTCTCCCTCAAGGTTTCGATCATTGAAGCTCAGCAACGGGCATGCCTGCCCCGGTGAGTGCCCCGCTCCGGTCCCTGCACCTGCCGCCCCAACTGCCTACTCGGGCTTCACGCCCGCTTGCGCGACCACCCGCCGCCACAGACCGATTTCGCTCGCGATCTGCATTCGAAACTGCTCGGGCGTACCGCCCGCCGGCGACACGCCATCGGCCTTCAACTGCTCGGCCGTCTCCTTCAGACCCAGCGATTCACCCACCACCGCGTTGATCCGGTCGACCACGTCACGAGGCATCCCGCGCGGGCCGATGAGTCCGTGCCAGAGCGACACGTCATAGCCGGGCAACCCCGATTCGGTCACCGTGGGCACATCGGGCGCAGCGGCCAGCCGCGTGGTGGTGGTTACCGCGATGGCACGCAGCTTGCCGCCCTGCACGTGGGGTAGCGCGGATGCAGTGCTGCTGAAGAACACCTGGGTCTGACCACCGATCGTGTCAGTGAGCGCCGGGCCCGTGCCCTTGTAGGGAATGTGGTTGATGCGGATGCCGGCCGAACTGGCAAAGAGTTCGGTCGCCAGATGGATGATGCTGCCTTGCCCGGACGAGGCAACGTTGATCTGTCCGGGCCGAGACCGAGCCAGTTCGATCAGATCACGCACCGAGCGAACCGGCAACGCCGGGTTCACCACCACCAGCAAGGGCCCGCGCGACAACTGGATGACCGGCGTGATGTCGGCCAGCGGATCGAACTTGAGCGGATAGAGACTCGCGTTGGCGCAGTAGCTCGAGGCGATCAGCACCAGGGTGTAGCCATCGGCGGGTGCGCGTACCCCGACTTCGACGCCCAGCAGGCCGCCAGCCCCCGGACGGTTCTCGACCACCACCTGCTGATGCAGCGAACCGGCCATCTTCTGGGCGATGAACCGCGCGATGAAATCCGAACCCCCGCCGGCCGCAAAGGGCACGACCACCCGCAGTGGCCGGTCGGGCCACGCCGCCTCAGCCGTTCCACTGGCAAGCAGCACCACACCGAGCAGGGCGCCGCTCAGCCAGCGGGTCGCCACCAGGCCGCGGCGCAGGCAAGCGGCAGGCAGTGCACATCCGATCACGAGTCTGTTTCTCCGTTTGCCGTTCTGGCGCCGCCGGGGCAGGCACGCGAAACGCCCACCGCAAACCGGCAGATTCGGCAGATTCGGCAGATCGGGCCCTTGTCCATGCGCCAGTCTAGCAAACCCCTCGCACGAAGACCCGATTGGCGCCACCGATGCCCATTCACCGGCATCCGGGGGATAGGCCGCCGACAGGGGCGCCCAACATCGAAAAGCCCGCAGGCGAAGGCACTGGCGAGGTCGGTCTGAAGCGGGGCGCGCTCTGCAATAATCGCCGCCCGCTCTCCGCGAGACCGCCATGCAAGTGTGCACCCTCACTGACGATGCAATCCGGCGCCTGCTCCTGCAGATGTTTCAGGCGGCCGTGCAATCGGCCCAACCCGCCCGCTGCGTGCCCCCTCACCTGCCTGCACCACCCCGAGGCCGCACCTGGGTGATCGGTGCGGGGAAGGCGGCCGCTGCCATGGCGGCGGCGGTCGAATCGCACTGGAACGCCCCGCTCGGAGGGCTCGTCGTCACCCGCTACGGACACCGCGTACCGACCCGGTCGATCGAAGTGGTCGAGGCAGGTCACCCGGTACCCGACGCAGCCGGGTGCGAGGCTGCACGACGCATGCTGGCGAGCGTTGCCGGTCTGAGTGCCGATGATCTCGTCATCTGCCTGATATCGGGGGGTGGCTCGGCGTTGCTGCCGCTGCCGCTGCCCGGCATCACGCTCGAGGAAGAGCAAGCGCTGGCACGGGCACTCCTTGCCAGCGGGGCTGACATTCATGCGATGAACTGCGTGCGTCGCCACCTCTCGGCCATCAAGGGTGGGCGTCTCGCTGCGGCCTGTGCGCCGGCCCGTGTCCTCACCCTCGCCATCTCCGACATCCCGGGCGACGACCCCTGCGACATCGCCTCGGGCCCGACGGTGGGCGACCCGACCACCTGCGCCGACGCGCTCGCGATCCTCGAGCGCTTCGGCATCGTGGTACCCGCATCGATTCGCAGCACGCTCGAGAGCGGTGCCGGCGAATCGATCAAGCCCGAGGATCCACGCCTCGCGCATCAGCGATTCGAACTCATTGCCACGCCCCGGCGAGCGCTCCAGGCGGCCGCTGACGTGGCGCGTGGCGCCGGTCTCGCAGCGCACATCCTCGGCGATGCCATCGAGGGTGAAGCAGCGAGCGTCGCGCAGACGCTCGCTGCCATCGCCCGATCGGTTGCACGGCACGACGAGCCGTTCACTGCCCCCTGCGTACTGCTCTCGGGCGGCGAGACGACAGTGACCGTCCGCGGCGAGGGTATCGGGGGGCGCAACGTCGAATTCCTGCTGGCCCTCGCCCTCGCCCTCGACGGGAATCCGCGCATCCACGCGTTCGCCGGCGACACCGATGGCGTTGATGGCGGCGCCGAAGTGGCAGGCGCCTGGGTGAACCCCGACACGCTCTCCCGCGCGCGCGCATCGGGCCTCGACGCCCGCGCAGCGCTCGCCCGCAATGACGCGCATCCGTTCTTCGAACGGCTGGGCGACGCCCATGTGAGCGGTCCGACACTTACCAATGTGAACGACTTTCGCGCGCTTATAATCCGCGCGACCGATTGAATCGGCATCCGCGATACGACAGACAGGGTGCTCTGCACCAGGGAGACATCGAGCTTGAATACCGTGCCTGAGCGTACCCTTTCCCGAGCGAGCATCGCCCGGCGCCCCTTCACGAGACTGGCCCGCGCACTGTCCGCCGGCCTCCTCTGCTGGGCACTGATGCCTGGCGGCGAGACCGTGGCGCAGACCTGGCCTGATCGAGCCATCCGGGTGGTCGTGCCCTTCCCGCCCGGCGGTCTCATCGACGCCTCGATGCGTGCCCTCGCGCCGAAGATGAGCGAAGCGCTCGGTCAGACGCTGGTCATCGACAACAAGGGCGGTGCCGGCGGCATCATCGGCATGGCCGATGTGGCGCGCAGCGCGCCCGATGGCAACACGCTGCTCTTCGCGATCGAGAGCATGACGCTCGCCCCCTTCATCTACCGGTCGCCCGGATTCGATCCGCTACGCGATTTCCAGCCCATTACCGAAGTGCTGGCAGTACCGATCGCGATTCTCGTGCACCCCTCGTTGCCGGTGAACAACCTGCGCGAACTCACCGCCTGGTCGCGCGCCAATCCGGGGCGGGTGAGCGCCGGGTCCGGGGGCGTGGGCACCGCCACCCACCTGGCACTCGAAGCGCTGAAGGCATCGACCCAGGCCGACTTCATCCACATCCCGTACAAGGGGGCCGGCCCGGCCTTCACCGACTTTCTGGCCGGACAGACGCAACTCTTTGCGGTATCCACGTCACTGTCTGCACCGCATGTGAAAAGCGGCAAGGTACGTGCCATTGCACTCGCCTCGGCGCGCCGTGCATCGAACATGGCCGATGTACCGACCATCGCCGAGCAGGGCTTCGGCGCCATCGACTACAGCACCTGGATGGGGTTTCTGGCCCCGGCCGGCACACCAGCAGCGATCGTGAACAAGGTCCGTGAGGCCGCCCTGCGCTCGCTGGGCGACAGCACCAACAAGGCCCGCTTTACCGATCAGGGACTCGAGATCCTGGGCACCACGCCCGAGGAGTTCAGGCGTTTCATCGCAGCCGAGAGCGCGAAGTTCGGCAAGGCCGTCGCGCTGGCCGGCATCCAGCCCGAGTAGGGGCTGCGATCACCCAAGGCCGGGGGCCACCTCGGACCAGAAGAGTTCGAGCGTGCGCAACGACTCCTCGAGGGCCAGGTCGCCAAACGCGAGATCGAGGAGCAGATAGTTCACTCCACCGGCCTCGGTCTGCGCCCGCAGCGTCGCAAGCGCCGTCGCGGGTGAACCGGCCACCGCCTGTCCACGCTCCACCAGTTCGTCGAAGGTCTCGGGATAGATGGCGAAGCGAGGCCGCGCGCCGAATACATCCCACAGATGCCAGAAGCTGGAGCGCCAGCGGGTATAGGCACGGCGTGCAATCGACAGCGCCTCGGCGTCCGTTGGCGCAATGACGATATGACGCAGCGTGCCCACCAGCGGCATCTGTGCCGGGTCGCGCCCCAGACCCGCCCAGGCCGCGCGGTATCCGTCGGTCACCTTGCGCACCACCTCGGGCGTGGAAAGACTGATGACATTGATCGCGTTGCGAGCCACCCACTCGACGCCGTCCGGATTCCCCAGTCCGTACCACAGGGGCGGATGGGGTCGCTGGCGAGGGTGCATCGTCATGGGGACATCGCGAAACCGGAAGTGCTCGCCCTCGTGGGTGAGGGTGTCCACCTGCAGCGCCTTCATGAGGACGTCATAGGACTCCATGTAGAGCGCCTGGGCCTTCTCCACATCGACCCCGTAGAGCCGCATCTCGACTGGCGAGACACCGCGTCCGACCCCCAGCTGCAAGCGGCCACCGCTCAGGTGATCGAGCATGCAGATTTCCTCGGCGAGGCGCAGCGGGTGATAGAGCGCCAGGGTGTATACCAGCGGCCCGAAGAGAAGGCGTCGGGTGCGCTGCGCCACGGCCGACATGAACACCGAGGGTGAGGGCGACATGCCGAGCGGCGTGAAGTGATGCTCGGCAAGGTGATAGCAGTGGATGCCCGACCGGTCGAAAGCCTCGATCAGTCGCAGGCGATTGTCGTAGAGCTCGCCCAGATCCAGACCGTTGTCATCCACGTGATCGAAAATGCCGAACTTCATGCCATCTCTCCCCTTTGAACCGGAAGTCTACCGCGCGGGATGCTCGGGCCGCACCTGCGAAATGAACGGGCCTGCGGCGCGTGACCACGCGCGGGAACAAGGCGCCAGTCCCGGCAACGCACGGTCCGCAGACCCGAGAGTCCCCGCGACTCGAAGTCGAGGGGGTGCCAGTCCCCGATATTCGAGGCCCTTGAGAACCCGGGGGATATCGCTCATGATCGGCGGTGGCTTGCAGCGTTGCAGCCCATGGGTCAGCCTGGCGACCCACGGGGGCGATGCCATTGCCGTACAAGAAAGGACTGCGAGGAGGAGACCCGATGGACACGACCACCCCGAAGGACATCGCGCATCGCGCGCGCACTGCCGCGCATCACGGCCTTGCTGCGGGCCTGCTCGGCGTCGCGCTGGTTGCCGGCAGCACAACCGCGGCTGCGCAGGGCACTGGCAACTGGCCGGCAAAGCCCATCAGACTCCTGCACAGCATTGCCTCCGGCAGCCTCACCGACGTCGTGGCCCGCGCGATGGGTGATGAGCTGGCAAGGCGCCTGGGCCAACCCGTGGTCGTTGAAAACCGTCCAGGTGGCAACATGATCATCGCGGCCGAGGCCTGCGCGCGCGCTGCAGGCGATGGCTACACGGCCTGCGTGCTGAGCGTGGATGCCCTGTCGAGCAACCCCCACACCTTCGAGCGGCTGCCCTATAACCCCGAGCGAGACTTCAAACCGCTGGCACTCCTCTTCTACGTGCAGGAAGCGCTGGTGGTTCATGCCGCGCTGCCGATCGCGAATATCGGCGAATTGCGTGCGCTTGCAGTCAATCGGCCGGGCTCGCTCAACATGGGCACCCTGGGCCCGGACTCTTCACCCGACATCTTCCTCGCCTGGTTGCGCGACCGCTGGAAGGCCGACATCGCTGCGGTGCCCTACAAGGGGGGTGGGCCGATTGCTGCTGCCGTACTGGCGGGCGAAATCCAGATGGGCTACCTCGGTCTGGGCAACTTTCTTGGCGGCATCCAGGCCGGACGCATTCGCGCGCTGGCGGTCGGCAGCACACGACGCATCGCGCAGTTTCCCGACGTACCCACCCTGGCTGAGGCAGGACTCGATGGCTACGGGCTTCGTCCCTGGTGGGGCATGGTGATGCCGGCGGAGACGCCCGACCCTGTGGTCAACCGCCTGAACAACGAGATCATGCGTCTCTACGCCGAGCCGAAATTTGCCGAGTTCATGCTCTCGAAGTACCTCGAGACGGCACCCAACACACCGGCCGAATTCGGCGCATTTCTCAAACTCGACCGTGAGCGTGCCGGTCAGGCCATCCGGCTGGCGCGACAGTCGCAAGGCGCGCGCAAGGAAGGCAACGACACGGCACCCGGCAGCGGGGGCGCGCGATGATCCGGCTGATCGTTCCGTACGTCCATGCCGGGGGCACCGACAAGCGCAGCCGGCTGCTTGCGCGCGCACTCGCCGACGAACTCGGCGAACCGATCGAGGTCGAGAACCTGACCGGCGCGGTGGCCGGGCACACCGCCATCGCGAACGCTGCACCCGACGGCAACACGCTGGGCATGATTACCGGCGAGATCGGCATGATGCACTGGCATGCAGGCGTCACCGACCTCACCTGGCGCGACTACACGCCCCTTGCCGTGCCCTTTGTCGAAGCGGCTGCCGTCATCGTGCGCGCCGATGCGCCGTGGGAGACTCTGGCGTCGTTTCTGGCCACCGTCCGTGCCCGCCCCCTCACAGGTTCAGGCTCGCCGGATTTCGGCGTATGGAAGTTTGCGCTCGACGGGCTTCTGGCCCGATGCGGCATCGATCGTCGCCAACTGCACTGGCTCGCCACCGTGAGCGGAGAGGAAGGCATCGAGCGCATGCTCGAGGGCAAGGCCGATGTGGCACCGGTGCCGATGGTCGAGGCCCCCGAACTGATCGTCTCGGGTCGCATCAGGCCGCTTGCCACGATGGCCGAGACACGCCACCCACTCTTTCCCGCTGTCCCCACCGTGCGAGAGGCAATCGGACTGGACTGGTCGGTTGCGCACTGGCGCGGACTGGTTGCTCCGGCCGGTCTGTCGGCAGCCCGGCGAGCGCAACTGATTGCGGCACTCGAGCGGGTACGGGCGAGCGAGTCGTTCACCAGCGCATGCGCCCGCGCGGGCTACAGCCTTGGCTGGCGCCTGGGCGAGACCTTCGGCGAATACATGGAGGAGGACGACACGCTCTTCGGACGCCTGATCACCAACACCGCCTGAGACGCTCCGACTTCGCCGGGGCCGCGATGCGCCGACCGCAGGCTGATCGCCCCTTACTGCGGCTCGATGCGGGCCGTCTCGATCACCCTCTTCCAGCGCTGTGCCTCGTTGCGCATGAACGAGGCGAATTCGCCGCGTCCGAGATCGCCTGCCACCATGCCCAGTTCTGCATACCGACGCTGGGCGTCCGGCTGGGCCAGCACCGTGCGAATCTCGACGTTCAGGCGATCCAGGATCGCAGGATCGGTACCGCGCGGGGCCACGATGGCCTGCCAGCTCGCGCTCAGGAGATCGGCAAACCCGGCCTCACGCACCGAGGGCACACCGGGCAAGGCAGGCAGGCGCGACGATGACGCCACCGCAATCGGGCGCAGCTTGCCGCCCTTGATGAGCGGCGACACCGGGCTCAGCGTATAGAACGACACCTGTACGCTGTCCTGCTGCAAGGCCACCATCACCTGAGGCGTCCCGTTGTACGGGATATGGGTCATCTGTATGCCTGCCAGCGTCGAGAACAACTCTCCGGCCAGATGCGGGGGCGTCCCGATGCCGGGGGACCCGAAGTTCAGGGCACCGGGATGCTGCCGCGCATGTGCCGCCAGGTCCTGCAACGACTGGATGGCGAGCGCTGGGGTCACGGCGATCACGTTGGGCGCCAGCGACAGGAGCGCCACCGGCTCGAACGCGGTGACCGGATCGAAGGTCATGTTTCGGTAGAGAAACTGGTTGGTCGCGAAGTTGTTGATCGCTCCCAGCAGCAGCGTGTACCCGTCGGGCGCAGCGCGCAGAACCTCGGCCGCCCCGATGTTGCCCGAGGCCCCCGCGCGATTGTCGAGCACGAAACGCTGACCGATCCGTTCCTCGAGCGCCATCGAGATCACCCGGAACGAGATGTCACCCACGCCACCGGCAGCATAGGGGACCACCAGCCGTATCGGCCGATCAGGCCAGGCCGCCCGTGCCGAAGCCCCCACCATCGCGAGGGCGAGGGCCGGGAGCAGCAACCCCAGACGATGAACCCAGGGGCCCACCGAGGAGCCACCCCGGGGGGCACGCCAGAGGCGGCCCGACATGCCACGATCTGAACGAACGGTCATGCAGGAATCTCCACAAAGTGCACCGGCCAGCAGGTCAGCGTGCAGAATACCGGCAAGGCCTTACCCCTGCGCGGCGCGCACCGCAAGACCGCAGGCAACCATCAGGGCGAGGCAAGCAAAGAGCCCTTGCAGGCGCGGCCCGCTGAACCGGTTGGCCATCCCGCGCCCCATCAGCATGCCCGCAAGGGCGCCGGTTGCGAACGGCACCGCCACGCTCCAGCGAACCGGCGCGATGAAAGCCGACGCCGCAAGCCCGGCCAACGCAACGATGGTCAGAACCCCGAGCGAAGTGGCAACGATCGAACGCATCTCCAGATCGGTGACACGACCCAGGGAGGGCACGATGACGAAACCACCGCCGACACCGAGCAGGCCCGACAGAAATCCCGCCCCCATACCGGTGACGAGAAGCGCTCGCGCGCACGGGGCGGTCCAGCGCAGCCGACCATCGGCCGGATCGAGGCAACAGGGTGGCCGGTGCGGGCGCGGCGGGAGTTCCGGCGCGGTTGCGACACTCTCGCTCTCCCCCTGGCTATCGCCCGCAGCATGGCGAGCAGCAAGGCGGGCCGTCGCGTCGGCGCGCTCTCGCCACAAGGACCAGAACGTGCGCAAACCGACATAGGCCAGCACCAGCGCAAATCCCATGGTGAGCGGTCGATTGGGCAGGCGATGCGCCAGCCACACCCCGAGCGGCGAAAACAGCAATCCGGCAAGGCCCATCACGCCAGCGGCCCGGTACCGCAGGATGCCCGCACGCAACGCGAGCAAGGCACCCAGGCCCGCCGAGAGCGCAATCGCGATCATGCTCACCGGCGCTGCATCAACCATCGGCAGGCCGAGCGCAAAGACGAGCAGCGGCACCGACAGGATGCCACCTCCGGCACCCGTCAGTGCCATCATCAGCCCGATGAACACACCCAGCCCTGCCGCCACCAGCGTCGGATCCATCCGCTACAGCCCGTACCGATCGATGCCGCCAGTGTACGACTGCAGGCGCATGCTGCGCACCCGACACCCGGGACGACTCGGCAAGGCACTGCGTCTAGAATGCGCCATCCGTTGTCGCGCTCACCCGGGCGCCCGGTCACATCCTGGGAGGATAGCCATGACTTGCATCGACCGCCCCGCCACCCGGCGCCGCGCGCTCCTGGGTGCCCTGGCAGGCGCCGCCACGCTGGCCTCAACGCCGGGTGCAATCGCACAGGGCTTGTCGAGCCGACCGGTGCGCATTCTTCTCGCCCAGACCCCGGGTACCTCGCCCGATCTCATCGCGCGCGCCCTCTCGCCTCGCTTTCAGGCCCTGTGGGGGCAGCCTTTCGTGGTCGAGAACCGCGCCGGTGCGGCAGGCGCAATCGGCCTGGAAGCGGTTGCCCACTCGGCGCCCGACGGGCACACGATCACCATCAATCCGTCGAGCACGCTCACGCTGCCCCTTTTCTTCCCGCTCAATTTCGACATGCTCAACGGGCTGCGGCCGGTCACGATCGTGGGCGACAACATCTTCGTGCTGACCGTTCATGCCGACACACCGGGCAAGGATCTGCGCGAGTTTCTGGCCTGGGTGAAGACGCAAGGCGGCAAGGTCAACTACGGCTCGCCGGGCAACGGGACACACCACCACCTGTTCATGGAGCAATTCAAGCTCGCAGCGGGGGTCTCGATGACCCACATCCCCTACAAGGGGTCGGCGCAGGCCTTCACCGACCTCCTGGGCGGTCAGATCACGGCGATGTTCATCCCGGTTGGTGCAGCCATCAACATGGCGAAGGAGGGTCGCGTGCGCATCCTGGGGGGCTCCTCGCGCGAGCGTTCCCCGCTCAACCCCGACATTCCGTCCATTGCCGAGCAGGGCGTGCCCGGATTCGACATGAATGCCTGGTTCAGCGTGCTCGTACCGGCCGCAACGCCACCCGATATCGTCGGGCGCCTGAACGCGCTGTTTCGCACGACGCTGGCCGAGCCACCGATTCGCGAAGCCCTCGGAAAACAGGGGATCCGCATCATTGGCAACAGCGCCGAGGAAGCCGACCGCATCACGCGCGCGGAGTATCAGCGGTTCGTGCAGCTCGTGAAGGCAGCCAACATCAAGGGCGATTGACATACGTCAAGCACTGCCCCAAAGGCAGTACACTCCACCCAACCGGACAACGAACGCGCTACCCATGGCGAGTGGGCGGGATACCGGATTGACAAGGAGACAAGGGATGAGCAGCAACGCCTCAAGCAGCAGCCCGAAGCGCCGTCGATTCCTCACAGGCGCAGCCGCCGCGACCACCAGCGCTGCGGCACTGGCCTTTCCGTCGATCGTCAAGGCGCAGGGCGTCACCACGATGCGCTGGCAGTCGACCTGGCCGTCGAAAGACATCTTCCACGAGTACGCCCTCGATTTCGCCCAGAAGGTCAACGACATGACCGGTGGCGAGCTGAAGATCGAAGTCCTCCCGGCCGGTGCGGTGGTACCTGCATTCGGCCTGCTCGAGGCAATCTCCAAGGGAACGCTGGACGGCGGTCACGGGGTGATGGCCTACCACTATGGCAAGAGCACGGCGCTCGCCCTGTGGGGTTCGGGCCCGGCGTTCGGCATGGATGCCAACATGCTGCTGTCCTGGCACAAGTACGGTGGCGGGCATGAACTCCTCGCCAAGCTCTACCAGTCGCTCGGTGCAAACGTGGTGTCGTTTCCGTACGGACCGATGCCGACGCAGCCGCTGGGCTGGTTCAAGAAGCCGGTGCAGAAGCTGGAAGACCTCAAGGGCCTGAAGTACCGCACCGTGGGCATCTCGATCGACCTTTTCACCGCAATGGGCGCAGCCGTCAATGCCGTGCCTGGCGGCGAGATCGTGCCGGCCATGGACCGCGGCCTGCTCGACGCGGCCGAGTTCAACAACATGTCGTCTGACCGCGCGCTCGGCTTCCCTGACGTGTCGAAGATCTGCATGCTGCAGAGCTTCCACCAGAACGCCGAGCAGTTCGAGATCCTCTTCAACAAGACGAAATTCGACGCGCTGCCGGCCAAGCTGCGCTCGATCCTCGGCTACGCGGTCGAGGCTGCGTCGCAGGACATGAGCTGGAAGGCCATCGACCGCTACTCGAAGGACTACATCGAGATGCAGACGAAGGACAAGGTGCGCTTCTTCAAGACGCCCGATGCCATCCTGCGCAAGCAACTCGAACTCTATGACCAGATCGTCGCGAAGAAGGCAGCCGAGGCTCCCCTCTTCAAGGAGATCCTCGATTCACAGCGCGCTTTTGCCGAGCGTACCGTGAAGTGGGAGATGGATAACGTCGTCGACCGGCGCATGGCCTACGCCCACTACTTTGCACGACCTGCCGCGCCGAAGAAGGCCTGACGCCCGGCCGCTGCACCGGCATCGCCGGCCACCTGCGAGCGCGGGTGGCCGGTTCGACTGACCCTGAACCCTCTGCGGCACACCATGACTTCATCGACTGCTGCCCCGGCATCGGCCCCTGCTGCGTCATCTGATTCGGAACGACCTGCTCCACCCCGGCCGGCGCCATCCCCGATGCAGGGCCTGCTGCGCACGATCGACAGCATCAGCACGTTCGCGGGCAAGGCCTTTGCCTGGTTCATCGTGGCCCTGATGCTGGTGGTGTGTGTCGAAGTCTTCAAGCGTTACCTGCTGAACGCGCCCACGGCCTGGATCTTCGATCTGAACAACATGCTGTACGGGTCGCTGTTCATGATGTGCGGCGCCTACACGCTCGCCCAGAACGGTCATGTGCGGGGCGACTTCCTGTACGGCTCGATGCGCCCGCGCACCCAGGCGGCACTCGACCTCGCGCTCTACCTGCTCTTTTTCCTGCCTGGCATCGTGGCACTGGTCTACGCCGGCACCGACTACGCCGCGTATTCATGGCGCATCAACGAACACTCCAACGTCACCGCCAACGGACCGCCGGTGTACCAGTTCAAGGCCGTGATACCGATTGCCGGCGCCCTTGTCCTGCTTCAGGGACTGGCCGAAATCGTCCGCTCGATCATCTGCCTGCAGACCGGCGAGTGGCCTGCCCGCCTGAAAGACGCCGAGGAAATCGACGTGGTCGGACAGCAACTGGCCAGCAGCACGCATGTCGATGACGAGGCACGTCAGCGAGCCATTGCCCAGGTGCACGACATCGATGAGACGGCCCACCAGCGGGGCCGCGGCAACGCGCAGGACACCACCCCCCCGACCGGAGACGCGCGATGAGCGACCCCGCACTCGGTCTGACCATGCTGCTGCTGATCGTCGTGGCGATCATGCTGGGGTTTCCGACCGCATTCACGCTGATGGGTCTCGGCATGGCCTTTGGCTATTCCGCCTTCTACGATCCGACCAGACCCTGGCACGACAATCGCATCTTCGACCTCATGGTCGAGCGAACCTACGGCGCGATGAACAACGAGACGCTGATCTCGATTCCGCTCTTCGTGCTGATGGGCTACGTGATGGAGCGTGGTGCTCTGGTCGACAAGATGTTCTACAGCATCCAGCTCGCGTTCCGGCGGTTTCCCGCCTCGCTCGCCGTGGCAACCCTCATCGTCTGCACCTTCTGGGGCATTGCAAGCGGACTGGTGGGTGCCGTCGTCGTGCTGATGGGAGTGATTGCACTCAACCCGATGCTGAAGGCAGGCTACGACACCCGGCTGGCTGCGGGGGTCATCACGGCCGGGGGCACACTGGGCATCCTCATTCCACCCTCGGTCATGATCATCGTCTACGCGGCGGTGGCCGGGCAGTCGGTGGTGAAGCTCTACGCCTCGGCGATGTTCCCGGGGTTCTTCCTCGCGCTCCTCTACCTCGTCTACATCGTAGGCTGGGCCCTCATCAATCCGAAAGTTGCACCACGCATCCCTGAAGAGCAGCTGCGCGTTCCTGTGAGCCCGTGGGTGAGCGCCCTCACATCCGCGTACGGCAGCGGGCGCATGCTGCCAGCCATCCTGAGCGCGCTCCTCGCACCGCGGCGGGCACGTGCGATTCCAACCGCCGATGGCCGTCCGACCGGGCCTGCCGTGCTCCTGCGCGCACTGGCCATGGCCCTCTTTCCGGCCCTGCTCGCCCTCGCCACCCTGTGGGCCGTATGGTGGTATGTCGTGATTCATCCGCAGGCAGATGCCGTACCGATCAACGTGCCCACGGCCGTTGCTCCGGCGGCGCCTTCCGCGGCGCCCGCAAGCGAATCGGCCACAGGGTCCGAAGCGCCGCCCCAGGAACTGGGCAGCGCACCCGCCGGGGACGCGCCCGTGCAGGAACTCGGCAGCGCACCCGCTGAGGCGCCGGCACAGGAACTGGGCAGTGCAGCCGCCAGTGCCAGCACCCCTGCAGCGGAAACGGAGACCCTGCAGGAGATGGGCGACCCCAGCCTGCGCGAGGGAGCGGCCGGCGCTCCCGTGGAGAAGGGCCCGCCGGAGGGCTTCTTCCCCTGGTTCTGGGGTATCTGTGGCGCGGTTGCCTTGCTGCTGGTGTGGTATTACGCCCGGATGGGAGCCACCCAGTTCGAACTGCTGCGGCTCCTCGTGAGTTCGGTGGCGCCACTCGCCATTCTCACGCTGGTGGTCCTGGCGGTGATTCTCTTTGGCATCACCACCGCAACCGAATCGGCGGCGGTCGGTGCCGCCGGCGCCTTCCTCCTCGCCATCCAGGCGGGCACGCTCAACTGGCAGCGGATCAAGGAATCGGTATTCCTCACGGCCAAGACCACCTCGATGGTGTGCTGGCTCTTCGTCGGCTCGGCCCTCTTTTCAGCCGTGTTCGCGCTGCTCGGCGGCCAGCAGATGGTGGAGCATTGGGTACTCTCGCTCGATCTGAGTCCGGTGCAGTTCATGATCCTGTCGCAGGCCATCATCTTCGTGCTCGGCTGGCCGCTCGAGTGGACCGAAATCATCGTGATCTTCGTGCCGATCTTCCTGCCGCTGCTCAAGCACTTCGGCATCGACCCGATCCTGTGGGGAACCCTGGTCTTCGTGAACCTGCAGGCGGCCTTCCTGTCGCCCCCGGTGGCGATGTCGGCCTTCTACCTGAAGGGCGTCGCGCCCTCGCACGTCACCATCAACCAGATCTTTGCCGGGATGATGCCGTACATGCTGATCGTGATCGTCTGCATGGTCTTCATGTACCTGTGGCCCGGCATGACGCTGTGGCTGCCCACTTACCTCTACGGCAACTGACCGGGCGCACGCGCCCCGCTCCGGACGCGAGGCGTGGCGCCCGATGCAGCAGGCTGCCGACCGGACACTCATGTCGCATACCTTCGATGTCATCATTGCCGGCGGCGGGCCGGCGGGCCTCACCCTCGCCAATGAACTCGGACTGCGCGGCGTTCGCTGCGTGGTGCTCGACCAGAAGGAGAGCACCACACCAGCCCCCCAGGCCAATGCAACCCAGGCGCGCACGATGGAACACTTCAGGCGCCTCGGTTTTGCGAGCGAAATTCGCGCCCTCGGACTGCCAGCCGACTACCCGACCGATGTGGCCTACCTCACCCGCTTCAGCGGTCATGAACTGGCGCGCTTTCGCATGCCGGCTCGTGCCCGCACCGATGCCATTGCACGCAGTGCAGGGTCTGGAGCGGCCTGGAGCACGCCTGAAATGCCGCATCGGTGCTCGCAACTCTTCATCGAACCGGTGATCCGGCGCAACGCCGAGAAGTACCCCTCGGTGAGCGTGCGTTTTGCGACACGGATGCTCGATTTTGTCGACCACGGCACCCATGTGAGCGTGCGGGTCGAACCCGTCGCCGGTGGCGCGATCGAAACGCTTGAAGCGGCCTGGCTGGTCGGCTGCGATGGTTCCCGAAGCCCGATCCGGTATGCCCTGGGCATCGAGATGGCGGGCGAAGGCAAGATCGAACGCGACTTTCTGGGTGGGCGCATGTACGCGGCCTACTTTGCCTCGAACGACCTCTACCAGCATCTGAAGGTCGATCGGGCCTGGATGTACTGGACGATCAACCGGGGTCGACGCTCGCTGATGGCGGCCATCGATGGCGAGGAGACCTTCGTATTCCATACCCAGTTGAGCACCGAGGAGTCAGCCGAAACCATCGATGCCGAGCGCGGTCAGGCCCTCTTCGAGCAGGCGATGGGCGGTCGTTGCGACTTCCGCTTGATCCACGGCGCGATCTGGCACGCGGGTTACATGCTGGTCGCGCAGAGCTATGGTCGTGGTCGGGTGCTCCTCGCAGGCGACGCGGCGCATCTGTTCACCCCGACCGGGGGGCTTGGTTACAACACCGCAGTCGATGACGTGGCCAACCTCGGATGGAAGCTCGCCGCTGCGATCCAGGGCTGGGGGGGCAGCGAACTCGTCGCCTCCTACGCCGCCGAGCGTCGGCCCATCGGACTTCGCAACACGAGTCGCGCCCGCGCCTTTGCCGACAGCATCGGGGGCTATGTGCCCCCGGACTCGATCGAGGATGAGGGCCCCGAAGGCGACGCCGCGCGCGCTGCCGCAGGCGAGTACCTGCTTGACCATGCCCGGCGCGAATTCAACATCCCGGGCATCACGTTCGGGGTGCGCTACGACGGGTCGCCCATCGTGATCGGCGATGGATCACCACCGCCCGAGGACGTCATCAACGACTACCGCCCCAATGCGATCCCGGGTGGGCGTACGCCGCACCTGTGGCTTGGCAATGGCGAATCCCTCTACGACCACCTGGGTACCGGATTCACGCTGCTGCGCATCGACTCGCAGGCCGATACGGCGCAGTGGACCCAGGCAGCGGCCCGACTCGGATGCCCGCTGAAGTGTATCGATCTGGGCAGCGACGGTTGCGCTGCCGAAGCCGCAACGCTCTACGGCGCAGCGCTGGCACTGATACGCCCCGATCAGCACGTGGCCTGGCGCGGCGACGGCGCCCAGCCCGCGCAAGACATTCTCGCGCGCGCCTGCGGCCATTCGACCAGCCACTGAGCGTCAGCGCGCGCCGCGCCCCTCACGCACCTGGCGAATGTAGTCGGTGAGCGCCAGCGCTGCCTCGGACCCGGCCGGCACGATTTTCAGTGCCTGCTCCCAATACCGGATGGCGCCCCGGGTATCGCCGCGCTCGAGTGCTGCCGCAGCCGACATCACCAGCGCCTTCAGGTTCTTCGGATCGAGGGCCAGTGCCTTCGCCACGAGTTCGGCGGGTTTGCCGGAGAGGCGCTGCCCCTGGGCCATCGCGAGCGCGTCGGCCTGATCGGCGATGATCTGCGCGTCGCCCGGGCGCAACGCACTCGCACGCGCCCATGCATCGGCAGCAGCCTCGAAGCGCTCGAGCATCATCGACGAACGCCCGAGCATCAACCAGCCTTCGACATCGTCGGGCCGCGCTTTCAACTTCTCGGCAAGGCGATCGACCATGGCCTCGATCTGCGCCGCCGTGGGCCCCTGGGTATCGCTGGCTGCTGCCGGTGCAGGTACAGCCGCACCGGCGGCAAGTTCCGGCAGCAACTGCCAGCCCCCCAGCATCCCGTGAATGGCGACCGGAATGGCCACGAGAAAGAGACTCAATCCAGCCACGAAGCCCCAGGGACGCGCCCCACCCGAGGCGCGCGCGGCCGCCAGGCCTGGCCACGCCAGCACCACGATGCTCGCGAGAATGAGGCCGGCCGCAAGAGCGACAAAGGCACCGATTGAATTCATGCCTGCCCACTCCGATTCGATGCACCCGGGTGCGATTCTTCGGCTCGACGGTCGGCAAGACCACCTGCCGTACCACCTGCCGTACCACCTGCCGTACCACCTGCCGGACCACTGGCCGGATGACCCGCCAGCCCGGTGGTCCGACCCTCGGCCAGACTGTCATCGGGGTCATCACCGGACGGTGCATTCGCGCGTCGTCTCAGGCTGGCCGCCAGTGCCGCCAGACCCAGCACGACGAGGAGTGCCGGACCGAACCAGAGCAACGCCGTGCTGGCATGCAGGGCCGGCCGGTAGAGCACGAACTCGCCATAGCGCTCCACCATGTAGCGGCGGATGTCCTCATCGGTCGCCCCGGCCGCAATCTGCTCGCGAATACGGGCGCGCAAATCCACCGCCAGATCAGCCTGGGAATCGGCGATGGTCTGGTTCTGGCAGACCAGGCAGCGCAACTCGAGTGCAAGCGACTTCACGCGCGCCTCGATCACGGCCTCGCTGGGGGAAGGTCGCGCATCGGCGACGGATGCCCCTGACACGAGGAGCAGGCCGGCGAGCGCGAGGCCCGCAAGGGTACAGCCAAGGAAGCGCCGAGGCCCTGTTTCGGGCTTCCTCACGACGCGGCCGGCCGCCGCTTGATCAGGACGCCGGGACATCGTAGCGTCTGATGAGGGGCATCACCTCGTCGCGCAGTGCCTCGGCGGTGAGCGGGCCGATGCGCTTGTAGCGAATGATGCCTTCCTGATCGATGAGAAAGGTCTCGGGCACGCCGTAGACCCCGTACTCGATGCCGGTGCGACCATCGGCGTCGACGACCGATGCCGCATACGGATTGCCGAAACGCATGAGCCACGCCAGCGCGTCGTCACGCTTGTCCTTGTAATCGAGACCGATGATCGGCACTCGATGGGTGCGTGCGAACTCCACGAGCAAGGGATGTTCCTGACGACAGGCCACGCACCAGGACGCCCACACGTTGAGCAGCCATACCTTGCCCCGAAGGTCGGCCGGCGTCAGCACCCGGGTCGGATCGGCCAGGGTCGAGAGCGAGAATGCGGGGGCCGGTTTGCCGACGAGGGGCGATGGAACCTCGCGCGGATCACGCGTGAGCCCGATGGCCAGAAAGACCACCAGCGCCCCGAAGACCACCAGCGGAATGACAAAGCGCTTCATGCGGTGCCGCGCCCGCGCCGGTAGCGCCGATCGATTACCGCAAGCAGCCCCCCGAGGGCCATCAGGACACAACCGGCCCAGATCCAGTCGATGAAGGGCTTGTAGTAGATGCGCAAGGTCCAAGCGGTGGGCGTCAGCGCCTCGCCCAGCGACACATAGAGGTCGTGAGTGAAGCTGCGCTCGATCGCAGCCTCGGTCATCGGGTTGGACTGCACCCGATAGACCCGCTTCTCGGGGAAGAGCGTGGTGTAGGGGCGACCGTCACGAGACACCTCGACCGTGGCGCGCTGATACCGGTAATTGGGCCCATCGCCGTCGCGTACGTCGCGCAGGGTGAAGGCATACGGGCCACCCGCCACCGTCTCGCCGAAGGCCATGCGCACATCCTGCTCGCTCTCATAGCCCTTGACCAGCGTGACGCCGACCACGAAGACGGCAACCCCCAGATGCGCGACGAGCATCCCCCACACGGCGGGCGTCACGCGTCGTATCCGGCGCAACCGCTCCCACCAGCGATCGCTCGCGTCGGCACCCTCGAGCAGTTGCCAGAGGCTTGCCACGCCCGCCACCGCAATCCAGGCGGCAAGGAGCAAGCCAAGCGCCACCATCACCGACCAGCCGCCCGCGCCGATGGGTCCGATCACGGCCACGAGGACGGCAGCACCAAAGGCCCAGCGCAGACGCAGGGCAATGTCGGGCAGGCTCGCCTGCTTCCATCGCGCGAGCGGCCCGACCCCCATCATGAAGAGCGCGGGCGCCATGAGCGGCACGAAGACCGCCTCGAAGTACGGCGGCCCCACCGAAATCTTGCCCAGGCCCAGACTGTCCATGAAGATCGGGTAGAGGGTGCCCAGTGCCACCGTGCCTGCAGCCGCGAGCATCAGGACGTTGTTCACCAGCAGCGCCGACTCCCGCGACACCACCTCGAAGCGGCCGCCCAGGCCGACGCGGGGTGCCCGCCAGGCAAAGAGCGCGAGCGACCCACCGACCACCAGCGCGAGAAATCCGAGAATGAAGACACCGCGGCGCGGGTCGGTCGCAAAGGCGTGGACCGAGGTCAGCACACCCGATCGAACGAGGAAGGTACCCAGCAGCGAGAGCGAAAAGGCGATGATCGCAAGGAGCACCGTCCAGACCTTGAACGCCCCGCGCTTCTCGGTCACGGCCAGCGAGTGAATGAGCCCCGTTCCGACCAGCCAGGGCATGAAGGAGGCGTTCTCGACCGGATCCCAGAACCACCAGCCGCCCCATCCCAGCGTGTAGTAGGCCCAGGCACTGCCCAGACAGATACCAAGCGTGAGAAACACCCACGCGACGGTCGTCCATGGGCGTGACCAGCGCGCCCAGGCCGCATCGAGATTGCCCCCGAGGAGTGCAGCGATGGCAAAGGCAAACGGCACCGAAAAGCCGACATACCCCATGTAAAGCATCGGCGGGTGAATCACCATGCCCGGGTCCTGCAGCATCGGGTTGAGGTCACGCCCGTCAGGCGCTGCCGGCAACAGTCGGTCGAACGGGCTCGATGTCAAGAGCAGAAAGAGCAGGAACCCGACGCTCACGAAGGCCATCACGGCGAGGATGCGGGCCACCATGGTCTCGGGCATGTGGCGGCTGAAGAAACTCACGGCCAGCATCCAGAAGGTGAGCATCAGCAACCACAGGAGGATCGAGCCCTCGTGCCCGCCCCAGACCGCCGCGAAGCGGTATTCGACCGGCAAGGCGCGGCTCGAATTGGCGGCCACATACGCCACCGAGAAGTCGCTCGTGACGAACGCGTGCGCGAGCACGCCAAACGCGATGAGCACCAGCAGGAACTGCACTCGCGCCGCGGGGCGCGCGAGGGCCATCCAGACAGCGTTGCCCCGCGCTGCGCCCGCCAGAGGCACCACGCACTGCAGGATGGCCACTGCCAGCGCCACCACGAGCGCGAACTGACCGACTTCCGGAATCATCAGGGGCTTCCGTTTGCGGCGGGTGCGCGCAGTGTCTTTGAAAGGCTCCCGGATACCTCGGCGCCCTTCTTCATCGCCTCGGCAGCCTCGGGAGGCATGTAGTTCTCGTCATGCTTGGCGAGTACCTGATCGGCCACGAACACCCCATCGGCACCGAGGCGGCCTTGGGCCACGACCCCGCGCCCTTCCTTGAAGAGGTCGGGAAGAATACCGACATAGTCGACAGTGACCCGGTTGGCCGTATCGGTCACGACAAAGCGCACCCGGGTATCTTCGCGCTGCAGGCTGCGCTCCTCGACCATGCCGCCGATGCGAAAGGCGCGATCGACCGGCGCTTCACGCGACACGATCTGGGTGGGCGTGAAGAAGAACACGAGATTGCTGTTGAAGGCGTTGAGCACGAGCGCCACCGCTGTGCCCAGTGCGAGCACACCGGTTCCGATCCAGGCGAAGCGACGATGACGCGGCTTCACGAGCGATGCGCCTCATCTGCCCTTCGCGTCAACGGGCCCGAACGACGCGCCCGGCCCCGGAGGGCCATCACTTCAGCCAGGACCGCGAGGGTCGTGACGCCATAGGCACCCCAGACGTAGACGCCGTAGCCACCCATCGCCAGAAAATCACCGACGCTCGTCCAGAACACAGGCATCCACCTTCAGTCAGGTTGACCGATTTTACTGGATTGAGCGGGTCACGCCGGCGCGACCAGCGTCACCGCATGAAGGCTCCGCCCCGAGGCCCGGTCAGTCGGCCGCACCGGCTTCACGCAACCAGGCCGCGTCTCGCTCGCGCTCGACAATCAGCGCACGCACCCGCACCAGCGCGACCGCGATCGAATACATCCAGCAGGCGATGGCCATGAGCAACATCCCCAGAAGCATGTCGCGCGCCATGCTCGGTGCGCGTGTGAGGCTCACCGAAGCCCCCTGATGCAGGGTGTTCCACCACTTCACCGAGAAATAGATGATCGGCACGTTGACCGCACCCACGAGGGCGACAAGCGCACCGGCACGATCGGCGCGACGGGTATCGTCGATGGCCGACTGCAGCGCAATGAATCCGAGGTAGAGAAAGAAGAGGATCAGTTCGGATGTGAGACGCGCATCCCAGACCCACCATGTCCCCCAGGTGGGTTTGCCCCACAGGGCGCCGGTCCACAAGGCGACGAACGTGAACATCGCACCGGTCGGTGCGAGCGAACGCATCATCATGGCCGAGAGCCGGGTATTGAAACCGAGGGTGAGAACCGCATAGAACGCCATCACCAGGTAGATGAACATCGACATCCAGGCCGCCGGTACGTGGATGAAGATGATCCGGTACGCATCACCCTGGGTCGCGTCGGTGGGGGCGACGAGCAGGCCGATGGCAAGGCCCGCAAGGGCCAGCACGACCGCGGCAGCGGCGAACCAGGGCCACAACCGGCCCGCCAGCGGATAGAACGTGGCGGGCGATGCGTACCGGAAGAGCATCGAGCGCGCGGCAGTCGAGGTCGCCATGAGGCCTTGATCACTCCGATGAGATGCGCAGCGCGAAGGCGATGACCGAAGGCGCGGCAACAAGAAAGACAATGAAAAGGGCTGCCAGCAGGGACAACCAGGGGCCGGCACCCAGGCCGCTCGCCTGTGCCTCGACCGCGCCCGCGCCCATGATGAGCACCGGCACTTCGAGGGGCAGCACGATCACGGGCACCAGTACGCCGCTCGCGCGAAGGCCGAGCGTGAGCGCAGCCCCCACCGCCCCCACCAGACAGAGCACCGGCGTGCCAAGGAGGAGACCCGCAACGAGCACGCCGATGGCGCCCTGCGAGAGCCCGTACTGCAGGCCGAGGATCGGGGCCGCCAGACAGAGCGGCACGGCCGTGAGCAACCAGTGCGCAGCCAGTTTGGCCATGACGGCGAGCGGCAGGGGCAGCGGGGCAAGGCGCAACTGCTCGAGCGTGCCATCCTCATGATCGGCGGCAAAGAGTCGTGCCAGCCCCAGGAGCGTGGCGAGCAAGGCGGCCACCCACACCACGCCCGCACCGATGAGACGCAGCAGTTTCGGGTCAGCACCGAGCGCAAGGGGAAAGAGGCTCGCCACGATCACGAAGAAACCCAGGGTCGTGGCGAGCGCCGACCGGCGTCGCCAGGCGAGCAGCAGTTCGAAGCGCAGGATGGCGGCGAGCGTGCTCATGCCACCGCCTCGAGCGACACCGCATCGAGATCGACCACCATGGGCCGCGGTGCGGCGACGTCGAGGGCCTGATGGGTGGTGAGCACCACGATACCCCCGTGCGCGAGGTGTGCTCCGATGATCTGCTCGACCTCAGCCATCGCGGCCATGTCGAGTCCGACGACAGGCTCGTCGAGTACCCAGACCGGACGGCTGGTGAGGGCGAGTCGCGCCAGCGCCACACGCCGTCGCTGCCCCTGCGAGAGAAACCGCGCCGGCACACCCGCCCGGTGGGCAACACCGAGTCGGGCGAGCGCCAGCGCGAGGGCCTCTGCCCGGATCGGCTCAGCCGCCAGTCGGCAGGCGAACTCGAGATTTTCGGCGGCGTCCAGATCATCCTTCAAGGCGCTGGCGTGGCCCAGATAGAGAACCTGTGACGACCAGGCAAGCCTGTCGGCCAGCACCGGGCGACCCTGCCAGAACACCGCCCCCGCATCCGGGGTGGAGAGCCCCACGAGGATGCGCAGCAGACTGGTCTTGCCGCTGCCATTTCGCCCGGTCACCCGCACGAGGGTACCCGCGGGCGCATCAAAGGCAACCCCCTTGAACAGGCGTCGTTCGCCCCGCCTGCACGCAAGGCCGGTCGCACGAAGGTGGTTATCAGAGGGTGACAGGTCGGTCAACACGAGGCAGGCACACGAGGTGCGCTAGGATAGCCGATCGACTTCCCGACCGGTACCCGGACCATGTCACCGCTGCATCGAACGCTGATCGCACTTGCCACCGCCCTGCCGCTGTTGCACGTCTTGCCGGCGCAGGCGCAATCACCGACCTGGCCGAACCGTCCGGTGCGCCTGATCGTGGCCTTCCCGCCCGGTGGCAGCGCCGACTTCACGGCGCGTACCATGGGCAACGCATTGCAGCAGCAACTGGGTCAGCCGGTCGTGATCGAGAACCGGCCGGGCGCCAACGGCGTGCCCGGTACCGATGCGGTGGCGAAAGCGGCGCCTGACGGGTACACGATGCTCATGACCGATCGCGGCGCACTCGGCATCAATCCGGCGCTCTACACCCGACTGCCCTACGACCCGGTGCGCGACTTCGCGCACATCGGCATCGCCACCTTCGGGGCCTACCTGCTGGTTGCCAATCGCGACTTTCCGGCCCAGAACTTCGCCGACTTCCTGCGCCTTGCGCGGGAAAAGCCGGGCGAGATCAACTACGCCAGCATCGGCATCGGCAGCATCACCCAGTTGTCGTTCGAAGCGCTGGCCGCACGATTCAGTGTCCGCCTGAACCATGTGCCCTACAAGGGCTCTGCACCCGCGGCCGCCGCTACGGTGGCCGGCGAGACCCAGGTGACGATGTCCACTTTCAACGCCGTGCTCGGCCACATCAAGGACGGACGGCTCAAGGCGCTGGCGCTCGGCGCCGCGAAGCGCTCGCCGCTCTTCCCCGAGGTGCCCTCGATCGTCGAACTCGGCGGCACGGCCGACACGATCGCGCCGGGCTTTTTCGCGCTGTCTGCGCCTGCAGGGACGCCTGCCGCCATTGTCAACAAGCTCTCCGAGGAAGCCGCAAGAGCCCTCAAGTCACCGGATGTCAGCGAACGCCTCGCCAAGGCCGGTCTGGAGGCGCATGGCGGATCGCCCCAGGAACTCGCCGACACGGTGCGGGCCGACGTGATCCGCTTCGCGAAGATCGTGCGCGACATCGGCATCAAGCCCGAGTAGCAGAGCACCCTCCTGAGGGTTCAGGCATCCGACCACCCTCGAGCGTCCTCAGAACGTCTTCACGAGCGAAGCCCGGAGCGCGCGACTGGCCATCGGATGCGCCAGGATGTCGTTGACCGGCGACGCCTCGGCACGCAATTGCGATGCGTAGTAGTAGCTGATCTCGTCGGCATGCCGGTTGAAGAGGTTGAAGACGTCGAGCCGCACGCGGGTGCTGCGATCGAACCGGTACCCGGCTTGCGCATTCCAGGTGAGGGTCGATGCCGAGCGCATGCTGCCATCTTCGAGGAGCGGGCGCGATCCGAAGTAGCGCATCGAGATGCCGCCCGACCAGGCTCCGAAGCCGCCGACGCTGGCGCCGGCTGCGGCGGTCGATTGCAAGGCCTCGGGGATGCGATTGCCGGGGTTGTCCAGCGGATGATCGGTAAAGCGCGCCCGGGTCCGGGCGAGGTCGAACTCCAGGGCCAGCCATTCGCGCGCCGCATAGCGGTTGGACCACTCGAGGCCCTCCCGGCGCGACGGGCGACCCGGCACCGTCGTCCCGGTATCGCCATCGAAGACGAGCTCGGACGCGAGCGCGAGTGTCCAGAGCGAGATCGATGACTGCCATCCGGGCAGCCAGGCCCCGCGAATGCCGAGTTCGCCGCCCGTCCCGCGCACGAGCGGGGTCACCGGCGCGGCCGAGTTGGGTACGTTCGGCGTGGCAGGATCGACCCGCGCCAGGGCACCCCGCGCATCGTTCGAGTGAAAACCCTGGCCACCGTTGAGGAAAATTTCGGTCCGTGCCCAGGGGCCGGCCACCAGCGAGAGCTTGGGCAAGCCCATCGACGCCGTGCGCCGCCCGCTGTTGGCAGCCAGATTGCTGTCGACGTCGAAGGCGTAACTCACCAGCCGCAGCCCGGCGATCGATCGGAGCCATCCGGTCCACTGAACGCGCTGCTCGACCCAGCCGGCCATGCTCGTCTCGCGCACCCGATCGCGCCGCGTCGCGACACCGAACGGTGATCCACCCAGCGCCGGTTGCAGCACCACCGGGTCAATGCGGTCCTCGCGCAGATCGAACCCGACGATGGTCTCCGCCTCGCGACCGAACGATCGCGCGGGCACCGACCAGTGGCCGTTCCAGCCGTAGACCTTGCGGCGGTCCCACTGGCGGACCTGATCGCCATTGACCCGATCGGCCATGAAACCGGTGAAATTCGAGTAAAGATCCAGCACGCTGTCGATGGCGTAGGCGGTGCTGCGCAGCGTCCCGCCTGCCCATTGGCGCACCAGATCGATCGACAGGCTGTAACGATGCGTCTGTCCGCCATCGGTCGGGTCGATCGAGCCGAACCGGTCGATGAGTCCTTGCGCGATGGCACGCGAGGGCACCTGATTGGTGGCGCGCCACCCTGCCTGATAGCCCATGAGCGCGATGCTCACCTGCCCTTCTTCGATGGCGCGGGTATGCCGCACGACCGCATTGATGCGTCGCAGGTTCTCGGGGACAACCCACGGGCCGTTCTCATGCCCGACCTCGAGCGCTGCCACCGTGCGCCCCTCGGCCAGTTGCGGCGCCCCCATGAAAAGGGCTCGTCCGAACCCCTGATTGCCGGCTGTCAGTGCCAGCACATCGCGATCGAGCCGATCGACATAGCGGATGGCAGCCGAACCGGCGGTTGCGAAGTCGCCCTGGCTCGCCAGGTAGGGCCCCTTCAGGTAATCGATGCGGCTCACCAGTTCGGGAATGATCATGTTGAGATCGGTGTAACCCTGGCCATGCGCGTGGGTTCGAAGGTTCATCGGCATGCCGTCGAGCGTCGTCTCGAAGTCGGTGCCATGATCGAGATTGAACCCGCGAAAGAAGTACTGATTCGCCTTGCCAGCACCGCTGTGCTGCGTGGTGATCATGCCCGGAATGGCTTCGAGCACCTCCGCAGGCCGCGCCAGTGATCGCTGCGCAAGATCGGATGCGGTGACGACACCCGCACTGGCCGAATCACCCGGATCGGGTCCGGGTACCCGCTGCGCGACGACCCGCACGACATCGAGCACGTCGCCTGACAGGGCTTGCGGGGCGGATGCAGCCAGGCCGGGAGGCGTTGCCAGGCCGGACATCGCTGCACCGGGGGCCGATGCGCCTGACACGGTCTGCGCCGACGCGGCAGCAATCGACCCAGGCATCAGTACCGCACAGGCAACGACCCGGGTACACCTGAACCCGGATGCGACGCTTTCCTCGATCAGACGCCCGAGTCCCACCGACTCAGCGTCCGCGCGCGAACTGGCCGCGGCGCAACTGATCGAGCACGCGACGTGCCGGATCGATGGCATCGGCAAGATCCGATTCGATCGGCAGGGGTTCGCCCTCGATGAGGCTTGCCACCGTCTCGGCCGCGATGCCTGCCCAGGTGAGTCCGCGCGACGCCATGGCCGTGCAGGCAAAGAGGCCCTCTTGCCGGGGCAGGTCCGGCAGATGCGCACCGCGCCACGCGGCCGGGTCGGCCGCGAGACGATCGAGATCGGGTACGGCGCCTGCCAGCGGCATCCGGTCGGCAGCGACAGCGCGAAACCCGACGAAACGATCGAGGATGCGCGCGCCGGATGCACCGGCCTGCGGCAGCAACCGGTCGAGGCGATGCCGATTGGCTTCATCATCGGCAAGACGAGGCGAAAGCGATGCGTTCTCCCGGGCATAGGTGGCACCGACCCATACCTGCCCGTCGACGGCCGGCAGACAATGTCCATCGCCACCCACTGCCGTGTCGGGCGCCCTCAGGGATGCCACATCGCCCCGGGCTGCCAGCGCGGTCAGTTGCCCTCGCACCGGCTCCACCTGCAAGCCGAGCGACCCGCCCTCGCCAAGACACGGCGCCCCTTCGGTCATCGCATCGCCCGCTGCGAGCCCCGCCCCGGTCGCGATCACCACGACGGGGGCGACCGCGATCGAACGCCCCTTCGCATCGCTCAGAAGCCAGCCTCCATTCACCCGATCGAGACGCCGCGCCTCGACAGACCCGATGAAGGTGAGCGCCGCTGCATGACGCTGCAGGATATCGCGACACCACTCGGATGGCCGGATGCATCCCGCCGTCGGATAGAAGACACCACCACGCGGCATGGGTTGCCCGACCCTGTCACTTGCCTCACCGGCATCGACCCAGCGGGCGAAGCCCGGGGGAAAAGCCAACGCATCCATCGTGGCGGCTTCGGCCGCCGCCACTGCGTCATCGGTCGCAAGATCAAGATGCCCGCACGCGATCCGCGCAACCGCACTCGCATGCACCTCTTGCCAGAGGAAGCCGGCACGGGTGAAGCGCGCGAGACGACTCTCGTCGCGCGCGATCACCGGATGAAAGGCGCCCAGCGGCAGTCCGCTCGCACCGGCCAGCGGCGCGCTCCCTGCATCGACGAGGGTCACCCGCCAGCCCCGCGCGGCCAGCCGATCGGCACAGGCAAGACCGGCAATGCCGGCCCCGACCACGATCGCGTCACGCCGCGGCCACACCGGTGCCGGTGGCGGCCCGCGTCGCCTCACCACGTAGCGCGGTGCAAAGCACGCCTCGAGCCGCTCGCGCTTGCCGCCGAAGCCCGGCGCGCGCCTCACCTCGAAACCGGCCTGGGTCAGATGATCGACCACCTGTCGAGCGGTGGTGTAGGTGGCTGCCGTCGCAGACCCCGCGGGCCCCTCGGGACCCGCGGCAATACGCGCCAGCGCCCGAATGAGGGGCAGCGACCAGCCATCGGGGTTGCGCGAGGGCGCGAATCCATCCAGGAAGAAGGCATCGGCGCGCAACCTCAAGCGCGCGGCGGCCGCACTGAATTCACCCAGCACGAGCGTGAGCACCACCCGCCCTTCCTCGAACTCGAGCCGATGGATGCCAGCCAGCGGCATGGGCCAGGCGCGCGCGAGCGCCAGCGCCTGGTCATGTCCCTCGGTGCCCTCGGCATGCCACTTGAGGAGATCGTCGGCACTGAAAGGACTCGCCTCGATCGACACCATGTCGAGACGCCCGGGTCGGGCCGGATCGGCCCGCCAGGCCCGCCAGGTCGCGAGAAAATTCGTGCCGAGGCCGAACCCGGTTTCGACGATGGTGAACTGGCGAAGACCCGCCCAGCGCCCGGGCAGCCCGTTGCCCGCGAGGAACACCGCGCGTGCCTGCTCGAAGCCCCCGGCACGGCTGTGATACACGTCGCCGTGACGCGCCGACCAGGGCGTTCCCTGCGCGTCGAGCGTCAGTGTCGTGGGTGTGATGCGGCCTGAGGGATGCACGATAGCGGTTGCGCGGACGATCGGGTGAGTCTCGCCGGGCAAGGCACACGCGTCAATGCCTGTCGGGGCATCGGTCGACGCCCGGAGGGCATGGGCCGACGCCCGGAGGGCATGGGCCGACGCCCGGAGGGCATGGGCCGACGCCGGGAGGGCACGGGTCGGCGTCCGGAGGGCATGGGCCGATATCCGGCGGGCATGGGTCCCTCTCTGCGGTGCAAGCCCACGACCCCAGAGACGATCGACAGGGACGTCATCGCCTTCCTGTATCATCCCGGTCATGACGATGGGGCTTTCGTCCCCGTCGCTTCCCTGCGGGTGCCATGATCCGTTCAGCCCATCATCGTCTCGCTCGACTGCTCCTCGGCGCACTGCTGCCGCTCGCGCTCCTGCTGGCGCAATCGGCAGCGCTGACGCATGAACTGACGCACCTCCTTCGAAATGCTGCTGACCGACCTCTGGCGGGGGGGAGCGTCGCCGAGGTCACCCCGGCGCGCGCACTCGCCTCGGTCGACCCGGCCCGATCGACCGCCATGGCGCCGGCCATGACCACGGCCACTGACGCCGGCAACGGCAACAGTGGTCGTACCGGCCTCCCCCTGTCGGGCGGCACGTGCGAAGCCTGCCTTGTCGTCGCGCACATGGCGGATGCCATCGGCATGGATGTACCTGACTGGCAGGCGAGCCTCCTGGCCGAAGCAACGGCCACCGAAACGCCGGCAGCCGACACCCCCACCGACCTGCCGCTGCGACGCGGCCGCGATCCGCCCACCTCCCCAGCCGCCTGACCGACGCGCGCGCGATGGGTGCTGCCTCACGCGCCACCGCGCGATGGACTGCACACGTTCCGCTGGGGAACCCATGGTTTCACGATCGAAGTCGCCGCTTTTCACGCTGGCTCCGCTACTGACGGCGCCCTGTCTCGCACTCGCGCAAGCCTCGGCATCCAACCCGTTATCGAACCCGGCATCCGTACCCGCCGGGGCGCCCGACGCCACGCTCGATGCAGTGCAGGTCATCGGCAACCGCCTGAACGGCGCGCGCAATGCCGTTGACCCGAGCGTCGGGGCCAGTGCATTCCGCTTCGATCGCAAGGACATCGACAACCTGCCGATGGGCTCGGCCACCCCCCTCAACGAAGTGCTGGTGCGCACGCCCGGCGTGGCACAGGATTCCTTCGGTGGCATCCACCTGCGCGGTGCTCACGGCAACCTGCAGTACCGCATCAACGGCATCATCCTGCCTGATGCCATCTCGGGCTTCGGACAGGCGCTCGACACCCGCATCGCCAGCGAAATCAACGTGCTCACAGGCGCGCTGCCGGCACAGTTCGGCATGCGCACGGCCGGTGTGGTCGACATCCGCACCCGTGACGGCGAATTTGCCCGCGAGAGCAACCTGGGCCTCATTGCGGGCAGTCGCGACCATCGCGAAGCCGGCATCGACACCAGCGGCCAGAGCGGCCCCCTCGCCTGGTTCTTCTCAGGCTCGTTCAATCGCAGCAACCTCGGTATCGAGGCACCCTCGCCCCAGGTCAATCCGACCCACAACCGGGCCAACCTGGCGAAGGGCTTCGGTTACCTGTCGTTCGCGCTCGACCAGGACAGTCGACTGTCACTCCTCTTCGGTGCCTCGAACAACCGGTTCCAGATACCCACCCGCCCCGGTGTCAATCCCGCCTGGAACCTGGCCGGCGCGACC
Source organism: Pseudomonadota bacterium (assembly GCA_947455195.1). Lineage (GTDB taxonomy): Bacteria > Pseudomonadota > Gammaproteobacteria > Burkholderiales > SG8-39 > CAIXPL01. The sequence goes on along the minus strand of CANGMI010000002.1, from coordinate 66,006 downwards.
CCACCAGCCTCGATCGACATTGGAGCACGCCAGCGCGAGACCGGCAGCTTCCAGAGCCTGGCCTGGCAGCGCTCGCGCGGCGAAGATGAGACTCAGGTCGCGCTCTTTCACCGCTACAGCGCGATCGACTATTTTCCCGACCTGACCGGTGACCTCACCTACAACGGCGTCGCCTCGCGCGTGAGTCGGGCCAACGACACCACCGGCGTCCAGGCCGACGGGAGCTGGAGGCTCGACCGCAGCCACACGCTCAAGGCCGGCCTCATCGCCAGCACGGTTCGCTACAGCACGCTCTCGAGCGCCCTCGCCTTTCCAGCCGACATCGATGGCAATCAGACGAGCGACACCCCGCTCGGGATCGAAGACAACCACAGGGCTACCAGCCAGTCGGCCGGCCTCTACCTTCAGGACGAATGGAGGGCGACCCGCGCACTCACCGTGAACTATGGCGCCCGCCTCGACTGGGTGAGCGCAGCCCTGAACGAGCATCAACTGAGCCCTCGACTGGGGCTGGTGTACGAACTCGCCCCCGGAACCCGTCTGCATGCAGGCTACGCGCGCTACTTCACGCCGCCCGCGACCGAGAAGATCGACAGCACCTCGGTGGCGCTCTACCAGGGCACGACCAATGCCCTGCCGGGCACCGGCAATGCGCCCCTGCGTGCCGAGCGCAGCCACTACTACGACGCCGGCATCTCGCACCAGGCAAGCCGGGAACTCACCGTGGGCCTCGATGCCTGGTATCGCGAGGCACGCCACCTGCAGGATGAGGGTCAGTTCGGCCAGGCCCTCATCTTCTCGGGCTTCAACTATGCGCGTGGACGCATGGTCGGCACCGATCTGTCGGCGACGTGGCGGCACGACAACGTCTCGGCCTGGCTCAACGCGGGCTACCTCGTCGCAAAGGCCACCCAGATCGAAACCGCGCAGTTCAACTTCGGCGCGAGCGAAACCGCCTGGCTTGCCAGCAACTGGATTTATGTCGACCACGACCAGCGCTGGTCCCTCTCCTCGGGTCTGGCGTGGCAGCAGGGCAAGACCATCTGGAGCACCGATGCCGTGTTCGGCACCGGCCTGCGACGCACCCCCGAGGGTGCAACACCCAACAGCGACCACCTGCCTGCCTATACCCGTGTGAATGCCTCGGTCCGCCGCGCCTTCGATGTCGGAGGCATCGGCCCGGTCGATGCGCGCTTCACGGTGCTGAACGTGTTCGACAAGGTCTACGAACTGCGGGATGGCACCGGGGTGGGCGTGGGTGCCCCTCAGTACGGCGCCCGTCGTGCCTTCCTGCTTGCCCTCAACAAGCGCTTCTGATGGCAGCCTACCGCCAATCAACCCGCCAGGGATCCGAGCGCTGGATTGCGCTCGGCTTCGTGCTTGTCGCTCACGTGGCGATGGGCTGGTGGATCCTACAGGTGAGCGTGGTGCGCGAAGCGCTGCTGGACGTTCTTCCCCTCATGGTGAACGTGCTGCCACCCGAGGTCGCACCACCACCTCCGCCCAAGGTGGAACCGCCCAGGGTTCGTCCGAAAGTGGAGCCACCCCCGGCACCTGCGCCAGCCACACCGCCCCCGCTGGTGGATCCCCCCATCGTCACGGCGCCCGCCGATGCCCGAAGCCCGGCAAGTGCACCGCCGCCACCCGCCTCGCCACAACCGCTGCCGCCGATCGGCGCAGCCGCCCCGGTGGCTGCGGCGCCTCCCGCCACGCCTCCGCCGCCGGCGCCGATGCCGATCACGCCACCAGACCTGAAGGCTGCCTATCTGGACAATCCGCAACCCCGCTACCCGCAGGCGTCCATGCGACGCGGCGAGCAGGGACGCGTGATGCTGCGTGTCTTCGTGACCGCGGAGGGACGCGTCGAGCGCGTCGAGATCATCACGAGCAGTGGATACCCACGGCTCGACCACGCGGCGGAGGACGAAGTGCTTCGCTGGAAGTTCACGCCAGCACGCCAGGGTGACAAGCCCGTCGCCGCATCGGTCAGCGTTCCCATCGACTTTCGCATCGAATAGAACTCGCCTTCGAGACGTCCGAGAATCCCCCAAGGAGCACACCATGGAAACCACCCAGTCACTGGGCATCGCTGCCTTTCTCGCCCAGACCGATGCGGTCAGCCGCGCGGCCATCGTGGTGCTGGCGGCCATGTCGATCGCGAGCTGGTACTTCATCGTGGTGAGAGCGCTGCAGATCATCACGGCCCGCGCACGGGCCGAGCGCTTTCTCGCGATGTTCTGGGCAGCGCCCTCTCTCGCCGCGGTGGGCGAGGCCCTGCGCCGCGACGGCGCCGATGATGCTTATTCGGAACTCACCTTGCAGGCCCTCACGGCCATCGAGCACCACCGCCAGCACGGCGCCGACCGGCTGAGTGAAGCGGGCTCGGCCGGTGAATTTCTCACCCGCGCGATGCGCCAGGCGCTGGAAGCGGAAACCGCACGTGCAGAAGCAGGGCTCACCCTCCTTGCGTCCGTGGGAAGCACGGCGCCCTTCGTGGGGCTGTTCGGTACGGTCTGGGGCGTCTACCATGCGCTGGTGAGCATCGGCATGACCGGTCAGGGCACCCTCGACAAGGTAGCGGGCCCGGTCGGTGAAGCGCTCATCATGACCGCGCTCGGACTTGCCGTCGCCATACCCGCCGTACTCGCCTACAACACCATCAACCGCAGCAACCGCGTGGCACTGGCGCGCCTTGACGCCTTCGCACACGACCTCTTTGCCTTCCTCACGACCGGTGCACGGGTCGACGAGAAAGGCGTGGGAGCCTGACATGGCCTTCGGCAGCTTCAATCCATCGGGCGAATCGCGCCCCATGGCCGACATCAACATGATTCCGCTCATCGACGTGATGCTGGTGCTGCTCGTGATCTTCATCATCACGGCCCCGCTCCTCACCCATTCGGTGAAGATCGACCTGCCAAGGGCCAGCAGCACACCCAACGTGACCCGCGCCCAGCACGTGCAGCTGGCCATCGATTCGGCGGGCCACCTGTTCTGGAACGGCACCCTGGTCGAGCGCGATGAACTTTCGCTTCGCATGACAGCGGCATCGAAGCTCGATCCTGTGCCCGAACTGCACCTTCGCGCGGACCGCGATACGCACTATCAGGCCATCGCCGAGGTGATGGCAATGGCGGCGAAGGACGGGCTTGTTCGCATCGGGTTCGTGTCCGATCCGAGTCTCGCGCGCTGATGCCTTCGAGGATGCCTCGCCTGCTGCCTCGCCTGCTGCCTCGCCTGCTGCCACGCGTCGCGACAGGCCCCGCGGCGAGCCGTGCGACGAACCGCATCGCGCGTGCTGTCACGGGTGCTGTCACGGGTGCGGGCAGCCTTGTCGCCACGCGTCTGGCACTGAGCGTATCCGTACTGGCGACGAGCCTCCTGACCGGTGGCTGCGCCACCTTCAACGGCGAACGCCTTCAGGCACAAGCCATGGCGCGGGCGCTCAGCCGTGGCTACCAGGCACAGGAACAGAGCGAGATCACGGCCCGCGACTTCAACTGGGTCGTGCGCGACGAACCGGTGCAACTGACCCTTCTGACCCCAACCGTCAGCCCCGCACGAAAACCCGAACTCGCGCCAGGCCTCAGCCCGACGAAGGCACCTGCCCCGCTGCTTCCCCTGGTGATCTACCTGCCGGGACTCGGCGAACCCGCCAGTGCCGGCCGACTGTGGCGCGAGGCCTGGGCAAGTTCAGGCCTCGCGGTACTGAGCGTGCAACCCGATGCCCTTGCGCAGGCCCTCGATCGACCCACCACGGCGGCCTCGGTAGCCGCCCAGGCCGACGAAGTCCAGACGCTCGCTCATGCTGCGTTCGCGCTCGATGGCATCGTGAAGCGCCGGGCACTGCTCGCGGCCACGCTCGCCGAGGCCCGGCGACTGGGCACCAGTGGCGATCAGCCCTGGGCTCGCCTTGACTTCACGCGCGTGATCCTCGCGGGCTTCGAACTGGGTGCGCAGACCGCGATGGCGGTCGCGGGTGAGCGCATCGAGGAACGCGCCCCTGCAGGCCTGTCAGGATCGCGATCGGCATCCCCGACCAGCACCGCTGGCACGAGCGCAGGGACCGCAGCCCTGCCCGGCCTGCGGGGTGTCATCGCCCTCTCGCCGCATGTCGACATCGCCCGCGGCAGCGTGCGCGAACGCTTCGCGGGCGTCAGCGTGCCGGTGCTTGCCATCACCGGCACCGAGGACAGCGACCCCTTCGGCATCATCAATGCCGCCTCGGTGCGTCGTGCCGTCTGGCTCGGCATGCCCCCGGGCGACAAGTACCTGCTCGTTGCCAACGGCGGCAATCACGCGCTGATTGCCGGCAACGGGTTGCGCAACCCGCCCCCGCCACCGTGGCTGAAACTGCAGCGACGACTCGACGGCACTCTGGCCGATGAGTCGAACCCGAGCAGCAATGGCGGGCAGGGGCGCAGAACCAGCGGACCCTCGATGATCGGCACCGGGCGCATCGCAGCCGGCGACACTGCCGACCTGGTGGCCAACCGCCCCTTCGACGGGCGCCATCTGGCCGCCATCATGTCGGTGAGCCGTGCCTTTCTCGATCTCACCCTGCGCGAGGACAGCATCGCGCGCGAATGGCTCACGCGCAATGCCCGCGGCTGGCTGGGTGACACGGCGCAACTGGAAGCCAAGTAAGAGGGGCGCTGCTCCCCCGACCACAAGCCCGGCGCCACAGGGCGCAAGGCGCAGGCCGCAGGGCGCGGAGCACAGGGTGTTCGCCAAGAGGCCTGGCCTTTCGCATCGGCTCCTCGGCACCGAGGGTTCCGACGAACCCCTCAGGGAGAGCCGAGCAGCCCCAGCGTGCGAAGCAGACGTTCCTTCTGCACGTACTCGGCATCGACCCGGGCCGCAAAGCTCGCCCGGTCGAGATAGGTCGAGACCAGAAACTGTCGCTCGGCCACCTGGCGATAGGCCGGGTCATTGACCGCAGCACTGCAGGCGGCGTCGAGACGCGCCATCACGGCGGGCGGTGTGCCGGCGCGTACGAAAACGCCGCCCCAGCCCGCGGTTCTGGCCGGATAACCGAGTTCGTCACCCGTAGGCAGGTCGGGGAAGCGCGCCAGACGATGCTCGCCAAAGGCCATCAGGGGACGCACCCGCCCGCTCGAGGCGAGGAGCGGCGCCACCACCGCCACATCGACTTCGCCACTGATGAGATTCGGCGCAAACAGTGCCTCGCCCTTGTAGGGGACATCGACCAGTTGCACACCGGCGCGCTGCCACAGATCGGCGGCCGCCAGGTGCAGCACGGTGGCAACGCCCGAGGTGGCGTAGCGCAATCGCCCGGGGTTGGCGCGCGCGTAGGCGATGAGCTGACCGATGTCGGCAAAAGGCGAACCCGGCCCCACCGCCACGAGGAAATCGAGATCGTAGGTCTGGCACACCGGCACGAAGCTGTCGCGCCGGTAGGGCAGGTCCTTCATCCGGATCACCTGGATGGTGAGTGGCGTGTGAGGCGTGAAGGCAAGGGTGTAACCATCGGCCGGTGCGCTTGCGACGGCGCTCATCGCGATGGTGAAGCTGCCGCCCTCCCGGTTGATGACCACGAGCTTCTGTCCGAGACGGGATTCAACCGCCTGGGCAAAGGTACGGGCCATCACGTCGACCACCGAACCGGCCGGGAGTGGCACCACGATCTGGAGTGGTCGAACCGGATAGTCGTCGGCACGCACCGGCAGTGCCGCCGTTGCCAGCATGAGCGTTGCAACCGCTGCTGCCCCTGCTGCCCGTGCCACCCTCGAGGCCCTTGCTGCCCTTGCTGCCCTTGCTGCCCTTGCTGCCCTTGCTGCCCTTGCTGCCCATGCTGCCCAGACCACGGTGAGGCCACGAACGAAGGCATCCGCAGACCGGGCTCCAGCGACGCCCGATCTGCGGCGGTCAGGGCACCGGTTCATTCGCGATACAGCCCGACACGCACCGTCTTCATGCGGTAGAGCTTCCAGCCAAAGCCTGTAACCATGTAGAGGGAATGCCGGTCGGCGCCACGCCCGAAGCCCAGGTTGGTCGGCAGATCGCCTGCGGGGGGCGTCAACTGCGCGATCTGCGCACCGCTCGGATCGAGCACCACCACATCGCCGGTGCGTGGCGGTGCAGCCCCGTTGTGAAGGGCCAGATACAGGTTGCCCTCGGCATCCATCGCCATGCCATCGACGATCAACCGGTCATTGCGGTAGAAGAGGCGGCCGTTCGAGGGGTTGCCCGCAGCATCGAGGTCGTAGACCACCACACCGCCCATCGTGATGCCGAACCGGTCGGTAGCAGGCCCCACCGGGTTGGGCTTGATGCGGGGAATGTTGGCGGCAGCCACATAGAGCTTGCGGCTGTCAGGCGACACCTCGATGCCATTGGGCCGCAGGATGTCGGTGGAGATGCGCGTCACTTGCCCGTCCAGATCGACCCTGTAGACCGCATTGGGGTTCTCCATCGGCTCTTCGCCACCATAGCGTGCATCGGTGAAGTAGATGCGCCCGACCCCGTCGGTAGTGACATCGTTGGCCCCGACCAGGCGCTTGCCACCGTAGCTGTCGACCACCATGCTGATGGCACCGGTCTTCATGTCGCGCCGCACGAGCGCTCGCCCGCCCTCGGGCTCAGCCCCCTGGGCAATCAGGAGATCGCCCTTGCGATCGACATGCAGGCCCAGTGCGAGCCCATTGGGCTCCATCAGCTTCGTCGCCTGGCCGGTGGCCGGGTCGATGCGAAAGACGGTGCCACCCGGATTGGGCTTGATGTTGCGATGCGCATCGAGCACGTAGATGCTGCCGTCGGGCCCGGCAACGACACCCTCGCCAAACGAGGTACCCACGCTCGACACGAGTTCCCACTGCGCACCCGGCGCGGCAATCCCGCGCGGCGTATCGAAGGCGGTGCACCCGGCGATCGTCACGGCGAATGCCACGCCGGCAACACCGTACCGAAGCCGGTGCCAGGCACTCGCCAGCCGGCGATGCCGGTCAGCGTGCCCCCGGCTGCAACCCGTGGCGCGGGCTGTGCCCTGTTCCTTCCCCTGCCCGTCACGACGTGGCGTACGCAGGTCTCGATCGTGGTTCATGCCCTGTCTCCTCGGTGTCGGGCAATCGCCTGCCAGATGCGCGCAGGCGTTGCCGGCATTTCAATCTCGTGGATGCCCTGGCTTCGCAAGGCATCGATGAGCGCGTTGATGATGGCGGGGGGCGATGCAACGGCACCTGCCTCGCCCACCCCCTTGATGCCGATGGGGTTGGTGCTGCATGGCGTACTGCGAAACCCGACCTCGAAGGCCGGAAAGTCATCGGCACGGGGCATCGCATAGTCGGCAAAGCTGCCGGTGAGGAGTTGCCCCGAGTCGGGGTCGTGAATCACCGACTCGAGCAGCGCCTGCCCGATGCCCTGCGCGAGGCCCCCATGCACCTGCCCGATGCAGATCATCGGGTTGACGACGGTACCGATGTCATCGACCACCGTGTACCGGTCGATCGAGACCTCACCGGTTTCCGGGTCCACCTCGATCTCGCAGACATGGGCGCCGTTGGGATAGTTGGGCGGCTCGGCCGCCCAACTGCCCGAGGCTTCCAGTCCTACCGCACCCCCCACAGGCAATCCGGACGGCCGAAATGCGGCACGTGCCACCTCAGTCAGGCTCACCGAACGATCGGTGCCGGCCACCTGAAAGCCGCCCTGGGCAAACGTCAGATCGGCCTCTGCCGATTCGAGGATGCTGGCCGCCATCGGACGCGCGCGCTCGATGATGGCATCGGCCGCCAGACGCAGGGCACAACCCCCGACGAGCGATGCACGCGCAGCAAAACTGCCTCGACCGAACGGCACCTGATCGGTATCGCCCTGCACGAAGCGGATCTGCTCGAGCGGCAGGCCCAGCCACTCGTGCACCATCTGCGCGTAGGTCGTGGCATGGCCCTGGCCATGCGAATGCGTGCCAGCCACCACGCTCACGCCACCGGCAGGGTCAAAGCGCAGTTCCATCCGGTCGTTGAAACGCCCGCCCTGCTCGATGTAACCCACGATCGAGCGACCGCGCAGGCGACCGGCGCGCGCGCTCGCTGCGCATCGCGCTTCGAACCCGGACCAGTCGGCGGCCCTGGCACAGGCGCTCATCAACCCTGCAAAATCGCCGCTGTCGTAGACCATGCCGGTCGGCGTGGCGTAAGGCATGGAAGCCGGTGCAATCGCGTTGCGTACGCGAATCTCGAGCCGGTCGATTCCGAGTTGCACCGCCGCTTCATCGAGGAGACGCTCCATGAGAAAGGTGGCCTCGGGGCGCCCCGCACCTCGATAGGACGACATCGGCGAGGTATGCGTGAACACCGCACGCGTGGACACATCGAGCGTGCCGATGTCATAGAACCCCGGAATGAGCTTCAAGGCCGTTTCGATGGGCGCAACACCGGCCGAAAACGTATAGGAACCCAGCGCGTGCAGGGCCTGCGCCCGCAGCGCAACAATGCGCCCTGTCGCATCGAGTGCGAGTGCCCCCTCGACCACCTGATCACGCGCGTGGTTGTCGGCGAGAAACGACTCGCTGCGACTGGCCACCCACTTCACCGGCCGGCCACACACCTTTGCCGCCCACAGCACCAGGGCATCTTCCGGATAGGGGTTGGTCTTCAGACCAAAGCCACCGCCCACATCGGGCGCAATCACCCGCAAGCGCGATTGCGGCACACGCAGCACCGCATCGCAGATCATGGTGCGAACCCCGTGCGGATTCTGCGACGCGGTGTAGAGCGTCCAGGCGTCAGCACCGGTGTCGTACACACCGAGCGCACACCGCGGCTCGATCGACGCGGCAATCAGCCGGTTGTTGCGAAGCCTGACACTCACCACATGGTCGGCCCGCTCGAACGCAGTCGCCGTGGCAGCCGGGTCACCATGACGCAGTTCGAAGGCCACGTTACCATGACACTCGGGCCAGATGGCCTCGGCTCCCGGCGCGGCAGCGGTTTCGATATCGACCAGGGCGGGCAGCGGTTGGTAATCGACCACGATGCGCTCGAGCGCATCACGCGCCTCGGCGAGCGACTCGGCCACCACGAGAGCGACCCGATCGCCGATGCAGCGCACGCGGTCAGCAACGAGCACCGGACGCAGGGTGCGAAACCCCACCGCTTGCCCGCGCACCGCCGGCATGAAGAGCGGCGGAAAGCCGCCGAGCCCTGCGGCCTCGGCATCGGCCCCGGTGAGCACGGCGAGAACGCCCGGCGCTTCGCGCGCGGCACGGGTGTCGATCGAACGAATGAGGGCATGCGGGTGGGGCGAGTAGAGCACCACCGCATGCGCCTGCCGGGCGAGGTCGACATCACCGACATAGCGACCCTGCCCGGTCAGGAAACGGGCATCTTCCAGCCGGATGACCGGCTGACCGATACCGAAGCCCGCCACTACGCCCTCTTCAACTGCGACGTATCGAAGGGCAGTTCACGCAGACGCTTGCCGGTGGCAGCAAAGATCGCGTTGGCCACGGCCGGTGCAAAGGGCGGCAGGCCAGGCTCGCCGACACCACCGGGCTTCTCGGTGCTCGGCACGATGTGCACTTCGATCGTCGGCACCTCATTGATGCGTACCATCGGGTAGGTGTCGAAGTTGCCCTGCTCGACCCGACCATCCTTCAGCGTGATGCGTCCGTACAGGGCCGCCGTCATGCCATAGATGATCGCGCTCTCCATCTGGCGCTTGACGATTTCGGGGTTCACCACCTGGCCGCAATCGACGGCGCACACGACCCGATGCACCTTGATCGAGCCATCGGCAGCCACCGATACTTCAGCCACTTCGGCCACATAGCTGCCGAAGGACTGCCCGACCGCGATGCCCCGATGGACACCGGCCGGCAAGGGCTTGCCCCAACCGGCGCGTTCGGCAGCCAGTTCGAGCGCTGCGCGGTAACGCGGCTGGCGACTGAGCAGGCCTCGCCGGTACTCGAACGGATCCTTGCCCGCCGCACCCGCCATCTCGTCCACGAAACTCTCGGTGAAGAAGATGTTCTGCGAGTGACCGACCGAGCGCCAGAACCAGACGCGCACGCCCGGCTCGACCCGCGAGTAGTCGATGCGCTGGTTGGGAAAGTCGTAGGGGTGGTCTTCGGTGCCTTCCACCGCAAAGTGATCCACACCATTGGCCGGAATCTTCATGAACCCCGAAGACTCCATGATCGAGGGAGACGCCACGGTTGCGGTGAACGACTGCGCCACACCACTGGCGTCGAGCCCGGCGGTGAAGCGGGTGACACCGGCCGGCCGGTAGAACCAGGCCTGCGTGTCATCTTCGCGGGTGTAGACGAGTTTCACCGGCACGCCAGCCGCCTTGGAAAGCATGGCCGCGTCGATCGTGAAATCGGGGGCGAAACGCCGACCGAAGCCCCCACCGAGATACTGGGTGTTGATCTTGACCTTGCCCGGGGCGACACCCGCAATCTGGCTCACGATGCCTTGCGAAGGCCCTTGCGACTGCGTGCCCGACCAGATCTCGGCCTCGCCATCATGGACCCAGGCGGTGCAGTTCAGGGGCTCCATGCAGGTGTGCGACAGATACGGTGCCTCGTAGCTCGCCTCGAGCGTGCGGGCAGGCTTCACCGCCGCAACATCACCCACGGTGTGCGCCACCGCGCCTGCGCGTGCTGCGCCATCGGCGAGCATGGCCGACACGCTCGCCGAGGAGAGGTTGCCACTGATGCCGGCATCCCACTGGATCTCGAGCGCATCACGCCCCTTCTTCGCCGCCCAGTAGCCATCGGCCAGCACGGCAACACCTGACGGAATCTGCAGCACCTGACGCACGCCGGGCACGGCCCTCGCCTTGGTGGCATCGAACGACACCACCTTCGCGCCCGGTACCGGCAGCCGCGCCATCACGGCGGTGAGCATGCCCGGCAGACGCACGTCGATGCCGTACTTGGCGCTGCCGTTCACCTTCGGCGGGGTATCGAGCCGGCGCAGATTGCGCCCGAGAATCGTGAACTTCGATGCGTCCTTCAACGTGACCGTCTCGGGGACGGGCTGCTTCGCCGCGGCGGCGGCCAGCTTGCCATAGGCGAGGCGCTTGCCGCTTGCGTGAATGACCTGACCGCGCTCGGTACGGCACTCGCTTGCCGGCACCTTCCAGGTCTCGGCCGCGGCACCCACGAGCATGGCGCGGGCGGTGGCACCCACCTTGCGCATCGGCTCCCAGTGGCCGCGAATCGAGGTCGAGCCACCGGTGGCCTGCATCCCGAAGATCGGGTTCGAGTAGGCCTTGTCGACGGGCGCCTGTTCGACCTTCACACGAGCCCAGTCAGCGTCGAGTTCCTCGGCAATGAGCATCGGAATCGAGGTGTGAACCCCCTGCCCCATCTCCGAGAGCCCGCACACCACGGTGCAGGTACCATCGGCTGCAATGCGCAGGAACGCGTTGATCGGGGTGTCAGCGGGCGCGGCAGCCAGTGCAAGGCGACTGGCGACTGGCAGGGCGAAGCCGAGCGTGAGGCCACCGGCCGCAAGCCCGGTGGCACGCAGGAAATCACGTCGCGAAGTGGTGCCGAGGGCCTTGCCACGGCTCAGATTGCGGATGTCGGTCATGATCACGCCCTCCCGTTGAGCGAAGCGGCTGCCTGCTTGATGGCGGCCCTGATCTGGTTGTAGGTGCCGCAACGGCAGATGTTGCCCGACATGGCCTGATCGATATCGGCATCGCTGGGCTTGCGGTTCTTCGCAAGGAGCGCACTCGCGCTCATGATCTGGCCCGACTGGCAGTAACCGCACTGCGGCACGTCGTTGGCAACCCAGGAGGTCTGCACCGCCTTGCCGACAGGCGTGCCGCTCATCGCTTCGATGGTCGTGATGCGATGCCCGACCGCAGCCGACACCGGCAGCGAGCAGGAGCGCACGGGGGCGCCATCCAGATGCACGGTGCAGGCGCCACAGAGGGCCATGCCACAGCCGAACTTGGTGCCGGTCATGCCGAGTTCATCGCGCAGGACCCAGAGCACGGGCGTATCGGGGCTCGCGTCGACCTTCATCGAGCGCCCGTTCACATTGATGGTGGCCACTTGGGGGTGTCTCCTCGAATTCGCGGGGCCGATCGGCCCTCATCAGGGTGCGATGCTACCCCGAGCGCCCGGACGACGCACCCCCCGGGAGCAAAGTCTCGAGGCGCACCCACCCGGGCCGGAAACCCGACGGGAGGAACCACGACCGATCCGGTGTCGCCCGGGGCAACCCGAAGACCCGAACCGACGTCGGCTCAGCGCCGCTTCAGATTCGTCGCGATCGAGATTCGCGTGTCGCCCGACTTGTTGCCCAGCACCGCGTGCGGTATCCAGGATTCGAACATCACCAGGCGCCCGGGTTGCGGCACGAAGCGCGCACTGGCCTCGCCATCGGCCGTGCGGCCCGACAGACCCAGAAACGTGCGGTGGATGCGCCGTGCGCCGATCGGATCGGGCACGAGAAAGTCGCCGCAGTGAGGAAGCGCATCGACGTAATAACTGCACGAGAGCACGCTGCCCTCATGCGCATGCTCGCTCTCCTGCATCCCGGGCCGGAAGAGATTGATCCAGGAGTGCTCGATGGCCAGTGGCATGTCACCGGCCCCGAAGCAGTCCAGATACTGCCGGGCGGCATCGAGGATCGCATCGCGCAACTCCTCGAGCCCGGCATCGGCGAGCACCGAACGGCCCGAAAAATACGACGTATCGACCACATCGGTGGGTGAGCCCGCGATGTCGCGTCGGGCCCGCGCCGACTCCAGATAACGATTGACCCGGGCACGTACCCGGGTCTGGAACGCCTCGTCGAAATCGAACTGCGCCACATGAACCGGAAAGAGCCGGTTCATGTGCATGGATGCACTCACACGAGCGGGCCCTTCCAGCCCGCTGCACCATTGGCAACCGCCAGTCTCTGAGACTCGAAGCCCGAGATGGCGGTGTCAGGGTAGTTTTCCTTCAACCACGGGTAGACCTCGCGAGCGAAGGTGCGGATACCGAGTACCGTTTCGTCGTGCTCGAGGAAACCGGCCTGCCCCATGTTGAGCAGGTGCCCGAAGCCACCCACGTGATCGTAGAAGCGGGCAATCTGGGCGCGCACCTGATCCGGCGTGCCGGCAAACATGATGCCCGACTCGATGGCCTTGTCGACCGATGCATTGGCCTTGAAGGCCGAGAGTGGATGCGAGGCACCGCGCATCATCTGCACCACGGCGCTCGCGTTCACGTAGCCGGGCGGATTGGCGAACTGCGGCGACACCTTGTTGGCGGTGACATACCAGAGCAGTTTCTCGGCACCGGCACGCGCCTGTGCTTCGTCGGGCGCAACGTAAACCAGCGCCGCGTAGGCGAGCCGATGGTTCGGAATGTCGTTGCCACGACCGGCCGCGCGCCAGCCCTTGCGGTAGGAGTCGAACACGGCGCGCGTGCCATCGAACCCGGTGAGGAAGGTGGCCTGGATGTAGCCATTCTGACCGACGCGGGTCGCACCGCCCGGGCTCGTGGTGCTGACCCACACCGGCGGGTGTGGCGCCTGGTAGGGGCGCGGCCAGATGTTGATGTTGCGATGGTGGAAGAACTGGCCCTCGAAGCTCGCGGGACCGCTCGTGTTCGTCCAGGCCCGCACGATGAGGTCGAGCGCTTCCCAGTGACGCTCGTTGGTGCGCACCGGGTTGCTGTTGGCCGGTGAAAGTTCATAGGGCACGCCGCGCACGAAGCCCGCCTCGACCCGCCCCTTGGAGAGCACGTCGATGAGGGCCATCTCCTCGGCGATGCGCACCGGCTGGCGCCGGTTGGCGATGGGGTTGCCCAGAATGAGCAGGCGCGCCTTCTTCGTCAGGCGGGCCATCGCGGCAAGAATGAGCGGTGCCGCCGGATCGACGCAGGTGGCCGTCTGATGGTGCTCGTTCATCATGATCTCGAGCCCCTCGTCCTCGGCGATGCACCACTCGTCGAGGTAACGATCCCAGAGTTCGGCACCCTTCACCGGGTCGTAGTGCCTGTTGGGCAGGCTGACGCGAATCGACTCGTACTCGGAGGCAGGCGGCAGGTAAGGGTAGGCAGTCTCGCTGAAGTGCCAGGCTTTCATGAATCGGTGATCTCCAGATCGATCGAGCGCGCTCTAGGCGTCGAGGAAGTCGAATACGGTACGCACGAAGGCTTCGGGCTGCTCGATGTGCGGCACATGGCCCGCAGCCGCGATGGTGCTGATGGTGGCACCGGGCACGAGGGCCGCGTAGCGTGCGAGGTACTCGGCCGACACGAGGCCGTCACTCTCACCCCGGATGAAGAGCGTGGGCGCACTGACCCGGTGCAGGCGATGCCGCAGTTTCGGGTTGTGCATCCAGGGCTCCCAGGTGAGGAGTGCCGTGGTCTCGCGATTGCGCACCATGACCTCGAGTTCCTTGTCGGTCATGGTGGATGGGTCGAGCTTCCAGCGCGCCGGTTCGTGATAGAGGCACTTGTCGACCGCAGCCGCCGGCAGCGTGTAGATGTCGGGAATGTCCAGCGTGTCGATCGGCCCGGTCTTCACACCCACCGGCCCCACCAGCACCAGACGTCGGATGCGGGCCGGGATCAGTACGGCCATCTCGGCCGCGATCCAGCCACCGAGCGAGCAGCCGACGAGGTCGAAGGGCTGCGCGCGGTCGATGCCGAGCCCATCCAGGAGTTCGAGATGAATGTGCGCGATGTCCGGCGGCACTTCGACCCATTCGGGCAGCGAAGAGCCACCAAAGCCCGGATGCGAGGGCGCAATCAACCGACGCCGGGCAGCGAGCGCATCGACAAAGGGCGAACCGGCGTTGAAACCGCTCGCGCCATGCAGGAATACGAGTGGCGCACCCGAGCCGCCATCAAACACTTCGAGATCCACCCCGGGCAGGGAGACTTTTCTGGTTGCCAATCGATGCTCCTTCCATTGAAACCGGCCACGCACCCTGCGTAACCATCGACGCCCTGTCGTGCCGCGGCCACCGGAGGCTGCCCGCCAGGGCTTCGCATCCGGTCGACCCTGACCGCAACGGGCGGCAGTCTGTCGCTGCTTTGTTCAATCATTGAACCATATCCAGACGTTTCCCGCACGTCTGCAGCGATGAACCGTCAATCGAAGTCGTAGCTTGCACGCACACCCACCAGCCAGTTGCGTCCGGGCGCACTTTCGTAGAACTGGCTCGACGACTGGTTGACGATGACCGAGCCGACATAGGCACGGTCAAAGAGATTGTCGACCCGCGCGAATTCGCTGATGTTCCAGCGGGCGACTCGCTGGCGGGCAACGGCGCGCAGCGCCACCACGCCATAGCCTCCCGACCAGGCTCCGTTGACGTCGTTCGCCGCGATGGTGGCTGCCGCACGCGCTTCGGCCGCAATCTCGAGCGCCCGATCGGGCCGTCGCCACATGAGTTCGCCAAACGCGGTCTGACCGGGCACGCCGGGGATGCGATTGCCCGACACCACCGTGGTACCGCTGTAGCCCTGGTAGGTCTGGGTGACGCGCGCATCGATGGCAGCAAGGGCAAGGCTTGCCTGCACCTCCTCGGTGAGCGGTGCCATCAGCGAGAGTTCGACCCCCTTGCGGTGCGTGGCCGGCGCGTTGCCGAAGGCCGTCTTGCCCGACACGCTGCTGTCGACCACCACCTCGTTGGTGGTACCCGCATCGAAGAGGGCAAGTGTCACTCGCCCACCCCGACCGAGCGCGCTCTTCAGCCCGACTTCGACCTGCCGGGTACTCGCTGCCTGCAGGCCGATGTTGCCGGTGTTGGGATTGGAGGGATTGGCCACATAGGCCGGGCTGTAGAACACCTGATTGAGCGTCGGCGTGTCAAAGCCGGTGCCATAGGAGAGGTAGACGCTGGTCTTCTCGCGAAGATCGTACTGCACCGAAGCCATGCCGGTCAGTGCGCGGTAGGCATGCCCGCCCGGACTTTGCGACGGGGTGAGATTGCTCTGCGACTCGAGCGCGGTGCGCGATGCCCGCAGCCCCGTGGTGAAGGCGAGCGTATCGCTCGCGCGAAGCGAAGCCTGGGCAAAACCATCGAGACTGCGCGCGAGCATCGAGTAATCCTGGGTCGCAGCCCCGGTCTGGTTGCCCCCGGTGTTGGCGTACCCGAGGCGATGATCGTCGTTGCCGGCGCCTTCGATACCCGCCACCAGGTTGAGCGGCATCGTGGCAACCTCGCCGCTGTGGTTCCAGGCGGTGTTGAGCCCGTAGAAATTGCGCTGCAGGCGCAAGACACCGTTGGTGCCCGTGGCAAGGAACTGCATCGTCTGGCGATCGCCCAGATAGGGTGCGATGGTGAACGAATCAAAAGCGCTCACCCGATGCGTGTACACCAACCCGCCCTGGGTCTGATTGACCGTCTTCCGGGTGTTGTAGGTGATGGCACCGGTACCGGCCGCGTGTCGATCGAACGCCAGTTGTGATGCGGTCAACCCGAGCGGATCGAGCGCGCTCAAGGACACATTGTTGGCGATGAGCGTGAGCGTGCTGTCATCGCCCATGCGAAGGTCGATCTTCGCATTGGCATTCTGCCGGTCGGCGTTGCCGTGCTCGCGATAGCCCTGGGTGCGCAAACTGCCCGCGTCGATCACGAAGGCACGCGCGCCATCGGCACCGTCGGCCTTGAGGCCGCCTTTCATCTGCCCGAAAGACCCGGCCGAAAAGTAGGGCGTGGCATGCAGACCCGGGCGTCCGGTCTCGGTGAAGACACTCACCACCCCCCCGGCCGAATTGCCATAGAGCACCGAAAAAGGTCCGCGCAGCACTTCCACCCGTTCGGCCGAAGGCAGGTCGATGTGCGAGATCTGTCCCTGGCCATCGGCCATGGTGCCCGGGATGCCATCGACGAGGATGCGCAGGCCACGCGCCCCGAAGGTCGAATTGGCACCAAACCCGCGCGAGGAGATGAGGAGGTCCTGGGCGTAGTTCTGACGATTGAGCGCCACGAGCCCGGGCGCACGGGCCAGGGGCTCCGACATGTTGAAGGCAGCCTGCCCGTCCTGGATCTGCTGCCGCCCGATGACATCGATGGAAGCGGCGGTATCCATGATGCGCTGCTCGGTGCGGCTGGCACTCACGACGACCGCGTCGAGCGGTGCATCGGTGCCGGTCGAGGCGGCAGGCTCACGGACGCCGGGCGCATCGACGGCACGTACCGGCGAGGCAAGCACCGCGAGCAGCGCCAGCGCAATGCCGTTGCGGCGCCTGGGGACCGAAAGAAACGAGGAAGCGTGCATGAGATGGGACGTCGCGTCGGAACTGCTGCGGATCGGTGCGGGATCATAGAATAGAATCGCGGACAGACTTTCCAGCGCGTCCCCGCACCGTCGCCCTCCTCGAGGACACCCTCTCCCGTGACCGAATCGACTCAGGGCGCCCCGGATACGGCCACCGCCCCTGCCCCTGCCCCTGCCAGCGCATCGCAGCCTGCCCCTGCATCGATCGACTTCCGGGAGGCCGCAAGATTCTGGCTCAAGCTCGGGTTCATCAGCTTTGGCGGACCCGCCGGGCAGATCGCGATCATGCACCGGGTGCTGGTCGATGAACGCCGCTGGCTCTCCGAGCGGCGTTTCCTCCACGCCCTCAACTACTGCATGGTGCTCCCCGGACCCGAAGCGCAGCAGCTGGCCACCTACATCGGCTGGCTGATGCATCGCACGGTGGGGGGCATCCTTGCCGGCTCGCTCTTCGTGCTGCCTTCGCTTGTCCTCATGATCGGGCTTTCATGGGTCTACATGACCTGGGGCAGCACCCCTCTGGTGGCAGGACTCTTTCTGGGCATCAAGCCGGCGGTGATCGCCATCGTGGTACAGGCTGCACACCGCATCGGCTCGCGCACCTTGCGCAACGCCCCGCTCTGGTTCATCGCCGCCGCCTCGTTCGTCGCGATCGCGCTCCTCGGCGTGCCATTTCCGGCGTTGGTGATCGGCGCGGCACTCATCGGCCACGTGCTCGGGCGCATCGCGCCACACACCGTGTCGGCCGCGGGTGGGCACGCGCCAAACGCGCGCGGGGCCACCGCTTCGGCCCATGAGGGCACCGAGGCGACCCCTGCGGCTCGCCCGATCATCGACGACGACACGCCTCGCCCCCCGCACGCCCGATTTCGCTGGTCTCGCCTTGCCTGGATCACGGGCATTGCCAGCCTCCTGTGGCTGATACCGATGGGCATACTTGTTGTCCTCCGCGGCTGGGATGACACGCTCGCGCAGATGGGCTGGTTCTTCACCAAGGCCGCCCTCCTCACCTTCGGTGGCGCCTACGCGGTGCTGCCCTATGTCTGGCAGGGCGCGGTCGAGCAGTTCCACTGGCTCACACCGGCACAGATGATCGACGGACTCGCGCTGGGTGAAACGACGCCGGGTCCGCTCATCATGATCGTGAGCTTCGTGGGCTATGTCGGCGGACATGCATCGGCGCTACTGGGCACCGACGCGCGGTTTCTCGCCGGGGCACTGGCCGCCTGTGTGGCGACCTGGTTCACCTTTCTGCCCTCCTTCCTCTTAATTCTCGCGGGCGGTCCGCTGGTGGAGTCAACCCGCAGCCAGGTTAGCGTGACAGCCCCCCTCACCGCCATCACGGCGGCGGTGGTCGGGGTCATCGGCAGCCTGGCGGTGTTCTTTGCCGCTCATGTGCTGTGGCCAGACGGGATTGCCGGCCGATTCGATCTCGTTGCCGGGCTCATCACCGCAGGGGCCGCGGTCGCCCTTCTGCGCTGGAAGGCCAACGTGATGCTGGTGATCGGCGCCTGCGCCCTGGTCGGGCTTGCGATACAGACCCTGCTCTGAGGTGCCATCGAGCGTCCCGGCCAGTGAGCCTCCTTGACAGTGAGCGCCCTGGCCAGTGAGCGTTCCGGCGATCGACTGTCCTCGCCAGTGACCGTCTTCGCCAGTCAACGCCCTTGTCAGTGAGCGCCCTCGCCGCCGGTCGCCACAGCGCGCGGCTGCAGCGGCAGAAACCGGTCGAGCCAGTCGCGAACGACATTCCAGACGCGCGTATTGCCCTCGGCCAGCATGAAGTGATCGGTCTCGCCAAAGAGGTGCAGATCGGCGGGCCGGCCAGCGCGCTTGAACATTTCGATCGACTGCTCGGTGGGCGTCACCGAATCGACCGAACTGTGCAGAAGCAGCAGGGGGCGCGGTGCGATGCGGTGCACGACCTCTTCGGCCTTGAAGTCGAACATGCTCTGTGCCGTTTCGGCCGTGAATTCATCGAGCGATCCGTCGACGATCTGCCGGCGCAGCCCGGGCGGCAACGGAACGATCTCCAGGCGCGGCACCATCAGCGAGCGGCCGGTTTCGGCGCGATGCCGGCGCCCTGCCTCGAGCATGGCCATGAACCGCGCCCACGCCTCCTCACCCGGATGCTGACCGCGGAACTTGCGCTCGCCATGCCCCCAGCCGCCCGAGGAGATGATGCCGGCAACCCGTTCATCGACTGCGGCCGTATAGACCGCCACCGCCGCACCGAAACTCGACCCGATGAGCCCGACTCGTCCGGGCTGCACCGCCGGATGAGCATCGAGGAAGGTGAGCGCGTCGCTCGTGTTCTGCACCTGCTGAAGGCAGATGAGATTGCCGCGCTCGCCCTCGCTCGCGCCGCAGCCCTGCATGTCGAACCGCATCGTCACATAACCGAGCGACTCGAGGACCGCGCACGGCCCGAGGACGTTGCTTGCCTCCTTGGTGCTGCCAAAGCCGTGCAGCACGATCATCGCGGGTCGGCGCTCTCCGGGGGCAAGCCCCTCGGGCACCCGCACGATGCCGGCAAGGCGCAGGCCGGCCGACTCGAAGCTCACTGACTGTTCATTCATCCGTCTCATCCTCTGCCCGGGGACGTCCCCCGCCTGACAGTCACCATTATGACAAGGGCCTGCGCCCGCCGAGCACTTTTCCACAGGCGAGCACCGATCAGCGCGAAGGCGCGCGCACTACGCCACGACAAGACCCGCAAAGCACGCGACGGCGCAACCCGATCTTCCCAGAATGCCGGGCGATGCGGACTTGCGGCGCAGCGCGACCGTGGGCCCGGCGCGCTCGCCCCAAAGCTCCTCAAATTCCCTGAGCCCCCCGGCACGCGACACCTGCGTGAACTAAGTCACAGACGGGCGTAACGACGGCTTCAGTTCCCTCGTGGCTGGCCGTTGTGAGATCGGCGGGACAGGGCGGGCGCCTGCCAACGAGCATCAGGCATCGGGTATCACTCAGCAGGCATCGGGAAGAGTCTCATGAACGACGACACGAACGCATCGAGTACCCAGGGCAAGACCGCGCCCGGCTCGGCCTATGCGCCGGTGCGCCTGGGCATCCGCTCGACCGACATCCAGTCGGTCCGTGTCGTCGATACCGATCTGGTGATCCTCACTCGAGCCGGGCGCCGCATCGTGATTCGCGATGGTGCGATCCGCGCCGTGATGGAACCGCAGTTCGTGATCTCCTTCGCCGATGGCGATGCCACCGGTGGTGCACTCTTTCGCCAGGCCGATGACAGTGCGCCTCAGACCCTGAATCTCGTCACGGCCGGTCCGGTCAGCGCAGGGGCGGCGGCCGACATGCGTGGACTCAGCGCCGCAGGCAGCGGCGTCGACCCTTCCGCCTCGGCGGTTGCCGATGGCGCGCGGGGCACCGGAAATGGTGACACTCGCCCGACGGCCGATACCGGGGCAATGACCGGCCCGGACAGCCTTGCTGCCAGCGGTGCTGTCAGGGACGGTGCGGGTGGCACCGAATCGGCCATGGCCGGTAGCGCACGGCCGATCGCCAATGCATCCGCCATCGCGAAACCCGAAGTCTCCGCACCGACCGTCGGCTCCGACGCCACGGCCGCTGGCAATCCGCCTCCGGAGGGCATCACCATCAGTTCCACCCTCGCCACCCTGGGCGGCCTCGGCCTCCTCGGTGCACTGGCCGCCGCGGGCGGTGGTGGGGGGGGTGGCGCTGCTGCGGCGGCATCGACCGCAGGCAGCGGCAGCACGGTGAGCGTTCTGGCGAACTTCTCGATCTTTGCCGGCAACTTCATCACCGCGGTGCGGGTCGATGTCTACGACTCGACCGGCACGCGCGTGGGCGGAGGACTGTCGGACAGTTCGGGGCACTTCTCGGGCAACCTGACCCTCGCAACCGGCTATTCGGGTCCGCTCCTCATCAAGGTATCGGACAACTCGGGTGCGGGCGTCGACTTCGTGAACGAAGCCACCGGCCAGAGCGTCACGCTCGGGAGTCCGCTACGATCGGTCATCACCTACTCGGCGGCATCAGGCGCACCGATCACGGCCAACGTGACGCCGCTCACCGAACTGGCAGCACGGGTCATCACCGGCAGCAGTGACTCGAGCACCGCTGTCATCCCGCCCGCGTCGAGCACTCAGGTCGATGCGGTCAACAAGTCGGTATCGACGGCTTTCGGGCTTGCCAACGTCACCACCGACGCCGTGGTCGTGGTGGGTACGAGCACATTCAGCTCGGGCAGCGCCACGGCCAAGAGCTACGGTGCGGTGCTGGCAGCACTCGCGGGCTACGATACCCAGTCGGGCAGCATCGCCAATACGCTCGACGCCATCACGGTGGACCCCACCACCTCGAAGATCAGCGCCGGCACGGGCGTGCTGCTCGCGGGTGCCGACCTCATCCAGGGCACCGACAGCGCGAGCGCGCTGCCAGCCTCGAGCCTGGTCGGCGCCATGGTCACGCAGATTGGCTCGATCACCTCGTCGGCGCGCACTGCGGCAGCACTGGGACCCGATCTGTCGGGCCTGTCGGGCGCCGACCTCGGTTCTCTCGCCGTGTCGGTGATTCGCAGTCTGAGCACCGCGCAACTGCGCACGCTCGGGGCCAGCCAGATATCGACGCTGCACAACGACCAGACCCTCGCGCTTACCAGCGGCCAGATCGGCGCGCTCTCCTCGACCCAGGTGGCAGGCATCACACCCGCCCAGCTTGCCGCCATGACCTCGGCGCAACTGGCGGGGCTTGGATCGAACGCGGCAGGGCTCTCGAGTGCCGCCCTTGCCTGGCTGAGCAGCACCCAGTCGCCCGCCCTGGGCACCGCTGCCATCGCTGCCCTGGGCTCGACGCACGGGGCTGCGCTCAGCGCGAGTGCGCTCGATGCCTTTTCGACCGTCCAGATCGCTGCGCTTTCGAGCGGCGCTCTCGGCTCACTGTCAAGCAGCGTGCTCGCGAGCCTCTCGACCGACCAACTCGGAGCCATCGGCACCGGGGCGAGCGCGCTCACGCATGCCCAGGTCACGGCACTGGGTACCTCGATCAATGCGTTCTCGAGCGTGGCGATCGCGGCACTGCCCACCGCCGACATCGCGCTTCTGACATCAACCCAGATCGCCGCACTGTCCGCACGCTTTGCCGCAGCCCTCGATCCGCGCGCGATCGTCGCCCTTGGCTCGGGCATTGCGCTGCTGCCCGGTGCCGACATCGCCGCGCTAGGCTCCGATCAGATGGCGGCACTCACGACGGCTCAGATCGGCGCACTCGGCACGAACGCGGCAGGCCTGGCGAGCGCGACGATCGTGGCGCTGGGCAGTTCGATCGGCGTGCTGAGCACCACCGCCATCGCTTCGCTCGGGTCGGCAGCCGTCGCTGCGCTCGGACCCGATCAGGTCGTCGCGCTGGGTACCCGGGTGAGCATCATGGCCGGGCCCACCCTCGCTGCCCTCGGCAGCGCTGGCATCGGCGCACTCACTTCCAGCCAGGTTGCCGCCCTGCCCGCCACCACCCTGTCGTGGCTCGACACCACGCAACTGGCAGCCCTCGGGGCGAACGCAGCGGGGCTCTCCGCGCTGGATGTGGCCACGTTGGGAACCCGTCTGGCGGCACTCTCGCCCCTTGCTCTCGCGCAGATCGGCGCGAGCGTCATCGGCGGCATCACCGCGGCGCAGATCGCGAGCCTGGGAGACAATCTCGCAGCCTTCGGCAATGAGGCCATTGCGGCCATTCCTGTGGCAGCCCTCGCGGGGCTTGCCCCGGAGCAGGCGGCGGGATTGCCACCCACCGTGCTGGGGGCGCTCACTTCGACCCAGATCGGCAGTCTCACCACGGCTGCGATGGCTGGCCTGTCGAGCAGCCAGATCGCTGCGCTCGGCAGCAATGCCGCAGGACTGTCCACGGCGCAGATGACGGCGCTCCTTGCCGCCTCGCAGTCACTCGCGGCACTGTCATCGACCGCTCTGGCGAGTCTGTCGCCCGCCGACACCGAGATTCTCGGACGCAATCTGGTGTCCCTTGGCACCGGCATCGCCACCCTCGCCTCATCAACCATCGCTGCCCTTCCACCCGGGCAATTCGCCCTCATCAGCGCGACGCAGGTGGCAGCACTGGGCACCAATGTGGCCGGGCTCGGATCGGCGTCGCTGGGCGCCCTCGGCACCCACATCACCCAGTTGTCGCCGACCGCCTTTGCGGCCCTGTCGACCGATGCCTTGGCTGGGCTCTCGGGTGATGCAGTGCGCGCGCTCGGCACCGACGCCATCACCACCCTGATGCAACGGGCTCCGGGCCTTGCGGGGACGCTTGCCTCGGGTGCCATCGCAGCGCTCGCGAGTGATCTGGTGGCCAGTTTCAGCGCGTCGCAGATCGCTTCGCTCGGGACAAACGCCGCCGGTCTGACCACCGCCGACATCCGGGCGCTGACAAGTCGCGCGGCCAATCTTGGCACCCGTGCACTGGCCAGCCTGCCCGCCACCGATCTGGCCGCTCTCTCGTCAGACCAGGCGCTCGCGATCGGCACCAACGTGTCTGCGCTTGCAAGCACCGCCATCGCGAGCCTCGCTACCGAGGCTGTGGCCGCGTTGAATTCGCTCCAGGTGGCAAGCCTGCCGAGCGCCGACTTCAGCGTACTCACTGCGAACCAGCTTGCAACGCTCGGATCGAACGCAGCGGGCATCTCCTCGGCCGACATCGTGGCACTGGGTACGCGCGTGAATGCGCTCGGAAGCCTTGCACTGAGTCTGCTGACGCCCACTGCCATCGCCGCGCTCAGCCCGCTTCAGGCGCAGAGCCTCGGAACGGCCATCGGCTTTCTGGCCACCAACACGCTGGCCGTGCTGCCAGCCGCACTCGTTGCAAGCCTCGGCTCGGAGCAGATCGCTGCCCTGTCGCCCTCGGCTGCGGGTGCGCTCGGCAGCGCCCAGCTTGCCGCACTGGGGTCCAATGCGGCCGGTTTCTCGCGTGCAGCCATATCGATGCTGGGCTCCGGCATCGGCCTGCTTGGCTCAGGCGCGATCGCTGCCTTGCCCTCGAGCGACATCGCAGCACTGTCGAGCGCCCAGGTTGCAGCCCTGGGGACCAACGCGGCCGGCCTGTCAGGCGCCGACATCACGGCGCTGGGGTCATCGCGCATCGCAGGCCTGTCGAGCACCGCCCTTCAAGCGCTTCCGTCAAGCGCCGTGGCTGCGCTCTCGAGCGCGCAGATTGCCACCCTCGGCACGACGATTGCCGGCCTGTCCGCGAGCGGCGCAGCGGCGCTCCCGAGCGCTGATGTGGCAGCACTGTCCGCCACGCAGGTAGCGTCGCTCCCGGCTGCGGCCATCGCACAACTGGCGGCCACACAGATCGCGGCGCTGGGCACGAACGCGAGCGGACTGAGCGCCACCGACATCGCCCTGATGGGCACCCGTACCGCGGCACTTTCCACCGCTGCGGTGGCTGCCATCACACCGGCTGCCGCATCGGCGCTGAGCGCTGCCCAGACGCTGGCAATGGGTACCCGGCTCGCCGCCTTGTCCAGTGCGGCGCTGGCGAGTCTGGGCATCGATGCACTTGGCGCCCTCACGACCGACCAGATCGGACTCCTCGGCAGCAATGCAGCGGGCCTCTCGGCCACTGCCGTCAATGCGCTGGGCACGACCGTTGCAGCGCTCTCCACCGTGGCGGTGAATGCGCTCTCGACGGCGGCCATCGCGCAACTGGGCACCGATCAGGTCGCTGCCCTCGGCACGAACCTCACCAGCCTCGCGAGCGGCAACACCTCGATCCTCTCGCTCGTCGATGCGTCCACGCTCAGCAGCGCCGACGTTGCCGCACTGAGCCCGACCCAGGTAGCGACGCTCAACACGGCCCAGATCGCGGGCCTCGGGAGCAACGCGGCAGGTCTGTCGCCGGGCGACATGCAGGCGCTGGGCACGGCCATCGGCGTACTCGCATCCGCGGCCGTCGCGAGCCTGTCGAGCACCGACATCGCCGTCCTCTCGAGCGCCCAGATCGCCACCCTGGGTACCAATGCAGCCGGCCTGAACGCCAACGACATCACGGCGCTGGGTACGCGGGCCGGGTTCCTCGGGCTTGCTGCCGTGGCTGCCCTTGGCACTCCTGCGGCTGCCGCGCTCACCGCGCAGCAGATTGCAAGCCTCGGCACCACGATTGCGGCCCTCGGCAGCGCCCAGGCCGCTGCGCTTGGCAGCGCAGCCGTGGCTGCGCTCAATGCAGCCCAGATCGGCGTACTTTCGAGCAGCGACATCGCGGCGCTGCGCACGACGCAGATCGCAAGCCTTGGCAGCAACGCGGCCGGACTCACATCGGCCGACGTCGCAGCATGGACGAGCGCGCAAGTGTCTGCCCTCACCTCGACCGGTGTGGCAGCCCTGTCGAGCAGCGCGGCCGCAGCGTTCTCGGCGACGCAGGCGAGCGCCCTCGGAACCCTGGTGGCAGCGCTCTCGGCGCCCGCCATCGGGGCGCTGGGCCTCGATGCCGTGGCAGCGCTTTCCTCATCGCAAATCGCCGCACTCGCATCGAACGCGGCCGGACTCACCCCGAGCCAGATCGATGTGCTGGGTACTGCCGTGGCCGCGCTCTCGGGGACGGCCGTCGGATCCCTGTCGGCCGCAACGCTGGCGGAACTGTCGGCCACGCAGGGGGCGAGCATCGCCCACCTGGGCACCACTGCACTCATGGCGCTGGGCACTGGCATCGGAGCCCTGAGCCCGGCCACCCTCGCAAGCCTGCCCAGCGAGAGCGTCGCGGCACTCAGTGCAGCGCAGGTTGCCAGTTTCACCACCGACCAGATTGCCGCTCTCTCCAGCAACGCCGCCGGTCTGTCACCCAGCGTGATGCCGGCGCT
This sequence comes from Pseudomonadota bacterium, assembly GCA_947455195.1. GTDB lineage: Bacteria > Pseudomonadota > Gammaproteobacteria > Burkholderiales > SG8-39 > CAIXPL01. Next base: position 39,970 of record CANGMI010000002.1, on the reverse strand, counting down.
CGGTACCGGCATTGCATCACTGAGTTCAGCGGCCATCGCAGCCCTGCCCTGGGCCGACTTCGCCGTGCTGAGCCCGATGCAGGTATCGCTCCTGGGCACCAATGCTGCGGGGCTCTCCGGCGCCGACATCGGGCAGATGGACACGCGTGTGGCGTCGCTCGGGCTTGCCGCGGTGGCAAACCTCGGCAGCGGTGCGGTCAGCGCCCTGAGCAGCGACCAGATCAGCGCGCTTGGCACGAACCTCGCAGGTCTTGCACCGGCGAGCATCGCCCTCATCGACCCGAGCCGTCTGGCAGCCCTGTCGGCCGATCAGGTCGGCGCCCTGCCATCGGCGGATTTTGCGGCGATCTCAGGCGCCCAGATCGCAGCACTGGCCACCGCGGCCGCAGGCCTGGGTTCGGCTGCCATCAGCGCCATGGGAAGCGGTCAGGTCGGGGCCCTGTCGACGACATCGATCAGCGTGCTCGGCACGGCGGCCGCCAGTGCCCTGTCGGGCGCGCAGGCGCTTGCGCTCGGAACCAGCATCGGCGCGCTCTCGAGCAGCGCGCTCGGCGCACTGAATCTCGCCGCCGCGGGCAGCCTGACGGCGGCCCAGGTGTCGTCCCTGGGCACCAACGCCGCCGGGCTCAACAGCCTGGAAGTGAACGCGCTGGGTCTGCGCGTGGGCAACCTTACCCCGAGCGCACTCGGTTCACTGACGAGTCAGGCTGCCACCCAACTCACCAACGCGCAGATCGCGAGCCTCGGGAGCAATCTGGTCACGCTCTCGAGCGCCGGCATCTCGGGGTTGTCCACCAGCACCTTTGCTGTCATGAACCCGGCGCAGGTGGGCCTCCTCGGGAGCAACGCCGCCGGCCTCTCCGGCACCGACCTCGTGGCCCTGGGCAGCAATGTCGCCGCGCTCACCTCCGCGGCCCTGGGGTCGGTGGGCACCGGCGTGATCGGCGCACTGCCCGGGAGCGTTCTGTCGCAAATGGGCACCAACGCGGCCGGCCTGTCAGGCGCAGCCCTGACCGCCGTCGGCTCGAACGCAACCTTCCTCGGCTCGGTCGCCATCGGTGCCTTGTCAACCGATGCCATCGGCGCGCTCGCGCCCGTGATGGACACACTCACCTCGGGTGCCGCCGGCTTCACGGCCGCCGCCATCGCAGCCCTGGGAAGCAGCGCCGGGCAGTTGTCCGCGCCCGGCGTCCAGGCCCTCACCACGACCGCCGTCGCAGCGCTCAGCCCGAGCGCCATCGCAGGGCTCTCGGCCGCCGCCATCGCAGCGCTCTCGACCGATCAGTTCTCGCACCTCGCGCCCGCGCAACTGGCCGCGCTTGGCACCAACGCCGCCGCGCTCACCACAGCCGACATGGCAGCCTTCGGCTGGGGAGCGGCCGGCAATCTCACCTCGCTCGCCATCGCAAGCCTGTCGACAGCCGACATTGCCGCGCTGCCGATTCCGCAGGTCGCCACGCTCGGATCGGGTGCCGCGGGCCTGTCGAGCGCCGACATCGCGGTGCTTGGCAGCGGTCAACTGGCGGCACTGGGGTCAGCCGCCGTCGCCGCACTGCCCGCTGCCGATCTGGCCGCCATGAGTTCAAGCCAGTTGGGCGCACTCACCGGTACGGCAGGTCTGGGTAGCGCCGGACTTGCCGCGCTCGGAACACGGGTGACGCAGTTGTCGCCGGTGGGCGTAAGCAACCTCGGCGCGACGGGCATCGCCCTGCTCGGCACCACCGCATCCCTCCTTGCATCGTCGCAGGTTGCGGCCCTCACGAGCGACGAAGCATCCGCTCTCGCTACCGACACCCTCGCCCTGCTGGGCAGCACCGTCACAGTCCTGACCGGCCCTGCCATCGCAGCCCTGGGCAGCAACGTGTCGGGCCTCACGACGGCCCAGATTGCCCTGCTCGGATCCGATACGGTCGGCGCGCTCACCACGACCGAAGTAGCCAATCTCGCCAGCGCGCAGATTGCCGCCTTGGGCAGCAATGCCGCCGGCCTTTCGAGCCTTGCACTCGGCGCCCTCAACACCGCGCAGATTGCGGCGCTGGGCAACACCGCGCTCGGCTCCCTTGGCACGGCCGCAAGCGGCTTCACGGCCTCGACCATGCCGGCACTGGGCACGCGAATCGGTCTCCTCGGGTCAAGCGCACTGGCGTCCCTGCCGAGCCTCGACTTCACGGTGCTCACCACAGCCCAGGTGGCCGCCCTTGGCACCAATGCCGTCGGGCTGGGTACGGCCGATATCGCAGCCCTGAGTCTCAACGTCAGCGCCCTGGGCAGTGTGGCGCTGGGGGCCCTCGGCACGACGACCGCCACCCTGTCGAGCGCGCAGATCGGCGCACTCACGCCGGCTGCGGTGGGCGGCCTTGGCAGCGCAGGGCTCGCAGCTCTCGGTAGCGGTGTGGCAAACCTGTCGAGCGCTGCGCTGGGCGTCCTCACGACAACCGCCCTCGCCAACCTGGGCACCGAGCAGATCGCTGCGCTCGGCAGCAACGCCGCCGGTCTCGGAACCGCAGCGATCACGGTGCTGGGCACGGGCATCGGTGCGCTCTCGAGCAGCGCGCTGGCTGCACTGTCGAGCGCTGCCGTCACCCAACTGTCGCTCGCCCAGTTGAGTGCGCTGGGCAGCAATGCAAGCCTGCTGAGTGTCGCCGGTGCCGCCGGCCTCACCACCACCCAGATCGCCCTGCTCGGCACCGTGATCGACACCTTCACCCCAGCACAGCTCGCAGCGCTTCCGTCAGCCGACATCGGGGCCTTGTCGACAGCCCAGCTGGCAGGTCTGAGCACTACCCAGATCGCAGGCCTCGGCAGCAGCGCCACAGCGGGCTTTTCGTCCACCCAGATCGCAACCTTGAGCACGGCCGCGCAAGCGGCGTTCTCGAGTGCCGGCATTGCGGGGCTGTCCGCTGCCAGTATCGGGGCGCTCTCGCCGACCGCTCTGGCTGCCTGGCAATCTGCGCAGGTATCGGGCCTTGGCGCGAACGCCAATGGCCTTGGGTCGACGCAGGTGCAGGCACTTGGCACCGCCGCCATTGCCGGCCTGAACGCAACGGCGATCGGGTGGATCAGTGCGGCCGGCTATTCCGGCCTGACGACTGCGCAAGCCGTCTCGTTCAGCACTTATCAGGCGAGCAAGTTCGCTTACCCTTTCGGAATGGGGGCTTCCCCAGCTTCGGTCGTTGCCCTGGGTACCAACGTCAGCCTCCTCGGCGCGCAAACCATCCAGTACCTGCCGACCGCGACCATCGCGGCCCTGACGACAGCGCAGATTGCCAGCCTCGGGGCAAATGCTTCGCTACTCGGTACGAACGGCAACACGGGCCAGATTCCGGCGCTCGGTAGCAATGTCGTCTATCTCGGCACGACGGCGATCGGATCGCTGGCCACGAACAGTGTCGGGCTTTTTTCAAGCTTCCAGATCGCGGCGATGTCCTCGAGCCAGACCGCCGCCTTCACGACAGCGCAACTGGCCGGGCTGGGCACTGGCGCCGCAGGTCTCACCAGCGCCGATATCGTCGCACTTTCATCGCTACAGATTGCGGCGTTACCCACCACAGCGGTCGCATCGCTTGGGAGCGCCGCCGTCGGAGCGCTCACGACGGGCGAGCTGGCCGCCCTGAGCACAACCCAGATCGCAGCACTCGCAAGTGGTGCGGCTGGCCTGACCAGTGCCGATCTGGCCGCCCTGAGCACCGCACAGGTAGCCGCACTCTCCACGACCGCCCTCGCCAACCTGGGGAGTGGCGCTGCAGGCCTCAGTCCCACCGTGATGTCGGCCCTGGGCACGAACATCGGCGCGCTCGGTTCCGCAGCCCTCGCCGCCCTGCAGAGTGCCGATTTCTCGGTCCTCTCCACGGCCCAGGTCGCCACGCTCGGATCGAACGCGGCAGGCCTCACCACGGCCGACATCAACGCCCTGAGCCTCAACGCAAGCGCCCTCGGCAGTGCCGCGCTCGCAGCCCTCTCGACCGCTGCTGCGTCAGCGCTCTCGAGCGCGCAGATCGCCAGCCTCTCATCGACCGCGACGCCGGGACTCGGCAGCGCAGACGTGATTGCCCTCGGCACGGGCATTGCCAACTTCACCAGTGCCGCGCTCGGCGCACTCACCACCGGCGTGGTCACTGCACTGGGCACCGCCCAGATCGCAGCTCTCGGGGCCAACGCTGCCGGACTCGGCAGCGCAGCCATCACGGCGCTTGGCAACAACGTGAGCGCCCTGAGTACCACGGGCCTCGGTGCGCTCTCGAGCGTCGCCGTCGGACAACTGTCGGCGGCGCAACTCACCGCGATCGGCACCGGCATCACCTCTCTCAGCGCGGCCGGCGTGGGCGGACTGACCACCACGCAGGTCACGCTGCTGGGCAGCGTGATCGACACCTTCACGCCAGCACAACTGGCGGCGCTGCCATCGGCCGACATTGCGGCACTGTCGAGCGCGCAGGTCGCGGGCCTTGGCAGCGCACAGGTTGCGGGACTTGGCGCCAACACGGCTGGACTGTCCAGCGCACAAATCGGAGCGCTCAGCACCGCAGCGCAGGCCGCCTTTTCCGCGGCGGGTCTGGGCGGACTGTCGAGCACGGCGATCGCGGCGATATCGACCAATGCCGTCGCGGCGTGGCAGTCCGCGCAGTGGGCTGGCATCTACACGCTCGGCATTCAGGGCATCACGGCGGCACAGACGGCGGTCATCGGAACCGCGACCCTCGCCAGCATCAGCCCGGGAGTCGAGCGCTGGATGTCCCCGGCCGCCATGGCGGCCATGACCACGGCCCAGGTGGCCGCGCTGACGAGCGCCCAGATCAGCGGTCAGGGGCTCAGCTTCGCCTCGATATCCCCAGCTGCCACAGTTGCTCTGGGCAGCAGTTTCGCTTTCGTCAACAGCTACCCGCTGAACTTCTTCCCCACCGCGAACATTGCCGCGCTTACCACGGCGCAAGTGGCCACGATGGGCACCAACGCACTCGGACTCGGTACCGCACAGATGGTCGCCCTGGGCACCAACGTGTCCGCGCTGAGCACCGCCGCGATCCCCTACCTGTCGACCGCCGACATCGCGGCCCTGTCGAGCACGCAGGCCGCCGTACTGGGCAGTGCCACCGTCGGCGCCATGTCCACGGCGCAGGTGAGCAGCTTCTCCAGCAGCGCACTCGCGGCCCTCGGCACCGCTGCCGTGCAGGGCATCACCAGCGATCAGCTGGCGGTGCTGGGCGGGCAACTGAGCAGCACCCAGGTGCAGGCGCTCAGCACTGCGATGCTCGCGAGCCTCACCACCACGAACATCGCCGCGGTATTGCCCTACTTCACCACGGCCGAAGTCGCCGCACTGCAAACCGCCGAGATCAACCTCGCGGGTCTTGCCGCCTTCACCCCGACGCAGGCTGCCGCCATCACCACGGCCTACTTCGCCCAGGCGAGCGCAACGGGCACCCTGTCGGCCATCAGCAGCGCCCAGCTCGCCACGCTGGGCAGTGCGCAGATCGCCGCGCTTGGCACCAACATCAGCGGCATCCCGACCGCCGTTCTGGGAGGGGGACTCGGATCGAACGCGAGCTTCCTCTCGACCACTGCAGTGGCCAATCTTTCGAGCACGCAACTCAATGCCCTGAGTACGACCGCCTTCACGGCGCTCGATTCGAACAGCATCCGCGCCATCCCGACCAGCCTCGTCGCCACACTGCCCACGGCGGACCTCGCCGCCCTCACTGCCGTGCAGGCCCCCGGGCTCACCAGCGCCCAACTGGTGGCCATCGGTACCGGAACCTCGATCTTTTCAACCGCGGTTGCAGCGAGTCTTTCGAGCGCGCAGGTCGCGGCCTTGAGCACCGCACAGATCACCGGATTCAGTTCGGCACAACTGGCGGCCCTTGCATCGGTGAGCACGGCTGCCGGCGCTGGCATCACCAGCGCGCACCTCGCGGCGCTGGGCACCGCCGTGAGTCTTCTGGGCACAGCGGCCTTTGCCACGCTCGCCAGCGACGCCGTGGCGAGCCTGACCAACGGACAACTGATCGGGCTCGGAACGGCTCGCATCGCTGCCATCGCCAACACGGCCGGCCTCTCGGTGGGTCAGGTGGCCTTCCTGGACACGGCCATCGACCTCATGAGCAGCACGGCCATTGCCAATCTGCCGAGCGCTGATGTGGCCGTCTTCAGTACCGCACAGGTCGCGGCACTGGCCTCCAACGCGGCGGGTCTGACCGCCGCCGACATCACGGCCCTGGGGAGCAACGCGACACTGCTGGGATCATCGGCACTGGCATCGCTCTCGGGCAATGCCATTGCAGCCCTGGGCACCAGCACGCTGCTGACAGGTGCTCTGTCCTCACTCACCTCGACCCAGATCGCCAGCCTGTCGAGCGCGCAGGTGGCGGGCCTGGGCAGCAGCATCGCCTCGCTCTCCAGCACCCAACTGGGCGCCCTCACGAGCACGCAGGGACAGGCCCTCTCGACCGACCAGATCACAGCCCTTGGCACGCAGATCGGAGGGTTGAGCAGTGCCGCGGTCGCGGGTCTTGGCTCGGCCGATCTCGCAGCGCTCAGCCCGGCGCAGCTCGCCGCCCTCGGCACCGATGCGCTGGGTCTGGGGGCTACCCAGATCACGACACTCGGCACGACCATTGCCAGTCTTTCAACCCTGGCCGTCGCCTCTTTGTCGAGCACGGCTGTGGCGGCGCTGTCGACCGCCCAGGTGGCGGCCTTGGGCACCGGCGCAGCCGGTTTCACCTCGACGCAGGTGGGCGCCTTCACGACCGCACAGACCACGGCACTGGGCACCACTGCCCTCGCCGCCCTGGGCACCGGCGCGGCGGGCTTCACCACGGCGCAGATCAGCCTTCTCGGCACCAGGGTGGCTGCCCTCTCGACCGCTGCAATCGCTGCCCTTCCGAGCGCCGACGTTCTCGCCTTCAGTACGGCACAGGTGGCATCGCTCGGGAGCGCGGTGAGCGGCATCAGCACCAGCGCCCTGGCTTCGTTCGGGAGCGCCCAAGACGTGGCGCTTGGCACCAGCGTGGCGTTTCTTGGCACGGGTCAGGTGGCTGCGCTCACCACCGCCTGGTCGGTCTTCACGACATCGCAATGGGCAGCCTTCAGCACGACCCAACTGGCCAATGCCATCCCGATCTATCTGGGCCAGCAGGTCAGCCCCGCCGTTGCCGCGCTCCTTGGCACCAATGTGGCGCTGCTGCCCTCCTACGCCTACCGGTACATCTTTTCACCCACGATTGCCGCCTTCACCTCCGACCAGATCCTCGCCCTCAGCACGGCGGAAATCGGCGTCCTCTACAACGGCGCCCCGGGTCTCACCACGGATCAGATGGCGCTCCTTGGCACCCGCATCGGCCTCATGCAGGCAGCGGCACTCGGCTATCTTTCGACCGCGGTCATGGCCAGCCTCACATCGGCGCAGATCGCCGCCATCGGCACACCCGCCTCGGGGTTCACGAGCGCGCAGATCGCCGCCCTGGGTACCGCCATCGGCGCATTGGGTACAGCCGCCATCGCGGCACTGTCGGCCGCCGTGGTTGGCAATCTCACATCCGCACAGATCGGGGTGCTGCCCGCGGCCGATATCGGTACGCTGAGCACCGCCCAGCTCGCGCAACTGGGCAACAACGCAGCCGGCCTCACGAGCGCGGGCATCGGGTCGATCGGCACGAAGGTCAGTGCGCTCTCGAGCACGGCGCTGGCCGCCCTGCCCGCCAATGACACGGCTGCCCTCTCGACCGCCCAGGTCTCCGCGTTGGGCACAGGCATATCGATGCTGAGCGCGGTGGGTATCTCGGGTCTGGACTCGAGCACGGTCGCCGTGCTCACCACGGCCCAGGTGGCCGCGCTGGGCAGCAACGCGGTCGGCCTGTCGAGCGACGCCATCACCGCCCTCGGTTCGACGCAACTGGCCGCCCTGTCGACGGCTGGCGTGGCCGGACTGGGAACGAACGTGGCCGGATTGAGCACCGCGGGCGTCGTCGCGCTGGGGACGGCCATCAGCGCCCTTTCTCCGGGCGCGATCGCTGCCTTGCCGAGTGCAGATCTGGCGGCACTGAGCACGACACAGGTTGCGGCCCTCGGTAGTGCCTTTGCCGCCAGCCTGTCGTCGAGCCAGGTCGCCCAGTTGAGCACGGCGCAGATCGCGGCCATGGGTTCGGCCGCCATCGGCGCGCTTTCGACCAGCGTGATCGCCAACCTGCCCGGTGCCGATATCGCCGCCTTGTCGACTGCCGCCATCGGCGCACTGGGCACGGCGCAAATCGCGGCGCTCTTGCCCAGCACGTTCGCCCTCTTGAGTCCGGCGGGGGGGGGATCCAGCCAGCTCTTTGCACTCTCGTCGGTTCAGCTCGGTGCCGTGTCAACCGCGCAGATCACCGCACTGAGCACAGCCCAACTGCCCACGATCAACTGGGGCAACCTCGCGGGGCTGCCCACTGCCGACATTGTCGCGCTCGGGTCGAACTTCAACTACCTGTCGACCTACAGCTGGGTCGGACTCACGTCCACGCAGGTGGGCGCACTGACGACCAGCCAGCTGGCCAACATCAGGGCCAGCGGCGTCAACGGTCTCTGGAACATCAGTCTGCTCAACGCGGACCAGTTCGCTGCTCTGGGCAGCAATCTCGGACTCCTGCACGCCAATGGCGTGAAGGTGCTGACCACGGCGCAGTGGGCGATGCTCACCAGCGATGAGGTCGCCCTGATCAACAATGCCAGTCTCGTGACGGCCTGGTCCGGTCTTGGCACCAACACGGTCTATCTCAACACGACCGCCATCGCGTCGATGACGACGGGCAGCATCTCCACCTTCACCACGGCCAACATGGCAGGCCTGGGGACCAACGCGGTGGGGCTCACGAGCGCGCAGATGGCGGCTCTGAGCACCGCCCAGTTCAATGCGCTCGGCACCACGGCGTTGTCTGCGCTCGGAACCGGCGCTGCCGGATTCACGACGACCGAGCTCGCGATGCTCGGCACACAGCTGGGTTCCCTGAACACCACCGCCCTGTCGGCGCTGCCGAGCTACGGCATTGCGGCACTCGGCACGGCGCAAGTGCTGTCGCTGGGATCGGCCGGCCTTGCCGCCCTGGGTACCAATGCGGCGGGCTTGTCCACTGCAGGCATCACTGCGCTCGATACCAGTGTCGGGTATCTGCGCTCAGCCGCCCTGGTCGCGCTTCCCTCAGCCGATGTGGCAGCACTCACGAGCGGTCAGATTGCCAGCCTCGGCACCACCGTGGCAGGCATCCCCTCGAGCTGGCTCGCATCGCTGTCGACAAGCCAGCAGGCGGCGCTGTCCACGACCGCCTTGAACGCCCTCGGCTCGGCCGCCGCCGGCATCTCGGCCGCGGTGCTTCCGATATTCGGTACCGCCATCGCCTCGCTCAACTCGGCGGGCATCGCGGCCCTGGCCAGCAGCTCGCTCGCGCTTTTCTCGACTGCCCAGATTGCCGCGCTCGGCACCAATGCGGCCGGACTCAGCGCTGCAGACATCAATGCCACCGACACCCGCATCGGTGCCCTGGGCGCCTCGGGTGCAGCGGCACTGGGGAGCGCTGCGGGCAGCGCGCTCAGTTCGGCGCAACTGGCCGCGCTCGGTACCACGCTGGGTTCGCTGTCGACGGCCGCCAGTGGGGCGCTCGCTACCGCAGTGGCAGGAGCGCTGAGCTCGGCCCAAATAGCGGTGCTGCCTGCGGCTGATCTCGCCGCCATGAGCACTTCACAGATCAGCGCCATCGGCACCGCCGCGGCAGGCCTGACAAGCGCCGACCTGGCCGCACTGTCGAACACGCAGGTTCAGGCTCTGGGAACGGCAGCCCTCGCCGCATTCGGAAGCAGCGGCGCGAGCGGCGTGAGCACGGCACAGATCCAGGCGCTGTCGACGGCACAGATCGGGGCGCTGGGCTCGGCTGCACTTGCCGGGTTGAGCAGCACCGCTGTGGCAGCGCTCTCGAGCGCGCAAGTGGCGCAACTCGGATCGAACGCGGCAGGTCTTGGCGCGAATGCGGCGGGCTTCACCACGGCGGCCATGAGCGCGCTCGGGACGCTGGCGATCAGCAACCTCGCAACGAATGCGGTCAATGTCCTGTCCTCGTCGCAGGTCAGCACCCTGGGTACCAACCTCGGCTCGCTCACCAGCGCAGCGATCGGTGCCATCAGCCTGGGGGGCATTGCCGGCGTGAACACCGCCGCTCAGGTCGCATCCCTGGGCAGCAACGCGGCCGGCCTCACCACCGCCGACATCAGCGCCCTCGGTACGCTCGTGGCCTCGCTCTCGAGCAGCGCGCTGGCCGCCTTGCCAGGTGCCGATACGGCGGTGCTCGGTGCAGGACAGCTCAGCGCGATGGGCACAACCCTGTCGCTTCTTGGCAGTGCCGGCATCGCGGGTCTTTCCTCGAGCACGGTCAGTGCCTTCACCACCGCACAGATGGCCGCGCTGGGCAGCAACGCCGCCGGATTGTCCAGTGGCGAGATCGCTGCCTTCACGACCGCCCAGCTCGCTGCCATGACCACGACCGGCATCGCCGGTCTGAACGGCAACCTCGTCGGACTGGGCACGGCCGGGGCGGTCGCACTGGGCACCACGATCGGTTTCCTCTCATCGGGGGCTGCCGCGTCCCTGAGCACCGTCAACCTGAGCACACTGGGCACCGCCCAGCTGGCCGCCTTTGGCACCGGTCTGGCCGCCGGGCTGTCCTCGGACCAGGTCAGTGCCCTCAGCACCGCGCAGATCGGCGCGCTGGGATCGACCGCCCTGGATGCCTTGTCAACCAGCGTGATCGCCAATCTGCCCGGCGCGGATATCGCCGCGATCAGCACGGCCAATCTGGCCACCCTGTCCAGCGCGCAGATCTCCGCGATCAGTCCGGCCAACTTTGCCCTGCTGAGCACCGCGCAGGTCGGCGCGCTGACCACCGCGCAGTGGGCAGCGGTCGGCTCGTCGCAGATGGCCAGTCTGGGAACAGCCCAACTGAGTGCCATCTCCACCACCTCGTTCAGTGCGCTCCCGCTCGCCGACATCACGGCCATCGGTACCGGCATCAACTATCTGAGCACCAACGCCAACGCGTTGATGTTCTTCACGGCGGCACAGACGGCTGCCCTCAGCACCAGTCAGCTGGCCAACCTGAGCACCGCCCGGATTCCGAAGCTCTACTACCTGAGCGGCCTGGGCTCAGACCAGCTGGCAGCCCTGGGGACCAATGTCGCCTACCTCCAGGTGCAGGGGATCGCCAACCTCAGCACGGCCCAGATGGCAATGTTGAGCACGACCCAGATCGCGGTGCTGCCTGGCGGCAGCTATCCCTCCGGCTGGGCCGGTCTTGGCACCAATACGGCCTACCTGAGCACAGGCGCGATGGCCGCCATGGGCGTCACGGCTGTCAACGCCTTCTCGACGGCGAACGCAGCCGGCTTTGGCACGAACTTCGTCGGACTGACCAGTGCGTCCATCGCGGCCTTCAGCACACCCCTGATCGCCGCCTTGAATTCGACCTCGCTGTCGTCCCTTGGCACGAACGCCGCCGGCCTTACCACGGCCGATATTGCCGTGCTGGGTACCCGCCTTGGCTACCTGAACACCATGGCTCTGGCCGCGCTACCCAGTTACGGCATCGCAACACTCGGGACTGCGCAGCTCCTCGCACTTGGGTCAACTGGCCTTGGTGCCCTAGGTACGAACGCGGCAGCCCTGTCGACCGACAGCATCGGCGCCCTCGACACCAATGTGAGCTATCTGCGCTCGGCCGCTCTCATCGCCCTACCCACCCCTGATGTGGCGATGCTCACCACCAGCCAGATCGCGAGCTTCGGTACCAACCTTGCAGGCATCACCTCGAACTGGATCGCATCGCTATCGTCAACCCAGCAGGTCGCCCTGTCGACGAGCGCACTGAATACCCTGGGATCAGCAGCCGGCGGCCTCTCGGCCACGGTGCTTCCGATGTTCGGCACGGCCCTGGGGTCCCTCAACTCGGCCGGCATTGCGGCACTCGCAAGCACCTCGCTCGCGCTCTTCTCCACCGATCAGATCGCCGCGCTGGGCACCAATGCAGCGGGCCTCACCGCCAACGACGTCACGGCCGTCGACACCCGTATCAGTGCATTGAGCACGACAGGCCTTGCAGCACTCACGAGTGCCGCGAGCGCGGCACTCTCCACCGCGCAGATGGCAGCGTTGGGCACCCTGGTGGGCTCGCTCTCGAGCGCTGGGGCCGCCGGCTTGTCGACGACCGCAGTAGCCGCCCTTTCGTCAGCCCAGATCGCCGCGCTGCCCGCCGCCGATCTCGCAGCCATGAGCACCGCCCAACTGGCCCAGATCGGCTCGAGTGCCCTCGGGTTCACCTCGGCCGACCTCGCCGCCTTCTCGACGGCCCAGATACAGGCATTCACCACCGCCGCCATCGCCAACCTCGCAAGCACCGCAACCCCGGGCTTGTCGATGACCCAGGCACAAGCCCTCACGACCACCCAGGTGGGTGCGCTCGGGTCAGCGGGCATTGCGGGACTCTCCTCCATTACCCTCGGTGCCTTGTCCACCGCGCAAGTCGCACAACTCGGGTCGAACACGGTGGGCATCACCACCGCGAATGCAGGTGGTCTCACCACTGCGGAGCTGGCTGCGTTCACGACCACGGCGGTCGCGAACCTCTCGAGCGCTGCGGCCACTGGCCTGTCGTCCGCGCAAGTCGCCGCCCTGGGCACCAACCTGAGCGCGCTGCCCAGTGCCGACATTGCCGCGCTCACGCTCGCAGGCTTTGGCGGGGTCACCAGCACTGCCCAGGTGGCAAGCCTTGGCACCAACGCGGCCGGCCTCACCACCGCCGACATCAGCGCGCTTGGCACGCTCGTCACCTCGCTCACGAGCACCGCGCTTGCCAATCTCCCCGCTGCCGACGCCGCCAGCTTCAGCGCCGGGCAACTCAGTGCGCTCGGAACGCAACTGGGACTGCTGGGCAGTGCAGGCCTTGCCGGCCTCGCCTCGGCGACAGTTACCGGATTCACCACCGCCCAGATGGCCGCCCTCGGTTCCAACACGGCAGGACTCACCAGCGCCGAGGTTGCCGCGCTCGGCACCGCGCAGGTCGTGGCAATGACGAGTGCTGGCCTTGGAGGGCTGGGCAGCGGCGCAGCGGGCCTCACCACGGCGCAGCTGACAGCCCTGGGCACCAAGGCAGGCAGCATCGGCTCGGCAGGTCTTGCCCTCCTGCCCACCGCCGACATCACGGCACTCACGACCGCACAACTGGCAGCGCTTGGCACGAACGCGGTCGGTCTCACCTCGAGCGAGATCGCGCTCTTCAGCACGGCCCAGTTTGCAGCCCTGCCTGCCGCGGCCCTGAATGCCCTGAGCTCCGACGTCATGAACAATCTGCCCACGGCCGACCTCGCAGCCATCCCGGCAGCGACGGTGGCCGAGCTCGGCTCGGCGCGGATCGCCGCTCTGGCAGCATCGAACTTCGCACTTCTCGGCACGGCTCAGCTGGCTGCACTCGGCTCGGCACAACTGGCGGCTGTCACCACGGACCAGATCACGGCGCTCAGCAGTACGCAGTTGGGTGCCTTGAGCTCGACCGCCATTGCCGGCCTGCCAACGAGCGACATCAGCGCGCTTGGCAGCAATTTCAATGCACTGGCGGCCTGGAACAACCTGACGAGCACCCAGTTGGGCGCCCTCACGACAACGCAGATTGCGGCACTCGCCACCAACAAGATCGGTGGCGTCCTTGGCACGCTTGGGGCACTGAGCAGCGCCCAGATTGTGGCACTCGGCACCAATGTCGGGCTGTTGAGCTGGCAGGCGATGCAGGGGTTCACGCAAGCCCAGTGGTCGGCACTCACGACAAGCCAGATCGCTGCCCTGGGCTTTTGGAATGTGGTGTACGCCAATGGCGCATACGCGGCAACCGCCCTTGGAACCAATACGGTATACCTGTCGACGTCGGCCCTGAGTGCATTCAATGTGGTGGTGGGCGCGATCAATATCGGGTCCTTCTCGGCCAGCAACTGGGCTGGCATCGGCACCAGTGCGGTCGCGCTGACCAGCACCGCGGTAGCCGCCATTGCGACCTCGAGCCTGAATTACCTCACCGACACGGCCGTGGCTGCCCTCGGAACCGGCGCTCTCGGCCTCACCAGTGCCGATATCGCCGTGCTGGGCACTCGCATGAGCCTGCTCAACGCCACGGCGCAGTCAGTGCTGCCCAGTTACGGCGTTGCGGCACTCAGCACGACGCAGATCGCGGCCCTCGATTCGACCCGACTCGCGGCGATGGGCAGCAATACCGCCGGCCTCACCACGGGCGACATCGTGGCGCTGGGCACCAATGTCGGCTATCTGACGTCAGCCGGTCTCACCGGGCTGTCGAGCAGTGCCATCGCGACGCTTTCCACCGCGCAAGTCGCTGCGCTTGGCAGCAACGTCGCGGGTATCTCCTCGGCATGGGTGGCATCCCTTTCAACAGCTGCGCAGACGGCCCTCTCGACCACGGCAATCGCCTTGATGGGGTCCGCTGCGGGCGGGTTGTCAGCCACGACGTTGCCCGCTCTGGGGACATCCATCGCAGTCCTCAACTCGGCCGGCATTGCGGCACTCGCAAGCACTTCGCTCGCGCTCTTCTCCACCGATCAGATCGCCGCGCTGGGCACCAATGCAGCGGGCCTCACCGCCAACGACGTCACGGCCGTCGACACCCGCATCGGTGCGTTGAGCACGAAAGGCCTTGCAGCACTCACGAGTGCCGCGAGCGCGGCACTCTCCACCGCGCAGATGGCAGCGTTGGGCACCCTGGTGGGCTCGCTCTCGAGCGCTGGGGCCACCGGCCTGTCGACGGCCGCGGTAGCCGCCCTTTCGTCAGCCCAGATCGCCGCGCTGCCCGCCGCCGATCTCGCGGCCATGAGCACCGCCCTCATCGGCGCGATCGGATCAGCCGCTGCCGGGCTGACCAGCGCGGAGGGTGCTGCCCTGTCGACTGCGCAAGTGCAGGCCCTGTCGACCGCAGCCCTCGCCAACCTGTCGAGCATCGGTGCCGCGGGCCTGGGTAGCGCGCAGGCGCAGGCACTCAGCACGACTCAGGTGGCCGCCCTCGGCACTGCGGCTCTGGGCGGGCTGGGCACAGCTGCCCTCGCCGCCCTCTCGACCGCGCAAGTGGCGCAACTGGGCACCAACGCGACCGGGCTCACGTCGAGCAACATCACCGGCCTCACGACCGTTGATGCGGCGGCACTGACCACCACCGCGGTCAGTGCCTTGTCCACCGGTGCCATCAGCGCCCTGTCCTCAGCCCAGGTGCTCGCCCTGGGCACGAAGATCGGCACTGTCTCCAGTGCCGGCATCGCCGCCATCAGCCTCGCCGGCATCGTCGGGCTCAACACCACCGCTCAGGTGGCAAGCCTTGGCAGCAATGCGGCCGGGCTCACCACCGCCGACATCAGCACCCTCGGCACGTTGGTCGCCTCGCTCACGAGCACCGCGCTGGCAGCCCTCCCGAGTGCGGATACGGCCAACTTCAGCGCCGGGCAACTCAGTGCGCTGGGCACCAGTACCGCATTGCTGGGAAGCGCCGGTCTGGCGGGCCTTGCCTCGGCATCGGTCACTGCCTTCAGCACCGCACAGATGGCTGCCCTGGGCAGCAACGCCGCCGGCCTGACCAGCGCCGATGTCGCCGGGCTCAGCACCAGCCAACTGAATGCGCTCAGCACCACGGCGCTGGGTGCACTGGGCACCGGCGCTGCAGGGTTCACCACCGTGCAGCTGGCGGCGCTCGGGACCAAGGTGGGTTCGATCAGCTCAGCCGCCATCGCCGCCTTGCCCACCACCGACCTGGCCAGTCTTACCACCGCCCAGTGGAACGCGCTCGGGAGCAATGCCGCGGGCCTCACGACCGATGACATCAGCGCCGCCACCAGCAGCCAGATCGCCGCCTTGAGCACCGCTGCCATCGGCGCCCTCGGCTCGGCCAGCGTGAGTGTGCTCACCGTCTCGCAACTGGCGGGGCTCTCGACGGCGAAGGTCGCAGCGATCGGCAGCAATGCAGCAGGGCTCAGTGCTGCCCAGATCGGTGCGATGAGCACGGCGCAAGAGGCTGCCCTGTCCTCCTCGGCGCTGGGCGCGCTCGGCACGACCACGCTCGCCAGTCTGTCGACTGCGGCGCTTTCGAGCCTCAATGGCAGCGCCTTTGGCGCCGTAAGCACGACGCAACTGGCCGCGCTCGGCACCCTCGCGGGCAGCCTCACCACTCAACAGCTCAATGGTCTCACCGCTGCCCAGTGGGCAGGCTTCACCACCGATCAGATCGCCAGTTTCACCACAACGCAAGTCTCGCAAGCCCTGAACGCCGTGAACGCGCAGGGCGTCACGACGGCGCAGATCGTGGCCTTGGGAAGCAACGTGGGTGTTCTCGGTTCAGCCGCAATCTCGAACCTCCCCTCGGCGGACTTCGCCGCGCTCACCATCGCGCAAGTCGCCACCTTCAGCAGCGCAGGCGCCATCAACGGTAACGCGGTCACCGCGCTTGGCACGAACCTGGGCTACCTCAACACCGGCACCCTGGCCGTGCTGAATGCGTCGGCAGCGTCGGTCATCAGCACCGTGCAAGCCCCGCTGCTTGGCACGGCGATCAGCGCGCTGAGTTCGGTCGCGCTGGGTGGACTGTCGACCGCTGCCGTCGCCACCCTGACCACCCTCGAACTGAACACGCTCGGCAGCGCCGCTGCCGGGTTGAGCAGCGCACAGATCGCGGCCATCGGCACCAACCTCGGATCGCTCGGTACGGCGGCGGTCGCGGCGCTGGGCACTGCCCAGACCGCGTCGATCGGCAGCAACGCCTCGACCCTCACGTCGGCCCAGATCGCGGCGATGAGCAGTGCGGCGTTCGCGGCCTTCACCTCGACCGCAGTCGGTGCTTTCTCGACCAGTGTGGTCGCCAATCTTCCCAGTGCGGACGTAGCCACCCTTAACGCCACGATGATGGGGGCGCTGGGATCGGCCCAGGTCAGCGCCCTCAGCACGGACACGATCAGGCTCCTGAGTCCCCTGCAGATCGGATGGCTCCAGGTTGCTTCGCAGGTCACCGCGCTGAGCACAGACCAGATCACCGCAATGACGACCGCGCAACTCGCAAGCATTTCGGCAAACATTCTGGGCGGTCTTCCCTCGGCTGATCTGGCCGCCCTCGGGAGCAACTTCAACGCACTATCCCAAAACTGGCTTCTCCTCAACGCGACACAGGTCAGTGCCCTTACCACCACCCAACTCGCCAGCATCAGCATGACCAAGCTCGGATTCGTGCAGAAGCTCAGTCTGCTGAGCGCCGATCAACTGGCCGCCCTGGGCACCAATGTCGCTTTCCTCGGCACCACCGCTGTCAGCAGCCTGACCTCGTCCCAGATGGCTGCGCTGAGCACCACTCAGGTCGCCGCGTTCGGAACGGGTTTCTACAGTGCCAGCGCCATGGCAGGGCTGGGTACCAATTCCGTCTACCTGAGTCCGACGGCCATCGCTGCGAACTCGTCCATGAATTCCGCCAGCACCACCAACCTGGCTTCCCTGGGCACGAACGCGGTCGGTCTTACGAGCGCGCAAATCGCCGCCTTCAACACCGCCCAGATCGCTGCGCTGAACCCCACCGCACTGACCTCGATCAGCACGGCCGCCGCCGGCTTCACCACGGCTCAACTGACCGCACTGGGGACATCGATCGGGACCCTGGGGAGCGGTGCCCTGGGCGCCCTACCCACCACCGATCTGGCTGCCCTCAACAGCACGCAGATGGCAGGCCTTGCCTCGGCCTCCCTGCAGGGCCTCTCGACGAGCAGTCTTGCCACCTTCAGCACGACGCAACTGGCAGCGCTTGGCACCAACGCCGCCGGCCTGACCAGCGCGCAGGCAGCGGCCCTCGGGACCAATCTCTCGGTCCTGTCCTCGACCGCCCTGGGATCGCTGCCGGCCGCCGACATGGCAGCCCTCAGCACAACCCAGATCGCCGCGCTTTCGAGCACGACGAAAGCCCTCACCAGCAGTCAGATCGCGGCCCTCGGCACCAGCCAGTTCGCCGCCTTCGGCTCGAGCGCGTTCAGCGGCTTGACCACCGATGTCATCGCCAGCCTGCCGGCGGCCGATCTGGCCGCGATCACCACGACTGAAGCGGCCGGCATCACCACGGCTCAGGTCGCGGCACTTGGCACCAACATCGCGCTTCTGAACCAGACCGCCACCGGCACCGCCAACCCGATGAACAGGCTCGGTTCGGCCGTCATCGCTGCCCTCAGTACGGATCAGCTGGCGGCATTGACCAGCGTTGAACTGGGTGCCATCGGCACCGGGAGCGCGGGGCTTGGCACCGCGCAGATTGCGGCACTGGGTACGCGCATCGCGCTGGCCGGCCTCAACGCAGGCCAGGGCGTTCGCTTCTTCTACTACCTGGGTACGGGCGTGACTGCGCTCAGCACCGAACAGATTGCCGCACTGGGCAGCACGCAGGTCGGCGACCTCTACCCCTCCAGTGGTCTCTCGAGCGCACAGATCGCCGCCCTGGGTACGGGCGTCTCCTGGTTGGCTTCAAATTCAATCGCCAACCTCGCCACCGATGTCGTCGCCACCCTCAGCACCGCGCAGGTGGCAAGCCTCGGTACCACTGCCGCCGGCTTCCAGACCTGGCACCTCACGGCGCTGGGCAGCAACCTCTCGGCGCTTGGCACCACGGCAATCAGCGCACTCAGGACGACCGCACTGACGGCCAACACCACCAGCATCACGAGCACCTTCGGCACGAATGCCGCCGGCCTCACCACGAGCGAGGTGGCCCTCCTCTCGACGGCCGCGGTATCCGGCCTCAACTCAACCGCCATCGCTGCGATGCCCAGCGCCGACATCCTGGCCTTGTCGAGCACGCAACTGGCTGCGCTCGGATCGGGCGCGGCAGGTCTGTCGACCGCCGAGATCGTTGCGCTGGGCACCGGGGTCGATCTCTTCAGCACCGCAGCCATCGCCGCCCTGGGCACCGCCGACGTGAGTGTCATCTCGAGCAACGTCCTTGCGGCCCTGCCCACGGCCGACGTGGCGGCACTGGGCTCGAACGCGGTGGCGCTCAACGCCAGCCAGATCGCGGGACTGGGCTCGGCGGCCGGGTATCTGGGCGCGAACTCGCTTGCCACCTTTGGCACCGCCCAGGTGGCAGCCATCTCCAGTGCCGCCGTCAGCCTGCTCGGGTCCGATGCGCTGGCCGCCTTGTCAACGGCCGACATCGCAAGCCTGTCGCTCAATCAGGTGATGGCCCTGGGCTCGAACGCAGCTGGCCTCACGACCGCTCAGGCCGCGAGCCTCTCAAGCCTGGATGTGGCGGTGCTGTCCAACCCGGCGCTGGCGGCGTTTGGCTCGGGCGCCATCAGTGCGCTGTCGACCGATGGCCTGCATGCCCTGTCGGCCTCGCAGCTTGGGGCACTGGGGACCAACGCAGCCGGCCTCACGCCGAGCGAAGTGCTGGCCTTCAGTCCGACGCAGATCGCCGCGCTGAGCACCCTCGCCATGGCCTCGCTCGCCACGGCCACCATTGCCGCTCTGCCCACTGCCGACATCGCCTCCATATCGACCACGCAGCTCAACGCGATGAGCCATGCGCAGGATCTCGCCTGGACCACCGCGCAGAAGGCCGCGATGAGTTCGGCGCAACTGGCGGTGCTGCATTGAGGTGCCATCGAGCGATCCCGTGAACGAAGTCACGAGCCTTGCTCGAGAGGCCGACCGTGACGTGAACGAAGTCACGAGCCCTCGAGCATGCGAGTCGGCGGGAAGGAAAGGCATCGGTAATCTCGGGCCACCTCTCCGGATGGCTCTCCCATGGACAACGTACGCAACGCCGAAACCGCTCAAACCGCTCCCCGGCAGACAGTGAACGGACCCGCCTCCACGAATGCGGCGTCCAAAACCGCCTCCCACGCGGGCCCGGCCGCGCTCGCCGCTGCAGCGCCTGGTGGGTCACCTCCGGTGTCGGTCGACATCCGCGCGAGCGACATCCAGTCGGTTCGGGTGATCGACACCGATCTCGTGATCACGACCCGTGAAGGCAAGCGGGTGGTGATTCGCGACGGGGCATTGCGCGCGATGCTCGAACCGCAGTTTGTCGTGTCCTTTGCCGATGGCGAGATGAGCGGGGCTACCCTCTTTCACCAGGCCGGCGACAGCACGCCCCAGACGCTTCGGCTGATCACGGCAGGCCCGAATCAGGGTGAACCTGCGCAACCGAGTCCCGCCGAGGAGGCACGCTCCAGCCAGGACACACGCGCCGGCGAGGAGGCACGCCCCGGTGAAGGGGGCAAGGCCATCGCACAGGTCAGTCCGGCACACGACACCGCCGTGTCTGCCACGCCACTTCCGGCCACACCCCCGCCCGATGAGCAACCGAGCGGCATCGCCATCGGCGACACCGGGGTCCTGCCGCCTCCCCCCAAGGGAGAGGATGTCGCAACGACACCGAAGGCACCCGACCAGGCTCCCTGGAAGATCTTCGATCTGGCACAGAACATCAATGCACTCAGCGTCCTCAGTACGCTCGGGGGCCTCGGCGCGCTCGCCGGTGCCGGAGGCGGCGGAGCTTCGGGCGCCGGCAGCAGCGCCAGCGATTCGGTGCTCGCGAGTGTCACGGTCGTTGCGGGTACCTTCATCAACGCGGTCCAGGTCGACATCTATGACGCGAACGGCCTCCGGGTAGGTGGTGGTCTGTCAGACAGCACGGGGGGGCACTTCAATGGCACGCTCTCGCTCGCTGCAGGCTACAGCGGCACCCTCCTCGTGAAGGTCTCCGATGTTTCGGGAGGGGCCGCCGACTACCTGAACGAAGCTACCGGACAGGCAACAAGCCTCGGCACGCCGCTTCGCTCGGTCATTACCTACAACGGCGGCGCAGGCGGCTTGATGTCGGCGACCGTGACGCCGCTCACCGAACTGGCTGCGCGGATCATCACCGGCAGCACCGACTCGACGAATGCGGTGACCCCGAGCGTTTCCGCACCGGACGCCGCAGCGATCAACCAGGCAGTCGCCTCGGCCTTTGGCCTGCCTGGCATCACCGGCGATGGCGTTGCGGTGGTCGGTTCGGCCGGGTTCGCAAGCAGTTCGGCCAGTGCCAAGGCCTACGGTGCGGTGCTCGCGGCCCTCGCCGGCTACGACACGCAGTCGGGCGGTATCGCACAGACGCTCGATGCGCTCTGGGTCGACTCCACCAGCGGCCAGTTGCTGAGCGGTGCAGCGGTACTGGCAACCGGGGCAAGCCTGGTGCAAGGCACCGACAGCATCACCAGTCAGTCACTGGCAAGCCAGGTGCAGTCGCTGCTATCCCCGGTCGTCAGCGCCTCGTCAAGCCTCGCCTTGACTTTCACCAGCGGCCAGATCGCAGCGCTCTCGGCGCCCCAGGTGAGCGGGCTGTCTGCGACGCAGTGGGGGCTGATGAGCGCCAGCCAGATCGCCGGGCTGGGCGCCAACAGTGCCGGCCTGACCAGTGCCGATGTTCTCGCCTTCAATCCGGCACAGATCGCAGCACTGAGCACCGGCGCCCTTGCAGGTCTGGCCACGCAGGTCATCGCCGCCCTCCCCAACATCGACATCGGCGCGATCTCCACAACACAACTCAGTGCCCTGACCCACGCGCAGGACCTGGCCTGGACAACCGCACAGAAAGCGGCAATGAGCCAGGCGCAACTGGCGGTGCTGCACTAGCACCCTGCGGAAGGCGGAACTTGTTGGCAATTGGCTGACAGTCGTGGCCGCCGATGACGGAATTTCGTCACAGGCACGCCCCGGATGGTGCTTCGCCCTTCGATGTTGTTGACCAGAATACCTGGCATGCACTCCAACCTTGCATCGAAGGCGAGAAGACCATGAACACACTGACCCCGGATGGACACCTGATCGACGCTGCGCAGACCGCACACGATCCGGCAAGACCTCCCTTCACTTCGATCGCGCCGGTGGCTTCGATGGCGGCACCGCCCGTCCCGAGCATGCCCGATGTTGGCGCCCTCCTCGAGACCACGAGAAAGCTCGAACTCGAGGGTCAGTCGGCAGCGGCCCTCGATCTGTTCCGGCAGTGGTTGTCACAGAACCCGAACGGGCCCACGTCCTTTCTTGCCTGGTACGAGTTTGGCCGGGTGTTGCAGAACACCCGCGCGTTCGTTCAGGCCGAGAACGCCTTTCGTTCGGTGCTCGAGCAGAAAAGCAACCTCTACCCGGCGGCCATCGCCCTGGGAGCCGCTCTCGAAGCGCAAGGCCGCATCGACGAGGCGATTGCGGTGTGGCAAGGCACCTTGCAGCCTGACCCGGTTCGGGTCGAACTCATGAACAACATCGGGCGGGTGCTTGATGCCAACTTCCGGTTCGAACCGGCAGAAGAAGTGCTGCTGCAAAGCCTCGCCACCAACAAGGCGCAGGCCGATGTGATCGCCACGATCATCCAGCTTCGTCAGCGCATGTGCCGCTGGCCGGTGATTGACGCGGAAATCGGTGTCCCGGTCGAAACGCAGGAAACCTGCATCGGACCGCTCACCTCCCTCGCCCTCATCGATGACCCGGTGAAGAACCTCGCCTCAGCGCGCCAGTTCCTCACGATGAAGTCGTTCGATCAGGCCTATGAGCCGATGGTGAAACGCGGCCGCTTCTACCCGGGGCACGACCGCCTGCGCGTGGGCTTCCTGTCGGCCGACTTCCGCCTGCACGCCACCAGCATCTTCTTTGCGCCCATCATCGAAGGGCTCGATCGCAGTCGCTTCGAGGTGTACGGCTTCGATCTCACGACCATCCCCGATCCGCTCATCACGATGCGCGAGCGACTGATTCGCGGCTTCGATCATCACGTGCCGCTGCAGACCCTGCGAGACGAGGAGGCGGCCGCTGAAATACGCGCCGCCGAAATCGACATTCTCGTCGACATGTCGGGCCTCACCTCGGGCGCTCGTCCCGAAATCGTGGCACGTCGCCCTGCCCCGGTGCAGATTGCCTACCTCGGGTTCCTCGGCAGCTGCGGCATCCCGACCGTGGACTACCTCATGACCGCGCGCGGGCTCTTTCCCGACGAATGCCCGCAAGGATTTTCGGAAAAGCCCCTGTACCTGCCCGGGGTTTACTTCACCGTCGACCCGACGCAGCCTGCCCTTGCGCAGTCGAGCCGTTCCGTCTGCGGCCTTCCCGAAGCTGCAACGGTGTACTGCGCCCTCATGAACTCCTACAAGATCAACCCGGCCACGTTCTCGCGCTGGATGAAGATTCTCGAGGCGGTACCGGGCAGCGTGCTCTGGCTGGTGGAAGAAAACCCCACCGCGCGGCGCAACCTGATCGCGCACGCCCGTGACATGGGAGCAGACCCCGAGCGACTCATCTTCAGCCAGCGGATCCACCCGGCGGAATACCGCGCGCGACTGCGCCAGGCCGATCTTTTCCTCGATACCTCGCCCTACGGCAACGGCGCCACCGCACACGATGCCGTACTGGCCGACCTGCCGATTCTCACCCGACCCGGCAACACGATGATGTCGCGCCTGTCGGCCCACATGATGCGTGGTCTCGGTCTGCACGAGTTCGTCGTTGCCGACTGGGATGCCTACGAGCAGATGGCCATCGAACTGGGACGCGACCGCCAGCGCCTCGCACGCTATCGCGAGGCGATGCGCCTGGCGCGCGCAACGAGCCCGCTCTTTGACACGCCGCGCTTTGTGCGCGAATTTGGCGAAACGCTGCTGGCCGCGGTGGAAGAGGTCAGCGTAAGCACGCGGCCCGCGATCGAAACGGTGTCGGCATGAGGCGACCGCGCGTCACGCCCCGAAGCGCGGCCTGGCTCGCCTGCGCGCTCACCGTCGCGATCACGCCATCGTGGGCCGCGGAACTCGAGCCCGCAACCCCACAACCCGCAGCCCGGGCAGGCACGACACTGCCAGCGATGGCGTCGCTGGGCGCCTGCGTCCAGCCTGGCGGCCTCGGCGCCACCGGGCTTGATCAGGTTGGCTCGATCGACCGGATGATGCGCGTGTCGGCCGGGCAGCACCCCTCGGTGCTCGGGCGCCTGGCCGAGCAGCAATCGGCCGATGCAAGCCTCGAATCCGCCCAGTGGGGCTACTGGCCCAGCCCGATCCTCACGCATGAACGGGTCAATGCGGGGTCACGCGACCCGAGCTATCCGGGCGATGACGCCATCACGGTGGTCGGGCTGCGGGCATCCCTGTGGACGGGGGGCCGTCTCGACGCCACGCGCGAGCGGGCACGCGCCCTGCTCGATGCCAGTGGTCAGGCACTGGTCGAGCAACGCGAGCAGATCGCCATCCGCACGGCCATTGCCTGGGGAGACTGGTGGCGCTACGACCGCCAGATCGCGGCCACCGACAAGTCAATTGCCGCGCATGACACCCTGCAAGGCCAGGTCGATCGACGCATCGAGAGCGGGGTTGCCCCCGAGGTCGATCGCAAGCTCACGCTGAGCCGCCAGCGCCAGCTGGTGAACGATCGCGCCCGGCTCGTGTCCTTGCGCCAGTCGGCGCTGCGCACCCTGCAGCAACTGGTGGAGCCCGCGCTCAGCGACACCGATCTGGCGCGCGCCCCGGTGCAGTCGCTCTGCCTGGCCTCGCCCGACGAACTGGTGCGCCAGATGATCGAGCGCAATCCGCGCCTCGAGCGCCTGCGCGCCAACCTCAAGGCGCTCGATGCCGAGGTCGATGTGCGGCGTGCCTCGCGCTACCCCGAACTCTACGCCCGGGTCGAACGTCAGTACGGCAACTACGCCATCGCCCACGCAGCCGCATCCAACCGAGCCTTCATCGGTGCGAGCTGGCAGCCCGGCGCGGGCCTCTCGATCGAATCGGACATCCGCGCCCTCGCCGCCCGGCGCAACGCCTCCGATCGCGACATCGCCGCCTCACGCATGGATCTCATCGAGGAATTCAACAACGACTGGCTCGGGTTCAACGCAATCCGCGAGCGGCTCGAGGCCATCCTCGATGCGCTCGCCGACACCCGTGCCATTTCCAACTCGTATGAGCGCCAGTACCAGGCGGGCCGAAAATCCTGGCTCGATGTCATGAACCTCGTGCGCGAACAACTGCAGCTCGAACTGCAACAGGCCGACCTCGAAGCCAACATGGTGGCGCTCTCGCGAAAACTCCAGGTACGCGCAAGCGGCCTGCGTGACTGGGGTGGCGAATGATTCATCACGATCTGCATCTCGCACTGTCGCGTCTGGCGATGATGCAGGGGGCCCGGCTCGATCCGCTCGAACTCACGGCGGTCATCGAGGAGGGGGAGGGTCACACCGAGCGGCCCGAAGCGCTCGCAGCCCGGGTGATTCGCACGCTGCGCCTGCCCGCGGTACGCCGCATCCGTCGGGTCGACCCCTCGGTGCTGCCGCTCCTTGCGCACTCGACGAGCCTCGGATGGTGCGTCGTGCGCGCCCGCTCGGCCGCCGGGCAATGGCTGATTCAGCATCTCGATGTGGAATCGAACCAGTGGGCCGAAACCCGACAGGGCTCGCTCGAGGGTCTCGTGCTGCTGCGAGCGCAGCTCGCCGCACCGGTCACCTTCGGCGGCAGTCGAGTCTTCCAGTCGATACGGGCCGAATTCACCCGCAATCGCAGCCGCATGGCCGAAATCGTCTTTGCCACCGTGCTGATCAACCTGCTGGTGATGGCCTCCTCCTTCTACAGCATGCAGGTCTACGACCGGGTCATTCCGAACCAGGCACTCAATACGCTCGTGGTTCTCACCGCCGGCGTGGTGCTCGCCAACCTCTTCGAGCTTCTCATCAAGATGTCGCGGACGCATCTGCTCGATGCCGTCTCGACCGAGGTCGACCGCACGATGGTGCGCCGTGTCTTCCTGCGCGTGCTCGGTGTGCGGCTCGACCAGTTTCCGGCCAGTGTCGGCAGTCTGGCCGGTGAACTGCGCGGCTACGAGTCGGTGCGCGGGTTCCTCTCGGCATCGACGCTCTTCATGCTGGTCGATCTGCCCTTTGCCGGCGTCTTTCTGGCCATGATGGCGCTCCTTGCAGGCCCGCTCATGGCCATCATTCCGCTGGTGTGCCTGCTCCTCTCGCTCCTCATGAGCCTGCGCCACCATCGCTCGATCGAGACGATGGCCAACCGCGCCACCTCGGCCGGCAACCGCAAGACCGGACTCCTCGTCGAAACCATCGAAGCTGCTGAAACCATCAAGTCATCGAACGGGGGCTGGCAACTCCTGTCGCGCTGGGTGAACACCAATGATGAGGCGCGCGAATTCGACCTGCGGATGCGCCGCGCCTCGGAAAACACCCACTACGTCCTCGGTTTCGCCCACCAGATGGCCTACGTCCTGCAGATCGCAGTCGGTGCCTGGCAGGTGTCGCAAGGCGACTACACGATGGGCGGGCTCATCGCCTGCTCGATCCTGTCGGGACGCGCGCTCGGACCGGTTTCGTCGATGCCCTCGATCATGGCCCAGGCTGCCCAGGCCCGTGCCTCGCTGCGCGGCCTCGAACGTCTGTGGTCCCTCGAGCGCGATCACCCCGAACGCGAGCGCGCACTGGTACCCGAGCGCATCGAAGGCAGCTTCCAGCTCGAGGGGCTTCGGATCAGCTATCCGGGCACGCCGGTGGCGCTCTCGGTCGCGCATCTGAGCATCGAAGCGGGCGAGCGGGTGGGCATCATCGGCCCGGTGGGCTCGGGCAAGACCAGCCTTCTTCGCGCACTCAGTGGCCTGTACAAGCCTCAGGAGGGGCGCATTCTCCTCGATGGCCTCGACATCGCACAGATCGCGAAACCGGTCATTGCCGAGAACCTCGCCTATCTGCAGCAGGAGGGGCGACTGCTGTCGGGCACGCTGCGCGAGAACCTCGTGATCGGCATCCCCGACCCGGGTGACAGCGCCATCCTCGCGGCAGCCTCGCGTACCGGGCTCATGAGTCTCATCCAGGGCCATCCGCGCGGCCTCTCGTTGCCGATTGCCGAGGGTGGCATCGGTCTGTCAGGGGGACAGAAGCAGCTCGTGGCACTCACCCGCATCCTGCTTCGCGAACCACGTATCTGGCTTCTCGATGAACCCACCTCGTCGATGGATCGCGCCCTCGAAACCCAGTGCCTGAAGCTTCTCGAGGGTGCCCTCGCGGTCAACCATACCCTCGTTCTGGTCACCCACAAGCCAGAGCTCCTTGCCCTGGTCAACCGGCTCATCGTCGTCGTGAATCACCAGGTGGTGCTCGATGGCGACAAGCAGACGGTGCTCGCCACCCTCAATCGGGCCCAGTCGGGCGCAACGCCCAATGAGGCATCCGACGCCGCCCGCATCGCCAAGGAGGCCGCCAATGGCTAGGGACATCATGGTGGTGCCTTACGGGCACTTCGACACCGAAGACGAAGTGTGGAGCGAAGACGACCATGAACCGGCCGGTGGTGCACGCATCACGATCTACCTGTCGATCGTGATGATTGCAGCGTTTGCCGGCTGGGCGAGCTGGTTCGAGATCGACCAGAGCACGCGCGTCGAAGGACAGGTGATCGCAAGCAAGCGCATCCAGCAGATCCAGGCCACCCAGACCGGCATCGTCAAGCGGTTGTGGGTGAAGGAAGGCGAGCGCGTGGTGGCCGGGCAGATGCTGATGTCGATCGAGCGCGACCGGCAGCAGGCGGCATCGAACGAGGCGCAGTTGCGCCTTGTGTCCCTGCAACTGTCGATCGAGCGACTGCGGGCCGAAGTGAGTGGCCAGGAGCCGGTGCTCGATGGTGCACTCGCACAGGCGCATCCCTTGCTCGCCCAGTCGCAACGCGACCTCTTCCGGCGTCGTCGTGATGCGCTTGACGAGGAGATTCGCGCCATCGGCGATCAGTTGCGACTCGCCGAGGAAGAGCTGCAGATGAATTCGACGCTCTTCAAGACCGGGGACATCAGCCGGGCCGATGTGCTGCGCATGGAACGCCAGGTCATCGATCTCAAGGGCCAGATCACCAACCGGCGCCACCGATTCAGCCAGGAAGCGCAGGCCGAGCTTGCACGGCTCGAATCGGAACGGGCCTCGCAGGTGCAGGTGCAGGCCGAACGCGACGTCAACCTCTCGCACAGCGATCTTCGCTCGCCGGTGAACGGCCTTGTCAATACGGTGCGCGCCTACACCGCCGGCGCGGTCGTGCGCGAGGGCGAAGAGGTGATGCAGATCCTGCCCACCGACGGTGACCTGGTCATCGAGGCAAAGCTGCGCCCGAGCGACATCTCGGTCGTGCAGGTCGACATGCCGGCCAGCATCAAGTTCGAAGCGTTCGACTACACGGTCTTCGGCACGCTCACCGGCCGCGTGATCGAAGTGAGCCCGGATGCGATCACGGCCCCCACGCCGCGTGGTGACCAGACCTATTTCAGGGTACGGGTGGCCGTCGATGCCGAGCAGGGCAGCCAGCGCGCCCGAAAGATCCTGCTGCGCCCGGGGCTCGAAGCGAGTGTGGACATCCGCACCGGTCGGCGAAGCATCATGCGCTACATCACCAAGCCGATCAGCCGCATGTTCGATGAATCACTGCAGGAACGCTAGGAGCGGGCACGATGAGCACGGCAAGCGGGCACGGGTCGGTGATGTGGCAGGGCTATGTGGCGGCGATTGCCTGCCTTGCGCAGGCGATGCTCTTTCTCCTCGCCATCCTCACGGTCGCCATCAGTCAGATTGCCGGTCAGATCGACTTTGACGAGCGAGGCCGCATCGCCACTGCGGAGCCCGCGCCGGCAAGTCGCCTGCAGCGTGAAGATCGCATGACAGAGGCCGCCGAACCGCTTGCCGAGACTCGCGCAGCGCCCGCCTTGCCGGCCCTGCCCCCGAGGGCGAGCGGCGAACCTGCGCCCGGGCGCAAGCCGGTTGCGTCGAGCACGATCGCAACGGAACCGACACCGGCCGCGGCGAGCGCGGTGCCGGCTCAGCCGCAGGGAACGACACGACGCGGTCAGTTCCAGATCGTCTTCCCCCGCGACGCCCAGACGATTCCGTCGGGCCAGCAGGCGCCACTCGCCACCCAGTTTGCCGAGATGGCGCGCAACCAGGCGGGTCGCTGGCATGTCTGGACGCGGGTTCCGCTCGATGAGCCAGCGCTGAAGCGATCGGCCTACCTGCGACTCCTCGCGGTACGCAGCGCGCTCATGGGATCAGGGGCGGCCGCGAGCGACATCGACGTGCAGATGCTCGATGGAGGCGATGCCGAGGAACTTGCACGCGAGATGGCGATTCATGTCGACCGAACCGGCGTGGCACCACCCACGACCACGACCACGACCACGACACCGGCCATGACCAGTGGGGCCCCGCGATGACCCTCGATGACACCCTGGCCGACGATGAGGATGCGAGCTACTGGCCGGGTTACGTCGATGCGCTCACCAACATCGTGCTCAACCTTCTCTTCATGGTGGGCGTGTTTGCCGTGGGCGTGTTCGCGGTGAGCCTCGAGTCGAACCTGCATCGCCAGCGAGGTGCGCACCTCGCCCGGGCCGAAAGCCTCGCGCATGAAGCGCCACAACCCGCAACGCCGCCAGCGCCGGCGTCCCGCGAGCGACCCGCGGCCGCCCTCGAACGGGCTGCCACCCGTGCCAGCCGTGCGGCGAGTGACCCTGCCGCCTCGACCGCTCCGGGGGCACGCCTCACCCCGCCACCGGGCACCGCCAGCCCCGGCGTTCCCAGCCCGGGCAGCGTCCCGACGACCAGGGAACCGTCGGCAACGTCTCCCGTGACCGGCACCACGATCGTGCGCGTGCCACCCCCGATCGAAATCGAGGCCGAGCGTGGTCCCGAGCATGCCGTGCAGATGAAATTCACCGACTCGCGGGGAAACCCGCTGGCACAACTGATCTTTCCGGGCGATCGATTTGCGCTCGCAACGCCCGAGGAAGAGCGCCTCGCCACCTGGGTACGCGAGCAGCAGGCGGCCGGCACCCGCACCTTCATGCTCTTTACCTCGGTCGACGAATCCGACGCGCAGGATCGCCGGGCAGGCTACCTGCGCGTGATGGCCGCCCGATCGACCCTGCTGCGTACGGGTGTGCCAGCCGCAGCCATCAGCACGCGCATGTTCCGTGGCGAGCAGCGCGAACTGGCAGGAAACCGTCAGATCACCATCCTTCCGAACCCCCGTGACAACTGAGCCCCAGACCATGACCCCCTCACGCCCGACCCGAACCACCCCGCTCGATCGAATCGCCCGCGGCTCTGCCGTTGCCGGTTACTGGCTGATGAGCTTCGGCCCCATGGCCCTCGCCGTGGGCGCCGCCTGGTTCTTCTTCGAACCGGAGATCACCCACTCGATCGAATCGACCCCGCACCCGGCACTCGTCTACACGATCTTCGTTGCGCTGGCGATGGGCATCGTATTCGCGATGGGCGCCCTCGCACACTTCGTCGGCGAGGAGTCCCTCGCCCTGCGCTGGCGCCATGCCACCACGATCGAGGAGCGCACACGCCTCGTACGCGCGAAGTCGCGTCACTCGCTCCTTGCGCCAGTACTCGCCCTGCTCAACGGAGACAAGCTGCTCTCCACCCGCATGCGACAGACCGCGGTCGAGAATGAGCTGAAAGCCATCGAAAAGCGCCTGGCGAGCATGCTCGGCCTGCCCAACTTCATCGGCGGCGCACTGGTGGGCCTGGGCCTCGTGGGTACCTTCATCGGCCTTCTGGGTACGCTCGACGATCTGGGCAAGCTCTTTGCCACGCTCGGGGCAGGTGGTTCCGCGGGCACCGATGCCACCGCACTCTTTGGCGACATGGTGCGACGGCTGCAGGAGCCGATGCGGGGCATGGGCACGGCCTTCGTGGCATCGCTCTACGGCCTGCTCGGCTCGTTGCTGCTCGGTCTCACCGTGCTGTCGGTGCGCAAGACCGCGTCGGCGGTGATCGATCGCATCCGCCAGGTCGTGCGCGAAGAGGGCTATGGTGCTGCCGGGGCCAATGCCGAACCTGAGGCCACCCGTGACACGAGTGCACCCTGGGCCGACCCGACGCGCTGGCTCGAGATGCTCGAGCAGATGCAACTGCAGCATGCCGCGGTGACTGCAGAATCGGCCACGATCAATGCTTCGGTACAGGCACTGGGGCAGCGCGTGCATGAGCTTTCGGTGGCCCTGCATGAGCGCAGCATGATGGACCAGCAGGTGCAACGACTGATGGATACCGGCACGCACTGGGTCGACAGCTGGGCACAGATCGGTGAACAGCTCACGGCCGTTCGCAGCACGAGCGAACAGGCGGCCCGACACAGCCTGCAGATGCAGTCGGAGCAACTGGACGCGCTGCGCCAGGTCACGACCGTGCTCACCCACATCGAGGCGGGCATCTCGACCCAGTCGGCGCGACTGGCGAGCTACATCGAGCACCGTGAAGGCAGCCACGCCAGTGAACTTCGCAGCGCCATCACGATCTCGCGCGAGATGCAGGACGCGCTCCAGGCCTGCCGTGACGAATTCGGCAAGACCGCCGGCACGCTCCGCTCGATCCTGTCGATGCAGGCCGATGCCGAGCGTCGTCGCCCCGAGCCCTCGAGCGCACACCCGGTCGCAGGCTGAAGCGTCGCCCACCTGCGCGCTCCCTGTCCGGGCAGGTACACTCACGACACCGCTGCGGGGGATCAACGACACCGCGTAACGACGCCACGAACACCCGCGGTGAACGGCAGGCCTCGCATGAGACGGGGTCGCGCATCGGGGCAAGCTACCCCGCACGGAGAGGGAGGCAGACATGGCCATCGGGAACGGCGCACTTGTGCACGTGTCAGGCGTCGGGAGGAGGCACCGATCGAGGCGCCTTGCCGCTCTTGTGGGGGCTGGTGCCTTGTGGGCCGTGGCACTCGCGAGCAGCACGGCCAGCGCGCAAGCCTACCCGTCGCGTCCGGTCCGGATCATCGTGCCCTTTGCGGCGAGTACGCCAGTCGACATCGTTTCACGGCTCGTCGCCGAGCGGCTGCGCGGCCCCCTGGGCGGCGAAGCCATCGTGGTCGAGAACCGGCCGGGTGCAATGGGCATGCTGGGCATCGCAGAGGTGCTGCGGCAACCGGCCGACGGCCATACCCTCATGATGATCGCGATGCCGCTTTCGGTAACCCAGACCATCAACACCCATGCCACGTTCGACCTGCGGCGCGACTTCGTGGCGCTGGGTCAGACCGTGTGGTCGTACAACGTGCTCGCGGTCACCCCCTCGGTGAATGCCCGCTCGGTTGCCGAGCTGGTCGCCCTGATGAAGACCCCCGGGGGACGCTGGAGTTACGCATCCGGTGGAGCCGGCACGCCAGCGCACATCGCGGGCGAATTCTTCAAGCAGCGCGCAGGCGTCGAGGCCCAGCACGTGCCCTACAACCAGTTTCCGCAGGCGATCGGCGACCTCCTCGGCGGTCAGGTGCAGTACATGTTCGCCGCGATTCCACCCGTGATCGGTCATGTCAATGCCGGGCGGCTGCGCCCGCTTGCGGTGACCGGTCCGCAACGGCTTGCCTCGCTGCGCGATGTACCCACCATGGTCGAATCGGGGTTCCCCGACTTCGTGGTTCGCGACTGGCAAGGTCTGCTTGCCCGCACGGGTACGCCGCGCGACGTGGTCGAGCGGGTCAACCGGGCGCTGGGCGAAGCACTGGCAAGCGACACGGTTCGTCAGGCGCTGCCCACGCTGGGGGCCGAAGTGGCGCCCGGCAGCCCCGAGGACTTTGCCCGACTGATCGCCAGCGAAATCGAGCGCTGGGGTGCCGTGGCCAGAACGGCGGGTATTCGGGTCGACTAGCCGCTGCGCTTCGGGAAGACACACGCACCCTGTTTCAAGGCTCGCCGAATGCGGGAGGATGCGTGCGGCCGGCGCTCTGATGACCTCATTGATTGCAGTGAAATCATTGATTACAATTGACGGAGACGCCAATGCCGGAGACCTGCCATGGCCAGCATCACCATCCGCAACCTCGATGAAGACATCAAGCAGCGCCTGCGTGTGCGTGCCGCCGAGCATGGCCGCTCGATGGAAGAGGAGGCACGGGACATCCTTCGGCGGGTCATGACCGGTACCGGTTCACCACGCGATCTGGCCGCGGCGATCCGCGCCCGAGTTTCGCCGGGAGCACGGGCAGATGTCGAACTGCCCGCTCGCGAGCCTGTGCGTGAGCCTCCGCAACTCGGCCGCCAGGCTCGATGATCATCCTCGACACCAACGTCCTCTCGGAGCTTCTGCGACCAGAACCCGCAAGGCAGGTCGAGCACTGGCTGGCTGGGCAAGACGGCGCCAGAGTCTACTTCACCACAGTGGGCGAAGCAGAGCTGTGGCACGGAGTCACCATCCTTCCTGCGGGAAAGCGGCGCAAGGCACTCACGAGCGCGATCGAAGGCCTGCTCGAGGAAGACTTCTGCGACCGTATCCTGCCGTTTGATCGCCCTGCGGCGCGGGCCTTCGCGAACATCGCCGCCGAACGCCGCTCTGCGGGCCGGCCCATCAGCCAGTTCGATTGTCAGATCGCCGCGATCGCCCTTGTCCATGAAGCGACTGTGGCGACCCGCAACACGAGCGACTACGAGGGCTGCGGGATCCGGTTGATCAACCCCTGGACATTCAGCGCCCGGCTGTAGTCGGGCCTGATCCGGCGCCCGCGTCGAGTAGCCGGCGCCCGGGCGCCTCGCGCGCCTCTGCCCTCGAGAAACGTGACAGAAGTCACCCGGCGCATCGCATTGCGCTCCACTCAAGCCGATTCGCGCCGTTAACGCCAATGAACGGATGGATTCCGGCAACCCTCATCCCGACCCGCTGCGCAGGGCGGTGCACCCGGCCCGTCCGGGCCCCTGACGCAGCACCCCGTACCCCCGTACATCACGCAAACACGCCATGAGGGCGCGCAGTCGATGAATGATCCCAGAGAAGGACCGCTTGAAGCGGCCGCCGCAGCCCCGCTCGATGTGCGCACGGCCGACATCGCCGCGGTGCATGTGCTCGACACCGACCTGGTGATCGTCACGCGGGCCGGCAAGCGCCTGGTGATTCGCGATGGCGCCCTGCGGGCGATGCTGGAGCCTGCGTTCACCATCACCTTTGCCGACGGGAAGACCACCGGTGCCGCCCTCTTGCAGCAGGTCGGGAATACCCCCCCGCAGGTGCTGAGCTTATTCTCGGTCAACTCGGAGGCGAACGAAGCGCGTCCGCAGGGCCGGCCTGAGAGCACGTCTCGCCCCGAGGGGGCCGAGCCCCCACCAGGGCCCGACGCACCGGCGGGCAGCGCGGTGGCATCGGACGGCACGCCCTCGGGCCCCACGAGCGGGCAGGGCTCGGGCTACGCCCCGGAACAGACCCAGGCTTACGGCACGCCGGGCGAGCGGATCCGAAGCGGCGAGGAGTCGCTGCGGGCCGGCGGAATGGCCCCCTCCAGCCCCGGGGCGCTCCCCGCAACCCCTTTGCCGGTGGCGGACATCGCAGCCTCCGGCCCCGATGCGCTCGGGCTGGCCCGAGATGCCAGTGCCGGCTCTGCGGGCACATCGACACTGAACGTGCTCCTGTCAAGCCTCGCAGGTGCTGCGGCCGTGATGGCCGGCGGCGCTGCGGGGGGCGGCGCCGGTGCTGCCGCTGCAGGTGCCAGCACTGGCGCTGGCACCACCAGCGTAGCGGCCAGCCTCTCGGTCTTTGCCGGCACCTTCACCAGCGCAGTCCGGGTCGAGGTCTACGACGCCTCGGGAAACCTCGTGGGCAGCGGCCTCACCGACGCGAGCGGCCACTTCTCCGGGCGACTGGATCTGAGCGCAGGCTACCGCGGCACCCTTCTCATCAATGTGGTGGACACCAACGCCACGCCCGACTACGTGAACGAAGCCACCGGGCAGCCCACCAACCTTGGCCGTTCGCTGCGGGCGCTGGTCAACTACACCGGCGGCAGCACGCTGAGCGCCACGGTCACGCCGGTGACCGAACTGGCCGTTGCCCTGCTGCTTGGCACGGGCATGGTGCCGCCTGCTGCCGCCACCGAGGTCACCCGGCTGAATGCCGCGGTGTCGCACGCGCTGGGCCTGGCGAGCATCACCGGTGACCCGGTTGCGGTCGTGGGCAGCAGCGACTTTGATGCTGGCACCCAGGCCGCACAGACCTATGGGGCGATCCTCGCCGCACTGGCCGGCTACGACACGCACTCGGGCAGCATCGGCAGCACGCTGGCGGTGCTGCGCATCGACCTCGACTCGGGCACGCTGAGCAGCGGCACCGGGGTGCTGCTGGCCGGTGCCAGCCTGATCAATCCGCAGGCCTCCGGCAGCCAGAGCGCAGCCAGCAGCCAGGTGCTGCTGCTCATCGGCCAGATCGACGCCATCGCCACCGGCCTGCGTGCCGCTGCCACCCTGGGCCCCAGTCTTGCGAGCCTGGACACCGGCTCGATCCAGGCGCTCTCGGCCGCCACCGTGCACGCCCTGTCGAGCGATCAGCTCCGCTCACTGAGCGCCGCTCAGGTGGGTGCCCTCTCGAGTGACCAGATGCTGGGCCTTGATCGTGCCCAGATCGCGCAACTGTCGAGCGCCCAGGTTGCAGGGCTGGGCACGGGCCAGACGAGCGTGCTCACCGCCGTCCAGCTCGAGGGGCTCAACGCCAACGCAGCCGGCCTGTCGGCGACCAGCCTCGGGGCAATCGGCACCCGCATCGGTCTGCTGGGCTCCAGCGCACTGGCCGCACTGCCCTCGGGGGCGCTGGGCGTACTGGGGGCCGAGGCGATGGCCGCACTGGGCTCATCGGTTGGGGCCTTCGCAAGCCCTGCCGTGGCGGGCTTGAGCACCGCTGCGCTCGATGCCCTCAGCGTGAGCCAGACCGCCGCACTGCACAGCGCCGACTTCGCGGCCATGAGCAGTGCACAGATTGCCGCCCTGCACACGAACGCAGCCGGCCTCGCCGCCGAGGACATCACCGCCCTGGGCACCGCGGCCGCTGCGCTCCAGGGCCGGGCGCTCGGGGCGCTCCTCGCCTCGTCTGCCGCAGCGCTGAGCGCCGAGCAGATCTCGGCCCTGGGCACCCGCATCGGCGCCTTGAGCAGCAGCGCGCTGGCTGCGCTGCCGGCCGATGACGTGCTCGCACTGTCGATTCGCCAGATTGCCGCGATCGACCCCTCGGTCTACGGGGCGATCGCTGCCGCGACGCTCAGCGCCCTGGCGACGAGTACGCTCGAGGGTCTCTCAGGCCGAGGTCTGTCGAGCGCACAGATCGCCCAGTTTGGTACCAACGCAGCCGGGCTCACGAGCGAGGCCATCCGCACCTTGTCGACCCAGGCGGCCAGCCTCTCGACGACAGCGATCAACGCCCTGGGGACTCGCATTTCGCTCCTTGACCCGGAAACCATCGCTGCACTCCCCGCGGCACACCTGGCTGCGCTCTCGAGCGCACAGCTGGCTGCCCTGGGCAGCAACGCGTCTGGCCTCACGAGTGACCAGATCGCCGCTCTGGGCACCAATGCTGCTCGCCTGAACGGTGCAGCCATGGCCGCCATCGGCACTCAGGTAGCGCTGTTCGATTCAGCAACGGTCGGCGCACTTTCCCCCGCACAGGTCGCTGCCCTCTCGAGCGCCCAGCTGAGCGCAATTGGCAGTAACGCGGTCGGCCTCACGAGTGACCAGATCGCCGCTCTGGGCACCAGCGCTGCTCGCCTGAACACCACCGCCATCGCTGCCCTCGGCACTCAGGTCGCACTATTCGACCCGGCGACCATCGGCTCACTCTCGACAGCACAAGTCGCAGCGCTCTCCAGCACGCAGCTGGCCTCAATCGGCACCAACGCCGCAGGATTCACCAGCGCCGATATCGCAACCCTCGGCACCAGCGCTGCTCGCCTGAACACGACGGCCATTGCAGCCATCGGCACTCAGGTTTCACTGTTCGACACGGGAACGGTCGGCGCACTTTCAACGGCGCACGTGGCAGCGCTCTCCAGCACGCAGCTGGCCTCAATCGGCACCAACGCCGCAGGATTCACCAGCGCCGATATCGCAACCCTCGGCACCAGCGCTGCTCGTCTGAACACGACGGCCATTGCAGCCATCGGCACTCAGGTTTCATTGTTCGACACGGGAACGGTCGGCGCACTTTCAACGGCGCACGTGGCAGCGCTCTCCAGCGCACAGCTGGCTTCGCTTGGCACCAACGCCGCAGGATTGACCAGCGCCGATATCGCAGCCCTGGGCACCAACGCTGCTCGTCTGAACACGACGGCCATTGCAGCCATCGGCACTCAGGTTTCACTGTTCGACACGGGAACGGTCACAGCACTTTCCCCCGCACAGGTCGCTGCCCTCTCAAGCGCCCAGTTGGCCGCCCTCGGCAGTAATGCAGTCGGCCTCACGAGTGATCAGATCGCCGCTCTTGGGGCCAACGCTGCTCGCTTGAACGGTGCAGCCATGGCCGCCATCGGCACTCAGGTAGCGCTGTTCGACTCAGCGACCATAGGTGCGCTCTCAACGGCGCACGTGGCAGCGCTCTCCAGCGCGCAGCTCGCTTCGCTTGGCACCAACGCCGCAGGCTTTACCAGCACCGACATCGCAGCCCTCGGCACCAGCGCTGCTCGTCTGAACATGACGGCCATGGCCGCCATCGGCACCCAAGTTGCGTTCTTTGACTCCAGCACCATCGCGGCACTGCCCTCGGCACAGATAAGTGCGCTCTCGAGCGGGCAGTTGGCCGCACTCGGCAGCAACGCGTCTGGCCTCACGAGTGATCAGATCGCCGCTCTGGGCACCAACGCTGCCAATCTCACCACCACCGCCATGGCCGCCATCGGCACCCAGGTGGCGATGTTCGATTCAGCAACGGTCGGCGCACTTTCAACGACGCACATGGCAGCGCTCTCCAGCGCACAGCTGGCTTCGCTTGGCACCAACGCAGCAGGATTGACCAGCGCTGAAATCGCAGTCCTCGGTACCAACGCTGCTCGTCTGAACGGTGCAGCCATTGCCGCCATCGGCACGCAGGTTGGACTATTCGACCCGGCAACAGTCGGAGCACTTTCCCCCGCACAGGTCTCTGCGCTCTCAAGCGCCCAGTTGGCCGCCCTCGGCAGTAACGCATCAGGCCTGACTGGCGATCAGATCTCGGCGCTGGGCACCAAAGCCGTCAATCTCACCACCACGGCCATTGCCGCCATCGGTACTCAGGTGGCACTGTTCGACTCAGCGACCATAGGTGCGCTGTCAACGGCGCACGTGGCAGCTCTCTCCAGCGCACAGCTAGCGGTGCTTGGCGCCAACGCAGCAGGATTGACCAGCGTCGACATCTCGGTCCTGGGAACCAAGGCGTCGCAACTGAGCACCTCGGCTATTGCCGCCATCGGCACCCAGGTAGCACTTTTCGATTCAGCCACCATCGATGCACTCTCAACGGCGCAGGTCGCTGCCCTTTCAAGCGCCCAGTTGGCCGCCCTCGGCAGCAACGCCGCCAGCCTCACGAGTGATCAGCTTGCCGCACTTGGAACCAGTGCTGCCAATCTCACAACCACCGCCATTGCCGCCATCGGCACTCAGGTCGCGCTGTTCGACCCGGCGACCATCGGTGCACTCTCAACGGCACGGATGGCAGCGCTCTCCAGCGCACAACTGGCTTCGCTTGGCACCAACGCCGCGGGCCTGTCCGGCAGTCAGATCTCGGCGCTGGGCACCAACGCCGCGAATCTCAACATCACTGCCATGGCTGCCATTGGCACTCAAGTTGCGTTCCTTGAGTCCAGCACGATTGCCGCACTGCCCGCTGCCGATATCGCGGCACTCTCTACCATGCAAGTAGCTGCCCTCGGCACAAATGCCGCAGGCCTCACCAGCGCCGAGGTCAACACACTGGGTACCGCCCAGGTGGCCGCCCTCGGTACCACCGCACTCTCAAGCCTCACCTCGGCCGCGGCCGGCCTCACGACCGCTCACGTCGCTGCCCTGGGTACGAGTATCGGCAGCCTGAGTTCCAGCGCGATCGGCTTCTTGCCAACCGCCGATGTGGCCACATTCTCCACCGCGCAGGTCGCTGCCCTGGGCACCAACGTCGCCTTCCTCAGTGCCACTGCGGCTGCGGCGATTCCGACCACCGCCATCACGGGCTTCAGTGCTGGCCAGCTCGCCGCCCTGGGAACCACCTTTGGTGCCTTCACCAGCGCCCAACTCGCGGCAGTCGCCAGCGCCACGCTCCTGAGCCTTCCCACCTCCGGCATTGCCGCCCTGGGCACCAACGCCGCAGGCCTCACCAGCGCCGAGGTCAACACACTGGGCACCGCCCAGGTGGCCGCCCTCGGTACCAGCGCACTCTCAAGCCTCACCTCGGCTGCGGCCGGCCTCACGACCGCTCACGTCGCTGCCCTGGGTACGAGTATCGGCAGCCTGAGTTCCAGCGCGATCGGCTTCTTGCCAACCGCCGATGTCGCCACATTCTCCACCGCGCAGATCGCTGCCCTCGGCACCAATGCCGCAGGCCTCACGACTGCCGACATCGCGACCCTGAGCTCAGCCCAGGTGCAGGCCCTCGCCTCCACCGCCCTGGCAGGCTTCACCACGGCTCAACTGGCAAGCCTCGGCACCAATGCCGCAGGCATCACCAGTGCCGAGGTCAACGCACTGGGCACCGCCCAGGTGACCGCCCTCGGTACCAGCGCACTCTCAAGCCTCACCTCGGCTGCGGCCGGCCTCACGACCGCTCACGTCGCTGCCCTGGGTACGAGTATCGGCAGCCTGAGTTCCAGCGCGATCGGATTCTTGCCAACCGCCGATGTCGCCACATTCTCCACCGCGCAGATCGCTGCCCTGGGCACCAATGCCGCAGGCCTCACGACTGCCGACATCGCTACCCTGAGCTCTGCCCAGGTGCAGGCCCTCGCCTCCACCGCCCTGGCAGGCTTCACCACGGCTCAAGTGGCAAACCTCGGCACCAACGCCGCAGGCCTCACCAGTGCCCAGGTCAACACACTGGGCACCGCCCAGGTGGCCGCCCTCGGTACCAGCGCACTCTCAAGCCTCACCTCGGCTGCGGCCGGCCTCACGACCGCTCACGTCGCT
>CANGMI010000001.1 GCA_947455195.1 Pseudomonadota bacterium | reverse complement strand
GTGGAGTTGCCGGAAGGCACCGAGATGGTGATGCCGGGTGACAACATCAAGCTGGTCGTGACGCTGATTCAGCCGATCGCGATGGAGCAGGGCCTGCGCTTTGCGATT
Organism: Pseudomonadota bacterium; assembly: GCA_947455195.1. Lineage (GTDB taxonomy): Bacteria > Pseudomonadota > Gammaproteobacteria > Burkholderiales > SG8-39 > CAIXPL01. Next base: position 784,055 of record CANGMI010000001.1, on the reverse strand, counting down.
CGCGAAGGTGGCAAGACCGTGGGCGCCGGTGTCGTCGCCAAAGTGATTGAGTGAGACTCTGATGGCAACCAAGACTGAGAAGATCCGCATCCGGCTGAAGGCGTTCGACTATCGCCTCATCGACCGGTCTGCGGCTGAAATCGTCGACACGGCGAAGCGCACCGGCGCGGTGGTTCGGGGCCCGATCCCGATGCCGACGCGCATCGAGCGCTTCGACGTCTTGCGCAGTCCGCACGTGAACAAGACCTCGCGCGACCAGTTCGAGATCCGTACGCACGTTCGCCTGATGGACATCATCGACCCGACGGACAAGACGGTCGATGCCCTGATGAAGCTCGACCTCCCGGCTGGGGTCGATGTGGCACTGAAGTAGAGTCGTACCCGTAGCGGCGTCGCGAAGCGTCTTGCCTCGCGGCGGTAGCAATAGCGCAGTACCAAAAAGCTTGGCCGACCGATCGTAGTCGGCCCCTCGAAGAGGGAAACAGAACATGACACTCGGACTCGTCGGCCGCAAGGTCGGCATGACCCGTATTTTTACGGATGATGGCGCGTCGCTGCCAGTAACGGTCGTTGATGTTGCCGACAACCGTATCTCGCAGGTGAAGCGCCCCGACACCGACGGCTACTGTGCCGTGCAGGTGGTGTATGGCAAGCGTCGCGCATCGCGCGTCAACAAGTCGCTGGCTGGCCACCTGGCCAAGGCCGGTGTCGAAGCCGGTACGCTGATCAGCGAATTCCGAACCACCGAACAGGAGCTGGGTGAACTTGCGCCCGGCGGACGCATCAGTGTCGAACTGTTTGCGGTTGGCCAGTTCGTCGATGTTTCGGGAACCACGATAGGCAAGGGATTCTCCGGCGTCATCAAGCGGCACAACTTCTCGTCCAATCGTGCCAGCCACGGCAATTCGCGTTCGCACAACACGCCGGGCTCGATCGGGCAGGCGCAGGATCCGGGCCGGATTTTCCCTGGCAAGCGCATGGCCGGTCACCTGGGCGATGTAAGCGCAACCGTGCAGGGCCTCGAAGTCGTGCGCGTTGACGTCGCGCGCCAGCTGTTGCTCATCAAGGGCGCCGTGCCGGGGTCGGCCGGTGGCCATGTGGTGGTGCGGCCTGCCGTCAAGCCGAAGCGCGCCAAGCAGGTCCAGGCCTCGTCGAAGCCTGTCAACCCGGCCAAAGCCGGCAAGAAGTGAGGCGGAGCATGGAACTCAAGATCATTGATGCAAATGGCGCCAGCTCGGCGACCCTGTCCGCAGCCGATACGCTGTTCGGCCGCGATTACAACGAAGCACTCGTGCACCAGATCGTCGTCGCCTATCAGGCCAACGGCCGCCTGGGTACCCGCAAGCAGTTGGGACGCAGCGAAGTGTCCAAGTCGAAGAAGAAGCCATGGCGCCAGAAGGGCACGGGTCGAGCCCGGGCGGGCAAGGCTTCGAGTCCGCTGTGGCGTGGTGGTGGTCGGATCTTCGCGTCGACCCCTGACGAAAACTTCGAGCAGAAGATCAATCGCAAGATGTATCGGGCCGGCATGGCTTCCATCCTCTCGCAACTGGCTCGTGAAGACCGGCTGAAGGTCGTCGATGACTTCAGCATCGAGGCGCCGAAGACCCGTCTGCTGGCTCAGAAGGTGAAGAGCATGGGCCTCGAGCAGGTTCTCGTGATCACCGACGAAGTCGATGAGAACCTGTGGCTGTCGTCGCGCAACCTCACCAACGTGTTGATCCTCGGCGTGCACCAGGCTGACCCGGTCTCGCTGGTGCACTACGACAATGTGTTGATGACGCGCAAGGCCGTGTCGAAGATCGAGGAGATGTGGGCATGAGCTCAGCCAACGACCAGAAGTTGATGCAGGTGCTGCTCGCACCCATCATTTCCGAGAAGAGCACGCTGGTAGGCGAGAAGAACAACCAGTACGTGTTCCGTGTGCTCGATCGCGCCACGAAGCCCGAAATCAAGGCGGCCGTCGAGCTGATGTTCAGCCGCAAGGACAACCAGATCGAGGTCACCGGGGTTTCGGTGGTCAATGTCCACGGCAAGACCAAGCGGTTCGGCGGGCGTCTGGGCCGTCGAATCAACTGGAAAAAGGCCTACGTGACTGTCAAGGCCGGCCAGGACATCAACTTCCAGGCCACGGAGTAACGCCATGCCTCTCGTCAAAGTAAAACCGACATCCCCCGGACGGCGTGCCGTCGTCAAGGTCGTTCACCCTGACCTGTACAAGGGCCGGCCGCATGCCGCGTTGACCGAACCGCAGTCGAAGAAGGCCGGTCGTAACAACACGGGTCAGATCACGGTTCGCCATCAGGGTGGCGGTCATCGCCAGCACTATCGCGTCATCGACTTCCGTCGCAACAAGGACGGCATCGCTGCCAAGGTCGAGCGGGTCGAATATGACCCGAATCGCAGCGCCCACATCGCGTTGTTGTGCTACGCCGATGGCGAGCGTCGCTACATCATTGCGCCCAAGGGTGTGGCTGCCGGCACGACACTCATGAGCGGGCCCGAGGCGCCGATTCGCGCCGGAAATGCCCTGCCCCTTCGCAACATCCCGGTCGGTTCGACGATCTTCTGCATCGAGATGCGGCCCGGGAAGGGTGCGCAGATCGCCCGTGCGGCCGGCACCTCGGTTCAACTCCTGGCGCGCGACGGCAGCTACGCGCAGATCCGGATGCGATCGGGTGAAGTGCGAAAGATCCATGTCGATTGCCGCGCGACCATCGGTGAGGCGAGCAACGAAGAGCACAACCTGCGGTCGATTGGCAAGGCAGGCGCGATGCGCTGGCGTGGTGTGCGGCCAACGGTTCGTGGCGTGGCCATGAACCCGGTTGACCACCCGCACGGTGGCGGTGAAGGCAAGACCGCTGCTGGTATGGATCCGGTCAGCCCGTGGGGCACGCTCACCAAGGGCTATCGCACTCGTCGCAACAAGCGCACGACCAGCATGATCGTCACGCGCCGATACAAGAAATAGGTAGACAGCCATGCCACGTTCGCTCAAGAAAGGACCGTTCGTCGACCTCCACCTGCTCAAGAAGGTGGATACCGCGCGGTCAAACAACGACAAGAAGCCGATCAAGACCTGGTCGCGTCGCTCGACCGTGATTCCCGACTTTGTGGGTTTCACGATCTCGGTGCACAACGGCAAGCAGCATATTCCGGTCTTCGTGACCGAGAACATGGTGGGTCACAAGCTCGGCGAGTTCGCGCTCACCAGGACCTTCAAGGGTCACACTGCGGACAAGAAAACCGCAGCGCGCAAGTAGGAGCGGTCCATGGAAACTCAAGCCAAAGTCTTCGGCGTACGCTTGTCGGCCCAGAAAGGCCGCCTGGTGGCCGATCAGGTGCGCGGTCTGCCGGTCGACCGTGCCCTCAACATCCTCACCTTCAGTCCCAAGAAGGCGGCTCACATCATCAAGAAAGTGCTCGAGTCGGCGATTGCCAACGCCGAGCACAATGATGGCGCGGACGTCGATGAGCTCAAGGTGAGTCGCATCATGGTCGAGCGTGGGGCGACGCTGCGTCGTTTCGCTGCGCGCGCCAAGGGGCGTGGCAATCGCATTTCGAAGCCAACCTGCCATATCTTCGTTACCGTCAGCGATGGTGCGAAAGGCAAGGCGGCCTGACATGCACGCCATCGACCGCGTCTCATCCAACTAAAGGCACCCCATGGGACAGAAAATCCATCCGACCGGATTCCGGCTCTCGGTGAACAAGGCCTGGACGTCGCGCTGGTTCGCGACCAGCCGCAACTTTGCCTCGATGCTGAACGAGGATCTCCGTGTTCGTGAATACCTGCGCAAGCGGCTGTCGCATGCGAGCGTCGCTCGAGTGATCGTCGAGCGCCCTGCGAAGGACGCCCGCATCACCATTCACAGCGCTCGTCCGGGTGCCGTCATCGGCAAGAAGGGCGAGGACATCGAGATCATCAAGGCTGATCTTCGCCGCATCCTTCACGTGCAGGCCGTGCACGTGAATATCGAAGAAGTGAAGAAGCCCGAGATCGATGCCCAACTGATCGCCGATTCGATCGGTCAACAGCTCGAGAAACGGATCATGTTCCGGCGTGCCATGAAGCGGGCGATGCAGAACGCAATGCGCGCCGGTGCCCAGGGCATCAAGATCATGAGCGCAGGACGCCTGAACGGTATCGACATCGCGCGGACCGAGTGGTACCGCGAAGGTCGGGTGCCGCTCCACACGCTGCGTGCCGATCTCGACTACGGCTTCTCGGAAGCCAAGACCACCTACGGTGTCATCGGCATCAAGGTCTGGGTCTACAAGGGTGACGTGCTGGCCCGTGGCGAGCAGCCGCCGGCGCTGCCCGCGGCTGCAGACGATGACCAGACGCGTCGCCCGCCGCGGGGCCCTCGCGGCCCGCGTGATGGCGAAGGACGGCCTGGCGGCGCGCCGGGCCGCGTTCGGCGAACCGCTGCCGAAGCCCGTGGCGACACGGGGACTGCAAAGCCGGAAGGCGACAAACCCAAGGCCGCTGCGGCTCCCGCTGCGCCTGCCACTGCGCCTGTGCGCCGTGTGGTGAAGAAGACGACGAAGGAACCGGGCGATGCTTCAACCATCTAGAACCAAATATCGCAAGCAGCAAAAGGGCCGGAACACCGGAATCGCCACGCGCGGATCCAAGGTGTCCTTCGGTGAGTACGGGCTGAAGTCCGTGGCGCGGGGTCGTCTGACGGCGCGCCAGATCGAGGCGGCGCGTCGTGCGATGACCCGTCACATCAAGCGCGGCGGCCGCATCTGGATTCGCATCTTCCCCGACAAGCCTGTGTCACAGAAACCGGCAGAGGTCCGGATGGGCGGAGGAAAGGGGAACCCGGAGTATTGGGTTGCCGAGATTCAGCCCGGCAAGGTGCTCTACGAGATGGACGGGGTCGAGGAGTCGCTGGCACGTGCCGCGTTTGCCCTCGCAGCGGCGAAGCTGCCGCTGAAGACCGTCTTTGTGCAGCGACAGGTGGGGTGAGTTGATGAAGACGATTGAGCTGCGCGCCAAGACGGGCGCCGAACTGGACCAGGAGCTGAGCTCGCTCCTGCGTGCGCAATTTTCGCTGCGCATGCAGAAGGCGACCCAGCAACTCACCAACACCAACCAGCTGCGTAGCCTGCGCCGTGACATCGCGCGCGTTCGGACGCTGATTACCGAAAAGGCGAGCCAGAAATGACAGAACCGCAGAACAAGGTTGTCCGCGCCCTGACCGGTCGGATCGTCAGCGACAAGATGGACAAGACCGTCACGGTGCTGGTCGAGCGTCGAGTGACCCACCCGCTGTATGGCAAGGTCATCAAGCGTTCGAACCGCTACCACGCGCACGACGAGAAGAACGAATACCACGAAGGTGACCTGGTCACCATCGAGCAATGCCGTCCCCTGGCCAAGACCAAGTCCTGGAAGGTGGTGGCGCTGGTCGAGCGTGCACGATAACGTCGGAAGGTTGTTGACGTTGCCGTTTTGATGATGCTAGAATCTTGGGTTCCTTGCCGTGCCTTTCCTGGCCGGCGTTTTCCTTAACGGAATCCAAAACTGACCGAGAGTCGCCCGCCGGGTGAGCCTCGGAGAAGTTGGAGAGAAGCAATGATCCAGATGCAGTCGGTACTCGACGTGGCCGACAATACCGGTGCGCGCGCTGTCATGTGCATCAAGGTGATGGGCGGTTCGAAGCGGCGTTATGCCGGCATCGGCGACGTCATCAAGGTCACGGTCAAGGATGCGGCCCCTCGCGGTCGTGTCAAGAAGGGCGAGATCTACAACGCGGTGGTCGTGCGTACGGCGAAGGGTGTTCGCCGTCCTGACGGATCGCTGGTTCGTTTCGATGCCAACGCGGCCGTTCTGCTGACCGCAAAGTTCGAGCCGATCGGCACCCGTATCTTCGGACCGGTGACGCGCGAACTGCGCTCCGAGCGGTTCATGAAGATCGTCTCCCTCGCACCCGAAGTTCTCTGAGAGCGTTCCCGCATGGAAAAGATTCGCAAAGGCGATGAAGTCATCGTCATCTCCGGCAGCGACAAGGGCAAGCGCGGCGCGGTGTCGCGCCGCGTCGATGCCGACCACGTCGTGGTGGAAGGCATCAATCGCGCCAAGAAGCACGTGAAGCCGAATCCGATGCGCGGCGACGCGGGCGGCATCGTCGAGCGTGACATGCCCATTCACATCTCGAATGTGGCGCTGTACAACCCGCAGACGCAGAAGGCGGATCGGGTAGGCATCAAGCTGGTCGGTGAAGGCGAACAGGCGCGCAAGGCCCGTTTCTTCAAGTCGAACGGCGAGCTCGTCGACACGAAACAAGGGGCATGAGCATGGCGCGTCTGCATGAACAGTACCTCAAGGAAATCGCCCCGGCGCTGAAGCAGCAGTTCGGCTACAAGTCGGTGATGGAGGTGCCGCGCATCCTCAAGATCACGCTCAACATGGGCGTGGGTGAGGCTGTCGGTGACAAGAAGATCCTCGACAACGCGGTCGGTGACATGGTCAAGATTGCCGGTCAGAAGCCGGTCGTCACGCTGGCCCGCAAGTCGATCGCGACCTTCAAGGTGCGCCAGGGTTACCCGGTGGGCTGCATGGTCACGTTGCGCGGCAACCGCATGTATGAGTTTCTCGATCGTCTGGTGACCATCGCGATTCCTCGAATCCGTGACTTTCGCGGGATTCCGCGGCGTGCCTTTGACGGTCGCGGCAACTACAACCTCGGGGTGCGTGAGCAGATCATTTTTCCCGAGATCGAGTACGACAAGATCGACGCGCTGCGGGGGATGAACATCAGCATCTCCACCACCGCCAAGACCGACGACGAGGCGCGTGCGCTGCTCGCCGCCTTCAAGTTCCCCTTCCGGGCAAGCTGAGGATCTGACGCAATGGCCAAAGTGGCACTCATCAATCGCGAAGAAAAGCGCCGCAAGACGGTCGCCAAGTTCGCCAAGAAGCGCAGCGAGATCATCGCCCGCACGCAGGATCCCGCGCTGTCGGATGACGAGCGATACGCCGCTCGCGAGGCGCTGCAGAAACTGCCGCGCGATGCGTCCCCGACGCGCTTGCGCAACCGGTGCCAGATCACCGGCCGTCCGCGTGGCGTGTTCCGCAAGTTCGGGTTGGGTCGAAACAAGCTTCGCGAAGTCGCGATGCGCGGTGAGATCCCGGGCGTCGTGAAGGCGAGTTGGTAAGCGGCAACGCATTTCCAGGAGTATTTGACGAATGAGCATGACCGATCCGATCGCCGACATGTTGACGCGCATCCGCAATGCGCAGACAGCCGGCAAGACGCGTGTCGCAATGCCCGCCTCGAAGCTGAAGGCAGCCATCGCGCAGGTGCTCAAGGACGAAGGCTACATCGATGGCTTTGCCGTGAAGACCGAAGCTGGCAAGTCCGAGATTGCGCTCGACCTGAAGTACTACGCGGGTTCGCCTGTCATAGAGCGCATCGACCGGGTCAGTCGTCCCGGGCTGCGCATCTACCGCGGCGCTGGCGACATCCCCACCGTGATGAACGGTCTCGGCATCGCCATCGTGTCCACGTCCCGTGGCGTGATGACCGATCGCAAGGCGCGCGCTACCGGAGTCGGTGGTGAAGTGCTTTGCGTCGTGGCTTGAGCGAGGAGAACCGTCCATGTCACGCGTAGGAAAGAACCCCATTCCGGTGCCCAAGGGCGTCGAAGTCGTCATTGCAGGTGGCGCCGTCGCGGTGAAGGGGCCCCTGGGTACCCTGTCGCAGACGATCGTTGCGGGCGTGGGTGTACGCCAGGAAGGCGAGCAGATCCTCATGGAGACGCTCGACGCGTCGGCCATGTCGAATGCGATGTCCGGAACCATGCGCGCACTCGTCGCCAACATGGTCACGGGTGTCAGCAAGGGCTTCGAGAAGAAGCTGAATCTCGTCGGGGTGGGCTATCGCGCCCAGGCCCAGGGAGACAAGCTCAACCTTCAGGTCGGTTATTCCCATCCGGTCGTGCATCAGATGCCGGCCGGTGTGAAGTGTGAAACCCCGACCCAGACCGAAATCCTGATCAAGGGAGCCGACCGTCAGCGTGTCGGCCAGGTGGCTGCTGAAGTTCGCGCCTACCGTCCGCCCGAACCCTACAAGGGCAAGGGCATCCGGTATGCCGACGAGCAGGTCATCATCAAGGAAACGAAGAAGAAGTAAAGGCGCGAGGCCATGACCGACAAGAACCTATCAAGACTGCGCCGTGCGCGGCCCACCCGAGCGAAGATCCACGAGCTTGGCGTGCCGCGACTTTCGGTACACCGTACCAACCTGCATATCTATGCGCAGGTTTTCACCGCCGATGGTGCCACCGTGCTGGCGAGCGCTTCAACGCTCGAGAAGGAACTGCGCGGACAGGTCGCCAACGGGGGCAACGTCCAGGCCGCCGTTCTGGTCGGGCAGCGGATTGCCGCTGAAGCCCAGAAGGCAGGCATCGATCGGGTCGCGTTCGATCGCGGTGGTTTCCGATATCACGGTCGTGTCAAGGCGCTGGCAGATGCGGCGCGCGAGGCCGGCCTCAAGTTCTGATTGACACAGCATGGTGCGCAACCCGGGCTTGAGCGCGGGTTCGCCAAGGAGTCGAGATGGCACGAGTTCAGAAGGTGCAGCAACAGGAAGATCGCGGCGACGGTCTTCGCGAGAAGATGGTCGCGGTCAACCGCGTCACCAAGGTGGTGAAGGGCGGCCGTATTCTCGGGTTTGCTGCGCTTACCGTCGTGGGTGATGGTGACGGGGGCGTCGGCATGGGCAAGGGCAAGGCGCGTGAGGTGCCGGTCGCCGTGCAGAAGGCACTCGAAGAGGCGCGCCGCAAGATGACGCGTGTCAGCATGAAGAACGGCACCCTGCATCATGCCGTCGTCGGGCGCCATGGTGCATGCACCGTGCTGATGCAACCAGCCTCGGAAGGTACCGGGATCATCGCCGGCGGCCCGATGCGTGCCGTGTTCGAGGTGATGGGACTCACGAACGTTCTGGCCAAGATCATCGGCACCAGCAACCCGTACAACGTGGTGCGTGCAACCATCAATGGTCTGCAGTCCATGAAGACCCCGTACGAAATCGCCGCCAAGCGCGGGATGACCGTCGAGGAACTGCTCGGCAAGGCCTGAGCCGCGCTGCGCGAATAGAGAGAACTGTCATGGCTGAAAAGACAATCAAGGTGACGCTCGTCAAGAGCCCCATCGGATGCAAGAAGGCTCACCGGGCAACGGTTCGCGGGCTTGGGCTGCGTCGGATGAACCAGACCGTCGAGGTAATCGACACGCCGGCATCGCGCGGCATGATCCGCGCTGTCGGCTATCTGCTGCGCGCAGAAGGATAAGAGCGATGAAACTCAATACCCTCAAGCCGGGCGTCGGTGCCCGGCATTCCGACAAGCGTGTCGGTCGCGGGATCGGTTCCGGTCTTGGCAAGACTGCCGGGCGTGGTCACAAGGGGCAGAAGTCGCGCTCGGGTGGCTTTCACAAGGTGGGCTTCGAGGGCGGGCAGATGCCCCTGTATCGCCGTCTGCCCAAGCGGGGCTTCACGTCGCTTGAGCGTGGGCTCAGCGCCGAAGTGCGCCTCGCAGACCTGGAGCGGCTCGGTGCAGAGCAGGTGGACCTCGACATCCTGAAGGCCGCCGGTGTGGTCTCCCGTCTCGCCGTGCGCGCCAAGGTCATTCTCGCCGGGGAACTGACCCGCAAGGTCAACCTGGTCGGCGTCGGTGCAACCAAGGGCGCCCGTGCCGCCATCGAGGCGCTCGGCGGCAGCATCGCCGAGCCTGCTGAAGCCGTCTGACCCTTCCCGAACCGACCAGAACCCTCCGCACCCGATGGCGACTCGCAACTCACCCGCTGGCAACGCAGGAAAGCACGCCGACCTCAAGCGTCGGCTGTGGTTCCTGCTGGGTGCGCTCGTCGTTTACCGGATCGGGGCGCACATTCCGGTTCCCGGCATCGATCCGAACGAGCTCGCGACGCTCTTCAAGGGTCAGCAGGGCGGCATTCTGGGCCTGTTCAACATGTTCTCTGGTGGGGCACTGTCACGCTTCACCGTGTTTGCACTCGGGGTCATGCCGTACATCTCGGCCTCGATCATCATGCAGTTGCTCACGACGGTGTCGCCGCAACTCGAGTCGCTCCGCAAGGATGGTGCGTCGGGTCAGCGCAAGATCACCCAGTACACCCGATACGGAACGGTTGCGCTTGCGCTCTTTCAGGCCACCGGCATTTCGGTCATGCTCGAATCGCAACCCAACCTCGTGCTCGACCCGGGGCTGATGTTCCGCGTGACCAGCGTCGTGACCCTCACGACGGGGACCATGTTCCTGATGTGGCTTGGTGAGCAGATCACCGAACGAGGCCTGGGCAACGGGATCTCCATCATCATCTTCGCCGGTATCGCTGCCGGGTTGCCGGCGGCGATCGGCGGTCTCTTCGAACTGGTCAACACCGGTGCGATGGGTCCCTTCAGCGCACTGCTCATCTGCATCGCCGTGGGTCTGGTTACCTGGCTGGTTTGCTTCGTCGAGCGTGGCCAGCGCAAGGTGCTGGTGAACTATGCCAAGCGGCAGGTCGGTGCGCGTACGATGGTCGGGGGCCAGAGTTCCCACGTACCGTTCAAGTTGAACAGTGCCGGGGTCATCCCGCCGATCTTTGCCTCGTCGATCATCCTTTTCCCGGCCACCATCGCGAACTGGTTCGGAAGCCAGGATGGCGGCAACTGGCTGAAGGACGTCGCTGCTGCGCTGTCGCCCGGGCAGCCCATTTACGTCATGTTCTATGCGGCTGGTATCGTGTTTTTCTGCTTTTTCTACACGGCGTTGCAGTACAACCCGAAAGATCTGGCCGACAACCTCAAGAAGTCCGGTGCGTTCATTCCCGGCATTCGCCCGGGCGAGCAGACCTCGCGTTACCTCGAGAAGATCCTGATGCGCCTGACGCTGGTCGGGGCGGTCTACATCACGGCCATCTGCCTGCTTCCGGAATTCCTCATTCTCAAGTGGAACGTACCGTTCTACTTCGGCGGTACCTCGCTGCTCATCATCGTTGTCGTCACCATGGACTTCATGGCGCAGGTCCAGGCCTACCTGATGTCGCATCAGTACGAGAGCCTGCTCAAGAAGTCGAACTTCAAAACGCTGGAGCGCTGACGCCAAAGCATGTCAAAAGACGATGTGATTCAAATGCAGGGTGAGATTGTCGAGTCCCTGCCGAATGCGACCTTCAGGGTCCGACTGGAAAACGGTGCCGTTGTTCTGGGGCACATTTCGGGGAAGATGCGGATGAACTACATCCGGATCCTGCCCGGAGACAAGGTTACGGTGGAGATCACGCCTTATGACGTGACCCGAGCCCGGATCGTGTTCCGGACGAAGTAGGAGCCGCAACCGGCTTCGCAGATTGAAGGCAATGGAAGCCTCCAGGGGCTTCTGGAACGGCGGCCCGAAAGGGGCGCAAGGAGAGCAACATGAAGGTTCGTGCGTCAGTGAAGAAACTGTGCCGGAACTGCAAGATCATCAAGCGCAATGGTGTCGTGCGGGTGATCTGCAAGGAGCCGCGCCACAAGCAGCGCCAGGGCTGACCGTCATCCGGTTACCGTGACGCTATCGTTCTTGTTATAATTGTCAGTTTTTATCCGAGGCTTCAATGGCTCGTATCGCGGGGGTAAACATCCCCAATCATCAGCAGGCCGACATCGCGCTTACCGCGATCTACGGAATCGGCCGCGCGCGTGCCCAGGTCATCTGTGCACAGACCAATATCGTTCCGACTCGCAAGATGAAGGATCTGACCGATGGCGAGATGGATCGGCTGCGTGAGGCGGTTGGCCGCTTCACCGTAGAGGGTGACCTGCGCCGCGAAGTCTCGATGAACATCAAGCGATTGATGGACCTGTCGTGCTATCGCGGCATGCGCCACCGTCGTGGGCTGCCAGCGCGGGGCCAGCGTACGCGGACCAACGCGCGTACCCGCAAGGGGCCGCGCAAGGCCGCCATTGCGGGCAAGCCGCAACCCGGCAAGTGATCCTGAGCGCTCAACGAGAGACACATGGCAACCAAACAACAGCAGCAGGCAGCCGCGGCAGCCGCAAGTCGTGCCCGCAAGAAGGTCAAGAAGAACGTCGCCGAGGGCATTGCGCACGTTCACGCGTCCTTCAACAACACGATCATCACGATCACCGACCGGCAGGGCAATTCGCTGTCCTGGTCGACCTCCGGCGCGCAGGGCTTCAAGGGCTCGCGCAAGAGCACGCCGTTCGCCGCACAGATTGCGGCGGAGGTGGCAGGTCGTGCTGCACAGGAATGTGGTGTCAAGAACCTCGAAGTGCGCATCAAGGGGCCAGGCCCCGGGCGTGAGTCGGCGGTTCGTGCCCTCAACGCGCTGGGTCTGAAGATCACCAGCATTTCAGACGTGACCCCGGTACCGCACAACGGTTGCCGTCCGCCCAAGCGGCGTCGTATCTAACGAAGGAGCGCGAAGCGTGGCCCGAAATCTTGACGCCAAGTGCCGTCAGTGCCGCAGGGAAGGCGAGAAGCTTTTCCTGAAAGGTGAAAAATGCTTTACCGACAAGTGTGCGGTCGAGCGTCGCAGTTATGCGCCTGGTCAGCATGGCCAGAAGTCTGGTCAGCGACTGTCCGACTACGGCAAGCAACTGCGCGAAAAGCAGAAGGTTCGCAAGACCTACGGTGTGCTCGAGCGGCAGTTCCGCCGCATTTACGCCGAGGCCGATCGTCGCAAGGGTATCACCGGCGACAACCTGCTGCAGTTGCTCGAGTCGCGGCTTGACACGGTTTCGTACCGAATGGGCTTTGGCTCGTCGCGCACCGAAGCCCGCCAGGTCGTCCGCCACAACGGCATCCTGGTGAACGGGCGTCGGGTCAATATCCCGTCGTATCATGTTCGGCCCGGCGACGTCGTCGAAGTGGCGACGCGGGCCAAGGGGCATCTGCGAGTGAAGGGTGCTGCCGAGGCTGCAGAGGGCCGCGGTTTCCCCGAGTGGATCGAGGTGGACGTGAAGGGGCTCAAGGGCACCTTCAAGGCGATGCCGCAACGCTCCGAGCTGCCGTCGAACATCAACGAGAGCCTGGTCGTCGAGCTTTATTCGAAGTAGTCGGACAACCCGGTTGCCGATCGGGCCGCGGGCGGGCAGGGCACTGTCGCAAGCTCTGCACGCGCGGCCTTCATGGAAGTGTGAGGATCATCAATGCAGAACATCGGATTTCTGAAACCCCGCATCATCGACGTCGAAGTGCTCGGCCCGTACCATGCGCGTGTGGTGATGGAACCGTTCGAGCGCGGCTTCGGCCACACGCTCGGCAATGCTCTCCGGCGGGTGCTGCTCTCCTCGATGCCCGGCTTCGCGGCAACCGAGGTGCAGATCGCGGGGGTCCTGCACGAATACTCGACGATTGAAGGCGTGCAGGAAGATGTCGTCGACATCCTGCTCAACCTCAAGGGAGTGGTGTTCAAGCTGGCCAGCGGCAACGAGGCAACCCTGCACATCGTGCGCGAGGGTGAGGGGCCTGTGCGTGCCAGCGATATCCAGTTGACCCACGACGTGGAAATCATCAACCCCGACCATGTCATCGCGCATGTGTCCCCGGGTGGCAAGCTCGAGATGACGATTCGGGTGGAACGCGGCCGCGGTTACCAGCCCGGCAACATCCGGATGATGCCCGAAGAGTCGAAGACCATCGGCCGGGTCATTCTCGATGCGTCGTTCTCGCCGGTGCGTCGCGTCAGCTACCAGGTGGAGAGCGCGCGCGTCGAGCAGCGTACCGACCTCGACAAGCTCCTGATGGACATCGAAACCAACGGCGTCATCGAACCGGAAGAGGCCATTCGTCATTCGGCCCGAATTCTGGTCGACCAGCTGTCGGTATTCGCGGCCCTCGAGGGTACCAGCGAGCCGGTCGCGACCGAGAAGAAGGAGACCGTTGACCCGATCCTGATGCGTCCGGTCGACGATCTCGAACTCACGGTGCGGTCGGCCAATTGCCTGAAGGCCGAGAATATCTACTACATCGGTGACCTCATCCAGCGCACCGAGACCGAACTGCTCAAGACACCGAATCTGGGGCGCAAGTCGCTCAACGAGATCAAGGAAGTGCTGGCAGCGCGTGGGCTCACGCTGGGCATGCGGCTGGACAACTGGCCGCCGGTCGGCGCAGCCGATCCGCTCCGCGCCTGATATCCTTCTAACCTGGCGTTGCCCTGGCGACGCCCTCAAGAAACGGTCAAAAAATGCGTCACGGACACGGTCTTCGCAAACTGAATCGCACCTCGAGTCATCGACTCGCGATGCTGCGCAACATGACGAACTCGCTGCTCGACCACGAGTTGATCCGCACGACACTACCGAAGGCGAAGGAACTCCGCCGTGTGGTCGAGCCGATCATCACGTTGGGCAAGCACCCCAGCCTCTCCAATCGCCGTCTTGCGTTCAATCGGCTGCGTGATCGCGAGATGGTCACCAAGATCTTCGAGGTACTCGGGCCGCGTTACGCCACCCGAAATGGCGGATATCTTCGCATTCTGAAGTGCGGCTTTCGTGTCGGTGACAACGCACCGATGGCGCTGGTCGAGTTGATGGATCGGCCGGACGCCGAAGCGCCCGCGGAAGCCAAGGCCTGATCACGGCAGGTCGCTGATGGCGGCACGGTGCGCGAGCGCTTGACGGCGCTCCCCATGCAACACGCCGGATGACGTCTCGACGTCCGGTCAGTGAGAGACCACGATGTCCAGCACGCTTCGATTGAGCGTGCTGATGGGGTCGGCCAGATGGCTCAGGATCGTGAAGTGATTGGCGCCCGGTACGTCCGGGTGGGTTTTTGTCACCCCAGGCCACGCCTTCGCGATGATGTCGTTCTGGATGTGGAATCCCTCGTTTTCTTCGGCGCCCACGAACGTGTGCAGGGGGGCGGCGGTTGCGGGGGGTATCAGCGCCGGGCTCACCTTCGTCGCCATCGCCTCGTCGAGTCGCACCTCGCTGTTGATCGACTCGACCTTGATGAGCGGGCGTACATCGTAGACCCCGCTGAACGAGATGCCGGCCCGCACCAGACTGGACGGCAGGTCGCTGCTCACCTGAGGCCAGAGAGCGGCGAGCATCATTGCCGTCAGGTGTCCACCGGCCGAGTGTCCGCTGACCACGAGATCGCCGGCCGGTGCCCCGAAGTGGCGTCCGTTGCGATAGAGCCAGGCGCAGGCCTGGATCATCTGGCCTACGATCGCATCCACCGTCACTGAAGGGCACAGGGAATAGTTGGGCATGGCCACCATGACCCCAGCGCGCGTGAACGCGGGCGCGAGGAAGGCAAAGTCGCGCTTGTCGTTCGCTCGCCAGTAACCGCCGTGGATGAAGATCAGCAGTGCGCGCGCCTGACCTGTCGGCAGATAAAGATCGAGACGCTCCATCGGGTCGGCGCCGTAGGCGATGTCGAGCCGGCAAGGCGTTTCATGCCGTACGCGGTTCGATTCGATATCCCAGCGTGCAGCGATCGACGCGCGGTCGAGAACGGTGGTGCGGGGGTTGTAGCGGCGTTCATGATCGATGGTCATGCGGCGGCTCCATCGTTGGGTGTCGGTGTCGGGATTACCGCGGTGACTTCGATCTCGACCCTGGCACGGTCCTCCATCAGGGCGGTCACTTCGACGGCCGTCATGGCGGGATAGTGTCGGCCGATGATTTCCCGATAGTGGGCGCCTACCTCGCGCCCGGCATCGAGGTAGGCTCGCTTGCTGGTCACATACCAGGTCATGCGCACGATGTGCTCGGGGCGCGCCCCGGCTTCGGCGAGCACTGCCACGATGTTCTGCAGGGCCTGGCGTACCTGAAGGGCGAAGTCGTCCGATACGAACTGGCACTGGGCGTCCCATCCGATCTGCCCGGCGACAAAGATCGTGGTGCCCTCGGCGGCGATGCCGTTGGAATAGCCCCGGGGCTTGGCCCACCCGGGGGGCTGTAGTACTGTGAACATCGTCAGTTGTCCTGTCGGAATCGGAGCATCATGGATTTCTCGCTATTCTATCTGCCCACATGGCGCTCGCATTATTCGGAGAGTCTGGCGCAGTTCTATGAATCGATGACCGAATCGGTTCGCCTGGCTGATCGGCTGGGATGGGCTCGTGTACTGACCACGGAACATCATTTCCACTACTACGGCGGGCCGGTGCCCAATCCGGCGGTGCTGCTCGCGGCCTGGGCCCGCGAGACGCGCTCCATCAGGCTCGCGGCTGGCGTATCGCTGGTCCCCTTGCGCCACCCGCTCCAGGTCGCTGAAGATTACGCGATGGTCGATCAGCTGTCAGGCGGTCGCTTCGACATGGGTATCTCGCGCGGGTTCGTACCCCACGAGTTCGACGCCTTCGGCATTGATCGTGCCGAGACTGCGGCGCGCGTCAGCGAGGCCCTCGAGGTGATCCAGAAGTTCTGGCACGGTGAACCCTTCGAGCATCAGGGGCAGTTTCATCAGTTCGCGCGACTGCAACCGTGGCCGCAGACGGTACAGGATGCGATTCCCATCTGGATCGCAGCCTCGAACGATCGGGCCAGTTTCGAGCGAGCCGGTACGTCCGGCTTCCGACTGATGATGAACCAGTATCCGATGACGTTCGAGTCGCTCGCCCAGAGGCATCGCTGGTACTGTGATGCCTACGCCTCGGCGGGTCATCGGCCTGACGCACGGCAAAGCGGCGTCTCGTTCATGGCCTGCATCGCCGACACCGAGGAGGACGCGCTGGCTCGTGCCGGGCTCCCGCTTGCCGAGCACGCCGGTGCCTTCGTGAAACTGCTTCAGCACGATGAGTGGGACGACGCCTCGCCGACCGATCTGAGCGGGCTCACTGACCTGTCGGGCGCTGGCGATCCGATCGATCTGGTGCGCGCGCGCACGCTGATCTGTTCCGCCGAGGAGGCCGCAGCGCGCCTCGAACCCTATGCCCGCATGGGATTCACCGAGGCCATCTTCATCACCCGATTCGGCGCGATGGATCCCCGTTTCTGCACCGAGACCATTGAACGCCTCACGCACGAGGTCAAGCCGCTGCTGGCAGCCCGTCTGGCTGCCCGCTGACGCATGCGCGAGGCGCCGCTACCCCGGGCTCAGGCCTGCTCGCGCCACAAGTCGAGTGCCTGCTGCACGGGACGGTCGGAGAACGAGAAGATCACACTCTCTTCGTCTGCGTCGAGATGCCAGGGCCGCCATGAGGGCGCCACGAAGACATCCTTGGGGCCGTAGGGGAACGATTCCCCGGCGCAGTGGAAGGTACCGGTGCCCTCGATCACGGTGAAGGCCGTGGCATCGGTCGAGCGGTAGTCCTGGCCGCGAAAGCCCTTCGGGATCATCTGCAGGAACGTGGCGATGGTCGGCATCACGAACCCGCCGGTCGCCGGGTTCGCGTACTGCAGTTTCCAGCCATGCGCCGGATGGGGGTCTTCGACTCTTGACAGGGTCGCCAGTGCCTCGCGCGAGCGGTCATACGGATACCAGAAGAGGGGCGATGTGCCGCTCGATGCACGGTAGTTCAGGGGCAGCATCGTGGTGGCAAAGCGCGCGAACGATTCTCCCTGGCTCTTGCTGGTCTGCTGCACCTTGGCGTCGGGGCGCTCGAGGAACTGGGCGTCGAAGAGTTCGACGATGGCTACATCGAGGCCATCCATCCAGATCACCGGCTCGTTGCCGGGGTTGCCGTGGTCGTGGAAGGTCCAGGAGGGGGTGATGATGAAGTCACCCGGGCGCATGAACACCTTCTCACCTTCAACCGACGTGTAGGCACCGTTGCCTTCGATCACGAAACGCAGGGCTGACTGGCTGTGGCGATGCGCCGGGGCCACCTCGCCCGGCATGATCAGTTGCAAGCCGGCATACAGGCTGTTGGTGATGCGCGATTTGCCGCGAAGGCCCGGATTTTCAAGGACGAGTACCCGCCGCTCGGCTTCTTCGGCCGTGATCAGTCCGGCCGATTCGAGGATCCAGGGCCTCATCTGCGCCCAATCCCAAAGGTAGGGCCGCGCCTGCGTGTTCGGCTCCTTGATGATGAGTCCGTGCAGCACTTCCCACAGCGGCGTGACGTTGCGGGTATCGATGCGGTCGTAGAACGCCTTGCGATCGGCCTGGTTGTGCGGCTTCATGACTGCTGACATGAGGAAGCTCCTTGCCCATGAACTTCAACGATTGAACATTTCACCTGAACCCGCATTGTGAGCCAAGCGCGCCCGCTTTTGCACGCGCCGGGAAGGGGAAACGGGTTGGTATGATCCAGCCCTGCAGGCTCTGAGCGAGGCAACCTGTCGAGTTGCCTGCGGTGCGTGCGAGGAGACCCCGATGTTCCAGTCTTTCAGAGCGACGCTCGCAGGCCCGCTCTTCGTCGCGCTCGTTGCCCCTCTCCTTGGCCTCCTGCCGGTTGCTGCCCATGCACAGGGTTACCCGACGCGGCCGATTCGTCTGGTGGTGCCCTTTGCGCCCGGCGGCAGCTCCGAAATCGTTGCGAGAGCGTTCGTGATCGAGATGTCACGCGGTCTGGGTCAGCAGATCGTGATCGAGAATCGACCCGGCGGTGCGGGCAATGTCGCCATGCAGGATGTGGCGCGGGCGGAGCCTGATGGATACACCCTGATCCTGGGGCATGTGGGGACGCTGGCCATGAACCCCTGGATGTTCGCCAGGCTCCCCTATGACCCGATCGCCGACTTCGCACCGATCAGTCTGCTGGGCAAGGTGGCCACGCTCTATGCCGTCAACGCCTCGTTCCCGGCACGGGATCTGCGCGAGTTCATCGCGGCGGCACAGCGCGAGCCGGGGCGCATCTACTACGGCTCGGCGGGCAACGGCAGCGCCGGGCATCTGGCCTTCGAATACCTGAAAATGGTAGCGAAGATCGATGTGGTCCATGTGCCTTACAAGGGTACGGGTCCCCAGTTGACCGATCTGCTCGCGGGGCAGACTCAGGCGACCTCGGCCGGGGCGGGTCCTCTCCTGCCGCATATCCGCTCGGGCAAGCTGCGTGCGATCGCGGTGGGGGCGCCCCAGCGTGTGGCGGTGCTGTCGGGCGTGGGCACGGTCGCAGAACAGGGGTTTCCCGGTTTCGAGACCTCGCAGTGGTACGGCCTCATTGCGCCGGCGCGCGTCCCTCAGGCCATCCTGGGGCGCCTTGCAGCCGAAGCGGCAAAGGCTGCGACGACGCCAACGCTGCTCGAGCACTTCGCCGCAGATGGAACGGTGGCGGTCGGGTCGACCCCCGCGCAGTTCGCTGAATTCATCAAACTCGAAATGGCTCGCTGGGGCGAGGTGGTGCGGCGCACCGGTGCCCGCGCCGAGTAAACGCGAGCCGCCGTGCCCTCAGCCGCCAGCGAGCACCTCAGTCGAGCGTGATGTTGCGGCTCCGGATGAGGGCACCCCACCGGGCGGCTTCGACTCGCACCCACTCGCCGAAACTCTCAGGCGTGCCACCGACGGCCTCGTATCCCTGGGCGGCGAACTTGTCGCGCACCTCAGTGCGTGCGAGTGCGGTGTTGATCTCGCCATTGAGTCGCTCGATCACCGCGCGCGGTGTCTGCGCGGGTGCCAGCAGCCCGACCCAGGCCTGCGCTTCGAATCCCGGGTAGCGCTCGGCCACTGCAGGCACATCGGGCAGTTGGCTCGAGCGTTGCGCCGAGGTGACTGCCAGCGCGATGAGTCGGCCGCCCTTCACATGCTGACCCGCAAGGCCGATCGGCGTGAACATGGCATCTACCTGGCCCCCCAGGATATCGTTGATCGCCGGGCCTCCGCCCTTGTAGTGCACCGCAATGAGATCGGTACCCGTTGCCGTCCGGAAAAGCTCGCCGGTCAGGTGTCCTGATGAGCCCGCACCCGCACTCGCATAATGACGGCCTTCACCGCGCGCCTTCGCCTGGTCGACGAATTCAGCGAGTGTTCGTGGCCCACCCGGTCGGGGTGGCACGATCAGCACCTGCGGGCTTCGCATCAGGAGGGCAATGGGCGCAAAGTCGCGCACCGCGTCGTAGCCGGCGTTCCGAAAGAGGTAGGGGTTGTTGCTGAAATTATCGAAGGTGACGAGCAGGGTGTAGCCATCCGGCGCTGCACGCGCGACCGACACGGTGCCGGTGACCCCGGCGGCACCCGACCGGTTGTCGATCAGTACCGGCTGTCCAAGCCGCTCGGCGACAAGCGGCGAGAGTTGCCGGATGACAAGATCGGTGACTCCGCCAGGCGGGTAGGGCACGACAATGCGTACCGGGTGCTGTGGCCATGCGCCCTGGGCTGCAGCAGGCGGACTCGCCAGCATTGCCGAGAGCGCACTGCCGACCAGTGCGGCATACAGCCCCGCCAAGGGGCCTGACAGCCCTTGAGCCCTGCGCTGGAAACCCACAGCGCACACGATCGCCGACCAGGCGCCGCGCATGGTCTAGGCCCTCCCGGCTGACCGGTGCGCCGCACCGACCGCGTCGCTGACCGACTTGAATCCGTCGGCGCGCAGGCAGGCCGCCAGATCGCGCTTGATCGTCTTCACCAGTCCCGGTCCGTGGAACACCATCGCCGAATAGAACTGGATGAGCGAGGCTCCGGCACGAATGCGGGCGTAGGCTTCCGCGCCGCTGTCGATGCCGCCGCTGCCGATCAGCGGCATTCGACCGCCGGTGAGCTGATACATCCGGTGCAGGCAGGCGAGAGCCTGCGCAGCAATCGGGCGTCCCGACAACCCCCCGGGTTCATCCCGGTGACGACTGGTCATCGGTGGGCGTGCGACAGTCGTGTTGCAGACCGTGAGGCCATCGATGCCGGTCGCCAGTGCCGCCTGGGCGATGTCATCGAGCCCCTGATCGTCAAGATCGGGCGCGATCTTGACGATCATCGGCGGCAGGCGCAGGTCGGTCCCGCAGGCCCGCGCCCGCGCCTCCATCGAGCGCTCGAGCAGTTCGGTGATCTGCGCGCGCGCCTGCAGCGCGCGTAACCCGGGCGTATTGGGCGATGAGATGTTCACCACCAGGTAGTCGCAGTACCGCGCCACGCGCTCGATGCAGGCGACATAGTCGGCGGTCGCATCTTCGCTGGATTTGTTCTTGCCCACGTTGGCGCCGACGATGCCGTGTCGGGTGCGCCGCTCCAGGCGCTGGGCGAAGGGTTCCATGCCCTGACTGTTGAAACCGAATCGATTGATGACCGCTTCGTCTTCGGTGAGCCGGAAAAGGCGCGGCTTTGCCTGGCCGGGCTGCGCCAGGGGCGTCACGGTGCCCGCCTCGGTGAAGCCGAAGCCGAGCGCCAGCATCGCATCGCAGACCTCGGCATGCTTGTCGAAGCCCGCCGCCATGCCAACCGGATTGGGAAAGTCGAGTCCCCAGACCCGGGTGGCGAGGACAGGATCGTCGGCGGCTCGACTGCGCGAGGCACAGGCCTCGACCAGGCCGGTCGACAGCGCCTTGATCGCAAGGCCATGCGCGACCTCGGCATCGACATGTTCGATCAGCGGACGCAACAGCGGATAGACGTTCATGGTCAGGTCCTTGCAGTAAGCCAGTCGGCGCGGGTCACGCCGCTGGCGCGGATTCATCGGTGTTGCCAGTGGCCGAGGTGGTGCATGACCCAGCGCCCGAGGGCAATCAGTCGTTCGTCATCATGGCGCTGCCCGACGAGTTGTATCGCTACCGGCAGCCCGTTGGGGCCGCGATGCGTCGGCAGGCTGAGGGCGGGCAGGTGCAGCAGCGTCCAGATTTCCTGAAAGCGCGGATCACCGGTGGACGCCAGCCCGACCGGTGCTTCACCGTGGGCACAGGGCGCGAGCAGGATGTCGCAGTGCTCGAAAAGGCTGGCGGCACGTACCCGTTGGTCGAGTGTGAACGCGAGCGCTGCCGCGTACCGGGCTGCGTCAACCGCGAGGCCCTGCTCGATGCCCTTGTGCAGTACCGCACTCAGGTGCGCGCGGTGTCGTTGCCATTCATCGGTCATCGCCACTGCCCGTTCGCGACTGGCGAGCACGGGTCGCCAGCGTGTGATGTCGGCAAACCCGGTCGGCAGCGTGACCGCCGACACCGATGCGCCAGCGACGGCGAGGCGGGCTGCTGCGTCCTCGATGGCGGCGATCGTCTCGGGCGCGGCCTGGTCCCACAAGTGGGTGCGGCACAGGCCTATCCGGGGTACGGACACCGCTCGCAAGACGTCGGCGTCACGCGCGAGGGTGGCGGGTCTGCCGGTCATGACCGCATCGAGCAGTTCGATGTCTTCGAGCGAGGTGGCGAGGACGCCGGCTGTGTCGAGGTTGTCGGCGTAGGGCTTGATGCCGGTGCGGTTCCAGCGCCCAAAACCGGGTTTGAATCCGACCACGCCGCAGAAGGCTGCCGGGCGCAGCACCGAGCCGCCGGTCTGTGTGCCGAAGGCTGCACTCACCATGCCGGCCGCAACGGCGGCGGCTGATCCGCTCGATGAGCCACCCGGCGTCCGGCTCGCATCATGCGGGTTGACGGTTGGTCCCGGCGCGCTGCCGGCAAATTCGGCAGTCACCGTCTTGCCCAGGATGACGGCACCTGCTGCCCGCGCGATCGCGACGCAGGCCGCATCGGCCGGCGGGCGATGACCGGCATAGATCGGCGAGCCCATCGCAGTGGGCATGTCGAAGGTGTCGATGACATCCTTCACCCCGAGCGGGATGCCATGGAGTGGGCCTCGGTACGGTCCGGCATCGATGGCACGGGCCTGCGCCATGGCATGGTCGGGGTCGAGCCAGGCCCAGGCATGGAGCTGCGGTTCGTGCATGGCGCATTGTTCGAGCGACTGCTGCACGGCGGTCCGGGCATCCAGTCGCCCATCGGCCATTGCGCGTGCCATCTCGGCGGTGCCTTGCATGAGGCCCGCACCAAGGTTTCTGACGGTCAGGCTCGCCGGTCCCCGCGCGGGCACCCGAGCCACGCTCGACGGTACCGCCTCCGCGGCTCCCGAATCAGGCATCGCCCAGTGCGCCGGCGGTGCCGCCGTGGGCCTTCGACCAGCCGCGTGGATCGCGCATGAACTTTTCCGCTTCCGAGAGCGTCGACTCCGAGAAAAGGGCTCGCGAGCGGGCGTACTCGAGGACATCCCACCAGGTGGCGAGCCAGTGCATCGTGACCCCCATTTCCTTCATCAGGCGGGCACCGTCGGGGAAGATGTCGTAGTAGAAGACAACGAAGACATGGTCGACTGTGGCCCCGGCATCCCGCAGCGCGCGGCAGAACCCGACCTTGCTGCCGCCGTCGGTCGCGAGATCTTCGACCAGCAGGGTGCGCTGACCCGGGACGAGGTGGCCTTCGATCTGCGCGTTGCGTCCGAATCCCTTGGGTTTCTTGCGTACGTACTGCATGGGCAGACCGAGGCGGTCGGACATCCAGGCCGCATAGGGAATGCCGGCGGTTTCCCCCCCTGCCACCGCGTCGAACTGCTCGAACCCCACGTCGCGCTGCAGGGTGGCGGTCGCAAATTCCATCAGAGTCTGGCGCACCCGCGGGAACGAGATCAGACGTCGACAGTCGGTGTAGACCGGGCTCGCGAGTCCCGAGGTGAAGATGAAGGGCTTGTCATCGCTGAAACGCACTGCCTCGACCTCGAGGAGCATCTTGGCAGTGAGTTCGGCGATGACCTTGCGATCGGGAAAGCCAGCAGCAAGGCTCATCGGGAGGGCGTCTCGCAGGTTGATCGTGGTGAAGAAAACCGTGACCGGATTCTAGTGGAATCCGCCCGGTTCAACAGGCTCGGCCCTGCGCTTTCCCGGCGCCCGATCCGGCTCGATGCACGGGGACCCACCCGACGCGACGAATGCCGCGCGAGCCGGGTTCAACCGATGGGTGCGCTTGCCGCCACGTAGGTGTCAAGCGGCGCCTCATCGATCATGGCGCCCGTTAGATCGGCCGCGCGGGCCACGCCGTTCGCGTCGCACCACTCGGCCAGCCCGTCGATGAGAGCCATCACCACGGTGGGGTTGCGAAAGGTGGCGTAGCCCACCTGAACCGCTGTGGCGCCCGCCAGCATGTACTCCACCACGTCTTCGACCTTCGTGATGCCGCCGACACCGATGATCGGAATCTTCACGGCCTTGGCGCACTGGTAGACCATGCGCATGATGATCGGCTTGATGCCGGGCCCCGAGAGGCCACCCAGCTTCTGGCCGATGGCGGGTCGTCGACGGTTCACGTCGATCTTGAGCCCCAGAATGGTGTTGGCGACCGTGAGGGCGTTGGCGCCACCCGCCTCGGCGGCTTCGGCCACGCCCACCACATCGCCCGCATTGGGCGAGAGCTTGGCAATGATCATCTTGTCGGTGCGCGCCCGGCACATCGCCACGACCTTGTGGGTGTGCTCCTCGTTCAGCGCGAAGTTGCCGCCGCCCGGCTTGCGGGTCGGGCACGAGATGTTCAGTTCGATCGCATCAACGCCAGCCACGCTGACATCGGCCGCCATGTCGGCGAAGTCTTCGGCTGTTTCGGCCGAAATGCTGCAGATGAGGGGCGGCGTGTACTGCTTGTATTCGGCCAGCTGCGTCTCGAGGAAGTAGCCGAGGCCCTTGGTGGGCAGGCCGATCGAGTTGATCATGCCGCCTTCGACTTCCGCCACGCGGGGGGGCGGGTTGCCGGTGCGGAAGTTGCGCGACACGGTTTTTGCCACCATCGCGCCAAGGCGGTTGATGTCGATGACCTGCCCGACTTCGGCCGAGAATGTGCCCGAGCCGTGCATGATGGGGTTGGCAAGATCCAGACCTGCCAGATTGACGCGCAGGTCGGCCATCAGAGGCACTCCTGGAGATCGAACACAGGCCCTTCGACGCAGACCCGCTTCAGTTCCTGCCGACCGTTCACGTTGAAGGTTCGGACGCAGATGTAGCAGGGCCCCAGTCCGCAGGCCATCACCTGTTCCATTGCCGCCTGTCCGGGGATGCCGTGCCGTGCACCCAGGTCTTTCATGACGGCGAGCAACCGGTTCGAACCACAGGTGAAGAAGGCATCGGCCCGACCGGCTGCGATCAGGCGTTCGAGGATCGATCGCACGTTGTCGACCGAACTGCTGCCATCGGCATCGACCACCTTGATGACTTCGCCGGCCTGGCTGAACAGATCAGCACCCATCGCGAGGTCGGGGGTGCGGGCACTCAGAATGGCCGTGACGCCGATGCCATTGGCTCGTGCCATCTGCGAAATCGGACCGAGCGTGGCGAGACCGACGCCGCGTCCGAGAACCACCACATGCTTCCACGCCGGGTCTACCTTGAAGCCCACCCCGAGCGGCCCGACCATGTTCAGGTCCTGACCGGCCTTCAACGTCGAGAGGCCGCGCGTGCCGCGCCCGACCACCTTGTAGAGAAACTCCAGTCGACCATTGGGCTTGTCGATCCGGTAGATGCTCTGCGGCCGACGCAGCCACAGTTCGCCCTCGTCGGGTGAAGGACACAGCAGGTTGAAGAACTGACCGGGCTGCACCTCGAGGGCGCGCGCCGTCGGTTCGACGACCAGATGACAGTATTCGTCGTTGACCCAGCGCTGCGCGATCACGCGCGCGAGACTTTCCTC
This sequence comes from Pseudomonadota bacterium, assembly GCA_947455195.1. Taxonomy (GTDB): domain Bacteria; phylum Pseudomonadota; class Gammaproteobacteria; order Burkholderiales; family SG8-39; genus CAIXPL01. The sequence continues at coordinate 758,565 of CANGMI010000001.1, read as the reverse complement.
GATCGGTCGCGATGTGCTGGAACAGGTGCCGGTGCCCGAGGCGGCAGAGGTGCCGGGGATTGCCGGCGCGGACGCGTATGCAGGTTTTTCCATGCGCCGGATTCAATCATGGCGTTGTCTAAAAATCAATACAATGTCGCAATTTTGAGAAGTTCAGTCGCCCTGGCCTGCGAGCAGCCGGCGCAGGAACCGGGCTGCGGCGGCCCCTTTCCAGGCGCGGTGCCACATTTCGTCGGCCGCTTTCTGGTGCAGCGACAGTGCTTCGGGGGCTGAGGTGATCATTGCCACCCCGACACGGATATTCGGTTGCGAGCCGAGTCGGAAGGGACTCAGGGCGAGTACCTGGCGGTCGGGTTGACGAAAGATCTGGAAGCTGGCGTGCGGCAGCGTATCGGGCACGATGCCGATCTGTACCCCCATCGGCTGGTCGTCGATGGCGTGCAGGAAATGCGTCAGTTCGTCGCGGGCCAGTGCACGGCGCTCGCGCTGGGTGGCTTCGGGCAGGTCATCGCGGCCGACCAGGCCGTTTTTCAGGAACCGCTCGATCTCGGCGGCCGAGATGAGGTTGACGATGCCAGGCTGGCGTCGTCGGTAGTTGGCCTTGCGGCTCTTCAGGATGGACAGGATGGCGTCCACGTCGGCCAGCGCCTGCGCCGAGCGTGCAAGGGTCGGCGGAATGCTCTCGCGCAGCATGGTTGCAAGGGTTGCGTCGAAGGCATCGGAGGCCAGCAGCCAGGAAATGGGTCCGGCCAGAACCACGATGTGTTCGGCCGTTTCCTCGATCTGTCGCATTCGTTCGAAGTAGCTCACCGCCGATCCGATGTACTCGACCCCGACGCCGAGCAGTGTCGGCACCGAGACCTCCAGCAACTCCGACAGCCGCTCGAGTGTCTCGATCTTGGCGAGTTCCCCTTTCTCGAAGCGGTAGAGGGCCGCGCGCGAGATCCCGAGTCGGCGCGCGATCTCGTCGGCTGACAGGCCCGAGCCCATCCGGAACGCCCTCAGCCGCAGCCCGATGTCATCAAAGCGCACGGTCATCGTTCCGGGCTCGCCGATACCGGATTACTGCGCGGTGAAGCCGGTGGCACGGACCACCCGCGTCCACTTGGCGACTTCGCTCGTGACAAACGCGGTGAAAGCAGGCTGCGAGCCGCCTCGTGCCTCGAAGCCGAGCGTGCCCAGACGCTCGACGACATCGGGCTGGCGCATCGCATCCCCGATGCTCGCATTGAGCCGTTGTGCAATCGCATCCGGGAGATGGGCCGGGGCGAAGAATCCGACCCAGGAGCTGTTGTCGAAGTCGGGCAGTCCCGCTTCGGCCAGTGTCGGCACATCGGGCAGTGCACTCTGGCGATTGCGTGCGGCCACCGCCATCACACGCAGCGACCCCTGACGCAGCAGCGCGGCGGCCGTGGGCAGCGTGGTCGAGGCGAGATCGATCTGCTGCGCCAGAACCGCGGTGACCGGCCCGGTTCCTCCCTGGAACGGGACATGGGTGGCGTCGAGCCCCCCTGCGGCCTTGAAGACGTAATCGGCGGTGAGGTGTTCGGTCGTGCCGATGCCTGCCGTGGCATAGCTGAAGCGCCCGCCGCGTGTGGTGCGCAGGAAGTCGAGCAGCGTTCGATCGGTCACCGCGCGATTGACCACGAAGATCGTGGCCGCACTCGCGGTGTTGGCAATGGGCGTCAGTTGCGTCGTCGGGTCAGGTGCCTGGCGTGACACCACGGCATTGACCGCGATCGCGGTGGTGTGGGCGAGGAGCGTGTAGCCATCGGCAGGGGCAACTGCCACGGCGTTTGCACCCACCGTGCCACCGGCGCCCGCGCGGTTCTCGACGATGACCGGCTGGCCCAGGCTGCTCGACAGGTGCTGCCCGACCGAGCGTGCAATCGTGTCGGCGATGCCCCCTGCGCCGAAGGCGACGATGACCCGAATCGGGCGATTGGGCCAGCTGCCTTGTGCCCATGCGCACTCGAGGCTGCTCGCCAGCAGCGTGCTTGCCAGGAGCGCGATCGCCGTCGCGCAGACGCGCGCGCGCGCCCGGCGAGCGGGGTTCAATGCGGCCCTCGGGTCTGGTCTGCACGTGCGGCGTTCACCCGTTGCACGATCTCCACCGGCGACACCGGTGCATGCGTCAGGCGCACCCCGAGGTGGGCCAGTGCGTCCTCGATGGCGGCAATCACGGCCGCCGTGGCCGGAATGGTGCCTACTTCGCCAGCACCTTTGGCCCCGAGCGGGTTGAGTGGCGTCGGCGACTCGCGATAGACCAGATCAAGGCGGGGAACTTCGGTCGCCGTGGGCAGCAAATAGTCGGCGTAGGTGGTCGCCAGCGGCTGCCCTTCGCTGTCATAGGGTGTGTGCTCGAAGATCGCGTTGCCGAGACCGTGCGCGATCGCGCCATGCACCTGCCCATCGACGATGAGCGGGTTGATGAGCCGCCCGCAGTCCTGCATCGCGGTGTAGCGAAGTACCGTGACGTCACCGGTGCCCGGATCGACCTCGACTTCGGCCACGTGGCAGGCGTTGGCGTAGGTGAGCGCGTCGGTGCGGTAGTGGAACTCTGCATCGAGCCCGGGCTCGACGCCATCCGGGAAGCCGTATCCCGGCCCGCCGCGCAGGACACGGGCAATGTCACCGAGGCTGACCGCCAGCTGCGGTGCACCCACGACGCGCACCGCACCATCCACCAGTTCGAGGTCGTCCTCGGCGGCTTCGAGGATGCTGCTGGCGACCTTGCGCGCCTTGGTCGCGACCTCACGCGAGGCCATCAGCACCGACGAGCCCGCCGTCACCAGCTGCCGGCTGGCAAAGCCGCCCAGGCCCATGCGGGCACGGCCGGTATCACCGGCAATCACCGTGATGTCCTCGACTCGCACACCCAGTTCGCGCGCGCAGATCTGCGACAAGGCGGTACCGAGCCCCTGACCCATTGCAGCCGCGCCGGTAAAGACCGACACCCGTCCATTGGTGGCGACGCGCACCACGCCCGACTCGAACGGCCCGCGGCCGGTGCCCTTCACCGCATTGGCGACGCCGATGCCGATGAGCCGGCCCTCGGCCCGTGCAGCCGCCTGGCGGGCGGCAAAGCCGGCCCAGTCGGCTGCCTCGAGGGCTTGCGCCTGCGAGGCCGGGTAGTCGCCGGTGTCGTAGGTGACCGGCGCGCCCGAGCGCTCCTTGAACGGCTTTTCGTACGGCATCTTCGCCGCCGGGATCAGGTTGCGTCGTCGCACCTCGGCTGGATCGAGCCCGAGTTCGCGTGCCACCCGATCGAGCAGCCGCTCGGTGACGAAGACCGGTTGCGGGTAGCCGGCACCGCGCACCGAGGACACCGGTACCCGGTTGGTCTGCGCGACGTGTATGTCCATCGCCAGGGAGGGCAGGATGTAGGTGCCGGGGAGCGACGTGGCCGAATTGAAGGGGATGTTGATGTCCTGGTAGGCGTACGCCCCCTGGTCGTGGATGAGCGAGCCGCGCATGCCGCGCAGCCGTCCGTCGGCATCGACCGCCACTTCCATTTCCCACAACTGGTCGCGCTCGTGTACCGCCGATACGAAATTCTCGCGACGGTCTTCGACCCACTTGACGCTGCGTCCGAGTTCACGCGCGGCAGCGCAGACCGCCATGTCCTCGGGGTAGATGATGAGCTTGGGTCCGAACCCGCCGCCGACATCGGGCACCACCACCCGAATCTTCGACTCCTCCAGGCCGAGGCAGTCGGCGATCGACTGCAGGAGGTCGTGCGGCTTCTGGGTCGATGCGTGCACGAGCAGTGCGCCGTCACGCGCGTTCCATTCGGCCACGAGACCCCGCGGCTCCATCGAATGGCCACTGCCGCGCTGGATCGACAGCGATTCGGCAAAGACGTGCGCGGCGCCTGCGAAGGCGGTGGCGACGTCGCCATAGCCCACCTGCTGAACGGGCAGCGTGTTGGCGGGTGCTTCGAGTCGCACCCGAGGCGCATCCGGCCCGACCGACTGACGACAATCGGCCACGACAGGCAGCGGCTCGTAGTCGACATCGACCAGTGCCGCGGCGTCTTCGGCGATGCGCCGACTGGCGGCCAGCACGATCGCGATCGTCTCGCCGACGAAGCAGACCTCCTCGCTCGCGAGCACGAAAGGGGTTATCCAGGCGGGCCGACGGGCGGCTCGCATCATGGCGGTCATGCGCGTGCGGGCAAGACGCGGTGCGAGATCCTGCAGGGTATAGACCGCGGCGACACCGGGCAGGGTACGCGCGGCGGCGCAGTCCACATCCCGGATGCGTGCATGGGCGTAACTGCTGCGCACGAAGACGGCGTGCAGCACACCGGGCGGGGTGATGTCATCGACGTAGCATCCGCCGCCGAGCAGGAAGTTCCTGTCCTCGACGCGCGGAATGCGGGCCCCGACCCAGCGCTCTGCCGTAGCGGGTTGGGCGGTGGCGGTGCCCGCAGGCGCCGTGGGCCGTACTGGCCGGGCGAGGGTGTTTTCCATGCAGCGTATCGACTCCACAAGCGATGGCAGAACGATATCATGGCCCCTTTCCGGCATTGGCCCGGTACGGCGCTCGCCACCTGCGGCGAGTTGTCCCGCCCGGTCGCCGGCCTGTCCTGCCACTCGCACCCAGAGCGTCGATGAGATCCGTTGCCTTCCAGTACCACGCGCCGCGCAGCCTCGATGAGGCCCTCGTTACCCTGGCACAGGTTGCTGCCGAGGACGGGCGCATCATCGCCGGGGGGCAGAGTCTGGTGCCCACCATGGCCTTCCGGTTCGTGCGACCGGGGCACCTGGTCGACATCAATCGCGTCGCCGGGCTTGATCGCCTGCACGCCGAGGCGAGCACTGTCCCGGGCCGGACGGCGGCGAGCGAACTCGTGATCGGGGCCACGGTGCGCCATGCGGCCTTTCATCGGCCCGTGCTTGCCGGGCCTCTCGGCCCGCTGTTGACCGAGGTGGCCAGCCATATCGCGCATTACCCGATCCGGATGCGCGGGACCTTCTGCGGCAGTCTGGCGCATGCCGATCCGGCCTCCGAGTGGTGCCTCGTGGCGAGCACCCTCGATGCGCGTCTCGTGCTGCGCAGCGTACGAGGTGAGCGCATCCTCGAGGCCGATGAATTCTTCACTGGCGTGATGAGCACCGCAATCGAACCCGACGAACTGCTGGTGGAGGCACGGATTCCCATCCCCAACCCGGGCGTACGGCTGGGTTTTGACGAGTTCAGTCGCCGTCGGGGCGATTTCGCGCTCGCCATGGCGCTGGTGAGCCTCGAGTGTGTCGACGGGCGCGTCCGGTCGCCACGCATTGGCGTGAGCGGGGTCGAAGACCGACCGCGCCGCATTGCCGAAGCCGAGGCGCTGCTCGATGGCCGCATACCTGCCGACGATCTGTTTCGAGCGGTGGCGCGCGCCGCCGCCGCCGCCGTCGACCCGCTCGAGCAGCCGCAGTTGCCGGCCATCTACCGGCGTGAACTGGTCGAATCGAGCGTGCGTCGTGCGCTCGAGCGCGCCTGGGGCCCGACCGGGCATGGTGCCCGGTGATCCTGCGCCCCGCTTGTCCTCCTCATTGCCCGCGGAACCACTGACCATGAAGCACCCCATCACATTGACGATCAACGGCCATCGGCATGACGTCGAGGTCGAACCCCGACGGACCCTGGCCGACGTGATCCGTGAGGAGTGCCGCCTCACCGGGACGCATGTGGGCTGCGAGCACGGTGTGTGCGGTGCCTGCACCGTGATCGTCGATGGTGATCCGGTACGCGCCTGTCTCGTGTTTGCCGTGCAGGCCGAAGGTGCGCAGATCCGGACCGTCGAGGGCCTGGCGCAAGGGGCGCAACTGCATCCGCTGCAGCAGGCCTTCATCGATCATCACGCGCTTCAATGCGGGTTCTGCACGGCCGGATTCCTGATGCTCTCGACCGCTCTCCTCGAGCGGCCCGCTCCACCCGATGACGTCGAACTTCAGGAGGCGTTGTCGTCGAACCTGTGTCGATGCACCGGGTACAAGAACATCCTGCTCGCGGTGCGTGCGGCCAGCAAGGTGATGCATGCCACATCGGAGGCCGCATGAGCGCCGCCATCGCCGCCGCCGGGGAGACGCCGGTTGTCGATCGTCCGTCCGGGGTTCCGGCGGCGGTACCCGGTACGGCAGCACCGCGCACCGCGCGGCCGGGCCCCTTCGGCCAGTCGGTCACGCGCCTGGAAGATCTGCCGCTCGTGCGCGGTCAGGCCCGGTTTGCCGCCGACCTGTCGTTCCCGCATCAGTTGCACATGCGCATCGTGCGCTCGCCGGTGGCGCACGCCCGACTGCTCGGCGTTGACGCGTCGGAGGCTCTTGCCCTGCGTGGCGTGGTGGCGGTCTGGACCGCGCAGGATCTGGTCGGCATCCCCTGCATCCCCTTGCGTGAGGGGCCATCGGCTGAACTCGACCCCTACCTGCAGCCGATTCTGGCACGCGATCGGGTGCGCTATGTCGGCGATCCGGTTGCCGCGGTCTTCGCGACCGACCCCTTCATCGCCGAGGATGCCGCCGAACGGGTGAGTCTCGACCTCGAGTCGCTCCCGGTGCTCACCGATGCCACCGCGGCGCTCGGCGAGTTCGCCCCGGGCTTGCCGACCCAGCCGACCACCATACGCAAAGGGTATGGGGATATCGACGCGGCGTTTGCCAGGGCTGCCTTCACGGTCGAGCTCGAGTTGGCCACCGGGCGCCACTCGGGCGTGCCGCTCGAGACCCGCGGTGCCATCGGTCGCTACGATGCCGCGCGCGACGTGCTCGAATTGCACGGTGCCGCCAAGGTGCCGCACCGCAATCGCGATGCGCTCGCACGCATGCTCGGGCGCAGTCCGCACACCATTCACCTCTTTGAACTTCACGTGGGTGGCGGCTTTGGCGTGCGCGGCGAGATCTACCCCGAGGACGTGCTGGTGCTGCTCGCGGCCATGCGTCTGGAGCGTCCGGTGAAGTGGATCGAAGACCGCTACGAAGCGCTGATGACCACCAACCAGTCGCGCGAGCAGGTTCACCGAGTCCGTGCGGCCGTTGCCGCCGATGGCTTCGTGCTCGCCATGGATGACGAGTTCTTCCACGATCAGGGTGCCTATGTACGCACCCATGGCGATCGGGTGGCGGACATGACGGCCGGGATCCTGCCCGGCGGGTACGTGTTGCCAGCCTACCGGGTAACCGGGCACTACCGGCTCACCAACAAGACGCCGGCGGCCACCTACCGTGCACCGGGGCGCTTCGAGAGTTCGTTCGTGCGCGAGCGCCTGTTCGATGCGATTGCGCAGCGCATGGGCATCGACCCGATCGAATTGCGCCGTCGCAACTTGATACGCCCCGAGCAGATGCCTTTCCCGCGCGGTATCGAGACGATCGAGGACAACATCGTCTTCGATTCCGGCGATTACCCCTTGCTGCTGCAAAAGACGCTTGATGCACTCGACTGGCCACGGCTGCAGGCCGATCTGCAGGCGCGTCGCGCGCAGGGCGAGGCGGTGGGCGTGGGTCTCGCCTGCTTCGTCGAGAAGAGCGGTCTCGGACCTGCCGATGGGGTGCGCATCACGGTCGACTTCACCGGGGCGGTCGAGGTGGTCACGGGTGGTGCTTCGGTCGGGCAGGGCTTCGAGACCGTGGTTGCGCAGATCTGTGCCAGCACCCTCGGCGTCGACTACCGCCGGGTCCGGGTCGCTCATGGCCGTACCGATCGCATTCAGTACGGGGTGGGTGCCCATGCCGGCCGTGCCACTGTGATGACCGGGTCAGCCACGCACAATGCAGCATTGCGGGTTCGCGCCAAGGCGCTCGACATGGCGGCTTCGATGCTCGGTTGTGCGATCGAGGGGCTGGACATCGTCGACGGGCGGGTGATTCGGCGTGGCGACTCGGGCCCCGGCCTTGCGCTGGGCGATGTTGCCTCGGCGCTCGCGCCGACCGCGCGCGCGCGCGGCGAGCGCGAACCCGGGCTCACCGCCGAGGGCTGGTACGAGACCCCCAGCATGACCTACCCCTATGGAGTTCATGTGGCGGTGGTACGGGTCGATCGCGACACGGGTGCCGCGCGCGTCGAACGCTTCTTTGTCGGCTATGACGTCGGCCGTGCGGTGAATCCGATGCTGGTTGAGGGACAGATCGTGGGCGGTGTGGCCCAAGGCATCGGCGGTGCCTTGCTCGAGGAGTTTGCCTACGACGAGAACGGCGAGCCGCTGGCGGTGACCCTGGCGGATTACCTGCTCCCGACCCTCGACGATATTCCGCCGGTGGAGGTGATGATCACCGAGGACGCGCCGAGCCCGCTCAATCCGCTGGGCATCAAGGGGGCGGGCGAGGCTGGCATCAATGGGGTCGGGGCGGCCATTGCGGCGGCTATCGACGATGCCATCGGGCAGCCGGGCGCGGTCACTCGCTTGCCGGTGACGCCGGTGCGCCTGAAGGCTTTGCTGCGCCAGCGTGCCGGCTGAGGCCGGGCTGCCTGTCTGACGCTACCGGTCATCGGGCAGGGGCGGCGACGGGCAGCCGATCGTCAGTCTGGAGTGGTATCGTTGCCCACCCTCCCGGGGGAGGCATTGCGACCGGTGGTCGCCAACCAACCTGTGAAGAAGAGCATGGAACAGTTCGACGTGGTGGTGGTCGGGGGCGGCAATGCCGCCATGTGTGCAGCCCTCTCGGCGCGCGAATCGGTGTCGCGCGTCCTGTGTCTGGAGCGTGCGCCCTTCGATGAGGCCGGTGGCAATTCGAAGTTCACGGCTGGCGCCATGCGCGTCGTCTACGACGGTGTCGATGATCTGAAGAAGCTGATGCCCGATCTTACCGATCAGGAGATTGCCAACACCGACTTTGGCACCTACACCGCCGATCAGTTCTTCGATGACATGGGTCGGGTGACCCAGTATCGATGCGACCCCGATCTCACTGAACTGCTGGTGCGTCGCAGCCTCGACACGATGGTGTGGATGCGCGGCAAGGGCGTGCGTTTCGCACCGATCTGGGGGCGCCAGGCGTTCAAGATCGATGGCAAGTTCAAGTTCTGGGGTGGGCTCACGGTGGAGGCCTGGGGCGGCGGTCCGGGGCTGGTCGACGGGCTCACGGCGTCCTGCGCAAAGCACGGCGTCGACATCTGGTATTCGTCGCGGGCGTTCGAACTCATTGCCGATGATGATGGCGTGCATGGTGTTCGCGTGAAGCGCGAGGGCCGCACCATCGAAGTCCGCGCCAGGTCGGTCGTGCTCGCTGGCGGCGGCTTCCAGGCCAACCCCGAGTGGCGTACCCGTTACCTGGGTCCGGGCTGGGAACTGGCCAAGGTGCGCGGTACCCGTTTCAATACCGGTGACTCGTTGCAGATGGCCATGAACATCGGCGCGGCCCCGGTGGGCAACTGGTCGGGCTGCCATGCCGTGAGCTGGGAGCGCAACGCGCCCGAGTTTGGCGATCTGGCCGTGGGCGACCAGTTCCAGAAGCACAGCTATCCCTTTGGCGTCATGCTCAATGCCGAGGGCAAGCGCTTTGTCGACGAGGGTGCCGACTTTCGCAATTACACCTACGCCAAGTACGGCCGTGTCGTGCTCAACCAGCCGGGGCAGTTTGCCTGGCAAGTCTTCGATGCCAAGGTGAAGCATCTGCTGCGCGACGAATACAAGATTCGCCAGATCACCAAGGTGACTGCCAACACGCTCGAGGAACTCGTCGAGAAGCTCGACGATGTCAATCCCGCGGCGGCGCTCGCTGAACTCAAGCAGTACAACGCGGCTGTGCGTACCGACGTGCCGTTCAATCCGAACGTGAAGGACGGCCGCAGTACGGCAGGCCTTGCGATCAACAAGTCGAACTGGGCCAACGTGCTCGATACCGCCCCGTTCGAGGCCTATGCCGTGACCTGCGGTGTCACCTTCACCTTCGGGGGCCTTCGCATCAACACCGATGCCAATGTGATCAATACCGATGGCCAGCCGATTCCGGGCCTGTATGCGGCGGGTGAACTGGTCGGTGGCATCTTCTACTTCAACTACCCGGGCGGCAGTGGTCTCACCAACGGCTCGGTGTTCGGTCGCATTGCCGGTGCCAGTGCAGCCCGTGAAGCCGTGAGCCGGGCTGGCGCGTGACGGCCATGGCGGGCAGCGACAACCTCGCCGACTGGGTCGGCCGTACCGAGACCATCACCGACCAGATCACGCCAACACCTTGTGCGGCGCTGGCGGCTCTCCTCGATCGGCCGGCCGAGCGTCCGGCCCCGGGCACCGAGTTGCCCGGGTTGTGGCATTGGCTCTATTTCCTGCCGCTGCACCGGCAAAGCGAGATCGGGCCCGATGGTCACGCGCGCCGTGGCGGCTTCATGCCGCCGGTGCCCTTGCCGCGTCGCATGTGGGCCGGCAGCCAGTTCGAGTTTCGATCGCCGCTGCGGGTGGGTGACATCATCACGCGGCGCTCCACCATCGAGCGGGTGGATCAGAAGGTCGGGCGCACCGGGCCGCTCGTCTTCGTGCGGGTGCGGCACGAGGTGAGCGTGGGTGAGGCACCCGCTGTCGACCCTGCGCTCATCGAATATCACGACATCGTCTATCGCGAGGCGGCCAAGCCAGGTGATGTGGCACCGCCCCCGGTCATGGCGCCGGATACCGCAGCCTGGACCCATGAGTGGGTGCCCGATGACGTGCTGCTCTTTCGCTACTCGGCCCTCACCTTCAATGGTCACCGCATCCACTACGACCGGCGCTATGTCACCGAAGTGGAGGGCTACGCCGGTCTCATCGTGCACGGGCCGCTGATTGCAACGCTCCTCGTCGACGGTCTGCGGCGCGAGCGGCCCGCAGCCCGCCTGGCGCGCTTCGAGTTTCGCGCAATGCGCCCGATCGTGGACATCAACCGGTTCAGCATCTGTGGCGAACCGCTGCCTGACGGGCGCACGTTCCATCTGTGGGCGCGCGATCACGAAGGGGCGCTGGCGATGGATGCCACCGCTGTCATCGAGACCCCCGACAGCCACTGAAAGGCAGCGGCCATCGCCGAGACGCGTTGGTCGCCACACCCCCCCGCAGACCTTCACCCGTCCAGGAATCGTTCATGTCAGCCAGCATCATCGACTCGCACATCTTCGGTGACATCTTCAGCGCAAGCGCGATGCGCGCCGTCTGGTCTGATGAAAATCGTACCGCCAAATACCTCGACTTCGAGCGGGCGCTGGCCGTGGCGCAAGGGCGTCTCGCGATCATCCCGGCCGAAGCGGCCGAGGAGATCGTGCGCAACTGCGACGTGGCGAAGATCGACATGGATCGCCTCAAGGCACGCACCGAGCAGATCGGCTACCCGGTGCTCGGGGTGGTGTCGCAGTTGAATGCCCTGTGTCGCGACAAGCTCGGCGAATGGTGCCACTGGGGCGCCACCACGCAGGATGTGACCGACACGGCCACCGTTCTCCAGATTCGCGAAGCACTCGAACTCATCGAAGCCGACCTGCGCGACATATCGGCCTCGCTCGCACGACTCGCCCGTACCCACCGCGACACGCCGATGGCCGGCCGCTCGAACCTGCAGCAGGCCACGCCGATTACCTTTGGCTACAAGGTGGCGACCATGCTCGCGGGCATCGAGCGCCATCGCGAGCGGCTCACCCAGTTGCGTCCGCGGGTGCTGATGGGCGAATTTGCCGGTGCTTCGGGCACGCTCGCCTCGCTCGAGCATGGCGCGATGGAGACCCAGGCAGCCCTCATGGTCGAACTGGGTCTGGCGCAGCCGCCGATTGCCTGGCATACCGTGCGCGACACGATTGCCGAAGTGGGTGCCTTTCTGGGTCTGGTGGGCGGTTCGCTGGGCAAGATCGCCATGGACGTGAAACTGCTGATGCAGACCGAAGTGGCTGAAGTCTACGAGCCGTTTGCACCCGGGCGCGGGTCGTCTTCGACGATGCCGCAGAAGCGCAACCCGATTTCATGCCTCTATATCCACTCGACGGTGTCGGTGGTGCGTCAGCACGCTGCCTCGCTCATGGATGCCATGGTGGCCGATCACGAGCGCTCGACCGGGCCGTGGGAAATCGAGTGGATCGTGCTGCCCGAGGCCTTCTGCCTGCTCTCCGGTGCACTGAAGCAGACCCGCTTCATCCTCGCCGGGCTCGAAGTCGACGCCGCGCAGATGCGTGCCAATCTCGATCTCACGCACGGTCTGGTGGTATCCGAGGCGGTGATGATGGGCCTTGGCCCCTTCCTCGGCCGCGAGTATGCGCACGACCTCGTCTACGACATCTGCCGCGAGGCGGTACGTCAGCGCCGGCCGCTGCTCGAACTGCTGTGCGAGTGCACCGAGATCACGACGCATGTCGATCGCGCCACGCTCGAGCGCCTGTGTGACCCGGCCAACTATCTGGGTCAGGCCGGGGTCATGGTCGACCGGGTGCTGGCGGGTTTGCGCGACTGAGGGGTTTTGCCGGGTGTTCCCCGGGCGGCCGGGTGCTCGCCTGGGCGGGTTTGATTTCGTGCGCTCATCTTGCCGCTATACTTTCGGGATGCCTCTCTACGACTATACCTGCCCCAAGTGCGGACGCTTCAGCGCGTTTCGTCCCCTGTCGATGCACGACAAGCCGCAGCCTTGCCCCGAGTGCGGCACCGAGTCGCCCAAGGCCCTGACCGGGCCGCGCTTTGTCGGGGGAGGTGCGCTCAGTGGCGGTGGCGGTGGCGGGTACCGGCACATGGGCGGCTGCGGCTGCTGTCCGACATCGCCGGGTTGACGGCACTCAGCGCATCGCGCTGCGACGTGATCTTCGTGGGTCAAGGCGCCACTTGACGGCTTCGAACCATGCCAGGCTGACGACCGAGGCTGCAAGGCCTGCCAGCATCAGCGGGGCGCCTGGCGTGTCGAACGCAAACATCTTGCCCAGGGCCGGCATGCCCAGCACCGCACCGAGCAGGATGAGGATGGTCAGGGACATCCACGTGAAGGCTGCGTTTGCAGGCACCCGACCAGACAAGCTCGTCTGATGCCAGAACCGGTTTGCAAGGATGAGTCCGAGGTTGGATACGACCAGCACACTGAAGGTCAGGGCACGCGCCACTTCGTCGGATCCAGTCTGCGACCGTGTGAGTGCGTAGACCGTCAGCAGGATAGCCAGCAGCCCTGATCCTTGCCACAGTCCTCGCACCAGAACGGTCGAGTCGAACAGTCGTGCATTGCGGGGGCGTGGCATCGCTGTCATCGTCGCGGCCTCCAGCGGTTCGGCCTCGAAGACCAGGGAGCAGGCAGGGTCGATGATGAGTTGCAGAAACAGGATGTGCACCGGCATGAGCACTATCGGCCAGTCGAGCATCACCGGGAGAACGGACAGTCCGACGATCGGCACGTGAACTGCCACGACAAAGGTGATGGCCTTGCGAAGATTGGCGAAAATCCGTCGTCCGAAGCGCACCGCCGTGATCAGTGATGCGAAGTCGTCGCGCAGCAACACCAGGTCGGCTGCTTCACGGGCTACATCGGTGCCCCGTATGCCCATGGCAATGCCGATATGTGCGGCTTTCAGGGCAGGAGCATCGTTGACCCCATCGCCGATCACTGCCACGACATCACCGCGCGTCCTGAAGGCCTGGACGAGGCGCAACTTCTGCGCCGGTGAGACGCGACAGAAGACGGCTGCGTCGGCCAGTTGCAGCGCAAGCGCCTGATCATTCAATGCAAGGAGTTGGGGACCCGTCATCATCGTCTGCGAGTTGGCAAGGCCTGCCTGTCGCGCAATCGCCTGCGCCGTGACCGGGTGGTCACCGGTGATCATCACGACCCGGATACCGGCTGCCTGGCAATCTGCAACGGCCTGGGGGACATCGGCCCGCAAAGGGTCTTCGAGAGCAATCAGCCCCAGAAACTCGAAGTCGAAGTCATGCTGACTGTTCGGTAGTTCGGGCGCCTCGATGCTCGAGCGTGCAACGCCCAGCACCCTCAGGCCATCGGCGGCCAGGAGGCCTGCTTGCCGTGTCACCGCAGCACGGTACCCTGCATCCAGGTGGCACAAGTCGACAATGGCTTCGGGTGCCCCTTTGGCCGCAATCACCCGCGCCCGATGATCGGGTGATTGCCAGACCCTCGACACGGCCAGCATGTCGCGCGACAGCGGATAGTCGTCGACCAGTGTCCAACCGGTGTGCAGGTGTTCGGTGTTGGCGAGCATGCGTTGTCCGAACTCGGCAATGGCTGATTCCATCGGATCGAAAGTCCGTCTATGACTGGCCAGAACTGCGAATTCCAGAACGTCGTGCAACATCTCGGGCAAGGGGCAGTCGGCATCGAGCGAGCTTTCGTGGCTGGAAGTCGCAGACCACAGACGTCGTACGGCCATGCGGTTGGCCGTCAGCGTCCCGGTCTTGTCGACACAAAGCACCGTGGTCGCACCGAGCAGTTCGATTGCGGGCAGATGACATGTCAGTACTCGCTCTCGGGCCAGCCGCCACGCTCCCATGCCCAGGAACAGCGTGAGTATCACCGGCAGTTCCTCGGGCAGCAGGGCCATGGCCAGCGTGAGTCCGGCCAGCAGGCTATGGAGCCAGTCACCGGTCGAAATCTGGTAGCCGATCGCCAATGCCGCCGCCAATGTCAGGCCGACGATGGCCACGTAATGGACGACGCGGGAGGTCTCCTGCTGGATTGGGGTCGGCTCGCCATCGAGATCCTTGAGCGATGTGCCAATGCGCCCCAGCGTGCTGCGTTCACCTGTGGCTATCACCCGGGCGCACGCCGTCCCCTGCGTGATGAGTGTTCCCGAAAATAGCCGGGCCTCATCCGTCGCAGGCAGGTCGGTGGCCATGCGGGTACAGACCGTGTCTTCGGAAACCTTGCTGTCAGCAGCGAGCGGGGCCGACTTTCTGACCGGCACCGATTCGCCGGTGAGCATGGACTCATCGACCTCGAGGGCTGCTGCTTCCACCAGCATGAGGTCGGCGGGTACGCGTTCCCCCTCGGCCAGCAGCACGATGTCTCCGCATACGAGTTCGCGTCCGGGCAGTTTCACGAGCTGGCCGTCGCGCATTACCCATGCCTGAGGGCTGGCGAGATCACGCAGCGCATTCAGCGATTGCCCGGTACGCCGCTGTTGCACGAAGGTGATGCTCATGACCACCAGAACGAAACCCAGCAGCATCAGTGCTTCATGGCGGTCACCGAGCAGCAGGTAGATGATGCCGCAGGCCACCAGCAGCAGGAACATGGGCTCGCTGGCTACATCGCGAGCGAGTTGCAGGGTGTTGCGGTGTGCCGGGCGTGGCAACTCATTGGCACCCCCCTGAGCCAGTCGTTCGCGCGCTTCCGATGAACTCAAGCCTGCAGGCATGGCAGTGCACGACCCGTGGTTTTCGAGGGCAATTCGCAACGCTCGGCGGCTGGCACTGACCGGGCCGAACCCGCACGTCTCAGGATAGGGCCCTGCAGATTTCGTGCGTTGATATGGTGCAGGGGCTGCGGTATGCGCTGCCGGCCTGCGCGTCCCTGGATGCCCTGACAGCGCTGGCGGCGATCTCAAGCGACTTAGGCGTGCAAGTCGGCGCGGGACACTTGAGAAAATCAGGATACTGTACGAACATACAGTATTCCGGATTCTCGAGCGCCCATCATGCCGTCTGCGTCTGCCTCACCGCCAGTTCCACCCGTTTCGCCTGTCTCCACAGTATCGCTCACGGCGCGTCAGGCGCAGATCCTGGCCCTGATCCGCACCGAGATCGAACGTAGCGGGATGCCGCCCACCCGGGCTGAAATTGCGTCTGCCCTGGCCTTTCGTTCGGCCAATGCGGCCGAGGAGCATTTGCGAGCACTCGAACGCAAGGGCCTGATCGAGATTCGTCAGGGTACCGCGCGTGGCCTGCGCCTCACCGAAGCCGGGCGGGGGCAAGGGGGTAGCGTGCACGCCGAGCCACGCCTGTCGGATCAGAGTCGGTCAGGGCAGGGCTTGTCCGGCCTGCTGCATGATGCGTCAGTTGCATCGGCCCTGCTGCCCCTGCTCGGGCGGGTTGCCGCGGGTGCCCCGATGCTGGCATCCGAGCATGTGGTCGGGCATTACACCGTAGACCGGCAACTCTTTCGCCCAGCCCCCGACTACCTGCTGCAGGTGCGCGGCATGAGCATGCGTGACGCCGGCATCGTCGAGGGCGACCTGTTGGCCGTGCATCACACGGCCGAGGCGCGCAGCGGCCAGATCGTGGTGGCGCGTATCGCCGACGAAGTCACCGTCAAGCGCTTGCAGCACCGTGACGGGCGCATCGAATTGCTGCCGGCCAATCCTGACTTTGCGCCCATTGTCGTCGACCCGCGCGAAGAGGGTTTTGCCATCGAGGGTCTCGTCGTGGGCCTCATCCGTGATGGCATGGCGAGTGCCGCATGAGGGTGGCGTCATATCCCGATTTGTTCGATCTGCCCGATGCCACGACGTCGCAGGCTGCGCCGTCTCGTGCCGGTTCGAACGACGTCGAAACCGATGTCGATTTCGACCCCGAGACCGATCCTGCGGGAGGGCACTCGACGGATTCCGCGATCCCCGATTCCCTTGTAACGCCGGCCACCACCCGCCAGGCGGCCCTCGCGCAACTGATGCAGGCGCAGCCTGCGCTGTGGCGTGGTCGAGATCTGGCCCAGGTGGCTCGTGCCGGTTGCCCCACCGGGTTTGCTGCACTCGATGCTGTCTTGCCGGGTGCCGGGTGGCCCGCGGGTGTGCTCACCGAACTGCTGAGTCCGCGCGAGGGGATGGGTGAGATGCAGTTGCTCATGCCGGCGCTCGCGCGACTGGCGCGAGAGGGCCGGCGACTGGTCTGCATCGCGCCTCCCCACCGGCTCCACGCGCCCGCGCTGGTGCAGGCCGGCATCGACCCGGCCGCCATCCTGGTAGTCGAACCGGCCAATCGGCGCGATCTTCTCTGGGCGGCCGAACAGGCACTGCGCGCTGCCACCGCTGCAGCCGTGCTCATCTGGCCGTGCGCCGTGCCCAAACCACGCGCCTTGCAGTACCCCGAACTGCGCCGGCTGCAGATTGCCGCCGAGGGCGGGCCTGCTCTCGCCTTCGTGTTTCGCCCGATGGCGGATGCCACAGCGGCCACCTGTGCGGCCTTGCGCATCGCGATCGCCGATCCGGGGCGTGAATCGTTCGCGGTGCACATCCTCAAGCGCCGTGGCGGGCTCGCCGGTACGGCCGGCCTGCCCGGCAGCGAGCCCCTCATTCTCGACCTCGATCGGGGTCTGCCACGCAAGGAGTCCATCACCGATGATCTGGCTGGCCATCCACTTGTCGCACCTCCCGGCCGATTCGATCGTCGCGGCGAATTCATCACCTGAGGTTGCCGGGGCCGTCGATGCGCCCGCACCGCTGGCGGTGCTCGAGGGTGTGCATGTGATCGATGCCTGCGCACGTGCGCGCGCCGGAGGTGTGCACGTCGGCATGAGTGCCGCGGCGGCCACGGCGCTCGTGCCCGGGTTGGTGGTCGTGCGTCGGCGGCCCGACGCCGAGCGCCAGATGCTCGAGGCGCTGGCGGCCTGTGCCTGTCTGCATACACCCAAGGTCGTGCTCGCCAGTGCCTGCGAGGTGCTGCTTGAACTGCATGGCAGCCTGCGCCTCTTCGGAGGGCTCGAGCGCATCGTGGCGCGCCTGCGGGCCATGATCGATCGGCTCGGACTCACCGCACGCATGGCGAGCGCACCCAATGCGCGTGCTGCCCGCTGGCTGGCTGCGGTGCATGAAGACTGTCATCCCGCATCAGCCGATGGGGCCTGGGAGCGCACGCTCGAGCGCCTGCCGCTGCATGCCCTGCAGGTCGATGACACCCTGGCCGGTGTGAAGGCAATCCACGCGCTCGAGCAGGTGGGTGCGCGTACCGTGGCCGATCTGCTGCGCTTCCCGCGCGCCGGCTTTGCGCGACGGTTCGGTGCCATGCTTCTCCTGCGTCTCGATGAGGCTACGGGCCGGCAGGCGATGGCGCATCGTTTCTTCGTGCCGCCCGAGCGGTTCGAGTCAAGGCTCGAACTCACCCATATGGTCGACGATGCCGCTGCGCTCGTCTTTGCGTTTCGTCGCCTGCTCGTGCAACTCGAAGGCTTCCTGCAGGCACGCGCGTCGGCTACCGATCGCATCGTGCTTGAACTCCTGCATGACGAGGGCGCACTCACCGCGGTCGTCATCGAGATGGCAACGGCCGAGCGCAGTGCCGAGCATTTCGCGATGCTGGCGCGCGAGCATCTCGAACGCCTGGCCTTGCGTGCGCCAGCGGTCGAGATCCGGGTGCGGGTCGATACGCTCTGCCGCATGCCCGAGCCCAGCCAGAACCTCTTTCCCGATGCGGTCGGCGTTGCTCAGGACATCGATCGGCTGGTCGATCGATTGCAGGCACGACTCGGTGCCGATGCCGTTCACGGTTTGCGTCTGGTCGATGATCATCGACCTGAACATGCGTCGGTCGATGCCCCGTTCAAGGCCTTGCGCTCGGTCGACGGTACCCTGGTGGCCGCCGGTCGTCGGCCCGTATGGCTCCTGCGCGCGCCGCGCCCCTTGCGTGAGGTGGCCAACCGGCTCTATCTCGATCGACAGAGCGGTTTTGATCATCAGTCTCCCTTGAGTCTGCTGGCGGGTCCCGAGCGGATCGAATCGGGCTGGTGGGATGGAGCCGACGTGATGCGCGACTACTTCCTGGCGCGCAGTGCCGATCAGGCCCTCCTGTGGATCTATCGCAGTCGCAGCATCGACGCACACTGGTTTCTGCATGGCGTCTTTGCATGAAGCGAGGGTTACTGCCGGATTACGCCGAGTTGCATTGCGTATCGAATTTCAGCTTTCTGCGCGGGGCCTCTCACCCGGAGGAACTGGCCGAACGGGCTCAGGCCCTCGGCTACCGGGCAATGGCGCTGACCGACGAGTGTTCAGTGGCCGGTGTCGTGCGAGCCCATCTGGCCTGTCGTGGCCAGTCGTTGCAGTTCATCGTCGGCACCGAGGTGCGTCTGGCAGAGGGGGTACGACTCGTACTGCTCGCCACCGATCGTGTCGGTTATGGCCAGTTGTGCGAGCGCATCACACGCGCCCGACGTCGTGCACCCAAGGGCCAGTACGAATTGCATCGGGCCGATCTCGAGTCGGACATGAGCCAGTGTCTCGCACTGCTCTTGCCAGGCACCGACACCGACACCGCTCATGACGCACATTGGCTCGCCGAGGCCTTTCCCGAACGTGCCTGGATGGCCGCTGAACTCCTCTCGGGTGCTGCTGATCGGACGCAGTTGCGTACGCTCGATGCGTGGGCCCGTCAGGCGCGATTGCCGCTCGTTGCAGCGGGCGACGTTCACATGCATCGACGCTCGCGGCGCATGCTGCAGGACACGCTGACCGCCATCCGTCTGGGGGTGCCGCTCGATCAATGCGGTCAGGCCCTCTTTGCCAATGCCGAACGGCATCTGCGCCAGCGCATGCGTCTTGCGCAGGTCTATCCCGAATCGCTCCTTGCCGAGACCCTGGTGGTGGCGGGGCGTTGCCACTTCTCGCTCGATGAACTGCGCTACGAATACCCTGACGAGATCGTCGCCGCCGGGCGTACACCGGCACAGCACCTGCGCTTTCTCACGGAAGAGGGGTTGCGCTGGCGTTACGGTGAAGAGGTCGGCCAGGGGGCAGTACGCAGCCAGATCGAGCATGAACTCGCGCTCATTGCCTCGCTGGGCTACGAGCCCTATTTCCTCACGGTCTACGACATTGTCTGCTTTGCCCGCAGTCAGGGCATTCTCTGTCAGGGGCGCGGCTCGGCCGCCAACTCGGCGGTGTGCTACGCGCTGGGCATCACCGAGGTGAATCCGGCAACGTCCTCGCTCCTCTTCGAGCGCTTCATCTCGGCCGAGCGCAACGAGCCGCCCGACATCGACATCGACTTCGAGCATGAGCGGCGCGAGGAGGTGATCCAGTACATCTATCGCAAGTACGGTCGCGAGCGAGCGGCCATTGCAGCGGCCATTACCACCTATCGGCCGCGCAGTGCGATGCGCGATGTCGGCAAGGCACTCGGGCTCGATGTCGGACAGATCGAGCAGCTCGCAAAGTCGCACAGTTGGTGGGATGGCCATGCGGTGCAGCCCGAGGCGCTCGCCGCGCAAGGCTTCGACCCCGGATCGCGTGTCATCGGTCACCTGGTGCAACTGGTCAACACGATCACTCGCTTCCCGCGCCATCTGTCGCAGCACTCGGGCGGTTTCGTGATTTCGCGTGGGCCACTGTCTCAACTGGTGCCGGTTGAAAATGCCTCGATGCCGGGGCGCAGTGTCATCCAGTGGGACAAGGACGATCTCGATGCGCTGGGTCTGCTCAAGGTCGACATCCTGGCGCTGGGGATGCTCACCGCCATCCGGCGCACCATCGACCTGCTGCAGGTGCAGCGCCGTCTGATGGCGCCTGATCAGGCGTCCATCGAGGGCCAGCCCCCCAGTCACCGGCCAACCGATGGCCGGCCACCCTGGCTGGCGGGCACCGGTCCCCGTGCGTTCACCGTGGCTGATATTCCGCGTCATGATCCGGTGGTGTTCGAGATGGTGTCGCGTGCCGATACGGTGGGCGTCTTCCAGATCGAGTCACGCGCACAGATGGCCATGCTGCCTCGCATGCAGCCGCACGAGTTCTATGACCTCGTGATTCAGGTGGCCATCGTGCGCCCCGGACCCATTCAGGGTGGCATGGTGCATCCGTACCTGCGCCGGCGTCAGGGTCTCGAGGCCGTGACCTACCCGAGTCCCGAGGTCGAGGACGTGCTGCGGCGTACCCTGGGTGTGGCCATCTTCCAGGAACAGGTGATGCGTCTGGCCGTGGTGGCGGCTGGCTTCACCCCGGGTGAGGCCGACCAGTTGCGACGGGCCATGGCTGCGTGGCGCCGCAAGGGGGGCATCGAACCTTTCGAGCGGCGCCTCACCGAGGGCATGCTGGCGCGCGGTTACACGCCGGAGTTTGCGGCCCAGATCTATCAGCAGATTCTGGGCTTCGGCGAGTACGGTTTCCCCGAGTCGCACTCGATCAGCTTTGCGCTCATTGCCTGGCAGTCGGCCTGGTTGAAGTGCCATGCGCCGGCGGCCTTTCTCGCCGCCTTGCTCAACAGCCAGCCGATGGGCTTCTACGGCCCCTCGCAACTGGTGCAGGACGCGCGTCGACATGGCGTCGAGGTGCGCCCGGTGGATGTGATCGCGAGCCAGTTCGAAGCCACGCTCGAGGCGCCGCGCGCCCTGCCGCGCGAGACCTTGCTCGATTCTTCGGCCAGGTCCTCGGTCAAACCCTCGCTGCCGCCCTCCCGTCGATCGCCCCAACCGGCGGTGCGCCTCGGTCTTGCGATGGTGAAAGGGCTCTCGGCAACGGGTGCCGAGCGCATCGTGCGCGCGCGTGCCGTGCGTGCCTTTGCATCCGTTGATGATCTGGCCGCGCGTGCCGAACTCGATGTGGGTGATCTGAAGTGTCTGGCCGCTGCGGCCGCGCTCGACGGTCTTGCCGAACATCGGCGTGCCGCCTACTGGCAGGTGGCAGGCATCGAGTCACGCAGCCCCTTGCTGCGCGATGCGCCCATCGAAGACGAGGTGCCGGTGATCGCCGAGCCCAGTGAAGGCGAGAGCCTTGTGGCCGATTACGCGAGCACCGGGCTCACGCTGGGGCGTCATCCGCTCGCCTTGCTGCGCGCTCGACTCGATGCGATGCGCATCGTCACCGCGGCCGCATTGCGCCGCATGCCGCATGGGCGTCTTGCGCGGGCGAGCGGGCTGGTCATCAGCCGTCAGCGTCCGGGTACTGCCTCGGGGGTGGTCTTCATCACGCTCGAGGATGAAACCGGACAGGTCAATGTGGTGGTCTGGCGCCATTTGAGCGAGTTGCAGCGCCGTGAGGTCCTGGGCGCACAGTTGATGACGGTCTACGGTCAGGTGCAGCGCGAGGGCGAGGTGGTGCATCTGGTGGCCGCGCGGCTGGTTGATCACAGCACCCTGCTCGGGCGGCTCGATGCGCGGTCACGTGATTTTCATTGAGTGCCTTGTACTGTGCGAGGGTCACTTCAGGCGAACCGCAATCCGGGCTGTCACGCTGCGTTTCCCGGCACAAATCCCTGCCAGTCGTAACCGGTCACTACCATCCAGGGAACCCACCTACCCCAGCGCCTCACCCCAGATGTTCCTCGCCCAGCCCCAGGCGTGTGCACCCTCGGTGGCATTGGCTTCGCGCGAGAGGCCGCCCGAGCCCTTCACGACACTCATCGTGCGCTCGGCGGCTTCGTAGGCATGCACCGAGGCTACATGCCCCGCGCGCACCCCATCGACAAAGCTGTAGCAGGTGTTGATGAGAGTCGGGTCGGGTTCGACCGGCCGTTCGGCCAGCAGGTCGATGATGGCTGCCGCAGCAAGCTTGGCATGCTGATTGGCCATGGTGGCTGACTTGGGCATGATCGAGGCCGACAGCGTGGCATCGCCCAGCACGTGCACGCCCTTTACCGCAACCGACTCCATCGTCAGCCAGTCGATGCCGCACCAGCGTCGATTGGCCGTGACGAGCCCACTTCTATCGGCCACGGCCCCGGCGCGCTGTGGTGGAATCACGTTGATCACATCACCGGGCACATCGTCGAACACGAGCTTCACGGTCTTTGCCGGCCCATCCACATCGGCCAGTTCGCAGTTGGGCCGGTACTCGACCATGCCCTTGTAGGGGCCGTTCCAGGCTGCCATGAAAAGCGCCTTCTTCGACACCACGTCGGGGTTGGCATCGAGCACGATGACCTTGGAACGGGGTTTCTCGCGCTTGAAGTAGTCGGCGATCTGGCAGGCGCGTTCATAAGGGCCGGGTGGGCAGCGGTAGGGCGCCTGGGGGATGTGCATCACGAACGCGCCGCCATCGGGCATGGCTTCGAGGTGTTGTCGCAGTCGCAGTGTTTCGGGGCCTGCCTTCCAGGCAACCGGCATGGCCGCGCGCGCAGCGGGTGCCTGCAAGCCGGGGATGCCTGCAAGGTCGAACTCGACGCCTGGCGACACGATGGCCCGATCGTAGGCGAGGCGATCGCCACTGGCGAGACGCACGGTGCGCGTCGATGCATCGATCGCCATCACCTCACCCCGAATCACCCGGATACCGAGGCGCTCGAGCGACTGGTAACCGAAGGTGAGGTCGGCGATTTGTGCGTTGCCCGCCAGCACCAGATTGCTCAGTGGGCAGGATATGAAGGTAGCGTCACGCTCGATCAGTGTCACATCGAGCGCGGGTGCCCAGCGCTTGAGATGGCGCGCGGCGGTTGCGCCGCCAAAGCCCCCACCGACCACCACCACGCGGGCGCGTGGTCCCTCGGCAGCCCCTGCATGCGTGCTGAATACGCTGGCTGCAGCCAGGCTCGCACCGCCGTGGATGAAGGCGCGGCGCGAGGTGTCCGCGGCTGGCCTACGGGTTGTTGCCCCGTCTCGGGTGAGCGTACTCATGGCTGGCGTGCGCCGGTGCTGCTGCCGTCAGCGCGCGGCGCTGCAAGCGCCACCCCTGCCGGCAAACGCGAGAACCAGCCGGCAATCAGCGCGAGTTGTGCTTCCGAGTAGCCGCGGGCGTGCTGCTCCATGATCATCGATGCACGCTGGCCCGCGCGGTAGTCGAGGAGTGTCTGCAGCAACTCGGCACGATCACGCCCGGCCAGCGAGGGGGGCACCTCGCCCACGCTGCGTCCGTCACTCCCATGGCAGGTCGTGCAGTTGGCGGCGAGGCCGCGTGCACGCGAGACATCGTCGGCCGCGGCCTGCCCGGCCACGAAACAGATCGCCACGAGCAGTAGTCCGACACGGCGCGAGTGGCGCGGTATGCGATGCGAGATCACTGTCATCCTGTCCTCCGCGGATGTGGCCGGGCCGGTGCTCTTCAGCGCCGGTGCAGATCGAATCCGGTGGCTGCGCCGCCCAGGTCTTCGCGCAGACACAACGCTTCATCGTAGTCACCCCCATTCTGCGCGCGCCAGGCGATCGGTGCATCGCTGAAGAGGCCCTCCAGGCGCATTTCCCAATCGCGCGCCACCGGGGCGAACGCATCGGGCTGCAGGCGGTTGGTGCCGAAGATGCCGTGAACGGGCAGCACATCGATGCCTGCATACCAGAGCGTGCCGTGCGTGAGTGGAAAGAGCAGATGCTCGAGCGGCCCATTGATGCCACGCTCGCTGAAGTGGCTCGGGAGGCCACCGGTGGTCACGCACACGAGTGCCCGCTTGCCGCCGAGACGGCCCTCGCCGTAGCGCAGGCTCGCCTGGCCGGGCGCACCGGCTGCCGGCATGATGCCGTAGCCAAAGCCGTTGCTGAACACCCGATCGAACCAGCCCTTGAGCATCGCCGGCATCGCGAACCACCAGAGCGGAAAGTGCAGCACGATGGCATCGGCACGCAGCAGCTTGGCCTGTTCGGCCTGCACATCGGGGGTGAGCGTGCCGCCCAGGGTGGCACGTCGCGAAGCCGCACCCGGTTGCAGGCGCGCGCCCGGGTCCTCAGCCGGAAAGTCGTCATGGTCGACCACGGCCTTCCAGCGCAGGGCATGCAGGTCTGACTGCTCGACACGGTGTCCGAGGCGCGCAAGGGTCGACACGGTGTGGTCGCGCAGCGCGCCCGTGAGCGAGCGCGGGTCGGGGTGGCAGGTGATGACCAGCACGTTCTTCATCGGGCAAGTCCTTTCATTGCTTGAGCTTCCTTGCGGGGTCCATGGTGCCAGGACACCGGCAATTCGGCCGGACCGCGGAACGACAGCGTGGGCAGCACCTGCATCTGCCAATCGGGGTCGATCGTCAGATCGGGGAATGCCCGTCCGAGTTCCTCGAGCACGACTCGGGCTTCGAGTCGTGCAAGGGGCGCTCCCAGACAGATATGCGCGCCGTGTCCGAACGAGAGATGCTCGCGGGCATTCGTGCGGGCAATGTCGAATTGGTCCGGATCGGCGAACACGGCCGGATCGTGGTTGGCAGCGCCAATCAGCAGCAGCAGGTTCGCACCTGCGGGTATGTCGACGTCGCCAAACCGGACCGGGGCGAGGCTGCGCCGGCGCCAGGTATGGATCGAGGGTTCGATCCGCAGCACTTCCTCGATGGCATTTGGCAGTCGTGTCGGGTCCTGGCGTACGGCATCCCAGTGGCTTCGGTCGCGCAGCAGCCAGCGTACCGCGTTGCCGATGAGCGAGGTGGTGGTTTCGTGACCGGCCACCAGCAGCGCGAGGAGCACCGAACAGGCCTCACCCTGACTCAGACCGCCTGCGTTCTCGTCCCGTCCGCGCAGCAGGTCGCTGGTGAAGTCCTCGCCGGGGTTTTCGGCGCGGCGTTCGACGAAGGCCTGGATGAAGTGCCACAGGGCAACCGTATCGCGCGCCAGCTCGGTCTGCTCTTCATCGGTGGGAAATCCCCAGTTGAAGAGCAGCCGGTTCTGGGCTGCCGCCTTGATGCGGTGTACTTCGTCATCGGAGAGTCCGATCACGTTGAAGATCACCAGCGCCGGCAGTTCCCAGGCGAGATCGCGGATGAGGTCTGCACGGCCGTCCCTGAAGCGCTCGGTAATGAACTGGCGCGTGGTCGCGCGAATGAAATCTTCCATCTGAGCGACGCGGCGAGGGGTGAAGGCCGCGTTGGCGATGCGACGGGCGCGGGTATGAGATGGCGGGTCGTTGTTGGTGAGGGCGGGGGGCGGCCGTACCGCACCTTCGATCAGCACCTGCCGTGCGTAGGGGCACAGCGGTTTCAGGGTTTCGAGTGTGTTGGCGGCCGAGTAAAGGGTGGTGTTGCGCAGCACGTCGCGCACATCGGCGTGGCGCGTGATGACCCAGTGCTGCAAGGGTTCGCTGAAGAATGCCGGTGTGGCGGCCCGGGCCTCGGCGAAGAAGGGATAGGGGTCATCGAGCAGTGCCGTGCCAAACGGGTCGTAGCGCCGGGCAATATCCCGGATGAGCGCGGCATCGTCAGCCTGTGCATTCATCGTACGGCTCCGGCGCGCGCCCAGCGATCACCGCGCCATTCGACCACCATCGTGTCGGCTTCGCCCAGCCCCACATGGCTCTCGGGGCTGAATCGGATCGTGTGCAGGCTC
The DNA here is from genome assembly GCA_947455195.1 of Pseudomonadota bacterium. Lineage (GTDB taxonomy): Bacteria > Pseudomonadota > Gammaproteobacteria > Burkholderiales > SG8-39 > CAIXPL01. Next base: position 732,550 of record CANGMI010000001.1, on the reverse strand, counting down.
TCCACGGCGGTGGTTTCCAGGAACTGCTTTACGGCGCGTGCGTCAGCGGGGTTCTTCACGTTGCGAAGCACCGCCTCGGCAGTGTCCACCGAGAGCTTGCCGATGAGATTGAGCATGTCGGGGGGCTCGTTGTAGCTCTCCTGGTAGCGTTGTGCGAAGGCACTCGTGCGGGCCCGGGCGGCACTCGAGGCGAGCTCTTCAGGTACCAGCGCGCTGATGCTCGTGCCGAGCAGCCGCCGTGGCATGTCCTCGCGGATGAGGCGCAGGAACGCGGCGTTGATGTTGGCATAGCTCACGATGAGCGGGAGCGTGAGGTCGAAGTTGCGATAGCTCTTGACGACCACCCCGGCACCGCCACCCGAGTAGGCCGAGTAGATGGCGCCAACCCCTTCGCCAGCCACGGCCGCCAGTTGGCTCGAGGCGTCGGTCGCGCGCAGGTCGATGCGTGCGAGGCGCATGTCGATTCCAGCCGCCGGAAAGACCTTGCGAGCTGCCTGGATCGCGCTCTCGCCACTCGCGTCCGTGGCCGCCACGACAGCGAGGCTGCTGGCCTTGCCTGCGCGCAACCACTGCGCGATGGCCTGGGTGAGGTCGGTCTCGGAAGGGCTCACCTGAAACACGAACGTGCCGGGTGCCGGCAGGATGTTCGGGGTGAGCACCAGGGCCACCGGACCGTTGGTGAGCAGCGGCATCGAGGCCCGCACCCCCGCCGTGAGCGCGTTCAGCAGAAAGAGGCTGGTGCCGCGCTCGATCAGGTCGCGGGTGCAGCTCGCAGCGCGTTCGGGGCGCGACTCGTCGTTGCAGGTGACGAGTTCGATACGCCGTCCGTTGATGCCGCCGCGTCGATTGAGGTCATCGGCCCAGAGCCGGTTGACCTGGTTCAGTCGCGTGCCGACGGTGGCGGCGGGTCCGGTGAGCGGCGTGATTTCGCCGACGATGATCGGGCTTGCCGGTGTCTGCGCCAGCGCTGACGTGTGCAGCCAGGCGCTGGCGGCGAGGGCGAGCCCCAGCGCCTGTGCGGCAGAGCGCAAGGCGTGCGCAAGGGGGGCACACCGCTCGGTCATCGGTGCCGTGTTGATCGGTCTCATCCTGTCTCCTCGGTGTTCTTCCTGATGCCTGGGGCTTCATGCAGCAGATCGCCGACCCATGCTGTCGCTTCGGGCCCTTGCTGCCTCAGCCTGCAGGCATGGCCGAATGCCGCTCTGTTCGTGCCTGGCCGACCTGCTGCGTCCGCGTGACCTCAGCGGCCCTTCCATTGCGGCTTTCTGCGCTCGTTGAAGGCCCGCACACCCTCGAGCCGGTCTTCGCTGCCCACCATGCGCTGGTAGGCCTCGATCTCGAACATCATGCCCGAGCGCAGGTCCATTTGCAGCCCGTAGTGAATCGAGTGCTTGGCCTGACGCACCGACAAGGGGGCGTTGTCGGCGATGCGCTGCGCAATCGCGAGGGTGTCGGCCAGCACCTGGCCGGGTTCACTCAGCGCATTGACGATGCCCCACTCGAGGGCGTCCGGGGCGCTGAACGCACGCGCCGAGAGAATCAGCTCCTTGGCGCGGCGCTCGCCGACGATGCGCGGCAGGGCTTGTGTGCCCCCACAGCCGGGCATGATTCCAAGCGATGTCTCGGTCAGTGCAAAGCGAGCCGTGCTCGCAGCGTAGGCGAAGTCGCAGGCAAGCACGAGTTCCAGGCCGCCCCCGTAGGCGGCACCGTTCACGGCGGCAATGACCGGCAGCGGGCAGTTGATGACTGCGCGAAAGGCAGCCTCGAACAGTTCGTGCTGCAGCACCCACTGCTCGTTGTCGAGCGTGTTCCTCTCCTTGAGATCACCACCGGCACAGAAGGCGCGCTCACCGGCACCGGTGATGACCACGCAGCGATAGGGCCGGAAGTCATTTTCCAGCGCCTGGAACACCGCCTTGAGATCGCGTCCGCACTGGGTGTTGATGGCGTTCGCCACCTCAGGCCGGTTGAGTGTCACCAGCAGAAGGCCAGGTGCGGGTTCGGTGACGGCAAGCGTCTCGAGGGTCTGGATCATGGTGTCTGTCGTCGATGGAAAAGGGCCGTGAAGGACTGCCCTCAATGCGGTGCGAGCCAGCCGGTCACGCGATGGCGAACGCGCCAGAGCAGGCGGTCGAGAAAGCCCGGATTCTGCACGATCTCGGCGCGGTAGAACGAGGGGCAGAGGACGGCCGCATGCGCCACTTCGCCACAGAGACCGCAGCCGACACAGGCGTGATTCACCTGAACCACCGGGTCGACCTTGAGCGGGTCACCCGAGTCACGCAGCGTGAGCGAAGGGCAGCCCGAGAGCCGTATGCACGAATGGTCACCCGAGCAGGTGTCGGCATCGACGCCGAAGCGGGTGCGCACCACGCGTTCGCCCGCGCGGAGCAATCCGGCCAGAATCGGTCGGATTCGGCGCTGACGCTCGAGTTGGCATTCGCCTTCGGCGATGATGACCTTGAGCCCGCCCTGCGCCGTGGTGAAGGCCTCGCGCAAGGCATTCACCATGTCGCCTACCCGGTAGTTGTTGACGGTGCGAAGCCACTGCACACCAGCCCCCTTGAGCGTGTGCTCGATGCGCTGATCGGCGTGTACCGCACTGTTGGCGCGTGCGGCGGCGCGCGCGCTCTCGGCCGGGGTCGACAGGACATCCTGGGTGCCGGTGGCCGATGTGTAGCCATTTTTCATGACGACCAGAATCGAATCGTCGCCGTTGTGCAGGGCTGACGAGACGCCCGAGAGAAAGCCGTTGTGCCAGAACCCGCCATCGCCCATGATCGACAGGGTGCGACGACTCATGGCGGGGCCTACCGCGGCCGCACTGGCCAGCCCCATGCCGTAGCCCAGGATCGAGTTGCCGATCGAAAATGGCTCGAACGTGGCAAGTGCATGGCAGCCGATGTCACCGGCGATGTGTGGCGTGCCCACCTCGCGTTCGACAAGCTTGATGGCAGCGAACACGGGTCGTTCCGGGCAGCCGACGCAGAAGGTCGGTGGACGCGGTGGCATGCCGGTGCCCAGTGCGCTTGCGGCCTGGGCGCGCAATGCGTCGATCTGCTCGATGGTCCGGGTGCCCGCCGCGACGTCGATCTGCGGACCGTGGGTTGCCACGAAGCGATGCAGACCGCGCAGGATCACTTCGGCCGTATATTCACCGGCGAGCGGCAGCATGTCCTTGCCGTGCAGGGCGGTATCGACACCGGCGCGTCGGAGGACGAGAGCGAGTTCCTGCTCGATGAATTCAGGTTGCCCTTCCTCGATCACGAGCACGGCACGCCGGCTCGTACAGAACGCAGTCACCTCCTCGGGTACGAGCGGGTACACCACGTTCAGGATGAGCATCGGCAACTGACTATCTCCGAAGCCATCGGCCAGGCCCAGTTGCTGCATCGCGCGCACCAGGTTCGGATGCAGGCCACCCTGTACGATGATCCCCAGGTCGCCATGGATGCCATCGACCCGTTCGTTCAGGCCGTGCGCCGTGATGTACTTGCGTGCAGCCGGCATGCGCACATCGGACTTCAGCTTTTCGTGGCGGAAGGTGGCTGGCGGATGTGCGAGGCGGTCGTAGAGGAAGGCAGCGGGCTCGGCCATCGGCGCGCGCGCCGAGAGTGCGGGTGCGCGGTTGGCGCGGGTCGTGAAGCTCCCCTGCACATGGCAGGCACGAATCCGCAATTCCATCATGACCGGCGCATTGCAGGCCTCGGACAGTTCGAATGACGCCTCGACCATGTCGACGATGTGCGAGAGATCGGGGCGCGGGTCGACCAGGCACATCGTCGACTTGAGCGCAAAGGCGTGGGTGCGTTCCTGGATGACGCTCGCGCCCTCGCCATAATCTTCGCCCACCACGATGAGTGCACCACCGGTGACGCCTGCCGAGGCAAGGTTCGACAGCGCATCCGATGCGACATTGGTGCCGACAATCGATTTCCAGGTGACTGCACCGCGCATCGGATAGTTGATCGATGCGCCGAGCATCGCCGCCGCCGAGGCTTCGTTGGTACAGGCTTCGACATGCACCCCCAGCGTGTCGAGATACTCGCGCGCCTGCACCATCACGTCGAGCAGGTGCGAGACCGGTGCGCCCTGATAACCGCCGACATAGGCCACACCCGACTGCAGCAGCCCCTTGGTGACCGCAAGTATTCCCTCGCCATGGAATATGTCACCCTCACCCAGTTGCAGGGCCTGAATCTCCTCGGTGAACAGTCGCTCCATCGCTCGGTCTCCTCGTCAGTTTCCCTGTCCGTGGCGCGAACTCGTCGCGAGTCTTGCGCAACGCGGCGTCAGAGGGCGCGCCCCCCCGTTCGTACTGGCGGCTTGCGCAGAAACTGGATGGGCTTGGCCCGCGGTGGCAGCGGCGTGATGCCGACGGCGGCGAGGCTGCCTTCGAGCTTGCGGCCTTCCGGGTCGGCGAGCGCCGCTTCGCGCGCAGCGCGGATGGCGGCTCGCCGCGAGGCCGGTTCACGGCCGTCAGTCGCGTCGACCAGCGTATCCATGATGCGCAGGAAGTTGTCGCGCCCACGCTGGTAGGTGTCACCATAGCCCTTGATCAGCCGACCGAGCAGCGCAATCTCCAGTGCGAGGCCCAGATCGAGGGCTGCCGCGCTGCGCACGGCGGCAAGCCAGCGATCGATGGTCTGCTGCTCGATGCCGAAGCGCAGGCTCGCGCGGCGCAACGGCCGCAGGGCTGCCAGGGTGCGCAGCATGAGAAAACCGGTGAGGCTGGTCGAGCGGATATAGAGACCCTTTTGCAGTCGCAGGCCGCGTCGCTTCGCCCAGCCCTCGAAGGCGCGCCCGAGGGCTGCCGGCAGGATCGAGGCAATTTCTTCGATGCCCGGCTTCAGATATTCGACGATATGGACGGGCTCATGCGGTTTGGCCATGGCCTCATCGCGCACCCGATCGACCCGGCTGCGCCGGGTCTTGAGATCGGCCACGCGAATCACGTCCTCGAAGCACATCCAGAGCGCCAGAAACCGTGCGGTCTCGCGGGTGAGCGCGTAGCCGGCAGCCCCGCCCCCTTGTTCGCGATCGATCTTCGCAATGGCCTCTACCCGGTCGAGATACAGGCTCGCGTAGGCGGCGTCCTGGAAGTCGGCGGTGCGAGCGGCTCCTTCGTCGGCAAACGGGTGTACCTCGGCGGGCAGCGTTGCGTGCACGCGCTCCGAGGGGTTGGCTGCCCAGCGCTTGATCTGTTCGGCAGGCCGCTCGGTGGCCTCGCCGGTCGCGTGTTTCCAGCCGAGGTCGAAGCCGCGCAGGCTGGCTTCAACACCTTTGCCTGATGCCCGGATGACCGCTTCGCAGGCGGTGCGGGGCAGGGGCAGCACCCCTGCGCCTGCCATCGCGCCAAAGAGGACGGCACTGATGACGGTGCCGGCCTGCTGGGCCAGAGCAGCCATGTCGAACAGGTGCGCCCGACGTGCGAGCGTGCCAGCCGCGCTGAGGATGCGTTCCGGGTCGATGCGGCCATCGCCCATCTGCATCTTCTCGAGCGTGGTGTAGATGCGATGGGTCGAGGCCACGAGCGTGGTGCGCTCCGGGCTCACGAAGCCGTTCTGCATCGCCCGTCCGGCTTCGATGAGTTCGGACGCCACCATCAGGTCGACATAGCCGGGCGAAGGGGTCAGGGCGAGTACCGGCCGGCGATCACCGAGTTCGGTGGTCGGTACCGGGTAGATCTCCAGATAGTAGGTGGTGGCCCCGGTGCGCTGGGCGACGCCTGGAATCGAGGTGCTCTGCACCGGGAAGCGCTGCGCGGTGGCGGCCGCCACCAGCCAGTCGGCCATCACGCCGCCCCCTTCACCACCCAGGGCGGCGATCAGGATGGTGAGCGGGCGTTCGGGCAATGGGCTCATGCAGGACTCTCCAGTAGACCCTGCGCGAACGGACAGGCGCGGAGGGCTTGTTCGCCAGGGTGCGGGTAACGGGCGCTCAGGCGCGTTGCAGGACGCTGATGAAGGCTCGGCTGATCAGCCAGCGGAAGGAGTCCCACCAGCTCGGGTTCTGAACAACCTCGGCACGAAAAAATGACGGGCAGAGCACCGCTGCGTGCGCGACTTCGCCGCACAGACTGCAGCCGACACAGCCGTTGTTCACATGGGCAACCGGGTCAACCTTCAGCGGATCGGTTGAATCGCGCACCGTGAGCGAAGGGCAACCGGAGAGCCGGATGCAGGAATGATCGCCCGAGCACACATCCTCATCGACCCCGAAGCGGGTTCGCACGACGCGCTTGCCCGATTTGAGGAGGTTCGCGATCAGGGGCTTGATGCGACGCTGCTTTTCCAGCTGGCATTCGCTCTCGGCGATGATGACCTTGAGGCCGGCATAGGTTGAATTCATCGCCTCGGCCAGGGTGTCCTTCATCTGGCTCACCTTGTAGGTGGTCACGGTCTTCACCCACTTCACGCCGATGCCCTCGAGCGCCTTGCGGATCGACATGCCGGTCATCTTGGTGTCGGCCTGATGCGGCGAGGACGGAATGTGCTGGGTACCGGTCGCCGAGGTGTAGCCGTTGTTCATGATGACCAGGATGCCGTCATCGCGATTGAACACCGCATTGGTGATGCCCGAGGTGAGTCCGTTGTGCCAGAAGCCGCCATCGCCCATCACCGTGACCGTGCGACGGTTGAAGAGCGGATCGACGGCCGCGTTCGAAGCAAGGCCCAGCCCATAACCGAGCACCGTGTTGCCGATGTTGAACGGTGGGAGGGTCGAGAAGAGATGGCAGCCGATGTCGGCCGAGATGTGGAAGGGCCCACCCTCGCGTTCGATGAGCTTCATCGCCGAGAACACCGGACGCTCCGGGCAACCGACACAGAAACCGGGGGGGCGTGGTGCCACGGGGCCACCCAGGAGTCCGAGCGCCTGGCGCTTGGCAGCCCCGAGCGCGTCATGCCGCGTGGTGATGGCCGCGGTATCGACCCGGACACTGCCGGCCGGCAGATCATCGAGGGTCATCTCGAGAAAACGCCGAACACCCGCCACGACGGTCTCGCCGGTGTACTCCCCGGCGAGTGGCAGCACATTCTTGCCGTGTACCACGGCACCGTTCACATCACCGCGGCGCAGGGCCGCAAGTACCGCGTCTTCGATGAAGGCCGGTTGTCCCTCCTCGACCACGAGCACGTGCGCCCGTCCGCTGCAAAACCCGGTGACTTCCTCAGGTACGAGCGGGTAGGTCACGTTCAGGCACAGGATCGGGATGCGCGAGGCGCCGAAGGCATCGGCCAGTCCCAGCTGGTGCAGAGCGCGTACGGTGGCGTTGTACATGCCCCCCTGGCAGATGATGCCCAGCTGGTCGATGTCACCCTCGAACACTTCGTTGAGCCTGTGTTCGCGAACATAGGCCACCGCAGCCGGCCAGCGCACGTCGATCTTGTGCTTTTCCTGGGTGTAGGTCGAGGGCGGCAGCACGATGCGGCCATAGTCGAAGTCGGGCGACTGCATCGGCTCGGTGGTCGAGACCACTGGCGCGCGATTGTCGCGGGTGCGAAAGCTGCCGTGGACATGACAGGCGCGGATGCGCAGCTCGAGCATCACCGGGCTGTTCGACGCCTCGGACAATTCGAAGCCATGTTCGACCATGCGAACGATGGTGGGCAGATCGGGCCGAGGGTCGAGCAGCCAGATCTGCGATTTCATCGCAAACGCATGGCTGCGCTCCTGCATGATCGAGGCGCCTTCGCCGTAATCCTCGCCGATCACGATCAGGGCACCGCCCAGTACGCCAGCCGAAGCGAGATTGGCCAGCGCGTCGGAGGCCACGTTGGTACCCACGGTCGACTTCCACGCCACCGCACCGCGAATCGGATAGTTGATCGACGCACCGAGCATGGCGGCGGCGGCGGCCTCCGAGGCATTGGTCTCCAGATGCACGCCGAGTTCGCCGAGCAGGTCTTCGGCTTCGGTCAGCACGTCGATGAGGTGAGAGATGGGCGCGCCCTGATAGCCTCCGACGTAGGAGACGCCGGATTGCAGCAGGGCCTTGGTGACTGCGAGGATGCCCTCACCGACGAATTCGTCGCCCTCACCGAGGCGCAGCGACTTGATTTCTTCCTTGAACGAGCGTTCCATGGCAAGCCTTCATCAGTAGACAGGCCCGGTGGGCCGGCAGCCTGCCGCAAACCCCGTCGGTACGCGGGGCAGGATCATTCAGCCGAGCCAGCCGGGTAGCCAGGTGGCTACCGGCGGCCACAGGAACACGGCTGCGAGCATGATAATGCTGATCACGACATAGGGCGTTACTGCCTTGAAGATGTGCAGCATCGTCACCTGGGAGGGCGCAACGCCCTTCATGGTCATCAGCAGCATCCCGTGCGGGGGCAGCAGCAGCCCCAGTTGCATGCAGATGAGGAACATCACGCCGAACCAGATCGGGTCGACGCCGAGCGATTGCACGATCGGCATGAAGATCGGCAGCGTGATGAGCATCATGCTCACCTGGTCGACGAAGATGCCGAGGAAGATGAGGAGCAGCATCATTCCCATGATGATCACCCTGGGCGGCAGACCCTGACCGGTGATGAGTTGCACCAGCCCGTTGCTCGCGCCCGAGAACGAGAGAATCTGCGCGAAGGTCGTGGCACCCACGATGATGAAGAGAATCATGCCCGAGACCGCCACGGTGCCCTTGAGGGAGGCGACGAGCTTTTCGAGGGACAGCGCACGGTAGAGCATGGCAAGCAGCACGGTTGCGAAGGCGCCGATGGCAGCCGACTCGGTTGGTGTTGCCCACCCGGCAATCATCGCACCGACCACGATCACGAAGATCGACACCAGGGGCAGCACGTACTGGAACAGGGGGCGCAGCTTCTCCCAGCCCTCGTACTCCTCGAATTCGCTGTTGGGAGCAAGTTCGGGCGACATCTTCACCCGGGTGATGATGTAGCCGATGAAGAGTACCGACAGGATGAGCCCGGGCACGATGCCGCCGATGAGGAGCTTCGAGATCGAAATGCCCGACAGGCTGCCGAGGAGGACGGTGAGCGCCGAGGGCGGTATGAGCATGTCGACCGCACCGATCGCCATGATCGGGCCGGTGGCCATGGTCGGGTGATAGCCGCGGGCGAGCATCACCGGCACCATCAGGCTGCCCAGCATGGCCGTGGTGGCGATGGTCGAGCCGCTGATGGCCGAGAAGACCGTACCGGCCACCACGGCCACGACGGCGAGGCGCCCCGGGACCTGCCGGATGAGTCGTTCGATGCCGTCGATGACCTTCACGGCAAGGCCGGTATGAAACAGTACTTCACCCATCAGGATGAAGAGCGGAATGGGCGTGAGCGAAAAACTGGTGACCGACACGACGCAGTTGCGCGCCAGTTGCGCCAGGCCCGCCTCGCCGCCGAGGAAGAGCCAGCCCCCGACGATGTTGATGACGAGAAACGAGAACGCCACCGGCAGCCCCAGAAAGAGCAGCACGGTCGATCCGCCCAGCAACAACCAGGCCGCAGCCTCCCAGCTCATCATGCAAGCAACCTCGTCATCTCACGCACTCGACACGGCATCATCACGCGGTCCGCGCGGCCCGATGGCAAGACGGTGCATCCGGAAAACCACTTCAATGGCCAGCAGCACGAAGGCTGTCGGCAGCGGAATGAGCGACCACCACTCCGGGGTCACCAGGGTCTTGATGGTGAGGGCGCCGGCCCGGATGCTCGCGGCCGTGGCCTGCCAGCTGTACCAGGCCATGATGAGACAGCACAGCAGGGCGAGTGCATCGGCCACGAGCTCGCAGCGCCAGGCGATCGGTTTCGGGATGGCGCGCAGGACGATGTCGACCCGAATGTGCTTGCCCTGGCGCAGCAGCCAGGGGGCAACGCACAGCGTCATCAGGTAAAGCGCGTATTCGGTCAGGTCGTTGCTGGCCGGCACCCCGTGCAGACCGGCGATGAGCTCGACGTTTCGCAGCAGCACGTCGAGGCAGATGGCGATCATCATCAGGAACAGCAGCAGGCAACCGATGAGCGCCAATCCGTCGAGCACGCGCCCGTAAGCCGCCTCGAGTCGTCCGATCAGCCCGTCTTCCTGCTGGTGTTCCATGAATGTCTGCGGTCAGCGTTTCGATGAAATGAGGGTACGCAACCGGGTCGCGATCTCGGGGCTCGCCTTGATGTGTGAAGCCCAGCCGACATCATAGGCCCGATCGAGAAATGACTTGGCCTGTTCCGGTGAAAAGCGTATCACCTGGATGCCTGCCTGACGCTGCCGTTCAGCCTCTTCGTCGCCGTACTTCTTCCAGATATCGTTCTGCGCTTCCAGTTCGAGGATCTGCTTTTGCAGGAACTCGCGCTGCTTCACCGACAGACGGTTCCAGGCCGCCAGATTCATCAACAGGGAGACTTCGGCGTCGTAGAAGCCGGGCTCGACACGAAACTTCGTGTGCTGCTGCCAGTTGAAGTCGAAGATGCCCCCGATCGGCCAGCCGTAACCATCGACCACGCCTCGTTCAAGGGCGGTGTAGACATCCCCCGGCGCGGTGGTCACCACGGTTGCACCCATTGCCTGGAAGATGTCGCGGTAGACGGTGGTCACGCGCAGCTTCAGACCGGTGAGATCAGGGCGCTCGATACGCTTGTTCAGGTAGATGTGAAAGGGCTGGAACTCGACGAAGCGACCCAGATAGACGATGCCGGCCTTTTCCTGCCAGATCTTGTTGATGTACTCGAAGGCGCCATTGCGGCGCTGCTCGGCAATGGTGACTTCAGCCAGCTTCAGCGCGTCTGCCTCGGGCAGCACGTTGGTATAGAAGGCCCCGGGTGACATCACGAGGTCGACCACGCCAGCCTTCACCGCGTTGCCCACTTCGAAGGTCGGAATGGCACGCGGGCCACCGATGAAATTGATCTGGAGCGAGCCCTTGCCTTCGGTATTGAGCTTCTGCCACCAGCGCTCCAGATGCTTCACGTAGACACTGTTCTCGGGGAAGGCCGAGACGAGTCTGAGCGTGGTCTCCTGCGCGCTGCAGCTCACGGACGCGCCCAGCGCTGCCGACGTGGCGAGCAGGGTGGCCAGCGCGCGCGCGACGCGCGCGAACGGTGTGTGACGAGCAGGTGCTGCGACGTCGATGCGTGCTTGTGCGGTAACTGTCTGGTTCATGGTGTCCCCCCCTTTGAGCGGGAGTCTACCAGCGCCCGATCCCGCCTAGTCCACCCGTGCGCCTGCGGCCTTCACCACCAGGGCCCATTTGCCGATTTCACTGCGGATGAATTCGGCGAAATGCTCGGGCGAGTCGCCCACGGGTTCGGCGCCCTGACCGGAGAGCCGGTCGCGTGTTTCGGACGATTGCAGCCCGCGCACGATGGCTGCGTTGAGTTTTGCGATGATATCGCGGGGTGTTCCTGCCGGCGCAAGGACGCCAAACCAGGAACTGGCGTCGTACCCGGGCAGTCCGGCTTCGGCGATGGTCGGGATCTCGGGCAAGGCAGGTGAGCGGTGGGCACTTGTAACGGCCAGTGGGCGCAGTCGCCCCGACTTCGCCTGGGGCAGGGCCGAGGGCATGTTGTCGAACATGGCCTGCACCTGACCTGCAACGAGCGCACCGATGGCAGGTCCGCTGCCGTTGAAAGGCACGTGCGTGATCTGCACGTTGGCCATCGACTTGAACAGTTCGCCTGACAGGTGAATGGAGGTGCCGTTGCCGCTGGATGCGTAGTTGAGGATGCCCGGCTGGGCCCGGGCCAGATCGATCAGTTCTCGAACACTCGTGACCGGCACCGAGGGATGCACCACAAGCAGGTTGGGCACCGCTGCCACGAGCGTGACCGGTGCGAAGTCGCGTATCGCGTCGTAGGGCATGCGCGCGTAGAGCGATACGTTGATGCCGTGCGTGCCCACGGTGCCCATGACCAGCGTGTAGCCGTCAGGGTTTGCCTTCGCCACCTGGTCGGCACCCAGATTGCCGCCGGCACCGGGTCGGTTCTCGACCACCACGCTCTGCCCCCAGGTCTTCTGCAGGTCATTGGCGACAGCACGTGCGAGGATGTCGGTGGCACCTGCCGGGGGGAACGGCACCACGAGGCGGATGGATCGCGAGGGGAAAGTATCGGCCGGCGCTGCTGCGGCGGCGCCGTGGGTCGTGAGGCCGAGCAGCGCAGCCAGGGTCGCCAGGGCAGAGGCGGACAGGCCTTGTACGGTACTGCGCCAGCGTGGGGTCGCCATGAGTCTCCTTGCTTTTCGTCCTTGAGGTTGCGCCTGAGGCTAGCAGATTCGGGCTCTGCCTGTCGCACCAGAGCGTGGCAAGTCCTGCGGTCAGGGAGGCCAGCCCTGTTCGCGGCTAGAACTCCAGGTGCGCGCGGAAACCGAAGAACCGTGCAGGGCCGCGTTCGGCGTTGTAGGCCGGGTTGGCAATGTGCTGGTAGTCAAGCGTGAGAGCAAGATGACGGTTCAGTGCAAGACTGTAGTAGGTCTCGAAGATCGACTCGGGCCGGTAGCGCAAGCCCCCGTCGCCGATGAAGAACGAGAGGTTGCCTGCCGCGAGGTAGTCGCGCCGATCGGCCGAGAGCCGGTTCTGCATCAGGGCGAGACCCACCGTATCTTCGGCACGCCGCCAGGCGGTGCCCCGCACCGACAGCCCGGCTGCGATCGAGCGATCGGCTTCGGTGAAAGCCATGGTCTCGGTGCGTCCGTCGCTGCTCATGGCACGCAGGAACACCCCGGTCGATGCCGATACGGCCTGCTCGAGGTTGATGCCGATACCGGTCTTGATGTGGTCGCCCGTGCGGGCGCCGAGCAGGGCCGGCTGCTGGCCCGGGTGCGCGTTGCCCCAGGCGCGCGCGTCTCGAAAGGTCGCCAGGCGCGCTCGATTGCGGTAGGCGAGCAGACGCACCCGACCCGGGAGTTCGCCCAGCGTGTGACCGCGGTCGATCTCGATCTGGTCGCCGTAGTGGCGAGTGATGTCGTAGTCGATTGCCAGGCCGTTGGGATCGCGCGGCGCGGTCATGCGCGCCCACCGCACGATCCAGTCCCCCGTGTACCACTCCGTGCTCGCTCCCCAGCCAAAGCCGCGCGCATCGGCTGCGTAGTCGTACGCCGCGTAGGTCATGTTCGACCAGTTGAAGAACTGCAGCCGTGGATCCTTGGCGTAGGCGTTGTCGTCCAGGACATCGAGCAGCGAGAAGTTGCCGGCCGTGATCACGACCCGATCGCGATCGACGATGGAGGCCATCTGGTTGGCGTCCGATTCGAGGGTCTCGCTGCCGTTGCCCAGACCGATCGTCTGGCGCATGAACAACCGTTGCCGGTAGATCTTGGGGTTGGAACTGGCGGCCCGGGTGGCCTCGCCGTTGCCGAAGCCACCCAGCCCCACGAGCCCCGAGGCCGGCACGCCCTGGGTGGCCTCGATGTTGGCGTAGACCTCGCCGCCCTGCCACGGACGCAGCCCGAAGTAACCCGTGGTCGTGCTGGTGTAGCTGCGTTCGGCGGCGGCACGCAGGCTGTTGCCCGCGCTGTACGGGCTCGTGAAGCCGGGCTTGCGCTGAAAGATGTAGGTGCTTTGCATACGCACCTGCGTGTCCTCGACCGCACGCTCGCCAGGCGACGCGCTGGCGGCGGCTGCCACCGTCCGGTTGTCTGCGACGCTCGGGTTCCCTGCCTGGCCGGTATCGGCGAGGGCCGGGACTGCGCCGGCGAGCAGGCTCAGCAACGCCAGTTGCAGGATCAGCGCAACGAGTCCCGTCGCTGCACTGCTCGAGCGCGCTTCGGGTGTCGTCTCGCGTGTCCTGCCGGTGGGTAGCAGACCGTGCGGGGCATCGGGACACTTCGGGCAGGTCGGTCGCATGATGGGCCATGGTGGTTGGAACCGCAGGTGCGCGCGATGGTGCCAGCATGTCTGTGTAATATCCACCGCATGCGAAGCAAATCGTTGATGTCCGGTGTTCTGCCAGCGGTCGGCCGTGCCGCGAGCGCACGGCGTGTGACCGCTGCGTGGCGCCCTGTCGAGCGCCTTGCGATCGCGAAGACCCTCACGGCTGTCATGGCGCTCCTCCGGTGTGTCATCCTGGCCCTGCCGCTGGCTGCACTGGGTCAGACGGCACCCGATGCGTCTGGTGCCGAAGGGTTTCTCGATGATCTGGTGCGATTGCGCGCCGCGCTGGCCGGGGGGGCTGATCCGGGAGCACTCGATGGCGAAGGCCGATCGCTCCTGCACAGGGCGGCCGAGCGTGGGCTGCTCGATTCGGCGCGTCTGCTGCTCGCGGCGGGTGCGCCGCCCGATCGCCCGGATGCGCGTGGCTATACACCGCTCTACTACGCGGCCGAGTCGGGCGAAGCCGAGCTCGTGCGCACGCTGATCGCCCGCCGTGCCGATGTGAACGCCCGTGCCCCCGACGGGACAACGCCCATGCATGGGGCCGCGCTGGGGGGCAACGTGGCCGTCATCGATGCCCTGGTGGCCGCTGGCGGGTGGACCACACGCCGCAACAACGACGGCGAGAGCCCGCTCTTCTGGGCGGCTGGTGCGGGTTCCACGGCAGCGGTCCGGCGACTCCTTGACCTGGGCGCGCTCATCGATGCGGTCGATGCCCAGGGCAACACGGCCCTGCATCTGGCTGCGGCAGGGGGACACCCCGACACGGTCCGATTGCTCCTTGCGCGCAAGGCGAGTCGAACCGTGCGCAATCGGGCCGGTCAGACCCCAGCCGACATGGCACGTGAGCGCGAGGAAGACGAGGTCGTGAAGATGCTCGGCGCTGCGCGCTGAAACCCCTCGGTCTGTCGCAGCGCGGTCAGCGTGACCGCCAGATCCCGATCGCGAAGAGTACCCACGCCACGAGGAAGGCGGTGCCCCCTGCGGGCGCCAGCATGCCGAGAGCGCGTGGTGCACCCAGGGCGAGCAGATAGAGCGACCCGCAGAAGAGCAGGATGCCGACGCCCATGCAGGTGGCGGCTGCAACGAGGAGGCGCGCGCCTGGCGCGCGTTCACCGGGCGGATGTTTGCCCGACGACATTTCGCTCGCGATGCCGATCAGTATCAGCCCGAGCCCGTGCACGAGCTGGTACTCGACACCGGTATGAAACACGACCAGCATGGCCGGGGTCAGGTGTCGCGCCAGCGCATGGCTGCCGAAGGCACCCGCCACGATCCCCAGAAAGAGCGCCATCGCGCCCGCAACAATGCACAGGCGATGACGGCGCGTCATGGCGCGAGTCGTTCAGTGATCCAGATCGTGCCACTGCGGCGATACGCGATGCGGTCGTGCAGGCGATTGGGACGCCCTTGCCAGAACTCGAGTCGCTCGGGGCACAGCCGGTACCCGCCCCAGTGGGGAGGGCGTACCGGCGCTGCGCCGTGGGTTTTTGCCGCTTCGGCGTAGCGCGATTCGAGGACCCGCCGATCGCTGACCACTTCGCTCTGGGGTGACGCGATCGCGCCGATGCGACTGCCCAGCGGGCGACTCGCAAAGTAGGCGTCGGACAGATCGGCGCTCACTTTCTCGACGGGCCCTTCGATGCGCACCTGCCGCTCCAGTTCAACCCAGAAGAAGAGGGCGGCTGCCTGCGGATGCACGGCCAGTTCGCGCCCCTTGGCGCTCTCGTAGTTCGTGTAGAACACGAAGCCGCTCGCATCAAAGCCCTTGAGCAGGACGATGCGCGATGACGGGCGACCCAGCGCGTCGACGGTCGCCAGCGACATGGCGGTGGGCTCTGCCACGCCTGCTGCCAGCGCCTGCGTCATCCAGACCGAAAATTGCTCGATCGGATCGGCGGCCACATCGACAGCATCCAGGCTGGCATGGGTGTATTCGCGCCGAAGGTCGGCCAGAGGCAGGGTCATGGGGCAGTCCATTGGCGGCAGGTCAGTGGGCCTGATTCTAGCGCGCACGCGCCGGGGCGCTGCCTTGTCGGGTCATGCCCTGCACGGGGTCATGACAGAACGCGCGCCGAGGTGCTCATGCGATCACCCCTTTTCAGAGGGAAAAGAGGTCGATTTCCCTCTGAGGCGCAATTGACAAACACTTTTCGCAGGGGCATTCTTTCGCGGCCCCTTGCGTTGGTGCGTGAGGTCCCCGGCAAATCCGGTTCTCTATTGGAGATTCGTGTACATGGCAACCAAGAAAGCAGCAAAGAAGGCAGCGGCGAAGAAAGCCCCTGCCAAGAAAGTCGTGGCGAAGAAAGTGCCCGCCAAGAAAGTTCCGGCCAAGAAGGCTCCTGCGAAGAAGGCAGCGGTCAAGCGCAAGCCCAACGCCGCGTTCATGAAGCCGCTGACCCCCTCGGCTGAACTCGGTGCCATCGTCGGTGCCAAGCCCCTGCCGCGTACCGAGGTCACCAGCAAGGTCTGGGAGTACATCAAGAAGAACAAGCTCCAGGACGCCAAGAACAAGCGCAGCATCAATGCCGATGCGAAGCTTGCGGCCGTGTTCGGCGGCAAGAAGGTCGTCGACATGTTCGAGATGACCAAGCTGATCAGCGCACACCTCAAGTAGGCCGCTGACACACGGTCCCGGACCGACAGGAAAAAGCCGGGGAGGCAGGCTCCCCGGCTTTTTTCATGCCCGCAGCATGCGCATCATGAATCGATTGATGTCTTGCGTGCCTGTCCGCGCCGATGATGGCGCCTGATCATTTCGCTGCCTGCGAGTTGCAGCGCAGCTACCGTCCAGAAGACCGGGGTCATGCCCAGTGCAGACCCCAGCACGCCGAACAGCAGCGGCAACCCGGTCTGGCTGGTATTCATGAGGGTCGAGCGCAGGCCGACGGCTTCGCCGACCCGTCCCTCCGGTGTGGTGTCGTGCAGCAGTGACATCACCATGGGCTGCGCACTGCCGAGGCCCAGACCGAGCACGAAGGAGAGGCCCATGAGCAGCGCGGTCTGATCGGTGAGCGGAAACAGAAAGTAGGTGACGCTGCTGACCCCGAGTGCCATGCGCAGCATCTGCCAGGCATTGAGCCGTCGGACCAGCATCGGGATGACGGTGCGGACCAGAAAGGTCGCGAAGGCGAAGGTGCCGATCACGACACCGATACGCGTGGCCGAGAGGCCGATTCGTGAGCAGTAGATGGGCATCACGAACACGTAGAGATCCCAGGCCATCGAAACCAGCGCGGTGCTCAGGTACACGAAGCGCAGTTCCCGGTGCATGAAGAGTTCGAACAGGTGGCGCTGAACCCGCTCGCGCGCTTTTGGAAGGGCTGGCAGTGCCGGGATGCCAGCGGCAAGACAGGCTGCCGTTACGAGCGGCAGCCAACCGATGGCCGCGAAGGTGTACACCGGCCCCACATGATCGATGAGCGAGCCGGCGAGCAGCGGACCGATGAGGTTCGAGACCGAGAAGCCGAGCGCGATCAGGCTGAAGTTGAGGGCCCGGTGCTCCGCTCGCCCGATGTAGCCCGCCACATTCTGCTGGGCGATCTGGAAGAGCATGAAGCCCGCGCCGATCATCGTGCTGGCGAAGTAGAGCGTAGGCAGTCTGGGAACGAGCGGTACGGCCAGCGCGCCGATGCTGGCCATCAGCGAGCCCACCACCATGGGGGTGCGAGCCCCGATCCGGTCGATCACGCGACCTGCCGAAATCGAGAAGATCATCGGCAGTGCGCCGAACAGGCCCAGCAACACCCCGACCGTGGCGGGCGCTGCTCCGAGCGAAATTGCGTAGAGCGAAATCGTGATCCGCGAGCCATTGAAGACAACGTGCACGAGCACCGTCAGCGCAATCAGCGTGATGAGAGCGCGTCGGGCTCGCGCATCGGTGGTGGCAACGTCCGCCGGATCGACAGGGTCTGGAGAGGAAAGCACGCGTGCATTTTCCCCCGAATCGGCCCGTCCTGCCGGCAACGCCGGCAAGGTGTCGATCAGGACAGGTTGTCCGCACTCGCCGGTTCTGCGTGGCGGGCGCCATCGTCGGGCTCCGCCATGGCACGCACCCGTTCCGCGCTGGTGTTGAGCAGGCTGGCCAGCGCCCGATAGTCATCGGGCAGCGCCGGATTGTCCCAACCCAGCGCCGAATGCCGCGCGAGCGCAACGGAATGCATCACCAGCAAGGCGCGCGGGTGTCGGGCGCTCGAGTCATCCATCATCTGCCGGTACAGTTCGGGCAACTGCCATGCGGTTGCCAGTTCGACCTGGAGTTCATTCACTTCGATGTTCAGCACGGCACGCTGCGCGGTGCGACTGCGCAGGCTCGGGTCGGCATGCAGCTTGCGGTCGATCTCGAGGGCGAGTTCGGGTGCGGCAGCCCAGAGCAGGGTTTCCACGAAGTCGTGCAGCAGGGCGGCGGTTGCGAGCGCGCCTGCGTCGAGGTCATTGCGCCAGGCGCCGAACTGCCACGCCAGACGCGCCGCGTGGCGCGACCGGCGCACCACGCGCAGCAGGCCGCGCAACGCCTCGGGACGTCCGTGAAGACTCTCCTCGATGCATGGTGCTCGCGCCAGATCGTGCATCAGGGGGGGCACGCCCATCATGATCACGCAACCCTCGACGCTCGTGATCTCGGTGATCTGGCGCATGCGTCGATGGCTTGCCAGGAAGGCAAACAGCCGTATGGTCGCCAGCGGGTCACCCGCGATGGTCGTGGCGACATCACGGGCACAGGGCTCCTCGGTCGATGCTGCGAGGCCGGTGAGCTGACGCGAGGTTCGGCGCAGCACCGGCACGGCCATGCCGGCAAACCGTGCCGTCCATTCGGCAAGCCCTGGCAGTGCCTCGGTGAGCATGTGGCCTCGCGTCCCTGTGGATCTCCTTGTGCCTATCGGCCAATGCCTTGCCGAGACGCAATCAGCGTGTGTCCGGTCGTGACTTCTGTCACGGTGGCCCTCAGGCGAGCGCGCGCGAGACGATCTCGGTGACGTCGCGCGAGAGGCCCGGGTGTGCCTGGATCGCGAGCAGGGCTTCGCGCGCGCGTGCCATGCGGGCATCGTCGAACCGGCGCCAGCGGTCGAAGGCACGTGCGAGTCGCGCCGCCACTTGCGGGTTGAGCGCATCGAGCGCAACCACCTGTTCGGCACAGAAGGCATAGCCCGAGCCGTCAGCGGCGTGGAACTGCCGGTGGTTGGCATGGCAGAAAGAGCCGATCAGGGCGCGCACCTTGTTCGGGTTGCGGATGTCGAAAGCTGCATGCGACATGAGACTGCGCACGGTCGGGAGCGTACCCGCAAGGCGTGATGTCGACTGAACCGCAAACCACTTGTCCATCACCAGTGCTTCAGCGTGCCAGCGTGCGGCGAAACGCTCGAGCGCTTCGGTTCGCGACGGATGGTCGGTGTTGGCCAGCAGACCGAGCGCGGCGATGGCATCGGTCATGTTGTCGGCGCGCTCGAACTGCTCGTTGCAAAGCGCAATGGCTTCCTCGTCGCCATCGAGCTCGAGCAGGAACCCCAGCGCGGCATTGCGCAGCGAACGACGTCCGGCATCGGTTGCTGCGGGCGAGTACGGGCCGGTTGGTGCGAGGGCCCGGTACAGTTCGAGCAGGCGCGCCCGGTGGGCTCCTGCCACGGCCTGACGCAGCGTGCGACGCGCCCGGTGCAGGGTTTCGGGTTCGACCACCGCCATCTGCTCGGCGAGGGATGCTTCGGCTGGCAGGGTGATGGCTTCTGCGGCGAAGGCCGGGTCTTCGAGTGCACCCGCCAGCAGTCGTCCGATGGCGGCAATCAGGCCCTCGCAGGCGAGCGCGGTCTGCGCCGAGTCCGGGGCATCGACCCGGCCGAGGATCGCCACGGCGGCGAGGCGTTGTCCGGCTTCCCAGCGTGCGAAAGCGTTCGCGTCATGCGCCATCAGGTGGGCCAGATCGGCCACGCTCTGTGCATGCTCGAGAATCACCGGAGCAGAGAATTCACGCAGGAGCGAGGGCACCGGACGCTCGGGCACGTCATGAAACACGAAGGTCTGCTCGGCTTCTGTCACCGAGAGTACCCGGGTGCGCTCGCGCGTCCCCAGGGCAACCGTGTCACCGCTGGCAGGTGCTTCGCCTTCAAGGCGCAGGGCGAGGTCAACGCCATCGGGACCGACGAGACCGATCGCGAGCGGAATGTGCAGCGGGGGCTTGACCGGCGCGGCCTGCGCGCCGCCATCGGCCGCCGCAGTGGTTCCGTCAGTCTCCTGCCGGTCGTAGGCCGTGACCGGGCAGGACTGTCGCACGGTGAGCGTGAGGGTGGCCCGCTCTCGGTCGTGTGCTGTTTCGACCGTGACCCGGGGCGTACCTGCGCTCTGGTACCAGCGACTGAACTGGGCGAGATCGATTCCCGAGGCATCGGCCATTGCCGCCACGAAATCCTCGGTGGTCACGGCCTGGCCATCGTGGCGTTCGAAGTACAGATCCATCCCGGCGCGAAAGCGTTGCGGCCCGAGCAGCGTGTGGATCATGCGCACCACCTCGGCGCCCTTCTCGTAGACCGTAGCCGTGTAGAAGTTGCTGATTTCCATGTACGCGGCCGGCCGTATCGGGTGGGCCATCGGGCCGGCATCTTCGGGGAACTGCGCCGCGCGCAGCGTGCGTACTTCCTGGATGCGCTGCACCGGACGCGAGTAGTGGTCGGCCCCGAACTCCTGATCGCGAAAGACCGTCAGGCCCTCCTTGAGCGACAACTGGAACCAGTCGCGGCAGGTCACCCGATTGCCGGTCCAGTTGTGGAAGTACTCGTGCGCTACCACGCGGTCGATGTTCTCGAAGTCCTTGTCGGTGGCGATGTCCGGTCGTGCCAGCACGAACTTCGTGTTGAAGACGTTGAGCCCCTTGTTTTCCATGGCCCCCATGTTGAAGTCGCCCACCGCCACGATCGAGTAGCGTTCGAGATCGAATTCTCGTCCGAACACGGCCTCATCCCAGCGCGCGGCCTTCTTGAGGGCTGCCATCGCGAAACCGCACTGGTCGAGCTTGCCCGGTTCCACATAGACGAAGAGCCCGACACGGCGGCCCGAGGCGGTCATGTAGTGGTCTTCGAGCACATCCAGGCGGCCGGCCACCATGGCGAAGAGGTAGGAGGGCTTCGGAAACGGATCGACCCAGCGCGCCCAGTGCCGGCCGTCCGGCGACTCGCCACCGGCATCGAAATTGCCGTTCGACAGCAACACCGGGTGGGTGGCGCGGTCGGCGTGCAAGGTCACCGTGTAGCGCGACATCACGTCGGGCCGATCGAGCGCAAAGGTGATGCGGCGAAAGCCCTGCGCCTCGCACTGGGTGAAGAGGCCACTGTGCGAGGCGTAGAGCCCCATCAGTTGCGTGTTCTCGGCAGGCCGCAGACAGGTGCGTACGGTGAGTTCGAACCGGTCGGCTGGTGGCTGCACGATCAGCGACCCCGCATCCATGTGCCAGCTGCCCGCGGCGGCTGCCTGACCGTCAAGCAGGATCTGTGCTGGCTCGATGGCGTCGCCGTCGAGGATGAGGGGGGCGGTGGGGTCGTGGGCTGCCGCGTTGCGCTCGAAGCGTGTGCGCGCACTCACCACGGCCGTTTCACCCGTGATCGTGATGTCCAGATCGATCGTGGGCGCCAGCCACGCAGGTGGCTGGTAGTCGGCAAGGCGGATGGTCTGGGGCAGGGGATCACGCATGGGAGGGGTTCCTGGTCAGGCAAGGTCAGTCAGGGAGGAAGAGGAAGACGCTGGCGGCTCGATGGCAGTGCCGGGGTGATATTCACGTGCGCGGAGGAATTCGTCGAGTACGTGCGCGGTATGTGAGGTGGCGCTCATCATGCGGACCTGCTCGGGCGGGCCTTCTGCGACGATGCGGCCACCGGCTGCCCCGCCCTCCGGTCCCATGTCGATGATCCAGTCGACGCTCGCGATCATGTCCAGATCGTGCTCCACCACCACCACCGTGTTGCCGCCATCGACCAGTCGGTTGAGTACCCTGATCAGCTTCTCGACATCGGCCATGTGAAGCCCGACCGTGGGTTCGTCGAGAATGTAGACCGAGTGTCGTGCACCGCCGCGCCCGCGACGCGGGTCGGCCTGGGCTGCGCCGGCATCGGGTCGTACCCGAGCCAGTTCGGTCACCAGCTTGATGCGCTGCGCTTCGCCCCCCGAGAGTGTGGGGCTGCTCTGCCCGAGCGTGAGGTAGCCCAGGCCGACATCGCGCAGGAGGGCCAGCGCGTGGTGGATCGACGGATGCGCCTCAAACAGGGGCAAGGCTTCGTCGACACTCATCGAGAGCAGTTCGCCGGCCGAGTGGCCTCGCCAGCGGACCGCCAGTGTCTCGGGGTTGAATCTCGCGCCACCACAGGCGTCGCAGCCCACCTTCACGTCGGGCAGAAAGCTCATCTCGACCGTCTTCATGCCCTGCCCTTCGCACTCCGGGCAGCGGCCATCGCCGGTGTTGAACGAGAACCGGGCGGCGGTGTAGCCGCGCATCCGTGCTTCGGCCGTGTCGGCGAAGAGCTTGCGTATCGTGTCCCAGAAGCCGATGTAGGTGGCCGGGCATGAGCGAGGGGTCTTGCCGATCGGGGTCTGATCGACTTCGAGCACGCGCGCGATCGACTCGTGGCCGCTGATGTCACCCAGCTCGGCCGGCAGGTTGACTCGCGATGCCGCGACATGATGCGTGAGCCGCGCGAGGAGCACATCGCGCGCGAGCGTCGATTTGCCCGAGCCCGAAACCCCCGTGATGGCCACCAGTCTTGCGAGCGGAATGCGGGCATCGACGCGCTTGAGGTTGTGCAGCTGCGCTTTGCCAATGACGATCGCGGGGGTGTCGGCCAGCACCGGTCGGCGCGGTGAGAGCGGATGACGCAGCGGCTCCCGCAGGTAGCGCCCGGTGATCGACGCGGGCTGTGTCTGCAGCTCGGTGGCGGTGCCGCTGGCGATGATCTGGCCGCCGCGAGAGCCTGCGCCCGGTCCGATATCGATCACGTGGTCTGCGCGCCGGATGGTGTCTTCGTCGTGCTCGACGACCAGCAGCGTATTGCCCTTGGCTTGCAGACGCGCGAGCGTATCGAGCAGAACCCGCGTGTCGCGCGGGTGCAGCCCGATGGTTGGCTCGTCGAGCACGTAGCAGACGCCGCGCAGGTTCGAGCCCAGCTGGGCCGCGAGCCTGATGCGCTGGGCTTCGCCGCCCGAGAGTGTTGGCGCAGACCGGTCCAGTGCGAGGTAGCCCAGCCCGACATCCGACAGGAAGGCCAGGCGTGCCCCGATCTCTGCCAGCAGGTCACGCGCGATATCGCTCTCGCGCTGCCCGAGTTCGAGCCCGCGTACGAAGTGCCCGAGGTCGTCCACCGGGAGGCCCGTGAGTGCGCCGATCGAGAGCGATCGAAATCGCACATGGCGTGCGACCGGATTGAGACGTTCGCCGGCGCAGGCGGCGCAGGGTTCGGGCGCCGCCTCGGTGCCGGCGCTTCCCGCCGCCTCGAGCCAGCCGGCCTCCTCGCCGGTCTGTTCGGCATCGAAGCCGGGCAGCCGAACGCCGGTGCCGAAGCAGCTCTTGCACCAGCCGTGGCGCGAGTTGAACGAGAAGAGGCGTGGGTCAAGGTCTGGGTAGCTCGTGCCGCAACTCGGACACGCCCGGCGGGTCGAGAACACGGCCGTCTGCAGTGCGGCGGTGGCGCCGCCCGCATCGCCCGCATCGATCGCGGCGCGCAGACGTTCGAGGGGTTCGAGCACCAGCATCACGCCCTTGCCGTGCTCGAGGGCCACGGACAGGGCTTCGCGCAGCCGAGCCTCGATCTGCGGTTCGATCACCATGTCTGCGACCGGCAGTTCGATGCTGTGCTCGCGAAAGCGGTCGAGGCGCGGCCAACGGGCAGTCGGCAGAAACACCCCGTCGACACGCAGGTGGGTATAGCCATGCCCTGCGGCCCATTTGGCCAGATCGGTATAGACCCCCTTGCGATGGGTGACGAGCGGTGCGAGCAGACCCACATGCTGCCCGCGATAGTCGCGCATGATGCGCGCCACGATCGCATCGAAACTCTGCGGTTCGATGGCGGCGCCGTCCTTGGGGCAGTGCTGAACGCCCAGTTTCACGTAGAGCAGGCGCAGGAAGTGGTAGATCTCGGTGAGCGTTGCCACCGTGCTCTTGCGTCCACCGCGACTGGTGCGCTGTTCGATCGCGACGGCGGGAGGAATGCCGAAAACGGCATCGGCATCGGGGCGGGTTGCCGGTTGCACGAACTGGCGGGCATAGGCATTCAGCGACTCGAGGTAGCGACGCTGTCCCTCGCCGAAGATGATGTCGAAGGCGAGGGTCGACTTGCCCGAACCCGAGACGCCGGTCACGACCGTGAATCGCCCGTGCGGAATGCTCACGCTCACGTTCTTGAGGTTGTGTTCGCGCGCACGAACGACCTCGATCGCGTTGCGTCGTACGGCCATCGGGCGCGCAACGGTGCCCGCGACCGTCGTCCGTGCCGCCTGTACTGACCCTTCAGCGGCATGCCGGGCGTAGTTGCTGAAGGCTTGCGCGTACTCGTTCAGAGCCCGCCCGGTGTGAGACCGCGCACAGGCCTTGATTGTGGCCTGGGTGCCGGCGCAGATGAGTTCGCCACCGCCCTCACCGCCTTCGGGCCCCAGGTCGATGATCCAGTCGGCAGCGTTCACGACATCGAGGTTGTGCTCGATCACGACCAGACTGTGTCCGGCCTCGATCAGTTCGTCGAAGGCGCCGAGCAGTTTGGCCACGTCCTCGAAGTGCAGGCCCGTGGTGGGTTCGTCGAAGAGAAAGAGCTTGCCCTTGCCGGTACGTCGACCACTGCCGAGTTCAGCCAGGTAGCCGGCAAGCTTGAGTCGCTGCGCTTCGCCACCCGAAAGGGTCGGTACCGGCTGGCCGAGGCGAAGGTAGTCAAGCCCCACACGGGCCAGCGGACGAAGCCTTGCAACGACCTCGGCATCATCGGCGAACCAGTCGACCGCTTCGGCGACCGTCATCGCAAGCACGTCGGCAATGCTGCGTGGCACGCCATCCCCGCGCTCGAGCATGACCTCGAGCACTTCGGCCCGATAACGGCGTCCGTCGCAGTCCGGGCAGCGCAGGTACACGTCGGAGAGAAACTGCATCTCGACATGCTCGAACCCGTTGCCCCCACAGCCCGGGCAGCGTCCATTGCCCGAGTTGAAGCTGAACATGCCGGCGCTGTAGTGACGCGCGCGGGCCGCCGGGCTGCGCGCGAAGCGTTCGCGAATGACATCGAACGCACCTACGTGGGTGGCCGGGTTGGACCGCGTTGTGCGTCCGATCGGGGTCTGGTCGATCATGACCACCTCCTCGATCCGCTCATCGCCGGCAAGGCTTGCGTGGGCACCCGCGTTTTCGGTCGGTTTGCCCTTCCTCTTGCGCAACGCAGGATAGAGGGTGTCTTCGATCAGCGTCGACTTGCCGGAACCCGAGACGCCTGTCACGCACACCAGCCGCTCGAGCGGTATGTCGATGTCGATCGAGCGCAGGTTGTTGGCCGTTGCACCGCGCAACGATATCTGTGGCTGTCCTGCAACCGGCAACGGCGTGCGCAAGCTGACACGGCGGCGACCCGAGAGGTAATCGCCGGTCAGCGATCCGGCCGTTGCCGCGAGGTCATCGGGGTTGCCGAAAAAGACAATGTTCCCGCCGCGCTCGCCCGGTCCCGGCCCGATGTCGAGGATCCGATCGGCGGCGAACATGATCTGTGGATCGTGTTCGACCACCACCAGTGAATTGCCGGCATCGCGCAATCGCTGCATCACTTCGATCACCCGACCCATGTCACGGGGATGGAGGCCGATCGAAGGCTCGTCGAGCACGAAGAGCGTGTTCACGAGCGAGGTACCCAGGGCGGTGGTGAGGTTGATGCGCTGCACTTCGCCACCCGACAGGGTGCGCGATTGCCGGTCGAGCGTGAGGTACGACAGTCCGACTGTTTCCAGATAGGCGAGCCGACTGCGGATTTCGGCCAGGACCAGCGTAGCTGCCTCATCAAGGGGGGTACCAGCGGCCCAGTCGTCGAAGAACCGGGTAAGGCGTGCCACCGGCAGCAGCATCAGGTCGTGGATCGAAAGGCCCGTGATGTGCTGGTGAGCCGCGTCGGTCCAGGTGACGCCCTGCGGCCGGAAGGCAAGGCCGATGCCGGCACTCGCCGGCGTTTCGTTGCCGATGCGCCAGAGCAGCGATTCGGGCTTCAGGCGTGCTCCGTTGCAGTCGGTGCATGGGCTGTACGCCCGGTACTTGGAGAGCAGCACCCGGATGTGCATCTTGTAGGCCTTGGTCTCGAGCCAGGCGAAGAAGCGTCGCACGCCGTACCACTTGCCGTCTCGCCAGCGGCCCTCGCCCTCGATCACCCAGTCGCGCTGCTCGGGCGTGAGATCGCGCCACGCCCGATCGAGCGGAATGCCGTCGCGGCGCGCCATCTTCTCCATGTCCTGCTGGCAGTCGCTGTAACTGGGGGTCTGCCAGGGCCGAATCGCACCTTCGCGCAGGGTCTTCGATTCGTCGGGCACCACAAGACCGAAGTCGACGCCGATGATGCGCCCGAAGCCGCGGCATGCCTCGCAGGCGCCGATCGCCGAATTGAACGAGAAGTGCGAGGGCAGCGGATCAATGTAGCGGATGTCGCAATCCGGGCAGTGCAGGTCGGCCGAGTAGCGCCAGGGCCATGGAGGCACGGCCGGTGTGGCGACTGGGGTGCCATCGCTGTCGGGCGCGGTGGTCCCCGGGTCGGGTTGTATCTCGACGCGCCCCTGACCGTGGCGCAGTGCGGCCTCGATGGCCTCGGCCAGTCGGGCCGGCTCGGTGCTGCCGACGCGCAACCGATCCTGGACGATGTCCAGCCGCGTGCCGCTGCGCTCATGCACCCGCGAGTAGCCCTGGCGCTCGAGCGACGCAAGAATCTCGGCTTCGCTGAAATTGGCCGGAACGTCGACCGGGAAGGTGATGATCAGGCGCGGGTCGCCGGCTGCACGCGATCGCGCCTGGATCGACGCGATGATGTCCTGGGCGCTGTCGCGGCGCACCACCTGTGCGCAGCCTCGGCAGTGCACTCGCGCAGCGCGGGCAAACAGCAGCTTCAGGTGGTCGGCCAGTTCGGTCATCGTGCCCACGGTGGAGCGCGAGGTTCGAACCGGATTGGTCTGATCGATGGCGATGGCGGGCGGGATCCCGTCGACCTGATCGACCTGGGGCTTGTCCATGCGGTCGAGAAATTGACGCGCATAGGGCGAGAAGGTCTCGACATAGCGCCGTTGTCCTTCGGCGTAGAGCGTGTCAAAGACCAGCGAAGACTTGCCCGAGCCCGAGACACCGGTGACGACCAGCAGTTCGCCCGTCGGAATGTCGAGGTCGAACCCCTTCAGATTGTGCTGTCGGGCACCGCGGATGCGGATGGCGTCACCAAGGTACGTCTCGGGCATGGCGGTTCCGGTAGGGTCGGGGGGGGATGCGGGGTGGGGCGGTGAGGTCGCCGGGCGGGAGGCTGTGAACACCGTATCGGGTGATCGCACGCGTCTTCGATATCCTGAACAGGTCGGGTGAGGGACCCGGGTCGCGTCGTCGGTTCGGGTTTGACCGCGCGCGGGCGGGGTTCACGTGCCAGGATCGACGCGATACGGCAACCCTCCCTGTACTGCTCGCCGGTTTATTCTATCGGAATGACGCCTGCCGCTCGTCCACGTCGAATCCTTCACCTTGACATGGACGCGTTCTTTGCCTCGGTCGAACTCCTGCGTCGCCCCGACCTGCGTGGCGCGCCGGTGGTCATCGGTGGGCGCGGTGATCCGCGCGAGGCCCGCCATGCACGCGGGGTCGTGGCGACGGCAACCTACGAAGCGCGCGCCTTCGGCATCTGTTCGGGCATGCCCTTGCGCGAGGCACTGCGGCGATGCCCGCGAGCGCATTTTCTGCCCGTCGATTTCAGTGCCTACACACCGGTATCAGCCCGCTTCAAGCAGTTGATGCGCGAGTGCTCGCCCGTGTTCGAAGATCGTGGCATCGATGAAGCGTATCTGGACATCACCGATCTCGAGCAGCCCTCGCTCGAGATCGCCGAGGGCCTGAAGACGGCCATCCGGGCGGCCACCGGCCTCACCTGCTCGGTGGGCATCGCGCCCAACAAGCTGCTCGCCAAGATGGCATCCGAACTCGACAAGCCCGATGGCATCAGCATTCTGATCGAGGCCGATATCGAGCGACGTATCTGGCCCTTGCCGGTGCGCAGTCTGCCCGGGGTCGGTCCGCGCACCGGTGAGCGTCTGCAGGCGCAAGCCGTGGCCACGGTGGGCGATCTGGCTGCGGTCTCGTTGCCCTGGCTCGCGCAGCTCATCGGGCCGTCGCACGCGGCCTGGCTTCATGCCGCGGCCAATGGGCATGATGTACGGCCTGTGGTCACCGAACGCGAGCCCCGCTCGCGCAGCGCCGAGCGAACCTTTGCCGAGGATGTCGCCGATCGGCGCGAGGTGGCGCGCCGGCTTGGCGCCCTTTGCATCGAACTGGCTGGCGAGCTGGCTGCCGAGGGCTATGCCGGGCGCACGGTGGGTATCAAGCTGCGGTTTTCCGATTTCGTCACCTGTACGCGCGATCTGAGCTTTGCGGGCTGGACGGCGGATGTGCGTACCTTGCGCCGCGCTGCCTTCGAATGTCTGAAGCGCATCGATCTGGATCGGCCGGTGCGACTGGTGGGTGTCCGGGTGAGCGAACTTCGGCGCGCCGAGCCGGCAGGCGATGCCGCCGGTCAGTCGATGGCGGCAGCCGGTGGCAACCAGGAGCTCGATTTCGGGTCCTGAGAGGTGTCTGGACCAGAGGGGCTGTTGCCGTCCGATCGGGGCAGGCCAGCCCGCTGCATGTTCGCGGGCACTTGCCCGTTGTCGGCGATGGCGCGGACTCAGCTGCGCGCGGGCGGTGGCGCGGCGGTGCTGCTCTCGCGCGCCCAGGAGTCGCGCAGCCCGACCGTCCGGTTGAAGACCAGGCGGTCGGGACGATGATCGACCCGGTCGGCGACGTAGTAGCCCTGACGTTCGAACTGCAGCCGATCTTCGGGAGCCGCATCGGCGAGTGCCTCCTCGCCGAACGCGGTCACGATCCGGGCTGAATCCGGATTGAGGTCGAGCAGGAAGTCGCGCTCGCCAGCACCGGGGTGAGGCACCTTGAACAGCCGGTCGTAGACCCGAACCTCGATCGGCACCGAGCGGCTTGCGCTCAGCCAGTGGATGTTGCCTTTCACCTTGCGCGCCTCGGCCCCCGGCGTGCCCGAGCGCGTCGTCGGATCGTAGGTGCAGTGAATCGTGCGTACCTGCCCTGCCTCGTCATGCTCCACGCTGACGCAGCGCACGATGTAGCCGTAGCGCAGCCGTACCTCGGCACCCGGAGCAAGCCGGAAGAAGCCCTTGGGAGGCTGTTCACTGAAGTCCTCGCGCTCGATCCACAACTCGCGGGTGAGCGCGATGTCGCGGATGCCCAGTTCGGGCTTTTGCGGGTGGTTGGGTGCCTGACACAGTTCGACGTGTCCGTCGGGGAAGTTGTCGATCACCAGACGTACCGGGTCGAGCACCGCGACGCGCCGCAGGGCCTGTGCGTTGAGATCCTCGCGCATGCAGTCCTCGAGCACGCTGAAGTCGATCCACGAATCCGCTCGCGACACGCCGATGCGTTCGGTGAAGAGACGAAAACCGGCCGCGGTATAGCCACGCCGGCGTGCACCTGCCAGGGTGGGCATGCGCGGGTCATCCCAGCCGGTGACGTGCTGCTCGTCAACCAGCTGGATCAGCTTGCGCTTGGAGAGAACCACATAGGTGAGGTTCAGGCGGGCAAACTCGATCTGCTGTGGCAGGGGGCGCGCCAGTTGCCCGAGTTCGACCAGTCGTTCGAGCACCCACTCGTAGAGCGGCCGATGGTCCTCGAATTCCAGGGTGCAGATCGAGTGAGTGATGTTCTCCAGGGCATCGGAGATGCAGTGCGTGTAATCGTAGAGCGGATAGATGCACCAGGCATCGCCGGTGCGATGGTGATGGGCACGACGAATCCGGTAGATGGCCGGGTCGCGCAGGTTGATGTTGGGGGCCGCCATGTCGATACGCAGCCGCAACACCTGCGACCCGTCGGCGAATTCGCCGGCACGCATCCGGCGGAAGAGGTCGAGGTTTTCTGCCGCGCTGCGATTGCGATAGGGGCTGTCACGACCGGGTTCGGTCAGCGTCCCGCGACTGGCGCGCATCGCCTCGGCGTTCTGGCTGTCGACATAGGCCAGGCCGGCACCGATCAGGGCTTCGGCAAACTGGTACAGCGTCTCGAAGTAGTCCGAGGCGTAGTACAGATTTCGGTGGCCGGCGCTTTCCCAGGAAAAGCCCAGCCAGTGGACGGCGTCCAGGATCGAGTCGACGTACTCCTGCTCCTCACGGGCAGGGTTGGTGTCGTCAAAGCGCATGTGGCATGCGCCGGCATAGTCACGCGCCAGACCGAAATTGAGGCAGATCGATTTTGCATGACCAAAGTGCAGGTAGCCGTTGGGTTCGGGCGGAAATCGGGTGCGGATCGCGGCGGGGTCGGGTTCGCCCGTGGCCTGTACCGGGCCGGGAGCCGGATGGCCTGACCAGCGTCTCGTCGTGTGCTTGCCCGAGGCGAGGTCCGACTCGATGACCTGACGAATGAAGTTGCTGCCGTGCGTGACAGGCGCGGCCGCCTCGGGATTTGGGCGTGGGATCGACATGATGGCGATTGTACCGTAGCCCATCTGCGCCGCGCCCGCGAGGACGGGCACCCGATGCGCGTCTGGCAGTGGCCCTGATCCGCGCGTACCATGATCACCGGGCGGCGCCGATCTCCGGCCACTGCCGCAATGCGCGATGGCTGCCGAATGGGGGGCAGACGATGACGACCGCCGGGGCCTGGGATGATCGGCAGAGCGTGGTGGCGGAACTTGCCAGGGGCTTGCAGGATCTTGCCGAGGATATCGGCGAGGCCGGCATGTGCCGGGTTGCAAGGCTCTTTCTGCAGGCGATCGGTCCGGCGCAGGCTGGCTTGCGGCTTGCGTGGGAGCAGTCGGACGTCGCGACGCTCGAGCGCAGTGCTCATACGCTGAGGGCGTCCGTCGCGACCCTCGGGGTGACCGGCATCGCCGAGCAGTGCGCCTGGATCGAGGGGCATGCGGCCGATCAGGTGTCGGAGGCGGCCGTCGATGCCCTGGAGCAGGCGATCGCCATTCTCTGCCGGGCGCTCGAATCAACCCTTTCTGCTCAGGGCCCCGCGTCGTCCTGATCTCGCGCCCTGGTGCCAACCCACGGGAGGGTTTGGCGATGGGCAGGATTTCGTCAGCTTTGATGTACATTAACGCTTGTCAGATTTGATGGCCAGTGGGGCTTGGCCTGGCAGATGGCTGCCTGCGCACGACTCCGGGAGTTCGACACGCGATGCTTTACTCGATGCATGAACTGTCCCAGTGGATGGTGAGCCCCCTCTCGGCTGCGGCTGGCGTCAACCGGAGCCTGTTCAGCAATCCGCTGAGTCCGTTCTCCTACGCACCCGGGGCGCGCGAACTCGCTGCGAGTGCTGAACTCTTCCTGCGCTTTACCCGCGATTATCTGAAGCCCGCCTTCGGCCTTCCGACCACCACAATCGATGGCCGCGAGGTGCTGGTGACCGAAGAAATCGTGCTCGAGCGGCCGTTCTGCCAGTTGCGCCATTTTCGCCGCGAGGGGGCGGGCAATGACCCGGTGGTTCTCCTGGTGGCACCACTCTCCGGCCACTTCGCCACATTGCTGCGTGACACGGTACGTGCGCTGCTTCCCGAGCATGATGTCTACGTCACTGACTGGGTCGATGCGAAGACCGTGCCGCTGTCGGCGGGCGACTTTCACCTGGACGATTACGTCGATTACGTGCGCGATTTCATCCGGTTCCTGGGGCCCGATGTCCACGTGATCTCAGTCTGCCAGCCGACCGTTCCGGTACTCATGGCCGTATCGCTGCTTGCGGCCGACGGTGAGGCCATTCAGCCGCGCACGATGACCATGATGGGAGGGCCGATCGATACGCGTCGCAGTCCGACCTCGGTGAACAATCTTGCGACCCGAAAGCCGCTCGAGTGGTTCGAGAATACCGTGATCCATCGGGTGCCAGCGCGGTATCCGGGCTGCATGCGACGGGTCTACCCGGGGTTCCTGCAGCACATGGGATTCGTCGCCATGAATCCTGACCGCCACGCCAGTGCACACTGGCAGTACTACAACCATCTGGTGCGGGGCGATGGTGACAGTGCCAGTGCCCACCGGCGTTTCTACGACGAGTACAACGCCGTCCTCGACATGCCCGCCGAGTATTACCTCGAGACCATCCGGATGGTCTTCCAGGAGCATCGCCTGCCCGCCGGAACCATGCGCGTTCACGGTCAGCCTGTCGAGCCTGCCGCCATCCGCCGGACGGCCCTCTTCACGATCGAGGGCGAACTCGACGACATTTCCGGCAATGGTCAGACCGAGGCGGCGCATACCCTGTGCAGCAGCCTGGCGGCGACCCAGCGCGAGCATTTCATGGTGCCTCAGGTCGGGCACTACGGCATCTTTTCAGGACGTCGCTGGCGCGAAGGCATCTGCCCGCGCATCGCCGAGTTCATTCGCGCGCACTGAGCTTGCCGCTCGCGCGTATCGAGGCGGGTCGACCTCAGGTGGTCGTGCCTTCGAACCCGACCGCGCGCGAGATCTGATCGGCCGTACTGCGGACCGCCTGGGCCCAGTCGGCCTGCAATCGCTCGGCAGGCGCCGACACGGAGAGGCCGGCGATGAGGGTGCCGCTGTCGTCGCGAACACCGGCACCGATGCAGCGTACCCCCAGTTCCACCTCTTCATTGTCGAAGGCAAAGCGCAACTTGCGTACCGCTTCGAGTTCGATGGCGAGACGGGCCGGATCGGTGATGGAGTTGCGCGTGAACGCGACGAGGTGGCTGCGGGCGCAGTAGCTCGCGAGGTCCTCGGCGCTGTCCTCGGCGAGAAAGAGCTTGCCCACGGCCGTCACGTGGAGGGGGGCGCGGGCGCCCACGATGTGCACCACACGCATCATCGAGCGGCCGCTCGAGGTGCGTTCGACATAGACGATCTCGTCGTCGCGCCGCACCGACAGGTTGACCGCCTCGCCCGTCAGGGCGTGCAGTTCGCGCATGAATGGCAGTGCGTGCTCGCGCACCGAGAGGCGTGTTCGCACCAGCGTTCCCAGCTCCAGCAGCCGCATGCCAAGCCGGTAGTTGCCCTGATCGACCCGTTCGATCAGCCGGTCACCGGTGAGCGCGGTGAGGATCCGGTGTGCTGTCGATGGGTGCAGGCCGGTGGCCTGAGACAATTGCTTCAGGCTCACGGCATCGGGTGAGTGCGCGAGCGCGTCGAGCAGTCGGATCATGCGTTCGATGACCTGAATCGAACTCTTGCTCTCGGCCTCGGGCACGGGCACTCCATTGTCGGGATACGGCGCACGCCGCAGGCCCCCGATTTTACCCGTGCTAGCATCGGCCGGTTAATCGAAGCGAGACGCTGCATGTCACATCCTCCGATCAGTCGTCGTACCGCCGAGCTGGGTACCGAAAATGCCTTTGTCGTGCTGGCTGAAGTCAACGCACTCATCCGCGAAGGGCGCGACATCATTTCCTTCTGCATCGGGCAACCCGACTTTCGTACGCCCGGTCATGTGCAGCAGGCCGCCATCGAAGCCATTCGCGGCGGCATGCACGGCTATACCGCCTCGGCCGGCATCGTCGAACTGCGCACGGCCGCTGCCCGCTACATGGGAGCGATGCGAGGTCTGGACATCGATCCCGAACACGTGGTGATCGGTGCCGGTGCCAAGCCCTTCATTGCCTACAGCATTCTTGCCACCACCGACCATGGTGCGGGCGATGAGGTGGTCTATCCCAACCCGGGCTTTCCGATCTACGAATCGCAGATTCGTGCCAACGGCGCGGTGCCGGTGCCGCTGGCCCTGCGTGAATCGCGCGACTTTGCCTTTGACCCGGAGGAACTCGAGCGTTGTCTGAGTCCCCGTACTCGGCTTCTCATTCTCAATTCGCCCCACAACCCGACCGGCGGCATTCTCGATCGACGCACCTTGGAGGCGGTTGCCGCCATCCTGCATCGTCATCCCCAGGTGTGGGTCTATGCCGATGAAATCTACTCGCGACTCTGTTATGGCGAGCCGTTTGCATCGATTGCATCGCTGCCGGGCATGTACGAGCGCACGATCATTGCTGACGGCGCCTCGAAGACCTGGGCCATGACCGGCTGGCGAATCGGCTTTGCCTCCAATCCGGTGCTTGCCCCGCAGTTTGTGCGCTGGGTGACCAATACCGAGTCGTGCGCGACCCATGTCAGTCAATGGGCGGCCGTGGCGGCCATCGAGGGGCCGCAGGATGCGGCCGAGGCGATGCGCGCCTCCTTTCTCGAGCGGCGCGATCTCATCGTCGGACTGCTCAACGAGGTACCGGGCGTGACCTGCCGATCGCCCGGCGGGGCCTTCTATGCATGGCCCAATGTCACCGAGGCCTGCCGGATGATCGGGGCAGACGATTCCGAGGTCTTTCGACGTCGCCTGCTGCTCGAGGCCGGGGTGGCCGTGCTGGCTGACATCCACTTCGGGGCGCGCGTGCCCGGCGACGGGCAGCATATCCGTTTCAGCTACGCTGCCTCGGCCGACGCGATCCGGGAAGGGGTGGCACGCATGGCCCGCTTCATCGAAAGCAATCGGGTCGTCGCCTGAGGACGCATCGCCGTGGCAAGAGATGTCTGGAAACCCAATGTCACCGTTGCCGCGGTGATCGAGCGCGAAGGGCGCTTTCTTCTGATCGAGGAGCAAGCTCAGGGTGCACTGGTGCTCAATCAACCGGCCGGGCACTGGGAGCCGGGCGAGAGCCTGATCGAGGCCAGCGTCCGTGAAGTGCTCGAGGAGGCCGCATGCCGGTTTCAGCCCGAAGCGCTGGTTGGCATCTACCGGGCCTGGGCGGCACCCGAGGAGGTGATCTACCTGCGATTTGCCTTTTGTGGCGCTGCCGGGGCGCAGGACCCTGCGCGCGCGCTCGATCAAGGTATCGTGCGCACGCTCTGGCTGACGCCGGATGAGATTCGGGCGAGCGTGGCGCGTCATCGCAGCCCGCTCGTGCTTCGCTGTGTCGAGGATTATCTGGCCGGCCGCCGCTACCCGCTCGATATCCTTGCCCATCTGGGGTGAGCAGGATGCACGAGTCCGTCAGCGCTCTGCCACCGCCGCTGGCGACCCGGTGTCGCGATAGCAGCCCTCCGTGGGGGCGAGTCGATGGCTGAACGCATCGTGGTCGGCATGTCGGGCGGGGTTGATTCTGCCGTGGCGGCGCTCCTGCTCAAGCGTGCGGGTTACGAAGTCGTCGGACTGTTCATGAAGAACTGGGAAGACGACGATGACAGCGAATACTGCTCGACCCGGGAGGATCTGGTCGATGTGGCAGCGGTGGCCGACGTGATCGGCATCGATCTCGAGGTGGTCAATTTCGCCCGGAATTACCGGGAGCGGGTGTTCAGCGAGTTCCTGCGCGAGTACTCCGCCGGTCGAACCCCCAATCCCGATGTGCTGTGCAATGCGGAGATCAAGTTCCGGGCCTTTCTGGATCATGCGCTGGACATGGGCGCCAGTCGGATCGCCACCGGCCACTACGCGCGGGTCGATACCGGCGAGGACGGGCGGGTGCGACTGCTGCGGGCGCGCGATGCATCCAAGGATCAGAGCTACTTCCTGCATCGTCTCGACCAGTCGCAACTTGCGCGCACGATCTTCCCGCTCGGCGATCGGGTGAAGACCGCGGTGCGGGAGATCGCACGCGAGGCAGGACTTGCCGTTCATGCCAAGCGTGATTCCACCGGCATCTGCTTCATCGGCGAGCGGCCCTTTCGCGAGTTTCTTAATCGTTACCTGCCGCGTTCGCCAGGCCCGATGCGCACTCCCGAAGGTCTCATCGTGGGGGAGCATATCGGGCTCATGTTCTACACCATCGGTCAGCGCAAGGGCATCGGTCTGGGGGGGCGCCGCGATGCCGACGGGTTGCCCTGGTATGTCGCTCACAAGGATATCGAGCGCAATGAACTCATCGTGGTTCAGGGACACGACCACCCGCTGCTCTGGCGGCAGCAATTGCTTGCCCGCGACCTCTCCTGGGTGGCTGGCGTGGCCCCGCAGTCCGATCCGGCCGATGCTGGCAAGACCCGCTATCGACAGACCGACGCGACTTGCCACGTCGGGTTCACGGGGCCCGATTCGATATCGGTTGCGTTCGCCAGCCCGCAGTGGGCGGTGACGCCAGGGCAGTCGTTCGTCCTGTACCGCGGCGAGGCCTGCCTGGGGGGCGGCGTGATCCAGTAGATCGGCGCCTGCCGCCCTGACCTTTCAGGCGACGGGTACGGTCTCTGCGAACGAGGGCCGGGTGGCCAGGCGGGTGACCAGACGGTCGAGTGCCGGCCGGTCCTTGCGCCAGGCGGTATCCGGAAAGCGGAATTCCAGCCACAGCAGCATGCAGCCGACCGCAATGTCGGCCAGCGTTACCGAATTGCCGGTGCACCAGGCGTGCGCCCCGAGGTCGCGATCGATGGTATCCAGCCCCGATACGACCTTGCTCGACTGCCGTTCGATCCAGGCGTCGCTGCGCAGCGACGGCTCGCGATTGCGCTCCAGGCGCATCAGGACACCCGAAGCGAGCGTCTCGTCGGCCAACGCTTCCCAGCGCTTGACCTCGATACGTTCGCGGTTGTCAGCCGGGATGAGCCGAGCCACCGGCGAAGCGAGGTCAAGGT
Organism: Pseudomonadota bacterium; assembly: GCA_947455195.1. Classification (GTDB taxonomy): domain Bacteria; phylum Pseudomonadota; class Gammaproteobacteria; order Burkholderiales; family SG8-39; genus CAIXPL01. Next base: position 695,931 of record CANGMI010000001.1, on the reverse strand, counting down.
ATTCGGCAATGACGCGCGAGTCGTAGAGCGCCGTACCGTCTTCGAGCAGCAGCACCGGTACCCGACCGGCCGGATTGTAGAGCGGCACCTTCGAGTCGGGCGCCCATGGATTGTCGATCTCGAAGGCGAGATCGATCTTCTTCTCGAGGGCAACGACCCGCACCTTGCGGGTATAGGGGCTTGCGGGAGTGCCGATCAGCTTCATGCCTGGGGTGGGAGCAATGGAATGCAATCGAGTATAGCAACGCGCCCGCCAGGCAGGGTCTTCAAGGAGCCGCGTGTAGAATTCAGGCCCTGCCCTGATCGAATCTGCAACGGATACCCCATGGACTCAGCCGCACTGGATGCCCTCTCGCCGCTCGATGGCCGTTATGCGGGCCAGGTCGCGGCGTTGCGCGCCTGCTTCAGCGAGGCGGCCCTGATTGCCTATCGGGTGAGAGTCGAGGTCGAGTGGCTGCTGGCGCTCGCGGCAGAACCGGGTCTGGCGGGCATCGGCCCGCTCTCGACCGACGCCGTGACGCGCCTGCGTGCTCTGGTCAGCGGGTTTGATGCGGTGGGCGCTGCCCGGGTCAAGACGATTGAACGCACCACCAACCACGATGTGAAGGCGGTCGAATACTGGCTCAAGGAACAGGTGCGCGATCATGCCGAACTGGCGCGTGCTGCCGAATTCATCCACTTTGCCTGTACTTCGGAAGACATCAACAACATTGCCTACGCGCTCATGGTGCGTGATGCCCGCGATACGGTGCTGCTTCCCCAGATCGATGCGGTGATCGCTCAGGTTCGGGCGCTCGCCCACGCGCATGCCGCGGTCCCGATGCTCTCGCGCACGCATGGTCAGCCTGCCACCCCGACCACCCTGGGCAAGGAAATGGCCAACGTGGTCTATCGCCTCGATCGCGCCCGCGCCGCAGTCGCCGAGGTGGCCCTGGGTGCAAAGGCGAACGGGGCTGTCGGCAACTACAACGCGCACCAGATTGCCTTCCCGGCGCTCGACTGGCCGGCCTTTTCGCGTCGCTTCATCGAGTCGTTCGGCCTCCAGTTCAATCCGTATACGATCCAGATCGAGCCGCATGACACCCTGGCGGTGCTCTTCGATGCCATTGCGCGGGCCAACACGATCCTCACCGATTTCGACCGCGACGTGTGGGGCTACATTTCGCTCGGGTATTTCCGTCAGCGCCTCGCCGCCGGCGAAGTGGGCTCCTCGACCATGCCGCACAAGGTCAACCCGATCGATTTCGAGAATTCCGAGGGGAATTGTGGCCTGGCCAATGCGCTTCTGCGCCACCTGGCCGAAAAGCTGCCGATCTCGCGCTGGCAGCGTGATCTCACCGATTCGACCGTGTTGCGGAATGTGGGCGTTGCGTTCGGTCACACGCTGCTTGGCTGGGCATCATGCCGTCGCGGGATCGGCAAGTTGCAGGTCGACGAGGTTCGCATCGCCGCCGATCTGGATCAGAACTGGGAGGTGCTGGCCGAAGCCGTGCAGACCGTGATGCGCCGTCATGGCGTTGAGGGGGCCTATGAGCAGTTGAAGGCACTGACCCGGGGACAGCGCATCGATCCGGAGGCGATGCGCCAGTTCATCGCGACCCTGCCGATTCCGGCCGATGACCGCGAGCGCCTGGCGGCCCTCACGCCCGCCGGGTATGTCGGCTACGCAGCCTCACTGGCCGGGCAGGTCTGACGCGCGAGTTGTTGCGGGAACAGTTCGCCGATGTGGGTGCGCATCCGGTAGAGTCCCGTTCCGGCGCGATCGGATCCTCCGGATTCATGCCTCGCGGCCTTGCACCCGGTCTTCGTCGTCCTGTCGTTCGGGGTGGGGACAGCCGGGTTGAGACCATCGTGTAGAACCCAGGAGCCTTATCATGAAAGCAATGCTCATTGCCGGCGTGATCGCCGGTTCGCTTGTTTCGCTGCCCGCTGCCCAGGCGCAGTCGTTTGCGCCGGCCAAGGGTGAAGATGCCCTGCGCTATCGTCAGGCGGCGCTCTTCATGCTGGGCCAGCATGTCGGCCCCCTCGCCGGCATGGTTCGCGGCGATCGCCCGTTCGATGCTGCCGTGTTCCAGTGGAACGCGGCCGAGGTTGATCATTTTGCCCGCCTGCCCTGGGACTCGTTCTGGGTCGCGGGCGCCGACCAGGGCAAGCATCGCATGAAGCCCGAAATCGCCCGCGAAAAGGACAAGTTCCTGGGGATGGCCCAGAAACTCCAGGAAGAGACCGGCAAGCTCGTGGCGGTTTCCCGGGGTGGCGATCTGGCGGCGATCAGGCCGGCCTTCGCCGCCGTCGGGGCGGCCTGCAAGCAGTGCCACGATGCCTATCGCGCGCAGTAAGTTTCCACGCAGCCGACTCGCCCGGGACCCGGGCCGGGTCGGTGTCGCTGCCGCCGGGTTTTCAACCTCGGCGGGTCAGCCCCAGCACCAGCACGGCGACGATGGCGACCAGCGCCAGGGCGCGCAGCCACAGCCGGGTGCCATCGGCGCTCAGGGGCGAACCGATCGATGCATCGGTCTGCCCCGACGCTGACGATTCGGGGAGCACCTTGTCTCCGGTCACCATCGGTCCAACCAGGTTGTCACCCTTGCGCAGCCAGTACCAGGCGATGGCGGCCAGGTGCAACCCCACCAGGCCGTAGAGAATCCATTCGCCCGTGGTGTGGATGCGGGTGAGCGCATCGCTGGTTTCCTTGGCTACGCGCGCGGCGAGCGGCCCTTCGAATGTCGCATCGTCGTTGGCGAAAAGACCGGTGACGCCTTGCACCGCCAGCGCGCTCAGCATCGCGAGCACCGACCAGCCACCCAGCGGGTTGTGCCCCGGGTAGTGCTTGCCAGCCCGTTGCGGCAGTTCGCGCAGCGTGGCGATCACGGCGCGGGGCCCGCGCACGAAGGCGGCGAAGCGTGACGCCCGGCTGCCGGCAAAGCCCCACACCAGGCGGAACACGAGCAGCACGAGAATCGCGCGCCCGCAACGCTCGTGCCACACCATCCAGTCATCGCCTCCCAGTTTCACCGTGACGACGGCGGCCGTGAAGAGCGCAGCCAGCAGCCAGTGAAAGAGGCGCAGCGGCAGGTCCCACACGCGGACCGGCGGGCGGCTCGCGTTCATGTCAGACCACCGCCTCGTCTTTCTTCTTCGGTGTCGCGCGAATCAGATCTTCGCGTTTCACGCCCAGCCAGCGTACCAGCGGCGCCATCACCAGCACCGACGAGTAGATGCCGAACAGAATGCCGATGGTGAGCGCGAGCGCAAAGTAGTGCAGGGCGGCGCCGCCGAAGAAGAGCATCGAGGTCACCATGGCCTGCGTGCAGCCGTGCGTGATGATGGTTCGCGAGATCGTACGGGTGATGGCGTTGTCGATGACCTCGGTTACCGACGCCCTGCGCATGCGCCGGAAGTTCTCGCGGATCCGGTCGGCGATGACCACCGACTCGTTCACCGAATAGCCCAGGACCGCCAGCACCGCCGCCAGCACCGGCAGCGAGAACTCCCACTGGAAGAGGGCAAAGAACCCCAGAATGATGATGACGTCGTGGAGGTTGGCGATGATCGCCGCAACACCGAACTTCCATTCGAAGCGCAAGGCCAGATAGATGACGATGCCGATGGCGGTCACCAGCAGGGCGAGCAGGCCGTCGCGTGCCAGTTCCGAACCCACCTGCGGTCCGACGAACTCGGTCCGACGCCGCTCGGCCGTTGCATCGTCGGCGCGCAGCACCTCGAGGACGCGGGTCGACAGGTCGGCACTGGTCTGACCGGGCTTGGCCGGCATGCGAATGAGGATGTCACGCGACGAACCGAAGTTCTGCACCGTGACGTCATCGAATCCGGCCTTTTGAAGCACACCGCGCACCCGATCGGTATCGGCTGTACCCGCGTAGGACATCTCGATCAGGGTGCCGCCGGTGAATTCGATCGAGAAGTGCAGGCCGCGGGTGAACAGGAAGAACACCGCAGCCAGGAAGGTCAGTCCGGAGATGATGTTGAACACCATCGCATGCCGCATGAACGGGATGTCACGGCGGATCTTGAAGAATTCCATGGCATTACTCCCAGGCGGTGTTGCCGATCGGCACGCGGGCAAGGCGTCGCCGACGACCGAACACGAGGTTGACCAGCGCGCGCGACACGACGACCGAGGAAAACATCGAGGTGAGGATGCCCAGGCAGTGCACCACGGCAAAGCCGCGCACCGGCCCCGAACCGACCAGCAGGAGTGCGATGCCGGCGATGAGTGTGGTCACGTTCGAGTCGAGAATGGTGCCGAATGCCCGTTCGTAGCCCACCGCAATCGATGCCTGCGGCGAGGCCCCGGCCCGCAGCTCTTCCCGAATGCGTTCGTTGATCAGCACGTTGGCATCGATCGCCATGCCGAGCGTCAGCGCGATGGCCGCGATGCCTGGCAGGGTGAGGGTCGCCTGCATGATGGACAGCACGGCAACCAGCAGCAGCAGATTGGCCGACAAGGCCACCACGCTGAAGGCACCGAACGCGACGTAGTAGGCCAGCATGAAGATCGAGATCGCGACAAAGCCCCACATCGTGGAGTTGAAGCCCTTCTCGATGTTGTCGCGACCGAGGCTCGGGCCCACCGTGCGCTCCTCGATGATTTCCATCGGGGCGGCGAGCGAACCGGCTCGCAGCAGCAAGGCCAGGTCGGCAGCCTCGCGCGCGCTGAAGAGGCCCGTGATCTGGAATCGGTTGCCCAGTTCGGACTGGATCACCGGCGCGGTCAGGACCTCGGGCGCGCCTTTCTCGACCAGCAGCACTGCCATCCGCCGCTTGACCGCCTCGCGCGTCACGTCACGCATGATGCGACCGCCCTGGGCATCGAGGTCGATGTTCACCGAGGAGCGCTGGTTCTGGTCGAAGCCGGCGGACGCACCGGTGAGCCGGTCGCCAGTGAGAATGATCTGTCGTGAGAGCAGCAGCGGTTCGCCGCGTGCGCCCCCCCGGCCTTCGTTGCGGGCAAAGTGAAGTTCGGTGCCCATGGGCACGGTGCCCTTCATCGCAGCCTCGATCTTGCCGGCATCGTAGTCGCGCGAGTCGGGGCTGCCCGCATGCGCCTCGACCATCCTGAATTCCAGGGTGGCGGCACGACCGAGAATTTCCTTGGCCCGTGCGGTGTCCTGAACGCCAGGCAGCTGCACCAGGATGCGATCGACGCCCTGCTGCTGGATCACCGGCTCGGAGACCCCGAGTTCGTTCACCCGATTGTGGAAGGTGCTGATGTTCTGCTTGATGGCCTCATCCTGGATCTGCTTCTCGGCTTCGGGCCTGATGCGGGCAATGAGGCGTGCTTCGCCATCGACATCCTGGGGTTCGAGGACCAGCTCGGAGAACCCGTCGGCGATGACGGTGCGTGCCCGTTCACGGGTGTCGGCATCCCGAAAACGGATCACCAGCGTGCGCCCCTCGCGGCTGATGCCGTTGTGGCGCAGTGACTTGTCGCGCAGTTGCGCCCGGATGTTGCCGCTTGAGCCATCGAGGCGCTTCATCAGCGCGTCCTCGAGGCTCACCCGGTAGAGAAAGTGCACCCCGCCCCGCAGGTCGAGGCCCAGATACATCGGCAACGCGTGCAGGTTGCGCAACCAGTCGGGCGAATTGGCCATCAGGTTGAGTGCCACCGTGAACTGGGGTTGCGACGGATCGGGGTTGAGGAGCACGCTGATGGCGTCCTTGCCCCGGCCCTGCAGGTCAACCGAACTGAAGCGCACGCGCACGCCGGTGGCATCGAGGAGGACCCCGGTGTAAGGCACGCTGGCGCGCTTGAGTTCCTCTTCGACGCGGGCAAGGACGGTTTCGTCGGCCTTCACCGTCACGCGTGCACTGGACACCTGCACGGCAGGGGTCTCGCCGTAGAAGTTGGGCAGCGTGTAGAGCAGGCCCAGGGCCAGCGCCATGGCGATGGTGAGGTAGACCCAGATCGGATACCGGTTCATGAGAGCGGCTCAGGGTGACGGTGAACGGCGGGGTCGGGCGACCCTGCGCGGCGGGCGAAGGCGACCAGCGGTCAGGCGTCGCGGGTCAGAGCGATTTCAGGGTGCCCTTGGGCAAGGCGGTGCTGACCGAGCCGCGCTGCACCACGATTTCCACCCCAGGGGCGATCTCGAGGGTCATGTAGGCGTCGTGCAACTTCACGATCCGCCCTGCCACGCCGCCCGCTGCGATCACTTCGTCGCCTTTTTGCAGCGCCTCGATCATCGCCTTCATTTCCTTCTGCCGCTTCATCTGCGGGCGGATCATCAGGAAGTAGAGGACGACGAACATCAGGATCAGGGGCAGCATGCCCATGATCTGGCTTTCAATGCCGCCGGCGGCTGCCGTGCCTTGTGCGTACGCGTTTGAAATCAGCATGTCGCCATTTTCCTTGGTCGGTTGGCAAACCCTTGATTATACGCACCGAGCCCTGAGCAGCGCTCAGGGGGTGCCAGCGCTGCGACGGGCATGGAACTGGTTGCGAAAGGCGGCCAGTTGCCCGGATTCGATCGCGGTACGCAGGCCGGTCATCAACTCCTGGTAGTAGTGCAGGTTGTGGATCGTGTTGAGCATGGCACCCAGAATCTCGTTGGTGCGCTGCAAATGATGCAGGTAGGCGCGGCTGAATCCCTGGCAGGTGGTGCAGGCGCACTCGGGGTCGAGCGGTCGGGTGTCGGTGCGGTGCACTGCATTGCGGATGCGCACGTCGCCATGGCGGGTAAAGAGCCAGCCGTTGCGCGCGTTGCGGGTGGGCATGACGCAGTCGAACAGATCGACGCCCATGCTCACGCCGGCCACCAGATCCTCTGGCGTACCCACGCCCATCAGGTAGCGCGGGCGTTCGGATGGCAGACGGGGCGCGGTATGTTCGAGGATGCGCAGCATCTCGTCCTTCGGTTCCCCGACCGACAGCCCGCCGATCGCATAGCCGTCAAAGCCGATGTCCTCGAGTCCGGCGAGCGATGCCTCGCGCAGCGGCTCGTACATGCCGCCCTGCACGATGCCGAAGAGCGCATTGCGGCTGCCGTCATGGGCGATGCGACTGCGCCGTGCCCAGCGCAACGACAGTTCCATCGACAGGCGCGCCTCGGTCTCGGTCGCCGGAAACGGGGTGCATTCGTCAAAGACCATCACGATATCGGAGTCGAGGACACGCTGGATGCGCATCGACTCCTCGGGGGTCAGAAAGAGCTTGTCGCCGTTGACGGGCGAGGCAAACGCGACCCCTTCTTCGCTGATCTTGCGCAGGGCGCCCAGGCTGAAGACCTGAAAACCGCCCGAGTCGGTGAGGATGGGGCCGTCCCAGCCCATGAACCGGTGCAGCCCACCGTGTGCGGCGATGACTTCGAGCCCTGGACGAAGCCACAGATGAAAGGTGTTGCCCAGAACGATTCGGGCGCCGGTCGCGGCGAGATCGCGGGGCAGCATGCCCTTCACCGTGCCGTAGGTACCCACCGGCATGAAGATCGGCGTCTCGACCACGCCATGATTGAGACGAAGCCGGCCGCGCCGGGCTGCGCCGTCACGGGCAAGGACCTCGAAGGCGAGAGGCGATGTCATGCGGCGGGCTCCGTGTCGGGTGGGCTGCGTTCGAGCAGCATGGCATCGCCGTAGCTGAAGAACCGGTAGCGTTCGGCGATTGCATGCGCATACGCCTGGCGAATCGGTCCCATCCCGGCAAAGGCGCTCACCAGCATCATCAGCGTGGAGCGTGGCAGGTGGAAATTGGTGAGAAGTCGATCGACCACCCGAAACCGGTAGCCCGGGGTGATGAAGAGCCGGGTGTCACCCTCGATGACGCTCGCTGCCGGCGCGGCGAAGGCATCGGATTCGACCGCTGCCGCCTCCAGGGCGCGCAGCGAGGTCGTGCCGATGGCGAAGACGCGACCGCCGCGCGCTCGGGTATCGATCACTGCGGCGACGGTGTCCGGCGCGATGCGGTAGCGCTCGGCGTGCATCCGGTGGTGGGCGATGTCGTTGACGCGGACGGGCTGGAAGGTGCCGGCCCCAACATGCAGGGTGACCCAGGCACAGCGGGCGCCCATCGCAGTCAGCCGCTCGAGCAGCGCCTCATCGAAGTGCAGGCCGGCCGTGGGCGCTGCCACCGCGCCCGGTGATCGCGCGTAGACCGTCTGGTAGCGGGTTGCATCGACATCGTCGGCGCTGTGCGTGATGTAGGGGGGCAACGGGAGGCTGCCGTGGCGTTCGAGGAGGGCGTACCAGTCGGCCGCATCGGTGAGGCGCAGTCGATAGAGGTCGTCGGCACGACCCAGCACTTCGACCTCGAACGCATCGTCCAGCCGCATCCGGGTGCCCTCGCGGGGCGAGTGACTGGCGCGCACGTGGGCCAGGGCTTCCGTGCCCGAGATCACCCGTTCGATCAGGACTTCGACCGCCCCCCCCGATTCACGCCGCCCACGCAGTCGCGCACGGATCACCCGGGTGTCGTTGAAGACGAGCAGGTCGCCTGCGCGAACCTGATGGATGAGGTCGGTAAAGGTTTCGTCGTGCAGGCCGTGCCTGTCGACCCGCAGCAGTCGGCTGGCGCTGCGCTCCTCGCTCGGGTGCTGGGCGATCAGCGCTTCGGGTAGCGCGTAATCGAAGTCGTCCAGGGAGAGCGGCATGAGGAGTGTCTAGCGGCAGGGAGTGCCTGGTGCCCAGAGTCGGACTCGAACCGACACGCCATCGCTGGCGGGAGATTTTGAGTCTCCTGTGTCTACCAGTTTCACCATCCGGGCGGTAGGGCAGGCAGTATAATCGCACCATGGACAAAGTACGCAGAACATTCGTCAATCGCGGTGCCACCGTCGCTTTCTTCAGCGCGGCAGGCCCGTTGCTGGCCCTGAGCGAACCGGCTCGGGCGCAATCCTCCGCCGCAGCGCCAGAGTGGGCGCAGGGGGTCTTTGGCGCTCGCACGCTGCTCGAGGCGGTTCGTGCCATGGGGGGGACCGCCGTCACCGAAACCCGTGATGTGTCCTGGGGCAATACGCCCGACATCGCGGAAAACGGGCTGGTGGTGCCGATCTCCATCAGCACGACACTGGCCGGTGTCGAGTCGATCGGCCTCTTCATCGAGAAGAATCCGACCCCGATGGCGGCCCTCTTCGAAGTGCCTGCGGGCACCCGGGCTTCGTTCCGGACCAACTTCAAGCTGGGCGAGTCGTCGAACGTGTACGCACTGGTGAAAGCCGACGGACGCGTTCTGGTCGCCCGGCACGAGGTCAAGGTAACCATCGGAGGTTGTGGTGGCTGATCCGATGCGCATTCGTGCCCGTATCGAGGGCGATCAATGCGTCGTGCGCGTACTCATCGGCCACGAGATGGAAACCGGTCAGCGCCGCGATGCAACCGGCCGGCTGGTACCGGCCTGGTTCATCCAGCGGGTCACGGCAACGACCGGGGGGCGTGTCGTCTTCAGTGCAAGCTGGGGACCGGCCGTGTCGAAGAACCCGGTGATCCAGTTCAGTTACGCCGGCGCCAGGGTGGGCGACCGCCTCCAGGTCACCTGGGTCGATACCCGCGGCGATCGCCGCACGGATGAGGCCGTGGTGAGTGCCTGAGGCAGGCTGCCGGGTTGCGGTGATAGGCGCATCCGCTCGCCGCGTTGCCCGGGCGCTCGTCATCGCCGGTATCGGTCTGGTGACAGCATCGGCGCCTGCGCGCGCCCAGTCACCGCAGGATACCGCGCGTGAAATCGAGCGGTATCGCGAAGCGGTGGCCGACAGCAGCCCGGGGGAACTGTGGGAGATCCGGGGTGAAGATCTCTGGAAGACGCGGCGCGGTCCGAACAAGGTGTCGCTCGAGCAGTGCGATCTGGGCGAGGGACCGGGGGTGGTCGCTGGTGCCCTGGCGCGCCTGCCGCGCTGGTTCGCCGATGCCGGTCGGGTGATGGATCTGGAGACCCGGTTGCTCCACTGCATGGTGACCTTGCAGGGATTCGAGGCGGCAGCACTGCAGCGGCAGGCGTTCGGCAGTGGCGAGCAACGCTCCGACTTCGAGGCGCTGTCGGCCTGGATTGCAGCCGAGTCGCGCGGCAGGACGCTCGTGCCACCGCTCGATCATCCGGCCGAGCAGGCGGCCTGGCGTCTCGGGCGTGAACTCTTCTTCGTGCGTGGCGGCACGCATGACTTTGCCTGCACGACCTGTCATGCCCAGAGCGGTCGTCGCATCCGCTTGCAGGAACTGCCCAACCTGTCGCGACCCGAGGAAGCGCGCCGCGTGCTCGTGACCTGGCCGGCCTATCGGGTCTCGCAGGGCGAGATGAGAACGCTGCAGTGGCGCATGAACGATTGCTTTCGCCAGCAGCGGTTTCCTGACCTGGTCTTCGGGTCGGATGTGTCGGTGGCGCTCCTCAGTTACCTGCTGAACAACGCCCGCGGTGCAGCGCTTGCCGGCCCGGGCGTGAGGCGCTAGCGTGCGACGTTCCATCGTCTTCGATCGAGCAGGGCGGCCGTGGCAGGCAGGTCGTCTGGCACTGGGTACGGCCCTGCTGACCCTCGCCGGTTGTGTATTCGTGCCCGCGTCGATCTCGGGGCCGGCGCCCGCGGCAGGTGCGGGTAGCGAGTCGGCCTTGCTGACGATCCCGCGCGAGCCCGGTGACGCCGAGCGTGCCCGCGCCGCGCTCGACCGTTCATTCGTGGCGCGCGGCCAGGCCGGGCTCGATCGGCTCAAGCAGGACGCCGCACAGCGTCTCTGTTCCGAGGCTGAAGCCGCCGGCAAGGCCGTGACCGACGAGCAGGCCCAGGCTATCGAGCGCGAGAATCAGGCGCTCATTCGCTGGCCGGCCGCGGGCACATCCTTCCTCGGTGACTGGCGCGCCGGCGAGCGTATCGCGCAGTCGGGCGTTGGTCGGCAGTGGAGCGATCCGCCCGACGCGACGGCCGGCGGCAATTGCTATGCCTGCCATCAACTCTCGCCCGACGAATTGTCCTACGGCACGCTGGGCCCGAGCCTGCTGCGCTACGCCGTGCTGCGTGCCCAGATGCCGCGTGCCGAACTCGAGCGCTACACCTACGGGCGTATCTACAATCCGCAGGCCTGGCAGGCCTGCAGCAACATGCCGCGCTTTGGCACGCACGGCATTCTTGCCGAGGCGCAGATCCGCGATCTTGTCGCGCTGCTGCTCGCCGCCGATTCCCCGGTCAATCGCTGAGATTTTCTTGGGGTCGTGCCCGGATCGCAGGCCTTGTCAGGCACCCTCGAAGGGTGCCCAGGAGACGTACTGATGCTGCCCGCAACGATGCGTGCGATTACGATTGCCGGACCAGGGGGGCCGGAACAACTGATTCCGGTGGTTCGTCCGGTACCTCGACCCGAGGGGCGCGAGGTCCTCGTGCAGGTTCACCGGGCGGGGGTCAACCGGCATGATGCGGGCCAGCGTCGGCGCGGGCATCCGCCACCCGGAGCAACCGATATCCCGGGGCTCGAGGTGGCAGGCATCGTCATCGCCGTGGGTGAAGCGGTGACGCGTTTCGCGGCGGGTGACCGGGTGTGTGCCCTGGTCAACGGCGGTGGCTACGCCTCGTACTGTCTGGCCGATGAACGCACCACCCTGCCGGTGCCGCCCGGGTTTGGCATGCCGGAGGCTGCGGCTTTGCCCGAAGCGCTCTATACCCTCTGGCACAACCTGGTCGACTTGTGCGCTCTCGGGCCCGGAGAGTGGTTGCTGGTGCATGGCGGCACGAGCGGCGTCGGTTCGATTGGCATTGCCTTCGCGCGCTGGCTGGGCGCCCGACCAATCGTCACCTGCGGGTCCGATGAGAAGTGCGCGGTGGCACGCTCGATGGGGGCATTGGCAGCGTGCAACTACCAGCGTGATGATTTCGTGCCCTGGGTGGCCGACATGACCGGGGGGCACGGCGTCGATGTGATTCTCGACATGGCGGGCGGGGCCTATGCCGTGCGCAATCTGCAGGCGCTGGCCATGGATGGCCGCGTGACGCATCTCACCGGGGCTGGCGAGCCGACCTACAGCGTGCCTCTCGAACTCCTGATGAAAAAGCGTGCGCGCATCACCGGCTCGCTGCTGCGTCCGCTGGCCATCGAGCGCAAGGCACTGATCACCGAGGGGCTCCTGCATCGCCTGTGGCCCCAGATGCAGGCATGCATCAGGCCGCGCATCGATCATGAATTTGCGCTCGATGAGGCTGTCGCCGCCCATCAGCGGCTCGAGCGCGGCGACGCCATCGGAAAGATCCTACTGTGCCCATGACTCTGATTGACCTGTGCAAGCCCGCCAACGTGTCCTGCCATCCTCCCTGCCGGATCGCGGGCAAGCGCCTCGTGCGAGCCACCGGACTCTCGAATGCGCTGGGCTACCTCGCACTCGGAGCGCTGGCCCTCAGCGCCGGTCTGGGGGGGATGTCGGCTTTCGCCCAGAGCTACCCGTCGCGGCCGCTCCTTCTCACCGTCGGCTTTGCGCCGGGGGGCGGTACCGACACTGCGGCACGCATCGTCGCGCGCCGCCTGGGTGAGCAACTGGGGCAACAGGTGGTGGTCGAGAATCGTGCAGGGGCAGGGGGCAACATCGCCGCCGAAGCCATCGCGCGAGCTCAGCCGGATGGCTACACCCTCTCGCTCTCGGCGGTGGGTCCGCTCGCCGTTGCGCCTCACATGGTGAGCAACCTGGGTTACGACCCGCGGCGTGACTTTGCGCCGATCTCGATGGGTGTGGTCTTTGCCAACGTGCTCGTCGTGCATGCCTCGGTGCCGGCGCAGACGCTGGCCGAGTATGTCGCGCTTGCCAATGCCCGGCCCGGCAGCATGACCTTCGGCACCTCGGGCATCGGCGGTACCGGGCACCTGGCGGGCGAGCTCTTCCGGATGGTGGCGCGGGCCGACATCGTGCATGTGCCGTACAAGGGTGGTGGGCCGGCGATGGCCGATCTGCTCGGCAATCAGGTGCCCTCGGTGTTTGCCTCGGCACCGTCGGCCTTGCCGCACGTGAAGTCGGGCAAGATTCGCGCGCTCGCCACGACCGGGGCTGCGAGGTCGGCCTTCTTCCCGTCGGTGCCCACCGTGGCCGAGAGCTATCCGGGCTATGAGGCGACCAACTGGTATGCATTCATCGCGCCGGCACGCACCCCGCGCGATATCGTCATGCGACTCAATCGCGAGCTGGCACGGGTGCTTTCCGCCGCTGACATCCGTGATCAGCTCCTGCAGCATGGCATGGAGCCGCAGCCTTGCTCACCGGAAGAGCTGACCCGCATCATCGACCGCGAGTACGTCACCTGGGGCAAGGTGGTGAAGGCGGCCAGCATCCAGGCGCAGTAAGTGCGCCCCGGCGGTTCGGGGTCATCCGTCGTTGCGAAGCACCACCTTGCCGATCTGGGTGTCGGACTGCAGATGAGCGACTGCATCGGGCAGAGCGCTCATCGGGAACACGCGATCGACGAGTGGCACGATGCTGCCGCGGGCAACCAGGGGCAGCAGTTCGGCGGCCACCCGCCGCACGGTCTCGGCCCGCTGCCGGGCTGTGCGCAGCTTGTTCGACACCCCGAAGAGGTCCAGACGCTGTTCGTGCAGGAGTCCGAGGTCGATACGGGCTTCGAGCACCCGATCGACATATCCCACCATGGCAACCCGACCTTCGAAGGCGCAGGCTTGCATGCATTGCGCGAAGATCGATCCACCCACCGTGTCGATCACCAGATCGGCGCCATGACCGCCGCTCAGTTCGCGCACCTGCGGGGCGAAGTCAGCGGCGCGAGTCACGATGCCGGCATCGAGGCCGAGCGCGCGCAGGCGTTCGAGCTTGGCGGCCGAGCCCGATGTGCCGATGACACGCGCGCCCAGCGCATGTCCCAACTGGACACAGGCAACGCCCACCCCCGATGAAGCGCCGGTGACCAGCAGTGTCTCGCCCGCTTGCAGGTGCCCGCGCGCGACCAGCATGTCGAAGGTCACGTTGAATACGAGGGGAAAGGCCGCGGCATGCACGGCATCGAGCGCGTCAGGAACGAACAGGGCTTCGGCGTGATGCATGCGGGCAAGATCTGAAAAGCCCCCGATGGCGCGACCCATGACCCTATCGCCGATGGCGAAACCCGATACCTCGGCGCCCAGCGCGGTGACGACGCCAGCGGCATCGATGCCGGCAGGCCGCCGGGGCGCATTGCCGTGAAGTCCTACGCCGGCAATGAATTCGCCCCGGTTCAGCGATGCCGCCTCGACCCGGACCAGCAGTTCCTGTGGGCCGGGCTCGGGCGATGTCATCTCGCGGCGTTCGAGTTCGGGTTTGCCATCCACCACGGTCATCCACCACGATTGCATCATTGACTCCTTCTTGCGAGATCGCCTGCCCGCGACCTCGCGCTGCCCGGTTTCGCGCCAGCGCTTGGACACCGGCGGTCTCATGCCGGTGTTCCGGCACAGCGCGATTCTATGCGCTGTCGCCCGGTACATCGGTCGGTGCTCCAGAACGGCGACGGCGTTTGCGCCGCATGCCGGGGAACCCTGCGGGCGCGTCGTGACTAGCCAGCGCCCCTGGCTGGGCCTCGTCCGACGGACATGCGACTATTCGGACGATGAGATCTTCGGAGTCAGGTGTGTCCTCGACCGAGGCGACGATCGCAACCGGTGCCGACGGGGTGTTGCCGATCTGCCACCATTGTGGTGCTCCGGTGCCAGCGGGTGCGCTCTGGCAGGTGCGCATTCTCGGTCTGCCCCGTGCAATGTGCTGTGCCGGATGTCAGGCGGTTGCCGAGGCCATCGTGGCGAGCGGTCTGGAGGACTTCTACAGCCGCCGTGCAGCCCCGCATGCCCGCCGCTGGCGCGAGGTGTTGCCCAACCGTACAACCCCGGATCCATCCATTGCGCAGGCCGTGCGCGACGGCGATTCGCCGGCAGCGGTGATTGACGATCCGCTGTGGCAGGCGGGGCGCGTCGCCGCTCGTGCCGATGAACGCGAAGCGGTGCTTGCGGTCTCTGCGATGCACTGTGCGGCCTGCGCCTGGCTCATCGAGTCGCGCCTGGCGGCCCTGCCAGGGGTCCTGGCGGTACGGGTCATCTACGCCACCGGGCGCCTGCGAGTGCGCTGGCGCGAAGGTGCGCACACCGACGCGGTTACCGCGCAAGGCGATCGGCTGACGCAACTCTCCGCGATCATCGAGGCGGTGAGGGCGCTGGGCTATCCCGCCGTCCCCTTCGATGACCTCGCTGCCCAGACCGCGCTTCGACGCGAACAGCGCGAATCTCTCTGGCGGTTGTTCATCGCGGCGTTGGGCATGATGCAGGTGATGATGTACGCGGTGCCAGCCTATCTGGCCGAACCCGGCGACCTTGATGGTCGTGACGCCCTGCTGATGAACTGGGCCGGCTTCGTTCTCACCCTCCCCGTGATGATCTGGTCGGCTGCGCCCTTTCTTCAGGGGGCGTGGCGCGATCTGCGCCAGCGTCGCCTCGGCATGGACGTGCCGGTGGCGCTCGGCCTCATGTCTGCTTTTGTCGCCAGTACCGTCGCACTGTTTGCAGGCGGTGCGGTCTACTTCGACTCGATCACGATGTTTGTCTTCTTTCTGCTGGCGGCCCGGTATCTGGAGTGGCTCGCCCGTGCCCGCGCCGGACACTGGATTGACGCACTGGCCGCCACGGCGCCCGAGCCGGCTGCGCGGCTCATCGACCATCCGGCCTCGATGGCAGTGGAGGCGGTCGCCCCCGAGCGACTGCGGCCGGGCGATCGGGTTCTGGTCAGTCGGGCGGCAGCAGTACCGGTCGATGGCGTTCTGGTCAGCGCCGTTGCAGCCCTCGACGAGTCGCTTCTGACTGGCGAGAGTCACCCGGTGTCGCGGCGTCAGGGCGATCGGCTGATGGCGGGAGCGGTCAATCTTGCCGGCCCTGTCGTCGTCGAGGTGGTGCATGAACAGGCTGCCGGTACGCGTTCGGGCTTGCAGCAACTGGTCGAGCGCGGCCTTGCCGCCCGCCCCTGGATCCAGCGGCTCGCCGACCGTCATGCGAGCGCGTTCACCCTGATCGTGCTCAGCGCCGCGAGTCTCACGGCCTTTTTCACCTGGCCGGCCGGACCTGCCGCGGCCTTGCAGCGAGCGATTGCGGTACTGGTGGTGACCTGCCCGTGTGCCCTGGCGCTCGCCACGCCGCTTGCATTGCTGGCCGCCAATGCGCGGCTCGCCGGTGCCGGTGTGCTTGCAACCTCGGCCCAGGCGCTCGAGCGACTGGCCCGGATCGACTGGGTCGTCTTCGACAAGACGGGCACTCTCACCGATGGACAGATGAGCCTGCAATCGGTGCGCTTGCTGGCTGACCTCGATCGGACGGCCGTGCTCGGGCTTGCGGCAGCGCTCGAAGCGGGCGCCGCGCATCCGGTGGCGCGTGCGATCTCGGTCGCCTGGGCGGGCGAGGGGGTGGGATCTGCGCCGATGGCCCATGGGCTCCGGGAAGGTGACGGCGGGGTGTCGGGGCGAGTTGGCGATGACCTCTTGAAACTCGGCAGTCCGGACTTTGTCGGACCTGCGCCCGAGGCTCCCGAGCGTGCGCTGCTCGCGCAGCGGCTCGAGGTGTCTGACCAGCTGGTGTTGATACTGGCCGATTCGGTGCGGTGGCTGGCGATGCTCGAATTCGCCGACCGGGTACGCAGTGAAGCACACGATGTCGTGCGCAGCCTCGCTCGACAGGGGGTGCGCTCGGCGCTCTTTTCCGGCGATCGGCCTGCCAGCGTCGCCGCAGTGGCCACCCTGCTCGAGATCGGATCGGTGCGTGCCGGGCTCGACCCGGCTGGCAAGCAGACGGCGCTGCGCGAACTGCAGCAGCGCGGCTTGCGGGTGGCGATGGTGGGTGATGGGTTCAACGATGCGCCGGTGCTCGCCCAGTCCGACTGTGCCATTTCGCTGGCGGGGGCAACCTCGATGGCGCGACTGCAGGCCGATCTCATCCTGCTCGAGGACAAGCTCGGTGGGGTGCCTGAAGCCATCCAGGTGGCGCGGGCGGCGCGTCGGGTGATCCGGCAGAATCTGATCTGGGCCCTTGCATACAACCTGGGTGGCATACCGGCGGCGGCCCTGGGCTGGGTACCCCCGTGGGTTGCCGGCCTCGGCATGGCGGCCAGCTCGGCCCTGGTGGTCCTCAATTCCGTACGACTGCTGCCCCGGAAAGGCTGATGGAAACCCTGCTGCTTCTCATTCCGCTGTCACTGGTTCTCGTCTTCCTTGCTGCGTGGGCGTTTCGCTGGTCGCTCGACCATGACCAGTTCGAGGATCTCGAGCGCCACGGCAGCAGCATCCTCGAGACCGAGGATGAACTGCGCAAGATCGCAGACGACCCGTCCTCACCCAACGTAGACGCCCACCCCATGTGCCGCAAAAGCGGCCCGAGTTGATCTGCATCAAATGCAATGGGCCTGACCCGACGCACCGCCCGGGAGCCTTCCCTACAATCCCTACCTGCGACAGGGTCTTTGCCGTTCGTGCGGTGAGACCTGTGGATTCGGGGTGTCCGAGACGGGCATCGGGGCAGGTTGCGGGTACGGGGAATGTCGATGCCAGTTGCGGACCAGTACGACGATGGTGTCGTGCGCCAGTTTGCGTTGATGACAGTCATCTGGGGCGTGGTCGGGATGCTGGTGGGCGTCATCATCGCGACCCAGCTGGCGTTCCCCGATTTTCTCGGGGGCATCCCCTGGCTGAGCTACGGCCGGCTCCGCCCCTTGCACACCAACGCGGTGATCTTCGCCTTCGGGGGCTCGTCGCTCTTTGCCACGTCGTACTACGTCGTGCAGCGCACCTGTCATGTGCGACTGTTTGCACCGGCGCTGGCGGCGTTCACGTTCTGGGGCTGGACGGCTGTCATCGTGCTCGCTGCCGTGACGCTGCCCCTGGGTTACACCTCGGGCAAGGAATATGCCGAACTCGAGTGGCCGATCGACATCCTCATCACGCTGGTCTGGGTCTCGTATGCCATCGTCTTCTTCGGCACCATCGTTCGCCGGCGGGTGCCGCACATCTACGTGGCCAACTGGTTCTTCGGCGCCTTCATCATCACGGTGGCGGTGCTGCATCTGGTGAACAGTGCGGCGATGCCGGTGAGCCTCTGGAAGTCGTATTCGGCCTATGCCGGTGTCCAGGATGCGATGATCCAGTGGTGGTACGGCCACAACGCGGTCGGGTTCTTCCTCACGGCAGGCTTTCTCGGGATGATGTACTACTTCATTCCGAAGCAGGCCGAGCGGCCGGTCTACTCGTATCGCCTGTCGGTGGTGCACTTCTGGGCGCTGATCTTCACCTACATGTGGGCGGGTCCGCACCACCTGCACTACACCGCCCTGCCTGACTGGGCGCAGTCGCTCGGCATGGTGTTCTCGCTGATCCTGCTCGCTCCCTCCTGGGGCGGCATGATCAACGGCATCATGACGCTCTCGGGGGCGTGGCACAAGCTGCGTGACGACCCGATCCTCAAGTTCCTGATCGTCTCGCTGTCCTTCTACGGCATGTCGACCTTCGAGGGACCGATGATGTCGATCAAGACGGTGAATGCCCTTTCGCACTACACCGACTGGACCATCGGACACGTCCACTCGGGTGCGCTGGGCTGGGTCGGGCTGGTGGCGATGGGCTCGGTCTACTTCCTCATCCCGCGCGTGTTCGGTGCCCGGAGCATGTGGAGTACACGTCTCATCGAGATCCATTTCTGGATTGCCACCATCGGCATCGTGCTTTACATCGCGGCGATGTGGATCGCCGGCGTGATGCAGGGCCTCATGTGGCGCGCCGTGAGTGACGATGGAACGCTCGTGTACAGCTTCATCGAGAGCGTGAAGGCCACCTTCCCCTTCTATGTGGTGCGCCTCGTGGGTGGTCTGCTCTACCTGCTGGGGGTTCTCCTGATGCTCTACAACGTCGTGCGCACGATGATGATCGGGCGCGTGCAGCCGGTGGCGATTCCCGCGCCGGCCGGTGTCTGAGGGAGTCGCCGACGATGACCTTTTCGCATGACCGCATCGAACGTTCGAGCCCCCTCATGATCGTGCTGGTGGTGCTCGTCATTGCGGTGGGTGGCCTGGTGGAGATCGTGCCGCTCTTCTTCCAGCGGAGCACCACCGAGCCGGTCACCGGCCTGCAGCCCTACAGCGCCCTGCAACTGGTGGGGCGCGATGTCTACATTCGCGAAGGCTGCTTCAACTGCCATTCGCAGATGGTGCGACCCCTGCGTGCCGAAACCGAACGCTACGGGCACTACTCGGTGCCAGGCGAGTTTGTCTACGATCATCCGTTCCAGTGGGGGTCGAAGCGCACCGGCCCCGATCTGGCCCGCATCGGTGGTCGCTATTCCGATGACTGGCATCGCATTCATCTGAACAATCCACGCGACCTCGTGCCTGAATCGAACATGCCGGCTTATGCCTGGCTGGCCGGTACGTCGATCGATCCCGAGTCGGTAGCGCCGCGCATGCGGGCGCTGGCCCGGCTCGGCGTGCCCTATACCCAGGATGACCTGGATGGTGCGGCCGAGGCGGTTCGAGGGCGCGACGAGCTCGGCGCCGTGATTGCCTACTTGCAGGTACTCGGTGTGGCCTTCAAGGCCGGCGCTCCGGGCGACGCAGGCGTCAGCGGTACCCCTGCGGCATCGTCTGCCGGCACCAGGACCGACCCGGGCGCCACGCCGGCGCCTGCCCGGTGAGCGTTCCTGTCATGGATATCAACGGGATTCGCATCGCTGTCGAGGTGCTCAGCTTCGTGGCGTTCATCGGCATCGTGCTGTGGGCCTGGAACCCGCGGCGTCGTTCGGCGCTCGACCAGGTTGCCCGTTCGGTTCTCGAGGATTGAGGGAGGGGCAAGAAAACCATGGCCGACTTCACATCGGATCTCTGGAGCCTGTACATCACCGGGCTGACACTGGCGGCCATCCTTGCCTGTGCGGTGCTGCTGTGGGTGCTGCGGACGCGTACCCGTCCGGTACCGGGGAGCACCGTCCAGACCACCGGTCACCAGTGGGACGAGACGCTGGTCGAACTCGATCATCCATTGCCACGGTGGTGGTTGGGTCTCTTCGTGATCACCCTGCTCTTCGGCCTGGGCTATCTCCTGCTCTTTCCAGGTCTGGGCAACTGGCCGGGCTTGCTGCACTGGTCATCGGCAGGGCAGCACCGTGAGGAGATTGCCAGGGCCGAGCAGCAGTACGGCCCGCTCTTCCGTGCCTTTGCGGCCACACCGATCGAACAACTTGCCACCGATCCGCGGGCGAGGCAGATCGGGGAGAGTCTGTTCCTCAATCACTGCGCGCAGTGTCATGGCTCCGATGGGCGTGGCGCGCGCGGGTTCCCGAATCTTGCTGACGCCGACTGGCTGTACGGCGGTGAGCCGGCCCAGATCGAGGCGACCATCGCCGACGGGCGCCATGGCGTCATGCCGGCGTTGGGGGCTGCGCTCGGGGGTGATGAGGGGGTGCGTGACCTCGTCGAACACGTGCTTTCGCTCTCGGGCAGCAAGCACGACGCGGGTCGTGCGGTGCGTGGCCACGAGAAGTTCGGGCTCTGCGCTGCCTGCCACGGCCCCGAGGGCAAGGGCAATACGGCCTTGGGAGCGCCCAACCTCACCGATGCCACCTGGCTGCATGGCGGTTCGCGCGAGGCCATCACCGAAACCCTCACGAAGGGGCGTGACAACCGGATGCCAGCCCACCGCGAACTGCTCGGGACCGACAAGGTGCATCTGCTGGCGGCATGGGTCTACGGACTGTCGCACCGTTGAACCGCCCACCGGATGCAGCCTTGGCGGGGCCCGGCGATACGATCGAGCAGTCGCTCTATGAAGTTCGGCGGCGAATCCACCCGCGGGCCGTGCATGGCTGGTTTGCGGCCTGGCGGGTCGCCCTGGTCATCGCGACGCAGGCGGTCTTCTACGGCCTGCCATGGCTCGCCTGGAATGGTCGCCAGGCGGTGCTGTTCGATCTGGCGAGACGCAAGTTCCACATCTTCGGTCTCGTGCTCTGGCCGCAGGACATCGTCTATCTCACTGCGATCCTCGTCATTGCCGCGCTTTCCCTCTTTCTCTTCACTGCGGTCGCCGGTCGTTTGTTCTGCGGTCATGTCTGTCCCCAGACGGTCTATACCGAGATATTCATGGCGGTCGAACGCTTCTTCGAGGGCGATCGGCAGGCTCGTATCCGCCTCGATGCACTGCCCGCAGCCAGCCCCGCACTGGCGCGTCGCTGGGCCAAGCATGTGTGCTGGATGCTCATCGCGCTGTGGACCGGCATCACCTTCGTCGGCTATTTCGTGCCCATCAGGACTCTGGTGCCCGACGTGCTTGCCCTGCAGGTCGATGGATGGAGGCTCTTCTGGATTGCCTTCTATGCACTGGCCACCTACGGCAACGCGGGTTTCATGCGCGAGCAGGTCTGCAAGTACATGTGCCCCTACGCCCGATTCCAGTCGTCGATGTTCGATCACGACACCCTCATCATCACGTACGACAGTGCTCGCGGTGACCCGCGCGGCTCGCGACCACGCAAGGCTGACCCTGGCGCGCTCGGACTGGGTGATTGCATCGATTGCGGCATCTGTGTCGAGGTCTGCCCCACCGGCATCGACATCCGCAACGGCTTGCAGTACGAATGCATCGGGTGTGCTGCCTGCATCGACGGGTGCAACCAGATCATGAGCCGCATGGGTTACGCCCCGGGTCTCGTTCGATACTCCACCCAGCGTGCGCTCGCGAATGCGTCGGCGGCCAAGGGTCTTGCAGCACATCTGCTTCGGCCGCGCGTTCTGGTGTATGCCAGCCTCATTCTTGCTCTCACTGCCGTTCTGGTCACATCGCTCACGTTGCGGGTTCCCCTGCGCGTCGACGTGCTGCGTGATCGTGTTGCCCTGGGCCGGATACTCGAGGATGGTTCGGTCGAAAACGTGTATCGCCTGCAGATCATGAATACCGCCGAAGCGATGCATCGATTTCGAATCGATATTGATGGTCCGAAGGGTGCCGTGATTGTCTCGCCCGATGACGTCGCGATTGCGGGGGCGAGCATGGGCACGGTGGTGACCGCGGTTCGCGTCCCACCGCAGGCAGGGCCGGGTTCGTGGCCCATTCGATTCCATGTGCACGCCCTCGACCAGCCCACGGTGCAGGTTGTCGAGCGATCGATCTTCAGGGTGCCTCAATGATCCGGACGACAGCAGGGTCCAGCGTGCAGTCCCCGCCCTGGTACAGCCAGCGCTGGCCCTGGCTTCTCATTGCGGCACCCCTTGTCGCGGTGGTGGCGAGCGTGATCACGGCGGTGCTGGCCGTGAGCGGTGCCGACAGCCTCGTGTCGGATGACTACTACCGACGTGGCGTGGCCATCAATGCCGAGCTCGCTCGCAGGGCTGAAGCAAGGCGTCTGGGCATCGAGGTGACGCTGCATCGTCATCCCGATCGAAACCGGATCGAGCTGCTGGTGCGCGGGAATCCAGCGGTCGAATGGCCACCCGTCATCGGCATTCGTCTCATCGACCCGGCACAGGCGCGGTTCGATCATCGTTTCAATGCGGCGCAGACCGCGCCGGGTCACTACGAGGCGGCTGCGGGTACGCTCGAGGCGCGCCGCTGGCATGTGGTGGTGGAAACGACCCGCTGGCAGGTTCGCGGACGCTGGAACGGACTTGGACAGGTCGAGATCGATGCGCGCTGATTCAACCGGGCTCGTCCGCGCCGTGCTGCGATCGGCATGGCCCTCGTTTCTCGTCGCAGGCGTAGCCGAGATGATGTTCTTCACGGGGGTCGATCCGGACGAACTCGTCGGATTGCGTCACGGACTGGACTTGTCCGAGACCGCGATTCACACGCTCGGCTTTTTCTTCTTCTGGGCGATTGGCACGATGGCCAGCGCCCTCAGTCTGTGGCTTGCCGCGACGCCGCTGTCCGCGAAGACTCGCGACTGATCGGGCAAGGCCCGGCCGCCCGGAATCGGGACAGCCGACGGGCTGGTGCGAGGTGCTGCCGGAGCACCTCGCAGCGGGCCTCGATCAGCGCACCACGAGCACCGGTACTTTCGAGTGGGTGAGGACCTTCTGGGTCTCACTGCCCAGCAGCAGGGCAGCCACACCACTGCGACCGTGTGATGCCATCACGATCAGGTCGCACTTGCGCCTGGTCGCCACCTTCAGGATCGATTCGAACGGCGAATTCGATGCGGCATGCTCGGTGGTGAGGGTGACACCGGCGGCCAGCGCCAGTTTCTCGATACCCGCGAGCACCTTCTGCGCGGCTTCGGCCTGCGTGCGGTTGTACTCGGCGCGTGTCACATAGCTCGTGAAGACGGCTCCCTCGCTGTAGACCGGCGAGGGGTATTCCGGCGTCGCGTAGAACACCGTTGCCTTGGCGCCCAGGCTCTTGGCAAGCCCCAGTGCGGTCTTCACGGCCTTGCTGGAGAGCTTCGATCCGTCGGTTGGAATCAGTATGTTCTTGTACATGGTTTCTCCCTTTGGTTTCCGATCTGCAGGTCCTGTTCCGGACTTATTCGTGCAGGTTTCTCGATCCGTTGCTCAGCAATCTGCGGAGTCGGTCCATCTCGAGAATCTGTACATGCTTCTGTTTCACCGTAATCATGCCGTCATCCTGAAACTTCGAGAAGGCGCGGCTCACCGTCTCCAGCTTCAGGCCCAGGTGGCTGCCGATCTCCTCGCGGGTCATGCGCAACACGAACTCGGTGGCCGAGAAACCCCGCGCGGCCAAGCGCTGCGAAAGGTTGAGCAGGAAAGCGGCCAGGCGTTCTTCGGCGCGCATGCTGCCCAGCAGCAGCATCACCCCGTGCTCACGCACGATTTCGCGGCTCATCACCTTGTGGAAGTGATGTCCCAGCGCCGGCGCCTGGATGGAGAGGTCTTCGAGCATGTTGAAGGGCACGACGCACACCTCGCTGTCTTCGAGCGCGATGGAGTCGCAGGTGTGCAGGTCGTGACTGATGCCATCCATGCCGATCAGTTCGCCGGCCATCTGGAAGCCCGTGACCTGATCGCGTCCGTCGGGGGTGGCTGCGCGGGCCTTGAAGAATCCGCTGCGAATGGCGTAGAGCGAGCGAAACGGGTCACCGGCGCGGTAGAGGGTCTCGCCCTTCTTCAGCCGACGGCGCGTGTAGACGATCTGCTCGAGCTGGGTGATCTGCTCGCGCGACAGTCCCACGGGCAGGCAGACTTCCCTCAGGTGGCAATGCGAACAGGCGGTCTTCAGTCTCACCAGGTTGCCTGCTCCGGGAGAGAGCTCGGGCATCGGGGTTGCGATCCGTACCGGAATGGTCGAGTTTCTGAGTGAGTCCGCCGACATGTTGTTTGCCTCCGCTGGCAATGAGTAGCACGTGGTCGTGTTGACCACCCATGAACGGAGGTTAGCGGCACAATGCGGGGTGGTTTCTGATCTGCATCAACCCGATGCCACCCATCTTTCTTATGATTCACGGCGTTTCCAGTCGTGCTGTTGCAGTGCATGCAGCGTGCGGCGGGCGGGAACCTTGTCCCACAGTCTAGGCGACTCGCCCTGGCAGCGCAATCGGTGGGTTCCGGAAGAGACGCCGGGCAGGTCCGAACGAGTCGAGCAGGTCGCAGTGTCAAATAGCCGGGCGGACAGCCCGCCTGGCATAGGGAGGTTCGTGGGTCAGATCAATCCATTTGCAGCGAGTCACCTTGCGCTGGTCGGGCAGAGCGAGCTACACGAGGCTGACCTTTTGCGGCCCTTGCTGCGCCGCTACGGGCTTGGGGGCAGCGAGCACGCCTCGTATCCGAGCGTCGACCGTTTTGCCGAATTCTTCGATGGTGCGGCACTGTCGCGAGCGCTTGCGATGCGTGCACCGTTGTCGGCCTTGCAACCGCTGTCGCTCGATGTGCGGGTCCCTTTCTGCGAGACCCAGTGCGTGCAATGCACGCGCGAGACGGTGGTGGGCCGTTCGCGCTCGCCGGTCGGCCCCTACCTGGATGCGATCGAGCGCGAGCTCGATATTCTGGCGCCCCTGGTCGGGCAGTCCCCGGTGGTCAGCCAGATGCAACTGGGCGGTGGAACCCCCAACTTTCTCGCCGCCGAGCAACTCGAGAAACTGGTGCGCGGTCTGCGTTCGCGGTTTTCCTTTGCCGCCCAAGGCGATTACCGCATCGAAATCGACCCGAGCCGTTTTGCCGACGAGGAGATCCATGCGATGGCCTCCCTCGGCTTCAATCGCATGAACCTGGGTCTGCAGGACTTTCATCCCAAGGTGCAGGTCGCGGTCAACCGCGTGCAGTACGAGGACCGCACGGCTGCGGTCATGCGGACGGCGAAGGCGGCCGGGTTTCGTTCGGTCGGCCTCGAACTCTGGTACGGACTGCCGACGCAGACGCGAGACGCCTTTGCCTACAGCCTGCAACGCGTCGTCGACCTTGCGCCAGACCGTATCAATCTGGCCCGGTATGCCCATGACCCGCTGCGCTTCCCGGCTCAGCGTCTGTTTCGTCGCGATATGCTGCCCGACCTCGATGCCTGCATCGACATGCTGCTCGAGGCGCGCTCGAAACTGACCGAGGCTGGCTACGTGCACGTGGGACTCGATCTGTTCGTGCGCGCCGACGAAGATCTTGCGATTGCCATGCGTCGCGGTCGCCTCCAGCGCAATTCATGGGGCTATTCGAGTCTTGCCGAACATGACCGTCTGGGGCTGGGCCTGGGGGCCATCAGTCGAATCGGCAACAGCTATGCGCAGAACCATCGCGCGCTCGATGCCTACCACGATCGACTCGAGCAGGGCGTCCTGCCGGTGATGCGTGGCATCGAACTCAGTCGCGACGATATCGCGCGCCATGCCGTGATCCGAGCCTTGCTCGGACGGGGCGAGGTTTCGATCG
Source organism: Pseudomonadota bacterium (assembly GCA_947455195.1). GTDB lineage: Bacteria > Pseudomonadota > Gammaproteobacteria > Burkholderiales > SG8-39 > CAIXPL01. Next base: position 670,154 of record CANGMI010000001.1, on the reverse strand, counting down.
AATCGATGGAAATCGCCTACCTCATCGATTTTCGGCGTCACTTTGCCGACGAGTGCGAGCAGCTTGCAGCGATGGCCGAGGCGGGCCTGGTCGAGATGTCACCCGAGTGGATCACCCTCACGCCGCAGGGCACGCTGGTGGTGCGTGCGGTGTGTGCGATCTTCGATCGGTATCGCCCGCGCGAGCAGAAGATACCGGTGTTTGGGCTGGTGACCGATTGAGGGTCGCTTGAGCAAGCGCTCGATTCTCCGAGGGCGCCCCGGGTGCCGTTGAGCCTGATCCTTTCCGCAGCCCTGGTCGGCGCTGCCGGTGGGTTGCATTGTGTCGGCATGTGTGGTGGCTTGCTTGCTGCGGCAGGGCTGCAACCGCGCCTGTCGGTAGCAACGGTGCAGCCCCCGATACCGGTTGCGGTACGGGGCTTGTTTCCTGCGCGCGCTGCGGTCTGGCGCACGCTGGGCTATCACCTCGGGCGCATCTCCACCTATGCCCTGCTGGGCGCCCTGTGCGGTGCCCTCGGGTCGCTCGCGCTTCTGGCCGAGCACCTCCTGCCGGTGCAACAGGTGCTGCATCTGGCGAGTGTGCTGCTGCTGGTGCTGCTCGGCGCCTGGCTTCTGGGCTTGCCGAGTCCGTTCGTCGGGTATCTGGAAGGGCGGGGACGCCGCCTGTGGCAGGTCTTCTCTCCCCTGGCGGCACGCGCACTCGCACCGGCCGGCCTGGCTCGTGCCGTCGGGGCCGGGCTGGTCTGGGGTTTTGTGCCGTGTACCCTCGTATACAGTGCTCTTGCGCTGGCGTTGCTCGCTGGCAGTCCGCTGGACGGTGCGGCCGTGATGGCTGCGTTCGGTCTGGCCACCGTTCCGCACCTCCTCGTCGGCAGTCTGTTCGCGCGCCGTGCCGGGCTTGCACTGCGCCGGCCGCTGCTCCGTCGCATGGCCGGTCTGTTCGTCATCACGCTCGCCGTGGCAAGCCTGTTTCACGGGGCCCGACTGGGTGCCGTGGTTGACGACTTCGCGGTCTGGTGCCGTACTCAGGCTGCGGGCTCGATCTCGCCGTAGTCGGACATGTTGGTGGGGCGCTCGCCATCCCACATGTCGGTCGTCTGATAGCTCTTGTCGAGCAGCCGCGGTTCGCGCCCGCCGGTCTCGGGAAACTCTTCCATGCCCACCGTGTATTCCAGCGTAAAGCCGTCCGGATCGGCGAAATACTGGAAGACGCTGCCCGATGCCATGTGCCGCCCGGGTGTCGGCGCGATGGTCACGCCGGCCTTCTTGAGGCGATTGCGGCCGGTCATCAGTTCGTCGATCGAGCGCACGGTGAACGCGATGTGAAAGAACGCTGCCTTGGGCGCGGCAACGATCGCGAACGAGTGGTGGTAGGGGTTGGGAAAACAGCGCATGAAGGCGAAGTACGGTTCTCCGGTCGGCTCGTGACGGAAATCGGAGACCCGGAAGTTCATCACGTCACGGTAGAACGCGAGGCTCTTCGGAAAGTCGGGCACCTTCACCACGGCGTGCGAGAGATGGCTGAAGTCGATCGGATGCGGCCGGAACTTCTGCGGGCGTGACATCAGCCCGGCGAAGTACTCGAATGGAATGCCGTTCGGATCGCGAAAGCGAATCCCGGCCGTGATGCGCTGGCGGCCGCATTCGGCGGCGTCGAGCGTCTCGACCTTGATGCCTGCGGCGTGCAGCACCTGCGTGGCAACGGCTAGCTGGCCGACATTTTCGAGTTCGTAGGCGATGCGTTTCAGGCTGGCGGTCTGTGCCTGCACCAGCACCACGTTGTGGTGATCACCGTTGCAGGACAGAAAGGCATCGCGTCCCGGGTTGTGTTCGACCAGATCAAGGCCAGCCATGTCGCGGTAGAAGGCCACCGATCGTTCGAGGTCCGACACGTTGAAGGCAACGTAGCCCAGCTTCTTGTGACGAATCATGGTTGCTCTCCGGGTCAGCCGATCGGATGGAAGATGTGGTCGATGTCGATGCCTTTGACGAAACCCTGCTCGATCGCCTCGGTACAGAAGGTGCGGATGGTGGCCTGGTTGCGCTGCCAGCCGTAGCGATTCCAGCCCTCGCCGAGTGTGGCCGTGGTGCTGTCGAACTGCATGTCGGCCAGTGGCATGTACTGGGCAACGTGGTGACCCACCTCATGGTCGCCATGGTCGAGGGCTGCCGAGAAGAGATCAAGGATCGCGGCCTCACATCCCGAGTTGGCGGCAAGCCATTCCCGTTTCACGGCGAGCACGTGCGTGATCGGAATGACGCCCGTGCGCTGCGTGAGTTCGAGGGTGGCTGCGATCGGATCGCGCGCCAGGTAGCGCAGGCCGCGCAGGTCATCAGGGCGGCGCGCGAAGATGAAGCAATCGGCCTCGCCGCTGCGCAGGATGTCCGAGGGCTTGCGTCCGCTGAGCGACCGGTTGATCTGGAACTGCGCCGGGTAGGGCATGCCCTCGATCCGGTCGGGGGCGAGCGGACACCAGGTGACGTCGCCCGGCGCAACGCCCGACTGCCGGAGAGTCCATCGATGCCACAAGGCCGCCGTGACCCAGAACTGCGGGACGGCAACGCGCCGACCGCCGAGCGTACCGTGCCCGTCAAATGGGGCATCTTCACGGCAGAATGCGTACTGCGAGACCAGCTTCTTGGCAAACACCGGAAAGGCCACGAATCGCTGGTCGGTTTCGCACAACTTCACGAAGGTGGCGAGCGAGAACTCGCCGGCGTCGAAGTCACCGGCAATGGTTCGCAGCGTGCACTCGTCGATCGTGCGTGTCACCGTGACGTCGAAGGTGAGGCCGGGCACCGAGACTGCGCCATTGATGAGCGGGAGGGTGTGCAGATACTGGGTCGTGCCGATCTTCAGGTGGGCCAAGAGGTCGATCTCCGCCAAGGCATGTGGGGTCCAGGGTGAAGAGCAGACCTCTTCAGGGCGGGAGTTTATCAAGCACAGGCCGTCCTGCTTCGGCCCCTCGTCACGAATGTGGCGTCCGGCATGGCTTGCCCGGTCGCATTGACACCCTGCGGCGTGCATGCTCTGATCGGCCGGTAATGCACAGGCAGGGAGCGACACGCATGACCGAGCAGCCGATGGTGATCAACGATCCGGCTTCCTTCGATTTTCGGGTCAATCGGGCCGCACTGGTCGATCCTGCGGTGCTCGAGGAGGAGCGCGCGCGGATCTTCGATCTGTGCTGGATCTATGTCGGGCACGAATCGGAGGTGCGCGCACCGGGTGACTTCCGCACCCGGCAGATCTGTGGGCGTCCGGTCATCCTGTGTCGTGACGACGCTGACCGCGTGCGGGTATTTCTCAACAGCTGTCGCCATCGCGGTGCCGTGGTGTGCCGGGAGGCCGAGGGCAACGCGACCCACTTCACCTGTTTCTACCATGGCTGGTCGTACGACCGTGCCGGTTGCCTCGACGGGGTACCCGGGCGCAGCGCGTATCCACCCTCGTTCGACCCCGCGCAGTTTCCGCTGCTCGAGCCTGCCCGCGTGGCGAGCTATCGGGGCTTCGTGTTCCTCTGCTTCGATCCCGAGGCGATGCCGCTCGAGACGTATCTGGCGGGTGCGCGCGAGTACATCGACCTCGTGATCGACCAGTCACCTTCGGGTCAGATGGAGGTGATACGGGGTGTCCAGGAGTACGACATCGAGGCCAACTGGAAGCTGCTCGTCGAGAACAGCTTTGACGATTACCACCTGCTCACCACCCACTCGACCTGGCTCGATTACCTGCGCAATGCCGGGGTCGAAATGAAACGCCCCGAGCGCGGACACCTCCTGCCGGCGCACGGAGTCGGGCGAGCGCTCGGCAATGGCCACGCGGTGGTCGACAACGTCAACTTCCGCGGCCGTCCGGTGGCCAAGTGGATTCCGATCTACGGCGAGGCGGCGCGGCCCGAAATCGCGCGCATTCGCGAGGAACTCGTTGCCCGCCTCGGTGAGCACCGAGCGGCGCGGGTGGCTGACACCAACCGCAATCTGGTGGTGTTTCCAAACCTGGTCATCAATGACGGGTCATCGGTGACGATACGCACGTTTCATCCGCTCGCCGCCAACCGCATGCAGGTGCGTGCCTGGGCGCTCGGTCCGGTCGAGGAGACTCCGGCGGCGCGGGCTATCCGGCTCGACAGCTTCCTCACCTTCTACGGCCCGGGCGGCTTTGCCACCCCCGATGACATCGAGGCGCTCGAGATGGTTCAGGCCGGGCTTGCCACCTGGCGCGAGATGCCCTGGTCGGTGATGACCCGGGGCATGGCCAAGGAAGGCGAGCAGCTCAATACCGATGAGCTGCACCTGCGCGCCTTCTGGCTCGAGTGGCAGCGGCGCATGCAGATGGCACCCCGGCGTGGGGTGGAGGCATGAGCGCCCCGTTGCTTGCGCGCAGCGATGCCGAAGATTTCCTGTATGCCGAGGCGGCGCTGCTCGACGAGTGGCGGCTTGATGACTGGCTCACCCTCCTCACCGAAGATGCGCGCTACTGGGTGCCGCCCAACGACACGCCCGACGGTGACCCGGGCACGACGCTCTTTACCATTGCCGATGACATCCACCGAATCCGCGCGCGCGTCACCCGACTGAAAGATCCGGCCGCACACGCCGAGTATCCGCGCTCGCGCACCCGTCGGATGATCGGCAACGTGCGAGTCGAACCGATGGCGCCCGGGCCGGCCGGCGAGACGCAGGTGCTGGTGCACTCGAACTTCGTGATCTGGCGGTTCAGGCGTGGCGAGCGGGTTCGGGAATACGTAGGCCACTACCGGCACACCTTGCGCCTCGCCGCCACGAGCTGGCGTATCGCGCATCGGGTGGCCATCATCGATGCGATGGAGCTGGCGAGCCTGGGGTCGGTGAGCCTGATTCTCTGAGCGGCTCGCTGCCGGGCAATGGGTGCCCGGATGCCACAACCGCCCGGTGGTCGGGCGGTTGTCGCGACGTCTGGCGGTTGCCGTGAGGCGATGTGCCGACGCTTGCCGGTCAGCCCTTGGGCTTGACGTCACGCAGGCCGTGGGCGCGCCACAGCTGCCAGGCACGCAGATAGTCCTGGGTGCCGACCGACGCCGCGCTCTCGCCCGGTGTGAGGTAGTTCACCTTGCCGCCGGGGCCGGCCAGTGTCATGGCCTGTGCCTGGAGCTTTGCGTTCATCTCGAGATAGATGCTGCGCCCGACCACGACTGGCAGGCTCTCGGCGACGACGACGGCACCGTGTCCGCGCATCAGGGCACAGGCCTTGCCACCCAGCGAGCGCGCGAGCGCTGCGCCCAGGTAAGTATCGCGAATCAGCAGGTCCGAGTCGGGTACCAGATCGCGAATCTCGAAGATCGGCACGCCCATGCCGACAAAGTGCGACATGTGATAGACCGGCTGCATCGGCTGATCGATGATGCCGAACGGAATGACCGAGGGCGAGTGGTTGTGCACGACGGCACGCACTTCCGGGCGGGTCTTGTAGATCTCGCCATGGATGTAGCGTTCGGTGTACATGGTGCGACCCCGCTGGTCGATCGGATTGCTGTCCAGATCGAACTCCATGAGGTCATCCTCGGTCACCAGCTCGGGGGCGAGCGAGCGCGAGATCCAGTAGCGGTCGGGATTCTTCTCGCAGCGCGCGCTCACATGACCATAGCCATCGATCACGCCGTGCTCGGCAAGGACGCGATTGGCGGCAACCAGGTCTTCAAAAAGGCTCATCGGGTGTTCTCCCTCAAGGTTGGGTGGGCTTCAGCCCGGCACGAGAATCGGTTTCAGCGCCTCGCCGCGCAGGATCAGGTCGAAGCCGCGTGCGGCATCGTGAAGTGGCAGTACGTGGCTGGCAATCGGGCGCAGGTCGACCTTGCCTTCGAGCACGAGCGCCGTCGATACCGTCCAGGTGTCCCAGATGCGCCGGCCGTGGATGTTGATCATCGTCGGGCACTTGAGCAGCCACCAGGTGAAATCGACCGATATCGCTTCGGGCGGCGCGCCCACGAGGCGAAAGTCGGCGCCCTTGCACAAGCTGTCGAAGACCGAGCGGAAACCGGCCTCGGTGCCCGAGTACTCGATGCCCACATCCACACCGAGGCCGCCGGTCAGGGCACGCGCCCGGGCAGCGGTATCGGCCTCGCCCGGGTCGATCGCATGGTCGGCGCCCATCATGAGGGCCGTCTTGCGGCGTAGCGGGTTGGGGTCGGCGGCTATCACGACGCGTGCGCCGAGCGCACGAGCCGCTGCGACATTCATCAGACCGATCGGACCACACCCGTTGACCAGGACGCTCTGACCGCTCACCCCCGATCCGGCCAGACTGGCGTGCACTGCAATGCCGAAGGGTTCGAGCATCGCGGCGATTTCATGCGGGAGTTCGGGCGGGTTCACCCAGGCAATACTGGCCGGTACCACCACATGGGGGGCAAACCCGCCATCGATGTCGATGCCCGGGTAACGCGTGTGCTCGCACAGGTGGGCGCGCCCGCGCCGACAGGTGGCGCACTGTCCGCAGTAGATGTGGCTCTCGAGGGTGACGCGATCACCGAGTTTCAGGTGAGTCACACCCGCGCCCAGCGATTCGATCTCGCCGCTGACCTCATGGCCGAGCACCCGGGGCAACTGCATCCGGCGTGCCATGCGGGGCGCCCAGCGCCAGATCTGCATGTCGGTGCCGCAGATGCCGGCGGCCGCGACCCGGATGCCGATTTCACCCGCGCCGGGCGCGCGTTGTTCGACCTCGCGAATCGCGATGCCGCCGAGGGCCGGTTCGACCTTGCACAGTGCCTGCATCGACGCGTGCCGCTCAGTTCCTGATGAGACCGGCTTCGCGGTAGAACCGCTCGGCACCCGGATGCAGTGGCACGCTTTGCACGGCCCGCGTCATCTGATCGGGCTGGAAGAGGGCAAACGGGGGGAAGGTTGCGATCAGATCGGCCTTGCTCTCGTGCAGGGCCTTCGCGGTGCGGTAGACGATGTCATCGGAGACCTTGGCGTTGGCGATCATCACCATGTCGAAGGCCATCAGGTTGGTCGGCTGAGTCACCCCGTCGAGCGAGGGTGCGGGTGCCACCTTGAGCACGTACGAGCCGGGCAGGATGGCCTGGGTGCGCGCAAGCGCGGCCGGTGCCGTGTCGACATCGAGCACGCGCAGTCCGCCCACGCTCGCGGCGGCTTCCTTGACGGCGGCCGAGCCCAGGGCGAAGAAGAGCACGTCGACCTTGCCGCTCTTGAAGTCTTCGGCGGCGCGCGTGACGTTGGGCGCGGGTACGCGCAGGACATCGCTGTACTTGAGCCCGGCATTGGCCAGGTGGGCTTCGACGATCCGGGCGATGGTCTTCTGTGCGTTGAAGCCGCTCGATACGCGTTTTCCTTTCAGGTCCTGGATCGAGCGGATGTTCGAATCGGCCCGCACATGCAGGGCAACGCGGTAGGGCAGCATGGTGGCGACATGACGCATGGTCGACTTGGCGCCCATGCCTTCATATTCGCCGGTGCCGGTGGCATAGAAGGTGGCGTCAAACGAGTTGGAGACGTTGAAGTCAGCGGTACCGCTCTCGACTTCCTCGAACCCGGTGCCTGCTTGCGCCTGCACGATGGCGCGCAGCCTGGCACGATCGACCATCACCTTGGCAATGGCCGACCCGGCCGAATTGGAGAAGGAACCGGCCGGGGTGGTGACGATGCCGACCGATTGCGCATGCACCGCGGTGCTGGCCAGGGTTGCCGCCAGCAGTGTCGTCGCGATGAGGCCGGGTGAGAGGCGTCGGGCGCGTGAGGCTTCACCGGTCGGGTGGAGGGCGCGAATCGGCATGGTGACAGGTCTCCGGATATCTTGGATGTCTTGGATGGCCCGCGCATTGTAGTCGAGCAGCGCGTGCTGTCCATGACCCGGCATGCCCCTCAAAGGCGCCCCGGGGCTCGGCGACAGGCCGCAAGGCGCCCCAGGCTGCGGCGAGCCTCTCGCCTGCGGTTAGAATCCGTGACGCGATCTGCCAACGGGGCAGACTCGCACCCGGGGGTCGGATGAACACGCTCAAATCGTTTCTTGCCGTCGCGCTCAGCGTGGGCGCGGTCGCCGTATCGGCGGATGTCTTTCGCCTGCTGGGCCAACTGGCTACGCGCTTGCCCGAAGGGGGTCTCCTTTCGGCGTTTCTGGTCGAGATCGGCTCGGCGTATACCGAGCAGTATCTGGCCGCGCTGGTCGCCATTGCCTTGCCCTTGCTCTTCCTGCAGGTGCGAGCCAACGGTGATCGGGATGCGGACACAGCCGTTCCGTGGTTTGACCGGGTTGCAGCGCTCGTCGGCTTTCTCTCGGCGAGCTATGTGGCAGTGCGTTTCCCGGTGCTCTCCGAACTGGTCTCGCGTCGGCCGACCGACGGGCTGATCGTTGCAGGCCTGCTTCTGGTGCTCTTTCTCGAAGGCCTGCGGCGCACGACCGGTACGTCGCTCTTCTACACCTCGATCGCGTTCATGGTGCTGGCCCTGTTCGGTGCGAGCCTGCCGGGTGAACTGGCGGCCCGCTCGATCCCGGCCGACCGGCTCGCCTACTATCTCGTGTGGGATTCGACCGCCACTCTGGGCATCACGATGAAGATCGTCGCCACGGTCGTGGTCGTCTACGTGCTCTTCGGGCAGATTCTCTTCAAGGCGGGTGGCTCGGCGTTCTTCACCGGCATTGCCATGGCCCTGATGGGCCGCTACCGGGGCGGTCCGGCCAAGATCGCGATCGTGGGTTCATCGCTGTTCGGGTCCATCTCGGGGAATATCGTCAGCAACGTGATGACCGTGGGTACCGTCACCATTCCGCTGATGGTGCGGGCCGGGTTCAAGCCGCACCTCGCGGCCGCCATCGAGGCCTGTGCATCGACGGCAGGCCAGATCACCCCGCCGGTGATGGGGATTGCAGCCTTCATCATGGCCGAATTCCTGCAGGTGCCCTTTTACGCGGTCGCGCTGGCAGCGACGATTCCGGCGCTGCTTTTCTACACTGCGCTCTTCGTCCAGGTCGACCTGGAGGCAGCACGCAGTGACATCCAGCGCATGCCCGAATCGGAGATTCCGCGGCTCGGTGAGGTGTTTCGTCGGGGCTGGTTCTTCATCCTGCCCTTTGCCGTGCTCGTCTACGTCCTGTTCTGGCAAAGCTGGGAGCCCGAAGCGGCCGGACTGCTGGCCATCGTGACCACGCTGGTCCTGGCGCTGGCTTTCCCGTTCGAAGGCAAGCGCATCACGTGGCGAGACCTTGTGGGCATGTTCCGCGAGACCGGTGTGTCGGTGCTCGACCTTTTCATGATCGGTGCCGCCTCGGGCATCATGATTGGCGCGCTCAATTATTCCGGGGTCGGATTCACCCTCACCATCGTGCTGCTGCAGGTCGCGGGTGGCAGCCTGATCGCGCTGCTGATTCTTTCGGCCATCGTCAACATCATCCTCGGTCTCGGCCTGCCCACCGTGGGGGTCTACATCCTGCTCGCCACGCTGGTTGCGCCGGCGCTGGTCAAGATGGGCATCGAACCGATGGCTGCCCACATGTTCATCATGTATTACGGAAGTCTTTCCATGATTTCGCCCCCGGTGGCGATCGCCGCCTTCGCGGCCGCCAATCTCGCCGGCGCCGATCACAACAAGGCAGGCTGGGCCGCGATGGCCTTTGGCTGGACGATCTTCGTCATCCCCTTCCTCTTCGTGTTCTCGCCCACGCTGCTCGCCAACGGTGACCCGGTGTCGATTGCCATCGACTTTGCGGCTGCGGTGATCGGCATCTGGTTCATATCGGCCTCCATCATGGGCTATTCGGTGCGCGCGCTCTCACTGGCCGGGCGCATTGGCTACGGTCTGGCAGGTATCCTCGTCTTTCTGCCCGCGGTGGTGGCCGGACCGCTGCGGTGGGTCAATCTTGTCGGTGTGGCGCTTGCGCTCGCCTTGTTCGTTCGTGACCGTGCAATCGCCGGTCGTCCGCTCGGCTTTTCAACGAGGAGAACCTGATGGTGCGCTATGAAGTGCCGGCCGACCTGGCCGATCGTCTGATGGCTCGTCGGGGTCGTCTGCATGCCTATGACCAGTTCAGTGCAGCATCGACGGCGCTGCTCATCGTCGACATGCAGAACTTCTTCATGAAGGATGGTGAACTCATGTGCGCACCTGCTGCGCGCGATATCGTCCCCAACGTCAACCGCCTTGCGGCCGAGTTGCGCGCAGCGGGTGGTCTGGTTGTCTGGGTGGTGATGGAAGCGAGCGAGGAGTCGCGCGCTGCCTGGGCCAATTTCCATGAACTGTTTCATGCCGATGCCTTCAACCGGCGCATGAAGTCGCTCGGTCCGGCGGGCGAGGGTTATCGCCTGTGGCCCACCATGCAGCCGGCGGCTGGCGACGAAACCGTCGTGAAGCGCCGCTACAGTGCCTTCATCGAAGGCTCCTCCGATGTCGAGGCGGTGCTGCGGCGTCATGCCATCGACACCGTTCTGGTCACCGGCGTCGCGACCAACGTGTGCTGCGAGTCGACGGCTCGCGATTGCATGATGCGCGGCTTTCGCACGGTGATGGTGTCTGATGGCAATGCCTCGTTTACCCAGGCCGAACACGATATGGCGCTGCGCAATTTCATTACCTACTTCGGCGACGTCCAGTCGACCGACGAGGTCCTGCTGCACATGGGGCGTACGGCAGGTCGCGCGGCAGCCTGAGGATCGCTCCCGGCGAAGCCGCGCAGGGGCTGTCCTGCGTGGGGCGGCGGGCCCGGCGCTCGGGCTCTGCTCGACCTTGTCAGCCAGGCTTGTGTGACCGGCCCGGCCGTCGCTCCTCAACGGGTGCAGACGCTGCTGCCACGGGCTCCAGGCGGTAGCCTTGCTGGTAGATGGCGTTGAGGCGCCACGGACTGTTTCCGCTCAGTTCGAGCTTGGATCGCAGTCGGCTCACGTGGGTGTCCAGCGTGCGTGTGTTCAGCGCGGCGCTATGCCCCCAGACGCGCTCCAGAATCAGGGTCCGCGACAGCAGTTCGCCCGGGTGGCCCAGGACAAAGGCGGCCAGCTCGAAGTCGCGTCGGGTCAGGGTCACGGCAGCCCCGTGACGCAGTAGCGTCCGATGCGCGCGGTCGATGGTGAATTCGCCCAGGCTGAACCGGGTGGCGGGCGTCCGGTTGCCGCCATGCCTGCGCCGCATCACCGCCTCGATGCGTGCCAGCAGTTCGAGTCGCTTCAGCGGCTTCACCAGGTAGTCATCGGCGCCGCCTCGCAGCATCGCGGCCATGTCTTCTTCGCTGTCACGCGCGGTGGTGAAGATCACGGCGAGACTGGCCGCCGGCTCGAGGTTCCGCGCGTCGCGCCCTGCCTGCGTGTTCGGGGTCGTGTCCCTGCCGGCAGCGGGTCGGTGGTGAAGGATGCTGGCCAGATGGTGCATCACATCGGGGCCGCTCATGTCGGGCAGTTCCCAGTCGAGCAACAGCAGGTCGAATCGATGGTGCGCCAGGCTGCGGATGAAATCGGCGCCGTGCGCGTAGGTGTGACACGGCAGGCCTGCCTCGCCAAGCCACAGACGGAGCAGGTCGGTCTGGGCCGGGTCGTCTTCGAGGACGGCGATATGCCAGGCCGGCTCAGGAGGCACGGGGTCCGAATCCTTCACCGTGTGCCGCCAGACGGGCCAGATAGTCGCGCAGGCGGTCGCAGGCTCGCTGCGCCCGTGTGCAATCGCCGATGCGGCTCGCCGCCTCGATGCGGGCGCTCTCCAGGCTCACCGTGGCAAATCCGTAGGCACTGCCCGCCCCGTGCAACTGGTGAGCGATTCGTCGTGCAGATTCCAGGTCGCCGCTCGCGAGTGACTGCTCGATGAGGTGGGCGTCGCGCGCGCAATGCCGCAGGAAGCGCGCGGTAAGCCCTGCCAGGTTGTCGGGCACGATGGCGTTGGGTGCGGTTGGCTGGCGATCGCTCATCGCTCGGGCCGTGCGTGCAGCGCGAGGAGCGCATCGACCAGTGCCATCGGGCTGATGGGCTTCTCGAGCAGTCGGTCAAAGCCCGCCCGGTATCCTTGCTCGCGTACGCTGGCATCGAGCCTTGCGCTCAGCCCCGCGAGGGGGCCGTCGAAGCCACGCAATCGCAGAACCTGGGCTGTTTCGAATCCGGTCATCAGAGGCATCTCCAGATCGAGGACCACGAGGTCGAAGCGCTGCAGACGCGCGGCCTCGGTCGCGCCCAGGCCATCCGGGGCGGTGACCACGGTCATCCCCTGCCGTCGCAGGGTGAGTGCGAGCAGATCGCGCAGGTCCACGTTGTCTTCGGCGATCAGGACCGTGGAGACGGATGGGATGATCGCAGCGCGGGCCGGCAGGCACAGCTCGATGCGCGTGCCCTGTCCCGGCCGGCTGGTCAATCCGATGGTGCCTCCCATGATCTGCACGAGTTCGCGCGCAATCGACAGTCCGAGCCCGCTGCCCCCGCGCGCGGGGGGATGAACGGGTTCTGCCTGCTGCCAGGGCTCCCAGACGCGGTCGATGGCCTCGGGCGGTATGCCCACGCCGGTATCCTCGATGGTGAGGGTCAGGGTGTCTGCTGCCCAGCGGGCGTCAAGCCGCACTTCGCCCTGCTCGGTGAACTTGACCGCATTGCCCAGCAGGTTGAGAAGTACCTGACGCAGGCGTGGCGCATCGATGACCAGGCGCGGTGGCAACGCCGATGCGATCGACAGGGTCAGTCCGATCGGCTTGCCTGCCGTGAGGGCGCCGGCGGTCTCGATCACATCCGCGAGCAGTCGGTCGGGTTCTGCCGCCTGCAGGTCGGGCTGCGGGCTTGTGGCGGCGACCCGGTCCTGATCGAGACGTCGGTCGATCAGGGCAAGCAGCGCTTCGCAGTTGCGTTCAATCGCCACACTGTTGGCAACGCGCTGTTCTCGACCCAGTTCGTCGGTGAGCCGGTTGATCTTGCTGAAACCCATGATGGCGCTGATCGGCGTACGAAGTTCGTGGATCAGTTGTGCCAGCGACTGGGTCGTGTCCACGTTGCAGGGGGCGGATGCGATCGAGACAGGCATGCGGACATTCAGGCAGGCGGTGGGCGATGGATGACGAACCCGCACGCAGGCTGGGGGTCATCGGTCCTCGACCCCCATGCGAGCCCCCGCCGGCTTTCCGATGGCCGACAGGGTTCCGGGCGTTCCGAGTCTAGACAGGATGGCTCGGGAGTACCGTGACGGATGTTGCACTGCCCGATGAATTCCGACGTTGAGATGGTGTAGTCTCGATCGAACCGTGATGTCCTTCTGGAGGAGATGCGCATGAACGCACGCGATGATTCGTTGCCGATCGAGGCAGCCGGGCGTTTCGTTCCGATTCACGGCCTGCATCACTGGGCCTGGCGCTGCCGTGATGCCGAGGAGACCCGGCACTTCTACGAGGACATCCTCGGTTTGCCGCTCGCCCATCTCATCCGGGCCGAGAATGTGCCGAGCACCGGCGAATATTGCCCTTACGTGCATCTGTTCTTCCGCATGACCGATGGCTCCTACATCGCATTCTTCGATCTGGGCGACGACATCGCGGCCGAACCTTCGCCCAATACGCCGCGCTGGGTCAATCACATGGCCCTCAACGTAGGGTCGATGGCCGAAGTGGTCGAGGCCAAGCGCCGGCTTGAAGCCCATGGCATCGAGGTACTGGGCGTCACCGATCATCATTTCGTGCAGTCGATCTACTTCTTCGATCCGAACGGATTCCGTCTCGAACTCACTTATCAGAACGGATCATCCGAGTACATGGCCGCCAAGGCGGCGACAGCGCACGAGGAACTGGCAGCCTGGGTCGTCGAAAAAGCCGCGCGCCGCGCGGCCCGGGGCGGCTGAGGGCGGTTGCAGCCAGTGGTGCATCCCGGCCATGCCGGGGTGTCGCGAACCGCCGACGGATGGCCCCGGATCGGACCAGCTCTGGGGTCGATTGGCGATGGGGTCAGGTCTTGCTCAGGCCGGGCCATGTCCTGCCGACCGGGCATCGATGGCGGCCTTGCGGGCAATCAGGCGTCGTGCCCGATGCACGACCGGAATATCGATCATGCGTCCATCGATCTGAAATGAGGCACGTCCAGCCGCCCTCGCTTCGGCATCGAGCGCGATGACCCGTCGCGCATGGGCCAGTTCGCTCTCCGAGGGCGTGTACTCCTCGTTGACGATGGTGACCTGGCCCGGGTGAATGCAGCTTGCGCCATCGAACCCCAGCGCTCGCGAGCGTCGCACCATGGCCCGAAAGCGTTCCCAGTCGGAAAAATCGGCGACGGTACCGATGTAGCCCAGCGGCATCACGCCAGCTGCGCGCGCCGCGATGATCATCTGCTGCTTGGGCATCATCAGCGCTTCGTCACTCGGATCCATGCCGCACTCGAGCGCGAAGTCTTCGCCCCCGATGTTCATCGCGACCACACGCGTGCTGGCGCGGGCGATCTCGTGCATGAGCATGAAGGCGGCCGGCGTCTCGATCATCACGAGAAAGCGCGTGTGTCCGTTGGTGAGTCCGGCGAGCGCCTCACGTTCGCTTACCAGTTCATCGAGAAGGCGTACGTGCGAGGCGCCATCGACCTTGGTGATGGCGAGGGCATCGACATCGGGTCCGACCGATGCCTCGATGTCGCGGACCGCGAGGGACAAGGGGCGATTGATGCGCACCACCACATCGGCTCCACCCCGACGCACCCGGGTCGCAGCCGTGGCCACCCGGGCGCGCGCGTCGGCTTTCTCGGTCAGGGGAACGCTGTCCTCCAGGTCGAGCTGGATGGCATCGGCACCGCGGGCATGCGCCCGATCGACGAAGCGTTCGACGTTCACCGGTACGTAGAGGAGTGAACGCCAGACAGGGCGGTCAGGAGGGGTCATCGAGGTCTCCGTGAATGATGCCGTCGCGGTGCAAGGCAGCGAGTCGCCGTGCATCGATGCCGACCAGTGCCAGAACCGCGGCGTTGTGCTGACCCAGGCGTGGGGCGGGGTGGCGGATGCCCCCGGGTGTCGCACTCAGCCGAGGTACCGGTTGATGCATCGGAATCTGCCCCATCTGGTCATCGTCGATCTCGACGAAGAGCCCGCGGGCGCGCACATGCGGATCGTCGCCGATCTGCGAGGCATCGAGGATCGGGCCAACCGTGACTTCGGCGTCGCGAAAGAATGCAACCACCTCGTCGCGGCGACGCGCACCGATGAACGCCGCGATGATCGCGTCCAGTGCCTCCCAGTGAACCAGCCGGTCGCGGTTGGTGCGAAAGCGCGGATCGTCGATCAGTTCGGGCTGCCCGATGGCGCGAAAAAGGCGTTCGGTCATCTGCTGGGTCGATGCTGACAGGCAGACATGCTGGCCATCGAGCGTCCGGTAGGCGTTGCGGGGTGCCGAGTTGGTCGAGCGATTGCCGGTACGGGGCTTCACCTGCCCGGTGAGGCAGTAGTTGGCCCGCTGCGGGCCCAGCACTGCCACGAGCGGATCGAGCAGCGGCAGGTCGATGACCTGACCGCAGCCACCATTCACCTCGACCTCACGCAGTGCCATCAGTACCGCGCTGACGCCATACAGGCCGGCCACCGAATCGGCGAGGTAGAAGGGCGGCAGGAGAGGCTCACGGTCTTCGAAGCCATTCATGGCGGCGAAGCCCGACAGACCCTCGACCAGCGTTCCAAAGCCGGGTTGCCGGCTGTAGGGTCCGTCCTGCCCCCAGCCGGAAATGCGGACGATGACCAGATTCGGCGCTGCGGCAAGCAGTCGTTCGGGTGCGAGCCCCATCGCCTCGAGCGTGCCGGGTCGAAAGCTCTCGATCAGGCACTGGGCTTTCGCTGCCAGTGCCAGCAGCAATTCGATCGCGGCGGGCGAGCGAAAGTCGATGGCGAGGCTTTTCTTGTTGCGTGCATAGACTTTCCAGGCGGTGGCCACGCCCTCCACCTGCCATTGGCGAAGCGTATCGCCCGCGGGCGGCTCCACCTTGATGACTTCGGCCCCGAAGTCGGCCAGTTGCTGCGACAGGATGTTGCCGGCCACCAGTCGCGACAGATCGAGGACGCGCACGCCTTGCAATGGTCCGGGGCGTGCGTCGCGGGGGTCGGCAGGGGCTGGGGGACGCTGAGGGGGCAGGTCGATCATGACGGTGTCGGCGAGGGTTCTCGCACCCCCGCGGCCGATGATACGCGAGCGGGCTACAATCCGGCCACAGCCCGCGGCCGTCAGAGCCTCAGCCATCCGGTGTTACCTACCCATGAGCGTTCCCGATATCGAAGCCCTGCGCCAGTGGATCGGGCGCACCGAGACGCAGGTCGACCACGTCACCGTACCTGCCGTACAGCGGCTTGCCGCCTTGCTCGATCGCGATGACCCCTTGCCGCGCACGGGCGACATCCTCCCGATCGGCTGGTATTCGGTGCTCTTTCCGCGCGTCGTGCGGCGTTCGCAGGTGGGGCGCGATGGCCATCCGGAGCGGGGTGACTTCCTGCCGCCGGTGTCGCTGCCCAGGCGCATGTTTGCCGGGCGACGCACCTGGTTTCACGCGCCACTGCGGATCGGAGACGAGGCGGAAAAGCGGGCTTCCATCAAGGATGTGACCGCCAAGCAGGGCCGCAGTGGCGCCATGGTGTTCGTGACGGTGCGCGCCGAAATCCACTCACCGCGTGGGCTTGCGATCGTCGAGGAACAGGACATCGTGTATCGCGATGGGGTGAGCGGACGCGAATCGGGTGAGCGCACCCTTGCTGCGCCCGCTGCTGCGTCGGTCCCCGCTGCCTCGAACCCGTCCGCCCCGGATGCCGTGTGGCGCAAGCCCTTCACGGCGGATGAGCTGACGCTGTTTCGTTATTCCGCCGTGACCTTCAACGGTCATCGCATCCACTACGACAGGCCGTACACCACCGGGGTCGAGGGTTATCCTGCCCTGGTGGTGAATGGGGGGCTCGCCACGCTGCTCCTCTACGAACTGGCGCGCGAGAACGTTGTGCGCCCGATCGTCGAACTTCAATCGCGCAACCTGCGTCCGATGTTCGTCGATCAGCCGCTCTGGCTCGAGGGCGCGCCCACGCCCGAGGGCGGTGCCTGGTTGCGGGTGGTCGACCCCACCGGTGCCGCCACGCTTGCTGCCGAAGCGCGCTTCGAGGCAGAGGCGCAAGCGGGCTCGCCGCCTGCCTGAGGAGACGACGATGGCAGGGGGTCCGCTCGAAGGCATCCGCATCATCGATCTCACCTCGGTGGTGGTCGGGCCACTGGCTACCCAGGTGCTGGCCGATCACGGCGCCGATGTCATCAAGATCGAGAGTCCGACCGGTGATATCGGGCGCCATCTGGCCGGGCGAGGACGATCGCCCGGCATGTCGGCCAAGTTCATGCATCTCAATCGCAACAAGCGCTCGGTGGTGCTCGACCTGCGTCAGCCGAGCGCGCGCGATGCCCTGCATATCCTGCTCGAGAGCGCCGATGTCCTGCTCTGGAACGTGCGTCCGGCCTCGATGCATCGGCTCGGCCTCGATTACGAACGGGTTCGTGCCATCAACCCGCGCATCATCTACTGCGGCATGTTCGGGTTCGGGCAGGGTGGGCGCTATCGCGACCGGCCAGCCTACGATTCGATCATCCAGGGCATTTCCGGGGTCGCCGCGCTGCACGAGCGTGCGAGCGGCACGCCACGCTACGTCCCGTACGTCATGGCTGATCGCACGGTGGGGCTCATCGCCGTGCAATTGATTCTCATGGCGCTGCTGCGTCGCGTTCGCACCGGAGACGGTGAGTCGATCGAGATTCCCATGTTCGAGAACATGGTGACCCAGGTGATGACCGAGCACATGTACCAGGCGAGCTTCGATCCGCCCATCGGCGGGTTTGGCGACCCGCGCGTGCTCGACCCCGAGAACCGGCCGCTCGCGACTCGCGACGGCTTTCTCTGCCTGTCGGCCAATACCGATGCGCAGGCGCATGCGCTGTTCGAGGCCATCGGACGTCCGGAACTCGCCACCGATCCGCACTTTGCCACGGTTGCAGCGCGGTTTCAGAACGTTCAGGCCTACTTCGCCATTCGTGCCGAGGGGCTCACGCAGAAGACGACGGCCGAGTGGATCGAGATCTTCGATCGGCTCGACGTGCCGGCAGCGCCCTACCACCGGCTCGAATCGTTGCGCGACGACCCGCACCTGCGGGATGTCGGTCTTTTCCAGACGATCGACCATCCGACCGAGGGTGGGTTCGTCAACATCGGTCTGGCCAATCAGATGTCCGGCGGTGCGCGCACCGATTTTCGCGGGGCGCCGCGGCTGGGCCAGCACACCCGTGAGGTATTGCGTGAAGCAGGATTCGACGAGCAGGCAATCGATGCGATGCTGGCGGCCGGTGCGGCGGTGGCCGTTGACTGAAGGGCCTCGCCTCGCAGCGATCCTGGCCATCCTGCTCGGTCTGTCGACCGGACTGGCGTTGCCGGACGCTCTGGCGCAGCAGCGGTTTCCGCAACGCGCCTTGCATCTCATCGTGCCGTTCCCCCCGGGGGGCAGTACCGACATCGTGGCGCGTGCCATCGGTCAGTCGATGGCCGATGGTCTGGGCCAGGCGGTCATCATCGACAACCGTCCTGGCGCCGGAGGGTCGATCGGTGTCGAGGCCGCGGTTCGCGCCCCGGCCGACGGGCACACGATCGTCATGGGTCATATCGGTACGCTGGCGGTGAATCCGGCGCTCTATGCGCACCTTGCCTACGATCCTCTGCGTGACCTCGCGCCGATCGACCTGATCGCGCTGGTCCCCAACATTCTCGTCGTGCATCCGTCGGTACCCGCCAGCACGGTGCAGGAACTCGTCGCGCTGCTGCGCGCGCGCCCCGGTGCCTACAGCTACGCCTCGGGCGGTGCGGGCAGCGCCGCGCACCTGGCTGTCGAGTACTTCAAGCTCGTGACCGGCACCGACATCGTTCATGTCCCCTACAAGGGGACAGGGCCGGCGCTCACCGATCTGCTCGGTGGGCAGGTGGCGCTCACGATGACCGGCTTGCCTCCGCTCGCCCCGCAGATTCGTGCGGGCAAGGTGCGTGCTCTGGCGGTGGCGGGGAGCCAGCGCCTCGCCCAGATGCCTCAGTTGCCCACCGTGGCTGAAGCGGGTTACCCGGGGTTTGCGGCAACGCAGTGGTACGGCCTGCTGGCCCCTGCGGGCACGCCGGCGGCCATCATCGAGCGGCTGCATGCCGAGGTGGTGCGAGTCGTTGCCCTGCCGGCCGTTCGTGCCCGTCTCGAAGCCGAGGGGGCCGAGCCTGTCGACAGTTCGCCAGCGCGCTTCGGGACCTTCATCCGCAGCGAGATCGAGCGCTGGGGCAAGGTCGTGCGCGACGCGCGCATTCGAGTCGACTGACCGATGCGCGTGCCGCTCTGCGCCATGCTGGCCGGCCTTCTCATGGGGTGGGCGACCGCGGGTGTTGCGCGAGCGGTGGAAGGCATGGATCCGGCGGCCATCGACGGGACGCTCCGGGCCTGGGACATTGTCCTCGAGCCTGGTGAGGTCGATCGTGCGCCGATCGAAGCGCTGGTAGCGCCCTGGCGCGAGGAGATCGGCCCGCGCACCAGCCGGACGGGTCTGGAGAGGCTCGCGCGCCAGGTGCGTGCGGGGGGCATCGAGGTGCTGGCGGCGGAGGGGTGGTTTGCAGCACGGATCGATGCCCAGGTGGAGGCACTCGATCTCGATGACCGCTGGCGGCTGCGGGTACGCATTGCAGGCGGGACGGTTGCGCGGGTCACGGCCATCGACCTGCAATTCGATGGCGTCGTGGCCGGTGAGGGGGGGCAGGACCTGGCATCACGCGATCAGGCCCGAGAGGCCTTTGGCCTCGCGCCGGGTGCGCGATTTCGGTCTGCCGACTGGGAGGCGGCCAAGCAGGCGGTGCTCAGGCGTCTGCAGGTGCAACGCTTTCCGGCCGCTCGCATCGTCAGCAGTCGTGCCGATGTCGACCCGATATCGGGTGCGGTCGAACTCCAGGTGCGCTACGACAGCGGCCCCGAGTACCGGTTCGGAGCATTGCGCCTGCCCGATGTCG
The DNA here is from genome assembly GCA_947455195.1 of Pseudomonadota bacterium. Classification (GTDB taxonomy): domain Bacteria; phylum Pseudomonadota; class Gammaproteobacteria; order Burkholderiales; family SG8-39; genus CAIXPL01. The sequence continues at coordinate 650,194 of CANGMI010000001.1, read as the reverse complement.
AGCGGGTCAATCCGGTGGTCGTCGAGCGAATGAACCGCATCCGCAGCGGTGATGTGTATTCCGAGGCAGCGCTGGTCGAACTGCAGACGCGCCTCCAGCAGTCGCAGTACTTTGCCTTCGTCAATGTGTCGGTCGACCCGGAACGCGGCAATCCGTCGGCATTGCCGATCGATGTCCAGGTCACCGCTGCCCGACACTATCTGCTCGAGGCCGGAATCGGCTACAACACCGACACCGGGCCGCGTGCATCGCTGCAGTACGAGGACCGGGCCATTTTCGGCAGCGATGTGCAATGGCGCAACCTGTTCCGGCTCGATGCGCGTGAGCAGACTGTCGCCTCCGAGTTGCGCGGTCCGGTGGATGAACGGGGCTGGCAACTTGCCCTGCGTGCTGGCGTCGGTTTCCAGGATTACAGCGGTCTGGCCGTGCATGCGCAGACGCTGACCCTCGAACGCTCGAAGTCCGAGGGGCGTATCGAGCGCATCGTGACGCTGCAGGCCGTGCGCAGCAACGAATCGCCCGAAGCGGCCGAGTCGGCGCTCAAGCGGGCACTGGCCCCCGGTTATGCGTGGCGCTACCGCGACTTCGACAATCCGCTCGATCCGCGCCGGGGATTCGAGTTGACCGCGCGTCTGAGTGGCGGCATGCGTGCGGCCGGGTCGGACGTCAACTTCGTTCGCAGTTTCGGTCGCCTGGTCACCGTGCAGCCCGTCGGTGGCGACAACTCGCTGGTGCTGCGTGCCGAGGCCGGTGTGGTCAGCGCACCTTCGCGCGATCATGTGCCCGCCGAGTTTCTTTTCCGGATCGGGGGAGACCAGTCGTTGCGCGGCTATCGCTACCTGTCGATCGGTCCGCGGGAGGGCAATGCGGTTGTCGGCGGTCGCTACGAGGCCATCGTCGGGGCCGAGTGGATTCACTGGGTCTCGCCAACGCTGGGCGTGGCCGCGTTCCACGAGCGCGGCGATGCCGTTGATCGCAGCGCAGACTTTCACTGGAACCCGGCGTGGGGCGTGGGCGTTCGATGGCGTTCGGGAATCGGGCCGATCAATGCGGACATCGCCTGGGGTGAGTCGGTCAACTCGGTGCGCCTGCACCTGTCGCTCGGTTTTCTCTTCTGATGGGCGCGAAGCGAGCCGGCAACCTGCGTCGCGCTCTCGGTGCGATGGTGGTGGTCGTGCTGCTCCTGGCCGCGGGGCTCGCGGCGGTGCCCCTGCTGCTTGCGCGCGCTGACACGTTGGCCTGGATTGCCTCTCGCATCACCGCGAGCGCTGGCTGGGTCGTGCGGCTCGACCGTGTGGCGCCAGTGTCGCAACGAACCCTCGCGATCGGACATGTCCATGCCGCCGGCGGCGGGTGGCAGATCGACATCGACGACCTGCGGGTGCGCTGGGCATCGCCCTGGCAGATGGCCAGCGAGGGTCGTGTCGACATCGAGTCGATCGGGCTGCGCAAGCTCGTCGTGGCGGGTTCCGGCAATGCCGCGGCCGATGCTGCCCCGCCTGCCGGGCTTGCCTTGCCGGTACCGGTTGCGGTTGGCCATCTCCGTATTGATGAACTCGCGATCGGCGAGGGTGAGGCTGCGCTGCGAGCGACGGCGCTGGCAGGGCAGTGGTCGTTTGATGGAACCCGGCACCGCCTGCGGGTCGAGCGCCTGCAGGCTGCGGGTCTGGCGTTCGATCTGCGCGGCGAGATTGCAGCCGCATCCCCGTTCGAATTGCAGGGGGTGGTGCATGCACGCGCGCTCGCCGGCCAGCCCCATCCGACCCTCATCGACAGACCCTTGCCCGACGCGGCCGAGGCGGTGCTGACGATCGATGGCACGCTGGAGCACCTGCGCGTACGCATCCAGGCAAGCCTTGCTGCCGCCCGACTGGAGGGCAGCGCCCTCCTGCATCCTTTTGCCAGGCCGTTTGCCGAGCAGATCAGGCTGCGGGCGAGTGACATCGACCCGCAGGGCCTGTGGCCTCGTCTTCCGCAAGCGCGCCTGACGCTGTCGATCGATGGCGACCTGCGCGCCGATCAACGGTTCGCTGGTCGCATGATGGTTCGCAATGCGCTGCCTGGACCCCTCGACCAGCGTCGCATACCCCTCGTGCGGCTGGAGGCGACCCTCGAGGCGGGTGCTGACGACGCTCGTCTGGATGTTCGCACCCTCGATCTGGGCGCGGGTGGCCTGCTCGCCGGCCGCGTGCAGTGGCGCGGCGGGCAGATCGAATCGGATGTCCGGGCGCGGGGCGTCGATCTGTCGAGGCTGTGGAGTGCGCTTCATGCGAGCCAGGTCGCGGGCGAGGTGCGTCTGGTGGCGAACGCAGCCGGGCTCGATGCGCGGGGTGAGTTCAGCGATCGTGACATGCGCTTGCGGTTCGATCTGGAGCGCAAGGCCGAGCAGATCCGCCTGCGATCGTTTCGCTTCGAAGGGCGGGGTGCGCTTGCCGAGGGCACGGCTCGCCTGGATCCCGGTGCGGCTCGCCGATTCGAGGTCGACGCCGCCGTCCGGCACCTCGACCCGTCGCGCCTTGGTCGATTTCCGGTTGCGAGCCTCAGCGGCCATGTCGTGGCGCGAGGGGTTCTCGCCGGGCCTGAGGGTCCGCGTGTACAGGCCTCGCTTCACGTGCATGAGAGCCGGTTCCGCGGGTTGCCCCTGACCGGCGATGCGCAACTGGACTGGCAGGCAAGGCGCCGCCTCGCGACCACCACGGTCCTGTCCCTGGGCGCCACGCGTCTCGAAGCGCATGGCGCCCTCGGCGAGGTGGCCGATCGGCTCGCGGTGCGCCTTGTGAGCCCTTCGCTCACGCCGATCGGATCGGGCCTGGCCGGATCCGTGAATCTCGTGGCAACGCTGGGGGGCACGCTGGATGAGCCCGACATCGACCTTGCGCTGAGCGGGCAGGGTCTGTCCTTGCCCTGGCAGACACGTCTTGCGAGTCTTGAGGCACGGGCCCGTCTCGTTCACGATGCACTGCACCTGGACGCTTCGGTGAGCGGACTCGACCGCGCGGGCGTGCTGATCGATGCGGCCCACGCCGAGGTGGATGGCAGCGTGGTCGATCACCGCGTGCGGTTCGATGGCCGCACTCGCGGCATCGATGTTGCGCTGGCCCTGCGTGGCGCGCTCGTGGGTCTGCCCTCGGGCACCTGGGCGGGGCTGGTCGGCGCCGCCTCGCAACGCGCTGACCTGCGCTGGCAGGGCACCGTGCTCGAATTCGCCGAACGTGCGGGCTCTGGCATCGTTCTGCTCGAACCGGCACCGCTTGCCATTGCCGCCAGCACGGTGGATCTCGGGCGAGCCACATTCGAGGCGGCCGGTGGACAGGTTGCGATCGATGCGCTGCATGTCGAACCCGGCGCCTTGCGCTCGAGCGGTCGTTTCCGTCAGGTGGAGGCAGGTCGCCTTCTGGCCGCCGCCGCAGTGCTCGGGGAGGGCCGCAGTGCGGCGGCCGCCCCTGCGACCGATCGCCTCGTCGTCGAGGGCGATCTGCGTCTGGGTGGCGACTGGCAGTGGCAGGGCGATGCCGTGGCTCCTGCGGGTGTGCTCGAGGCGCATCGCGAGTCGGGCGATCTGCGCCTGCAAGGTGTACCCCTCGGGCTCGAGCGGCTGCGGCTGCGCCTCGCACTCAAGGCCAGCGTGCTCGCTGCCACCGTGGACATTCGATCGCGCCTGGGCACCGTCGATGCCGAGGCCGCCCTGCCGATCGAGGCAGGCACGCAGCGCGCCGCGTTGCGCAGCGATGCGCCGCTGCGGGGCCGGGCCCGCTTCTCGCTCGACGGAACCCTCCTCGCGACCCTCATGCCAACCGAAGGACTGCAACTGGGTGGACACGCCGACGGCAATGTCGACCTGCAGGGCTCGCTCGCAAGCCCGGCTCTGGTGGGTCAGGTGCGAGGCCGCGACCTGCTCATCGAGGTCCCGTCCGAAGGGGTAAGCCTGCGAAAGGGGCGCTTTGACCTGCAGTTCGACGAGCGTGAGGCGCGCCTGGTGAGGGCTCGCCTGGAGGGCGAGAGCGGGTATCTCGAGGCGACGGGCCGGATGAACTGGGCCGACGGACGCCTGGCGGCCAGCCTGGGCGCCGATGCAGTCGGCCTCACGCTGGTCAACGGGCCGGAGTTGCGCATGGTGGTCACGGGCCGGCTCGACGTCGATGCGCAGGAGGGTCAGATCACTGTCAAGGGCCGGATGCGTGCCGACGAGGGCGATCTGAGCTTGCGTCCGGCTCGCCTCCGGGTGTCTTCCGATGTCGTGGTTCGGGGCAAGACGGTTGCGCCTGGTCGTGCGGCGACGGGGGGCGCAGGCGGTGCACCTTCCCTGAACCTCGAACTCGACTTCGGCGATCGTTTCCGCGTGCGCGGCTTCGGGGCGAGTGCACGGCTCACCGGCGTGGCGCAGTTGACCCGGGCTGAGGCCGGGGCGCTGCGTCTGCTGGGGCGGGTGGGTATCGTCGAAGGAATCGTGAATGCCTATGGTCAGTCGCTGCGCGTCGATCAGGGCAGCGTGACCTTCAATGGTCCGGTTGACAATCCGGTTCTCGACATCACGGCCTTGCGTCCCAACATCCCGATCAAGGCCGGCGTTCAGCTGAGCGGTTTTGCCAGGACCCCGCGGCTGCGCCTCTTTTCCGACCCGCCGCTGCCCGACAGTCAGGTGCTCGCCTGGGTGGCCCTCGGACGAAGTGCCGAGGGCCTGGCGGTATCCGACTGGCAGTTCATTGCCGAGATGGCGGCGGCGAGCCTGGCCGGGACCACGGAGGGCACGCCCCTGTCGACACGCATTGCGCGGGTGGCAGGCCTCGATGAACTGCAGGTACGCAGTTCGGCCGGGTCAAGCCCGGTGCCCCTGGCCGGATCGGGTGCCCGACCGGGCGTGGGCGAGACGGTTGTCGCGTTGGGCAAGCGTCTTTCCGACAGGCTCACGGTGACGGTCGAGCGATCGCTGACCGGTGTCGGCACCGTCCTGCGGGGCCGGTATCAGCTCACGCCACGGTGGCTGGTGCAGGCGGAGACCGGGATCCGTCAGACGGTCGACCTCTTCTTCTCGATCGCCTTCAATCGCTGGTTCGAGCGGCCACCGGTGGCAACCGTACTCCCCCTGTCGCCCCTGTCGCCCGTGTCGCCCTCGGGCGCGACCACCGCCGGCCCACCCGCCGGGGGCTGAAGGCTCGCCGGGCCGTGTCGGCGGCAGGCGTCATCCGTTGCGTGCCTCTTCCCCTGCCGGCCAAGGTGGCCTAATATTGCAGTGCGAGAAGCAGACAGCACCTACCGGGCATGAGGCCCGGGTGATCACAGGCGAGAAAACATCATGCAAAAGCAGGATTCTGCCGTCATACGGCGAGCGCCCGCCTTGCTGCGGGAACCCACGGGCACGGTGCCGCGAGGCTCTCGTGTGGGTCCGGCCGCATCGGCGATTGCCAGTTTTCTGGTTCCCGCGCTCATCGGCGAACTGAGGCCGCCGCAGATTCGGGCTGCTCAGGTCGATGGCGCCGGCATCACCCGGCACAAGACTGAAGACGACAGCACCGATCCGCTGGTGGTGCCGTCCGAGTGGGGCGTTTACTAGCGGTTTGATCAGCCGCCCCGATCCGCGAGGTCGGGGAGCCATCGGCGGCAGGCGAGCGCGCACATCCGTCGCGCCAGGCTTGCCGTGTGATCGTCGTCTGTCGCTTGTTGCCGACTCAGGCGCGCTGGACGGCGATGCTGTGGTGTTCGCCGACAATGCGGTTTGCGGCATCCACATAGACCAGTTGCGGTGCGAAGGTGGCCAGGGCGGCCTCATCGACGACCGCGTACGAGGCAATGATCAGCAGATCGCCGACTTGCGCCTTGCGGGCCGCCGCGCCATTGAGCGAGATGATGCCCGAGCCCCGTTCAGCCCGGATCGCATACGTGGTGAACCGCTCGCCGTTGCTGATGTTGTAGATGTCGATCTGCTGATATTCACGGATGTCAGCCGCGTCGAGCAGATTGTCATCGATCGCGCACGAACCCTCGTAGTTGAGTTCGGCATGCGTCGCCGTGACCCGGTGGATCTTCGACCTGAGCATCAAACGTTGCATGTGCATCCTCCTTGCATCGACCCGACCTGGAACCGTCAGATGGACAGTTCGAGGTTGTCGATCAACCGGGTACTGCCAAGCCGCGCCGCCCCCAGAATGACCAGTGCATCACTCTGGGCGGACGGCGATTGTAGATCGCTTTGCTTTCGCACCGCAACATAGTCGGGCACCCAGCCGGCATCGCGCAAGCTCTGGCAGGCCTGCACTTCGATGCGCGCGAGTTCGGGACGTTGACGACGCAATTCGGCACGTGCTGCGGCGCCCGCGGTGGCCAGTGTCTGGCGGAGCAGGGGGGCTTGCGCGCGTTCTGCGGCCGACAGGTAGCCATTGCGTGAGGACAGCGCCAGACCGTCCTCGGCACGCACCGTTTCGGCAGCCACGATCTCGATGGGCAACGCCATCTGTCGCACCATCTCCCGGATCACCATCAACTGCTGGTAGTCCTTCTTGCCGAAGAGGGCAACATCGGGTGCGACGATGTTGAAGAGCTTGCTGACCACGGTTGCCACCCCGATGAAGAATCCGGGTCTGAAGATGCCCTCGAGATCATCGGCAAGCGGTGCGGGAGGGACGAGCCTGAAGGTTTGCGGCTCCGGATAGAGTTCGGACTCGGCGGGCGCGAAGAGCGTATGTACCCCCAGGCGCTCGAGTGCGGCGCAATCGGCCTCGAACGTGCGTGGGTAGCTCTCGAAATCCTCGCCTGGCAGGAATTGCAGCCGGTTGACGAAGAGGGTCACCACAACCGCGTCTGCCTTTTCATGGGCGCGACGAACCAGGTCGAGGTGTCCGGCGTGCAGGTTGCCCATGGTCGGTACGCAGGCGGTGTGTGCGCGACCACGGCGCTGGGCCTGCATGGCGGCAACCGTTCTGATGATCTGCATGGGGTCAGTCCTTCTTCACGGCCGGAGGGGCGACAGGCGCTCGATGCGCTGCCCGGCAACGGCCTCGAGCAGCAGCGCGAGCCGACCATGTCCGGGCAGGTGCAGATCAGGCACGATCTCGTGCAGCGGCAGGAGCACGAAGGCGCGTTCGTGCAGGCGCGGGTGAGGCAGGGTAAGTTCGGCGCCCTGCAGGCACTGCTCGCCGTAGAGGAGCAGGTCGAGATCGAGCGTGCGGGGTGCGTTCCTGAACGATCGCACACGTCCGTGTGCGGCTTCGATGCCCTGCAGGGCGTGCAGCAGTTCGAGGGGCTCTAGTGCGGTGTCGATGGCGACGACCGCGTTCACGAAGTCGGGTTGCGCCTCGTAGCCCACGGGCGCGCTGCCATAATGGCTCGAGCGCGCCACGAGGCGGCAGTGCGGCAGTCTGGCAATGGCATCGATCGCGGTATCGATCGCGGCGCGCGCCGCTCCGAGGTTGGCACCCAGACCGATGCAGGCGCGTGTCATCCTGCCGAGAGTCTGATGCCCTGCGTCGGTCGCGAAGCGGCACGTTGCTGCACCGTCAACCGCAAGCGTGGCCGACTCAGTCGGCCTTGTGGTCATGATCAGAGGTGCTGCGTTCGGCGACATCGGCCCCGCCTTCCGGGGCACCCCGATCGCCGCTGGGGCGACGGCGTCGACGCCGGCGGGGGCTGCTGCCGGCGGCGGCAGGCAGCAGCATGTGTTCGCGCTCGGTCGCACCAGCGACCTGGAATCGCGCCCACCAGTCGACCAGCTCGGTCGGCGCTTCACCGCTCTCGGCCCGAAGGGCGAGAAAGTCGAAGGCTGCCCGGAAACGCGGGTGCTCGAGCAGCAGATGCGGCCGTCGTCCGGTGTTGGCATCGAGCCGGGGCTGCAGGCCCCAGATTTCCTTCATCGTGACGGTGAACCGGCGCGGTATGGCGAGCTGGTCGGTCTGCTGGTCGAGGACGAGGTCCATCGCTTCGTGCAGGGCCGGTATCGAGCGTTCGCCACGCTCCATGGCCTGTTTCCAGGCGGCCAGTACCTGATGCCAGAGCAACGCAGCAAACAGGAAGGCCGGCGATATCGGTTTGTCGTCGCGAACGCGCCGGTCGGTCTGCTCGAGGGCGAGGGTCACGAAACGCTCGCCCATCGGCTGCTCGAGAATCACGTCGAGCATCGGCAGCAGGCCGTGGTGCAGGCCTTGCGCCCGCAACTGTCGTACGCAGGCCGCGGCATTGCCCGACAGCAACAGTTTGAGCATCTCCTCGAAAAGACGTGCTGCTGGCACGTTGCCGAGCAGCGAGGCCAGTTCGGCAATGGGCGCTGCCGTCTTCGGAGCGATGTGAAAGCCGGGGCGCGCGGCAAAACGGACGGCGCGCAGCATGCGCACCGGGTCTTCCCGGTAACGTCGCGCCGGGTCCCCGATCATGCGTACCGTTTTCTTGCGCAGGTCGGCCAGACCCTTGTGGTAGTCGAGTACGGTCTCGGCAACCGGGTCGTAGTAGAGCGAGTTGATGGTGAAGTCGCGTCGTGCCGCATCTTCCTGGCGAGTGCCGTAGACGTTGTCGCGCAGTACCCGGCCGTGCTCGTCAACCACCTGGGCCGGCGACTCGGTATCGCCCGATTCGGGCGCACCGGCACGGAAAGTGGAGACTTCGACCACTTCATTGCCGAAGAGGGCATGAACGAGCTTGAATCGTCGGCCGATCAGTCGCGAGCGGCGCAACACGCGATGCACCTGCTCGGGCGTCGCCGAGGTGGCGACATCGAAATCCTTGGGTTCGACGCCCAGCAGCAGATCGCGCACGGCGCCACCGACCACATAAGCAGCAAAGCCATTTTCCTGCAATTGTTCGCAGACCCGCCGTGCGCCGTGACTGATCTGGTCGCGCCGTATGCCGTGTTCAGGCGCGGCGATGACCACCGGGCGGTCAGCGCCCTTTCGGCCAAAAACCTTGTCGATGAGACGCTTGATCAATGCGGGTCGGCCATGGAGTCCGGTGTGAACGCCCGCAGCGCAAGGGGGAGCGGGTTCTGGGGTGCGGGCAGGTCGAGCGCGTAGAGTTCGCGCACCGTGGCGGGGTCGAGCAGGTCGATCGTGCGCCCCTGCCTGAAGCGGCCGGAATGATACAGCAAAAGCACATGGGTGCAGGTGTGGCGCGCCTGCTCGGGGTCTTGCAGCGTGAGCACCACCGCACGCCCCTCGTCGGCAAGCTGACGCGCCAGGGCCAGCATGCTGGCCTGATGCCGCAGGTCGAGATGGTTCAGGGGCTCGTCCCAGAGCAGGCAGGCCGGGCGCTGCGCGAGCGACTGTGCGATGCGCGCGCGCTGGCGTTCGCCCCCCGACAGGGCCGTGAATGCCCGTTCGGCCAGGGACTCCAGGGCTGTCCGGCGCAATGCTGCCAGCACCGTCGGGTCCGAGGTTGCAGCACGTCCGTGGGGCAGCGCGCCCAGCGCCACGTAGTCGGCCACCGTACCCCAGTAGCTGGCCGACTCCTCCTGAAAGAGCAGGGCACGCTCGCGCGCAAGCGCCCTGCGTGACCACGCGGACACTCCCCGTCCGGCGAACATCACCTCGCCTGCAGCAGCGGGCAGGAGTCCGGCTACGGTGTGGAGCAGGCGAGTCTTGCCGGTGCCATTGGGGCCGAGCACGGCCCAGCATTCGCCGCGATTCACCGTCCAGTCGAGCTGCTCTACCAGCGTGCGCGTCTGCCCTCCTGAGCGGCTCTCGACCCGCAACTGTCGGGTCGAGATCATCGAGAGCCTCTCATCACGAGGCCGAGCAGAACCGGTACCCCAAGCAAGGCGAGGAGTGCACCCGTCGGCAGTTCGGCGGGGGCAACCACGGTGCGGGCGAGCGTGTCGGCCAGGGTCACCAGTGCGCCACCGGCCAGTACCGCCAGGGGAACGAGGGCCCGGTGGGCGTACACGCCACCCAGTCGCAGCAGATGGGGTACTGCCAGCCCGACAAAGCCCAGGTTGCCGGCGAGCATCACCGCGGTTGCACTGGCCACGGCTGCGCACCCGAGCATGCCCCACTGCAGCGGCCGTACCGCCACACCCAGGCTGAGGGCCTTGGCCTCACCCAGCGCCAGCAGGTCGAGGCTGTCGGCGCAGGCCGTGGCGATGAGCGGCGCCAGGATGAGCACGGCGATCGAACCTGCACCCGGACTCGCGTTCGAGACGTCACCCATCAGCCAGAAGAGCATGCCCGGCAGATCGCCGGGCGGGGCGATGGCAAGGATCAGACTCACCAGCGCCCCGGCGCCGGCCGCGATGGCGAGGCCGGCCAGGGTGAGGCGATGCGGATCGAAGGCCAGTTGGCGGCTGCCCAGGAGCAGCACCGCGCTCGCGCAGGTGGCTGCTCCAGCCAGGGCGGCCAGCGATGGCGGCAGGCTGCCGTGCCAGAGCATGGCGGTGAGTGCGCCCACGGAAGCCCCGCCCGAGATGCCCAGCAGGTAGGGGTCGGCCAGCGGGTTGCGCAGCAGCGCCTGCATCAGCACGCCGGCCAGTGCGAGCAGACCCCCGGTGGTGAAGGCGGCCAGGGCGCGTGGTGCGCGCAAGTCCCAGACGATGGTGTTTTCGAGTCGAGTGCCGCCGCCTGCGAGCAGCTCGGCCCAGCGTGACGGGTCGATGGGCACGCTGCCCAGGGCGAGTGCCAGCCCGAGGATCAGCGGCACGAGACCAACGACCAGTGCCGTCGTGCGTCGTGCCGGGGCGCCTTTCATTCGCTTCGATGCAGATGCATGATCGGCCAGCCACGCGCCGCGGCCGCGGCGTGCAGTCGTGGGTCGGGGTCGACCGCAACCGGATGGATCACGCGTTCGAGCAGGGGCAGGTCGTTGGCCGAATCGCTGTAGAACCAGCTCTCGGCCACGGCAGGCCAGCCTCCGCGCGGGGCGAGCCACTGCTCGAGTCGGGTCACCTTGCCCTCGCGAAAGGAGGGCAGGCCGCGCGGACGACCCGTGAAACGCCCGGCTGCCTCCTCGACTTCGGTGGCGATGAGGTGGTTGATGCCGAATTCGCGGGCAATCGGGGCGGTGACGAAGGCATTGGTTGCCGTGATGATCACGCACTCGTGGCCTGCGTCGCGATGCTCGGTGACCAGCGAGCGAGCCGGTTCGGTGATGGCCGGCAGGATGCGCTCGCGCATGAATGCGGTGTGCCAGGCATCGAGCTGGCTGCGCGGGTAGCGCGCGAGCGCCGCCAGCTGAAAGTCGAGAAAGGCGTAGATGTCGAGGGTGCCCGCCTTGTAATCCTCGTAGAAGGCGAGGTTGCGCGCCTCATGTTCGGTGCGATCCAGAATGCCGATGCCGATCAGATACTGGGCCCACTCGTAATCGCTGTCACAGGCAAGCAGTGTGTTGTCGAGGTCGAACAGGGCAAGCTTCATCAGGACGCCTTGATGTCAGGTTCGGCGACGAGGTCTTGCATGACCTCGCGCAGCAACGGAATGGTGAGCGGGCGGTGCAGACTGAGCGAGCGTCGGTCGATGGCGCCCAGAATGGCCATCAGCGTGCTCATGTCGCGCGGGGCCCGACTCATCAGGTATTCGACAAGCGCCGGGTCCATGGCAAAGCCGAGCGAGCGAGCCTGGGTTTCCAGCGCGGCACGCGCCTCGTTTTCGCTCAGCGCGGTCAGCGGCAGATTGAGGCATTGCGCGAACCGGGTGCGCAGGTCGTCGCGCAGGGCCAGGTCGCGTGCGAGGCGCCGACCGCTGGCAAGGAGGCAGCCACCGGCCAGGCGTGTCTCGTTGATGAGATCGAACGCAGCCATCTGAGCCGCCGGATCGAGCCGGTGGGCATCATCGATCAGCAGCATGAAGCGCTCATCGGCCGGACGGCTCGCATCGCGGCCGAACCAGTGCACCGTGCGTCCCTGGCGCGACGCGGTGCTGGCCGTGGCCCGCAGCAGATGGCTGCGACCACTGCCGGGCGGACCCCACAGATAGACCCAGCGCTCGACCCCGCTGCCGTCGATGAGGCCGCGCAGGGTGGCTACCGCGTCCGCGTTACCGCCGGGAACGTAGTTGTCCAGGGTCGGTTCGGGCGGTGGAGCCAGGTTGAGGGGCAGTTGCTCCATGGACGCTCAGGCCGGGGTGCCGATCGATTAGAATGGGCCTGAACTATAACCGCTGCGCAGCCCCGCCCTCCAACATGACGATGCCCCCCGATTCAGCGGTCCCCTTGAGCTACCGAGACGCCGGCGTCGACATCGACGCAGGGGATGCACTGGTCGAGCGCATCAAGCCGCTTGCACGTCGCACGATGCGGCCCGAGGTCCTCACCGGCATCGGCGGTTTCGGTGCGCTGGTCGAAGTGTCCAGCCGGTACCGCCAGCCGGTGCTGGTGTCAGGGACGGATGGAGTGGGTACCAAGCTGCGTCTTGCCTTCCGGCTGGGGCGCCACGACACGGTGGGCATCGATCTGGTGGCGATGAGCGTCAATGACGTTCTTGTCCAGGGCGCCGAGCCCCTCTTCTTTCTCGATTACTTCGCCTGCGGGCGTCTCGATGTTGACATGGCGGCCCAGGTCATCGGGGGGGTCGCCCGCGGGTGCGAACTGGCTGGCTGCGCCCTCATCGGTGGCGAGACCGCCGAGATGCCCGACAGCTATCCGGAGGGCGAATACGATCTGGCCGGTTTTGCCGTGGGTGTCGTCGAGCGCGATGCCATCATCACCGGTGAGCAGATCGGGGTCGGTGATGTCGTGCTGGGCCTTGCCTCGAGCGGCCCGCACTCGAACGGCTATTCCCTCATCCGGCGCATCGTCGCGCGCGCCGGTGACGATCTGTCGGTGATGGTCGGGGGGCGTACCCTCGCCGATGTTCTCATCGAGCCGACGCGCATCTACGTGAAGCCGGTGCTGGCGCTGCGCTCGCAGATCACGGTGAAGGGGCTTGCCCACATCACCGGCGGCGGGCTGCTCGAGAACGTGCCCCGGGTGCTGCCGGCTGGGGTGAAGGCGGTGCTCGATGCGTCAAGCTGGCCGCGGCCCGCCGTGTTCGACTGGTTGCAGCAGGCGGGGGCCGTCGATGCCACCGAGATGCACCGCGTCTTCAACTGCGGCATCGGCATGGTGCTGGTCGTCGCGGCGGCCGATGCGTCGGGCGCGTTGGCGGCGCTGCGCTCGAGCGGCCAGACTGCCTTTGAAATCGGGCGCGTCGAGGCGCGCCGTGGTGACGAAGCGCAGACCGAGGTGCGCTGAGCGACCATGCCGGCACCCGCCTTCGTTCACCTCAGGCTGCACTCGGAGTTCTCGGTCAGCGATGGCACGGTCCGGATCGATGAAGCAGTGGCTCGCGCAGCCGCCGACGGCATGGCGGCGCTCGCCCTCACGGACCTGAACAATCTGTTCGGCATGATCAAGTTCTACCGGGCGGCCCGTGCCGCCGGTGTCAAGCCGATCGTGGGGGTCGACTGCTGGATCACCAACGACGAGGACCGTGACAAGCCCTCCCGGCTGCTGCTTCTCGTGCGCTCGCGTGAGGGCTATCTGCGCCTGTGTGCGCTGCTCAGTCAGGCCTGGCTCACCAACCAGCATCGTGGTCGCGCCGAGATCCGGCGCGAGTGGCTGGCCGAGTCGAGCGAGGGGCTCATTGCACTTTCGGGCGGTCAGACGGGCGACGTCGGGATGGCATTGGCCGCGGGCAACGAGGCGGCAGCGCGTCGGTTTGCCCGTGCCTGGGCCGCGGTCTTTCCCGATGCGTACTACATCGAACTGCAGCGAGCCGGTGCGCCCGGTACCGAGAGCTACGTGGCCGGTGCCGTCGCCGTCGCGGGTGAGCTGGGCATTCCGGTGGTAGCCACCCATCCGGTGCAGTTTCTGCGTGCCGATGAATTCAAGGCGCACGAGGCGCGGGTCTGCATCGCCGAGGGCTACACCCTTTCCGATCGTCGCCGCCCGCAGGTGCACACGCCCGAGAGCTGGTTCCGGCCCCAGGCCGACATGCGGGCGCTCTTTGCCGATATCCCCGAGGCGCTCGCCAACACGGTGCAGATTGCCCTTCGGTGCAACCTCGTGCTCGAGCTGGGCCGGCCCCGGCTGCCGGTCTTTCCGACCCCCGAAGGCGTGTCGATCGATGACTTTCTCGCGAGCGAGTCCGAGGCCGGGCTCGAGCGGCGCCTGCGTTCGCTCTACCCCGATGAGGCCGTGCGCGAGCGCGAACGCCCGCGCTACGTGGCGCGACTCGCCTTCGAGACGAAGACCATCGTCCAGATGGGGTTTCCGGGCTACTTCCTCATCGTTGCCGACTTCATCAACTGGGCCAAGAACAACGGCGTACCGGTGGGCCCCGGGCGGGGGTCGGGCGCCGGCTCACTCGTGGCCTATGCCTTGGGCATCACCGACCTCGACCCGTTGCGCTATGACCTCCTCTTCGAGCGCTTCCTGAACCCCGAGCGGGTGTCGATGCCCGACTTCGACATCGACTTCTGCCAGGAGGGGCGTGATCGGGTCATCGATTATGTGAAGAAGAAGTATGGTGCGGCGTCGGTCTCGCAGATCGCCACTTTCGGCACGATGGCGGCCAAGGCCGTCGTGCGCGACGTCGGTCGGGTGATGGACTGGAACTACGGTCGTACCGATGAGCTGGCCAAGCTCATTCCGTTTCAGCCGGGCAAGCTCATCACGCTGGAGCTGGCACGCGAAATGGAACCGCGCCTCGCACAGCGCGAGGCCGAGGACGAGGATACGCGCGATCTCCTGGCGCTTGCCGGTCAGCTCGAGGGCCTCACCCGCAACGTCGGCATGCACGCGGGCGGCGTGCTGATCGCCCCCGGGCGCCTCACCGACTTCTGCCCGCTCTATGCGGCACAGGGCGCCGACAGCGTGGTGTCGCAGTTCGACAAGGATGATGTCGAGGCGGTGGGCCTGGTGAAGTTCGACTTCCTGGGACTGACCACGCTCACCATTCTGGACTGGACGCTGCGATTCATTCGCCGGCTCGACCCGCAGAGTGCCATCGACCTCGAGCGCCTGCCGCTCGATGATGCAGCGGCGTACCGGGTGTTTGCCGATGGCAATACCACGGCCGTATTCCAGTTCGAATCGCGCGGCATGCGCGACCTGCTCAAGCGCGCACGGCCCGACCGCTTCGAGGACATCATCGCGCTGGTAGCGCTCTATCGGCCAGGCCCGATGGATCTCATTCCCGACTTCATCGATCGGAAGCACGGGCGCGAGCAGGTGGTTCATCTCGACCCTCGGCTCGAACCGATTCTGGGTTCGACCTACGGCGTCATGGTCTACCAGGAACAGGTGATGCAGATCGCCCAGGTGATTGGCGGCTACTCGCTGGGTGGTGCTGATCTGCTGCGTCGCGCCATGGGCAAGAAGAAGGCCGAGGAGATGGCCACCCAGCGCGACATCTTCGTGGCGGGTGCGGCCAACAACGGGGTCGAGGGCGCACGCGCGAGCGAACTCTTCGACATGATGGAGAAGTTTGCCGGCTACGGCTTCAACAAGTCGCACGCCGCCGCCTATGCCCTGGTGGCGTACCAGACGGCCTGGTTCAAGGCGCATCACCCGGCGGCCTTCATGGCGGCCAACATGTCGGCGGTGATGGACGACACCGACAAGGTGAACCAGTTCTGCGCCGATGCGAAGGTACTTGGCCTCACCATGCTGCCGCCTGATGTCAATGCGTCGGAGTACCGGTTCGTGCCGGTCGATCCGCGCACCATCCGCTTCGGTCTGGGTGGGGTGAAGGGCACCGGCGAGAGCGCTGTCGAGGCCATTGTCGCTGCACGCGAGGCCGGCCCCTTCGTCGACTTCTTCGATTTCTGCCGGCGCATCGACAAGCGGGTGGTCAATCGGCGTGCCATCGAGGCCATGATCCGGGGTGGTGCATTCGATTCGATCAGCACCCACCGTGCGGCGCTGATGGCCTCGGTCGAGCGCGGGCTGGCCGCGGCCGAACAGGCCGAGCGCGATGCCCAGCAGTCGAGCCTCTTCGGCGATGCCGACCATGGCGGCAGCGCGGCACTCGACCTGGTGGATGCACCCCGGTGGGATGAACGGGTGCGCCTGCAGGAAGAGAAGGCAGCGCTCGGTTTCTATCTCAGCGGCCATCCGTTCGACATCTATTCGGCCGAACTGCGTCGGGTAGCCCGCACGCCGCTGGCTTCGCTGGTGGCCCGACCCGAAGCGGTGATGCTGGCCGGGGTGGTGGCGAGTTCACGGATCCAGCAGACCCGGCGAGGACGCATGGCGGTGATCGTGCTCGACGATGCCACGGCGCAGGTCGAGGTGATGGCTTTCAGCGAGCTCTTCGAAGCGCATCGCGAACAGATTCGCGACGACCGGCCCCTGGTCATCCAGGGCAAGGTGCAGCGCGATGAATTCTCCGGCGGTACGCGGGTGACTGCCGAGCGCATTCTCGATCTGGGCGCCTTTCGCGCCCGCTACGGCAAGGGCCTGCGCCTGTCGATGAATGGCGAGGCCAACGCACGGCGCCTGCATGACCTGCTGGCGCCGTTTCGCCATGGCGCGATGCCGGTCACCATCGACTACCATCGCAATGGGGCCGCCTGCCGCGCGCGGCTCGGGGCCGAGTGGCAGGTCACGCCCGATGAGCAGTTGATCGACGACCTGCGCGCCTGGCTGCGCCCGGAGAACGTGCAGGTCGATTACGCCTGAGGCAGGGGTTGGCCGCGGCGGTGGGGTTGATCAGGAGGCCTCGATCGCTTGCGTCGGTGTTTGTGTATTGACCTGGCGGAACCTGCTCAAGTCAGGTGGCTAATTGGAACTGCTGGCAGGTCTCTTCAGGTTCGAGCGCCATCGTCGAGCACCGCAGGCCCTGAATCCTTGCGATCGGCAAGCGCCAGTTGATCGATGACCTGCTGCTGCACCATGCGCATGTGCGCACGCATGGCGCGCTCGGCCTCGTCGGGGTCGCGCGCGGCGATGGCGCGGGCAACCTGCATGTGCTCCGCGTCGCGCTGCGGCAGGCGCCCGGCGGGACGCTCGCGGACCGTCTTGACGTGGATGCGGGCGTTGCGTCCGATCTGACGCAGCAGGCCATAAAGATCGGCGGCCAGATTGTTGCGCGTGGCTGCGGCGATCGCCCGGTGGAATTCGAGATCGGCCCCCGCGCTGTGACTCTCCGACAGCGTGGTGGCTGTGCGCATGATGCGTGCGATGTCGATCGGGGTGGCGCGCAGGGCGGCCATGCGCGCCAGAACCGGTTCGAGTGCGACACGCAGTTCTGCCACCTCGATCGGGTTGGTGCGGTGGACGAGAGCGGCACTGCTGCGCGCGAGCCCGCGCGGTATCGGGGGCTTGCCCAGTTCGCCCGAGGCGCGCAGTGCGGCCAGCGCCTGACGCAACCGGTGGCGCGTCACACCGAACTCGGCGGCCATCGTGCGTTCTGCCGGCAGCGGCCGCCCGCTGTTGGCGCGCTCGCGCAACTGGTCGCACAGCAGGCCCAGTGCACTGGCTGGCGGCGATCTCCGGTGTCGCCCGCCGGGGCCTGATGATGTGCCCACCGATCCTCTCCTCATCGACTGACTCATTCAACCAGATTGTATCCTGGTTGATTCATTTCAATTCCGGTTGAGGAGGGGATGCTGCTTGCGCAAGAGGCCGGCCGGCGCTACGCTCTTCCGACAGGGTTGTGACTGGTTGCTCGGGTGGTCGAATCTCGATCGCAGGGGCAACCCGGTCCCCCGGATTCGCTGACGAGGAGCGCGCTTTCGATGGGTGACATGACGGACAACGCCGCGGCTGCCGTGGCCGAGGAGATGCGCCAGATGTACGCGCGCATCCACGAGAAGCATCTTTTTCCCTTCTGGGCGCAGCGCTCCGATGTCGAACACGACGAGGTTCGTCAGTTGATGGATGGCGCGCGCGCCGTGCCTTTCCACTGGAATTACAAGCGCGACCTCGAGGCATTGATCCAGCAGTCGGCGCGGCTGATCAGCACCGCGAATTCCGATCGTCGTTCTCTCGTCCTGGTCAATCCGGGGCTGCGTCCGCGTCGTGCGACCGTGACCACCCTGTATACGGCCTACCGGCTCAACGATCCCAACGAGGTCATGCCGCCCCACAAGCACACCGCCAGTGCGGCGCGGCTTGGTCTCACGGGCGATCAGAACTTCACCGGTGTCGAGGGTGAGGACATCGTGTTCGGGCCCGGCGACCTGGTGCTCACGCCGGTCGACACGTGGCACAACCACGGTTGCGTGGGCGACACGCCGGCGCTCAACCTGTCGGTGCTCGACTATCCGCTCATCGAGGTGCTGAACGCACTCGAATTCGATCACGACTACGAGGAAGACGGGCAGCGCAAGCGACAGCAGTCGGCTCGCTTCACGCCGGACTACAGTTCGAAGATCTACGGCATCGGCGGTGCGACCCCGCGCTTCGTGAGCCATGCTCGGGGCATGAGCGGCACCTCACCCATGTACGTCTACCGATACGACATGATGCGCGAGGTACTCGAACGCAACCGGGACGCCGACAGCCCCGAGGGGCTGGTGGTCGAGTACACCGATCCGGTGCGGGGCGGCCCGGTCTATCGCACGATGAGTTTCTTCCTGCAGATGCTGCGCCCGGGCGAGAAGACACTCGGCATCAAGCAGAACGCGAGCCTGCTGATCACCCCGCTTGAGGGGGATGCGGGTGTATCGGTTGGCGAACAATCGTACGAGGCCGAGTTCGGCGATACCGTTGCCGTGCCCGGTGGGCACTGGATGACGCTCGAGAATCGCAGCGCGACGCGTCCGGCGGTGCTGTTCATCGCCAGTGACGAGCCCGCTCTGGCGGCCTTCGGCGTGCTCAAGCGCTTCGGCAGGACCCCGGGCGGTTCGGTGATCCGCCTGCAGGCCTGATCGAGGTCCTGTCGCCGCACGCTGCACCCGAGCCCGCCTGCCCGGAACGGGCTCAGCCCATCAACAAAGGGGAACACCGATTCATGGCCAACGAACGCGTCACCACTTTCGGCAAGAAGAATCCCAACCTGCCTTTCCATCCGGCAGTGCGGGCCGGGGACTTCGTCTTCCTGTCCGGACAGGTCGCAAAGGATGAGGCAGGCAACATGGTCGAGGGCACGATCGAGGTCGAGACGCACGCCACCATCAAGGCCTGCCAGCGCATCCTTGCCCTGGCTGACTGCACGCTCGACGATGTGGTGAAGGTGACGACCTTTCTGCAGGACGCGCGCGATTTCGGCCGCTACAACGGTGTCTTCAAGGAGTACTTCCCCGAAGGCCGGCTCGCCCGCACCACGGTCGAGGCGCGAGCGGTCATCAGCACTCGTATCGAGATCGAACTGGTGGCCTACAAACCCCTGGCCGGCTGACCGGCAGGAACCCCCTTTCATACGGAGAAAACGCATGTACAAGCTACTCGGTCGGGCGACGTCCGGCAATGTCCAGAAGGTCCTCTTCCTCCTCGAGGAGCTGGGAGTCCCTTATGAGCGCCTCGATTACGGTCGCCAGTACGAGAACACCACCACTGCCGAATACCTCGCGATGAATCCGACCGCAAAGGTGCCGACCCTGGTCGATGGCGACGTGTCGATCTGGGAGTCGCATGCCATCCTTCGTTATGTCGCCAGTCGCGAGAAGGCTGCCGCGCTCTACCCGGTGGATCTGGCTGCCCGGTCGCACGTCGATCGCTGGATGGACTGGATGCTCGCCTCGCTCAACCCGGTCTTCATGGCCGGGTTTCGCGATGCCAAGAAGCCTGAGGCCGAGCGTGGAGCCGACACCGGCAAGAATCTTGCCGCCGAGTTGAAGATTCTCGACGGGCAACTGGCGCGAACCCCGTTCATTGCCGGCCATGAGCTCACGCTGGCTGACATGACACTCGGCCCGGTCGTGCGTCGGTGCGTCGCCATGCCGTTCGGGTTGCCCGCCTTCCCGCATGTGGCTGCCTGGCTCGAGCGCATGAACGCGCGTCCTGCCTTCGTCAAGGCAACCGCGGCCGGCTGAGCGCACGGCCTCGCCTCGTCGCCCACCGTCTGAACCTGGCTGATTCTCGGGAGCAGTCCGACATGATTCATCGTGCTCGTGGCGCAGTTCTTCGTCTGGCACTTGCCGCCACGCTCGGAATTGCGGCGGCAGCCGGCAGTGTTGCCAGCCTGGCTGCCGAGCCCTGGCCTTCGAAGCCGGTACGATGGATCGTGCCGGCCGCAGCCGGGTCCGCCCCCGACATCATCGCGCGCATCCTCTCGGAGAAGGTGTCGCCGGGGCTTGGTCAGCAGGTGGTGATCGACAATCGTGCGGGGGCGGCAGGCAATATCGCCGCCCAGGTCACGGCGCACGCTGCCGCTGACGGTTACACCTATCTCTTTGGTCAGGCTTCGACGCTGGCCGTCAACCCCTACACATTCAAGTCGACCGGGTTTGACGCCGATCGCGATTTCACTGGCGTGATCAGCATCGGGGTCAGTCCCTTCATGGTCGGGGTGACGCCCTCGCTCAAGCTGAGCAGCGTGGCCGAACTGGTGACGCATGCTCGCGCACAGCCCGGCGCGCTCTCCTTTGCAACATCGTCATCGCGCAATCTCTCGCACATTTCGGGCGAGATGTTGAAGAGCGCCACCGGCATCGACATGGTGCACGTGCCCTACAAGGGCAGTCAGCAGGCTGCCACCGACACGATCTCAGGGGTGACTCAGGTCTACATCGACAGCATCCCGGCGATGGCTGCTCACATCCAGAGTGGACGACTGCGGGTGGTGGGGGTCACTGCACCCCGTCGCGTGGCAGGCTTCGAGAACGTGCCCACGATCAACGAGACGATTCCCGGTTTCGAAGCCGTGGGGTGGTTTGCGATCGTGGCGCCCGCGGGCACCCCCACCGAGATCATCGCTGCGATGAACCGCGAGGTGAACAAGGTCCTCACCCAGCCCGATGTCGCCGCGCGCATGCGCCAGTTCGGCATGTTCGATTACGGTGGAACCCCGGCCGATCTCGACCGCTTCATGCGGGCCGAACGGACCAGGTGGGCGCGGGTCATTCGCGAGGCGAAGATCGACCCCGAATGAGTGCTGTCGACCGGTCGCGTCATCGACCGGGCGCTGATCGACCCGGAAACGGGTGCAAGCGGGTGTACTTCCGGTTCCTGCAGGGCCCGTGCCCGACCCGCAGAGCCCCTGGCTACTTGATCCGCATGCCCGGCGTCGCGCCGCTGTCCGGGGCCAGCAGGAAGATGCCCGCCGGACCGCCTGAGCCGGGCTCGGCCGAGGCGGCCAGCACCATGCCCTCCGACAGACCGAACTTCATCTTGCGCGGAGCGAGGTTGGCCACCATCACGGTCAGCCGCCCTTCGAGTTGTGCCGGGTCGTAGGCGCTCTTGATGCCGGCAAACACGTTGCGCGGGGCCTCGGCGCCGATGTCCAGGGTCAGACGCAGCAGCTTGTCGGCGCCTTCGACCGCCTCGGCCCGCACGATGCGGGCGACCCGCAGTTCGACCTTGGTGAAGTCGTCGATCGAGATCGTGGCGGCGTCGCTTGCCGGTGCGATGGCAGGGGCCGTGGCAGATGCTGCGGCCGCGGTCGGGGTCTTGTCGTTCATGGCGGGCTTCTTCTTCTGGGCGGGGGCCACCGGTTCGGCCGGGGCTGCCGCCGGCAGGTCGAAGAGGGCATCGATGTGCCTTGCCTCGACCCGGGTCATCAGGTGGCTGTATTCGCCGATGGCCTGGGGGCGACCTGCGGCGTCAGCCCAGGTCAGTTCACTCACTTGCAGGAAGCGTTCGGCGGCCGTCGCGAGCGCGGGTAACACGGGTTTGAGCAGCAGGGTGATCAGGTGGAAGGCCGCCACGCATTCGCTGCACACCGCGTGCAGGCGATCCAGCGCTGCCTGACGCGCCACCGGATCGGCTGCCAGTGCCGGATCGCGCTCGATCGAGCGGGCGATCTCCCAGGGCTTGTGCTGATCGACATACTGATTGACCCGATCGGCATGGGCCATCACGGTGCGGATCGCGCGGCCGAATTCGCGGGACTCGAAGTCGGCTTCGACCTGGGCGGCCAGGGCCACCGGGTCGACCGCCAGACCCAGACCCGCCGCCGCGATCGCCTCGGGCGTGGCGAGTCGCCCGCCGAACAGTCGGGTGAGGAAGGGCGCGGCCCGGCTGGCGATGTTGACGTACTTGCCCACCAGGTCGGCATTGACCCGGGCGACGAAGTCATCGGGGTTGAAGTCGACATCCTCGACGTTGGCGTTGAGCTTGGCCGCGATGTAGTAGCGCAGCCACTCCGGATTCATGCCGATGTCGAGGTAGCGCAGTGGCGAGATGCCGGTGCCGCGTGACTTCGACATCTTCTCGCCCGACACCGTGATGAAGCCGTGCACGTTGATGGCATCGGGCACCCGGTAGCCCGAGAATTCGAGCATGGCCGGCCAGAACAGGGTGTGGAAGTAGATGATGTCCTTGCCGATGAAGTGAACCATCTCGGTGCCGCCAGCCGCGGCACGAGACGGATCGGTGAAGTCCTCGAACGCGAGGCCCGTCCGGCGGCAGTACTGCAGCAGACTGGCAAAGTAGCCCACCGGCGCATCGAGCCAGACGTAGAAGTACTTGCCCGGCGCATCGGGAATCTCGATGCCGAAGTAGGGCGCGTCGCGCGAGATGTCCCAGTCGCCCAGACCCTGCTCGCCATCGAGCCACTCGCGCGCCTTGTTGGCTACCTGGGGCTGCAGGCGACCGCTGTCGATCCACTGGCGCAGGAAGGCGAGGCAGCGCGGATCGGACAGGCGGAAGAAGAAGTGGTCGGAGGTACGCAGCACCGGCGTGGCGCCGGTGAGTGTCGAGTAGGGGTTCTTCAGGTCGGTCGGGGCGTACACGCTGCTGCACTGTTCGCAGGCATCGCCATACTGGTCGGCCGCGCCGCAGCTCGGGCAGGTGCCCTTGATGTAGCGGTCGGCCAGGAACATGCCCTTGGCCGGGTCGAAGAACTGTTCCACCGGTTTGGAGTCGATGAGTCCGGCCGCCTTCAGGCGCCGGTAAACCCCTTGCGACAGTTCGGTGTTCTCGGGCGAGTGGGTCGAGTGCCAGTTGTCGAACGCAATGTGAAAGCCCCGCAGGTAACGCGGCCGTTCGGCCGCGATGCGGGCGACGAGTGCTTCGGGCGTGATGCCCTCGGCCTCGGCCTTCAGCATGATCGGTGCCCCATGGGCATCGTCGGCGCCGATGAGGTGCACCTCGTGGCCGGCCATGCGCATGGCACGTACCCAGATGTCGGCCTGGATGTACTCCATGATGTGGCCGATGTGGAACGACCCGTTTGCGTAAGGCAGGGCCGTGGTGACGAAGATTCGACGGTGCGGTTTCATGCGCGGCATTGTAGCCTGCCCCCCGCTGGGGATGTCTCGACTGAAGCTCGGGCCGCTGTCGTGGATGCTATAGTCGACGACCCCATTTCCGGTGGCAGAGGATTTCCGCATGGCGGTCAGCGAACAGGCAGTGCGCGCGGCACTGGCACAGGTCATCGACCCCGATACCCGGCGCGATCTGGTGAGCGGGAAGGCGGTCCGTGCGGTACGAGTTGCGGGCGACACGATTGCCGTCGACATCGAACTGGGCTATCCGGCGCGCAGCCAGTTCGATTCGATGCAGGCTCGTGTGGAGGCGGCGCTCGCCGCGGCCGGCATTGCCGGTGCTCAGGTGAGCGTGACCTCGCGCATTGCCAGCCACGCGGTGCAGCGTGGCGTGAAGCTGATTCCGGGGGTGCGCAACATCATCGCCGTGGCTTCGGGCAAGGGCGGGGTGGGCAAGTCGACCACGGCGGTCAACCTCGCACTCGCACTCGCCGCCGAAGGCGCGAACGTGGGCATGCTCGATGCCGACATCTACGGCCCGTCGATACCGACGATGCTCGGGGTGAGCGGTCGTCCGGAGTCGCTCGCTCAGAACACCATGGAGCCTCTGGTGGGCCATGGCATCCAGGCCAACTCCATCGGCTTCATCATTCCGTCGAGCGATTCACCCATGGTGTGGCGCGGCCCCATGGTGACCCAGGCGCTCGAGCAGTTGCTCACCCAGACCCGCTGGCGCGACCTCGATTACCTGGTGGTCGACCTGCCGCCGGGCACCGGTGACATCCAGTTGACGCTCTCGCAGCGCGTGCCGGTCACCGGGGCGGTCATCGTCACGACGCCACAGGACATTGCGCTCCTCGATGCCCGCAAGGGCCTGCGCATGTTCCAGAAGGTGAACATCCCGATTCTGGGTCTGGTCGAGAACATGAGCATGCACGTCTGCTCGAACTGCGGGCATGCCGAGCCCATCTTCGGATCGGGCGGCGGCCAGAAGATGGCCACCGACTACGAGGTCGAACTGCTCGGGCAGCTGCCGCTCGATATCCGGATTCGCGAGCAGGCCGATGCAGGCAAGCCCAGCGTGGTGGCCGAGCCCGGCGGGGCCGTTGCTGCCGCCTATCGGGCCATCGCGCGCCGGGTGGCCGTCAAGATTGCCGACCTTGATCGCGACATGACCTCCCGCTTTCCCAACATCGTGGTGCAGAACACATGAGCGTGAAATCCGATCGCTGGATCCGTCGCATGGCGCTCGAGCACGGCATGATCGAGCCGTTCGAGCCCGGGCAGGTGCGTGAGGTCGCCGGCGAACGCATCATCTCGTACGGCACCTCGAGCTATGGCTACGATGTGCGCTGCTCGAGCGAATTCAAGATCTTCACCAACATCAATTCGAGCATCGTCGATCCGAAGCATTTCGACGAACGCTCGTTCGTCGATGTGCAGGGTGGGGTCTGCATCATTCCGCCCAATTCCTTCGCGCTCGCACGCACGGTCGAGTACTTCCGCATTCCGCGCGACGTACTCACCATCTGTCTGGGCAAGTCGACCTATGCCCGCTGCGGCATCATCGTCAACGTGACACCGCTCGAACCCGAGTGGGAGGGGCATGTGACGCTCGAGTTCTCCAACACTACCCCCTTGCCGGCCCGCATCTATGCCAACGAAGGGGTGGCGCAGTTCGTGTTTCTCGGTGCTGATGAAGTCTGCGAGACTTCGTACGCTGACCGCGGTGGCAAGTACCAGGGGCAGCGCGGCGTCACCTTGCCGCGCACCTGAGCATTCGGCGCGGCCCCGCGCTGGCGGCGCCCCCCCCTCAGGCGGTCTCGCAGGCAATCCGTCACGTTCCCGTGCCGTCAGTTGCTGACGCATTTGCGCTATTGCCCATTTGACCGATAACAGGTGGCGCGCCCCTGGCGGGGCTCTGTCAGAGTGCCGTTCCGACCTTCCGTGCGAGCCGCTCGCGTGGCGACTGACCTGCCCCCTGTTGAAGACCCGACCGCCTTTGCGCCCGAGCGCGACCGTGGCGAACGCCGTCGACGTCTCGATGTCGCAACCGTACCCGGTGGCTGGGCCTTGCCCGTGCGGCCGGCGGTGCGTCGTTTCGGGCGGGGTCGCAGCACGTTTCTTCGCGTCACCCTGCGCGATGCCGATGCGTTCAATGGCCTCCTCGCCGAACGCGAGCGCAGCGAAGCACTCGAGCTCTGGCGCTCGGACCTCTCGGCCCTGATCGCCGCTGCGCGGGGCACCGTGCTGCGGCATGCCGGACGGTACTGTCTCGCGCGCTTTTCCGGCAACGATATCGAACTGGGCAATCATGCGGTTCGTGCCATCCGCACCGGGTTGCTTGCCATGCAATTGCCCGAGGCGGTCTGTCGGGGCCTTGCCGAGCGCTTCGATGGTCGCGCAGGCGATACGCTGCTGTGTGGCGTGGCGGTACAGTCCTGCCATGGCGATGGCGCCGATGGCGAGCCCACCGGTGCCGCGATTGCCGCCATCGCCGATGATCTCGCCCAGGTCGAGCGGCGGATGGCCGCGGTGGGCTGGCTGGTGGCGATCGATCCTGACAGTCTGCGGGTCACCGGCGAGCGGTTTCTGACCGGGCGAGCGCTCTCCTTCATGCTCGAGCGCGACGTGCGGGTACGCACCCTGATCGAAGTCACCGGGTTGGAACTCGCGCACGGTGCGCCGGCGCCCGAGGTGGCACTGGCAGGCCGTATCGAGGCGGCGTTGCGATCGATTGCCCGCCGCGCACGCAGGCAATCGACCGGAGCGGCCTCGGAGCCTGCGTTTCCGGATGCGCTCGGGGCGGCAGCAAGCGATCCGCCGATTCCCGACATCGAGGGTTACGGCCCGCTCTCGCCGCTCGGGAAGGGAGGCATGTCGCGTGTCTATCTCGGCCGCCATGAGGCACGTGGCGAATGGCGGGTGCTCAAGACGGTGCCGATCAGCGGTGATGATGATCTGCTGCAGCGTTTTCTTCAGGAGTACGCGCTCATTGCTCAGGTGCGTCATCCCAACGTGGCGCTCATCCACGAGCAGGGCTTCGCCGAGGACTGCGCCTACATCGCCATGGAGCATCTGTCGGGTGGCAATCTGCATGATCGCATCGGGCTCGGCCTGAGTCTGGAAGAGGCGGTCGGGCTGATGATCCAGATCACGCTGGGCCTCACGACCATTCACGACCGCGGCATCATTCACCGTGATCTCAAGCCCGAGAACCTCATGTTTCGCGATGACGGGTTGCTCGTGCTGGCCGATTTCGGCATCGCGCGCCAGAGTTCGACCCGTCTGACCGGTACGCAACAGGGTCTCGTTTACGGCACGCCGTACTACATGAGCCCCGAGCAGGCGAGCGGCAGGCCGGTCGATGCCCGCAGCGATCTGTACAGCCTGGGCGTGATCTTTCACGAGATGCTGACCGGTCATCGGCCGTTTGATGCAACGCGCCCCGAGGCGGTCGCCTATCAGCAGGTGCATGCGCAGCCACCGGCGCTGCCGACTCATGCGCGGAGCGTACAGGCGATCCACGATCGGCTGCTCGCCAAGGACCCGACGGCACGATATGCGTCGGCCGAGGCCCTGCTGGTCGACCTGAGTGACTGGCTCGCGGCCGTGCGACGCGCTGACACGCGTCCGCAGGCGCCGGTCATCGCGGGCTGATCACCGTTCACCGCACGTCGGGGTGAAACGGATACCGTCATGGAGCGCATCTACACCGTCGACGTGATCGGGTTCAATGCCACCGAGCGCATCCTGCTCGGCAGCGTCTTTGGTCTGTCGCTCAAGCGCAGTCCGAGCTACCGACGTGCCGAGCCCGGCGAGACTGCCCACGTGCGCCTGGTCGATGGTGCGCAGTCGCAATGCATCGTGCAGGCCATCGAACGCCAGGGCGAACAGGTACTGCCCGTGGTTCTGGTCGGTGCTCCCGAATTGCCCCACGGCTGGTTCGAGACCCCTCGGCCGCTGCACTGGGCACGCTTGTTTCGCGCCATGGATCTGTCGCTTGGATTGCTCACCCACGGACCGGCCGCGACTCAGGCAGGGGCGCGTCTCGCGCCGCCGCGTGGCGAGCCCTCCTGGTCGGGTGAGGCACTGCATTCGATGCAGGAGGCCGTTACGGCGAGTTTCGACCGCGGCGAGCCAGGGGGCGATCCGTCGGCAGGCGCGTCCTCTGGAAACCCGCCCTCGGTGCACTCGCCTGCGGCTGGGCCTGGTGCCGTCCACCGCAGTTCGGCCCCGTTGTTGTCTCTCGCCGCCGCGCAGGCCCTGCCGCTCCTCCTGGTCAGCGATGCCGACAGCGTGACAACCGTGCTCCCCGTCGGTGCGCTGCAGGCTTGTGGCCGCCGGGTCGAGGTCGTCGGCTCGACGATCGAGGCGATGGCGAAGTTGACTAAGAAACATTACGCATTCATCCTCATCGATCTCGCCTTGCCGGCGGGGGGGGCGCAGGCACTGTGCAGGGCGGTTGCTGCACATCCGGGCCCTCGGGTCCTGCCCCGGATTCTCTACAAGGTCCAGGCCTCGACCATCGATCGGATGCGTGCGGCGCTCATCGATTGCGAGGCCTTCGTGGTGGCAGGTGCGGGCGGGGAAGAACTGGCTGCCACGGTGCTGCGCATCGGCAGCCGGGCACGGGTGGTCTGAGCGGGAGCATCGTGGCTTGGTCGAACGGGGCGTGGGAGGGATGCCACTGGAGGGTGTACTGACCTTGCCTGCATCGGTGCTGGCGACACTGGTCGTGGTGCCGCTGCTGGTCGGCGCCCTCGGCTTGTGGACAGGCCTTGCCGTGGCGCGGCGCCGGCGGGGTACGGACGTCCCTGATGAGCGTCCGACCCGTCGCGCCAATGACGCTTCGAGCGGGCCGGAGCCGCTCCTCGAGGCACTTGCCCTCGGCATGTGGGATTTCGATTTCGTGACCGGTTGCGTGCACTTTTCGCCCCGTTTTCGGCAGATGCTGCGTTTCGATGCCAACGCTGCGCTGACGCCGCAGTCGGTCTTCGATGATGGACTGCATCCGGCCGACCAGGCGCGCATGCGCGAGGCGCAGCGTGAACATCTGGATGAGGGCATGCCCTTTGACCATGAGTACCGTCTGCGGTGCGGCGACGGGCGCTATCTCTGGGTTCACGGACGGGCGACGACCGAGCGCGACGAGCGCGGTGTGCCGGTTCGTTTCGTGGGAACGATTGACGACATCTCGGCGCGAAAGGCCGATGAGCGCGCGCTCGGATCGCGCGAGCGTCACTATCGTGAGCTGGTGGAGACATCGAATCATCTCATCTGGATGGTCGATGTCAGCGGCCACATCACCTTCGTCAACCGGCGCGGCGCGCTGGCGGTTCTGGGGCGCGAACCCGAGGCGATGATCGGTCACCATTTTCTTGATTTTCTGGCCGAACGTGACCCGAATCGGGCCTCTGTAACCTTCGAGGAACTGCTTCACAGCAGCGGCGTCTGGGAGCAGCAATCGCGTTGGCGCTCCGGTACCGGGAAGCGGATCGTTCTCGAAGTGACGGCAACCGCCATTCGTGATGCCCGAGGGCGTGCGCAAGGTGCGCTGGGCAGCGCGACCAACGTGAGTGACCGTGTCAGTCGGGAGAAACTGTTGCAGAAGACGCACCGGCGCGCCGTTGAGGTTGCGCGTGCGAAGTCGGAGTTTCTCGCCACCATCAGTCACGAGATCCGGACCCCGCTCAATGGCGTCATCGCCACCACTTCGCTTCTGCTCGACACGCCACTGTCGCCCGAGCAGCAGGAGTACGCCCGCATCATCCGCGCATCGGGCGAGAACCTGCTGGCCCTCATCAGCGATGTTCTCGATTTCTCGAAGGTCGATGCAGCACGACTCGAACTGGAGTCGGCGCCGTTCCGGCTCGAGCGGGCCTTCGAGGATGCCATCGACATCCTCGCTGAACGGGCGCGCGAGAAGGGGCTCGAGCTGCTCTACGGGATCGACCCGGCGGTGCCGGTACGCCTGGTGGGCGATCTGCTGCGCGTCCGTCAGGTGCTCCTGAACCTTCTCACCAACGCGATCAAGTTTACCGAGAAGGGGCAGGTGCTTGCCCGCGTGCGCCTCGTATCGCGCAGCGCGGGTCGTATCGTGCTTGATTGTGTGGTGAGTGATACGGGCATTGGCATCGATCCGGAGCGCATCGAGCATCTGTTCGAACCCTTCACCCAGGCCGACTCCTCGACCACCCGCCGTTATGGTGGCACGGGCCTCGGTCTGGCCATCTGTCGTCGGCTTGCCCGCATGATGGCGGGCGATGTCACGGCCGAATCGACTCCGGGGGCAGGGTCGCACTTCCGCTTCCGTTTCGTGCTGGGCGAACTCAAGGGTGAGCGGGGCCTCGAGCGCCCGGCGCCCGTGCCCTCGCTGGTTGGCCGATCGATGCTGCTGGTTCACCCGAACGAGGACGCGGGCGACAGCCTGGCCCAGTGGGCCCGCGCAGCCGGCATGCAGGTGAGGCGTGCCGATACCTGCGATGCAGCCGATGCCGCGCACGACGTGGATCTCATCGCGGCGGGTGGCATGGACGAGCATCCCGACCTTGTCGCAGCCATCGAGCGACTGCGCGCGACAAGAGGGGGGCAACGGGCGAAGGTGCTGCTCCTCTCGGCACTGCCCCAGGTGCGTCTGTCAGTGGTGCGGGGGGGCGTTGATCAGATCGTGCCCACGCCGCTCAAGTCGCGCACCTTCATCGAGGCCATCGCGCGCCTGCTCGACCCCGATGCCCCCCTCGCGGCGGCGAGCGGGGCTCATGCGCTTGCGCTGGCGAGGGTATCGTCGGGCTGTCAGGTGCTGGTGGCCGAAGACCACGAGGTCAATCAGTTGCTGGTGCGCCGGATGCTCGAACGGCTCGGGTGTGTGGTGACTCTGGCGGGCGATGGCGAGGCTGCGGTCGAGGGGGTGACGCGCCAGCGTCCGGAACTGGTCTTCATGGACATGCAGATGCCGCGCGTCGACGGCCTGGAGGCGGCGCGGCGCATCCGCGCGCTTCCCGACTGTGGTGCCGATCAGTTGCCCATCATCGCCATGACCGCCAACGCATCGGCTTCCGATCATGCGGCCTGTCTGGCAGCCGGCATGAATGCGGTGCTCGTCAAGCCGCTCGAGCGAGCCTCGATCGAGGCCGTGCTGGAGCAGTGGGCGCCCCCGCCGACCGATCAGCCCGGGGGCGGGGTGGTGCGCTCGTAGTCGACGAAGGCAAACTCGAGCGCCGGGATGCTGCTGCTCCGATGCTGCACGCGCGAGACTTCGCGCCACTGGCTGCGATCGAATTCGGGAAAGCAGGTGTCGCCCTCGATGTCGGCATCGATTTCGGTGAGGCAGAGGCGCTCGGCCATGGGCAGGGCAAGCGAGTAGATCTGCGCGCCGCCAATGACCCAGGCCACCGGCGCAGCCTGGGCCAGGCTGAGCGCTGCGGCGAGCGACGTCGCATGCTGGCAACCGGCGGCGACCGGTCCGCGCCGCGAGATGACGATATTGTCGCGCCCGGGCAGGAGGCGCCCGATCGATTCCTGAGTACGTCGCCCCATGATCACGGGCGCCCCGAGGGTGACGGCCTTGAAGTGGCGCAGGTCTTCTGGCAGGTGCCAGGGCATCGTGTTGCCGCGCCCGATGACCCGATTGCGCGCGAGTGCCGCGATGAGGGCGATGCGTGGCGTACTCACACCGCCACGGGCGCCTTGATGTGCGGATGCGGGTCGTACCCTTCGAGGGTGAAATGCTCGTAGGTGAAGTCTTCGAGCGCCGTCACCGAGGGGTCGATGACGAGGCGTGGCAACGTACGCACCGGGCGGGTGAGTTGCAGTCGCGCCTGGTCGACATGGTTGAGGTAGAGGTGTGCATCCCCCAGGGTGTGCACGAATTCGCCCGGTTCGAGTCCGCACACGCGCGCGATCATGCAGGTGAGCAGGGCGTACGAGGCGATGTTGAAAGGCACGCCCAGAAAGATGTCGGCGCTGCGCTGGTAGAGCTGACACGACAGCCGTCCGTCGGCGACGTAGAACTGGAAAAGCGCATGGCACGGTGGCAGCTTCATGTGCGGGATATCGGCCGGATTCCAGGCCGAGACCATGAGGCGGCGCGAATCGGGATTGCGCCGGATGTCGGCCACCACCTGGGCAATCTGGTCGATGCTGCCGCCCCCGGGCGCGGGCCAGCTGCGCCACTGATGGCCGTAGACCGGCCCCAGATTGCCCTCGGCGTCGGCCCACTCGTCCCAGATGCTCACGCCGTGGTCCTGCAGCCAGCGCACGTTGGTGTCGCCGCGCAGGAACCAGAGCAGTTCGTAGATGATCGACTTGACGTGCAGCTTCTTGGTGGTCAGCAGCGGAAAGCCCTGGGCGAGGTCGAATCGCATCTGCCAGCCAAACACCGAGAGCGTGCCGGTGCCGGTACGGTCGGTCTTGCGATGACCGTGCTCGAGCACATGCTGCATCAGGTCGAGATAGGTCTTCATGCGCCCTCGCTGCCTTGGGCCACCGGTCGTTGGCGATCCGAGCACCATTCGCTCCATGAACCGGCATAGAGCCGGCCGCCGGGCAGTCCCGCGACCTCGAGGGCGAGCAGGTTGTGGCAGGCGCTGACACCCGAGCCGCACATGTGCACTGCACGGCTCGCAGGTGTCGCGCCGAGCGTGGCTTGCCAGCGTTGCCGCAGTTCGTCAGCAGGCCGAAAGCAGCCACTGGCATCCAGATTCCCGGCAAAGGGGTGGTTGCGCGCGCCGGGCACATGGCCGGCAACCGGATCGAGAGTCTCGTTCTCGCCGCGGAAGCGGTCGGGCGCTCGAGCATCGATGAGCGTGAAGGGGGCAAGCGGCGCCGTACTCAAGGCCGCCGTGGTCGTTGCCGATGCGGTCGCGAGGTTCGCCAGCACGCTCGCGGCATCGACGACCCACTCGCGCAGTTGCACCACCAGCTGGCCACGGCCGGGTTGCGTGGTCTCGCGCGTGAGAGGCATGCCACGTGACTGCCATTGCGGCAGCCCGCCGTCGAGTACGGCCACCGCATCATGACCGAGCCAGCGCAACAGCCACCACAGTCGCGACGCCATCATGCCCCCCTGCGCATCGTAGACCACGACCTGAGTGGTGCTGCCGATGCCGATGGCTTCCAGGCGGCGCGCCAGTACCAAGGGATCGGGCAGCGGATGGCGGCCGTTATGGCCGGTGCGGGGCGCCGAAAGATCGTCATCGAGGTGGAGAAAGTGCGCCCCTGGAATATGGCCCTCGCCGAACGCGGCGCGCCCGGCCTCGGGTCTGGCCAGCTCGTGACGGCAGTCGACGATCACCCAGCCGGGTGCTTCCAGCCGGGTGGCGAGTTGCTCGGCGCTGATGAGCATGGTTTCGATGGCGAGTCTCCCGCGTCAGTCGGTGTCTGAGGCGCCCAGCGGTCCGAGCTTGCGCTGCAGATATTCATGAAAGTGCAGCATGCCGTCTTCCATCGGTGACTGGTAGGGGCCCCGGTCATCGAGGCCTGCCTGCATGAGCGCCCGCCGACCGCCTTCCATGCGTCGCGCAATTTCGTCATCTTCGAGCGCCGTTTCGGCATAGGCGGCCTGCTCGGCCTCGACGAATTCGCGCTCGAAGAGCACGATTTCTTCCGGGTAGTAGAACTCGACGATGTTGGTGGTTCGCTGCGGCCCGCGCGGCACCAGCGTGCTCACGATCAGCACATGCGGGTACCACTCGAGCATCACGTTCGGATAGTAGACCATCCAGATGGCACCGTGCCGCGGCTGGCGATTGCCCGTGAACCGCTTGACCGCCTCGTGCCACTTCGCATAGACCGGCGTGCCCGGATGGCGCAGACCGGCATTCACGCCGACGACCTGAACCGAATACTCCTCGCCGAACTCCCAGCGCAGTTCGTCGCAGTTGACGAAGCTGCCCAGGCCCGGGTGGAACGGAATGACGTGGTAATCCTCCAGGTACACCTCGACGAAGGTCTTCCAGTTGTGCTGGTATTCCTTCACCTCGACACGGTCGAGCATGTACCCGCTGAAGTCGAAATCGTCGATGCAGCCAAGGCTCGCCAGGTCGCGCGCCACATCGCGTTCACCGGCAAAGAGCAGCCCGTTCCAGCGTTGCAGGGGCTTGCGCGGCAACGACAGGCAGGGTTGTTCCGCAAAGTGCGGTGCACCGAGCAGCTTGCCCTGCAGGTCATAAGACCAGCGGTGAAGCGGGCAAACCACCGATCGGGCATTGCCGCGGCCTTGCAGCATCAGGGCCTGACGGTGGCGGCATACGTTGGACATGAGTTCGATGCCGTTCGCATTGCGCACGAGCATCTGGCCATGGCCTGCCCAGTCGAGGGTATGGAAGTCGCCCGGCTCGGGCACCATCAGTTCGTGCCCGACATAACCCGGGCCGCGCTCGAACAGGATCTGCCGCTCGCGCGCAAGCAATCCTTCATCGAAGTACGATGCCACCGGCAGTTGCGGGCTGCTGCGGGACAGCTGGGCGGTGCTGCGGGGCAGTTCTGACATCGACGGCTCGCCTCCCTGGCGAGGGCGATGGAAACGGGCAGGCATTCTACCCCGAGCGGTCTTTCGGGGGGGGCAATGCCCGTTGCAGTTGACCATGTCTGAAACGGCACGCTATCCTGCCCCGAACCTCTGAGCCGGAGATACGGGTACCCGACATGCCGCAGACGAAGACCCGTTCAGGCGCGCCCGAAGCGCTTGCCAAGCCGCCCGAAGACTTCGAATCCGCGATCGAGGAACTCGAGCGGCTGGTTGCAGCCATGGAAGGTGGCGCTCTGTCGCTCGAGGCCTCGCTGGCGGCCTATCAGCGCGGCGCCGTGCTGACCCGCTACTGTCAGGAGCGGCTCGGCGCAGCCGAGCAACAGGTGCGCATTCTCGAGGCCGATGTCCTGCGCGCGGTCGAACCTGCCCATGACGATGATGATTGAGGCCGTTGCTCCGATGACGGTACCCGAGGGTGCTGTCGATTTCCCGACCTGGACCGCCCGGGTGCAGCGGCAGACCGAGCTGGCGCTGGCGGCCGCCCTCCCCGCGGGTGATCGTGCCCCGGCCGGTCTGCATGACGCCATGCGCTATGCCAGCCTCGATGGGGGCAAGCGGGTGCGGCCGCTCCTTGTCTTCGCGGCCGCGGGTGTGGTCGGTGCGAGCGAAAAGGCCTGCCAGCAGGCGGCCTGTGCCGTTGAACTCATCCACGCCTATTCGCTCGTTCACGATGACATGCCTTGCATGGACGATGACAAGCTGCGTCGTGGCAAGCCGACCGTGCATGTCGAGTTTGACGAGGCCACCGCGCTGCTGGTGGGCGATGCCCTGCAGTCGCTGGCCTTTGAACTGGTGAGTGCGCCCGGGCTTCTCGCCGACGCGCGCGTGCAGCTCGAGCTGGTGCATACCCTGGCGGTGGCGGCCGGATCGCGTGGCATGGCGGGCGGTCAGGCGATCGATCTGGCTGCGGTCGGGCAGACGCTCACCGTGCCCGAGCTCGAGATGATGCACATTCACAAGACCGGCGCCCTCATTCGTGCCAGCGTGCGCATGGGTGCCCTGTGTGGCGCAGCCTCGCCCGAACTGCTCGAGCGACTCGATCGGTTCGCGCGCGCCATCGGCCTTGCCTTCCAGGTGGTCGACGATGTGCTCGACGCCGTGGCACCCACCGAAACCCTGGGCAAGACCGCAGGCAAGGATGCCGAGGCCAACAAGCCCACCTATGTGTCGTTGCTTGGTCTGGCGCGCGCGCGCGAGCTGGCTGAATCGCTGCGTGCCGAGGCCTTCGCGGCCCTGCAGCCGATCGGTCCGTCGGCCCATCGCCTGGCTGAACTGGCGCATTTCATCGTCAACCGGCAGTTCTGAGGGCAGTCGCCCAAGCGGTCGATCATGTTCGAACTTCTCGAGACCATCAACAGCCCTGCCGACCTGCGGCGCCTCGACCGGCGTCAATTGCCGGCGCTGGCCGACCAGTTGCGTCAGTTCATCATCGAGTCGGTTTCACGTACCGGTGGACATCTGTCGTCCAACCTGGGCACGGTCGAACTCACGATAGCGCTGCACCATGTGTTCGATACGCCGCACGATCGCATCGTGTGGGATGTCGGGCACCAGACCTACCCTCACAAGATTCTGACCGGGCGTCGCGAGCGCATGGATCGGCTGCGCATGGCCGGCGGCATCTCGGGCTTCCCGCGCCGTGTCGAGAGCGAGTACGACGCCTTCGGCACTGCTCACTCGAGCACATCGATCAGCGCTGCGCTCGGCATGGCGATGGCTGCACGGCTGAAGGGCGAGCGACGCAGTGCCATCGCCGTGATCGGTGACGGCGCCATGACGGCCGGCATGGCCTTCGAGGCGATGAACAACGCCGGGGTGTCCGATGCCGACCTGCTCGTCATCCTGAACGATAACGACATGTCGATTTCGCCGGCGGTCGGGGCGCTCAACCGTTACCTTGCGCGGCTCATGTCCGGACCTTATGTGGCGGCGCGGCGAGCCGGCAAGCGCCTGCTCGAGGTGATGCCCGAGCCGGTGGCCAATCTCGCGCGCCGCGCCGAAGAACATGTGAAGGGCATGATGGTGCCCTCGACGATGTTCGAGGAGTTCGGTCTCACCTACTACGGCCCGATCGATGGTCATGATCTGGAGTCTCTCATTCCGACGCTGCGCAGCCTGCGCGATCAGCCCGGTCCGCGCCTGCTGCATGTGATCACGCGCAAGGGCCAGGGCTACCGCAAGGCCGAGGATGATCCGGTGCTGTATCACGGGGTCTCGAAGTTCCAGCCCGAAGCGGGTCTCGCGCCCGGCAAGGGCGGTGGCCGCCCCACCTACACGCAGGTGTTTGGTGACTGGCTCTGCGACATGGCTGCCATCGATTCGCGCCTGGTCGCCATCACCCCGGCGATGCGCGAAGGCTCGGGACTGGTGCGCTTCGAGCAGGAGTATCCCGATCGCTACTTCGATGTCGGCATTGCCGAGCAGCACGCGGTGACCTTTGCCGCGGGACTCGCCTGCGAGGGGCTCAAGCCGGTCGTTGCGATCTATTCCACCTTCCTGCAGCGTGGCTACGATCAGCTCATTCACGATGTCTGCCTGCAGAATCTCCCGGTGATCTTCGCCCTCGACCGCGGTGGCCTGGTCGGCGCTGACGGGGCAACCCACCACGGTGCCTACGACCTGTCGTATGTGCGCTGTCTGCCCAACATCATGGTGATGACCCCCTCTGACGAGGATGAATGTCGTCAGATGCTCTACACCGCCTTTACCCTCGACACGCCGACCGCCATTCGTTACCCCCGCGGTAGCGGTCCCGGGGTGACACCGCGTGCCGAGATGCTCGCGCTCGAGATCGGACGGGCCGAGGTGCGTCGCAGTGGTCAGCGGGTGGCCCTGCTTGCCTTTGGCAGCCTGCTTGGCGTGGCACTCGCCCTGGGGGAGGAGATCGACGCCACGGTGGTCAACATGCGATTCGTGAAGCCGCTGGACATCGAACGGGTCGTCGAACTCGCCCGGTCGCACGAACTGCTGGTGACGCTCGAGGAAAACGCCATTGCCGGTGGTGCCGGCAGTGCCGTGGCCGAGGCGCTGGCCGCTGCCGGCGTGACCGCTGACATGCTGCACCTCGGGCTGCCGGACCAGTTCATCGATCACGGGGAGCAGCAGCAGTTGCTGGCAATGGCGGGTCTGGACCTGGCTTCGGTGCGTCAGGCCGTCGGCACGCGCCTCGCCTCGCGGGAGGCCCGCTGAGGGCTCCCGAAGGTCCGGACAGGACAGTGGTGTCGGTAGTGCCGATGGGGCCCATGATAAGATCATCGATGAGTTGGGGCTGCCCGACACGGACCTTGCGCCCCTCCCGGTGGCGCCCGAGGAGAGTCGATGAATACGCGCGAACCCCTGGTGATCGCCGACGTGCAAAGCAAGCAGGACACGCGACAGATCGCCATCGATCGGGTGGGCATCCGTGCGATCCGGCACCCGGTGAGCGTGCTGGGTCGAGGCGGTGAGCGCCAGCACACGGTCGCCACTTTCAGCCTGTCGGTTGCCTTGCCCCATCATGCCAAGGGCACCCACATGTCGCGCTTCATCCAGATCCTCAATGCCGATCTGCACGCGCTCTCGGTGTCAGAGTTCAGGCGACTGCTCGGCCACATGGTGAACCGTCTGGAAGCCGAGTCGGGGTACATCGAGGCCGAGTTTCCGTTCTTCATGCGCAAGCGGGCGCCAGTATCGGGTCTGGAAAGCCTGCTCGATTACCAGGTGAGTCTGCTCGGTGCCATCGAGGGTGGCCATGACGCCATCACCATGAAGGTTGTGGTGCCGGTCACCAGCCTGTGTCCCTGTTCGAAGGAAATTTCCGATTACGGTGCCCACAATCAGCGCTCGCACGTGACCTTGAGCGTTCGCACCCGTGCCGATGTGGCGGTTGAAGATCTGATCGAACTGGCCGAAGCGCAGGCCTCCTGCGAGTTGTATGGCATGCTCAAGCGCAGTGACGAGAAGTTCGTGACCGAGCGCGCCTACGACAACCCGAAATTTGTCGAGGACCTGGTGCGTGACCTTGCCGCCGCGCTTGCGCGCGATGCCCGCATCGAGTGGTACCGGGTCGAAGCCGAGAACTTCGAGTCGATTCACAATCACTCGGCCTGGGCCGTCATCGAATCGAAAGGGACGGCGCCGGCGGTCTGACAGCAGCATCCTGGCGGCCCTCCGCCAGAATGGGGCGATTGCCCGCAGGTTCTTTCCTGCAGCCCGCTTCCTGCGCGCCGCCTTGCCCCGCGATCAGAAGCGGCGCGTCAGGGTCATGGTGTCGCCTTCGCGACGCATCGTCAGGCGCGACAGGAAGCTCATGCCCAGCAATGCGAAGGGCAGATTGTCCTGCACCACGGCGTCGATCCCGTGCACGCTGATGTCGCCCAGTGATACCGTGTCGATGCGTACCCTGTGACCCCAGGTCGTTCCATTGGCTGTCGAAAGGGTCACGCGTGGCCCATCGCCGTAAGCCAGTCCGATACGTCGCGCTTCCGCCGCCGGCAGGCCAATGAAACTGGCTCCGGTGTCGACGATGACCCGCACAGGCGCGCCGTTGATGCGTGCATCGGCGTGAAAATGTCCACCGTTGTCGACCTTGAGCACGACCTCGGCGGGTGCGCTGCCGACACCGGGTCCGGCCCACGGTTCGCCCAGGCGCAGGCTGCGTCGAACCCCGTCCACTTCCACGACCGCGGCCGTGCCTTCGAAGCTCAGAAGTTTCACCCGCCCCAGTGTCTGCCCGACCGCCAGCGCGCGCGGCTGGCTCGATCCGATACCCAGCAGGGCCTTCGCGCCGATCTGTCCGACCAGTGTCACCATGAGAACTTCATCGGCAGCGACCGTGTGCGCCGTCACTGCCGTCACCGCCATCACGAGGCTTGTCGTGACGAGCAAGGATGGGAGGCCTGAACCCGGCGCGAGCAGAAGTGCCCGGCGCCGGACGTTCACGCCCTTGACACCAACCTGCCGGGCGCGTGGTGTCTTCACTCGGGCAGCTTTTCGAAGTCGATACGCTCGTCGATGGGCAGACCACCCAGATGCCGGCGCAGCGCATCGAGCGCCATTTCGGCAGCACCGAGGCGCAGCCACTCGCGCCCACCCACCAGTCGGCTGCGGCGTATCACGACGCCGGTTTCGCGCGCAATCGCGATCTCGACATGGCCGCCGAAGTCGGTGCGATCGGCGCCTGAATCGGGTTCGACCATGATGGCGAGGGCCAGATCGGTGCCAGCCAGTTGCCGCAGGGCGCTGGCGATCCCGGCCCCTGTCGCGTCGGTATCAGCGCTGTCTGCGTCACGGGCTGCCCTTGTGCTCCCGGTTCGCGCGGCGTCGACGGCCGCTGCGAGTGCGGCTCGGTCGGGCGCGGCCACCGATCGGCGCAGCACTGCCCCGCCACCTTCGAGCACGGCAAGGCGCGTCGCGACACGGCCACTGGTGTAATCCTCGGCGATGGCGAGGGTGAGCCCGGCCTTGTGCAAGGTGGCGAGCAGCATGCCTTCGAGTGTCTGCTCATCTTCGGCGAGGATGAAGTTGCCGAGGCGCTCGCGCACGGCGGCCGCCACCGGTGCGAGACGCTCGCGCAGTTCGGCCTGGCTTGCGCCGCGCAAGGCAAGCTTGGTTTCCAGTTGCGGGTAGTGCGCCCGGAACCCGAGCTTCACGCTCCCCTCGGGAGCGAGTGCTTCCACACCGGCGAGCAGCACATCGGCGCGTGACTCACCGATGCCAAAGGAGTGAAAGCGCTTGAGCAGTACCGCCTGGGCGGTACCGCTGCGTGCCAGGATGCGCGGCAACACCTGCTCGTCGATCATGCGCCGCATTTCGCGCGGCACACCCGGAGTGAAGAAGAATCGTGCACGGCCGATGTCGATGGCAAAGCCGCAGGCAGTGCCCACCGGGTTGTCGAGCACCTCGGCACCCACCGGCAGCATCGCCTGCTTGCGGTTGTTGGGAGGCATGATCCGGCTGCGAAGACGGAAGTGGTTTTCCATCCGGGCGAGCCATGCGTCGTCGAGCGCGAGGCCGACACCGGCGGCTTGTGCCGCGGTTTCCTGCGACAGGTCGTCCACCGTCGGCCCGAGACCGCCGTTGACGATCACCGCATCAGCTCGGGTACCGGCCAGCCTGAAGGCCTCGAGCAGACTTTCGCGATCGTCGCCGACGGTTGTCTCCCAGTGGACCGGGAGCCCGGCGTCGTAGAGTTGACGGCTGATGAAGCTGAAATTGGTGTTGACGGTAGCGCCACTCAGCACCTCGTCACCGGTACAGATCACCTCGACACGCATGCACGTCTCCTTGTCGGCTGGCCGGTCCGGCGGGCGCTCACCATGAATTGCGCAGTTCGCGCAGCCGAACGAAGACCGTTTTCGCGTCGGGTTTCTCGGGAAGATCGGGAAATGCTGCGCGCAGGCGTTCGATCACGCCGGGGCTTGCGAGTCTGAAGAAGGTGTTGATTTCGCGCTCTTTGGCAAGGGTTGTCACCATTGCATGGTCCGGGTCCTGGCCGGTCACCGTCTCGAGGAGCGCACCGGCGGCCTCATTGCCCGGTTCGCGATCGAGCGTGAACCGCAGGTTGTTCTCGATGTAGTCGTGCCCGGGGTAAATCAGGGTCTCCGGGGGCAGACGGTCGAGCTGGTTGGCAAAGGTGTCGTAGAGCGCATCGGCACTGCCGCCGTTGTGGCAGTTGCCGGCACCGGCATTGAACAGGGTATCGCCGCAGAAGAGCGCAGGTCGGTCGCCGTGTGCACACAGGCAGACGTGGCACATCGTGTGTCCAGGCGTGTCGAGCACCTCGAGTTCGACGGTGCGCCCGACCTTGATGACGTCGCCGGCTGCCAGGCCCTGAGCCATGTCGTCGATCTTGCCGCGGGCGTTCGCGTGCGCGAGGATGGATGCGCCGGTTGCGGCTGCGAGCGCGGCATTGCCACCGGTGTGGTCGCGATGCTCATGGGTGTTGATGATGCGCGTGATGGTCCAGCCCTCGGTCCTTGCGACGGCGAGGCAGCGTGCATGGTCGAGCGGGTCGATTGCGATGGCCTCACCGGTTTCGCCACAGGCAATGAGGTAATTGAAGTTGCGGTAGGCGTTTGCCGTCCAGATCTGTCGCACGATCATGCAGGTGCTCCGGTGGGGTTCGCGTCAGTCGCGGAAGTTGCCGTACTGCAGGGGCAGGTCGTCGATCGACGTGCGAACGAGCGCGATTGCACCCTGCAGGTCGTCGCGCTTGGCGCCCGAGACGCGCACCGCCTCGCCCTGGATGCTGGCCTGTACCTTCAGCTTCGCGTCCTTGATCAGGCGCACGATGCGCTTGGCGTTGTCACTGTCGATGCCGTTGCGAACCTTGATCTCCTGCTTCAGGCGGCCGCCCGACACCGTCTGCGGGGGTTGCGGATCGAAGGCGCGCACATCGAGTCCACGCTTGGCGCACTTCGAATTGAGCACATCGGTGACCTGTCGCAGCTTGAAGTCGTCATCGGCATGCAGGGTCAGGACGAGGTCCTTTTCCTCGATACGGGCATCGGAGCCCTTGAAATCGAAGCGCGTGGAGATTTCCTTGTTGGACTGCTCGAGCACATTGCGCAGCTCGACCTTGTCGACTTCGGAGGTGATATCGAAGGAGGGCATCTTGGCGGGGGCGGTCTGGAGTCGGGAAGCCCCGATTATAGCGGCCGGCCCTGCGGGTCACTGCGACCGGTCAGGAGGGCAATCATGCCGAGACCGGCAATGCACCCCATCATGAGCATGGCATTGCGGTAACTGCTGGCAGCGGCCACGACGGAGAAGATGACCGGACCGAGCACGAGGCCGGCCGAGCCGAAGAGAAAGCTCGCGCTCGTGACTCTTCCCACTTCGCCGGCGGGCGACAGGCGCGCGACCTCGGCGAGGAAGAGCCCGTTCCAGCCGGCTACGGTGAGTCCGGTGGCAAGGCTCAGCGCTGCGAGCAGGGCGGGTGGGCTTTGTGGTGTCAGCAGATGGAGGCCTGCGGCGCACAGTGCCATGCCGGCCCCAAGTCCGATGAGCACGTTGTGGGCGCGCAGGCGGGGGCCACATACGAGACCCCAGGCTATCCGACCCAGAAAGCCGCCGATCTGCATGGCCGCAAAGGCCTGGCCCGCCACGAGCAGCGAGGCCCCGAGTTCGGCGACGGCCCAGGTCACGAGGAAGGTGTTCGCACACACCTGCATGGCAATGTAGGCAAACGAGGCAAAGGTGAGCCGCACCAGGCGCGGGTCACCGCGCACATGGCGCATGGCTGCGAGCATGGTGAGGCCACCGGCGCGCGTGCTTTGCGGCGGTTCGAGTTCGCCGCGCAGTCGTTCGACGGTGAGTACCATGGCTGCGGTGAGCGCCAGGGTCATGAGGAGCGCCCCCTGCCACGAGGTGGCAAGAAGGAGCAGCGGAAACACGATGCCGGCCAGCATGCCGGCCACTTGCACACCGGTCTGCTTCACCGAGAAGAGGAGGGCCTGACGGTTCAGTGGCGTGAGGCGTGCGAGCAGTGCCGAACTGGCTGGGGTCTCCAGACCCTGGCCGAGCCCGATCAGGATGGCCGCGAGCGCGAGGCCGGGCAGCCAGCCGGTAGCGGCGCAGGCCAGACCCGCCATGCAGAACACGAGGCAGGCCTGTGACGCCCGCAGCGCACCGTGGCGACTGATGAAGTGGCCTGCGGTGAAGACGGTGAAGAGCGAAGACCCCCAGAGCAGCGCCGACCAGGCACCGAGCAGCGAGGGGTTTACCGCGAGCGAACGGGCGATGGCCGGTGCCATCACCGGCACTGTGAAGATCGCGAGCGATGCGACCAGCATCACCAGATTCAGCAGGAGCGCGGCACGCCAGTGAGCGGGCAGGACGTGGGGCATCAGCGGTTGCCTTCGACCCGGATCCGACCCGCCCGGATGTCGAACGCTGCGGTTTCGAGTTCGGCAAGGAGCGCTGCATCGATCGCCTGCGCCACTTCGAGCCGCAACAGCGCTGGCTGGCGCAGGCCGAAGCTGCGTTCAAGGCCGGCGCGCCAGACCCCATCGAAGATGTCGGCGAGGAGTCGCTCGAGCAGCACGCTCGGGTCGGTACAGGCGCGACCCACAAGCCAGGGCGGGTTCGGGGTCATGGTGGCAATGATCGGGTCGCTGCCTCCCGGGGCACCTCGTGGCGCAGTCAGGGTGGTTTCGGCGGGTCCGATGGGTCTCGTCTGGGTCACCATGCCCTCGCCGCATTCATGGGCAATCAGTCGAAGCGGGCGAGCGGCAAACGCTGCGGCCACGGGCGCCGAGCGCGAATCGAGGCTGGCATGGACGCAGCTGACGCCATCCTGCTCGAGGCGTGAGACCAGCGCGGCCGGTGACAGGTCGGCATCCATCACCCGGATATCGACAGCTGAATCGGCGCGCCGCGCGCCGCTGCTGAAGGCGGCAAGCCGCCGTGCCGCAACCGGACGCTCGCTGCCCTCGGCTGTCTCGGCCCTCAGGCCTGCGCCCTCGCGTGGCATCTGGAAGGCGACAGGGCGTCCACCGGTGAGGCGTGTGGCCAGATAGCCAGCGAGCCACGCCGTTTCCGCTTCGCGTGGGCGATAGCAGGCCACGCCCGGTGCACTGATTGCGCCGCCCAGCGTGGTGAATCGTTGGCCCGCCCGTTCACGTGCCACGTCCTTCAAGGCGGCGTCGAAGCGTTCACCCACGCAGACCACCATGCGCACATCCGAGGCGGCCAGCTTGCGCAGGAGGGCGCGTGGATCAGCGCCGGGGAGGGCGACATGCGGTACGAGCCTGATGGGTTGTGGTCGTCCCGCAGGCGAGAGCGCTGCGAGCAGTCGCGCGTAGGCGCTGCCCCAGGCCGCACCCGTCTCGGCAGATGGCGGGCTATCGAGCACGATGGCCAGGGGTCCGCGCTCGATGCGATCGACATGGCTCGAGCAGCCGGCAAGCGGGAGACCCAGGCCCAGGCCGAGCCACTCGCGACGCGTCAGGCGCGAGATGTTCACCTAAGACTGAGCGCTTGCCAGATCACCCAGGCGCAGGCGGGTGATGAGATAGACCTGCTCGAGGCAGGCGAGGCGTTCCGCCGCCGGGTCGAACTGCAGCCTGCGCTCGAACTCGGCGAATATCTGCGCCTTGGTGTTCAGCCGTACCGCAATGATGAAGGGAAAGCCGAAGCGTGCGGCGTGAGCCTCGTTCAGCTCGCCGATGCGCGCCATCTCGGCTCGGCTCAGCGCGTCCAGTCCGGCAGCGGCTTGCTCGCGCGTCGATTCAGCCGTGAGTTCGCCCTGGATGGCCTCACGCCCCGCCAGCGCAGGGTGCGCGGCGAGCAGGGCCCGTTGCTCTGTCTCGGAGGCTTCGCGTACCACGGTGCACATGGCGCCATGCAGCGCATCGATCGAGGCAAACGGGCGGGCCGCGAAGGATCGTTCAGCGATCCAGGGCGAGTGCTCGAAGACCCGCCCGAAGGCACGCGAGAACTCGCTGCTGGACATCCGGTTGATCTGATCGAGCGTGAGGGCAGGGGAGGTCATCGCAGGCCGGTCATGTGTCTGGAACGCGCAGAACTCATTATAGTCGCGGGGCCGGTCGGGTCTTCGCTGCCGGTGCCGGGTCGATGCGGGGTTGGTTCGCAGCGCCCCTGCGGTTTCCTCATTCGGCTGCCGTTGGAGTTCCCATGACAAGCTATCCGCGTGACCTCATCGGCTATGGCGAACAGGTCCCCCAGGCCGACTGGCCAGGCAATGCCCGTATCGCCGTGCAGTTCGTGCTCAACTACGAGGAGGGCGGCGAAAACTGCGTGCTCCATGGTGATGCAGGGTCCGAGCAGTTCCTGTCCGAGATCGTCGGTGCGGCGTCCTACCCGGCCCGTCACATGAGCATGGAGTCGATCTACGAGTATGGATCGCGCGCCGGGGTGTGGCGCATCCTGCGCGAGTTCAAGCGCCGTGGCCTGCCGCTCACCGTGTTCGGGGTCGGGATGGCGCTCGAGCGCCACCCCGACCTGGCCGCCGCGATGGTCGAGCATG
This sequence comes from Pseudomonadota bacterium, assembly GCA_947455195.1. Classification (GTDB taxonomy): domain Bacteria; phylum Pseudomonadota; class Gammaproteobacteria; order Burkholderiales; family SG8-39; genus CAIXPL01. The sequence continues at coordinate 605,496 of CANGMI010000001.1, read as the reverse complement.
GGCATGAAATTGCCTGTCATGGCTGGCGCTGGATCCACTATCAGGATGCCGATCCGGCCTTGGAGCGCGAACACATGCGCCTCGGCACCGAGTCGATCCGACGGCTCACCGGAGGGCAGTGGCCGCTGGGCTGGTATACCGGGCGCGACAGCCCCAATACCCGACAGTTGCTGGTCGAGGCGGGTGGCTTCGAGTACGACAGCGACTACTACGGCGATGATTTGCCGTTCTGGACCACGGTGCAGACCAGCGCCGGTGATCGCGTACAGCATCTGGTCGTGCCCTACACGCTCGACACCAACGACATGCGCTTTGCCACGCCGGGGGGCTTCAACAGCGGCGAGCAGTTCCTGACCTACCTGCGCGACGCCTTCGATGTTCTCTACGCCGAGGGCGCGGAGGCACCCAGGATGCTCTCGATCGGCTTGCACTGCCGCCTCATCGGCAGGCCCGGTCGATTCGCGGCCCTGCAACGATTCCTCGACCACATCGAGGGTCACGACCGTGTCTGGGTCTGCCGCCGGATCGATATCGCCCGGCACTGGAAGGCACGGCACCCCGCCGCGGGCTGAAACCCCGGGGGCAAACCTGGGGTGAGGTCCTGCCTTGTGCGCGTCGGGTCAGATGAGGGTGAGGTTCACCGTGCCGAGTGCGCCCGGTGTACCGGCATAGCGCTCGCCGGCAGAACCCTCGATCAGTCCGCTGCATGAACCTGTCGTCACGATGTCGCCGGCCCTGATGGGTCGACCGCGCATGGCGGCATGCGGCCCGAGCCAGGCCAGCAGACGTCGTACATCGCCCGCCGTATTGGCGCCGCGACGTCGTGCGACCTCGGTGCCATTGCAGGAGAGCACGGCTTCGAGCGTGGTTGAGTCGATGTCGGCCGGATGGATGCCGGCGACCGGAGCCCCCACCACCAGCACGCCGTGCGACCCCAGATCGGCCAGCTGTTCGGCCGGGCTGCGGGTACGCCACTGGCTGTAGCGCGACGCGACGATTTCCATCGTGGGGCGCACCACGGCAACGGCCGCGATGATCCGGTCGAAGGTGCAGGCTGCCGGGTCGGCGGGCAGGTCCTCGCCAAACTCGAATCCGACCTCGACTTCGAGCCCCCGAAACCCGAACCGCGAAGCTTCGATGCGAGCACCATCGGCGAGTACGCACACGCGCGGCAGCATCGAACATCCCGGTTCCGACTGCGCGTCTGCTGCCCCGACCTTCCAGCCGGCATGCCCACCCAGTCGCTCCACCAGGGCCGACTGCAGGGCGTAGGCAGCCTCGATCGAGGCGGGCTGCAGGGCAGCGGGCAGACCGTCAAGCAGCGTGTGCGAATGCCACGCAGCTTCCAGCAGGTCGACCGCCGCCAGCCCCGGTGTCACTTCTTCGGGCGGCGCTTGGCGCCCAGATTGGCAGCGATGCGCAGTCGCAGTGCGTTCAGCTTGATGAAGCCGGCCGCATCGGCCTGGTTGTAGGCGCCACCGTCATCGTCGAACGTGGAGATCGCCGGGTCGAACAGCGAATCGGTCTTCGACTCGCGTCCGGTGACGAGCACCGTGCCCTTGTAGAGCTTGAGCCGCACCCGGCCGTTCACCGGCACCTGCGACTGGTCGATGAGGGACTGCAGCAGCACGCGTTCGGGGCTGAACCAGTAGCCGTTGTAGACCAGGCGCGCGTAACGCGACATCAGGTCGTCCTTCAGCGCCAGCACCTCGCGATCGAGCGTGATCGATTCCATCGCACGGTGGGCGCGCAGCATGATGGTGCCGCCCGGGGTTTCGTAGCAGCCGCGCGACTTCATGCCGACGTAGCGGTTCTCGACCATGTCGAGGCGGCCAATGCCGTGCGCGCCACCGATGCGGTTCAGTTCGGTGAGCACCTTGGCCGGGCTCATCTTGCGGCCATTCACGGCCACGATATCGCCGTGCTGGTAGCGCAATTCGAGCATCTCGGGCTTGGCAGGTGCCTTCTCGGGCGACACGGTGATGCGCCACATCGAATCTTCGGGTTCGAAGTCGGGGTCTTCGAGCACGCCGCCTTCATACGAGATGTGCAGCAGGTTGGCGTCCATCGAATAGGGTGCGCCGCCCTTTCGCTTCTTGAAGTCGACCGGGATACCGTTCTTGTCGGCGTAGGCGAGCAGCTTTTCGCGTGAGAGCAGATCCCACTCACGCCAGGGGGCGATGACCTTCACGTTGGGCATGAGGGCATAGGCGCCCAGTTCGAAGCGCACCTGATCATTGCCCTTGCCGGTGGCGCCGTGCGAGATGGCGTCTGCATCAACCTGACGCGCGATCTCCACGAGGCGCTTGGCGATCAGTGGCCGCGCGATCGAGGTGCCGAGCAGGTATTCGCCTTCGTAGACTGCGTTGGCGCGGAACATCGGAAACACGAAGTCGCGCACGAACTCCTCGCGCAGATCCTCGATGAAGATCTGCTTCACGCCCATCATCTGCGCCTTCTTGCGCGCCGGGGCCACTTCCTCGCCCTGGCCGATGTCGGCGGTGAAGGTGATGACCTCGCAGCCGTAGGTGTCCTGCAGCCACTTCAGGATCACCGAGGTGTCCAGACCGCCCGAATAGGCGAGCACGACCTTCTTGATATCGCTCATGAGTTCTGCTTTCCAATGACCAGAAATTCAAGGAGTGCCTTCTGGGTATGCAGCCGGTTCTCGGCCTCCTCCCAGACGACGCTGTGCGGACCGTCGATCACCTCGGCGGCCACTTCCTCGCCGCGATGGGCGGGCAGGCAATGCATGAAGAGCGCTTCGGGCGCGGCGGCGCGCATCATCTCTGCGTCGACCTGCCAGTCCTGGAAGTCGCGCAATCGCTCGTCGTTCTCGGCTTCGAACCCCATGCTGGTCCACACGTCGGTGGTTACCAGATCGGCACCACGCACCGCGTCCATCGGGTCGGCAAACGATTCGTAGAACCGGTCATCGTAGACCCCAGCGCGCTCGGCTTCCACCTCATAGCCGGGCGGCGTAGAGACATGCACGTTGAAACCGAACACCGTGGCTGCCTGCAGCCAGGTGTTGCAGACGTTGTTCGAGTCGCCGATCCAGGCCACGGTCTTGCCCTCGATCGATCCGCGGTGCTCGATGTAGGTGAAGATGTCGGCAAGGATCTGGCAGGGGTGGTATTCGTTGGTGAGGCCGTTGATGACCGGCACCCGCGAGTTGCGCGCGAAGCGTTCGAGAATCTCCTGCTCGAAGGTGCGGATCATCACGATGTCGGACATGCGCGAGATCACCTGAGCCGCGTCCTCGACCGGTTCGCCGCGCCCCAATTGCGAGTCGCGGGTCGACAGGAATATTGCGGCGCCCCCCAGTTGCTGCATGCCGGCTTCGAACGACAGTCGGGTGCGCGTCGAATTCTTCTCGAAGATCATCACCAGCGTGCGGTCCTGCAGCGGCCAGTAGCGCTCGTAGCGCTTGAATCGGTCCTTGATCCAGCGGGTGCGTTCGAACAGATACAGGTATTCCTGCAGATCGAAGTCGAGAAACTGGAGATAGTGCCGGCTGGGGCTCAAGGGAAAGACTCCGGGTCAGGCTGGGGTGCTGGCGAACGTGCGGATGAGTTGGCCGAGACGAGCGACCAGTTCGTGGGCTTCGGTGGCGGACAGGATGAGCGGCGGCAGCAGGCGCACGACCGTGTCGCGCGTCACGTTGATGAGAAGGCCCGACTTCAACGCGATGCCAACCAGTTCGCCACAGGGACGGTCGAGTTCGATGCCGATCATGAGGCCCATGCCCCGAATGGCGCGCACCGCACTCACATCGGCCAGGGTCGCACCCAGCGCGGTGCGGATCTGCTCGCCGCGCTCGGCCGCGTTGGCGAGCAGGCCCTCGTCTTCCATGATGGCGAGGGTCTCGATGGCGGCGCGGCAGGCCAGCGGTCCGCCACCGAAGGTGGAGCCATGGTTACCCGGCTTGAAGAGCCCGGCTGCCAGGCCGGCGGTCATCGCTGCGCCGATGGGGACGCCCGATCCCAGGCCCTTGGCGAGCGTGACGACATCGGGCTTCACGTCAAAGTGCTGGTATCCGAACCAGGTGCCGGTGCGGCCGATGCCCGACTGCACTTCATCAAGCATGAAGAGCCAGCCGCGCTCGCGGCAGAGCGCGGCCGCGTACTCGACATAGGCCTTGTCGGCAACATGAATGCCTCCCTCGCCCTGCAGCACTTCCATCAGGACGGCGACGACATCCGGGTTGGCACTGGCAGCCGCTTCGAGCGCTGCGCGGTCGTTGTAGGGTACCCGCAGGAAGCCCTCGGGCATCGGGCCGAACCCCGCCTGCGCCTTGGCGCTGCCGGTGGCGGCGAGCGTGGCGATGGTGCGTCCGTGCCACGCATGTTCCATCACGATGACGGTGGGGCAGGCGATGCCCTTGTTGTGACCGTGCATTCGCGCAAGCTTGATCGCCGCTTCGTTGGCCTCGGCGCCGGATGAGCAGAAGAACACCTCCTGCATGCCCGAGAGCGAACAGAGTCGGTCGGCCAGCGTTTCCTGATGCCGGACGCCGTAGATGTTCGAGGTGTGGATGAGGCGCCCTGCCTGATCGGCGATGGCCGCCGTGAGGCGCGGATGGGCGTGACCGACCCCGTTGACCGCGATGCCTGCGAGGGCGTCCAGGTAGCGGTTGCCCGCCTCGTCCCAGAGCCATGCGCCCTTGCCATGACTGAAGGTCACGGGCTGGCGGGCATAGGTGTTCATCACGTGCGATGTCATCGTGACCTCGGAAGCGTCGGGAAGGGTGGCAGCAGCAAGGCCTGCAAACCCGGAATTTTAACATGCCGCTGCCGCAGCCTTCAGGGATGCCCCGCCGTCGACCCGTCACCGTTGCATCGTTCCGCAAGGTGTCATCGGCCGATCGATATAATCGAGGGCTTCGGCCTCGGCTACAGGACATCCCCCGGCGTGGTTCAGCCTGACAATGACGTGCGTGCCGCCTCCAGTCAGGCTGATCGGGAGAGCGCAGAGACCGAACGGCGCGAGAACGAGGACTTCGTGATTCTCGGGCGCACGGTGGGCGGCGACACCTTTCGGCCCAGCGACTGGGCGGAGCGTCTGTGCGGCGTCATGTCGCAGTTCGGGAGCGACGGGCGGATGAAGTACTCGCCGCACGTGCAGCCCGTGACGCTCGAGGGGACACGAGGCGTGGCGGTCAGCGCGCGACTGCGCACCATCGAACCGCTGGCGTGGCATTTTCTGCTGGGTTTTGCGCGTGACAACGCGCTTCAGGTGCGCACCGCTGGGGCAGGCGCCTGACCGGCAAGCGGACCCGCAGCGAGCGGGCCCGCGCAGACTCAGGCCGCGAGTGCCTTGATCTGACGCGACAGGCGGCTCTTGTGCCGTGCCGCCGTGTTCTTGTGCACGATGTCCTTGTCGGCGATCTTGTCGATCACGCTGGTCGAGGCGCGGAAAACCGCCTCGGCCGCTACCTTGTCGCCAGCGGCGATGGCAGCGCGGACCTTCTTGATCGTCGTGCGCAAGGCCGAGCGCAGCGAAGAGTTGTGTTGACGGCGGCGTTCGGACTGACGCGCACGTTTGCGAGCTTGGGCGGTATTGGCCATGGGGGAGTCAGGTGTGGTTGGCACGCACGGAGCGATGAACCCGGCATTATATCCACCGATGGGGCCTGAGGCAAACGGCCTGAGGCAATTGACGGGAAAAGAGCGACAATTGCGGCCATGAACCTGCTCAGAACCCTGGCCACCGTCAGTGGCATGACCCTCGTGTCGCGCGTGCTCGGGTTCTTGCGTGACGCGATCATTGCCCATCTGTTCGGGGCAGGCGTGGCCACCGACGCCTTCTTCGTCGCGTTTCGCATTCCCAACATGCTGCGCCGACTGTTTGCCGAGGGGGCGTTCTCCCAGGCCTTCGTGCCGATTCTGGCGCAGACGCGCGAGGGCGAGGGCGAAGACGCGACGCGGCGCCTGATCGACGGCGTGGCCGCCATGCTGGCCCTCGTACTTCTCGCGACCAGTCTGGTCGGCATGCTGGCGGCCCCGTGGGTGATCAGGCTGACGGCGCCTGGTTTTCTCGATACCCCGGCCCGTTTCGAACTCACGGTTCAGATGCTGCGCATCACCTTTCCGTATATCGTCTTCATTTCACTCACGGCCTTTGCCGGTGCGATCCTCAACACCTGGAGTCGTTTTGCAGTGCCGGCCTTCACGCCGTCGCTGCTCAACATTGCGTTCATCGTCGGGGCCTGCGTGGCCGCGCCCTGGTTCGACCCGCCGGTGAAGGTGCTGGCCTGGTCGGCCTGCGCGGGTGGGGTGTTGCAACTGGCCTTGCAGGGAGCGGCGCTGGCCCGCCTCGGGCTCCTGCCGCGCTGGGTCTGGGCACCCTGGCGAGTGCCGGGTGTGCGTCGCGTGATGCGCCAGATGACCCCGGCGCTGCTCGGGGTATCGGTGGCGCAGGTCAGCCTGCTGCTCAATACGGTGTTTGCCTCCTGGCTCGCCCCGGGCAGCGTGAGCTGGCTCAACTATGCCGACCGCCTGATGGAGTTTCCAACCGGGCTTCTCGGTGCCGCGCTCGGCACCATCCTCCTGCCCAGCCTGTCGCGCCACCACGCCAGTGACGACCCCACGGGCTATTCGCGGGTGCTCGACTGGGGGCTGCGCATGACGCTGCTCCTTGCGTTGCCCTCGGCGCTGGGTCTTGCACTGCTGGCCGGGCCGCTGGTGGCCACGCTTTTCCTGCATGGCGAATTCCAGGCGCATGACGTTCTCATGACCCGGGCCGCGCTCATCGCCTACAGCATGGGTCTGGTCGGACTGATTCTCGTGAAGGTGCTGGCTCCGGCGTTCTATGCCCGGCAGGACATCCGTACGCCGGTGCGGATCGCGATCCTGACGCTCGCGCTGACCCAGGTGATGAATCTCGCGCTGGTCGGCTGGTTGCAGCATGCCGGGCTTGCGCTCGCCATCGGCCTCGGGGCGTGTCTCAACGCCATCCTGCTTTTTCGCCAGTTGCGTCGCCGTGCGATCTTTTCTCCCGAGCGGGGCTGGGCCGGGTTTGCCGGGCGCATCGGGGTTGCGCTGGTGGCGATGGGGCTTGTGCTGGTTATGGTCGTGCCCCCGCTGCCCTGGTGGCTTGACGCCTCGAGCCTCGCGCGTACGGCAGCCCTGGCGGGGGTGGTCGGGGCCGGGGCAGGCACCTACCTCGCCGTCCTCGGACTGCTGGGTTTTCGACCGCGCGACTTCTCGCGGCGTGTCGGCTGAGGACCGCTAGCGCCCGGCCACGGTCATGCCTTCGACCAGAATGGAGCCGTTGCTGCGCGAACCGCGCACCAGCGTGTCGCGCCCGATGGCCACGATGCCGCGGAACATGTCGCGCAGGTTGCCGGCAATGGTGACCTCCTCGACCGGATGGCGGATGCGCCCGCCCTGCACCCAGAATCCGGCAGCACCGCGCGAGTAGTCACCGGTGACCGAGTTGACACCCTGCCCCATGAGGTCGGTGACGAGGAGCCCGGTGCCCATCTCGCGCAACAGTCCCTCCAGATCGTGTTCGCCCGGGGCGAGGATGAGGTTGTGCGAGCCCCCCGCATTGCCGGTGGTCTGCATGCCGAGCTTGCGTGCCGAGTAGGTGCCGAGGAAGTAGCCCTGCACGATGCCATCCCGGACGACATCGCGGGCATGCGTCGTGACCCCGTCGTCATCGAAGCAGCCCGAGGCGAGTCCACGCAGGATATGCGGGTCTTCGCGCAGGTTGACGATGGGCGAGAACACCTCGGTGCCAAGCGAGTCGAGCAGGAAAGACGACTTGCGATAGAGACTGCCCCCACTCACCGCGCCGATGAAGTGCCCGATGAGGCCTGCGGCCACCGGTGCCTCGAACAGGATGGGTACGCGCCGGGTGCTCAGGCTGCGGCTGCGAAGGCGAGCCAGGGTACGCCGGCCCGCGTACTCGCCGATGGCGGCCGGGTCGGGCAGGTCGCTCGCTGCGCGTGCGCTCGCGTACCAGTCGTCACGCTGCATCTGGCCGCGCTCGGAGGCAATCACGGCGCATGAAATCGAATGCCGCGAGGTCTGGTAGCCCTGCAGAAAGCCGTTCGAGTTCGCTGCCGCGAACTGGTACTGCTGGGTGGAGATGCTCGCACCATCGGAGTTGTCGATGCGAGGGTCGAGCCGAAACGCGGCTGCTTCGCAGGCCCGTGCCATCTCGATGGCGTCGTCGGCCGAGAGGTCCCACGGGTGGTAGAGGTCGAGGTCGCGCACCTCTCGGACGAGCAATTCGGGCTCGGCCAGGCCATTGGCGTCATCGCTGGCCGTGTGCCGCGCGATGGCGAGGGCCGCCGCTACCGTGTCGGCGACAGCCTTCGGTCCCAGGTCGGAAGTGCTGGCAAAGCCGGATTGCTGACCGATGTAGACCGTTACGCCCAGTTCCTTGTCGCGGTTGTGTTCGATGGTCTCGACCTCGCCCTTGCGCACGGTGACGGTCTGCCCGAAGCCCTCCGACACATGGAGATCGCAGGCGGTTGCGCCGGTGCGGGCGGCGATGTCGAGCGCCTGCGCGGCGATCGATCGGAGTTGGGGCAGAGAGGTTGCGAAGCGCGAATCGGACATGGCTGGGCGGGGATTAGGCAGGCGGGGGTGGAGCGGGGGGCGATCTGGGCTCGGGTGAGGCGTCGGCAAGGGCGCCAGACCGTCGCAGGGAAACTGCCGGGGCACGAAGCCGCATTCGGTATCATAGCAGCGACGATGGATGGAGCCAGGATTGCGATGCGGGGTTTGCACAAGGGTCGGGCGGCAGTGGCGGGGCCACGCGGGCGAGGCAAGGGCCTCGTCGCGGGTGCTGGCGGTGGCAAGTCTGAGGGACTGTCGCCGGGCGAGGTGGCCGACGTCGAGCGGCGAGCCGACGCCGACGGTGGCGATGCGGGCGAAGCAGTGGCTGACGCTGATGCCCTTGCCGAGGGTCCTGCCTGGCTCAGGCGTCCGAGCAAGACGCGTCGCAAGGCGCAGATGCACGACCTCCAGGCGCTCGGCGATGTGCTGGTGGGCCTGAGCGACCATCAACTGGCGCAGATCGACCTTGCCGAGGAACTGCTTGACGCCATCAAGGCTGCGCGCGGCATGACGCGGCTGGATGAAGCCCGCCGCCGTCAGTTGCAGTATGTGGGACGCCTCATGCGTGATGTCGACCCCGAGCCCATTCGGGCGCGCATTGCCACCTGGCAGAGCCAGTCGGTCGAGCAGGCCAGAGCCTTGCACGAGATCGAGCGCTGGCGCGAGCGCCTGCTCACCGAGGAGTCGGCGCTCACCGAGTTTGCCGATCGCTACCGTCTGCAGGACATGCAGGGGTTTCGTAACACCTTGCGCGAGGCGCGCCGCGAGCGTGCCGACATCGCGGCCGGCAAGGAGCGCTCGCCGCGGCATTACCGAGAGCTCTTCCGCTGGGTGCGCGAGGCTATCGCCACCGCAGCGGCCGCATCTGCGGCCCTCGCCGGTACCGTCCCCGGTGCCGCCGAGGCCAACCCCGACGATGCGGTCGACAGTCCCTCGGGAGAAGCTTCAGGGGAGGAGAACGCATGAACATGCTCGATCGTGCCTTGCGCGTGGGCCTGGTGTCGGTGAGCGATCGCGCTTCGGCCGGGGTCTACCGCGACGAGGGCATTCCGGCCTTGTCAGAATGGCTGCAATCGGCGCTGGCGACGCCGTTCGAGATCGAGACCCGCCTCATCGCGGATGAACAGCCGCTCATCGAGCGCACGCTCATCGATCTCGTCGACACGGTGCGGTGCGATCTCGTGCTCACCACGGGTGGCACCGGCCCTGCGCGCCGTGATGTGACCCCCGAGGCGACGCTCGCGGTAGCCGACAAGACGATGCCCGGCTTTGGCGAGCAGATGCGCCAGATCAGCCTGCGCTTTGTCCCGACTGCCATCCTGTCGCGGCAGGTGGCGGTGATTCGCGGCGAGGCCCTCATCGTCAACCTGCCGGGCCAGCCCAAGTCGATCCGCGAGACCCTCGAGGGTCTGAAGGGGGCTGATGGCGCCTCGATCGTGCCCGGCATCTTCGCGGCCATTCCGTACTGCATCGATCTCATCGGCGGCCCCTACATCGAGACGAACGCCGCGGTCGTGAAGGCGTTCAGACCCAAGTCGGCGCAGCGGCCCGCGCCGCCCGCCTGACGGCTCGTCGGGCTGTTCCCGGATCTCTCCCTGCGCCGCTGAGCCCGCTCGCAGGAGCGCTCGCCTGACCGTTCGTCGGGTCGGGGCGCCCGGTTGTCTGCCGGGTCCGGGGGCGGGCAGGGTGCCGCGCTAGCCTCCGCAGGTCACGTCCGACCTGTCTGGAGACCTGCCCGATGCGCCGAGCCGATCGCGGCTTCACCCTGCTCGAAATGATGGTGGTGGTGGGCATCATCGGCATCCTGTCGGCGGTGGCCATACCGTCGTACATGTACTACATGCTGCGCGGGCGTCTGCCGGTTGCCACCCAGGGGCTGACAAGCATGCAGACGCAGCTCGAGAGCTGGTTCCAGGACAATCGCACCTACGCCACCGCACCGATCTGCGCCAGCAATCCGCCGTCGTCGATCACCAGTCTGATGCAGGGCGCGAATGTGGTGTTCACGCTGAGCGCAGTCTGCACGACCTCGACCTACACGCTCACAGCGACCGGCAATGCCAATTCGGTGGGGGGCATCACCTACACGCTCACCCAGGCAGGCGTCCAGGCGACGACTGCAGTGCCTTCTGGCTGGACCTTGCCCAGCCCGAGCACCTGCTGGGTCATGCGCAAGGACGGTTCGTGCTGACAGTGCCTCATGGCACGCCCGCGAGGTCGGCGAAGTCGGCGCGGCCGGCCCGGGGTGTGACGCTCATCGAGCTCATGGTGACGCTTTCGATCGTGGTGGTGGCCTTGCTCATCGGAATGCCCCAGGTGGGCGTCATCAGTGCCAACAACCGGGTGCGCACGCTGGCCGAGTCGTTTGTGGCCGGGCTGCAGCAGGCGCGCACCGAAGCCATCCAGCGGGGCCGTGCGGTGACGTTCCAGCAGGGTAGGGGCCTCGATCCCACGCAGACGCCGTTTGCGCTCACGGCGACCTCTGATGCTACCGGGGGTGACTGGGCAGTCGTCGACTCGCAGGGTGCAGCCCTGATACGGGCGAGTAGTGGTGCCGAGGGCAGCGCGGGCGCTGCGGTGAGTGTGAGTTCCAGCACGGCAAGCCTCTTTAGCGGTCAGATCCGGTTCGACAGCTTCGGTCAGGCGCTGGGAGCTTCGGCTGATGGCTCATTCGCCGCTCTGGCGAGCACGGTGCTTCTTACCTTTGCACCGTCGTCGTCCACCGTCGATTGCACGGCTCCCGCTGGCGGGTATCGCTGCCAGCGCATCACGGTGAGCCCGTTCGGCCAGATCCGTCTTTGCGATCCGGCGGCGGTAACGGGTGACACGAGGGCCTGCTGACATGCCCGCTGCCTTGGGATGTGCCGACTCCGCTGCATTCACCCGCCCGAGGGGTGCCCGCATCGGTTGTCCGGACCTCGGCGCCGTCACCGCAAGTTCGTACACCTGCGTTGCGGGCTTTACCCTCATCGAGGTGCTGGTTGCTCTCCTGATCTTCTCGGTGGGTGTACTCGCACTCGTCGGCATGTATGCCGCCTCGATCCGTTCGACCCGTGATGCCGAATTCCGGGTCGAGGCAGCCAACTACGCCACCGAAATCCTGCAGACCATTTCGGCCGAAGTGTCCCGGGTCAACGGGCTCGTCGACCCGGTCGATCTGGCGAACTTTGCGCTCAATGCGTCGGGCAGCGGATGCGGCAACTTCTCGGGAGGACAGGCCGACAGCACCAGGACGGGGGTTTCGGCCTGGCTCGGCCGGCTGCAGGCCGCTGCAGGGCTCCCGGGGGCAGGCACCGCCGGCTACCAGCAGATCACGGTCAATGCAGCCAGCTTCAATCAGGTGCTGGTGACGCTGTGCTGGCTCGCTCCGGGCGATGCAGCCCCCCATAGTCATCAGGTGGCCTCCAATGTCAACTAGGCCCGACAGGAGGGGGGCGGGGTCAGGCCGATCGACCGCAGCCCGACCCTGCACGGCGAGCCTCTTGTCGCCGCGCACGAGTGGGGGGCCGTCGTGCCGGCCGGAGCGGTGGCGCCGCGGCGACCGCGGCTTCAGTCTGGTCGAAGTGCTGGTCGCGCTGGTGCTCGCGGCAGTGGGTTGTGTCGTCATCTACCAGGTGCTCTCGATGGCCGAGCAGCGCAAGCGCTCCACCACCGGTGGCGGCGACGCCCAGGTCCAGGGCAATCTGGCCCTCCTTGCGCTCGAGCGCGACATTGCGTCCGCCGGCTGGGGGCTCTCCAACCTCCCGCCAGGCGCGTTCGGTTGTCCGTTGAGCGTGGGTGGTACGGCGGTACCCTTGTTCAATGTCTGGGCGACCGACGGCGGCGCCGATGCCAATGGCCTGCCGCTACCGGACACGCTCACGGTCATTGCAGGCAATTCGCCGCTGATGACCAATGTGGTGACCTACACGAGTCTGTCGGGCGGGCAACTGGCCATTGCCACGGGCCCGATCGGGTTCCGGCTCAACGTCAATGGCAAGACCGATTACGCGCTGGTGGCCGATGGCCTGTCGCCGGGCAAGTGTGTGTTGACGAGGGTGATCGGGACGACCGCGATGAGTGCGGCTGGCGCTGCGGGCTCGGCTACCGCGAACCCGGGCATCACCACCGCCGATCTCACGTCCGCCGGGCTTGCAGCCACGGGATCGGTGGCCAATCTGGGTGATGTACCCCGCATCGTGCGCTGGTCGATTGCCGACAACGGGCAACTGGTGTCGCAGCTTCTGCAGCCGGGTGGCGTGGCCGGGACGACCACCCCGGTGGCCGATGGCATCGTCAACCTGCAGGTGCAGTTCGGATTCGATGCCAATGCCAACGGGCGCATCGACGACGCCACCGAGTGGTTCAACCCCAATGATCCGGGTTTCCTCCCGGCCACGCAGCCTGCCCTTTATGCGCGGGTGATGGCCGTGCGGGTCGCGGTGCTCTCGCGCAGCGCCCAGTACGAAAAGGGCGGGGTGTATTTCGCGGATGGTGCTGCCCGTACCGCAACCGCCACCACCGATCGCGCCACGATCGCCGATACGAACCGACCGGCCATTCCCTGGACTGGGGCTGCCTTTCACATCGGTACCGCAGCCAGCGTGTCGGCCACCGAAGTGAGTCCGGCCGACCCCGGCAATCCGGACGACTGGCGCAACTATCGCTACCGTGTCTACGCAACCGGCCTCGTGCCGCTCAACAATGTCTGGAAATGACCCCCGTTTTCCCGCACGCGAGCGCGGCATCGTGCTCGTGATTGCGCTCGTCGCGCTCGTGTCGCTGTCGCTGGCCGGGCTGGCGCTGATGCGCGCGGTGTCCACCGGCGTTCTGGTGGCGGGCAATCTGGGCTACAAGCGGGCCACCCTGATGGCCTCGAGTCACGCGCTCGAGACCGCACGCAACTGGCTCCTCCTGAACACCACGGCTCTCAATGCCGACAATGCCGCTGTGGGCTACTGGTCGACCTGGGGTGATGGCACCGGGGGAGCCCCGGGCACCGGTGGCAATCCGGGGCAACTCGACGGCACCTTGCCGCTCGACGGAACACGCACAGGCTGGGTCGCCAGCACGACAGTGGCCAACGCCGGCTGGCTCTCCTTCAGCTATGTGATTCATCGCATGTGCGATCCCGCCCTGGGCTCGGGCGTGAGTGCCAATGCCACCAGTTGCATCGGGGTGAGCAGCACGGGTAGTGCCGGTTCGAGCATGGGAGGCACGGCCTACGGCAGGCCCCAGCTTGCGATGACCACCAGCAATGCCTTCTTCCGGGTGAGCGTTGCCGTGCAGGGCCCGCGCAACTCCACCAGTTTCGTGCAGGCGATGGTTCGTTGAACCCGGGTGGTGCCAGAGCGTGGAAGCTGCGTCAGGACAGGAAGAGCGTAAACGATGATGACGGAAAGGAATTTCATGATGACGACAGCCGATCATGACCTGCGGGCAGGGCCCGGGCCAGTTGTGGCGTCGGCCGACGCTTGCGACCTTGACGACCGGCAGGTCGCACCCGCGCCATTGTGGCGGCAGCTGCTCAGTCTTGTGCTGGTGGTCCTGCTGGCGCTGCCCTCCCCGGCAGCGCTGGCAGGCCTCGTCATTCCGCAGGTGCCGATGCTCGGCTCGGCCGCTACCCCGGCGGTACCGAATCTCATGGTGCTGCTCGACAATTCGAGCAGCATGCTCATGGAAGTGATGCCGGCTCAGGACAACTCGGCACCCTGGGGCATCGGCGATGGCGATACCTACAAGCATGCCGGGCAGTACTCGCACCTGTGCAACAGCCTGTACTTCAACAATGGCAACCCCAGCACCTACTGGGCTGATGCCGACTCCGGGGCATATCCTCTTCCACCGGCGCCCGATTCGACATCACCGCCCCTCGCGCAACCTTCGTTCAATGCAGCGCCTGTCGATGGCTTTGCAGCCTATCTGGCCAATCCGTCGAATCCATCCGAGAAAGGATGGAAACCGAGTTACAGCAGTTACGGCCTGAACACCACCAACTGGTCCCAGTCGCCCCAGCCGGTCGTTGCCTACGACCCGGCCAGGACCACTGACCTGTCGACCGACGGGGCGGTGAGCCTGCTCATGACCCCGCGTGGCTACGGATCCACACCGCTCCCGGCAGGGGAGTACGCGTGGGTTCCCGATGTCGCGGGGACCTTGCCCGGCTTGTGGGATTGTCTGGCGCCCTTTGAAGTCAACACGACGAGTGGCGGGCAGATCAGTGTCAGCCCTGCCCGGACAGGTTACCTGCCGACAGGGAGCTGGATCTTCTACCGGATGACCGCGACCATGGCTGCGGCGCCCTCTTACGCCCGCTGGTACAGCTATTACCGCAGCCGGATGAACACCATGAAGTCGGCGCTCGGCAACACCTTTGCCAGTACCCTGAGCGGTGGCCTGCGGACCGGGCTCCTCACCACGACCACCACGCCGATCACGGCTTCGAATATCGCGCGCCCCTGTCCCACCTGCACCGATGTCGCCTACGAGAACAGGTACAACCCGGTCGGCAGCTATGCCTTCATGCCGCCGGCGACGCTCGATGCGACAGGGCGGGCTGCGCTGCTCGCGAAGATCTACGGGCAGGTCGTACCGCAGGGCAGTTTCACCAACCTGCACACGGCGCTCTCGCGTGCCGGCCAGTACTACGCCGGCCTGGGGGGGGCGTATGGCGGGTCGACCTGGACCTACGGCATGCTCGATGCGAGCGGCAAACCCGATCCGGTGCAGTCCAGTTGCCAGCGCAATTACAGCCTGCTGGTGACCGACGGACTCTACAGCGATGCCGGCAACGGGCAGGGCCTCCGGGATTCTCTGGCCAAGAGTTCCTACGATTCGCCGCCGGGGCGGAGCGGTTTCAGTCCGAGTGGTGGGTCCGATGGTCGGTCCGGGAAATGGACTCAACCGTTTCCGGATCCGCAGGCCTACAAGCCCTTCGACGACACGAATACGACCTCCGACACCGACTGCTGGCCGGGGTACAACGAGCCTGTCGGCCAGGATCAGGCCCAGATCATGCAGAACAACCTGGGCATCCAGACTGGCGCAGGCAGTGCGTCCTACCAGGCGTACCTGCTCAATGCGGACGGAACCGAGAGCACCTTGCCCTCACCGCTGCTCGTCCCCCGGGATGCCGATCACGTCGTGGGCGCCTACCAGTTCTGGAACAATGGCGTCTACGAGTACTACGTGGGCGGAACCGAGACAAACAATCAGGGCGTCGTGGCGGTCGGTCGCTGGGCTCAGGGATATGTACCCATCTCGATCACGAGCACCCTCGCCCCGGGCACGCCCACGTGTCCGGGCGGCATATGCAATGCCCTGTTCAACTATCGCGCATATGTATCGGGCGGGCAGACGAACTGCCCGACCGGCGAGCAGGCAGGCTCATGCACCACGACAGGTGGCACGACCTCGTACTGGGGTGAGGCTGGCTGTCAGCTGGCACCCTGGGCGCAGACCGGCACCAGCTTTCCCGCCAATACGAACATCCAGCAGATTGGCAGCAAGTACTTCTACAAGACCGGATGGCCTCAACCCAACATGACCTGTGCGGGCACCCGACTCGACTTGCAGTTCGTCTGCACGCAGTCTCCGGTGACGACAGACCCCGCGACCTACTTCTACTTTCGCGTGCCCGGTCTCACCCATGATGCGAGCGGTGCGCCGATCAAGTACACCTGGAGTCGTTCGGCCGGGCGTGTGACCACGCCGGTGATCTCGACCAAGGGTGTCACGAGCAGCCTCGCCGACATTGCGATGTACTACTACGACACCGACATACGGCCTTCGATGCCCGACAACCTGCCGGTGCCTGCTGCCGGGGCATCGCCCCTGAGCGATACCAACCGGTTCCAGCACATGACGACGTACACCATGGGGCTGGGCGTGTCGGGTTATCTCAAGTACGCGCCCGATTACGCGATCAATCCGACGAGCAGCAGCGACTGGTCGACGCTGGTGAATGGCACCCAGTTCTGGCCCGACTGGCAGAAGCCTCCGCTCAACTACGGCGCCAATGATCCGCGCGTCGATGACCTCTGGCACGCCGCCGTCAACGGACGCGGGCGTTATTACTCGGCCAGCAATGTGTCCGATGTCGTTCAGGGTCTCATGAGCATGGTGAGTTCGGTCGTGAGCGTCCCGGTTTACGGGGGGGCAGTTGCTGCCGATCGGGTGCAGCAGCAGGCCAACGGCGCCTCGTTCACGAACTTCTTCACGGCCTACTGGCCAACGCTCTGGGTCGGTGATCTGCTCGTACAGGCCGCGACCATCGATGCCTCGACCAGCACGCCCATCACCACGACAGGTACGGCGGTGAGCGCGAGCGCAAGCCTGCGCAATCGCATCCAGTACGACAAGTCATCAGGCTTGTGGTGCGACGATCGCAACATGCTCCTGATGAGTGGTTCGTCGGTCTTCGATCTGCGCTGGGACACCCCGGTGAAGAGCGGCAACGCGTGTGTGGCAGGTGCCGGTGGGACCCAGTTGCCTGCGTCGTCCGGTTCGATCAACCTGAAGACCGCACTGGATACGACGACGAGCGACAAGGGTTATCTCGGCTCCAGTGCAGGAGATCTGGTGAACTGGCTGCGCGGCTCCCGCGCCAAGGAGATCTCGGCACCGATGCAGGCAGGGCAGATCTTCCGCTATCGGGTCGACAACAACGCCAATTTCATGCCCCTGGGCGACATCGTCGGTGGTCAGCCGGTGTATGTCGGGCCGCCGGTCTTCAACTACACCGAGAACGATTACGGCACGTTCAAGTCGACCAATGCCAATCGGGCTCCCAGACTCTACGCAGCAGCCAATGACGGGTTCGTGCATGCCTTCGACCCCAGTACCAGCGGTAGCGTGGCCGAGAAGTGGGCGATGATGCCCAGCTCGGTGGTGCCCGAGGTCTATCAGGTTGCTTCGCCAGCGTACGCGACCAATCACAAGTTCATCCTCGATGGCGCGCCGGTCGCGGCTGACGTCCATGACTCGGGTGCCGGCAAGTGGCGCACGATCCTGGTGGGCGGCAGCCGCGGTGGCGGAGCCCTGAGCGGCACCTCGGGGTTCTACGCGATCGACATCACCGACCCGAGCGCGGCCAAGCCGATCCCGCTCTGGGAATTCAGGCGCAATCCCTCCGATGCGGCCTGCAGTGGTCAGACCGATGTGAGCAACCCGGCCGCGGGCGTCTACGAGGCCTGCCAGCTCGGTTTTGCCTACAGCACGCCGGTGATCACGAAACTGACCAACGGGCGGTGGGTGGTCCTTCTTGCCTCGGGTTACAACAACCGGGACGGCAAGGGTCACCTGTACATACTCGACGCGGTCACCGGGGCTCAGGTGGCGCGACTGGACAACAACTGGAACGGGCAGGACTCGGGGTCGGCCCCCGAATCGGGCCTCGCCCAGGTCAATGTCTGGATTGGCAATTCGACGGTCGACAACACCGCGCTCCTTGCCTACGGGGGGGATCTCAACGGCAATGTCTGGCGCTACGACCTGCGCACGCCGGCCTCTGCCGAGACGATGCGGCCTACCCTTCTCGCCAGGCTCGTCGATGGCAATGGCGTCGCGCAGCCCGTCACCACCCTGCCCGAGATGTATTTCTCGCCCACCAACATGCCGCTGGTGTCCCTGGGCACCGGACAACTCTTCTCCGATGCAGATCGGACCACGACGCAGGTGCAATCGATCTACGGCCTCATCGACGCCTATCCGCAGAGCAACACCATGCCGGGTGCCCTGGCACGCAGTGATCTGGTCGGGTTGCAGGTGAGCGGCACCACGGTGGTGGCCAATACCAACACGGCGTCGGTGAAGGGTTACGTGCTGGATCTTCCCGGGGTTGTCAGCGGTGGCACGGCCGCCGAGCGGCTCCTCGTCAACCCGGTGGTCATCGGTGGCAATCTCGTCCTGGTGAGCAATGCGCCGAGCAACGATCCGTGCGTCGCCGGTGGATCGTCATGGATCTATGTCCTCAACGTGCAGACGGGCCTTCCCGCGGCCGGTGCCGGGCAGCCAGCGCGCACGGCTTTGCCGATATCGGCGGTCGGCACTACCGTGTATGTCGTCGGCGCCACCCCGGTTGTTCAGGTCACGGGTGCCAACGACAGCTTTTCAAGCCCGCTGACAGCCAACATCCAGCCCTTTGTCGGACGTCGGGCCGCGTGGCGCGAGATGCGTTAGCGGCTGGTCTGCGCGGTCGGGCGGATGCGGACCACGATATCCACCCCGTCGGCGACGGTGCCGGCGGGCGGTACGGGAAGCCCCTCCACCGTCACCGGTCCGGCCGGAAAGTCGGTGAGTTCACCCGTGAGCGTATTGAAGAAGTGGTGATGGGGCGCGTTGTTGGGGTCGTACAGGACCCGGGTGGCTTCGACCACGAGTGCCCTGATGGCACCACGCTCGAGCAGCAGTCGCAGCGTGTTGTACACGGTGGCCTTGGAAACGGCGCGGCGTGTCACCGGGCGATCGTTCGACCTTCCCGCCAGAGGTCCCCTGCCGAGGTCTGTATCCGTCTCGGTCGTTGGCCCGGTGTTGAGATATTCCAGTATGTCCTCGGCACTCAGGTGCCGAGTCTGCCCGAACAGTGCATGTGCCACATCGATGCGCTGGCGTGTGGCGTGGACGCCGTGAGCCTGCAGCAGAGCAGCAACTTCCTGACGTGTACGCGGCGTGTTCATCGCCGAATGATAGCGAGGCATCGGACGTGCGTCTAATCGAGCGTATGCCTCGCGGGGCTGCCTGGCTCGCTTCAGGCGCGATTCATGGATTGATGGCCACCTTCCTTCTGGCGCCTTGGCTTCATTCCCCCACGGTCGGGGTGTCAGGCGATCCCGGGGGCGCGCCGGTGTCCGATATCGGCGTCGAGTCGGCATCGGAAGGGACGGTGGCCAGGCCAGCGCTGGTGACTGCGCCGGCAGCAATCACGCTGCGCGTGGTCGGGCCTGCTGCATCTGAACCGGTCAAACCCGAGTTGCAACCGGTCGCTGCCGCATCATCTGCCGTGACGCCTGTCTTCAGTGCCGCCCCGCCCGAGGCGCAAGGTGCTCCCTCCGGCACTGCGCCCGGCACTGCGCCCGGCGCTGCACCCGGTACTGCACCCGGCACTGCGCCTGGCACTGCCCTCGACCAGGAGGCGTCCCCTGCGCACGCCGAGATTGCCGATGGGGCGTTTCCGGGCGACGTTTTTCTGGCGGTGAACGAGCGCGACAGCATCGCCCCCCTGCCGTTTTCGATATTGCGCATCCTGATGCCGGAGCCCATGTCGGCCTGGGTGGTCGTGCAGGTCTACATCACGCGCGAGGGCGTGCTCAGCGCCCATGAGGTGTTGTCCGGCGCGGGTGACTGGCGATTCGCACCGCTGCTCGAGCGCTTTCTGACAACCGCACCGCTGCAGCCTGTGCGTCGCGATGGTCGCCCGATCAGCGCAAGACTGCAGATCCGCTTCGAGGTCTTTTCACCCGGACCCGGTCGCTGGCCCGAGCACGATCCATTCCGCGCGATGGTTCTGTACCCGCGATGACGTGACGCGCTCGGCCCGGGGCGCGTTCGCCATCGGGGCCAGCCCCTTGCGAACGCGAGGGGCGCGTCCGCCGGGTTGATTGATACGGTCTGTCGTGCACGGAACGCGCTGGTCCCGCTGCTACAATCCGGCCGCACCCGGACGGAGCGTGTGCGTGGGTCCGGGTTGCAGGTGCGTCTCCTGCCGCCTGGGGCGCGAACAGGGTCAGCGCCCTCCGATCGTTTCTCGGCGAAGGCTTCATCATGGCCCGTAAAGGCAGTAGTGGCGTGCAGAGTTCGCCCGGTGGTCCACCGGTCGATGCAAGGGCGTTCCAGGTGGCACAATGGATGCAGCAGGCCATGGCGCTGCATCAGCAAGGGGCCCTGGCCGAGGCCCGATGGCTCTACGAGCAGGTGCTCGCCCATCAGCCAAAGCACTTCGTGGCCCGCTACCTCGCAGGCATGGTGGCCTTGCAGTCCGGTCAACCGGAGCTTGCGCTTCAGTCGATTGCGCGGGCACTCAAGATCAAGCCGGACTTCGCCGATGCGTGGGCAAGCCACGGTGCCGCCCTGCAGGCGCTCGGCCGCCTCGAGGAGGCCGTCACGAGCTACACGCGCGCCACGGCCATCGCGCCTGATCATGCCGAGGCTTACAACAACCGAGGCACGGCCTTGCAGAAACTCGGGCGTTCCGAGGCGGCACTGGCGAGCCACGACCGGGCGATCGCCGTTCGGCCAGACCATGCCGAAGCACACAGCAACCGGGGCAATGCACTGCAGGCACTCAAGCGGTTCGACGAGGCGCTGGCCAGCTACGACACGGCCCTTGCCATACGCCCTGACTACGCCGAGGCCTTGTGCAACCGCGGCAATGCCTTGCAGGCGCTCAATCGCCTCGAGGACGCGCTGGCGAGTCACGCTGCAGCGCTTGCCGTCCGGCCCGATCTGGCCGAAGCCCACTACCACCGCGCGGTCGTCCTGCAGGCACTCGGACGTCTGGATGAAGCCGTGTCGGCCTATGACCAGGCCATCGGCTGCAGGCCCGACTATGCCGACGCCTGGAACAATCGCGGAACAGTCCACCATGCGCTGAGGCGTTTCGATGAGGCGCTGGCCAGTTGCGACCGGGCGATCGGCTGTGCGCCTCGTCATGCGAACGCCTGGCACAACCGGGGCCTCGTTCTGGCGGAAAACAAGCGCTGGGCCGAGGCGCTGGTCAGCTACGACAGGGCCATCGAGGCAAAGCCCGACTCGGTCCAGGCGCATCTCAGTCGGGCTGTTGCCCTGCGCTGGCTCGATCG
Organism: Pseudomonadota bacterium; assembly: GCA_947455195.1. Classification (GTDB taxonomy): domain Bacteria; phylum Pseudomonadota; class Gammaproteobacteria; order Burkholderiales; family SG8-39; genus CAIXPL01. The sequence continues at coordinate 584,147 of CANGMI010000001.1, read as the reverse complement.
CCTCGATGAGGCTCTCACCAGTTGCGAGCGAGCCCGCGCACTGGCGCCTGACACCGACTTTCTCGCCGGCTACGCACAGTATCTGCGGATGCTGCTCTGCGACTGGCGCGCCTTCGATGCTGCGGCCGACGAGATTGCTCGCGCGATACGGGCCGGGCGGCGTCCCATCGACTGTTTCATGCTGCTGGCTTTGGTCGACGCGCCCGAACTGCATGCCCTTGTGGCAAGCGACGTGATGGCGGAGCGCTATCCGCATGACGCCGCCCTCGGGGCGATCTCCAGGGCGCCTGCGCCGGGCAGGATTCGCATCGGCTACTACTCGGCCGACTTTGGCGAGCACCCGGTGTCGTACCTCATGGCCGAACTGATCGAACTCCATGATCGCGACCAGTTCGAGGTGGTGGGTTTCTATTCGGGGCCGCCTCGCACCGACAGCATGCACCAGCGTCTTGTCCGGGGCTTCGACCGGTTCATCGACATTGCCACCATGAGTGATCGGGACGTGGCGGGTCTGTCGCGCGAACTCGGCATCGATGTCGCGGTAGACCTGACCGGACATACGACTGACGCACGGCCTGGCATCTTTGCGCTGCGGGCCGCACCGGTTCAGGCGAGCTACATCGGCTACCTGGGCACGATGGGGGCCGACTACTACGATTACCTGCTGGCCGACGCCACCCTCGTGCCGGAGGCGAGTCGCGCGCATTACGTCGAGAAGGTGGTCTGTCTGCCCAGCTACCAGGTCAACGACCGAACCCGGTCGATCGCAGACAAGGTCTTCACGCGGGCCGAGGTCGGACTGCCCGAGTCGTCGTTCGTGTTCTGCTGCCTGAACAACCATTTCAAGATCACGCCGGCGACCTTCTCCCTGTGGATGCGCATCCTGGGGCGTGTAGCCCACGGGGTGTTGCTGCTCTATGTCGAGCATGAGCAGGCCCGACAGAACCTGCGCGCCGAAGCAGAGCGCCGAGGGGTCAGCGCCGATCGGCTCGTGTTTGCCTCGCGCATGGAGCGCAGCCTGTATCTGGCTCGCTATCGCGTGGCCGACCTCTTTCTGGATACCTTCCCCTACAACGCGGGCACGACCGCCAGCGATGCGCTGTGGGCTGGCGTGCCGGTGCTCACCCGCACGGGCGAGAGCTTCGCGAGTCGCGTTGCCGCGAGCCTGCTCACCGCCATCGAGGTACCCGAGTTGATCACCTCGAGCGAAGCCGAGTACGAGGCGCTCGCAGTCTGCCTGGCCACGGACGCGGAAATCCTGCACGGCATCAAGGACAGGATTGCGCGCAACCGCCTCACGACGGCCCTCTTCGACACGCCGAGGTTCGCCCGGCACATCGAGTCAGCCTTCAGAGCGATGCACGAACGATACCGGGCAGGCTTGCCGCCCGAGCACCTCGCCATCACGGGCGAGGCAGCGGTGCGCTGACAAGCGCAGAACCACCGGGTGAAGTGCGACGAGCCCGTCTTCCATCGCGCGCGCCCGATGCATGGTGCCGGCAAGAGGAGTCGAACCCCCGACCTTCGCATTACGAATGCGCTGCTCTACCAACTGAGCTATGCCGGCATACCGCAAACACCCGACTCGCGCCGGGGGCCAGAGTATACCGTAGGTGTGCGTCGTGGTCAGGCCGTTCGCGAAAGACCCTTGGGGAGCGGAAAGGAGACGTTTTCCACGATGCCCTCAAGTGCGCTCACCGTCCCGCCACCCAGCGCCTGCAGTCGCGCCACGACCTGGTTCACCAGCACTTCCGGGGCTGATGCCCCCGCCGTGACGCCCACCGTACCGATGCCCGTGAGCCAGGCCGGTTCGATCTGGCTTGCATGATCGACCATCCAGGCCGGGCGCCCCATGTTGGTGGCCACTTCGCGCAAGCGATTGGAGTTCGAGCTGTTGGGCGATCCGACCACGATCACCGCATCGGCCTGTGCAGCGAGTTGCTTCACCGCATCCTGCCGGTTCTGGGTGGCGTAGCAGATATCGTCTTTCTTGGGGCCGACGATGCCCGGGAATCGCAGCTTCAGCGCGGACACGATCACGGCGGCATCATCGACCGAGAGCGTGGTCTGGGTGACCCACGCAAGGCGATCAGGGTCGTTGACGTTGAGGGTCGCCACATCGCTCACTGTTTCCACCAGGTGCATGCCACTGGCCGATTGCCCCATGGTGCCCTCGGCCTCCGGGTGCCCGCGATGGCCGATCATCACGATTTCGCGACCCTCGGCGCGCATGCGGGCCACCTCGACATGAACCTTGGTCACGAGCGGGCAGGTTGCATCGAAGATCTGCAGGCCGCGGGCCGCTGCTTCGTCGCGCACGGCGCGTGATACCCCGTGGGCACTGAAGATCACGATGCTGCCGGCGGGCGCTTCGGCGAGTTCCTCGATGAAGATCGCACCCTTGGCCCGCAGTTCCTCGACCACATGGCGGTTGTGCACGATCTCATGGCGCACATGAATCGGTGCCCCATGCAATTCGATGGCGCGCTCCACGATCTCGATGGCGCGTTCGACACCGGCGCAGAAGCCTCGGGGCGTTGCCAGCAGGATGTTCATGCCATTGGTCTCCTGAAGAATCGTTGTCGTGTTCGCGTGGGGTCAGGTCTTGCCTCGCCCGGCGCGTGTGCTGCGCAGGCTGTCGAGAATGAGCAGGGCTGCCCCCAGGGTGATCGCGCTGTCGGCCAGATTGAACGCCGGAAACGCTGCAGTGTCCCAGTGAAAGAGAAGAAAGTCGACCACCCGGCCGATCAGGATGCGGTCGATCAGGTTCCCGATGGCGCCGCCGAGGATGAAGGCGAGCGCAGCGCACAGCAGCGGTTCGTCGCGATGGCGCCGCAAGAGGGTCACGATGAGGACGGACGCCACGGTCGATATCGCGATGAAGAACCCGCGCTGCCAGCCCCCGGCACCTGCCAGGAAGCTGAACGCAGCGCCGCTGTTGAACGCGAGCACGAGACTGAATACCGGGTTCACCGAGAGCGACTCGCCTTCGGCGAAGTGCGCGAGCACGACGTTCTTGCTGGTCTGGTCGGCCAGCAGCACGAATGCGGCCAGCACGAGCCACAGCCGGAGCGGCGGCCGAGAGGCGCCCTCAGGCATGCACGCGAACCTCACCAGAACCGAAGAGGTTGCTCGCGCACCGACCGCACAGGGCCGGGTTGGCGGCATCGACACCGACATCGGCGCGCCAGTGCCAGCAGCGCGGGCATTTGGCATGGGTCGATGCGCGTACCGACACCTGCAGGGGCGTACCCGCATCGCCAGGCTCGACTGCGGCTGCCGAGGTAATGAGCACGAAGCGCAGGTCATCGCCCAGTGACTCGAGCGCCGTGCGGTCGGCGTCGCTGGCCCGTACGGCTACCTCGGCCTGAAGCGAAGAGCCGATGGCGCCGCTCACACGCACCGCCTCGAGTTCCCTCTGCACCTCGGCGCGAACGGCCCGAATGCGTGTCCAGCGTGCGATGAGTTCGCCCTCGTCGGCGAGCGCCGGCAGGGTGGCCCAGACGTGGAAGTAGACGCTGTCGGGGCCGGCACCGGCTGCCGGGTCGGCCGCCCCCACCGTCCCGGCCACACCGCTCGAGCGGTTGACGAAGGGCCAGGCCTCTTCCGCCGTAAAGCTCAGGATCGGGGCCATCAGGAGAATCAGGCTGCGGCTGATGTGCCACAGCGCATTCTGTGCCGAGCGTCGTGCTGCACTGTCGGTCGCAGCGGTGTAAAGACGGTCTTTCAGGATGTCGAGGTAGAACCCGCCCAGATCTTCCGAACAGAAGGTCTGCAGACGCTGCACGACGGTGTGGAATTCGTAGCGGTCGTAGGCGGCGGCGAGGTCGGTCTGCAGACCGCGAAGCAGGGCGAGCGCGTAGCGGTCGATGTCGAGCCAGTCGGCCGGGTCGATCCGGTCGCGCGCAGGATCGAAGTCGGCGGTGTTGGCGAGCAGGAAGCGCAAGGTGTTGCGAATCCGCCGGTACGATTCCACCACCCGGTTGAGAATCTCGGTCGAGATCGACAGCTCACCCGAGTAGTCGGTCGAACCGACCCAGAGCCGCAGGATTTCTGCGCCGAGACTGTCGGAAATCTTCTGTGGCGCAATCACATTGCCCATCGACTTGGACATCTTGCGGCCTTCGCCATCGACCACGAAGCCGTGAGTGAGCAGTGCCTCGTAGGGCGCCCGCCCATCGAGCATGCACGCCACCAGCAGCGACGAATGAAACCAGCCGCGGTGCTGGTCGGAGCCCTCGAGATAGAGGTCGGCTGGAAACCGGCACGAATCGGCGTGCGAGCCGCGCAGCACGGTCTGGTGGGTGGAGCCCGAGTCGAACCATACGTCGAGCGTGTCGGTGACCTTCTCGTAGTGGTTGGCTTCCTCACCGAGAAGTTCTTCGGCACTCATCGACTGCCAGGCCTCGATGCCTTCCTCGGCCACTCGGCGCGCTACCGCCTCGAGCAGTTCGGCCGTGCGCGGATGCAGTTCACCGGTCACCCGGTGCACGAAGAAGGCCATCGGCACGCCCCAGGAGCGCTGGCGCGACAGGGTCCAGTCGGGACGATTGGCGATCATGCCGTGAAGCCGTGCCTTGCCCCAGGCCGGGAAGAACTGCGTGGCTTCGACCGCTGCGAGCGCGTCTTCGCGCAATGTGCGCCGCTCGCCTTTCGGTGTCACGTCCATGCCGGCAAACCATTGGCTGGTTGCACGGTAGATGATGGGTGTCTTGTGACGCCAGCAGTGCATGTAGCTGTGGTTGAAGGCGGCCGAATGCAGGAGCGCGCCGCGCTCGGCCAGCACGTCGACGATCTTCGGGTTCGCTTCCCAGATGCGCAGTCCACCGAAGAGCGGCAGTGCTGGGTCGTAGCGACCGTCCGACATCACCGGCGTCAGGATGTCTTCGTTCTTCATGCCGTAGCGCCGGCACGAGTCGAAGTCCTCGACGCCGTAGGCGGGGGCGCTGTGCACGATGCCCGTGCCGGTATCGAGCGTGACGTAATCGCCCAGGAAGACGGGCGAGCGCCGCTCGTAGAGCGGGTGCGCGAATTCGATGCGTTCGAGCGCGGCGCCCGCGCAACTTGCCACCACCTCGCCCGAGAGGCCGAAGCGTGCCAGACAGGCCTCGCGCAGTTCGGCCGCGAGCACGAGCAGACCGCGCGGCGTCTGGACCAGCTCGTAGCGATACTCGGGATGAACGTTGAGCGCCTGGTTCGATGGAATGGTCCACGGGGTGGTGGTCCAGATGACGATCGAGGCGTTGTCGTGCGGCAGCTGCGCAAGGCCGAAGGCGGCGGCGAGCCGCACCGGTTCGGTGACGCGAAAGGCCACATCGATGGCAAGGTCCTTGCGGTCGGCGTATTCGACCTCGGCCTCGGCCAGGGCCGATCCGCAGTCGAAGCACCAGTTCACCGGCTTCAGGCCGCGAAAGACATAACCCCCGGTCACGAGGCGTCCGAGCGTGCGGATCTCGTCGGCTTCGTTGCCGCGGGCCATCGTGGTGTACGGGTTGTTCCAGTCGCCCAGCACGCCAAGGCGGACGAAGTCGGCCTTCTGGCGGGCGATCTGCTCCGTGGCATAGGTGCGCGAGTGGGCCTGGACCTGCGCGGTGGTGATGCCGCGACCGTACTTCTTCTCGATCTGGATCTCGATCGGCATGCCATGGCAATCCCAGCCCGGCACGTAGGGCGCATCGAAGCCGGCGAGCTGGCGTGACTTGACGATCACATCCTTCAGGATCTTGTTGACCGCATGCCCGATATGGATGTCGCCATTGGCGTAGGGTGGGCCATCGTGCAGCACGAACCGACGCCGCCCGCGCGAGACGGCACGGATGCGCTCGTAGAGCCGACCGGTCTGCCAGTCGTTCACCCACTGAACCTCGCGGCGGGCGAGATCGCCACGCATCGGAAAGGCCGTATCAGGCAGGTTGAGCGTCGAGCGGAACTCGGCCTTGTCGGAAGTCTTGTCTTTAGCCATGGGAAGCGTCGGGGCCCTGGGTGGCGTGTGGGGAGGCGAGTGTCGTCGGTGCCGATGCTGCGCCGAGTGCTGCGGTGGATGACAGCGTGCCGGCCATCGGCCTCGCCGCGTCAGGCCGCAGCACCGCCAGCGCGTTCGTGCAGTCGCGGGCAATCGCTGCCTTCAGGGCATCGAGGCCATCGTAGGTTTCCTCGTCACGCAACTTCGCGACAAATTCGATGTCCAGACGCCGGTCGTAGAGGTTGCCCTGGAAGTCGAAGATGAACACTTCCAGCGAAGCGCGACGTTCCCGGGTGACGGTAGGGCGGAACCCGAGGCTCGCCACGGCATCGAGCGGCGTTGCACCTGCGCCATGCACACGCACGGCGAAGATGCCGAAGACCGGTGGGCGGTTGTACTTGAGGTGGATGTTGGCGGTCGGAAAGCCGAGCGTTCGGCCCAGTTTCTGCCCGTGCACCACGCGCCCGCTGATCTGGAATGGGCGACCGAGCAGGATGCGTGCACGCACCAGATCGCCCGCATCGAGCGCGGTTCGTACCACCGAGCTCGAGATGCGCTCCGCGCCCTCGAGCACATCGTCAAGCACTTCGAGTTCGATGCCTCGCTCGTTGGCGAGGGACCGCAGTCGCGCTACGGTACCGGCACGCTTCGCCCCGAAGCAGAAGTCGGCGCCCACCATGAGCCAGCGCGCACGCAGGGTCTTGACCAGCATCTGGTCGACGAAGGCCTCGGGCGTGAGCGCGGCAAAGGCACGGGTGAAGCGTGCGACGTGAATGTGGTCGAGGCCGAGTTCGGTGAGCAGCCGCAGTTTCTCGCGCAAGGGCGTGATGCGCGCTGGCGCGGTGGCTGCCGCGAAGAGTTCGCGCGGGTGCGGCTCGAAGGTGAGCGCAGCGGCCCCCAGGCCGCGCTCGCGAGCAGCCGCCAGGGTGCGTTCCACCATGGCCTGATGGCCACGGTGAACACCATCGAAGTTGCCGATCATGACCGCGAGCGGCCGATCGGCGACATGCAAGCCATGCGCGATAGTCATCGGAAGAAGGGGCACCGCCACGGGCATTCGGATCGGAGGGGGCGCTGGCGTCGAGGCAGGGGCTGAGCTCAGACGCGCTGCCGGGCCCTGACGCCGAGTCGGTCAACAGGCCACCCGTAGGGAAAATTATAGCGTTTTTCGATACTTGGCATCGTCATCGTCCGCCTGCGCCGGTCGTTTGACATTTCCGGGTGCCCGCCTCAGAGTGCCCCGCGGCGGGCCGGACCACGGGCCTGCGGTTGTCATGACGGGGGAATCTCGATTGAGAGGATGGCTGCGTGTCGCAGGCGGTATCGACTGGCTGAGCGAGCGTTTTGCGCGTCTTGCGAGCTGGCTCATTCTCGCCTCGTGTGTCGTGAGTGCCGGCAATGCCACCGTGCGCTATCTCATCGATCGCAGTTCCAACGCATGGCTCGAGGCCCAGTGGTACATGTTCGCCGGCATCGTGATGCTGGGTGCGCCCTGGGTTCTCAAGGTCAACGAACATGTGCGGGTCGACATCCTCTACGGCCGCCTTGCACCGCGTACGCGGGCCTGGGTCGATCTGCTCGGGTTTCTTCTCTTCCTCATGCCGGCAACCGCGCTCTTCCTGTGGATGGCGTGGCCTTTCTTCCTCGAGTCGTTCACATCGGGCGAGATGTCGAACAATGCGGGGGGGCTGCCGCGCTGGTGGGTGAAGGTGGTGATGCCGGTCGGGTTCGCCATGCTCGCGCTGCAGGGCTTGGCCGAGATCGTCAAGCGCATCGGCTACCTGCGTGGCCTGCATGACATGGATGTCGAATACGAGAGGCCCCTGCAATGACCATGGCGCTGATGCCACCGCTGATGTTTCTCGGGCTGGTGCTGTTCATGCTGGTCGGGTTTCCGGTGGCCTTCTCGCTGGCGGCGCTCGGGCTCACGGCCGGGCTCGCAGCGATTCAGTTGGGCTATCTCACGCCGGCCTTCTTCGGCAATCTGCCGCTCAACATCTTTGGCATCCTCTCCAACGATCTGCTGCTCGCCATTCCGTTCTTCACGTTCATGGGCGCGATTCTCGAGCGTTGCGGTCTGGCCGAAGACCTGCTCGAGGGCACCGGGCAGCTGTTCGGGCCAGTGCCGGGTGGATTGGCCTACGCGGTCATCATCGTCGGTGCCATCCTCGGTGCAATCACCGGCACCGTGGCCGCATCGGTCATCGCGATGGGTCTCATCTCGCTGCCGATCATGCAGCGGTACGGCTATGACATGAAGCTCGCCACCGGCGTCATCGCGGCCTCGGGCACCATCACGCAGCTCATTCCGCCCTCGCTCGTGCTGATCGTGCTCGCCGATCAGATGGGCAAGTCGGTGGGCGACATGTACAAGGGCGCGATCGGCCCCTCGATCATGCAGACGCTGCTTTTCATTCTCTTCATCTTTGCGGTGTCGATACTTCGGCCCCGATGGGTCCCCCCCTTGCCGCGCGAAGCGCGCACGCTGCAGGGCTGGCCGCTCATCCGCCGCGTCCTCTGGGGCATGGTGCCCTCGATCGTCCTCATCTTCCTCGTGCTCGGTACGATCTTTCTCGGATATGCCACGCCGACCGAAGCCGGCGCGATGGGGGCTGTCGGGGCCATGGCGCTGGCTGCCATGCACCGCAGGCTCACCTGGACGCTGGTGCGTCAGGGCATGGAGTCGACGATGCGCATCACCGCCATGGTGGTGTTCATCCTCATCGGCTCGCGTACGTTCAGTCTCGTGTTTCTCGGGGTCGATGGCGGGGTCTGGATCGAACACCTGCTCTCCAGCCTGCCCGGGGGCGTGACGGGCTTTCTGGTGGTCGTCAATCTCTTCGTGTTCTTCCTCGCGTTCTTTCTCGACTTCTTCGAGATCGCGTTCATCATCATTCCGCTGCTGGCACCGGTGGCGGCCAAGATGGGCATCGACCTCATCTGGTTCGGCGTTCTGCTGTGCGTGAACATGCAGACCTCCTTCATGCACCCACCCTTCGGCTTCGCACTGTTCTACTTGCGCGGCATTGCACCGAAAAGCGTGAAGAGCAGCGACATCTATCTCGGGGCCATCCCGTGGGTGCTGCTGCAGGTGCTGATGGCCGGCATCGTCATCGCCTGGCCCGGTCTGGTGACGATGTGGCTCGACGTGGAGCAGAAGGTCGATCTCGATCGGGTACAGATCGAAATGCCCGCTGATACCTCGCAACCCGACGCGGCCAGCGAGGGTGGGGGATCGGATTTCAGCGGCTTTGCCAGTCCTGCACCGACCGCCCCTGCCGGGGCAGGGGCGGGTTCGGGCGAACCGGGCACACGCTAGCGCGCCGGCATCAGCCCTTGATCGACGCCATGAAGTTGTCGAACGGCATTTCCGCCACCTGGTGCCACTGCACCTGCTCGATGCGGAACTTGTTCCACGATTCGTACACCTTGCGGAAGTTCTCGTTCTTGGCGGCGGTTTCGGCGTACAGGGCTTGCGCTTCCTTGTACGCTGCTTCCATCACCACGCGCGGGAAGCGGCGCAGTTGCGCACCGGCCGCCACCATGCGCTTGAGCGCCGCCGGATTCAGCGCGTCGTAACGCGCCGTGGTCCAGAGCACGGCCTCGGCACAGGCTGCCTCGAGGATCGCCTTGTACTCGGGGGGCAAGGAGTCCCACTGTTTCTGGTTGATGTAGAGGGACAGTTGCGCACTGCCTTCCCAGAATGCCGGGGCGTAGTAGTACTTGGCCACCTTGGCGAGGCCGAGCTTCTCGTCATCATGCGGACCTACCCATTCGGCTGCATCGATCGTGCCCTTCTCGAGCGATGAATAGATGTCGCCGGCCGGAATCTGCTGCGGCACGACGCCCAGGCGTGCCAGCACCTGCCCGGCAAAGCCGGCGATGCGGAACTTCATGCCCTGCAGGTCTTTCACGGTATTGAACTCGCGGCGGTACCACCCGCCCATCTGTGCGGTGGTGTTGCCGGCCGCAATGGCCTTGATGTTGTACTGGCGGAAGAACTCTTCCATCAGCTTGTCGCCACCGCCTTGCATCATCCAGGCATTGGTCTGACGGGTATTGAGGCCGAAGGGCATCGCGGTATCGAAGGCAAACGTCGGATCCTTGCCCACGTAATAGTAGCCGGCGGTGTAGCCCATCTCGACCGTGTCGTTCTGGACGGCGTCGACCACCTGCAGCGCCGGCACGATTTCACCGGGTGCGAAGGTGCGAATCTCGAAGCGTCCGCCGGTGGCCGCCGCGACGCGCTTCGCGATCAGTTCGCCGGCCCCGAAGAGCGTGTCGAGCGTCTTCGGAAAGCTGCTGGTCATGCGCCAGCGGATCTGCGGGCCGCTCTGTGCGATGGCGGCCGGTACTGCCAGCGCGCCGGCGCCGGCGATTGCCGAACGCTGCAGGAATTGACGTCGTGACATCGGGTATCTCCACTAGATTGAACGATGCGGCCTCGACGACCGCCCGGGGTGCTCAGATGCGCGGAACCTTCACATGCAGCAATGCCGCACGTCCCTCGCGCAGGGACGCAAGACAGCGATCGATGGCATCGGGCAGTGCCGCCGGGTCGGCGATGGTCTCGCCATGGCCACCGGCCGACCGCACCACATCGGCGTACTGCACGTCGGGGGCCAGATGGGCCTGGAACTCGCGGGTGTCCGCGGCCTCGCCTTCGGCGTACATGCGCAGCGTGGCCTCCTTGACGGCTGACCAACCGCCGTTGTCGAACACCACCGTGAAGATCGGCAGCTTGTACTGGCGAGCCACCGCGTAGGTCGACGATGGGTTGTTGAAGTAGAAGCCCCCGTCGCCGATGAACTGCACGACCTGCGCCGAGGGTGCCGCGAGCTTGGCGCCGAGTGCAAGGCCAGCGGCACCACCGAGGCCGCCACCGGCAAAGCCGATGTAGGTGCCCGGTACCGTGCGGGGTACATGGTTGAGTACGTTGGGCGCGTTGCGCACCGCCTCGTTCACGATGATGTCCTCGGGGGCGAGTCGGGTCGCGATCTGGGCACAGATCCAGGCCGGGTTGATGTTGCCGGGGGTGCCCGGCTGCGCTGCGGCAGCCGCGAGGCGCTCGCGGCGCGCCTGACTGCGCGCGGTGACGGCAGCGCGTCGCGCGGCGGCCCGCTCGAGGTCAGCCGGTGTGGCGCGCGCCTGCACCGCGGCGAGGATCTGACCGAGGATCAGCGTGCTGTCGCCCTGCACCCGCAGGTTGGTGGCAAAACCCCACATCGGGAAGTCCTGCTTCACGACATCGATGTCGACATGGGCCCACCAGGTGGCCGAGTTCTCACGCGTGAGTTTCGGGATCCACGGCACGTCGACATCCACCAGCAGGCCCACGTCGGTGTCGGGCACGTGGTCGGCCGGGGTCGAACCCAGGAAATTCGGCGAGTCGTGCGGCAGGTTGAGGTGAATCGGGCTCGAATCGACCACACCCATGCCGAGGAAGGTGGCGAGTGCGTCGATGATCGCCGGCGCCGCATGGTTGCGACCCGCGTAAGCCGTGTACATCGTCGGGCGCTCGGCGGCCAGCAGCCGGTCGGCCAGCTGGTCGATGGCCGCCGGGTCGGCCATGCCGCTCGAGGCACGCCCATAGCGCTCGGCCGGGTAGGCGTGCACCGCGCTCTCGGCCCAGGTTTCAGCGAGGGTTTCGCGCGGCAGCATCAGGTAGATCGGACCCTTGGGGTCGCTGTGCGATACCGTGTGGGCGCGGCGCAGCACTTCCTTGGTGATGACGCCCGAGGGCAGCGTCCACTCCCATTTCACGTACGGACGCACCAGGCTTGCCTGGTCAAAGGGCTCCTGCACGAAGTGCACGTAGTTGTCACGTGAGCCTTCGAGCTCACCGTGTGCGGTGAAGGGCGCCTTTCCGGCCATGAGAAGGAGAGGCGTGCGCGAGCGGCGGATGTTGTGGGCCCCCAGCACGCAGTTGGCCGTGCCCGCATCCACGTGCACGATCACCGCCTGGCCGCGGCCGGTGATGGCGGCGTAGCCCGCTGCCATGTGCATCGCAGTGTTCTCGTGCGGGCAAAGGATGGTGGGCGGGAAGGCACGCCCTTCACGCTTCCAGCGGGCCATCTCCTCGATGAGGGGCGCATGGTCGGTGCCGAAGTTGCAGAAGAGATAGTCGACCCCGATCTCGTTCAACCCTTCGAGGAAGTAGTGCGAGGTGGTGTGCAGGGTGTCTTCGGGGCGGGGGTCCATGCTGTCTCCGGTGTTGCCTTGGGCGTTGAGCGCGGAGTATATCGGCCCGCGAGGGGTGTGGGCAGCGGGGGGCGCCGCGCGCTCAGGCTATCATCGAGCCGCGCACCCCGGCCTTTCGCGCCGGGCTCTGCCTTCCCGCGCCGCTCACGGCCGGGCATCTCCAAACCCTTGTTTCGATTCACCGGCCGGCCCCCTCATGTCACTGATCACCCTGGGCAATGCCCACCTCGCCTACGGGCACCATCCGCTGCTCGACGCCGCTGAACTGTCGATCGAGACGGGTGAGCACATCGGTCTGGTCGGTCGCAACGGTACCGGGAAGTCGTCCTTGCTGCGGGTGCTGGCTGGCGAGACGGCACTCGATGACGGCCGGGTGACCCTGCAAGGCGGGCTGCGTGTGGCCAGTGTGCCGCAGGAGCCAGTCTTCGAGGCCGGTGCCACGGTGTTCGAGGCGGTTGCAAGCGGCCTCGGGGGGCAGGCGCGTTCGCTGGCCCGTTTCGAGCAGTTGACCGACGCACTGGCAGGCTCCCACGACGCAGCTACCGCCGATGCGCTGCTGCGCGAATACGCCGAGCTGCAGTCCGAACTCGAACGCTCGGGTGCGTGGCAGTCGCGCCTTCGGGTCGAGCAGGTGCTGGACCGTCTCGGGCTTTCGCCGGTGGCGGTGGTCGACACGCTCTCGGGTGGCATGCGCAAACGCGTCGCCATTGCGCGGGCTCTGGTGATCGAGCCCGATCTGCTGCTCCTCGATGAGCCCACCAATCACCTCGATCTGGGTTCGATTGCCTGGCTCGAAGAGCTCATCGCGAGCTGGCGTGGCGCGGTGGTGGTCATTACCCACGACCGCAGCTTTCTCGATGCCGTTGCCAATCGCATCGTCGAACTCGATCGTGGCGTGCTGCGCAGTTATCCGGGCAGTTATCGCGAGTATCGCGAGCGCAAGGAGGCTGAGCTCGCCGCCGAACAGGCCGCCGACCGGCGCTTCGACAAGCTGCTGGCCCAGGAGGAGGTGTGGATCCGAAAGGGGGTCGAGGCGCGGCGCACGCGCAATGAGGGTCGGGTACGGCGGCTCGAAGCCTTGCGCATCGAGCGCTCGCAGCGTCGCTCGCTCGCCGGCAGCGTGCAGATGAGTCTGGCCACCGGCGACCGGTCGGGGCGCCTCGTGGCGGAACTCACCGGCGTCAGCAAGTCGTTCGCTGGGCGCCCGATCGTGCACGACTTCACCGCGCGCATCGCACGCGGTGACAAGGTCGGGCTCATCGGCCCCAACGGGGCGGGCAAGACCACCCTGCTGCGGCTCATCCTCGGTACGCTCGAGCCCGATGCCGGCACGGTGCGGCGCGGTACCCAGATCGAGGTGGCCTACTTCGACCAGATGCGCGAGCAGCTCGATGACGAGGCCACGCTCGCCGACACCATCAGCCCAGGCTCCGAGTGGGTCGAGATCGGCGGCCGTCGCACCCATGTGATGAGCTACCTGGGAGACTTTCTCTTCGCCCCCGAGCGGGCCCGCTCCCCGGTACGCACGCTCTCCGGGGGGGAGCGCAATCGGCTGCTGCTCGCGCGGCTTTTCGCCCGCCCCGCCAATGTGCTGGTGCTCGACGAGCCGACCAATGATCTGGACATCGACACCCTCGAACTGCTCGAGGAACTGCTTGGTGCCTACACGGGCACGCTCTTTCTCGTGAGCCATGACCGCACGTTTCTCGACAACGTGGTCACGCAGACGATCGCGGCCGAAGGTAACGGCGTGTGGCGGGAGTATGCAGGTGGCTATCAGGATTATCTCGATGCCCGCGAACGCACCGCACTGGCCACTGGTGATGCCGTCGTCTCGGGCGCCGGCGGAGCCGCTGCGTCGGCGCGTTCCGGCACGGCATCGGCATCGGTAGCCGCAGCGCCGGTCAGCGCGCCCCCGGTCAGCGCGCCACGGGTCAGCGTACCTGTCGCATCATCACGCCCCAAGCTGAGCTATCGTGAGCAGCAGGAGCTTGATCGATTACCTGCCCTGATCGAGGCACTGGAAGCCGAGCAGTCGTCGATTGCGGCCGAACTGGCCGATGGCGCGGTGTTTCGGTCGGATTCGCGACGGGCTGCCGAGCTGGGCGAACGTCATCAGCATATCGAGGAGGAACTCATGCAGGCCCTGGCACGTTGGGAGGCGCTCGAGGCGCGCCTGAAGGTGTTGTCATGAACGCGCCCGTGGCGATACCCGGCTTCGAGGGCATCGGCGCACCGGTGCGCCGGCGCGAGGATCAGCGCTTTCTCACCGGGCGCGGACGCTACGTGGCCGACCTGCGCTTCGAGGGTGCGTTGCATGTCGCGTTCGTGCGTTCGCCGCATGCGCATGCGCAATTTGCACCGATCGCGCCAGCAGCGAGCCAGCGCGTTCTGGCGATGCCGGGCGTGGTGTCGGTGCTCGCCGGTGCCGATCTGGTGGCCGATCAGGTCGGCCCGATGCGGTCCCTCTGGAATATTCCGGGTGCCGAGGGTTCGGTGATGGTGGAGCCCCCGCGCCCCTCCCTCGCCCAGGGGCTGGTGCGTCATGTCGGTGAGGCAGTCGCCATCGTCGTTGCCAGCACGCGGGAGGAGGCTCTCGACGCCGCCGAGGCACTCGAGGTCGAGTGGACTCCCTTGCCGGCCGTGGTTGATGTGGCCGCGGCTGCCTTGCCAGGGGCGCCCCAGGTGCATCCGCAGGCGCCGGGCAATCTGTCGCTGCGATTCGCGCGCGGCTCGGTGGCCGCGGTCGACGCCGCGTTTGCGTCGGCCACGCACCGGGTGAGCATCGACCTGGTGAATCAGCGCCTGGCCTGCGCTGCGATGGAACCGCGCGCGGTCGTGGCCGTACCCGCTGCAGACGGGGGGGCGAGCGGGCACGAAGTGGTCATCTATTCGACGACCCAGGTACCGCATCACATCCGGAAACTCGTCTCCGAGCAGCTGGCGCTGCCCGAGAACGCCATCCGGGTCATCGCGCCCGATGTCGGCGGCGGCTTCGGTACCAAGGGCAAGCATTACCCCGAAGAGACGGTGCTCGCCTGGGCCGCGCGGCGCCTCGGGCGACCGCTGCGCTGGGTATCGACGCGCGCCGAGGCGTTCATGAGCGATTACCAGGCGCGCGATCACCGCACCCATGCCGAGCTGGCGCTCGATGCCGAAGGCCACTTTCTCGCGATGCGGGTGCGTACGCTGGCTGCACTCGGGGCCTGGGTGTCCACGGTAGGCGCTGCCGTCCCCACGTCGGTCTATACCGGGGTGCTCTCGGGCCCGTATCGCATTCCCCAGATCGATGTCGAGGTACGAACCCTCTTTACCCACACCGTACCTACCGACGCCTACCGCGGCGCCGGACGCCCCGAGGCCTGCTACGTACTCGAGCGACTGGTCGAAAAGGCGGCGGCCACGCTCGGCTTCGATCGAATGGCCCTGCGTCGACGCAACTTCATCACCGCCGAACAGATGCCCTACACCACTGCGGTCGGTCCGACCTATGACACCGGTGACTTCGGGCGACTCTTCGATCGTGTGCTCGAACTGGCCGATCATGCCGGTTTCGCCGAGCGGCGTGCGCGCAGTGCGGCCCAGGGTCGATTGCGTGGGTTTGGCATCAGCTATTTCGTCGAGAGCTCGGGGGTCGCCCCGTCGAAATACGCCGGGCTCTTTGGCGCACGGGCCGGATTCTTCGAGTCGGCCGAGATCCGGGTCGCGGCCGATGGCAGCCTCGTGGTCTGCTGCGGCACCCAGAACCATGGCCAGGGGCATGCCACGAGTTTCGCGCAACTGGTCGCGCACCGCATCGGCGTCCCGATCGCGCAGATCGAGATCGTCGAGGGTGACACGGGTCGGGTGCCTTATGGCACCGGTACCTTTGGCTCGCGTTCGATGGCGATTGGCGGCTCGGCCATCGTCACGGCCTGCGAGCGCATCGTGGCCAAGGCCCGGCGGCTGGCCGCGCATCTGCTCGAGGCGGCTGAAGCCGATGTCGAGCACGAGATCGTGGCGGGGCGTGGCCAGTTCAGGGTGACCGGTACCGATCGCAGCATCGGTTTTCCCGATGTCGCACGGGCTGCGGCCTACGCGCATCGCCTGCCCCCGGGCATGGAACCGGTGCTACACGAGCAGGCCTTCTACGACCCGGTGAATCTCACGTGGTCCAATGGGGCACAGGCCTGCGAGGTCGAGATCGATCCGGACACAGGCGTGGTGTACCTGGACCGTTATGCGGCGGTCGATGACATCGGTACGGTGATCAACCCGATGATCGTCGAGGGGCAGGTGCATGGCGCCATCGCCCAGGGGGTCGGGCAGGGGTTGTGGGAGGGCACCGAATACGATCCGGAATCGGGGCAACTCTACACCGCCTCGTTCATGGACTACACGATGCCGCGCGCTGACGGATTGCCCTCGATTTCGAGCGAAACCGACGAGAGCCGACCCTGCACCCACAACCCGCTCGGAGCCAAGGGCTGCGGCGAGTCGGGCACGATTGGCGCGCCGGCCGCCCTCGCCAGCGCGCTCCTCGATGCGCTCGGGCCGCAGGGTGTCACCGACCTCACGATGCCGTTCACGGCGCAGAAGATCTGGCGGGCACTGCAGGCGGCCCGCCCATGAGGCCGGCACGCAACCTGGCGCTGGCGCGGCGAGCCGCGCACGCCTTCCTCACCGACTGTCTCGGCTGGGCTCGCGTCGTTCGGCGAGCCGGGGGGGGCCCTGTTCTTGCCGTGCGGCAGCCGTGCAGCAGGCTTGGCGTGGTCCTCGGGGTGGCGCTTGCCCTGGGACTCGACATGGGGCTCGACACCGCACGCGGGCAGGGCGCTTTCGCGCAAGGCACGGCGTCCTGGCCGCAGCGACCCGTGCGCATTCTCGTCACCTTTCCGCCGGGCGGCGGTACTGACATCCTGGCGCGGCTCATTGCCCAGGAGATATCGCCCTTGCTGGGGCAGCCGGTGCTGGTGGAAAACCGCCCGGGCGGCAACGGTTCGATCGCCAGCGAGGCGGTGGCTCGCAGTGCACCGGACGGGCTCACCCTGCTGATGGTGACGAGTTCGTTTGCGATCAATGCGGTGGTGCTGCAAGGCCTGCCCTTCGACACCGCGCGTGACTTCCTGCCGGTGACGCTCGTGGCGACCACGCCACTCATGATCGCGATGACGCCGACGATGTCGGCGCGAAATGTCGCCGAGTTCGTCGCGCTGCTCAAGAGCCGCCCGGGCACGCTGGCCTATACCTCGTGTGGCAACGGCTCACCCCAGCAACTGGCTGGCGAGATGTTCAAGATGATGACCGGCACCGACATGGCCCATGTGCCCTACAAGGGGTGTGCGCCGGCCCTCACCGATGTGCTGGCCGGGGTGGCGCCGGTGGCGATCAACACGGCAGCCAACATCCTGCCGCACGCCCAGCAGGGTCGCTTGCGCGTGCTCGGGGTCACCAGTCGCACCCGCATCGCCGTGGCCCCCGAGATTCCCACGATTGCCGAGCAGGGCTTGCCCGGTTACGAGGTCGACCAGTGGTTCGGGCTGATGGCACCTGCCCAGACGCCCTTGCCGATTGCCGAACGCATCCATGCGGCGGTGCTGCAGGGGCTGTCGCGCAAGGCCGTGCAGGAGAAACTGCTCGCGCAGGGGTTTGCCCCCGGCATCAGTACACCGCGTGAAGCCGCCGCGATTCTCGCCGCCGATCTGGAGCGGTTTGGCCGGCTCGCCCGCACCATCGGGCTCAAGGTGGACTGATGCGCCAGTTGTCGGGGCAGCGTGTCGAGAATGAGGTCGTCGAGGATCAGAGCGGCAGGATGTCGACCCGTGCGAATTTCACGATGCCCCCGGCATATTGCAGGGCGATCGGCCCACTTCTGAATCGATCGTCGCGGGCCTGATCGACCGTGCGTACGCCGTTCAGGGTGACCGTGAAGCGATCGCCTCGGGCGGTTATTTCAAACACGTTCCAGCGGCCCGCTGCAATCATCGGTACGGCCGGGCTGGCTACATCGACGATGGCGCCAGTGGCGTAGTTCTGTTCCGGGCGCTTGTCGAAGACATTGATCTCGTAGGAGTTTTTCGCCCCCACCTTGGCCGGCTCGCTGCAGCGGATGAAGATGCCGCTGTTGGCATCGGCGTCGACCCAGAACATCGCCCGCAGACGAAAATCGGTGTAGCTCTGCTTCGACACGAGAAAACCGGTGCCCTTGTCGGCTTGCGCCAGGCCATCGGCCAGTCGCCAGTTGGCATCGCCGATCGGGGTCCATTGGGCGAGGTCACGTCCGTCGAGCAGGGGCGTCCATCCGGTCGGTGGCTCGCCGCGCGCGGAGAGACGGCCGGGAGCGTGCATGCAGGCACCGAGGCTGAGGGCCAGCAGGCCCGGAACGAGCGAGCGCAGCAATTTCATGGTTGTCTCCTGGGTTCTTCTTCGGAAAGGCAAGAGGTGCTGCGCGGCTTCAGCGGATGCGTTGCCAGGTGATGGCGCGGTGACTGTACTGACCGGTGAACGGATCATTCGAGGCGAGTGTCGACAGGCGCAGGATCGGCCCATCGAGATGAACCAGGCGGGTCTGGGTCTGGCCACTCCAGGACTCGAGCGAGCAGATCTCGATGTGATGCAGGACCCGGTCACCCTCGAAGGTGTAGCGACCGGCATAGGCCATCACGGTACGAAACAGGGCCACGGCCTCCGGGTCGGTGGCCACGAGCCCCACCGGCGCGCTGCGGCCGCCCTCGGTGATCACGACCGACATGCGGCCATCGGGCATGTAGTGGATGAACCCGCGAGTGCCCGGGCGGAAGGTGTCGATCACTTCGAGCGAGGGCAGCAGCTTGCGTTCGGTCGACACGATCGACCAGCTGCCGATGAGGGGGTTTGAGGCGGCGTTCATGGGTGCTCCGGGACAGCGGCTGCGAAAACAGGGGGCAGGGTGCCTGCCGCAGGCATTCTCGATGATGCCGTTCACTGAGGCAAGCCGGCAGCGCCCACGCCCGGGATCCGAAGCTTGGTGCCCCGCGGGCCTCAGGTCGCGGCGTCGTTGCGTCGCAGGGCTTCGATGACCTTGGCATCGGGGGCGGCCAGCCGCTCGCGTACCAGATCGACCGACACGCGCAGCGCATAGACCTCGCGCAGTTGCTCGGCCGGAAAGCGCGTCGTGTTGATGCGTCGTTCGAGCGCATCGACAGCGGCGAGGCAGCGCCGGATGGTTTCGGCATCGGGTTGGTCGCGGGCATCGCGTTCGATGCGCCCCAGCATCCGGTACCAGCGCTGGATGCGCAGGCGACCCGGAAGTCCGATGGCACGTGGCAGCACGCTCATCAGCGGTAGCAGGATGGCAAGAAGCGGTACGAGCAGTACCCAGATCCGATCGATGAAGGTTGCCAGCCAGAAGGGCAGGTAGCGCTGCAGGAACGGCTTGCCGCTCTGGTAGAAGCGTTCGGCCTGCGGGGCGAGCGGGAAGTCCTGGCGTCGGGGCGAGGGGAAAGCCCCTGCCTCGTTGAAGGCACTGGAGGTCTTGTGAATCGATGCGGCGGCATCGAGCAGCACGTACATCAGGGCAGGATGCAGGTCGGCACGAACGACCAGGTTGGCCGTGGTCGCCAGCATGCTCACGTCGTGCGGGGGGATGTTGTGGTTGAAGTCGATCACACCCTGCGGCAGCGTGATCGTCGACAGATAGGGGCGACGCCGGGTGAAGCCCAGCGCCTGATCGAGACTCATGAGCGAGATGCCTTCCGTGCGCAGCAGGCTGCGGACCACGGGCGAGTCTTCGCCTGCGATCATGAAGAGTGCGTCGATGCGTCCGGCGATCAGGGATTGACCTGCTTCAGTGGTCGAGAGTTCCACCAATTCGGTGTTGTCGGCCTTGATGCCGCTCTGGGCCAGGAGGTCGAGTGCCACCACCCGGGTGCCGCTGCCTTGAACCCCTACCGAGACACGACGCCCCATCAGTTGATCGAATCGCGTGAGTGATTGTCGGTCGCGGTGGAACACCCAGAGAGGCTCGTAATAGAGGGCGCCCAGGGAGACGAGTTGATCGGCGGGAACCTCGGTGGTGACGGGCGTTTCGCCCGCTCGGGCGGGCGCTGCTGGCGCATCACCCGACTCGGGATTTCGCACCGTCGCAATGCCCCCTTGCAGAAACGCGGCCTCGACGCCGCTCGCCGGATCGAGGAGGCGCTGCAGGTTTTCGCCCGAGCCGCTCGAGGGCTGCAGGCGTACCCGGATGCCATAGCGCTCGGCCGCTGCGAGGTAACGCTCGCCGTGCCCGAAATAGGCGCCACCGCGTGCTCCGGTGGAAAGCGTGAATTCCCGCGGTGGCGCCGGGCGCAGCACCTGCGCGAGCATGACCAGCAGAGCGATGAGCAGGACGAGAGCGCCGCTGATTGCAAGCCACGGGTGCCGCATCAGCCAGTCGGTCGTGCGTTCCTCGAGCGTCATGGGTTTCATTGAAGGCCCTCGAAGGGTTGTACGGTGACGAGGTCGCCCGCGGCGACATCACCCCGCTCATGCTCCAGCACGATGAAGCAGTCGGCTTCGGCCATCGATCGCAGGACGCCGCTGCCTTGCTGGCCGGTGAGACTGGCCCGGGTCTGGCCGTCGGCGTCGCGCGAGAGGATACCGCGCTGGTATTCGGTGCGGCCCGGGCGCTTGCGCAGCGTTTCGCGACTGGGCACCCGCAACGGGGGCGGCAGGTTTGCTGCCGATTGGCCGGCGATGCGGGCGAGTGCCGGTTGCACGAACTGGTAGAAGGTCACCATCACCGCCACCGGGTTGCCCGGCAGTCCGAAGAAGGCGGCATCGGCGATGCGCCCGAAGGCCATCGGCCGCCCTGGGCGCATGGCGATCTTCCAGAAGGCGACCTCGCCCAGATCGGCCATCAGCGCACGGATGTGATCGGCTTCTCCGACCGACACGCCGCCGGTGGTGATGATGGCGTCGGCCTGCGCGGCGGCGCTTTGCAGCGTCGCGCGCAACGATGCCGGATCGTCGCGCACGACCCCGAGGTCGATCGGTTCTACCCCGGCCCGCGTCAGCATGCCGTGCAGCGTGTAGCGGTTCGAGTCGTAGATCTGACCGGCAGCGAGCGGTTCGCCGATCGATGCCAGTTCGTCACCGGTGGAAAAGAAGGCCACTCGCGGTCGGCGTCGGACGCTGACCTCGCCGGTGCCCAGCGAGGCGATGAGCCCGAGTTGGGCCGGGCGCAGGCGACACCCGGTGGTGAGTACGGCCCGGCCGCGAGCAAGGTCTTCGCCGGCCAGTCGCACGTTCTCGCCGCGAGCGGGCGGTTTCGCCACCAGCACCGTCGAGGTGCCGTCGGCCTGTGCCACGGTGCGACAGGTTTCCTGGATGACCACGGTATCGGCGCCTGCCGGCATCACGGCACCGGTCATCACGCGCACGCATTCTCCCCGCCCCACCGCGCCGGCGTAAGGGTGACCCGCCAGCGCAGTGCCGATGTCGCGCAGTGTGATGGGTGCCGAGGCGCCACTCGAGGCGGCTGGGGGCACAGCGAGATCGGCCGCGCGCACGGCGTAGCCATCCATGGCCGCGTTATCGTGTGCGGGCACATTGATCGGTGACACGATGTCCTCGGCGAGCACGCGGTCGAGTGCAGCCGTGAGCGGTACGCGTTCGACCCCGGCCAGAGGCACGACATACCCGGCCGCGATCCGGCGTGCGTCATCGACCGGGAGTGCATCCGGGTCGTAGTTGCTCATGCAACCCGCGATGAACTGATCGAGCGTATTCAAGGTCGGGGTCTCCGATCGACACGGGCATCGATCTCGAGTGAGGCGAGTTCGGCCAGAGTGTTCACGTTGGCGAAGGCGCCGGGGTCTTCATCAAAGGAGACCCGCGCGACTGCAAGGGTGCCATACCAGGCGTCGATGCGGCGAGCACCGGTGGCGAGGAAGGCCTCCAGGTGCGGGGCGACTCGGGTGCGCACCAGGGCAAACACCGGCTGCTCGCGCCCCTCGGCGACGGCCACCGCAAGGTCGAGGGCAGGATCTTCGAGCGCGGCGGCGAGTCGCTGCGCCAGATCGGCCGGGAACCGGGGCGAGTCACACGGTACGGTGAGCAGCGCCTCGGTCGTGCAATGGGCAAGTCCGGCGTGCAGACCGGCCAGGGGTCCGGCATGGCCGGCGATGAGGTCAGCGATGACGCGATGCCCGAAGGCGGCATAACGATCGGGATTCTGGTTGGCATTGACCAGAATGTCGTCGACCTGCTGGCGCAGGCGTTCGAGCACCGATGCCACCATGGGCCGACCACAGAACATCTGCAGGCCCTTGTCGACCCCGCCCATGCGCTGGCCGCGGCCACCGGCCAGCACGAGCCCGGTGATCTTCATGGGGCGACCACCGGCGAGGGCACGAAGCGGTGGCTGCCGGTGAAGAGCAGAAAGTGCCGGTTGATCGCTCGTCCGATCATCGTCATGCCGACGCGGGCCGCGGTCTCGTAGCCCATCTGGGTCAGTCCCGAGCGCGAGACGAGAAACGGAATCTGCATCTGTGCGGCCTTGATCACCATCTCCGAAGTGAGGCGGCCGGTGGTGTAGAAGATCTTGTCGCTGCCGTCCCAGTCATTGAGCCACATCTGGCCGGCAATCGCGTCGACCGCATTGTGTCGACCGACGTCTTCGACAAATGCGAGGAGCGAGCAGTGGTCGCGCTCGTGGGTGGCGAGCGCGCAGCCGTGCACGGCACCGGCCGACTTGTAGACTGTCTCGTGCTGGCGCACTGCCTCGAGCAGGGCAGCCAGGCCGCTCTGATGCAGCCGAACGTCGTCGCGCAGGCGGATCGTGTCGATCTCGGCCATCAGGTCGCCAAACACGGTTCCCTGGCCACAGCCCGTGGTGACCGTGCGATGCGACATCCGCCGTTCGATATCGTCGATGCCCGAGCGTGTGGTGATGGCCACCGCGTTCACCTCCCAGTCGACCTGAACCGATGCGATCTCCTCGATCGAACGGACCAGGCGCTGATTGCGCAGGTAACCGATGGCAAGTGCCTCCGGGGCTCGACCCAGCGTCATCAGGGTGACCACCTCGCGTCGATCGACGTAGAGCGTGAGCGGATGTTCGCCCGCAATCCGGGTGACCAGGCGCTGCCCGTTCTCGTCGGTGGCTTCGACCTCGAAGGTCGGTTCGAGCGTGGCGCAACTGAGACTGGGCTGCCGCCGCGGGGCCTGGGTTGGGCTTGTGGGCATACCTGGTTGCATGGCGCCATGGGTGGGACGATGAGGCGGGCAATCTTACGACGTAATGGCGGCGACGCAATGCCCTCGCCGCGTGTTGGTGCCGGGTCCTGTCGGGGCAGCGCACCGCGTGTACCATCGCGCTCTGAGGAGGGTCGAGGTGATACAGGCTCACACAGGAGGAACGGGGTCGGCGGCGCTGACGCTGAGCGGGGTATCGCTCGCCTATGGCGAGGGTGCCCGGCGGCGCGCCATTCTTCACGATCTGTCGTTTGATGTGGAGGCGGGCGAATTCCTCTGTCTGGTGGGTCCCTCGGGGTGTGGCAAGACCACCCTGTTGCGCTTGCTGGCAGGTCTCGTGCGCCCGGACGCAGGTTCGATCCGGGTTGACGATGCGCCGGTCGAGGGGCCTTCGCGCGACCGGGCCATCGTGTTTCAGGATTATTCGCGGGCGCTGCTGCCGTGGCGTACGGTGGCGGGCAATGTCGCTCTGGGACTCGAAGGGCCGGGAGCGCGGCTGCCTGGCGCGCTGCGCGAGCAGCGTGTCGCGGAACTTCTCGAGACCATGTCGCTCTCGCACGTGGCGCGCCACTACCCGGCCCAGTTGTCCGGCGGCATGCAGCAGCGGGTGCAGATTGCACGGTGTCTCGCGCAGTCGCCCCGGTTGTTGCTGCTCGATGAGCCCTTTGGCGCGCTCGATGCGCTCGTGCGGCAGAGCCTGCAGGACGAACTGGCACGCCTGGCGAAAGTCGAGGGCAAGACCGTGGTCTTCATCACCCACGATCTCGAGGAGGCCATCTATCTGGGTGATCGGGTGATCGTGCTCGCGGCCAACCCCGGTCGCATCGCGGCCGAAGTGCAGGTGGACATCCCCCGACCGCGCCACCAGCTCGAGACCCGCGAGGATGCCCGCTTCCTGGCGTTGCGTCATCAGCTGTTCGGGCTGCTGGCGGGTCATTGAGCATGGGCCGTATCGTGCCTCTGCGGGCTGCCTGGCGTGCGCTCGCCGTCCCGACCATGATCGTGCTCGCCTGGGAAGCGCTGGCACGGGCGGGTCAGTTGCCTGCCGATACCTTGCCCCCACCCTCGCAGATCGGTGTTGCCGGGCTGGGCCTGCTTGCCGATGGCTCGGTGCTGGTCGCCGCCTGGCAGACCTTGCAGGCGGCAGTGGGCGGACTCGTGCTTGCCGCGATCACGGGCGTGCTGTGCGGCGTCGCGCTGGGCCTAGCCCCACGCGCAGCCCGAGTCGTCGGTCCCTCGATCGAGGCGATGCGACCGGTGCCAGCGGTCGCGCTGATGCCCCTTGCGCTCCTTTTCTTCGGATTCGGGTTGTCGATGGAAGTGGCCGTGGTGAGCTTTGCCTGCATCTGGCCGGTCCTTGTCATCACCATCGCCGCCGTGCGCGGCATTGAACCGCGCCTGCTCGATGTGGCCCGGGTGCTCGAGATGAGCGCGCGCGCTCGTCTGGTGCAGATCATCCTGCCGGCTGCGATGGCGCGCATTGCCATCGGACTGCGCCTCGCCATGGGCATCGCGCTGGTGGTCGCGGTGACCGTGGAAATTGCCATCGATCCGCGCGGACTGGGTTTCCAGCTGATGACTGCGCAGCAGTCGTTACGCCCCGACCTGATGTACGCCTGGCTCGCCTGGATTGGCCTGCTTGGCTGGGGTCTCAATGAGGTGCTGGCCCTGTTCGCTGCGCGAGGTGTTGCGCGATGAGCTTGTCGCGTACCCCGGGGCGGCTGCGCGCCCGTCTGGGCGAGGCCGCGGCGGCCCTGGCCTTTGCGCTCGTGCTCCTGCTCCTCTGGCACACGGTCGCGGCTGCCCGCCTGGTATCGCCCGTCTTTCTGCCGGCACCGGCACGGGTCTTCGATGAGCTGGGGCTGCAATTGCGGGAGGGCAGCCTGCTCGAACCGCTGAGCGCGACGACATGGCGAATGGCGTTGGGCTGGGCGCTGGCATCGTGCGCCGGCGTGTGTCTGGGTGGTCTGATCGGTGCGTCACCTCCCGCTCGAAGCTACCTCTCGCCCATGCTCGAGTTCATGCGTCCCTTGCCGGCGTCTGCCATCATTCCGGTGGCCATTCTGTTTTTCGGGCTGAGCGACCGGATGTCGATTGCCGTGATTGCCTTCGGCTCGGTCTGGCCGGTTCTGCTCGCCACCGTGCATGGCTTTGCGAGCGTGGAGCCGCAGTTGCTCGAACTGGCCTCCTCGCTGCGCATGCGCCCCGGGGCCATCCTGCGCAAGCTCGTGCTGCCTGGAGCCATGCCCGACATCATTGCCGGCATGCGGGTGAGTCTTGCCATTGCCCTCATCCTCGCCGTGGTGACCGAGATGCAGGCGTCGCAGGTCGGGCTCGGTCAGAACATCCTGCTCGCGCAGCGCTCGTACCGCAGTGCCGAGCTCTACGCCGGCATTCTGGTGCTGGGCGTGCTCGGTTTCGCACTGAACCAGACGCTCGCCCTCGCCGAGGCGCGCCTCCTGCGCTGGCGTCGTTGATTGTGCAGTGCGCTTTGGCGCAACATCCCGCAGGCCGGGCAGGTTCAAGGGCCCGATTTCATGGAGCATTCGATGGGCTTTTTCATCGGTACGGACGTCGGTGGAACCTTCACCGATCTGTGGGTCGCCTCTGACGATGGGCAGACGCGGGTCTTCAAGTCACCGACCACGGCAGATGTGCTGGGCGGGGTGATCGACGCCATCCATCTGGCCGCCGAGGCCTGGGGCCTCGAGTTCAATGCCTTCTGTGCGCAGATCGAGCGCTTCGGTCATGGCACCACCGTCGGACTCAATGCGCTCCTCACCGGCACCGCCGCAAAGACAGCGGTGCTTGCCACGCGCGGCTTTGGTGACACGCTCGAAATTGGTCGGTTGCGCCGTCAGACCTCGGGCATGAACGAGACCGAGTTCACCGATGCCTACCTGCGCAATCGATTTGCCCCGCTGGTCGATCGCAGCCTGGTGGTCGAAATCGACGAGCGGATCAACGTCAACGGCACCGTGGTGCAGGCGCTCGACGAGGCGCAGGCGCGAAGCGAGTTGCGTCGCCTGGGTGGGCTCGGTGTCGAGGCCGTGGCGGTCTGCACCTTGTGGTCCACGGTGAACCCGGTTCACGAGCAGCGTCTGCGCCTGCTGGCCCAGGAGGAGATCGCGGGCGTTTTCGTGAGCCTGTCCCACGAAATTTCACCCGCAGTGGGCGAATACGCGCGCATGTCGACCACCGCGGCCAATGCGGCCCTCGGTCCGCTGGCCGGGCGTTATCTGGCAAAGCTCGAATCCACCCTGCGCGAGGCCGGCATGCGGGTGCCGGTGCTGATGATGACCTGTTCCGGTGGCGTGCTGCCTACCGAAGTCCTGAACGAACGCCCGGCTTATGCGCTCTTTTCCGGGCCTGCCGGCGGCGTGATGGGGACGCTGGCCATCGGCGAGCGCATCGGGCTGCGCAATCTGCTCACCACCGACATTGGCGGCACCAGTTTCGATGTCGGCGTGGTGGCCGACGGACGCCCGATCATGCGTTCGGAGATCGCGCTCGCGGGGGCCGACATCCGCGTGCACTCCATCGACGTCGATTCGATCGGTGCCGGCGGCGGCAGCATCGCCTCGGTGAGCTTTGGAGAGTTGCGTGTCGGCCCGGCCAGTGCCGGGGCCAATCCGGGGCCAGCGTGCTATGGGCGTGGGGGCCTGCGCCCGACCGCCACCGATGCCGACCTCGTCCTCGGTGTGCTCGATGCCGATCACTTCATTGGCGGGCGCATGCGCCTTGACCGTGCTGCCGCCGAACGCGCCATTCGTGAACAGGTGGCCGAACCGCTGGGCATGACCGTGATGCAGGCTGCCTGGGGCATCCGCGAGGTGCTCGACAGTCGTATGGCCGACCTCTTGCGCCGGATGACCATCGAACGGGGCTACGACCCACGCGACTTTGCGCTCTTTGCCAATGGTGGTGCCGGTCCGTCGCATGCGTGGGTGCTGGCAGCCGAACTCGGACTCGACAGCTTCATCGTGCCGACGGCCGCCACCGCGGTGTCGGCTTTCGGGACCGGGAATGCCGACCTGGGATTCACTACCGAGTCGCCCGCCTACCTGCGCGTGCGCCCGGGTGCGGTGCCGCCGGCTGCCGATCTCGTGCGGGTATCCGATGCGCTCGAGGCCGCGGTGGCCGAGGTCCGGCGCAATCTGGCTCTGGCCACCACCGCCAGTGAGGTGCGCATCGATCGTTCGGTGTCGATCCGGTTTCGCGGGCAGACGCATCACCTCGATGTGCCAGTTGCGGGCGAGCGCTTCGATGCCGCGGCCTTTTCCGAGGCGGCTGCCCATTTCGAGCGCGACTACGAACAACTCTTCGGGCGCGGCGCCGCGTTCTCTCGGGCCGGCTACGAGCTGCTCTCGGTGCGTGCGGCCGGGCGCGGCATGCTGCCCCCGCCTGCACACGCCACGAGAGGTGATCCGCCGCAACCGGCCGGTTCGCGCAAGGTCGTCTTTCGCGACGCCGATCATCCGGTCGATACCGCCATCTGGCGCACCGTCTATCCGGCTGCCGGCACCGTCATCGATGGCCCTGCCATCATCGAGTTTCCGGGGCAGAGCGTGGTGGTGCCGCCGCTGGCGCGCGCCACTGCCGATGAGCACGGCAATCTTCATGTCAATTTGCGGGGTGCAGCATGAGCATGAGCCCGAGTGGTGCGGCAAGCCCCGGTGCGGCCGCTGGCGCAGCGGCGATGAACGCGGTGACCTTCGAGGTGATCCGCAATCGTCTGGTCGCCATTGCCGAGGAGATGCGCATCGCGCTCCAGAGCGTATCGGGTTCGCCCACGGTGACCGAGGCCTCCGATTTCTTCACCGGACTGTTTCGTCCCGATGGGTCGGTGGTCTCGATGGGGTTCCAGGTGTCGTTCCAGGCGCCGGTCTCCGGTACCGTCATTCGTCATATCAACGCGTCGCCACACCTGAAGGTGCGCGAGGGTGACATGTTCATCGGCAACGACCCGTTCATCGGCGCCTTGCACCAGAACGATGTGCAGATGATCGGACCCATCCACGCGGGTGGACGGGTGATTGCGTGGGCCGGTGTCCAGGCACATCAGACTGACGTGGGTGGCATGGACTTCGCCAGCTGGTGTCCGAAGGCGAAGAACGTGTTTCAGGAGGGCATCCGCATCCCCTGCGTGAAACTGCTCGATCGGGGCGAGTTGCGCGAAGACGTGCTCGAGATGATCACGACCGCCTCGCGCCTGCCTGACGCGCTGGGGCTCGATATCCGGGCCTTCATTGCCACCATCAACGTGGCCCGCGAGCGCATCGCCGATCTGGAATCGCGCTACGGGGCCGACCTGCTCGAGCAGGCCATGCTGCGCATGATGGATTCCTCAGAGGCGCGCATGCGCGCGCGCTTGCGCGAACTGCCCGATGGCGTCTACCGCGGTACCGACTACCTCGAGCACGACGGACACACCAACACGCTCTATCGCATTGCGGTCGAGATCACCAAGCGCGGTGATTCGCTCACGCTCGATTACAGCGGTTCGAGCCCGCAGGCACCCGGCTTCATCAATGCCACGCGAGCCGGACTCATGGGTGGGGCCTGTGGCTCGATCCTGTCGACACTTGCCTGGGACATCCAGTGGAACGAGGGCATCCTGCGCACCGCCACGGTGGTGGCGCCCGATGGCCTCATCTGCACGGCGCAGTTTCCTGCGCCTGTGGGGTCGGCCACGGTCGAGACGATCTGGGTCGTGTCCAACGCAACCATGCTTGCGCTCAACCGGATGCTGGCCGCCTCACCCCGCTATCGCGAGCGTGCGCAGACGATCAGCGATGGGTGCATGGCCACCTTCAATCTGGGTGGCATCAACCAGTTCGGCGAGCCCTTCGGCCTGCACCTGATGGACCCCCTGGCGGCCGGATCGGGTGCCTGGGCAACCCGTGATGGCGTCGATGCCGGTGGACCCATTACCTCGCCGGTGCCGACCGTGGCCGATGTCGAGCGCAATGAGCAGGTATCACCGCTCTTTTACCTGCATCGGCGACTGGCCGCCGATACCGGCGGCGCCGGTCGGTTTCGAGGCGGGCTCACGGCCGAGGTGGCGCTCACCCTGGGGGGTATCGAGCGCGCCGAGGCGCTGGTCATGACGCATGGCGCCGAGGTGCCCAACACGATGGGGCTTGCTGGTGGTTGGCCGGGCAGCACGGTCGTGCAGCGCATGGGGCATGACGCCATTCGCGAGGGACGGCCGCACGCCGGGGGGCGCTGGGAGGTGTTCGGGCCCAAGCCCGGGCTCATGGAGATGACCAACCGCGACATCTTCTCGGTGACCTGGCAAGGCGGCGGTGGGTGGGGGGATCCGCTCGATCGCGATGCCCAGGTGGTGGCGCGCGATATCGAACGGGGGGCGATCACCACGCACGTGGCCTCGGTGATCTATGGCGTGCTGGTGCGTGACGGGGTGCTCTCGGTCGACGAGACGACACGCCTGCGCGCTGCGTTGCGCCGCCAGCGCGTGGGTGACTTCACGACTGATCCGGCGCGTTTTCTCACTGCACGCCCGATCGCCGCGCTGACCGACAGCCTGTTTGTCGCGCGCGATCAGCGCGGTCTGCATGTGGTGAGCCGTGCCGGGTGCATCCTCGCGAGTGGTCATTCGCGCTGGCGCGAAGGGGCGGTGGGACGCACCTGGGAGAAGCTCCCGCCCGAGTACTGCATCCGACTGCATGAGCGGCTGGCGATCACCACCTGGTATTGCCCAGCCAGTGGCGCACTGCTGGCGGTGGATGTTCACGAGCGTGGCCAGCGTGCGGCCGATGACGTGATCGTCGAACTGGCCGATCTCGAGCGCATGGGAAACGCAGCCTGATGCGCCACCGCCAGATCCGATCCGTCGCCGGTGCGTCCTGCGTGCCGGCGACGGATTGCCCCCGGGTCGCACAGCCCGGGCAATCCTGACAACAAACCCCCGAGGAGACCTCTCATGAACCAACCTGCCGGTCTGCGGTCCGTTCGAGATCATGCCGTACATGCAGTTGCACGCGTCCGGGCCCTGTGCGCGGCGTTCGGTGCGTCTGGTGCATTCGTGCTGCTCATGCTTGTTGCCGTGGGTCTGCCTGACCCTGTGCAGGCCCAGACCCGCGTCAATATCGGTTACGTGAGCGCGACCGACTTTCTGCCTGCCATGATTGCCAGGGAGCGTGGCTTCTTCGAGCGTCATGGCATCGATGCCACGCTCACGCGTGTGGCACTGGCACCCAATGTCGCCGCTGCCATCATGTCGGGTGACATGCAGATCGGCATGAGCACCGGCCCGATCCTGGTGCAGGCGGTCGAGAACGGACTGGGTCTGGTCGCGATTGCCGGTGCGGCTCACTTTCGCAAGGACAACCCGATTGTCAGCGTGGTGGCACGACCGGCAGCGAAGATCACCAGTGCCGCCGACCTGCGCGGCAAGCGCGTGGGGGTGCCGGGACTGCGCAGTCTCCTCCATGTGCTGTTCCAGAAGTGGCTGCTGCAGAACAACGTGCCGCTCAATCAGGTGACGATGGTCGAGGCGCCGTTTCCGCAGATGAAGGATTTGCTGGCCGGTGGCACGGTGGATGCCGTGCTTGCCATCGAGCCGATCCGCTCGCGCATCCTGGGTGATTCAACCGGCATGAAGGTCGCTGACTTCGTCGGTGAGGTCAACCCGGACATCCTGGCCGCCTTCTGGATCGCGGGAACCGACTGGGTTGCGAAGAACCCGAAGGCCGTTCAGGGCTTTCGCGATGCACTGCGCGAGGCGATCGACTTCGCGCGATCGAATCCGACCGAGGCCCGTGCGATCGAGGCGAAGTATCTCACCGTGGTGAGCCCGGTCACGCCCTCGTGGCAGGTTGACATGAGTCGCGGCGAATTCGACTTCATGGTGAAGCTCTCGGGCGAACTCGGACTCACTCGTCAGGCCGTCGATCCGGATCGGCTTTTTCTGAAGTAACCGGAGGGCGCGCTCACCCGCCGATGTACGACATCTCGACCTTTCTCTCGCGAGCGGTGGCTTCGGTGCGGATTTCCGAGTAGTTGTCGGTGCGCGAGCCCCACACCTGCGCGATGCGATGGCTGATGACCTCATCGGACGTCCCGTCGCGCAGCATCGAGCGCAGGTCATGCCCGGCGTTGGCGAACAGGCACGTGTAGAGCTTGCCTTCAGTCGAGATGCGCGCGCGCGTGCAATCGCTGCAGAAGGCCTGGGTGACCGACGAGATGACGCCGATTTCGCCGCTGCCATCGGCATAGCGCCACCGCTCGGCCACCTCGCCGCTGTAGTGCCGGTCGACCGGCACGAGCGGCATGTCGGCGCTGATGCGGGCCACGACCTCGGCCGAGGGCACCACATCGTTCATGCGCCAGCCGTTGGTCGAGCCCACATCCATGAACTCGATGAAGCGCAGGATATGACCGGCGGCGCGAAAATGTCGCGCCATCGGCACGATGTGATGATCGTTCACCCCCCGTTTGACGACCATGTTGACCTTGATCGGGGCAAGCCCTGCAGTCGCCGCCGCGTCGATGCCCTCGAGGACCCGGGCTACCGGGTAGTCGG
This sequence comes from Pseudomonadota bacterium, assembly GCA_947455195.1. GTDB lineage: Bacteria > Pseudomonadota > Gammaproteobacteria > Burkholderiales > SG8-39 > CAIXPL01. The sequence continues at coordinate 552,240 of CANGMI010000001.1, read as the reverse complement.
CATCGTTCATGGCGCGGAAGGTGGCGTCATCGAGCGAGTCGAGACTGACGGTGATCCGGTTCAGGCCCGCCGACTTGAGGGCCCTGGCCTTTTTCGAGAGCAGTGACCCGTTGGTCGTGAGCGTCAGGTCGAGCGTGCCGATGCCGGCCAGCATCTCGATCAGTCGTTCGATATGGCGCCTGAGCAGTGGTTCACCGCCGGTGATGCGTACCTTCTCGACGCCGCGCGCGTGGAAGATGCGGGCGAGCCGGGTGATCTCCTCGAACGAGAGCAGATCGGCCTGAGGCAGGAAGGCGTAGTTGCTGTCGAAGATTTCCTTCGGCATGCAGTAGGTGCAGCGGAAGTTGCAGCGGTCGGTCACCGAGATGCGCAGGTCACGCAGGCGTCGCCCGCGACGGTCGCTGCCGTCAGCGGCGGGCTCGCCTTCGGGCAGCGCGAGCCGGGTCCTGGCATCTGCAATCGGGATGACAATGCGCTGGTTCATGAGGGGGCGGCGCGGGGCGCTGTGGGGTGCTGAGGGTCGTGGCCGCGGCGGGAGACCGGTGCGCCGACATCCACGAACCTGCATGATAGTGGAAATGCCGGGTGGCCCGCTTCGACGATGGCTGCCCGTTGCCCCAACTCACCGAAAGGAGCGGCAGTGCGATGAGTGAGCTTGACCGATCCGGGCGGCCGCCTGCGCAGGCCAATGGCGTCCTGATGCGCTGGCGCATGCGGGTGCGTGCCCTCAAATCGGAGGTGTTTGTACTGGCGATTGCTCTGCGCGATCCGCGTACGCCAATGGCAGCGCGCCTTCTCATCTTGCTTGTTCTGGCCTATGCGTTGAGTCCGATCGACCTGATCCCCGACTTCATCCCGGTGCTCGGTCTGCTCGACGATCTGGTGCTCGTGCCCCTGGGCATCGCCCTTGCGCTGCGTCTCGTGCCGGCACCGGTGATGGTCGAGGCACGCGAGCGGGCCGCCATCCGGGGTGAACGCTCCCGGCGCCATGTCTGGCTGGGGGCGGCCATGGTGCTTGCGATCTGGCTCGCACTGCTCTTCTGGGCCTTGCTGGCCTTCTTTCCCGGCCTGATCGGCGCAAATCGGTAAACTCCCGCCCCATGAAGATCTTCGGGTTTGCCGCCTGGTCGGGCGGTGGAAAGACAACGCTCATCGAGCAGATCCTGCCGCGCCTCATCGCGCAGGGGCTGCGCGTGTCGCTGGTGAAGCATGCCCATCACGATTTCGACATCGACCATCCGGGCAAGGATTCGTTTCGTCATCGGGCCGCCGGGGCGGGTGAAGTCGTGATCGCCTCGACCCGGCGCTGGGCGCTCATGCATGAACTGCGCGGTGCGCCCGAACCCACCCTCGATGAGCTGATCGAGCGCATGTCGCCCTGCGACCTGCTGCTGGTGGAGGGCTTCAAGCATTACCCGCACCCGAAGATCGAGGTGTTTCGCAGCGCCAACGGCAAGCCGCCACTCCACCCGGGGGATCCGCATATCGTGGCACTGGCCACCGATCAGCGGTTCGACGTGGCGCTGCCGCAGTTCGCCCTCGACGATGCTGCCGGGGTAGCGCGCTATATACTCGAGCATGCCGGGTTCGCCTGAGCGAACTCGCCCGGCGGCGCCTGCGCGCAGCCAGATACGGAATCGAACCATGAACAGACCCGCAATGCTCTCGGTGGAAGAGGCGCGCGCCCGCTTGCTCGCTGGCGCCGTTCCGGTACAGACGATCGAGTCGGTACCGACGATGGAGGCGACCGGCCGGATACTCGCGCTCAGCCAGACCTCGTCGATCAACGTACCCGACCACGACAATTCGTCGATGGACGGCTACGCGGTGCGTGCGGCCGAGTGTGCCAGCGGCGCTGCGCGACTCCGGGTCAGCCAGCGCGTGCCAGCCGGTACGGTGCCGACGCCGCTCGAGCCTGGCACGGCAGCGCGCATCTTCACGGGCGCGCCGATCCCCCCGGGTGCCGATGCCATCGTGATGCAGGAGATGACCAGCGCCGAAGAGGGCGCCGTGGTGATCAACCATCGCCCGGGGGCCGGTGACTGGGTGCGATGGGCAGGCGAGGATATTCGCACCGGGCAGGAGGTGCTGGCCGCAGGCACTCGCCTGCGGCCGCAGGAGACCGGACTTCTGGCCTCCGTTGGTCTCGCCCAGGTGCCGGTGTTCCGTCGGGTGCGGGTTGCCGTGTTCTTCACCGGCGACGAACTGGTGATGCCTGGTGAGCCGCTGCCGCGCGGCGCCATCTACAACTCGAGCCGATTCACGCTCACCAGCATGCTGCGCGAGCTCGGCTGCGAAGTCACCGACCTTGGCATCGTCGAGGACACGCTCGAGGCCACCCGCGCAGCCCTGCGCCGTGGAGCCGTGGGTCATGACCTCATCATGACTTCGGGCGGTGTCTCGGTCGGCGAAGAGGACCATGTCAAGCCGGCGGTCGAAGCCGAGGGCCGCATCGACATGTGGAAGATCGCGATGAAGCCGGGCAAGCCGCTCGCCTTCGGTGCGGTGAGACGACCGGCTGCAGCCGATGCCGGTGGGTCTGACGAAGTGGCCTTCATCGGGCTGCCCGGCAATCCGGTGTCCAGTTTCGTCTGCGTGCTCCTCTTCGTGCGCGCTTTCGTGCGCCGCATGCAGGGCGCCCTCGATCAGCCCCTGCGGGCCTATCCGATGCGTGCCGACTTCGAGTGGCCCAAGCCCGATGCGCGTCAGGAGTTTCTGCGTGCCCGCATCAATGCGCAGGGCGGGCTCGAGATCTATCCCAACCAGAATTCGTCGGTGCTCACCTCGACGGTCTGGGGTGACGGGCTGGTCGACAATCCGCCACGCACCGCGATCGCTCGCGGCGATACGGTGGCCTTTCTGCCGTTTGCCGACCTGCTGTGGTGAAACTGCTCTATTTCGCTCGCCTGCGCGAGCGCCTCGGCCTTGGCGAGGAGTCCGTCGAACTGCCCCCCGGGGTGGCGAGCGTTGCGCAGTTGCGCGCCTGGCTGGCGTCGCGCGGCGGTGAGTGGGCCGATGCCTTGCAGGACCGTTCGGTGCGCATTGCCGTCAATCAGGACATGGCCACGGCCGACACGCCTGTGACCGATGCCGATGAGGTCGCATTCTTTCCGCCTGTCACCGGGGGCTGACTCGTGCGCGTTCGGGTACAGACGGCCGATTTCGATATCTCTGCGGAAATTGCCGCGCTGCGCGCGGGCAAGCCCGGTATTGGTGCGGTGGCCAGTTTCATCGGCGTGTGCCGCGATATCAACGACGGTGACTCCGTGGCGGCGATGACGCTCGAACATTACCCGGGCATGACTGAACGCTCGATCGAAGCCATCATCGATCAGGCCATCGCGCGCTGGCAGGTGACCGATGCGCGTGTCGTGCATCGCGTCGGTGATCTGCGGCCCCTCGACCAGATCGTCTTCGTGGCGGTGGCGGCCGAGCACCGTGGTGCCGCCTTTGCAGCCTGCGAGTTCATCATGGATTACCTGAAGACACAGGCCCCGTTCTGGAAGCGTGAACAGACGCCCACCGGTGCGCGCTGGGTGGATGCCCGCACGACCGACGAAGCGGCTGCGGCCCGCTGGGCGTCCGACGCCCCCACCGGCCGGTGACGCCTCTTCACTTGCGGATGACGCACGCCAGCCGCGGACATATCCTGGCAGGCGCCGGGCCGAGTGCCCTGCGCCCGGGTGCCGATCGCGGCATTGACGATGACACGAGACATGATCGACGAGGAGAGACAGCATGGCAAGAACACTGATTCGCGGCGCCGCGATCATCTCGATGGACCCCGCGATCGGCGACCTCGCCTCTGGCGACTTGCTGATCGAGGGTGACAAGATCGCCGCGATCGCGCCGCACATCGAGGCGGCCGATGCCCAGGTCATCGATGGTACTGGTCGCATCGTCATCCCCGGCCTGGTGAATGCCCACATGCACACCTGGCAGACCGGCCTGCGCGGCATGGCGGCCAACTGGACCATCCTCGAATATTTTCGCCATGTGCATGCCGGACTGGCGACGCGTTTTCGGCCCGATGACATCCACATCGCGACTCTGGTCGGTGCGCTCAACCAGATCAATTGCGGTACCACCACGCTGGCCGACTGGTGTCACAACAACCCGACGCCCGACCACACCGACCGCGCGATCGACGGTCTGGCCGAGTCCGGCATCCGCGCCACGTTCTTTCATGGGTCGCCCAAGCCCGATCCGAAGCCGGGCCAGCGCCCCTTCTGGGAAACCCCCCATCCGAGGAGCGAGGTCGAGCGCCTGTTGAAGGGGCGCTTCGCGAGCCAGGATGGCCTGCTGAATCTGGGGCTGGCGATTCTCGGGCCGCACTATTCGACTTACGACGTGGCGGTTGACGATTTTCGCCTTGCCCGCGAATGTGGCCTCATCGCGAGCATGCACTGTGCGGGTGCCGAAGCGCGTACGCCCGATGGCTGGGATCGCCTGCGCGCCGATGGCCTGCTCGGAGACAACAACAACATCGTCCACGGTCAGACACTGAGTGAGGAGCAGTTGCGCTTCATGCTCGACCAGGGTGTCACCTTCTCGCTCACGCCCGAGACCGAAATGACCCAGGGTCATGGCTTTGCCATTACCGGACGTCTGCGTCGTCTGGGTGGCCAGCCCTCGCTCGGTGTGGACCTCGAGTCGGGCATTTCCGGTGACATGTTCACGGTGGCCCGTACGGCGCTCTCGACCCAGCGTGCGATGGACAATGACGAGGCGCGGCGCGCGACCGGCAAGCTGCCCGATACCGCCAGCATCACCTGCCGCGAAGCCCTCGCGTGGATCACGATCGAAGGCGCGCGCATGTTGAAGCTCGATCATCGCATCGGGTCGCTCACCCCGGGCAAGCTTGCCGATGTGGTCGTGATTCGTGCCACGGATCTCAACATGTGGCCGGTGCATGACCCGGTGGCGAGCGTCATCTCGCAGACCAGCATTGCCAACATCGAGCACGTCCTGATCGGCGGCGAATTTCGCAAGCGCGATGGTCGTCTGCTGCGCGATGACCTGCCGCGACACCAGCAGGCGCTGGCCGAATCGGGACGTCGTATCCTGTCAGAACTCGGCCTGCCCAGCATCGTCGGCGCGCGCGCATGAAGATCGGATTTGTCGGCATCGGCAAGATGGGCCTGCCCATCGCCCGGTTGCTCCTCACCGCGGGGCACGACGTGCGCGTGTTCGACACCGATCCGGGGCAGGTCGAGGCGGTCTGTGCCGACGGTGCGGAGGCGGCGGCATCGATCGCCGATTGCGCACGCATGATGCCGGTGGTGTTCACCTCCCTGCCGCACGATGCAGCCCTGCGCGCGGTGGTGCTCGGCCCGGACGGGGTTCTCGCGCATCTGCCCCCCGAGGGGGTGCTGGTGGATACCAGCACGGTATCGGTGGCGGTGTCGGCCGAGGTCGCGCAGGCCGCACTCGATTGCGGCCGACCCTACCTGCGCATGCCGCTCTCGGGCAACGCCCATTCGGCGCGCACCGGGCAGCTGACGGCGCTCGTGTCCGGCCCTCCTGCCGCCTGGCAGAGGGTCGAACCGCTCGTGCGCGCCTTCACTGCGGCGCAGGTCGTGGTGGGCGATGCCGATCAGGCGCGGGTGATGAAACTTGCGATCAATCTGCTGGTGGCAGGCAATGCCATGCTGCTCGCCGAGGCACTCGCCCTGGGGCGCGCCGGTGGCATCGAGTGGGCTACGCTGCTCGACGGCATTGCTGCGAGCACGCTCTCGTCGCCGTGGCTACGCGCCAAGGCAGCGGCACTCAAGGGGCGTGACTTCAGCCCGACCTTCACCCCGGCGCAACTGGAGAAGGACCTCTCGCTGATGCTCGACGCGGGTGATCAGCATGATGTGCCGCTGCCGTTGACGGCACAGGCGCGCCAGATGATGAAGGCCGTGCGGGCGGCCGGTTGGGGCGACGAGGATTTCATTGCCATCGTGAAACTGCTCGAGCAGCAGTCCGGGCTTCCGGTCGACAAGGCCTGAGCCTGCGATGCCTGCTCGACGCCGCCGATTCAAGGTTCGATGAACCCGCTCGGATTTCTTGCGGTGGGGCTCGGTGCAGCGTTCGGCGCCTGGTTGCGCTGGGGTCTGTCGGTGCGCCTCAATGCCGCCTGGCCTGCCCTGCCAGCGGGTACGCTCGCGGCCAATCTGATCGGTGGTTACCTGGTGGGTCTGCTCGTGGCCTGGTTTCAGGCCAATCCGTCGCTGCCGCCCGAATGGCGTCTCTTTGCCATCACCGGGTTTCTGGGTGGACTCACCACGTTTTCGACGTTTTCGGCCGAAGCCGTTGCGCTGGTGTCGAGCGGTCGTCTGGCGCTCGCGCTTGCCCACAGCGGGTTGCACCTGTGCGGGTCGCTGTGCCTCACGGCATTGGGCATCACGACCTTCAGGCTGCTGGCCCGCCAGTGATTCAGGGCCACCGATTCAGCGCCAGTGACTCATCGGCGCGCCGGCAATCGGTGAGCGGAAGGTGGCCAGCCGATCGAGCGCCAGCGATCCGATGACGGCGGTGCGCAGATCGGGCCCCGCAAAGGCGATGCTCGAGGGTCGGGTGAGGAAGGTACCGGCCGGATCCTCGAAGACGATGTGTGCCTCACCCTCGGGGGTCATCACCCAGATGCGGTGCCCACCGACATCGGTGACCCACAGATTGCCCTCGCTGTCGAAGGCGCAGCCATCCGGTTTGGCATCGGCGGCAAGCCGTGCCGGTCCGAAGACTTCGGGCGCGCCGGGGATGCCGGCCGCGTCGAGACGGGCGCGCAGGATGCGTGCGTGTGCCGTTTCCACGATGTACATCCATTGCCCGGCGCCGTCGATGCGAATTTCGTTGGTGAAGCACAGTCCGTCCAGCACGATGCGCCCGGTGTTGCCCTCGATCAGCGCGAGAAATCCGTCGGGTGTCGGTGTCTCGACGGCCTTGATGCGGGGTTCGGTGAGGGTCGAAACGGTGATCCAGAGGCGATCGTGCGAATCGATGTAGGCAAAGTTGAGTGAACCCAGCGCACGTCCCTCGACCTGGTCGAGCATCACCGACTCGCTGCCATCGCGATCGAGGCGCCACAGGCGACCGTCGCCGATGTTGGCGATGACGAAGCTGCCATCGCGCGCCCGGGCAATGCCATTGGGCATCGCCTTCTGCGCGCCCAGACGACGCTGTGTTCCGTCGGGCGCAATTCGGGTGAGCGCCGCACGGTCGTCGGATACCCAGAGCGTGCCGTCGCGTTCGGCAAGCACGCATTCGGGGCGACTGAGGTTCTCGCCGATCCAGTGGAAGTCGGCTGGCTGCAGGCTGAAGTGCGTGATGTCTGACGGGGTCTTCATGCTCGGCTCGGGTAAGTGTGATCTGCGAAGGACCGGGGGCGAATGCCCCACCAGGCAGGCCTCGTGTCGTGGTGTCCGTGGTGGGCGGGCGATGGCAGAGGCGCGTTGACCGGCGATTCAGTGGAGGGCGCGCGCCGCCTCGATCAGCAGGGCGGAGGTCCCCTCAGGGTCGCTCACCATCGCATCGTGACCGGTGGCCAGTTCACGGTAACGCCATTGCGGATCATCACGCAGCGCGCGTGCAAAGGCATCGAACGAACCGGTGGGACGCCCGTTGCAGTAGATGTAGGTGCGCGGCAGCGTTGACGGCAGTTGGCCCTGCAGGCTCACCGGCTCGCTGAAGGTGCCGAACGGCTGTGGCGTGACGCGGCGCTCGACCCAGGGGGCCAGTTCACCATCGACCCCCAGCGCGTGGGTCGACATCGGCGCCACCATGCCCGCGTTGGCTGCCGCCGACTGCTCGATCCGTGCGCCACGCTCGGGCGGCATCATGTCGAGCATCGACTGGCCATCGCGCGGCACGAAGGCATCCAGATAGACCAGCGCTGCAAGCCGTCCGGGCATCCGGTGCGCGGCACCCGTGATGACCGTGCCGCCATAGCTGTGCCCGACCAGGATCACCGGATCGAGCTCCTCGGTCTCGACATGCGCGACGATGTCAGTGACATGGGTGGCAAGGGTGACGCCAGCGCTGGCCAGGTGGTGCCGTTCGCCCACGCCCGTGAGCGTCGGGCGCGTGACCCGGTAGCCTGCCGCTCGCAGCTTCGGGACGACCGCGCGCCAGCACCAGCCGCCGTGCCAGGCGCCATGCACGAGCACGAAGGTGGGCTTCATGCCAGTGCCGCCTTCACGCGCGCTGGCGTCAGCGGGAGGTCGCGCAGCCGCACGCCCGTGGCATGGGCAAAAGCGTTGCCGATGGCCGCTGCCATCGGACCTTGCGTGCCCTCGCCGACGCCCTTCGGGGGCTCCTCGGGGCGGTCGATCAGTTCGACCTCGATACGCGGTACGTCGGAGAAGCGCAGGATCGGATAGTCGCTCCAGGCGCGGGCGAGCATCCGGGTGCGGTCGTAGGGCGCTGCTTCGAGCAGGGTCCAGCTTGCCGACTGGATCATCCCGCCTTCCATCTGGTTGGCAAACCCGTCGGGGTTGATGATCATCCCGGCATCGGCGGCGCACCAGGCGCGTGGCACCTTCACCACGCCGGTTGCCCGCTCGACGCTCACCTCGGCAATGACGGCCGTGTAGACGGCGAGGTTCTTGTACTTCGCAAACGCAAGCCCGTACCCCCGACTGATGCCGCTCGAGGTAGTGGCCTGCGTTCCGGGGCGCCAGCCGGCCATTGCGGCCACCTTCTCGATCACGGCGCGCGCGCGCGGGTCCTTCATGTGTCGAAGACGGAACGCGACCGGGTCAGACCCGGCGGCGAGCGCCAGTTCATCCATGAATGACTCCAGGGCAAACACGTTCGCGTACGCGCCCAGGGTGCGCAGGGCCGACACTCGCACCGGCATCTCGGGGATGAGGTGGTTGGTGACGGTCTGGTTGGGAAAGTCGTAGAGCGGGATGGCGTTGCGGTCACCGCCACCCGCCGGCTGCGGGATGTTGCGCGCCGGGCTCTGGCGCTTCGGCGTCGCGAGGTGCCAGCTCGCCAGCAGGTTGTCGCCGTCGGGGTCGCCCGGACGCATGCTGTGGGTATGGCTCCACAGTTCATGATTCCAGTCGACGATCCGGCCATCCGCATCGAGCGCAGCCTGCATGCCGATGACCATCGCCGAGCCACACGGCTCCCACTGGAATTCGTCTTCGCGCGACCATTGCAGTTTCACCGGGCGCCCGTTCGTGGCGCGTGCCACCAGCGCGGCATCGAGCCCGACGTCATCGGCACCGTTGTGCCCGTAGCAGCCCGAGCCATCACGATGGATGACGCGTACGTCAGCGGGTGGCAGGCCGAATGTCATCGCAAGGTCGGCGCGCTGCTGGAACGGGCCCTGGGCATGGCTCCAGACCGTCAGCTTGCCGTCCTGCCATTGCGCCACCGAACAGGATGGCCCGATCGAGGCGTGCAACTGGAAGGCGCGGGTGTAGTCGGCCTGGACCCGACGCGTTGCGCGAGCGAGAGCGGCAGCGTCGGTCTTGCGACTCACCACGGCATCTTCCGAAGCCATCTTCTTCATGCCGGCAAAAAGGCTGGCATCGCTCGGGGGGAGGGTTGCCACCTCTTCCCACCGGGCACTCGCGCGCAGCGACGCCACGGCCGCCGCCGCCTGCTCCTCGCGTTCGGCGGCAACGCCGATGAAGTTGCCATCGCGCACGATCACAACGACACCCGGCAATGCGCGTGCCCCGGCCTCGTCGATGGACACGAGGCGCGCTCGCGGTGAGGGTGGTCGCACCACGCGACCGTGCAGCATGCCGGGCAGGCGAATGTCCTGAACGTACATCGGGGCACCGGTAACCTTGCCCGGAATGTCGACTCGCTCGACCGAGCGACCGATGAGACGTCGCTCGGCCACAGGCTTGGCGCGGGGTGTCTGCACGATCTCGCGTTCGAGCCGCGCTTCGCTTGCCAGATCGGCGTAGGCGATGCGCTCGCCGCCCGGTGCGACCACGAAGCCGTCGCGCGTGGCAAGCGCGGCGTCGGGCGCGATACGTCCGCCAAGGCGCGTCCGGGCCGCGGCGATCAGCAGTGCACGGGCTTCTGCCGCGGCATGGCGCAAGGCCACGCCACTTTGCTCGACCGACAGGCTGCCCGCGGTTACCCCCTCATTGGGTGACCGTGCCGTGTCGCCCGACACGAGGCGGATGCGACTCATCTCGACATCGAGTTCGTCGGCCACGATCTGGGTGAGCGCGGTGGCAATGCCCTGGCCGAGTTCGACCTTCCCGCTGAAGATGGTGATGGTGCCGTCGGTACCGACCCGCAACCAGCCTTCGAGCCGGCGGTAGCTGTTCATGCTGCCCGGCAGTGGCGCTGGTGCCGGGCTCTGGGCGAGGACCCCGGTGCTGCCAGGGGCGAGCGTGAACCCGACCGTGAGGCCGGCCGCGCCCTGCAACAGGCGCCGGCGACGCAGGCCACGGCCGCCAAGGAGCGTGTGCGCGTTCATGCAAGCTCCCTCGCCGCGCGCTGCACGGCCCGTACGATGCGATTGTGGGTGCCACAACGGCACAGATTGTTGTCGAGGGCTGCACGGATTGCGCTCTCGTCAGGATTGCGCTTTCCGGCGAGAAAGGCGCTGGCGGTCATGATCATGCCGCCGATGCAGTAGCCGCACTGCACCGCCTGTTCGGCGATGAACGCCTTTTGCAGGGCATGGGGCCGTTCGGCCGTGCCAAGGCCCTCCAGTGTCGTGATCCGGGCATTCGCCAGCGATGCGATCGGCGTGACGCAGCTGCGCACGGCGGCCCCGTTGACGAGCACCGTGCAGGCGCCACACTGACCCTGTCCGCAGCCGTATTTCGCGCCGTTCAGGCCGAGGTCGTTGCGCAGCACATTCAGAAGCGGGGTCTGCGCCGGCGCATCGACCGTACGTCGTTCGCCATTCACGTCGAGGTTCATCGTGCTTGTCTCCGAAAAGGTCTGCCAGACCGGCGTTGCCTGATCGTCCGCGGTCTGTCAGGGATATTCGACGGCGCCTGCCATCATTGCCGGTGTTGTCCCGGCCTTGTTTGCGGGAGAATGGCAGACTCGGGTGCTCGCGCCGCCCGGGTATCCATGCTCAAGCGAAGGAGAGTATATGACGTCCACCCCCAAGGTCGCGATGTCGGCCGCTTCATCGACTGCAGTCGCTTACCAGGTCGGATTCGGAAACCTCTTTGCGAGCGAGGCCGTGCCCGGTGCGCTGCCGATCGGTCGCAACAGCCCGCAACGGGCGCCGCTGGGCCTCTATGCCGAATTGCTCTCGGGTACCGCCTTCACCGCGCCGCGCGCCGACAACCGGCGTACCTGGACGTATCGCATCCGTCCCTCGGCCGGACACCCCCCGTTCCAGCCGCTCGATCGGCGTCTGCTGCGCACCGGGCCGTTCGACGAGGTGCCGCCACCGCCCACGCAACTGCGCTGGAACCCGTTTCCGATGCCCGAGGTGCCGACCGACTTCATCGAGGGTCTGGTTACCATCGGCGGCAATGGCGACGCGGGCGCCCAGATCGGCATCGGCATCCATCTCTACCTGGCCAACCGGTCGATGATCCGGCGCGCCTTCTACAACGTCGACGGCGAGATGCTCGTCGTTCCGCAGGCGGGGCGCCTTCGTGTCGTCACCGAGCTGGGGGTCCTCGAGGTTGCGCCCGGTGAAATCTGCGTGCTGCCCCGCGGCATCCGGTTCAGCGTCGAACTGCCCGACGGTACTGCGCGCGGTTACGTCTGCGAGAACTACGGCGCTTCGCTGCGCCTGCCCGAACTGGGTCCGATCGGGTCCAACGGGCTTGCCAACGCGCGTGACTTTCTGGCGCCGGTTGCGGCGTTCCGGGATGTCGACGAGCGCTGGGAACTGGTCGCCAAGTTTGCCGGCAATCTGTGGTCGACCACGATCGACCATTCACCCTTCGATGTGGTGGCATGGCACGGCAATCACGTGCCCTACAAGTACGATCTTGCCCGCTTCATGGTGATCGGTACGGTGAGTTTCGATCATCCCGACCCGTCGATCTACACGGTCCTGACCTCGCCCTCGGAGACACCGGGTATCGCCAACATCGATTTCGTGATCTTCCCGCCACGCTGGCTGGTCGGTGAGGATACCTTCCGCCCACCCTGGTATCACCGCAACACGATGAGCGAATACATGGGTCTCATCATGGGCGCGTATGACGCCAAGGCCGAGGGCTTCGTACCCGGGGGAGGCAGTCTGCACAATGCCTGGTCGGCCCATGGCCCGGATGCCGATACCTTCGAGCGTGCCAGTGCGGCAACACTCGTGCCGCACAAGCTCGAGAACACCATGGCCTTCATGTTCGAGACCCGCTACATCGTGCGGCCTACCCGGCATGCGATCGAGTCGCCCCACCTGCAACCGGACTACACCGGCTGCTGGAACGGGCTGCAGCGTCATTTCACGGGCGGTGCGCGGTAGCATCCCCCGTCATTGGCAGGAGGGCGGCCGCCGGCTGTCTGCATCAACCCTGGCTGGCGCCGGGTTCACTCAGGAGTTTTCATGGCTGTACTGAACGAGACCCACGACCCGAACCTGCGCAGCTGGCTGGCTGCAGCCGCGGGCAGCGACTTTCCGATACAGAACCTGCCCTACGGCAGCTTCCGGCGCCGCGGTGGCAGCGAGGCCTTCCGGATCGGTGTCGCGATCGGTGACCAGGTCCTCGATGTGCCGGCCCTGCTGGCAGCGGGCGCCCTCGACGGTGACGCGGCTGCGGCCGCCCGCCTGTGCGGGAGCCCGACCCTCAACGCCCTGATGGCCGCCGGACCGGCGCGTCAGTCGGCGCTCCGGCTTGCGCTCTCGCGCGGGCTGCGCGAGGGCAGTGCGCAGCAGCCCCGGTTCTCGGCCTGCCTCATCCCGCAGTCCCAGATCGAGCTTGCACTGCCCGCGCAGATTGGCGATTTCACCGACTTCTACGCCTCGATCCACCATGCCACGCGCGTCGGCCGACTGTTCCGTCCCGACAATCCGCTGATGCCCAACTATCAGTGGCTGCCGGTGGCCTACCATGGCCGCTCATCGTCGATCCGTGTCTCGGGTGGCTCAGCCCAGCGGCCGCGCGGGCAGTTGAAAGGTCCCGGTGACGCGGCACCGCACTTCGCCCCGTCCGAGCGCATCGATTACGAGCTCGAACTGGGATTTCATGTGGGTGTGCCCACCCAGTTGGGCGAGACCGTGCCCTTGGCTGAGGCCGAGGGACATCTGTTCGGGGTGAGCCTGCTCAACGACTGGTCAGCACGCGACATCCAGGCCTGGGAATACCAGCCGCTCGGTCCCTTCCTCGCCAAGAATTTCGCCACCCATGTATCGCCCTGGGTGATCACCATGGAGGCCCTCGAGCCCTATCGCACGACGTGGGACCGACCGGCCGATCATCCGGCCCCGCTGGCCCATCTCGAGTCGGAGGCCAATCGCCGTCGGGGTGCCATCGACATCACGATCGAGGCCTGGATCCAGACTGCGCGCATGCAGGCCGAGGGCTTGCCCGCCGAGCGTCTGTCGCGGTCGAGCTTTGCGCACTCCTACTGGACCATCGCGCAGATGCTCACCCACCATGCCTCGAATGGCTGCAATCTGGTGGCCGGGGATCTGATCGGTACCGGTACCCAGTCAGGCCCGCGCCATGATGAGGCCGGTTGTCTGCTCGAACTGACCGAAGGCGGACGCACGCCGATCGTCCTGTCCGATGGCGAGAGCCGGCGCTTCGTGGCGGATGGCGACACGATCATCTTCCGGGGCTATTGCGAGCGCGAGGGCTTTGCCCGTATCAGCCTGGGCGAGTGTGCAGCAACGATCGTGGCTGCGGCTGAATGAACCCGGTGAGCGTGCATCGCGGGCCGGGCAGGCCCGGGCGCACCGGCCCGGCCTGCGTGCACCGCGCTTGCCTGCTGGCAGCGCTTTCGGTGGGCCTTGTCCTGCCGTTCGCGGGGTCGGCTTGGGCGCAGGCGCCTGCGTGGCCCACCCGGCCAGTGCGGCTCCTGCATGGATTCGGGGCGGGTGGCAACGCCGATATCGTGACGCGCCTGGTGGCCGAGCCACTGGCCGCGGAACTCGGACAACCGGTGATCGTCGATGCGCGAACCGGGGCGGGCGGCAACATCGCCTCGGAGTATGTCGCGCGGCAGCCTGCCGATGGCTACACCCTCGTGATGCTCACGGGTGGCCACGCGGTATCCGCCGCGATCTATCGCAGTCTGCCGTTTGACCCGGTAACCGACTTCAGCATGATCTCGACGGTGACCTTCTACCCGCTGATGATAGGCGTTGCCGCTGCCAGCCCCTTTGCCACACTCGGGGCCGTCATCGAGGCGGCGCGCGGCGCGCCGGGCAAGCTCACCTACAGTTCGGTGGGGGTCGGGTCGACCCAGCACCTGGCCGGCGAACTGTTCGCGGCCATGGCGGGGGTCAGGCTCGTGCATGTGCCCTATCGGGGCGGCAGCGCCCCGGTGCAGGACGCGATGAGCGGACAGGTCGATCTGCTTTTCGACACCATCACGGCGCCCTTGCAGTTCGTGCGCTCCGGACGCATCCGGGCGCTGGCGGTCACCTCGCGCGAGCGCAGTGCCAGCCTGCCCGATGTGCCGCCGGTCGCCGATAGCGTACCCGGGTTCGACGTCACGACCTGGATGGGCGCTGCTGGGCCCGCGCGCTTGCCGTCCGATGTTCAGGTGCGCCTCAACGAGGCATTCCAGCGAGTCGTTGCGCGGCCCGACCTGCAGCGCCGTCTGGCCGAGTTCGGGGGGGCTGCACGTTCGAGCACCCCGGCCGAGATGGCGCGTCTGATCGAGACCGAGGCAAGCCGCTGGAAGCGCCTCGTTGCACAGGCCCAGATCGAGCGTCAGTAAGGCGGGCTCCGCAGTGCGCACGGCGCTGCGATGCCCGAGGCTGCAAACAGCGTGCAGTTCGTTCAAGGAGTTCCAGGGCATGTCCCAATCGTCAACACCGATCAGCCTGAGCGCGATGCTGGGTGACTATCCGTTCACGCTGCCCCTGAAGCGCGGCGACATCGCATCCGATCGTGTCCACCTCGCCTTCGCCGACGTGAAGGTGCCCAACCGCGCCTTCAAGAGCGTGGTGCGCGAGGGCGCCTATGATGTCGCCGAACTGGCGATCATCACCTTCCTGCAGGCGCGTGCCCTGGGCAAGCCCCTGGTGCTGCTGCCAGTCGTGGTCGGGCCGGGCCGATTCCAGCACGGGTGCCTCGTGTACAACACCGAGCGTGGTCCGCTGCGGCCGGGTGATCTTGCGGGACGGCGCATTGGCGCCCGCTCCTGGTCGCAGACTACGGTGACCTGGATTCGCGGCATTCTGGCGACCCAGTATGGCGTCGATCTGGCAGGCCTGCGCTGGGTCTGTTTCGAGGACGGTCATCTGGCCGAGTATCGTGACCCGCCCCATGTCGAGCGTGCCGCTCCCGGCCAGGACATGATGGCGATGCTGCTTGCCGGCGAGATCGATGTGGCCGTCATCGGCAACGAGAAGCCCGCCGATCCGCGCATACAGCCGCTCATCGCCGATCCGCTCGCCGACGCACTCGCCTGGACGCGGGAGCATGGGGCCGTTCCCATCAATCACATGGTCACCCTGCGTGAGTCGCTGATCCGTGAACAACCGGCGATCGCAGCCGAAGTGTTTCGCATGCTGCGCGAGAGCCGTCGGCTCGCCACGGCGGGCCAACCGCCCGCCAGTGGTCCTGACATGTTGCCGCTTGGTCTGGCTGCCAATCGTCGCAGTCTCGAGATTGCGATAGAGTTCTCCTGGAGTCAGGGCTTGCTCGCACGGCGGTTGACCGTGGATGAGCTGTTCGATGACGCGACCCGCGACCTGGTCTGATCGAGCCTTGCGCCGGCAGACGGGCGCGGCAGGAGACAGGCAAGCGAGGAGGGGGGCGTGATGGCACGAGACATCAGGGGATGGAGTGGGTCGGGGCGCACGATCAGCGGTGCGCTGGGCGGTCTGTGCGCACTGGCCTGCGTGCTCTTCGTCGGCACGGCCGGCGCGCAGGAGTACCCGCAGCGACCGGTCCGGCTCATCGTGCCCTATGCGCCCGGTGGTGTCGCCGACATCGCGGCGCGCCTCCTCGGGGTACGACTGGCCGAGCAATGGCATCAGTCGGTGTCGGTCGAGAACCGTACCGGGGGCGGTGGCACCGTGGCGGCTGACAACGTGGCCAAGGCGCCACCGGATGGCAGCATGCTGCTGGTGGCGACGGTCTCCGATTTTGCGATCTTTCCCCACCTGTATGCCCGGCTGCCCTACAGCGTCGAGCGTGATCTGGTGCCGATCGTGATCGCGACCGACAACCCGATGATGCTCACCGCCAGTGCCAATGCGCCGTTCACGACGGTTGCCGAGCTCCTCGCCTGGGCCCGCACCCAGGCGCAAGGGGTGTCGTATTCGTCACCCTCGCTCGGGTCGATCAATCACCTGCTGGCCGAGCAGTTTGCCTTTGCAACAGGTGCGAAGCTCGTACACGTGCCCTACAAGGGAGGCGCGCCGGCCGCTGCCGCCGTCGCTGGCGGCGAGGTGCCGCTCGGCATGCTGGCCGTCTCCTCGGCCGCACCCCACCTGAAGTCGGGCAAGGTGCGCCCCATCGCAATCACCAGCGCGCGGCGTGCACCCCTCGGCCCCGCCTGGCCGACACTGGCCGAGTCGGGCGTTGCTGGCGTGGTGGGCACGAACTGGGTGGGCTTTGCCGCACCGGCCGGGACCCCGACCGATGTCATCCGCAAGATCAATCAGGACGTCAACCGGTTGCTGCGCATGCCCGAAATCATCGAGCGGCTGGCTGCGGTTGGTGCCGAGCCTGCCGGGTCCACACCGGAAGAATTCGCGGCACGCATCCGTGATGAAGGCGCGGTCTTCGCGCGGACGATCGAACGTCTGGGACTGAAGGTCGACTGACCCGGCATTCGGGTCAGCCCGGCGCCGGTCTGATGATGTCGGCACCGCCGGACACGGTGTAGAGCGCATCGACCAGCGCCTGCCGGTTCTGCAGCACGGCTCGCTGATTGATCGACCCCTTGTCGGTGACCTCGTTGCGGTCGATCGATGCCGGGTCCTCGAGGACCAGGAGCTGCCCGATCCGGCTTGCGCTCCCGGTGGCCAGTTCGTTCATGCGGGTGAGCAGTGCCGCGAGATGCTCACCGACGCGCGGGTGCGTCACCACGGCATGCACCGAGGCGTCGGCGGGCAATTCGGCCAGAGCGCGGCAGGCGGCCAGGTTCGGGAAGATCATCGCTCCGACGCTGTCGCGATCGTGACCGGTGATCACGGCGTCCTGAACCAGCGGTGCGCCCTCCGCAATGAGGCGTCCGCGCAACGGACCCACGCTCACCCAGGTGCCGGTGGCGAGCTTGAAATCCTCGGCGATCCGGCCATCGAAGATGAGACCCTGCTGCGGATCGGCCGGATCGATGAAGCGCACGGCATCGCCCATCCGGTAGAAGCCTTCCTCGTCGAAGGCATCCTTGTCGAGGGCCGGGGCGCGCCAGTAGCCGGGGGTGACCATCGGCCCGCGAAAACGGGCTTCGAGCTTGCCGGCATTGGGAATGAGTTTCACCTCGGCGCCCGGCGCCGGGATGCCGATGACACCGGCGGTGCGGGTTTCCCAGTGGGCACAGGTGGCAAAGGGTGCGGTTTCGGTCGAGCCCAGGCCGGTAATCATCAGGATGCGTTCACCCACCGTATCGACGGCGAGCCTGTCGAGCGCGTCCCAGACCGGTTGCGACAGGCTGGCACCGGCATAGAACATGAACTGCATTCGACTGAAGAAGTGCTTTCGCAGGGCGGGTTCGCGCTCCAGGTAGGCGACCAGCGCCTCGAATCCGCGTGGCACGTTGTAGTAGACGGTGGGTGCGATGTCACGCAGGTTGGCGATGCTGCGCTCGATCAGACCCGGTACCGGCTTGCCCTCGTCGATGTAGAGCGTGCCGCCGTTGTACAGCACGATGCCCAGATTGTGATTGCCACCGAACACGTGGTTCCACGGCAGCCAGTCGACCAGGACGGGCGGTGTGGTCGCGAGGCAGGGCAGGCAGCCGAGAATCATGGCCTGGTTGCTGCAGAGCATGCGGTGCGTGGTGGTGACGCCCTTGGGCAGGCCGGTCGACCCCGAGGTGAAGAGCACTTTCGCTACCGTATCGGGTCCGGTGCGGGCATGAGCTGCGTCGACGGCGCTGCTGGCTGGGGTGCCGAGCAGCGTCTCGAACGCGGTTGCCGCTCGCCCGGTCGGCGCTCGCGTGCTCACGACGACCTCCACGCCTGCGGGCGCGGCTGCGGCGATGGCCCGCTCGTACTGCTCGCCATCGGCCGCGAAGATCAGTCCGGGTTGAAGCAGGTCGATGATATGGCGCAGTTTCGCGTGATCGGTCGACACGAGAGAGTAGGCCACCGAGACGGGTGCATACGGTATTCCGACATGCTGGGCCGCGAGGCCGAGGAGGGCATGCTCGATGCTGTTGTCCGAGAGCACGGCCAGCGGTCGATCCGGGCCGAGACCACGATCGAGGAGAGCCTGCGCGAGCGATCGCACCTGCGCCAGGGCCTGCGCGTAATCGAGCGTTCGCCAGGTGCCGTCGGCTGCGCGCTGCGCGAGAAAGGGTGTGTTGCCGCGCACGTCCGCCCACTGCAGCAGTCGGTCGGTGAATCGATCGGGATACGCCGCAAGCGGCGTCCCCGATGTCAGGATCAGCGTGCCATCGGACCGAGCCTCGACGCGGGTCGAGCGCGGGCCCAGATCCACCGGGCGCAGTGGGGCGCTGCGGGTTGCGGCAGTCGGGGAAGCGGCTGTCATGCGGGTGGCCTCACCTTGGCGGCCCGCCCTTCGAGAAAGGCACGCATGCGTGCCTTGGCCTCGGGGGCATCCTGAACGATCGAGGAGGTCATGGCCTCGAGCAGCAGACCCTGCTCGATGCTCATGTCGGCGATACGCGGCAGGGCATGGGTGACCGCGTAATTGGTCATCGGCGCGTTACGGGCGATGATGTGTGCGAGTTCGAGGCCCTTGGCGAGCCCTTGTCCGTCGGGTACCTGGTACTGCGCGAGCCCGACTCGCAAGCCCTCGGCGGCATCGAGCGTGCGCCCGGTAAGCATCATGTCGGTGATGAGCGGTACGCCGATGATGCGCGGCAGGCGCGCAGTGCCCCCACCGCCCAGGAAAATGCCGCGTTGTCCTTCAGGCAGCGCAAAGAAGGTCGATGCTTCGGCAACGCGGATGTGGGTCGAGGCGGCCAGTTCGAGTCCCCCTCCCACCACCGCACCATGAAGCACCGCAACGACTGGCACGCGACCGAACTGGATGTCCTCGAAGGCCCTGTGCCACAAGCGCGAATGGAAGAGCGCCTCGGCAGCGTTCACTTCACCCAGTTCCGACAGGTCGAGCCCTGCGCAGAAGTGTTCGCCCGCACCGGTGAGAACCGCAGCGCGTGCGGCCGCGGGCAAGTTCGCGAAGGCCTGACCCAACGCGGCCACGGTGCGCTCGTCGATGGCGTTGCGCTTGGCGGCGCGATCGAGCGTGACAATGGCGACCTCGCCGTCCATGTCGACGCGGACGGTCTTTGCGGCCTCATCGGCCCCGGTGATGCTCATCGGTGATGCTCCTCACGCTGGTCTTGCACGACCTGCCCTTGCAGGCCCGCAACGTTGCCGGGCTTCGTCCTGCAGCGCCGCTCAGGGCATGTAGCGCCACTCGCCGCCTTCGACGCGAACCATCACGCGGGCTCGGCTGTCGGTGCCCGAGTGGTCATCGGCCGAGAGCGAATACACGCCATGCACCCCCACCACGTTCTTCGATGCCTCGATCGAATCGCGCAGGGCCTGGCGGAATTCGGGCGTGCCCGGGCGAGCCTTTCGCAGGGCGGCCGGTGCGGCTGCATTGGTGAGCACCCATGCATCGTAGGTGTAGCCGGAAAAGGCATTGCGCGACTCCCGCCCGTAGGCGGCGTCCCATGTGCGGTTGAAGTCCGAGGCCACCTTCTTGATCGGGTTCGTGTCGGGCAGTTGCTCGGCCACCGTCACCGGGCCGGCGGGTGCCATCGCGCCCTCGACCGCCTTGCCGCCGATGCGCAGGAACTCCTGATTGATGGCGCCATGGGTGTGATAGACCTTGCCCTTGAATCCGCGCTCGGCCAGACCGAGTTGCGGCAGCGCGCCCGGGGTGCCCGAGGCGCCGATCAGCACCGCGTCAGGGCGGGCTGCAACCATCTTGAGCACCTGTGAGGTGACCGAGGTATCGGTACGCGCGAATCGTTCGTTGGCCACGATCTCGATGCCGGCCTTCTGCTTGTCGACATCGACCTGGAAGCTCTTCAGGACCACATCGCCCCACGCATCGGCAAAGCCGATGTAGGACACGCGCTTCGCGCCATCGGCCTTCATGCGCTCGACCACCGCGTCCATCATGAGCGGTACCGGTTGCGGCAGCGAGAAGATCCAGGGCCACTTGTCCCTGGCGATCAGGATCGGTGCCATCGCCAGTTGCGGTGTGCGCGTTTCGAGCGCCACCTCGGCCATGCCCTGGCACGACGGCGTGGAGGACGAACCGACCAGAATGTCGACCTTGTCCTCGAGGGTAAGCTTGCGGGCACCCTTCACCGCGGTCGTTGCATCAGACTGGTCGTCGTAGAAGAAGTACTCGGCGGGCTCGCCACCGACTGTCTTGGGCAGCAGGCTGATGGCACGCTGGTAGTTCACCCCCAGGGAGGCATTGGGGCCAGTCGCTGCAAAGATGAAACCGATCTTTACCTGTGCATGACCGGCCGGGCTGAAGGCGAGCGCAGCAAGGGCGCCCAGGGTGGCGAGCAGTGGTCGAACCGCGGCCTTGCAATCTGTACGTGCTGGCATGTTGGGCACCTCCAATGGATCATGCCCGTATAATAACCGTGACATCGCGGCTGACAATCGCGACGCGAGCACTGCAGCAGGATGCCGGTGGTCGCGGGAGTGCAGCAGGTTCGCTCATGCGGCCTGTTGCAGGGGGCACGTGCGCGGTGGCGCGTGCGCACGGGGGGCAAGGGCAAACGACAGGGCTGGTGATGGATGTTCAGATAGCACTGCTGCTCTCTCAGGATGGACTCACCAACGGTGCGATCTACGCACTGCTGGCGCTGGCGATCGTGCTGGTCTTCGTCGTGACCCGGGTGCTCTGGGTCCCGCAGGGCGAGTTCGTCTCCTACGGCGCGCTCACGCTGGCCAGCCTGCAACTGGGCAAGGTACCGGGCACCGTGTGGTTGCTCGTATGTGCCGGACTTGCCACCGCACTGGTTGATGGGGTGGTGGCGTGGCGCGAAGGTCGCTGGCGGCGTCTGCCCCGATCGCTGGCCTTCAACGTGGCGCTGCCGCTTGCCCTTGCGGCGCTGGCCACCTGGCTTGCCCCCCGCAACCCACCGCTCATCGTGCAGATCGTGCTCAGCATTGCGCTCATCGTTCCGCTGGGCGCGATGGTCTACCGACTGGCCTTCCAGCCCCTGCAGCGAGCGTCGGTGCTGGTGCTGCTCATCGTGTCGGTGGCGGTGCACTTCGCGATGCAGGGCCTCGGGCTGGTGTTCTTCGGTCCGGAAGGCGCGCGTACGCCGGCCTTCACCGACGCGCGCTTCGAACTGGGGGTCATGACGGTATCGGGACAAAGCCTTCTGGTCATCGGCGCCTCGATGCTCCTCATCATCGTTCTCTACCTCTTCTTCGAGCGCACGATCTACGGCAAGGCCCTGCGGGCGACAGCCGTCAACCGCACCGGCGCTCGCCTGGTGGGCATCAGCACCACGCTGGCGGGCAAACTGACCTTCACGCTCGCCGCAGGCATCGGGGCGGTTTCCGGCATTCTGGTCGCGCCCATTGCCACCATCTATTACGACTCGGGCTTCCTCATCGGACTGAAGGGTTTCGTCGGGTCCGTGGTCGGTGCCATCGTCTCCTACCCGCTGGCCGCGGTGGGGGCCGTGCTGGTCGGCATGCTCGAGTCGTTCGGCTCGTTTTACGCGAGTGCACTGAAGGAAGTGATCGTCTTCACGGCGTTGCTGCCGGTTCTGGTGTGGCTCAGTCTGCGCACCCGTCATGTCGAAGAGGAAGACGAGGAATGAGTCCGCAGCGCCTCCTCTCGCTGGCAGCCCTCGCGGTGCTGGCCCTCGCGCCACTGGTCGTGTCGGAGTTCTCTGTCACCCTGCTCAACTACATCGGTCTGGCGAGTCTGGTCGCCATCGGCTGCAGCCTCCTCACCGGGGTGGGAGGGCTCACCTCGTTCGGGCAGGCGGCCTTCGTCGGACTGGGTGCCTACACGACGGCTGTTCTCACCACACAGTTCGGCTGGTCGCCCTGGCTGACGCTGCCGGCCGGTCTCGCCCTCACGACGGCGGTGGCCATGCTCCTCGCCGTCATCACGCTGCGCCTCTCGGGCCACTTCCTGCCGGTTGGCACGATCGCGTGGGGCATCAGCCTGTATTACCTCTTTGCCAATGTCGACGGACTGGGCGGGCAGACCGGCATCACCGGCGTGCCGCCGCTGCAGATCGGCGAGCATGTGGTGAACACCGGACGCGAGTTCTACTACCTGGTCTGGATCTTCGTCGTGCTGGCGCTGGTGGCGATGCGCAATCTGCTCGACTCGCGGCCCGGGCGCGCGATCAGGGCCCTGCGCGGTGGCGTCATGATGGCGGAGAGCTGCGGCGTCGATACCCAGCACTACCGTGCGGTGATCTTTCTGGTTTCGGCCCTGCTGGCCTGCCTCTCGGGCTGGCTATACGCCCACCTGATCCGTTTCGTCAATCCGTCACCCTTCTCGATCAATCTGTCGATCGAGTACCTCTTCATGGCCGTGATCGGCGGTGCAAGCCATGTCTGGGGCGCGGTCGTTGGTGCAACCGTGCTCACGGTGCTCAAGCAATGGCTGCAGGACATCCTGCCGCGTCTCATTCACGCGTCGGGCAATTTCGAGACCATCGTCTTCGGCCTGCTGATGGTGCTTCTGCTGCAGCGCGCACGCACCGGCATCATGCCGTTCCTGTCGCGCTTCCTGCCGCTCGAACAGCCGGTGGCCGTTCCCGACCTCGAACCTTCGAAGGTCGAACCTGAGGCCACGCTTGCGTCCCGACCCAAGCCCGCCGCCGGTGAACCGCTGCTCGAAGTGCGCCAGGCCGTTCGTCGCTTTGGCGGGCTGGTTGCCGTCAACCGGATCTCGTTCGAGATGCGTGCTGGCGAGATCCTCGGTCTCATCGGGCCCAACGGGGCTGGCAAGAGCACGATGTTCAACCTCATCACGGGCGTGCTCGCGCCCAGCGCAGGCGAAGTCTGGCTGCGCGGTGAGCGTGTCGATCACCTGCGCTCGCGACAGATCGCCCAGCGCGGGGTGGCTCGCACCTTCCAGCATGTGCAATTGCGGCCCGGCATGTCAGTCATCGAGAACGTTGCCATCGGGGCTCACCTGCGGGCATCCGGTGGCGTGATGGGCGCTGCCTTGCGTCTCGATCGGGCCGCCGAGCGTTCGATGCTGCGTGAGGCGAGGGTGCAACTCGAGCGGGTCGGTCTCGGTGCCGAACTGCTCGCGCCGGCGGGAAGCCTGCCACTCGGGTCGCAGCGCATCCTCGAGGTGGCGCGTGCGCTGGCGGCCGATCCGATGCTGCTGTTGCTCGATGAGCCGGCGGCGGGTCTGCGCTACCAGGAAAAGCGGGCGCTGGCCGATCTGCTGGTGCGCCTGCGCGGCGAAGGGGTATCGATCCTGCTGGTCGAGCACGACATGGATTTCGTGATGAATCTTGTCGATCGTCTGGTCGTGATGCAGTTTGGCGAACAGATCGCCACCGGTCTTCCACACGAGATCCAGGCCAACCCGGCCGTGATCGAGGCTTATCTGGGTGGGGTCGAATGAGTCCCATGCTCGAAGTCGACGGGCTGTCGGTGGCCTATGGCAAGGTCGAGGCGCTGCATGGCGCCCGCCTCGTTCTCCCGGCAGGGTCCATCGTGACCGTGATCGGCCCCAACGGTGCCGGCAAGACCACGATGCTGGCAGCCATCATGGGCCTGCTGCCCGCGCGGGGAGTGGTGCGTTACGAGGGGCGTGACGTGAGCGGCGACGATGTCGAGGCGCGCGTCGCACAAGGGCTTGTCCTGGTTCCGGAGCGGCGTGAACTCTTCGGCGAGATGACCGTGGCCGACAATCTGGTGCTGGGCGCGTTCGCGCGTTACCGGCGCCGGGAGCGCGGCATCGACGCCGATCTCGAGGCGGTCTATCAGCGCTTCCCGCGCCTGCGCGAGCGCCGCAGCCAGTTGGCCGGCACGCTCTCGGGGGGCGAGCGTCAGATGCTGGCGCTGGGTCGCGCGTTGATGACACGCCCCCGCGTCCTGATGCTCGATGAACCCAGTCTGGGCCTGGCCCCTCTGGTCGTCCGCGAGATCTTCCAGATCATTGCCGATCTGCGTCGCACCGGCGTGTCGATCCTGCTCGTCGAGCAGAACGCGCGCGCTGCGCTTCAGGTGGCCGACCATGCCTATGTGCTCGAGACTGGCGACATGGTGCTCGAGGGCGAGGCGCGTTCTCTTGCAACGCATCCCCGGGTCATCGAGACCTACCTCGGACTGGCTGCCGGCACGAGGCGTGACTCGGCAGCATGATGGCAACACGGCAGGACTGCATCGTCATTCCGGCCCGCGGCCTCGCCACCGGCAAATCGCGGCTGGCGCCGGTGCTCGGCGGAGCGGCGCGCGAGCGGCTCAACCGGCAGTTGCTGAGCCATGTCGTACGGGTTGCCGTGCAGTGGGCTGCAGCGCGGCGCCCGGGCAGTGATGCGGGCCTGGCCGGTGTGCTGGTCGTCAGTCCTGACCTCGACACACTGGCCTTCGCGCGCGAGTGCGGCGCGCTGCCGCTGCTCGAACCGACCGCGCTTGGCCTGAATGCCGCGCTGGAATGGGCGGTCCGCGAGGCGGGTCTGCTGGGTGCCCGGCGCGCCCTCGTCCTGCCGGCCGATCTGCCGTTACTCGACGCGAGCGATCTGCACGCCCTGCTCGAAGGTCCGGCCGATGAGGTCCTCATCGCGCCCGACGCAGCCGAGGCCGGTACCAACGGGCTGCGCTTTCCCCTCGCGCGTGGCTTTGTCCCTGCGTTCGGTGCCAGCAGTTGCGAAGCGCATGGCGCGATCGCGCGGGCCTGCGGGTTGTCGGTACGGCATCTGCGCCGCCCCGGACTTGCGCACGACATCGACACGCCAGCCGACCTCGGCGCCTGGCAGGCATCGTCGATCCGGACCTGGTGCGTCGAGGCAGCCTGACATGAAGCCGCCGATCGACGGGCAGGCAGTGCGCGCCTTCGTGCATTCGGCGTCGATGTCCGAACTGCTTGCGCGGGCCGCCGCGCTGCGCGACGAGGTCCACGGGGCGCGCGTGTCCTGGTCGCGCAAGGTCTTCATTCCGCTCACGCGCCTGTGTCGCGATCGGTGTCATTACTGCACCTTTGCCACCACGCCGCGGCGTGCCGGCACGCCTTACCTGAGTCGGGACGAGGTGCTCGCCATTGCCCGGGCAGGCGAACGGGCCGGTTGTCGCGAAGCGCTCTTTACCCTCGGCGACAAGCCTGAGGTGCGGTACCGGCAGGCGCGTGAAGCGCTCGATGCCATGGGTTTTGCAAGCACCATCGACTATCTGGTGGCCATGTGTCGCGCCGTACTCGAGGAGACCACGCTCCTGCCCCATGCGAACCCGGGCGTCATGACCGAGGAGGAGATCGCACGATTGCGGGCTGTTTCGGTCTCGCAGGGCATCATGCTCGAATCGAGTGCTGCCCGCCTGTGCCAGCGGGGTGGGCCCCATTTCGGATCGCCCGACAAGCATCCGTCCGTGCGCCTGGCGACCATCGAGGCAGCGGGTCGACTTCGTGTGCCCTTCACCAGCGGCATCCTCATCGGCATCGGCGAGACGCGCGACGAGCGTATCGATGCACTGCTTGCCTTGCGCGAGAGTCATGCGCGGCATGGCCATCTGCAGGAAGTGATCGTGCAGAACTTCCGGGCCAAGACGGCCACGCCGATGCAGGGTGCGCTCGAGCCCGACTTCGACGACCTGGCCTGGACGGTGGCGGTGGCACGCATCATCTTCGGTGGCGAGATGAACATCCAGGTGCCGCCCAATCTCTCTCCGCTCGAGTACGAGCGGGCGATTGCGGCCGGCGTCAACGACTGGGGCGGCGTTTCGCCGGTGACCATCGATCATGTCAATCCGGAGGCCCCCTGGCCGCACCTCGAGGCACTCGCGCATGCCACGGCGCGTGGTGGCAAGGTACTGGTCGAGCGGCTGGCGATCTATCCGGCGTACATCCTGGCTGCCGATCGCTGGTTGGCCCCTGACCTCGCGCCGCGCGTGCGTGCCCTCATCGACGCCGACGGACTGGCGCGTACCGATGATTGGGCGCCAGGCCGCAGCGACGTGGCACTGCCCGCGCTGCCCCAGGCGCCTGCGTCGGCCGATGCCGGTCTGCGTACCGGTCCTCGTGCGACCGCTGTTCGTCCGTCGGTCGATTCCATCCTGGCGCGCGCCAGTGCAGGAGACCGGCTCGACGAGGGGGAGGTCACCCGGCTGTTCCAGGCCCGTGGCGACGAAGTGGGCATGGTGGCCGCGGCTGCTGATCGCTTGCGGCAGGCGATGAATGGCGATCGGGTGGGCTATGTCGTCAATCGCAACATCAACTACACCAATGTATGCACTTACCGTTGCCGGTTCTGCGCCTTTTCCAAGGGGCGAGGCGCAGCATCGGCAGAGCTGCGTGGCGAACCCTACGACCTGTCGATCGCCGAGATCCAGCGCCGGGTCGACGAGGCCTGGCAGCGTGGCGCCACCGAGGTCTGCATGCAGGGTGGCATCCATCCGGGCTATACCGGTGAGACCTACCTGGCGATTGCGCGTGCCGTGAAGGAAGTGCAATCGGGCATGCACGTGCATGCCTTCTCGCCGCTCGAGATCACCCAGGGGGCGGCCACGCTGGGCCTGCCACTCGCGGGCTTTCTCGAGCGATTGCAGCGCGCCGGACTCGGTTCGCTGCCTGGCACCGCAGCCGAGATCCTCGATGACGAGGTTCGTCGCGTGATCTGCCCCGACAAGATCGATACCGCTGCCTGGGTGGCCGTGATGGAGGCTGCTGCCACCGTGGGGCTGCGCGCCACCGCCACGATCATGTACGGCCATGTCGAGTCGCCTCGTCACTGGGCGCGACACCTGCTGGTGGTGCGCGATCTGCAGTCGCGCCGAGGGGTCTTTACCGAGTTCGTGCCGCTGCCCTTCGTGCACATGGAGGCGCCGATGGCCCTGCGCGGCGAAGCCCGCCACGGCCCCACGTGGCGCGAGGCCCTGCTGATGCATGCGGTGGCGCGCCTTGCACTCCATCCGGTGTTGCCCTCGGTGCAGGCTTCGTGGGTCAAGCTCGGGCGCGAGGGGGCGGGTGCATGCCTGGCGGCCGGGGCCAACGACCTGGGCGGCACCTTGATGAACGAAAGCATTTCGCGCGCTGCCGGAACCGAGCACGGACAGGAGTTGCCGCCGGCAGGGATGGATGCGCTTATCATCTCGGCCGGGCGGCGACCGTGGCAACGCACCACGCTCCAGAGCACGCCCGACCCCGCTCAGGTGGCACGCTCCTACACGGCTGCGCCGCTGCAACCGGTGGTGCTCGAGCGGGCAGGGCGACGCCCCCGCATTCGGCCCGACGTACGGGTCTGAGGGCGGCGGGAGACCGACGCCGTGTGGGGGGGGGCGACTCGAGCGATGCGTCGCTCGCGGCCAGTGCCTGAAGGTTTCGCGTCGAGCCGGCCCTGCCTGACGCAGCATGTCCGAATGTCACGTGTGAACATGGTCGATCGATCCTGCCCCGCGCCAGGGAAGATCGCCCTCAACCGCTGGAGTCACCTGCATGTCCGAATCGACACTTCCCACCATTCCCGCCACCGAGCCGGCCGATCGACCGGTGATTGCCGTGCTGGGTGGCACCGGCAAGGAAGGCGGCGGGCTTGCCTTCCGCTGGGCTCATGCCGGCTACCGTGTGCTCCTCGGGTCGCGCGATGCAGCCCGTGCGGAGCAGGCCGCTGCCCAGTTGGCCGAGGCACTGATTGCAGCACGCGTGGCCGGTGGTCTGGCCGATCAGCCGGCCGTGCGCATCGAGGGGCTGGCCCATCGGGATGCCGTCGCGCAAGCCTCGATCGTCGTGCTGGCCGTGCCGTGGGCCGTGCAGCAGACGCTGGCGGGCGAGGTAGCCGACCTTCTTGCCGGTCGCATCCTCGTCGACGTCACCGTGCCGCTCGTGCCACCCAAGGTTGATCGGGTTCAGTTGCCCGAGGGCGGTTCGGCCGTCGAGGCGCTGGCGCGGCGCCTCGGGCCCGATGTGCGCGTGGTGTCGGCCTTCCAGAACATCTCGGCAACCCACCTGCGTGATCTGGGGCATGGCATCGAGTGTGATGTGCTCGTGTGTGGTGATGACGCCGATGCGCGCGAGGTGGTGGTGAGCCTGGCGCATGACGCCGGTCTGGCCGCCTGGCATGCCGGCCCGCTGGCAAATTCGGTGGGTACCGAAGCCCTGACTTCGCTCCTCATCGCGATCAACAAGCGCTACAAGGTGCCGGGTTCCGGCATCCGCATCACGGGTGTGCCTCGCGATCGCTCGCGCTGAGCGGTGCCCGGCGCCCACGGAATCATCACGACTGCCTGATGCCACGCCTCGCTCTCACCGCTCTCGAAGGCATGCCCGAAGTCGTACCGGGCGATGACCTTGCCACCCTGATCCTGGCGGCGCTCGGCCGCCTTGGCATGACGCTTGTGCCAGGCGATGTACTCGTGGTTGCCCAGAAGGTGGTGTCCAAGGCAGAAGGGTGCCTGATCGATCTTGCGCAGGTCATCCCCTCGGCGCGCGCCCTCGAACTGGCCGGCATCACCGGCAAGGACCCGCGCTACGTGCAGGTGGTGCTCGATCAGTCGCGTGAGGTCCTGCGTGCGGTGCCGGGGGTTCTCGTGGTGGAGGACCTGCGCGGCTTCGTGATGGCCAATGCGGGCATCGATCAGTCCAACGTGCCTGGCAGCGACCGGGTGCTGCTGCTGCCCGCCGACGCCGATGCGTCGGCGCGGCGCTTGCGAGAGGCCATCGAGACACGCACCGGCGCGTCGATTGGCGTCCTGGTGAATGACAGCTTCGGGCGTGCGTGGCGCAACGGGGTCGTGGGGACCGCGCTCGGTGTGAGCGGGCTCGAAGCGCTGATCGACCTGCGCGGAAAGCCCGATCGGGAAGGCCGTACGCTGCGCATCACGCAGGTGGCGCTCGCCGACGAACTGGCCGCGGCCGCTTCGCTCATGATGGGGCAAGGCGCCGAAGGTACCCCGGTCGTGCATGTTCGCGGGTTGCCACCCTCGGCGGCGGTCGGTGTGACAGCCACCGGTTCGGTGCGCGACCTGCTGCGCCCGCGTGCCAGCGATCTCTTTCGATGAACGGGCGCATCCTTGCGCTGGCAGGCGGGGTTGGCGGCGCGCGCCTGGCGCACGGCCTCGCCCATCGGTTGCCTGCCGAGCGCCTCGCCGTGGTGGTCAACACCGGTGACGATTTCGAACATCTCGGTCTCGCGATATCGCCCGACATCGATACCGTGGTGTACACGCTCGCCGGTCTGGCCGATCGGGCGCGTGGCTGGGGCCGCGCCGAAGAGACCTGGCACTTCATGCAGACGCTGCGTGAACTCGGGGGCGATGACTGGTTCAACCTGGGTGATCGCGATCTTGCCCTGCACGTGCTGCGCGGCGAGTGCCTGCGCAGGGGGCAGACGCTCGAGGCGGTGACCGTGCTTCTCGCGGCTCGCATGGGGGTGTCGGTGGCGGTCGCGCCCATGAGCAGCCACCCGGTGCGCACCCGCATCGCCACGGCGGCGGGCGAACTGGCTTTTCAGGACTACTTCGTTCGCCTGCGCTGCGAGCCGTCGGTGCAGGCCATACGGTATGAGGGCGCGCAGGCGGCGCAGCCCTCCGCCCTGCTCGCCGATTGCATGGCCGACAGCGCGCTCGCGGCGGTCATCGTGTGCCCGTCCAATCCCTGGCTCAGCATCGGGCCGATGCTCGCGATGCCGTGTCTCGATGCCTGGCTGAAGCAGGCGGTGCGACCGCCCGTGGTGGCGGTCTCGCCGATCATTGCTGGCGCTGCCGTGAAAGGGCCGGCCGCGCGCATCATGGCCGATCTCGGGCTGGCGGTGAGCGTGCTGGGGGTTGCCGACTTCTACGGCAATCGGGTCGATGGCTGGGTCATCGATGCCGCCGATGCTGCACTGGCCCCCGCCCTGCGATCGCGTGGCCAGGCGGTCTTCATCACCGACGCGCTGATGCGCGATGAGGCCGACCGTGCCCGTCTGGCGGCCGAGGTGCTCGACTTTGCCGGTTCGATCGCGGCGCGGAGGGCTTTCGACCCGAGGCCGTGATGGGGCCGGGGGCGGCGACATTGCGCCGGGGAGTGCGGCCGGGTGGCGCCCGCGGTGTGGGCATCCGTTATCATCGAAGCCTTCGCGACCTCGGTCGCGGGCCTTTCACCGTATGGATATCCAGAGCCCCATGACCTTCTCTCGACTCGAAGACCGCCGCCTCGTCACCGGAGCGGGTCGCTATGTCTCCGACTGGAACTTTCCCGGCCAGTTGCATGCGGCCTTCCTGCGTGCCGACCGGGCGCATGCCCGCATCGTCTCGATCAACACCGAGGCTGCGCGCGCGATGCCGGGCGTACGCGTCGTTCTGACCGCAGCCGACACGGCTGCGGCCGGTTTCCGCTCGCTGCCCTGTGCAGCGCCGATTCCCGGCAAGGGCGGCAGCGCACTGCTCAAGCCCGAACGACCGGTGCTGGCCGGTGACGTGGTGCGCTTCGTCGGCGAGTGCGTGGCCTGTGTGGTGGCCGAGACCGCCATCGCCGCCCAGGATGCGGTCGAGGCGATCATCGTCGAATACGAGGATCTGCCGGTCGCGATGACGGCCGAAGCAGCGGTTGCCCCAGGCGCGCCGCAACTGCATCCGGGCATTCCGGGCAATGTGGCCATCGAATTCGAGACGGGTGACCCGGCGGCGGTGGCCGCGGCGTTCGAGGGGGCAGCCCATGTCGTGAGTCTCGATCTGCACAACCAGCGCGTGGTCGGCAGCCCGATGGAGCCCAAGGGCTGCCTCGCCCGCCACGACGCGAGTACCGGCGACTACTTCGTGCATGTGTGTACCCAGGGCACCACCGGCATGCGGGCGCAGCTGGTGGCTACCACGGGGGTCCCCGATGAGCATGTCCATATCGTGGCCGAAGATGTCGGCGGCGGCTTTGGCTTGCGGTTCAACGCCTATCCCGAGTACTCGGCCATCATGCTGGCGGCCCGCCTCGCCGGCGCGCCGGTGCGCTGGGTGGCCAGTCGCAGCGAGGTTTTCCTCTCCGATGAGCATGCGCGCGGGGTCACTTCGCGCGGCGAGGTCGCGCTCGATGCCGAGGGCCATTTTCTGGCCTTCCGTTTCAATTTCCTCAATGACATGGGCGCTTACATCGCGCCCACCGGGCCGGTTGTCGCGGTGCTGAGCATCCGTGCCTGCCTGGCCGGGGTCTATCGGGTGCCAGCGGCCGTGGCCAATGTGCGTCTCGCGCTCACCAACAGCGTACCCATGGCGGCCTATCGAGGTGCCGGTCGTCCGGTCATCTCCTACATGATCGAGCGACTGGTCGATCAGGCAGCCACCGACTTGGGCATCGACCCGGTCGAATTGCGTCGCCGCAATCTCATTCCGACGGCTGCGATGCCCTGGAAGACGGTCAACGGCCTGGGCTACGACAGCGGTGACTTCCCGGCCGTTCTCGACAAGGCGCTCGGTCTGTCGGACTGGAACGGGTTTTCGGCGCGACGCGCCGAGGCCGGCGCGCGCGGCATGCTGCGCGGCATCGGCATCGCCACCTTCATCGAATCGACCGGTGGCGGGGCTTCGCCCGACGAGGTGGAGGCCCGCTTCGGCGATCATGGCGAGATCACCATCCATGCGGTCTCGCATTCGCACGGTCAGAGCCACGAGACGGCGTATGCCGAACTGCTCGCTTCCGTGCTCGGATTGCCGCGCGAGCGCTTTCGGCTGCGCAACGGTGACCCGGGCGTTCGTCTGGCGGGCAACCCCACCGGGGGCTCGCGCACGATGCACGGGGTGGGTTCGGCGCTGCGCGTACTGGCCGATGACATCATCGCCAAGGGTCGAGAACTGGCTGCCCGCGCACTCGAGGCCGCCAGTGCCGACATCGAGTTCGACAACGGTGTCTTCCGGATTGCGGGGACTGACCGTTCGGTGAGCCTGGATGCCCTCATCGAGCGCCACGCGGCGGGTCCCGAGCGTGTCTTCGACACGCGCTCGAGCGCACGCACGGGGTCGACCTTCCCCAACGGGTGTCACGTTGCCGAGGTGGAGATCGACCCGGCCACCGGTGTGGTCTCGATCGAGCGTTACACGGCGGTGGACGACGCCGGCAATCTGCTCAACCCCACCATCGTGGCCGGCCAGATGCATGGTGCCATCGTCCAGGGCGCCGGACAGGTGCTGGGCGAGCATGCCATCTACGATCTCGAGACCGGTCAGTTTCTCACGGGCAGCTTCATGGACTACGCGATGCCCAAGGCGGTCAACGTGCACGGCCTGACGATCGCCGACCACCCGGTTCCCACCCCGACCAACCTGCTGGGCGTGAAGGGTGTCGGCGAGGCCGGCGTGACAGGCTCGCTGCCCGCGCTGATGAATGCCATACTGGCGGCCTTGCGACCGGTGGGCGTTACCCACTTCGACATGCCGGCGACACCGGCACGGGTCTGGGGGGCGGTCGGCGCCGCACGTGCGGGCGATGGCCGGCGTTTTGCCCACGCCTGATGCTGTCGCCAGAGACCGTACCTGCTCGCCTGAACCGAACGCCTGAACCGAACGTCTGAAACCCCTTCCACCAGCCGATCAAGCAACCCGACACGCCATGTACGAATTCACTTACATCAAACCCGGGTCACTGCCCGAGGCGTCAGACCTGCTCACCCGTCACGAAGGCGCCAAGCCGCTCTCGGGCGGCATGACGCTCATCCCGACCTTGAAGCAGCGCCTGTCGCAACCGTCACATCTGGTCGATCTCACCGGGCTGGCTGCCTTGAAGGGCATTGCCCTGGTGGAGGGTCGGCTCGAGATCGGGGCTGCCACTCGCCACGTCGAGGTGGCTACCTCGACAGTCGTGCGTGAGTCCCTGCCCGCTCTGGCGGCGCTCGCCGCCGGCATCGGCGACCCGCAGGTACGCAATCGCGGGACGATGGGTGGTTCCGTTGCCAACAATGACCCGGCTGCCGATTACCCCTCTGCCGTACTCGGGCTCGCGGCCACCGTGCATACCGATCGGCGCAGCATCGCCGCTGACGACTTCTTTCAGGGGATGTTTGCCACGGCCCTCGAGCCCGGCGAACTCATCACCCGCATCAGTTTCCCGCTCCCCGAGCGCGCGGCCTACGCCAAGTTCCCGCATCCGGCATCGGGCTACGCCATGACCGGTGTCTTCATCGCAGTGACCGGTGGCGTCGTTCGCGTGGCGGTTACTGGCGCCGGTCCTGGCGTGTTCCGGTGGACCGATGCCGAGGCGGCCTTGCAGGCCAGTTTCAGCCCGGCGGCCATTGCCGGTCTCGAGGTCGATGCCACCGATCTGAATGCAGACATCCATGCGCCCGCTGCCTATCGGGCCAATCTTGTTCGAGTGATGGCGCTGCGCGCCCTCGAGACCCTCCAGACATCCAGCAAGGGGCAGTGAAGATGAGTCAGGTTTCCCTCACCGTCAACGGCAAGGCCGTCAGCGTCGATGTCGAAGACCGTACGCTCCTCTCATCGGTGCTGCGCGAGAATCTCGGCCTCACGGGTACCCATATCGGGTGCGATACCAGCCAGTGCGGCGCCTGCACGGTCCATCTGGATGGCCGCGTCGTCAAGTCCTGCACGGTGCTGGCCGTTCAGGCGGCGGGCAGTGATGTCATGACGATCGAAGGGCTCGCTCCCTCGCATGATCCGAGCGGTGCCACCCTGCATCCGGTGCAGCAGGCTTTCTCCGAGTGCCATGCTCTCCAATGCGGCTTCTGCACCCCGGGCATGATCATGGCGGTCACCGGCCTGCTCAAGGACACGCCCGACCCCGATGAGCAGCAGATCATCCATGGACTCGAGGGCAATCTGTGCCGCTGTACCGGTTACGTCAATATCGTCAAGGCGGTCAAGCAGGCTGCCTCGGCGCTGCGCGCCTGAGTCGTCGTACCGCGATCGTGTCTGCGCTGGTGGGCTCGATCGATCGAGTCGTGCCGGTGCAACGGCAGCGCCGGTCGAGGCGCGCAGCGGTGGCGGCTGATGCGCCTGGCAGGTTGCGCCCGGGTCTGGATGGGCCCTGTTCCCGGGGTACGCTGCCGTGACCAAGGCGCTGCTCGTTCTGGTCGTGCTCTTCCTCGGCTGGACGCTCTGGAAGAAGCGGCATCGCTCGCGTCAGGTGCCGCCGCGGGGCGATGGTGGCCGCTCGGACATGGGTGGCGAGGCCGATGAGCGCACCCGCGATACGGCGCTTGTCGAGGCGATGGTGCCCTGTGCCGTCTGTGGCCTGCACGTGCCGGCGGGCGAAGCGCTGACCGATGGGGCGCATGCCTATTGCAGCCCCGATCACCTGCGACGAGGTCGGCCATCGCGGCCGTGACCGATTCGGTGTTGCCCGGCGAGTTGTCCTACGGCAACTCGCTGTCCTTTCTGGCGCTCTACCGCGTCTTCGTCGCCGCAGTGCTTGTGGTACTGCTCCTCGCCGGCGGAGCCGATTCGGTGGGCTTCGGGTCCATCGCCCCGGTGGCGTTCGGGGTCACCGCAGTGTCTTACCTGCTGACGGCCATCGTGCTCCTCGTGCTGTGTGCCCGGCTGGCGGCGTTCGGCAGCACGCTCCTCACGCTGGGTGTGCTGATCGATGTCGTTGCCATCATCGTGATGATGGATGCGAGTGGCGGGTTTCGCACCGGCATGGCGGTGCTGCTGCTCTTCTCGATTGCGGGTGCGGCGATCCTGTCGGATCGCACCATGACGCTGTTTCATGCGGCCAGCGCATCCATCGGTTTGCTGGTGAGTCAGGCCAATGCGATCTTCACGGCCGATCAGCCCAGCAGCCTGCTCGTACAACCCGGGCTCCTCTCGACCGGGTATTTCGCGATCGGCATCATCGTCAATCGTCTCGCGGAAAAGGTGATCCGCAGCGAACGCGAGGCCATTCGCCGCGGGCGTGAACTCGAGAGCCAGTTGCGGCTGAACGAACTCGTCATCCAGGACATGCCCGATGGGGTCATCGTGCTCGATGAGGTCGGGCGGGTCGTACTGGTGAACCGTGCGGCCGAGGCGGCCGCCGGTGTCGCGATGAAGCCGGGTACGCCGCTGGCGAGCATTTCAGGGGCGCTCGCGGCCTGTCTTGCCCGCTGGCGCGATCGCCCCGGCACGGCGGCGGGGAGTACCGAAATTCTCCTCGGCCAGCAGCGCGTGCGGCCTCGCTTCATCGCAGGTGGTGCCGCGCCTCGGGAGCGTGTGCTGGCGTTGCTCGAGGATGTATCCCGACTGGAGGAGCAGGGTCGTCAGCAGAAACTCGTTGCACTCGGACGCCTCACTGCCAACCTCGCGCACGAAATCCGTAACCCGCTCTCGGCGATTCTGCATGCGACAGACCTCCTTGATGAGGAAATCGATGCGGGTGCACGTGCTCGCCTGCTGCAGATTGCCCGAACCAACATCCAGCGTCTCGACCGGATGGTGTCCGACGTGATGCAGTTGGGGCGGCGCGACCGAACGACGCCCGAGCGCATCGCCCTCCCGGCCTGGCTCGCGACCTTTGCCGGCGAGTTCATGCACGCCGAACAGTTGCCTGCGGGCGCCCTGGTGTCCGAGGTCGATGCCGTGCCTGCGATCCGCTGCGATCCGGTACATCTCAACCAGATCCTCTGGAACCTCCTGCACAACGCCTGGCGCCACGGTGGCGGGGGGCTGGCCAGCGTGTGTGTGCGGGTGCGCAGCGCCGACGGTGGGGTCGCCATCGATGTGATCGACGCTGGCAAGGGCATCGATCCGGCGGTACGTGCACAGATTTTCGAGCCTTTCTTCACGACTTTCAGTCGTGGCACCGGGCTTGGCCTGTACATCGCGCGCGAGCTGGCCGAGGCCAACGGCGCCACTCTGCGATACTGCGCTGAGGAGCGGGCGTCCACGTTTCGCCTGTTCTGGCCCAGGGAGGCATTGCCCGGATGAGCAAGGCGTTGGAAGCACGCTGCGCGAGGATGCAGACGACCATTCTTTTCGTTGATGATGAGGCCGATCTGCGTGAACTGGTCGAACTGACGGTGACGCGCATGGGGCATTCGATCTGCAGCGCTGCCAGCCTGGCCGAGGCCCGCACGCTGCTCCAATCGCACGACTTCCAGTTCTGTCTGACCGACATGCGCCTCCCCGACGGTGATGGCCTGGCGCTCTTGCGTGAACTCGCCACCCAGCGTCCCGAATTGCCGGTTGCGGTTCTCACGGCCCACGGCAATACCGAGAACGCAGTGGCCGCCCTCAAGACCGGTGCCTTCGATTACCTGAGCAAGCCGCTTGCGCTCGATGATCTGCGCGGATTGATCCGCTCGGCCTTGCGCCTGTCGGCGGCGGTCACGGCATCGCCGGCTGAGGTGGCTTCGCGATTGCTCGGTGAAAGCCCGCCGATGGTGCGGGTGCGCTCGCTCATCGCCCGGATTTCGAAGTCGCAGGCCCCGGTCTACCTGACGGGCGAGTCGGGCAGTGGCAAGGAACTGGCAGCGCGTCTGCTGCATGAGGGCAGTGCGCGCCATGAACGCTCCTTCGTGCCGGTCAACTGCGGGGCGATTCCCGAAAACCTGATGGAGAGTGAGTTTTTCGGCTACCGCAAGGGGGCGTTCACCGGTGCTACCGAAGATCGCGACGGATTCTTCCACGCAGCCGATGGCGGCACGCTCTTTCTGGACGAGGTGGCCGACCTCCCGCTGTCGATGCAGGTGAAGTTGTTGCGGGTGATCCAGGAGAAGCGCGTCCGCAAGGTCGGTGCGACCTCGGAAGATCCGATCGACGTACGCGTGATCTGTGCCACCCATCAGAATCTGGTCGCCCTGGTGGAGCGTGGGCGGTTTCGCCAGGATCTGTACTACCGGCTTGCTGTCATCGAGCTGCGCATGCCGGCGTTGCGCGAGTGCCGGGCCGACGTGCCGATGATTGCCCGATCGCTTCTTGCACGGATCGCTGCGGCTGCAGGTCACCCCGATATCGAACTTACCGCCGAGGCGCAGCGGGCACTGGCAGGGCACGACTTTCCGGGCAACGTGCGCGAACTCGAGAACATTCTCGAGCGTGCCGTGGCACTGTCGGGCAGCTCCGTCATCGACGTGCCAGACCTCATGCTGACCCCGGTGGCGGGCGATCGGCTCGCTGCCCAGCCCCCTGCCCGTGTACGACACGCGGGTGACAGGCTACCCGGTGCTGTCGATGACGATGCGGTCGGTGATGGGGGTGGGGATGACCCCGATGAGGACTGCAATCGTGACGACGAACGCGACGCTGATGCGACGGCCGATCTTCTTGAGGCTTGCGAGGAGCGTCCGGGCGCGGGCGCAGGTGCCTCAGGGGTGGGACCGATGGCCGAATCGCTGCCCGACTACCTCGATCGGCTCGAGCGTGAGGCCATCCTGGCGGCACTGGGTCAGACCGGCTTCAACCGGACCCGGGCTGCGCAGGCGCTGGGCATCAGTTTCCGCGCCCTGCGCTACCGGATGAGCCGGCTCGGTATCCGGGAAGACACATGACGGCTGGGTACGACTGGCTCGCGGGGGCGCAGCGCGTCCCGTCGGCCAACTGTGACGAGCGCCCACCCGAGGCAACCATCTGTCTGGTGGTCCTGCACAACATCAGCTTGCCGCCGGGACGGTTCGGCACCGAGGATGTCGAGCAGTTCTTCACCAACGCCCTCGACTGCGACGCCGACCCCTTCTATGCGCAGTTGCGTGATGTACGGGTATCGGCGCATCTCTTCCTGCGTCGTGACGGGCGCTGGCTGCAGTTTGTGCCCTTCGGTCGCCGCGCCTGGCATGCCGGTCTGTCGGACTGGCGCGGCCGCAAGCGCTGCAACGATTTTTCGATCGGCATCGAACTCGAGGGCACCGACGTCGTGCCCTACACCGAGGCTCAGTACGCGGCTCTTGCGCCGGTGCTCGCGCATCTGGTCGGGCAGTTCCCGATCGAAGCCATCGTCGGCCACAGCGACATCTCCCCCGGTCGCAAGACCGATCCGGGCGAGGCTTTCGACTGGTCGCGCATCGGGTGTTCGTTGCCGCGCGCCTGACCGGCACCGGCTCGAGTTTGCGCTTGTCTGCGTCGGGCTGCGTGCGGATCGGTGACTGATGCGAGCGCGAAACCGGCGGATCCGGTCATTTGACGCGAAACCGTAAAAATGTGTTGCGCGCGGCAGAAAAAACCCTAGAATTTGGGCCTGTTGATCTGAGCTACACAACATCTAGTGTTTGCGGGACGGCGATACCGGGGTCCTGCGGAGCGCCACCAGGCGTCCACAAGCTTTGCCGGGCTTTGTCTCACGGCGATTTTCATCGGGAGCAGATATCGCTTTCGCAGTTTGCCGGCGGTGTGTCGCGGGCAGTGATCAATTGGCGGCAGGCCTGACGCATCAGCGTGATGAGCAGCCTGCCGAACCCTGGAAATGATGCAAGTGCAAGGAGAGCAGAGCATGCAGATGTCTGGCGAAGTGGTCGCGGTGCGCAGTGTCGTCCCCGGCAGCATTCCCGCAGAAGCGACAAGCCAGAGTGCAGGTGCACTCCAGCAGTACAAGGTGATCCGCCGCAACGGCGCGGTGGTGGGGTTTGAACCCGGCAAGATCGCCATTGCCATGACCAAGGCCTTTCTCGCCGTCGAAGGCGGGCAGGGTGCCGCCTCGGCGCGCGTGCGTGATGTGGTGGCCTCGATGACCGAGTCGGTGGTGTCCAGCCTGGCCCGGCGCCAGCCTTCGGGTGGGACCTTTCATATCGAAGACATCCAGGACCAGGTCGAACTCGCGCTGATGCGCTCGGGGCAGCACGAAGTGGCCCGGTCCTATGTGCTGTATCGCGAGCAGCGCTCGCTCGCGCGCGCATCGGTGACGGCAGCGCGTGCGCCCGCAGCCGAACCGGCGCTCAACGTGCTCGATCGTGGCGAGCGTCGCCCGCTCGATGTGGACGCGCTCGACCGCACCATTGAGGCGGCCTGTCACGGTCTGGGAGATGCTGTCGAGCCCGCGATCATCCGCGACGAGACGCTCAAGAACCTGTATGACGGGGTGCCGATCGAGGAGGTGTGGAAGTCGGCCATCCTGTCGGCTCGCGCGCTCATCGAGCGCGAGCCGTCGTATTCGCAGGTAACCGCGCGTCTGCTGCTCGGCACCATCCGTCGTGAAGTGCTCGGCGAGGAGGTGGCGCACGCCCACATGCATGAGCGCTACGCGACCTATCTGCCCGAATTCATCCGCACCGGGATTCGTGCGCAGTTGCTCGATGAGCGGCTCGCCAGTTTCGATCTGGTGCGTCTGGGCAAGGCGCTCGACGCCGATCGCGATCTGCAGTTCGGCTATCTGGGGCTGCAGACGCTCTTCGATCGCTACTTCCTGCACATCGACGAGCGTCGCATCGAGTTGCCCCAGGTTTTCTTCATGCGCGTTGCGATGGGCCTGGCGCTGAACGAGATCGACCGTGAGGCGCGAGCGATCGAGTTCTACGATGTGCTCTCCAGTTTCGATTTCATGAGCTCGACCCCGACGCTCTTCAATTCGGGCACCCTGCGCTCGCAACTCTCGAGTTGCTACCTCACGACCGTTGCCGACGACCTTGACGGCATCTACGAAGCCATCAAGGAGAATGCGCTCCTCGCCAAGTACGCCGGCGGGTTGGGTAACGACTGGACGCCAGTGCGTGCGCTCGGTGCCCATATCAAGGGCACCAACGGCAAGTCGCAGGGCGTGGTGCCGTTCCTCAAGGTCGTGAACGACACCGCCGTCGCGGTGAACCAGGGTGGCAAGCGCAAGGGGGCGGTCTGCGCCTACCTCGAGACCTGGCACCTCGACATCGAGGAGTTTCTCGATCTGCGCAAGAACACCGGCGACGATCGTCGCCGCACGCACGACATGAACACGGCCAACTGGATTCCCGACCTGTTCATGCGTCGCGTGATGGAGGGCGGTGAATGGACGCTCTTCTCGCCCTCCGATGTGCCCGATCTGCACGACCGCTTTGGTCGCGCCTTCGAGAAGGCCTACATGGCGTACGAGGAGAAGGCCGCTGCCGGCGAGATCAAGCTCTACAAGAGGCTGCCCGCGGTTCAACTCTGGCGCAAGATGCTCTCGATGCTGTTCGAGACCGGTCATCCCTGGATCACCTTCAAGGACCCGTGCAACCTGCGCTCGCCCCAGCAGCATGTCGGTGTCGTGCACAGCTCCAACCTGTGCACCGAGATCACGCTGAATACCGGCGACAGCGAGATTGCGGTCTGCAATCTCGGCTCGGTCAATCTGGTCGCCCACATGAAGGACGGCCAGCTGGATGCCGACAAGCTCAGGCGCACGATCTCCATCGCGATGCGCATGCTCGACAACGTCATCGACATCAACTACTACGCGGTGGCGAAAGCGCGCAATTCCAACCTGAAGCACCGTCCGGTCGGGATGGGCATCATGGGGTTCCAGGACTGCCTGCACATGCTGCGCGTCCCGTACGCCTCGCAGGAGGCTGTCGAGTTTGCCGATCGCTCGATGGAGCTGGTGGCCTATCACGCCTACTGGGCCTCGACCGTGCTGGCCGAGGAGCGGGGTCGTTACGCAAGCTACCGCGGTTCGCTCTGGGATCGGGGCATTCTCCCCCAGGACGGCATTGCCCTGCTGCGCGAGGAGCGCGGCGGCTATGTCGAAGTGGACTCGAGCGCGACCCTCGACTGGGATTCCCTGCGCGATCGGATTCGCCTGCACGGCATGCGCAATTCCAACTGCCTCGCCATCGCGCCTACCGCCACCATCTCCAATATCGTCGGGGTGTCGGCCTGCATCGAGCCGACTTACCAGAACCTCTACGTGAAGTCGAACCTGTCGGGCGAGTTCACCATCGTCAACGAGTACCTGGTGCGCGATCTCAAGGCGCGTGGCCTCTGGGATGACGTGATGATTGCCGATCTCAAGTACTTCGACGGCAATCTGGCGCGCATCGACCGCCTGCCCGAGGATCTGCGCCGAATCTACGCCACGGCGTTCGAGTGCGAACCCAGCTGGCTGGTCGAGTGTGCGTCGCGTCGGCAGAAGTGGATCGACCAGTCACAGTCGCTCAATCTGTACATGGCGGGTGCCTCGGGCAAGAAGCTCGATGACACCTACAAGCTTGCCTGGTTGCGAGGTCTGAAGACCACCTACTACCTGCGCACGATGGGAGCAACCCATGCGGAGAAGTCTACGGTGAAGTCGGGCCAGTTGAATGCGGTGCAGATGGCGCCTGAGGCCGAGATGGTCGAGCCCAAGTTCTGCGCCATTGATGATCCGGGCTGCGAGGCCTGCCAGTAGGCGGTAAAAGGACAGACATGCTGAATTTTGAGGAAGAGTCGACCCTGCGCGCCGAGCCGCGCATGGCACGGGCAAACATCGAGCGTGATGAGGTCGAGCAGGTGCCCGATGGCATCGATCGACGCATCCGCGTCGAGGACAAGCGCATCATCAACGGCGGCACCGACGTCAACCAGCTGGTGCCGTTCAAGTATCGGTGGGCGTGGGACAAGTATCTTGCTGCCTGTGCCAACCACTGGATGCCACAGGAAGTGAACATGAGTCGGGACATCGCGCTCTGGAAGAGTGCGAATGGTCTTACCGAGGACGAGAAGCGACTCGTGAAGCGCAACCTCGGGTTCTTCGTCACGGCCGATTCGCTGGCGGCGAACAACATCGTGCTCGGTACCTATCGGCATATCACGGCGCCCGAGTGCCGGCAGTACCTACTGCGTCAGGCCTTCGAGGAGGCGATACACACGCACGCCTACCAGTACATCGTGGAGAGTCTGGGGCTGGATGAGGGGGAGGTCTTCAACGCCTATCACGAGATCGCGAGCATTCGTGACAAGGACGAGTTCCTCGTGCCTTTCATCGACACGCTCACCGATCCCGCGTTCCGCACCGGCACGCTCGAGGCCGATCAGCAGTTGCTGCGCAGCCTCATCGTATTTGCCTGCATCATGGAAGGACTTTTCTTCTATGTCGGCTTCACCCAGATCCTCGCGCTGGGCCGGCAGAACAAGATGACCGGTGCGGCCGAGCAGTACCAGTACATCCTGCGCGACGAGTCGATGCACTGCAATTTCGGCATCGATCTCATCAACACCATCAAGCTCGAGAACCCGCATCTGTGGACCATGCAGTTCCGCGACGAGATCCAGGCTTTGATGCGTCGTGCAGTTGAGTTAGAGTATCGCTATGCGGAGGACACGATGCCGCGTGGTGTGTTGGGTCTCAATGCGCCGATGTTCAAGGAGTATCTGCGTTACATCGCCAATCGTCGTTGTCACCAGATTGGTCTCGAGCAGTTGTATCCGGGTGCGGTCAATCCGTTCCCGTGGATGAGCGAAATGATCGACCTGAAGAAAGAACGAAACTTCTTCGAGACCCGGGTCATCGAGTACCAGACCGGGGGAGCCCTCAGTTGGGACTGATGTCCGGCAAACGCAAGTGCCCGATTCATCGGGCACCCTGACTTTGTGAAGCGTCGAGGCTTGCAGGGGCCTCGACGCTTTTTTGCATGAAGAGCCGTCGCTGCGTGTGTGCATGAAGCAGTTCGGCTCAGGCAGTTCGGCGGGACACCCCTGTTGCGGGTGGACAGCCGGATCATCTGGAGCATCGTCTCCGGGTTGCAGTAGCAGTGGTGTGTTCGTTCAACCTTTCGAGGAGTTCCTCATGGCGACCAAGAAGAAGGCAGCAAAGAAGGCGCCGGCGAAGAAAGCGCCGGCCAAGAAAGTAGCCGTCAAGGCCCCGG
This sequence comes from Pseudomonadota bacterium, assembly GCA_947455195.1. GTDB lineage: Bacteria > Pseudomonadota > Gammaproteobacteria > Burkholderiales > SG8-39 > CAIXPL01. The sequence continues at coordinate 509,193 of CANGMI010000001.1, read as the reverse complement.
CGAAGAAAGCCCCGGCGAAGAAGGCAGCCAAGAAAGCCCCGGCCAAGAAAGTAGCGAAGAAGGCCCCGGCGAAGAAGGCAGCCAAGAAGGCGCCCGCGAAGAAGGCCCCGGCCAAGAAAGCGCCGGCCAAGAAGGCGGCGAAGACTGTTGTTGCAAAAAAAAAAGTAGCTAAAAAAAAAGCAGCAGCAAAGCCAGCTAATCCCGTCGTAACCGCAAAGAAGAACGTTGCAACGAAAGCCGCGAAGAAGTCTGGTCCCGCAAGGAGCGGTGCGAAGGCGGTCACGAAGGCGAAGCCTGCGACAGTGAAGCCTGCAAAGAAGGCTGTCGAGGCGATCACGGCAGCGCCCGCTGCTGGATCTGCGTCTGCGGCGGAGGGGGCGAAAGCGCCCGCGAGTCCGGCGGTTACCTGGCCTTTCCCTACCGGGCCTCGGCCCTAGTTGGGGTGGAATGGTCTGCGGTCACCTTGTGCAGGCAAGGATGGCCGCAGACATTCCGGTTGGTGCGTTCGTCCCCGGCATGACGACCGAAAGACGAATCCATTGTAACAACTGCCTCGACTTTTGCCCTCCTGATCAGGCTTGAAATTGGTTAATGCTGCGTTGCGACAGCACCGGCCGCATCGGTCTGACCACCCTGAAATCCTCGAAATATTCGAGGAAATTTAGATAAAAAACTGATTTATAAGGATTCTTTTTCAAAGAATCCGACCGATCGCTGCAACGGCGCGGGTAATCTCGGCGGCTGGACAGGTATGCGCGAATCGCATGTAGCGCTCAGCATCGTGATCGCCGAAGTCGATACCAGGGGTCGCTGCGACGCCGGCCTCCTCGAGGAGACGTGTGGCCAGGGCACTCGCAGTGGTCGCGAGCGGGCCGCAGTCGACATAGAGGTAGAAAGCGCCGTCCGGCGTGACGGGAATGCCGAAGCCTGCTGCGCGCAATGCCGGCAGGAGCAGGTCGCGTCGCTCGGTGAAGATTCGGCGTCGTGACTCGCACAGGGCAATCGATGCGTCATCGAACGCTGCGATCGCTGCATGCTGTGAAAGGGCGGGCGGGCAGATGGCTGCGTTCTGGGCAAAGCGTTCCAGGGGGCGCATCGCTTCGGGCGGCGCAACCAGCCAGCCCAGTCGCCACCCGGTCATGGCGAAGTATTTCGAGAAGCTGTTCACGACCATCACATCCTCGCCCAGGTCCAGAGCGCTGCGCTGCCGCTCGCCATGGCTCAGGCCAAGGTAGATTTCGTCGATGATGGTGATGCCGCCACGCTCGCGAACCGTCTGTACGATCGCCGCCAACTCATCACGCGCGATGCAGGTCCCGGTGGGGTTGGAGGGTGATGCGATGATGACTCCGCGAGTGTGCGGACCCCAGGCAACCCGCACATCATCGGCACACAGCTGGAATCGCGTGTCGGCCGAGGTCGGCAGCAGTCGTGCCCGTCCGCCAAAGAGCGCTGCCAGGTGCCGGTTGCAGGGATAACACGGGTCGGGCATCAGGTATTCGTCGCCCGGATTGGTGTAGCACCCGAGCAGCGTCATCAACGCACCCGTGGCACCGGTGGTCACCATCACTCGTGCCGGGTCGATGTCCAGATCATCGACGATTCGATAGTGCCGTGCGATGGCCTCGCGCAGAGCCGGCAGGCCAAGCGTGTCGGTATAGCCCAGGCGGTGCCCAGCCACCAGTTCCGCTGCGCGGGCACGTACCGGCTCGGGGGCGCCGAAGTCGGGTTGTCCGATTTCCATATGGATGATCGAGCGGCCCTGTGCCTCGAGCTCGAAGGCGCGCCGCTGGATATCCATGACATGAAACGCCGCCACGTGGTCCATGCGGCGTGCGGGCATTGCGTCGAAGCGGGTCATCGCGGAAGCTTTCCTGGCTGGGTAAACGGGTGGATCCCGCTGGACGAATGGCCAGCAGAAGGCATGTGATCATGAGAACATAGATAAACTACCGCCCGTCACGCAGAGAGCCATGGAAGAGTCGATCCGGCGCGCCGCCCTCGAGTACCACCGTCTGCCCCGCCCAGGCAAGATCGCCATCGCGCCGACCAAGGCACTGGTCAACCAGCGTGATCTCGCCCTGGCCTACACCCCTGGGGTCGCTGCCGCCTGCGACGAGATCGTTGCCGATCCGGCACAGGCCAGCACGCTCACGGCACGAGCCAATCTGGTGGCGGTAGTCACCAATGGTACGGCGGTTCTCGGGCTCGGGGCGATCGGCCCGCTGGCAGCCAAGCCGGTCATGGAAGGCAAGGCCGTGCTGTTCAAGAAGTTTGCCGGCATCGATGTCTTCGACATCGAAATCGACGAGCGCGACCCGGACAAACTGGTGGACATCATCGCCGCGCTCGAGCCGACGTTTGGCGGCATCAACCTCGAGGACATCAAGGCGCCCGAGTGCTTCCATGTCGAAGCGCGTCTGCGCGAGAGGATGAACATCCCGGTCTTCCATGACGACCAGCACGGCACGGCCATCATTGTGGGCGCCGCCATGACCAATGCCCTGCGCGTGGTAGGCAAGCCGATCGATGCCGTCAAGCTCGTCGTGTCCGGCGCCGGCGCTGCCGCACTGGCCTGCCTTGATCTGCTGGTGAGCCTGGGCCTGCCGCGCAGCAATATCTGGGTGACCGACATCGTTGGCGTGGTCTACAACGGTCGCGTCGAACAGATGGACGACAACAAGGCGCGCTATGCACGCGATACCGATGCGCGTACGCTGGCTGAAGTCATCGAAGGGGCCGATCTGTTCCTCGGCCTGTCGGCAGGCAACGTGCTCACGGCGGCCATGGTCGAGCGCATGGCGCCTCACCCGGTGATCTTCGCGTTGGCCAATCCCGAGCCCGAAATCAATCCGGCCGTGGTGAAGCAGGTCCGGCCCGATGCCATCATGGCGACCGGCCGATCCGACTTCCCCAATCAAGTCAACAACGTCCTGTGTTTTCCGTTCATCTTCCGTGGTGCACTCGATGTCGGTGCCACGCAGATCAACGAGGCGATGAAGCTCGCTGCGGTGCGCGCCATAGCCGACCTTGCCATGGCCGAGCAGTCCGAGGTGGTGACGGCAGCCTATGGCGATCCCGATCTGCGCTTCGGGCCCGAGTACCTGATTCCGCGCCCCTTCGATCCGCGGCTCATCATGACGATCGCGCCGGCCGTGGCGCGGGCTGCCATGGAGTCGGGGGTCGCCACGCGTCCCATCGCCGACTTTGATGTCTACCAGGGTCAACTCGAACAGTTCGTCTATGCATCGGGCTTCCTGGTTCGCCCGCTGTTTGCCGCGGCGCGCAAGAATCCGCGTCGCGTCGTGTATGCGGCGGGCGAGGATGAGCGCGTACTGCGCGCCGTGAGCACGGTGCGTGAAGAGCGCCTGGCCTACCCGATTCTCATCGGCCGCCCGAACGTGATCGAGCAGCGCATCGAGCGGCTCGGTCTGCGACTCAAGGCCGGCGTCGATTTCGAACTCATCAACCCCGAGTGGGATGCCCGCTATCGCGAGTATTGGGAGGACTACCACCGCATCGCAGGTCGGCGTGGTGTGTCGGTCGACTACGCCAAGCTGGAGATGCGCCGTCAGAACACGCTTATCGGCGCGATGATGGTCCAGCGTGGGGATGCCGATGGCATGCTGTGCGGCACGTTCGATTCGCACGCCTCGCACCTGCACTTCATCGACCAGGTGATCGGACGCCGCCAGGGCGTCGAGCACTTCTATGCGATGAACGCGCTGATGTTGCCCGAGCGTACCCTCTTCATCTGCGACACCTACGTGCATTACGAGCCGACAGCCGAGCAGATTGCCGAGATGACGGCACTTGCGGCCGAGGAAATCCGCCGCTTCGGCATCGTGCCGCGGGCTGCGCTGCTGTCGCATTCGAGTTTCGGCACGCACGACACGCCGAGTGCCTGCAAGATGCGCGATGCGCTTGCGCTGATTCGTCGTCAATGCCCCGACCTCGAGGTCGATGGCGAGATGCACGGCGACTCGGCGCTCTCCGAACCCGTTCGCATGATCGCCTTGCCGTCCTCGCCCCTCAAGGGCGAGGCGAACCTGCTGATCATGCCGACCCTCGATGCGGCCAACATCTCGTTCAATCTGCTCAAGCAGACGGTCGGATCGGGCATCACGCTGGGGCCGATCCTGCTGGGCGCGGCGCGTCCCGTTCATATCATGACCCCCACGGCAACGGCACGCCGCATCGTCAACATGACAGCGCTCACGGTGGTCGACATCAACGCGGGGCGACGCTGAGCGGCTTCGTGTTGCGCCCGCCCGCGCACCCGGTGCGATCGACCCTCCAGAGGAGATGCACAGCATGAGCGAAACGAGCAGTCAGCCAGACCCGTTCGAGTTCTTTCGCCGCTTCTGGACCCCGGCGGGTGCTCAGGGTAATGCTCAGATGCCGGGCTTTCCGCCGGGCATGGTCTTTCCGACCGTCAACGTCGAGGACATCGACAAGCGCCTCGGTGAATTGCGTTCGGTCGAGGGCTGGCTGGCGCTCAACCTGGAAATGGTGCGTGCCACCATCCAGGGTTTCGAGGCGCAGAAGGCAACGCTGAACGCCTACCGGACGATGAACGAGTCGATGAACCAGGCCGCCGCTGATGTGGCCGCTGCCACACGCCGTGCCGCGGGTGCGGCGGCGGGCACCGCCGCCGAGACGCCGCCTGCAGGCGCCGATACGAACCCGGCCAGCAGTCGACGTCGCAAGCCGGGCTGATCGCCCGCCGCGTACACGCCCATGCCTGCCCGGTGCGGGTGACGCAGCGCTGGCGTGAGGTCGATGGGAGATTGAAGGCAGACCGATGGCAGATCGAAGCGGGGCAGGATTCGAGTCTCGGCGGGTGGCAAGGGGTGCCGCCCGTCGTCCTTACTGATGGAGAGAGCAGATGCCCAAGGCGATACGCATTTACGAAAACGGTGGTCCCGACGTCATGCGCTGGGAAGAGGTCGAGGTGGGTGCCCCGGGTGCGGGTGAAGTTCGTGTGCGGCATCACGCCGTGGGTCTGAATTTCCTCGATGTCTACTTTCGCGCCGGCCTGTACAAGCAGACGATGCCTGCCGGCATGGGCTGCGAGGCGGCAGGGGTGGTCGAGGCCGTTGGCCCCGGCGTCACCGATCTCGCCGTCGGTGATCGGGTTGCGTATGCCGGCGGTCCGAACGGCGCTTATGCCGAGGCCCGTGTCATGCCGGCGGCCGTACTGGTAAAACTGCCCGATACGATCTCGTTCGAGCAGGGCGCGGCCATGATGCTCCAGGGCATGACCGTGCAGTACCTGTTCAAGCGCACCTACCCGGTCAAGGCCGGACAGACGATCCTGTTTCACGCCGCTGCAGGGGGTGTCGGACTCATCGCCTGCCAGTGGGCGCGTGCACTCGGGGTCACGCTCATCGGTACCGTCGGCTCTGACGAGAAGGCCGAACTGGCACGGGCACATGGCTGCGCTCACACGATCGTGTACACCCGCGAGAACATCGTCGAACGGGTGCGCGCCATCACGGGTGGTGCCGGGGTACCGGTGGTCTACGATTCGATCGGCAAGGACACCTGGACCGCATCGCTCGACTGCCTTCAGCCGCTGGGCATGATGGTGAGTTTCGGCAACGCCTCGGGGCCGGTGACATCGATCAACCCGGTCGATCTGGTTTCGCGTGGGTCGCTCTACTTCACTCGCCCGAGCCTCACTCACTACACGGCAAAGCGGGCCGATCTGGTGGCTTCGGCGAACGATCTGTTCGACATCGTGGCGGCTGGCAAGGTGAAGGTCGACATCCATCAGCGATACCCGCTGGCCGAGGCTGCCCAGGCACATCGTGACCTGGAAGGCCGCCGTACGACGGGTTCGACGATCTTCACTGTCTGATCGCGGGCGCAGCGAGGCTCGGATGACCGGTGTGTCCAGCGCAAGGAGTGGTGAGCCGGACAGCGCCGGCACCGTCGCGCCGGTGTCGCTCGAGCCGGCCATCGACGCTGGTGCGATACGCCGTCGGTTTCTCGAGGTCCGTCACTGGGAGCCGGTACAGGCGGGGGATCGCGCGGGCGCTGCGTCCTCGCGCCCGCTGCGTCAGGCTGCCGTGCTCATTCCCCTGGTGACGCGCACGAGCGGCCTGACGGTGCTGCTGACCCGGCGCACCGACCACCTGCACGACCATGCCGGACAGATCAGTTTTCCCGGGGGGCGCGTCGAGCCTGAAGATGCGGGCGTCACCGGGACGGCCCTGCGCGAAACCGCCGAGGAAATCGGTCTGCGCGGCGAGTGCATCGAACCGCTGGGTACGGTCGGCACCTATGTCACGGCCACGGGCTATCACGTGACCCCGGTCGCAGCGCTGGTGCATCCGCCGTTCGACCTCACCCCCGACCCGTTCGAAGTGGCCGAAGTGTTCGAAGTGCCGCTCTCGTTCATCCTCGACTCGCGCAACCACCAGCGCAATACCGTGGTGACTCGCGAGGGGCGTCGGCAGTACCATGCCATACCGTACGGGTCTTTCTACATCTGGGGAGCGACCGCAGCAATGCTGCTCAATTTCCGCGCCTACCTGCACGCCCCCGGCGTGTCCCGACAACCGTGAGCGTCATCGCGCTGGTGCTGGTACTGGCCCTCGAGCAGTGGCGACCCTTCGTCGGCCGCGCCTGGCTCGAGTCGATCGTTGCGCGCGGCGCAGACTGGCTCGAGCATCAGTTCGATGCCGGGCAGTTGCAGCATGGTGTCGTTGCCTGGGCGCTGCTGGTGCTGCCGGTGACACTCCTCGCCGGCCTGGTGTCGTACCTGCTGGGCCACCTGCACTGGGCACTCGTCCTTCTCTTCCACGTCGGGGTGCTCTATGTGACGATGGGATTTCGTCAGGGCAGTCACTTCTTCACCACCATTCGGCAGGCGCTCGCCGCCGATGACATCGCGCTTGCGCGCCTGACGCTGGCACGCTGGCGCGGCAGTGCCTGCGACTCCCTCGAGCATGAGGAAATTGTCCGGCTCTCCATCGAGCAGGCGCTGATCGGGGCACACCGCCTCGTGTTCGCGGTGATGTTCTGGTACGTGCTGCTGCCCGGTCCGATCGGCGCGGTCTTCTACCGCCTGGCGCAGATGGCTGCGACACGGTGGTCGAGTGCTTCCCGGCAGGCGAGCGAGCCCTTCGTGTGGCCTGCCATCGTGATCTTTCGCGTCCTCGATGGCCTGCCCGCCCGTCTGACAGCCACGGCGTTTGCCATCGTCGGCGATTTCGAGGATGCCATCTTCTGCTGGCGGTCGCAGGCGGCCGCCTGGACCGACCGCGTGGTGGGCGTGATTCTCGCCAGCGGTGCCGGTGCCATCGGCGTGAAACTTGGCATGCCCCTGCATGACGAAACTGGTGGTGTCGAGGAGCGGCCCCCGGCCGGGTTGGGCGACGAGGCCGATCCAGCGCATCTGGACAGTACGGTGGGACTCATCTGGCGCGCTCTCGTGCTCTGGCTCGGCCTCATCCTCATGCTGACCGTAGCCCGTTCGTTCGGCTGAGGCGCGGTTGCGGGGGGGGGGGGGCGCGGATGGCGCCCGCGGGCTCAATGGCCGTGACTGCGTCGGCTACCTTCGGCCTCGAGAACGCGCAGCATCAGTTCGAAGCGACGCGGGTGGATGGCGCCGGTGTCCAGTGCCTGCCGGTAGCCGCAATCGGGTTCGCTCCGATGTCCGCAGTTGGCAAATCGACAGGTGCCATGCCAGTCGGCGAGTTCCGGAAACCCGCGCGCGATCCGATTGAGCGGCAGGTGCGCAAGACCGAATTCCTTCAGGCCAGGCGTGTCGATGAGGCTTGACTGCGCGTCGAGTCGGTACAGGCGTGATGCGGTGGTCGTGTGGCGTCCGCTGTCGAGAAACGTGGAGATCGCCGCGGTGAGCGTGTTGGCATCGGGTACCAGCGCGTTCACCAGCGTCGATTTGCCCATGCCCGACTGTCCCATCAGCACGGTGCGCTCGCCAGCCAGGAAAGGCCGCAGCGCCGACACGTCGGCCAGCGCCGAGAGGCTGATGAGCGGGTAGCCCGCTCGCAGGAGCGGGTGCAAGCGCTCACGTGCGGCATCCGTTTCGGGCAGATCGCACTTGTTGAGCACGATGAGGGTCCGCATGCCCTGGTGATGCGCATTGATCGCGGCGCGGGTAATCAGTTCATCGGAGAAACTCGGTTCCGAGGCGACCGTGATGGCGAGTTGCGTCGGGTTGGCGGCGAGGAGCTTGGTACGGTGTTCCACCGAGCGCGAGAAGAGCGAAGTGCGCGGGAGGGCGCTCTCGATGACGCCATCGGCTGCGCCCTCGGGTGTCAGCAGCACCTGATCGCCACAGGCGTAGTCCGATCGTCTGCCGCGGGTCACGCACCAGCGCAGTTCTGCGGGCGACACCTCGACCAGATAGTGCCGGCCGTGCGCGGCGATGACTTCACCGTGTATCGCGGCGAGACGCGTCATGAGGCGAGGTCGGCCGGCGTTGTGCCAGTCGGTGCCGCGAGGATCATGACGGTCACGCAGGCGTAATCGGGGGGCAAGCGTGCATGCATCGAAGAGGCCTCGCGCCCGGGTGAGTCGGTCAGGTTGATGTTAACCTTGACCCCACCCGTTCAATCATCTTACCGGCGATATCCCAGGCATGGCAGCAGATCAGAACAACCTCATCTGGATCGACATGGAGATGACGGGGCTTGACCCGGAACGCGATCGCATCATCGAGATTGCTCTGGTGATCACCAATTCGGCGCTCGACACCGTCGCTACCGCGCCGGTGCGCGTGGTTCATCAGAGCGATGCGGTGCTGGCGGGTATGGATGAGTGGAACCGCACGACCCATGCCCGCACCGGGTTGACCCCCAAAGTGCGCGAGTCGGTGCTCACCGAGGCCGAGGTCGAGGCGCAGATGCTCGCGTTCCTGATGGAGCATGTGCCAGCCAAGGCCTCGCCGATGTGTGGCAATTCGATCTGCCAGGATCGCCGTTTCCTCGCGCGGTACATGCCGCGTCTGGAGGCTCACTTTCATTACCGCAATCTCGATGTGAGCACGCTGAAGGAACTCGCTCGACGCTGGCATCCCGAGGTGGCTCGTGGCGTCGTGAAGCGGGGACGACATGAAGCGCTGGCCGACATCGAGGAATCGATCGCCGAATTGAAGCACTACCGCGAGACCTTCCTGCGACTGCCGGCGGCTGCCGCCTGATCGGCAGGCAGCCTGGTTCGAGGGGCTACAGGTCCAGCATCTTGCCCGGGTTGAACAGGTTCTGCGGATCGAAGGTGCGCTTGAGCGCGCGCATGAGGTCGATCGCGTCGCCGTGTTCGGCGGCCAGCCACTTCTTCTTGCCGTAGCCGATGCCGTGCTCGCCGGTGCAGGTGCCTTCCATGGCGATGGCGCGTTCGACCAGCCGGTCGTTGAGGGCCTTTGCCTCTTCCAGGTCGGCGGGGACATCAGGGCGCACCAGAATCATCAGGTGAAAGTTGCCGTCGCCCACGTGGCCGAAGAGGGGTATCGGCATCGAGGCGCGTTCGATATCGGCAGCCGTCGCCACGATGCATTCGGTGAGGCGCGAGATCGGCACGCAGACATCGGTCGAGACGGCTCGCGCACCCGGACGCAACTGCAGTCCGGCAAAGTAGGCCTGATGGCGCGCCGACCAAAGGCGATTGCGATCTTCCGGGCGGGTGGCCCACTGGAAGTCTTCGCCGCCATTCTCGCGCGCGATGGCCTGCACCAGGCCCGCCTGTTCGATCACGCCCTGTTCGGTGCCGTGGAATTCCAGAAAGAGCGTCGGCTGCTCCTTCCAGGCGGTCTTGTTGTAGGCGTTGAGGGTCGCCATCGTCGTCGCACAGAGCGCCTCGCTGCGCGCGATCGGAATGCCTGACTGCAGGGTCTGGATGACCGTATCGACCGCGCCTGCCATGTCGCGAAACGAGCATACGGCCGCTGACATGGCCTCAGGGATGGCATGGAGCCTGACGGTCACTTCGGTGATGATGCCCAGGGTGCCCTCGGCACCCACGAAGAGCCGCGTGAGGTCGTACCCGGCGGCCGATTTGCGCGAACGCGGTGCCGTGCGAATCACGCGGGCGTCGGCCGTGACCACCTCGAGCGAGAGCACATTCTCACGCATCGTCCCGTAGCGCACGGCGTTGGTACCCGAGGCGCGGGTCGATGCCATGCCCCCCAGCGATGCATCGGCGCCTGGATCAACCGGAAAGAAGAGCCCGGTATGGCGAATCTCGTCATTGAGCTGGTTGCGCGTGACACCGGCCTGAACTGTCACGTCGAGGTCTTCGACGCCAACGCGCAACACCCGGTTCATCTGGCTCATGTCGACGCAGACCCCACCGTTCACGGCGAGCACATGGCCTTCGAGTGAACTGCCCACACCATAGGGCACGATCGGTACACCGTGCAGGCGACACAATGCCACGACGGCCCGAACTTCCTCGGTGCTGTGCGGGTACACCACGGCATCGGGCGCGGCCGGGGCGAAGTACGACTCGTCCTTGCCATGATGATCGCGTACGCCGCGGGCGGTTGTTGCTCGATCGCCGAGCAGTTCATGCAGGGCGGCCAGCAGGGCCGGTGCGAGTTCGCGTGGCATGTTCATGCAGGTCTACCTCGAATAGAGACGGAATCGTTCGCGATCCCGGGGTCGACTCGCCTCCCAGGTGATTCGCCAGGAGGGCGCGAGTTCGATCTCGGGGTCATCGGCATAGCGCTGGATGAGCAGCGCGTTGCAGGTCATGTCGTCGGCCTCAGCCGTCTCCGTGGCGAGTGCCTGCGCGCTCCGTGCCCGGGTGACGAAGCCCCCATGATAGTGGAACATGGCACGCTGGACCTCCCCCAGCCCGAGTGCGTCGATGCATCGGGTCTGGGCGGGCAAGTGGTCGCGAAGGCTCTCGGCCACGAGGCGGTAGGACTTGCCGTAGTCGATCCAGCCGACGCCGAGCAGCAGTACCACGGCTGCCGTGATCGTGACCGCCCCGGTCCAGAGCGGGATCTCGCGCAGGGGTGTCTGGCGTGTTCGTCGCAGCAGGCCGATCCAGATGCCGGTGGCGACAAGCGCGAGCAAGGCCGCCATCGGCGAGACCGCATGCGCGTAGCCAGGTTCGAGTCGCGTGGCTGCGCTGGCCAGATCGGCCGGAACGCCGGTGCTCGTCGCGATCCAGACAACCCACAGCAATCCGATCAGCAGGGAAAACGTCATGGCGCTGAACCAGGCAAGCGCGTTGGCCGCCCCCCGACGCAGTTGCAAGGCCGCGAGGCCGGCGGGAATCGACAGCGGCGCGAGCAGGGTGAGCAGGTCGATCGGTCGTGGTGCCGGGTTGAGGACGAGCAGAACGATCGAGACGAGCGCGATGGCCAGAGGCACCATGCCGCCGATATCGTTCAACTGGCGTCGGTTGTTCCAGGTGACCCAGAGGGCCAACGGCCACGCCGGCCAGGTGGCCCAGGCGATCGTTCTGAGATGGTCCAGTGTCGGGCTGGCCTGGGGCATTGCGGTCGCGACCGCTGATTGCGCCTGTACCCAGTCGTGCAGGTAATCGGGGGCTACCAGGGCCAGAGCGACGAGCCAGGGCAGTGACAGGACCAGTGCGATGCCCAGGCCTGTGCAGGCCGCCCGCAGGAAGGCCTGGCTGCGCCGCAACCGGGCAAAGGGCAGCAGGGCCAGCAGCGCGATCAGGGGCGGCAACACGGCATGAACCCCGCTTGCCAGAAAGGCAACGGCCAGTCCGATACCCAGCACGATGCCACCCTTGACCGGCTTTTTCCAGGCAATGGCAACACCGTGGCAGAAGGCAGCTACCGCGGCCAGTGCCAGCGTTTCGGGTGCGCAGGCGCGCGACTGCAGGACGAGGCCACCGCAGCCGAGCAGGGTCAGGCAGGCCAGGTCGCCGGCTCGCTTGCCGTAGAGTTCCCGGCCACACATGCGTGTGAAGTAGAGCGCTGCGGCAATCGAGACAAGGCTTGCCACCCGCGCGCCGTCATGCACGGGCACGAGCATGTGCAGCGCCTTGGCACACAGTGCCGCCATCCAGTAGTAGAGCGGCCCGTCACGCAACCAGGGTTCGCCCGCCAGCGAGGGGGTAAGCCAGGTACCGTGGTCGAGCAATCCGTAGACCACGCCGAACGAGATCGCATCCTCGGATTTCCACGGATCATGGCCGATCAGTCCGGGCAGCAGGAAGGCGATGACGAGTGTCGCCAGCCAGCGACCCGAGAGCGGCAGGGGGGAGGGCATGCCATGGCGGCGGGTGGCTGTCATCGTGGGGCGATGGTGACATGGTTGACAGGGTTACGGTGCCGGTGCGCGCTGCCTGCCAGCGGCGTCTGCCCGACACCAACAAAAAAGGCAGCCGAGGCTGCCTTGATCGTTCGCACTGCGCGAGACCTCAGGCGCTGGTGGCCGGTGCGCTCTTGCGCGCGTAGCGCTGGTTGAACTTCTCGATGCGGCCCGCGGTGTCGAGCACTTTTTGCTTGCCGGTGTAGAAGGGGTGGCAGGCCGAGCAGACTTCGACGTGCAGGGGCTTGTTCAGCGTCGAGCCGGTGGCAAACACGTTGCCGCAGCTGCAGTTGACCTGAACCTGGTTGTATCCGGGGTGAATGCCTTCTTTCATGGTCTTCCTCGAGGTGGGGCTCGGTTTCAGGGCGCGGGCGCACGATTGCGCTTCAGTCGTGCAGCCATCGGACGGTGCCGACCTGCGACCGGTTTCGAACCGGGGGAAACCATCCATTATCGTCCAAGCGCGGCCGGCTGGCAAATCGGTGGCGCACCGATGCGGGCACCGGTGCCACGTACCAGACCACGGGGCTCGCGTGTGGGTCCTGGGGGGCTTGTGTGTCGGCCGTGTTTCAGTCGCGCATCCGTCTCGGGTCAGCCGCGCTTCATCGAGTCGAAGAACTGGGCATTGCTCTTCGTTGCCTTGATTCTGTCGAGCAGGAACTCCATCGCTTCCAGGTCGTCCATCGGGTAGAGCACCTTGCGCAGCACCCAGATCTTCGAGAGCACTTCCTGGGGGATGAGCAGTTCCTCGCGCCGCGTGCCCGACCGGTTGACGTTGATCGCCGGGAAGATCCGTTTCTCGTACATGCGCCGGTCGAGGTGGATTTCCATGTTGCCGGTACCCTTGAACTCCTCGTAGATCACCTCGTCCATGCGCGAACCGGTGTCGATGAGCGCGGTCGCCAGGATGGTGAGCGATCCGCCTTCCTCGACGTTTCGTGCAGCACCGAAGAAACGCTTGGGGCGCTGCAGGGCATTGGCATCGACACCCCCGGTGAGTACCTTGCCCGAGGCCGGCACCACCGTGTTGTAGGCCCTCGCCAGGCGCGTGATCGAATCGAGCAGGATCACCACGTCGCGCTTGTGCTCGACCAGGCGCTTGGCCTTCTCGATCACCATCTCGGCCACCTGTACATGTCGGGTGGCCGGTTCGTCGAAGGTAGAGGCAACCACTTCGCCCTTCACCGAGCGCTGCATTTCGGTGACTTCCTCGGGCCGCTCGTCGATCAGCAGCACGATGAGCATCACGTCCGGGTAGTTGGTCGTGATCGCATGTGCCATCTGCTGCAGCATCACCGTCTTGCCGGCCTTGGGCGGCGACACGATGAGGCCGCGCTGGCCCTTGCCGATCGGCGCGATGATGTCGATGATGCGGCTGGCGATGTTCTCTTCGGCCTTGATGTCCCGCTCGAGACGAAACACTTCGTCCGGATGCAGTGGGGTCAGGTTCTCGAAGAGGATCTTGTTCTTGGTCGACTCCGGGGCTTCGCCGTTGACACGGTCGACCTTCACCAGGGCGAAGTAGCGCTCGCCATCCTTGGGCGTCCGTACTTCGCCTTCTATCGAGTCACCGGTATGCAGGTTGAAGCGCCGGATCTGCGACGGGCTGACGTAGATGTCATCCGGGTTGGCCAGATAGGACGTGTCGGGCGAGCGCAGGAAACCGAAGCCGTCAGGCAGAACTTCGAGGGTGCCGTCACCGAAGATGGCCTCACCCTTGCGCGCCCGATTCTTCAGGATCGCGAAGATGAGCTCCTGCTTGCGCATCCGGTTCGCACCTTCGATGTCGAACTGGACAGCCATCTCGATCAGCTGGCTGACATGATGAGTCTTGAGTTCGGATAGCTGCATGGGGGATATGGCCAGGAGAGTGAGCGACCCGTCGGGGTGGCCCGCGCCCGGAGTGGGGCGCAGTGTGCCGGTTTCGACTGGAGTCTGGTGGCGCCGCGAATCGGGCGCTGCGGAAGGCGCGTCGCTGCCCGCAGGTCAGCGGGCGGACAGGCTTGGAGAAAAGAGGCTAAACGACTTCAGATGTTGCTGTCAAGGAAGGCCACGAGTTGCGACTTGGAGAGCGCACCGACCTTGAACGCTTCCATGTTCCCGTTCTTGAACAGCATCAGCGTCGGGATGCCGCGCACGTTGAACCGGTGCGGCACTTCCTGATTGTCGTCGATGTTCACCTTGGCGACCTTGATGCGGCCCTGATACTCGCGGGCGACCTCGTCGAGCAGCGGCGCGATGGACTTGCACGGGCCGCACCATTCGGCCCAGTAGTCGACCAGTACCGGCATGTCGGACTTGAGCACATCGGGTTCGAAACTCTGATCGGTGACGTGATGAATCAGTTCGCTCATGGTGGATATCTCTGTCGATTTCGGATTTCGGGGTGGGGCGCGAAGGCGCGGCGCGCAGTGCACGCAATGGCGGCGATGTCAGCCTACCGGAAGAATCGTAGCGAAAAATGCCCGGCGCAGCATCATCGCGTCGGGGGCAGCCCTGCTGGTGTGGTCATGATGCTACCATTAACGCTTTGAAATCAGCGCGTTGTGCACTCATGGCCTACGTTGTCACATCTGCCTGCATCCGGTGCAAGTACACCGATTGTGTCGATGTCTGTCCGGTCGACTGCTTCCGCGAGGGGGCGCTCATGCTGGTCATCGACCCGGATGAGTGCATCGATTGCACCCTCTGTGTTGCCGAGTGTCCGGTCGGTGCGATCTGCGCCGCCGAGGACGTGCCTGAAGCGGAGCGCGAGTTCATCGACATCAATCGTGAGCGCGCGGCACGCTGGCCCCGGATTACCGAGCGGCATGCGCCGCCGGCCGATGCCGACGCCTGGGCCGATCGTCCGGGAAAGCGTGCCCTGCTGGACGCCGACTGAAGCCTCTTCCACCCAGGGCCGGCGGCAGGCACTGCGGCCAGGAGATCGAGACCATGCAGACCAGGGAAATCCTTCGTATCAAGGGCGACGCCCTTTTCACCGTGGCACCGGACGCCCCCCTGGCCGAGGCGCTGGCCGCGATGGTGGCGCAGGATGCCGGATCGCTCGTCGTCATGGAGCGCGGATGTCTTTGCGGCATGCTCACCTTTCGCGAATTGCTGCGCGCGATCACCGACAGGGGCCCTGATGCGCTCACGATCCCGGTCGAGGCGGTCATGGTGCGCGATGCACTGCAGGTCGGGCCCGAGGTCGAGATGGATGAACTGCAGCGACTGATGCTCGAGTCGCGAGCGCGCTACGTGCCGGTGATGGACGGCTCGACGCTGGTGGGTGTGCTGTCGTTCCGCGACGTGGCCCGCGCGCTGGTGGAGGAGCAGTCGTTCGAGAACCAGATGCTCAAGGGCTACATCCGCAACTGGCCTGAAGAGTGATCGGGGCCGCGGGGCGGCGCCCCGGGCCTCGTGCTACAGTCGCAGACCCTTTCTCAGCCCCTTAGACAGGCCCCTCCGTCCATGTCCGGGAACACCTTCGGCCATCTCTTTACCGTCACCTCGGCAGGCGAAAGTCATGGCGGCGGCTATGTCGGCATCGTCGATGGCTGCCCGCCGGGGCTCGAACTGTCCGAGGCCGACCTGCAGTTCGACCTCGACCGCAGGCGCCCCGGTACCTCGAGGCATGTGACCCAGCGCCGCGAGTCCGACACGGTCGAGATTCTCTCGGGTATCCACGAAGGGCGCACGACCGGCACTGCCATCGGCTTTCTGATTCGCAACGAAGATCAGAAGAGCCGCGACTATGCCTCGATCGCCGACCGGTTTCGCCCCGGTCATGCCGACTACGCTTACTGGCGCAAGTACGGCATCCGTGACCCGCGCGGTGGGGGGCGTGCGTCGGCGCGCGAGACGTTGGTTCGGGTGGCCGCGGGCGCCATCGCGCGCAAGTGGCTCGCGACTCGTCATGGGGTGCTCGTGCGCGGACACATGACACAGATCGGGCCGATCGAGATCGGTTTTCGGTGTTGGGACGACGTGTCGACCAACCCGTTCTTTGCGGCCGATGCGACTGCCGTACCCGGGCTTGAAGCCTTCATGGATGAACTGCGCCGCGACGGCGATTCGTGCGGCGCGCGTATTCGCGTGGTTGCCTCGGGGGTGCCGCCCGGCTGGGGCGAGCCCGTCTACGGGCGTCTGGATGCCGACATTGCCGCTGCCATGATGGGCATCAACGCCGTGAAGGGCGTCGAGATCGGCGCCGGGTTTGCGAGCGTGGCGCAGCGCGGCAGCGTTCATGGCGACGAGATGACGCCCGAGGGCTTTCTGTCGAACCATGCCGGTGGCGTGCTCGGTGGTATCTCCACCGGTCAGGACGTGGTGGTATCGATTGCCTTGAAGCCGACATCGAGCATCCGCATCGAACGTCATTCCATCGATACGGCAGGCGACCCGGTGACCGTATCGACCCTCGGACGACACGACCCCTGCGTGGGCATTCGCGCCACCCCGATTGCCGAGGCCATGCTTGCCATCGTCCTGATGGATCATGCGTTGCGCGATCGTGCCCAGAATGCCGACGTGCAGCACGCCGTCGCGCCGATTCCGGCTCGGCGCGACGGCGGCGCCGACTGAGCGCCGGGCGTACCGTGCCTGCCCCCGCGCTCTCGCTGCGCCTGGGCGCCATCTACTTCACCTACTTCGTCTACGTGGGCGCTTCGGGCCCCTACCTGTCGCTGTATCTGTCATGGCTTGGGCGCAGCGCGGCCCAGATCGGGTTGCTGCTGGGCGCGATGCAGTGCGCACGCATCGTCGCCCCGACGCTCTGGGCGCATCGCGCGGCACGCAGTGCGCGGCCGGTGCGCACGCTGCGCATCTCGCTGCTGCTTGGCATGCTCATCATGGCCATGCTGCCTTTCGTCGATTCGCTCGGCGTGATGGCAGCCGTTCTGTTTGCCCAGGCCCTGTGCGCCGGGGGTGCCATGCCGCTGGTCGAATCGCTCACCATGGCGGCCGTGCGCGCCCGACCCGCAGCCTACGGGGGCATTCGGCTCTGGGGGTCGGTGGGATTCATCTGTGCCGTGATGCTGGTCGGCATGCAACTCGATCATTTCGGGGTGGGTTCGCTCATGACGACGCTGGTGGTGTCACTGCTGGCGGCGCTCGGATTTGCCTGCACCCTGGTCGACGAGCGCGGCGAGCACCGTTCGGCGGTCGAGCCCTGGCATGCGCTGCTTCGCAACCGCGCAGTCGCACGACTGCTGCTTGCCTGTTTCCTGATGAGCATGGCGCATGGCCCTTTCTACGCGTTCTTCTCGATCCATCTGGCTGCGCTCGGGTTCAGCAAGACCGTGATCGGTCTGCTCTGGTCGGTGGGTGTGCTGGCCGAGATCAGCGTCTTCTGGATGCAGCCCCGGTGGGCCGCTCGCTGGTCGATGGATCGGGTTCATGCCGTGAGTCTTGCCTGCGCCGTCGCGCGGTTTGCCGTCGTTGCGGTGTGTGGTGCGAGCCTGCCGGTGCTGGTGCTCACCCAGTTGCTGCACGCAGCAACTTTCGGCACCTGGCATGTCTCTGCGATGGCAATACTCCAGCGCGAGTGTCCGGAGGCCAACCGGGGTCAGGCGCAGGCGCTTTACATGGGAGTCTCGTTCGGCGCCGGTGGCATGACCGGGTCGCTCCTGAGCGGTGCCGCGTGGGATGTGCTGGGTGCCTGGACCTTCCTGGGTGCGGCGGTGTGTGCACTGCTTGGCTTGCTGGTGTTTGTCGGGCGCGGCAGAATGGGGCACCGTCAACCCTGAACCGTCACTGCTACGGGGGCCCCGTGCCTGCATCCGGATCACCGTGTCGATCGGCCCGCCCGCCCGCCCGTGCCTCGCGCGTGCGGGTCGGACTGCTGATCGCGGCCGCCTCGGCATGTGCCGCCTTCTGCGGGTGCTCCAGCACGACCACCGCCGGTGCGGTGGGGGCCGATCGCAGCCAGTTCCTCCTTGTTTCCGCCGAGGACATGAACCGCGGCGCGGCAAGCGCCTATGCCCAGGCGCTGGGCCAGGCGCGCGAGAAGGCGGCGCTGAATGTCGATCCGGCCCAGACCGTGCGAATCCGACGCATCGCGGCCCGGCTCATTCCGCAGACAGTCGTCTTCAGGGCTGATGCACCGCGCTGGCCCTGGGAGGTCAATGTGCTGAGCAGCAGCGATGTGAACGCCTGGTGCATGCCGGGCGGGAAGATCGCAGTCTATACCGGCATCCTCGATCAGTTGAAACTCACCGATGACGAGGCGGCGGCGGTGATGGGACACGAGATCGCACACGCCTTGCGCGAGCACAGTCGCGAGCGCGCGTCACAGCAGGCGGCGTCGCAGGCACTCATCGGGGTGGCGGCGGCGGCGGTGGGCCTGGGCGGGGTCGGCCAGAGCTTTGCCGGTACGGTGGCCAGGGTCACCTTCGAGTTGCCCAATTCGCGCTTGCAGGAGACCGAGGCTGACCGGATGGGGGTCGAACTGGCGGCGCGTGCCGGGTTCGACCCGAGTGCCGCAATTTCGCTCTGGCAGAAGATGGGGCGTCAGGGTAGTGGGCAGAAGCCGCCGCAGATCCTCTCCACGCATCCGTCCGATGAAACCCGCATGGCCGACCTGGCGGTGTATGCCCAGCGTGTCCAGCCCCTCTACGAGAGTGCCCGTGCGTTGGCGACGGGCACCGCGGCAGGTGCATCGAGGGCTGCCCCCGGGGTTCGAAGCGGTACCTTGACCCACCCCTGATCGCGCATCGCGTCGGGTCGGCCCGGTACCGGGTCTGCGCAGGCTGCGCGATCCGGGAACGCTGCCTCGGACGGCTATAATGGTCGACCGCCATGCGCACGAGCGCGCGCGACCCCGACCCCCTGACAGGTGCCCCGATGCTGCAGAGAACACTGTACGACAAGTTGTGGGATGACCACGTGGTACATGCCGAAGAGGACGGCACCACGCTGCTCTACATAGATCGCCAACTGGTCCATGAGGTGACCAGTGCCCAGGCCTTCGAGGGTCTGCGACTGGCGCGACGCAAGCCCTGGCGCATCGACGCCAACCTGGCGGTGGCCGATCACAATGTGCCCACCACCGACCGTTCGCAGGGCATCGATGATGTGGTTGCCCGTCTGCAGATCGAGGCGCTCGATCGCAATTGCGAAGAGGTCGGCATGGTCGAGTTCCGCATGACCGATCCGCGCCAGGGCATCGTGCATGTCATCGGGCCGGAGCAGGGCGCGACCTTGCCGGGCATGACCGTGGTCTGCGGCGATTCGCACACGAGCACCCATGGCGCATTCGGCTGTCTGGCTTTCGGTATCGGTACCTCCGAGGTCGAGCATGTTCTCGCCACCCAGACCCTGGTGGCCAAGAAGTCGCGCAACATGCTCGTGCTTTTCAATGGTCGCCCGGGTCGTGGCGTCACGGCCAAGGATCTCGCGCTTGCGCTGATCGGGCAGATCGGCACGGCGGGTGGTACGGGTTACACCATCGAGTATGCCGGCGCTGCCATCGAAGGTCTCTCGATGGAAGGGCGCATGACGCTCTGCAACATGTCGATCGAGGCGGGCGCACGTGCAGGCCTCGTGGCCGTTGATGAAACCACCATCGCCTACATGCGTGGTCGGCCCTTCGGGCCCGGGCCGGCATACTGGAATCGTGCCGCCGATTACTGGCGCACGCTGCGCAGCGATCCGGGGGCAAGATTCGATCGCGTCGTCGAGATCGATGCGGCGCAGATCGTGCCGCAGGTCACCTGGGGTACGTCGCCCGAGATGGTCGTGCCGGTGGATGGGCGGGTACCCGACCCCGACCGCGAGCGCGATCCGGTTCGTCGTGAGGGCATGGAACGCGCCCTCACCTACATGGGGCTGGAGCCCAACATGCCGATCGAGTCGATTCGCGTCGACAAGGTCTTCATCGGTTCGTGTACCAACTCGCGCATCGAAGATCTGCGTGCCGCGGCCGCCGTGGTGCGGGGCCGTCGCAAGGCGCAGAACGTGAAGCAGGTGCTCATCGTGCCGGGTAGCGGGCTGGTGAAGCGCCAGGCCGAGCAGGAGGGGCTCGATCGCATCTTCCGCGACGCCGGCTTCGAATGGCGCGAGCCGGGCTGCTCGATGTGCCTCGGCATGAACGCCGACGTGCTCTCGGCCGGCGAGCGCTGCGCCTCCACCTCGAACCGCAACTTCGAGGGGCGCCAGGGTGCCGGTGGCCGTACCCATCTGGTATCCCCCGAGATGGCGGCCGCTGCCGCGATCGAGGGCCATTTCGTCGACGTGCGCCGCTGGCGCTGAACTGCGCTGCCAGCGCGCGAGAGGAGAACACATGGAAAAGTTCATCACGCACCAGGGTATCGTGGCCCCGCTCGATCGAGCCAACGTCGATACCGATGCCATCATCCCCAAGCAGTTCCTGAAGTCGATCAAGCGCAGCGGCTTCGGCCCGAACCTGTTCGATTCGTGGCGCTATCTCGATGTCGGTGAACCCGACAGCGACAACAGCGGGCGGCCGCTCAATCCGGATTTCATCCTCAACCAGGAGCGCTACAAGGGTGCCTCGATCCTGCTCGCGCGCAAGAACTTCGGTTGTGGTTCCAGCCGTGAGCACGCGCCGTGGGCCTTGTGCGACTACGGGTTCCGGGTCGTGATTGCGCCCTCCTACGGCGAGATCTTCTTCAACAATTCGTTCAAGAACGGTCTTCTGCCGGTGGTGCTGACCGAGTCGCAGATCGATCGACTCTTTCATGAAGTGTTTGCCTTCCCCGGATTCCGCCTCACGGTGGATCTGCAGGCACAGACCGTGGCCACTGGCGACGGCACCACGATGCCTTTTGATGTCGATGCCTTTCGCAAGTACTGCCTGCTCAACGGCCTTGACGATATCGGCCTCACCTTGCGCAACGCCGAGAAGATCCGCGACTACGAGGAAAAGCGTCGGGTCGCGCAGCCGTGGCTGTTTGGCGCGATTGTCTGAGTCCAGCCTGACCCCTGCCTGAGCCTCCGGGTCAGGCGCTTGCCCGAATCGAACGGAGAAAGTGATGAAAGTTGCCGTATTGCCCGGTGATGGCATCGGACCCGAAATCATGCGCGAGGCACAGCAGGTGCTCGCACGCGTGCGTCCGGATATCGTCACCGAGTCGGCGCCGGTCGGCGGCGCGGGCTATGAAGCGGCCGGTGATCCCTTGCCGCCTGCGACCCTTGCCCTCGCACGTGAGTGCGATGCCATTCTCTTTGGTGCGGTCGGGCATCCTCGGTACGACACGCTCGAGCGCGCACTGCGCCCGGAGCAGGGTCTGCTGCGTCTGCGCAAGGAACTCGGCCTCTTTGCCAACCTGCGCCCGGCGACGGTCTATGCCGAACTGGCCGGCGCCTCCACGCTGCGCCCCGAGGTGGTGGCCGGCATGGACATCCTCATCGTGCGCGAACTCACCGGGGACATCTATTTCGGGCAGCCCCGCGGGCAGCGCGTGAACGAGCAGGGTGAGCGCGAGGGCTTCAACACCATGCGCTACACCGAATCGGAAATCCGGCGTATCGCGCGGGTCGGTTTCGAGGCGGCGCGCAAGCGTGGCCGCCGCCTCTGCTCGGTCGACAAGGCCAACGTGCTCGAGACCACCGAACTGTGGCGTGCCGTGGTCACCGAACTGGGGGCCGAGTACCCCGATGTCGAACTGAGTCACATGTACGTCGACAATGCCGCCATGCAGTTGTTGCGCAACCCGCGCCAGTTCGATGTGATGGTGACCGGCAATCTCTTTGGTGACATCCTGTCGGACGAAGCCTCGATGCTGACTGGTTCGATCGGCATGTTGCCCTCGGCCTCGCTCGATGCCAACGGCAAGGGGATGTACGAGCCGATCCACGGCTCGGCCCCTGATATTGCCGGGAAGGGCCTGGCCAATCCGCTGGCGGCGATTCTGTCAGCTGGCATGATGCTGCGTTACAGTCTGGGCGATCCGGTGGCGGCCGATCGTATCGAAGCGGCCGTCAAGGCCGTGCTCGCGCAGGGCTTGCGCACCGCTGATATTTCCGAACCTGGCACCACGCGCGTGGGTACCGAAGCGATGGGAGCTGCCGTCCTCGAGGCACTGCGATGAAACGCGTCGGCATCATCGGGTGGCGTGGCATGGTGGGATCGGTGCTGCTCGAGCGGATGCGCGCCGAAGACGATTTCAGTCTCATCGAGCCGGTATTCTTCACCACCTCCAGCGTCGGTGCACCCGGGCCCGACGTCGGGCAGGGTTGCCAGCCGCTCGCCGACGCCCATGATGTCGAGGCCCTGCGGACCTGCGAGATCCTGATCAGTTGTCAGGGGGGCGACTACACCCACGAGATCCATCCGCGCCTGCGTGCCGCCGGGTGGACCGGCTACTGGATCGATGCTGCCTCGGCGCTGCGCATGCGCGACGATGCCGTGATCATCCTCGATCCGGTCAACCGGGCCGTGATCGACGCTGCGCGGGTCGCCGGCGTGCGTGACTACATTGGTGGCAACTGTACGGTCAGCCTGATGCTGATGGGCCTCCACGGGCTTTTCAAGGCGGGTCTGGTCGAATGGATGACGGCCATGACCTATCAGGCTGCCTCGGGCGCTGGTGCCCAGAACATGCGCGAGTTGTTGCAGCAGATGGGCCATCTGCATGCGGCCGCGGGGCCTGCGCTCGCCGATCCGGCCTCGAGCATCCTCGATATCGACCGGTCGGTGGCAGCGGCGCTGCACGACGAGGGCTTGCCACGGCAGCATTTCGGGGTGGCGCTGGCCGGCAGTCTCATTCCCTGGATCGACAAGGAAGTCGACAACGGGCAATCGCGCGAGGAGTGGAAGGCGCAGGCCGAAGGCAACAAGATTCTCGGCCGCGAAAGCCACCCGATCCCGATTGACGGGCTGTGCGTGCGCGTCGGTGCAATGCGTTGCCACAGCCAGGCACTCACCATCAAACTCAATCGAGATGTTGCGATTGATGAAGTCGAAGGTATGATCTCGGCTGCGAACCCGTGGGTGCGGTTCGTACCCAACCAGCGCGACGCCAGCATCAACGGATTGTCGCCGGCGGCGGTCACGGGGACGCTCTCGATTGCGGTCGGCCGTCTGCACACGCTGTCACTGGGTCGCCAGTACCTCACCGCCTTCACCGTCGGTGATCAGTTGTTGTGGGGCGCTGCGGAGCCCTTGCGCCGCATGCTGCGTATCTTGCTTGATTGATTCACTGACCCGGCGCCCGGCGCCGGCTGCGGGGTGACAGGTGGCGCGAAAGTCTCGATCCGTGAAGATGGCCGCAAGGCTGGTGGTGCCCCTGATGGTGTCTCTGTCCGGGTCTGCCCTTGCCGCCGGACTCGGTCGAATCGCCGTCTACTCCGCGCTCGGTGAGCCGCTTCGCGCCGAGGTGGAGGTCATCGCGCTCGAACGTGGTGAGGCCGATTCGCTGCGCGCTCGGGTTGCTGCAGCCAGCGCCTACCAGCAGGCAGGGATCGATTTCGCGCCCTGGATGGCTTCCTTGCGCCTGGAAGTGGTCCAGAATCCGGACGGTCGGCGGGTCGTCAAGGCCACCTCGTCGATGCCGGTGAACGACCCGGCAGCCGATCTGATGATCGAACTCAACTGGTCGAGCGGCCGATTGCTGCGGCAATTTTCGCTGTTGCTCGATCCGCCGGGCTACGGTTCTCGAGGCGCAGCAGCGCCCGTGGCTGCACCGGCACCGGCACCGGCACCGGCACCATCCGCAGCCGTCGACCTCCGCGCAGGTGCGCCGAGCGCCGGTGCGGACGACACCTATGTCGTCAAGCAGGGCGATACCCTCAAGAAGATCGCCGCCGATCATCCGGTGGAAGGCACGACCCCGGATCAGGTGATGGTGGCGCTCTATCGAGACAATCCCGATGCCTTCATCAACGGGAACATGAACCTGTTGCGGCTCGACAAGGAAATCCGGTTGCCGAGTCCTGCGGCGGTCCGCGCGATCGATGGGCGAGAAGCGCGGCAACTCCGCATCGCGCAGGATGAGAGTTGGGCCAGCTGGCGTCGTTCGGGTGCTGGCGTGCCGGCCAGCAACGTGCCGGCCGCTTCGACAGGCGGCGACCGTGTCAGGCTCGGCACCGAGAGCGGGTCGGGCACCCGCGGCGCCGCGGGGGGCGATGATGCGGTCGCGCGCGACCGCGAATTGCGTGATCTCCAGACCAAGCTTGAGGCGGCCGAGCGCAGCATTCGCGAAATGCAGGCACTGCTGCGCCAGCGCACCGAACAGGCTCTTGTTGCCGGCAGGCCGGTCGAGGCAGCGGCGGGTGCTCCTGCGCCGGCGCCGGCGCCCGCTGCGTCGGCCCCGGCCGTCGTCGTCCCCGCAGAGGGCCAGGCCGCGAGCGGCCCATCGGCAAGCGCGGCCGTCGCCCCGCCCGCGGCCGACTCAGTCACACCGACAGCCACCGAGGCGGCGTCGGCGCCGGCGGCTGAGGCGACGCCTGCGCCCCTGCCGGCCCCCGTCCCGGCGCCAGAAGAGTCTTCGGGCGGTCTGATCGACTTTCTGTTCGACAACCTCGTGCCGATCGTCACGGTACTGGCTGTCCTCTTCGGCAGTCTGGCCGGCTTGACGCTCTGGCGCCGCCGTGCCGGCCGGGCGGCTGCAGACCCGGCTTCGGGTGCCGTGCATGATGCGTCCGAGACCAGTTCGGTCTTCGGCGTTGTCGGCGGTCAGGCGGTCGATACCGGCTCTGCTGCCAGTTCGCAGCCCGAAGAGCCCAGCCAGATCGGCATCGGGGTCATCGATACCGAAGAGGTCGATCCGCTGGCCGAGGCCGATGTCTACATGGCGTATGGCCGAGACACGCAGGCCGAGGAAATCCTGCGCGAGGCGCTGCACAAGGCACCCAGTCGCAACGAGGTGCGTGGCAAGTTGCTCGAGATCTATGCGGCCCGGAAGGACACGCGTGCTTTCGCGGCGGCGGCGGCCGATCTGTTCGTTGCCACCCAGGGGGCCGGTGCCGATTGGCAGCGCGCGGCAGCGCTGGGAGCGCAACTCGACCCGGCCAACCCGATGTATCGCGTGGGCGCCGATGTTTCAGCGGCTGAGGGGCAGGGTGTCGCACCGCCGGGCATCCACGCCGCGGCAGGAGAGCCGAGCGTGGGCGGCGCCGTGACGCGCGGCCTCGAGGCTGCCGCGATGACCGATTTCACCTTCGATCTCGATCTCGGGCAGCCGCCGGATCCCCATTCGACGGTCATGGACCTCGATCTGTCGCCGCCCGTCGCCCGACCCGCGCCGGCGGCTTCCTCACCGCCTCGGGTCGATTTCATGCGGCAGGACATCCCGGCAGAGCACCCGCCTGCGGGCGATCGGCCGCCTGGCGCGATGGTCGATACTCGTCATTCGCCACCGGCCGCAGCGGTGGCTTCGGCCTTCGACCTGGGCGACATCGACCTCAATCTGGGGCCGCTGAGCATTTCGACGCCCACCGAGCTGGATGCCCGGTGGCAGGAAACCGCGACCAAGCTCGATCTGGCGCGGGTGTACCACGACATGGGCCATCACGACGATGCGCGTGAGTTGCTGGCCGAGGTGTTGCGGGAAGGCGACAGCGCACAACAGGCACAGGCGAGCAAGTTGCTCGACAATCTGGGCTGACGCGCAATCGCGCGTTCGCCTGGAGTCGTTCAGCGTGGGACCTTCTCGTTGACCTTGCGCATTGCATTGGGTGTCAGTTATCGCGGCAGCGGTTTTCACGGGTGGCAGTCACAGCCCTCGGGCCTCGGGGTGCAGGACCACCTCGAGCGCGCGTTGTTGCAGGTCGCCGACCAGCCGGTGAGGGTCGTTGCGGCCGGGCGCACCGATACCGGGGTACACGCCACCGGACAGGTCGTGCACTTCGACACCGCGGTGTCGCGTCCGGTGGGCGCCTGGGTTCGGGGTACCAACGCGCACCTGCCGCCAACGGTGGCGGTGACCTGGGCGCAGGAGATCGACGAGGCCTTCCACGCCCGGTTCTCGGCCTGCAGCCGCACCTACCGGTACCTCCTCTACAACGCGCCGGTGCGGCCCGCCCTGCTCACCGATCTGGCCGGGTGGTTTCATCGTCCGCTTGATCTGGCCGCGATGCGCGAGGCGGCCGGTTGTCTCATCGGGCATCACGACTTTTCGAGCTTTCGCTCCTCGCAGTGCCAGGCCCGCTCGCCGGAGCGTGAGGTGACTTCGCTCACGATCGATGCACGCGGGCCGCACGTGCATTTCACGATCACGGCCAACGCCTTCCTGCATCACATGGTGCGCAATATCGTGGGCGCTCTGGTGCATGTCGGCGCAGCCCGGATGCCGGCTGCTGCCATGATCGACCTGCTGGCAGCCCGTGACCGGCGCACCGCACCACCCACATTCAGCCCGGCAGGGCTTTGTCTGTCGGCAGTGGGTTACCCTGCAACCTTCCCGATTCCGCCGCCCCCGCAACTCCCCTGGCCATGAGAACACGCGTCAAGATCTGTGGCATCACGAACCCCGACCATGCCCGCATCGCGGCCGAGGCGGGTGCCGACGCCATCGGTCTGGTCTTCTACCCCCCCAGCCCGCGCTTTCTCGCATTCGAGCAGGCGCGTCGCGTGGCCGAGGCCACCGGCCCGTTCGTGAGCCGTGTGGCGGTACTGGTCAATCCGACCCCCGACCTTGTTGGCGCCCTGCTCGATCAGGTACCCATCGACGTGCTGCAGTTTCACGGGGAGGAAAGCCCCGAGTTCTGTGCGTCGTTCGGTCGTCCGTGGCTCAAGGCAGCCCGCGTGGCGCCCGGGCTCGATTTGGTAAGATATCTCGCTGCGTTCGGTGGCGCTGCGGGCTGGTTGCTCGACAGTTGGCGCCGCGACGAGTACGGCGGTACGGGCGAATCCTTCGACTGGCAGGTGATTCCGCAGTCAACCGCCCGCCCGCTCATACTCTCGGGCGGCCTGACGGCGGCCACGGTGGGCGAAGCAGTGCGACACGTTCGACCCTGGGCCATCGATGTGTCCAGTGGTGTCGAGCGTGCGAAGGGCGAGAAAGACCCGGTTCTGATCCGGCAGTTTGTCGAGGCAGTGCGTCAGGCCGACCGCCCGTGATCGCGGGTGGGGTTGCGGCCCGATATCCATGAAGATAGCGAGAAATGCAGATGAACGATCGGCTAGCCCAGTATGACTTGCCCGATGCCCGGGGGCATTTCGGCCCCTACGGTGGCATCTTCGTTGCCGAGACACTGGTACACGCGCTGGATGAACTTGCGCAGGCCTACGAGCGGTATCGAAAGGACCCGGCGTTCATCGCCGAACTGAATGACGAGTTTGCCCATTTCGTGGGGCGTCCCAGCCCGATCTATCACGCTCGCCGCTGGTCGGACGTGTTGGGTGGGGCGCAGATCTACTTCAAGCGTGAAGATCTGAATCACACCGGCGCCCACAAGATCAACAACACCATCGGCCAGGCGATGCTCGCCCGGCGAATGGGCAAGCGGCGCGTCATCGCCGAGACCGGGGCCGGGCAGCATGGCGTGGCCACCGCGACGATCGCGGCGCGGTACGGCATGGAATGCGTCGTCTACATGGGGTCCGAGGACATCAAGCGGCAGGCCTCGAATGTGTACCGCATGAAACTGCTCGGCGCCACCGTGAGTTCGGTCGAGTCGGGTTCGCGGACTCTGAAGGATGCCCTCAATGAGGCCATGCGCGACTGGGCGACCAACGTGGCCGACACCTTCTACATCATCGGTACCGTCGCCGGGCCTCACCCCTATCCGATGATGGTGCGTGACTTCCAGGCAATCATCGGGCAGGAGTGCATCGAGCAGATGCCCCAGATGACGGGGCGTCAGCCTGACTATGTGGTTGCCTGTGTGGGTGGCGGGTCCAATGCCATGGGCATATTCCACCCTTACATCCCGTTCCCCGAGGTGCACCTGGTCGGTGTCGAAGCCGCCGGTGATGGCATCGAGACCGGACGGCATTCGGCCTCGCTCACGGCAGGCACCCCGGGCGTCCTGCACGGCAACCGAACCTATCTGCTGCAGAACAGCGACGGCCAGATCATCGATACCCACTCCATCTCGGCGGGGCTCGACTATCCGGGCGTAGGGCCGGAGCATGCGTGGCTGAAGGACAGTGGTCGCGCCAGCTATGAAAGTGCCACCGACAGCGAGGCGCTCGAAGCCTTCCACACCTGCTGTCGTCTCGAAGGGATCATCCCTGCGCTCGAGTCCAGCCATGCACTGGCGTATGCGGCACGCCTGGCCCGCGAACTTCCCCGCGACAAGGTGATCCTGGTGAATCTTTCGGGTCGTGGTGACAAGGACATGCCCACGGTGGCCGAACGTTCCGGCATGGTGGTCTGACGATGTCACGCATCACGGCAGTCTTCGAACGCCTTCGCGCCGCGGAGCGCAAGGCGCTCATTCCGTATGTGACGGCGGGTGATCCCGACCTCGGCACCAGTCTCGACATCCTTCGGGCGATGGTGGCAGCCGGTGCCGATATCCTCGAGATCGGCGTGCCGTTCTCCGATCCGATGGCAGATGGCCCGGTCATTCAGCGCGCCGGTGAGCGCGCCCTGAAGAACGGCGTCGGTCTGGCCGATGTGCTCTCGCTGGTCGAGCGGTTCCGGCAGACCGATCCGGACACTGCCATCGTACTGATGGGCTATGCCAATCCGATCGAGGCGATGGGCCGTGATCGCTTCATTGCCGCCGCCGCCCGTGCCGGCGTCGATGGGCTCATCGTGGTCGACTACCCGCCCGAGGAGAGCGTCGACTTTGCGGCGGCCGTACGCGCGGCAGGCCTCGACCTCATCTTCCTGCTGGCGCCCACTTCGACCCGGGCACGCATCGAGCAGGTGGCTGGTCTGGCCTCCGGGTACATCTACTACGTCTCGCTGGCTGGTGTCACCGGTGCGGGTCACCTCGATCTCGATGACGTGCTTCATCATCTGGAGGTCATTCGCGAGCTCACCGACATCCCGGTCGGTGTCGGATTCGGTATCCGCGATGGCGCGACTGCGCGTTCGATCTGCACCATCGCCGATGCGGCCATCATCGGCTCCCGCATCATCCAGGAGGTCGAAGCCGATCCTGTCCACGCCGCGGCGCGTGTCGGTCACTTCCTCTCGGAAGTCCGTGCCGCCATGGATCAGCCCGCGACGAACGCCGCATGAGCACCTGGCTGCAGAAACTGCTGCCGCCCAAGATCAAGCGGGCTGACGAGGGCGAACGCAAGTCGGTACCCGAGGGGCTGTGGACCAAATGCCCGTCGTGTGCTGCGGTTCTCTACAGTATCGATCTCGAGAAGAACGCGGGTGTTTGCCCCAAGTGCGGACACCACGGACGCATCGGCGCCCGGGCCCGCATCGAGCTGCTGCTCGATCCGGATGGTCGCCATGAAATCGGTGCTGAAGTACGACCGACTGATCCGCTCAAGTTCAAGGACTCCAAGCGCTATGTCGATCGGCTGGCCGAGGCAACCCGTCTCACCGGTGAGGACGACGCACTGGTGGTCGTTCAGGGCAGCATCCGAACCATTGCGGTCGTGGTGGCTGCCTTCGAATTCGATTTCCTCGGCGGGTCGATGGGCTCGGTCGTGGGCGAGCGTTTTGCCCGGGGCGTGAAGGTGTGCTGCGAGCAGGGTTTGCCCTTCATCTGTGTCACCGCCACGGGTGGAGCGCGCATGCAGGAGGGCCTGGTCTCGCTGATGCAGATGGCCAAGACTACCGCAGCCCTCACGCGTCTGGCTGATCTGAAATTGCCGTTCATCTCGGTGCTGACCGACCCCACGATGGGGGGCGTGTCGGCCAGCTTTGCCATGCTGGGCGATGTGGTGATCGCCGAGCCGCGTGCCCTCATCGGGTTTGCCGGACCACGCGTGATCGAGCAGACCGTCCGTGAAACGCTGCCCGAGGGTTTTCAACGGGCCGAGTTCCTGCTCGACAAGGGCGCCATTGACATGATCGTCGATCGACGCGAAATGCCCGATCGTATCGCCAGCCTGCTTTCGCTGCTGATGCGCTTGCCTGCCCCGGTCTGAGTGGATGGCAACTTGAGCAACGCATCGGCCCCTTCGGGGTCAGCTTCCCCCGAGGGTCTGTCCGGGAGCACGCTGTCCGGCTGGCTTGATCACATCGCACAGCTTCATCCGGCCGTGATCGACATGGGGCTCGATCGGGTGCGTGCCGTATTGGCGGCACTGGATCTGCCGCCGACCTGTCCGGTGATCATCGTCGGTGGTACCAACGGCAAGGGTTCCACCTGCGCGATGCTCGAGGCCATCCTCATGGCCGCCGGGTTCCGGGTGGGCACTTACACATCGCCGCACCTCTTGCGCTACAACGAGCGGGTGCGCATCCACGGTCGCGAGGCCGATGACGCGACGTTGTGTGCCGGGTTTGCGGCGGTCGAGCGGGTTCGTGGCGAGGTGCCGCTCACCTATTTCGAGTTCGCCACACTGGCCGCCTGGGCGAGCTTTGCCGGTGCCGGTCTGGATGTGCTCGTCCTCGAAATCGGGTTGGGCGGGCGCCTCGATGCCGTCAACGTGTTCGAGCCTGATGCCTCGATCGTCACCAGCGTCGCCCTCGATCACGTCGATCTTCTGGGCGACACGCGTGACAAGATCGGCTGGGAGAAGGCGCATGTCTATCGGCCGGGGCGTCCGGCGATCTGTGCCGACCCTGAACCGCCGCAGACTCTCATCGAACACGCGCATGCGATTGCCGCCGACCTCTGGCTGGCCGGCCGTGACTTCGGGTTTGATGGCGACTCGCAGCAGTGGCGCTACCGGGGCCGTGCCATCACCCGCGGTGGATTGGCGTATCCGGCCCTGCGCGGTGCCAATCAGCTTCTCAACGCCAGTGCCGTACTGGCCGCGCTCGAGGCCCTGCGCGATCGGCTGCCGGTCAGCGCCGGTGCGGTCCGCGAGGGCCTCGCGGCCGTTACCCTGCCGGGACGATTCCAGGTGTTGCCGGGCAAGCCGGTGGTGATCCTCGACGTGGCGCACAACCCGCATGCGGCGGCCGTGCTGGCAGCCAACCTGGCGAGCATGGACCGATTTCCACGTACCGTGGCGGTGTTCGGCATGCTCAAGGACAAGGACATGGCCGGCGTCGTGCGAGCCATGCATGGCGAAATCGACGTCTGGCATGTCGCCACGCTACCCGGACCGCGGGGCGCCTCGGGTGCGGAGCTCGAGGGCCTGCTGGCAGCGCGTGGCGCCGAGGTTCGTGTCTGTGAGTCGGTTGATGCGGCATGGCGCGAGGCTCAGGCCGTGGTAACCGAAGCTGGTAGAATCGTGGTCTTCGGTTCATTCCTGACCGTGGGCGCAGTGCTCGAGTCGCGCGGAAAGGGTTGATCCTCATTTGAGGCAGATTGCAGGCCTGCGTCACGCCGCCTCCAAGCCGTGGTTGCGTCCTGGCGGGCCGCCAAGAGGAGTATCCAGGTCTTGAGCGACTCCGATGAGGTCGAGCATCTCCGACGACGCGCACGACGCCGGCTGATCGGGGCGGCCGCGGTCGTGCTCTTTCTGGTCATCGTGCCGCCGATGCTGATGGATCTCGAACCACGCCCGGTGAGTTCCAATCTGAGCGTCGAGATTCCGGCCCTGTCGGCTCAGAAGGGTGGCGATGCTGGCGCGGTTGTGACGCGTCCGGTTGCGGCCAGCCCGGGCCGGGCCATCGAGGCCCCCGCCCCTGAAGGCACATCGCCGACCCCGGGCAGCAGCGCGGACCGATCGTCCTCGCTGGCAGCAGGCACCGATCTGACCACGGGAGTCGCTGCAGCGGCTGGCGCGACTGCGGGTGCTGCTGCCGGCGAGGTTGCCACGGCCCGGTCGAACATCGCAGCGGCCCCGGCGGCCGTGCCTGCACCGCCTCCGCTTGCCACAGCAGGGTCTGCCGGAATGCCCGCCGCCGATTCGTCGAAGACCGAAGCGACTCGGCCGGGCAGCAGCGCGAGCGCATCAGCGGCCAAGGCGGCAAAGCCGTCCGCCGCGCGTCCCGACGAAGTGAAGGGGGGAGATGCAGCTGCGGCCGAAACCCGGGTTGAAGGGTGGGTCGTGCCCCTGGGCACCTTCAGCGCGCGTGACAATGCGGTGCAATTGCAGCACCGTGCCGAGCAACTGGGCATGAAGGCGTTCTACGAGAAGGTGGTCACTGCGGCGGGTGAACGGATCCGGGTGCGGGCCGGCCCCTTCGCGACGCGCGAACAGGCCGAGCGCGCCCGTACGCGCCTGCGTGAAGCCGGTGTCGACGCGCTTGCGGCGCGCAAGATCGAAAAGCAGGGTTGAGGGTGCCATGACCGCACTCGACTGGACCATCGCCGCCCTGATCGGTCTGTCAACGCTCTTCGGCTTCTGGCGTGGTCTGCTGCGTACGCTCATCGGCCTGCTCGGCTGGGCGGGGGGTGGGGTACTTGCCTTGCGCCACGGCGCTCAGGTGGGCGAGCACGCGCAGTTTCTTCCCGAGGGCATGCGTTCGCTGGCCGGCATGACCACGATCATGGTGGTGTCGGTCATCGTTGCGGCCGTGGCCGGCATGATGATGTCGGCCTTGCTCAAGTCGGTCGGCCTCCGTCCGGGTGATCGGCTGCTTGGGGCCGTGTTCGGGCTTGCTCGGGGCGTGGCCATCGCGGCCCTCCTTGCGCTGGCTGGCGATTACACCGGCTTGTCACGTCGTCCCGAGTGGCAGACGGCGTTGAGTGCCCCGATGCTCGCGATACTGGCCGAGCAGGCCCGCTTGTTTGTGCCGGTCTCCAGTATCATCCGGCGATCGCCGCCTCGGACTTCCTGAACAGGTTCCGGCTGCGCCAAGGAGTCGTGTGATGTGCGGTGTCATCGGTGTCGTGTCGAATTCCCCGATCAACCAGGTCCTCTATGACGGATTGCTGCTGCTGCAGCATCGCGGGCAGGACGCTGCAGGCATCGTGAGCGGCGATGCGGCGATGTTCCACATGCACAAGGGCAGTGGCATGGTGCGTGACGTGTTTCGCACGCGCGACATGCGGGCACTTGCCGGCCGGATGGGCATTGCGCATTGCCGCTATCCGACGGCCGGGTCGGCATTCGACAGCGCCGAGGCGCAGCCGTTCTACGTGAATTCGCCCTTCGGTGTCGTACTCGGGCACAACGGCAATCTCACCAATGGCGAGCAGTTGAAGACCGAGATGATCGAAAACGATCTTCGGCACATCAATACCAACTCCGACTCCGAAATTCTGCTCAACGTGTTTGCGCACGAACTCGAGCGCGCTGCGCGCGGCCACCGGGTCGATGCAGAAACCGTCTTCACGGCGGTCGCTCAGGTGCATCGCCGCTGTCGTGGCGCCTACGCGGTCGTGGCGATGATCGCCGGATTCGGCATGGTGGCCTTTCGCGACCCCTTTGGCATCCGGCCGCTCGTGATCGGACGCAATACCGAGAGCGGTTCGACCGAGTATGTCGTGGCCTCCGAGAGTGTCGCGGTCGATGCGCTCGGCTACCAGTTGTGGCGCGACATCGAGCCTGGCGAAGCCGTCGTGGTCGAGTCCGACGCCACGTTCCATGCGCGGC
Source organism: Pseudomonadota bacterium (assembly GCA_947455195.1). GTDB lineage: Bacteria > Pseudomonadota > Gammaproteobacteria > Burkholderiales > SG8-39 > CAIXPL01. Next base: position 475,473 of record CANGMI010000001.1, on the reverse strand, counting down.
AATGCGCCGCTTCGCCGCGGCTGGCGCCTTGCCTGTTCGAATACGTCTATCTGGCCCGGCCCGATTCGGTCCTCGATGGCGTTCCGGTCTACGAGGCGCGTCTCAACATGGGGCGCGCGCTGGCCGATCGCATTCGCCGCGAGCATCCCGGATTGCCGGTCGATGTGGTCATTCCGGTGCCGGATACCAGCCGGCCGAGCGCACTCGAACTGGCCCGCAGTCTCGACGTGAACTATCGCGAGGGTTTCGTGCGCAATCGCTACATCGGGCGCACGTTCATCATGCCCGGGCAGGCCGTGCGCAAGCGCTCGGTGCGCCAGAAGCTCTCGGCCATCGGCATCGAGTTTCGCGGCAAGAATGTGCTCATCGTTGATGACTCCATCGTGCGCGGCACGACCAGTCATGAAATCGTCCAGATGGCGCGTGAAGCCGGTGCCAACAAGGTGTACTTCGCCTCGGCTGCACCGCCGGTGCGCTATCCCAATGTGTACGGCATCGACATGCCGACGCGAGCCGAACTGCTGGCCACCGACCGTGACGAGCAGGCGATTGCCCGCGAAATCGGCGCCGACCTGGTGATCTACCAGGAGTTGCAGGCCCTGATCGACTCGATCCGCCTGTGCAATCCGGCGCTCGACGAGTTCGAGACCTCGTGCTTCGATGGCCGATATGTCACCGGGGATGTCACCGCCGATTACCTCGATCAGGTCGAGCACAGTCGCGACGTGCGTCGTGGCGAATCCAGCGCCGACCCTGAAGAGAGCGAGGATGTCGCACCGGCCTGATCAGCGTCTGGCGCGCCGCGTCCTGCCGTGAGCCCGGTGCTCGCGGCCCGATTGTTGAAACCTTTCTCTTACCGATTCGAGCAGCCATGACCGACAAGCTCTCCACGAGAACGATCGATCTCACCGATACCGACATCGCCACGCGCGCCGTGCGCGCCGGTCAGGTACGCAGCCAGTTCGGCGAGCATGCCGAGGCGATGTACCTCACCTCGAGTTTTGTATTCGACTCGGCTGCCGAGGCGGCTGCCCGCTTCACGCAGGGCTCACCCGGCAATGTCTATTCGCGTTTTACCAATCCGACCGTGACCATGTTCGAGGAACGACTCGCAGCCCTCGAGGGTGGCGAAGCCGCGCTCGCCACTGCCTCGGGCATGTCAGCCATTCTCAGCGTGGCGATGGCAACGCTCAAGGCGGGCGATCATGTCGTGTGTTCCTCGAGCGTCTTTGGCGCCACGATCCAGTTGTTCAGTACCATTCTGGGCCGATTCGGCGTTCACACGACCTACGTTGACGGTACCGGACTCGACGCCTGGGAGAAGGCGCTGGCAGAGGGCGCGCAACTGGTCTTTCTCGAGACACCTTCCAATCCGCTCACCGACGTTTTCGACATTGCAGCCATTGCATCGCTGTCCCATGCGGCGGGTGCCCTGCTGGCTGTCGACAACTGTTTCTGCTCGCCGGCGCTGCAGCGTCCGCTCGACCTGGGCGCCGACCTGGTCATCCACTCGGCGACGAAGTATCTCGATGGGCAGGGGCGCGTACTCGGGGGCGCCGTGGTCGGCAGCAAGGCGCTCATCAACGAGAAGCTGGTGCCTTTCCTGCGCACCGCGGGCCCTACCCTGTCGGCCTTCAATGCCTGGGTCATCACCAAGGGCATGGAAACGCTCGACATCCGGATGCAGGCACAGAGCGCGCGAGCGCTCGAACTGGCCCAATGGCTGGAGTCGCATCCGGCGGTAGCCCGGGTGTTTCACCCCGGCCTGGCATCGCATCCGCAACATGCGCTGGCGATGCGCCAGCAGCGAACCGGGGGTGCCATCGTGTCGTTCGAAGTCAAGGGCGGCCGTGAGGCGGCATGGCGTGTCGTCGATGGCACCCGACTCATCTCGATCACGGCCAACCTGGGCGATACGAAGACCACCATCACCCACCCGGCGACGACAACCCATGGTCGCATCTCACCCGAAGCGCGTGCCCGCGCCGGCATTGGTGAGGGCCTGTTGCGTGTCGCAGTCGGGCTCGAGTCGTTCGCCGACATCCGGCGCGACATTGCCCGCGGGCTCGACGCGCTCGTCTGAGGAGTCGTTCGACGCATCGAGCCAGACCATTCGTGGCGACTGGCCGGGTTCGAGGGCGAGATAGCCGCCTCGCGATTCGGTCCAGTCGGGCAGGACCCAGCGCACGCAGGGCCGACCGTCGATGCTCAGATCGTGGCGCGCCGGGCGGTGGGTGTGGCCGTGAATCATGAGTGATGCACCGCTCGCGCGGAAGCGCTCGATCACGGCACGTTCGCTGACGTCGCCCAGTGGGGTACTCGAGCCGGTCTGATGCGCGATGCTGCGCTGGCGAAGGCGCCGCGCGATGCGCTGGCGCCATGCGAGCGGCAGGCACAGAAACGCTGCCCTGACCAGGCCATGGTGCGTGATGGCCCTGAAACGCTGGTAGGCGTGATCCTCGGTGCACAGCGTGTCGCCATGCATCAGCAGGAGCGTCGTATCGTTGACCGTCTGGCGCTCCTGTGCCGGCAGCGTGGCTTCAGCGGCCGACGAGGCGGTCGTGTGCCCGACGCCGAGCAGGGTCTCATCGCCGAGCAACTGCCAGCCCGCGCGGCGTGCCGAGGCCCGTCCGCACAGGAAGTCGCGATTGCCGCGCGTGAAATGGACGGCAACCCCCGATCGCGCCAGGTGGGCAAGTTCGGTCAGAATCGACTCGTTGAAGGCGTTGCCGGTGTCGTCATCACCGATCCACACCTCAAAGAGGTCGCCCAGGATGTACAGGGCATCGGCCTCGCGGGCAGGCCCGTGCAGGAACCGGATGAAACGCTCGGCGATGCCCGGGCCATCGATGGCCAGGTGCAGGTCGGATATCAGCAGGGTCGTACCGCCGATGACCCCGCCTGTGCTCATCGCACCTGTCCTGATGTCGTGGTTGGCCCGGGTATGCTCAGACCACCGTTGCCCGGACGATCGTCACGGCCTCGGCCGGCACGTCCTGGTGGAATCCACGGCTGGTGGTAGCCACCTTGCCGATCGTGTCGACGACGTCTTCCCCCGCCACGACGCGGCCGAACACGCAGTAGCCCCAGCCATCGGGTGTCTCAGTGCGGTGATTCAGGAAGTCGTTGTCGGCCGTATTGATGAAGAACTGCGCGCTCGCCGAATGCGGATCCGATGTCCGGGCCATCGCGATCGAGTAGTGCGTGTTGGCAAGACCGTTGTTGGCCTCGTTCCTGATCGGTGCACGGGTCGATCTCTGCTTCATTGCTGCATCGAAGCCGCCACCCTGGATCATGAATCGATCGATGACCCGGTGAAAGATCGTGCCGTCGTAGTGGCCTTCGCTCACGTAGACCAGAAAGTTGGCGACCGTCTCCGGTGCGTGCTCGGCATCCAGTTCGATCGAGATGGTGCCAAGGCTGGTTTCAAAATTGACCACGATGATGTCCTTCGGGTTGGAAAAGGGGGGTGGGGTGTTGGTGCGGTTCCGTGTGCGCGTGCCGGGGCGATGCCTGCGCTGCCCGCGCAGCGCACTCAGCGTGTTTCGGACGCGGCCGCGGGAGCCGCTTGTCCGGCGGCGCGCTCGTTGCCGCTGATGGTGACCGACTGCAGCAGGATGGGGGTTGCAGGTACATCGCTGTACGGCCCCACACGCGTGGTCTGCACGCCAGCGATCGAGTCGACCACATCCATGCCCTTCACCACACGGGCGAAGACCGCGTAGCCCGGACGCTGCGGCCCGGCGCGGTTCAGGGCCGGGCTGTTGTCGGCCAGGTTGATGTAGAACTGCGAGGTTGCCGAGTCAGGGTCCATGGTGCGAGCCATCGCCAGCGTACCGCGTTCGTTGGAAACCCCGTTGCCGGCTTCATTGGCGATGGGCGCATGGGTGGATTTCTGGGTCATTTTCGCGTCGAATCCGCCCCCCTGCACGACAAAACCCGCGATCACGCGGTGGAAGATCGTGGCGTTGTAGTGGCCTTCACGGGCATAACGGATGAAGTTTGCGACGCTCTTGGGTGCCTTGTCGGCCAGCAGCTCCACCACGATAACGCCTTTGCTGGTCTTCAGTTCGGCAGTCGGATTGTCGGCGGCGAGGGCGCCTTGCGGCGAGAGCAGGCAGAGCGTGGCACCAAGGAGGGCGGTCGTGATCGGGCGGCCTGCGGCATGGCGGGTGGCCAGTCGTGCAAGTGGGGCGAAGTTCATCGGGGAGTCTCCGGTGCGGGTTGGGTGGTGCTCTGGCCGGGAGTGCGCCCTGCAAGGGCGGGCAATTCCCGCAGCTTGAGCAGGTTGCGGGCGGCGGTCAGGTGGGTGGGGTCGAGTCTGGTCAGCTGCTGGTAGGCGTCGATCGCCAGCCGCAGGTGCAGGTCGGCCAGGTTGGCCAGCGCGATCGTGTTCTTCGGATTTGCCCGAAGAGCCTGTTCCAACGCTTCGCGAGCCCGATCGAGTGCACCCCGGCGTGCATGCAGCACGGCGAGGTTGTTCAGGGGTTGGTCCAGTTCGGGGTGTGCGTTGGCGAGTGCCTCGAGGGTTGCGATGGCTTCATCGAGGCGCCCCAGATCGGCCAGCGCCAGCCCGCGCATGAACGGACCTGCGGTGTCCTCGGGGTGGCTGGCGATCCAGGCATCGGCTGCTTTCAGGGCATCCTCGGGGTGGCCTTCGCGGCGCTGTCGATCGATCGCGCGGATGCCGGCCGGCAGTGATTGCACCGCCGCCGTTGCCGCATCGGGTGCGGTATACGGGGTCGGGATGGCCGGTGACTGGGCCAGTGCACCCTGCAGGGCTGCCGCCAGCGCGATGAGAAGCGCACCGGCGGCCGACCACGGGCGGGCGCAGGTACGGGGGCTGGTCAGTGAGCTGTTCTGGGATACCATGGCGGGTCTTGTGCGCGACAGCCGCTCGAAAAGCGACGAGCGTCGCCCGGATGCCGATTCTAGCCGATACCACATGCTCGAGATCTACAACACCCTGAGCCGGCGAAAGGAAACCTTTCGCCCCATCGACCCCGGCCACGTGCGGATGTATGTCTGCGGCATGACGGTCTACGACTATTGCCATCTCGGCCACGCCCGGGTGATGGTGGTGTTCGATCTGGTGCAGCGCTGGCTGCGTGCGAGCGGCTACCGCCTCACCTACGTGCGCAACATCACCGATATCGATGACAAGATCATCCGTCGGGCGGTCGAGAACGGCGAGTCGATCGGTGCGCTCACCGAGCGATTCATTGCCGCGATGGACGAAGACGCTGCGCGCCTGGGGGTACAGAAGCCCGATCACGAGCCGCGGGCGACGGCCTATCTGCCGCAGATGCTGTCGATGATCGATACGCTCGAGCAGCGCGGACTGGCCTATCGTGCAGCGGGGGGCGATGTCAATTTTTCGGTGCGGCGATTCGAAGGCTACGGCCGATTGTCGGGCAAGTCGCTCGAGGACCTTCGTGCCGGTGAGCGGGTCGAAGTCGACTCGACGAAGCAGGATCCGCTCGACTTCGTGCTCTGGAAGCATGCTCGCGAGGGCGAGCCGGCGTGGCCCTCCGATTTCGGCCCGGGCCGGCCCGGGTGGCACATCGAGTGTTCGGCCATGTCATGCGACCTGCTCGGTAACCATTTCGATATTCATGGTGGTGGGGCCGATCTGCAGTTTCCCCACCACGAGAACGAGATCGCGCAGTCCGAAGGGGCGAGCGGTTCGCCCTTCGTCAACCTCTGGATGCACAACGGCTTTGTCCGGGTCGATGACGAGAAGATGTCGAAGTCGCTCGGCAACTTCTTCACCATTCGGGATGTGCTCACCCGCTACGATGCGGAAGTGGTGCGCTTCTTCATCCTGCGCGCTCATTACCGGAGCCCGCTCAACTACTCCGATCAACATCTGGACGACGCCCGTCAGGGCCTCAGCCGGCTCTATACCGCCTTGCGGTCGGCAGGGGTGGTGGAGAATCCGGTCGTCGACTGGCAGGTATCCGAGGCAGCTGCGTTCAAGGCGGCGCTCGATGATGACTTCAATACGCCGATCGCGGTGGCGGCCTTGTTCGATCTGGCCGCCCGGATCAATCGGGGTGAGTCGGCGCTGGCGCCGGTGCTGGCCGGACTCGGCCGTCTCATCGGTCTGCTCGAACGCGATCCAGCGGTGTTTTTGCAAAGCAGCACCGAGTCGAACGGCCTCGACGAGGAAGCCATCGCTGCCCGCATCGAAGAGCGCGCTGCCGCCAAGCGAGCACGCGACTTTGCGCGGGCCGACGCCGTGCGAGATGCACTGAAGGCGGCCGGTGTCATCCTCGAGGATTCGGCCGCGGGCACGACCTGGCGGCGTGCCTGAGTTCAGCCTGCGAAGAACGCTCGTACCCGATCGACCCACGACTTCGACCGCGGATTGTGCTGCTCGCCGCCCTTGGCCGTCAGCGTTTCGAACTCGCGCAGCAATTCGCGTTGGCGATCGGTGAGGTTGACCGGGGTCTCGATGACGACGTGGCAGAAGAGGTCACCGGGTTGTGCTGCGCGCAGGCCCTTGATGCCCTTGCCGCGCAGCCGGAAGGTCTTTCCGCTCTGGGTTTCTGACGGGATGCGGATCTGGGCCGAGCCATCGAGCGTGGGCAACTCGATCTCCCCACCGAGCGCAGCCGTGGTGAATCGAACCGGCATCTCGCAGTGCAGGTCGTTGCCCTCGCGCTGGAAGACCGCGTGCTCCTTCACCTTCATCTGCACGTAGAGATCGCCGGGTGGACCACCATTGACGCCGGGTTCGCCCTCGCCGGTGAGGCGGATGCGATCACCCTCATCGACGCCCGCCGGAATCTTCACGGACAGGGTCTTTTGCGTCTTGAGACGGCCGGCGCCATGACACGTGACGCACGGGTCGGCATTCACCTTCCCGCCACCATGGCAGGCGGGGCAGGTCTGCTGGATCGAGAAGAATCCCTGCGAGACACGGACCTGACCGGCACCATTGCAGGTCGGGCAGGTCTTGGGCTGGGTGCCAGGCTTGGCGCCGCTGCCGTGGCAGGCCGTACAGGATTCGGTCGAGGGAATGCGAATCTTCGTCTCGGTGCCGCGGGCGGCCTGCTCGAGGGTGATTTCCATGTCGTAGCGCAGGTCGGCGCCCCGGTACACACCCGAACGTCCACCCCCCCGATTGCCACCGCCGAAGATGTCGCCGAAGATGTCACCGAAGGCTTCCGAGAAGCTGCCAAAGCCGGCGCCAGCACCGGCGCCAGCAGCGTTCTGCTGGTCGACACCCGCATGGCCGAACCGGTCGTAGGCACCGCGCTTGCCGGCATCGGTGAGCACTTCGTAGGCTTCCTTCACCTCCTTGAACTTCTCCTCGGCCGACTTGTCGTCCGGGTTCCGGTCGGGGTGAAATTTCATGGCCAGCTTGCGATAGGCCTTCTTGATCGCATCCTCGTCCGCGTCGCGCGGCACGCCCAGTACTTCGTAGTAGTCACGCTTTGCCATGTTGCCCATTCGATCGTGCCGGCGCAGGTGCGAGTCCTGCCCCGGAAAGTGAAAAAAGGCCGGGAGCTCTGCCGCTCCCGGCCTGCCTCGAGCGGCTGCCGATCAAGGCTTACTTGCGGTCCTTGACCTCGGTGAACTCGGCATCGACCACATTGTCATCGTCCTTGCCGCGACCTGCACTGGCGCCGGCACCGGCACCCGGACCAGCCGCGCCACCGGCAGCAGAAGCGGCCTGCTGCTCGGCCTGCAGCAGTTCACCCAACTTCTGCGCTGCCTGCGACAGTGCCTGACTCTGCGCCTCCATGCGCTCCTTGTCCTCGGTCTTCACCGCCTCGTCGGCTTCCTTCAGCGCTGCCTCGATAGCTGCCTTGTCTTCGGCCGAGAGCTTCTCGCCATGGTCTGCGAGCGACTTGCGAACCGAGTGCGCCAGACCATCGAGCTGGTTGCGGGCCGTGATGAGTTCGAGCTTGCGGTGATCTTCCGCCGCGTTCAGTTCGGCATCCTTCACCATGCGCTGCACTTCTTCTTCCGACAGACCCGAGTTGGCCTTGATCGTGATCTTGGCCTCCTTGCCGGTCGTCTTGTCACGCGCCGAGACATGCAGGATGCCGTTGGCGTCGATGTCGAAGGCTACCTCGATCTGCGGCATGCCGCGCGGGGCAGCCTGGATGCCCTCGAGGTTGAACTGCCCCAGGCTCTTGTTGCCACCGGACATCTCGCGCTCGCCCTGCAGCACGTGGATGGTCACGGCCGTCTGGTTGTCATCGGCGGTCGAGAACACCTGCTTGGCGTTGGTCGGAATGGTGGTGTTCTTCTGGATGAGCTTGGTCATGACACCACCCAGCGTCTCGATGCCGAGCGATAGCGGGGTGACGTCGAGCAGCAGCACGTCCTTGCGCTCGCCCGAGAGTACGGAGCCCTGGATGGCGGCACCGACCGCGACAGCCTCGTCGGGGTTGACGTCCTTGCGCGGTTCGCGACCAAAGATTTCCTTGACCTTTTCCTGGACCTTGGGCATGCGCGTCATGCCACCCACCAGAATCACATCGGAGATGTCCGAGAGCTTGACCCCGGCATCCTTGATGGCCGTCTTGCACGGGTCGACCGTCTTCTGCACCAGTTCATCGACCAGCGCCTCGAGCTTGGCGCGCGAGAGCTTGACCGACATGTGCTTGGGGCCAGTCGCGTCGGCGGTGATGTAGGGCAGATTGACTTCGGTCTGCTGCGACGAGGACAGTTCGATCTTGGCCTTCTCGGCGGCCTCCTTCAGGCGTTGCAGGGCCAGTACGTCCTTGCGCAGGTCGATGCCCTGTTCGCGACGAAATTCGTCGCACAGGAAATCCATGATGCGCTGGTCGAAGTCTTCACCGCCGAGGAAGGTGTCACCGTTGGTCGAGAGCACTTCGAACTGCTTTTCGCCATCGACATCGGCGATTTCGATGATCGACACGTCGAAGGTGCCACCGCCCAGGTCATAGACGGCAATCTTGCGGTCACCGCCCTGCTTGTCCAGACCGAAGGCCAGTGCCGCTGCGGTCGGTTCGTTGATGATGCGCTTCACTTCCAGGCCGGCGATGCGACCGGCATCCTTCGTGGCCTGACGCTGACTGTCGTTGAAGTACGCCGGCACCGTGATGACCGCTTCGGTCACGGGTTCGCCCAGATAGTCTTCGGCGGTCTTCTTCATCTTGCGCAGGACCTCGGCCGACACCTGCTGCGGTGCTGTGCCCTTGCCACGGGTCTCGACCCAGGCGTCGCCGTTGTCATGCTTCACGATCCGGTAGGGCATCAGGTTGATGTCCTTCTGCACTTCCTTCTCATCGAAGCGTCGCCCGATGAGGCGCTTCACCGCATACAGGGTGTTGGTAGGGTTGGTCACGGCCTGGCGCTTGGCCGGTGCCCCGACCAGGATCTCGCCGTCTTCCTGGTAGGCGACGATCGAGGGGGTGGTGCGAGCGCCTTCCGCGTTCTCGATGACCTTGGGCTGCCCGCCCTCCATGATGGCGACGCAGGAGTTCGTGGTACCCAGGTCGATGCCGATGATCTTTGCCATGATGTGCTGTCCTTGATGTCCGGTGATTCGGTTGTATCGAGCGATGTCGGGCAGGTGGGGGCGCTGGCCGCCGATTCAAGCGCAGCGCGCCGGTCTGGCGCAAACGCAGCGCCGATGGCCCCGGTGCTGCCCGACCGTCTTCAGTCGGGCTTGCGTGCGACGGTGACCAGCGCCGGCCGCAGCGTACGCTCGGCGATGAGGTACCCTTTCTGCAGGACGCCGACGACGGTGTTGGGTTCCTGGTCTGACGGGATGGCACTGATGGCCTGGTGCCGGTTCGGATCGAAGCGTTCGCCTGCGGGGTCGATTTCGCGCACCCCGCCCTTGTCGAAGGCTGCGCGCAACTGTCGCAGGGTGAGTTCTACCCCGGAGCGCATCGCTTCGGCGTCGGTCTCGGTGCTGACGAGCGCGGCTTCGAGACTGTCCTTGACGGCGATCAGTTCTGCAGCAAAGCTCTCGACCGCGAACTTGTGTGCCTTGGAGATCTCATCCTGCGATCGCCGCCGGATGTTCTCGCCCTCGGCGCGAGCGCGCAGGAAGGCGTCGTAGTGCTCCGAGGCCTTGGCCTCGGCAGCCGCCAGTCGCTCCTCGAGCGTCGGGGTGGCGGTCGCCTGCGACTCGTCAGCGGCTGTCGGGCTGCTCGCCGGGTCGGCGTTGTTCGAATTCTGATCCATGTGCCTGAAACTCCGTGAAGACGCAGTCGAGTGTTGGGACGATTCAGGCGGTTTCAAGGCCTGCCACCGAAAATTCCCGCATCGGGCCTGGCTGGCCGGCGTGACCGGGCGATCAGTGACCCGGTGCGCCCATGCTGGCGGCGCGCGCGGCGCGTTCCTGCAGTGCATGGGCGTCGGTCATCGGCACCCATCCGGCCATCTCGCGCTCGGCCATGTCGGCGAGCGCTTCGATCCAGGCGGCATCCTGGTTGAGACAGGGGATGGCCGAGAACCGCTCGCCTCCCGCTTCGAGAAACTCGTCACGGATCTCGATGCCGATTTCCTCGAGGGTTTCGAGGCAGTCGGAGACAAAGCTCGGGGCCACGACATCGAGCCGGCGCACGCCCCGCGCGGCGAGGCTGCGCACGACCTCGATCGTGTAAGGCTCCAGCCACCGGTTGGCGCCGAAGCGCGACTGGAAGCTCACGGTCCAGCGGTCACGAGCAAGTCCGAGCGCTTCGGCCAGCAACCGGGCGGTCTTCATGCACTCGCAGTGGTAGGGATCCCCCAGGTCGAGCGAGCGTCGCGGCAGGCCGTGAAAGCTCATCAGCAGCACCTCGGGTTCGCCGTTCTGCGCCCAGTGAGCCCGCACGCGTGCGGCCAGCGCCGCGATGAAGCGCGGGTGGTCGTGATAGTGCTTCACGAACCGCAAGGCTGGCAGGTGCCGCTGACGCTGCATGAAGCCGAACACCGCATCCATCGAACTGGCCGTGGTCGCGGCGGCGTACTGCGGGTAGAGCGGAATGATCACGAAGTGGTTGCAACCGGCCGCCCGCAGGCGCGCGAGAACCGCATCGACATCGGGGTCGCTGTAGCGCATGGCGTGGGCGACGATGACCCGGTCGCCATGGGTTGCCCGCAGATGCTCGCCGAGCCGTTCGGCCTGTGCCCGGGTGTAAACCTCGAGCGGTGAGCCCTCGTCGAGCCAGATCGCGGCGTACTTGGCGGCCGATTTGCGGGCACGCACGTTGAGGATCACCCCGTGCAGCAGGGGCAGCCAAAGCCAGCGCGGAATTTCAACCACCCGCGGATCGGCCAGGAACCGCCCGAGATATCGCCGCACGGCCGGCGCCGTCGGTTCGGCCGGCGTGCCGATATTCACCAGCACCACGCCGACCCGGTCGGGTGACGCGTGCGAGAAGTCGGGTTCGCTGTCGATGCGCATCAGGCGGGCGGGGCGAAGTGGCGTATCACTCGATCATACCGACACTGACGCGGCCGAGCCTTGTCAACGGATGCGGCGAGGCCGGGTGCAGCCGGTCTCAAGGCGTGATGCCCTGCGAGGCCAGATAGTCGTCGTAGCTGCCGGTGTAGTCGACCAGCGTTGCGGGCGAATCGGGCGTCGGACCCGGCTTCAGCTCGAGAATGCGTGTGGCGACCGAGGACACGAACTGGCGATCGTGCGATACCAGAACCAGGGTGCCCTCATACTTGGCAAGGGCGGTGTCGAGTGACTCGATCGATTCCATGTCGAGGTGGTTGGTCGGCTCATCCATCAACAGCACGTTTGGATGTTCGAGCGTCAGACGCCCGAAGACGATGCGCTGCTGTTCGCCGCCCGAGAGTACCCGCACGGCCTTCGCGCCGTCATCGCCCGTGAAGAGCAGCCGCCCGAGCGTGGCACGCACGATCTGGTCGTCCTCGTCACCCTGTTTCCACTGGCTGACCCACTCCACGAGGGTCATGTCGGCATCCAGTTCGGCGGCATGCTCCTGGGCGCAGTAGCCCAGACGGGCTTTCTCGGCGCGCGTCACCGCCCCCCGGCTGATCGACAACTGGGCATCATCGACGCCGGCCAATGCCCGCAGCAGCGTCGTCTTGCCGATGCCGTTGGGGCCGATGATGGCGACCCGTTCGCCGGGTTCGATGATGAGATCGAGGGGACCAAACAGGGGCCTGGAGTAGCCGCGCACCAGTCCGGCAGTCTGGATTGCCACGCGCCGGATGATCTCCTTCGGGTCGAACTCGAAGCGGATGTAGGGGTACTGCCGGCTCGACGGCTTGACGTCCTCGATGCGGATCTTCTCGATCTGCTTCTGGCGCGACGTGGCCTGGCGCGCCTTGCTCTTGTTGGCCGAGAACCGGCGCACGAACTCCTGCAGTTCGGCAACCTTTTCCTTGGCGCGTGCGTTGGCTGCGGTGAGTTGTGCCCGGGCCTGGGTCGAGGCAAGCATGTAATCGTCGTAGTTGCCCGGATAGGTGCGAATCGTGCCGTAGTCGAGATCGGCCATGTGGGTGCAGACCGAATTGAGGAAGTGCCGGTCGTGCGAGATGATCACCATCGTGCTCGAGCGCGCGTTCAGCACATCCTCGAGCCATCGAATGGTGTTGATGTCCAGGTTGTTGGTGGGTTCGTCGAGCAGCAGCACGTCCGGGTCGGAAAAGAGCGCCTGCGCGAGCAGCACACGCAGTTTCCAACCGGGCGCCACCGCACTCATGGGGCCGTCGTGCAGCGCTTCGGCGATGCCGACACCGCTCAGCAGTTCGCCGGCACGGGCTTCCGCGGTATAGCCATCGAACTCGGCAAAGCGCGCCTCGAGTTCGGCAGCCCGCATGTAGTCATCGTCGGTGGCGTCGGGGTTGGCATAGATGGCGTCGCGCTCCACGCGGGCCTGCCACATGGCGTCGTGGCCCATCATGACCACATCGAGAACCCGCTCGTCTTCATGAGCAAACTGGTTCTGCCGCAGTTTCCCCATGCGCAGGCCAGGGTGCAGCGAGACCTTGCCGCCCGAGGGCTCGAGGTCACCGCCCAGAATCTTCATGAAGGTCGACTTTCCGGCGCCATTGGCGCCAATCAGACCGTAGCGATTGCCGTCGTTGAACCGCACCGAGATCTTCTCGAACAGCGGTTTTGCGCCGAACTGCATGGTGACTTCTTCGGTGGTGAGCACGCGCGAGTCCTGTGGGTTCTGTGTGGCTGGGGAGGGCGCCGGGCCAGCGTGCGGTCACGCAGGTGCTGGCTCGGGCCGGTCGATGGGGGTGTCAGGCGCACCCGCAGGGGGCGATCGGCCAGTGTCTGCCCGCGGTACCGGCCGGCCGACCCGATCGCAGGATTGAACGGCGGTGACAGTCTGGGCGTTCCTCAATGCACCGGATGCAGGCATACCGAGGCGTTGCCGCTGGCCGATGATTGTCCGTAGGGGCCGTGCTGGACTCCGCGGTACTGTTCGCGCGTCTCGTCCATCGTACCCAGAATGGTGGCGTGAACACGACCACCAACCTCGGCGACGACCGCCTTGGCATAGTCGGGGAGCCAGGCCTTTGCCTCGCCGATGCGGCCGCTGGTGAGCATTTCGATGTAGCGGAAATCGGTGTCCATGAAGGATTGGGGGGGCCACTTGTCCTGGCCCCGCTCGATCCGGTGGGCAAAGCTCGTGCTGCCGACCACCGCCACCCGCTTGCCCGTCTTTTCGGCTGCGCGGCGGATGGCGCCACCGACCGCCAGGCATTCATCGAGGGGCGCCAGGATGCAGGTGCCGAGCGGAACGAGGGGTACGCTCATGGCAGGATCGAGGTACTGCATCGGAACGACAGTGCCGTAGTCGAGCGAGTAGTGGGGCGAATCGTTGGTACCGGTCGCGATGCCGAGGCTCGCGATTTCGCCGGTGATTGCGCGAGCAAGGGTCGGGTCGCCCGCCCAGCGATAGGGAATGCCCGGAATCAGATCCGGTGCCTCGTCGGCGACACACACGCCCTCGTGCACCGCGTGTGAACCGGTGTACCAGGGGAAGGTGGTGATCCAGTGGGTGGACATCAGCACGATGGCGTCAGGCCGCGACGCGCGAATCTCCTCGCCAAGCAGACGAATGCCGGCGATGAGGCCACGGGTAAAATCCGGCGCCGTGGCCTCGATGCCGATACGCGGCGAGTGGGTTGTGATGGCGCTGTGGATGATCTGTCCGGTCATGCGGTTCTCCCGATCGAGCGAAGCGGTCGCGCCGGCCGTTCGCGCCGCCGACGTGCGGCAGGCGCCCGAGCCGGCACGCGGATGCGTGCCAACCCGCCATTCTAAGCGCTTCAGTCGAACGCCGCGCGGATCTCGGGGGGGATCGAGTGGGCCTTCAGGCGCGTCGGGTCGTCTTCGCGCGGCTTTGACCAGACGCGTACCTCGTACCCCTCGACGCACTTCAGCGTGCCATTCCAGACCGTGTGCTGAACCTTGAAGGTCTTGTCATTCCAGGTGCCGATGCACGATTCCACCTCGAGCTGGTCCCGGAAGCGGCAGGGCGCGATGAAGCGTGCGTTGGCTTCGACGATCGGCAAACCCGGAATGCCGTATCGCGCCATGAGGGTATCCCAGTCGAGGCCCACGCTCTCGAAGAGCATGCGGGTGCTCTGGTCGAACCACGAGAAGTAGTTGGGATAGAAGACGATCTTCGCCGGGTCGGTATCGCCCCACTGGACGTTCACGGGGTGGCGGGTGGTCTTCATGCGATCTCTTCCTTCCAGTCGGGAACGGTTGCCTGGCGTGTACACAGGGTGTGCGACCGACCGTGGCGGGCGGCTGGCCGGCGCGCGCTCCGGTTCAAACGGGTGCCCGGAAGCGCTGCAGCAGTGCATCGGCCCCGCGCGCCAGCAGGCCCACATCGGCACCGACCGCCACGAAGAGCGCGCCGATGTCGAAATAATGCCGCGCAAGCGTCTCGTCGCTGGTGATGATGCCCGGCGCCTTGCCGGCCCTGGCAATGCGCACGATGGCGTCATCCGCGGCACGGGCAACCGCCGGATGGGTCAGTTGACCGAGGTGCCCCATGGCTGCCGACAGGTCACCCGGACCGACGAAGATGCCATCGACGCCGTCGATGGCGGCAATGGCTTCGATGCGTTCGAGCGCTTCGGGCGTTTCCACCTGCACGAGGAGGCAGGTCTGGTCGTGCGCCTGCGCGTGGTAGCCCTGGATGCGACCAAATCGACTGGCTCGCGAGCTGCCGGCAAATCCGCGGATGCCCTGTGGCGGATAGCGGGTGCTGCGCACGGCGGCCAGTGCCTCGGTCTCGTCCTGCACGTACGGAATCAGGAGGGTCTGCACCCCCAGGTCCAGATAACGCTTGGTCTGTACCGTGTCGTTCCACGGGGGGCGTACGATCACGCTGGTGGCAGGGTTCTCCATCGTTGCCATCAGTTGGGCATGCAGCAGCGACAGGTCGACCGAAGCATGCTCGGTATCGATGAGGATCCAGTCATAGCCGGCACCGGCAATCACCTCGACGCAGGCGGCGCTCGGAATGCTGTTCCAGAGGCCGATCTGGCGACGCCCTTCGCGGATCGCTGCCTTGAATCGGTTGACGGGCATCTGCATGGATGATTCTCCCTCGAACAGGGGATGGACGAACGGGCTTCAGGGTCATCGGCGCCGCGGGACGGTGGCGTCAGGAATCGCCCGAGGGTGCATTGTAGCCGCTGCACGTTTCATGCTGCGCGCCCGCTCAGGCTGTCGCTAGAATGCCTGCCTGCTGACCGAAAACGTGCCTACGAGGAGTTCGTCATGCCCGCCATCGACATCCGCTTGCCGCAGTTGCTGAGGGGGCAGGCGCCATTGGCCGGCATGTTCATCGGGTTTCCGAGTCCGGCCCTGATCGAGATGTGCGGTCATGCCGGGTTCGACTTCGTCATCATCGACAATGAGCACGGCCCTGCCAGCATCGAGACCACCGAGCATCTGATTCGTGCGGCCGCGTGTGTGGGCATCCTGCCGGTGGTGCGGGCCGATGAAGCAGAACTGGCGCGTGTTCTTGATGCAGGGGCTTGCGGCGTCCAGGTGCCCGCCGTCAACGACGCGGCGCAGGCGCAGCGCATCGTCGACCTGTGCAAGTACCCGCCGGTGGGACGTCGCAGCGCTGCCTTCACCACGCGCGCGGGCGGTTACGGCTTTTTCGGCGGTTCGGCGCAGATGCGCCGGGTCAACGATGGGGTCGCGATCATCCTGATGATCGAGACGGCCCAAGCCTACGCCAGTCTCGATGCGATCCTTGCCGTCGAGGGGGTCGATGCAGTCTTCATCGGTCTGTCGGATCTCGCTATCTCGATGGGGCATGCCGGTGACAATCTGCATCCCGAGGTCCAGGCGGCGGTCGAGTCGACGATCGAGCGCACCCGCGCCCGTGGACATGCCTGCGGTCTGCTCGCGAGTACACCCGCCGACTTTCGTCGCTATGCCTCGATGGGTGCAACCTATCTGCCGATGACGATGGCCACGCTGGTGGCCGGTGCGCTGCGCGAGGCCATTGCGGTTCGCAAGGCCCCGCGCTGAGTCGTTCGATTGGCAGGGCCTGCCCGATCGGTCCGGTTCGATCAGAGCGGCGAGAAGGGCGCCGACTTCAGGATCGTGTTGTCCTGGCGGGCGATGTAGCCACGCTCGCCCGAGATGCGGCGGTACTCGTGCCAGCCAGGGTCCTGCTCCATGGCGGTGCGGCGCTGCTCGCGATCGGCCTGGCTGGTGTAGACCCAGCAGTGCACGATCTGGTTCAGCGTACCCACCTCGCTGGTTGACACGAAGAGTGGCTTGCCCAGGTACTTGGCCTGGATGGCGTAGGCCTTTTCTTCGTAGAGCTTGAGCCATTCGCCAGCCTTGCCAGGGTGGCAGGTATAGGTACGCAGGTCGAAAATCATCGCTGTCTCCGGGGTGAAAAGTCGCGAGGATACTCCGCGCACGGGGCTTGCGATTACAATCGGCAGTCTTCCCGGAATGCACCAGCGAGCGCATGGCTACCCAAAAGTTCAGTACCCTGCAGGAGGCAGTGCAGACCCTCATCCACGACGGCGATTCGGTTGCCCTCGAGGGTTTCACCCACCTCATCCCGTCGGCCGCCGGGCACGAGATCATCCGCCAGAAGAAGCGCGATCTCACGCTGATCCGCATGACCCCCGACCTCGTCTACGACATGATCATCGGCATGGGCGGGGCCTCCCGACTCGTGTTCTCCTGGGGGGGCAATCCGGGCGTCGGCTCGATTCACCGGTTCCGCGACGCGATCGAGCGGGCCTGGCCGCAGCCGCTTGCGATCGAGGAACACAGTCACGCTGACATGGCGGCCCGTTATCAGGCCGGGGCCTCCGGGCTGCCCTTTGCCGTCATGCGCGGCTACGTGGGCAGTGATCTGCCGCGCCACAATCCCAACATCCGCTTCATCGAGTGCCCGTTCACCGGCGAGCGTCTGGCCTGTACGCCGGCACTGAACCCCGACGTCGCCGTCATCCATGCCCAGAAGGCCGACCGCAAGGGCAACGTGCTCATCACCGGCATCGTCGGGGTGCAGAAGGAAGTGGTGCTCGCCGCCCGCCGCTCGATCGTCACGGTCGAGGAAATCGTCGATGACATCCACGACCATGCGCAGATGAATTCGGTGGTGCTGCCCGGTTGGGTGGTATCTGCCGTGTGCCATGTGCCGGGCGGTGCACACCCCTCGTATGCCCACGGGTACTACAAGCGCGACAACGCGTTCTACAAGGCCTGGGATGCCATCGCGCGTGACCGCGACACCTTCCTCGCCTGGATGGAAAAGCATGTGATGGGTACGGCCGACTTTGCCGGGTTCTGTCGTTCGGTGGCGGCCGAAGGCCTGATCGGCACGTTGCCCGAGGAGTTCTGCCGATGAGCTACACGCCCACCGAACTGATGACGATCAACGCGGCACGCAAGCTGAGCGACGGGCAGGTCTGCTTTGTCGGCATCGGGCTGCCCAGTGCGGCGGCCAACCTTGCGCGTCTGACCCACGCACCCGAGGTGGTGCTGATCTACGAATCGGGCACGATCGGGGCGCGTCCCGACGTGTTGCCCCTGTCGATCGGCGATGGCGAGTTGGCCGAGTTTGCCGATGCCGTGGTGTCGGTGCCCGAAATCTTCCGCTACTGGTTGCAGGGCGGGCGGGTCGATGTCGGATTCCTCGGTGCGGCCCAGATTGATCGGTTCGCCAACATCAACACGACGGTGATCGGACCGTATGGCAGCCCGAAGACGCGTCTGCCGGGGGCCGGCGGTGCACCCGAGATCGCCTCGAGCGCTCGCGAAGTCTGGATCACGCTGCGTCAGACCCGGCGCTCGTTCGTCGATCGACTCGATTTCATTACCTCGGCCGGCTTTCTCGACGGCGGCGACGCGCGCAAGCGTTCCGGCGCCCGCGGCGCCGGGCCGACGGCGGTCATTACCGATCTGGGTGTCCTGACGCCCGACCCGATCACCCGGGAACTCGTGCTGACGGCGATTCACCCCGGCATCGAGGTGGAGCAGGTGAAGGCGGCCACGGGCTGGGATCTCGCGGTATCGCCTGCCCTCACGGTGACGGTAGCGCCCACCGAGGCCGAACTCGCCTGCCTGCGCGACCTGCACGCGCGCACCTTGCGCGCCCATGGTGGCGAGGCCGGAGGAGACTGAGTCGCATGCAGCCTTTCGTCTACAACGGACAACCCGGGCGCATCGTCTTCGGTGCCGGCTCGCTCGAGCACCTGGGGCGCGAAATCGAGTTGCTGGGTGCGAGACGGGCTCTCGTGCTCTCGACCCCCGAGCAGCGCGATTCGGCCGAGATGATCGCGACGCGTCTGGCCGATCGTTGCGCCGGCATCTTCGATCGCGCCGTGATGCATGTGCCGATCGAGACGGCGCGTGAGGCACGGGCGGTGGCTCTCCGGCTGGGTGCCGACTGCGCAGTCACCATTGGCGGTGGGTCGACCACGGGTCTGGGCAAGGCCATCGCGCTCGAGTCCAGTCTGCCGATTCTGGCCATCCCGACCACCTATGCCGGATCGGAGGTGACGCCGATCTACGGCATTACCGAAGCGGGCATCAAGAAGACCGGCCGCGATGCCCGGGTATTGCCGCGCACCGTCATCTACGACCCGATGCTCACGCTGGGTCTGCCCCCTTCGATGTCCGTGACCAGCGCAATGAATGCCATTGCCCACGCCGTCGAAGGGCTCTACGCGCAGGATGCCAATCCCATCATGTCGATGGTGGCCGAGGAGGGAATCCGGGCCATTGCGAGCGGTCTGCCACGCGTGCATGCACGGGCCGACGATGTCGAGGGGCGCAGCGAGTGCCTCTACGGCGCCTGGCTCTGTGGCAGCGTGTTGGGCAACGTCGGCATGGCGCTGCACCACAAGCTGTGCCACACCTTGGGTGGCACGTTCAATCTGCCCCACGCCGAAACCCATACGATCGTGCTGCCCCATGCGACGGCCTTCAACGAGGCGGCTGCGCGCGCGGCCATGCAGCGCGTGCGCCGTGCGCTCGGGTGTGCCGGCTCGGCTGCGCAGGGTCTTTACGACATGGCCGCGACCCACGGCGCACCGCTCGCACTGCGCGATCTGGGCTTGCGCGAGGTCGACCTCGATCGTGCCGCCGATATCGCAGTCACGGCTCCCTACTGGAACCCGCGTCCGATCGATCGGGTGGGGATCCGCGCCTTGCTCCACGATGCCTTCCACGGGCGTCGCCCCGTGGCGGACAGCGATGGGTCCTGTGGCGCGGTCTGATGTCGCGCTGTCGTTCGATTCGCGCGGGGTGCCAGGTCGTCGGCACTGCTGCAGCGCCTGTGCCTTTGCCCCTTTGAAGAGAGAAATGTCATGACCGAAGCACGTCACACCATTGGCTGGATCGGCATGGGCCGCATGGGCTATGCCATGGCCTATCGCCTTTTGAAGGGTGGTTGCGATGTGGGTGTCTGGAATCGCACCCGCGCCAAGGCCGAACCGCTCGCCGCCTATGGCGCGACGGTGGTCGACTCGATTCTCGATCTGGCGGGACGCGACATCGTCTTCACGATGGTCTCCACAACGGCCGATCTGCAACAGGTGCTGTTCGGGCCTGGCGGACTGGTGACGACCGAGCGCAAGCCGCGCATGGTGATCGACAGTTCGTCCATCTCCGAGGATGGCTCGGCCGAGGTGCGCGCCGAACTGGCCCGCCATGGGGTGCAGTATCTGGCGGCCCCGGTGTCGGGCAATGCCAAGGTCGTCAAGGCTGGCAAGCTCGCCGTGGTGACCTCCGGCCCACGTGATGCGCATGACATCGCCGAGCCGTATCTCGCGATGCTCGGTCGGGGCGTGACCTGGCTGGGCGAGGGTGAACTTGCGCGCATCTGGAAGATCGCGCACAACACCATGTTCGGCGTGATCATCCAGTCGCTCTGCGAAATCACCGTCCTCGCCGAGAAGGCCGGTATCCCGCGCCATGCCTTCCTCGAGTCGATCAACAACAGCGTGCTCGGGTCGATGTACACGCGTTACAAGACCCCTGCCATGGTCAATCTCGACTTCGCAGTGACATTCACCCCGAAGTTGCTGATGAAGGACCTCGACCTCGGGCTCGATACGGCGCACAAGTACGGGGTGCCGATGCCGACGGCCGCCGCGACCCGCGAGTGCGTGCAGAATGCCGTCGGCCGAGGGCATGACGAGATCGATTTTTCCATTCTTCTGGTCGAGCAGGCGCGCAACGCCGGCATGGAGTTGAAGAGCGAGAACAAGCCTGTCACCGACGGACTCAATGACTGAACGATGCGATGACTGACAGGTACCGCGTGGCAGGCGTGCGGACGCGGTTCCACCACTGAGGGAGAGCGAGCAATGGCTGGCAGCAAGATGCAGAAGCAGGTCATCCGGGCTGGTGTGCCGGAAACGGGTGGTCCGATCAATATCGCCGTTCGTCATGGCGACATGGTTTACATATCGGGGCTGCCTCCGTTCACGCCCGAGTTTGCCGAAACCCTTCAGGCAGCGCGGCGCGAAGGGCGTCCGTTGCCGAAGTACCCCGACATTCCCTTTGATCAGCAGGTGCGCATCGTGATGGATGCGATGAAGAAGATCATGGAAACGGTCGGTTCCGACATGGACCATCTGATCAAGGTCGTGGTGTGGTTGCGCGACCAGACTCAGTCGGAGGTGTTCGACCGCATCTATCGCGAGTACTTCTCCAGCCCGGAGATGTGGCCCTCACGGACGCGCATGCAGGCCGGGCGTACGCCCCTCGACATGGGGCTCGAGGTGGATGCGATCGGCTACATCCCGGCGCGCAAGTCTTCCCCTCGGAAGGCGGTCTCGAGGAAGGTCGGCGTGAAGGCTGCCGCGAAGAAGGTTGCCGCGAAGACGGCGACCAGGTCCGGTGCCGGCACGGCAGTCGCCACGAAGAAGGCCGCCACGAAGAAGGCCGCCACGAAGAAGGCCGCCACGAAGAAGGCCGCCACGAAGAAGGCCGCCACGAAGAAGCCGATTGCGAAGAAGGCAGCGGTCAAGTCGGCTGCCACCCGGTCTGCAGGCAAGGGACGCACATCGCGGTGACACCGGCGCCCGGCGCGAGCCCTGCCCGTGCCGGTTGAACGGACTTTCAGCAGTCAACCCGAAGGAAGACATCATGGCAACACAGGATCTTGACGAGAGCAGCATCACCGATGCCGTGCTGGCGCGCATGCGTCGGGCCAAGTCAGCGCGCTTCAAGAAGGTCATCGGCAGCCTGGTGCGTCATCTGCATGACTTCGCGCGCGAGGTCGAACTGACCGAGGCCGAGTGGGAATACGGCATCGACTTTCTGACGCGCACGGGTCAGAAGTGCGATGACAAGCGCCAGGAGTTCATTCTCCTGTCCGATACGCTGGGTCTGTCCACGCTGCTCACGCAGATGAATCATCGCAGCAAGGGCGGCGAGACCGAGCAGACGGTGTGGGGCCCTTTCCATCGGGTGAAGACGCCGAAGTTTCCGCTCGGCGCCAACATTTCCGAGAAGGTGCGCGGGGCGCCGTGCTTCGTCAACATCACCGTGCGGGATGCCAAGGGCAAGCCGGTCAAGGGAGCCATCGTCGACGTCTGGCACTCCGACGATGACGGCTTCTATGATGTGCAGCACAAGGAGTGGAACGGCGCGATGCGCATGCGAGGCATATTCAGGCCCGATGACGAAGGGCGCGTCTGGTTTCGCACCATCCTGCCGACCGCCTATCCGGTGCCGACCGACGGCCCGGTGGGTGAGTTGCTCAAGGCCTCGGCGCGCCACCCGATGCGTCCGGCTCACATGCACTTCCTGGTCGAGGCGCCCGGGTACGACCGACTCGTCACCCATGTTTTCAATGCCGGTGACGAGTACCTGGACTCGGATGCGGTCTTCGGCGTCAGGAAGTCGCTCGTGCGAACGTATGAAAAGCACAAGGCAGGCGTAGCCCCGGACGGCACGCGCATGCGCAAGGACTTCTACACGCTCGAGTACGACTTCGTGCTGCGCCCGGTTCGTCGCAGCAAGGCTCGCTGAGTCGCCACCGTTGGTTGTCACCCCCTGCCTGCCGGGCGGGGTCAGAGGAGTGTCTCCATGAGCAATACCCCTTCCGCTGTCGATGAAATCCGTGCCCTCGAGTCGCGTCGCTACGCGGCCATGATCGGTCGTGACCTGCCTGCCTTGCGGGCGCTGCTCCATCCGGGGCTGGTCTACACCCATTCCAACGCTGCCGTCGATTCCTTCGAATCGTATGTGTCGGGTGTGGAGACCGGACGGTTCAATTACCGCGCGGTGGAGCGTGTCGAGGAATCGATCCAGATTCACGGTGACACGGCCATCGTGACCGGTCATGTGCGCATCCAGGTCGGCATCGACGGCCAGGCGCGCCTGCTCAACAGCCGCTTCGTCGACATCTGGATCCGCGCCTCGGGCTCGTGGCAGATGGTGGCCTGGCAATCGACGCCGATTCCAGCCTGACGCTTCGGTGGACCGTGCTCGCGCGGCCTTGTTGATCCTTGATCATGCAGGGCCCGAGCCGGTCGGTAGTATAGTGACGGGTTACCTCCCGTCAGCAGCAAGGAGCAGCAATGCATACCGAAGTCCATGTTCACGGCGACATCTCGCTCAAGCGGGGCGCAGGCAGCGTGGAAATCGAGCAGGCGTTGCGGCCCTGGCTCGAATATGTCGATGTCGACTCGCTTGCCGAGGCAACCAGCGCCCGTGAGGAAGAGCCCGGCGTTGCCCTCGATCTGCGCAAGCGTCTGCTGCAGATCTGCTGGACCGGTTGGGTCGGGCGCAACTTCCACCAGGCACTCGAGGCGGCTTTGAGCGCCCTGTGCGAGTTCACCGATGCAGCGACCGCCATCGAAGTCACCTACTATCAGGAAGATGGCCGCGATGAGTTCGGCGTGGTGTTTGTCGGTCCGGACCCGCTCACCATCGAACGGGCCCGTCGCCAGCGGATGATCGACGACGTGGCCGTGCTGCTGGCGCGACAGTTCGGTGACCAGGAAGTGTCGCAAGTGTCTGCGCTCATCGAGCGTCTGTTCGACGAGCAGGCCGTGCGCGAACAGGACCCTGCCAATGCGACCGCCGCGATCCGCGGCCCGGTGCCCGGGCGCAAGCACCTGCACTGATCGTTCCCGAGGGCCTGATCGCGCTCGAGGCGCCTGCCGCGGGCGACGACCCCACCGGTCCGGTCTTTTCGACCCCTTCGGTTGATCCGTTCGAGCGCGTGGGTCGGACTCGCCTCGCTCGACACATTTCGTAATCTTTCGCTTTCAGTTTGTCACCTAAGCCTCTGATTTTTCAGAGGTGGTGGCAGCGCGTCGGTTCGCCTGTGCGGCTAAGTACTTGTTCAGACACAAAAAAGCCCTGGACGCGTCTTGACCCCCTCCCACTTTTCTCCTAAAGTGCAGATTAGTGGTGTTTTGTGGGAAAAGGTGGGTTCTGGTGATCCTGTCGGTGGGTTTCGACGGCTGATCGCCTGGAATTCAGTGCGGCGGTCACCGGGCGGACCCAGACGCGATGTTTCAGGGTGCAAGCGATCTTGCTGTCGATGCGAAGGGACGCATGGCGATCCCGACGCGTTATCGCGAGCTCATCACGGCGGGGGGTGGCCTTGTCATTACCGCACATCCTGACGGTTGCCTTCTGGTCTATTCGCGCGAGGCGTGGTTGCCCATCGGACTGAAGCTGCAGGCGCTGCCCAGTTTCAACGAGCAGGCACGCTGGTGGCAACGGCTGCTGGTCGGGCACGCCGAAGAGCTCGAACTCGATGCGGCCGGACGCGTGCTGCTGTCGTCGACCCTGCGCGACTACGCCGGCATCGGTCGTGACGTGACCCTCATCGGCCAGTTGTCGCACTTCGAGCTGTGGGATACCGCGCAATGGAAGGACAAGCTCGCCGCCGCGCGCAAGGTTGCGAGCCATACACCGCCTCCGGGCGCCGAGAGTTTCACGCTGTGAATGCCCGACGGGTCAATGCCTCGTGTCCGCTGCTCCCCACGTTCCGGTTCTCCTCGAGGCCTGCATCGAAGCCCTTGCGATCAGGCCCGATGGTCACTACGTCGATGCGACCTTCGGACGCGGCGGCCATTCGCGCGCCATTCTCGCCCGGCTCGGGCCGCAAGGACGCCTGCTCGCGCTCGACCGGGATCCTGAAGCCATCGCGGCGGCACGTGCCATCGATGACCCGCGCTTCTTTCCGATGCACGCCGCCTTTGCCGACATGGCCGCTGCGGTCGCCCGCATGGGGTGGCAGGCGATCGATGGTGCGCTGTTCGATCTCGGCGTGTCCTCGCCCCAGCTCGACACGCTCGAGCGCGGCTTCAGCTTTCGAGGCGACGCACCGCTGGACATGCGCATGGACACCACCAGCGGCATCACGGCCGCCCAGTGGATCGCCGTGGCCGATGAACACGAACTGAAGGAGGTCATTACCCGCTATGGCGAAGAACGGTTTGCTGGGGCGATTGCAAAGCAGATTGTTGCTGCTCGGCGCGAACGGCCCATTGAAAGCACCGCCCAGCTTGCCGCGCTCGTGGGTGCTGCGGTCCGCACGCGCGAACCCGGCCAGGATCCGGCGACTCGCACCTTCCAGGCTGTACGGATTCACATCAATCAGGAGCTTGCGCAATTGTCGCGGGCACTCGAATCGACCCTTGAACTGCTTGCCGTCGGGGCACCCCTCGTGGTGATTGCCTTTCATTCGCTCGAAGACCGAATCGTGAAGCAGTTCATGCGCGATGCCGCACGACCGGCTGCCGGCCTGCCGCGAATGCCGTTGCGCGCGGCCGAGTTGCCGCAGCCACGGGTCGAGTGGTCGGCGCGTGTCCAGCGGGCATCGCCCGATGAGGTGGCTCGCAATCCCCGATCGCGCAGCGCGATCCTGCGCGTTGCGCGCAAGTTGCCTGTCCGGGAGGCATGATGCGCCTGAACCTTGCGCTCATCGTCGTGCTGGCCTTGTGTGCGGTCGCCGTGGTCACGGCGCAGCACAGTGCTCGCCGGCTTTTCGTGCAGTACGAGCAGGAGCGTTCGCGCGAGAAGCAGCTGAACGTCGAGTACGATCAGCTGCAACTCGAGCAGAGCACCTGGGCGATGCACACCCGGGTAGAACGCATTGCGGTGCAGCGCCTGGGCATGCAGCCGACCGATCCGCGCAGCACGCGTCAGGTCAGTGTTCCGCTCGAGCAGGCGCTGGAGGTCCGCTGACGATGCTGCACGCGCGCGCCGTCGGCAACCCCTGGCGAGCCTCGCTGCCGGCGTGGCGTTCGCGCCTCGTCCTGCTGGCGCTTCTGCTGGCCATGGCGGTTCTGGCCGCGCGCGCGTTCTACCTTCAGGCCATGCATGAGGGATTCCTCCAGGCCAAGGGCGATGCGCGCTATCGGCGAGTGGTCGAGGTGCCTGCGTATCGCGGACGCGTCACCGACCGCAATGGCGAACTGCTGGCCGTCAGCACACCGGTGCGTGCGGTGTGGGTGTCCCCGTCGGAGATGGAGGCCACCCCGCGCGAATTCGAGCAGCTGGCGCAACTGCTCGAGATGAGCACCCGCGAGTTGCGCGCAAAGCTCGCCGATACCGAACGCGACATGGTGTACCTCAACCGCTCGGTGGCGCCCGAAGTGGCTGCGCGCATTGCCGCACTGCGCATTCCAGGCGTTTTTCAGGATAACGCCTACCGGCGTTTCTATCCGGGCGGTGAGGTCCTGGCCCACCTGGTCGGGTTTACCGATATCGGTGACAGCGGGCAGGAAGGCATCGAGCTCGCATTCCAGAAGCAGCTGGCCGGCAAGCCGGGTGCACGCGGCATCATTCGTGACGCGCACGGCGCCATCGTCGAAGATTCGGGCATCCTGCGGCCGGCTCAGCAGGGCAACGATGTGGTCCTCTCGATCGATGCCCGCATCCAGAGCCTGGCCTTCCGGGGTCTGCGCGACGCGGTCGAGGCTCACCACGCCCGGGGTGGTGGCATTGTCGTCCTCGACACGCAGACCGGCGAGGTCCTCGCGTTGGCCAATCTGCCCACCTACAACCCGAACAATCGAAGCGGCATGGTGCCGGCGCAGATGCGCAATCGTGCCGTCACCGACAGCTTTGAACCGGGCTCGACACTGAAGCCGTTCACCATTGCGCTCGCGCTCGAGATGGGCAAGGTGACGCCGATGACGCCGATACAGACGGCACCCGGTACGCTCGCCATCGGCAGTGCGACGATTCACGACTCGCATCCTGAGGGCTTGCTGACCGTCTCGCAGGTCATCCAGAAGTCCTCCAACGTCGGTGCCGCCAAGATCGCCCTCGGCTTGCCCTCGGAGTCGATGTGGCAGCTGTTCCAGGATGTGGGCTTTGGTTCGCCGCTGCGTCTCGGCTTTCCGGGCGAGTCGGGCGGGCGGGTGCGTCCTCACAAGACCTGGCGCCCGATCGAGCAGGCCACGATGTCCTACGGCCATGGCATTTCGGTCAGTCTGGTGCAACTGGCCCATGCCTACCTCCTCTTTGCGCGTGATGGTGACGTGGTGCCGCTGTCGCTCACCCGTCAGGCCGCGGCGCCAGCAGGCCACCGCGTCCTGTCGCCCGCAACCGTACGCGACGTTCGCGCAATGCTGGAACTTGCGGTGCAGCCGGGCGGTACTGCACCCCGAGCCCAGATCGTCGGCTATCGGGTGGGTGGAAAGACCGGTACCGCGCACAAGCAGCAGAATGGCGGCTATGCCGAGAATCGGTACATCGCCTCCTTTTCCGGTCTGGCCCCGGCATCCAATCCGCGGCTGGTCGTGGCGGTCATGATCGACGAACCTCGTGCAGGCCAGTACTACGGCGGGGCGGTGGCGGCACCGGTTTTCGCGACGGTGATGGGGGGAGCCCTGCGCTTGCTCAACGTACCGACCGATGCACCACTGAAGCCGATCGAGTTGCCGCGCGCCGAGTCGATCGTGGAGGAGGCCGAGTGAGTGGCCTGCCGCTCGGTGCTGCCGCGGTCGAGGCGTTGCCCTCGGTCGACTCGATCCGGTCGATGATCGCAGACGAACGCGACCGCGCCGAGGCAGCCCTCGCGTGTGCCCGTGAAGCGCTTGCGCGTCTGTCGCGAGCCGGAGTTCATCCACGCCGTGCGGTGGCTGACAGTCGCATGGTACGGCCGGGCGACCTTTTTCTCGCGATGCCGGGCGCGCGGGTCGATGGGCGTGTCCACGCCGAGGCCGCTCGCAGGGCGGGTGCTGTGGCGGTACTCGAAGCGGCTGCCCCGGCAGGCCGATGGGCCGGTGCGCCTGGCTCGCCGATCGACGCGCGCGCGGGTCAGGGGGTTTCGGGGCTGCAGCTCGCGTCTGGCCCGATCGCGA
Organism: Pseudomonadota bacterium; assembly: GCA_947455195.1. Classification (GTDB taxonomy): domain Bacteria; phylum Pseudomonadota; class Gammaproteobacteria; order Burkholderiales; family SG8-39; genus CAIXPL01. Next base: position 447,720 of record CANGMI010000001.1, on the reverse strand, counting down.
GTCTTCTCCTGGGCGATCCGTCTGCCGGGCTCTGGGTCGTGGGCGTCACCGGAACCAACGGCAAGACATCGGTCTCGCAATGGATCGCCGCAGCCCTCAGCGCTGCAGGGCGCACCGCTGGCGTGATCGGCACCCTCGGCGCCGGTCTTGCGGGCGAGGCCGGTAGCGCCCTCAACACCACGCCTGAGGCCTGCCTGCTGCAGGATTGCATCGCCCGCCTGCGCGAGCGAGGCGCCGATGCGCTGGCGATGGAAGTCTCCTCCATCGGGCTCGACCAGGGTCGTACGCTGGGCGTCGCATTCGACTGCGTGGTCTTCACCAACCTCACGCGCGACCACCTCGACTATCACGGGGACATGCAGCGCTACGCGCTGGCGAAGGCGCGACTCCTGGCAGCACCCTCGATCACCCAGGTGGTCTGCAACCTCGACGATCCGCTGGGCGTGCGTCTGCTGGCCGCGCTTGCGGGCTCTGCGGTGACGGGCATCGGTTACTCGATGGCAACCCATCCGCCAGCCGGTGGTGCACACCGTGTCCTGCGGGCAACCGATGTTCGGGTTGCGACCGCCGGTACGACCTTTCAGCTGACCGATGGCCTCGAGCAGTATCCGGTCTTCACCACGCTGGTCGGACAGTTCAATCTGTCCAACCTGCTCGCGGTTGCGGCCACCCTGATCGCAGCCGGCCTTGCGCTGCGCGATCTGCCGCGTCTGCTCGAGCAACTTGCCCCGGTACCGGGCCGGATGCAGCGCATCGGGGGAGTGCAGGCGCCGCTGGCGCTGGTCGATTATGCGCATACGCCCGATGCGCTCGAGCGGGCTCTGGCGGCCGCGCGTGAGCTGGCGCGTGTTCGCGGTGGCAAGGTGGTCGTGGTCTTCGGTTGCGGCGGCGATCGCGATCCGGGAAAGCGGGCTCCCATGGGAGAGATTGCCGCACACGGGGCCGACCAGATCATTCTCACCAGCGACAACCCGCGCAGCGAGTCACCCGCAGCCATCGTCGACCAGATCGCGGCAGGCATCGCGCCGGGACACATGGGCCTTCGAGTGCTCCTCGATCGGGACGCCGCCATTCGCGCAGCGCTGGCCCACGCTGCCGGTACCGATGTCGTGCTGGTAGCGGGCAAGGGCCATGAAACCTATCAGGAGACTGCCGGGTTACGGCAGCCCTTCTCGGACATCGATGTCGTCACGCAGGCGATCGCCGCCTGGCCGTCATGCTGACGCTCGCGCAGGTTGCTGCTGTCGTGCAGGGCTCGGCCAGGGCAGATTCCCGACTGTCCCTTGCACCATCAACCGCACCGGCATCGTCCAGTGCGTCCGGTCGGTCGCACTGGGCCGATCGGCAGGTCGAGTCGATTTCGACCGACACGCGCAGCCTGCAACCGGGCGCTCTCTTCGTGGCCCTGCGCGGTGAGCGCTTCGATGGTCATGCGCACCTGCAGGCAGCGCACGACGCGGGCGCCTGCGCTGCGCTGGTCGATGCGGCCTCGATAACGCCAGCAGTGGTGGGCGACCTGCCACTGATCCGGGTGCCCGACACGCGTCGCGCGCTCGGTGCCCTGGCAGCGTTCTGGCGTGCATCGTTTCATCTGCCGGTGATCGTGGTCGCGGGCTCCAATGGCAAGACCACCACGAAAGACATGGTCGCCGCCATTCTGTGTGCCTGGCAGGGCGACGCTGCCGTGCTGGCGACGGCGGGCAATCTCAACAACGACATCGGACTTCCCCTCACCGTGTTCCGGCTGCGTGCGCATCATCGCGCGGCGGTCTTCGAAATCGGCATGAACCATCCGGGCGAGACCGAAGGGCTCGCACAGATCGCTCAACCCGTGATCGCCCTCATCACCAATGCCCAGCGCGAACATCAGGAGTTCATGCAGGACGTCGATGCCGTGGCGGCTGAGCACGCACTGCTCATCGACGCGCTCGATGCCGATGGCGCGCTCGTGGTCAATGCCGATGATGCGCATGGCGAACTCTGGGCTCGACGCGCGGGTGCACGGCGGGTGCTGCGCTTCGGGCTTGGCGCCAAGGCCGCTGTGAGGGCTGCCTGGCAGTTGCACCCGACATCGAGCGACATCGAGATCACGCTGCCCGAAGCGAAGGTGCGGGTGACGCTGGGTATCCCGGGCCTGCACAACGTGAGAAATGCGCTGGCGGCTGCAGCGGCTGCCACACTGGCCGGTTGCCCGCCCGACGCCATCGCGAGGGGTCTGGCGCGATTCAGTCCGGCGCGCGGTCGGCTCCAGGTGCACGCCGCTGCGCATGGGGCTCGGCTCATCGATGACACCTACAACGCGAATCCCGACTCGGTCCGTGCTGCCATCGATGTGCTGGCGGCTGGGGGCGGTACGACGATTCTCGTCCTCGGAGATATGGGCGAGGTGGGCGAGCACGCGCGCGCCTTCCACCAGGAGGTCGGCCAGTATGCACGCGAGCAGGGTATCGGGCACCTGTTCACCCTGGGTCGTGCCACCACCGACAGTGTGGTCGGCTTTGGCGAGCAGGCGCGGCATTTCGACGACATCGCGGCCTTGACCACCGCGGTGCGGGCCCACTTGGCCCCTGGCACCACAGTTCTGGTGAAAGGCTCGCGCTTCATGCGCATGGAAAGGGTGATCGAAGCGCTGGCAATCACGGCGGCGTCGGCTGAGCACCCCTCGATCGGGATGGTGCAATAGATCATGCTCTACGAACTGGCTCAATGGCTGGGTAAGGACATCCGGGCCTTCAACGTCTTTGGCTACATCTCGCTGCGCGCGGTGCTTGCCACGCTGACTGCGCTCGCGTTGTCGCTGCTGCTCGGCCCGGTGCTCATTCGCAAGCTCACCCAGTACAAGATCGGTCAGTCGGTGCGCAGCGACGGCCCGCAGAGCCATCTGGCCAAGGCGGGCACGCCAACCATGGGGGGTGCGCTCATTCTTCTGTCGATCGCGGTCACGACCCTGCTCTGGGCCGATGTGCGCAACCGGTTCGTCATCGTGGTTCTCATCGTCACGCTGGGTTTTGGCTGGATCGGCTGGGTCGACGATTACCGGAAGGTCGTGTATCGCAACCCCAAAGGGCTTTCGGCGCGTGCCAAATTCTTCTGGCAGTCGGTCATCGGCATTGCCGCGGCGGTGTTTCTTGCCTTCGCAATCAATGCGCCGACCTACGACAAGGGGTTCGACCTCTTTCTGGCCTGGCTGCAGAGCGGCTTCACGCTCGATCTGCCCGGCAAGACCGATTTCATCGTGCCCTTCTTCAAGAACGTCGCCTATCCGCTGGGCATCTTCGGGTTCATCGTGCTCAGCTATCTGGTGATCGTGGGCTCGTCCAATGCCGTCAACCTCACCGACGGGCTCGACGGCCTCGCGATCATGCCGGCGGTGATGGTGGCGGGTGCACTGGGCATCTTTTCCTATGTCGTGGGTAATGCGGTCTACGCTCGCTACCTGCTCTTTCCGAGCATTCCCGGGGCCGGTGAACTGGCCGTGTTCTGTGCGGCCATGGTCGGTGCCGGGCTGGGCTTTCTGTGGTTCAACGCCTACCCGGCGCAGGTCTTCATGGGCGATGTCGGTGCGCTTGCGCTTGGTGCGGCACTGGGAACCGTGGCCATCATCGTGCGACAGGAGATCGTTCTTTTCGTGATGGGTGGGGTGTTCGTGATGGAGACCCTGTCGGTGATGATCCAGGTGGGCTTCTTCAAGGCAACCGGGGGGCGTCGGGTGTTTCGGATGGCACCCATCCACCATCACTTCGAGCTGGGAGGCTGGAAGGAAAATCAGGTGGTGGTCCGCTTCTGGATCATCACCATGATGCTCGTGCTCGCGGGCTTGTCAACGCTGAAGTTGCGCTAGACCAATGAGCGATCCGGGCGAACTCGCTGGCTGTCGGCTCCTCGTGCTGGGGCTGGGCGCGAGTGGTCTGTCGATGGTGCGGCTGGCCTTGTCGCGCGGTGCGCGATCGATCGCGGTGCATGACAGCCGCGAGCGGCCGCCCGGCCTCGATGAACTGCGGCGCATCGCGCCGGCAGCCCGATGCCATTCGGGGCCGCTCGTGGCAAGCCACTTCACGGACATCGATTGCATCGCGATCAGTCCGGGGGTTTCGCCCAACCAGTTCCCCATTCGCAACGCGGTGGCAGCGGGCATTCCACTGCTGGGCGATATCGAGCTCTTCGCCCGGTCGCTTCCCGACGGCGCTGCGCGCCCGGTCGTGCTGGCCGTGACCGGCACCAATGGCAAGACCACGGTCACCACGCTGGCCGGTGCCCTTGCGCGCGCTGGCGGTTTCGATGTGGAGGTGGCCGGCAATATCGGGCCGCCCGCCCTCGATGCCCTCCTGGCGCGCGAAGCGGCTGGCCGGATGCCGCAGGTCTGGGTGCTCGAGCTGTCGAGTTTCCAGCTGGAAACGACCTCGAGCCTGCCGGTCGATGCCGCCGTGATGCTCAACCTGACCGAAGACCATCTCGACCGGCATGACGGGCTCGCTGCCTATGCCGCCGCCAAGGCCCGCATCTTCCGGTCGGCCCGGTTGCAGGTTCTCAATCGCGATGATCCGGCCAGTCTGGCGATGCGTACTGGCACGCTGCCGGTGCTCGACTTCGGACTCGATGCGCCGGCCGGGCCCGGGCACTACGGGCTGGCGCGCGGGGCTGATGGCAGCCTCTTTCTTGCCGATGGTGAGCGGCATGTCCTGCCGCTCGAGGCCTTGCGTCTTGCCGGGCGCCACAATGCGTCCAACGCCCTTGCCGCGCTTGCCCTGGTGCAGCCGCTCGGGATACCCCAGTCGCGACTGGCTGCCGCGCTGCGCGAGTTTGCCGGTCTTGCCCACAGGGTCGAACTGGTGGCCGAGTGCGGTGGCGTGCGCTTCTACGACGACTCGAAGGGCACCAATGTCGGGGCGACGGTCGCCGCGCTGAACGGCCTCGGCGCCTCCTTGGCCACGACCTCGTCGCAGTCGGGGCGCATCGTGCTCATTGCGGGCGGCGATGGCAAGGGACAGCGATTCGAGCCGCTGTGCGATCCGGTACGGCGCTACGTGCGCGAGGTCGTGCTGATCGGGCGTGATGCGCTTCGCATCGAGCGTACCCTCGCTGGCACGGTGCCGATCCGGCAGGCGACCGACATGCCGGATGCGGTCGCACGAGCCCGCGCGGTGGCGGCCCCTGGTGATGCCGTACTGCTCTCGCCCGCTTGCGCCAGCCTCGACATGTTTCGTGATTATGCCCACCGTGCCGAGGTGTTCATCGCCGCCGTGAAGGAGAGCACCCGTGCCTGAGATGATTCGTCGTGTCGGTCATCGCCTCGGCCTCGATGCACTGCCCTGGTTCGGCGGTCGTGCGCCGGAACGTGTCAAGCGCCTGCGGCGGGCACAACTGTCGCTCGACTACGATGCCGCCCTCTTGCTCGCGGCCCTCGCACTTCTCGTGCTGGGCCTTGTGATGGTGTACTCGGCCTCGGCTGCCATCGCCGAGGCGGGTAGTGCGTATCGCCACCAGACCGGCTACTTCCTCTTTCGCCATACGATCTTTCTCGTGATCGGGCTTGCGATCGGACTCCTTGCCTTCCAGATTCCTACCAAGCTGTGGCAGGAACTGGCGCCGTGGTTGTTCATTGCCGGGCTCATCGCCCTGATCCTGGTGCTGGTGCCGGGGATCGGTCGCGACGTCAATGGTGCGCGGCGCTGGATACCCCTGGGTCCGCTCAGTCTCCAGCCTTCCGAACTGATGAAGCTCTTCGTCGCGATCTACGTGGCCGACTACACCAGTCGCAAGATGGACGTGCTCTACAGCCTCACGCGCGGCATCCTGCCGGTGGCCGCCCTGCTCATCGTGGTGGGGTTCGTGCTGCTGCGCGAGCCCGACTTCGGCGCCTCGGTCGTGATCGTGTCGATCGGACTGTCCATTCTTTTCATCGGCGGCATGAACTGGCGCTGGTTCTGCGCTGCGCTGGTGTTGGTGCTTGCCGGCTTTGCGCTACTGGTGCTCACCTCCCCCTACCGGCGCGATCGCATCTTCGGGTTCATGGATCCGTGGGCTGATGCCCTTGGCAAGGGCTACCAGCTGTCGCATTCGCTCATCGCCTTTGGTCGGGGCGAGTGGTTCGGGGTGGGCCTCGGGGGCAGCCTCGAGAAGCTCTTTTACCTGCCCGAGGCCCACACCGATTTCCTGCTCGCCGTCATCGCCGAGGAGTTGGGGTTTCTCGGCGTCGTTGCGGTTGTCGCGCTCTTCGCCTTTCTGGTCTTGCGCATCTTCGTCATTGCCCGGCGCGCAGCCTCGCTCGATCGGCCGTTCTCGTCGCTCACCGCCTTTGGCATCGGCACCTGGATCGGGGTGCAATCCTTCATCAACATGGGCGTCAACATGGGCATCCTCCCGACCAAGGGCCTTACCCTGCCGTTCATGAGCTACGGGGGGAGCGGCATCCTCGCCAATTGCATCGCCATTGCCGTGGTGCTGCGCATCGACTGGGAGTCGCGCCAGTTGCAGCGCGGACTGCCTGCCTGAGCATCGGATGAAACCTGCGCGTACGCTTCTGATCATGGCGGGTGGCACCGCAGGGCACGTGATGCCCGCGCTCGCGGTCGCCGAGGTCTTGCGCGAGCGCGGTTGGGCCGTGCACTGGATGGGGGCGCCCGGCGGCATGGAGAACCGACTGGTGGCCGCAGCCGGGTATCCGATGCACGCGGTGCCCTTCTCCGGCCTGCGTGGCAAGGGGCTCCTGGCGCTGGCCAGCCTGCCGGTGAGGTTGCTGCGTGGATTCCTTGCAGCTCGGGCCATCCTGCGCCAGGTGCACCCTGACGCGGTGCTCGGCATGGGTGGCTACATCAGCGTGCCCGGAGGCCTTGCCGCACGTCTCGGGCGATGCCCCCTGCTCATTCACGAACAGAATCGCGTCGCCGGCTCAGCCAACCGGCTGCTCGCGCGTCTGGGTGCACGGGTACTCGAGAGTTTCCCGGCGACCTTGCCGCACGGACGGCACACCGGTAATCCGGTGCGCGCGCCGATTACCCGCATCGAGGAACCGACGGTCCGTGACGCAGGCCGTACGGGTCCGCTGCGCGTCCTCGTGGTGGGCGGCAGCCTTGGCGCGGCAGCCCTCAACGCATGCGTGCCTCGCGCGCTTGCCCTGATCCCTGCTGCCAACCGGCCGCAGGTGACACACCAGTCGGGCGAGCGGCATCTGCAAGCCCTGCGCGAGCAGTATGCGCAGGTGCATGTCGAAGGTGATCTGCGTGCCTTCATCGACGACATGGCTGCCGCGTATGCCGCGGCCGATCTGGTCATCTGCCGATCGGGTGCGACGACCGTGGCCGAACTGGCGGCGGCCGGCATCCCGGCCCTGCTCGTGCCGTATCCCCATGCGATTGATGATCACCAGACGGCCAACGCCCGCTATCTGGCTGACGCGGGTGCAGCCATTCTGCTGCCGCAGGGCCAACTCGATGCGGCAACGCTCGCTGCCCGCCTGCGCGGTCTGACGCGAGACGAACTGCTCCGGATGGCCCGGCGGGCACGCGCCCTGGGTCGGGCCGACGCCGCCGTGCGGGTGGCCGACGAATGCGAAGAGGCTGCACGATGAAGCACAAGGTAAGGCACATCCATTTCGTGGGGATCGGCGGCTCGGGCATGAGTGGCATTGCCGAGGTTCTGGCGACACTGGGTTACCAGGTGAGCGGGTCCGATCTCGCGCGCAATGCCTCCACCGATCGGCTGACGGCACGGGGCGTACGCATCGCCTTCGGGCACGATGCTGCCCATGTCGAGGGCGCCGACGCGGTGGTGGTCTCCACAGCCGTGCGCAGCGACAACCCCGAGGTCGTGGCGGCTCGCGCCGCGCGTGTGCCGGTCGTCCCGCGGGCCCTGATGCTGGCCGAACTGATGCGTCTGCGCCAGGGCATTGCGGTGGCCGGCACGCATGGCAAGACCACGACCACCAGCCTGGTCGCGAGCGTGCTCGCCGAGGCGGGGCTCGATCCCACCTTCGTGATCGGTGGTCGCCTCACCAGTGCGGCCTCCAATGCGCGTCTGGGCGCGGGTGAGTTCATCGTGGTCGAGGCGGACGAGTCGGACGCATCGTTCCTGCATCTGCAGCCGGTGATGGCGGTGGTGACCAACATCGATGCCGATCACATGGAGACCTACCAGCACGACTTTGCCCGGTTGCGGCAGGCCTTCGTAGCCTTCCTGCAGAACCTGCCCTTCTACGGGGCGGCCGTCCTGTGCGCCGACGATCGTCATGTGCGCGAGATCATTCCCTTCGTGTCCAAGCCGGTGATCACCTACGGGTTTGCCGAAGACGCGATGGTGCGCGCGCTCGATGTGCGTGCAGACGGCACCACGATGTGCTTTCGCGTCGAGCGCGAAACCAACCCGGCACCGCTCGAGGTGCGCCTCAATCTGCCCGGTCTGCACAATGTGCAGAACGCGCTGGCGGCGATCGCGATTGCCGACGAGCTTGGCCTGCCCGATGAAGCCATCGTCCGGGCACTGGCCGAATTCCATGGCGTCGGGCGGCGCTTCCAGCTCTGTGGAGAGATCGCGATCGAAGGGGGCAGCGCGACGCTGGTCGATGACTACGGTCACCATCCGGCGGAAATGCACGCGACGCTCGCGGCTGCGCGTGGCGCCTTTCCGGGCCGGCGGATCGTGCTCGCCTTTCAGCCGCATCGATACACCCGTACCCGCGATCTGTTCGAGGACTTCGTGCGGGTGCTCTCGGCTGCCGATGCGGTGGTGCTTGCCGAGGTGTATCCGGCCGGCGAAGCGCCCATCGTGGCAGCCGATGGGCGTGCGCTGGCGCGCGCCTTGCGGGTAGCCGGCAAGGTCGAACCGGTGTTTGTCGAGAACATTGCCGACATGGCCGCTGCCGTGCGCCAGGTCGTGCGACCCGGTGATGTGGTGGTTGTCATGGGGGCGGGCTCCATCGGCGGTGTGCCTGCGCGCCTGGTGCAGGCGGCCCCATGACCGAAGCCGCTCGCAGCAATGAACCGATGTCGCGCCATGTGAGCTGGCGCGCTGGCGGGGTAGCCGCGCGCGCATTCCATCCCGCCGATCTGACCGCGTTGCGCGCCTTCCTGAGCGCCTTGCCGCCGCGTGAGCCGGTGCTTTTTGTCGGGCTGGGCAGCAATCTCCTCGTACGCGACGGAGGCTATCGGGGAACGGTCGTCCTGATGCACAATACGCACGGTGTGATTCGCCACGAAGAAGGGCTTGTGTATGTCGAAGCAGGCGTTGCCTGTCCGAAACTGGCCCGATTTGTCGCCGCGCACGCGCTTGCAGGAGGGGAGTTTCTTGCCGGTATTCCGGGCACGATGGGTGGTGCGTTGGCGATGAACGCGGGCTGCCATGGCAGCGAGACCTGGGACTTCGTTGCCCGGGTGCAGACCATCGATCGCAGGGGCGACCTGCGGGTCCGTCAGCCGGCTGAATTCACACTGGGCTACCGGCACTGCCAGCCTGCGGCTGAACGCGCCGACGAGTGGTTCACGGCAGCCTGGTTCCGGTTCCCTGCGGGAGAGGTGACGGCGTCGCGCGAACGCATCCGTGAATTGCTCGTGCGTCGGGTTGCCACGCAGCCCCTCAATCAGCCCAATGCAGGCTCGGTGTTTCGCAATCCGCCGGGTGATCACGCGGCGCGTCTGATCGAGGCATGTGGCCTCAAGGGATTCACCATCGGCGGTGCGCAGGTGTCCCCCCGACATGCCAACTTCATCGTCAATGCCACGGGTGCCGCCACGGCTGCCGACATCGAGGCACTCATCGCACACGTTCGTGCCGTGGTGCTCGAGCGATGTGCGGTTGCACTCGAACCCGAGGTGCGCGTCGTCGGGGAGACGCTCCAGTGACCGCGCAACGGATCGAGCAGGTGCTGCCCGCCGGTCGGGTGGCGGTACTTCATGGCGGCTCGTCGGCCGAGCGCGAGGTGTCATTGCGCTCGGGGGGCATGGTTCTCGCAGCCCTGCGTGAACTCGGTGTCGACGTGATCCCGTTCGACCCGTCCGTGCGTCCTCTGGCCGATCTGGTCACCGAGGGGGTGACCGTCGCCTTCAACGTGCTGCACGGGCGGCCGGGTGAGGATGGCACCGTGCAGGGTGCCCTCGACCTGCTGGGTATTCCGTATACCGGATCGGGTGTGCTGGCGAGCGCGCTTGCGATGGACAAGTGGCGCACGAAGCTTCTGTGGCGCGCCGCCGGCTTGCCGACCCCCGATTTTGCGGTGCTCGATGCATCGACGGACTTTGCGGCCGTCGTCGAGCAGCTCGGCCTGCCGATCATGGTGAAGCCCGCCAATGAGGGTTCCTCGATCGGCATGAGCAAGGTGACGGCCGCTGCCGATCTCGAGCCGGCCTGGCGCCGGGCTTCAGGGCATGACCGGCTGGTGATCGGGGAGCGCTTCGTGAAAGGCATCGAACTGACCGCTGCGATTCTCGACGGTGAACCGCTCCCGCTCATCCGCCTCGAGACCCCGCGCGACTTCTACGATTACGAGGCCAAGTACTCGGCCACCGACACCCGCTACGTGCTCCCCTGCGGCCTCGCACCCGACCACGAGGCGGCGATCCAGAAGGCGGCGCTCGCGGCCTTCGATCTGCTGGGTTGTCGCGGCTGGGGGCGTGTCGACCTCATGCTCGATGAAAGCGGGCAGCCCTTCTTTCTCGAGGTGAACACGGCACCGGGCATGACCGACCACTCCCTGGTGCCGATGGCCGCACGCCATGCGGGCATCGAGTTCGGACCCTTGTGCATGCGCATTCTGGCGGCTGCGGTGAGGGAGCGCTGAGCGATGTGGAGAAACACCCGCCTGCTCGACATTGCCGCCAACCTCATGTTCGGTCTGGCCGCCATCATCGTGCTGAAACTCGTCGCGGTGGCCGCTCTCAACAGCGCGGCGCTGCCGGTGCGCTCGGTCACCATCGTGGGTGATGTCGGGCAGATCGCGCCGGACCAGATCGCCGATGCGTTTGTCGGTCGTACCCTGGGCAATTTCTTCGGCGCTGATCTCGATCGGGTTCGTGGCTGGGTCGAGTCGGTGCCTGGGGTACGCCGGGCCCGGGTGCGTCGGGTCTGGCCCGATCGGCTCGAGGTGGTGGTAGAGGCGCACAAGGCCATCGCCCGCTGGTCAGATCGCGAACTGGTCAATAGCTGGGGTGAGGTGTTTCTTGCCGAGTCCTCGGTGCCGTTGCCGCGATTCAGCGGACCACCCGGGACGGCCATCGATGTCACCGATCATTACCACCGGTTTCGTGTTGCCCTGAAACCGATCGGACGCGACCTGGTGTCGGTGACGCTCACGCCTCGTTATGCCTGGGAACTCACCCTCAGTGACGGCTTGTCGATCATCCTGGGTCGTGATGCGCCCGGTGAGTCGGCCGAGGACCGTCTCGCGCGCCTGGTGCGGCTCTACCCGGACACCATCGCCCGCTTGCCACCGGGCAAGTTCAATCGGATCGATCTGCGCTACGCCAACGGGTTTGCGCTGCGGGTCCCCGAACTGCCGACCCTGCGCGGTGACAAGACGACACCGCCGCCCGTGGGGGTTCCCGCAGCCCGGCGCAAACCCATTACCAATGCATCGCTCGCCGAGCGTGCACCGCCATTGGCTTGAAGGAAGGTATCGATGAGCAAGGAACAGCGCAGTATCGTCGTCGGCCTCGACATCGGCACTTCCAAGGTGGTGGCGGCGGTTGCCGAACTGGCCGATGACGGCGAAATGACCCTCATCGGGCTGGGCACGGCCGAGTCGAAAGGACTGCGCAAGGGCGTGGTCGTCAACATCGAGGCCACGGTCGGTGCGATCCAGAAGGCGCTCGAGGAAGCCGAACTGATGTCCGGCGTGAAGGTGCAGTCGGTCTATACCGGCATTGCCGGCAGTCATATCCGCAGTTTCAACTCCACCGGCATGCTGCCTTTGCGTGACCGCGAGGTGACGCCGCTCGATGTCGAGCGCGTGGTCGAGACGGCCCGCGCCATTGCGATTCCGACCGATCAGCAGGTGCTGCACATCCTGCCCCAGGAGTTCGTGATCGACGGCCAGGACGGCATTCGCGAACCGGTTGGCATGAGTGGCGTACGGCTCGAGGTGAAGGTCCACATCGTGACCGGTGCGGTCTCGGCCGCGCAGAACATCATCAAGTGCGTGCGCCGCTGCGGCCTCGAAGTGGCCGACCTGATCCTGCAACCCCTTGCCTCCAGTCAGGCGGTGCTGACCGACGACGAGAAGGACCTCGGTGTCTGTCTGGTCGACATCGGTGGTGGCACGACCGACATCGCGGTCTTTACCCACGGTGCCATCCGGCATACCGCCGTGCTGCCCGTGGCCGGCGACCAGATCACGGCCGACATCGCGATGGCACTGCGCACGCCCACCCCTGAGGCCGAAGACATCAAGGTCAACTTCGGGTGTGCCCTGCGCTCGCTGGCGGCTGCCGATGAACTGATCGAAGTGCCCGGCCTGGGTGACCGCGGGCCGCGCACGCTGTCGCGACAGATGCTGGCCGAGGTCATCGAGCCCCGCGTCGAAGAACTTTTTTCGATGGTGCAGCAAGTCCTGCGACAATCCGGGTATGAAGAACTCATATCCTCGGGGGTGGTGCTCACCGGCGGTTGTGCGGCGATGCAAGGCATGACTGATCTGGGGATGGAGATCTTCGATCTGCCAGTGCGGATCGGTACGCCGCGCTACACGGGTGGACTTGCTGGCATGATCTGTCAGCCGCGATTTGCCACGGTCATGGGGCTGCTCCTCGAAGGACAGAGCCAGACCCGACGTGGGCTCGCGGCGCGGCAGAGCGGGTCGTTCCGCCAGACGCTGGCGCGAATGAGGGATTGGTTTCGGAAGAACTTCTGATGCAGTGCTGCCTTGCTGGCGCGTGCAGGCGAACGGCAGGGCAGATCGGTGGTTCGACCAGGCAGGTGCAGGACCTGAAAGATCAGGCAAACGGTGCGTAAAGTCTCTAACCTGGAGGTTCCAATGAAGTTTGAAATCGTGGACAACCCGGCCGCTGGAACGGTCATCAAGGTGGTCGGCGTCGGTGGCGCAGGGGGCAATGCCGTCGAGCACATGATCAACAGCGGTGTGAAGGGCGTCGAGTTCGTCGTTGCCAATACCGACGCTCAGTCGCTCGCACGATGCACGGCCAGCACGCGCCTGCAGTTGGGTACCACCGGTCTGGGTGCAGGCGCCAAGCCCGAGGCGGGTCAGGCTGCCGCGATCGAACAGCGCGATGCCATCCGGGCTGCGCTCGCGGGTGCCAACATGGTCTTCATCACGGCCGGCATGGGGGGCGGCACCGGGACCGGCGCAGCGCCTGTCGTGGCCGAGGTTGCCAAGGAAATGGGCATCCTTACGGTGGCCGTGGTCACCAAGCCCTTCCAGTTCGAAGGCAAGCGCATTCGCGTGGCCGAAGCGGGCCTGGAACTGTTGTCGCAGAACGTCGATTCACTGATCGTCATCCTCAACGAGCGCCTGATGGAGGTGCTGGGCGATGACGTGAGCATGCGCGATGCCTTCAAGGCGGCCGACGATGTGCTCCACAACGCGGTGGCTGGTATCGCCGAGATCATCAACTGCCCGGGTCTGGTCAACGTCGACTTCGAGGACGTGCGTACCGTGATGTCCGAGATGGGCATGGCCATGATGGGTTCGGCCTTCGCGAGCGGTGTCGATCGTGCGCGCCTCGCCGCCGAGCAGGCCGTGGCCAGTCCGCTCCTCGAGGGTGTCAACCTCTCGGGCGCGCGCGGCGTGCTCGTGAACATCACGGCCAGCCACTCGCTCAAGATGCGGGAAGTGAACGAGGTGATGAATACCGTGCGCGGGTTTGCGGCCGAAGAGGCCACGATCATCTTCGGTGCGGTTCACGACGAGGAGATGGGCGAGAACCTGCGCGTCACCGTGGTCGCCACCGGGCTCGGCACGCAGCAGCAGAAGATGAGCAAGCCGCTGCAGGTGATCAGCCGTACCGGCACCGACAACCAGCCCTTCGTCGAGCGTCAGTATGAAGCGTCTGACACGCCCAACGTCATCCGGCGCAATCGGGCCGCGACGGTCGAGGCACTGCAGATGAGCGGTATGGACAAGTTCGACATTCCGGCGTTTCTGCGCAAGCAGGCCGACTGAGTGTCCGGAGGCCGGAACCCGGCGGGTTCCGGCACCGTGACTCTCGCCCGCGCGGGTCGTCGCGGGTGAGTGTCTGCCGTCGGTGTCAGGCCGGCAGCAGTCCGGCCGCGACCAGCGCCTTGCGAATGCGTTCGATCTCGTCGGCTGGCAGGCGTGTGAGGGGCGGGCGCACCACGGCGCGCGGCAGGCGACCCATCAGCACCAGGGCTTCCTTCATGCGATTGTGCATGTCGATCCACGGCTCGCTGTAGAAGATCTCGGCGGTCGGGTTGATGCGGTCATTGATGGCCTGGGCGGCCTTGAGGTCCCCGGCCTGCACCGCCTCGAACAGTTGTGACTGCAGGTCGGCGATGACCGAACCGCTCCCCGACAGCAGGCCGTTGCACCCCAGTACCAGCGAACTCATCAGCCACGCGCTGTGGGTGCTGAGCACGTTTACCGCCGGCTGGCGCGACTGCAGGGCACGGACATGACGCTCGTGCTGGGCCGGGTTCGAGCACCAGTCCTTGATGGCGGTGATGCCGGGCACCGCATCGAGCAGTGCCAGCAACGTCGCCATCGGATAGCCCTGGCCACCCGCCAGGGGATACTGGAAGACGATGAGCGGCAGGTCGGAGGCGTCGGCGATGTGCTTGAAGTGGGTGATCACATTGGCTGGGCGATGACCCAGCGTGAACGGACCCGGCGGAAAGACCAGCAGCGCCGAAGCGCCGCCTTCGGTAGCCATGCGCGCGATGCGCGCCGCCTCGAGGCTGCCCTCGGCGTAGACCCCATGCACGATCGGCATGCGGGCGCCCACTTCGTCCTGGGTGATTGCCAGCACCCGACGCTGTTCCTCGAAGGTGCAGGAGGCCGCTTCGGTGGAGTGCGCGTTGATCGTGATGGCGGTCACCCCCTTGACCGCGCACACGTCGCGCAGGTGCGAGCGGTAGGATGTCTCGTCGATCGAGAAGTCTTCGTGAAAGGGCAGAAGAACCGCCGGGATCACTCCGTGCGGCAGGTAGGAAGGGTGTCGTGCCATGTCAGCTCGCAGCGCGTATCGTGAAAGGCCTCGGCCGATCCGATGCCCGCGCGAACGGTATCACCTTCAGTGGGAGAGCGCACCTCGAGGGGGGCGGTCAACCGCGGATGCTGCACTGCGTTATGGCAGTATCATAGGGGCCTCTGGCGCGGGGCAACCGGCGCACCATCGGCATTCGCCCGGTGCCGTCCGTGCCCGAGCGATCGTCTCTCCACAACGGGTCATGCTCATGCTTCGTCAGCGCACGCTCAAGTCGCCAGTGACCACGACCGGGGTCGGGCTGCATACCGGCGCACGCGTCGACATGACGCTCAAGCCTGCCGGGCCTGATACCGGCATCGTGTTCCAGCGCGTCGACCTGCCCGGTCTGCCCTGGCTTGAAGCCGATCCGGCGCGCGTGACCGACACGCGCATGTGTACCTCGCTGCGCCAGGGCGACTTCAAGGTCTCCACCGTCGAGCACCTGATGTCGGCGCTGGCGGGCCTGGGCATCGACAACCTGCGCGTCGAACTGACGGGGCCGGAAGTGCCGATTCTCGATGGCAGTGCTGCCCCCTTCGTGTTTCTCATCCAGTCGGTGGGCATCGAGGAACTCGATGCCCCGAAGCGCTTTCTGCGCGTACTGAAGACCATCGACGTCGCCGAAGGCGACAAGTGGGCCCGACTCGAGCCTCATGAGGGCTTTCGCCTGAGTTTCAGCATTGCCTTCGATCATCCGGCCATCGATCGCACCGGCCAGTCGGTGACCTTCGATCTCGGTGAGACGCCCTACCGGAAGGACATCGCACGTGCCCGGACCTTCGGCTTTGCCCAGGATGTGGAAGCGATGCGCGCGCACGGTCTCGCGCTCGGGGGCAGTCTTGACAATGCGGTGGTGATGGATGAATTCAGGGTGCTCAATCCGGAGGGGTTGCGCTATGCCGACGAGTTCGTGAAGCACAAGGTGCTCGATGCGATCGGCGACCTCTACATGGCCGGCCTGCCGATTCTCGGGTCATTTACCGCCCACAAGTCGGGTCATGAACTGAACAACCGGCTGCTGCGGGCGCTGCTGGCCGACCAAACGGCCTTCGAGCGCGTGTCCTTCGGGGATGCCGATCCGGTGCCGCGAGCGGTGACCCGACAGTTTGCGCTCGCTGTTGCCTGAGGCGATTCGCACCCTCTTCCGGCGCCGAGGGACCGGTGCAGGCCGTCGGCGGTCGTCCTTGCTTCGGGCACCCGGAGCACCGTGTGTTTGCCGGCCATCGAACGGCTCCACGGCGCTCCAGGCCTCGGGCGTCTTCCGGTCCGTGGGGGTGTCGCGCGCGGTCGTCCTCGTGGGCATCGCGGGCCTGGGTCTGGCGAGTGACATGACGAGGGCCGAGTCGCATCATTTCCGGACCTCCGATGGCGTGCAACTGCATTACGAGGAGCGCGGCCAGGAGCGAACCGAGGGGAGGCGTGCACCCATCGTGTTCGTACCCGGCTGGAGCATGCCTGCTGCCATCTGGGAGCCGCAGCTGGCGCACTTCGCGCAACAGCATCGGGTGGTGGCGCTCGACCCGCGAGGTCAGGGCAAGTCGGCGATTGCGCCGGCCGGATACAGCCCTGAACGGCGTGCGCGGGACATCGCCGAACTGATCGTCGCAGCCGGCCTGCAGCGCCCGGTCATCGTCGGGTGGTCACTCGGTGTGCTGGAGACGCTGGCCTATGTCGAAGCGCAGGGCGACAAGGCCCACGCGGGGCTCGTGCTGGTCGACAACTCGGTGGGCGAGGAACCCGCGCCGCGGGGTGGCAAGGGTCCCTCGTTCACCAGCCGGTTGCGGACCGATCGCGAACAGACCGTGCGCGCTTTCGTGCGGTCGATGTACCGCTCGCCGCAAACCGAAGCCTATCTCCAGTCGATCGAGCAGGCAGCGCTGCGGACGCCGCTCGAGGCCAGTGTGGCGCTCCTGTCCTGGACCTGGCCCCGGACCCGCTGGCGCGATGCGCTCTACGCCACGAGCAAGCCCGTTCTCTATGTGGTGACGCCGGCCTTCGCAGCCCAGGCCGCCAGCGTGGCTCGGAGGCGCCCGGATATCCGGACCGAAGTCTTCGCGCAGGCCGGGCATGCCCTCTTTGTCGATGAAGCGCAGCGGTTCAATGCCGTGCTTGACGCCTTCCTCGAGACCATTTCAGTCGCTGACTGAGGGGGTCCGCTTGCGGGCGAGTCGATCGATTGCACGCTTAAGGGGAGAGTCGGGCAGGCTGGCCGCGAGCCGGTCGAGGTGGCCGGCGGCCTCGGGCGCCAGCAGCCGCGGTTGTGCGGGCGCGGCGGCGGGCGCGATGCTCTCGGGTCGAACCTGAACGAGGAGCGCGCGGATGTCCGGATGCACGCTCGCCAGACTGCGCTCCAGGCGCGGGGCAAGGGCGCGGATCTTGGCCGCCACTGCACTCGAGGCGGCCACGATCACCAGCGTGGCGTCATCCTGCAGATTGGCGACCTGGCAGCGCGTGGCGAGAGGCCGGGGCAGGTTGCCGGCGAGCGTGGTCCCGAGGCGGGCGAGGAGGTCAGCCTTGTGCATCAGGGGGCCGAGCGCCCCGGCGTGCAGCACCCGCCCGATGGTCGGGGGGGTGGGGCGCTGCAGGGCGGAGGGGTGACGTCGCATCGGGCGCTGGGGTGGGTGCTGGCAACAGGGCAATCATGAAGCCATCGCCATGCAGGCATGGCGCAGGCGCGGGAGCCCGGGGAGGGCACAGACCCTTGAAACCGTACCATGCTATCATTGCAGGTTGACCCCCGCACCATGAAATAGCCTTTCCATTCAATGATTTCTGATGGGGCCGCGACGGCGCGAGCATGATAGACAAAGTTCTCAGGAAGATTTTTGGCAGCCGTAACGACCGGCTCCTCAAGGGTTACCGTCGGACGGTGCGCGCGGTCAACGCGCTCGAGCCGCAGATGAAGGCCCTTTCAGACACCGAACTGGCGGCCCAGACGGAGCGCTTGCGAGCGCGACATGCGGCGGGCGAGACGCTCGATGCGCTGTTGCCTGAAGCCTTTGCCACCGTTCGTGAAGCCGCCTGGCGTGTGCTGAACATGCGGCATTTCGACGTGCAACTCATTGGCGGCATGGTGCTGCACGGGGGCAAGATCGCCGAGATGCGGACCGGTGAGGGCAAGACGCTGGTGGCGACGCTGCCCGCCTATCTGAATGCCCTGCCCGGCAAGGGCGTCCACGTGGTCACGGTCAACGAGTACCTGGCGCAGCGCGATGCCCAGTGGATGGGGCGGGTATTCCACTTTCTCGGCATGACGGTGGGCGTGAATCTGGCCAATCTGCCACGCGAGCAGAAGCAGGCCGCCTACGCGGCTGACATCACCTACGGCACCAACAACGAATTCGGCTTCGATTACCTGCGCAACAACATGGTGATGGCCCCCGAGGAGCGACTGCAGCGGCCCCTGCACTACGCCATCGTCGATGAGGTCGACTCGATTCTCATCGACGAGGCGCGTACCCCGCTCATCATCTCGGGGCAGGCCGAAGACCGCACCGACATCTACCAGAAGATCGACCGTGTGGTGCCGCTGCTCAAGAACAGCAGCACGCTCGAGGCGGCCGATGGTGATTTCACCGTCGACGAGAAGAACCATCAGGTGCTGCTCACCGAGTCGGGTCACGAGCATGCGGAAGCCATCCTCGCCGAGGCAGGTCTGCTGGCCGAGGGTTCGAGCCTCTACGCGCCCGAGAACATCAGCCTCATTCATCACCTGTACAGCAGTCTGCGGGCCCATCATCTGTTCTTCCGCGACCGGCACTATGTGGTGCAGAACCGCGAAGTGGTCATTGTCGACGAGTTCACCGGGCGCTTGATGTCGGGCCGCCGCTGGTCCGATGGCTTGCACCAGGCCGTCGAGGCCAAGGAGCGGGTTGACATCCAGAGCGAGAACCAGACGCTCGCCTCGATCACGTTCCAGAACTACTTCCGGATGTACGAGAAGCTGGCCGGCATGACCGGAACGGCCGATACCGAGGCTTTCGAGTTCCAGGAAATCTACAGCCTCGAGACGGTGGTGATTCCAACCCACCACCCGATGGTGCGCGACGACCGGCTCGATCAGGTGTTTCGCACCGCGCACGAGCGCGACAATGCGGTCATTCGTGACATTGTCGAGTGCAACGGCCGCGGTCAGCCGGTGCTGGTGGGGACGACTTCGGTGGAAGCCTCCGAGCACTTCTCGCGACTGCTCGACGCAGCGGGTCTCAGGAAGGGCATCGCGCATCAGGTGCTCAACGCCAAGGAGCACGACCGCGAGGCCCAGATCGTCGCTCAGGCCGGCCGGCCGGGCATGATCACCATCGCCACCAACATGGCCGGACGCGGGACTGACATCGTGCTCGGGGGCAATGTCGAGAAGCAGTCCGAGCACATCACCGACGATGCCTCGCTCTCCGAGGACGACAAGGCGGCGCGTATCGCGGTGCTGCAGGCCGAGTGGCAGGGCCTGCATGAGCAGGTGCTGGCAGCGGGTGGCCTGCACATCATCGGTACCGAGCGGCACGAATCGCGCCGCATCGACAACCAGCTGCGGGGTCGTGCCGGGCGGCAGGGCGATCCGGGTTCCAGCCGGTTCTTTCTTTCGCTCGAGGACCCGTTGCTGCGCATCTTTGCCGGCGAGCGCATCCAGCGCATCATGCAGATGCTCAAGATGCCCGAAGACGAGCCGATCGAGGCCGGCATGGTCACCCGATCGATCGAGTCGGCGCAGCGCAAGGTCGAAGCGCACAACTTCGACATTCGCAAGCAGCTGCTCGAGTACGACAACGTCGCCAATGACCAGCGCAAGACCATCTACGAGCAGCGCAACCTCGTTCTCGATGGCACCGATTCCGATATCGACGAACTGGTGAAGCGGCTGCGGGACAGCGTGGTCGAGGACCTGCTGCGCCAGCACGTGCCGGCCGACAGTGTCGAGGAACAGTGGGACCTCGAGGGCCTCGCGCGCACCCTGAGCGCCGAGATTCTGGTTGAAGTGCCGCTCGCCGATTGGGCGAAGGAAGGCGTCGACGAGGGCGCCTTGCTCGAGCGCCTGCAGGCCGCTGCCGATGAGGCCTTCGCAGCGCGCACCGGCCTTGCGCCCGCCGAGACCCTCAGTCAGTACAAACGCCTCATCCTGCTGCAACTCATCGATCACGAGTGGCGCGAGCATCTGGGCATGCTCGACCATCTGCGTCAGGGCATCCACTTGCGGGGCTATGCCCAGAAGAACCCGCGCCAGGAGTACAAGCGTGAAGGGTTCGAGCTCTTTGCTGCCCTCATCGAGCGGGTGAAGCTCGAGGCCACGCGGACGCTCATGCGGGTTCAGGTGCGTACGCAGGAAGAGGTCGATCAGGTCGAGGCGCAGCAGGCGGCGCCGCAGAACCTCGAATACCGCCATCCGGGGGTTGAGGATGCAGCGGCCGCCGAGGCGGCAGCGGCTGCAGCGATGGCCCAGGAAGGGTTCGCAGCCATGACCCAGGAGCGTCCGCGTGCGCCCCAGCAGATCGTGAATGCGGGTGCCAAGATCGGGCGCAACGACCCCTGTCCCTGTGGTTCGGGCAAGAAATACAAGGCATGCCACGGGAAGCTCACCTGAGCCTACGCGCCCTCGCGGCATAAGGTAATGACCAATCAATCGTTCCTGTGCCGTTGAGGCACGGGGACAATGTCCTCTGTCGGGTGCCGATCCGTGGCTACCCCATCAGAGGAGAATGTCATGACCTTGCGACTGGGCGATACCGCCCCTGATTTCCGTCAGGATTCGAGTGCCGGCCCGATCCTGTTCCATGAATGGCTGGGGACGAGCTGGGGGGTGCTCTTCTCGCACCCTGCGGATTTCACACCGGTCTGCACGACCGAACTGGGCCTCACCGCCAGGCTCAAGGCCGAATTTGCCCGTCGCAACGTGAAGGTGATTGCGCTGTCGGTGGATCCGGTCGAGTCGCATGAGCGCTGGATTGCCGACATCGACGAGACACAGTCGACCCATGTCGACTTTCCGATCATTGCCGACCCCGATCGTCGGGTGGCCACGCTCTACGACATGATTCATCCGAATGCGAGTGCAACGCATACGGTTCGATCGCTCTTCGTCATCGACCCGCAAAAACGGGTGCGCCTGATCATTACCTATCCGGCCAGCACCGGTCGCAACTTCGACGAGATCCTGCGGGTGATCGATTCGCTGCAGCTCACCGACAACCACAGCGTGGCGACGCCGGGCAACTGGAAACCTGGCGAAGACGTGGTGATTCTCCCCTCGCTGCAGGATCCGGCGGTTCTGGCCGAGAAGTTTCCACGGGGCTTTCGTGCCCTGAAACCCTACTTGCGCCTCACGCCTCAACCGGGTCGCTGATCAGGCAGGGTGCGGGGTTGTTCCGGCGCTTCACCGGATCATCCCCGCTGCGGCGGTCTCGTTGCTGTCCTCGTCGATGACGATGAAGGCGCCGGTCGGGCGAAGGGTCGTATAGGCGTCGACGACCAGAGGCGATTGCGTCGCGATGCGAACCTCGCCGATGTCGTTCAGCGCGAGTCTGGCCGCAGGTCGTGTCGATCCGGTATTCACGTCGATCTGAGCGCGTACCTCGAGGAAGCGTGCTCGCACGGTACGCGAAGTGTGCTTGACCAGATAGCGGCGTGAGGTATCGAGTGCGTTCTGACTCATCCAGCAGACGACCGCATCGAAGGCTCGCAGGACGCGAGGTGCATCGCCCGGCTCGGTGTCGGCGGCGGCGATCAGATCACCGCGGCTGATGTCGATCTCGTCGGTGAAGACGAGGTTGACTGACTGCCCGGCGCTGGCTGTTGCGAAGGATGCGCTGGCGTTGTCATGCCAGGCAATGATGTCGCGCACTGTCGTGCGTTGGCCACCGGGCAAGACAGTCACCGCATCGCCACGCGCAATCGTGCCCGCCTCGATGCGCCCCATGCACGCGCGGCGGTCGCTCTGATCGCGAGCGCGCGACCGACTCACGCCTTGCACGGGAAAACGAAACGGCCGGGTGCTGGTGTCCTCTGCGTCAAGGGTCTCGAGCAGTTCGAGCAGCGCAGGGCCCCGGTACCAGGGCATCGCCCGGCTGCGATCCACCACATTGTCGCCGTTCAGAGCCGATACGGGAATGACGTGAATCCGCGTGATGCCGATGCGTTCGAGAAAGGCGTTGAACTCGCCTTCGATGGATCGGAAGACCGCCTCGTCATGGCCGACCAGATCCATCTTGTTGACCGCCACGATGACATGGCGGAGGCCGAGCAGGCCTGCAATGATCGCGTGACGGCGCGATTGCACGACCAGGCCCTTGCGTGCATCGACCAGAAGGATCGAGGCATCGGCGGTCGAGGCGCCGGTGGCCATGTTGCGCGTGTACTGTTCGTGGCCAGGGGTGTCGGCGATGATGAACTTGCGCTGCGGTGTCGAGAAGTAGCGGTAGGCCACATCGATGGTGATGCCCTGATCGCGCTCGGCGATCAGTCCGTCGGTGAGGAGCGACAGGTCGAGCCCTTCGCCGCCGCGCCTGGTGGTCGCGCGTTCGATGGCAGCGAGCTGGTCTTCGAGAATGGCCTTCGCGTCATGCAGCAGTCGTCCGATGAGCGTGCTCTTGCCGTCATCGACGCTGCCAGCGGTGGCGATGCGCAGTACGCCCGAGGTCGTCATCAGAAATATCCCTCACGCTTGCGCAGTTCCATCGACGCTTCCGAGGTCTGATCGTCCAGGCGGGTTGCGCCGCGCTCGGTCATGCGGCTCACGGCTGTTTCGTCGATGATGGTGGCGACTTCGATCGCAGTCGATTCGACCGGGGCGGTGCAGGTCATGTCGCCCACGGTGCGAAAGCGCACCATTCGGGTTTCGACGTGCTCGCCCGCGCCCGGAGATATGAGCCACGAGACCGGCATCAGGCCACCACGGCGAGGAATCACCGCGCGCGGGTGGGCAAAGTAGATGCTCGGCACGTCGAGTCGTTCGCGCGCGATGTACTGCCACACGTCGAGTTCCGTCCAGTTGGAAATGGGAAACACGCGCATGTGCTCGCCGGGATGCACACGCGTGTTGTAGAGATTCCACAGTTCGGGTCGCTGGTTGCGCGGGTCCCACTGACCAAATTCATCGCGAAACGAGAAGATGCGCTCCTTGGCGCGGGCCTTTTCCTCGTCGCGACGGGCACCGCCAAAACAGGCATCGAAGCCGAACTCGGTGATCGCATCGAGCAGCGTCGTGCTCTGGTGCCTGTTGCGTGATTCATCGGCCGCGCGCAGTGTCACGCGCCCTCGGGCGATCGAATCCTCCACCGAGCGTACGATCAGGCGCTCGCCGAGTTCTGCTGCCCGGCGATCGCGAAACGCGATGACCTCGGGAAAGTTGTGTCCGGTATCCACGTGGAGCAGCGGGAACGGAAAGCGCCCGGGCCTGAACGCCTTCTCGGCCAGTCGCAGCAACACGGCCGAGTCCTTGCCGCCCGAGAAGAGCAGCACCGGATTGGCGCACTCGGCAGCCACTTCGCGCAGGATGTGGATCGATTCTGATTCGAGCCAGTCGAGGTGGCTGACCGGCAGAGCGTGGTTGGCGTGGCTGTCCATCACGAGTGCTGGCGGCCTCGCGGGCGTCCGGCCTGCTTCTGCCTGTGGTCGTCGACAGAGCGGAGCGGAGCGAGCGCAAGCTCGGTACCAGCCATGCAGGTTGCAATCGTCAAGACTAACGCGTCCCGGCATGAGGCGGCATCGGCTGGACATGAACATTCAATAAGTTGCCGACGTCTCGAACTCGATGAGGCGGGGCAAGCCTCGAGTTCAATACCCCTTGAACACCGGATCGCGTTTTTCCATGAAGGCCTGACGGCCCTCGCGAAAGTCTTCGCTCGCGCTGCAAGCCGCGCGCAGGGCATCGACCGCAGTGAAGTCACGCCGTGCCGGGTCCTTGAGCAGTTCGCGCACGGTGCCCTTGGCGGTCGCGAGGGAGAGCGGTGCGTTGAGCGCAACGCCCTGCGCATAGCGGGCAGTTACCGCAGCCAGTTCCGCGGCCGGCACGACGCGTTGCACGAAGCCCATGCGTTGGGCCTCGGCAGCACCGAACCGCTCCGCCGAGAGGAAGATGTCGAGTGTGTTGGCCGTGCCGATGACCTGCATCAGACGCTCGATGCCTGCTGTGCTGTAGCCGATGCCCAGTCGTGCGGCGGGCATGCGAAAGATTGCGTCGTCGGCACACAGACGGACATCGCAGGAGGCCGCAAGGCCCAGGCCCCCGCCCATGCAGAACCCGCGAATCGACGCGATCACGGGCTTTGTGCAGCGCAGCGGCAGGAGGTAGGGCGCATCGGCCGTCGGCATCGGCGGACCCTCGGGCTTTTTCGCGCCAAAGGCGCCAATGTCGGCGCCCGATACGAAGGCGCGCTCGCCGTCCCCGGCGAGCACGATCACGCGCACTGCAGGGTCGGCATCGAGCCGATCGAGGGTCTCTGCCAGGGCGCCCCACATCGCCGGGGTCATCGCGTTGTGCCGCGCGATGTTGGAGATGACCACCGTGGCCACGGCGCCTTCCTGCCGGGTGAGAATCGCGTCGGCACGTTGCCCGGGTTGGGGCGGGTTCAGGGTCTGTGCCTGGCTCGCGCGCGCGTCACTCACCGGCTTTCACCTTCAGGCTGCCGCTGAAGCCCGCGTCGATGCGCAGACCCTCGCCGCTGATGTAGGCGGCCAGATCCGAAGCGAGAAAGGCGACGGCGTGTGCCACCTCTTCCGGCGTGCCGGCACGTCCGATCGGGATGTCGCGGGTCAGGATCTCCTGCCAGCGGTTGCGATCCCCGAAGCGGGTCTCCGCGCGCCAGTGCAGGCCCTGCATGAAGCGTTCGGTCATCACCGGGCCCGGGTTGACCGCGACGACCCGTACGCCATGAGCGATGCTTTCGGACCCCAGGCACTGGGTAAACGCGTTGAGTGCGGCGTTGCCAGTGCAACCGGCGATGTAGTTGGGGTCGAGCCGCTCGGCGGCGGCACCGATCACGTTGACGATCACGCCCCGTCGTCGCTGGTACATGCGGGCGATAAGTGCACGCGTGAGATCGATGTAGCCGAACACCTTCAGATCCCAGGCACGCCGCCAGGTGGTGCCGTCGACCGCTTGCAGGGTGCCACGCGGGATGCCACCGGCGTTGTTCACCAGGATGTCGGGCTCGGGCACTGCCTGGGCGAGTGCCAGCACCTGCTCGGTCTGCGAGAGGTCGCATGGGTGGGGCGTGACGGACACGCTGAATTCGCGCTCGAGGTCGGTGGCGGCTGCCGCGAGGCGCTCGGGGTTGCGCGCGGCCAGATGCAGGGTGCAGCCTTCGGCGGCCAGCACGCGCGCGATGGCAAGGCCGATGCCCATCGATGCGCCGGTGACGAGCGCCGTGCGGCCCGTGAGATTGAGGTCCATGTGTCTCCCTGATGTGTTGTGTGCCCCGGTGTGCGCCTGTCCGTGCGCTTGTCGGTCAGCCGACCTTGGGGTGCCAGGGCGACCCGGCGCGTCCGATCTTAGCCGATTGACCTGGCTCCGGGCGGCCACCATACTCCGGTGACGAGAAAGGCTCGGATCGGGTCGGGTGCGTGGTGTCGGCCCCCAGAATGCCGGTACGCACGGAGACAAGTGTCATGCAATCTGCCTGCAAGTCCTGGTGGTCCTTGCGCCTGCACCTCGTTGGCTGGGTGCTGGTGCCGGCACTTCTCGCCGTGCCTTCGCAGGCTGCCGAGTCGTCTGCCAGCTATCCGGCCAAACCCGTGCGGCTTGTCTGCGCCCACGTGGTCGGTGGCGCGGTCGACATCTTCGCCCGCGTGCTCGGGCAGAAGCTCTCGGAGACCTGGGGCCAGCCGGTGATCGTCGACAACCGGGCCGGCGCTGCCGGTTCGGTGGCGGCGCAGACCGTCGCGCGTGCCGCTCCCGACGGCTACACGCTCATGCTCTCGACCAATGCGCCGCTCACGACCAACCCGTGGCTCTACCGGTCGCTGGGGTACGACTGGACCGACTTCGAACCCGTGGCGCTGGTGGCCGAAGGGCCGGTTGCCGTCATCGTCAATCCGGCGCTCCCCGTCACCTCGGTGCAGGGCCTGCTCGATCACGCGCGCCAGCGCCCCGGGGAAGTGCCGACGGCCTCGGCAGGCAGCGGTTCGATCGGCCACTTTCTAGTGGCCGAACTGCACCGCGAGTACGGCATCAAGCTCTCGCATGTGCCGTACAAAGGCGGCGTTCAGGCAGCGCTCGCGGTGGCTACCGGCGAGGTGAACCTGGGTTTCATCGATCCGGGTGCTTCGGCACCGCTCATTCGTGATGGCCGCCTGCGCGTCCTCGCGGTGACCACGACGCGTCGGTCGAGCACGCTGCCCGAGGTGCCTACCCTCAAGGAACTGGGTATCCCGGGATTTGATGTGGCGATCTGGGTGGCCCTGACCGGCCCGCGCGGCCTGCCGCGTGATGTCGTGGCGAGGCTCAATGCCGATGCGCGCGCCGTGCTGCGGGATCCGCAGGTGCGTACCCGCCTGGTGGCGTCGGGGCTGGAGCCGGTCGATTCGATGAGTCCGTCGGAGTTTGCCACCTTCATCCGTCAGGATGCGCCACGCTGGCAGACGCGCGTTCGCGATGCCGGTCTCACCGTCGACTGAGGCGACAGGCCTCGATGAGCACCCGCCGCGTGCCGATGGGTTGTAGCGTCCATGGCGGGTATCAAAACAACCAGGAAAGGTATCCAACACCAAAAAACGGGTATCAAAATCCACCAGACGGGTGTCAGAATCCTCGATCCGGGTCATTCGAGCGCCATCCGTGAATATTGTTTTCCGACGACTGCTGCAGCTTCCGGACTATTGTGTATAAAGAATGCGAGGCGAGACGGTCGAGGGGAGCCATGGGGGTGGAACCGTTGAAGAAGGGCAGTCGCAAGTGCTCGGCCGGCGAGCCTGTGCTTGCGAGCGATGCCGGGATGGGGCGGGCATCGTCCGACGGCGCGGTCTCGTCGAGGGCGGCCGAGACCTACCGCCAGTTGCTGATGCACGCGGCCGTTGGTCTCGCCGGCATCGATGCCCAAGGCCGCTTCCACTTCGTCAATCCGGCGTTCTGTCGGCTCACCGGCCTCTCCGAGTCGGACCTCATCGGGCGCAAGGCCCCGCTCTCGCATTGGCCGCCCGAGGTCTTCGCGAAGCTCGAGGAGGCGTTTCGCAGCAAGGCCGACCAGGCTGTCGATCTGGTGATCCAGTCGCCCGGGCGCGGGCCGACACCGGTCAGCCTGCAGGTGTCGCCGATCGGGTCGGGGCCGAATCACCTGGGTTGGGTGACGGTCAACATCGACATCACCGAGAGACATCGCGCCCGAGAGCAGGGTCGCCAGCGTGAAGCCCTCTTTGCTGCCGCGGTGCAGATGGCGAGCCTCGGTATCTGGACGGTCGATGCCGCATCAGACAGCGTGACATGGAATGGCCGATTCCATCTGCTGCTCGGATATCCGGTGCCGTCCCTGGCCGATGCGCAGGCAGGTAGCGGGTCAGGCCTGCCACCCGATCCGGAGTCGGCCCGATACCGCTATTCGCGGGCCGCGGGGACGGCTCGATTTCTGGCGCGGGTGCACCCCGATGACAGACCTCGGGTCCGGGAGGCAGTGAAGCACCGGTTCGCCGGACGAACCCTCGAGGTGCGTCTTCAGATGCCCGATGGTTCGCAGAGGATCGTGGCGCTGAGAGAAGCTGTCGCACTCGACGCCAACGGTCGTTTCGCGACGGCATCCGGGATCTGCTACGACCTCACCGAAGAGCGTCGGCAAACGATGGCACTGGCTCATGACCAGAAGATGGAAGCCCTGAACCGGTTGTCGGGCGCGCTCGCGCATGACCTCAACAACGTGCTCGGGATCGTCATCGGCAGCCTGCGGGAGATCGATGCGGCCCTCGAGGAGGACGCCCGGAGCCGGGTGGCCTGGGGTACCGCGCTCGAAGCGGCGGTGCGAGGCGCCGAACTCGTGTCGTCGCTCCTCGCGTTTGCTCGTCAGCCGAGTGGATTGGCACCCGGGCGGCCCGCGCCGGTGTTTCGGATTGACACCCACCTCACCAACGTCCTGCCGATGATCCGTTTTGTCCTCGGCCCCGCAATCGTCCTGCAGAGCGACGTACTCCGCGTCCCCGTGGTCGCGCACGTCGATCCGACGCAGTTTGCCAGTGCCTTGCTCAATCTGGTGACCAATGCGCGCGACGCGATGAACGGCGAGGGTACCCTCAGCCTGAGTCTTTTTGCGGCGCGCATGATCAGAGGGCAGGAAGCGGTGCGCCTTGCGTTGGCGGCCGGACCCTATGTGCGGCTCCAGCTCGAGGACGACGGCGAGGGCATGAGCGAGCATGTGCTTGCGCGCGCGCCAGAGCCGTATTTCACGACCAAGCCGGTGGGCAGTGGCAGCGGGCTCGGTCTGGCGCAGGTCGATCAGATGGCACGCGCGAGTGGTGGCCGACTGCAGATCGAGTCAGTGCCCGGGAAGGGTACGCGAGTGATGATCTATCTCCCGGCGGCCCCGGTCGACGTGGCCGAGGCGGGGGCAACGCAGACTGCGACCCTGACCCTGGCGCAAAGCTCCGCCCAGACGCCGACGCCAACGCCAACGCCAACTTCCATGGCCATGGTTCCGTTGCGGGTTCTGGTCGTCGATGATGAACCGCAGCTGGGCCGACTCGTGCAACGGGTTCTCGAGCGCCGCGGGCATCGGGTCGAGGTGTGCGACACGGTACGCGAGGCGCGCAGTGCCCTGAAGGGCGGAACGTTCGACATGCTGCTGGCCGACATCGTGATGCCCGGCACGATGAACGGCCCCGCGCTGGTGGTGTGGTCGATGCGACGGTTCGCGAACCTCAGATGTGGCCTCATGACCGGGTATTCGCCCGACCCTGCGCGCGAGCCTGCTGGCGTGCCGGTGCTGCGAAAACCGTTCTTTCCCGACGATCTGGTGAGTTTCGTTGAGCGAGTGGGCGGGGCAGGCCCGTGCAGCGCGACGTCGGGCACCGAAGCGGGCCCCACGCGCCCCTGAGGGTACAATCGCGCTTCGCCGGCGGGGGTGGGCGGGAAGAGGCCGGACCGGTCTGCGTGCCGCGCAGCGTTCGGTGCCGGTGCGCGTTCCGACGCTGGCGCCCTCTCTGCGCCGTGCGCCCTGCGCCTGCTCATTCCCGACGGAGATTCCGATGGCTGTTCGACTGCTGCCGCCTCACCCTGACGACCTGCATCCTGTGGCAGGTGTCGAGCTTGGCTTTGCCGCGGCGGGGATCCGCAAGGCAGGTCGGCTCGATCTCATGCTGATGCGCTTCGTGCCCGGTACCCAGGTGGCCGGGGTGTTCACCCGGAACAGCTTTGCGGCGGCCCCGGTGCAGGTCTGTCGTGAACACCTCGCGGCCGGTGTGCCGATGCGGGCGCTGGTCGTGAATGCCGGCAACGCCAACTGCGGCACCGGCGACATCGGTCTGCGTGCGGCGCGTGATACCTGCAAGGCGGTTGCCCGTCTGCTCGGGTGCGAGGCACGCGAGGTATTGCCGTTCTCGACCGGGGTCATTCTCGAACACCTGCCGGTCGATCGCATCGAGGCGGCCCTGCCGACCTGTGTCGCGGGACTCGCTGCACCGCAGTGGGCGCAGGCAGCCGAAGCCATCATGACCACCGATACCGTGCCCAAGGGTGCATCACGCACCCTGAAGATCGACGGTCATCCGGTGACGGTGACTGGCATCGCGAAGGGCGTGGGCATGCTGCAGCCGAACATGGCCACCATGCTGGCCTTCATTGCCACCGATGCTGCCGTTGCCGGCCCTGTTCTCCGGCGCATCGTACGGTCAGTCGCCGATCGATCCTTCAATCGGGTAACGGTGGATGGCGACACCTCGACCAATGACTCCTTCATCATTGCGGCCAGCGGCCAGGCGGGCCATGCGCTGATCGATCGCGACGATACGCCGGCCTGCGGTGCGCTCGAGGCGGCCATCACCGAGGTGGCTCAGGTGCTGGCGCAGTCCATCGCCCGCGATGGCGAGGGCGCCACCAAATTCATTACCGTGACGGTCGAGGGTGCTCGCGACGAGCCCGAAGCCCTGCGGGTGGCCCGTTCCATCGCCAATTCGCCGTTGGTGAAGACCGCGCTCTTTGCGTCCGATCCGAATCTGGGCCGTCTCATCATGGCGATCGGCAACGCCGGCATCGCCGACCTCGATATCCGCCAGGTCAACCTGCGCCTGGGTGACGTGCTCGTGATCGAGCGTGGCGGGCGCGCAGCCAGTTATCGCGAAGAAGCCGGTGCCGCGGCGGTGAAACCCGACGAAATCCTCATCCGTGCCCATCTGGGGCGAGGCGAGGCGCACACCACCGTCTGGACCTGCGACTTTTCCTACGACTACGTGAAGATCAATGCCGAATACCGTACCTGACCTGGCGGGCGCCGCCGCCGAGCGACTCGTCACGCGCGTCGATGCCCTCATCGACCGACTGGAGCGTCTCTTTCCGCCACCCGTACCCCCCACCGACTGGAAGGCCTCTTCGGCCTTTCGCTGGCGCCGTCGCGAGGGGCGCGGGCGGCTCGAACCGGTGACCAACATGCACCGGATCTCGCTCGCCGACCTGCAGGGGGTCGAGCGTCAGCGCGAGGCCATCGAGCGCAATACCCGTCAGTTCGTGGCGGGACGTCCGGCCAACAACGTGCTGCTCACGGGTGCGCGGGGTACCGGAAAATCGTCGCTGGTGAAGGCCTGTCTGAACCAGTTTGCTGCACGCGGCCTGCGCCTGATCGAGGTTGACAAGCTCGATCTGGTCGATCTGCCCGATATCGTCGACATCGTGGCGGGGCGCCCCGAGCGCTTCGTGGTGTTCTGCGATGACCTCTCGTTCGAGGCCTCCGAACCGGGGTACAAGGCGCTCAAGGTCGTGCTCGATGGCTCGATTGCGGCGCCCTCCGACAACGTGCTCGTCTACGCCACCTCGAATCGGCGGCATCTGATGCCCGAGTCGATGACCGACAACCTCGAATATCGCACCGTGGGTGACGAGATCCATCCGGGCGAGACGGCCGAGGAAAAGATCTCGCTCTCGGAGCGGTTCGGCCTGTGGGTGTCGTTCTACCCGTTCGATCAGGACGAGTATCTCGCCATCGTTGCTTACTGGCTCGAGCATTTTGGCTGCGATCAGGCGCGCATCGAGCGTGCGCGTGATGAAGCGCTCCAATGGGCACTCGGGCGCGGTTCCCGCAGTGGGCGTGTGGCATGGCACTTTGCCCGCGACTACGCTGGACGTCACCCGCGAGTTCTGGCCAGTGTCGGCACGATGGACGTGCCCGACACCCGGGGCGCGGCGAAGCCGGCGACGCGCAAGCGGATCGCCCGTGGCTGACAGCCCGGTTGCGCCCGGCCAGCGGCAGGAGGTTCAGGTTGCGGCCGGCATTCTGGTCGCGCCCGACGGGCGCGTGCTCCTGGGCCGCCGGCCGGCTTCCAAGGTCTATGCCGGCTATTGGGAGTTTCCGGGCGGCAAGGTCGAGCCGGGTGAGTCCATGCGCGCCGCGCTCGATCGCGAGTTGCGAGAAGAACTGGGTATCGAGGTGATCGCGGCCGATCCGTGGATCACCCGCCACTTCACCTACCCGCATGCCGATGTCCATATCCGGTTCTTCAGGGTGCGTGCCTGGGCGGGTGAGCCGCGTGCGGTCGAGCACGAGGGGCTGGCCTGGCAGTGGCCCGGTCAGTTCGACCTCCAGCCCATGCTGCCGGCCAACTCGCCGGTGCTCGAGTCCCTGGGGCTGCCCGACGAATATGCGATTTCCGCTGCAACGCCGATGGGCCTCGAGCCGTTTCTGGCCGTGCTCGAGGCGCGCCTTGCGCGTGGCTTGCGTCTGCTGCAGTTGCGCGAGCCTGCGATGCCGGCGGCGCAATGGCTCGCATGGGCACCGGCCGTGATCGAACGCTGCCATGCGGTCGGTGCAAGGGTGCTGGTGAACAGCGGCGCCCCGGCGGTGGCGCAGTCATTGGGCGATGGCATCCACCTGCAGGCCAGCGTGCTCATGGCGTTGGCGAGTCGTCCGGATGCCGCATGGGTGGCGGCCTCCTGCCACGATGCGACCGAATTGGCCCATGCAGCACGGATCGGTGTTGATTTCGCCGTGCTCGGACCGGTCGCGCCGACGCCATCGCACCCGGGTGTGCCAGGCATCGGTTGGGCGGCTTTCGAATCGATGGTGCGCGATCTGCCGATGCCGGTGTATGCCGTCGGCGGCATGGGTCCGGCCGACCTTCAACGCGCTCGCACGAGGGGCGCACAGGGTGTTGCGATGATCAGCGCGTCGTGGTTGCCGCGTCAGCGTTCGCTGAAGTCGTCGGACTCGGCGCCGGGCGGGTCATCGGGGACCGGCAGTCGGTAGGCGCCACTTGCCCAGGCACCCAGGTCGGTGAGCTTGCAGCGCTTCGAGCAGAACGGCCGGAACGGATTGTCGGTGCTCCATTCGACCTCGGTGCGACAACTCGGGCAGGCCACGCGGCGCACACGGGTACTCGAAGCCGGCGGGTGTTCGCCGTCGCCGGGAGGGAAGGAATCGGTGGACATGCTCGCCTGTTGTCCCTGGTGCTCGCGTGCGCAGCGCTCTCGCGGCCGGTTCGCCCGGTCAGATGCTGCAGAAGGTGAGGTCGAAGGGTACGTCGGTTTCGATGGCGCGCGGCCTCGGTTCGTCGCCTGTGATGACAAACCGGATATTGAGGGCATAGCGGTTGGCGCTGGCCTCGGGCACGGCGACCGACTCGTCATCGAGTCCGATGCGGATCATCTGGGCGACACGCCCGGTCATCATCTGCTGGAAGAGCCCCCGGGTCGCCACCTGGTTCTCCGGCATCCCGCTCTCGCGCAGCAGTCCGAGCGCCACCGCCGTTGCGTCCTCGATCGGTTGCAGCGGCAGCATCCAGGCAGCCAGATCGGCGCTTCGCCGCACCACCGGGTGGTGCAGCCAGCGGTGGTAGGTGGGTAGATCGAACTCGCAGACCCCGCCGGGAATACTGGTGCGCTGACGAATGCTCATCAGCCATTCATTGGCCCGCAGGTGCTGGCCAATCTTGCCACTCAAGCCGTGGATGGCCGCGCGCGCCTGTTCGATGCGCTCGAGCACGCTGGCCAGCTTGCCCTGGTCGATGCGCGCGTTGCCGCGAAATCCGAGCATGGCCTGGCGCAGCCGTTCGAGTTCCTGCAAGAGTTCGGACTTCAGTTCACCACGACCACAGACTTCCAGGATCTCGAACAGCGTCACCAGCGCCGCGTGATGGTCCCGCGGGTCTGTGCGCGCAAGAAAGTGCCGCGCACGACCGAACAGGTCTTCGAGTCGAAGAAGGGTCCGGGTCCGCTCGGTCAGAGGGTATTCGTAGGTGATCATGCCAGTCCGGGCATGTGCAGACCCCTTGGTCAGATGACCCGCAGTCGCGGCGGATGATACACCACACGACTCGCTAGTCTCGGGCCGTGCCCGGTCGTGGTGGCCACGGCCAGGGCCTGGCAGCCAGACGGGCATAGCGCCGATGCAGGGCTTCGACCTGATGGGTGAGCGCGACCTCGGTGCCTTCATTGTCGATGATGTCATCGGCGACCGCAAGGCGCTGAGCGCGAGACGCCTGCGCCGCGATGATCCGCCGGGCAGTTTCTTCACTCAGGCGGTCGCGTCCGACGACACGTGCGACCTGGGTCGCCTCGCTGCAATCGATGACCAGCACGCGGTGTGCTCGAGCATGCGGCTCGCCCCCTTCGACCAGCAGCGGAATCATCAGGATGACATAGGTGCCGGTAGCCGCCAGCACCTGACGATCGCATGCCGCCCGGATGAGGGGGTGCAGGATCGCTTCCAGGCGCGTGCGTGCACTGGGGTCTCCGTAGACGATCGAGCGCATGCGCGGTCGATCGAGCGCGCCCTCGGCGGTGACCACCTCGGGCCCGAAGGCGGCCTCGATCGAGGGCATGGCAGCGCCGCCGGGTGCCGTCAGGCGGTGCGACTCGAGGTCGGCGTCGACGAGCGTTGCGCCGAGTGCCTCGAAAAGGGCTCCGGCACGGGATTTGCCACTGCCGATGCCGCCAGTGAGACCGATGACCAGGGGCATGTCAGTGAAAGAGCATCAGGTAGCGGTCGATGAGCGCCTCGCCGGCAAAGAGGGCGACGGCGCCTGCGCTGGCCAGATACGGACCAAAGGGAATCGGTACCTCGCGACCGTGCCGCGCCAGCACGATGAGCACGATGCCCACGACCGCGCCCACGACCGAGGAGGCCAGCACGATGAACGGCAGCATCTTCCAGCCGAGCCAGGCGCCAAGCGCTGCCAGCAGCTTGAAGTCGCCAAAGCCCATCCCTTCCTTTCCGGTGGCGAACCTGAAGAGCCAGTAGATGCTCCACAGGCTCAGATACCCCAGCGCTGCACCGATTACCGCCGAGTGCAGGTCGATGAAGGTTCCTCCCAGGTTGAAGACCAGTCCGGCCCACAGGAGGGGCAGGGTGATCGCATCGGGCAGCAGTTGCGTGTCGATGTCGATGAAGGTGAGGGCCACCAGAGCACCGATGAGGCATAGTGCGCCAAGACCGGCCGCGCTCGCACCGAAGCGCCAAGCGGCCAGACCGAACAGCACGGCCGTCAACGCCTCGACCAGAGGGTAACGTGCGCTGATCGGCGTCTTGCAGGCCGAGCAGCGTCCGCGCAAGGCGAGCCATGAGACGATGGGGATGTTCTCGATCGCACCGATCGGGTGATGGCATGCCGGGCATTGTGACCTCGGCACCATCAGGTTGTAGGGGGCTACTGAGACCTCGACCATGGGCGCCGGGCACGTCTGCGCCGAGGTCTGAGCGCTCGTTGCCGGTGTTTTCGCGGCCGGTTCGAGCGCGCTCTGCGCCCTGGCATCGGCCTGAATCAGGCTGTCGCACTGGGCCCGCCAGTCGCGCTCCAGCATGGTCGGCAGGCGATGGATCACGACGTTGAGAAAGCTGCCCACGATGAGTCCGAGCATCGCGCTGGCGATGATGAGCGTGGACGGCAAGGCGAGCACTTCGGTGGTCATCGGGAGGCGCTCAGACTGCGTTGCCGAGCTTGAACAGGGGCAGGTACACGCTGATGATGATGCCACCGATCAGCACGCCGAGCACGGCCATGATCATCGGCTCGAGCAGGCTCGACAGTCCGTCGACCAGGTTGTCGACTTCCTCGTCGAAGATGTCGGCCACCTTCGAGAGCATTGCATCGAGTGATCCCGACTCTTCCCCGATCGAGACCATCTGCACGACCATGTTGGGGAAGAGCATCGTGTCGTTCATCGCCTGGGTGAGACTCGAGCCCGTGCTCACCGATGCCTGTATCCGCCGTGTGGCCTCTTCATAGAGGGTGTTGCCCGAGGCGCCGGCGACTGAATCGAGTGCGTCGACCAGAGGTACCCCGGCGGCCGACATCGTGGCGAGGGTTCGTGTCCAGCGCGCGATCGAGGACTTGTGCAGCAGATCTCCGACCACCGGGATGCGCAGGCTGGCGCGGTCGTAGAGCGATCGCGCGCGGGCCGATGTCTTCAGCAGGTGCATCACGCCAAAGACGGCGCCAGCCACCAGGGCGGTGACGCCATACCACCACTCGGTCATGAATTCCGACAGGGCGATCACCAGTTGCGTCGGGGCCGGCAGATCGGCGCCAAACGAGGAAAAGATGTTCTTGAATTGCGGAATCACGAACACCAGGATGATTGCCACGACCACGACGGCTACCACGACCACCGCAGCCGGGTAGAACAGGGCCTTCTTCACCTTGCCCTTGATCGTCAGGATCTTCTCGCGGTGCTGGGCAAGCCGCTGCAGCAGGGTGTCCAGAATGCCGCCACGCTCGCCGGCACTGATGATGTTGACGTAGAGCGGATCGAATTGCCGCGGGTGGCGCCCGAACGCCGCCGCGAGACTCGAACCCGTTTCCACGTCGATGCGCAGTTCGGTCAGCAGGCGCGAGACGGCCGGATTGGCGTGTCCCCGTCCGATGATGTCGAAGCTCTGGATGAGCGGCACGCCAGCTTGCATCATCGTAGCCAGCTGACGGGTGACGAAGGTGATGTCGCGCTCCTTGATCCCCCCGCGGCCCAATCTGGCTTGAGTGCGCAGGCGCGATACCTTGATGTTCTGGCGCCGCAGGGTGGCGTTGGCCACGGCTTCGGAGGCTGCCCGGATCTCGCCCCGCACGATCTTGCCGTTGCGGTCCTTGCCATCGTAGATGAAGATCCGCTCGTTCGTTACCCGCGGCGCGGATGCACGCTTTTCCACTTGCCTGCCGGCAGTTGCCATTGAGCCCTCGTCGATGGGTCGGCCGCCCGGGCAGCCGTGACCGACCTTTCGAGCCGGGTGCGAGAGGGCCACAGCGGTACGGGATACTCGCCAGAGTATTGCGACATTGTTGCGACAGTCTATCAGCCGGGCCGGTTCTCTGTCGTCGCAGGGTTCGATTCGCGCGGGCGGATCAGCTTGACCGTCCGTACCGCGCGGTCTTCGGTCTGGACGATTTCCATCACCACGCCCCGGATGCGGATGGATACGCCCGATTCGGGAATGTCCTGCAAGTGTTCCAGGATCAGCCCGTTGAGCGTGCGCGGCCCGTCCAGCGGGAGGGCGAGTCCGAGGTCGCGGTTGATGTCGCGCAGTGACGCACTGCCGTCGGCCAGCACGCTGTCGGCTCCACCCCAGCGCAGCCCGCCGGCTTGCAGCGGAGACCCGGTGGTGAATTCGCCAATGAACTCCTCGACGATGTCCTCCAGGGCAACCAGCCCCTGCAGTTCGCCGTATTCGTCGACCACCAGCGCGACACGCTCGCGACGTTCCTGGAAGAACTGCAGTTGGGTCAGCACCGGCGTCGAGCCCGGTACGAAGTAGGGCGGGGTGAGCACCTCCAGCAGTGCCTCGCGCTGGATCGAACCCTGACGCAGCGCAGCGATCACGCGACGGACATGGGCCAGTCCGGCAACATGGTCGAGGTTTCCATGACAGGCCACCAGACGGGTGTGGTAGCTGGTCATCACCTGACGGGTGAGTTCGTCGGCAGGGGCATCGATGTCGATGGCCTCGATGTGCGCGCGCGGCACCATGATGTCGCTGACGCGCAGGTGCTCCAGATCGAACAGGTTGGCGAGGATGGTCTGGTGTTTCTTGGGCAGATAGCGGCTGTGCTCGAGCACGAGGGCACGCAGTTCTTCCGAGGTGAGTCGGGTTTCCTCGCTGCCGTGCCCGCCGCGGACGCGCAGCAGCCACAGGAGTGCACCGACGAAGAGGTTGATGAAGCTTACCACCGGGTAGAGCACGCGCAGCAGCGGCGCGAGGACATGGCTCAAGGGCAGTGCGATGCGCTCCGCATGGGTGGCGCCGATCACCTTGGGCGTGATCTCGGAAAAGACGAGGATCGCGAAGGTGACCGCGAGCGTGCCGATGGCGAGGGCGTAGCGCTCTTCGCCGAACCACTGCACGGTGACCACGCCCGTGAGGGTGGCCGCCGCCGCGTTCACCAGGTTGTTGCCGAGCAGGATCACGCCGAGCAGGCGGTCGGTCTGCGACAGCAGTTCAAGGGTGCGCCGGGCACTGCGGTTCCCCATCCGCGCCATCGCCTTGATGCGATAGCGGTTGAGCGCCATCATGCTTGTCTCGGCCATCGAGAAGAAGGCCGATGCAATCAGAAGCCCGACCAGGGTCAGGAGTTCGGAGCGGGTGGACCAGTCGTCCAAGGCGTCTCGTTGCGGCTGTGCATCTGCACCGAGTATAGCGGGCGCGGCTGGCTCTCACCAGCCGCGCCGCGCAATGCGGAGCCTTCGACGATCAGCCAGCGGCCCTGTTGATCAGGTGGGCGCCCGGTCGAGAATGACTTCGAACACGAAACGGCTGCCGACGTAGGCAAGGAGCAGGCAGGCGAAGCCAGCGAGCAGCCAGCGCAGTGCCTTGCGGCCGCGCCAGCCCCAGCGCCACCGGCCGAAGAGAAGCGCAGCGAAGATGGCCCAGGAGAGCATCGCGAAGAGGGTCTTGTGGTCGACACGGAAAGCGCGCCCGAACATCTCTTCGGAGAACGTGAAGCCCGAGACGATCACCAGCGTGAGGAGCGCGAGGCCCGCTGCGATCATCTGGAAGAGCACCCGTTCGAGCGTGAGCACCGGCGGTACCTGGGCAAAGATGCCGCGCAGGCTGCCCTGGTGCAGGCGGCGCTCGAGCAGCGAGAGAAAGAGGGCTTGCAGCGCCGCGATGGTAAACAGACTGTAGGCGGCAATGGCGCTCAGCAGGTGCAGTCGCAAGGCGAGCGCGGTCTGTCCGAGCGGAAACTCGAATCCCGGAAAGGCGGCCGGCAGCAGCACCGTCACCGCCGCCAGCGGCAGGGCGAGGGCAAGCAGCCCATCGAGCCTCAGGTAGAAGCTCTCGACCCAGTAGATGAGAACCGCGAGCCACAGGGTCAGCGACAGCGCCTGTGCGAAGCCAAAGTGCATCACCTCGCTCGCGATCGTCGTCTCGATCAGCACCGAACCGTGCAGGGAGAGTGGCAGGAGGAGAGCGGTGCGCAGCCAGTTGGCGCCGCGAGGCGGGGCCGCGCCGGGGGCGTGCATGCGCCAGACCAGGATCGCCAGGCCCAGATAGGTCGCAGCAGCCAGTGCTTCGATTAGAATCAGGTTCATCAACAGACACGTTCGATCGGACGCGTCAGTCTAGCAGTCTTGCCTCACGGACCTCCACAATGCTCGAAAACCTCACCCAGCGCCTCTCGCGGGTCATCAAGACCGTGCGCGGGGAGGCCCGCCTGACCGAATCGAACATCCAGGACGCCTTGCGCGAGGTGCGCATGGCGATGCTTGAAGCCGATGTGGCCTTGCCGGTGGTTCGCGATTTCATTGCGCGGGTCAACCAGCGCGCGCTGGGCGAGGAGGTGATTGGCAGCCTGACGCCGGGACAGGCCCTCATCGGTGTCGTTCACCGTGAGCTGACCAGCCTGATGGGCGAGGCCAATCAGGGTCTCGATCTGGCGACCACGCCGCCGGCCGTGATCCTGATGGCCGGCCTTCAGGGGTCGGGCAAGACCACCACCACCGGCAAGCTCGCGCGCATGCTGCGCGAAGACCTGCGCCGCAAGGTGATGGTGGTGTCCTGCGACGTCTATCGGCCTGCAGCGATCGAGCAGTTGAAGGCCGTGGCCGCCCAGGCCGAGGTGGAATGGATTGCCTCGTCGGCCGGCGAGCAGCCGCTCGAGATCGCGCGTCGCGCGCTCGAGCATGCGCGCACGCGGTACGCCGATGTCCTCATCGTCGATACGGCCGGACGGCTCGCGGTCGACGAGGCCATGATGGCCGAGATCAGCGCGCTGCACGCGGCGCTGCGTCCGATCGAGACGCTGTTCGTGGTGGATGCCATGCAGGGGCAGGATGCGGTCAATGTGGCGCGGGCCTTCAACGAGGCGCTGCCGCTGACAGGCGTGGTGCTGAGCAAGCTCGACGGCGACTCGCGCGGTGGTGCCGCGCTGTCCGTGCGAGCGGTAACCGGCAAGCCGATCAAGTTTGCCGGCACGGGTGAGAAGCTCACTGGCCTGGAGCCCTTTCACCCCGAGCGCATGGCCTCGCGCATTCTCGGCATGGGTGACATCCTGTCGCTGGTCGAGGAGGCGCGACGCGGCGTCGATCAGGTCGAGGCCGAGCGCCTCGCCGACAAGTTTCGCAAGGGCAAGGGGTTCGATCTCGAGGACTTCAAGGCGCAGATCGGTCAGATGAAGAAGATGGGGGGCGTGGCCTCCCTCATCGACAAGCTGCCGGCGCAGTTCGCCCAGGCAGCGCAGCAGGCGCCCGGCGCCATGGATGACCGCACCCTGCGACGCATCGAGGGCATCATCAACTCGATGACCCGCCAGGAACGCTCGAACCCGGACATCATCAAGGCCTCGCGCAAGCGCCGCATCGCAACCGGCGCGGGTGTGCAGGTGCAGGAGGTCAATCGGCTGCTCAATCAGTTCGAGCAGATGCAGAAGATGATGAAGCAGATGCAGAAGGGTGGCCTGGCCAAGATGATGCGCGGCATGAAGGGCATGATGCCTGGCATGCGGCGTTGATTGGCCGGGGCTTGCCTCGCCCCCGTTTTCTGGCTTAGAATCGGCGGTTTCCCTTGGTCCGGGGATGGCGTGCCTCGTCGGTACGGCCTGTCCCGGCGGGTTCCCGCGATCGGCATCTGGCCGTCACCGGGACGGCATTCGACCCCGGGTGGTCGACTGGAGCAGAGTCATGGTAGTGATCCGATTGGCACGGGGCGGTGCAAAGAAGCGGCCCTTCTACAACATGGTGGTTGCCGATTCGCGCATGGCGCGTGATGGCCGTTTCATCGAGCGCGTGGGTTTCTATGACCCGAAGGCGCCGGCTGGCCGTGAGGCGCTTCGTGTTCACGGCGACCGAGTCGCCTACTGGACCGACAAGGGTGCTCAACTCTCCCCGACCGTCGCGCGCCTGGTGAAGCAGGCTGCACGCGTCACCGCCGCTGCCTGAGAGTGACGCTGCCCGAGGGCGGCGTCGGGCAGGGCACCTCGCCCGCGTCGATGGGTGAGGAACCCGACCGGGTGGTGATGGGGCGGGTGTCAGGCCCCTACGGCGTTCAGGGCTGGGTCAAGGTAGAGCCCTGGTCGGAGTCGGTGTCGACCGTTGCCGGTTATCCCCGGTGGTGGATGCGCCGGGGCGGACAGTGGACGCAAGTGGTGGTCGAACGTGCGCTGGTGCACGGGCGGCATGTGGTGGCAAGGCTTCAGGGCTGCGCCGATCGCGACCAGGCCTTTGCCTGGCGTGGGGCCGAAGTGGCGATCGAACGATCGTTGCTCCCGGCACCAGGTCCGGGCGAGTTCTACTGGACGGATCTGGTGGGGTTGCAGGTGCAGAACGCAGCGGGTGAGTCGCTCGGGAAGATTGCCGAGTTGTTCTCCAACGGTGCGCATGAAATCCTGCGTGTGGTTGAGCAGGATGCGGATGGCGAAGTCGAACGGCTCATTCCGTTCGTGGCAGCGATCGTCACCCAGGTGTCGATCGAGTCAGGCGTGGTCCGGGTGCAGTGGGAACGACACTGGTGATCGTCGCCGGTGACGGACAACGGAGTGGATGCGGTGCATGTCGATTGCGTATCGCTCTTTCCCGACATGTTTGCCGCAGTCATCGAGCATGGCGTGGTTCGTCGTGCCCATGAGCAGGGACGCTGGTCGCTCGAGGTGTGGAATCCGCGGGATTTCGCCTTCGATGCCTACCGGACGATCGATGATCGTCCGTATGGGGGCGGACCGGGAATGGTGATGCGGCCCGAGCCGCTCGCGCGCGCGATCGACGCGGCGGGAGCGGCCTGGAACGCAAGGCAGGACGCTGCGGGCAAGCGCGCAGCCGGTGCGGCGAGTCGGGTCATCTACCTGTCGCCGCAAGGTCGCCCGCTCGATGATGCGCGGGTGCGTGAACTGGTGGCACTCGATCGCATGGTGCTGTTGTGCGGTCGGTATGAAGGGGTTGACGAGCGCCTGCTCCGGCAGACGGTCGATGAGGAAATCTCTCTGGGTGACTATGTCATCTCGGGAGGCGAACTGGCGGCGATGGTGCTCATCGACGCGGTAGTGAGGCAGTTGCCCGGCGTGCTGGGTGACGAGCGCTCGGCAGAGCAGGATTCGTTCAATGGCGGATTGCTCGACTGCCCTCACTACACGCGGCCCGAGGTGTATGCGGGCGAACCGGTACCGCCGGTGCTGTTGTCGGGCAACCATGCGCAGATCGAGCGCTGGCGTCTGAAGCAGTCGCTGGGGCGAACCTGGTTGCGGCGGCCCGAACTGCTGGCGGCGCGGGGGATGGATGCACGGGAAACCGTGTTGCTGGACGAATTCAGGGCCGAACTCAACTCGGGTTCGACCGGGCAGTGATGACCGATTGCAAGGAGCAGCATCAATGAACATCATCCAGACTATCGAGCAGGAAGAGATCGCCCGCCTGGGCAAGAAGATTCCGGTCTTCGCCCCCGGCGACACTGTCGTGGTCAACGTGAATGTCGTCGAAGGCGACAAGAAGCGTGTCCAGGCCTACGAAGGCGTCGTGATTGCCCGCCGCAATCGCGGTCTGAACTCTTCGTTCATCGTGCGCAAGATCTCCTCGGGCGAGGGTGTCGAGCGGACGTTCCAGACCTACTCGCCGATCATTGCCTCGATCGAAGTGAAGCGCAAGGGCGATGTGCGTCGGGCCAAGCTCTACTACCTGCGTGAGCGTTCGGGCAAGTCGGCGCGTATCCGCGAGAAGCTCACGGGTCGCCGCGTTGCCGCGCCAGCGGCTGCCCCGGCTGCCGAGGCCCCGCAGGCCTGATCAGCGTTCCGGCATGGCCTCACTGTCGGGGCCATGCGCGCAGAGGTGGGTGACCAGGCGGTCGAGGAAGGCCTCGCACCGTGCCACCTGCTCGAGCGTGACGAACTCGTTCGGTCGGTGGGCCTGTTCGATATGGCCTGGCCCGCACACGATCGACTGCACATCGGCGGCCTGAAAGAGCCCGGCCTCGGTCGCGTAGCCGACACGGCCGATGCGATCGCTGCGCGCCAGCGCCTGCGTGAGTGTGGTCAGCCGATGAGTCTCGTCAATCGAGAGACCGGGTGTGTCCGACATGGACTCGAAATCGATGCGAGCCCCGGGTTCGGTCTGTCGCATCTCCGGCACCAGCACCTGCTCGGCATACTCACGGATCTGCCGCTCGATGCGGTCGGGATCAACCCCTGGCAGGTAGCGAAACTCGAATTCGAAACTGCACTCTCTCGGCACGATGTTGGTGGCGACCCCACCGCGAATCGTGCCGGTCTGCAGGGTGGTGAAGGGCACATCGAATCCGGCCTGAAAGGGACCGTTGCTGCGCAGCCGATCGGCCATGGCGCGGATGTGCACGATCAGTTGGGCGGCGTACTCGATGGCGTTGACCCCGAGTGGCGTCAGTGCCGAATGCGCTTCGCGGCCGTGTATCCGGCAGCGGAAAGCCCGCTTGCCCTTGTGGGCCACCACGACATCCATGCCGGTCGGTTCGCCCACGATGCAGGCGGCCGGTCGCAGGGCGCGGGCAGCCATGTCGTCGATGAGGCTGCGTACACCGAGGCAGCCCACCTCCTCGTCGTAGCTCAGTGCGAAGTGAACCGGTACCTGCAGCGGCGACGCAAGCAGTCGCGGGGTGAGGGCGAGCGCTGCCGCGATGAAGCACTTCATGTCAGCCGTGCCGCGGCCGTGAATGCGATCGCCGATGAGGGTTGCCACGAAGGGCGAGGTACTCCAGGCCTGTCCGTCAACCGGGACCACATCGCTGTGGCCTGACAGGATCACACCACCACTGCGGGTACGGCCCGGATGCTCGGGGTCGACCGTTGCGAGGAGATTGGCTTTGGTACCGGTGCGGTCGTAGGTGAGATGGCAATCGACCCCCTGACGCTGCAGCCAGTCGCGCACCCACTCGATCAGACCCAGATTGGATTCTCGGCTCGTGGTGTCGAAGGCCACCAGCTGCTGGATCATGGCCCACGTGGCAGGGCGTATCGGCAAGGCGTCAGGCGAGTTCATCAGCACATGGAGTCCCGGTGGCAGGCCGAAAGGTGGCCGGGCGCAACTTCCCGCAACAGGGGCGCCCTGATCTTACACTGGGGCAGAGCCCATGCGCATCGTTCGACCAGGTAGCAGCCGGGTGCGTCTGCGCGGCGCGCGATGCTCGCCCCGAGAATGGGGGCTGCCCGCCGGGTGTCGGTTTGTCCATCGGTTTGCGCGTTGCGCCGGGCAGGGCGCGATCGGGTGGCGAAGGCTGCGTCGACCAGCGCGCGGGTGTAGGGGTGATGGGCTGCGTCCACCAGCACGTCCCGGCCACCGACCTCCACAATGCGGCCCTCATGCATCACTGCGAGCCGATCGGCAAGCAGACGCACCAGAGCCAGATCGTGGCTCACGATGAGCAGGGCGAGCCGGTGGCGTTCGCGCAGGTCGAGGAGCAGGTTGGCCACCTGCGCCTGAACCGATACGTCGAGGGATGCCGTCGGTTCATCGGCCACCAGCACGCGCGGGTTGACCGCGAGCGCACGCGCCAGACTGACCCGGCTGCGCTGTCCACCCGAAAGTTCGGCCGGGCGCCGCGACACCAGACCCGGTTCGAGTCCGACCTGATCGAGCAGTTCGGCCACCCGCGCGCTGCGTGCTGCGGG
This sequence comes from Pseudomonadota bacterium, assembly GCA_947455195.1. Lineage (GTDB taxonomy): Bacteria > Pseudomonadota > Gammaproteobacteria > Burkholderiales > SG8-39 > CAIXPL01. The sequence goes on along the minus strand of CANGMI010000001.1, from coordinate 403,408 downwards.
GGTAATGAGTCGGTGTACGACAGGCGCCTCGCCGATCAGGGTCTCGACCGTGAGGCGCGGGTTCAGTGCCGATTGCGCATCCTGATGAACCATCTGCACTGCAAGGCGCACCGCACGCGTTTCGGCCGACGAGAGTTGTCGTACGTCGGTGCCCAGCCATTGGCGTTCGCCACCCGTGAGCGGGAGCATGCCGGCCACCAGTTGTGCGAGGGTGGTCTTGCCGGATCCCGACTCGCCGACAAGGCCCAGTATTTCACCCGCATGGAGCGCGAGGTCGGTGCCACGAACCGCCTGTACGATCGGCGAGGCGTTCCAGGCGGGCCACAGTCGTCGCACCAGGGTAAGCGTCGTGTGAGTCGCGAAGGTACGGCTGGCATCGCGCAGTTCGATGAGCGGCTTCCGATCGGGCGTGTCGCTCATGCTCTCACCGGATCATGGCAGCGTACCGCGTGGCTGTCGGTCATGCCGTCGGGGGTCGACAGCCGTGGAGGGTCGCGCCGACACACATCGACTGCCCTCGGGCAGCGCGGTGCAAAGCGGCAGCCTGCGGGCCATGCGCCGATGAGCGGCGGGCTGCCCGCAATCTGGTGCAGCCGGTGGCCCGGTTGCTGGCGTATCGGTATGCATTCGAGCAGGGCTCGGGTGTACGGATGCGCCGGGTGCGCGAGCACCTCGGTGGCCGGACCCTGCTCGACCACCTGACCGGCGTACATGACGCACACCGTGTCGGCGATACGATCGACCACGCTGAAGTCATGCGTGATCCAGACGAAGGCGGTTCGAGTGCCGCGCGCCAGGCGCTCGACCTCGCGCAGTATCTCGCTCTGTACCGTGACGTCGAGTGCGGTCGTGGCCTCGTCAGCGACGATCACCGCCGGTTCGTTCACCAGGGCCATGGCGATTACCACGCGCTGACGCAAGCCACCCGAAAGTTCATGCGGCCAGGCGCGCAGTCGTCGGGCGGGCTCCGGGATCCCGGCGCGGGCAAGAGCGGCCATCGCCAGCGAGCGAGCCGCCTCACGGTCGATCGCCCGGTGCGCGCGGATGGTCTCGACGAGATGGGTTTCTACCCGCAATACCGGATTGAGGGCGGTCAGCGGATCCTGCAGCACGATCGCGATGCGCGATCCACGGACTCGCCGCAGCGCGGACTCGGGCTGACCGATCAGTTCGACCCCTTCGAGTCTGACCGATCCGTGGCTGATGCGAACCGGGTGCTGATGAAGCCCGGGGAGGGCCATCGCCGTGAGCGACTTGCCCGACCCCGACTCCCCGACAATGGCGAGCACTTCACCGGCCCCGACGCGGAAGGACACGCCCTCGACCGCGGTGAGCGGAGCGGCCGCTGCCCGTTCGATGGTGATGTGCAGGTTGCTCACCTGCAGGGCCGGTGGTGTAGCGGTGATGCTCGCGTCGTTCATCGGCTGGCCCCGCCTCCCGCTGCCTTGCGCCCTGCCCAGTGTCCGGCCTGCTGTATGGCGACGATGGTGGCCAGCAGCACCACGCCGGGCCACAGGCTCATCCAGTACTGACCGGCAAAGACATATTGCGCGCCATTGGCAATGAGCAGGCCGAGCGAAGGTCGGGTCACCGGCACCCCGAGCCCGAGGAAGGACAGGGTCGCTTCAAGCGAAATGGCGGCAGCCATCTGGGCGGTCGCCAGCACGATGACCGGAGCGAGGCAGTTGGGCAGCAGGTGACGCACGACAATGCGCCGGGTGGGCAGCGCGAGGCCACGCGCCGCCGCGATGTAGTCGCGCTGCAGTTCGACGCGCGCACTCCCACGCACCGTGCGTGCGTAGTAGGCCCACTGCGAGACGGCGATGGCGATGACGACCTTGTCCGGACCCTGGCCGAGGGCGGCCATGAGCATCAGTGCCACCAGGATGGTTGGAAAGGACAATTGCAGATCCACCAGTCGCATCAGCATTGCATCGGTTCGGCCGCCATGCCAGGCCGCACACAAGCCGGCCGTGAGTCCCGCGGCCAGTGCGAGTGTCGTGCCGGCACTGGCCACGCCCAGGGAGACGCGCAACCCGTAGAGAATGGCCGACAGCACGTCCCGTCCCTGATCATCGCTCCCGAGCAGATGCAGCATGCCGGCCTCGTCGCGGGTCAACGGGGAAAGCCGCGCGTGATCGAGCAGCAGATTGGCGAGGTCGTAGGGGTCTTGCGGGGCGAGCCACGGCGCGGCAAGTGCGGCGCCGATGAGGGTCAGGGTGACCAGGGCAAACACCGGTGCCGATCGCGCCTGCGCAGCCTGTCGGGGCGGGGTCCCGCGCATGCCGGGACTCATCGGCCACGCGCCTCGCGAAGGCGCGGATCGATCGCGAGGCAGGCGATGTCGACCGCGAGGTTGATGAGCGTGAAGAGCACGACCGTGAGGAGCAGGTAGGCCACGATCACCGGCCTGTCGAGTGTATTGATGGCGTCGATCAGGAGTCGGCCCATGCCGGGCCAGGCGAATACGGTTTCGGTAACCACCGAAAAAGCCACCAGCGCACCAAATTCGAGACCGATGACGTTGAGAAGCGGCGCTCCGATGTTTTTCAGCACGTGGGCCCAGAGGATGCGTGCTGGCGACAGGCCTCGGGCCCGTGCCTGACGCACATGGTCAAGGCGAAGCGTGTCGATCGTGGCGGCGTAGGTCACTCGAATGATCAGGGCCAGCTTGAAGAGTGCCAGGCTGCAGGCGGGCATCGCCAGGTGGGCCAGACCCTGCCAGGAGGCAAGGCTCGTGCGCCATCCGAGCAGCGTGGCGCTCGCATCGCGCCCGCCCGACGGCAGCCATTCCAGTTGCACTGAAAACACCATCACGAGCAGCAGCGCGATCCAGAAGGTGGGCATCGAGAATCCGAGTGTTGCCAACCCGAGCGTGGCACGACTGGCGGGGTGCCCGTCCGCGAAGGCACTCCACAGGCCCAGCGGGATGCCCAGCCCGACCGCGATCAGCGCGGCGGCCAGTGCGAGTTCGAGCGTGGCCGGCATGCGCTCGAAGATGACCGTGAGGGCCGGGGCGTTCGAGGTGAACGAGCGGCCGAGGTCGCCTTTCAGGGCCTGGCCGAGGAAGTGCAGATATTGCACCGGCAGTGGCTGATCGAGACCGAGCGCCTGCGCGGCGCGGGCCATCTCGGCCTGGTTCGCCTGTGGTGGCACGAGCAGTTCGATCGGGTTGCCGATGAGATAGATGGCAACGAACACGAGAACCGACATCGCGAGCAGCGTGAGAAGACTCTGCGCAATTCGGACGAGGGCACCGTAGCCCATGGATGGCATGCCTCCGTGGGTCAGCCTGAAGACAGTATAGCGAGCAGGCGGCAGGGCAACCGTGCCTGACACCCGATGTCCGGCAACGATCTCAGCGACGTTCGGTGGCGGGGTGAACCTCGTGCGCAAAGGTGAATTCATCGGTGCGTGCCGTGTATCGCAGTCCGCGTGTCATCGCCCAGGAGGCCATGGTGTGATGCAGCGGGATGACGGCAAGGTCGTTCATGGCCTGGCGCATCGCCCTTCTTACCGTGGCCTCGCGCCGTTCGGGATCGAACTCACCCGCCGCCGCGTCGAGCAGCCGGTCGACCTCGGGTGAACTGTAGTACGACCAGTTCCAGCCGCCGTTGCCGCGACTGGGGTCGCGGGTCGCAACGAGCGAGCGCAGCGCAAGGTCGGCCGAAAACGATCCCCAGCCGAGCAGGGCCAGCGCAAACTCGCCGCGGCGCGCGCGCGGCAGGTACACGTTGACGGGCAGGGTCACCAGCCGTACCCGCACGCCGACGCGTGCGAACATCGCTGCCACGGCCTGCGCGATACGGGCATCGCCCGGATATCGGTTGTTGGGTGCGGCCAGGGTGAGGTCAAAGCCCCCCGGAAAGCCGGCCTCGGCCAGCAACTGGCGGGCAAGGGCTGGATCGAAACGCGGTACTGCCAGGGTGCTGTCATGGCCAAAGACCCCTGGCGCCACCAGATTGCTTGCGGGCCGACCGGCGCCGTCGAGCAGACGCCCGACGATCGCGCGGCGATCGATGGCCAGCGACAGGGCCTGCCGCACCCTGGGGTCGGCAAGCGGGTGACTGCGTGGCGCGGCGTTCTCCGGGACGCGTTCATCGGCGTGGAAGAAGAGGGTGCGCCACGACACGGCCTGTTCGATGGCGAAGCGCGGGTTGGTACGCAGACGAACCAGGTCGGCACCGGGTACCGATTCGATCAGGTCGACATCACCGCCGAGCAGGGCCGCCATGCGGGCGCGCTCGGCGCCGTAGACCCGCAGTTCCGCGCTGGCCCAGTCGGGCAGAACGCCATGGAAATCGTCGTTGCGGTCGAGCTCGACACGCTCGCCGCGACTGAAGCGGCGCAGTCGCCAGGGGCCGGTGCCCACGGCTGCCTCGCCCCGATCGAAGGCGTCGCTGGATGCCTTCGCATGGCGGCGGGAGATGATGAAGATCGAGTCGAGATCGAGGGGCAAGGCGGCGTGCGGCTGCGCCGTGGTGATGCGCAGCGTGTAGGGGTCGATGATGCGAAGGTCGCTGATCCGTTGCACGAACGAACCGAATTGCCCGTTCGGCAATCGCCGTGCACGTTCGATCGAGGCAACGACGTCCTCGGCGTCGAACGCGCTGCCATCGTGAAAGCGCACCCCCGGGCGCAGCCTGAACTCCCATTCGGTCGGGCTGAGGGCCTGCCAGGACAGGGCCAGTCCGGGCACGAGGCGGGTCTTCGCATCGACATGGGTGAGCGCCTCGAACAGATGCCAGGCAAGCGCGTTGTTGGGGGCGATGTTCACCGCGTGCGGGTCGAGCGTGGTTGGCTCACCGGCGAGCCCGATGCGCAAGGGGGGGCGAGCAGGCTCCAGGGCGCGCGCCGGTGCCGGGAGAATCGCGGCACCGGCGACGGCCGCCGCCAGGATGCCTGCACACGCCGTGCACAGTCCGCGGTGAGCGCGGCTCCACACCGAGATCGTTCGGACAGCGCCGCCCTGGCCGGGGTCAATCGTCATAGAATGGCAGACCTTACTCGCGCGGCAGCAGTCGCAGGAATCCCGTCATGAGCCTCAGCAGCATTCCGGAACTGCTGGCCGATTTCAAGGCCGGCAGGATGGTCATACTCGTCGACGAGGAAGACCGGGAGAACGAGGGTGACCTGGTGGTCGCCGCGGAGCATGTCACGCCTGAAATCATCAATTTCATGGTTCGTCATGCACGCGGACTCGTCTGCCTCACGCTCACCGAAGACCACTGTCGGCAGCTCAACCTGCCCCTGATGGTACGCGACAACCGTTCGCCTCACGGTACCAACTTCACGCTGTCGATCGAGGCGGCCACCGGCGTCACGACCGGTATCTCGGCCCAGGACCGCGCCCGGACGGTACAGGTTGCCGCCGCGGCCGATGCGCGCCCCTCGGACATCGTGCAACCCGGCCACATCTTCCCCCTCATGGCCCAGAGCGGCGGTGTGCTCATGCGTGCTGGCCACACCGAGGCAGGCTGCGATCTGGCCCAGTTGGCCGGTCTGACGCCGGCTTCGGTGATCTGCGAAGTGCTGAAGGAAGACGGCACGATGGCACGACTGCCCGATCTGGAGGTCTTTGCCAGGGAGCACGGGCTCAAGATCGGCACGATCGCCGACCTCATCCACTTTCGCAGCGAAAACGAGAGTCTGATCCGCCGGGTCACCGAGCGCGAGATCGAGACTGCACAAGGCCGCTTTCGCCTCGTGGTCTATCTCGAGAAGCTCTCGGGCGCGATGCACCTTGCGCTGGTCCTGGGTGATCCGTCGACCGAAGACATCTCGCTCGTGCGCGTGCACGAGCCGCTCTCGCTCATCGACCTTCTCGAGATCGGGTTCAGCACCCACTCCTGGAGCATTGCGTCGGCGCTTGGTCGCATTGCGGCGAATGGCAGCGGTGTTCTGGTCATGCTCAACTGCGAGCAGGGCGCCGTCGATCTGATCGAGCGGGTTGCCTCGACCCAGCCACGCCGTCCTCCCGTCAAGATGGACCTGCTCTCCTACGGCATCGGCGCACAGATCCTGCGCGACCTGGGGGTGCGGCGGATGAACCTGATGACGCAGCCTCGCAAGATTCCGAGCATGGCCGGCTGGCAGCTCGAAGTGCTTGATTTCATTGCGCCTGATGCACCAGTTCCGGGAGCCCGCATCGCATGAAGACCCTGCAACGTTCCCTCGAAGGCCGGGGGCTCGCGATCGGCATCGTCTGGTCTCGTTTCAACGAGCCGGTGGTTCGTGCCGAACTCGATGCCTGCCTTTCACGTCTGGCCGAACTCGGTGTGGCCGAAGCCGACATCACGGTCGCGTCGGTGCCCGGTGCGCTCGAGATTCCGCTCGTGCTGCAGCGCCTGGCGGCGACAGGGCAGTTTGATGCGCTCGTTGCCCTGGGGGCGGTCATCAAGGGCGAGACCTATCACTTCGAACTGGTGTCAAACGAGGCGGGTGCCGGCATCACGCGTGTGGCGCTCGATGCCGGCCTGCCGGTGGCCAACGGCCTTCTCACGACCTACACCGACGAGCAGGCCGATGTGCGTGCAATCCCGAAGGGTCGCGACTGCGCGGATGCTGCGGTCGAAGCGGCGCGACTTCTCGCCCTCATCAGTCGCCCGACTCGATGACCGACGCCGATCCGGTCCAGCCGGGTTCGCGCGCCCGGCAAGGCGCCGCAGCGGCCGGCAAGCGCCGATCGGGCCGCCGTCGCGCCCGCGAGTACGCGATTCAGGGGCTCTACCAGTGGCTGGTCGCCGGGGGCACCATCCGCGACATCGCGGCGCACCTGTCGGCCGATGCCGATTTCGTACGCGCCGACAGCGAGATGTTTCATCACCTGCTGGCGGGCACGATCGGGGCTGCCGGCACGCTCGATCCGATCATCGCGGCCCATGTCGATCGGCCGCTCGGCGAACTGGCGCCGGTCGAACATGCCGTCCTGCTGCTGGCCAGCCACGAGCTGCAATCCCATCCTGAAACGCCCTGGCGAGTGATCGTCAACGAGGCCATCGATCTGGCGCGCGATTTTGGCGGCACCGATGGTCACAAGTTCGTGAATGGCGTACTCGAGCGCCTGGCTGCCACGGTGCGGCCCGATGAGGCATGCCGAGCGAATTCGAACTGATCGGGCGGTACTTCACCCGGCCGTCGCGCACGGCGGCGCTGGGGGTCGGGGATGATTGCGCGCTCGTACGCCAGCCCGATGGTCTTGCGCTGGCCATCACGACCGACATGCTGGTCGAGTCGGTTCACTTCTTTCCCGATGTCGATCCGGAGAGCCTCGGGCACAAGACGCTGGCCGTGAACCTGTCGGATCTGGCGGCCATGGGTGCCGAGCCGCGCTGGGCCACGCTGGCGCTCGCGCTGCCTGCCATCGACGAGGTCTGGGTGGCGGCGTTCGCCCGGGGGCTGTTTGCCCTGGCCGAGCGCGAGGGGGTCGAACTGATCGGTGGCGACACCACGCGCGGCCCGCTCAACCTGTGCATGACCCTGATCGGTCTGTCGCCAACCGGGCTGGCGCTGCGACGCGATGGTGCGTGTCCGGGTGACGATATCTGGCTCTCTGGCGCCACGGGCGAGGCGGCACTGGCCGTCGCGCATCGGCGCGGCACGGTTCTGCTCGAGGAAGCCGATCGTGTGGCCTGCACGCGGCGGCTCGAGTGGCCACAGCCGCGCACCGCCCTGGGCAAGGCGCTGCGCGGGGTCGCCTCGAGTGCGATCGACGTGTCCGATGGTCTGGTGCAGGACCTGGGTCACATCTGCGAGCGATCGGGTGTCGGTGCGCAACTGGTCGCCGCCGATCTGCCGCGCGCGGCGGCCGTGCGTCATCAGGGCGAGGCCGGGCTGACGGCGCTCCTCGCCGGTGGCGATGACTACGAGCTGCTGTTTACTGCGCCGCCCGATCTGCGCGATCGGGTCGCGCGCATCGGTCTGGTCTGCGATGTGCCGGTGACGCGTGTCGGCGTCATCATTCCGACACCGCTCGTCGGCGAGCATGCAAGGGTGACGGTGCTCGACGAGCGCGGCGGCGCACTGGCCCTGGGTGCGACGGGCTTCGATCACTTTGCCTGAGGTTGTCATGCCGTCTCTCGTTCACCCGCAGCCGAGTACTGAATCAGCGCCCGCCCCGGTACCTCTCACGCTGCGGTTTGCCCTGTCACACCCGGCACACCTGCTCGCACTGGGCGGCGGCACCGGTCTTTCGCCCTGGGCCCCGGGCACGGTCGGCACCGCGCTTGCCGTGCCGATTCATGCGCTGCTTCTGCAGGCGGTGTCGGTGCCGACCGCGTGGTGCCTGGTGTTCGTCTTCTTTGTCGCAGGGGTCTGGGCCTGCGCGCGGACCGGCCGCGATCTGGGCGTGGCCGATCATGGCGGCATGAACTGGGATGAGACGGTGGCCTTTCTCGGGGTGCTCGTCTTCACGGGTGACTCCTGGCTCTGGGGGGCCATCGGCTTCGGGCTCTTTCGATTCTTCGATATCGTGAAGCCACCGCCGGTGGGAGCCGCCGATCGCCATGTCAAGGGTGGGCTGGGGGTGATGCTCGATGACGCATTGGCGGCGCTGTGCACCGTACTGGTGCTGCGTGCGCTGCAGGTTTCGGGATGGTTTGCATGAATGCCGATCTGGAGGTTCTGGGGAGCCGAACCGGCCAGTGCCTGCTTGCTGCCAATGCCGTGCTGGCCACGGTGGAGTCGTGCACCGGGGGCTGGGTGGCCGAAGTGGTCACCTCGGTGGCGGGCAGTTCGGCCTGGTTCGATCGGGGCTATGTCACCTACTCGAATCAGGCCAAGATCGATCTCGTCGGGGTGTCGGCGCAGACGCTCGAGCGCCATGGGGCGGTGAGTGAACCGGTGGTGTGCGAAATGGCGCAGGGGGCGCTCGCACGCAGTCCGGCGACCATCGCGGTGGCCATCTCAGGGGTGGCAGGTCCGGGCGGCGGCAGCGCCGAAAAGCCAGTCGGCACGGTGTGTTTCGCCTGGGCCGAGCAGCGCGGTGGCCGGGTGGAGAGCGTCACGCTGCGCCTGCCGGGCGACCGTACGGCCGTCAGGCACGCCGCAGTGGCGATCGCGCTCGAGGGGGTTTGCGCACGGCTGTCGCCGACACCGGCCTGATCGGGGCGGGCGGCCCGGGTATGACAGAATAGGCTCCCCGCGGACAGGGGCCATCAATCAAGGAAATCCATGGACGACAACAAGTCGAAAGCGTTGGCCGCAGCCCTCGCGCAGATCGAAAAGCAGTTTGGCAAGGGCTCCATCATGCGGATGGATTCGGCGGCCGTGACCGATGTCCAGGTCGTGTCAACCGGGTCGCTCGGGCTCGATATCGCGCTGGGCGTCGGTGGCCTGCCGCGCGGACGTGTGGTCGAGATCTACGGCCCGGAGTCTTCGGGAAAGACCACGCTCACCTTGTCGGTCATCGCCCAGATCCAGAAGATCGGCGGGACCGCGGCTTTCATCGACGCCGAAAATGCGCTTGACCCGCAGTACGCCGCCAAGCTCGGTGTCAATATCGACGAGTTGCTGATTTCGCAACCCGATACCGGCGAGCAGGCGCTCGAGATCGCGGAGATGCTGGTGCGTTCAGGCTCGGTCGATGTCATCGTCATCGACTCGGTTGCGGCCCTCGTGCCCAAGGCCGAGATCGAAGGGGAGATGGGCGACTCGCTGCCGGGCTTGCAGGCGCGCCTCATGAGCCAGGCGCTGCGCAAGCTCACCGCAACCATCAAGCGCACCAATACGCTGGTGATCTTCATCAACCAGATCCGGATGAAGATCGGCGTGATGTTCGGCAACCCCGAGACCACCACCGGTGGAAACGCCCTCAAGTTCTACTCCTCGGTGCGCCTCGACATCCGGCGCATCGGCGCGATCAAGAAGGCCGAGGAAGTCATCGGCAGCGAGACGCGCGTGAAGGTGGTGAAGAACAAGGTGGCCCCGCCTTTCCGGCAGGCCGAATTCGATATCCTGTACGGCGAAGGCATCTCGCGCGAAGGCGAGATTCTCGAACTCGGCGTTGCACACGATATCGTCGAGAAGTCAGGGGCCTGGTATGCCTATCACAAGGATCGCATCGGCCAGGGCAAGGACAATGCGCGCGAATATCTGCGTGATCACCCCGAGATCGCCGAGGATATCGAACGTCAGGTGCGCGAGAAACTGGGCGTGAACAATCCTAGCACCATGGCCGATGGAGCCGAGGACTGAGCAAGGTACCGCGCGAACTGTCGCTGCGTGCACGGGCAGTGGGGCTGCTCGCCCGTCGCGAGCACAGTCGGGCGCAGCTCGAGCGCAAGCTCGCGCCCCACGCCGATTCACCCGAGGCGTTGGCCCTGCTGCTCGATGACCTGGTGGCCCGACGGTTGCTGTCGGATGAACGCTTTGTCGAGGCCCGCACGCGTTTGCTCGGCCGCAAGTTTGGCGTCGCGCGCATCCGCCACGATCTGCAGCAGTCGGGCGCCGATGCCCAGGTGGTGGCACAGGCCCTGCTTGACGTGAAGGTCGACGAGTTCGAACGCGCTTTTGCGGTCTGGCAGCAGCGCTTTGGCGAGCCTGCCGTCGATGCGTCGGGGCGGGCGCGGCAGACGCGGTTTCTCATGGCGCGCGGGTTTGACTACGGTGTCGTTCGGCGAGTACTTCAACGTGCCGGGACGGCACCGCTCGATGAGGAGATGGAGTCGTGAGTGATCCTGCCGAGGGCTGGGCCGACGAAATGCGCGCCGCCTATCTGTATCGCGTGATGGCCGAGGCCGAGCGCGCGAACGCTCGTGGCACCCTCTTCGAACAGCTGGCTGCCGAATCGGAAGGTCAGGCCCGTATCTGGGCCGAGAGTGCCCGCACCCGCGGTCGTGTGCTGACGCTCGACTACGAGCCCGATCGGCGCACCCGGCTCGTGGCTTGCCTCATTCGCCGTATCGGGCCGCGCTCGATGCGTACCGTGCTGGCTGCGATGAAGGTGCGTGGTCTGTCGGTATACGGCCACGGGGCACCCGGGCACCCGCTTCCGACATCGATCGACGACATGAAAGATCGTCATGGTGGTGTTGGGGCGGGCGGCAATCTGCGTGCGGCCGTGTTCGGTGCCAATGACGGACTGGTGTCCAACTGCTGTCTCATTCTGGGCGTGGCCGGTGCAGGCGCCGGCGCCGACGCCGTGCTGGTGTCTGGCGTGGCCGGGCTCCTGGCGGGTGCCTTTTCGATGGCATCGGGCGAATATGTCTCGGTGCGGGCCCAGCGCGAGATGTTCGAGTACCAGATTGCCCTCGAACGAAAGGAACTCGAAACCTATCCCGACGAGGAAGCCGAGGAACTGGCTCTGGTCTATGCGGCGCGGGGCATGTCGCGTGACGAAGCGCATGCGCTGGCCGTCAAGACCATCGCCGATCCGGAGCGCGCACTCGACACCCTGGCGCGCGAAGAGCTCGGCCTGAATCCGGGCGAACTCGGGTCCCCCTGGGGCGCTGCCGTATCGTCGTTCATGGCGTTCGCCGTGGGCGCCTTCGTGCCGCTCGTCCCCTTCATCGTGTCGCGCGGTGCGCAGGCGCTGCCGGCGAGCCTGGCGCTCACCGCCTGCACACTCTTTGCGCTGGGCGCGGCCATCAGCCTCTTCACCGGCCGTGACCTGCTGGCCAACGGGGTTCGGATGCTGGCCATCGGGGCCGGCGCCGGTGCGGCCACCTGGCTCATCGGACACCTGCTGGGCGTCGCCCTGACCTGAACCACAGGGCGGGCGCCGAGCGCCCGCTGGGCACCCGCGAGGAGGGCTGCGCCCTGCCTGCCACTGCCGCAGCGTCTTTCACTTGCCTATAATGCGAGGCAGGGTCGTCGATGGGCTGCCCGGCCCGTCTGCGATCAGCAGCCAACGAGCCCCTCGAGGGGCCAGTCACCGGAGACAATGCTCATGATTGCCCCACCTGTCAGGCTTGTACGTGCCGCTGCGTCGGCCCTTGCGCTTGCTGCCCTGCTGGGCGCTGCCCCGACCAGTCACGCCCAGACCACGGCGCAACTGGCCAACGCCACGCGCACTCCCGGTGATGTGCTCATCAACGGATTTGCCTACGATGCACAGCGTTACAGCCGGCTGACTCAGGTCAACCGGGCCAACGTGAAGCGGCTGGTTCCGGTCTGGAACATCTCGCTCAACAACAATCTGGGCGAAGAGTCGCAGGCGCTCGCCTGGGCCGGTTCGATCTACATCACCAATCATCGAGCCACCTACGCCATCGATGCCCGAACCGGGCGCATGCGCTGGAAGAACGATCTCGAGTTCGATGCCGAGGTGCCGCGCGTGGTCTGCTGCGGTCAGGTGAATCGGGGCGCAGCCATCTACGAAGGACGCTTGTACCGCGGAACGCTCGACGCGCACGTGCAGGCCATCGACATCCAGACCGGACGGGAACTCTGGAAGACGAAGATCATTGAATGGCGCGATGGCTATTCGATCACCGGGGCGCCGATGGTGGCCAACGGGGTGCTCATTTCGGGCATGTCGGGCGGTGAGTACGGCACGCGCGGCTTCCTGGTGGGCCTCGACCCGGCCACGGGGCGCGAGTTGTGGCGCACCCATACCATTCCGGGGCCGGGCGAACCTGGCAACGAGACCTGGCCGGGCGAACTCTGGAAGCATGGTGGTGGTGCGACCTGGGGCGCCGGCGCCTACGATCCGCAACTCGACCTCGCCTACTGGGGGACTGGCAACGCAGGCCCCTGGAATGGTGGCGTGCGCAAGGGTGACAACAAGCACGCAGCCTCCACGATTGCCATTCGCCCCAAGACCGGTGAAATGGTCTGGGCCTACCAGAACACGCCGGGTGACCCGTTCGATTTCGACAGCATCAGTCAGCCGGTGCTGGGCGATCTGGTCATCGAGGGCAAGCCGCGCAAGACCCTGATGCACGCCGACAAGAACGGCTACTTCTATGTGCTCGACCGTGCCACCGGCAAACCGATCGTGGCCAACCCGTTCGTCAAGGTCACCTGGGCGACCGGTCTTGACGAGAACTTCCGGCCGATCTGGGCCGAGTCGACCCGCAAGCTCATCGAGACCGGTGCCGAAGTGGAGTCGTGGCCGGCCATTACCGGTGGCAAGAACTGGAATCCGATGGCCTACAACCCGGAGACCCGGCTCATCTACGCCAATACCCAGGAAGGGGGCATGCTGATCCGGCACACGCCGGTCGACTACAAGCAGCAGGGCTCGCGCTATATCGGCGTGGCGCTGAAGCGGCTGTGGCCGGAAGATGGCAACCGGGGTGCCTTGCGCGCCATCGATCCGCTCACGGGCAAGACGCGCTGGAAGGTGCCCTATGCGGTGCCCAGTTACGCCACCACCATGACCACCGCGGGAAAGCTCGTCTTCAGCGGCGACATGATGGGTGAATTCAGCGCCTACGACGCCGAGCAGGGCAAGAAGCTCTGGAGCTTCCAGACCGGCTCCGGCATCATCGGCCAGCCGATCAGCTGGGAGCTCGATGGTGTCCAGTACATCACCGTGCCCAGCGGCCTGGGGGGTGTCTACGTGCTCAATTCCGGTGACGAACGGCTGAGCACCGTGCCTGCCGGTGGCTCGCTGTGGACTTTCGCCCTCTTTCGCAAGTGAACCGGAACCTCATGAAAAACGCTTCCATCCTTTTCCTGCTCGCCACCAGCATCATGGTCACAAGCGAGGCGGGTGCACAGGTCGCCCGCCCAAGCTCGGCCCAGCAGGGTCGTGATCTGTATGAAACGAACTGCCTCACCTGCCATGGTCCGGACATGATCAACCCGGGTACCGTGAGCTACGACCTGCGCAAGTTCCCCGTCGATGCGAAGGCACGCTTCGTCAATTCGGTCACCAATGGCAAGGGGCAGGGCATGCCGGCCTGGCGCGGCGTCGTGTCACCCGAGGAAGTCGATCACCTCTGGGCGTATGTGCTGACTCGCGGCAAGCTCTGATCGTCTGGCCGGTCGGGTGCCGCGCGGGCGGCTCTCGGTCCGGGTCGTGCTACGCGGGGGCGTGGTGCGCGGTGTGCGCGATCAGCGCGCGCCGCTGACCCCCCAGGGGGTTTCGCCCACGGCAATGTCGGAACGCTTGGTGTTCGTGGCGGTGTCGATCACCGACACCGTATTCGCCCTGCCGTTGGCGACATACAGCTTCCGGCCGTCCTGCGTGATGGCCATGTTCCAGGGACGGCGGCCGGTCGCGATCGTGGCCACCACCGTGTCGCTTGCGGTATCGATCACCGACACTGTCCCGTCTGCGCCATTGGAGGCATACACCCGTTCGCCATCCGGCCGCACGGCGATGCCGTTGGCGCGCACGCCGGCCTTGATCGTGCGCAGCAATGTCAGGTTTGGCACATCGATGACGGCCACCACGCTCGCATTCTCCACCCCGACATAGGCCCGCCGTCCATCCGGGGTGAAGCCGATGCCGCGCGGGCGGTCACCGACACGAACGCGCGATACCACCGCCCGTCGCGCCAGATCGATCACGTCGATCGTCTCGTCATCTTCGGCACTGACGAAGAGCAGACGCCCATCCGGGGTGAATACGGCGTGTTCCGGGTTGCGGCCTTCCACCTTCACCTGAAAGGCCACCGCCCCTCGAGCGGTGTCGATGAGCGATACCGTGTTGGTCTGTTCGCTTGCCACGCTGACCCAGCGGCCATCGGTCGATATGCCGACGCCCTCCGGCGAGGTACCCAGCGCGATGCTCGACACTTCGCGCCGGCTTGCCAGGTCGATCACGAGCAGGCGCGCTCCGGGTTGGTCACTCACGTAGAGCGTACCGCCGTCGGGGCTGACGGCCGCGCCGCGCGGTTTGCCACCGGTTGCAATCGTGGCCACCACCTGATCGAGCGCCGTGTCGATCACGCCGATCGTGCCGCTGCCCTCGTTCGATACGTACACAAAGGGGGCGGAAGTTGCCGGGCCCGCCCCGATCAAGACCGCCATCACCGCAGCGGTGAGGGTGTGAGTGAACACGCTGATCAGCGGGTTGCGCGCAGGCGTCGTCGCGGCGCGCAGATGCAGCCTGCGCAACGCGCGGTGCACCATCGGCGACTCCGAGTGTGCCCCGCAGCGGCGACGGTCGGGCAAGACCGGTGGGATGGCATGCATGGCGTCACCTGCAGGAGGAGGGTCGCCCCATTATAGCGAGCCCCGGTCGCGGCCCCTTCAGCCGCGCCACATCCGTTGCAGGATGGCATCGCGGTCGATGAAGACGTGCTTGGCTGTTGCCGCCAGGTGCAGCGCGATGAGCGCCACCAGGAGCCATGACAGGGCGCCGTGAATGCCGTTGAAGAGCGCATAGAGAGCGCGGTCGTCGGTGCCCCAGGGGGCGAGCGGAATGCCGAAGAATCGGATGCCGAATCGCGAGTGGTTCGATGCGATGTAGCCGGCGAGCGGCATGCCGATCAGGCAGACATAGAGCAGCGCGTGGTTGGCGCTCGCAGCAACGCGTTCCCAGCGCGGCATCGCGAGCGGCAGGGGCGGTGGGCGGTGCGTGAGTCGCCACAGGAGGCGAATCAGGACCAGCACGCCGAGTACGAGCCCGGTTGACTTGTGCAGGTTGACCCACACCGTGCGGTCGGGCGTTCCGCGCGGTACGGTGTCGAGAAACCAGCCGAGTCCGATCTGACCGAAGACCGCGAGGGCGACGAGCCAGTGCAGCGCGATTGCAACCCTCGTGTATCGTTGTGGCGCCAACCGCGTGACCGAGCCTGCGCTCGTGTCCTGTTCACCGATTGCCATTGCAACCGCCTGTTGTCGAGATGTATCCGATGAGTGTAGAAGCCGCAGCCCCCGTCGCGCAATCGATCATCGGTTTCATCGTGCTGCACGGGCTTGCCTGGGCATTGGGCGAACGGGGGCGGGTTGCCTGGCGCATCGTGGCGCCGGGAATGGCACTCACCGTGCTCCTTGCGCTGGCGGCGTTTCACTTGCCGGGCATGAGTCTTGTGTTTGCTGCCTTCAACGAGGCAGCGAGTCTGCTCGACCGTGCGACGGGCGAGGGTACGGCGTTCGTGTTCGGTTACCTGGGCGGCGCACCGCTGCCCTTCGAGTCGCGGGAGCCCGGCGCGGGCTTCGTGCTGGCTTTTCGGGCCTTGCCGCTGGCGCTCGTGGTCAGCGCGCTCTCGAGCCTGCTCTTTCACTGGGGCATCCTCCAGGCCGTTGTGCGAGGGTTCTCCCGGCTTCTCGAGGCCGTGATGGGGGTCGGGGGCGCAGTCGGCCTGTCGGCGGCTGCCAACGTGTTTGTCGGCATGGTCGAGGCACCGCTGGTGGTGCGTCCCTACATCGCAGCCATGAATCGCAGCGAGCTCCTGGTGATGATGACCTGTGGCATGGCCACCATCGCAGGCACGGTGATGGTGATCTACGCGAGCCTCCTGGGGCGTATCCTGCCTGATGCGCTGGCCCATATCCTCATTGCGTCGGTCATCTCGACCCCTGCAGCCATCGTGGTGGCAACCCTCATGGTGCCGCCACAGGGGCCAGCCACTGGCGGCAACCGTCTGCCGGGTGCGGAATCGCGCTCGGCGATCGATGCCATTGCCCGCGGCACGCAGGATGGCGCTGCGCTGCTGATCGGCATCGTGTCGATGCTGATCGTGCTCATTGCCCTGGTCTGGCTGGTCAATGCCCTCATCGGCCTGGCGCCGCCGGTTGCGGGTGTACCGCTCAGCCTCCAGCGCATGCTCGGTTGGGTGATGGCGCCACTGGTCTGGCTCGCCGGCGTTCCGTGGCAGGAGGCCACCGTTGCCGGGAGCCTGATGGGGACCAAGACGGTGCTGAACGAATTCATCGCCTATGTCGATCTGGCCAACACGGCGCCGGCCGACCTTGGTGAGCGTTCACGTCTCATCATGGTCTATGCGCTGTGCGGCTTTGCCAACGTCGGCAGTCTGGGCATCATGGTGGGCGGACTGGTGGGCATGGCACCAACGCGGCGCGACGACATCGTCGACCTCGCGCCGCGTACCGTGGTGGCCGGTACCCTCGCGACCCTCATCGCCGGTTGTGTTGCGGGCTTGCTCGCCTGATCAGTCCGGTGGCAGCGGGCCGAGCAGGTTCTCGACGTCCTGCAGCGTGAGGTTCTCGCCCTCGAGCGCACCTCCCGACAGGATCGAGGCGGCCAGGTTCGCCTTGCGTTGCTGCAATTCCAGAATGCGTTCTTCCACGCTGCCGGCAGCGATGAGCTTGTAGACGAAGACGGGCTTGTCCTGTCCGATGCGGTGCGCGCGGTCAGTCGCCTGGCGTTCGACCGCCGGGTTCCACCACGGGTCATAGTGAATCACCGTGTCGGCTGCGGTGAGGTTGAGTCCGACACCGCCGGCTCGCAGGCTGATCAGAAACACCGGCACCTCGCCTGCCTGGAATCGCTCGACCGGCGTGCGCCGGTCGCTGGTCTCGCCGGTGAGGATCACATGCGGAATCTTCGCTGCGGAGGCGGCAGTCGCAATCAGCTTGATCATCTCGGCAAACTGCGAAAACACGAGGACGCGACGGCCTTCCTCGATGAGCGAGGGCAGTCGCTCCATGAGCGCGCCGAGCTTGGCCGATTCGGTGATGTCGCGCGCGCCGGCAAGACGCACCAGCCGCGGGTCACAACAGGTCTGGCGCAACTTGAGGAGGGCGTCGAGCAGTGCCACATGGCTGCCGGCGAGACCTTCCCGTTCGAGGGTCGACCGCAGTTCGCGATCCACGACCGCACGCACCGCTTCGTACAGATCGCGTTGCCCACCCGTGAGCGTGATGCGCTGGATGACTTCGGTCTTGGGTGGCAGTTCCGGGGTGACCATTTCCTTGGTACGCCTGAGCAGGAACGGACGCAGTCGCTGTGCAAGCTGGTTGCGTCGCTCACCGTCACCATTCTTCTCGATGGGTGTGCGGTACAGGCGCCTGAAGGCTGTTTCTTCACCCAGAAATCCGGGCAGCAGGAAGCGAAAGAGCGACCACAGCTCGCCCAGGTGGTTCTCCAGCGGCGTGCCGGTGAGACACAGGCGATGCTGGGCTCGCAGTTCACCGAGCGCGCGCGCAGCCTGGGTTGATGCGTTCTTGATGTTCTGTGCTTCGTCGAGGACGATGGCACTGTACTCGATTGCCGACAGCGGTCGACGGTCGCGGGCCAGCAGCGGGTAGGTGGTGATGACCACGTCGACCTGCGCCATCCGGCTGAAATCGCGCTTGCGCTGCGGCCCCTGCAAGGTCAGAAAGGTGAGCTCGGGCGCGAAGCGGACGAGCTCGCTCTCCCAGTTGTGAACGACGCTGGTCGGTGCCACCACGAGCGTCGGGTGACGCAGGCGGCCAGCGGCCTTCTCGACCAGCAGGTGGGCCAGGGTCTGGACGGTCTTGCCCAGCCCCATGTCATCGGCCAGTACCCCGCCTGCGCCAAGTTCACGGATGAGTTGCAGCCAGGCGAGGCCTGCTCGCTGGTAGCGCCGCAATTCGGTTTTCAGACCGGTGGGTACTTCGACCGTGTCCGGGTCTATCGTGGCATCGAGTCGGCTGGTGACGGCGAGCAGCCGGGCATTGCCGGCCCAATCGGTACGCACATCCTCCAGCGCGGCGAGTCGTGCGCCATCCATCTCGTGCAGTCGGATCCGCCCACCCGACGGTACGTCGCCCAACTCGGCAAAGACCCCGAAGATGCGTTCGAGGCGCGCGCGGGGCAGGGCGAGCATGCGTCCCCCGGTGCCGCGCACGAGCACCGTATCGCGCCGGCCGCCTTCGAAGAGCGCGCGCCGGATTTCAGGCAACAGCGGCAACAGGTTGACGCGCTCCCCACCCACCTCGATGCCCAGTTCGACGTCATACCAGCCATCGCCGGTGGAACTCACCTGGGCGGTCCACTGGCGCGCTTCTTCCACTTCGAACAGGAACCCCGGATCGCGCCGGATGATCCAGCCCTCTCCGGTGAGTTGAGGCAAGCGCAGCATGAATTTCGTCCACTGCTCTTCGGTGCCGAACGACCAGGCGTCGGCCAGGCCGGGTGGCCAGATGACGTGCGGGCCGATTTCCTGCAGCGTGCGCATGTCCTCGTTGCGCAGTCGATCGAGCGCGAGGCGCTCGGCACGCAGGTCGCGCTGAACCTGTCGGATGCTGCCATGGGCGTAGCCGCGCAGCACCGTGGGGTCATCGAGTTGTGCCACCAAGCCGCCGTAGTCGTAATCGAGCCTGGCGTAGTGCAGCATGCTCAGGCCACCCAGCGAACGGCCGAGCGAACCGCCCGCGTACGGGTCGCTGTGCAGGGTGAGCCGGGCACGGGGCGCGATGCGCACCAGGGTTTCTTCCGGGATGGCTGCCGGCAGCGGCAGGTCGGGCGCAACTTCGGCCATCGCGGCGCGCGAGGCGCTGGCCGACAGCGGCTGTACGGGGGGGGCGGCCAGCAACGCGAGTACGCGTCCGGCGGGCAGATCGAGATCGAGCGGGCCGGCCGTGGCCGTCTCGGCATCGATGTAGAGCAGGGGCGTGGTGGTCACGATCGCTGTCACGGCCGGGCTTGCCACCACCTGTACGGTCTGTTCGCCCGATTCATCGATGCACCAGGCGAGCGTTCCCTTGCGCCGGGGACCGGCGGCCAATGCCGGCCCTTCCAGGCTGTCCCAGTGGCAGCGCCCGGTGGCGATCAGCCGTTCGATCATCTGCGAGGGCATGCGGGGTGCCACGCCGAAGGTGCCTTCGGCGGTGGGTTCGGCATCGAGCAGCAGTGCGCGCAGCAGGCGTCGATCGTGCGCCGACAGTGCCGCGCCGGTGCCCGAGGCAGCAGCGTTCGGGTCGGCAAGGCGCTGGGCGCCGACATAGCGACCGGCACCGGTGCGGCGTGCCACGGCCAGGCGCAATTCGGCGCGCAAGGGCGTGAGGTCATCGGCCCCCAGGATATAGAGCAGGCAGTCACCGGCATCGGTACCCGCGGGCTCCTCGCGTTCGGCCAGTGCGCTCAGGTGATCGAGAAATTCGCCGAATGCAGCGTCGGGCTTGTCGAGTGATGTATTCATTTCATTTGCGGGAGCCCTGCTTCTCGGCGAGAATCCCGAGTTGGTTCGCGCGCCCATCAACCTGCCTTCATCATGACATCAGCCGAGATTCGTTCGAAATTCCTCCAGTTCTTCGCCGAGCGAGGACACACGATCGTGCCCTCGAGCCCGCTCGTGCCGGGCAATGATCCGACGCTTCTGTTCACCAACTCGGGCATGGTGCAGTTCAAGGAGGTATTTCTCGGCAAGGAAGTACGGGGTTACCGGCGGGCCACGACGGCTCAGCGCAGTGTCAGGGCGGGTGGCAAGCACAACGATCTGGAAAACGTCGGCTACACCGCGCGCCATCATACGTTTTTCGAGATGCTGGGCAACTTTTCGTTCGGTGATTATTTCAAGCGCGATGCAATTCGCTTCGCGTGGGAACTGCTCACCCGAGTCTACGGCATTCCGGTCGAGCGCTTGTGGACTACCGTCTACCACGAAGACGACGAGGCCTACGACATCTGGACCCGCGAGATCGGCGTGCCCCCCGAGCGCTGCGTGCGCATTGGCGACAAGCCCGGTGGCATGCCGTACCAGAGCGACAACTTCTGGCAGATGGCCGACACCGGCCCGTGCGGACCCTGTTCGGAAATCTTCTACGACCATGGCCCCGATGTTGTCGGTGGTCCGCCCGGCTCGCCTGAGGCCGATGGCGATCGCTATATCGAGATCTGGAACCTCGTCTTCATGCAGTTCAATCGCGACGAGCAGGGGGTGATGAGCCCGCTGCCGCGCCCCTGTGTCGATACCGGCATGGGCCTGGAGCGTATCGCCGCTGTCCTGCAGGATGTCCACTCGAATTACGACATCGACCTCTTTCAGGCGCTCATTCGCGCGGCCGCGCGTGAAACCGGGGCGGCTGATCTGGGCGACAACTCCCTGAAGGTTGTGGCCGATCACATTCGTGCCTGCTCGTTCCTCATCGTCGATGGGGTCATACCCGGCAACGAGGGCCGTGGCTATGTATTGCGCCGGATCATCCGGCGGGCGATCCGCCATGGCTACAAGCTGGGTCAGAAGAAGCCTTTCTTCCATCGCATGGTGGCCGATCTGGTCGGCGTCATGGGCGCGGCCTATCCTGAACTGGTCGAGGCCGCCAGCCGCGTCGAGCAGGTGCTGCGGGCCGAGGAGGAGCGCTTTGCCGAGACGCTCGACAACGGCATGCGGATTCTCGAGACCGCCTTGCAGCGCGAAGATCACACGCTTGATGGCGAGACGGTGTTTCAGCTCTACGACACCTTCGGTTTCCCGGTTGATCTCACCGCCGACATTGCGCGTGAGCGCAACGTGACGATCGACATGGCAGGGTTCGAGGCGGCGATGAACCGGCAGCGCGAGCAGGCCCGCGCGGCCGGCAAGTTCCGCATGGCAACCGCGCTGGACTACGCTGGCAGCGTGACCGAGTTCGTCGGCTACCAGAGTCTCGAGTCCGAGGGCACCGTGGTGGCGCTCTACCATGAGGGGGTGGCGGTCGAGGAACTGCTGAGCGGTCAGGCCGGTGTCGTCGTGCTCGGACGCACACCGTTCTATGCCGAGTCGGGCGGGCAGGTGGGCGATCGCGGCGAACTGTGTGGCCCCGAGGGGTCCTTGGTCGTTGTCGATACCCAGAAGCTGCAAGCGGATGTGTTCGGGCACCACGGCACCGTCGGCTCGGGCCGTCTGCGCCTGGGGCAGAGCGTGCTGGCCCGGGTCGATCTCGATGCTCGCAGCCGAGCCGCCTGGAACCATTCGGCAACGCACCTCATGCATGCGGCGTTGCGCGATGTACTGGGCACCCATGTTCATCAGCGCGGTTCGCTGGTCGATGCCCAGCGCACGCGCTTCGACTTCTCGCATGGCGAGGCACTGACCGCCGATGAACTGCTGGCGGTCGAGGCCAGGGTCAATCGCGAAATCCGCCGCAATGTCGAGGTCTCCAGCCGGGTCATGAAATACGACGAGGCCATTCGTACTGGCGCCATGGCGCTCTTTGGCGAGAAGTATGGCGACGAGGTCCGGGTGATCCAGATGGGCGAGTATTCCACCGAGCTGTGCGGTGGTACCCACGTGCGTCGTACCGGTGACATCGGCCTTTTCAAGATCGTGGCCGAATCGGGGGTTGCGGCCGGCATTCGTCGGGTCGAGGCGGTGACCGGTGAAGGGGCTCTGGTGCATGTGCAGTCCCAGGCCGGCCAGCTGGCCGAGGCGGCGCAACTGCTCAAGTCGAGTCCGGTCGAAATGCCGCAGCGCCTGGGGCAGTTGATGGAGGGCATGCGTACGCTCGAGCGCGAACTGGCGCGGCTGAAATCGAAGCTCGCGGCAGCACAGGGCGATGATCTGGCCGATACCGCGCTCACCGTGCGCGGTGTCCGCGTGCTGGCCGCGACGCTGGCCGGTGCCGACTCGCGTGTCCTGCGCGAGACGCTCGACAAGGTGAAGGACAAGCTGAAATCGGCGGTCGTGGTGCTGGCTGCGGTCGAGGGGGAGCGGGTGAGCCTTGTGGCAGGTGTCACGGCCGACCTCACGGCCAGGGTCAAGGCCGGTGAACTGGTCAACATGGTGGCCACCCAGGTGGGTGGCAAGGGCGGCGGGCGACCTGACATGGCGCAAGCCGGCGGTAGTGATGCCGCTGCCTTGCCGGCGGCGCTCGCGAGTGTGGCAGCCTGGGTCGAGTCCAGGCTCTGAGGGGGCAGACCATGAGTGAAGTCTCGGCATCAGGGCAATCCATCGGTTGGCGGTTGCGGCGCTGGCTGCTCGTCGGGGTTTCGTTTCTGGTCGTCCTCATGGTGGCCTACACGTGGGCGGTGCTCAGCTGGAGTTTCTCGGTCGGAGAACGTGCCGGCTGGGTCCAGAAGCTCTCGCGCAAGGGCTGGGTCTGCAAGACCTGGGAGGGCGAGATGGCGATGGTGACGGTGCCCGGCACCGTGCCCGACAAGTTCGCCTTCACGGTGCGTGAGGACTCCATTGCCGATGCCATCAACCGACTGAGCGGGCGGCGGGTGAGTCTGATGTACGAGGAAAAGGTCGGCGTACCCGGCAGCTGCTTTGGCGATACCTCCTATTTCGTGACGGGCGTGCGGGCCATCGATGACGCAACGCCACTGCCCGGGCCCGCCCCGGCGACACCGCCCGCTACGGGCGCCGTCGCCCCCGGGGCGGCGCCCGCGGAACCCACCATGCCGGCGGTGGCAAAGTGAGCTGCGAGGTCGTGGCACGCTGCACGGGGCACGGGGCAGGCGATGGCGCCGCGACGCCTGTCGGGTCGCTTCGACTGCCGCGGCTTGCCCGGTTCGTCGCAGGCCTCGTCGCCGCGAGCTCGATCATGCTGTCCCCGCAGGGAATTGCCACCACGACTCTGGCCCCCTGGGAAAGCGCCCCGGCGTCGGTCAATCGCATTCTCGATCGCGCGATTGACGCGACGGGTGGAGCGACCGCCTGGCAGTCGGCACGGACCCAGACGCTGGTCGTTTCAGGATCGGCCGCGCATTGGGAGCCGCAGCAGGCCATCGTGCCCGGTGGCGAGCCCCGATCGGTGGGCAAGTCCACGTTCACCGAGACCGTGCTGCCCCAGCGCCACGCGATGCGTACCGACTGGGTGCGCCAGCTGATCTACCCCGGCCCGCGCGAATATCGCTTCAGCGAAGTCACCGTCAGGGATCGAGGCGTCGTGCTGGGCATCGATTCCACCGGCCTCACCGGTGCCGCGCTCAAGTCATCGCCTCCGGTCCATCCGATGGCCCAGCGACGTCTGCGAACCTACGCTCGCGAGGCCCTGCGTGCGAGCCCCATGCTTCTGGCCGAGATGGCTCGTGATCGTGCGCAGGTGGTGGTCCTGGCACCCGAGACCATCGAGGGTGTTGCCTTCGAGCGCCTGCGCTATCGCTCGCCCCATGGTCATTTCACCGTGTTCTTCGAGGGTGCCAGCGGTATGCCCGCTCGTGTGCGTACCGATGACGACGACCCGGTCGAGGGTGACTCGGCCTTCGATCTGCTTCTGTCCGACTGGCGCACGGTCGGGGCGATCAAGGTCGCCCATCGACGCATCTATCGCTTGAACGACCTGACTGTGGCTGATATCCAGTTGAATTCGGTCGTGCTGGGGGCACCGGTGAAAGAGGAACTCTTTGCCGCTGCTGACGTGCCTGGTGCTGGCCGGTCCGACCTGCCCAGGCCTGCCGGGCGGGCAGGCTCCTCGTTGAGGGGGAGCGCCGATGAGGTGCCGTGGCAGTGGTTCATCCGCCGCGGCAACATGGGCACGCTCCTCGATACCGACGAAATGGCGTGGGATCCGGCCCTCTCCGGAGGGCTTCGGCTCGAATCGCTCGCCGAGGGCGTCTTCATGACCCAGGGGGCATCGCACAACACGCTGGTGGTCGAGATGGATGACTTCCTGGTGGCGGTTGACGCGCCGGTGTCCGACGCTTATTCGCTCTGGCTTCTGGAGGCGCTGCGTCAACGCTTTCCGGGCAAGCCGGTACGCTATCTGGCGTTGACGCATCATCATGTGGATCATGTGGCCGGTCTGAGGCCGTATCTTCAGGCTGGTGCCACGTTGCTCGTCGGCGCGGGCGCGGGCGATTACTGGCGCACCCGCATCGCCCGTCCACACCGGCTCAGCCCGACCAGCCCGGCGCTGCTGGAACCGCGCGTCACCGAGGTGTCCGAGCGGTTCACCCTCTCCGACACGAGACGTGAAGTGGCGTTCTGCCTGATCGACAATCCGCACGCGGCTTCGACGCTCATGGCCTGGGTTCCGCATGCGCGTCTGGGGTTCGTCAGTGACATCTGGAGTCCTGGTCGCGATGCACTGGGTGCAACGCCCACCCCGGGTCAGGCGGCTGTCCTGGCAGCCGTCAAGCGCTACGGCCTGCAGCCCCTGCGCTTTGCCGGTGGCCATGGTTCGGTGGCGGCATGGGCCGATCTGGAACGCATTGCCATGCCGCGCGTGCTGCGGGTGGTGAGCGGCGGGGCGGCCAAGGCGGCTGTAGCGCCGCTGGCCGAGGCGTGGGCAAAGCGCACCGGCGCCACCTTGCAACTCGAGTTTGCGCCGATGGGTGCCATTGCCCAGCGGTTGGGGCGTGGCGAGAACTTCGACCTCCTCATCATGACGCCCGAGGCACTCGCGCCACTGGCAGCCCAGGGGCGGTTGCGCCCCGAAGGTGCCGTGCCGATCGCGCGGGTCGGGGTGGGCGTTGCCGTGAGCGAGAAGGCCGCACGCCCTGACATCAGCACACCCGCTGCGCTGCGCGATTTCCTGCTGCGATCGAAATCGGTCGTGTACATCGACCCGGCCATCGGAACCAGTGGTCGTTTCGTGGTGGAGGCCTTTGAAACGATGGGCATCGCGGCCCAGATGGCGCCGCGTACGACCCTGGGGACAGGGGGGTACGTGGTCGCCCCGGTCGGACGCGGTGAGGTCGAGGTGGGCATTCATCAGGTCACCGAGATTTTGCCGGTGCCCGGTGTCGTTCTTGCGGGTGAACTGCCGCCGGCGTTGCAGCGCTACACGGCCTACGTGGCTGCGATACCGAACACGTCGGGCGAACCGGCACTGGCCCGACAGCTCATCGAGCATCTGACCGGGCCGGACAGTGCCCCGACCTACCAGCGTGCGGGTTTCGTCACGCCCTGAGTGGGGGCTGTGCAGGCCGAGCGTCGCGCCGATTCAGTACAATGACAGGCTTCATCGGAGTCTGTGCCATGTCGAATACCTCCCTTCGCCCGGTCGATGACGTGCGCATCCGCGCCATCATGGAACTGTCGCCGCCCGCACACGTCATCGGCGAGTTGCCTGCAACGGCGGCCGTGCGCGATGTGGTCTTCGGCACTCGTCAGGCCATCCACCGCATCCTCCATGGTGCCGATGACCGTTTGCTGGTCGTGGTGGGACCCTGCTCGATTCATGATCCGCAGGCGGCGCTCGAGTACGCCTCGCGTCTGCTTGCGCTGCGTCGCGAACTGGCGGCCGATCTCGAGGTGGTGATGCGGGTTTACTTCGAGAAGCCCCGCACCACCGTCGGCTGGAAAGGTCTCATCAACGATCCGGGCCTCGATGGCAGCTTCGACATCAACCGAGGCCTGCGGCTGGGCCGCCGCCTGCTGCTCGACATCAACGCGGCTGGCGTTCCGGCCGGGGTCGAGTATCTCGACACGCAGACCCCGCAGTATCTGGCCGATCTGGTGAGCTGGGGTGCCATCGGGGCACGGACCACCGAGTCACAGGTGCACCGCGAACTGGCGTCGGGTCTGTCCTGCCCCGTGGGATTCAAGAACGGCACGGACGGCAACGCGAAGATCGCGGTCGATGCGATCAAGGCGGCGAGTTCGCCCCACCACTTCCTGTCGATCAACAAGAATGGCATTTCGGCCATCGTGGCCACGCAGGGCAATGAGGACTGTCACATCATCCTGCGCGGTGGCAAGGAGCCCAATTACGACGCCGCAAGCATCGCGGCCGCGTGTGCCGATCTGGCCCGTGCCGGCCTTGCACAGCGCCTCATGATCGATTGCTCGCACGCCAACAGCCGCAAGGACTACCGGCGCCAGGTCGAGGTGGTT
Source organism: Pseudomonadota bacterium (assembly GCA_947455195.1). Classification (GTDB taxonomy): domain Bacteria; phylum Pseudomonadota; class Gammaproteobacteria; order Burkholderiales; family SG8-39; genus CAIXPL01. The sequence continues at coordinate 376,883 of CANGMI010000001.1, read as the reverse complement.
GCCGACATCTCAGGGCAGGTCTCCGGTGGCGACGAGCGTATCGTTGGCCTGATGCTCGAATCGCACATCAATCCGGGACGCCAGGATCTCGTGGCGGGCAAGCCCCTCGCCTACGGGGTGAGCATCACCGACGGTTGCATCGGCTGGGATGACACCGTGCCGGCGCTCCACGCGCTGGCCGAGTCGGTGCGTGCCCGGCGCCTTGCGCTCGCGGCCGCAGTCGAGTGAGCGCGGCCAATCCGGGGAGGCCGGTGAGTCCGAGGCAGCGATCGCGGACGACCCGGTGATCACGGCGCCAGGCGCCGAATCGCCGGCTGCCACGGCGCGCGTGCTGCGCGGGACGCTGGTCATCGTTCTGGCGTTGCGTCTGCTGGTCGCCTTTTTCCTGCCGTTTACCGGCGACGAGGCCTACTACTATTACTGGGGGGCCTATCCGGCCCTTGCCTACTATGATCACCCGCCGATGGTCGGCTGGCTCATGGCCCCGGTGGTGGCGCTCGGGATGGCCGAGTGGTGGTTGCGCATGCCGGCGCTCCTGCTCGTGTTCGCCGTGGCGTGGATGGTGCGTCGCATGGCGCGAATCGCAGGACCGGTGCAGGCCGATCTGGCGGCGCTGTGCGTCCTGCTCGTGCCGGCCGAACTGTTCAACGTGCTCACCACGACCGACACGCCGCTGGTACTGTTTTCGATGGCGTCCCTGCTTGCCTACCAGACGGCCGTGCAAAGGGTGGAGGCGGGCGGTGCGGCGGTCAATCGATGGCACGCTGTGGCTGGCCTGTTGCTGGGCGCTGCGTTCATGTCGAAGTACTTCGCCGTGCTCCTCGGGCTCGCTTACCTTGTCTTCGCCCTGAGCGCGGCGCGGCGCGCTCGGGCCTGGCCCGGCTTTTTCATCGTGACCGCGGCTGCCCTGCCATGGGCCCTCGCCAATGCCTGGGGCAACTACGAGCACTGCTGGCTCAATGTCCTGTTCAACTTCGAGAACCGGCACGACAATGTCCGTCTGTCGCCTTCGCTGGTCGCGACCTATCTGGTGTGCATCATCTATCTCACCAGTCCGTTTGCACTGTGGCGCCTCGCACGTCGTGCGAGCGAGGCGGTGCGCAGCCGAGTTGCGTCCGGCCCGCGACCGCCTGCGAGCCCGACCCTGCGCGATGATGCGGCCCGCTGGTTGCCCGCCTGTGCCTTCCTCGTCCCCGTGATCGTGCTCGGTCTGGTATCGACCGTGCGTTCGGTCGGATTGCACTGGCCCCTTGCGTTCACCCCGCTGGCCTTCGTGCTCGCCGCTTTCTGTCTGCCCGAGCGTGCCCTGCGCACCGATGTCCGTTACCTCGCGGTGCTGTCGGGCGTTCACGCGCTCGTATTCGCCGTGCTGGCTCTGATGCCACTCGAAACCTGGAGGGGCTACCGCATCTACGATGGCCTCGTGCTCACCGTGAAGTCCGACGAACTGCTCGCGGCCCTGGCGCCCTGGAGAGGCAGCCATGTCTTTGCCACCGATGGTTACTCCAATTCGGTCACGCTCGGCTACCAGGCGCGGCGCGCGGCGATGCGTGCCGGGGGACACGCCGAGCCTGTCGCGGGAACGGCGCCGGACGCCCGACCTGTCGCGCCGGCGCCGCTCGATCTGCGTTCGCTCGACTTTCTCGTGTTCGGTGCCGGCTCGGCACATGGCCGGCAGCAGGACGTGTTCGACGACTTTCGCGTGCTCGACGGTCGTGACATCCTCGTGTTGCGCAAGACGCCGCCGCCCCCCGCCGAGTATGAGCCGTACTTCGACTCGGTCGAGTACTCGAGTGTCGACGTGCGAGGTGTCACCTTTCACATCATTCGCGGCGAGCACTTCCGGTTTGACTCGTACCGCGATGGGGTGCTGCGTCTCATCCGCGATCGGTTCTATCGCGCGCCCGGCTGGTTGCCTGAAGGGCGGTGCTTCTTCTGCGAGCGCTACTTCGGTGCCGATGCCCGCGCGGTGACGATGCGGGGGCACTGAAAGAGGGCGTCGCGCCGGCACGGTGCGGGCGCGTCCGGGCGTGTAACGAATGTCAAGTCATTGGTGCGCTGCGGCATCGTGGGCAGACGTACTTTTCGCCGAAACCCTATGGCAGAATACGCCGCCCGTCGATTGCCTGACGCTCTCTCATGGGGTGCGCAGACGTCTTGCTCAGGGCCTTGTTGGCGCACACTGCGCCATCCGAAGTGAACCACCAATCGCGACCAGTCAAGCGTGAATCGAGCAGCAAAGGGGGATTGATGCAAATCAGGAACGGCAAGGACTTCTGGGCGGGGCTGATGTTTCTGGCTCTTGGCCTGGGCTTCTCCGGCGTGGCCTTCAAGAACTACAACATGGGCACGGCGGTTCGAATGGGGCCTGCTTACTTCCCGGTCGTGCTCGGCGGGCTGCTTGCCCTCCTGGGTGCCTGGGTGTTCTTCAGGTCCTTCGCCAGTGGCGAGAAGAGCAGCTTGCGGGCGGTGCAGTTTCGTCCGCTTCTCTTCGTGGCTGCGATCATCGCCGGTGTCGTGACCTATGCGTTGAAGGGTCAGAACGACTTCCTGTACCAGCTCGCGATGGGTGTGACCTATGTGCTGATCCAGGCCTCCTTCGGCACGCCGGCGCTCTACATCGTGCTGGCTGCGGTTGTCGTGTTCGCCTTCCTCATGAAGCCTATCGGCCTGCTCTTCGCGACCGCGGTGCTCACCGTCATCGCGCGTGCTGGCAGTGAAGACTTCAAGTGGTCCGATCAGCCCAAGAGCATCGCGTTCGGCCTTGCTCTCTATGGCGTGTTCGCCGCCTTGATGGCCAGCCTGTCGGGCTTCATCGGCAATGGCAAGTCGGGCGCCTTGTCGCTCCTGATCATCATCGGGCTCGGCATCGGCCTTGGCCGCAAGATCAAGGGTGTCGAGATCGGCGCGCTGTTTGCCATTCTCGGCGTCTTCGCCGTGGTCATCTTCGGTCACGGGCTGGGTCTGCCGTTCAATGCCTGTCCGGAAGTGATGGACGAAGCCTGCCGCAAGATCGGTCTCGGGAGCTAGAAAGATGGATATCTTCACCAACCTTGGCATCGGGTTCGGCGTTGCACTCTCGCCGCTCAACATGCTGTACTGCTTCTTCGGTGCGCTGCTTGGTACGCTGATCGGCGTCCTGCCGGGCATCGGCCCGGTGGCAACGATCGCGATGTTGCTCCCGGTCACCTTCACCCTGCCGCCCATCTCGGCCCTCATCATGCTGGCCGGTATCTATTACGGTGCGCAGTATGGCGGCTCCACCACGGCCATCCTGGTGAATCTGCCCGGCGAGTCCTCGTCGGCGGTGACGACCATCGACGGCTACCAGATGGCCCGCAACGGTCGTGCGGGTGCAGCACTGGGCATCGCCGCCATCGGTTCGTTCTTTGCCGGTTGCGTCGGCACGGTCATCATCGCGCTGTTCGCACCGCCCCTGGCCGAAGTGGCCCTGAAGTTCGGCCCTGCCGAGTACTTCTCGCTGATGGTTCTCGGCCTGGTTGCGGCGACCGTGCTGGCGCACGGCTCGCTCGTCAAGGCGATCGCCATGACCATCGTCGGGCTGCTCTTCGGTCTGGTCGGCACCGACGTCAACTCGGGCATCGCACGGTTCAACTTCTCGATCTCCGAACTCTCGGACGGTATCGGCTTCGTCGGCGTGGCGATGGGCATGTACGGTTTCGCCGAAATCATCGGCAACCTCGAGCAGGCCGAGCACCGCGAGGTGTTCACCGCCAAGGTCACCAACCTTCTGCCGACCTGGGGTGACATCAAGACCTGTGCCTGGACGATGGTTCGTGCAACCGGTCTGGGTGCCTTCCTCGGGATCCTGCCGGGCGGTGGCGCACTGCTCGCGTCGTTTGCCGCTTACGCGATGGAAAAGAAGATCGTCAAGGACGCCTCCCAGTTCGGCAAGGGTGACATCCGCGGCGTTTGCGCGCCTGAGGCTGCCAACAATGCCGGTGCCCAGACCTCGTTCATTCCGCTCCTCACGCTGGGCATTCCGTCCAACCCGGTGATGGCGCTGATGATCGGTGCCATGATGATCCAGGGCATCGCCCCCGGACCGCAGGTGATGACCGAGCGTCCCGAACTCTTCTGGGGCATGATCGCCTCGATGTGGGTGGGCAACCTGATGCTCGTCATCCTGAACCTGCCGCTCATCGGCATCTGGGTGCGACTGCTGTCGGTGCAGTACCGCCTGCTCTACCCGGCGATCCTGCTCTTCTGCTGCATCGGCGTGTACAGCATCAACAACTCCAACTTCGACATCCTCATCACCTCGCTCTTCGGCCTCTTCGGCTACATCGCGGTGAAACTCGAGTGCGAGCCGGCGCCGTTGATCCTCGGCTTCATTCTCGGGCCGATGATGGAGGAGAACCTGCGCCGGGCCATGCTGCTCTCGCGCGGTGATCCGACGGTCTTTGCAACGCGTCCGATCTCGGCCGGGCTGCTGCTGGTGACCCTGCTCCTGATGGGCCTGATGCTTGCACCGGCGTTCAAGAAGACCCGCGAGGAAGCCTTCGTCGAGTAACTCGACAGGGTTCGAATGCCCCGAGGGCCGCGCACGCGCGGCCCTCTTGTTTTCCAGTATCCTGATCATTCGAGAGGAGCATCTGCATGAGTTACGACTGGTCGCCCATCATCGCGCGCAAGCCTTTGCGCTTCCCCAATGGCAAGCGGCTCGCGGTGATCGCGACGGTGAATTGCGAGTACTGGGACCTGCTCAAGGAATCGACCGAGCCCTACTACGCCGGCGGCCCCGCGATGCTGCCTGATCCGCTCCCGGGCAATGTCGCCGACTTCCCCAACTACACATGGCGCGAGTATGGCCAGCGGGTTGGCGTGTGGCGTCTGTTTCGTGTGTTCGAGCAGGCCGGTGTGCCGCTCTCTCTCACGCTGAACGCCAAGACGGCGCTCGAGCGCCCTGAGATCGTCCAGTACGGACTCGAGCGCGGCTGGGAGTTTGTCGCGCACAACTACGAGCAGGGCGAACTGCTGACGCGTTACACCTTTGACGAACCGGCCGAGCGTGCAGTGATTCACAACACGCTCTCGGTCTACGAGAAGGCGCTGGGGCGCAAGGCGCGTGGGTGGCTGTCCTCGAGCCTGCGCAGCACCGAGCGTACGCCCGGCATCTGTGCCGAGGCCGGACTCATCTTCTTCTGCGACTACATGAACGACGATCAGCCTTACATCATTCGCACCGAACATGGTCCGATCGTCAATACGCCCTACTCGATCGAGATCAACGACTTCACCTTCTTCCATCGTCGCGCCATGAACACCTGGGACGCCGCCCGGATGCTGAAGGACAACTTCGACGAACTCTATGCCGAGGGTGCCGAGGGGGGCCGGATGATGAACATCGGCATGCATCCGCACGTCTCGGGGCATCCGCATCGCATGGCCTGTTATCGCGATTTTCTGGCCCATGCCAAGCGTCATGAGGGTGTGTGGTGGACCACGCGCGAGGAGATCGCGGCCTGGTACCTCGAGCAGTCACGCTGAGCCGGGATGTCCGATGAGCGATCTCGACATCTACTCGCGGCAGAACTTTGGCAACAGCGTCGGCTTCGGGCATCGTGCCGCGCTGGTGCTGGTCGACTTCACCAATGGATTCAATGATCCGTCGCTCTTCGGTGGCGGCAACATCGATGCGGCGGTCAAGCGCACCGTGGGTCTGCTGGCGGCGTTTCGTGAACGGCATCTGCCGGTGGTCTTCACGCGAGTCGTGTACGCGGCTGATGGCTCGGATGCCGGCATGTTCACGCGCAAGGCCCCGGGTCTGCGGATGCTCACCGAAGATCATCCCGCTGGCGCCATCGTGCCCGAACTTGCGCCCATTGCGGGTGAGTACATCGTTCGCAAGACCCAGGCGTCGGCTTTCTTCGGTACGAATCTCGCGCCATGGCTCATCCAGCAGGGTGCCGACACGGTTGTGGTGACTGGCGCCACCACGTCCGGTTGCGTGCGCGCTACGGTTGTCGATGCGCTTGGCTACAACTTCCGGCCGATCGTGGTGCGTGATTGTGTCGGCGATCGTGCCATCGGGCCGCATGATGCGAACCTCTTCGACATGGCCCAGAAATATGCCGATGTGCTCGACCGCGATGCGGTCATTGCCGCGCTGGGCCATCCGGCCTGACATCGACTCAACCAGGAGACGCCTGCTCATGTCCGATTCCCTCGGCTCACGCCACAAGTTCGGTGTCATTGCGCCCTCGACCAACACGTCGGTGCAGCCCGAATACGATTCGATGCGACCGCATCGGGTCACCAATCATTTTTCGCGCTGTGTCATCCCCGATACCCGCGTGACCGACGACAAGAGCTTCATGGTGATGCTCAACAACATCCGTGCGGCGGTCGAGCCGGCCATTGAGTCGGTGATGTCATGCAGCCCCGACCACCTGATCATGGGCATGTCGGCCGAGACCTTCTGGGATGGTCTGCAGGGTCAGAAGAAGTTGCAGCGGCGCATCGAGAAGGTGGCCGGCGTCGGCGTCACGATGGGATCCGACGCCTGCCGCGCAGCGCTCAAGGCGATGGGGCGTGACATCAAGCGTCTGGGCATCATCACCCCCTACATGCCGGTGGGTGACAAGCAGGTGCATCGATTCTTCACCGAGTGCGGTTTCGAGGTGGTGAATCTGCTGGGCCTGAAGTGCACCAGTCCGATGCTCATCGCCCACACCAGCCAGAAGACCTTGCGCGATGCCATCATCAAGGTCAATCGCGGCAAGGTCGATGCGGTCGTCCAGGTGGGTACCAATCTCGCCATGGGCGAGGTCGCGGCGATGGCCGAGTTCTGGCTCGACAAGCCGGTGCTCGCGATCAACACGGCAACCTACTGGTACGCGTTGCGCCAGAACGGCATCAAGGACAAGGTGCATGGCTGGGGTTCGCTCCTGGCCGAGCACTGAGCAGGCCATGGCACTTCCCGTCCTGATTGCAGGGGCCGGCCCGGTCGGTCTCACGATTGCCCTGGTGCTCGCCCGAGCGGGTGTGGCGGTCGAGGTCTTCGAGCGCGCCACCGAAATTGCCGAAGACCTTCGAGCGTCCACCTGGCACCCACCCACCCTCGACATGCTCGATCGCATCGATCCGGCGCTCACGCGTCGTGTCATCGAGGCGGGGCTGGTGGCCCGGTACACGCAGTATCACGACCGACGCGAGGGACTGATCGCCGAGTTCGACATGGAACTGCTGCGCGGTGATACCGCCCATCCGTACCGCATCCAGTGCGAGCAGTTCAAGTACACACGGTTTCTGGTCGAAGCGCTGGCTGGAACCGGGTGCGCAACCGTCCATCTGGGTTGCTCGCTCGCCGGCTTGCGTCAGTCGGCCGATACGGTCGAGATCGATGTCGAATCGCCCGAGGGTCGGGTCGTCCGGAAGGGTGTCTTCCTGGTGGGTGCCGACGGCGTGCGCAGTGCCGTACGCCAGGCGGCCGGCATCGAATTCGAGGGTTTTACCTTCCCCGAGCGCTTCTACACCATCAGTACCGAATTCGATTTCGCCCAGCACTTCGAGCGACTCTCGCTGGTGAACTATGTGTCCGACCCTGACGAGTGGTGTGTGCTGTTGAAGGTGCCGGGCCTGTGGCGGGTGCTGTTCCCGACGCCTGCCGACGAACCCGATGAGGCTGTCGTGAGCGACGCGGCAACCGAGCGGCGACTGCAGGGCGTCGTGGCCCGTGCGGTGCCCTACGAGACGCGCCATCGAACCATCTATCGGGTGCACCAGCGGGTGGCCCGTCGCTATCACGCGGGGCGGGTTGCCCTCGCCGGCGATGCAGCGCATGTGAACAATCCGATCGGTGGCATGGGCATGAATGGGGGTCTGCATGATGGTGTCAGCCTTGCTCGCCGGCTCATCCGCATCGTGCGCGGTGAAGCGCCCCAACCGCTGCTCGAACACTACGAGCGCGAGCGTCGGCCGATTGCCATCGAATACATCAACGCCAACACCGGACGCAACAAGAAGCTGATGGAAGAGCGCGACCCGGCGGTCCGTCGGCAGTCGCAGGGCGAGATGCGTCGCATGGCCGACGACCCGGTCCTCGCGCGTGACTACCTCATGCGCACCTCGATGATCACGGCCCTGCGTGCTGCAGAGGCCCTTGCCGGAGCCGATGCATGAGCAAGGTCGAACTCGCCAGCAAGCGCGCCCGTCTGGCAGCGCGACTGCGTGAACCGCGTCTCATTTCGGCGCCCGGTATCTTCGAGATGATTTCGGCGCGTATTGCCGATGAGATGGATTTCGACTGCCTCTACATGACCGGCTATGGCGTGGTGGCGTCCTACCTCGGATTGCCCGATGCCGGCATCGCCACCTACACCGACATGGTCAACCGGGTGACGCAGTTTGCGCGGGTGACACGCACCCCCTTCATCGCCGATGGCGATACCGGTTATGGCGGCCTGCTCAATGTGGCGCATACCGTACGGGGCTACGAGGCGGCGGGTGCCTGCGGCATCCAGTTGGAGGATCAGGAGTTTCCGAAGAAGTGCGGGCACATGCTCGGTCGTCGCGTCATTGCCCGTGACGATATGGCAGACAAGGTGAGGGTGGCAGCCGAGACGCGTGAAGACACCAACTTCCTCATCATCGCCCGCACCGACGCCCGGACGACCCATGGCCTTGATGATGCACTGCGCCGTGCCGAGGCCTACCTTCGCGCCGGCGCCGATGTGCTCTTCGTCGAGTCGCCCGAGTCGGTCGAGGAGATGCGTCGCATCGGCGAGACCTTCAAGGGCATACCGCTGCTCGCCAACATGGTTGAAGGTGGGCGTACGCCGGTATTGAGTGCGGCCGAGCTGGAGTCGATCGGGTATCGGATCGCGATCTTCCCCGCAACCGGATTCCTCGCGACGGCTGCGGCGCTCGAGGGCGTCTATGCGCGCATCAAGGCGCAGGGCTCGAGTATCGGTGGTGAAGTGCCGCTCTATCCGTTTCCGAAGATGAGCCAGCTGATGGGTTTTGACGAAGTGGCAGCCTTCGACGAGCGTCATCGCACCGATGGCCGTTGAGCGTTTTCATCGCAACTATGGCGAGCGAGCTCGCCTTGCGCTGATCGTTCCGCCGACCAATACGGTGAATGAGGCCGAATGGGGGCGCCTGCTGCCGGCAGGGGTTACGCTGCATGTGACCCGGATGCCCCTGCATGCCGACACGACCTCGGAAGCCGGTCGTGCCGCCCTGTACGCCGATATCCGACAGGCCTCGGGCCTGCTGGCCCAGGCCGGGCCGGATGTCATTGCTTATGGGTGCACGGCGGGTTCGATGGTGTCGCCTCTCGATGCGCTCACCGGTTTCATCGAGCGCGAGACCGGTGTGCCTGCCGTGGCGACGGCGCCCGCTCTGGTACTCGCCGCTCGCGCACTTGGTGTCAGCCGGGTGGCGCTGGCCACGCCTTATGGCGATCGTCTGAATGAGCACGAAGTGCACTTCCTCGCAGACGAGGGCATCGATACCGTGTCGGTGCGCGGTCTGGGTATCGGCGCGGGTGGAGCCCACGAGTACGTGCAGATTGCACGCATCCCGCTGAACGACGTGCTGGCCCACTGCCGTGCCGCCGATCATCCCGAGGCGCAGGCACTGATCGTGAGTTGTACCGATCTTGCAACCCTCGATCTGCTGCCCCGCCTCGAGCGCGAGCTGGGCAAACCCGTCATCTCGAGCAATCTGGCGACCTTCTGGGCCGCGATTCGCGCGGCCGGTCTGCCCGACCGGTTGCCGGGCATGGGCAGCCTGATCGAGCGCGCCTGACGGACATCCTGGTTGGCTCGACCCCAGCGGGCAAGTGGGCGGTGAACCCGCTTCGGCCTCCCGGGTTTCGTTCTAGAATGTGCGTATTAATTCACGTTTCGGACGACGCCTGCGGTTTCGGGCAGTGTCGGCAGATCTCTTGCAGAGCAGCCTGTTCGGGGGCGATGGCATGGTATCGAGGCATCTTGTGGTCAGGCTGGCGGCCGAGTCCGATGCGACTGTCATCGCCACCTTGTCGCGTGATCTCATCGAACAGGGTCTCGGCTGGTCCTGGACGCCGCAGCGTGTGGCTCGCCACATCCGCAATCGCGATACCCTGACGGTGATTGCGAGCGATGGCGACAGCGTCATTGGCTTCGCCATCCTCTACATGGGGGAAGAGCACGCTCACCTGAACCTGCTCGCGGTTCGTCCTTCGCATCAACGTGCCCGTGTCGGTCGGACGCTTCTCGAGTGGCTGAAGACGTCATGCCTCACGGCTGGCATCGCCGTCATCTACTGCGAGATGAGAACCATCAACCAGGCGGGGCGGGCGTTCTACCAGTCGTGCGGATTCAGCGAGACCGGTGTCGTGCCGCGCTATTACGCCGGCGTGGAGGCTGCGGTGTGCATGGCCCTTCGCCTGCGACTGGAGACGCCGACCGCTTAGGCGGCAGGCGTATCGGTCGTGGCGTCGGCCGATGTACCGCTTGACCCGATGGCGCCTGGATTCCAGAGCACGTCGGGCACGCCGCCCGCCTGGTTGAGTGCGCGGGCAACGATGAAGAGGTAGTCCGACAGTCGGTTGAGGTAGATGCCCACGGTGGACGACACCGCCCGTTCGCGTACCAGGCCGATCACGGCGCGCTCGGCGCGACGGCAGATGGTGCGCGCGAGGTGCGCTACGGCCGCCGCGCGTGACCCACCCGGGAGGATGAAGTCGCGCAGCGGCAACAAACGGGCATTGAGCACGGTCGAGTGCGCCTCCAGTCGGGCTACGGCGGATTCGCGCAGCGCGAGGTGCCCCGGAATCGCCAGTTCCCCACCCAGATCGAACAGTTCGTGCTGCGCGGCAAGGATGCTTTGTTCGATCTCCGATGGCAGGGTCTCGCACAGGAGCAACCCCAGCATCGAATTGAGTTCGTCGACGTCGCCCATCGCGACGATGCGGGGCGAATCCTTGCTGACACGCGAGCCATCGGCCAGACCCGTCAGGCCTGAGTCGCCGGTACGCGTGGTGATGCTGGACAGTCGATGTCCCATCGGCGAACTCCTCGATCAACGGCCGCGACTATAGCAGTGCAGCCCAACGGGCCCGGAACGCTGTCCAGTGTCCAGTCTGTCCAGTGTCCAGTGGGCTTTCGCGCCTGGCTGCCAGCGAGTAGCATGCAGGCGAGCAGGCGGTGCGATCGGGCGTCGATCGGCTGCTGTCGGTTGCCCGTCGGAGCCGGGTCGGCAGCAGGCCTTGCGCGCTGGGTACGGGTACAACGGCAATGAGGGCAGGACTTGCAGACAATGACATCGCATGAAGATTCGCGCGGCGCGGCCGTCGTGCGCGATACCGGGACGTCGACCCCTCTTCGTGGGCCGCACGACGTGGGTGGCTTGCCGGCCGGGCCGATCAGTCTCGATGAACATGCCACCACCGAGTGGGAGTACCGCTGCTGGGCCATCGCGACGCTCCTGCGCGACCCGATGCGGGGTGCGCGCATCGGCAGGCCCGGCGAAGCGCTGGCCGGACTCGACGAGTCGCGCCGCCATGGCGAGGAACTGGGCGATCGGTACGTGAAGCTGGCCTACGGTGAACGGGCAGTGCATGCCCTCACCCGCATGCTGGTGCGCCGCGGGGTTCTCGATGAAGCCGAGATCGCGGCTCGACTGGCGTCGATCGCATGACGGCGACCCTGCACGAGACCATCGCGCCCCGATTCGGGGTGGGTGACCGGGTGACGGTGCGACTGGCCTGGCCGCCCGGGCACATCCGCACGCCCGTCTATTGCCGCGGACACACTGGCATCATCGAACGCTTGTGTGGCAGCTTTCCCAACCCGGAGGAACTGGCGTTCGGTCGACCGGGACTGCCCGAGCAGCCCCTGTATCGGGTGCGGTTTCGAAGCCTGGACCTGTGGCCCGACTACGCCGAAGGTCACGATGACGTTGTCGAAATCGAAATCTATCAGCACTGGCTCCAGCCGGCCTCGTCGGTCGAGCAGGGACAACACCACCAGGATGTCCGAGCATGAATCTTCCGGTTGCCGACGAGGCGGTGAAAGACAGCGGTTACTACCGGCGCCTGCAGGCCGCCGTCGAGGAACTGCTCATCCTGAAGGGCATCGTCGGTCGCGAGGAAATCGATCGCGAAGTCGCCATCATGGAGGCGCGCAGTTACCGGCGTGGTGCTGCCGTGGTTGCGCGGGCCTGGGTCGATCCTGCCTACCGTGCGCGACTGCTCGCCGATGGCGCCGGGGCGGTGCGTGAACTCGGTATCGAGATCGGTGCGCTTCACCTCATCGTGGTCGAGAACACGGCGCAGTTGCACAACGTGATTGTCTGCACCCTGTGTTCCTGTTACCCGCGGGCCCTGCTGGGCATGCCGCCCGACTGGTACAAGAACATCGAATATCGCAGTCGCGTGGTGCGCGAACCCCGTGCGGTGCTGGCCGAGTTCGGTCTGGCGCTGGCCGATGACGTGGCCGTCCGGGTACATGACTCGACCGCCGACATGCGCTACCTCGTGTTGCCGCAGCGCCCTGAAGGAACGCAAGGCTGGTCGGAGGAGCAACTCCTGGAGATCGTGTCGCGCGATGCCCTGGTGGGTGTCGCAGTGCCGGTGGCGGTGCCGGCAGCGCCACCGTCGCCCGCCTCGCCTGCGCCCGGTCTCGCGGCTTGAGCGAGGCCGCTTTGCCGGGCGGGCCGATCAAATCGGCTGCACGGGTACTCGAGATCCTCGAATACTTCGCGCAGCGCCGCGCTGCGGCCTCGGTGAGCGAGATCTGCGCGGCGTTGGGTTACCCGCAGTCGAGCACCTCGATGCTGCTGCGGAGTCTTCAAGCGCTGGGCTACCTCGATCACGATCTGCCGTCGCGCACCTATCGTCCGACCCTGCGCGTGACCCGACTGGGCGACTGGATCGAGCCGCCCGGAGACGGCCTGCTTGCGCGGGTACGTACGCTGGCACGGGCCGTGCAGGAGACCGTTGTCCTCGTGCGCGAGGAAGGGCTCTATGTCCGCATCGTCCAGTCGGTCGAGGTGGCAACCGAGCCCCGTGTCGACTTGCCGGCCGAAGGACGCCTGCCGCTCGATGTGTCGGCCGGTGGCTTGCTTTTCCTTGCCCGGCAGACCGATGCCGGCATCGACCGGATGCGTGCTCGCCTGGCACGCGTTGACCGGAGTCGCGATCGGGCATCTGTCGTGCCCGTGGTCAGCGCTGCCATCGTACAGGCCCGCGACGAAGGCGTTGTCGTGATCGAAGATCTGCGCGGCCCCGGCGTTGCTGGGGTTGCGGTTCTGGCATCGGTCGCGCCAGGCGAGACCCCGCTGGCGATCGAGGTGGTGCTGCCCGTGGTTCGTCTGCATCGGGCTCGCCAGCAGATCGTGACCGCTCTGGTCGAAGCGGCCGGCGATCAGACCATGCGCCATCCAGGCGCTGCCGGTGCGAGAATGACCGCGCCGGCAGCCGCTGCGGCTTCGGTTGCCGGGCATCGAGGGTGGGATGGACGGACACAGGGAACCAGGTCGTAGGGCACATGCCACCCGGCATGGCGTATTGACCTTTCGCGCGAATCGAGTCGACGATGCAGAATGCTTCCACGGGTGTCGGCTTCCTGCGCCGCGCCGAACTGACCGGTCGCTTGCGAGCACGGCTACCCGCGTCCGCCGTGCTGCACGAGCCCGAGGACACGACGCCGTACGAGTGTGATGGCCTGTCGGCCTATCGCCAGCGTCCGATGCTGGTCGTGCTGCCCGCGACACCGGAAGAGGTGGGCTTCGTGCTTCGCGAGTGCCACGCGCTGGGTGTTGCCGTGGTCGCGCGTGGCGCTGGCACCGGTCTGTCGGGTGGCGCCCTGCCGTTGGCCGATGGCGTGCTGCTGTCGCTGGCCCGATTGAATCGCGTGCTCGCCATCGACCCGCTGGCTCGCGTCGCGCGTGTCCAACCCGGCGTTCGCAATCTGGCGGTGTCGGAGGCGGCGGCGGTGCACGGGCTCTACTATGCCCCCGATCCTTCCTCCCAGATTGCCTGCACCATCGGTGGCAATGTGGCCGAGAACTCGGGCGGCGTGCATTGCCTGAAGTACGGTCTCACCGTGCACAACGTCTTGCGTGTGGCCGGTTTTACCGCCGATGGCGAGCCGGTCGAGTTCGGTGCCGAATCGCTCGACGTGGCCGGGCTCGATCTGCTGGCATTGATGATCGGGTCGGAGGGCATGCTGGCCGTGGTGACCGAGGTCAGCCTGCGTCTGATTCCACGGCCCCAGGTCGCTCGCTGCATCATGGCGTCGTTTGCCACGGTGGAGGCGGCTGGCGATGCGGTGGCCGCTGTCATCGGGGCTGGCATCATCGCGGCCGGGCTCGAACTGATGGATCAGCCGGCCGTGCGAGCCGTCGAGGAGTTCGTGCATGCGGGCTACGACCTCGATGCGGCTGCGATCCTCCTGTGCGAGTCCGATGGTACCGAAGCCGAGGTGGAAGAGGAGATCGAGCGCATGGGGCAGGTGCTGCGGGCAGCCGGTGCCACCGCGATCCGGGTCTCGGCGTCGGAAGCCGAGCGGCAGCGATTCTGGGCCGGACGCAAGGCGGCCTTCCCGGCTGTGGGACGGATATCGCCCGACTACTACTGCATGGACGGCACGATTCCGCGCAAACGCCTTGCCGAGGTGCTCCGCTTCATCAGCGATGCCGAGGCGCGCTATGGCTTGCGCTGCCCCAATGTGTTCCATGCCGGAGATGGCAACCTTCACCCCCTGATTCTCTTTGATGCCAACGACCCCGATCAACTCGCACGGACCGAGGCCTTTGCTGCCGATGTGCTCGAGAAGTGTGTCGAGGTGGGCGGTACCATCACCGGCGAGCATGGCGTTGGCATCGAGAAGATCAATCAGATGTGTGTCCAGTTTGCCCCGGGCGAACTGGCCGCCTTTCGCGCGGTGCGTCGTGCGTTCGATCCTGACGAACGTCTCAATCCCGGCAAGAACATCCCCAGCCTTCATCGCTGTGCCGAATATGGGCGCCAGCATGTCGGCGGCGGGCGGTTGCCATTTCCCGAACTGCCCAGGTTCTAGCCGATGACTGTCCTGTCACGACTGGCTGAGCAGGTCCGCGAGGCGACGCATGCAAGGTCGCCGCTCGTGCTGCGCGGTGGCGGCACGAAAGACTTTCTCGGGCGCAGGCCCGAGGGCACGCTTCTGGACCTGCGCCCCCATGCAGGCATCGTCGCCTACGAGCCCACTGAACTTGTGGTGACTGCCCGCTGCGGCACGCCGCTTGCGCAACTCCAGGCCGAACTGGCGGCGCAGGGACAGTGGCTTGCCTTCGAGCCGCCGTCCTTCGGTTCCGAGGCAACCGTCGGCGGGATGGTGGCTGCCGGTCTTGCCGGTCCGGGGCGCGCAGCGTTCGGCGCCGTGCGCGATTTCGTCCTCGGTGTTCGCATGATGGACGCGCAGGGCGAGGTGCTCGAGTTCGGCGGGCAGGTGATGAAGAATGTGGCCGGATTCGATCTGTCGCGCTTGCAGGCGGGGGCGCTCGGCATTCTGGGTCCGATTCTCGATGTGTCGCTCAAGGTGCTGCCTCGGCCGCAGGCGCGGGTTACCGTGCAGTTCGCACTCGCCGAGGCCGAGGCGCTTGCGGCGGTCAACGCCTGGGCGGCACGGGCCCTGCCGATCTCGGCCAGTGTCTGGCATGCAGGATGTCTGTCGTTGCGCCTCGCTGGCGCGGCTCGAGCCGTCGATTCGGCCGTAGCGATGCTCGGTGGAGAACGGCTCGCGCCTGACGCGGCCGATGCCTTCTGGATCGCCCTGCGCGAACAGACGCATGCATTTTTCGAAGGCGATGGGCCTCTGTGGCGGCTGTCGGTCCCGTCAACCGCTCCCGTCATCGACCTGCACGGACATACGCTGATCGAGTGGGGTGGCGCACAGCGCTGGTGGCGTGCCGCGCCCGATGAGGACGCAACCGATCCGGTGCGTGCAGCCGCCACCCGTGCAGGCGGGCACGCAACGCTCTTTCGAGGCGGGGACCGCGCGGGCAGTCGATTCCAGCCCCTCACGCCGGCGGTTGCAGCCTTGCACCAGCGGCTCAAGGACACGATCGATCCGGCGCGCATCTTCAATCGGGGCCGGATGTATGCCGACTTGTGATGACACCACGCCCGACGCCTGAAATCGCATGTCTCGCTGCAGACAGCCGACCCCAGGTGCCTGACCCCGAACGAGCCGACCCCGAACGCCTGACCCCGAACGCCTGACCCCGAACGAGCCGACCCCCTCATGCAGACCCAGCTGGCCGATTTCATTCGCTCGACCCCGACCGGCGATGCCGCCGAAGCGATCCTGCGCAAGTGCGTTCACTGCGGGTTCTGCACCGCGACCTGCCCCACGTATCAGGTGCTGGGCGATGAGCTCGATGGCCCCCGTGGTCGTATCTACCTGATCAAGCAGATGCTCGAGGGCGCAGCGGTGAGCGCGCGCACCCGCACCCACCTCGATCGCTGCCTCACCTGCCGCGCCTGCGAGACCACCTGTCCGTCAGGGGTCGATTACGGTCAGTTGCTCGACATCGGCCGTGAGGTTGCCGAGGTGCGGGCGCCACGCGGGTGGTTCGAGCGGATCTGGCGCCGCAGCCTCGTGGCTTTCTTTCGCAGTCGTGCGGCACTGGCCTTCATGCTTCCGCTGGCGCGTTTCGTACGCCCCGTGCTGCCTGCCGTGCTCGAACGAGCCGTACCGCTTGCGCCGCCGGATGCCGGTGTCTGGCCGGCGCCGCGCCACGCCCGCCGGATGCTCGTGCTCGGGGGGTGTGTCCAGCCTGCGCTCGGCCCCGACATCAATGCGGCCACCGCCCGCGTGTTCGACCGGCTGGGCATCTCGCTCGTCGAGGCACCCGCTGCCGGTTGCTGCGGCTCACTGGCCCATCACATGACGCTGCCGGCTACGGCGCTCGATGACGTGCGCGCGCTCATCGATGCGTGGTGGCCATTCATCGAGTCGGGGGTCGAGGCCGTCATCGTGACGGCCAGTGGCTGCGGCTCGATGGTGCATGACTATGGCCGGCTGCTTGCCGACGATCCGGTGTACCGCGAGCGTGCCGCTCGGGTGAGCGCAATGGTCCGCGATCCGCTCGAAGTGCTCGCCGATGCGCCGGGGCTCGAGTCGCTGGTGGCCGAGTTGCCTCGTGTGCCGGTTGCCTTCCAGGTGCCCTGTTCGCTGCAGCACGGCCTGCGATTGCGCCCGTTGGCCGAGTCGGTGCTCGTTCGCGCCGGGTTCGATCTCGTACCCGTCGCCGACGCTCACCTGTGCTGCGGTTCGGCCGGCACCTACTCGCTGCTGCAGCCAGCCATCTCGATGCCGCTGCGGGCGGCCAAGATTGCCGCCTTGCAGGCTGGCGTCGGGCAGTTCATCGTCAGTGCCAACATCGGTTGCATCGCGCACCTGGCCCGCGCCGCCGCGCTGCCGGTACGGCACTGGGTCGTGGCCCTCGATCAGCGCCTTGCCCAGCGTCTGACGGCGCGCTGAGCATGGCAAGGGCTCGCGATTCGATTGCCGAGCGGCCCCGCGGAGGCGACCTGCGGTCTCTTGCCGTGCTCTTCTCGCATGTACGCCCCTATCGGCGGCAGGTGAGCTACGCGGCCGCGGCCCTCATCGTGGCCGCAGCCTGCGTGCTGCTGCTCGGCCAGGGGCTGCGTCGTGTCATCGATCATGGCCTCGCTGCGGCTGATCCGTCGCTTCTCGATCGGACCCTGCTGGTCCTGTTCGGCCTCATTGTCGTGCTCGCCGTATCGACATGGACGCGATTCTACTGGGTGTCCTGGATCGGCGAACGGGTCACGGCCGACCTGCGGCGAACCGTGTTCGATCACCTGCTCGACCTGTCGCCGGGCTTCTTCGAGGTCACGCGCACCGGCGAGGTGATTTCCCGTCTCACCAACGACACCGCGCTCCTCGAGGTCGTGATCGGCTCGTCGATTTCGCTTGCGGTGAGAAACGTTCTGCTGCTGGTGGGGTCGCTTGCGATGCTGCTCGTGACCAGCGTCAAGCTCACCCTGCTCGTGCTGCTCGGCGTGCCGGCGGTGGTCGTGCCGATTCTCGTGTTCGGACGTCGGGTGCGCCGACTCGCCCGGACGGCGCAGGATCGGGTGGCCGATGTGGCATCGACCATCGACGAGACGCTGCATGAGGTGCGCACGGTGCAGGCCTGGACCCATGAAAATGAGGATCGGCGAGCCTTTGCGGCCCGGGTCGAGGCGGCGTTCCAGGGCGGGCTTGCACGCGTTCGCCAGCGAGCGAGTCTGGTCGGCATGGTCATGCTGCTGGCGTTCAGTGCGGTCGGCGTCATTCTCTGGATTGGTGGGCATGACGTGCTGGCGGGGCGCATCAGCGCGGGCGACCTCTCGGCCTTCGTCTTCTATGCGGTACTCATGGCTGGGGCCGTGGGCGCCGTCTCCGAAGTCATCGGCGACCTGCAGCGGGCGGCCGGGGCGAGTGAGCGGCTGGCTGAACTGCTGGCGGCAGAACCGGCCCACGGATCGACTCGTTCATCGACTCGTGCCACCGCCGGCCTGCCCGCGCGGCGGAGCGCTGCGGGTGACATCGACATGCGCGAGGTCTGCTTCAGCTACCCCTCGCGCCCGGGCCAGTGGGCGCTCGACCGGTTCGACCTGCAGGTGCGGCGCGGAGAGCGGGTCGCGCTTGTCGGCCCCTCGGGGGCCGGCAAGTCAACCGTCTTCCAGTTGCTGTTGCGCTTCTACGAGCCGCAAGGCGGTTTGATCCGGGTTGACGGCGAGGATATCGCCACGCTTGACCCGCATGACCTGCGGCAGCGCTTTGCGCTGGTGCCGCAGGATCCGGTGATCTTCGCCACATCGGTCACCGAGAACGTGCGTTACGCGCGTCCCGGGGCGACGGCGGCCCAGGTGGCTGCGGCCTGCGAGGCAGCACACGCGATTGAATTCATCGAGCGCCTGCCCCAGGGCTACGACACCTTTCTGGGCGAGCGTGGCGTGCGCCTCTCGGGTGGCCAGCGCCAGCGCATCGCGATCGCCCGCGCCATCCTCGCCGATCGGCCGATCCTGCTGCTCGACGAGGCTACCAGTGCGCTTGACGCGCAGAGCGAGGCACTGGTGCAGCGCGCGCTCGAGACGCTGGTTCGTGGTCGTACCACCCTGGTGGTGGCCCATCGACTCGCTACCGTGAAGACTGCCGATCGCATCGTGCTGCTCGACGCGGGTCGGGTGCAGGCCGAAGGCACGCATGAATCGCTGATGCGTGCCGGTGGTCTTTACGCCGAACTGGCAACATTGCAGTTCCTTGCGGCGAGGGAGGACAGTCCGGGGCAGTCCGGCGGGGGTGCGGTATGATGGTGGGCTACTGAAGCACGACCGGCGTACCGTACAGGGGAAAACAATGCGGATCGGCGTACCGGCTGAGTCTCGCGACGGCGAATGCCGTGTCGCAGCGACGCCAGAGACCATCAAGAAGCTAGTGGCTGCCGGGCATTCGGTAGTGATCGAGTCCGGGGCCGGCCTCCGTGCCAGCATTCCCGATGCTGATCTTCAGGCTGCGGGGGCGTCGCTCGTGGCGGATGCCGCCGCAGTCCACGCAGCCGCCGATCTCATCCTGCGCGTGCGTGCCCCGCAACCGGCCGAGGCTGCCTTGCTCGAGTCGCGTCACATTGTGGTGGGGATGCTCAATCGCTTCGATGCGGCAGGCCTTGAGGCCATTGCCGCTCGCGGCGCGATGGCCTTCGCGCTCGAGGCGGCGCCCCGCATCTCGCGTGCCCAGTCGCTCGATGTGCTCTCGTCGCAGGCCAATCTGGCCGGCTACAAGGCGGTGCTGCTCGCGGCCAATCACTACGGGCGCCTGATGCCCATGCTGATGACGGCAGCGGGTACGGTCAAGGCGGCGCGCGTCGTGGTCATGGGGGTCGGCGTTGCTGGCCTTCAGGCCATCGCGACGGCCAAGCGGCTGGGCGCCGTGGTGGAAGCCACCGATGTGCGTCCTGAAACCAAGGAGCAGGTGGAGTCGCTGGGTGCCCGGTTCATCGAGGTGCCGCTGACCGATGCCGAACGCGAGCTCGCCAAGGGGCAGGGGGGCTATGCCCGCGAGATGGGTGATGACTATCGCCAGCGCCAGGCGGCCCTGGTGGCAGAGCGCATCCGGCAGGCCGATATCGTGATCACGACGGCGCTCATTCCCGGCCGTCCGGCACCTGTGCTCGTCACCGAAGACATGGTGCGCTCGATGCGAGCCGGTTCGGTCATCGTCGACATGGCGGCCGAGCAGGGCGGCAACTGCCCGCTCACCGAGCGCGACGCGGTCGTGGTGCGTCATGGCGTGACGCTGGTCGGTCACACCAACATTCCGTCGCTGGTGGCGGCCGATGCGTCGGCCCTGTACGCCCGCAACCTGCTCGACTTCCTCAAGCTCGTCATCGACAAGGAAGCGCAGTTCACGCTCAATCTCGAGGACGAGATCGTCGCTGCCTGTCTGGTGGCGCGCGATGGTTCGGTCATCGACAACCGGGGAGTCAAGGCATGAGTGGAGTCGTCGACCCGTTCGTGGTCAATCTGACCGTCTTCGTGCTGGCGGTTTTCGTCGGCTATCACGTGGTGTGGAATGTCACCCCTGCCTTGCATACGCCGCTCATGAGCGTTACCAATGCCATCTCGGGTGTGATCATCGTCGGCGCGATTCTCGCGGCCGGCACCGACACGCTCGATTTCGGCAGTGGCGTCGGCGCGCTCGCCGTGGCACTGGCCGCGGTGAATGTGGCCGGCGGGTTCATGGTGACCCAGCGCATGCTCGAGATGTTTCGCAAGAAGGCGCCGCGTGCGAATGCCGATGCGTCGAAGTCGTCAGGGGGGCACTGAACCATGTCCACCAGTCAGGTCGCACTCTCGTACCTCGTCGCCTCGGTCTTCTTCATCCTGGCCCTCAAGGGCCTGTCGCACCCGGAGACTGCGCGACGCGGGAATCTCTTCGGCATCATCGGCATGGCCCTTGCCGTCATCACCACGCTCGCCCTCGTGGCGAGCGGCAATGTGCTGCTGGTTGTCGTGGCCGCGCTGGTGGGCGGTGCGATTGGCGCGGTCATCGCGAAGAAGGTCGAGATGACCAAGATGCCCGAACTGGTCGCCGCGATGCACTCGCTGGTCGGCCTCGCGGCGGTGCTCATTGCCGTGGCTGCGGTCAACAATCCGGCAGCGTTCGGCATTCCCGTACCGATGCCGGGCGGCAATCGCCTCGAGCTCTTCATCGGGAGCTTCGTCGGTGCCATCACCTTCTCCGGTTCGGTGATCGCTTTCGGCAAGCTCTACGGCAAGTTCAAGCTGCGCCTGTTCAGCAGCGCCCCGGTGGTGTTCCCGGGCCAGCACTGGCTCAACCTCGGGCTTGCGCTGGTGATGATCGGGTTCGGCGTTGCCTTCTTCCTCGCCGAGGGGCCGGGCTGGACACCATTCTCGGTGATGCTTGCCACCGCCTTCGTGCTGGGTGTGCTGCTGATCATCCCGATCGGTGGCGCCGACATGCCGGTGGTCATCTCGATGCTCAACTCGTATTCGGGCTGGGCGGCAGCGGGCATCGGTTTCTCGCTCAACAACCCGATGCTCATCATCTCGGGCTCTCTGGTCGGTGCCTCCGGTGCGATCCTGTCGTACATCATGTGCAAGGCGATGAACCGGTCGTTCTTCAACGTGATACTGGGCGGGTTTGGTCAGGAAGGCGGCACGACCGCCGATGCCGGTCAGAAATCGGTGCGCTCGGGGTCAGCCGATGATGTGGCCTTCATGCTCTCCAATGCCGAGTCGGTCATCATCGTTCCGGGTTATGGGCTTGCGGTGGCGCGGGCCCAGCACGCGGTGAAGGAAATGGCCCACAAGCTCGCCGCGCGTGGCGTGCAGGTGCGTTATGCCATTCACCCGGTGGCCGGTCGGATGCCAGGTCACATGAACGTGCTGCTGGCCGAAGCCGAGGTTCCGTACGACCAGGTGTTCGAGATGGAAGACATCAATGGCGAATTCGGTGCAACCGATGTCGTCTTCGTACTGGGCGCCAACGATGTGGTGAATCCGCTCGCGCACGAGAAGGGCAGCCCGATCTACGGCATGCCGATTCTCGAAGCCCACAAGGCTCGTACCGTTCTGGTGAACAAGCGTTCGATGGCCGCCGGCTATGCCGGCCTCGACAACCCGCTCTTCTACCTCGACAAGACCATGATGGTCTTTGGCGACGCGAAGAAGGTGGTCGAAGACATCATCAAGGCGATCGAGTAGCCTGCCGCGCGGCCGCCTGCGTGCGGCCATGCGCGTGCGGCCATGCGCGTGCGGCCATGCGCATGCGGTGACTCCGGGTGCGGTGATCCCGAGTGCGGTCTGCGGTCGCCCGCTGTGGCCGGCCACAGCGCCAGCGCTCGGACGCTCAGACGCTCAGACGCTCAGACGCTCAGGCCCGCAAGGGCGTCAGCGGCAACCCACTGGCCGTCAACCCGAACAGAAGGCGGGTGAGCCCGTCCTGTCGTGTGCAAAGGCGGCTCGCCACGACCACCGCCCGTACGCTGCGGCGCGAGATCTTCACCTCATTGCCGCTACGGTAATCGGGGCGTGACGCGATGCGCTTGAGCGTAAGCAGGGCCATCAGCACGGCCCACAGGCAGAAGTTGCGGATGCCGGTTTCTTCGCGCGGGATGAGCAGCGTGTATTCCAGGGCCCGGCGCAGGTGCGCGTGCGCGATCCCGACCAGATGCCTGAAGGCGTGCTGTCGCGCTGTCTCCGGCGTGCCCCTGGCGGGTGTGCCCAGTCGGTCGAGGTCGAAGCCGGCATCAGCGAACACACTGCG
Source organism: Pseudomonadota bacterium (assembly GCA_947455195.1). GTDB lineage: Bacteria > Pseudomonadota > Gammaproteobacteria > Burkholderiales > SG8-39 > CAIXPL01. The sequence goes on along the minus strand of CANGMI010000001.1, from coordinate 354,090 downwards.
TGGCAACCAGCAGGCCCCGCGGGCCAGGTCTTCCCAGACGTCCTTGAGAATGTTCGTCATCTGCAGCCCCTGACCGAAGGAGACGGCCAGATCCATCAGTGCGTCGTGGCGTGTCCGCAGCGCTGGCACGTGCTCGCAGAAGAGTGTGGTCAGCATTTCGCCGACCACGCCGGCGACGTGATAGCAGTAGCGATCGAGCGACGCGAGGTCGGCCAATCCGCGCGTCGAGGCGTGCTGCTGGAATTCAGCCATGCCCTGGCCCATGCAGACCACACAGCGCGCGATGGCGTGCTGTTCGACCGTGGTGAACTGGCGCAGCTGCGCGATGACTCGTGGCAACTCGCCAACGAGCCGTCGCTCTTCGGGCAAGGTGCTTGCCGAGAGGCGCGGTACGAGTTCGCGGGCGAGCGCTCGTGCCGCCTCGAGCGCCTTGTCTGGCGGGCTTGCAGGTGCGATGAGCGCGGCGAACCGGGTGCAGAGTTCCTGTTTCTCGAGCGCGTCGAGAGCGGGTTCGTCTTCAATCGTATCTTCGATACGGCACAGCAGGTAGGCATTGCCCACCACGCGTGCGAGCGCGGTCGGCAGTTGCGGTATGGTGAGTGCGAAGGTGCGCGAGACCCCGAAGAGGAGCGCTGTCAGCAACGGGTCATCGTGAGCGCGGCTGCCTGCCGGCGATGGTGATTCGGCGCTATCCTGAGAAGGGTTCAATCGAGAGGCCTGACGCGCAAGACGTCTGGCATCCTACCGGTTTTTGCCATCGCCTGACCCGACCACCCGATGCTTCCCGTTCAACAGACAGCCTGCACCCCTGCGAGATTGCCATGAGCCAGCGCCCGCGAATCCTCATCACCTGCGACACCTTCACCGAAGTCATCGACTTTGCCCGCGAACATTTCGAGGTGGTCGACAGCCAGGGAAGGGCGCAGTCGGCAGCGGCTGAACTGCGTGAGCGTCTGCACGGCATGGACGGTGTACTGGTCGCAGGCACCGATCGGATCGATGCAGCGCTGCTCGATGCCGCGCCTGCAGTTCGTGCCGTCGCGATCGCGGCGGTGGGTTACAACAGCATCGACATCGCGGCCTGCAATGCACGTGGGGTCCTTGCGACCAACACCCCCGGCATCCTCGATGACACCACAGCCGATCTGGGGTTCGCGCTGATCCTCGCGGCTTCGCGCCGGCTCGGCGAGGGCGAGCGTTATCTGCGCGCCAACCGCTGGAAGCGCTGGGAAAATGACCTGCTGCTGGGTCAGGACGTCCATCACCGCACGCTGGGCATTGTCGGCATGGGGCGTATCGGGCAGGCACTCGCGCGTCGCGCAGGTGGCTTCGACATGCCGGTGGTCTATCACAATCGCAATCGGGTCGACAGTGCCATCGAGGACCGTCTCGGGGCGCGCTGGCTGCCGCTCGATGAACTCTTCGCCACGGCCGATGTCGTGTGCCTGTGTCTGCCCTACTCGCAGGCGGCGCATCATCTGGTCGATGCGGCATTGCTCGCGCGCATGAAACCGACGGCGGTTCTGGTGAACATCGCACGCGGTGGCATCGTCGACGAGAACGCCCTCATCGAGGCCTTGCGCGAGCGGCGCATCGCGGCTGCCGGGCTCGATGTCTACGAGGGTGAGCCTGCCCTCAATCCGGGGCTCCTCGAACTCGACAACGCGGTGCTGGTTCCGCATATCGGCAGTGCAACGCGCGAGACCCGCATTGCGATGGGCTTGTGTGCGGCACGCAATCTGAAAGCCGCACTCGAAGGTGGGGTACCACCCAATCTCATCAATCCGGAGGCGCTCGCGCAGGCGGGTACTCGTCGTGCCTGAATGCGTCGCCCGGTGGCGACGGTCAGCCCGGCTGCCATGATCGCCGTCGCCGCCCCTCGACGCGAGGATGCGCCTGGCGCACTGCTGCTGGTGGCACATGGCTCGCGCGATCCGCAGTGGGCGCGGCCACTCGAGGCCACGGCGGCTGTGCTGCGCGTGCTCAGACCGTCGCTCGACGTGCGTCTGGCCTTTCTCGAGCACACCGCACCGAGCCCCTCGCAGGTTCTCGCCGAACTGGTTGCTGCAGGCTGCGCTTCGGTGTGCATTGCACCGGTCTTTCTCGGGATCGGTGCTCATGCGCGGGCCGACATGAGCGCCATCGCGAAGGCCGCTCGAACAGCCCACCCGCAGATCGCGATCGTGCTTCTGCCGGCCGCTGGTGAATTGCCGGCAGTGCAGCAGGCACTGGCGCGGGCGCTTCTCGAATCGCTGGATGCCCGCCCCGCGCGGGGCGGCGATGCCGTGTGACGGTTCGACGCCGCGTCGGGCCTGGGGCAGAATGCATGGCCGGTCTGTTCCTCCCTGTACAGGATGCACTGCGTTGAGACGAGTCTTTGCCACACCCCAGGATGCCGAACTGGCCTTCTATGATGCCCTCGAGCGCTCCGATCTCGAGGCGATGATGGAAGTGTGGTCTGAAGATGAGGAAATCATCTGCATCCATCCGGGGCAGCCGCGCTTGGTGGGCTATGACATGGTGCGCGAGTCCTGGCAGCGCATCTTCCAGTCGGGGCAGCGTCTCAAGGTGCGCATTGCCGCTGCGGTGCAGATGACCAGTGGCATGATCGCCATCCACAACGCGCAGGAGCACCTGCGCGTACCCGATGACCGCACGGGTGCGATGTCGCTTGCCACCAATGTCTTCGTGCGCGGCGCGCATGGCTGGCGCATGATTGTCCATCATGCCTCGCCGGCGCCTGCTCCGGTGGACGTCGCCCCCTCGGTGCCCAAGGTGCTGCACTGAGAGACGTGCGGGCGTTTACGGAAGACTACCGGCCGCCAGCCTGGTTGCCGGGTCCGCATGCGCAGACGATCTATCCGGCACTGTTCGCCCCACGACCGTCGGTGGCCTATCGGCGCTCACTCTGGCCGACACCCGATGGCGATGCCGTCGCGGTCGATGACGCCGCAGCGGTGGCCCCACCCGCGGCCCCCACGGTGGTGCTGCTGCACGGACTCGAAGGCGATTCGAGTGGGCACTATGCCCGCTCGCTGGTGGCCGCCGCGGTTGGCTGCGGCTGGCGGGCACGGGTCATCCACTGGCGTGGCTGCGGGGGCGTGCCGGTACAGGCGCCGCGTGCCTACCATTCGGGTGACTCCGACGAGCTTGACTGGATGCTCGAACGTGCGGCGCGCGAGGCCGGGGGGGCGGTGTTCGTCGTCGGCATTTCCCTGGGTGGCAATGTCCTCGTGAAGTGGCTCGGTGAGCGGGGCCGCAGTGCGGCCGCGCGGGTGCACGCCGCCGCCGCTGTCTCGGTGCCCTTCTCGCTGGCCGCCGGTGCAAGCACCCTGGCACGCGGGTTCGGTCGTGTCTACACCCGCCATTTTCTGGCCACGATGCGCCCCAAGGCGCTCGCGCTCCTCGCGCGACACCCCGGCCTGTTCGACCGATCGCGCATGCTCGCCGCCGACACCCTGTACGACTTCGATGACTGCTTCACCGCACCGGTGCACGGTTTTCGCAGTGCCGACGACTATTACGCACGGTCGAGTGCCGGCCCGTTTGCGGGCGGCATCGGCGTGCCGACGCTGCTCGTCAGCGCACGCAACGATCCCTTCCTGCCTGCCACGCACCTCCCCGATCCGCGTGGATTGCCGGCCGATGTGCAGGCCTTTCAGACGGATCAAGGCGGTCATGCCGGATTCTGTCAGGGTGCCTTCCCGGGGGGACTCGACTGGCTGCCCGCCGGTATCATCCGGTTCTTCGATTCGATCCGAGGCTGACTGCTCATGAACCTTCCGCACGAGATCTTCAAGGCCTACGACATCCGGGGCATCGTGGGCAGCCAGCTCACGGTCGCCGTGGTCGAGGCCATCGGCCAGGGGCTGGGCACCCTCGCCATCGAGGCGGGCGGGCGCGCGATTGCCGTGGGCCGTGACGGCCGCCTGTCGGGCCCCGATCTGTCGGCCGCCCTGGCGGACGGTATCCTGCGCGCAGGTGCCGATGTGATCGATGTGGGGCAGGTCACCACCCCGATGAGCTACTTTGCGAGCCATGCACTCGACACCGGCAGTGCGGTGTCGGTCACCGGTTCGCACAATCCGCCGGACTACAACGGCCTCAAGATGGTGATCGGCGGCACCACGCTCTCGGGTGAAGCGATCCAGCAACTGCGCCTGCGTGTCGAACGTGGCGAGGTGGCTCATGGGGCGGGGCAACGGCGCAGCGCCGATATTGGCGAGCGTTACCTCGAACGGATCGCATCCGACGTGAAGCTCGCCCGACCGATGCGCATCGCCATCGATTGTGGCAACGGCGTGGCCGGTGCCTTCGCCGGTGCCCTCTTTCGGCGCATGGGGTGCAGCGTCGAGGAGATGTACTGCGAGGTCGACGGGCATTTCCCCAACCATCACCCCGATCCCTCACAGCCGAAGAATCTCGCCGAGCTGATCGAGCGGGTGAAGTCCGGAACGGCCGAACTCGGCCTGGCCTTCGATGGTGATGGGGATCGGCTCGGCGTGGTCACGCGATCGGGTGCCATCATCTACCCCGACCGTCAGTTGATGCTCTTTGCCCGTGACGTGCTGTCGCGCAACCCGGGTGCCTCGATCATCTACGACGTGAAGTGCACGCGCAATCTGGCGCCGTGGATCGAACAGTCTGGCGGTGTGCCCGTGATGTGGCGAACCGGGCACTCGCTCATCAAGTCACGCATGAAGGCGCTGCATGCGCCCCTGGCAGGCGAGATGAGCGGACATCTCTTTTTCGGCGAGCGCTGGTACGGGTTCGACGATGCGCTGTACGCCGGTGCTCGTCTGCTCGAGATCCTGTCGCGTGCGGCTGATGCCGGTGCCGTACTCGAAGGTTTGCCCGATTCGCTCTCGACCCCCGAATTGAATATCCGGCTCGCCGAGGGCGAGCCGCACGCGCTCATCGATCGCCTGCAGCGCGGGGCGCGCATGGACGGGGCTACCCGGGTGATCACCATCGACGGATTGCGGGTCGAGTTCTCCGATGGCTTCGGCCTTGCGCGCGCCTCCAATACCACCCCGGTCATCGTGTTGCGCTTCGAGGCCGATGATGCGGCGGCAATGGCGCGCATTCAGGCACAGTTCCGGGCCGCCCTGCGCGCCGTGAAGCCGGATGTCGAATTGCCCTTCTGAACCGGCAGGGGTGCCGGTGAGTGGCCGGCGTCCCGGCAATCAGCCTTGCGGACGCTCGATGGCCAGCTGCGCGATATGGTCGCGATACCGGCGTGGTGAGCGCCCGATGATCATCTGGAGCACCCGGCCGTTGCCACCGCCCATGCCGGCCTCGTCGTAGTGGGTCATCATGATCGACATGCGTTCGATCTGATCTTCGGTGAGCACCCCCAGACGTCGCTGGTGGGCCTGCCAGTCGGCAAGCTCGCTGCGCACGGCACTCACCGGGCGACCCAGCACCTCCGCCATGATGGCGGCCATCTGGGCCCGGGTGTGCAGTTCACCGTTGGCCAGTTCGAAGCAGCCACCGATGAAGTCCGATCCGCGCGCCACCGCGGCAGCGGCGGCACCGACGTCCTCCAGATCGACCACGCTCATCAGCCGTTCGGCCGAGTAGGGCACGACATAGCGCCCGGCCTGCACGATCTCCTTCCAGTCGCGGGTTGTGCTCTGCATGTACATCGTTGGTTGCAGGATCGTGTACGCAACCCCCGATTCCATCAGCGCAGCCTCGCAGATGCGCTTGTCACGGTGGTGCAGGATCGGATCGAGCTGGGCGTGGTAGACGCTGTGGTAGATGAAATGGCGCACGCCGGCGGCACGCGCCGCAGCAATCATCGCGTGCGCAATGTCGATTTCCACCGGCAGGAAGCGCGGGGCGATGAAGTAGACCTGATCGACCCCCTGCAGGGCGCGTGCCAGATCGGCCGAGTTGGCGATGTCACCGGTCATCGCTTCGCTGGCGCCGGCGGCACGGGTTGCTGCGGCCGAGCCTTCGCTTCGTACCAGCGTACGCACGGATAGCCCGGCCTTGACCAGATGCTTCAGAACATGGGAGCCGGTGGGCCCGTTGGCGCTGGTGAGAAGAATCATCGCTTGCGACTCCTGGGGCGGTGAGAAGCTCGCGATTCTAGCCCTTGCCCGGGTTCGCGCACGCTGATCGCTTGCCGCGGCGCGGCCTTTCTGATCTGATCGCGCTCTCCGTTCTTTCGATCAGGATCCAGCATGGCACGCGTACCCCTGCATGACGAGACCACCCGGCCTGATGATGCACCCCTCATCGGTCGCATTCGGGCCGAGCGTGGCAAGCTGCTCAATCTGTATCGCACCTTGCTCAACGCGCCGCCAATTGCCGAGGGCTGGCTCAAATTGTTCACGGCCATCCGGCAGCAGTCCAGCCTCGATGCGCGCTACCGTGAACTGTCGATCCTGCGGGTAGCGGTGATCAACGGTGCGCCCTACGAGTTCAAGGCGCATGTACCGCACGGCCTCAAGGGTGGGTTGAGCCAGGCGCAGATCGATTCACTGGACGCCTGGAGCGTGTCGGATCTGTTCGATGCGCAGGAGCGCGCAGTGCTTGCCTACACCGACTCGATGACCCGTGACATCCGGGTTCCGGAGGCGATCATCCGCTCGCTCAAGGCGTTTCTCGACGACCGCGAACTGGTTGAACTGACGGCGACCATCGGCGGATACAACCTGGTGTCGCGCTTTCTCGAGGCGATGCAGGTCGATCACGAGACGACGCCTGGCGGCTGAGCAGGCTCAGCGGGCGGCTCGCAGCAGCTGATTGCCACGCGCCACGGCCGCATCGAGGGCATCCTTGGGTGCCTTCGTGCGCGCCCAGACCTGCTCGAGTTCTTCATCGATGATGGCGCGCAGTCGCGCGAGTTGCGGCAGACGCACGCCGCGTCCATGGCGGCTGCCAGGTCGCGCTGCGAGCGCGCTGATGGCGACCTCGAAGCCCGGATTGCGCTGATAGAACCCTTGTTGGCGGCTCAGTGTCACGGCTCGTTTCGACAAGGGGAGAAATCCGGTGGCCTGATGCCAGGCAGCCTGCTGTTCGGGCTGGGCAAGCCACTTCAGAAAGCGGGCTGCACCGGTCTGGTGAAGCGCTGGGCGGCCCTGCAGGGTCCACAGTGCCGTGCCGCCTATCGTGCTTCTGAACGGTGCTCCCGGGTATTCATCGTAGAAGGGAATCGGTGCCACCGCGAAGTCGAATCCGGCCCCGTCACGGATCGCCGGAATCGAGTTTGAAGATCCGGTGAAGAGGGCACATTCACCGGCGACGAAGTGGGTTTCGGCCTGGTTTCCCCGGCCGTGATAGGTGAAGAGGCCCGATCGTGCCCAGGCGCTGAGGAGCGACACGTGCCGCAGCATGAAGGTCGTGTTGAAGGTGAGCGTGGAGTCGCTGCCATCCATGCCGTTCGAGCGAGTGGCGAACGCCTCGTCATGCCATGCACCCAGATTCTCCACATGGACCCACGATTGCCAGTCGGAGGTATAACCGCAGGGTGTTGCGGCTCGCGCCTGCAAGGCAAGCGTCATCGACTGCACGTCGCGCCAGGTGCGTGGTGGTACCTCGGGTGGCAGTTCGGCGCGCCGCAGGGCGTCGCGGTTGATGTAGAGAACCGCGGTTGAGGGCGTGAAGGGCAGGGCGTGCAACCGTCCGCCCGACTCGCCCAGATAGCTGGCCAGGCCCGGCAGGAAGTCGCTGCTGTCGATCGACTCGCGCGTGGCCTTGAGCAGTTCATGCAGGGGGCGGATCCGGTGGCGATCGGCGATCAGGCTGGCTGTCATGTCGACGTCGGCCTGCACGATGTCGGGCGCACTCGACGAATGGCTGGACGCGAGCGCGATGGCAAGGGTCGTATCGACCGAGCCCTTGTAGAGCGGCACCACCTTGAACTGCGACTGTGAGCGGTTGAACCGGTTGACCAGGGTCTGGAAGGCTTCCGCCGTGGGGCCGGTCACCGAGTGCCACACGGCCACATCGGTGGCGGCCCGCGCACGGGGCGAGGCAAGCGCCAGGGTCAATGCCAGTGCGAGTGCGAAGCCGGTCAGCAGGGTGGCTGAAGTCAGTCCGCGGTCGGCGTGTCGCATGGCAAGACCTGACCCCGCGCGCCGTGTGGCAAGACCTGACCCCGCGGCGGACCCCAGGGCGAGCGCCGAGGCTGCGATCATCGGTGTACTCATCATCGGGCTGGCGGCATCGGCTGCGCCCTTCGGGTGTAGAGTCGTGCAGTGTACGCACGCTGCTGGGTGCCCCGGTGTCCGATGATCGTGAATTCTTGCTGCCGCCGTGGTCGATTCGCTGGCTGGTGTCCTGTGCATCGACCAGTGATGTGCTCAAGGCGGCGGTACGGGCGGGTGAATCCGCCGGGCTGGTCATCGCCACCACGCATCAGACCGCGGGCCGGGGCCGGCGCGGCCATGCGTGGATTACCGCACCCGGCGAAGGACTCGCCCTCAGTGCGCTGTGGCAGGGGCCGATGTCTGCTGCAACGCTCGGCTGGGTCGGGCTGGCGACCGGGGTGGCGATGGCACAGGCGCTCGAGAGCGTGGGCATCAACGGGGTGCAACTCAAGTGGCCCAACGACCTGATGCATGACGGCGCCAAACTCGGGGGCATCCTGATCGAAACTGTCGCCCATGCGGCGCCGCCGGGTCGGGTGGCCCTGGCAATCGGCATCGGCATCAATCGGGCGGGGGGTGCACGCCTGTCGGCGCACCTGGGGCGGGCAGTCACCGACCTTGCGGCCGGTGGTGCGCTTGACGTACCGCCCGAACGGCTCGTCGATGAAGCACTCGCCGCTCTCGGGTACTGGCTGCCGGTTCTCGAGTCGGGTGATGTCGATCGCCTGCGCGAGGCCTGGTCTGCCCGCGATGGACTGTCGGGGCGGCAGATCAGCGTTGCGGATGCGGATCGCCGGGTCGATGGGCTCGCCTGCGGAATCGCCGCCGACGGCGGCTTGCAGGTACGCACCCCCCGGGGGTTGCAGGTTCTGCATGCGGGCGAGGTGTCGATCGGGGCGCTCGCGCCATGATTCTCGTGATCGATTCGGGTAACACCCGGCTCAAGTGGGCGCTCGCGGATTCGCTCGCGACGACGTCCGTCCCTGCCTGGATCGCGGCCGGGACCGTCGCGCGGGACGCGCTCGACACGCTCCGGACCGACTGGCAAGGTCTGCCAGCGCCGAGCGTGGTGGTGGTTGCCAATGTCGCCGGTGCAGCGGTGGCTCAGGGCATCCGTGCGTGTCTGCCGGCCATCGATCCGGCGGGGAAAGGCGTGCCGTTCTGGTTTGCGTCGGAGCCGCATCGGGCGGGTGTGCGAAACGCCTATGCGCGGCCCGCACAGTTGGGGGCCGACCGTTGGGCGGCCGTGCTTGGTGCCTGGCAGCGATTGCATGCCACCGCCCTGGTGGTCAGCGCGGGAACGGCAACCACGATCGACGCCATGACCCCCGACGGGGAGCAGGCGGGCGGGCTGTTCCAGGGGGGCATGATCATGCCCGGACTTGCGATGATGCGCCGTGCGCTCGGTGAGGGGACCGCCGACCTGGGTGTGCAGCAAGGCGTGGTGTCGATGTGGCCCCGGGCGACCGCCGATGCGATCGAAACCGGTTGCATCGAGGCGCAGATCGGTGCCATCGAGCGCGCACGCCAGCGTCTGGGTTGCCGTGTGCCCGTCATCCTCACCGGAGGCGCTGCCGACGCGCTCGCCCCCTTCATCGAGGCGCCGCTCATCCTGGCGCCGCAACTCGTGCTGGAAGGTCTCCTGGTGGCAGCCCGCGAGCATGCAGGCGACGGCACGGCGGGCGTTTGATGGGGTCGGCTTGCCCGTGGGTGCCGCGACCGGATCCCGGGCGCCGCGCGTTCAGCCACGGATGCGGCCGAGCAGTGCGGTCGTCGAGCGCTCGTGCTCGAAGGCGATCGAGTGAACCGAACCGCCCCAGCCGATGACTTCGGGTGCGCCAACGATCTTCTCGGGGCTCCAGTCGCCGCCTTTCACGAGGACGTCGGGGCGGCACTGAAGAATGCGCTCGATGGGCGTGTCCTCGTCGAACCAGGTCACCAGATCGACACAGCCGAGTGCGGCGATGAGCGCTGCACGGTCCTCGAGCGTGTTGATGGGCCGATCGGCTCCCTTGCCCAGACGCCGTACCGAGGCGTCGGCATTGAGCGCCACCACCAGGCTTGCACCCAGCGCGCGGGCACGTGCGAGGTAGGTGACATGACCCCGATGCAGGATGTCGAACACCCCGTTGGTGAAGACCCGAGGGCGCGCCAGCGAGACTGCCCGCGCAGTCAGTGACTGCGGCGGGCAGAGCTTGGCTTCGTAATCGGGGGGCGAGAGGTTCACCGGCCCGATTCTAGCGCCGTGCCTCGGCCTTGCGCAGGGTGCGCCAGGTTTCGAGCGCAGCGCTGACTTCATCAAGGCGAGTCAGCACGGTGACGCCCTCGATGGGCCGTCGGGTGAGCGCCGGGTTGCCACCGCCGGCCCACAGGGTCACTCGGGCAGGAAGCCGTGAACGCAGTTCGGTGAGGCCCTCGACCAGGTGGTTGGCGGAGAAGGCTGCACTGAAGGAGAGCGCGACGATGTCGATCTCGTGGCCCATGGCAGCGCCGACGATGTCATCGAGCGGTGTCTGGGTGCCCAGCGAGATGCAGGTTGCCCCGTTGCCGCCGAGCAGGGCCTGCACCATCAGGATGCCCAGGGCGTGCTGCTCGTTCGGGAAGGTCGTGAGCAGCACCTTGGGTGCGCGGCCGCTCGGCGGAATCCCGCTGATGGCGCCACGCAGCAGCGACTGGGTCACCTCGGTGTACAGGTGCTCCTCGTAGATCTCGATGTAGCCGCGCATCCACGCCACGCCGACGTGATAGTTGAGCGGGGCGATGGTCTCGAGGATGAATCGCTGGAGTCCGTCGCGCACGAGGATCTGCGCCAGGGCCGCGTGCAGGTCAGGCGCCTGATGGGACTTCACCAGTTCGATCAGTGCGCGCAGCGCCGGTGGTGTCTCGGCTTCGCCGAGCGTGTCGGCCAGCTTGCGCAGATCGTCGCTCGCCAGGTCGACGATCTTGCCGGGTCGGTAACCGCGGTCGATGAGGCGCTTGAGCAGTCGCAGCTTTTCGACATCAGCCTCGCTGTACATGCGCTCGCCATGCTCGTCGCGCACCGGACGCGGGAAGCCATAGCGCCGCTCCCAGACCCGCAGCGTGTCCTTGGACAGGCCTGCGTTGCGCTCCACGGCGCCAATGTTGTACCCGCTCGTGGCAGGGGTCTTTTCGGAAATTGTCATGGACATCTCCAACAGGAAAGAAGGTTTGACCAGCGGAAATAGCGTTGGTTCCCGTGTCCGACCTGGTTTGTCCAGGACAAACAACCTACGTGTTGTACACTATTTCCGTGGTTTTGTGCAAGGCAGCAAAATCATTTGCTGATTCTGGAACGAACGGCCCACGCGGGCGGCGTACAGGATGACAGTGACCGCAGTCCTGCCCGCCTCGAGATAACACCCCCCAACCAGGCAATAACCGAGCCCGACCGACGCTGAACCGGTCAGGCTCGACGCCCCGACTGCATGCGGTCTGCGGCGCCCCGAACCCAGGAGATCATCTGATGAACGCCCCCGAACGCGCCTTGCTGCCCGATGTGCAGGCTTTTCCGGATACTCGCGCCATCGCGATCGATCGCGTCGGCGTCCGTGCCGTGCGCCACCCGGTGCGCGTGCGGTTGCAGGACGGCTCGGTGCTCGCCACCGTGGCGATGGTGAGCATGTACGTGCACCTGGCACCGACCGTGAAGGGAACGCACATGTCGCGTTTCCTCGAGGTGCTGCAATCCCATGACGAACCGCTCACGCTCGAGTCGCTGCGAGCCCTTTACCGGCAGATGCTCGGGCGCCTGGAGGCCCCGGGCGGGCATCTCGAGCTGAGCTTCCCGCTCTTTCTGCGCAAGGCGGCGCCGGTGTCGGGTGTCGAGAGCCTGCTCGACTACGACGTGTCTTACCGCATTGCCAGTGTGCCGGGCGGTGAGCTGCAGACCACCTTGCGCATCCTCGCCCCGGTGACGAGTCTGTGCCCGTGTTCGCGCGAGATCTCGGCCTACGGTGCGCACAACCAGCGCTCGCATATCATCATCGAAGCACTGGCCGGTGGTAACCTCGCCGCCGAAGACCTCATCCGCATTGCCGAGCAGCAGGCATCCTGCCAGCTGTGGGGCCTGCTCAAGCGCCCTGACGAGAAGTACGTGACTGAGTTCGCCTACGATCATCCGAAGTTCGTCGAGGATCTGGTCCGCGACGTGGCGACCGCCCTCGAGCGCGACGAGCGTGTGCTCGCCTACAGCCTGTCGTCGGAGAATTTCGAGTCGATCCACAATCACTCGGCGTATGCGGAAATCGTCCGTGACAAGCGTGTCGGTAGCACGGTGCCAGGCGAAGGCGCTGCGCGGATCACCCGCCCCCAGCAATGAAGATCGCTGTCGTCGGTTCCGGCATTTCCGGACTGGCGGCAGCCTGGCTGCTCTCCACGCGCCATGCGGTGACACTCTTCGAGTCTGAACCGAGGCCGGGTGGTCACACCCACACCGTTGATGTCCAGATCGGCACGACGCAGGTCTCGGTCGATACCGGCTTTCTCGTCTTCAACCGGGTGACCTATCCGAATCTGGTGGCGCTCTTCGAGGCGCTCCAGGTCCCGGTGGTGGCGAGCGACATGTCGCTCAGCGTGAGTCTTCTCGACGAGGATATCGAGTGGTGCGGCAGCACGCTTGGCAGTCTCTTCGTGCAGCCGCGCAATCTGGTACGACCGCGCTTCCTCGGCATGTTGCGCGATGTCTTGCGCTTCAATCGGGTGGCTGGTCGCGCTGCCCGCGCCGGCGGGACGCCGGGGGCCGAGCCGGTCGGGCCGGGCTTCGGCGACGAAATCACCGCTGTCTCCGCGGCCCGGGCCACCGGCCCGGATGACCCCCTCACCTTGGGTCAATTTCTCGATCGCGAGGGGTTTGGCAGCGCGTTCCGCGACTGGTACCTGCTGCCGATGGCCGGGGCGATCTGGTCGTGTCCGACGGAGACGATGCTCGAGTATCCGTGGCTTTCGTTCGCCCGGTTCTGTGCCAACCACGGTCTGCTGCAGATCACCCATCGGCCGCAGTGGTACACGGTGGCAGGTGGTGCGCGCGGCTATGTCGAGCGACTGCTCGCCGTCCTCACCGACGTACGATGTGGCACACCGGTGCGACAGGTATTGCCCCTGCCGGCCGGGCCCGAAGGACGCGCTTCGGGGGTGCATGTGCGCACCGATCAGGGCACCGAGTGGTTCGATCAGGTCGTCTTCGCCTGCCACTCCGATCAGGCGCTGGCGCTTCTGCCCCAGGCTGGGGCCGACTTGCGCAAGGTCCTGTCGGCGTTTGGCTGGCAAGCCAACGAGGTCGTGCTCCATACCGACACGGCACTGCTGCCGCGGCGGCGCGGGGCATGGGCAGCCTGGAACTACCTCGCGGGTCGTGCCGGAGCGAGTGGCAGGCCCGTTGGCGTGAGTTATCTGATCAATCGCCTGCAACCCCTGTCCGTGCAGACGCCGGTCATCGTTACCCTGAACCCACCGCAACGCCCCGACGGTGCTCGCGTCCTGCGGCAACTCACCTGGCACCACCCGGTCTTCGGACCGGCGTCTGCCGCGGCTCAGCGTGCGCTGCCGGCCCTGCAGGGCCGCGACGGGCTCTGGTTCGCCGGTGCCTGGACCGGGCATGGTTTCCATGAAGACGGGTTGCGTTCCGCCCTGGTCGTGGCCAACCGACTGGGCGTGCGTGCGCCGTGGCAGTCAGCAGGTGTTGCGCACGCATGAAGCCTTCGCCGATCGATGCCGTGCCCGCCACGCCGATGCTGATGCAGGGGCGGGTGATGCATCATCGTCTGCGGCCGCGCGAGCATCGTTTCGTCTACCCGATGTGTTACTTCCTGCTGCCGGCTGACGATCTGGCGTCCCTCTCGGGCGGGGTGTTCTCGGTCAATCGCCCCAACCTGTTCTCGCTGCGCCTGGCCGATTACGGGCCGCGTGATGGCGCCGATCCGGTGCCGTGGGTCCGGGCTCGCCTGGCCGATGCCGGCCTGAGCCGTGCCGATGGACCCCTCACGCTGCAGACGCTGCCCCGGGTGCTCGGCTACGCGTTCAACCCGGTGAGTTTCTGGTTCTGTCATGACCGCGCAGGCGCCTTGCAGGCGGTTGTGGTCGAGGTCAACAATACCTTCGGTGAGTGGCATGCCTATGTGCTCGGGCATCACGAGGCCCGACCGATACGCGATGGCGAGACGATCGACGCCACCAAGTCGCTGCACGTGTCGCCTTTCAATCGCGTCGAGGGTGGCTATCGGTTCCGCTTTCACCTGGCCCCGGGCGAGACCCGGGTGGCTATCGACTACGCTGACGCCGAAGGAGACCTTCTGCGCACCAGCATCACCGGGCGCACGCTGGGGTGGGGCAACGGTAAACTGCTGGCCGCGCTCGTACGCTCCCCGGCCATGGCACTGGCGGTGATCGTGCGGATTCATTTTCAGGCACTCAGGTTGTGGTTGCGCGGGGTGGGCTTTCACCGCAAACCGCCACCGCCTTCGATATCGGTTACCCGCTCGTCATGAATTCCGTTCCAGAAGATCGCTCGGTTGCAGGGTCTGGCAGGGCCGCGAGCGGACGTCGTCCGTGGGCGGCGCGCATGGTGATTGCGCTCCTCGGTCGATTGCAGGGCGGGCGTCTCACGCTCCAGTTGCCCGACGGTTCGCGCTGCGTCTGCGGCAGCGGGGCACTGGAAGCGCAGATGCGGATTCACGACTGGCGGGTTTTTGGCGCGGTGCTTCGGTCGGGTGATGTCGGGTTGGGGCGCACTTTCATCGATGGCGACTGGGACTCCGATGACATCGCAGCGCTCCTGCTCCTGCTGGCGCGTGGGCGTGACGCGATCGATCGGCTGATCTATGGCGGGCGGATGGGCGGACTCGTCCTGCGCATCCGGCACCTGCTCAATGCCAACACCCGCCGTGGCGCCCGGCGCAACATCCTTGCGCATTACGATCTGGGCAATGCGTTCTACCGACTCTGGCTCGACCCTTCGATGACCTACTCTGCTGCGCTCTTCGAGGGTCAGCGCGAGCGCACCCTCGAAGTGGCGCAGCGGGCCAAGGTGGCTCGTGCGCTCGATGAACTGGGCATCCAGCCCGGGCATCGCATGCTCGAGATTGGCTGCGGCTGGGGTACGCTGGCGATCGCGGCTGCCGCCCGTGGGGCGAGCGTCACCGGCATATCGCTCTCGGATGCACAGACCGAATGGGCGCGCTCGGCGGCGCGTGATGCCCGATGCGCCGAACGCATCGATTTCCAGATTCGCGATTATCGCGACCTGCGCGAGCGCTATGACCGGATCGCCTCGATCGAAATGATCGAGGCGGTGGGTGAGCGTTACTGGCCTCGCTACTTTGGCGCCATTCGCGGTGCCCTCGCCGAAGATGGGGTGGCGCTGGTGCAGGCCATCACCATCGACGACAGCTACTTCGAGGCCTATCGTCGCGGTACCGACTTCATCCAGCAATACGTGTTTCCCGGCGGCATGCTGCCCAGCCCTTCGCGTCTGGCTGCCGAGGCCGCCGCGCAGGACCTGCAGGTCATCCGCACCTTGCGTTTCGGGGGCGATTACGCCGAGACACTGCGCCGCTGGCGCTCCACCTTCATGGGCGAGGAGAAGGCCGTCCGTGCGCTGGGGTTCGACACCGACTTCATCCGCCTGTGGCAGTTCTATCTGGCCTATTGCGAGGCGGGTTTCGATGCCGGCATCTGCGATGTCGCCCAGTTCACTCTGCAGCCTTCTGGCTCGGCGCCGCCTCGGGCGCAACCGGGATGATTTCGAACAGGCGCACCACCCGCGTGACGTCGCGGGTGGTCGAGGCAATGCGAGTGGCACTGTCGGCTTCGCCGCGGGTGACAAGGCCCATCAGGTAGACCACGCCACGATCGGAGTTCACCCGCACGTGCAGCGGGTTGAAGATGCCGTTGCCGACCATGCGCGCCTTCACCTGCGTGCTCATGAGGGCATCCGCAGGCAGGCCGCTCTCGCGCAGCGGGTCGAATATCGCGATCTCGTTGAAGACCTGGCGTACCCCTTCGATGCTGGCGATCGACTGCACGGCTTGAGTGCGTATCTCGGCGGTGCGCGCCTGACCCGTGAGCAGCACCTGGCGGTTGAACGAGACCGTGCTGATCCGGATGTCGTCACCGAGCTTTGCCAGGCGAGCACTCGCGGCCAGTTCGATGCGCTGGTCGGCCACGACCGTGTCGCTGGTGCGTCGGTCATTGGCGACGTAGGCAACGCCACTGGCGCCGCCAATGAAGAGGGCAGGGATGCAGCCCGACAGCGCGGTACAGGTCACCATCAGCGCAATGGCGAGGGTTCGTGTGGCACGCAGGCCAGGGGGCGAGCGGTGGCGGGAGATCGGCATCGTCATGGCTCGGGCATCCGGCAGGAGAAATATTGCCGAGTGTAGCGCGCTGGTCCGTCCTGTGCACCCGCAGCGGTAACCGGACGTCGCACGAAACTGCGCTGGATCGAAGGGCAGGCAGGCAGGCTTGCGGGGGGGGCGGGCCGGTCATCCGGGCACGGCGTGGGTCCGGATGACCAGCCCGGCACCCCGGGCGAATCGCGTGCTGCACCGCGCTAGGGCAGCGTGATCTCGATTTCGAAGGCGACACGACGGCGGTGCCGGCCCGGTTTTGGCCGGATGTGTGCGGTGAGCGACTCACCCCGGTCGAGTGCCCAGGCAATGGCCTCATTGTCACGGCGCGGCAGGTAGCCCAGCACGGTGCCGCGCCAGTCGATGCGCACTGCCCGCTCGTCGTGCGGGTTGGCGGCTTCCCGCACGAGGTCGACCAGGCTGTCCGGTTCGATGGCGGCCCATACATCCGGGCCGGCGTGGTGGATGAGGCCGGCCACCCGTGATCGCTGAACGACGAGGGCCGGGCCGTGCAACGACGGTCGGGTGAGGGCATCCGCCGCGACCGGACCAGCGCCTGCCAGCACGATCAGCATCAGCGCGGCGATTACCGGCTCAGAGGCCGTCACACCGGAACGCATCGCGCAGCCACTCGATGGATCCATCGGGGCCATCGACCAGAATGGCATCGAATCGGCACAAGGGTGTTCGCCCCCCCAGCCAGGCACGGGCGGCCGCAATGATGCGTGCCTGCTTGCGCCCGGTGATGCTGGCGGCTGCGCCACCGAAGCGCGCGCTCGATCGCTTGCGTACTTCGATGAAAAGCACCGTCGCGCCCTCGCGTCCGATGAGATCGATCTCGCCACAGCGACGTCGCACGTTGCGCGCGATGATCGTGACGCCCAGTGCGCTCAGGTGGTCTGCGGCGCGTGTTTCGATGCAGCGGCCGATTGCGGGGCTCGTCTTTCCCATCGGGTTACCATTGGCTCATGTCGAATTCGAGCGTAGACCCCTCCACCCTGTATGTGGTGGCCACCCCCATCGGCAATCTGGCCGACATCACGGCCCGCGCCTGCGCGGTGCTGGCAGGGGTCAATGCCATCCTGGCCGAGGACACGCGGGTCAGCGCGACGCTGCTGCGCCACCATGGCATCGCCACGCCCGTGAGCGCTTTGCACCAGCACAACGAAGCGCGCCGTGGCGCCCGGATCGTCGAGCGACTGGCGGCGGGCGAATCGCTCGCGCTCATTTCCGATGCGGGTACGCCGGGCATTTCCGATCCGGGTGCCCACCTGGTGCGCGAGGTGCGCGCGGCAGGGCACGCGGTGGTACCGATTCCCGGCCCGAGTGCGCTCACGGCGGTGCTGTCGGTGGCGGGCATTGACGGCCCCGTGCTGTTCGCAGGCTTTCTGCCAGCGCGCGCCAGTGCGCGTCAGGCGAGCATCAAGTCCTTCGAGTCGGCGCGGGTGGCCTGGGTGGCGTACGAGTCGCCGCATCGACTGGAGGCGTTCGTGGCCGACCTCGTGGTGAGCCTCGAGCCGACCCGGCCGGTGATCATCGCTCGCGAACTCACCAAGCGCTTCGAGTCGGTCGTGCGTTTGCCAGTGGCCCGACTGCCCGAATGGCTTGCGGCGGATCCCAATCATGCTCGGGGTGAGTTCGTGGTGGTCATCGAGGCCCCGCCCATCGCGCTCGATGAGGGTGGGCAGACGGCCTGGTCCCTGCTGGATGTCCTGCTCGAAGAGTTGCCGCTCGCGCAGGCCGTGCGCCTGGCGCAGAAGGTGACCGGCGCCCGACGCAATGACCTCTATGCCTACGCCTTGCAGCACCAGTCGGCGCGGGGGGCGGGTGCCGAGGATGCCGCTGCGGTTGTCAGCCCCGACCCCGATGCCGACCCCGATGCGCCACAGGGCTGATCGCATGAATCCGTCTGGGCGCGGTTGTCGTCGCCGGGTGATATCGCCCGCTCGCGCACGGGCCCGGCGACCCCGATACGTCGACTCTTCCTGCCCCTTGCCTGTGAGCCTCTGATGACCCGGATCCTTACCTTGCGTCGACCCGACGACTGGCACATCCACCTGCGTGATGGCGCCGCCCTTCTGTCCCTGGTACCGGCTGCGGCGCGACAGTTCGCGCGTGCCATCGTCATGCCCAACCTGCGTCCGCCTGTCACGACCGTCGAGGCGGCACTCGCCTATCGGCGCGAGATCCTGGCGGCCGTTCCGCCCGGCAGCACGTTCGACCCTCTCATGACGCTCTATCTCACGGACAACACCACACCGGAAGAGGTGGCGCGTGCGTCCCGCAGCCCCTTCGTGCATGCCATCAAGTACTACCCGGCCGGGGCCACCACGAATTCCGAGTCGGGTGTGACGGCGATCGAGCGGGCCAGCCCCGCGCTGGAAGCCATGGAGCGTCACGGGCTGCCGCTGCTCATGCATGGCGAGGTCACCGATCCGGGTGTCGACATCTTCGATCGGGAGCGGGTGTTTCTCGATACCGTGCTCGAACCCTTGCGTGCCCGTTTCCCGGGCCTGCGCATCGTGCTCGAGCACATCACCACGGCCGAAGCAGCGGCCTATGTCACCGAGGCGAGCGGCGAGATCGCGGCGACGCTCACGGCCCAGCACCTGCTGCTCAATCGCAACGCGATCTTCGACGGGGGCATCAGGCCGCACGCCTACTGTCTGCCAGTGCTCAAGCGCGAAACCCACCGCGTGGCACTGGTTGAGGCTGCCACCAGTGGCAACCCGCGCTTCTTTCTCGGTACCGACAGTGCACCCCACAGTCGTGCCAACAAGGAGTCGGGTTGCGGGCACGCCGGCGTCTACAGCGCGCACGCGGCGATCGAACTCTATGCCGAGGCGTTCGAGGCGGCCGGTGCGCTGGAGCGCCTGGAGGGCTTCGCCAGCCTCCATGGGCCACGGTTCTATGGTCTCGCGCCGAACGAGGCTCGGGTCACCCTCGAACGGGTAGACTGGACCGTACCCGCCAGCTACCCGATGGCCGACGCGACCGTGGTACCGCTGCGCGCCGGACAGACCTTGCACTGGCGGCTGGTCTGACGGCCGAAGGCTTGCCCCGGGTGGATCTCGGCGCCTGGGTGAATTCGCCCCTGCATGCGCCGATTGCACGCTGGTTGACGCGCCTTGCGCCCGAGCGTTTCCCCGCGGTCGAGGAACTGAACGGGCTGGTGCAGAGCGTGCCGGCGTTGCCTGCCGGGTTTCGATTTGGTCGTGCAGGCGGGCCTCTTGCGGCCGCCGAGTACGAGCGGGGTATTGCCTCGACGGGCGTGGTGCCGATTCGACCGAACGACTGGCACGATCTGTTCAACGCACTCGCATGGTTGAGCTTTCCCCGACTCAAGGCGTCGCTCAATCGGTGTCACGTGGCTGCGCTGTCGGCGAACCCTTCGCACGAGGCGCTGAAGGGGCAGCGGGGTGCGTTGCGCGATCTGGCGACCTTGCTGGACGAGAGCGGGATGCTGCTGGCCTGTGACGATCGATCGCTCGTCGAGGCACTCGCTGCCCATGCCTGGCGCACGTTGCTGGTCGAGCGGCGCGCCGCGGTCTGCCGTTCGATGCGCTTTGCGGTGTGCGGGCATGCCATTTTCGATCGGGGTCGGGCCGCACGCAAGGGACTCACTGCCCGGGTGCTGGTGTTGCCGGTTGATCAAACGCACTTCGGTGGGGACGATGTGGCGCTGCTCCCGTGGCTCGATGCGATGGCGGCAGGCTGGCTTGATCGGGTCGTCGGGCATTGGCGTGCGGGTGGTGTCGATGCGCATGAAGGCCCGACGAATGACGCTGCAGGACCTGACCCCGTGATGCAGGACCCCTCGAGCGCACGACCTGGCGCCGGCGCGGCCCCCGGTACCCGCCTTCTGCTGCACCTGCCGGTCATGGGCATACCGGGCTGGTGCGCGGCCAATGCCGACCCCGCCTTTTATGATGATCCTCAGGTGTTTCGCCGCGCAGCGATCGCACCCTGAGTACAATGGACAGTGAAGTCGGCCAGGCGATCGCTGTCACGCAGGTTTTGGCGTGGTGGAGGAAAGTCCGGGCTCCACAGGGCAGGATGCCGGCTAACGGCCGGACGCCGCGAGGCGATGGAAAGTGCAACAGAGAGCAGACCGCCAATGGCCTTGCAACGCGTGCGTTGTCGGGATCAGGCAAGGGTGAAACGGTGGGGTAAGAGCCCACCGCAGACGTGGCAACACGGCTGGCATGGTAAACCCCATCCGGAGCAACACCGAATAGGCGGACGACGAGGCGGCCCGCTGAGTCCGCGGGTTGGTGGCTAGAGCGGCACGGTAACGTGCCGCCCAGATGAATGATCGCCCACGACAGAACCCGGCTTAACGGCCGACTTCAACTGTGCCGCGAAGGGCCCGTCACGGTGTGGCGGGCCCCGAGCACCTGCTCGACTTCCTCGACCGTGATGTCCTTCATGCAGCGAAAGTGCCCCGGCGCGCATTCGCGGGCATAACACGGGCTGCATTCGATGGCGTGCCAGATCAGGCGTGCCCCTGCATCGAGGGGCGGGGTGTGCTTCGGGCTCGATGAGCCGTAGAGAGCCACGAGTGGCCTGTGCAGTGCTGCAGCCACGTGCATCAGCCCCGAGTCGTTGGCAACGACTGCGCTTGCCAGAGACAAGAGGTCGATGGCTTCGCCCAGTCGGGTGCGTCCGCACAGGTCGGTGATGTTCGCCCGTGCGGCGGGTGTTGCCGCAGCGATCACCGACTGTGCAATCGGCTGGTCGCGCGCCGAGCCGAATACCCAGACCTGTGCGCCCTGGTGCTGCAGTCGCGTGGCGAGTGCGCCGAAGTGCTCGGCGGGCCAGCGCTTGGCAGGACCATACTCCGCGCCCGGACAGAGCGCCACGATCGGTCGCTGGTCGGTGAGCCCGAGGCGCACGCGGATCGCATCGCGCGCCCGGGTGTCGACGCGTAGTCGGGTCTCGGGCAAGGGACGCTCGATCGGGCGGCCCGGCATTTCGGCCAGCTGGGCATAGCGTTCGGCCATGAGCGGCACGGCATCCTTGTCGAGCCGATGGCGCCGATTGAGCAGGCCGACACGCGCCTCGCCCGTGAAGCCAATGCGCAGCGGGATACCGGCGAGCCACGGCACGAGTGCCGACTTGAGGCTGTTGGGCAGCACCCAGGCGGCATCGTGGCCCGCTCTGGCGATTGATCGGGCAAGCCGGTACCGGTGACCCAGGTGCAGGTCACCGTGCCCGAGCCCGCTCGGTATCACCGAGGCAATTTCGGGCATCCGCTCGAGAAGCGGTGCTGTCCAGTCGGGCGCGAGGGCATCGAGCCGGATGCCTGGATGGCGGGCATGAATACGCGCGAGCAACGGTTGCGCGAGGAGCGTGTCGCCGATCCAGGATGGCATCACGACCAGTGCGCGTCGCAACGCGCTGGCCTCAGTGTCCGTGCGGCAGTTCACCATTGAACGAATAGCGCGTGCCGCAGTAGGGGCAGCGCGCCTGCAGCCCGGACGAGCCGGGCTGCGCCGCGAGCTTCAGGAACACCCGCGGGTGACTGCTCCAGGCCGGCATCTGCGCGGTCGGACAGTGCAGGGGCAGGTCGGCTGCAGTGACTTCGATCATCGGCGCCGGGCTCGCAGGCTGAGTCATCGGTGGGGATCCCCTGACAGGTTGATGACCGCGCGACTCAGGCTTTGGCGGCCTTGCGCGCGCGTGCAGGCTTGCTGGCGGGCCTGGCCACGTCGGCCTTGCCGCTCGCCGTCTTCACGGTCTTGGCCTTGCGCGCGCCAGCCTTGGGTTCGACGACCGGGGTCAGCCACGATGCGTAGGCCTTGCTGCGGCCTTTCACGACATCGAAGAAGGCCTTCTGCAGCCTGGTCGTGATCGGGCCTCGGACACCGCTGCCGATGGTCCGATTGTCGATTTCGCGCACCGGGGTCACTTCCGCCGCGGTACCGGTGAAGAAGACTTCGTCGGCGATGTACAGGTCATCGCGGGTGATCCGTCGTGCCTCGACCTTGTAACCCATGTCGTTGGCGAGCCGGATGATCGAGCCGCGGGTGAT
Organism: Pseudomonadota bacterium; assembly: GCA_947455195.1. GTDB lineage: Bacteria > Pseudomonadota > Gammaproteobacteria > Burkholderiales > SG8-39 > CAIXPL01. Next base: position 331,591 of record CANGMI010000001.1, on the reverse strand, counting down.
GCCGATGAGGGCGGAACTCAGTTCGGGTTCGTACAGGACACCGTCCTTGACCATGAAGAGGTTTTCGCCCGAACCTTCGGCCACGAAGCCGTCGACATCGAGCAGCAAGCCTTCGTCATAGCCGTCCTGTGTTGCCTCGAGGTTGGCCAGGATCGAATTGGCGTAGGTGCCCGAGTACTTGGCACGGCACATCGACACGTTGACGTGGTGGCGCGCGAATGAGGAGGTCTTGACACGGATGCCCTTCTCGAGGGCCTCATCGCCCAGATAGGCACCCCAGGGCCATGCCGCGATGGCGACGTGTACCTGTGCGCCGCGGGGTGAAACGCCCATCTTCTCCGAGCCGTAGAAGGCGATCGGACGGATGTAGCACTCGTCGAGATGGTTGGCACTGACCACCGCCTGTTGTGCCGCCATCAGTTCCTCGGCACTGTAGGGGATCTTCATCAGATAGATGTGCGCCGAATTGAGCAGGCGCTGGGTGTGTTCGCGCAGGCGAAAGATCGACGTCCCGGCCGCGGTCTTGTAGGCGCGCACACCCTCGAACACGGCCAGGCCGTAGTGCAGCGAATGCGTGAGCACGTGGGTGTTCGCCTCGCGCCACGGCACCATCTTGCCGTCATACCAGATGAAACCATCGCGATCGGCCATCGACATGGGTCGAATCTCCAGGCTGGGTAGTCCGGGCCGTCAGTCACGAGCGCTGGGGCTGCCGGATGAGCGTCGGGGCTGCGAGCCTGCAACGCGCTTCAAGGCCCGGATTGTAAGCCATCAGCGCAGCGTGTCCGCACTTCAGCGTTCGCCCAGAACGGTCTGCCACAGCGCGCGTGCTGCTTCGGCCTCGTGGGCGACCATTTCGAAGGCAAGACGGGCTTCGGTCACTTCATTGAGCCGGAGGGCATGTTGCATCCGCCGCATGGCCCGGTAGGCATCGGCCGCACCGGTGGCCAGGGGTGGCGTGATGAGGCCGAGCCTTGCGGCTTCATGCAGCAGCGCGATGTTGCCTGCGTTCGCGCGCAGGCTCGGGTGCTCGGATGCATGGGCCAGCACGAGGGTCTGCACCACGAATTCGATGTCGATCATGCCGCCTCTACCGTACTTGAGGTCGAACAGTCCGCTTGCGTTCGGATGGGCGGCATCGATGCGTGCGCGCATTGCACGCACTTCCCGGGCCAGTGTGTCCCTGTCGCGGCGCCTTGACAGCACGTCGAGGCGAGCCGATTCGAAGGCACGGCCCAGCGCCGGGTCGCCTGCGCAGAATCGGGCGCGCGTCAGTGCCTGGTGTTCCCAGGCCCAGGCTGCGTTGCGCTGGTACTCCCGGAAGGCCTCGATCGAGGTCACGAGCAGGCCTGCGTCACCATTGGGACGCAGACGCAGGTCGGTGTCGAAGAGGATGCCGGCCGCCGTGCGGGTGGACAGCCACGACACGACGCGCTGGGCGAGGCGTGCGTACTGCTCGATTGCGCGGGGATCGTCATCATCGAAGAGAAATGCCAGATCGAGATCCGAGGCATATCCGAGTTCCTTGCCGCCGAGCTTGCCGTAGGCGATGACGGCAAAGCGCGGGGTGTCGCGATGGCGCCCCTTGAGTCTTTGCCAGCAGGCACTCACGGTGGCCTCGAGCACGGCGTCGGCCAGCGCCGACAGGTGGTCCGACAGGTGTTCGAGCGTGAGATCGCCGGCCAGGTCTCGCGTGAGCAGCCGAAACACTTCGGCATGGTGCATCTCACGCATCACGTCCATCGCCCGTTCCGTGTCGTTTGCGTGCGGTTCGGTGGCCACCAGCAGTTCGCGAACGAAGCGGGCCATGTCGGGGGCTGGCTGGTCGCGCGGCAGGATGATTTCATCGAGCAGTGCCGGATGCCGTGTCAGGTATCCAGCCGCCCAGCTCGATGCCGCCATCAGGCTTGCGATGCGACCCAGGAGTTCGGGGCGTTCGGCCAGCAGCGCGAGGTAGGCACTCCGACCGGCAACGGCCTCGATGAGCGCAATCATGCGGGCAAGGGCCGTGTCGCCATCCGGCGTGCCCGCGCAGGCGAGTACGAGGTGCGGTGCCAGCGCATCCATGCGGGTCTGGCTTACCGCCGGCACGGTGCGGTAGCGACTGCCGCCGCGCAAGGCCTGCAGTCGTCGCATCGATTCTGCGGGTTGCGCGTAGCCCAGCGAGGCCAGCAGTCGTTCACCCTCCTCTGGCTCTCCGGCGCTCTGCCAGAGCGTGGCAAGCCCGATCTCGACAGGGCCTGGTTCGCTCGAGCCGTCTCGGCCGGGCTCCCGGCCCAGCGTGGCCGCGAAGACCCGCTCGACCGCCTCGCGCTGCCGGGAGAGCATGGCGTCGAACGTCGCGGTGTCCTCGAAACCCATGCCGCGCGCGATGATCAGCCGATCGTCAGGCAGCTCCGGCAGGCTGTGGGTTTGCGCGTCGTCCAGGTACTGCAGCCGGTGCTCCAGTCGGCGCAGGAAGTCGTAGGCGCCAAGCAGGGCAGAGGCTGTTTCCCCGCTGATGACGGAACGGCCTGCCAGAGCTTCGATGGCCGCGATCGTGGGACGCACCTGCAGGGCCGGATCGCGGCCGCCGCGCACCAGTTGATGCGCCTGGGCAATGAATTCGATTTCGCGGATGCCCCCCGGGCCCAGCTTCACGTGGTCGGCCAGGTCGCGGCGGCGGACTTCGGCGCGAATCTGCGCATGCAGCGAACGCAGCGCACCGATTGCATCGAAGTCGAGGTAGCGCCGGAACACGAAGCGACGAATCTGCGTGTTCAATTCGCCGACCGGCGCTTCGGGCGCAGCCGCGACCACGCGCGCCTTCAGCCAGGCATAGCGTTCCCATTCGCGTCCGTGCGTGATGAAGTAACCCTCCAGGGCATCCAGGCCGGTCGCGAGCGGACCGCCGTCGCCCCAGGGACGCAGGCGCATGTCGACGCGGAAGACACGCCCCTCACCGGTGGGTTCGTCGATCGTGGCGATGATGCGTTGCCCCAGACGACGAAAGAATTCGGCGTTGTCGAGTGCGCGCGCACCGTCGGTCTGGCCGTCGGCGCCATAGACGAAAACGAGGTCGATGTCGGACGATACGTTGAGCTCGCGGCCGCCCAGCTTGCCCATGCCGACGATCATCAGAGACTGGCGTTCGCCTGACGCGCGCGGAACGCCGAACAGCGCCTCGAGCGAGGCAGTGCAGTAGCGCAGGGCGGCGGTGAGGCTGACCTCGGCCAGGGCACTCATGGTTTCGTGGACTTCCTGCAACGGGGCAATGCCGTCGAGGTCGCGCACCGCCAGCCGGATCATCACGCGTGCGCGCAGTTCACGCAGTGCCTGTCCCAGTTGCACCGTATCGCGCAGGGCGAGTCCGTCGAGAAAGCGTTGCATCGATTCACGCGTCCAGCCCGAGAACGGCGCGAAGCGGTGCTCGGCGGCCCAGGCCGGGTGAGCGGCCAGCGAGCGCGTCACGAAACGCGAGCCCTCGCAATGGATCGCCCCCGGGGCGGGCACCATGGCCGAGGGCGCCGAGGCGAAAGTCCCCTCGGTCGAGGCGCCGGAGGAAGCGCCGGGGGGCGCCGCCGCAAGGGAGGGGGTCGGGCGCATGCCGGACATGAGGGCCTTCGATCTACAATGAGCAACCTGAATTCTAGGACGGCTCGCCTCAGGGCGCGTTGCTCAACCGCTTGTGACCGAACCTTCCCGTCCGCCGCCCGATCACGAGACGCCTCCCGGCGCGTCGCAGGGTGGCAGCCAGGCCTCGGTTCGCCCGGCGCGCTGGCGCCGCGCGCTCGGACTGTGTGCAAGCGGCCTGCTGGGTGTCTGGATCGTGTTCGGCCTGGCAATCGTCGTTCTCCAGCAGTGGGTGCTGCCCCGCGTCTCCGAGTATCGCGGGGCCGTCGCCCAGGTGATCGGCGAGGCGATTGGCGAGCGGGTCACCATCGGCGCCCTGGAGGCCGAGTGGCGTGGGCTCCATCCTCTGGTCGGTATCAGTGAACTGCGGTTCTACGATCCGGCCGGGACGGTGGTCTTCGAGTTGCCGCGGGTTTCTGCCAGCGTGTCATGGCGCTCGCTTCTCGCCCTCGACCTGCGGTTGAACAGCCTCGTGCTCGAGAGTCCGGCGCTGCGTGTCGGGCGGGATCGTGACGGTGCCTTCTTTGTCGCCGGGGTGGCCATGGACGGGGTTGCGCCAGCCAGCGCCGGCCTGCGCAACTGGCTGATGCGCCAGGGTGACGTGCTGCTCACCAGCGGCCGCGTCGACTGGGTCGACGAGCGACGCGGCGCGCCGGTGCTGGCGTTGCGTGACGTGCAGTTCCGGTTGCGCAATCGCCTGGGGGCCCGACACGAGTTTGCCTTGAGGGCGAGCCCGCCCGAGCAACTGGCTTCCACCATCGATGTTCGCGGGCAGTTCCGGGGCAACGATCTGGACGATTTCGACCATTGGAGCGGCGACCTCTACGCCCGCTTCGACCGTATCGATCTGGCGGCCTGGACCCCCTGGGTCGACTATCCGGCCGAGGTTCAGACCGGCGCCGGCGCGCTCACTGCCTGGATCACGATCCAGGATTCGCGGCTGCTGAGCGCCACTGCCGATCTGTCGCTCGAGCAGGTGCGCGTCCAGGTCTCGCCCGACATGCCACGATTCGACCTTGCTCATCTGCGCGGCCGTCTGAGCGGGCGCACGACCGGAGCGGGCCGAGGCCTGCGGGCGGCCATCGGGCCGCAGGCACCCGGTTACCGCTTCGAGGCCAGCGGACTGTCGGTACAGCCGATCGGCGGCGAGGCCACCGATCACGTCGATATCGTGCTCGACTGGCGCGAGGAGCCCGAGGACACGCGGCGTGAACAGCGCCGGGAGCAGGCGGGTGCGGAGGGCTCGAACCTGCCGGCCGGGCGCGGCACGCTGCGGGTCAATCGCATCGACCTGGCGGCGCTGGTGCCGCTAGCGGGTGCGATGCCATTGCCGCAGGCGGTTCGGGCCTGGCTGGCCGAGGCGACGCCCCGGGGCGTTCTGACCGACTTCGAGTCAGGCTGGTCAGGGCGAATCGATACGCCCGCCATCGGGCAACTGGGCATGCGCTTCAGCGGCCTTGCGTTGCGCGCCCATGACGGTCTGCCCGGATTCGATCATCTCGATGGCCGTCTCGACCTTGACGAGGGTGGGGGGCGCCTCACGGCACGGGGCGCTGCGGTTCACATGACCGCTCCCTTCCTCTTGCCCCAGGCACCCTCCCTCCAGTGGGATCGACTGGCGATCGATCTCTCCTGGGAGGGCAACCTTCTCGCAGCCAGCCTGCCCTCGCAAGTACGGATCGGGCGCGCGCAACTGGCCAATGGCGAGTTCAGCCTGGAGGCGGCCGGGCGCTGGTCGGGAATCGGTACACCGGCCGAGATGCTCGATGTCGGCATCGAGGTGCCGAGGGCCGAATTGCGCACGCTCAGTCGTTATCTTCCGGGGCTCCAGCCCGAACTGCTGGAATGGCTGCGCGGCAGCCTGCAGGCGGGTTCGATGAGTGCTGGCGTCATCCGCCTGAGTGGCAATCCGCGCGAACTCCGGGGAGGTGCTGCGCTTCACGGGTTGAGGGTCGACGCGCGTGCGCGCGTGGGCAAGGCAGCGGTTCGCTTCAGTCCGGAATGGCCGCTGATCGATGAGGTGTCAGGCATTCTGACCTTGCGCGAGCGTGAATTGACGTTCGGTGCATCCGAGGCGCGAACGACCAGCGTTGCCATCCACGACGCGCTGATTCGGGTGCCCGATCTGGCCAGCACGGCGCCCGAGTTGATGGCCAGTGGCTATGCCGATGGCGAAACCCGCGAGTTGCTGCGCTACCTGGGGGCGACGCCCCTCGCCGATACGATTGCAGGGCCCTTGCGGGGCATGACGATCGACGGGCGTGCCCGGCTCGATCTGCGCCTGGAGGTGCCGCTCTCGGATGTGCTGCGCACGCGCGCACGGGGCGCGGTCGCGCTTTACGCCAATCGGGTGCAGATCGCGGCCGAGGTGCCTCGCCTCACCGAGTTGACGGGCCGTGTCGACTTTACCGAGCAGGGCATGGCGGCCGAAGGGCGAGGGCGCTTTCTCGATGCGCCAGTCAGTGTTTCGGTATTGCCCGGCAAGGATGACGAGGTGCTGGTCACGGCGCGTGGCAGCGCGACCGTCCGTGACGTGGCGGCCTTGTGGCCTTTTCCGCTCGCCTCGCATCTGCAGGGTCAGGCTGCCTATCGGGCCCAGGCACGACTGCGCCCGGCCGCAGTCGAACTCACCATCGACAGCGATCTGATCGGCGTCGAGTTCGCCTTGCCTGCCCCTTTGCGCAAGGGCGCCGCCGAGCCGCTGGCGCTGCATGCCCGCCAGGTCTTCGGGCGGGCGCCACTCGCCGGCACCACAGTCGGGAGCGAGGGTGGTGGAACGCTCGAATTGAGCCTCGGTGATCGCCTGTCGGTGGTTGCGCGATTCGCACCCGATGCCGCTGCTGACGGCGGCGATCGGATCGGTGTGGCGGTGGGCCGTGCCCGCGCCACCCTGCCCGATCAGGCCGGGTTGAGCGTTGATGCAGTGCTCGACGCGATCGACCTCGATCCCTGGCGCGGCCTGCTCGGGGTTGAGGAACTGTCGGGCCAGGCGGTCACCAGGGCCTCGCCTCCCGTCATCGCGGCGCCTGGCCTGATCCAGTTGCGTGCCCAGTCGCTGACGGCATTCGGGCGGGTCTTGCATGAGGCGCGATTGCGGGCGCGGCCGACGCGGACCGGGTGGTCTCTGGCCGTTGCATCGGTTGAGGCGAGTGGCGAACTTGACTGGAACCCGCAAGGGCAGGGCCGTCTGGCGGGGCGATTCAGTCATCTCACCGTTCCCGACCGGGCGCCGGTGGCAACCCCGATCGTGCCACGGCGTGTCGGCAGCAGCGCGCCCGTTTCCACGCTGGCCACGGATGCCGGCACGGCGATCGAGGAACTCCCCGGCATGGCAATCAGTGCCGATCAGTTCAGTCTCGGGGGGCATGAACTGGGCCGCCTCGCGCTCGAGGCGGCCAATGAACCGACTGGCTGGCAGATCCGGCAACTGGAGGTCGTGGCCCCCGAGGGGGCCGTTCGGGCCAGCGGCCTGTGGCGCCACTTGGCGGGGGCTCCCGAGGTCGACGTGGCTGTCGATGTCTCGTTCACTGACGCCGGGCGGTATCTTGCGCGCCTCGGGCAGGCCGGCGCCATCAGCGGTGCAGCCGGTGCGCTCAAGGGCAACCTGCGCTGGCGTGGCGTGCCTTACGCGGTCGATTTTCCCAGCCTCTCCGGTCAACTCAGCCTGCGCGCGGGGCAGGGCCAGTTCCTGCATGTCGAGCCCGGGATGGGACGTCTGCTGGGGGTGCTCAGCCTGCAAGCACTGCCGCGGCGCATCGCACTCGATTTTCATGACGTGTTCAGTGATGGTTTTGCCTTCGATCAGATCGAGGCAACCGGCATTGTCGACCGCGGCGTGCTCCTGCTGCGCGAATTCCGCATGGGTGGCCCCGCGGCGTCGGTGCAACTGAGTGGCACGCTCGATCTGGCCAACGAGACCCAGAACCTGCATGCGCAGATCATCCCGGAATTGCGGGACAGTCTTGCCGCGGTGGCCGGGATTGCCCTGGTCAACCCGCTGGTGGGTCTGGGTACCTTCATCGCACAGCGGTTGCTGTACGACCCGTTTGGCCGGCTCTTTTCCTACGACTACGACATCACCGGCGCCTGGCGCGACCCCCAGGTGAGCAACCGCGCGTCGGCCGCCGGATCGTTCATGGCCGCACCGCCGCGCAGCGGGGTGCCGGCGGAGTCGGCTCCGGCAGGTGCTGCCCCTACGGGTGCTGCCCCGAGCGGTTCGGCCTCGGGGCGTGGGCCGACCAGTCCGTCGGCCGGTCGATCTGCGCCGGGCGAGTCGCCCCCTTTTTCTGGAGCAAGGCCATGAATCCGGTGACGGTTGCAGCCGTACAGATGGTTTCCAGTCCGGTTGTGCCCGAGAACCTCCAGACGGCCGCCCGCCTGGTGCATCAGGCCGCGCTGGCGGGTGCCCGTCTCGTGGTCCTTCCCGAGTACTTCTGCATCATGGGACGTCACGAATCGGACAAGGTGGCGGCCCGCGAGATGCCGGGTCATGGTCCGATTCAGGATTTTCTGGCCGAGCAGGCTGCGCGCGAGTCGATCTGGCTCGTGGCCGGATGTGTGCCGCTCGCCTGTGACGATCCGCATCGGGTCCGCAGTGCCTGTCTGGTCTACGCCCCCGATGGTCGTTGCCAGGTGCGGTACGACAAGATTCACCTGTTCAGCTTCGCCTCGGGTGCCGAGCATTATCGCGAGGCCAATACCATCGAGCGGGGTGACACCCCAGTGGCGTTCGAACTGGAGGGCATGCGGGTCGGCCTGTCGATCTGCTATGACCTGCGCTTTCCCGAACTGTATCGGGCGCTGGGCGTGTGCGACCTGCTCCTCGTGCCGTCAGCCTTCACCGCGACCACCGGCGTACCGCATTGGGAGGTGTTGCTGCGGGCCCGTGCCATTGAAAACCAGGCCTGGGTGCTGGCGGCTGCTCAGGGCGGGTTGCATCCGAACGGGCGCCGCACCCATGGCGACACGATGATCGTCGACCCCTGGGGTCGGGTGCTCGCCCGGCAGGCCGAGGGCGAGGGTGTGGTCACTGCGCGGCTTGATCCTGCTGAACGGGACCGTGTGCGCGCCGGACTCCCGGCCCTTGATCACCGGGTGCTGGGTCTGCCAGCCCAGTAGAATACGGACGTGAGGCGGCATCGGTTCGGGGCAGGTTGGCCCGAGGTGAACCCGCTGTGGTCCTTTTTCCCTCTTGCGCTTTCGATCCAGGATTTCCATGCCCCAATCCCAGACATCCCTGCTCGCCACGGCCAATGCCACGCTGCTGGCGCCCTGTGGGCTTGATATCGCGAGCCTCGATCGCGTGTTCGGTCACGTGATGCAGCGTGATGTCGATTACGCCGACCTGTACTTCCAGTACGCGCGCAGCGAGGGCTGGAGTCTCGAGGAAGGCATCGTGAAGTCGGGCAGCTTCAGCATCGAGCAGGGCGTGGGTGTCCGTGCGATCTCGGGGGAGAAGACAGCTTTCGCCTACAGCGAAGACATCGGCATGGCGGCACTGCTCGCGGCTGCCGACACCACGCGTGCCATCGGACGCCAGGGGGCGAGTGGTCGAGTGGGCGTCGGCCACTCGCCGGTCGGGCGTGCTCTCTACAAGCCCGATGATCCGCTCGCATCGCTCGGTGAAGCCGACAAGGTTCGTCTGCTCGAGCGCCTCGAACAGATGTGCCGGGCGCTCGATCCGCGTGTCACCCAGGTGATGGCCTCGCTGGCCGGCAGTTACGAGGTGGTACTGGTCGCGCGTGCCGATGGACTGCGCGCTGCCGACGTACGGCCACTGGTGCGGGTCTCGGTTCAGGTGATCGTCGAGCAGGGGGGGCGGCGCGAGCAGGGCTCGGCGGGCGGCGGCGGGCGTCGCAATTACGCGATGTTCACCGATGCGGTGCTGGCCGATTACGCGGCACAGGCGGTCAACCATGCCATCACCAACCTCGAGTCTCAGGCTGCACCGGCGGGCAGCATGACTGTGGTGCTCGGGCCGGGTTGGCCTGGCGTGCTGCTGCATGAGGCGATCGGCCATGGCCTCGAAGGCGACTTCAATCGCAAGGGCAGTTCGGCCTTTGCGGGGCGTCTGGGCAAGCGGGTGGCCGCCAAGGGCGTCACGGTTGTTGACGACGGCACCATGGCCGAGCGGCGCGGCTCGCTCAACATCGACGATGAAGGCAACCCGACCCAGTGCACCACGCTCATCGAGGACGGTATCCTGCGCGGCTACATGCAGGACAGCATGAACGCCCGTCTGATGGGGATGCCGGTCACCGGCAACGGCCGGCGCGAGTCCTACGCAAGTGTGGTGATGCCGCGCATGACCAACACCTACATGCGCGCCGGCGACCGTGATCCGAAGGAAATCATCGCTTCGGTCGACAAGGGCATCTACGCGGTGAACTTCGGTGGCGGGCAGGTCGACATCACCAACGGCAAGTTCGTCTTTTCGTGCACGCTCGCGTTCCGCATCGAGGGTGGGCGTATCGGCGCCCCGATCAAGGGCGCGACGCTCATCGGCAACGGCCCCGATGCCCTCAAGCGGGTAACGATGGTCGGCAACGACATGCAACTCGACAGCGGTGTGGGGGTCTGCGGCAAGGACGGGCAGAGCGTACCCGTCGGTGTAGGGCAGCCGACCCTGCGCATCGATGGCCTCACCGTGGGCGGCACGGCCTGACTCGGGGCGCCTGCGGGCGCCGCAGGCGCCTCGCAGCCTGCCGTGGCGCCATGCCTGGGGGCGCCTGCATGCCGGCTGGGCTCAGGCGGTTCTGACCGCCTCGGCAATGGCCGTACCCAGATCCTCGGTTCGGGCACTGCCACCGATGTCCGGCGTGCGTGGTGCACCCGAGGCCGGATCGAGCACCTGTTCGATGGCGCGCACGATGGCGTCATGCGCCTGCGGGTAGCCCAGAAATTCGAGCATCATCGCGCCCGACCAGATCTGGCCGATCGGGTTGGCAAGGCCGCGCCCGGCAATGTCGGGCGCTGAGCCGTGAACCGGTTCGAAGAGTGAGGGGAACAGGCGGTCGGCGTTGATGTTGCCCGACGGGGCGATGCCGATCGTGCCGGTGCAGGCCGGACCCAGGTCGGAGAGGATGTCGCCAAAGAGGTTCGACGCCACCACCACGTCGAACCAGTCGGGGTGCAGCACGAAGTGCGCTGACAGGATGTCGATGTGGTACTGGCTGGTACGGATGTCGGGGTACTGGGTGGCCATCGCCTTGAAGCGTTCATCCCAGTAGGGCATCGTGATCGAGATGCCGTTCGACTTGGTTGCCGAGGTGACATGACGTCGGGTGCGCCGGCTGGCCAGTTCGAACGCGAACTTCATGATCCGGTCGGTACCGCGACGCGTGAAGGTGGCCTGCTGCATCACCACTTCGCGCTCGGTGCCCTCGAATGCTCGCCCGCCGATCGACGAGTATTCGCCTTCGGTGTTTTCGCGCACGATGTAGAAATCGATGTCGCCCGGCGCGCGATTCGCGAGGGGCGAGCGGATGCCCGGCATGAGGCGCACCGGTCGCAGGTTGACGTACTGGTCGAATTCGCGCCGGAACCGGATGAGCGAGTCCCAGAGCGAGACATGATCGGGCACCGTGGCGGGCCAGCCCGTAGCGCCGAAGAACAGGCAATCGTGACCGCCGATCCGGTCCTTCCAGTCGGGCGGCATCCACCAACCGTGCCGCGCGTAGTTTTCGCACGACCAGTCGAAGTGGTCCCAGGCCAGATCGATGCCGAAGCGGCGTGCGGCAGCGTCGACGACGCGGATGCCCTCGGGCATGACTTCGCGTCCGATGCCATCACCGGGGATGGCTGCGATGTGGTGGGTACTCATGCGGACGGTCTCCCGGCTCGGTTCAGGGGGTGGGTTGGGTGGTCTTGCCCCGGGGGCGTCGCCTCGGGTTCAGACGCCTGCCTCGGCGCGTGCAAAGAAAGGCAGCGCGCGCTCGAGCAGGGCGTCGGGTGCTTCCTCGGCGATGTAGTGGCCGCAGTCGAGCGCTTCGCCCGAAACCGTGGTGGCGACCTTGCGCCACTCCTCGAGGGGGCGAAAGCACCGTTCGATCACACCATGCCGGCCCCACAGGACCTGCAGCGGACAGTGCACCCGCTCGCCGCGCTCGCGCGACAGCCGGTCGTGGTCGAGATCGATCGAGGCGGCGGCCCGGTAGTCCTCGCACCAGCCTTCGATCGTGCCGGGCAGTTGCGCGCAGCGCACGTAGTCGGCCCACGCTGCCGTCGAAAAGTGGGCGAGGCCACCATGCCGCCCCCCCATCACGCTCGTCAGGTGAAATTCGACATCGGCGCCGAGCAGTCGCTCGGGATAGGGAGCCGGCTGGATCAGGAGGAACCAGTGGAAGTAGGCGCGAGCAAAGTCCATCGAGGTCTGTTCGTACATCGCGAGCGTGGGCGCGATGTCGAGCAACATCATCCGGCCGATGTGCCCCGGATGGTCGAGCGCCAGTCGGTGCGCCACCCGCGCGCCCCGGTCATGCGCAAGCACATCGAAGTGGTCGAACCCGAGTGCGCGCATCAGGCCGATCTGGTCGGCCGCCATCGCACGCTTGGCGTGCGCCGCATGGTCTGCTACCGGCGCCGGCTTTCCGCTCTCGCCGTAACCGCGCAGGTCGGGAATCACCAGTGTATGGTCCCGCGCGAGTCTCGGCGCGACCCGGTGCCACATCATCCGGGTCTGGGGGTGGCCGTGCAGGAGCAGGAGTGGAGGGCCGCTGCCCCCCGTTTCGAAAGCGATTTCGACCTCTCCGACCGACAATCGGCGGGCCTGGAACAACGCGGCATCGATCATCGGGGTGGTTCTGGAAGCAGGGCTCGGATGGCCGAGTCTAGCACTCGTGCTACCATTTGCGGCTTTGCAACATATGCTCGGCCAACCGAGCGGAGCCTGACCCGACCGTGCCCTTGTCCTCTCCCAGCGTCGAGCGTACCCGCATGCACACGCGGCGCGTGGAGTTCGAAGGCTTCCGACGCGTCGACGGCCTCTGGGACATCGAGGGTACCCTGTCTGATGTGAAGACGGTCGACTGTCCGCTCGAGTCGGGTGTACGCCCAGCCGGTCAGTTCATCCACCGCATGCGGGTCCGACTCACGATCGATACCCAGTTCACGATTGTGGCTGCCGAAGCCGTCAGCGACGACGTGCCGTACGCCGGGTCGTGCGATCTCATCGGCCCTGCCTATTCGCGTCTTGCCGGACTCAATCTGCTCAAGGGCTTTCGCGCCCGGGTCGCCGAAATCTTCGGCGGCATGAAAGGCTGTACCCACATCACCGAGATGCTGGGCTCGTTTCCGACCGCCGCCGTGCAGTCGGTTTTTCACCGTTCGACCACCGACACCAAGCCGTTCCAGCTCGATCGCTGCCATGCGCTCGACACGAGCGGCGAGACGGTGCGCCGGTTCTATCCCCGCTGGTTTACAGGACCCCTTCAATGAACATTCACGAGTATCAGGCCAAGGAACTGCTGCGCAGGTACGGTGTGACCACGCCGCGAGGTCAGGTGGCCTTCACGGTCGACGAGGCGGTGGCCGCTGCCCACATGCTCGGTGGCCCGGTCTGGGTCGTCAAGGCGCAGATTCATGCTGGCGGTCGGGGCAAGGGCGGTGGCGTCAAGCTCGCCCGCAGCATCGATGAGGTGCGCACCCATGCGCAGGCCATCCTCGGCATGCAGCTCGTCACCCATCAGACCAGCGCCGAAGGCCAGAAGGTGCGCCGTCTCTGGGTCGAAGAGGGTGCCGACATCCGCAAGGAGCTGTATCTGGGCATGGTGGTCGATCGGGGCACCCAGCGCGTCTGTCTGATGGCCAGCTCCGAGGGCGGCATGGACATCGAGGAGGTCGCCGCGCACACCCCCGAGCTCATCCACAAGGTCTTCATCGACCCGCGTACCGGTCTGTCCGATGTCGATTGCGACCGGGTGGCCACCGCCATCGGCGTGCCGGCTGCTTCGTTCGAGGGTGCAAGGGCGGCGTTCCGCGGCCTGTACAACCTCTTCGTCGAATGCGATGCGAGTCTTGCCGAGATCAACCCGCTCATCCTGGCCGGTGACGGCCGCGTGATTGCGCTCGATGGCAAGCTCAATTTCGACGACAACGCACTCTTCCGGCATGCCGACATCGCTGCCCTGCGCGATCTCGACGAAGAAGATCCTGCCGAGATCGAGGCGATGAAGCACGGCCTGAACTACATTTCGCTCGACGGCGATATCGGCTGCCTGGTCAATGGCGCCGGTCTGGCGATGGCGACGATGGATGTCATCAAGCTCTATGGCGGCAGCCCGGCCAACTTCCTCGACGTCGGTGGCGGTGCCACCACCGAGAAGGTCACCGAGGCGTTCAAGATCATGCTGGCGCGGCCTGGTCTCGCGGCGATTCTCGTCAACATCTTCGGCGGCATCATGAAGTGCGACACCATCGCCGAAGGGGTGGTGGCTGCTGCGCGCGAGGTTCGACTGAGCGTGCCTCTGGTCGTGCGCATGAAGGGCACCAACGAGGACCTGGGCAAGAAGATTCTTGCCGACTCGGGTCTTCCGATCATCGCTGCAAACAACATGGCCGAGGCGGGCGAGCGTGTCGTCGCCGCCGCACGCGCAGGGAGCTGAGCCAATGAGCATTCTGATCAACCGCAATTCCCGAGTCATCACCCAGGGCATCACCGGCAAGACCGGCCAGTACCACACCCGCACCAGTCGGGATTACGCCGAAGGGCGCACCTGCTTCGTCGGCGGTGTCAACCCGAACCGGGCTGGTCAGGACTTCGAAGGGCTGCCGATCTTCGGCACGGTGCGTGAGGCCAAGGAAAGGACCGGCGCCAACGTGTCGGTGATCTACGTGCCGCCGCCCTTTGCCGCCGCCGCGATCGACGAGGCGGTCGATGCCGACCTCGACCTGGTGATCTGCATTACCGAGGGTATCCCGGTGCGTGACATGATCAATACGCGTGACCGCATGCGTGGCAAGCGCACCCTGCTGCTCGGGCCGAACTGCCCCGGCGTCATCACCCCGGGTGAACTCAAGATCGGGATCATGCCGGGCCACATCCACAAGCAGGGGCCGATCGGGGTCGTGTCACGCTCGGGCACGCTGACCTACGAGGCGGTCGGGCAGTTGACCGAACTCGGGCTGGGCCAATCGACGGCAGTGGGCATTGGCGGTGATCCGGTCAATGGCCTCAAGCACATCGACGTGATGCGCATGTTCAATGACGATCCGGCCACCGAGGCGGTGATCATGATTGGCGAGATCGGCGGATCCGACGAGGAAGAGGCAGCCCGCTGGGTGAAGGAAAACATGAAGAAGCCGGTCGTCGGCTTCATCGCGGGCGTGACCGCGCCGCCTGGCAAGCGCATGGGCCATGCCGGTGCCATCATCTCGGGCGGCAAGGGCACGGCACAGGAAAAGCTTGCCATCATGGAGAGTTGTGGCATCAAGGTGACTCGCAACCCGGCCGAGATGGGCAAGTTGCTCAAGAGCGTGCTGTAACATTCCTCTCCAGCGCGATTCACCTTCGGGTCGGCAGGAGACAACATGGCAGAGCAGGTCGGGCAGGGCGGGCAGGGCGTCACGACCTTCACCATCCCGGTCGGGGCGGTGAAGGTTCGCTCGAAGGGCAAGGGTCGCCAGGTTGACCCGACGGCGCTTGCCGAAGTGGAGGCGCTGCTCGAGGGCGTCTCGATGCGACGCGACCTGCTCATCGAGCACCTGCATCGCATCCATGACCGATTCGGCCATCTGTCCGACCGGCATCTGGCGGCCCTGGCAAGCCTCATGCGGCTGGCGCTCGCCGAAGTCTACGAGGTGGCGACGTTCTATCACCACTTCGATGTGGTCCGCGAGGGTGACGCCGTACCGCCCGCGCTCACGGTGCGGGTGTGTGCAAGCCTCTCCTGCGAGATGGCTGGCGCGCGCGACCTGCTCGAGCGTTTGCCCGGTCTGCTCGGGATCGACGTGCGTGTGCTTGCAGCACCGTGTGTGGGCCGTTGCGATGTTGCGCCCGTGGTCGTCGTGCATCGCAATCCGATCCTGCATGCCACGGTCGAGGCGGTCGCCGAGGCCGTGGCAGGTGGCGCCACCGAGCATCCGGTGTCCAGGCCTGCCGATGCCCAGTCGGTGAAGCCGCTCGACTATTCCCCCACGCTCGAGGCAGCACCGCAGCATGTCGATTACGCGGCCTATCGCAAGGCAGGTGGATATCGGGTGGCAGTGGCGTGCACGCGCGGCGAGAAGAAGCGCGATGACATCTTCACGCTGCTCGAGAACGCCGGCTTGCGCGGCCTTGGCGGGGCCGGTTTCCCGACGGGTCGCAAGTGGCGCATCGTGGCCGCCGAACCGGCACCGCGGCTCATGGCGGTGAACATCGACGAGGGCGAGCCCGGCACCTTCAAGGACCGTCATTATCTCGAACGCGATCCGCATCGATTCCTCGAGGGCGTTCTTATCGCCGCCTGGGCGGTCGATGTGGCCGAGGTGTACATCTACCTGCGCGACGAGTATCACGGCGTGCGCGCGCTGCTCGAGCAGGAACTGGCCCGGTTGCATGCCGAACCGCCCTGCCGCTTGCCGGTCATTCACCTGCGTCGTGGCGCCGGGGCGTACATCTGCGGCGAAGAGTCGGCCATGATCGAGTCGATCGAGGGCAAGCGGGGCATGCCGCGCCTGCGCCCGCCCTACGTGGCTCAGGAAGGTCTCTTCGGTCGACCGACCCTCGAGCACAACATGGAAACGCTGTGGTGGGTGCGTGATCTCATCGAGCGGGGGCCACAATGGTTCGCCAATGCCGGACGCCACGGGCGCAAGGGGCTGCGGTCCTTTTCGGTGAGCGGCCGCGTGGCACGACCGGGTGTTCATGTGGCGCCGGCCGGCATCACCCTGCGTGAACTGGTCGAGGAGCACTGCGGCGGCATGGCCGAGGGGCACACGCTCTATGCCTACCTGCCAGGCGGCGCTTCCGGTGGCATCCTCCCCGCATCGATGGCTGACATTCCGCTCGACTTCGACACGCTCAATCCACATGGCGCATTCATCGGATCGGCGGCGGTCATCGTTCTGTCGCAGCACGATCGTGCCCGGGATGCGGCGAGCAACATGCTGCACTTCTTCGCCGAAGAGTCCTGCGGGCAGTGCACACCCTGTCGCGTCGGTACCGCCAAGGCGGTGCGACTGCTGTCCGATGCCACCTGGGACCGACCGTTGCTGGCGGATCTGGCGCGCGTGATGGCCGATGCGTCGATCTGTGGCCTCGGACAGGCGGCACCCAACCCATTCCTCAGCGTGCTCAAGCACTTTCCGAACGAGGTGGCCTGATGAGTGCTCCCATCCAGACGCCCGCTGGCACGCCGGTGGACAGCGCGATGCCCGCGATGCCCGATGCCGGTGCTGACGCGATTACCTTCCGGCTTGACGGCAGCACCATTGCCGCACGTCCGGGCGAGACCATTCTGGTTGCTGCCCGTCGAGCCGGTGTCGACATTCCGCACCTGTGCTATCGCGAGGGGCTGCGCCCCGATGGCAATTGTCGCGCCTGCGTCGTCGAGGTCGAGGGCGAGCGCGTGCTCGCGCCCTCATGCTGCCGCGCCCCGCGTGAAGGCATGGTGGTCTCCTCCAGCAGCGATCGGGCTCGCGCATCGCAGAAGCTCGTGCTCGAACTCCTGCTTGCCGACATGCCTGCCGAACGGCAGACGGCTGTCTCCGAAGTCGATCATTGGGCGCGCGAACTCGGTGTGGCCGGTTCGCGCTTCCCGGCACGTGCACAACCGGTAGCCGACCTCTCGCACGCCGCCATCGCGGTGAATCTCGATGCCTGCATCCAGTGCACGCGCTGTCTGCGTGCCTGTCGTGAAACCCAGGTCAATGACGTCATCGGGCTCGCCTTTCGCGGCGAACACGCGAAGATCGTGTTCGACTTCGATGACCCGATGGGCCAGTCCAGTTGCGTGGCCTGCGGCGAGTGCGTGCAGGCCTGTCCCACTGGCGCGCTCATGCCGGCGCGCAAGGCTGGCCTCGAGCCGATCGATCGTACCGTTGATTCGGTCTGCCCCTATTGCGGGGTCGGGTGCCAGCTCACTTATCACGTTCAGGACAATCGCATCGTACGGGTCGAGGGACGCGACGGCCCGTCGAACCGGGGGCGGCTCTGCGTCAAGGGCCGGTACGGTTTCGATTACGTGCATCACCGTCAGCGCCTGACGCGGCCGCTCATCCGGCGCGAGGGCGTGCCCAAGGATGCGGCATGCTCGCTCGATCCGGCCGACTGGTCATCGGTCTTTCGCGAGGCCAGCTGGGAAGAGGCGCTCGAGCGAGCAGCGGGCGGGCTTCGTCAGATACGTGATCGTGATGGGCCCCGGGCGCTCGCCGGTTTTGGTTCGGCCAAGGGATCGAACGAGGAGGCCTATCTCTTCCAGAAACTCGTGCGTGTGGGGTTTGGAAGCAACAATGTCGACCACTGCACGCGGCTGTGCCACGCGTCGAGCGTTGCAGCGCTGATGGAAGGGGTGGCATCGGGTGCGGTGTCGAACCCGGTGCGCGACGTGATGCTGGCCGAAGTGATCTTCGTCATCGGGGCCAATCCGACCGTGAATCATCCGGTGGCTGCCACGTGGATCAAGAACGCGGTGAAGAAGGGGGCCAGACTCATCGTGGCCGACCCTCGTCGCGGCGAACTCGCCCGCCATGCCAGCCACGTGCTGCAGTTCAACGCCGACACCGACGTGGCACTGCTCAATGCCATGCTTCACGTGATCGTCGAGGAGCGTCTGGTCGATGAGGCCTTCGTGCGTGACCGCACGAGCGGGTTCGAGGCGCTGCGCGACAATGTGCGCGGGTTCAGTCCGGACGCGATGGCGCCGATCTGTGGCGTCCCGGCGGAGACCATCCGCGAGGTGGCGCGTCTGTACGCGCGCTCGAGCGGCTCGATGATCCTCTGGGGCATGGGAGTGTCGCAGCATGTGCACGGTACCGACAACGTGCGCTGCCTGATTGCGCTCGCGATGGCCACCGGTCAGATTGGCCGGCGCGGCACCGGCCTGCATCCCTTGCGCGGGCAGAACAACGTGCAGGGCGCGTCCGATGCCGGTCTCATCCCGATGTTCTACCCCGATTACCAGCGGGTAGTCAACGCGGGCGCCCGCGAGCGGTTCGAGAAGCTCTGGGACGCGAAGCTCGACCCGGACCCGGGTCTGACGGTCGTCGAGATCATGCAGGCAGCGACCGCAGGTCGTATTCGCGGCATGTACATCATGGGCGAGAACCCGGCCATGTCCGACCCCGATGCCACCCACGCACGCGAGGCGCTCGCATCACTCGAGCATCTGGTGGTGCAGGACATCTTCCTGACAGAGACCGCCTATCTGGCTGATGTGGTGCTGCCTGCCAGCGCCTTTCCCGAAAAGACCGGTACCTTCTCCAACACCGACCGTCAGGTGCAGTTGGGTCGCAAGGCCATCCAGGCGCCGGGCGAGGCGCGAGAGGATATCGACCTCATCCAGGAGATTGCCCGAAGGCTCGGACTCGACTGGAATTACGCCGGTGCGCGCGAGGTGTTCGAGGAGATGCGCCAGGCCATGGATTCGATTGCCGGCATCACCTGGGATCGCCTTGAGCGCGAATCCTCGGTGACCTATCCGTGCGAGCAAGAAGGCGACGTCGGTACCGAGGTGGTCTTCACCGAGCGCTTCCCCACCGAAAGTGGGCGGGCCCGGCTCGTGCCGGCCGATCTGGTTTCTGCCAATGAGCGGCCCGACGACGCGTATCCGATGGTGCTCATTACCGGCCGCCAACTCGAGCACTGGCACACCGGCGCCATGACCCGTCGTGCTTCGGTGCTCGATGCGATCGAGCCTGAAGCGGTCGCAACGCTGCATCCGCTCGAACTCGAGCGGCTCGGTGTAAAGCCCGGGGAGGTCATCACGGTGAGTTCGCGTCGAGGTGAGATCTCGCTCTATGCACGGGTCGATGACGGCATGCCGGCCGGGTCGGTCTTCATTCCCTTTGCCTACTACGAGGCAGCGGCCAACAAGCTCACCAACCCGGCGCTCGATCCTTTCGGCAAGATTCCCGAGTTCAAGTACTGCGCCGTGAAGGTCGAGGCCGGAGGCGTGGCACCCAAGGGCTCGAGTTACGGGGGTGGGCGTGCGCCGTTCGATCAGTCGCGTCACCCGTTGGACGCTGGTCAGCCGGCCTGAGTCGTCGGTCATGACATTGCCCCCGGATGAAGGCGGCCCGGGGACATTGACCGTGGTCAATGTCCCTGTGGTCACACGAAACCTATAGTGCCGCCGGTAGCGGGCCTGACAGCCCGGATACGGGGTTCGCATCGATCTGCGGCTCGGCTTTCAGCAGCAGTTCTTCCTCTACTTCGCCATTACCCAGGAGCATCACATGGCTTCCGATATCGAAATTGCCCAGGCTGCCACCATGCAGCGCATCTCCAGGGTCGCGCTCGAGCGTCTGGGCATTGCGGAGGACCACCTGGAGCCCTACGGGCATTACAAGGCCAAGGTGTCGCTCGAGTATGTCGATTCGCTCAAGGATCGACCCGACGGCAAGCTGATACTGGTGACCGCCATCAACCCGACGCCGGCGGGCGAGGGCAAGACCACCACCACGGTCGGGCTTGGCGATGCGCTGAACCATATCGGCAAGAAGGCAGTGATCTGCCTGCGTGAACCCTCGCTCGGTCCGGTCTTCGGGATGAAGGGTGGAGCGGCTGGCGGTGGCTTTGCCCAGGTGGTGCCGATGGAGGACATCAACCTTCACTTTACCGGCGACTTCAACGCCATCGCACTGGCCAACAACCTGCTCGCTGCGCTCATCGACAATCACATCCACCACGGGAATGCACTGGGCATCGATGTGCGCCGCATCGCATGGAAGCGCGTGATGGACATGAATGACCGCTCACTGCGCGACATCACGATTGCGCTGGGTGGTCCCGGCAATGGATACCCCCGCCAGGATGGTTTCGACATCGTGGTGGCCTCCGAAGTCATGGCGATCTTCTGCCTCGCGACGTCGCTCGAGGATCTGAAGCGTCGGCTGGGCAACATCGTCGTGGCCTACAACCGCGAGCAAAAGCCCATCTATGCCCGCGATCTGAACGCGCATGGAGCCATGACGGTGCTCCTGAAGGACGCGCTGAAGCCCAATCTGGTACAGACCCTCGAGAATAATCCGGCCTTCATCCATGGCGGGCCGTTTGCCAATATCGCGCACGGCTGCAACACCGTCATCGCCACGGCCACCGCGCTCAAGCTGGCCGACTATGTCGTCACCGAGGCGGGCTTTGGCGCCGATCTGGGTGCCGAGAAATTCGTCGACATCAAGTGCCGCAAGTCGGGTCTGCGTCCGTCGGCCGCGGTCATCGTGGCGACGGTGCGTGCGCTGAAGTATCACGGTGGTGCCGATCTGAAGACCATCACCACCGAAGATCTCACGGCACTCGAACGGGGCCTTGTGAATCTCGAACGACATGTCGAGAACGTGAGCCGGGTCTACGGGATTCCGTGCGTGGTTTCGATCAACCGGTTCAACAGCGATACCGCGGCCGAGATTGACCTCCTGCGCGAGCGGGTTGCCCGGCTCGGGGCCAAGGTCGTTCTGGCGACGCACTGGTCCGATGGCGGCAAGGGCGCCGCCGAACTGGCACATCTGGTGGTCGACCTGTGCGAGCAGCCTTCGGCCATGAACTTCGTCTACGAGGATGCCGACACGCTCTGGGACAAGATCAACAAGATCGCGAAGAAGGTCTATCGGGCGAGTGAAGTGACGGCCGATGGCAAGGTTCGCGGCCAGATCCGGAAGTTGCAGGAAGACGGCTATGGGCACTTTCCGGTCTGCGTGGCCAAGACTCAGTACTCGTTCTCGACCGATGCCGGGCTGCGGGGCGCACCCGAGCATCATTCGATCAATGTGCGCGAGGTGCGCCTCTCGGCGGGTGCCGAGTTCATCGTGATGGTCTGCGGTGACATCATGACGATGCCCGGGTTGCCCAAGGTGCCCTCGGCCGATCGCATCGATCTGGTGGATGGCAAGGTGGTCGGGCTCTTCTAGGGCAGCGGGGCGTCCGCGTCCTGCATCGCGTGCCCTGCGCGCCGCCTGCGGGACACCCCGCGCCGTCTGCTCGGGGGTTGTGGCGGCAGTGCGCCTTCGATTGCTCGGACCGGTACGGTTCGCTGGTCTTGCGCTGCGGCAAAACCTGTTTAGAATCCAGACGTTCGCGATCCGGCATTCAAGTCGACCGACCGGTTCATCATGCGTGCTGCCGGTGAGGCTTCTCCATCCGAGACCTTGCCCGTTGCCTCTCTTCATCCTATCTGGGAATTGATCGTCACCATGCTGATGCAAATGCTGTCCGCTCATGAATTCTGGGTTGGTCTTCTCGCCATCCTCTGGGCCAACCTGATCCTGTCGGGTGACAACGCGGTCGTGATCGCGCTTGCCTCGCGTTCGCTTGCGCCCGAGCAGCAGAAGAAGGCCATCTTCTGGGGTAGTGCCGCAGCCATCTTCCTGCGCGTCGTGCTCACGATCTTCGCCGTCGCCCTGCTGCAGTTGCCCTGGCTGAAGGTCGTCGGCGGGCTGGCGCTGCTCTGGGTGGGTATCCAGTTGCTCGGCGGTGACGATGATGAAGGTGATGGCATCGAGGGTCACTCGCATCTGCTGCAGGCCATCCGCACGATTCTCGTGGCTGACCTCATCATGAGTCTGGACAATGTCATTGCGGTGGCCGGCGTTGCCGAAGCGGCCGCGAGCACCATGGCCGAGCCGATCCGTGAAGCCAGCAAGTATGTGCTGCTGGTGATCGGTCTGGGCATCAGCGTCCCGATCGTGATCTTCGGCTCTACCCTGGTGATGAAGGCCATGGAGCGCTTCCCGATCATCATCACGCTGGGTGCCGCGCTGCTTGGTTTCATCGCGGGCGAGATGGCCGTCACCGACCCCGCCACGCGCGAGTGGGTCGGGGCGAGTGCGGCGTGGCTGGCCAACCTGCACCTCGCCGGTCTGATCGGTGCTGCGCTGGTCGTGATCGTGGGGCGTTATCTTGCAGCCCGCGGCGATGGCGGCGAGCCGGAAAAGGCCTGAGGGGATTCCGGGGCGTTCCGGGCGGTCCCGGCGGCCTTGGCGATCCTGAGGCCGTCGGTCACGTGGGCCACCTGTGTGCCCGCGTCCCGGACGGGTCAGCCCGCCTGCGACTTCGTGCTGCTGCCAATGCCGGTGGTGCGTGCCACGACGCGGCGCTGCTTGAGTCGCGACAGCGTTTCCGGGGTCAGGTTCAGGTAGGAGGCAAGCTCCTTGTTCGGGATGCGCCCGACCAGATCCGGATGCTTGCGCTCGAATCGCGCCACACGGCCCGGTGCGTCGAGGAGGTGCAGGGTGATCGTGTGCGCCATCACCTCCGACATCAGGCGCATGACCTCGTATTCGAACTGGCTCTTGATGCTGGCCTGGATGTCGAGAAATTCCACCCAGTGTGGCATCGATACCCGTGCCACGCGCACCCCGGTGACGGCCACGATGCTGTAGGGCACCGGGGTGCGCAGCCGCCAGGCGGCGTACGACGTGTCCATGTCGGTCTCGGCGGCGAACCGGAGGATCATCTCCTTTCCGCCCGCGTTCGAGACGACGCGCTTCAGAATGCCCTCGAGAATGAAGAATTGCTCCATCGAGGTGGTGCCCTGATGGACCAGCGGTTCGCCCTTGCGGTAGTCGCAGACCTCGAGAACGCGCTCGAGCGGATCCCAGGCGCCGGTCGGAATTTCACGCAGGATGAGGTTCTGCTTCAACTGCAGCAGGATGGACGGTCTGAGGGGATGCCGTCCCAGTGAGGTCACCATGGGACGGCCTGCCGCAGGCCGGTGGTCAGCGCTTTGCCAGGGTCTTTCAGTGTCACGGGATGTTCAATATTTTATTCAATCAAAACAGTATGTTATATTTCAAGATTGACCCTCGTCAAGGCGTGTTCGCCGTGCGCTCTCATAGACTGCGCGGTCGGCTGCCTGCCGATCCCTCATCACGGGCACCGGGTCGGTGCCATTCGACCTCTGGCGGGTCGATGTCAGCAGCAGATTGGAGATAGCAATGAGCCAAGCCCTCGAAGGTTTCCGCATTCTGGACATGACGCATGTACAGGCCGGTCCTACCGCCTCGCAGCTCATGGCCTGGATGGGTGCCGATGTCATCAAGTTCGAGCCGCCGACGGGCGACGCAACGCGTGGGCAGTTGCGCGATGTGCCCGATGCCGACAGTCTTTATTTCACGATGCTCAACTGCAACAAGCGCTCGATCACCGTGAACATGAAGTCGCCCGAGGGCAAGCAGGTATTCACCGAACTGCTCGGGCACTGCGACGTGATCATGGAAAACTTCGGACCGGGCGTGCTTGATCGGCTGGGCTTTTCCTGGGAGAAGGTGCACGAGATCAACCCGCGCATCGTCATGGCGTCGATCAAGGGATTTGGTTCCACCGGCCCCTATGCCGAATTCAAGGC
This sequence comes from Pseudomonadota bacterium, assembly GCA_947455195.1. Taxonomy (GTDB): domain Bacteria; phylum Pseudomonadota; class Gammaproteobacteria; order Burkholderiales; family SG8-39; genus CAIXPL01. Next base: position 307,499 of record CANGMI010000001.1, on the reverse strand, counting down.
TTACGAGAACGTGGCCCAGGCCATGGGGGGCGCCATGAGCACGACCGGTGTGCCCGACGGCCCGCCCTTCGTCACGGGCGCACAGATCGGTGATTCCGGTACCGGTCTGCACCTGGTCATCGGGATACTGGCGGCGCTTCACCAGCGCAACAGCACCGGCCTGGGTCAGTATGTCGAAGTGGCGATGATGGATTCGGTGATGAACCTGTGTCGCGTGAAGTGGCGCGACCATCAGAGGCTGACACGCGGACCGTTGCCCGAGTATTCGGTGCACACCGAGCAGGGCATGCCGTTCACGCCGCGTGCCGGCAACGACTCGGGTGGCGGGCAACTGGGCAATGCCATTCACTGCAAGCCGCACGGCACCAACGATTACATCTACGTCGTCGTGCAGGAGGCGGTCTGGGATGCGCTCGCTCGGCGGATTGGTGGGGAGACCCTCGCGACCGATCCGCGCTTTGCCACCATCGGCGAGCGTCGTCGCAACCAGGGGGAGGTGTGGCGTCTGCTGACCGAATTTGCCGCCAGCTACACCAAGCGCGAATTCATGGCGGTGCTCAATGAACTCGATGTGCCGTGTGGCCCGATCATGTCGACGGAAGATCTCGCCGATGACGAGCATGTGCGCGGGCGCGAGATGTATGTCGAACTCGATCACCCCAAACGTGGCCCCTGGTTCAATGTCGGCATGCCGATCAAGCTCTCGGCGTCGCCGGCGACCATCCGACGCTCTCCGATGCTGGGTGAGCATACCGACGAGATCCTGGGTGATGTGCTCGGCTATGACGCCAGCCGCATCGATGCCCTGAAGAGTGCCGGTGCCTTTACCGCGCCTCCCCGCAAGAAGGTCTGACCATGAAGATCGCAATCATCGGACAGCAGGATTTCGGCAAGGCCGTGCTCGAGGCCTTTCTTGCGCGCGGCGATGAAGTGGCTGCCGTGTTCTGCGCTCCCGAGAAAGAGGGCGCCCGACCTGACCCGCTGCGTCTGGCGGCCGAAGGCGCCGGCGTTCGCACCTTCCAGTTTGCGTCGCTCAAGACAGGCGAAGCGCGCGATGCGATGGCCACGCTGGCAGTCGACATCGGGGTGATGGCTTACGTGCTGCAGTTTGCACCGCAGGACTTCGTGTCGATTCCGAAGCACGGCACGATCCAGTATCACCCCTCGCTGTTGCCGCTCTATCGGGGGCCGAGTTCCATCAACTGGCCCATCATCCGGGGCGATACGAAGACGGGCATCACGATATTCCGGCCGACCGACGGGCTCGACGAAGGTCCGGTCATCCTGCAGAAGGAGACGCCGATTTCGCCGGACGACACCCTGGGTACGGTCTACTTCGATCGTCTCTTTCCGCTCGGTGTGCAGGCCATGCTCGAGGCGGCCGATCTCGTGGTCGCGGGGCGCCACACTGAAGTGGTCCAGGACGAGAGCATTGCCTCCTACGAGGGTTGGTGTCGGGCGGCCGAGTCGCGCATCAACTGGTCCAATCACGTCGACTTCGTCTACGACCTCATTCGCGGTTGCAACCCGGCGCCGGGTGCGTGGACGACGCAGGGCGGGCGCAAGATCCAGATCTTCGATGCGCGCAAGCATGTCTTTCGTACCTTCGGTGCTGTCAAGGGCAAGGTGGGCGAAGTCTCCGGGATCGGTCCCGAGAGCTTCCGCGTGACCTGCCAGGGCGGGCAGATCGAAGTGTTCAAAGGCAAGGGCGAGGACACGAAGAAGATCTCGGGCGCCGAACTTGCCGCAGCGCTCGGTCTCACCGTGGGTACCGCGCTCGGTACCTGAGGGGGGCGCCTTCGAGCGGGCGTGCCGTTGGCGAACGTTTGCTCGCCTGCTCGTTGCGTCTTTCGACAGGCCCGGCGTCGTCGCGCCGGATCTGTCAAGCCCGCCGAGCCCTGGCGGGCTTGACGGTTCCTGCCATTTGCTGATCTACTGATTGATTGCAGCGCAACAATGATCCGGCGCCTCGATGCGTCGGACTTGACGACGATTTCTTGCCCAGCAGGCCCCTGGAGCAATGCATGACCGCAGGTGATGCACTGGAATATGCAACCTGCACCGACCCCGGTGTGGTGAGATTGCACAATGAAGACTCGATTGCCGCTGATCCGGCCATCGGTCTGGTGGTGCTCGCCGATGGCATGGGGGGGCACAATGCGGGTGAGGTGGCCAGCGGCATTGCGACGACCGTGCTCACCACGCAGTTGCAGGGCCTGGTGCCCCAGGTCGACCCCTCGCATTACGATGAAAACGCCCTTCGAGCCTACCTTCGAGTCACGCTTCTCGAGCAGGTGCGACGGGCCAATGTCTCGATCTACCAGGCAGCGCAGAATGAGCCGGGGTTCGCCGGCATGGGCACGACGCTGGTCAGCGCGCTTTTCTGCGATAACGCGGTCATCGTCGTGCATGTCGGTGATTCGCGCATGTATCGTCTGCGCGGGGGGGTGCTCGAGTGCATGACGCGTGACCACTCGCTGCTCCAGGAGCAGATCGATGCGGGTCTGATATCGCCCGAACAGGCACGCCACGCGCTCTATCGCAACCTGGTCACTCGTGCGCTTGGCGTGCATCCGACGGTCGAGCCCGAACTGGCCGATTTCGATGCCCAGATCGACGACATCTACCTCTTCTGTTCCGATGGCTTGAACGACATGGTGCCCGATGAGGACATCGCCCTCACGCTCAATTCGCTCTCGGGCCGCTTGAATCTGGCTGCCGAACAACTCGTGCGGCTCGCCAATGACAACGGCGGGCGTGACAACATCTCGGTCGTTCTGGTGCGTGTGGCCCATGATTACGGGTTGCCGCGTTCGATCATTGCGCGACTCAAGTCGCGCCTTGGCTGACTGCGGAGGGCGAACCCATGGCCAGGCTGGTACTCGGTGTCGACGGTCTTGTCTTGCGCGAGATTCCTCTGATCAAGGAGCGTACGACCATCGGTCGCCGCGCCTCCAGTGACATCCAGATCGACAATCTCGTGGTCAGCGGCGATCACGCTGTGGTGGTCACCATCCTGTCGGACTCCTTTCTCGAGGATCTCGGCAGCACGAACGGAACGCTGGTCAACGGAAATCCGGTTCGCAAGCACTTCCTGCGCAACAACGACGTGATCGAACTCGGCAAGTACAAGTTGCGCTATGTCAGTGACCAGGCTGAAGGTGCGGAGTTGCCAGCCAGCATCGCCAAGACCCAGATCGTCGGGCGCGCGGCGGTGGGGTCGGTGCGCGCAGACGCCGCATTCGAGTCCGGTCTGGTGAGCGGATCGAGTCCGGCCTACGGCGGGGGGGCCACTCCGGCGGCCGGCCTGGTCGACACGGACCGCAATCTGGTCACCCCGGTCATGCCAGCGGTACCCGCCCCGGCATCCTCCGGCGGTGCCGCGCGCATTCCGTTCACCGCCCTGGCATCGATGAACAGTTTCGCCTCCTCGCCCCTGCAGGCTCTGTCGGCTTCGCCGGCCGCGTCCGAGCCGGGGCGTTCGCCATCGGAGGCCCCGTTGGTGCCACTGCCGCTCAGCGACGCACAACGTGCGGCGGCATTGCAGGTGCTCACCGGAACGCATGCCGGGCGGGGCATCGATCTGGTGAAGCCCCTCAATACCATCGGGCGCCCCGGCGAGCAGGTGGCGGTGATCACCCGTCGTGCCAACGGCTACTTCATCACGCATGTCGAAGGCGAAACCCTGCCCGCCATCAATGGGCGCGAAGTCCATGCCGGTGCGGTGCAACTGCATGATCACGACGTGGTCGAACTGGGCGGCGTGAAGCTGGAGTTCTACTACAAGGACTGAATCCGGTGGGCGCAGGCAACGATCCGATCGTGCCCGTTGCGACTGCGCAGCCTGTGGCGGCGTGGCGTCGCTGGCGCGCGCGCGCGATGGCTTCCGGGTACTCGGTGGGCCTCATCGGACTGGGCCTCATGGTCGTGCTGCTGGCGGTCACCCACGCTGCCCGGCTGGAGACCTTTGATGCGATCGCGACCGTCGATCGTCATCTGGCGTCTCTGGCAAGACTCCTTGCTCAGGGGGCCGATCGGGTTGCTGCCATCGATGCCACACCCTCCGGGTTCATCGAGCGTTGCTGGGCGCTGGTCGTACTGGTCGTCGGCCTCGTGTTCCTCGTCGCGCTGCCCCTGCTGAGCCCGCTGCGGACGCTTGTGGCTGCCATCGTCTGCATCGTGGCAAGTGTCGCCATGCCGCTGCTGTTCCTCGAGCCTGCAGGAGGCCTGTTGTCGGGTGGGGGGCTCGCCTGCATGGCCATGGGGTTGCTCGCACTCGATGTCGTGCATGGCTACTTCGACGATGCTCGGGTTCAGCGTGAATTTGCAACGGTCTTCGGCCCCTATGTGCCACCTGCACTGGTGGAGCAGATGGCACGCGATCCTTCCAGCTACCGCAGTCTGATCGTGCCGCGCAGCGAGACGCTGACGGTGCTCTTTGCCGATCTGCGGGGATTCACGGCGGTTGCCGAGCAGATGGCCCCCGAGGACGTGAGGCTCTTTCTCAATGACTACTTCACCGAAATGAGCGAGGTCGTTCACGAATTCGGGGGAACGGTCGACAAGTACATCGGCGATGAGGTCATGGCGTTCTGGGGGGCACCGCTGGCCGATGCCGATCATGCCCGGCATGCCGTGCTCGCCTCGCTGCGCATGCGTGAGGCGATTGGCCGGCTTCGTTCGCGGGTCGAGCCGGTCGACGGTGAGGAACTCGACCTGCGTGTCGGCATCAATACCGGTCTGGTCAGTGTCGGCGACATGGGGTCGGCCTTTCGTCGGTCGTACACGGTGCTGGGCGATGCCGTGAATCTTGCCAAACGGGTCGAAAGTCTGACCCGCTACTACGGCGTGGGCATCCTGATCGGCGAACAGACCCGCATTCGCGTGCCTGATCTGGTCTGTCGCGAGATCGACTGGGTTCAGGTCAAGGGGCGGGGCGGCGTCGTTACCATCTACGAGCCTGTCGGGCATCTGACCGATGTCGCCCCTGGGGTCCTCGATGAACTCGAGGCCTGGGCCAATGCCTTGCAGGCCTATCGATTGCGTCGCTGGCAGGAAGCCGATGGCATTCTGTTGCAACTTCAACAGTCGTGCGTCGATGCGGGTCTGTATCAGTTGTACCGATCCCGTATCGTTCGCTTCCGCACCGAGCCGCCACCCGTCCAGTGGAACGGCGTGACGGTGTTCGATCGGAAATGAGAGGCGCGACGTGCCAGTCAAGGTAAGGGTGCTGGGGTGCAGTGGCGGCATCGGGGGGGGTACTGTCCGCACCACGTCGTTCCTGGTCGGTGCCGATACCCTGATCGATGCGGGTACCGGGGTCGGTGAACTCGAACTTGAACCTCTGCGGCGCATCGATCATGTGTTCGTCACGCACAGTCATCTCGATCACATCCTGGGCATCCCGCTCATCGTCGATGCCGTGGGGGGGCTTCGTGATCGGCCGCTCACCGTTCATGCGCTGCCCGCCACCATCGATGCGTTGCGTCGGCATTGTTTCAACTGGACCATCTGGCCCGATTTCACGGTGATTCCGAGTGTGGCCGAGCCCGGGCTGCGTTTCGCGCCCATGGTGCCGGGCGATACGGTTGTCGTGGGTGAGGGCGTGCGCATCACCGCCCTCCCGGCCGTGCATGTGGTGCCTGCCATGGGTTATCAGGTCGATGCCGGTACAGGCAGTCTGGTCTTCACCGGCGACACCGCGCCCAATCCGGCATTGTGGCCGATTATCAACAGAATCCCCGACTTGCGGCATCTCATCATCGAGTGCGCGTTCAGCGAGGCCGATCGGGTTCTGGCACAACTGTCCTGCCACTTGTGCCCGAGTCTGCTCGCGGTCGAACTCGCACATCTGACGGTGCCGGATCGATCGCTGTCCGGTCCGCACGCGGTGCCGGGTCTCCAGATCCATGTCACCCACCTCAAGCCGGGTGACAGCGAGAGCACGATGGCCCAGATCGCGGGCTTTGCGCCCGGACTGACGCTGGCCCGATTGCGTGAAGGCGTGGTGTTCGAACTCTGAGCCCGCAGGACGGAATCGCGCCGCCCGACCTGCCGCGACGGCGGCCGGGTGTGCGAGAATGAACAAAGATTAAATCAATGATGCACGTCTGCACGTCTGCACGTCTGCACGTTCGTGCGGTGTCGTGCCGTCCATGGCCCCCACTGCTGATCCTTGCGCTGATGAGTTCTGATCTCCAGACCATTTTGCCCTCCAACCTCGTCATGCCCGACGAGGTGCAGGGTCGATTTCAGCGCTATCTGCCTGCCGCGTTCGAGAAACTGCGTGCCAGGGTGCCACTGGACGAGGCCCTGAATGACGCCTCGCGCGACATTCTCTCGGCGTTCAATGCCGAGCGCCTCACCATCTACGAGGTGGCTGAAGACAAGCTCAACATCATTTCCCGCCTCAAGACCGGGCTGCGCTCGTTCAAGGATCTGAAACTGCCCATCGGTGAACACAGCATTGCCGGTTTTGTGGCGCTGTCAGCCAGGCCGGTGAACCTCACCGATGCCTACGACTCCACCGAATTGAGCCGCTACGCCACGCGCCTGCGTTTTCTGGCTGAAGTGGACAAGCGCACCGGGTTTCATACTCGCGAGATGCTTGCGGTACCGGTGGTGGGCGAAGACCGCGATGTGCTCGGGGTCATACAGATCATGAACAACCGGGCGCTGGGGCGGTTTTCTGCGGAAGCCGAACATGCCGCGGTTGAACTGGCCAAGGTCGTGGCGGTGGCCTTCCGCACCGGGGCCGACATCGTCAGGCCGGCGCGCTCTCGCTATGACGGGCTGATTGCCCAGCGCATCATCAGCGCCGGCAATTTCGCGCTGGCCGAGCGCGCGGCTCGCAAGCGGAGCACCGATGTCGAGCAGGTACTGGTGGAGGAGTTCGGGATCAGCCGGGTGCAGATCGGGCAGGCGCTTGCCGAGTTCTTCCATGTGCCCTACGAGCCGTTTGACCCCCAGCGCGAGAAGCCAACCGACTTGCTGCGCAACATCCGGCGTGAGTATGCCGAGGCGAACCTCTGGCTCCCGATCGAGGACGGGGCCGAGGGTGCGGTAGTCCTCGCGCTCGACCCGGAGCGCGCGCGAGCTGCGAACGTGGTGCGCAACGTGCTCGGACGGTCTCGCGGTCGCTATGTCGTAACCACCCTGGCCGAATTCCGCTCGACGATCGATCTCTTCTTCGGGTCTCGTGGAGGCGGCGGCAACCTGGGCGATCTTCTGATCGAACTGGAGGCCGAGTCGGCCGAGCGCTTGCCCGAGGATGATGTCGATGCGCGCGACGAAGATGTCGATGCCATTGCCGACAACGAAGTGGTGAAACTGGTCAACAAGATCATCATCGATGCCCACCAGCGCGGGGCTTCCGATATTCATGTCGAGTCCTATCCCGGGCGGTCGCGTACCGAGATCCGGTTTCGCATCGATGGGTCACTGGTGCCCTACATCGAAATTCCGGCCACCTTTCGCAATGCGCTCGTGGCTCGCATCAAGGTGATGTGCGACCTCGATATTGCCGAGCGCCGCCGGCCCCAGGATGGCAAGATCAACTTTCGTCGTTTCGGTCCGCTGGCCATCGAGTTGCGAGTGGCCACGGTACCCGTGGCGGGTGGTGTCGAGGATGTGGTGCTGCGACTCCTGCAGCAGGGCGATCCGATCCCGATCGACAAGCTCGGCCTCCTGCCGCATGACCTTTCAGCCCTGAAGGAGGTCATCGCCAAACCCTACGGTATCTTCTTCGTCTGCGGGCCTACCGGTTCGGGCAAGACCACCACACTGCACTCGGTGCTCAGTGCGCTCAATACGCCCGATACCAAGATCTGGACGGCCGAAGACCCGGTTGAAATCACTCAGAAGGGCTTGCGGCAGGTGCAGGTGAATCGGCGTGCCGGCATGGACTTTGCCACGGTGATGCGCGCCTTCCTCAGGGCGGATCCTGACATCATCATGGTCGGTGAGATGCGCGATGCCGAAACCACCGCCATCGGCCTGGAGGCTTCGCTCACCGGCCACCGGGTGTTTGCCACCCTGCATACCAACAGTGCGCCCGAGTCGATCATTCGTCTGCTCGACATGGGCATGGACCCCTTCAACTTTGCCGACGCCTTGCTGGGCGTGCTCGCCCAGCGCCTGGCCAAGCGTCTGTGCGAGCAGTGTCGTCAGCCCTACACGCCGGATGAGGACGAAGTGCAGATGCTGCTCGCGGAGTATTGCAGCGAGTTGCAGTCGACGCTGCTGTTTCAGGCTGACCGGGCTGCGGCCGAGGCTGGCGTTCGGGCTGAATGGGTGCGCACCTATGGCGATCGCAACGGGCAGTTCCGGCTGTATCGGCGAGTCGGTTGCCCGCGCTGCAATCAGACCGGATACAAGGGGCGTATCGGCCTGCATGAGCTGCTGGTGGCCACCGATCCCGTGAAGAAGATGATCCAGGAGCGTGCACGCGTCGCCCAGGTGCTGACTCTCGCCCTCACCGAGGGCATGCATACGCTCAAGATGAATGGGGTCGAGAAGGTGTTGGCGGGCATCACCGACATTGCCCAGGTGCGTGCGGTCTGCATCAAATGAGGCCGGGACGATGCTGCTGGCGCCGCGGGGTGCAGACCAGGGGTTGCCCGCGGCCCGCGGGGGGGGCTTCAGGCCGGTATCGCCACGTTTTCGGCGTGCTCAGCCTGCCCATACGTGTCAGGTGCTTGGCTTGATGTGACGCAAATGGTCAGGTTTGCCGCGTCTGAGCGTGCACTCTTGCGGGAAAACCGTGATTTTGTCGGCGATTCGACGGGATGGATCGGGTGGCACAAACATTGCGTAAGATTAACAAGAGGCGGTATCCGTTCGGGCCTGCTTCGCCCATTCACTTACCTTGGAGTTCTGGGACAATGAAATCTGCACTGCAGAAAGGCTTTACCTTGATCGAGTTGATGATCGTCGTGGCGATCATCGGCATTCTGGCAGCGGTAGCACTGCCCGCTTACAGCGACTATCAGATTCGTGCCCGCGTCTCGGAAGCCGTCCTTGCGGCAGGCACCTGCCGCACGACGGTTACCGAGGCCTACCAGTCGGGCATCGCCGCGCCATCGAGTGCCAACAGCCTGGGCTGCGAGACATCCACCGGTACGCGTTATGTCAGTTCGGTGAATACCGGCATTGCCGGCAACGTGGCGGTAACCCTGGCCGCGTCATCTGACCTTGGTGCCGCCAATGGTCAGGTGCTGACCCTGGTGCCTTCGAGCAACGCCGGGGTGTCGGCGATGAGCTTCAACGGCTCGCCCCAGCAGGTCGTGCGCTGGGTCTGCGGCAGCACGGGCACGTCGGCAAACCTGATCAAGTACCTGCCGGGCACCTGCCGCGGTACCTGATCCTCGGGTCTGCATGATTGCGGTCCCGATGGTACGCGCGTAGCGCTGACATGGCGCTCCGCGCACCAGCCCGGCGACACCCATCGGGTGAGCGCCGCGAGTGCGGCGAGGCCTCGGCAGATCCGGGGCCTCGCCGTTCGTATGCGAGAGGTCTGCCTTGAAACGATTCCCTGTCGAATTGACGATCTCACGTGATCGGTCTTGCGGCTTTACCCTGATCGAATTGATGATCGTCGTGGCGATCATCGGCATTCTGGCGGCGGTCGCACTGCCCGCCTACAACGATTACCGGATTCGCGCCCGCGTCTCCGAAGTCGTACTCGCTGCCGGCGCCTGCCGTACGGTCATCACCGAGGCTTACCAGGTGGGTATCGCAGCCCCGGCGAGTGCCAACAGCCTTGGCTGTGAGACCTCGACCGGCAGTCGTTATGTCGCCTCGGTCAATACCGGCACCGCGGGCAACGTGGCAGTCACCCTGGCCACCACAGCCGATCTGGGGGCCGCCAATGGCCTGGTGCTGACACTGGTGCCTTCGAGCAACGCCGGGGTGGTGGCGATGAGCTTCAACGGCTCGCCCCAGCAGGTCGTGCGCTGGGTCTGCGGCAGCACGGGCACGTCGGCAAGCCTGCTCAAATACCTGCCGGGGACGTGCCGGGGCACCTGACGCTGGAACCCGGGTAATCGTCAAGTCCGCACGAAGTGCCCCGACTTGCCGCCCATCTTCTCCACCAGACCGATCTCGGCAATCGTCATCCCGCGATCGATCGCCTTGCACATGTCGTAGATGGTCAGCAGCCCCACGCTGGTCGCGGTGAGGGCTTCCATCTCGACCCCGGTCGGGCCGTTGGTTTCCGCCGTTACTTCCAGCAGGATCGTCGAGCTTGCGTCATCCAGCGTGAACGCTGCAGCAACGCGAGTGAGGGCGAGCGGGTGGCACAGCGGAATGAGGTCGGCCGTTCGCTTGGCCCCCTGAATCGCGGCGATGCGAGCGATGCCCAGAACATCCCCCTTCCTTGCTGACCCTGCCCGGATCACGGCGAGCGTGGCCGGCAGCATGCGGATGACACCCCGAGCGCGCGCCACGCGATGGGTGCTGGCCTTGGCGCCGACATCCACCATGTGCGCCTGCCCTTCGGTATCGAAATGCGTCAGTTCAGACATGATTGAGCCGCCCGGGCGGTAGGGTTGATCGTGCGCGGGTATCATTTTGCCATGAGCGATCGCCGACTCCGGATCCTGTGTCTTGCCCTGGGCCTCATGGTCTTCGGCCCCCTCGCCCCGTGCGGGCCGTTCGAGCCCTATCTGCCCACGGGATTGGGTGGGGGTGAACGTGCCCGGGCGCAGGGCTTGCCCGAGCTTGGCGAGGCAGCACAAGCTGCATTGAGCCCTCAGCTCGAGCGCAAGGTGGGTGAGTCCATCATGCGCGAGTATCGACGGGACCCCGACTTCATCGATGATCCCGAGGTCAGTGCCTACGTGAACCTGGTGGGCCGACGTCTGGCCAGCGTCAGTGCCGACGCCGGACGAGAGTTCGAGTTCTTCGTCGTGCGTGAGCCCACCATCAACGCGTTCGCAATGCCTGGCGGGTTCATCGGCGTGCACAGCGGCCTCCTGCTCGCGTCGCAATCCGAGGGCGAACTGGCGGGGGTTCTGGCCCATGAAGTCTCGCACGTGACTCAGCGCCACATCGCCCGGCAGATCGACCAGGGGCAGAAGATGCAGTGGGCTGCCATTGCCGGCATGGTGGCGGGGATTCTCGCGGCCCGCTCCAACCCGCAGGCCGCTCAGGCCGCCATCATGACGGCGCAGGCAGGTGCCATCCAGTCGCAACTGAACTACAGCCGCGACTTCGAACGCGAGGCTGACCGCGTCGGGTTCACGCTGATGGCGGCAGCGGGTTTCGATCCGGCGGGCATGCCTGCCTTCTTCGACCGTCTGCAAAGGGCCTACAGGCTCTCCGAGAGCAACGCGCCGGCCTACCTGCGCACGCACCCGCTGACGGGCGAACGTCTGAGCGACATGCAGGCGCGTGTGGCGGCCACTGAATACCGTCAGCGTCCTGACAGCATCGAGTTCCAGCTGGTGCGCGCGCGGCTGCGATCGGAAGTCGATCTGCCTGCAGAGGCGGTGGCACTCTTTCAGCGTCAGTTGGGTGAAGGGCGCTACATGACCGTGGCGTCAGCCCGATATGGCCTCGCGTTGGCGTATCTGCGCGCCGATGATCCCAAGGCTGCCGCGACGGCATTGGGCCTGGCGCGGCAGGAGGCAGGCCCGCATCCGATGTTCGACACGCTCGAAGCACGCATCGACGCCGCTCGAGGCAATCGGGCCGGGGCATCCGAGCGACTGGCGCAGACCCTGCGTACCTGGGGACGCCGCGATTATCTCATCCATGAATATGCCGCCGCCTTGCAAGCGGAGGGTAGGCACCGCGAGGCCATCGTGGAGCTCGACGCGCTGGTGCGCTTGCGTCCGCGCGAGGCCGCCGCCTTCGGCATGCTGGCCCGATCGCACGCGGCGCTCGGGCACCTGGCCTGGCAGCATCGGGCGCAAGGCGAGTTCTATGCGCTCTCGGGCAGTCTGTCCGACGCGATCCAGCAGTTGCAGTTCGCTCAGCGCGCCAACGATGGCGACTTCTACCTGATGTCGGAAGTCGATACCCGCTTGCGGGAACTGCGCTCGCTCGATGCCGAGGAGCGCGCCGCGCGGCGAAACTAGCGGCCACGCTGTCTGCGCGCCTTTCTCGGATGATCGAGAAAGGCCTCGTAGACCTGATCGAATATCTGCTCTGCCGCACCGAGCAGGGCATCGGGTGCACCCTGGGCTCGTCGTGTCGCGCCTTCGAGCAGCGATTCGATGGCGTCGCTCTCGGCCACCCGACGCCGGCCGGTTTCGACGTCGCGTACGAGGGCCGCCATGCGGACCAGACACGCATCCTCTTCGAGATGGAAGTAGCGTATCAACTGGTCAAACGTGATGCGATCGGGTGAATTCTGGAATTGCGCACCCGCAAATCCGAAGCTGAGGGCCTCGCTCGGAATCGGACCCGCGCGGTCGAGCCAGAGCAGATGGGATTCGACATCGATGAAGCGCCTGATCAGCCACGCCGAGGCGAGCCGATCGACCCACAGGGGCTGGCGGGTGACCCAGACCCGGTGGAAGAAATCCCCCGAGTCGCACCCGCGCGGCAAGGTGCTGGTGCCCGCCGGGGGAAAGAGCGCTTCGCGTACGGCTGTCTCGGCGCTTTCCATGGCCTGGCGGGCCTCGCGCTGGGCGTCACCCGGGAAGTAGTCGATGGTGATCAGTCGCGCGAGTTCGTCGTGCTGTCGCGCCAGGACGCGCGCCACCGCAGACGCTTCGGTGAGTTCAAGGCCGTTGCTCAGCGAGGTCACAGTACGCGTCAGGTCCGCATAACGCTCGGTGCGGTCGAAGGCGGCCCGCAGACGCGCTTCCTGAGCGCCCGTGCGGGTTGATAGCGTCACCACCTCGGCGGGCGTGCCGCTCTCGAGAATGTAGTGGCACAACTCATCGAGGCTCGCGGTCAGGTCGGCACGCTGGGGCAATACATGCACGCCTTCGACGAGTTGGGCCGATCCGAGCGACTCCAGGGTCCTCGAGACGCGCATGTGGGCATCGACCTCGCGGATCGGTGCCCGTATGATCAGCCCCAGCCAGTGTCCCGGCGGCGGGAGCGAGGCAAGGCCGGCGCCTCCATGCCCCCCATCTGACCTGTGGATCGGATCACTCATGCGATCGACCTTAACTGATCTTCATGTTTTCGCCAAGCCGTCTCGGCGGTTGGCATGGCGAGCCGTGGCGGGTGAGAGTGTGATGGCTGCCCTGGCACTGGGCGCCGGTGTGCGGATGGTTGAGGGCACTCGATTCACCGGGGGCTTTTCCGCACCGACCCTGCATGAGGGCCAACTGTGCGCCAGCCTCATGGCTGGCGCAGCGCTGACGCTCTGGTTGATGCTGGGGCATGCTCCGCGGGACGCCCGCCGCGGAGGGCTGTGGCCGGCGGGTGTGCGGCCCGGCCAATGGCTGGCACAACTGCTGCGAGCCGCCTACGTGGCGAGCCTTGGGTTGCTCGTGCTTGCAACCCTCGATCATGCACGGTACCGGGCGATGGCCGGGGCTGACGATACGCTCGGCTCGCCCATGGTCGCCTTCGCCGCGTGCGTGCTCTTCCTTCTGGCGGCCTCGGCTCTTGCCGATGTGTCGCGATGGAAGACGCTGGCCCCGACGACGCCGACGATGCCGACGGGGCAGAGCAAGCCGGGGGCTGTCCACGAGACATGGCGACTGCTCGCGCAAGCGCCCGTGCAGGGCGCCTTGCAGAAAGCCTGGCGGGAAACGTCGCCTGAAACCCTGCAGGGTGCTCGCGCTTGGGTACCTCAAGGGGCTTGGCCAGGGCAAACCGGGTTGCCCTGGCCCGCAGGCCTCGCTGCCCTGCTGGCTTACGGTGTGCCACTTCTCGCCCTGCTGGGGCCCGTGGGCTTCGACGTCGATGGCCTTGCCTGGCCGATCGTGGCCCTCGCGTGTGCCCTGCTCGGCGTGTGTCTGGCATCATGGCTGATCGAAGCGGGAGGCGCCTGCCCGGTTGCTGCACCGGGCCCGGCAGACACCGCCGGGGCAACCGACGAAGGTCGGGCATCAGGAGAAACGACGCATGGAAGTTGACAAGGATCTGGATGTGCGCGGCTTGAACTGCCCGCTGCCCATCCTCAAGGCCAAGAAGGCGCTTTCCGACGTGCTGTCGGGGCGGTGCCTTCGTGTGGTGGCCACCGACCCCGGGTCAGTGCGCGACTTCGAGGCGTTTGCGCGTCAGACCGGGCATGCCCTTGTCGAGCAGTCGCAGGCCGGCGACGAGTACACCTTTGTGCTCAGGAAGCGCTGATTGCGGGAGGCAGCCAGGCTGAGGCCGAGCAGTGCGGGGCAGCGCCGCCGTACGACCTGCGTCAGCAGCCTGCCTGTCCGCTGAGTCAGTCACCGCCGCTGCCGGAGGCCTCAGCGATCGGTCCTGCCACCCGCCTCGGGGAGCGTCCACTCGCTGTACCAGAGTGCCTGCAGGTCGACGGTGCGCCCGTGGCCGGCCGGACCGCTCCGCGGCAGTTCGTCAGCGCCGGGATAACCCTCGATGCAGAACAGTTCGATCAGATTGCCCGAGGGGTCGCGAAAGAACATGAGTGTCTCGCGGCCGGTGCGGGTCCAGAGGGGTGACACCGGAATGCCGCACTGGATGAGCCATGTGCGCATCGCGGCCAGATTCGCGGCGTCGATGAAGAACGCGAGGTGCGGGTACTCGGCCACGCTGTCGGGCCAGGCGCAACCGACATTGCCGATGCCGATATCGACATTGGCGACCGTGATCGAGGCAAAGGTCGGCTGATCGACACGCAGCGTGCCCCCCAGCACTTCGGTGTAGAAGCGCTTGCCTTCGTCCAGATCGCGGCAGGGAAAGCTCACATGCGAGATGCAATCGACGCGGGGCCGAGCCCGCTCGGGGGCGGCGTCGCTGGTCGAGACAGTCATCGTTCGTTCTCCGGTGTCGGAAGCAGGCGGCGGGGCGAGGGCATCAGGGCAGATGGTGGGCGAGGCGCCAGGCGTGCCCAGGGGGCAGGAGCCGGTTGCCCGGCCGCACGGAGGGCAGCCAGCGACCCTTACCCTGCTACTGCACCTTCAGGCCCATGAGTCCGGCAATGAGATTGCGTTGCATCTGCGAGGTGCCGGCCCCGATGGTGACGCTGCGCGCATCGCGGAAGTGTCGCTGCATGTCGAATTCCATGTTGTAGCCGTAGGCACCCAGAACCTGCATGCCCATGTTGGCAATCTTCACGTACATCTCGGAGCCGAAGAGTTTGGCCATCGAGATCTCGCGCAGCGCGTCCTTGCCTTGCGAGAGCATCCACGCCGCACGCATCATCATCCAGCGCGCCGCATCCACTTCGGTCTGCATGTCGGCCAGCATGTGGGCGATGGCCTGATTGCTGCCGATCGGCCGCCCGAACTGCTTGCGCTCACGCGCGTACGATACCGCGAGGTCGACGGCCGCCTGTGCCGCACCGCTGTACCCGGCGGTCGAGGCAACACGCTCGACCTGCAGGCCCGAGAGCACGCAATGCCACCCGTTGTTCTCGCCACCCACCAGGCGATCGGCCGGCACGCGCACATCGTCGAAGAAAATCTCGTAGGTGCCCGTGCAGCGCCGTCCCAGCATATCGAGCTTTCGCATCCGGATGCCTGGCGTGTCATTGTCGACCAGGAAGAGGGAAATCCCTTTCCGGTAGTGCACCGAGGTGTCGGTGCGTGCGTACACGTTGATCACGTTGTCCCTGGCGCCGGCGCCGGTTGCCCACACCTTCTGGCCGTTGATGACCCAGTGGTCGCCGTCGCGCCGGGCGGTGGTTCGCATTGCACCCACATCCGACCCGGCATCGGGCTCCGACATCGACACCGAGAACTTCACCTCGCCCGAGAGCAGCTTGGGGAGCCAGTGACGGCGCTGCTCCTCCGAGCCGTTGCGCAACAGGTTGAGACCACAAAAGAGCGTGCCCCCGTAGGCCGTGAAGAAGTCAAAGCTCTTGCGAGCGAGTTCCTCGGAGATGATCACCATGTCGATCACGCTGCCGCCGAGCCCGCCATACTCCTCGGGAAAGGGCATCTGGAACAGGCCCATCTCGGCCCATGCTTCATAGAGCTCGTCGGGGTAGGCCTGCTCCTGATCGAGGCGCCGAATCATCTCGGGCGTGGCCAGGTCGTCCATGCGTCTGCGAAGGGTGTCGCGCAGCATGTTCTGCTCTTCGCTGAATTCGAAGTCCATCGTTCCTGTCTCCCTTCGGTTCTGTCAAGGCGCGCCTCGAGGTGCGCGCCGCTCGTATCGTGCCTGCCCGGGTCCGATTGTCACCGATCGCGTGGTGGTTGGTCGACTGCCGGATGCGGGCCGGTGGCGGGGGAGCGCACGATGCCGCGGGCCGTGAATCGTTCGCGCAAGCCTGCTCGCCAGGGGCGGTAGCCTGCGAGGAACCAGGCGGCGAGCGTGAGCAGACCAAAGGCAAACAGATGCAAGGTCCATGGGGCGCCGATGGCATGTGCGCAGATCCCGCCCAGCAGGTTGCCCAGCGGCATCGAGCCCAGAAAGGTCATCACGTAGACGCTCACGATGCGCCCGCGATAGGCATCATCGACAATGGTCTGCAGGATGGAATTGCCTGCTGACACCGTGGCAATCAGACCGAACCCGAAGAGCGCGAGGAGCAGACTCGCGGGCGCGATGTGGGTGGTGAACGAGAAGCCGATGAAACTCGCCGCCGCCACGAAGGCAGTGACCACCATGATGCCTTCGATACCCCGCACCGTGCGACGCGAAGCGAGGTAAACGGTGGCGAAGATGGCCCCCGCGCCGATCGAGCCGATGAGCCATCCGAGGGTTCGCGAATCACCGTCCATCACTTCCTTGGCAACGACTGGCATCAGGGATTGCCAGGGCGACGACAGGAATCCCATGCCGCCCAGAAACAGGATGAGGCGCCGGTTGACAGGGTCACCAAAGGCATAGCGAAAGCCATCGACCAGCGAGTCGCGCCACGATTGACCATCCTGGGCGATCTGTCGTGGTGGCGGGCGGATGAATCGGTAGGCAGCGACGATGGCGACATAGCACACGGCGTTGATGGCAAAGCACACACCTTCACCGGCCCAGGCAAGCAGCACGCCGGCGAGGCTCGGGCCCACCATGCGCGTGGTGTTCATCAGGAACGATTGCAGCGCAATGGCGTTGGGCAGGTGCCTTCGCTCGAGCAGGAGTTCGAGCAGGAATGCCTGCCGGGTCGGCGTCTCGAACGCATTGACGATGCCGATCCAGAGCGAGAGCACGATGATGTGCCAGACCTCGATATGGCCGGTGAAGGTGAGCAGCGTGATCGCCAGAGCCTGGGCAAGGCCCAGGCTCTGGGTGATGATGAGCAGCCGGCGTCGGTTGGTCCGGTCGGCCAGCACCCCGACAAAGGGCGCAAGCACGAGTGTCGGTACCTGCTGCGCGAAGGCGGTGACGCCGAGTGCCAGGGCCGACCCGCTGAGTCGATACACGAGCCAGCTCATGGCGATGTTCTGCAGCCAGTTGCCCAGAACGGCGATGAACTGGCCGACGTAGTACGTTCGAAAGTTGCGTGACTGAAACGGCCGCAGGGCCGGATAGCGTTCGGCAGCCGCTGCCAGTCGCGATGGGTACTTACCCACGCAGCTTGTCGAGTTGGGCACGCATCTCGGCGAGCGTCGACTCGAACGTCGCCAGGCGCTCTCGTTCCTGGGCGACGACCTTGGGTGGGGCACGGTCGACGAACGAGGCATTGCCGAGCTTGGCCTGTGCCTTGTCACGTTCACCTTCGAGTCGCGCGACCTCCCGCTCGATGCGCGCGCGCTCGGCCGCGACATCGATCTGCACATCGAGCATCAGCCGGATGTCGCCGCAGACGGCAACCGGCGCCTGCGAGTCGGGCAGGGTGTCCACGACCCGGGTTTCCGACAGACGCGCGAGGAAACTGGCATACGGGAAGAGGCGCTCGAGCAGCGCTGTGTCGCCAGTGGCAATGAGCGGAAGCCGCGTGCCGGGGGCGATTTTCATCTCGCCACGCAGATTGCGACAGGCGTCGACCACACGCTTCAGGACGGCCACTTCGCCCTCGGCCGCCGGGTCGATCCGATCGGGCTCGGGCTGTGGGTAGCGCGCGAACATGATCGAGCCTGCCGCGCCGGTGGCATCGGCTGCACGGCGTCCTGCGAGCGGTGCCACCTGCTGCCACAGTTCCTCGGTGATGAACGGAATCACCGGGTGGGCAAGACGCAGCACGGTTTCGAGGACCCGCACCAGTGTGCGACGTGTACCCCGTTGTACGGCCGGGTCGGTCGATTGCAGTTGAACCTTGGCCAGTTCGAGGTACCAGTCGCAGTACTCGTCCCAGGCGAAGCGGTAGATGGCCGTGGCGACATTGTCGAGCCGGTAGTCGGCGAATCCACGCTCGACCTCGCCCTCGCAGCGCTGCAGGGCACTGGTGATCCAGCGGTCGACGGCCGAGAGCGTCACCGGGGCGTGCGGGTCGAGCCCACAGTCGTGTCCCTCGACGTTCATCATCACGAAGCGGGTGGCGTTCCAGAGCTTGTTGCAGAAATTCCGATAGCCCTCGCAGCGTTTCAGATCGAAGTTGATGTTGCGCCCGAGGGTGGCATAAGCCGCCATCGTGAAGCGCAGTGCGTCGGTGCCGAAGGCCGGAATTCCGTCCGGAAATTCGCGTCGGGTGCGTTCGGCGATGGCATTGGCCTGGCGCGGGTCCATCAGGCCCGATGTGCGCTTGGCAACGAGCGGTGCGAGTTCGATGCCGTCGATGAGATCGACCGGGTCGAGCGTGTTCCCCTTCGATTTGGACATCTTCTGGCCCTCGGCATCGCGAATGAGGCCGTGGACGTAGACGTGCCGGAAGGGGACGCGCCCGGTGAAATGGGCGGTCATCATGATCATCCGCGCCACCCAGAAGAAGATGATGTCAAAGCCGGTAACCAGCACTGACGAGGGCAGGTAGAGGTCATGAGCGAGCACGTCCTCACCCTGCGGTTCCGGCCAGCCGAGGGTCGAGTGGCACACCAGCGCCGAGGAGAACCAGGTGTCGAGGACGTCAGGGTCACGCGCCAGGGGGCCTTCCACGCCGCGCGAGCGGGCCAGTGCAAGCGCTTCGGCCTCGGTGCGCGCGACATGCACGCCCCCCTGGCTGTCATGCCAGGCCGGGATCTGGTGTCCCCACCACAACTGGCGCGAGATGCACCAGTCCTGGATGTTCTCGAGCCACTGGTTGTAGACGTTGGTCCAGTTCTCGGGGAAGAAACGCACGTCGCCTCGGGCGACCACGTCGAGGGCCACCTGGGCAATCGAGCGGCCCGGTTGCAGTGTTCCTTCGGGCGCGGGCGTGGACATCGCGACGAACCACTGATCGGTGAGCATCGGCTCGACGATCTCGCCGGTTCGCGCACAGCGGGGGACCTTCAGTCGATGGGGCTTTCGCTCAACCATGAGGCCGGCGGCTGCGAGGTCGGCGAGCACCCGGCTTCGCGCCGCGAAGCGATCGAGGCCACGGTAGGCTTCGGGCACCGTATCCGCCATGGTCGCATCGAGGTTGAGAACCGAGATGGCCGCGAGGCCGTGACGCAGGCCGACTTCACGGTCGTTGAAGTCGTGCGCCGGGGTGATCTTCACGCAGCCGGTGCCGAAGGCCGGATCGACATAGGTGTCGCCGATGACAGGAATTCGCCGGTCAGTCAGTGGCAGCGCAACCTCGCGGCCGATGAGGTGGCGGTAACGCTCGTCATCGGGGTGCACCGCGACGGCCGTGTCTCCGAGCAGTGTCTCGGGTCGGGTGGTCGCCACGACCAGTTCGCCGCTGCCGTCGGCCAGCGGGTACCGGATGCTCCACAGCGACCCGTCTTCCTCCTCGCTCTCGACTTCGAGGTCGGACACGGCCGTGCCGAGTTTCGGATCCCAGTTGACGAGGCGTTTGCCGCGATAGATGAGGCCCTGTTCGTGAAGTCGCACGAAGGTCTCGGTGACCACCTTCGAGAGCTTCGAGTCCATCGTGAAGTATTCGCGAGTCCAGTCCGGTGATGTGCCCAGACGACGCATCTGCGCCGTGATGCTCGAGCCCGACTGTTCCTTCCAGGCCCAGACCCGGTCGATGAACGCGTCGCGCCCGAGTTCGGTGCGCGACTGACCTGCGGCTTCGACCTGACGTTCGACGATGATCTGCGTGGCGATGCCGGCATGATCGGTGCCGGGCAGCCAGAGGGTGTTGAAGCCGCGCATCCGGTGATACCGGGTGAGCGCGTCCATGATCGTCTGGTTGAAGGCGTGCCCCATGTGCAGGGTGCCGGTCACGTTCGGCGGCGGCAACTGAATGCTGAAGGCGGGGTCACCGGCGCGCGCGCCGGCCTTGAAGAAGCCGCTGGATTCCCAGAACGGGTACCAGCGTTGCTCGATCGTCGTGGGGTCGAAGCTCTTGGCGATTTCCATGGGGTGCTCGGTGACAGACGGGGCCCGCCGGCAGAGGCCGGTGCAATCCATCATTTTATGCGCTTCAGTCGGACGCGCCGTCGCTCATTCGGTGGGTGCCGATCGTGTAGCCGCGATCGCGGTAGAACCGGTAGCGCTCTCGAGCCAGTTGCCGGTCGGCATCGAGCGTACTCACGATTTCTGCCAGGCGCTCGAAACGGGAAAAGTCAGTGGGGCGTGCATCAGCCAGATTGATCAGCACCTGGTCGTGTGGCGTGATTTCGCCGGGCCTCGCCAGCACGATGGGCGTCTCGTCGGCGAGCGGCGTGCCGGCCCGGCAGTGCGGCGTGAAGCCCGTGGCCGGCAGGCTCCAGAGGAGCGTGCTCGCCCGCTCGAGGAGGCCTTCGTCGTCGGCGAGCATCACGACCGTCAGGTGCTGGCGTGACGCCTTCTGCGCGATACGGCAGGCGAAGGCGACCTTGTCATCGACCTCGGTATAGAAGTCGATACGGGTCATCGGGTCTTGCGGTCCGCCTGCTCGAGCAGATATTGCGTGAGCAGCGGCACGGGTCGGCCGGTGGCGCCCTTCTGTGCCCCCGACTTCCAGGCCACGCCGGCAATGTCCAGGTGCGCCCAGCGCATCGAACGGGTGAAGCGCGACAGGAACATCGCCGCCGTGATGCAGCCTGCCGCTCGACCACCGATGTTGGCGGTATCGGCAAAGTTGCTCTTCAACTGCTCCAGATAGTCATCCCACAGCGGCAGGCGCCAGGCACGGTCACCGGCCGCATCGCCTGCGGCAAGGAGGTCACTGGCCAGGGCTTCGTCGTTACTGAACAGACCGCTGGCCACATGCCCCAGGGCAATCACGCAGGCCCCGGTCAGGGTTGCGATGTCGATGACGACTGCCGGCTTGAAACGCTCGCTGTAGGTGAGCGCGTCGCACAGGATGAGCCGGCCCTCGGCGTCGGTGTTGAGGATCTCGACCGTGTGGCCGGCCATGCTCGTGACGATGTCGCCCGGGCGGGTGGCGTCCCCACCCGGCATGTTCTCGCAGGTGGGCACCACGCCGATCAGATTGATCGGGAGTTCCATCTCGGCGGCGGCCCGAACGGCGCCGAAGACGCTCGCCGCGCCGCACATGTCGAACTTCATCTCGTCCATCTCGGCACCGGGCTTCAACGAGATGCCACCGGTGTCGAAGGTGATTCCCTTGCCCACCAGCACGATGGGTGCGGTCTTGGCCGATGCGCCACGGTAGTTCATCACGATGAACTTGGGCGGCAGGCTCGAGCCACGGCTCACCGAGAGCAGTGAGTGCATGCCGAGCTTTTCCATCTGAGCACGTTCGAGCACCGTGACCGGGAACTTCCATTGCCGCCCGAGCTTGCGCGCCTGGGCCGCCAGGTAGGCGGGTGTGCAGACGTTGCCAGGCAGGTTGCCCAGCGTACGGGCGAGGTTGCTGCCGGCGCCGATGGCACTGCCTTCGCGCACACCCCGTCGGGCTGACGGCAGGTCGGCGTTGCTGCCCACGATGAATTCGATCTGGGAGAGCGCCGGGGCGGGCGTTCGGGTCGATTTCATGTCCTCGAACCGGTAGGCGGTCTCGGCGGCGCAGAGCGCCGCATGGCGGGCCTTCCAGCGCAGGTCGGCCCCATCCACGACGATATCGGCAAGGAGGAGGCTCGCGCGGGCAGCACCGGTCTCCAGCGCTGCTCGTACGGCGGCGATGATGGCATCGCGATACTGGCGGCGACTGATCGCACCCGTCGACCCCAGCCCCACCAGAATCACGCGCTCGAGACGACCGACGGCGTTCGGATAGACCACCCGTGTTGCGCCAGCCTTGCCGGTGAAGTCACCCCGCTCGATGACAGCGCGCAGCGCACCGCCACAGGCCTTGTCGAGCGCCGCAGCGGCGCTGCTCAGTTCACCTTTTTCGTGGATACCTACGACGACGGCGGGGCCGCTTGCCTTGTCGGCGGCAAGAGCTTTTGTGCTAAATTCCATGGGGCTTGGCCTCGGTGCAGTGACGCCGCTCGAAGGCGACGTCGATTGATCGTGCGCTTGGCGCTCGGCAGATGCCCCTCGCAGGGGTGCTCGGCATGCCCGACCGGGGGTCGGGCAGTGCACATCCATCGTTCGATGCATCCGTCGGTCGATTATTGCAGCTTCGGGCGCAAATCCCAAATGGTCAGACCGTGATCTTCCAGCGTGCCCTGCTGCGCGAATTTACCCATCTCGCCGCGGCGGTGTTTGCGTCGCTGTTCTCGATCGCGGTGGTGATCACTCTCGTGAATGTACTCGGGCGAGCCGCCGGCGGACGACTGCCGGTCGAGGCCGTGATTGCGACCGTGGGCTTCAGTGCGCTCAATTCGCTGCCGTTGATCCTCGGTGGATCGATGTTCATCGCCGTCTTGCTCGCGCTGTCGCGAAGCTACCGCGAATCGGAGATGGTGATCTGGTTCAGTGCCGGGTTGCCATTGACGGCCTGGGTGCGCCCGGTTGTGGTCTTTGCGCTCCCCTTCGTGGTTCTCATTGCCGCCCTCACGCTTGGGCTCACCCCGTGGGTGAACCAGAAGATGGAAGAGTTCAGGGTGCAACTGGCCAATCGTGAGGAAACCTCGCGTATCGCGCCGGGGGTATTTCTCGAGTCGCCGGCCGCCGATCGGGTTTTCTTCGTCGAGTCGTTTTCAGAGGCCGACAAGCGTGTCGAGAATGTTTTCGTGTCGTTCCGCCAGCATGGCCGTCAGGGCGTGATGGTGGCGCGCTCCGGGTCCATCGAGACGACTCCGGAGGGTGACCGCTATGCGATCCTGATCGATGGTCATCGCTACGAGGGCACGGCCGGCACGCCCGAGTACCGTGTCATGGCGTTCAAGCGCTATGCGATCCTGATCGAACAGTCGGTGACGGCGCCGGCGCGGGTCTCGGTGAGGGGCCTCAGTCTGCCCGACCTGCTGGCGAGGGAAACGCTGGAGAGCCGTGCCGAACTCGTATGGCGCCTGGGCCAGCCTCTCGTCGCCATCGTGCTCGCCCTGCTTGCGATTCCGCTCGCCTTCGTCAATCCGCGGGCCAGCACGTCACTCAACCTTGCTTTCGCGGTGCTCACCTACATGGTCTACACCAACCTGCTGTCGGTGGCCCAGGCGCAGGTGGCCCAGGCCAAGCTCCCGTTTCAGGTCGGCTGGTGGATCGTCCATGCCGGGATGCTGGCCGTATTTGGTCTGCTGATGATCTATCGCATGCATCTGGGGTCGCCGCTGCGCTGGCTCCGGCGCTCACTGACGGCTTGATCATGCGCACACTGCGGCGATACCTTGCCCGTGAGATCTACCTCGCGACTGCCTTCGTGATGGTTGCGTTTCTCGCACTCTTTGCGTTCTTCGATCTGGTCAGCGAACTGCGTGATGTGGGCCGCAGCACCTACCGCCTTGCCCAGGCCTTTCTGTTTGTCGGACTGAGCCTGCCTGGCCACATGTACGAGCTCTTTCCGATTGCGGTACTCATCGGCACCCTCTATGTGCTGGCTCGTCTGGCGGCCAACTCCGAGTTTGCGGTCATGCGTACGGCCGGCCTGTCACCGTTCCAGGCGGGTGTGGCGCTGCTGCGCATCGGCGTGGTGTTTGTCGTTCTCACCGTTCTCGTCGGCGAATTGCTCACACCGGCCGCGGCCAGCATGGCGCAACGACTGCGTCTCGTGGCGCTCGGCGCGGGGGTCGGGCAGGAACTGCGCTCAGGTGTCTGGGTGCGTTCGGGGCAGAGTTTCGTGAACGTGCGTACGGTGCACGGCGACTCCTCGATCGCCGAGGTTCTCGTCTACGACTTCGCCGCCGACGGGACCCTCAGGGCCATCAGCCAGGCCGAGCAAGGACGCTATCTCGGAGAGAATCGCTGGACGCTGAGCGGCGTGGTCGAGACCCGGTTTCTGCCCGAGGGGGCTCAGGTCACCCGTGAGGCCGAGCGCGTCTGGGAGTCGGTTCTGACGCCCGATGTGCTCACGGTGCTGGCGGTCGATCCGCAGAAGATGTCTGCCTTCGACCTCTTCCAGTACTCCAGGCATCTGGCACGCAATCACCAGAACAGCGTGCGCTACGACATCGCCTTGTGGCAGAAATTGTCCTACCCGGTAAGCGCTCTGGTCATGATGGCACTCGCGCTGCCGTTCGGCTATCTCAATGTCCGTCATGGCGGACTCGGGGCCAAGGTGTTCGCCGGCATCATGCTGGGCGTGCTTTTCTACGGCATGAACACGCTTTTCGGCTATGTCGGGGTACTCGAACGCTGGCCTGCAGCCCTCAGTGCCTGGGTCCCGTCGACGCTATTCCTGCTCACGGCCGTCATCATGATGTGGCGGATCGAGCGGCGTTAGCCGCTGGCAGCAACACGAGTCGTGTGCCTGCGAGGCGGTCAAAGACTGCCTGGCGATCGCGGTCGATGAGGCTCCAGAGAAGAGCGGCCGCGAGCGGCATGAGCGCGACCCGACCCGCCCAGTCGCGCGGGTGCTCGATGAGCCAGAACGAAGCGACGGTGGCCGGCACCACTAGGAGCGCGATCAGTGCCAGCCGAAGCAGGGCCCGGCGCCCGCTCGGCAGCGTCCCGTGGGTGGTTTCGAGCCGCAGCCGCCATGCACGCATGGCAAGGGTCTGTCCACGGCGCCATGAAAGACTGAAGTAAAGGGCGATGGCGACGGTGATGCTCGCCTGCAGCAGCAGGCGATTGGCGCCTGCAAGCCGCCAGCCGCTGTCCGGTTGAGCCAGTCCGCCCAGACTGGCCAGGAGTTGCACGGCGAGACCGGTGAGGAGCACCAGAGCCGCGACCAGCAGTGACTCGTAGACCATGGCGGCCATCCGGCGCCACAAGGGGGCCGAAGGCAGGCAAGGCGGGTGGCCGCGCAGTGCGTCGGCCTCTGCCTGTGACGCGACGGTCATCGGTTGCCAGCGGTCGGGCTGTTCGGGTTCGCAGGCGCGTCACCGCCGACGAATGCCCTGCGCTGCTCGAGCGGCAGGGTGCTGTAGGTCTTCCACTTTTCGAGCACGTCCTGCTTGCGGTCGGGGTCGAGGCGGGTGTGCTCGCGAAATTCCTCGCGCGCAGCGCGGCGCTGCTCCGGCGTGAGAGCGGCCCATTGTCGCATCTGGCCCTGCAGGCGCGACTGCTCCTCGCTGTTCATCCCCGGATAGAGCCGTGCCACTTCCCGCCACTTGGCCTTGCGCCGCTCCTCGAGGGTGTCCCAACTGTCACGCAAGGGCGCGAGGATCTGTTTTTCCTGGGGGGGCAGTTTCGACCAGGCCGGCTCTGCAGCCAGCGCATGACCCTGGACGATGGCCAGTACCAGGGCAGCCAGACCAGCGCGAACGGCGCTAGCGCGCACTGCGACCGGAAGCCTCGTTGGCGCCCGCGCCGTTGGTCGTGCCCGCCGTGCCCTCAGCGGTTGTTTCCGGGCTTGCCTCACGGTTTGTGGCGACCTTGTGCAGGTAGGCCTTGAAGTCAGGGTCGATCAGCGCATCGACCGGGAGGTCGCTCTTGAGCAGTTCGGCGTCGATGCGGCCCAGTCCCTCGATTTCGGGATCGAGGCGCAAGGTGCTCTGCCAGTGCTGCCATCCCAGAACGGCCGCCAGCAGGATCGCGGCCGGCAGAATGACGCGCACCAGAAGGGTGCGGGGACCGGCTTGAGAGGGTTCCTGCCGTCGACCCACGCCGGCCAGGGCAGTGAGGGGCACCGCTTCGGCGACGGTCTGGGCTCGAGCAAATGCCGCCAGCGCCTCTTCGCGCCGAGCGCGCAACTGCGCGACCGGCACCGACGGGTTCTCGAGCGACTGCTCCAGAAGGTTGCGGATCGTGCTGCCAAGCTGGTCGTGATTCATCTGAGATACCCTTTCGCCTTGAGTGCCGCCGCGATGGCGTGGGTGGCGCGGGAGCAGTGGGTTTTCACGCTGCCCTCCGAACAACCCATGACCGTCGCTGTCTCGGCGACATCGAATTCCTCCCAATAACGCAGCAGGAACGCTTCGCGTTGACGCGCCGGCAGTTCTGTCAGTGCATTTTCAATCAACCGCAGTGTTTCCTCGCGCGAGAGTTTCAGTTCGGGCGAGGCAAATTCGAACGATGCGGCTTCGACCGGGAGGCGATCGAGCGGGTCGTCATCGGTGTCATCGGCGCGACCCTCGAGGACGGACATCGGACTGAGGACGCCAGAGCGCACCTTCTGGCGCCTGAAGTGGTCGCGAATGGCGTTCTGCACGATGCGTTGAAAGACGAGCGGGAACTCCTCGATCGGGCGCTCCCCGTAGCGCTCGGCCAGACGCATCATTGCCTCCTGCACGATGTCGAGCGCGGCTTGTTCCTCGCGCACCGCGTACAGCGCCTGCTTGAAGGCTCGTCGTTCGACGCCTTCGAGGAATTGCGACAGTTCGGTGCGGGTAGCCAGGGCGGAAGTCCTTCGGGCGGCAGGGCGGCGGGCACCTCGGCAGCGCGACGAATGGTAGCAAAGACCTGGTGAGCGCGGTGAGTGCTCGCCAATTTGGCTTGACCAATCGTTGTCTAGCTCTTACCCTAGGCGGTTTTCATCAGCTTTTTCAGCACTTTGCGTCGTCGGCCTGAGGGCGGCGAAGGCAAGCGCTACGATGCGGGGCTGCTATGGTGGCTCCCGAGGCAACTGACATCATGGAACTCACAGGCGCGGAAATCGTCGTTCAGTCGCTCGCTGCCGAGGGCGTCGAATTCGTCTTCGGCTATCCGGGCGGCTCGGTGCTGCACATTTACGACGAACTGTTCAAGCAGGACAAGGTCAAGCACGTGCTGGTGCGACACGAGCAGGGCGCCGCGCACGCCGCTGACGGTTATTCGCGCGCCAGTCGCAAAGTGGGCGTTTGCCTGGTCACCTCGGGTCCGGGCGTCACCAACGCGGTCACCGGCATCGCCACCGCGTACATGGATTCGATCCCGATGATCATCATCACCGGGCAGGTGCCGACGCACGCCATCGGTCTTGATGCGTTTCAGGAAGTCGACACGGTAGGCATCACGCGCCCCTGCGTGAAGCACAACTTCCTCGTGAAGGACGTGCGTGATCTCGCGGTGACGATGAAGAAGGCGTTCCATATCGCCACCACCGGCCGTCCCGGGCCTGTGCTGGTCGACATCCCCAAGGACGTCACCGCCGACCGGTGCGAGTTCGTCTACCCCGAGCGGGTCGAGATACGCACCTATCAACCCGTGGTGCGTGGTCATTCGGGGCAGATCCGCAAGGCGCTCGAACTGCTGCTCGAAGCCAAACGCCCGATGATCTACACCGGCGGTGGCATCGTGCTGGCCGATGCCTCGAACGAACTCACCCGCCTCGTGCACAAGCTGGGCTTCCCCTGTACCAACACCCTGATGGGACTGGGCGGCTTTCCGGGCACCGATCCGCAATTCGTCGGCATGCTCGGCATGCACGGTACTTATGAAGCCAACATGGCGATGCAGCACTGCGATGTGCTCCTCGCCATCGGTGCGCGATTCGATGACCGGGTCATCGGTGACCCGCGCGACTTCGCCCGCTTCTCGCGTCGCATCATCCATATCGACGTTGATCCGTCGTCGATTTCCAAGCGCGTGCGTGTCGATGTGCCGATCGTGGGCGATGTGCGCGAAGTCCTGCTGGAATTGACGGCGCAACTCGAGGCCCATGCCGGCGCCGTCGACAAGCCGGCCCTGGATGCCTGGTGGACCCAGATCAACGAGTGGCGGGGCCGTGATTGCCTGCGCTACGACCGTGCGGCCACGATCATCAAGCCACAATTCGTGGTCGAGAAGCTCTGGGAGGTAACCGGGGGCGACGCCATCGTCACATCCGACGTCGGCCAGCACCAGATGTGGGCGGCGCAGTTCTACAAGTTCGACAAGCCGCGTCGCTGGATCAATTCAGGCGGACTGGGCACCATGGGCTTCGGTCTGCCCTCTGCCATGGGTGCGTTCATGGCCAACCCGGAGGCAACGGTGGCATGCGTCACGGGCGAGGCCAGCATCCAGATGTGCATCCAGGAGTTGTCGACCTGCAAGCAGTACCACCTGCCGATCAAGATCATCAACCTGAACAACCGTTACATGGGCATGGTGCGCCAGTGGCAGGAATTCTTCCACGGCAATCGGTACGCGGAGTCCTACATGGATGCGCTGCCCGATTTCGTGCGTCTGGCCGAGGCCTACGGCCATGTCGGTCTGCGCATCGAGAATCCATCCGATGTCGAACCGGCCTTGCGCGAGGCCTTTGCCCGCCGTGACCAGCTGGTGTTCCTCGATTTCCTCACCGATGCCACCGAGAACGTGTATCCGATGGTGGCAGGCGGCAAGGGGCTCACCGACATGATTCTTGCTGAAGATCTCTAGACTAGCGGCGGGCACAGACACTCTCATGCAGCACATCATCTCCATATTGCTCGAGAACGAAGCGGGCGCACTGTCTCGCGTGGCCGGATTGTTTTCGGCACGCGCCTACAACATCGAATCGCTCACCGTGGCGCCGACCGAAGATCCGCTCGTGTCGCGCATGACCATCGTCACCAGCGGTTCTGCCGACGTGATCGAGCAGATCACCAAGCAGCTGAACAAACTCATCGAAGTGGTGAAGGTGGTCGATCTGTGCGAGGCGGGCCACCTCGCGCGCGAATTGATGCTCATCAAGGTGAAGGCCACCGGCGCGGCGCGTGATGAAATGAAGCGCATGGCCGACATCTTCCGCGGCCGCATCGTCGATGTCACCGATGCCATCTACGTGATCGAACTCACCGGTGATGGGGCCAAGCTCGACGCATTCATCGAGGCGATCGACGCCAGCCTCATCCTCGAGACCGTTCGTACCGGCGTGTGCGGCATTGCGCGCGGCGAGCGGGTGCT
Organism: Pseudomonadota bacterium; assembly: GCA_947455195.1. Classification (GTDB taxonomy): domain Bacteria; phylum Pseudomonadota; class Gammaproteobacteria; order Burkholderiales; family SG8-39; genus CAIXPL01. Next base: position 278,231 of record CANGMI010000001.1, on the reverse strand, counting down.
TCGCGTCTAGCCATCACTGCCTGACATACCCGGTTGCGTCCAGGCGTGCCCTGCCGCTGCCGGCCGGACTCATGAAACATTCAACCGAGAAGGAAGGGGAGCTCACATGAAGGTGTACTACGACAAGGATGCCGATCTCTCGCTCATCAAGGGCAAGAAGGTCACGATCGTCGGTTACGGCTCGCAGGGCCATGCCCATGCCCAGAACCTGAACGATTCGGGCATCAAGGTCACCGTTGCGCTCCGCAAGGACGGTGCCTCATGGAAGAAGGCGAAGGCCGCTGGTCTCAAGGTTGCCGAGATCGCCGAGGCAGTCAAGACCGCCGACGTCGTCATGATGCTGATGCCCGACGAGAACATCGGCGACGTGTATCGCGCCGAAGTGGAGCCGAACCTCAAGAAGGGCGCATCGCTCGCCTTCGCGCACGGGTTCAACGTGCACTATGGCCAGGTCGTGCCGCGCGCCGATGTCGACGTGTGGATGGTCGCTCCCAAGGCTCCCGGCCATACCGTGCGTTCGACCTATGCAGCCGGTGGCGGTGTGCCGATGCTGATCGCGATCCACCAGAACGTCACCAAGAAGGCGCGCGACGTGGCCCTGTCCTATGCGGCTGCCATCGGCGGTGGCAAGGCGGGCGTGATCGAGACGACATTCAAGGAAGAGACCGAGACGGACCTCTTCGGCGAGCAGGCGGTGCTCTGCGGCGGTTGCGTCGAACTCGTCAAGGCCGGGTTCGACACGCTGGTCGAGGCGGGCTACGCCCCCGAGATGGCCTATTTCGAGTGCCTGCACGAACTCAAGCTCATCGTAGACCTCATGTACGAGGGCGGCATCGCCAACATGAACTACTCGATCTCGAACAACGCCGAGTACGGCGAGTACGTGACCGGGCCGCGTGTGGTCGATGACAACACGCGTGTGGTCATGCGCGACGTGTTGAAGCGCATCCAGACCGGCGAGTACGCGCGCGACTTCATCCTGGAGAACAAGGCGGGCGCGCCCACGATCATGTCGCGTCGTCGCATCACGGCCGCGCTGCCCATCGAAGTGGTGGGCGGCAAGTTGCGCGAGATGATGCCGTGGATCAGCCGCAACCGTCTCGTCGATCAGTCCAAGAACTGATGGCCCGAGCCTATCCACACCCGATCATCGCCCGCGAGGGCTGGCCATTCGTGGCCGGCACCCTCGTGGCAGCGGTGCTTGCAACAGCGCTCTGGGGGCTGGCGGGCTCCTTCCTGCTATGGATCGCCCTGGCCTTCGTGGTTCAGTTCTTCCGCGATCCGGGTCGGATGGTGGCGGGCGACACCCGGACTGTGGTGTGCCCGGCCGACGGGCGCATCGTGTCGGTCGGTGCGGCCCATGATCCGTGGCTCGATCGTCCTGCACTTCGGGTCAGCATCTTCATGAACGTCTTCAACGTGCATTCCAACCGCAGTCCGGTGGACGGTACGGTGCAGAAGATCTGGTATCACGCCGGATCGTTCCTGAATGCAGCGCTTGACAAGGCTTCGGTCGAGAACGAGCGCAATGCGGTGTGGCTGCGCACTGCGGCCGGTGACGATGTCACCAGCGTGCAGGTGGCCGGCCTCATCGCGCGTCGCATCCTCTGTCATGTGAAGCCGGGTGACACGCTCGAACGCGGCGACCGGTACGGATTCATCCGTTTCGGTTCGCGGGTGGATGTCTACCTCGATCCGGCCAGTACGGTGAGCGTGGCCCTCGGTGATCGGGTGAGCGCGTCCTCGACAGTGCTGGCGCGACTGCCCGATCATGGCTGACAGTCCGACCGTCAAGCGGCCGATGCGTGGCGTGATACGTCGTCGCGGCATCTATCTGCTGCCCAACCTCTTCACGACCGGTGCTCTTTTCGCCGGGTTCTTCGCGATCGTGCAGGCCATGAACGAGGAGTGGGATCGGGCGGCCGTGGCGGTCTTCATCGCCATGGTGCTCGACAGCCTCGATGGGCGTGTGGCACGCATGACCCATACCCAGAGCGAGTTCGGCGCGCAGTTCGACAGCCTGGCGGACATGGTGTCGTTTGGCGCTGCGCCGGCACTCATCATGTACGAATGGGCCCTGCGTCCCCTCGGGCGCTGGGGCTGGATTGGTGCGTTCGCCTATTGTGCGGGCGCTGCGCTGCGGCTGGCGCGCTTCAACACCAACATCGAGGTTGTGGACAAGCGCTGGTTCCAGGGCATGCCCAGCCCGGCCGCGGCTGCGGTGGTGGTGGGTTTCGTCTGGATCGTGAACGACTTCGGCATCGATCGTGCTGCGTGGTTGCGGTGGGCCGGTTTCGCGCTCACGCTCTTTGCAGGCATCACGATGGTCACCAATCTGCCCTTCTACAGCGGCAAGGAACTGAATCTGCGTCGCAGTGTGCCGTTCTGGTCGATGCTGGTCGTGGTCACCGGGTTGCTGCTGGTCTCGATCAGCCCACCCGTGGTGCTCTTCCTGCTCTTCCTCGCCTACTCGATCTCCGGGTACGTGCTCTGGTTGGCCGGTCACCGCCCGGGACGCAGTCCGTTCTAGCAAGGTGACAGGGCAGGGTCGGGTCTGTTGTGGCCCCTCCCCGCATGCGATTGTGTGCTGTCGATCGCGTCGCAAGGGCCGCTCGATGGCATCGGTTGCGTCGCTGGTGCCCCCTCGGCTATAGTCACGGCATGGGTACCCTGCATCGTGTCGTGACGTTCGCCGACCCCGCCGCAGCCTGTCTCGCAGGCCTGACGGTGGTAGATGCGGCTGCCCCTGCCGGTCGTGGTCTGCCTCGCCCGCTGCTGCGCGTGGCGCGCACACACTGAATCCACTCCCCCCGCAGTACCCCGGTCCGCACCGACCAGGCGCGGCAATCCCAGCGGCACGGCCGCACGCAGGAGCACACCATGAGTGACCGACTCGTCATATTCGACACCACCTTGCGCGACGGCGAGCAAAGCCCCGGCGCATCGATGACCCGTGAAGAAAAGGTTCGCATCGCCCGCCAGCTCGAGCGCATGCGGGTGGATGTCATCGAAGCCGGCTTTCCGGCGTCGTCCATCGGCGATTTCGAGGCCGTGCGCGATGTGGCGCGCGCTGTTCGCGAGAGCACCGTCTGCGGCCTGTCGCGCGCGAACGATCGTGACATCAGTCGCGCCGTCGAGGCGCTGCGCGAGGCGCGTTCCTGGCGCATTCATACCTTTCTCGCCACCAGCGCACTGCACATGGAGAAAAAGCTGCGCATGAGTCCGGACGAGGTGCTGGTCCAGGCCTGCAACGCGGTACGTTTTGCACGCAATCACACCGACGACATCGAGTTCTCGCCCGAGGATGCCAGCCGCTCTGACATCGATTTTCTCTGCCGCGTGATCGAGGGCGTCATCGATGCGGGAGCCCGCACGATCAACGTCCCCGATACCGTCGGCTATGCCGTACCGGCCCAGATTGCGACACTCATCAAGACCTTGCGCGAGCGCATTCCCAATGCCGACAAGGCGGTGTGGTCGGTGCACTGCCACAACGACCTGGGGCTTGCGGTGGCCAATTCGCTGGCCGCCGTGATGGCCGGGGCGCGGCAGATCGAGTGCACGATCAATGGTCTCGGCGAGCGCGCTGGCAACACCGCGCTCGAGGAGATCGTGATGGCGGTTCGGACACGACGCGATTTCTTCGGCCTGACCACCGGCATCGACGCGACGCAGATCGTGCCTGCCTCGAAACTCGTGTCGAGCATCACCGGCTTCGTGGTGCAGCCCAACAAGGCCGTTGTGGGCGCCAACGCGTTTGCGCATGCCTCGGGCATTCACCAGGATGGTGTGCTCAAGAGCCGCGAAACCTACGAAATCATGCGGGCCGAGGACGTTGGCTGGAGTGCCAACAAGATCGTTCTGGGCAAGCTCTCGGGGCGCAATGCCTTCCGCCAGCGTCTGGGCGAACTGGGCATTGCGCTCGAATCCGAGTCCGAACTCAACGAGGCTTTCAAGCGGTTCAAGGAACTTGCCGACAAGAAGGCCGATATCTTCGATGAAGACATCCATGCGCTGTTTGCCGATGCGGGCACACATGCCGAGGCCGATCATTTCCGGCTGGTCTCGATGCGCCAGCACAGCGAGACCGGTGAAAAGCCCATGGCCGAACTCGTGCTGATGTGCGACGGCGAGGAGCACCGTGTGCGCGCCGAGGGCTCAGGTCCGGTTGACGCCACCTTCAAGGCCATCGAGTCGGTGGCGGCCAGTCAGGCTGAACTCGTTCTCTACTCGGTCAACGCCGTCACCAGCGGTACCGAATCGCAGGGCGAGGTTACCGTGCGACTGTCGCGCGCCGGGCGCATCGTGAACGGCGTTGGTGCCGATACCGACATCATCGTTGCATCGGCGCATGCCTACCTCAGCGCACTGAACAAGCTGCATGCGGTCACCGAGCGGTTCAACCCGCAGACCGGGGAAGTCTAGGCCGCTGAAGCGACCCGCCCGATCCTCAATGCGGGTGCGCCAGCGACGCGGCCGGGTCGGCGCAGTCAGCCCGGTCGGCTGCCTGTGCCGACCCGGCGGACCCGGCCGACCCAGGCGGGTTGTCCGACTCGGGGTTCATGCGGCAGTCTGGCGGCCGGCCCGCACGAAGGCGATGGCGCAGATCTGAAAGCCCACCACGAGGCCGGCTTCGAGGGCGGCCAGCAGTTGCGCCAGGCCCGTATCGCTCCATGCGCGAACGACGCCTTCACAGAACCAGGGCAGCACGTACATCAGGGCCCACTGCGCGGTGTAGCGCTTGCCGCGCAACAGGCCAGGCAACGGGACAAGGAGGGGCAGGGCTTTCAGCACGGCCCATGAACCCCCCGGACGCAGCGGCGCGAGGCGCAGTTCCCATGCAAGACACAGCGCGATGAGCGCAAGCAGGAGAACAATCGTGAGTCGCAGTGCAACGGTTTTCATCGAAGCCGAGGTTACCATAGGGTGATGCACGAACTCGTACACCTGCGGCGTTTCCTCATTGCGCTCATGCGACGCATCTCCGAGGATGGCGGCTGGCGCCTCTCGGGCAGTCTCGCCTACACCACGCTGCTCTCGGTAGTCCCGCTGCTTGCTGTCGGCCTGTCGATCTTCTCCGCCTTTCCGGCCTTTGGTGAACTCACCGGAACCATCCGGCAGTTTCTCTACGACAACGTGCTGCCCGAGAGCATCTCGCGGGCCGTTCTGGGTCATATCGACCAGTTCACCCAGAACGCGGCCCGCCTCACCGCGATCGGTCTGGCCGTGCTGGCGGTGACCTCGTTCATGATGATGGCCACCATCGAGCAGGCCTTCAACGTGATCTGGCGGGTGCGTCAGTCGCGTCCGTTCCTGACTCGGCTGATGCTCTACTGGTCGGTGATGACTCTCGGGCCCGTGCTGGTCGGGGCCAGCCTGATGATGACCACCACCATCGTCGATCATTCGCTCGATGTCGCATCGCGCAGTTTGTGGCTGGCGCCCAAGGTGCTCTCGCTCTGGCCCTTCGCGTTTCTCGCGGCCGCCTTCACCTTTCTTTACGGCGCGGTGCCGGGACGTCGCGTGCTCCTGCGCCATGCGCTCGTGGGGGGCGTCTGTGCGGCCGTCGTGTTCCAGGTGATGAACCGTGTGTTCGCGTCCTACGTCGGTGCGATGCATGCCTACACGCTTGTCTATGGCGCGTTCGCAGCCGTTCCCCTCTTCCTGCTCTGGATCTACCTGTGCTGGGCGGCGGTGCTGCTGGGGGCTGAAATCGTGGCGCTCGCCCCGCAGTACCGGCGTCTCGATGCCCATGCCCGTACCGCGCCCGGGCGCGGACTCTTTGCGGCGATGGGCATCCTGCGCGAGTTGCTGGTGAGTCGGCGCGCCGGGCGCGCGCTCGAGGCAGGTGCGCTGGCCCGGAGTACCGGGCTTGCCATCATTGACGTCGAAGTGCTGCTCGAAGCTCTGGAGAGCAGTGGTTTCGTGGCCCGCGTGTCGGGCGAGCGTTGGGTGCTCGCCTGCGATGAAGCCGGAACCCGTTTGTCGGCCGTATTCGATGCCCTTGTGGTTCGCCCGGCCATCGAGGGGGCGAGCGCTGCCAGCGGAACCACCGCCCCCATGGATCCGGTCATCGAGCGCATCCGGCAGGGCCTCGATCAGCCGCTGGCCACCCTGCTCGAATCGCCCTCGGCGCTCTGATCGCAGGGCGAGAATTGCACGCGCTGTACGTGGGTCATGCGCTCGAGCACCCGCGTGGGCCTGATGGCCAGCCGCGAGTGACGTTCGATCAGGGCTGCTTCGAAGCGCGCATCGATGGGGCCTGCCGGCATCACGATCGAGGCAGGCTGGTTGTGTCGCGGGTCGTCGGGCAGGAGGAGCGCGCGGATGCCATCCTCGCCCGGTTCTCGGGGTGTATCGGTGTCCGCGTGTGCAGACCGCAGGGACTGCGTGCTCCTCTCGGCCGAGGCCGGGTCGGTGCCCTGCGCGGCGGCGTGCAGATGGACGGCGCGGGCATGGTTCGACAGTGTTTCCACGCCGATCTCGAGTTGGCCGCGGTCGTGCGCCCGGTGCCAGCGCACGACGCATACCGGGCAACCCGATACCCCCGGTGCGGCAAGGCTCACGAGGTCGCCCGGGTGCAGCGCGGGCACCGGCCCCGACAGATGCAGCAGGGCGTACCCATCGGCGGCTGCATTGGTGATGAGCCAGTGAGGCGCAGATGCATCGATCCTTGCACCCTCGGTCAGTTGGCGCCAGCACGCTTCAAGACCCACGTGCAGGGCGACTCGCGTCTGGACGCCCAGTCGGCTCATGCGTCGCACGGGGGGTGAACCCCAGCGCAGCGCCAGGCGCTCGCCCAGACGGTCCGTGCGTGCCGGGTCCTCGGGATGCCGTGAATTCACGGCCGCGGCCACCGGGGCTGCGTCCAGCACCAGATCATCCTCGCGCGGGACGACCTGGTGCACCTTGGAGGCGGCATAGCCGGCATGATCGCGCCCGCTGCGCACGACAAAGAGGCCGGCACGGCGTTCCCCCTTCCGGTCGGTTGCCAGTTGCGCAAGCTCGGCGTGTGTATCGATCAGTGCACGTGCGCGCGCATATTCCCCGGGCATGAAGTGGTAGGGGTCGGCGAAGGCTGTCAGCAGCGCGCGCTTGTAGAGTGTCTCGGCGCTGGGCTGTGTCGGGGACGGCGCGCGACGCGCGAGGCCCCGGTGTCGGGCCAACTGATAGAGCGCGTGCAGCCGAGTCCAGAGCCCGCGAGGTGGGCGGCTCCAGGTGTGCCAGCACAGCGCCAGGCGCTCGTGGCCGAGTTGCATCGATCGTACGACGGGCAGCACCGAGCGTCCGATCGAGGCTCTGCCAAAGAGGCGCTGCGACTGGCTGTCGAACAATTCGCGGTAGCTCTGGTCGAGTCGATCGAGGAGTGTGTCGGCCAGCTGGTAGACGGTACGATGCTCGGCGTCGAGCGGCAGCGGGGCCCCGTCGAGGGCGGCCTGGAGCGATGGCAACACCTGAAAGCATCGCTGCCCGACAGCCTCCAGGATACGTTCGCGCAGGGCGAAGCGGACCCGGTTGAGCGGCGTCTGCGCCAGTTCGTCGATGAGGCGTGCCGCGGTGCCTCGGGCATCGGTCGGGTCCAGATTCGCGATGCGATCGAGTACGCGCTGGCATCCGGTATCGGTGATGTGGCTGGGGGCATCGAGCTGCGTCGGTGTGGCGGGGGTGTTCCGGGTCGGGGTCATGTGCAGTGCCTCGTGGCTGAGCCGTCTGCGGCGCGCGAACGCTGCGCCGATGCCGGGCACAGGGCAAGGCGCATGCCATGCAGGATCGGCAGGCGGGCAGGGTTGGCACGGTACCCGGGTCTGTGCACCCGATTCGTGACGCATGCCGCACGCCGGGTGCCATGAACATGGGCACGAGGCACCCGGTGGGGCGATGCGGTACGGGTCGACGGGTCTGCTCGCGCATCCTCGAGGACAGGAAACGTTCGCATTCGGTCAGCCGATGACGAAATCGCGACAAGGTAGAATGACGCCCTTGCCTGACAGAGGCCTTCCGTCGGGTGTGATCGCGCCCCCGCCGCGCCCGAACGACCGAGACTGCCATGACCGACCGCATGCCTGCCACCCCGCACCTGCCGGACGTGCCTGCCCACGAACGACTGATCGTTGCCCTTGACGTGGCATCAGCCGACCAGGCGCGTGCGCTCGTCGAGCAACTGGGCGACTCGGTGCACTTCTACAAGGTGGGGCTCGAGCTGTGCATGGCCGGTGGTTACTTCGAACTCATCGACTGGCTCGTGGCTCGGGGCAAGAAGGTGTTCGCCGACCTCAAGTTCTTTGACGTTCCCGAGACGGTTCGCTCGGCGGTGCGTGGCCTTCGCGGACGCGGCATCACCTTTGCGACGGTGCACGGAAATCAGGCCATCATGGAGGCCGCTGGCGCCGAGAAAGGCGAGGTGCGCATTCTGGCCGTAACGGTGCTCACGAGTCTCGATCGAGGTGATCTCGACGATCTGGGTTTCGAATGTGATGTCGAGTCACTCGTGCTTTCGCGGGCGCGCCGTGCCATGGATGCCGGTTGCGATGGTGTCATTGCCTCGGGGCTCGAGGCACCGCGCCTGCGCGCCGAACTCGGCCGTCGGGTGCTCATCGTGACACCGGGTATCAGACCGGTGGAGAATCGTCCGGTCGATGACCAGAAGCGAACGGTCGATGTGGCTCAGGCATTCGCCAATGGCGCCGATTACATCGTTGTGGGGCGACCGATCCGGGGTGCTGCCGACCCGCGGGCAGCGGCCGAGGCCATTCAGACCACGATCAGGGCTGTGCTCGGTTCACGCTGAGGCCGGGACGCGGGCTCGAGTCGTTTTCGGCCAGTTGCCATCGTCGACTGGCGGCGAGCACCCGGTCGGGGTACTCGTTGCGCCCCAGGCTGCCGTTGTAGCGGCCCAGCGCGCGTGTGAGGTTGCCCCCTTCGATCTCGAGGTAGTGGCGCAGAATCGTGCAGCCAAAGCGCAGGTTGGTCCGCATCTGGAACAGATTGGTGGAGGGGGTGCCGATGAGATCGACCCAGAACGGCATCACCTGCATCAGACCGCGTGCCCCGGCACGTGACACCGCATAGCGGTTGAACGCACTTTCGACCTCGATGATCCCCAGAACGAGGTGGGCGTCGAGTCCGGCCCGCGTGGCCTCGTAGTGAACCATCTTGAGCAGATCGACACGGGTCTGCAGGTCGCTCACCGAGCGGGCAAGGCGCGACGACATCTCGAGCAGCCAGCGGTAGCCCGAGGCCGGATCGTCGAAGCGCAGTGCCGGGGCGGGCGCGCCGACCACCGCGGCAGAGAGCGCTGTCTGAACACTTGCCGCCAGCGGTTCGTAGGTCTGGGTGGCTGCCATGACAGGCGCGGCACCTGTCATCAGCCAGGCCAGGCAGGGCGCGATCCAGCGATGCGGGCACCGACTCATGATCTCATCAGGGCTCCTGGTCAGGTCTGCGAGGGCGCTGCAGGCTCGAGGGCAGAGAGCACGCTGCGGATGAAGGTGGCGGTCTCGGCCACCGGTACCCGTTGCGGCTCGGTCGCGTTTCGCGCCTGATACTCGACGTGGCCTGCCGTGAGACCTCGCTCACCGATCACGACGCGATGCGGAATGCCGAGCAACTCGAGATCGGTGAGAATCACGCCGGGGCGCTCGTCGCGGTCATCGAGCAGGACGTCGATGCCCGCTGCCTGCAGTTGGTCGTAGAGCGCATCGGTGGCGGTACGCACACCCTCGCTGCGGCGGTATCCGAGTCCGGCGATCGCGACCCGGAAGGGCGCGATCGGATCCGGCCAGAGGATGCCTCGCTCGTCGTGATTCTGCTCGATGGCAGCCGCAACGATACGGGTGATGCCGATGCCGTAGCAGCCCATCTCGAACGCGGTGGCCTTGCCCGCGACATCGAGAAAGGTGGCTTTCAGGGCATGGGCGTACTTGCGCCGCAGCTGGAAGATGTGACCGACTTCGATGCCGCGCTGGATGAGGAGTTCGCCCTTGCCATCGGGGGACGGGTCGCCGGCGACCACGTTGCGGATGTCGGCAATTGCAAAGGGTTCGGGCAGGTCACGCCCCCAGTTCACGCCCGTGAAGTGGGCGTTTTCGGTGTTGGCGCCACAGACGAAGTCGGCCATGGCGGCAACCGCGCGATCGGCAATCACCCGCACGGCGTTCCCGATGCCCACCGGCCCGATGTAGCCCGGCCGGCAGCCCAGCGCCGCCACGATCTCGCCATCACTCGCAAAGCGGAAGGCCTCGAGCCCCGCGATCTTCTGCGCCTTGATCTCGTTGAGGGTATGGTCGCCGCGCACGAGAAGGAGCCAGAGTACCGGGGGTGTCTCGGCCGCCGGGGCCAGCGTCGGCGAGGCCGTGCTGTCTGCTTCGCCCGGCGTCGTCGTTGCCACCAGTGCGATCGCCTTCACCATCCGCTCGACACCGATACCAAGGTGGCGGGCGACATCGTCGCATCGGGTGAGGCCCGGGGTGTCGACCCGCAGCATCCCGGCACTGGCTGCCGGTCGGTCAAGCGCGGGCGCCACGGCCTCGGCGAGTTCGACATTGGCGGCGTAATCGGATGTCGCGCACCAGGCAATCGAGTCCTCGCCCGAGTCGGCCAGCACGTGAAACTCGTGCGAGCCGGTGCCGCCGATCGAGCCGGTATCGGCCGCCACCGGGCGAAATCGCAAACCCAGTCGGGTAAAGATGCGGCAATAGGTGGCGTGCATGTTCTGGTACTCACGCACCAGGTCGGCCTCGTCGGCATGGAACGAGTAGCCATCCTTCATCACGAACTCGCGCCCGCGCATCACGCCGAACCGGGGGCGACGTTCGTCGCGGAACTTGGTCTGGATCTGATAGAAGTGGACCGGCAACTGCCGGTAGCTGCGAAGTTCGTTGCGGGCGATGTCGGTGATGACTTCTTCCGAGGTGGGCTGGATCACGAAGTCGCGCTCATGGCGATCGCGGAATCGCAGCAGTTCCGGGCCGTAGGCCTGCCAGCGGCCCGATTCCTGCCACAGTTCTGCCGGCTGCACGACCGGCATCGACAGTTCGATGGCGCCAGCCCGATTCATTTCCTCGCGCACGATGGCTTCGACCTTGCGCACCACCCGAAGCCCGAGCGGCATCCAGGTATAGACACCGCCTGCCAGCCGGCGAATGAGCCCGGCACGCAGCATCAGTCGGTGGCTGACCAGTTCGGCCTCCGACGGTGCTTCCTTGAGAGTGGAGATGAAGAAGCGGGATGCGCGCATTGCGTGAACCAGTCGAGGCGTGGGATGAGCGGCGAGTTTACCCGCAGTGCGCAACTGTGAAAGAATCGGGCCCTCCGAAACCCCTTACAGGCGAGTGTGGTCATGGTCGACAGCGACGGGTACCGCCCCAACGTCGGCATCGTCATCTGCAACACAGCCAATGAGGTGTTCTGGGGGAAGCGTGTGCGTGAGCACTCGTGGCAGTTTCCGCAGGGGGGCATCCAGCACGGCGAAAGCCCCGAGCAGGCGATGTACCGCGAACTGCATGAGGAGGTCGGCCTCCTCCCCGAGCATGTCCGCATCCTCGGTCGTACGCGGGGCTGGTTGCGCTACGACGTGCCCCAGGCGTGGCTCCGTCGCGATTGGCGTAGCCATTATCGCGGTCAGAAACAGATCTGGTTCCTTCTCCGCCTGGTGGGACAGGACTCCGACTTCAGCCTCCGCGCGAGTGGCCATCCCGAATTCGATGCCTGGCGCTGGACCGATTACTGGCAACCGGCCGAGCAGGTGATCGAGTTCAAGCGCGAGGTCTACCTGAAGGCGTTGGGCGAACTGGTGCGGTTTCTCGGCCGTGAGCGGGGCTCCCGTCCGGTGCCTGCGCCAGCCCCGCTGGCGACGGTGCCCGTGCCTGGACAAAACGGTGTCGAGGGTTGACAGGGACACCTGCCGGCGCCTATTCTTCGGGCTGTTTTAGATTGAGTCTAAACTGTGACACCGGGTTCGGTGACCCAGTGCCGACATCGATCGCATCCGGGACGCGCCGAGGGGCCGCGTTGGCAAGCTGGATGGACAACCCGCAGGGTTCGCCGTGCCGGCGGTATCCTCACGCCCCTCGACTCATCGGAGGCAGTCATGCAACTCAAGGGCTCCAAGACGCACGAAAACCTGAAGGCCGCGTTCGCCGGCGAATCCCAGGCCAATCGTCGTTACCTGTATTTCGCAAACAAGGCCGACGTGGAAGGCCAGAACGACGTCGCAGCGCTGTTCCGCTCGACCGCCGAGGGTGAAACCGGCCACGCGCACGGTCACCTCGACTACCTCGCTGAAGTGGGCGATCCGGCCACCGGTCTGCCGATTGGTGCAACCCGCGCCAATCTGACGGCTTCGGTCGCTGGCGAGACGCACGAGTACACCGACATGTACCCGGGCATGGCCAAGGAAGCTCGTACCGAGGGCTTCGAGGAAGTGGCCGACTGGTTCGAGACTCTGGCAAAGGCTGAGCGTTCACACGCCAACCGTTTCCAGAAGGCCCTGGACCAGCTGGCCGACTGATACCGCCACTGGCGCAGTCAGCAAGGCGGGGAGCAGTTTCCCCGCCTTTTTTTATCTTCAGGGGAAATGAACATGCGTGAAGGCAACCTGGATGCGCCGACCCGGCATCCGATCGAGTGGCGCACCGAAGCGTTCTACGACGAGAAGCTGCTCGAGGCAGAAATGGAGCGTGTCTTCGACATCTGTCATGGTTGCCGTCGCTGCGTGAGCCTGTGCACGGCGTTTCCGACCCTGTTCGATCTGATCGACGAGGGTGAATCGGGCGAGATCGATGGCGTGGCCAAGGCCGATTACGGCAAGGTCGTCGATCAGTGCTATCTGTGCGACGTCTGCTACATGACCAAGTGTCCCTATGTGCCGCCGCACCAGTGGAACATCGACTTTCCGCACCTGATGCTGCGTGCGAAGGCGGTCAACTTCGCCAAGGGTGGTTCGACCCTGCGCGACCGTCTGCTGGCGAGTACCGACACGCTCGGATCCTTTGCCGGCATTCCGATCGTGACCCAGACCGTCAATGCCGTGAACAAGCTGGCGCCGGTGCGAGCGGCCATGGAGTCGGTACTCGGTGTCGACCGCAAGGCCTGGATCCCCGAATACGCGAGCAGCACTTTCCGCAGCAGCGCGGAGGGTTCGCCCGTCCATCCGGTGGTCGACGGCGAGCGCACCCCGGGCAAGGTGGCGATCTATGCCACCTGCTACGTGAACTACAACGAACCGGGCATCGGCCATGACCTGCTCGCCGTGCTCGAACACAATCGCATCCCCTACGTGGTGGTCGAGAAGGAAGCCTGTTGCGGCATGCCCAAGCTCGAACTGGGCGATCTCGAGGGCGTGGCAAGGCTCAAGGAAACCAACATCCCCCCGCTCGCCCGTCTGGCACGCGAGGGCTACGCGATCCTCACGGCCATTCCGTCCTGCACCCTCATGTTCAAGCAGGAATTGCCGCTCATGTTCCCCGACGACGCCGATGTAGCCGCGGTGCGGGCCGCCATGTTCGACCCGTTCGAGTACCTCATCGCGCGCAACAAGGATGGTCTGCTCGACAAGGATTTCAAGGCGCCGCTGGGCAAGGTGTCGTATCACATGCCCTGCCACAGTCGGGTGCAGAACGTCGGTCGCAAGACCGAGGAAATGTTGAAGCTCGTGCCGGGTACCGAAGTGACCACGGTCGAGCGTTGCTCCGGGCACTCGGGCACCTGGGGCGTCAAGAAGGATTTTCATGCGCTGTCGATGAAGATCGGCCGTCCGGTGTTCAAGGCGATGGCCGCCCCCGGCCCCGATGTCATCAGTTCCGATTGCCAGTTGGCCGGTCATCACATCGAGCAGGGCATGCGCGAGGCGGGTACGCCAGCGCCCGACGTGGCACATCCGATAACCCTGGTGCGGCGTGCCTACGGCATCTGACCGCATCTGCAACAGGAGCATTCACACCATGACGCAGATTACCCGTGACAGTCTCTGGAGTCTCGAGCGTTACGCGCGCGAGCGGCCGACCTTCAGGGCGAAAGTCATCGAACACAAGAAGGCGCGCAAGGTCTTCGTGGGCGAGCATGTGCTGCTCGAGTTCGAGGATGAACTGACGGTGCGCTACCAGATCCAGGAAATGCTGCGAGTCGAGCGCACCTTCGAGGAGCGCGGCATTCTCGACGAAATGGATGCCTACAACCCGCTGATTCCCGATGGCCGCAACCTCAAAGCCACCATGATGATCGAGTATCCCGACGAGGCCGAACGGGCGGTTGCGCTTGCCGGCATGCGCGGCATCGAAGATCGCACCTGGGTGCAGGTGGCCGGACACGATCGGGTCCATGCCATTGCCGATGAGGATATCGATCGCGAGAACGACGAGAAGACCTCGTCGGTGCACTTCCTGCGCTTCGAACTGACCGAGGCGATGGCACAGGCCCTGAAGACGGGCGCCGCACTGGCAGTCGGGATCGATCACCCAGCCTATGTCGCGAGTGTCGATCCGGTGAGCGCCGATGTGCGGGCGTCACTCGCCGCCGACATGGCCTGACCGACTCAGGCGGGGCCTGACAGGCGGGCTGACAGACGGCTGTGCAGGCGACGGAGGTCACCCTTGTCTCCGTCGTCATGCACCCCTTGCCCGATCCACCAGCGCATGGCAGTCATCGGGCAGGTGGTCGCCTCTCCAGGCGACATGGCCGTCGGGGCGCACCAGCACCAGTCGGCGCTCATGGAGCGCGGCGATGTCAGCGTTGTCGATCGGCTCGACTGCGAGCGGCAGGCCGCACCGACCGGCGGCGCCGACGAGCGGTGTGACGTCCACCGACCGATCGAACTGCAGCAGCACGAAACCACGGCCGAAGAGGTCGAGCGTCGAGCGCCCTGGGGCGATCCAGGCGTGCGGTGAGCGCGAGCCCGGGCGCGCGGTCTGCGTGTAGGTCATGACTTCGTCGGGTGGCGGTGGCGTTCCGTCGGGCACGATGACCGGTGACCCTTCGTAGACGTAGCCCAGGTGGATGCCGATGGTGAACCACTCCTGCTTCATCATCGCCGTGTAGGTATCGCCAAACGCACGTCGCGCCGCTTCGCCCTCAGGCGTGTCGTCAAGCAGCGTTGCGGGTGGCTTGCGGGTGCGCGGCGAGAGCATGCGTTCGAGGTTGGCGGTGGCTTCCTTGACATTGCGAAGGGCCACCGGACGGCGCTCGGCTTCATAGCTCTCGAGCAGGCGATCACCCCCCCAGCCCTGCAGGCGCGCCGCGAGCTTCCAGCCTATGTCGACCGCATCCTGCATGCCGGTATTCATGCCGAAGGCACCCGTGGGCGAATTGAGGTGGGCTGCGTCGCCGACGAGGAAGATGCGCCGGCTGCCGTAGCGGTCGGCGACGAATTCCCGCCGTGTCCAGGGCATGATGCTCAGCACCTCGAAGTCGAACGGTCGACCCACCGCTCGAACGATCGCCTCGCGTACGGCCTGCGCATCGAGCATCCGGCGGCTGCCATCGCCAACGAGAGAAAACCGGAACTGGTCGCGCCCGTTGACGGCGACGATCGTGCACCAGGTGCCCTCGAGGCCGATGAAGATGAACCGGTATCCGGGACGAACATCGGCCACCTGCCACAGCGTATCGCTGCGAAAGATCGCGTTGCTGGTGTAGGTCAGCACCGTGTCCTGGGGGAGCGCGATGCCCAGGCTTTCGCGGATGCGACTGCCGCCCCCGTCACAGGCCGCCACGTAGTTGGCCTCGATCGTCCGGACGCGTCCGGTACCGAGATCACGCACCTGCGCGCTCACATGGGCCTCATGCTCGGTGATGGCGACAAGTTCGGTGCGGTAGCGGAGGCTCACCGATGCCTGCCGAGCAGCAAACCGCGCAATCACCGGATCGAAGAAGTTCTGCGGCTGACGCTCCCGGTGCTGCGGGCTCTGCGGTGGCGTGGGCTCGTCATGCGGAGGAGGGAAGGGCTCACGCCCGAATTCGTAGCCACCCGAGAGCGCGCTCACCCAGGCGTAGTCCTGCGGATGATCGCGGTTGTAGCCGGCGTTTTCGACCTCGTCCACGATGCCCCAGCGCCGACAGAACTCCATCGTGCGAATCCCGAGCAAGTCCATCTTGGGCTGGCTGATGGCGCCATCGCCCCGTTCGATGAGAATGCACTCGACGCCGCGCCAGCCCAGGTCGCCAGCGACGGCCAGCCCGACCGGGCCGCCGCCCACGATGAGGACGGGAGTGCGTTCGACAGGGTTGTCATCCGCGGTGCGCCCTGACGTGTCAGGGGCCGAGCCGGTGGCGCGCTTGTCCGTGACGGCCGGCGCATTCATCGCGATGCGGGTCCGAGTCGCTCGGCTGCTGCAGGTATCGGCGTGTCCTCGGTGCGCAGCCAGTGCAGGCGCTCGAGGAAGGGCTCGTCACTGACGCGCAAGAGGTGGCTGCGTTCGAACGCCCGGTGTTCATGTTGCCACCAGGCCGGTACCACAAAGACGTCGCCCCGCGCCCAGGTGAACCGTTCGTCGCCGATGAAGGTCTCGCCGCGGCCATCGGCAACGGCGTAGATGACACTCGCCGTGGTACGGGCATGAACGGCTGCCACGCCGGGCGGCCCCATGTCGCGTCCCATGTCGCGTCCCATGTCGCGTCCCGCCGGATCGAGCCGCATGACCTGCAGTCCGATGGTGTCGAGGCAGGGCGGTCCCAGGGTCACGCGTCGTTCACCGGGACGATCCTCGCTCGCGGCATCGAGCGCCTGCATCCAGTCGGCACGGGCGAATCGCATCGGTGAGTGGGGCTCGATGGGAGCCGTCCCCTCGATGCCGTCGGGGTGACGCTCGAAGAACATGCCACCATCGATGAAGTGCATCATCGGTACGTCCAGAAAGTCGATCCAGATCGCGTTCTGCGTGCCCTCGTTGGCGTGCCCGTGCCAGTGCCAGTTCGGGGTGAGGAGCACGTCGCCTTCCATCATGGGAAGTCGCTTGCCTTCGACGATGGTACAGGTGTCGGGGCCGGCATCCATCACGAGCCGCAGCGCATTCGGGGTATGCCGATGACTGCGGGCGGTTTCGCCGGCGAGCACCATCTGGTAGGCGCTGATGAGCGTGCGCGAGGTGGCGTAGCGGTTGCCCTCCACCGGGTTGAAGAGAATGAGATTGCGGCGTTCGGCAAACTCCGTGCTCACGAAGCGTGCCGCTGCTTCGAGCGCTGCACGGCCGCTGGCGTACGACCAGTGGGCAGGCTTGAAGCCCTGGCGCGGTGCGGGCCAGAGCGAAGGTTCGCGCTTGGCCCATCCCGGATCGACCCCGAAGCGCGCGAGCGCTTCGTGCAGTTCCTCGAGCGAGGTCGTCGCTGCAAATTCGGTCGGATCGATGATGCCCATGAGTTGCACGTTTGCCGCTGTGTCGATCGACCGAGGATAATGGGCGAAGCGTCGGGCGGCAACCGTCGCAGGAGAGGCAGACCATGAGACAGACCCGAAGGCCAAGCCCCCGCACCCATGCGGATGCCAGGGAGGCTTCGTTCGTCGCTGCGGTGGTGAGTACGGCCCTCGTGGCCTGTGCACTGCTGATGCCTGCCCACACGGTGCGGGCCGAGGACTACCCGGTGCGTGCCGTGCGCATCGTGGTGCCGATCGCAGCCGGCGCAACCAACGACATCATCGCGCGGCTGCTGGGGGCGCGACTGGCCGAGGAATTGCATCAACCCTTCATCATCGATAATCGCCCGGGCGGTGCACAGATTACCGGTACCGATCTGGTGGCGCGATCACCGGCAGATGGCTATACGCTTCTCTTTGGCAATACGAGCGTGCTGGCCATCCAGCCCAGTCTCTATCCTCGGCTGCCCTACGATCCGGCGCGCGATTTCGACCCGGTGTCAGTGGTGGCCGAATCACCCAGCGTACTCGTGGTGTCGCCCGCCCTGCCGGTGAGCAACCTGCGCGAATTCATCGCCTGGGCGCGGGCCAATCCGGGCACGCTCAATTACGGATCGCCGGGTAGCGGGTCGCCGTTTCATCTGTCCATGGAGCTGTTCAAGCGCCAGACGGGCACCGACCTCGTGCACGTACCCTTCAACGGCAACCAGTTTTCCGTGACCGCGCTGCTGGGCAATCAGATTCAGGCCCTGTTTGACAACACGCCCAACATCCTGCCGCAGATCCGTGCCGGCAAGTTGCGCCCGCTGGCCGTGACCAGTCCGCAGCGCCTGTCGGTGCTGCCCGATGTGCCTACCCTGGCCGAAGGGGGCTTCAAGGGCGCCGAGTCGCAGTCCTTCTTTGCCATCGTGGCGCCACACGGCGTGCCACCGGTGGCCATGCGCACCCTGAATGCGGCCCTGGTGAAGGCGCTGCAGGTGCCCGAGGTTCGTCAGCGACTGTCGGAGTTCGGTGCGGTGCCGCTGGGCAATTCGCCGACCGAGGCTGTGGCCTACATCGCGACCCAGGCTGCCTTGTGGGGGCGGGTGGTGAAGGAGTCGGGGGCGCGCGTCGACAACTGACCGTGGCCGTTGCACCCGGCGTGAGGCCGGATGCGCGGGGCAAACGGGTTGCACATGTCATTCGGCAGTCATGTTGCATTGCGAAACTCCTGAGATCGATTCACTCATCTCGCAGGATGCCTCGTCATGACCT
Source organism: Pseudomonadota bacterium (assembly GCA_947455195.1). Lineage (GTDB taxonomy): Bacteria > Pseudomonadota > Gammaproteobacteria > Burkholderiales > SG8-39 > CAIXPL01. The sequence continues at coordinate 259,633 of CANGMI010000001.1, read as the reverse complement.
TCCGCCCCTCGCGACTGCACCTCGCGGTCGCTGCAGCACTCGCGCAATTCGCCTTCATCTCACCCGCTGCCCTGGCCGCCGATCCGGTCGATCTGGGTGCCGTTGGCACCGGTGCCGGTACCGCGACGAATGAGGCCGCGCCTGGTCGCACGCCCGCACTGCCGGCCGCCGCGATCGGTGCGCCTGCTGCCGCTGCCGTCGCAATCTCGCAGGGCAACCTCGAAGGCCGCTGGCCGACCTCGGAAGTGAGCGAAAACTACATCCGCAACTACACCGCGCCCACATCGGACTACACCCAGATCCTGAACGTGGCACCCAGCATCGTCGCGCCGCCCCACCCGAATGGCATCGGTGGTGGCGACAGCAAGATCATGTTCCGGGGATTCAGCGACGGCTACTTCAACATGACCTGGGATGGCATTCCGTTCAACGATTCGAACGACCCGACCCACCACTCGTGGGCCTACTTTCCGGGGCAGTTCATCGGTGGGGTGCAGATCGATCGCAGCCCGGGTTCGGCGGCCACGTTCGGTCCGGCCTCCTTTGGTGGCACGGTGGGGCTGATGTCCAAGGATCCCACGCCTGTTGCCGGCATCTCACCCTATGCATCGTACGGGTCGTTCAACACCCAGCTGTATGGCGCTGAATTCAACAGCGGCCGCTTTGGCGCCAATGGGGGCCAGAGTCTCCTTCTCGACGTTCAGAGTTTCAAGAGCGATGGCGCGCTCACGTATGACGATCAGCACCGCAAGTCGGTCATGTTCAAGTACCTGAACGCGGTGAATGCCGACACGACGGTCACGCTCTTTGGCACGTTCAACCAGATGTACAACCACACCGGCAATACCACCACCGGCACGCGCGCCGCCCAGGCGCTTTACGGCAAGAACTATCTGAACAGCAACGATCCCACGAAGACCAACTACTACGGCTACAACGCCTACGACGTTCGTACCGACCTCGAGTACTTCGATGTGGCATCGAATCTGGGCGATGGCTGGAAGGTCGACAACAAGCTCTTCACCTACTCGTACAACAACATCCAGAACTACGCCAACACGCTCTTCACGGCAGCCAGCGGGCTGCCCGATGGCGCTGCCTACGGCAAGAGCGGCACCGCGGCCTATCCGACGGGTGCTTGTGTGGGCGTGCAGCCATCGAAAGATTGCTACAACGGCATCGCCAAGCTGAATTCCTATCGCACCTACGGCGACATCCTCCGCCTGAGCAAGGATTCGAGCCTCGGGCAGACCCGCGTCGGCGCATGGCTCACGCAGACCAAGACCTGGCGGCATGGCTACTACGTGAATGTCCAGGACTACGGCAACTACACCGACAGCCTCGCTGGCACGAGTTACCACCAGGACTTCACGACCAACCAGAACCAGTTCTACCTCGAGCACGAATTTCATCCGCTCGAGAATGTGGCCATTACCCCGGGGGTGAAGCGTTCGGTGATCACCCAGCAGATCAACGACTTCCCGGCACAGAACACCTCGCTCACCAAGCCCTACGCGTTCAGCCAGACCTATGCCAACACGCTCCCCTCGCTCGACATCCGCTGGAAGCCCACTGCGAACTGGACGGTCTATGCGCAGGACACCTGGGGCGTTCTGATTCCATCCACGGGCTGGTACGATCAGAAACTGCAGCAGTCCCCCACCAACATCGTGGTCCCTGACCAGGCGCGCCCGGAGCGCAGCCGGGCCTACCAGCTGGGCACGATCTGGAAGACTGATCGCCTCACGATCGACGTCGATGGCTACCTCATCAAGTTCGACAACTACTATGGCCAGGGCGCCTATGACGCGGTCTCCAACACCTACCCGGTCATCAACAACGGGGGCGTGACCTACAAGGGCCTCGAGGCCGAGCTGACCTACGTGTTCGGCAACGGCTTCAGCGGTTACCTCAACGCCACCACCAACAGTGCGAAGCGCACCTCCGATTACACCGCCGTCATGCAAGGGGGCAATACCGGGCTGCCGAGCAACACCGAAGCGGTGGGCGCCTTCTGGGAATCGGGTGGCTGGAAGGTGGGTGGCATCGTCAAGCGCATCGGCAGTGCCTATGTCACCACCGGGTCGACCCCGCAGGGCGCCAGCATCGACCCCTACCTGCTCACCAACGCCTTCGTGAACTACAAATTGTCGAACATCAGCCCGACCCTCAAGTCGATGCAGATCCGGCTGGGCGTGAACAACCTCTTCAATCACCAGGACATCGTCGGGTTATCGCAGGCCGCGACGACGCAGGCCCCGAACGACCTCGTCTATCGACTGCCGCGTCGCAACGGCTTTGTCGGCGTCAACGCCGATTTCTGATCGGGTTTGCAGCAGGCCTCACGTCGTCACAAGGAGTCAGTACGCATGAATGTCGAGCATCTCGTTGGTCTGGCCAACAATTCCGGGGGCACGATCTACGTGATGCTTGCCGTTCTGCTGGTGGCGCTCACCGTGATTGTCGAGCGCAGCCGGTATCTGTCGAGCATGGCGCGATACGGCGCCGAACTCATCCGGGTGCTCCAGGGTTCGGTGAGTGGTGCCAGTGATGATCTGCAGTCGCTGCGGGGCAAGCATCCGCACCTGCCGCACCTCGCCCTGCTGCGCGCGGCGCAACAGGCCGATGGCATGGGTGGTCGTGCCACGCTGGGCAGCCATCTCGAAGAAGCCCTGATGCACGAGGTACCACGGCTCGATCGATCGCTCTGGGTGCTCGATACGATCGTGACGCTGGCGCCCTTGCTCGGCCTCTTTGGAACCATCATCGGCATGTTCAATGCGTTCAAGGTGCTGGCCGACCAGAGCGCGGCGGTGGAAGTCACCGGAGGCATTGCCGAGGCTCTCGTGGCAACCGGCCTCGGATTGCTGATCGCCATGATCGGGCTCATCTTCTACAACGCACTGCACAACCGGGTACGTCTCCTCGTGCACCAGCTCGAGACGCTGAAGGTGATGATCATCAACCGGGCCGACCTTGGCAAGCGTCCGCCCGAGGGACTGGCCGATCAGGTATCGATCGCGGCGCGCCGCACGAGTGCCTGATGCGTTACTTCGAAACCCGAAAGGCACGCATCGAGATCGTGCCGATGATCGACATCATGCTGTTTCTGCTGGTGTTCTTCGCGATGATGACGCTGCGGATGATTCCGACCTCCGGTCATGTGACGAAGCTGCCCACGAGTTCGACGGCGACACCGCTGCCAAGCCCCAAGCTGCTGGTCGAACTGGCTGCCGACGGGACGATCGCCGCTGATGGCCGCCCGATGCAGGCGGCCGAGCTTTCTGCCTGGCTGCTGGCCCACGATGGCAGCCATACCGCCGTGACCCTGGCGGGAACCGAGACGGTGGAGCTGCAGAAGGTGATGCAGGTGATCGATGCCGTCCGGCGCGGAGGCGCCACGCAGATTGCGCTCGCCACCCGCAACCCGGGGCATTGATGGACGCGGCGTCCGGGTCCCCCGCCAGCCACGCGGGCAGCCAGTTCAAGTCGGTCGGCATTGCGCTCCTGCTCGAGGTGTTGTTGATCGGCGGCGGAGGTGCGCTCCTCGCCGTGACGACGCGCGCCGTCAAGTCCGAGCCCGCGCCGGTGGTGTTGCAACTCGCGGCCCCTGAGGAAAAGAAGGCGCCCGAGCCGCCCAAGCCGAAGCCCGAGCCCCCCAAACCCAAGCTGCCACAGCCCAAGGTTGTGCCGCCGATACCGGTGCCTCCTCCGCCACCTGAACCGCCGCCATCGCGCCCGGTCGTCAAGCCCGTACCCGATCTGCAACCGGTAGCGGAGCCCACCCCGTTCAGCGAACCTGCACCGCCCCCCGCGCTGCCGGCACCGCCCCCGCCACCCCCGGTCGTCCCCGCCGATGTGAAGCCCGATCCGATGCTTGTCTACGCCGGGCGCGTGAAGGCGGCGGTTCAGGCTGCCGTGGTTTACCCGGCGGCGGCACAGCGTCTTCGCATGAGTGGGAGAACCCGCGTCGAGTTCGTGATGCGCGATGCGCAGGCATCGAACCCGACCGTGATTCAGTCCTCGGGCATCGGTCTGCTCGATCAGGCTGCGCTTGCGGCGGTTGCTGCTGCCGCTTACCCGACGCCACCCGACGAGCTGGTGGGAGTCACTCGCCAGTATCAGGTGTGGGTGGAGTTCAGGCGCTGACGCGTCGATCGGCGTCGGCCTTGTCTCACCCTAGCCTTGCAACAGCACCATGTTGTCACGGTGAATGAGTTCCAGGTGGTCGATGTAGCCCAGGATGCTCTCGATGGCACTTGAGGGCTGCCCGGCGATGCGGCGTGCATCGGCGGCGCTGTAGTGGGTGAGGCCGCGTGCAATTTCAATGCCTTCGGGGTCGAGGCAGGCGATGACGGCACCGCGCTCGAAGTCACCGGTCACGTTGCGCACCCCCACTGGCAGCAGGCTGCCACCGCCTTCACGCAAGGCTCGCGCTGCCCCGGCGTCGAGCTGAACCGACCCGCGTACCTGCAGGTGGTCGGCCAGCCACTGCTTGCGCGCCGTGAGCGGTGGGGTGGTGGCGGCGAGCATCGAGCCGATACGTTCACCCGCGCAGAGGCGAACGAGCACATCGGGCTCGCGTCCTGAGGCGATGAGGGTGTGGGCACCACTGCGCGCGGCGCGCCGCGCAGCGACAATCTTGGTGAGCATGCCGCCCTTGGCGATGGCTGACCCGGTGCCCCCGGCAATCGTCTCGAGCCAGGGGTCGCCGGCGATAGCCTCGCGGATGAGGGTGGCGCTCGGGTCCTTGCGCGGATCGGCCGAGTAGACGCCAGCCTGATCGGTCAGGATCACCAGGCAGTCGGCTTCGATGAGGTTGGTGACCAGGGCGCCGAGCGTGTCGTTGTCACCAAACCGGATTTCGTCGGTAACGACCGTGTCGTTCTCGTTGATGATCGGCACGACGCCCAGTTCGAGCAGGGTGCGCAGGGTCGACCGCGCATTGAGATAGCGCTCGCGGTCGGCCAGATCGGCGTGGGTGAGCAGCACCTGAGCGGTGTGGAGGCCGTGGCGCTGGAACGAGGTTTCGTACACCTGGGCGAGGCCCATCTGGCCAACCGCGGCGGCGGCCTGCAGTTCATGCATGATCTGGGGTCGCGTCTTCCAGCCCAGTCGCTGCATGCCCTCGGCAATGGCACCACTCGAGACAAGCACGCAGTGTCGGCCCTGGGTACGCAGTTGCGCGATCTGTTCAGCCCAGCGCCCGATGGCAGCCCGATCGAGCCCCGCGCCGTCGGCTGTCACCAGCGAACTGCCCACCTTGATCACCAGCGTTCGTGCCGCGGCGATGGCCCTGCGCGAGTTCATGCCTGTGCCCGCGCCGACTCGTTGTGTTCCATGATGGCAAAGCCCAGTTCGCGGCAGCCTTGCCCGGTCAGGGCAGCGGTGATGAACACCGGGCCCTTCCAGCGCAGTCGTCTCACACAGGCCTTCACCCGCCGCTCGCAATCGGCGGGATCCAGCAGGTCGGCCTTGTTGAAGACCAGCCAGCGCGGCTTGGCATGCAGCTCGGGGTCGTACTTCTTCAGTTCCGCGATGAGGGAACGGGCGCCGATGACCGGGTCGTACGCCTCGTCGAATGGCGCGATGTCGATGACGTGCAGCAAGAGGCTGGTGCGGCTGAGGTGACGCAGAAACTGGTGTCCGAGACCAGCCCCTTCCGAGGCGCCCTCGATGAGACCCGGAATGTCAGCCATCACGAACGATCGGTTGTCGTCGATGCGAACCACGCCCAGATACGGTTGCAGCGTGGTGAAGGGGTAGTCGGCAACCTTCGGCCGAGCACTGGACATCGATCGAATGAGCGATGACTTGCCGGCGTTGGGCATGCCCAGCAGCCCCACATCGGCCAGTACCTTCAGTTCGAGATGCAGGTTGCGATTTTCACCCGGTTCGCCAGGCGTCGACTGCCGCGGTGCCCGGTTGACGCTCGACTTGAAGTTCATGTTGCCAAGCCCGCCCTTGCCGCCGCGGGCAAGCACCGCCTCCTGACCGTCGACGGACAGGTCGGCCACCTGTTCGCCCGAGTCGCGATCGGTGATGGTGGTGCCTACCGGCACGCGCAGGATGACGTCCTCGGCGCCGCGTCCGTTGCACTGCGAGCCGCGACCACCCTCGCCACCGCGGGCGCGAAAGATGCGCGTGTACCGGTAATCGATGAGCGTGTTGAGGTTGCGGTCGGCAACGACGATGATGCTGCCACCGCGCCCGCCATCGGCGCCGTCGGGACCACCCATGGGGATGAATTTTTCGCGACGAAAGCTCACCGCGCCCTTGCCGCCAGCGCCGGCATGAACTTCGATCAGGGCTTCATCAATGAATTTCATCGCGCTGCGGGAGAGGGGAGGGGCGGCTGCGCGGTCGATCCGGGCCTGCTGCGACGGCCCGGACAGGCCGCCACAGGAGGCACGAGGAGGCCGGTCAGGCCTGAGCGGGGGCGGCCTCGGCGGCCACCGGGACGATACTGATCGTCGACTTGCCGAGCGGGCCCTTCACGGCGAAGGTGACCACGCCAGCGAGCTTGGCGAAGATCGTGTGATCACGACCGATACCGGTGCCGTGACCGGGGTGGTATTGCGTGCCGCGCTGGCGAACGATGATCTCGCCGGCGTTCACGATCTGTCCGCCATAGCGCTTGACGCCCAGGCGCTTCGAGTGGGAGTCACGACCGTTGCGGGAACTGCCGCCTGCTTTCTTGTGTGCCATGGTAGGTCAGTCCTCAGCCGTTGATGGAGGTGATCTGGATTTCGGTGAAGGCCTGACGATGGCCTTGCGACTTGCGATAGTGCTTGCGGCGACGCATCTTGAAGATGCGAACCTTGTCGCCCAGTCCGTGCGAGACGATGGTGCAGGTCACCGTTGCGCCCGCAACCTGCGGGGTCCCGATGCGAAGGTTGTCGCCTTCACCCACGGCCAGCACATCATCAATCGTCACCTGGGCGCCGACGTCGGCGACCAGTTTTTCGACCTTGAGCCGTTCGCCCGAGGCGACCCGGTACTGTTTGCCACCGGTCTTGATCACCGCATACATAGCGTGCCCTGCCCGAATCCGGAAAAGCCTTGGAAGATAGCTGACTGTGGGGGTGCCTGTCAATGCGTTCGTGCTATTCTTGCTGACGCTCCGCGATGAGACAGTGGGGCATCCGGGGTGAGTCGAGCGTCGCGCCCATGCGTCCTCGGCACCGCCTGAGCCCCATTCTCCCCCGAACTCCCGCCTGCTGCCTGCCGTGAACGCAACCGTTGAATCCCTGCGTCTGCCGATTGCCGATGATCTTGATGCCGTCGATCGGGTCATTCGGGCGCGGCTCGATTCCGATGTCATCCTGATCCGGCAGGTCGCCGAGTACATCATCGCGAGCGGTGGCAAGCGTCTGCGTCCGGCACTCGTGCTGCTCGCCGCGCGCGCTTGCGGATACCAGGGGGCCAGCCATGTCGAATTGGCGGCGGTGGTGGAGTTCATCCACACCGCGACCTTGCTGCACGACGATGTGGTCGATGAATCCGACTTGCGTCGAGGACGCAAGACCGCGAACGCGAGCTTCGGCAATGCGGCCAGCGTGCTCGTCGGCGACTTCCTTTATTCACGCGCCTTCCAGATGATGGTCGGCGTGGGCAACATGCGGGTGATGCAGGTGCTGGCCGAGGCCACCAACACCATCGCCGAAGGCGAAGTGCTGCAGTTGCTCAACATCAGCAATGCCGATGTCGATATCGCCCGGTATATCGATGTCATCGCGCGCAAGACCGCCAAGCTCTTCGAGGCCGCCGGCCGGCTGGGCGCCATTCTGGCGGGCGCCGATGCGTCGACCGAAGAGGCGCTCGCCTGCTACGGTGCGCATCTGGGAGTCGCATTCCAGTTGATCGACGACGTGCTCGATTACTCGGGTGACCCCGGGGAAACCGGCAAGAACGTCGGCGGTGATCTGGGTGAAGGCAAGCCCACCTTGCCGCTCATTCACGTGATGAACGTCGGCACCGATGCCGAGCGCGCACTCGTGCGCCGGGCCATCGAAGGTCAGCAGATCGATGAATTGCCGGCGGTCCTGGCGGCCATCGAGCGCACCGGCGCCATCGAATACACCCGCGAGCGTGCCCGCGATGAGGCCCGCCAGGCGCTCGAAACGCTCGGTGTGCTGCCGCAGAGCGTCTGCCGCTCGACGCTGGCCGATCTCGCCCGCTTCTCCGTCGATCGCTCGTTCTGACGGTTTGCGCATGCTTGCCGACACGGCTCCGGTCGCTTGGCGCATGAGCAGGTTCCTTGCTAGAATGTCGGGCTTGGTCGCAAAGAGCATCGATACCGATGTCGATTGTGGTCAATACCAACGGGGTGTAGCGCAGCCTGGTAGCGCACTGCGTTCGGGACGCAGGTGTCGGAGGTTCAAATCCTCTCACCCCGACCAATTCCGAAAGAAGGGCCAGGGACAGATCCTGGCCCTTCTTGCTTTCCGGCGCATCTTCCGGAGCCGCTCTTGAACGATTCCTGCCGACGGCGTCCTGTCCTGATGGCTTGTGCGCTCGTCGCCGGGCTTTGCGCCATGAGCCCATGGTCCCTGACCCATGCGCAGTCCGCGCCGGCCTGGCCAACGCGTCCGGTGCGTATCGTTGCCCCGTTTGCTGCTGGCGGCAGTGCCGATACCCTGGGTCGACTGGTCGCGCAGAAGCTCTCCGATGCCTTTCGCCAGAGTTTCATCGTCGAGAATCGGAGTGGTGCGGGCGGGGTGGTCGGCTCGGAGATGGTAGCCAAGGCGGCGCCCGATGGCTATACGCTGGTGGTGTCGGGCGTGGCCTCGCACGTGCTTGCGCCCGCGGTGTCGAAGGTGCCCTTCGATGCCATGGCCGATTTCACCCACATCGCGCTCTTTGGCGGACCGCCGATTGTCTTCTGCGTCACGCTCGGTCTCCCGGTGCGCGATCTGCGCGAGTTCGTCAGCCATGCGCGAACGCACCCGATGGCCTATGGCTCGCCAGGCACGGGGACGCAAGGGCAGTTGATGGCCGAAATGTTCCGTCAGGTAGCCAGAGTCGATCTGGCCCACGTGCCCTACAAGGGCGCCAGTCCGGCCATTGTCGATCTGATGGCGGGCACCCTGCAGTCGACCTCCACGACGCTCACCACGGCTTCATCGCAGATTCATGCAGGCAAGATCCGGGCCATCGCGCTCTCGAGTGCCCGGCGCCTGCCCGACTATCCCGATGTCCCCACCTTTGTCGAGAGCGGCTATCCGAGTCTGGTAGCCACCGTCTGGTTCTCCCTCTCGGGGCCCGCCGGATTGCCTGCCGATATCGTGCAGCGGCTCAACCTCGAAGTGCGTCGTGCGCTCGCTTCGGCCGACATTCGCGCGCGCCTGCGCATGGAAGGCACCGAGGTCAACGACCTCGATGCGGCACAGTTCACCGAGTTCATGCGCAGCGAAATTGCCCGCTGGACCCCCATCGTGAAGAAGTCCTCTGCACGTAATGACTGACCGCGTACACCCCGGCATCCCGGCCGCGGCGTACACGTCCTGTCGGCCGCCGTCCTGTGCGGTCGCCCTGAACCCTGGAGACCGAGCATGTCCCGACTGCGTCTGAACCTTGCCTGCTGGAACTACGACCGCACCCGCGCACTGGCCGACGGTCTGGTGCAACCCGATGGCATCGACCTCAACTACATCAACCTCGAGGTCGAGGAGACGTTCTTCCGGATGCTGCGCAACCGCGAGTTCGAGGTGGCCGAGATGTCGCTCTCGTCGTATACCGTGTCACTCGGACAGGAAAAGCCCCCCTTCATCGCGATTCCGATCTTTCCGTCGCGCTTCTTCCGGCACTCATGCATCTTCGTGTCGGCAAAAAGCGGTATCCGCGAACCGAAGGACCTGATCGGCTGCAAGATGGGTGTGCCCGAGTACCAGATGACGGCGCCGGTGTGGATCCGCGGCATCCTGCAGGATGAGTACGGTGTCGCGGCCGATGCGGTCGACTACTACACCGGCGGCGAGGAGCAGCCCGGGCGCGAGGAGAAGCTGAAGCTCTCGCTGCCGTCGAACTTTCGCATGCATGCGATCGGCCCCGACAAGACCCTCTCGCAGATGCTGGCCGAGGGCGAGATCGACGCCCTCCAGTCAGCGCGTGCGCCCTCGACCCTGCACAGCCGGCCATCCGACGTGAAGCGGCTTTTCGAGAACTACACCGAGATCGAGCGTGCCTACTACCGCCGCACGAAGATCTTCCCGATCATGCACACGGTGGTCATCCGGCGCGATGTGTACGAGGCCAACCCGTGGGTGGCGCAGTCGCTGTGCAAGGCCTTCACGCTCGCGCAGCGTCACACCTATGAAGGTCTGATGCAGACCGCAGCGCTGAGCACCATGCTGCCCTGGCTGGTATCGCACGTCGAGGAAACCCGCCGCGAGATGGGGGATGACTGGTGGGCTTACGGTTTCGCGTCCAACCGGCATGTGCTCGACACGTTCCTGCGCTACCACCACGAGCAGGGTCTTTCGCGGCGCCGCCTCGCCCCCGAGGACCTGTTTGCGCCGGAGTCGCTCGAGGCCTTCAAGATCTGAAGATACGCGCAGCGGTGCGCTGCGCGGCAGTTCCACGCAGCATCGGTCATCACGGCCCCGGGTCTCATTCGACCCGGATCTGACTCCCGCTGATCACCCGCTTCCAGCGCTCGGCATCCTGGCGGATGAAGGCGGCCGACTCGGCGGGGGAGAGCCCCATTGGCTCGGCCAGCATGTCGGTCAGTCGTCGCTGCACATCGGGCAGGCGGATGGCATCGCTGATGGCGCTGCTCAGGCGCGTCACGATGTCGGCTGGAGTGCCCGGAGGTGCTGCCACCGCGAACCACGCGGTCGACACGAGGCCTGGCAGGGTTTCATTCAGGGCAGGCGTGTCGGGCAGCACCTGGATTCGGCGCGTGCTGGTGATGGCCAGTGCCCGCAGGCGTCCGGCCCGGATGTAGCCGAGCGACGACGAGAGGTTGTCGAACATCAGGTCGACTTGCCCTGCCAGCAGATCGGTGAGTCCTGGCGCGCTGCCCTTGTAGGGCACGTGCGCCATGCGGATGCCCGTCGCCATCATGAAGAGTTCGGCGGTCAGGTGCGAAGTCGATCCGCTGCCTTGCGACGCGTAGTTGATCTGCCCCGGACGTGCGCGAGCAAGCGCCAGGAATTCGGCCAGTGTCTGGGCGGGAACCTTCGGGTTCACCGCCAGCACGGTCGGTACCGCGGCCATCACCGACACGGGCACGAAGAGGCTCGCGTCATAGGCGATCTTCGGGTAGAGGAACTGATTCACCACGAGCGGTGGTGGTGGGCTCGCCATGAGGGTGTAACCGTCGGGCTCGGCCCGAGACACCATCTCCGCACCAATGTTGCCGGCGGCGCCGGCCCGGTTCTCGACCACGACCGGTTGACCCCAGCGCTGAGCGAGTTTTTCGCCCACGATGCGTGGCACGGCGTCGGCGGTGCCACCGGCTGGAAAGGGCACGATGATGCGGATGGCACGATTGGGATAGTCATCGGCGGTCGCCGCCTGCGTGGTGCCTGCTCCCGGCACCATGCAGGGGAGCGATGCGAGCAGCCCGACCGACGAGAGCATTCGGCACAGGCTTGCGGTGGTGCGCCCTGTCGCGAGTGGCAGCCATCGCCCTGCCGTCATGGCGAGCGTCCAGTGCCGCGCTGGCATGATGATGGCTTCATTCGGTGCTGCCGTGTTGCACGTCACCCGGCCGGGTCGGATGCGGTCGGCCTCGGGGCCGCCTCGGCGCCTTGCGCTCCAACGCATGATCAGGCTGTCTCCTTCCATGAAATGTCCCTCGCTCGAATCATGATACCTGCCCTTCTTTCCTGCGGTCGTTTCTCCGGTCTTGCGATGCGCACGGTGCGAAGCCTGCCCTGGGTGCGCCTGATGCCCGGTCTGTTGCTGGCAGGAGGACTGCTGGCCTCGAGCACACCGACGCGGGCTGCCGACCCATGGCCGACGCGGCCGCTCAAGATGCTCGTGGCGTTCCCGCCCGGGGGAGGGGCCGATGTCAGCGCACGCCTCGTGATGCAGCGCCTCGGTGACCTGCTGGGTCAGCCCGTCGTGATCGAAAATCGGGTCGGTGCCAATGGTGCCATCGGCGCCGAAGCGGTGGTGCGGGCCCCGGCCGATGGCCATACCCTGCTCTTCGGCTCGAGTGCCAACATCACCATCAATCCGCATCTCATGCGTCTTGCCTATGATCCGATGAAGGACCTGTCTCCGGTGGCCATGGTGGCCTTCAGCCCCTTGCTGCTCTTCGTGAATCCGACCCTCCTTCCCGTTTCGAACGTCCGTGAACTGGTCGATTACGCGCGGGCCCGTCCCGATCAGGTGAACTACGCATCGGGTGGCAACGGGTCCCAGGGGCATCTGGCCGCAGAACTCCTCAATCTGCTGGCAGGCACCCGGATGGTGCATGTGCCCTACAAGGGGGGGCCGCCTGCCGTGAATGATGTGCTCGCGGGCCAGATTGGCGTGAGCTTTGCCGCCGCACCGGCGGTGCTGCCCTACACGCGCGCCGGACGCTTGCGTGGCCTCGCCACGACGGGGGCCGCGCGAAGCGCCTTTGCGCCCGAGATTCCGACCATTGCCGAGTCGGGTTATCCGGACTTCGATGTGGTGATCTGGAATGGCGTGTTCGCACCGGCGGCGATGCCCGCAGCGCTGGTGGCACGCCTGCATGCCGAGATCACTCGCGTTCTGGGCATGCCTGACATCCGGGAGGCTCTGCTGCGCTCGGGCGCCGAACCGATGCCGCTGTCGCAGGACGCCCTGGGCCGCTACCTTCGAACCGACTACGAGCGATGGGCGAAGGTGATTCGTCTGGCCAGGGTCACCATCGACTGACCGACGGGCGCGGGTTGCTGCCCTCCGGGGGCGGTAACGCATCCGGGCTCAGGTCGACCGATGCTGGCTGCGTCGTACCGAACGCAACCGCGCGCCGCTGCGGGGCTACCAGAAACTGCGACTGGCGATTCGCGCACCCTCGGCCATCGCTGCCAGTTTGGCAAACACGACCTGCGGATCGACGGCCGCCTGCCCCACCCAGGTGCCATACCCGCAGTCGCTGCCGGCGATGACGTTTTCACGGCCGACGAGGCGGGCATAGCGGCCGATGCGCTGGGCGATGAGTTCGGGATGTTCGATGAAGTTCGACTTCGATTCGAGTACGCCCGGAATCAGTACCTTGCCCTCGGGCAGACGAATCGTCTCGAAGAGTGCCCATTCGTGGGCATGCCGCGGGTTTGCGGCTTCAAACGAGAGGGCCGCCGGGCGCGCCGAGAAGACGATGTCGGCGATGTCGGCGAAGGGCACGTCATGGTGATGCGGGCCCTCGTAATTGCCCCAGCAAAGGTGCAGGCGAAGCCGTTCCGGGTCGATGCCCGAGAGGGCATGGTTGAGCGCTTCCACATGCAATTGGGCCTGGGCACGGAACTGCGCAAGGTCGAGGTTCGCGTACTGGATATGCCGCCCCATCGCGAGGTCGGGGCAGTCGATCTGCAGGGTGATGCCGGCCGCGGCGATGGCCTCGTACTCATGGCGCATCGCGTCCGCAATGGCATACAGATAGGCTTCGTGCGAGGGATAGTAGTCGTTGCGAAAGAAGAGGGACACCACGCCGGGTGACGCTGCACTCATGAAACTGCCGCTGGCACCGGCCAGACGCGCATCGGTGCCCGGATGCGCCTTGATCGCATCGAGCAGGTTGTCGGCGTCGGTCCGTGCCGCGGCGGGGTCGCGCACGGCAACCGGTCCGGTACAGGCTGGGGTCTTGCGGCGCGATCGACCGGGGTCACCGAACACCTTCTTCGCGAGCGCCGGAAACTCCACCAGATCCTGGTACTCGAGCGACTGGCTCGTACCACCAAAGCCCGACAGGCGGTCCTTCACATAGGTGGCGTAGCTCGGTTTGGAGAGTTCGCCGTCGTTCACCAGATCGACGCCCGCCGCGCGCTGCCGCGCAACGATGTCCCGCACCGCTTCGCGGATACGCGAAGCCAGCGCGGTCGGCTCGACCGGCACGCCCTCTTCGCGGGCGAACATCATGCGGATGAGGTCGTCAGGTCGCGGCAGGCTGCCGGTGTGGGTGGTCAGAAAGCGGTCGGTGCTGCGCATCATGGCGATGTCTCCTGATTGGCCTCGCTCATCCCGGGGGCATTATCCCTCAGGCAAGCAGTCCTTCGATGCGGCTCGTGACCCGTTCGAGAAAGAGGGCAAAGTCATGCCTGGCTGCCAGCTGCCGGCCGCCTTCGATCAGGTTCTGGCGCAGGGCAGCGTCATCGATGAGCGCCTCGATGGCTCCCCCGATGCTCGCGCTGTCCCCGCAGCGGGCCAGGAGACAGTTCTCGCGGTCGACCCAGCCTACATGGGCATAGACCGGGAGGTTGGCGAGGATGACGGGCAGTCCGATGCGGGCGGCTTCGAGTGCTGCCAGGCCGTAGCTCTCGTCATGCGAGGGCAGGCAGAAGGCATCGGCCTGTGACAGTCTTGCCATGGCTGCCTGGCGAGGCCGTTCGCCCTCGCTCAGGACGAGATGCGGGTATCGTCGTCTGATCGCGTCAATCCGGGACTTCAGCACCGGGTCGTCAGCGTGGCTGCCGATGAGATCGCATTCGATGGCCTGACGCGGCACGAGCGCTGCGGCGGCTTCGATGAGTTCGATCTGTCCCTTGCGGGCATTGACGCGACCCACGGCGGCCACCCTGAATGGTTTGTGATCTCGTGCAACCGACTCGACCGTGGAGAGCGAGCCCGGGCGCGGGGCTTCGGGCATGTCGAACGGCAGAATGCCGTAGGGAACGATCGCGATGCGTTCGGTGGGCAATCGGTAGATGAAGCTGCGAAAGACCGACTCGGTCTGCCATCGACTGTTGAACAGCGTGAGGCGTGGCAACTGGAAGACGCGCGCCCATTGCGCCGGCGTGAGCGTGGCGTTTGCGATGATGCTCTCGGCCTCATGCACCCAGAGCACGACCGGCAACTTGTCATGCAGTTCCGTGACGGCCCGATGGTCGTTGAGCGTGTTGACCAGCGCAAGGTCGTAGCCTGCATCGGCACGCACTTCGTACACCGGCTGCATGCCCGCTGCCTCGATGGCGTCGATCGTCGATCGGGCCCAGTCACGTCCAACCAGGGCATCGACCTGCCAACCCAGCGTCGTGGTCCAGAAGTGCACGGTGTGCAGCAGCGTGAGGGCTGCTCCATCGTTGCCGTAGCTGTGGGTGACCGAAATGAGCTTCATGCCCTGCTGCCTCTCCTGCCGTGTCGGTCGGCGCGTTCGCGCCGGTTTGCCAGCCCGATCAGTGCGATCCCCGCTCGCCGGACACGCCGTGCAGCACCCGTGGCACATGAGCATCGATCAGCACGAAGGCGATCCGGCAGGGCACGCTGCCATGATTCATCCAGGCATGGCTGGTTCCCTGCTGGATCAGGATGTCGCCCGCCTTCAGATGCACCTCGCTGTCATCGAGAAGCATGTCGATCTCGCCTTCCATCACGATGGCGTAATCAATGCTGCGAGTCCGATGCATGAAGGGGCTGCGTGACGCGCCCGAAGCGCCACCCAGGCCCATCTCGCGCAGCACGGCGTCGTGATCGATGGCGCCGGTCCCCGCGGCGAGGGGTGGAAAGTCGACGATGCGAAAAACCGAGCCTGCATCGGGTGGCGCCACACCGATGTCGCGCTCGGCGCGGTCGGCGCTGCCGTTGATGTCGGCCGGCGTCTGGTCCGTGGTCCAGGCCAGGGTCGATACCAGTCCGCCTGCGGCCGCGCGGACCTTCACGTTGCCCGCCGGTCCGTCCATGAGGACGACGGCCTTTCCGTTTTCGTCATGCCCGGTTACCACACGTCTGATCGCCATCGTATGCTCCGTATTTCGTTGCCGTTGCTGCTCTGGGTACGGCCCGATTGTCCCCGATCTGGAGCGCCCTGCGAATGCCGACTGTTTCTCGATACCTGACCGCACCGGATGCGTTGCCGAGCCCGATGGCCCGAAGCGCTCGCCCGACCGTGCGTGATATCGGGCGTTCGTCGGGGCATGCCTTCGTACGATGGCAGCGCAGCGGTCCGGGTGTGGCCGTGGCCGTAGCGCTCCTCAGGCTGGTGCTGGTGTTCGTCACGGCCAGCAGTCACGCCCGGGCAGCCGAGACGGGTGCCGTGCGCTGGCCCCAGCGGCCGGTCCATCTCGTCGTTTCGACGGCGGCGGGTGGTGCATCGGACATCATGGCGCGTCTGCTCGGAGAGCGCCTGCAACCCCTGTGGGGCGAGCAGGTGCTGGTCGAGAACCGTACCGGTGGCGGGGCCGTCATTGCCACCGAAGCGGTCGTTCGTGCGGCGCCCGATGGCCATGTGCTGGGCTTGCTGGCCAGTTCATTCGTGGTGACATCGGCCCTGCGCGACGACATGCCTTACACCATCACACGCGACCTGCGCGCGGTGACGCAGGTCGGATCGGCGCCGGCCTTGCTGGTGTCGCGTGCCGACTTTCCCGCGAGTGCCGCTGCGGATGTCATTGCCCTTGCACGGGCGCGTCCGGGGCAGTTGTCCTACGGCAGCCCGAGCATCAATTCCAACGGCCACCGCGCGGGCGAAGTGTTCAAGCGTGATGCGCGCATCGATCTCGTGCACGTCCCGTTCAAGGGCGGGGCGCCGGCCACGGCAGCCCTGCTCGGCGGGCAGATCGATCTGATGATGGCAACACCCACGGGCTTTCAACAGCACATTGCCTCGGGCCGCCTCAAGGTGATCGGCGTGAGCAGCGCGCGTCGTTTTCCAGCCTTTCCCGATGCGCCCACCTTTGCCGAGTCGGGCCTGCCCGGCTTCGATCGGGTCGAATGGTGGCTCGTGGTCGCGCCCGCTCGCACGCCCGCCGCGCTCGTCGATCGCATCTACCGCGATGTGGCCACGGCTACACGCAGCGGCGATTTTCATGCCCGCATGCTCGACCTTGGCATCGAGACCTTTGCAGCATCGCCGGCAGAGAGTGCCCGGTTTCTGGCCGCCGAAATCGAGCGCTGGGGGCGGGAGGCGAGGTCACTCGGTCTCACGCCCTGATCATTGCCGAGTCAGTCTTCCGTAGATCGCCAGGCAGATTTCCAGTGCGTGAAGGTCGGGGCTCCCGGACAGCACGGTCTCCCATCGACTGCGGGCATCGGGCGCGTAGCCGTCCAGATACAGATTGACGATTTCCGCATGAGTGCGATGTTCCATCGGGCCACTGCGGTCTTGCATGCTGCTTTCCAGGCTGGCGTCAACGCCGGCCAGATAGGGAAATATCACGGCCGCCTTCAGAAGGCCCCTGCTGATCCAATCCTTCAGCAGGCTGTCGATGGGCTTCGCAGCCACGGGCAAGTCAAGGGTGCTGAGGAGAGCGTGGACTTTCCGTACCGACTGCCGATTGATGGCATAGGCAAACGCCCCGAATCGGTAAAACGGATGGGCGTTGATGAAAAGGTGCTTCCGGGTTTCATTGAATTTGCCGAGAAGCTTGAGCAGCCTTGCGTGTGTCCGTGTTTCCTCGTAGGAAATCGTCTGCCCGAGAAAGACGATGTCGAATGGCGAGGCTTCGAGGGATTCGGTCAGATGACCGATCTTTTCTGCGAAATCGATGCACAGGACCACGTCATCCTCGAGCACCACGGTTGTCTGCGATTCTTCAAGCGAAGTGAGAAGCGAATGGTGCGCCAGCAGACATCCGGTCTCTGCCATCGACATGCCATTCAATGCCCGCGATGCCTGAATGCCCGGCGCGCGCTGCGAAATCTCCCCCAGCCCGTGCCGGGTCAGCAGACCCCTCATGCGCAGGTCTCGTCCAACCGCACTGTCGAGGCTGATGTAGCGCACCTGCACGTCGGGATCTCCTGATCCATGTGGACTGCCCGTCGAAGCGCGGGTCTCAGCCTTCCTGGCGGCCGCCCAGAGCAGTCTTGCGGAAGATGGCGGTCGTCAGCCCGCCTGCGCGAGGCTCGCCTGGAGGCTCTCGTCGAATGCGCCATCCACCAGTACGAAGGCGATCGTGCAGGGCTTGCCCGAGCGATTGACCCAGGCATGGTTGGTGCCGCACTGCACCAGAACATCACCCGCGCGCAGCACCACCTCGCTGTCGTCGAGCAGCATGGTGACTTCACCATCGATGACGATGGCATAGTCGATGGTCTCGGTGCGGTGCATCATCGGATGGCGTCCGCCCTTGCCGAAGGTGGCCCCGCCCGCATTGCCGAGGCTGGCAAAGAAGGCCTGCGACTGCGCCGGGCTCATCCGGTCGATCGTCTCGTCATCGGGCGGCATCACGTTGATGCGCACCACCGTGCCATGGCGGGTGGGCAATTGCCGTCGTGGACCCAGGGTGGGCTCCGCGGCGCGATGCACGATGGGCGCGGGCGTCGCATGGGTGCGCCAGATGTCGGTGGAGGAATAATCGGGGCGTGCAGGGTTCAGGTGCACGAAGGGCGCCGGACCATCCTCGATGACGATGGCCTTGCCAGTCTCGTCATGTCCTGTCACTACGCGTCGGGTTGCCATCGTCAATCGTCCTTGCGGGTATCGGGTTCGGTCTCGGTGCGGTCCTGAGCGCGGGCGCCCTGCCACAGGCGGGCCCAGCCCGCATGTCCCAGCGCGCGCAGGGTCTGGATGTTTCTGTCGACGATGGCAGAGGCGTCCTCCATGCCCTCGGTGGCGCGCTCGACGCTGTCCTCCCGCAGAAGATGCAGTGCGGGCCAGGGCGAGCGATTGGTGCAGTTCTCGATGTCATCGGGCCCGCTGTCGGCAAACTGATAGTGCGGGTGAAAGCTGGCAACCTGTATCTCGCCCTCGAGATCCAGTTTCTGCAGCACCTCGTCGACCACGTCAAGAAAGTCGTTGAATTCGAGGAAGTCGGCGAAGTGGTGCGGCACGATGAGCAGCGTCGTCTCGAGGCGGGCCGGATTTGCTTCAGCGAGGGTTTCCAGTTCGCGCACCAGATCGGTGAGTACTTCATCATCGGTCCGCGCCGAACTCACCTTGTACCGAACCGCATCGCGGCTCACGACCGGGGCTGCAAACGGACAGAGGCCAAGGCCGATCACGGCCGTCTGTACCCAGTCGCGCATCGAGGCTTCGATGGCGGCCGCTGTCGGCACGTCGGCGCTCACGCGCGGCCACGCATCGCGTGCGCATCGGCAAAGGGTTGCCAGGCCATCTGCTGCTGGATCCAGTGCGCCGCGCGCAGCGTGCGCGCATCGTCATCGAGACGCCCGATCACCTGAAGCCCCAGGGGTAGCCCACGCGGACCCAGACTGGCCGGAATCGAGACGCAGGGCGTATGCAGGAAGGACCACACCTGGTTCATCACCGGGTCACCGGTCCAGTCGTGCCCTTCAGGCGCTTCGCCGGTGGCTGCCGGTGCGAGCAGCACATCGACGTCGGCAAAGGCTTCCGGAATGCGGGCTCGGCACTCGCGCCCGATGGCGAGTGCTCGCTGGTACTCATCGAGCGTCACCTGCCACGCAAGAGCGCAGCGCTCATGCAGTTGCGGGCGCATCCGCTCGCCGTGGCGCAGGTACTCGTCCGAGAGGGTACGTCCCATCTCGAAGGTGCCCACCGTGATCTGTGCCTGCAGCATGTCGGCATACGACGCAGGCAGCGTGATGTCGCGAACCTGTGCTCCAGCCGAGGCAAGTCGCTGACCAGCCTCCTCGAGGGCCTGTTGCATCTCGGGACTTGCCTTGTCCCACTCGAAGGTGCGACAGATGCCAACGCGGAGCGCGGTCGGCTCGGACTCCTCGAGTGGAACGCGCAGTTCGGGGCAACTCATCATGCCGGCAACGAACCAGGCCACATCAGGTACGGTCTTGCCAAAGACGCCCACGGTGTCAAGCGTGTCGGACGTGGCCCACACGCCCCGCTTCGGGATGAGGTTGTAGGTGGGCTTGTAGCCGATCACGCCGCAGTAGGCCGCAGGCCGCACCGTCGAGCCCAGGGTCTGGGTGCCGGTTGCGAGCGGCAGCATGCAGTCGGACACGGCTGCCACCGAACCTGACGAGGAGCCGCCCGGCGTATGTGCAGGGTTGTGCGGGTTGCGTGTCTCGTTGGGCGGGAAGGTGGCCAGTTCGGTGGTGACCGTCTTGCCCAGTACCACCGCCCCGGCATGGCGCGACAGCGCGATGCAGGCTGCATCGACTGGGGTGGTGTGCCCGACATAGATCTTCGAGCCCCCTTGCGTCGGCATGTCGAAGGTGTCGAACATGTCCTTCACGCCGATCGGCAGGCCGTGCAGCGGGCCGCGCACCGCGCCCTGATCGAGTGCTCGTGCCGTGGCGAGCGCCTTGTCGCGAGCCAGGTGGGCGAAGGCGTGCACGGTTGGCTCGCGTTCCGCGATCCGGTCGAGAAAGGCACCGAGGTAGTCTTCGGCACTCAATTCGCGCCGCGCAAGACGGGTGGCCGCCTCGACGGCGCTCAGTCGAATCAGATCTTTCACGGGGCAACCTCCAGGGAATTCAGCCGGTTGCGAGGCAGGCGAGTGCGCCAAGCGCGCTGGCAAAACCGGCGAGAGAACGCCGGTCGACCGGCTCCTTCAACCATACTACGCCCAGCATCGCCGTCACGACAAACCCCATCTGGTTCACTGGCACCACAAGGCTTGCCTCGCCGCGCGCCAGGCCTTCCATCAGCATCGTGAAGGCGCTCGACAGCAGTGCTGCAGTCCGCATCCCATAGCGCCAGGCACCCGGTGTCGGACGTATCCGGTGCTCGATGCGAAGCGTATTCACCGTACCGATGGCCACGACCATGCAGGCCTGCACGACGAGGAGCCCTGCCGGTGTTGCACCTGCCAGCATCCCGACCTTGTAGATGAAACTGGCGATGCCGAGACACGTGGTGGCGACCACGACACGCACGACCGTCGATGGTTCGGCGCGTGCCGATTCGCCAGCGCGCGCGAGCAGCAGCCAGACGGCACCGAGCGCGAGCGCGAGGCCCGCGAGGCGCAGCGGGCTGGTTCGTTCGCCCAGCACGACCACGGCCAGCACGACCGTGATCACGAAGCTCAGCCGGAAGATGGCCGAGAAGGTGCCTACCGCACCGCGTTGTACGCAGCGCGCGAAGTTGTAATAGCCGGTGTAGGCAAAAAAGCCGGCGACTGCGCCCCACAGGCTGGCGAGGTCAAGGCGCAGGGTCTGGGTGACAAGGCCGTAGGCGAGCACGATCAGCCCGTAGCACCAGCCCTGCACCATCGTGAGTTGATGCGCTGGCACGCCGGCCATGGCGGCCCGCTTGTAGATGAAGTCCGATACGCCGGAGCAGGCGAGGGCACCCAGTGCCAGCACGAGGGGCGTGTTCAAGTGCGGCCTGCCTGCTCGTCCTCGAGTTTGGCCGCGATCATCGCTCTGAGTGCCACCTTGTCGACCTTGCCCACGCGGGTGACTGGAAACTGCCTGATGACCTCCAGTCGTTCGGGCAGCTTGAATCGGGCGAGGCCGAGGCTGGTGAGAAATTCGCCCAGCGCGGCCAGACTCGGGACGTCATGCCCGGGGCGCACGATGAGCCAGGCGCAGGCCCGCTCGCCGTATACGCGATCGGGCATGGCCACCACGCGCGCATCGGCGATCGCCGGGTGCCGGCTGATCAATTCCTCGACCGCCTCGGCGCCGAACTTTTCACCACCCCTGTCGATGTTGTCCTTGATGCGCCCCTCGAAAGAGACGACCACGCGTCCATCGACGCGCTGCTGGCGCACGAGGTCACCAGTGCGAAAGAAGCCGTCACGGGTGAAGGCGCCGGCGTTCACGTCGGGCATGGAGAAGTAGCCGCTCGTGACCGACGGGCCGCGGATGCACAGTTCGCCGGTTTCGCCGTCAGCCACTGGGGTCTCGGCACCCGGGGCGACTATGCAGATCTCGTCGCTCGCGCACACCGGATGTCCCACCGTGTTCCAGCGCGCGGTGGCTGAGTCGCCCGGGGCCGAACTCATCAGTACCCCTTCGGTGATGCCGAAGATGTTCGTGCAAGGCACTTTCAGGTGCGCCTCGAGAAGGTCGGCGCGGTTGAAACTCATCAACAGCCGCAGCGAGGAGCAGTCGTGCCGTGCAACGTCGGCGTAGTCGATCGCCTGAACGGCAATCGGCCCGATGCTGAGCGAGTGGGTCACCCTTTCGCGTTCGACCCACTCGAACCAGGTACGGGCATCCATGCGGGCCATGAGCACCATGGTGCCGCGCAGGATGAGCATCGGAAAGAGCGTCGCAATCTGGCCGGCGTTGTGGATGAGGGGCAGGGCATAGAGCGCGACGAGCGAGGCATCCATGCCGGTGCGCTCGGCCCAGGCCCGCGCCTGGCCGATGTATTCACCGTGAAAGCGCGGAATGATCTTGGGTACGCCCGTCGTGCCGCCCGAGAGCTGGAACGCGAGGACATCTCGCGGTTCGGGTGCCATCGTGGCCAGAGCCGCCCGAGCGGCCTGGAGAGGCATGGCCTCGATGAGGTCGGCGAGGGCGCAGATCCGCACACCTTCGCGCGCCCCGCTGGCGCTGGAGGCAGGACCCCGCGCCACGATGATGGCGCGCACGGCCGGGCAGCGCAGGGTCATGCGCGCCGCGAAGGCCGCCAGATCGAAACTGCCGGCATCGCCCTGCACCAGCCAGGCGGTGGCTCCCGAGAGGTTGGCCAGCGCTTCCATCTCGATTTCGCGGTACTGTGGCAGCGAGCAGACCGGCACCAGAGCGGCCTTGAAGCAGGCCAGCAGGGCGATGGCCGTCTCGATCACGGTGCCCATCTGGAAAAGCACCCGATCGCCCGGGTGCAGTCCGCGCTCGAGCAAGGCGGCTCCGAGTCGTTCGCTCTGCGCATCAAACTCGCGGTAACCCAACCGCCCCTCGTCGCTCACGATGGCCGTCTTCTCGGGCAGGGCGCGTGCGGCTTCGCGCAGCAGTTCGCCTGCGGTCAGGGCAAGCCACCCACCGCTTGCCACATGACGGGCGATATGCGCCGGCTCGGGGTAACAGACGTCCTCGATGGGGTAGCGGGGTGGGTTGAACGGGGTCATGGCCTGTGTCCGGGGGAGCTTGCCGATGATAGCGCGGGACTACAATGCGTCATGAGCGATATCGATGACACTGACGATGACGAGCCCAATGGCAATGTGGCCGAGCCGTCGCCTCGGATGGCAGCCAGTCGCCCCTTTGCGGGCGCGATCGACACCCTGACGACGGCATCCCCTGCGTCCTTCGGCCTCGATCCGGCCAACCTGCCGTTTGCCAATCTCACGCCCGATCGGCTGCTCGATGCGCTGGATGCGGCCGGCTTTCGGGGCGATGGGAGGCTGGTTGCGCTCAACAGCTACGAGAACCGGGTGTATCTGGTCTATCTCGAGGAGCCGCTCGACCCGCCCATTGCGGGTGCGGCGGTGCCCGGCTCTGTCGTGGTGAAGTTCTACCGCACCGGTCGCTGGACCGATGCGCAGATTGCCGAGGAGCATGCATTCGTCGCCGAACTGGCTGCGCGCGAGGTGCCGGCCGTGGCGCCGCTGGCGGCAACCGATGGTGCCACCTTGCACCACTTCGAGGACCTGCGATTCGCGGTCTATCCGCGTCGGGGTGGGCGTGCCCCCGAACTCGACCGGCGCGAGACACTCAACTGGATTGGCCGTTTCATGGGCCGCATTCATGCGGTCGGGCGGGCGGGGCGCTTCCAGGTTCGCCCCGCGCTCGACATCGAATCCCATGGCGAAGGGCCCTGTCGCTGGATCGCCGAGGCGGGGCTCGTACCCACGTCCTTGCGTGCCGCCTGGGAGAGCGTGGTCGGTCTTGCGCTCGACGGGGTGCGACGATCGTACGAGCGCTGTGGTGATTACCGGCGTCTGCGACTGCACGGTGACTGTCATGCCGGCAACATCCTGTGGACCGATGCAGGCCCGCATTTCGTCGACTTCGATGACGCCTGCTCCGGGCCGGCGGTACAGGATCTGTGGATGATGCTCTCGGGTGATCGCCAGGCGATGTCGCTGCAACTGGCCGACGTGCTCGACGGTTATGAGCAGTTCCAGGCCTTCGATCGTCGTGAACTCGGGCTCGTCGAGGCCCTGCGCACCTTGCGCATGATTCACCACGCAGCCTGGATCGGTCGGCGCTGGGCCGATCCGGCGTTTCCGGCGGCCTTCACCTGGTTTGGCACCGAGCGCTACTGGCAGGACCAGATTCTGGCCCTGCGTGAGCAGGTGGCCCTGATGGAAGATGAGCCGCTCGCGCCCGCCCGACATCGCGCATAATGAAGAAAGATGACAGGAGACAGGCTGATGGCCAAGGCAAAGTCGAAGTCAGGCGGGGTGATCGAGCGCATGGACGCTGTGGTCAACGATTTCTGCCTGCGAACCCGTTTCTTCAATGAACCCATGACCCGCGGGCGGGCCATGATGTTTGCCATGCAGCACCGGCTCAACACGCGCCAGCGCAACTCGGTGTTGAAACTCAAGGTGGCCACCAATTGCCCCGACTGGGATATCCGCATCGGCATCCTGCGTGCCTGCGCCCAGGAAGTCATTGCCGATCACGAGCATGGGGGCGGGCGGGCGCACTGGGAGGTGCTCGAGGCACTCGGGCAGCGCATCGGACTGAAGAAGTCCCAGCTGCGCAATGCCCAGCCCTTGCCCTCCACGCAACTGGCGTGGTCGGCCTGGGAGGGTCTGATGGCCAATCGGCACTGGCTCGAAGGGCTGGTGGCCAATACCTGTGCCGAGCGCGCCAACGTACCCGGATACGGCCGTGGCATCTTCAGGAAGAGTGGCTGGTTCGGTCTCGAGCGGCAGCGCTGGGGAACGCTTTTCGGGCTCGAGGGTGCCGACCTCGACTTCTTCGAACTGCACGAGAAGGCCGACATCGAACATTCCGACATGGGCTGGAAGGCGGTGGCAACCCATGCGCGTGCGCTGCGCATGGAGGATGCGGTCGTGCTGGCCTGCGAGCGCAATCTCCAGGTCTGGGAGCACTATCTCAACGGTATCGCCGATGGTGGTGACCGGCTCAAGGTCGACTGAGAAGCCCCGCATGCGCCGGGCGACCCGCTGCGTGTGGCGAGGCGCTCGCGCGCAGTCGCCTGCGCAAACGGGCAGGCCTGGTGTGGCACCACCGTGCACCCGCCG
The DNA here is from genome assembly GCA_947455195.1 of Pseudomonadota bacterium. GTDB lineage: Bacteria > Pseudomonadota > Gammaproteobacteria > Burkholderiales > SG8-39 > CAIXPL01. The sequence continues at coordinate 234,512 of CANGMI010000001.1, read as the reverse complement.
TCTGGTGCTCGCGCGGGTCGTACTGGCCCTTGTCGCTGGGCTTGGCCTGGCTGTGTCCCAGCGTTCCATGGCACAGCCGGTGGGGGCCATGGGCGCAGCATCGTCGGTGTTTCCGAATCGCCCGATCCGGGTGCTTGTCGCGGCCACGCCCGGGGGCGGCCCCGATCTGGTGGCGCGGCTGATGGCACCGCGCATGGCCGAAGCGCTGGGTCAACCCGTGCTGGTCGAGAACCGTGCCGGCGGCAATGGCAGCATCGCCGCCGAGGTCGTCGCGCGCTCGGCACCTGACGGTCATGTGCTCCTCATGGGCATGGACAGTCTCATCGCGATCAATCCGCACCTTTACCTGAACATGCCGGTCGACACGGTGCGCGACCTGTTGCCCATCGCGAGTCTCATCAGCAATGGCATGGTGCTGGTGGTACACCCATCGCAAGCGGCAACCACGCTCGCCGAGTTCATCGAACTGGCGCGGCGATCGAACCCGCCACTGCACTACGCCTCGGGCGGCAATGGCAGCCAGCACCATCTCACCATGGAGCGATTGAAGGCTCGAGCGGACATCGATCTCGTGCATGTGCCCTACAAGGGAGGCGCACCGGCCACGGCTGCAACGGTGGCTGGCGAAGTGGCGGCGATGATGTCGGGTACATCGACGGCCAGTCAGATCCGCTCGGGCCGTCTGCGCGCCCTCGCGGTCACCAGTCCCGCCCGCTCCCAGGTGCTGCCCGATGTGCCGGCCATCGCCGAAACACTGCCCGACTTCGAGATGACACAGTGGTACGGGCTCTTCGGGCCGGTGGGTCTGCCCGAGGTCGTCATCAACCGCATTCGCACCGAGGCTGCCGCCGCGATCACCTTGCCCGCTGTGCGTGAACGATTGCTTGCGGGCGGTGGTCTGCAACCCTGGATCACCACGCGTGAGGCGTTCGCTGCGCATATCCGGGAGGACCTGGAACGCTACGGCAAGGTGGTGCGCGAAGCGGGCGCCCGGCTCGACTGAAGCGACGCGGCTGAAACAGGGCGCCTGAACCGGCTCGCGCGACTCAGAAGAACGCGATCATCCGCGCTTCGATGCTCTGTCGTGGGGCGGCGTGCGCTGGGGTCGTCGGATCGACGAAGGCCGAATGCGGCGTGAATCGGGCTCTGCCATCCCGGGCCGAGTCGTAGACCTTGAATACGATGGCTTCCTCGCGGCGCAACTGCGGGAAGTAGCTCCAGGCATGGGCCGGATTGAAGCTCACCTGGTAGGTCTCGCCCACCCGATTCGGGTAGCGGCGCTCGGCGGCAATGAGGTCACCGGGTGCAACGCTGCGCGCATCGATCATGCCGAGCGGATTCGACTCGACCCGGGGGGCGATGCTGCGCCAGACCTGGATGATGGCAAAGCGCCGGCGAAGCAGGGTCTCAGCCTCGTCGGGCAGCAGTTCGCGCACCCGCTGCGGCCCCGACCACTCGGTGTAGTCGTTGTGAACCGAGAGCACCGGTTCGCGCAGCTTGTGGGCCTCGCGTTCGGCGCCGTCGCCCGAGCGCACGGTATGGTCGAAGAGCACGACCCGCGGCGCACCGCTCTGCTCGGCCACCAGTTGTCGCATCTCCTCGTGGTAGATCTCACGCACTTCGACCGGATCGAGAAAGTCGCTGACCCGGGTGTGATGGTCGACGCACAGGAAACCGCTTGAGTCGAGTCCGAGATCGTGCGCGAGACGTCCATTGCGCACGGGCATCGGGTGCGTCTCGAAGGCGCCGGTGCGGTGGCGGCGGATATCGCCCTCGGCGAAGGTTTCATTCACCGGTTTCACGCCCGTATTCAGCGCATAGGTGAACCCGGCGGTGATCATCGTCTCGGCAACGAAGGGGGTAGGCTGGCTCATCATGACCTCAGAGGGTGCCGTCAGCAGGCGGGCGCGGTGTCCCGGCATAATAGGGCACCCTCGCTGCGCGGAGTCGATACCGTCATGTTCAAAGCCATAGTCCTTCGCCGGTCTGACGGCGTGTTTGGTGCCACGCTCGAGACGCTGGAGGACAGCGCGCTGCCGGCCGATGCCCCCGTGCAGGTCCGTATCGACTGGTCGACCGTGAACTACAAGGATGGCCTTGCCATCACCGATCGGTCGCCGGTCGTGCGCAAGTGGCCGATGGTTCCGGGCATCGATCTTGCCGGTACGGTCGAGTCGAGTGATGACCCGGCGTGGCGCGTCGGTGACGCGGTACTGCTCAATGGCTGGGGGGTGGGCGAGAGCCACTGGGGTGGCCTCGCCCAGCGTGCGCGCGTGGCGGGTGCCTGGCTCTTGCCGCGTCCGGCCGGCATCGATCCGATGCAGGCCATGGCCATCGGTACGGCGGGTTATACCGCCATGCTCTGCGTTCTCAAGTTGCAGGCCCTGGGGGTTGCTCCCGGGCAGAACAGCGAAATACTGGTGACCGGCGCGGCGGGTGGTGTCGGCAGTGTGGCCGTGTCGCTCCTCGCCGGTCGCGGTTACCGCGTGGTTGCCTCCACCCGGCGCGCTGCCGAGGCCGACTGGCTGCGCTCACTGGGCGCGGCCGATGTGCTCGATGCCGCCACGCTGTCAGTGCCAGGCAAACCGCTGGCCCGCGAGCGCTGGGCCGGTGTGGTCGATACGGTGGGCAGCCACACGCTCGCCAACGCCTGTGCGGCCACCCGCTATGGCGGGGTGGTCACCGCCTGTGGCCTCGCGCAAGGCATGGATCTGCCGGCGACGGTGGCCCCGTTCATCCTGCGGGGCGTGACACTGGCGGGCATCGACAGCGTCAACGCGCCGCTGGCGGTGCGTCAGGCCGCCTGGCATGCACTCGATGCCGAGATCGATCGGGCACGCCTTGCGTCCATCACACAGGCGATACCGCTTGCAGGGGTGTTCGACGCTGCTGCCCGGATCATGCAGGGGGAGGTGCGAGGGCGTATTGCCGTCGATGTGAACGCCTGAGGGGCTTCTCGGGCACCCGCTCGGTTCGCCGGGAGCGCCCTGGGCTGGGAGTGCCCGGGGCCACTCGAGTCAGGCGGCGTTCAGCGACCCATCCAGATGCCGACGGCGATCATGCCCACGATGACCACGCCGACAATCCACATCGGATTGAAGGCGGCTGGCTCTTCGGGCTTGTTGACGGCGGGGCTTGCGGTGGCGCTGGCCGCAGCGGCGGCGGGCGCGGCGCTTGCTGCCGCCGCGGCAACGACCGGTGCTGCCACCTCGACCGGGGCCACGGTCTTCTTGAACTTCACGAAGAAGTCGTCAGCCATCTTCTTGGCCACGCCGTCGATGAGACGCGAGCCCACCTGGGCAAGCTTGCCGCCGACCTGGGCCTTGGCACTGTAGGCGAGCTTGGTGCCGCCGGCCTCTGTCGAGAGCGCCACGTCAGCGCTGCCCTTGCCGAATCCGGCCGCACCGCCCGATCCCTCGAACGACAGCGAGTAGGACGTGGGCGGGTTGATGTTGGAGAGCAGGAGCTTGCCGTTGAACTTCGCCTTCACCGGGCCCACGGCGGCGGTCATCGCGATGCGATACTCGTTCTCACCCGTGAGTTCGATCGTCTCGCAACCGGGAATGCAGGCCTTGAGCACATCGGGGTTGTTCAGCGCTGTCCATACGATGTCTTGCGACACCGGGATGATCTGTTCGCCGGTCATTTCCATGAATCGTTCTCCTGTCCGAGGGTGATCGTCTCGATGTCGATCGATGACGCACGGGCTGCAAGATAGCCTTGCAGCCGACTACCAAGCCTGGATTGTCGCACGCGAAGCCGCACTGACGGCAGCCGAATGCCCAGGAGGGGGCTGCCCCTTCAGGTCGCCCGATGTCCCGCGGGCCGCCCGGCGGGCACGGTCCGTGCATGCGGTGGCACGACACGCCTTCGGGCTGCAACCCTCTCATCGGAGAGCATCATGAGCGATTTCACCTATCTGGGCAGCGAACGTCGCGCGCTGCCTGCCGATGCCGACTTCGAGGACTATCTCGATCCGCACTCGGTTGCCGTCATCTCGATCGACATGCACCAGGGGCATCTGGCCGATACCCCCGACTGCCCCTGTCCGGCACCGCGAGCCCGCGAGATCGTCGGGCCGATCGATCGCTTTCACGATCGGGTCCGCGCGCATGGAGGGTCCATCATCCATGTGCGTACGATCTTGCGCGCCGATGGCAGTGACGATGTGCGCGGTGGCTTGGCGGCGTGGCGGCGGGTGTTTCCCTTGCATGTCGGGTCGATTCCGAATGCTGCCGCCCACGCCCTCGAGGGCAGCCCCTGGACTGAATTCGTCACACGGATCGATCCGATGGATCGTGTGGTCAACACCAAGAAGCGCCTGTCCATCTTCTACCCGACCGACCTGGACTTTCTCTTGCGCAATCTCCGGGTGCGTACCGTGGTGCTCGATGGCGGCTTTACCGACTGCTGCGTGCTGAACGCCGCGTTTGATGCCTCGAACCTTGATTACCGGGTGATCGTGCTGCGCGACCTGGTGCGCGGCACCGATCCGCAGGCCGAGGAAGCGGGCCTGCGGATCGTCTCGCTGCATCTCGGGCTCGTCATGGATTCCAGCGATCTGCTCGCGAGCTGGCGCGCACGTGGTTGGGGTGCGGTTCAGCCGCCGGCGTAGTTGATCCTGAACACATTGCCTTCGGGGTCGAACAGCACCGACTGGTACCAGTGATAGTAGGTGTCGTAGGGGGGCTTCACCAGCGTGGCACCCTGCTCGATGGCGAGTGGGGTGATCCGATCGACGTCGGCGCGGCTGTCGACGTCGAAGTTGAGCAGGAACTTCACGCCGGTGGGTGCGGCGAAGGCGTCAAGCTTCAGCAGGCCGTACGCATCCTGCGCGTTGAAGCCGATCTTGCAGTCACCGGCCCTGATGCCACGAAAGATCGGCGAGCGCATCTCCTCGACTTCGGTGAACCCGAAGAGTGTCATGTAGAAGTCGGGCAGTTTCTGCAGGTCGTGGGTGAATACGTTCACGTAGGACAGGGTCGTCATGGGGAACCTCAGGCGCTGGCGGTTTCGGGAAGGTCGGCAACGTCACCGCCGAAGGTGGTCTGGCGCACGAACTTGCTGCGCAGGTGGTCGCCCGAACTGACCGGGGCGTAGCGCGCCGGCCGTTCGGCGCTCCGGCAACTGTCGAGGCAGCTCACCATCGCGTCGTAGTTAGGCTGGTGAAAGAACACGAGCGAGACCCGATCACTGTCGTGTGCGACATCTTCGGGCGGATTCACGACCCGATGCAGGGTCGAGACCCAGGTGTCGTTGGTCCACTGCATCATCAGATCACCGATGTTCACGAGGAAGGTACCCGGAATCACCGGCACGTCGACCCACTGGCCGTCGCTCGCATGCACCTGAAGGCCACCGGGGCGATCCTCCTGGCGCAGGATCGTCATGCTCCCGTAATCGGAGTGGGCCCCGGCGCGCAACTGGCCGGGCAGCGGCCGCTCGCCCTGGCTGGGATAATTGAGTGCACGGAACATGCTGATGTGATGGTTGATCTTGTCGTCGAAATTGTGCTCGGGGAGGTCGAGCGCGAGCGCAAAGATGCGCATGATCTCGCAGGCGAGGCGCTCCATTTCGCCGAAGTACTCGGTCCACACCGCGCGCAGCGTGGCGGGCTGTTCGGGCCACAGGTTGGGTGCGAAGTGCGGGCCGGCCTGTGGCCCGAAGAAGTAGGGGTCGCCCGCTGGCACGTCCGTCGGTCCGATGGTGAGCGACTCCTTCAGATCGGGAGGCGCCGTCTCTCCAAGGCTGTACGAGAGCCCTTCACCACCGACTGCGCTGTAGCCACGAACCTGATCGGGCGCCGGCCGATCACAGCGTGCCTTCTCCTCGACCGGCAATGCGAAGAAGGCTTTCGACGTGGCAAAGCACTGGCTCACCAGGTCTTCCGACACCCCATGACCCGATACGATCAGAAAGCCGATCTCGCGGCAGGCCTTGGCGACCTGGTCGGCGACGTGACGTTTGCCCTCGGGAGAGCCCTCCCGGTATGGCGAAAGGTCGATGACGGGAACGATATCGAGTGCCATGCTGGGCTCCTTCGGGTCGGGCTGACGGGGTGTCGAGGGGGTGAGGGGGGAGGTCACGCAATATCCGTACCGTGGTTCGGGCAGCGGTGTTCCGGCAGGGACTTCGCGACGAGTCGGAGGGGTTCTGGTTCAGTTTGGGGCGCGCACCCACGCTGCTCGCCCCGACGTGGGGCGTTCGCCAGGGTTTGCGCCTCTGGCTCCACGCGGCACCGGGTGTGGCACGGAATTGGCGGGGCGGTTTCGCTCGTACGCCCCCTTTGACTGTCCAACCCCGGGAGATCGTTCGTGCGCACCAAGACCCTCAGCGCAGTACTTGCAGGTTGTGCATTCCTTGCAGCCGGTCAGGCCTCGGTGGCCGACGGTGGATTCGTCCTCGGTGCCGCCCCCAAGCCGGCCTTCCTGTACTTCTCATCGAAGAAGGATGGCGGCTGGACGCAGGCCTTTGACGAAGCACGACCGAAGATCGAAGCCGCCATTGGCGTGAAGATTCCCTTTGTCGAAAACGTTGCTGAAGATGCGCTGCAGATTCGCCCGGCTGCCGAGAAATTCATCCAGCGCGGCTACAACGTCATCATCGGCACCGCCTTTGGCTATTCCGATACCTTCAAGCAACTGGCCGAAAAATATCCCAAGGTGGCCTTCCTCGACGGTTCGGGTACGGTGAATGCCGTCAACCTGCAATCGTTCTACGGACGCACCTACGAGAGCCAGTACCTGTGTGGCATGGCGGCGGCCGCCGCATCGAAGACCGGCAAGCTCGGCTTCGTGGCAGCCAACCCCTTCGGCCCGGTGATCTGGACGGTCAACGCCTTCGAGATGGGTGCGCTGAAGATTCGCCCTGATGCCACCACCACGGTGATCTATACGGGTGCCTGGAATGACCCGGTGAAGGAACGGGCGGCTGCGACAGCGCTGGCTGATCAGGGCATCGATGCCATTGGTCAGCACGTCGATACCCCGACCCCGCAGATCGTTGCGCAAGAGCGCGGCATCTACGGCACGGGACATCATCGCGATTTCCGCGAGTTTGCACCGAAGGCCACGGTCTGCTCGTCGGTCTGGACCTGGGACAAGTATCTCGCCCCGGCGCTCAAGACGATCAAGGCAGGGGAGTGGAAGACCGAACCCTATGGCGCCTTTGCCGGCATCAAGGGCGGTGCGACCGATATCGCCTGCTGTGGTCCGGCCGTCTCCAAGCCCAATGTCGACAAGATCATGGCAGAGCGCAAGGCCATCATCGACGGCAAGCACGTCTATGCAGGCCCGTTGTCCGATCGTGAAGGCAAGGAGCGGGTGGCCGCCGGTGCGGTGCTCGCCGATGGCGATCTGTGGAAGATGGATTGGTATGTCACCGGCGTGATTACCCAGAAGTAATCGCCCGGCACACGTCCTGCAACGACAAGCGCGCCTCGAGGCATCACGATGACGGTCACGACCGCTGCACCGGCACTCGCATTGAGCGGTGTGAGCAAGCGGTTTGACGGTTTCCCGGCCCTCGACGGCGCGCACTTTTCGGTACGCGAAGGGGAGGTTCATGCGCTCCTGGGCGAGAATGGTGCGGGCAAGTCCTCACTCATGAACGTGGCTGCCGGCCTCTACCTGCCCGATGAGGGCGAGGTTCGGGTCGACGGCGTGGTTCGCCGGTTTTCAGGGCCGCTCGAGGCTGCCGCGTGTCGTATCGGCATGGTGCATCAGCATTACAAGCTCGTTCGTGCGCTCAGCGTGGCCGAGAATGTCATGCTGGCCGCGATGGCGGTCGAATCCCAGTCGGCGGGGGGCGACCGGTCGGCCGACAAGGTCGGCACGACAGCGAGCAGGGCAGCGCTCCGGACGAGCTATGGGTCACGTCTGGCGCGCATCCGCGCCCTCATCGACGATCACGCTGCACGCCTGGGGTTTTCCATCGATCACCGGCGCGCCGTGCATACGCTCTCGGTGGCCGAGCAGCAGCGGGTCGAGATCCTGAAGGCATTGGTCACCGGTGCGCGCATTCTCATACTCGATGAGCCCACGGCAGTGCTGACCGACGAGGAGGCGACGCGTCTCCTCCAGACCATGCGTACCCTGGCCGCGGCGGGTGCCGCTGTCGTCCTTGTCACCCACCGTCTGCGCGATGTGCGCGAGCATGCCGACCGTGTCACGGTGATGCGGGCCGGGCGCACCGTGGCCGAGTGCGATCCGCGCGCGACCTCGACCGCCGAACTCACTGAACTCATCGTCGGTGCCGCGGCGCCCGCAGTGACTCGCAAGGCAGCAGCACCGGGTGTTGCTCGACTCGCCATTCGCAACCTCACCTGCCGCCGACACGACGGCTTCGAAGTGCTTGCCAATCTGTCGCTCAAGGTGAGGTCGGGCGAGATCTACGGCGTGGCAGGCGTGGGGGGTAACGGACAGACCGAACTGGTCGAGGCGCTGCTCGGCATCGAGCCGCCGGTATCCGGTGAGGTGATCATCGACGGTGTGGGTGACATCGCGATGGCCTCGCCCGCAGCCAGGCAGTCGATCGGTGTGGCGGCGATTCCAGCCGATCGGTACCGCCTTGCGCTGGCGGGCACGCTGCCGATTGCCGACAACTACGGTGTCACGCGGGTTGCGAGTGGTGCCTATGGGTCGGTGCTGTGGGTCGATTTCAGGCGCATGCGCGAGGAGGCTGCAGCAGGCGTGCGCGAGTTCGACGTGCAGGGCGTGCGCCGCATCGAACAGCCGGCTGGGCTCCTCTCGGGGGGTAATGCCCAGAAACTCGTGATTGCTCGCGAATTTGCGAGCGCGCCCTGGCTGGTGGTCGCGCACAGCCCGTCGCGCGGGCTCGACGTGCGCGCATGCGCCGACGTTCAGCGCCGGCTGATCGACGCGCGCGAAGCCGGTGCCGCTGTGCTTCTCGTGAGTGAAGATCTCGAGGAAGTCCTGCTGCTGGCCGACCGCATCGGGGTCATGAGTCGAGGTCGTCTGGTGGCCGAGTTCGATGCGCCGGTCGATCGCCAGCGTATCGGGGAGGCCATGGTCGATCATGCGTAGTCTTCGCAGGGGCCGCCCGGTCGTTGCCGCTCGGCGTCGCATGTCGGCTGCGTTTGATGCGGCCGTGACCACGGTGGCGATTCTGGCCGGGCTGGCTCTCTCGGCCTTCATTCTGGTGGTGGCGGGTGTGCCCGCTGAAGAGCTCGCCAACGAATTCATCGTCAATACGCTCACCGATGCCGACAACCTGCGAGCGGTGCTTGCGCAGGCGGCACCACTCGCTTTCGTCGGGGTCGGGGCGGCCTTGGCTTTTCGGGTGCGATTCTGGAACCTGGGACTCGAAGGGCAGATGATTGCGGGCTCGGTGGCGGCCACTGCCATCGCGCTCGCCGATGTCGGACCGCCAGTCTGGCGCCTCTTTCTCATGCTGGTCGCTGCGATGGCGGCAGGCATGGCGTGGGCGCTGGTGCCCGCACTGCTCAAGCTGCGTCTGGGCGTCAATGAAGTCATCTCGAGCCTCCTGCTCAACTATGTCGCACTGAACTTCCTCCTGCACCTGCTCTACGGCAGCTGGAAGGACCCCGTGGATGCCTTTCCGCACAGCCCGGCGTTCGACCCCTTCGAGCGCTTGCCCGACCTGGGCTGGGGGCTCAATGCGGCCCTGCCTCTGGTGGCAGCTGCGGCTGTGTTTGCCGCCTGGTTGCTCGGGCGCTCGCGGGCAGGTTTCTACATGCGGTTCGTGCACGCCAACCCCTCGGTCGCGCTTGCCAAGGGGCTGCCTGTAGCGGCCCTCGTACTCACGGCCGTTCTGCTCTCGGGAGGTTATGCGGCACTGGCGGGCGTGTGCCTCAGTGTCGGGCAAGAAGGGCGTTTGACGCAGGCCTTCTTTGCTGGCTACGGGTTCTCGGGCATTCTCATTGCGTTCCTCGCTCGCAACAACGCCCTGGCTGCCGTTGTGGTTGCCTTTCTGGTGGCCGTGCTCTTCGTGAGCGGCCAGAGCCTGCAGGTCTTCTACCAGATACCCTTTGCCATGGTGCGCCTCATCGAGGCCATCGTCATCATCAGCGCGGCGGCGTCGGAGTTCTTCCTGCGTTACCAGGTGAGGTGGCTCCGATGATGGAGTTCCTGATTGCCTGGTGGGCCAATGTACCCGAGGCGGCTGCCGCCTATGCGCTGGCGGCGCTGGGTCTGCTCTTGTGCGAGCGCTCGGGTGTTCTCAATCTCACCGCCGAGGGGTTGATGCTGGTGGGGGCCATGGCGGCGATGGGCGCGGCGCTGCAGATCGAGGGTTACCCGGGCATGGCGCTTGTGGTCGGGATGCTGGCCGCTGCCCTGGTGTCGCTCCTGTTTGCGTTGCTTGTCGTCACCTTGCGCGTGAATCAGGTGATTGCAGGTCTTGCCATCGTCTTCTTTTGCCAGGGATTCACCCAGCTGCTCGGGGTCATGTTCGACTGGCAGAATCACCCGGTACCCGGGTTGCTGCCGGTGCGAATCCCGCTGCTGGCCGATATGCCGATCATCGGCCGCGTCCTGTTCGAGCAAAATGGGGTCGTCTATCTCATCGTGCCGATCTTCTTCGCGGTGCAATGGGTGTTGCACCAGACCCGCGCAGGCCTTCGGTTGCGGTCGGTGGGCGAGAACCCCGAGGCGGCCGATGCGGCCGGGGTCAGCGTGCCGCTCGTGCGTTTCGGTGCCATCGTGGCAGGCTCTGCCCTCATCGGTCTGGCCGGTGGTCTGCTCTCGGTAGGGGGCGTCAAGATGTGGTTCCCCGACATGGCGGGGGGGCGCGGCTGGATTGCCGTGGCGCTCGTGATCTTTGCGCGCTGGCAACCGTGGCGGGCGCTCGCTGGCGCCGTGCTGTTTGGCTGTATCGAATCGCTCGTTCCGCGCATCGCGGCGGCCGGCATCCGTGTGCCGCAGTACTTCATGCTCATGACGCCTTATGTCATCACGCTGGTCGTGATGGCCTGGACAGCATGGAAGGGGCGCAGTCGTTCGAGCGAACCTGGCGCCTTGGGGCAACCGTTCTCGCGCGAGGAGCGCCGATGACGCGGTGGGGGTCGTGCTACGATCGAGCGCATCCGTGTGCCATGCTCCATTTGCCTGTCTCAGCCACCGACCGACCTCAATCGTGAATCACGCTGCAAGTCCGACGGTGGCCGCGTTGCCTCCGGCCGAGCTGTCGGGAGCCCAGGTTTCTGCTCAATCGGCGGGCAACGCCGATGCCTGGGTCGGGCGCCCACTGCGCCGCCAGGAAGACCCCGCACTGCTGCGCGGTCGTGGTCGCTTCGTTGACGATATCGTGGCCGAGTCGCGGCAGGGCGCGCTGGCGGTTCGCTTCGTGCGCAGTCCGGTGGCCAGTGGCCGCATCGTGGCGGTGCATGCCCCCGCCGGTGCGCGCCTCTACACCGCGGCCGATCTGACCGGGCTGCGGCCGATACAGCCCATCATCCATCGCCCCGACTACGTGCCCATTGCCCAGCCCGCCCTTGCGCAGGGGCGGGTCAATTTCGTCGGCGAGGCGGTTGCGGTCGTGGTGGCCGAGACACCGGCCCTCGCCGAAGACATCGCCGAGCGGGTGGTGCTCGAGATCGAGTCGCACACGCCGGTCGTGACGTTCGAGCAGGCCCTTGCGCCGGGTGCTCCCGCCGTTCACCCCGAGGCGCCAGGCAACGTGATCCTGGAGGGGCGTCTGCGCAGCGCAGGGCTCGACGCCGCATTCGCGGCTGCGGCCCAGGTCATCGAACTGGCGCTCACCTCGCGTCGTCAGAGTGCCTTGCCGATGGAGCCGCGCGGCGGGTGTGCGAGCATCGACCCGGCCACCGGTCGTGTGACGCTCGTGGCCTCGGTGCAGATGCCGCACATGCTTCGCACCGGCATTGCCGATTGCCTCGGTATTGCCGAGACCCGGTTGCGCGTCATCGCGCCCGATGTGGGCGGCGGATTCGGGCAAAAGATGCAGCTCTTTCCCGAGTATGTCGTGCTCACCTGGCTTGCGCTTCACCTGGGTGAGCGGGTGGCCTGGATCGAAGACCGCCAGGAGAACCTCCTCGCTTCGTCGCACTCGCGCGATCAGCACTACCACCTGCGGGCCGCCTTCGATGCCGATGCTCGCCTTGTCGCACTCGATGCCGACATCGTGTGCAATGTGGGTGCGTATTCCTGTCACCCCACCTCGTGTGCCGTCGAACCGCTGATGGCGCTGGCCGAATTGCCCGGTCCGTACGACTTCGCGCAGTACGGCGTGCGGTCGCGCGCCGTGGTCACCCATACCGGCATGATGGCCCCTTACCGGGGGGTGTCGCGCCCGATGCTCACCTTCTCGATGGAACGCCTGATGGATATCGCGGCGACGCGGTTTGCGATCGATCCGGTCGAGATCCGCCGACGCAATCTGGTACGTCGCTTCCCGCACCGCACTGCGAGCGGACTGCTGCTCGACGAGGGCTCCTACCTCGAGGCGATGGAAGACGCGGTGCGCCTGATCGATGTGGATGCCTTCCGTCGGCGGCAGGCGCTTGCGCGGGCGAGTGGCCGTCATCTGGGCATCGGCTTTTCGGTGTTTGCCGAACGTTCGGGCTACGGCACGCCGGCCTTCGCTGCACGCAACATGGATCTCGTTCCCGGTTACGAGACCGTTGAATTGTCGATGGATCCTTCGGGTGCCGTCGAGGTGCGCATTGGCGCCTCTCCGCATGGCCAGGGGCTGCGCACCACGCTTGCGCAGATCATCGCTGATCAACTCGCGATCGACCCGTCCGAGGTGCGGGTCATCCATGGCGACACCGACGCCACCCCCTACGGCTGGGGCACCTTTGCCAGTCGCTCGCTGGTGATCAGCGGTGGGGCCTGTCGGCTGGCGGCCGGGGCGCTTTCGACCCGTGTCCGTCAGCTGGCTGCCCATCTGCTCGAGGCTGCCGAAGCCGACATCGAACTCGTGGCCGGCATGGCCCGGGTCAAGGGCACCGACCGTTCGATGCCGATCGCGAAGATTGCCCGCACCGCCCATCATCGGGCGCATCACCTGCCCGCCGGCATGCAGCCGGGCCTGCGCGAGACTGCGAGCTATGATCCTGCCGGTACCTTTTCCAACGCCTGCCATGTGGCGATCGTCGAGGTCGATGTGCATACGGGCGCCGTGCGCGTCGAGCGCTATCTGGTGGTGGAAGACGCGGGCCTGCTCATCAACCCGATGATCGTCGATGGTCAGGTGCGCGGTGGCATCGCGCAGGGCATCGGCAATGCACTGCTCGAGGAACTCGTCTACGACGCCGAGGGCAATCTGCTCACCACGACGCTGGCCGATTATCTGGTGCCGACCGCCGTCGAGATCCCGACCATCGAACTGCATCATCGCGAGACGCAGGTCGACCCGTCGGTGAGTGTCACCGGCGCCAAGGGCATTGGCGAGGGAGGCGCCATCGGGGCCCCCGCTGCGGTCATCAACGCCGTGAGCGATGCGCTTGCACCGTGGGCCATACAGATCGACCGGATGCCGATACACCCGCGCGGCATCGTCGAGCGGGTCCGTGAGGTCGAGCGCGCGCGCGCGGCGGCCGAAGGCAAGGCGTACGACGGTACGACGCAAGTCACGGGAACGCGATGATGGAGCCGTCCAAGACACCGGGTGCGCCGGGCTCGCAGGTTACCCCGGGCCGGCAGGGCGTGAAGGGCGCACAGGGCGCACAGGGCGCACAGGGTGCACAGGGTGCACAGGGCGAGCAGGGTGCACAGGCGTGCGGCGGTCTTGTCGGGCGCTCGCAGCGGCGCCTCGAAGACCCGCCGCTCCTCCTTGGTACCGCCCGTTTCGTCGATGACATCGACCTCCCTGGTCAGGTTCACATGCGTGTCGTGCGGTCGCCCGTGGCCTTCGGCCGCCTGCGCTCGGTCGACCTGTCGGCCGCTCGCCGCACGCCCGGCTTCGTGGCTGCATGGACAGCGGCTGATGTCACCGACCTGCCCCCGATCGGGGTGCGTCTCACGGCCGTTCCCGGCCTCGAGCCCTATCAGCAGCGGGTGCTGGCCGATACGCATGTACGCTATGTCGGTGACCCGGTGGCGGTGGTCTTTGCGACCACCACGCATGCGGCCGAGGATGCGGCCGAGCGCGTCATCTGCGACATCGAGAGCCTGCCCGTCGCGCTCAGCGCGCTCGACCCCGTGCATGAGTTCAAGCCCGGTACGCTCCCTGGTCTCATGAGCGAGGCAGCCGTCGTCGAGAAGGCCTGCGGCGATATCGACGCGGCCTTCCGTGCCGCGGCTCACGTGGTCGAACTCGAGGTGGCGGTGGGCCGCCACAGCGGCTCGCCCATGGAGTCGCGCGGGGCCGTCGCGCGCTTCGATCCGGCGCGCGGGGTGCTCACCGTACAAGGGGCGGCCAAGGTGCCGCACTACAACCGCGATCGCATTGCCGACATGCTCGACCTGCCTGCCGAGATGATCCAGCTCGAAGAAGGGCATGTCGGTGGGGGCTTTGGCATCCGCGGCGAACTCTATCCGGAAGACGTGCTCGTCTGCCATGCGGCCATGCGCCTGTCGTGCCCGGTGAAGTGGATCGAAGATCGCTACGAGCACCTGATCGCGGCCAATCACTCGCGCGATCAGGTGCATCGCCTGCGCGCCGCGGTGGCTGCCGACGGGTTCATCCTCGGACTCGAGGACGAGATCTTTGCCGATCAGGGTGGCTACGTGCGTACCCATGGCGTCACGGTAGCTGATCTGGCGGCGGCCATGCTGCCCGGGCCTTATGTCGTGCCGGCCCTGCGTGCACGCGCGCATGTGCGACTCACCCACAAGACGCCCGCCGGCACCTATCGCGCCCCGGGCCGGTTCGAGAGCACCTTCGCGCGCGAGCGCCTGCTCGATGCCATCGGCGACCGGTTGGGCCTCGATGCGCTCGAGATACGGCGACGCAATCTCATTCGCGCCGATCAGATGCCCTTCGCGCGGGGTTACACCGCGCTCGGAACGCCGGTGGTCTACGACTCGGGCGACTATGCCCGGCTGCTCGTACGCGTCCTCGAGCGTCTCGATCATCGGCGGCTCGAAGCCGAACTGGCAGCACGCCGGGCAGCCGGAGAAGCGGTCGGGCTCGGCATGGCGTTCTTCGTCGAGAAGAGTGGCCTCGGGCCGGCAGACAAGGTGCTCATTTCGATCGACGCTGCGGGTGATGTCGAGGTCGTCACCGGTGTCACATCGGTCGGGCAGGGCGTCGAGACGGTGGTGGCGCAGATCTGTGCCGATGAACTCGGCCTGCCGATCGAGCGCATTCGTGTCGTGCATGGGCGGACCGATCGCATCGACTACGGCATGGGCACCTTCGCGTCGCGCGTCACGGTCATGACCGGCAGCGCCGCCATGGTGGCTGCTCGCAACCTGCGTGCGAAGATCGATGCCGCCCCCCCGGGCACGGCGCTCGCGGCCGAGGGCTGGTTTCGCACCGACCACATGAACTACCCCTACGGCATCCATGCAGCGGTGGTGCGTGTCGATCGTGGCACCGGTGCGGTTGCCATCGAGCGGTATCTGGTGGCAAGCGATGTGGGCCGCGCGGTGAACCCGATGCTGGTCGAGGGGCAGTTTGTCGGTGGGGCCGTGCAGGGTATCGGCGGTGCGCTCTTCGAGGCCTTCACCTACGACAGCGAGGGGCAGCCACTGGCAACCACGCTTGCCGACTATCTCATGCCTACCGCGCCCGAGATTCCGCTCATCGAGACCCTGGTGACCGAGGATGCACCCAGTCCGATCAATCCGCTGGGCGTCAAGGGGGCGGGCGAAGGGGGCATCAACGCAGCCGGTGCGGCCATTGCGGCGGCCATCGACGCCGCCATCGGAAAGCCCGGCGCCGTTCGAACGCTGCCCGTCACGCCACCGCAGATGCTGCGTCTGCTGCGCGATTGAGGAGGGCGAGCCGCGCCCCTGACACTAGACCCCGAAGCTCGCCCTCGCGGCTCGCGTGCTCGCGAGCGCACCGCGGGCACTGGGCTGGTTGAGCACCTTGCCCAGTTCGATGAGGCTGTCGATGTTGTGCGCCGACATGAACACATCGACGTGGGGCAGCATCGCGCGAATGCCCGCTGGACGCGCCTCGAAGTCGCGGTAGCGCAGCAGCGGGTTGAGCCACAGCAGCCGGTGGCAGGACTTGTGCAGCCGATCCATTTCCTTCGAGAGTTCACGCCCGAGGTCGCGATCGAGTCCGTCGGAGATGAGCAGGATCACCGCGTTCTGACCGAGTACCCGGCGCGACCAGCGCTGGTTGAAGTCGTGAATCGAGGCGCCGATCCGGGTACCACCCGACCAGTCGGCCACCGTGTCGGCGACGGCGTTCATGGCGACATCGACATCGCGATGGCGCAGTTGTCGCGTGACATTGGTGAGGCGTGTGCCGAAGACGAAGGCATGCACGCGGTCACGGTCATTGGTGATGGCGTGCAGGAAGTGCAGGAACATCCGCGAGTACCGGTTCATCGAGCCCGACACATCGCACAGCACCACCAGAGGCGGGTGCTCGAGCGTCTGCGCGCGCCGTGGCAGGGTCAGGATTTCGCCGCCCGATCTCAATGAGGCGCGCATCGTGGCACGCAGATCGACTCGGCGGCCTCGTGGGTCGGGATGCAGTCGGCGGGTGCGTACTTCGGGAATCGGCAAGCGCAACTGGCTGATGATCTTTTTCGCTTCGGCCAGTTCGGCGTTGGTCATCGTCTCGAAGTCAGCGCGTTGCAGCACCTCGCGTTCGGAGGCGGTGAACGAGGCGTCGAGCACGACTTCATCTTCTTCGGCCCGCGTGTCATCCCGTTGTTGCTTGGGCATCAGCGCTTCAGCGAGCCGGTTCGGCGGGGGCGTGCCCTGCTCGTCCATGCGCCCCTGCACCGCCGGCATCATCATCGACATGGCGCGCTCGAGCAGTTTGGGGTCGCGCCAGAAGATGTGAAAGGCCTGATCGAAGATCTCGAACTGTTCGCGCCGATCGATGAGCACGCTCGCAAGCGTCCAGTAGAAGTCGTCACGCCGCTCGACGCCCGCCGTCTGCAGGGCTTCGAGCGCGCCCAGCACCTTGTGCGGTCCCACCGGCAGGCCGGCAGCCCGCAGCAGACGCGCAAAGTGCATCACGTTCTCGGCGAGCTTGCCCGAAGCGGTGCCGGGGAGCAGTCGCTCGAGCAGGGCAGGATCAACCATGGCGGCGATGCCTGGGTGCGGGCTACGACGACTGCCGTTCGGCGCGCACTTCGGCGAGCAGGCGTGCCGCTTCGCTGCCCTGCACGCGGGCAATGTCGTCCTGGTACTTGAGGAGGACGCCCAGCGTGTCGTTGATGACATCGGGGTCGAGCGCGAGCTTGTCCAGTTGTGTGAGCGCCATCGACCAGTCGATGGTTTCGGCGATGCCGGGCGACTTGAAGAGTTCCATGCTGCGCAGCTTCTGCACGAAACCCACCACTTCGCGGGTCAGGGTTTCGCTTGCGTGCGGTGCCTTGAGGCGCAGGATCTCGAGTTCGCGTACCGCGCTCGGGTAATCGACCCAGTGATAGAGACAGCGGCGCTTCACCGCGTCATGGATCTCTCGGGTACGGTTGGAGGTGATCACCACGATCGGGGGTTCAACCGCCTTTACCGTGCCCATCTCCGGAATGGTGACCTGGAAGTCGGAGAGCACTTCGAGCAGATACGCTTCGAAGGGTTCGTCGGTGCGATCGAGTTCGTCGATGAGCAGAACGGGCGCGGCGCCCGGCGCACCCCGGAGGGCGTGCAGGATCGGGCGTTCGATCAGGAATTTCTCGGAGAAGAGGTCGGCCCCCAACTGGTCGCGCGAGGTTTCGCCCGAGGCCTCGGCCAGGCGCAGTTCGATCATCTGACGCGAGTAGTTCCACTCGTACACCGCCTGAGCGACGTCGAGCCCCTCATAGCACTGCAGTCGCACCAGCTCGCGCCCGAGGGTTCGTGCAAGCACCTTGGCGATTTCGGTCTTGCCGACGCCCGCTTCACCCTCGAGAAAGAGGGGACGGCCCATGCGCAAGGCGAGGAAGACCGCGGTGCCCAGGCTGCGCTCGGCGACATAGTCGGCCCCGGCAAGCAGGTCCATCGTGGCATCGATGTTGTTCGGAATGGTGCTCATGAGGCGGGACCTGTGGGGTGCACGTGTAGACTCGCAATTGTAGCAGCGGGTACCGTACGTATCGTCCTGACAGACCGGTTCGCCAGGGTGCCTGACCCCAACAAGGAGGAGCACATGCAGTCATCGCATCGCGCATCAGACGCGGCATCGACACTGTTCGAATCAACGGGTGCATCGGACGCGTCTGTATCCAACAGGGCACCCACGAGCGCAGTCGACCGCCGGTCACGGCGACGCATCCTGGCAGCAGGCGCCGCCTTCGCTGCCGTCGGGATGGGGCTTGGCAACGGTGCCCGTGCGCAAGCCGCGCAGAAGCCGCTGCGTCTCGTGGTCGGCTTCCCGGCCGGTGGGGCCACCGATGTGATCGCGCGCATGATCGCCGACCGCTTGCGCCCGGCGTTTCCCGGTGGCGTCATCGTCGAGAATCGCGTGGGGGCATCGGCACGACTTGCGGTCGATTTCGTGAGGAACGCCGAGCCCGATGGCAGCACGCTGCTCTTCACCCCCGATTTCATCATGACGGTCTATCCGCACAGCTTCCGCCGACTGGCCTACGACGTGCAGCGCGACTTCGCTCCGCTGACGCCCGGGTCACGATCGACCCTGGTCCTGACTGCGGGCCCGCTCATGGGTGACGGGGTACGCAGCGTCGCCGATTTCGTCCAGTGGTGCCGCGAGCATCCGAAGCAAGCCTCCTATGCCACGACATCACCGGGCGGTACGCCCCATTTCGTGGGCGTGATGCTCTCGCGCGCCTCGGGCGTCGAGATGACCGCCGTCCACTACAAGGGCGGGGCCCCGGCGTTGCAGGATCTGCTGGGCGGGCAGATCGCGGTCAGCGTCAATCCGCTGGCTGAAGTGCTGCCCCATATTCGCAGTGGGCGTCTGCGGGCGCTCGCCACCACGGGTGCTGCGCGCAGCCGATTCCTGCCCGAAGCACCCACCTTCGTCGAGTCGGGTTATCGTGACCTCGTGGTCGAGACCTGGATCGGATTCTTCGCGCCGGCCCGCACACCGGCCGACATCACCGCGCGCCTGGCCCGGGTCATTGCCGAGGCGGCGACCAGCGATGAGGTGCGTCAGGGCATGGAGAAGTTCGCGATCGAGCCTTACGTGCTCGCGCCGGCGGCGTTTGCGCCGGTCATCCGCAACGATCTCGAAGCCTGGGGGCCGGTGGTGAAAGCCTCCGGCTTTACCGCGGACGACTGATCGTCCGCAGCAGAACGTATCGGGGCTCGGCCTGCCGAGCCCCGGAGTGCATCAGGCCAGTGCTGCCTCGACGGCACGCTTGGCCATTACCGTGATGAGGTGGGCACGGTAGTCGGCCTGGGCATGAATGTCGGCGTTCAGGCCATCGGCCGGCACCTTGATCGAGGCTACGGCGGCCGGGGTGAAGCTTGCCTCGAGGGCCTTTTCCATGGCGGCCACGCGGAATACCACCGGACCGGCACCGGTGACCGCGACGCGAACGCTGCCATCGGCCAGTTGTGCCACGAGAACACCCACCATCGCATAGCGCGAGGCCGGGTTCTTGAACTTCATGTAGGCCGCGCGCTTCGGGATCGGGAAGCTGATCGAGGTGATGATCTCGCCCGGTTGCAGCGCGGTTTCGTACATGCCGAGGAAGAAGTCATCGGCGGCAATCGAGCGGGTGGTGGTGGTCACCGTGGCGTTCAGGCCGAGCACCGCGGCGGGGTAGTCTGCTGCCGGGTCGTTGTTGGCCACCGAGCCCCCCATGGTGCCCATGTTGCGCACCATCCGGTCACCGATGCCGCCGGCAAGTTTGGCGAGCACCGGGAGGGCTTTCTGCACCTCGGCCGAGCGGGCGACCTCGGCGTGACGCGACATCGCCCCCAGCGTGACGCCCCTTGCATCCACCGTGATGCCGCGCAGGTCGGCAGCGCCGGCCAGATCGATCAGGTCGCTGGGCGAGGCGAGGCGCAGTTTCATCGAGGCGATCATGGTCTGACCACCGGCGAGGAGCTTGGCGTCTTCGTGGGCAGCAAGGCGCGAGGCTGCATCGGCCGCGCTGGAGGCAGTCTGGTATCGGAAAGCGTACATCGTGTTTTCTCCTGAAATGTCGTTGCGCGGTGCGGTCGTTCCGGCGTGCCGGTGTGTCAGGCAGCCTGTTTGCGCTGGGCTTGCTGCAGGGTAGCCCAGACGCGCTGAGGGGTGGCGGGCATGGCGAAGTCGGCCACGCCCAGAGCATCGGTGATCGCGTTCATCAGTGCCGGCGGCGAGCCGATGGCGCCCGCTTCGCCACAACCCTTCACCCCGAGCGGGTTGTGGGTACACGGTGTCGATCGGGTATCCACCTGGAAACTCGGCATGTCATCGGCACGCGGCATGCAGTAGTCCAGGAAGGTGCCCGTGGTGAGTTGGCCCGAGCCGCTGTCGTAGATGCCGCACTCGTTCATCGCCTGACCCAGACCCTGCACCAGGCCGCCGTGAACCTGACCCTCGACGATCATCGGATTGATGATGTTGCCAAAGTCATCCACGGCCACGAAGCGCTCGATGCGGACGATACCGGTTTCAGGGTCGACTTCGACTTCGCAGACATAGGTGCCGGCGGGGAAGGTGAAGTTGCTCGGATCGTAAAAGGCGTTCTCGTTCAGGCCGGGCTCGAGCTTGTCGTGCGGGAAGTTATGCGGCACATAGGCCGTGAGGGCGATTTCTGCAAAGGCCTTCGAGCGGTCAGTGCCTGCAACCCGGAACTGGCCATCAGCGAATTCGATGTCGGATTCGGCCGCCTCGAGGAGGTGCGCTGCAATCTTGCGCCCCTTGGCGACGACCTTGTCGAGCGCCTTCACGATGGCGGTGCCACCGACGGCGAGCGATCGGCTGCCGTAGGTACCCATGCCGAACAGTACCTTCGAGGTGTCGCCGTGGACGATTTCCACGTCGTCCATCGAGATGCCCAGACGGTCGGCGACGACCTGGGCAAAGGTCGTCTCGTGACCCTGCCCGTGTGCATGGCTGCCGGTAAAGACCGTGACCTTGCCGGTCGGGTGAACGCGTACTTCGCCAGCTTCGAAGAGACCGGCTCGGGCCCCCAGGCTGCCGGCAACCGAGGAGGGCGCAATGCCGCAGGCCTCGATGTAACAGGCGTATCCGAGGCCGCGCAGCTTCCCGCGGCGCGCGGCTTCGGCACGGCGCGCCGGGAAGCCCGCCACATCGGCCATCTCGATCGCGCGGTCGAGAGTCGCCTCGTAGTCGCCGGTGTCGTACAGCAGCGCTACCGGCGTCTGGTAGGGGAAGGACCGGATGAAGTTGCGCCGGCGCAGCGCTGCCGGGTCGATCTTCATTTCACGTGCAGCGGCCTCGACGATGCGCTCGACCACATAAGTGGCCTCGGGTCGTCCTGCCCCTCGATAGGCATCGACCGGTGCCGTGTTGGTGAACACGGCGGTCACTTCGCAGTGAATGTGCGGTGTGGCGTACTGTCCGGCGAGCAATGTGGCATACAGGATCGTCGGAACCGCCGAGGCGAAGGTCGACAGGTAGGCCCCCATGTTGGCCTTGGTGTCCACGCGCAGTGCGAGAAAGCGGCCGTCCCGATCAAGGGCCAGTTGGGCTCGCGTGTGGTGATCGCGGCCGTGGGCATCGGTGAGAAACGACTCGGAGCGCTCGGCAGTCCACTTGATGGGGCGGTTGACCTTCTTCGATGCCCAGGTGAGCACCACGTCTTCGGCGTACAGGTAGATCTTCGATCCGAAGCCCCCGCCGACATCCGGCGCCACCACCCGCACCTTGTGCTCGGGCAGCCCGAGGACGAAGGCGCACATCAGGAGGCGCTCGACATGCGGGTTCTGGTTCGAGACATGCAGCGTGTAGCTGTCATCGGCGCGACTGTAGGTCGCGTTGACCGCACGCGGCTCGATCGGGTTTGGAATCAGCCGGTTGTTCTGGAATTCCAGTGTCGTCACATGCGCTGCGCTGGCAAACGCGGCATCGGTCGCTGCCTTGTCACCAATGGCCCAGGTGTAGCACCGGTTGGCAGCAACATCGTCGTGCACGAGCGGAGCGCCCGGTTTCAGCGCCTCGACCGAGTCGACAACCGACGGCAACAAGTCGTAGTCGACCTCGACTCGCTCGGCCGCGTCGCGCGCCTGGGCGAGCGACTCGGCGATCACGACGGCCACCGGATCACCGGCGTGCCGTACCTTGCCCTGGGCGAGGATCGGGTGCGCAGGCTCCTTCATCGGTTGCCCGTCGGTGCCGTGAATCAGCCAGCCGCACGGCAGTCCGTTGATCCTGGCAGCGGCAACGTCTTCGCCCGTGAAGATGCCGACCACGCCGGGCGCACGCGCCGCTGCGGCGGTCTTCACCGATCGGATGCGCGCGTGCGCATGCGGCGAGCGGACAAAGACCGCATGGGTCTGCCCCGGCAGTGTGAGGTCGTCGGTGTAGTTGCCTGCGCCAGTCAGAAAGCGCAGATCTTCACGACGTTGAACCGGTACGCCGATGTACGGTGTGGCCATGGGAGTCTCCTGGGTCGTTGCCGGGGCGGTGGTCCGCCCTCAGCGCATCGTCTTCGCAGCTGCCTGAATCGACTTGACGATATTGTGATACCCGGTGCAACGGCACAGGTTCCCGTCGAGCTCGGCACGGATGGTGGCTTCGTCCGGATCGGGGTAATGGTTGAGCATGTCGATGGCGCTCATCACCATGCCCGGGGTGCAGAAGCCGCACTGCAGTCCATGGTTCTGGCGAAAGGCTTCCTGCATCGGGTGCAGGGTGCCATCCGCCGCGGCAATGCCTTCGATGGTGGTGATCGACTTGCCCTCAGCCTGCATCGCGAGCATGTTGCAGCTCTTCATGGCCTGCCCGTTGACATGGATGGTGCAGGCGCCGCATTGCGCCGTGTCGCAGCCCACGTGAGTGCCGGTGAGCCGCAGGCTCTCGCGGATAAAGGTGACCAGCAGGGTGCGTTCCTCGACCTCGGCAGCTGCCGGCTTGCCGTTCACTGTCATCGATACCTTGACTGTCATGCGACCTCCTTCGGGACATGCCTGAGCGGGCTGGATGCCGGTCGCCTTGCCCGGCTCGCGGGTGTCCGGCGGACAGGGAGCGGGTGGGACCGGCCGTGTTTGACAGGCATCCTAGCCCAGCCCCTCGCGCGAGGCAACCTCAGGACGGTGCCGTGCTCAGTGCGACAGCAGCACCGGCAGGGTCATGTGCTGCATGAGCGTGCGGGTGACGCCGCCCAGGATCAGTTCGCGCAGGCGTGCGTGGCCCCAGGCGCCCATGACCAGCAGGTCGGCTTCGAGGTCGGTGGCGCGCGAAAGAAGATAGTTGCCGGTGTCGATGTCCACGCCCGGATCGTGGCTGGCTTCCACCTGGACGCCGTGCCGCGCGAGATAGAGCGCGCAGTCGGCGCCCGGCAGGTCACCGTGCGAGCCGGTGTGAGGCCCGCCGCTGCTTCGCCGGCTGGCGTCGGCGTTCACGGTGAGGAGAATCACCCGTTCGGCCTTCTCCAGGAGCGGCAGGGCATCGGTCATGGCGCGCGTGGCTTCGCGGCTCGCGTTCCAGCCGAGAAGCACGCGCTTGCCGATGTCCGGAAGGTCGCCCGCATACGGAATCACGAGGACGGGTCGGCCTCCCTGCAGGGCGACCTGCTCTGCGACCTCGGCATTCAGCCAGGCATTGTCCTCTTCGGGATCGTTCTGGCCGAGGACGAGCAGATCGGCGTAGCGCCCATGCAGTGTCAGCGCATCGACCGGATCATGGTCCGACAGGCGCCACTCGCGACTGTCCACTCCGGCACGGGTGGCGATCTGATCGAACTGCTGGCCCAGGTCGACATCGAGGGCGCGTCGGGCCGCCCGTTCATGGGCGATGAGCTCGGCCACCAGTTCCGATCGCACGTAGTTCGGAATGCGCGTCGGGCTGGTGGCATGCAATCCCACCAGGTGAGCCCCGAACCGGCGGGCAATGTCGGCCGCCGCCTGGATACGCACGGCCGCGCGTCGGTCATGATCAACGTGTACCAGAATGGTCTTGTAGCTCATTGCGTTGCCCCCTGAGGCCGTTACCGTTTCCAGTTCATGGTCAAGTCTTGCAGGCCGATCGTCGCAGCGCCGGCGCCGCCTTGATTGATGGAGATCAAACAATCGCCGGGTTTCTGCAGGCTGCTAGAATGCTGCGACTGTCCTCGTGCCGTTAACGAAAGCCCCATGCTCATGGCCTCCTCACCGGCCGCCGCACCGTCTTGCGTCCCGGACGCCGTGCCGTCCTGCCAGCCTCGCCTCGTCGGTCCGGTCGAACACCTGGCCGCGTTGCGTGCCAGGCAGGCGGATGCGGTTTCCACCGTTGCAGCAGCACTTGCTGCCATCGATGCCCGCGATTCGCGTATTCGTGCCTTCGTGGCCGTCGATCGCGAAGGGGCCCTCGCAGCAGCGCAGGACATCGATCAGCGCCTCGCGGCAGGCGAGTCGTGCGGGCCTCTGGCCGGCGTCACTGTCGGGGTGAAGGACAATATCGACGTCGCCGGTTTTCCGACCTCGGGTGGCATCGGCCACTACCGCGATGCCGTCGCAGCAGTGGATGCGCCCGTCGTGGCCCGCTTGCGGGCCGCCGGTGCGATCATTCTGGGCAAGCTCAACATGCACGAAGGTGCCCTGGGGGCTACCACGGACAATCCCTGGTTCGGTCGCTGCGAGAACCCCTTGCGCCCGGGATTCACGCCGGGTGGGTCGAGTGGTGGATCGGCAGCGGCCGTGGCAGCCGGGTTCTGTGCGGCCGCTCTGGGAACTGACACCTTGGGTTCCGTTCGAATGCCGGCGGCCTACTGCGGGGTCACCGGATTCAAGCCCGGTTTTGGCGCGATCTCCACCGAGGGCGTGATGCCGCTGGCGTGGACGCTTGACCATGTGGGCATCCTTGCCCCCGACGTTGCCGATGTCGCGCTCCTGTACGGGGTTCTCGCTCAACCGGCGCCACGCTGGGGTGGCATCGCTGCCCCCGCAGGCGACCCTGCCGTGGGCAGCGCACTTGACCCCGAACGGGTGCCCTTGCGAGTGGGTTTCCTCAGCGATCTGTCGCCGGCGGGCCCCGAGTCGTGCGTGATCGACGCGTTTGTCGCGGCCTGCGACGCACTGCGCGGGGCCGGGGTGTCTGTCGTGCCGATCGATATGGGCCGACACGACTGGATGCGCACGCGCCGCGATGGGTTTCTCATCTGTGAAATCGAGGGGGCCACGATTCATGCCGAGGCACTGGCACAGGATCCCGAGGGCTTTTCCGCCGACTTTCGCGCCATGCTCGAATTCGGGGCGCGACAGAGCGCGACCCGCGTGGCGGGCGTGTATCGGCGATTGGCCCAGGCGCGCGCCCGCTTGCAGGGTCTGCTCGAGCCGGTCGATCTGCTGCTGATGCCCACTGTTCCGCAGCCCAGCTTCAGACATGGAGAGGCAGTGCCGGTGAATCAGGCTGACTTCACCGCGCTGGCCAACCTGCTCGGCGTGCCTGCGCTGGCGGTGCCCTGGGGGCAGTCGCCCGATGGGTTACCCCTGTCGATGCAGATCGTGGCACCGCCGGGTGCCGAGATGCGCGTTCTGCATCTGGGAGCCATGCTCGAGCGCCTCGCGCGGTCGGGGCGCTCGCGGGGCGTCGCGCGGTCCTGACAAACGGGTAATCTCCGGTGGATGGGCAATGGATCGGTGACGAGGGCGGCTCACGAAGCGTGTGCGCCTCGCCCCGCAAGGAGCGGTGACACAGCATGGACAAGAGCGACCCCGAATTTGACCTTTTCGTGATCGGTGCCGGTTCCGGTGGCGTACGCGCAGCCCGTTGGGCTGCCCAGCGCGGTGCGCGGGTTGCAGTGGCCGAGCAGGGTCCCCTGGGCGGGACCTGCGTCAATCTGGGTTGCATCCCGAAGAAACTGTTCGCCTATGCCGCCCATCACCCCGGCGATGTCGCTGGCGCGCGCGGATTTGGCTGGACGGGCCCGGCGCCGGTGTTCGACTGGGCCACCTTGCGCAACAACAAGAACGTCGAGATCGCTCGTCTCAACGGGGTGTACGAGCGACTTCTCGTCGGGGCCGGCGTGACGATCATGCGCGGGCGGGCTCGGGTGGCAGGACCGAACGAAGTGCAGGTCGATGGTCGACTCGTCCATGCCCGACACATTCTCGTTGCCACCGGTGGGAGGGCCGTGCGCCCCGACATTCCGGGTGCCGGGCACTCGATCACCTCGGACGAAGCCTTCCACCTCGAGCGACTGCCGCGCTCGGTGCTCGTCGTGGGGGGCGGTTACATTGCGGTGGAGTTTGCGTCGATCTTCAACGGGCTGGGTGTCGCAACGACCCTGGTGCATCGCGGCGAGCGGTTGCTGCGCCATTTCGATGCTGAAGTGGGTCCGTTTCTGGCCGACCAGATGCGGGTTCACGGGGTCGACATTCGTCTGGGGCGGCAGGTTGCCGCCATCGCCATCGCGGGTAGCGGTGGCGGTGCCGAGGGCAACGGAGGGCGTCTGGTGGTGACCCTCGACAATGGCGATGCCATCCCCTGCGATGACGTGCTGTACGCCACCGGTCGGCTGCCCAACACGCTCGATCTGGGCCTCGAGGAAGCCGGTGTCGAACTGGCGGCCCATGGTGCCGTGCGGGTCGATGCCCTCTTCCAGACGCGCGTGCCGTCGATTCATGCCATTGGCGACTGCATCGACCGCATGCAGCTCACACCGGTTGCGCTCTCCGAGGGCATGTTCGTGGCTGATCGTCTCTTCGGACGGGGGGAGCGCAGCGTGAGCTACGACAACATCCCGACGGCAGTCTTCAGCCACCCCAATGTCGCCACCGTGGGTCTGACCGAGGGCGAGGCACGCGAGCGCCATGGTGATGTGCGGATCTATCGCTCGACCTTCACGCCGCTGCGCGAGCAACTCGCTCGCACGGGCGGTCGAGTCCTGATGAAACTGGTGGTCGATGCGGTCACCGATCGCGTCCTCGGCGTGCACATGGTGGGGCCCGAGGCCGGCGAGATCGTGCAGGGTTTCGCGGTTGCACTCACCTGCGGGGCGACCAAGGCGCAGTTCGATGCCACCCTGGGCATTCACCCCACCGCGGCCGAGGAGTTCGTCACCATGCGCGACCCGGTGCCGCCGCCCGCGGATACCTGACACGGGTCGACAGGCACTGGGCGTCGCCGCGCGGCGTTCCCGGTGCGGGCACGCGGCTTGACCTCGTTGCCCTGGGGTACTAGGCTTGCAGACCCACTCTTCCACAGGCAGGCGTCATCATGGATAGCGTTGATCTCGAGGTGCTGCGCAGTGCCGTGGCCTGGCAGGCAGCCGGTCATCGGGCCACTCTTGCCACCGTCGTCCGGACATGGGGCTCGGCGCCGCGGCCGATCGGTGCCATGCTGGCCATCCGGGGCGATGGGCAGGTGGTGGGTTCCGTCTCGGGTGGTTGCGTCGAGGACGACCTGATCGATCGTGTGAAGAGCGCTGCGATTGCGAGCGAAAAGCCCGCTGAGGCGGTCTATGGAGTCACCAAGGAGCAGGCCGATCGATACGGGCTGCCGTGTGGTGGCACGCTCGAACTGGTGCTCGAGCCGGTGACTGGCGAGTCGCGTCTGGCCGAATTGCTCGAGACGGTCGAGCGGCATGAACTGGTGGCCCGAAAGCTCGACATGGAAACCGGTGCGGTCACGCTTGAAGCAGGCAAGAGTGTTGACGAATTGAGCTACGACGGCAAGGTGCTCACCAGCATTCACGGGCCGCGCTGGCGCCTGGTGATGGTGGGTGCCGGTCAGTTGTCGCGGTATCTGGCCCAGATGGCCCAGGCGCTCGACTACCACGTCACCGTGATCGACCCGCGCGAGGAGTACGCCAGCGGGTGGGATGTGCCCGGCACGACCCTGACGCGCGAGATGCCCGATGACGTCGTCATCGGGATGAACCCCGATGCGCATACGGCCGTGGTTGCGCTGACCCACGACCCCAAGCTCGACGACCTCGCGCTGATTGAAGCGTTGAAGTCGCCGGCATTCTATGTCGGTGCGCTGGGGTCGCAGCGCAACAACGACTCGCGTCGCCTGCGACTGGCCGAATTCGATCTGTCGCCGGCCGAAATCGATCGGCTGCACGGCCCCGTGGGCCTCAAGCTCGGGAGTCGTACACCGCCCGAAATTGCGCTCTCGATCGTTGCCGAAATGACGGCGGTGCGTCGCGGCGTCCAGATTCCGGCGCTGGTGCCACCGCCCAAGACCGGCATCACGGCGGGCTGTGCGGTACCTCAGGCCTGACCGGCCCAGGCGCGCCCACCCTCCATGAGCGCTGATGGCCCGGTGGTCGGCATTCTGCTGGCTGCCGGCTTCTCCACCCGCTTTGGTGCCAACAAGCTCCTCGCCAGGCTCCCCGATGGGGATCCGGTGGCGGCGCGGTCAGCCCGTGCGCTCAAGGCAGCATTGCCGCGTGCGATTGCGGTGGTTCGGCCCGGGGTACCCGCACTCGAGCAGGCATTGATCGCCGAAGGTCTGGAGGTTCTCGTCTGCCCGCGGGCCGCCGACGGGATGGGTGCCAGCCTCGCCCATGCCGTACGCGCCCTGGGCCACGCGCCGGTGGGCGGTTTCGTGGTTGCGCTCGCCGACATGCCTTTCATCCATATCGATTCCATCCGGGCCGTGGCTGCGGGGGTCGTGCAGGCGCGACGCCCGCTCGCGCCGGCATTCAAGGGCGAGCGGGGACATCCGGTCGGGCTGCCTGCCCTGTACCGGCATGAACTCGCGACATTGTCGGCTGATCAGGGCGCGCGCGACATCATTCGGCGTGACGGCATCGATGCGCTGGAACTCGATGACCCCGGTGTCGTGCGTGACATCGATGTGCCCGGTGATCTGCCCGGCAGTGGCGAACCGTCGGCGCCAGGAGTCGCGGTTGGGCGCTGAACGGGCGGCGGGTCAGGTCGCGCAGGCAGACCCATGCCCGGGCCCCGGGTCAGGCAGGCCTGCGCCGCCCGCACGGCGCGACCCTGCCACCGCAGCTTCGCGCGAGTGGATGCGCTGTCTGGCGCGACGCGCGGCCCCGTGGGTGCTGGTCGTTCTGGTATTTCCCGCGGTGCACGCGCAGGCCGGCATGCCGGTCGATACCCGTCAGGTGCCCACGCTCGCGCCCATGCTCGCCCGCGTCACGCCCGGCGTGGTGAATATCTCGGTGGTCGAGCGGCGGCGCAGTTCGGGCAATTCGTTCCTGCGAGATTCATTCCTGCGGCGTCTGTTCGGAGGGTCCGAGTCCGCGAGCGAGGCACTCGCGGAGCGTGAATCGGCGGTCGGGTCGGGCGTGATCATCGATGCCGCGCGCGGACTGGTCGTCACGAACAACCATGTCATCGAGAATGCCCAGGCGATCCTGGTCATCCTGAAGGATCATCGCCAGTTGAGGGCAACGCTGGTGGGTGCCGATCCGGCCACCGACATCTCCCTGTTGCGGGTACCGCCCGAGCGCCTGAGTGCCGTGCGCATCGGCGACTCCGATGCCCTGAATGTGGGCGATTTCGTGGTGGCCATCGGCAACCCGTTCGGCATCGGACAGACGGTCACCTCGGGCATCGTCAGTGCCTTGGGGCGCACCGGTCTTGGCATCGAGGGCTATGAAGACTTCATTCAGACCGACGCTTCGATCAATCCGGGCAACTCCGGCGGGGCACTTGTCGGTCTGAAGGGCGAGCTCATGGGCATCAACACCGCGATCATCGGTCCGACCGAGGGCAACGTGGGTATCGGTTTTGCCATCCCGACCGCCATGATGAATGCGGTCGTCGATCAGTTGCTGCGCTTTGGCGAGGTGCGCCGTGGCCGTATCGGGCTGGCCGGCGCCGACATCACGCCAGACATGGCCCGCGATCAGCGCCTTCCCGTCACCGAGGGGGCGCTCGTCACTCAGGTCGAGCGAGGGTCTCCTGCCGAGCAGGCCGGTTTGCGCGTGCACGATGTCATCGTGTCGATGAATGCCCGACCGATCCGATCCTCGACCGACTTGCGCAACCGAGTCGGTCTGGTACCGGTCGGCGAGTCGGTCGATCTGCGGGTCTACCGCGAGATGCGCTCGCTCCACATTGCGCTGCGTGTCGGCGAGGCCGGTGCGGCGATTGCGCTCGGGGACGAGCCAGTGCCCGAACTCGTCGGGGCCCGGGTGGGCAATCTCGAGCCGGGCATGCCGGGCCATGGGTTCGTCCAGGGGGCGGCGCTGGTCACGGTGGAGCGGGGCAGCGAAGCCTGGCGCGCCGGCTTGCGGTCCGGTGATCTCGTGCTGAGCGTCAACCGGCGCCGCGTGCGGGACGTGCAAGCGTTTCTTCAGGCGCTGAAGGGGGGCGGGCGCCCCTGGCGTCTGGGTCTGCTGCGCGGCGACAGTCGCATCAGCCTTGTCCTGCCCTGACCGGAGGTTTTCGATGGCTCGTTCAAGCGTAGCGGCGCGTGCCCCCAACCGCAACAGGTCCGGCGGCGACACGGCGACGTGTGGCGCGACCATCCGCTACACCATCGTGCCGCTCTCCCCCGAAGATCATCTGTTCGAAGTGACCTGTACGGTCGAGGAGCCGGACCCCGACGGGCAGCGCCTGGCGCTCGCCGCCTGGACGCCGGGCAGCTACATGCTGCGCGAATATGCCCGCCATGTGCGCCACATCGAGGCACGCGCCGGCAACCGGGCGGTGAGCCTTGCAAAGCTCGACAAGCACACCTGGCGCGCCGCACCGGTCGTGGGGCCGCTTTCGATCACGATGCAGGTCTACGGCTGGGATCTCTCGGTGCGTGGTGCGCATCTGGACACCGGGCATGGCTTCTTCAACGGCGCCTGCGTGTTCCTGCGTGTCATCGGCCAGGCATCGCGCCCGTGCACGGTCGACATCCGCCCACCCGCCGGAGCGGCCTACCGCCACTGGCGTGTTGCTACCGCGATGACCTCTGCGGGCGCGAAGCCACACGGGTTCGGCCTCTACAAGGCGGTCGACCACGATGAACTCATCGATCATCCGGTCGAGATGGGCACCTTCACGCTCACCCGGTTCAGGGCAGCCGGCGTTCCGCACGAGATTGCGATCACCGGCCGCCATCAGGCCGATCTGCCGCGTCTGGCGCGCGACCTGCAGATGATCTGCGAGGCGCAGATCGACTTCTTCGGTCGGCCAGCCCCGATGCGTCGTTATGTCTTTCTGGTGATGGCCGTGGGTGACGGTTACGGTGGGCTCGAGCACCGCGCCTCGACCGCACTGCTCTGTGCGCGTGATGATCTGCCGGTGCGCGATCGGCCCGAGGTCGGGGCTGGCTACCGCGGGTTCCTCGGATTGGTGAGTCACGAGTACTTTCACACCTGGAATGTGAAGCGCATCCGGCCCGCCGCATTCATGCCCTTTGACCTGGGTACCGAGAATTACACCTCGCTCCTGTGGGCCTTCGAAGGATTCACGTCCTACTACGACGACCTCATGCTGGTTCGCACCGGACTCCTGACGCGCGAGCAGTATCTGGAGACGCTTGCCGGAACGTTGACTGCCCTGAGGCGCACACCCGCGCGCGCCCGGCAGTCGGTGGCCGAATCGAGTTTCGATGCCTGGATCAAGTACTACCGTCAGGATGAGAGCGCCCCCGATGCGGTCGTGAGCTACTACGGCAAGGGAAGCCTTGTGGCACTCGCGATCGACCTTGCCTTGCGCGAGGAGACGCAAGGCCGGCGCTCGCTTGACGATGTGATGAGACTGCTCTGGTTGCGCCACGGCCTTGCCGGCATTGGCGTGCCCGAGGATGGCATCGAGCAGGCCGTTCTGGATCAGGTCGATGGGAAGGCTCGCCCCGGCGCGGCGCGACGACTGCGCCGTCTGCTGGACGAGGCGGTGCACGGAACGGCAGAACTGCCGCTCGAGCGCCTTCTCGCCACCGTAGGGGTCGAGCTGCACTGGCGGCCCGCCACCGGCCCGAAGGACCGTGGCGGGCATGTCTCGGTGCCCGCAGCGGCCGGGCGCCTCGCTGGCGCTCGCTCGGCCCGCAAGGCATCGATGCCCCTGCGCGTCGATATCGGCGTTCGCCTCGCCGCCGAGGGCGAGGCTCGATTGGTTGCGGTGCTTGCAGGGAGCGCGGCGGCACGCGCCGGGCTCGCGCCGGGTGATGTCGTCATGGCCATCGACGGGTTGCGGGTGAATGCCGCATCGTTCGATGCGCAGGTCCAGCGCACCCGACCGGGCAGGCCGATGTTCGTGCATGCCTTCAGGCGCGACGAGCTCTTCGAGGTTTCTGTCATGCCCGAGGCGGCTGCCGCCGACACCTGTGACCTTGGGCTCTCGGCGGCGAAGGACGCGCTGGCCGCCCGCGCGCAGGGGCGCTGGCTGCACGCGGGCGGCCGGCGCGTGCTTTCATGACCGCTGCCGATCCCGCGATCGACCCGCACGACGAGATGACGTGGGTGAGTCTGGTACGTCACGCGGAAACCGTCTGGAATCGTGAGGGGCGCATGCAGGGCGACCGGGACAGCCCGCTGACACTGCGCGGCCTTGCGCAGGCACAGGCACTCGCAGCCGCGTTCGAGGCTGACCCACCCTCGCATATCTATTCGAGTGACCAGGGGCGAGCGCTCCTGACGGCACAGGCCGTTGCCGAGCGCTGTGGCCTTGCGGTGCTGGCCGATCGCCGACTTCGCGAGCGTCATTACGGCGACTTGCAGGGGCTTACCTGGCATGAACTGCGTGGCCGGCACCCTGACTTGCACGCCCGGTTTCATTCGCGCGACCCCGACTTCGTGCCGCCCGGCGGCGAGAGCACGCGCGCCTTTCAGGCGCGCGTGATGCCGGCCCTCGAGGCGATTGCGAGTGCCCACCGGGGCGAACGTATCCTGATCGTGACGCATGGCGGCGTGGTGGGCCTGGTATACCGTCAGGTCCTGTCGATGCCGCTCGATGCGCCGCGCGATTACCGGCTCGACAATGCAAGCATCAACCGGTTTCGCTGGGCACAGGGGCAGTGGCAGTTGCAGGTCTGGGGAGACACCGGACATCTCGAGACGCTTCAGGGTCGTGACGATCTGGTCTGAAAACCCTTTTGAATCAGTGGGTTGATCTTTGACTTGCCATGCATGTGTTGATGTTCTTTATGGTAAACTGTTGATCTTGAAGACTTTTGTCTGAAGGTGATCATGTTCTCCAGCAGCCAGACCCTCGCCGCCGTCGATCCTGAAATAGCCGCCGTCATTGCGGCCGAAAGGCACCGGCAGGAAGATCATCTCGAGTTGATTGCATCGGAGAACTACACCAGTCCGGCCGTCATGGCGGCACAGGGCTCGTGCCTCACCAACAAGTACGCTGAAGGCTACCCGGGGCGCCGCTATTACGGCGGTTGCGAGCATGTCGATGTCGCCGAGCAACTCGCCATCGACCGGCTGAAGGCGCTCTTCGGGTCCGACATGGCCAACGTGCAACCTCACTCGGGTTCGCAAGCCAATCAGGCTGTGTACGCCGCGATGTTGCAACCCGGTGACACCATTCTCGGCATGTCACTCGCGCACGGCGGGCACCTCACCCATGGTGCGAGCGTCAATCTGTCGGGCAAGATCTACCGCGGCATCGGGTACGGCCTCGGCGACGATGAGCGCATCGACTACGAGGCAGTCGAGCGACTGGCGGCCGAGCACCGCCCGAAGATGATCGTGGCGGGTGCGTCGGCCTATTCGCGAGTGATCGACTGGGCGCGATTTCGCGCCATCGCCGACTCGGTCGGCGCCTGGCTCCTCGTCGACATGGCGCACTACGCGGGTCTCATCGCGGCGGGCGTCTACCCGAGTCCGGTGGGCATTGCGGACTTTGTCACCAGCACCACACACAAGACGCTGCGCGGACCGCGTGGCGGCCTGATTCTGGCCCTCGCCCGACACGAGAAGGCCGTGAACTCGATGATCTTCCCGGGTATTCAGGGCGGGCCGCTGATGCACGTGATCGCCGCCAAGGCGGTGGCCTTTCGCGAAGCGGCTACCGACGAATTCCGCGCCTATCAGGGTCAGGTTCTGGCCAATGCCCGCCAACTGGCGACCACCCTCACCGAACGCGGGCTGCGCATCGTCTCGGGCGGCACCGACTCGCATGTGTTCCTGGTCGATCTGAGGCCCAAGAACATCACCGGCAAGGACGCCGAAGGGGCGCTCGGGCGCGCCCACATCACGCTCAACAAGAACGCCATCCCCAATGACCCGCAGAAGCCCATGGTCACCAGCGGCGTGCGTGTGGGGTCGCCGGCCATTACCACCCGCGGATTCGGCACGGCCGAGTGTCGCCAGGTGGCCAACCTCATCGCCGATGTGCTCGAGGCCCCGACCGATGAAGCCACCCTCGCGCGGGTGGCCGACGATGTGCGCGCCCTGTGTGCACGCTTTCCGGTCTACCAGGCTGGCTGAGCGGCCAGCCCTCGCGCCAGGAGCCCACGCACCATGCGATGCCCCTTCTGCAAGTCGGCCGCCACGTCGGTCATCGATTCGCGCATCGCCGATGATGGCGAGAGCGTGCGCAGACGGCGCAAGTGTGACGATTGCGACAAGCGCTTCACGACCTACGAGCGCACCGAGCTGCAGATGCCTGTGGTGGTGAAGTCGAGTGGGTACCGCACGCCGTTCGATCATGCCAAGTTGCACACCGGCTTTGTGAGGGCTCTGCACAAGCGTCCGGTACCGACCGAGTACATCGATGCGGCCGTCACGCGTGTCGAGCAGAAACTCCTCGCCTCGGGCGAGCGCGAGGTCAGTTCGCGTGCCATCGGCGAGATGGTGATGCGGGAACTGAAGAAGATGGACGATGTGGCTTACATCCGGTTTGCGTCCGTCTACGAGGACTTCCAGCGGGTTGACGATTTTCGCGACAAGGTGCTCGAGGTGAAGCGCCCTGGCGGGCAGCGTCCCGATGTCCAGCGCCCGGCCGTGAAGCGGCTCCGCACGTCCTTGCCGGTACTGCCCAAGATTGGCGGCAAGCCCAACTGACCCCATGGCCTTCAGCACCGAAGACGAGGGCTTCATGCGCCGGGCACTCGCGCTCGCCGAGCGGGCGCTGTACTCCACGGCGCCCAATCCTCGGGTCGGTTGCGTGCTCGTGAAAGGTGATGCGGGGGCACGCACGATCGTTGGCGAAGGCTTTCACGTGCGTCCGGGCGAAGCGCATGCCGAAGTGGCGGCCATTGCTGCTGCCGGCGCGGCGGCGGCGGGAGCCACGGCCTTCGTGACACTCGAGCCGTGCAATCATTTCGGACGCACGCCGCCTTGTGTTGACGCCCTCATTCGCGCCGGGGTCGCCAGGGTGGTCGCCGCCATGGCTGACCCCAACCCGATCGCATCAGGGGGCGCCGCTCGCTTGCGCGAGGCGGGCATCGAGGTCGAGTCTGGTCTCCTCGAAAGCGAGGCGCGTGCCTTGAACCCGGGATTCATCTCGCGCGTGACCCGTGGCAGGCCCTGGATGCGCATGAAGCTCGCTGCCACACTCGATGGTCGTACGGCCCTTGCCAACGGCCTCAGTCAGTGGATCACCGGGCCGGCCGCGCGTGCCGACGGACATCATTGGCGTGCCCGTGCCGATGCGGTCCTGACCGGGATCGGAACCGTGCGCGATGACGATCCGGTTCTCAATGTGCGGGAGGTGCCGACCGAGCGTCAGCCGCTTCGGATCATCGTCGACAGCCGGCTCGAAATCGATCCTGCGGCGCGCATTCTCGCAACCGAAGGGGCGGGGCCCGTGCTCGTCGCGATGGCGAGTGCCGATGCGCGGCGTGAGGCTGCGCTGCGCGAACGGGGTGTCGAACTGCTCTGCCTGCCCGATGCCCGCGGCAAGGTCGAGTTGTCCCATCTCGTGTACGAACTGGGTCGTCGCGGCTTGAGTGAAGTGCATGTCGAAGCGGGCACGCGGCTCAATGGTTCGTTGCTTCGTGCAGGGCTCATCGACGAACTGGTGGTGTATGTTGCCCCCTCGATCATCGGGGATACCGGCCGCGGCATGTTCGCACTGCCCGAACTGCAAACGATGGCAGGCAAGGTGCGGCTCGAATTCACCGATGTGCGCCGCTTCGATGAGGACCTTCGCATCATTGCCCGCGTGCATCCGGCCTCTCAGGGCTGAGGTATGACGCGACGGCGCGGGGCAATGACCCGCAACCTCGCAGACGTCTCCGCGGTCGGGCTGGCCCGTGGCATCATCATCCCGAGAGCGAGGCGAGGAAACCTTCGCGCGAGGCTCATTCCAGATCACGGAGATTCATACGCATGTTTACCGGCATTGTCGCCGCGGTCGGCCAGATCGATCGCGTTCTTCCTACCGACCAGGGGTTGCGTCTCACGATTGCCGTCGGCTCGCTCGACATGAGCGATGTGGCTTTGGGTGACAGCATTGCCGTGAATGGCTGCTGTCTCACGGCCATCCGGTTTGACTCGAGATCCTTCGATGCCGACGTTTCGCAGGAAACCATCGACTGCACGGCCGGGCTTGGTCAGCCCGGTGCTGTCAATCTCGAGAAGTCTTTGCGTCTGGCCGATCGGCTCGACGGCCATCTGGTGTCCGGGCATGTCGATGGGGTCGGTGAGGTGGTAGCCTTTGATGCCGTCGGCGAGAGCATGCGCCTCGTGATCGATGCACCCGAGAGCCTTGCGCGCTACATCGCACGCAAGGGCTCGATCTGCATTCAGGGCACGAGTCTTACCGTCAACCGGGTTGAAGGGGCACGATTCGAGATCAATCTGATCCCGCACACGCTTTCGGTCACGACCCTGGGCACACTCTCGCCGGGTGCGCGTGTGAATCTGGAGGTCGACATGATTGCCCGTTACTGCGAGCGGATGCTCAATCGATGACCGATGCGGCCAAGCCCGAGGAGGCCCCTGCCGCACAGGCCGCTCAGCCTCGTTCGCCCGCGCTCAGAAAGGCGATGCTGGGATACGACCCGGTTGAAGATCGCCTGACCTTGTCCGGTGAACTCGATCCGGCGGGGGAGCTTGCGCTCTTCCACCTGACTCGTGCGCTGACCTTGCGTCTCCTGAAGCAGTTGGGGCAGCGTGCGGAATCGCTGGCGGGAGCGGCTGCGCGTGCCGAAGGACTCGATGCCAGGGTTGTCGCGGCGCGGCTTGAAGCGCAGCGCCGCTATGCCCAGTCGACACTCAAGTTCGGGTCGGTGGCGGCTGCGCTGAAGACCAGGACATCGGTGGCAGGGGCTGCGCTCGAGCCGGCAGAGGCTGCGGCACCGCCGGCCGTCGTGCCTTGTCTGATTGCGTCGGTTCGATTGCGTACGCTGGGCGAGGCCCTGGCACTGATCTTCGCCGATCTGCAGGGCGTGGGTCGTGCACGACTGATCTTCAATCGCGCCGAACTCCAGGGGTTTCTGGCGGCCATCGAGGTCAATGTCGATCGCGGTGCCTGGCGGACCGCGCCTGCGGCCCCGACGGCCGAGGCAGATACGGCGGCGCCGGTTCGTATCCTGCACTGAGCAAGGCTGACGGTCAGGGCCTGATCTCGCCGGGGGCGTTCTCGGGGGCACTGACCGTTCCCTGAGGCAGATTGGCATTGGCAGCCAGCACGGGCACGACTGCGCGCCAGGCGTTCTGAAAGACTTCGAAGGGCTTGCGATCGCTGCGCGGGTCGATCGAGCGGAATGGCGGAGACGGCCCGCCGATCGACTGGAGTAGCGCCGCGATGTGGGCCGACTTCAGGGCAAAGTTGACGTTCTGGGGAATGTCGCCGCGGGTGAGGTCGGTCTCCTTCACCTTGAGCTTGGACAGCACGATGCCCACCACCGAGAGGTCGCCTGCCAGCAAGGGGCTGCCCGAATTGCCCGATTCGGTGGGTGCGCTGAACTGGAAGTAGTCGGGGCTCTCGTTCAGACCGGTGTCGGCGCTGAGAATCCCGTTGGAAAAGCGCGGGTGGCTTCGCATCGGGTTGCTCAGCTGCGGGTAGCCGATGGTGTAGATCTCAAGGCCTACCGGCACGTTGTCGGAGTAGCCCAGGTTGAGGTAGGGCACGGGTGAGCGATCGACCTTGAGCAAGGCGAGGTCACGCGCGCGGTCTTCACGCAGCAGGATCGCCCGCACCTGCCGACCGTCGATCACGACGCGCAGCAGGTCATGGTCGCGAACGACGTGCGCGGCCGTGATGAGCAGGCCATCGGCACTCACGAAGAAGCCGGTGCCCCGACTGGCGCGCTGCACACTACCCGGTGTTGCGGGCTGGCCCGTGACCGCAGATGGCGTCTGCGACCATGCGGGCGCGTACGCGACAGCGAGCAGGGCCACCGCCATCCATTGCAACCCTCGGTGCAGGGCCCTCAGGCCCGGGCGTTGACGAGGGTTGCTCATGCGGGTTCGGCAACCCGTCCCTTCGCGTGTGCCAGCTTCACGAGGTCTGCGGCCGCGCTCGCCAGGGCGCTGTCCCAGTCGTGGGGGCTGGTCTGTCGGTACAGGCGCATGCTCGAATACCAGGGCGTGTCGCTGCGGTCATTCATCCAGCGCCAGTCCGGCGAGAAGGGTAGCAGCATCCACACCGGGCGTCCGATGGCCCCGGCAATGTGCGCGACCGACGTGTCGACGCTGATGACGACGTCGAGTGATTCGATCAGGGCGGCCGTATCGGTGAAGTCATTCAACTGGGCGCTGAAATCACGAACGACACCCGTGGCATCCATATGCTGGCGGTCGGTGGGACGTACTTCCTTCATCACCGAGATGAAGTGCGCACCGCTGGGGCCGAACGCCGTGAGCATCGGCGCGAGTGAAAGTGACCGATTGCGGTCATTCATGTGCTTCGGGTTGCCTGACCAGACCAGCCCCACCTTCAGGCCCGGCAGATCGGCCAGCTGCGCCCGAAAGTGCGCAACCTTGGCAGGCCGCGTCCTGAAGTACCCGTCAGCCATGGGTATGTTGTTCAGGTTCGTGCCCAGCAGATGCGTGATCGACATCATCGGCACGAAGAGGTCGAAGGGCGGCAGTTTCTTCGCTCCGCGTTCGGTCCATTCGACTGCCGGGTCGAAGTCCTCGCAGATGGCGAGAAGCGGTTCGGGAATCTCCATGATCGGTTGTGCGCCCAGGGCGCGCAGTTGCGGCATGAACCGCATGTACTGGATGTGATCACCCAGGCCTTGCTCCGAGTG
Organism: Pseudomonadota bacterium; assembly: GCA_947455195.1. Classification (GTDB taxonomy): domain Bacteria; phylum Pseudomonadota; class Gammaproteobacteria; order Burkholderiales; family SG8-39; genus CAIXPL01. The sequence goes on along the minus strand of CANGMI010000001.1, from coordinate 195,329 downwards.
GATCAACAGGCGCTTGCCCGCAATGGAGTCGCCCTTTTTCCAGATGGGCGCGTTGAGCTTTCGCGGACGCAATTCCTTGACCGCGCCGCGCCAGCGCCACTCGTAAGCCTCGAAGCCTTCTTCCAGACGACCGGCCAGCAGGAGCGACAAGGCGCGGTTCCAGTTGGCATCGGGAAAGCCTTCTCGCTGCTCGATCGCACGCTCGAGGTATTTGATCGATTCGTCGGTCCGGTTGAGGCGCCTGAGCGTGATCGCGAAATTGTTGAGTGCCTCGGGATAGTTCGGTCGCAACTCCAGGGCCTTCTCGTACGAGGCGACCGACTCCTCGTATCGATTCATCTTGCTGTACAGATTGGCCAGATTGCTGTGTGCGCCGGCATCTTCGGGATGCAGCACTACCAGACGCTGCAGGTAGTCGAAAGCGGTGTCGTACTGGTCGGTCGCAGCGTACGCGTTGCCGATGTTGCTGAGCACGTCGACGCGGTCGGGCGCATCCTGCAGGACCTCGGCGTAGTGGCTGATCGCTTCCTTGTGCCGATTCAGTCGCATCAGCACGTGCGCGAGGGTCATGCGAGCCGCCCACAGGGTGGGCGAGAGGTCGAGCGCCTTGAACAGGATGGGCAGCGCACGCTTGTCGGCACCTGCCTGCGAGAGCAGTGTGCCCGTGGTGTGCAGGTAAGGCGCGTGATCGGGGCGTACCGCATTCGCCTTTGACATCTTGACCAGGGCGCCGTTGAAGTCCTTCTTCGAGGCAAGCGTCTGCGCCCAGTAGAACCAGGTATCCCCATCCCGAGGATTCAGTGAAGTGGCCGTCTCGAACTTCGCCAGCGCCTCGTCGTGCTGGCCCTTGCGAAAGAGGGCGATGCCAAGAAGCTTGTGGCCGTTGGATTCACCGGGCATGCGCGTGACGCACTGCTGCAGCACTTCGGCCGCCTGGTCGAAGTGCCCGGCACGAAGCCGTGCCACCCCGTAGTGGAGGATGGCAGCCCCCTGATCGGGGTGCTCGACCAGCAGCGCCTCGAGGACAGCGTTGGCGTTCTTCCAGTCGCTGGCCGCCGCGAACCCTTCGGCCCGTCGCAGGAGTGCGAGCACCGGTTCCGGTAGCGCGGGTGCAGCGCGCGCGCCGGCAGGGGCAGGCGCCGGGGCAGTCGCCGGGGCGCCCGGCCGAGCGGGTGGGGCGCCGGCGGGGGCGACCTCGGCCGCCCCGGTCGGCTTGAACTCGGTCGACGCGCTTTTCGCAGCGGCCGCGGGCCGCCTTGCCGCGCCTTTGCGAGCGCCTGACGGGGGGGTGTGTCGGGGTTTGGATGACAAGATGGAATCGGTCCTGCTGAAAGGCTCGGTGGCGCAGAAAAGGCAAGGATGACCGGCCTGCTGGCTGGGCCAGAGCGATGAAAGAAAAGAAACAGCGGCCGCCGATGCCTCCGCGGGCAGGGCAGCAATGGCCAAATGGCCGCCGCAAGACGACATGGCCATATCGAGAACTGCCGAAGCAATATCGGAACCGAATCTCCGAATTGTCGTGCGTGCATCCGAAGCCGCGGAAATCAAGGCCTCGCGTCTGATTCTGGCGATCAGTTTGCCTGAATATATTAAGTTTTATTTCTCCTAAGACGAACGAGCCGGTTTTCCCCTGCCCTACGGCAAAAAACTGCAGAAAAAGCACTTGGGGAAACGCTTTTTCTTAATCAACCTTAAATAAAATCAAGGCCGACGGAAGCGCAGCATGAGCGGGACGGGCGATACCATTCGGCATCCGCGTGTAAAAGCGCGACGAGTTGCATTCAGGCATCCCAATTGACATCACGAGGCGTCAAAGCTCATGGCTAAGAAAACAGGCGATCAAACCCAATCCTCCACGACCGTGAATGCGGACTTGAAGGCGGGTGAAGCCGGACAGCGCAACGTGCTGTCAACCGGGGAAATGGCGGCAGACCGCTCGGGCCGGGAGGGACAGCGAGCCCAGGCCAATCGTCTGGTGAAGAAGGCGCGCCGTGGTGTCGTGTCGGGTGCGGACCTGATCAGTGATGCCGCTGAAGGCGCCGATGCGCAGGACACAGCCAGCGCCGAATCGGGCGAGATTCAACTGGCACAAGCCGGCGCAGCCGGCGGCGGCGACCTCCCGCCGGCCGAACCCAGCAGCCGCGCTGCAGGCGCTCTCCCTGACGGCGGTGCAAGCGGTGCCGGTACCGGTGGCGCAGGCGATGCCGGTGCGGCTGGCGGCGCGGGTGGGGCCGGAGGCACGGCCGGTGGCGTAGGGGCAGGCGACGCTGCTGCAGCGGCGGGCGCAGGCATCACCGGCGTGGATGCGGCGGCCGCCCTGGCCGCTGGAACCGGCCTGTCGACCGGCACCTTGCTGGGTGGTGGCGCTGGCGTTCTCGCGCTGGCTGCCGCTGGCGGCGGCGGTGGTGGTGGTGGTGGCTCGTCGGCGCCGCCTTCCCCGACGATTCGCATCAACGCCATTGCCAGTGACAACGTGATCAACGCGTCCGAGCACGGCGCGCAGGTGACCGTGTCAGGTACGACCACTTATGTCGAAGACGGCCGAACCGTGTCGGTGTTGGTCTCGGGCCACACCTACACCACGACCGTCACGTCGGGCGCATGGACGCTCAGCGTGCCGTCCAGCGACGTTGCGGCGCTCGCCGAGGGCAGTTATCAGGTTGGCGCCGTGGTGGCGAATGGTGGCGGTCTGGTCAGCACCGATACGCGCAGCATCAGCGTGGACACCACGGCCACCATCACCATAGGGACAGTCTCGTCCGACAACGTCATCAACACGACCGAACACGGTGCGACGGTGGTGATTTCGGGTACGAGTTCGGGCATCGAGGACGGCCGCACTGTCACGGTATCGGCCGGTGCATCGAGCTACACCGCCACCGTGTCGGGCAATGCCTGGACGGTCAATGTGCCCTCGAGCGCCGTGGCAGCCCTCACGGATGGCACGTACACCCTCAGTGCCAGCGCCAGTGACCTTGCGGGCAATCCGGCGACGAATACCCGCGCCGTGGTCGTCGATACGACGGCGTCGATCGCCATTACCGCGATCGCGACCGACGATCGGGTCAACACGACCGAGCATGGCGCCCAGGTGACGCTCTCGGGCACGACCGTCGGGGTGGAGAGCGGCAACGTCGTCACCGTCACCGTCAACGACCTCACCTACACGGCCAGTGTGGCAAGCAATACCTGGTCGGTCACGATGCCGTCGTCGGCCGTCGCCGGCATGCTCGACGGTGGATACAATGTCCACGCAACAGTCAGTGACAACGCCGGCAACCCTGCCGCTGCAAATCGCATGTTCACGGTCGATACCAACGCATCGATCGCTATCGGAGTCGTCTCGACCGACGACCTCCTGAACGTGGTCGATCACACGCTGGTCCTCCCGATTGCCGGCACCGCGGCCGGGATCGAGGATGGTCGCACCGTGCTGGTCAGTCTGCATGGCCACACTTACAGCACCACGGTCAGCGCCGGTGCGTGGGCGGTGGCGGTACCCTCGAGCGACGTGGCTACCCTGACCGATGGTGACTTCACCATTTCGGCCAGCGCGACCGACGCAGCGGGCAACGCCGCGAGCGCGACGCACCTGGTGCATGTGGACAGCACGGCATCGATCTCGCTCAATGCGATTGTGGGCGATAACGTCATCAATGCCGTCGACCACACCGGTGCCGTGACGATTTCCGGCGCCACCATTGGCGTTGAAGACGGGCGTACGGTGGTCGTGACCGTGGCCGGACACACCTACACCGCGTCGGTTGCGAGCAGCGCCTGGTCGCTCCTCGTCCCCTCGGGCGACGTTGCAGCCTTGAGCGACGGTCCGTACACCGTTCACGCCTCTGTCAGTGACCTCTCGGGCAATTCCGCCGTCATCGACGGCAACCTCATGGTCGATGCCACCGCATCGATCGCGATCGCCACCGTGCTGGGCGATGATGTGGTGAACGCCGCAGATCACCAGAGTGCCGTTCGCGTCAACGGCACCACGAGCGGTATTGAAGATGGCCGCACCGTGACCGTGAGCCTGCACGGCCACAGCTACACGGCCACGGTGGCCGGCGCAGCATGGAGCGTGACGGTACCGACCAGCGATGTCGCCACGCTCACCGATGGCAACTACACGATCTCGGCGAGCGCCACGGACTCCACCGGCAACGTCGCGAGCGCCACCCATGCCCTGCATGTAGACGTCACGGCGTCGATCGCGCTGAACGCGATCGTCGGGGACAACGTCATCAATTCGGCCGATCACGCGGCGGCAGTCACGGTGTCGGGAACGACCACCGGCGTCGAAGACGGTCGTGTCGTGAGCGTCCTGGTTGCAGGGCACACCTATACCGCGTCGGTCGCGAGCAGCGCCTGGTCGCTCTCGGTGCCCTCGAGCGATGTGGCGAGCTTGCGCGATGGCCCGTATGCCGTTCACGCGTCGGTCAGCGACCTCGCGGGCAATGAGGCCGTCGTCGACGCTAGCATCCTCGTCGATGCCACCGCCGCTGTCACGATCGCCCCGGTTCTGGGCGATGACGTGATGAATGCCATCGATCACCTGAGCCCGCTCGCCATCAGCGGCACGGTTGTCGGTATCGAAGATGGCCGTACCCTTACCGTCAACCTGCACGGCCACAGCTACACCACCACAGTCGCGGCCGGCGTGTGGAACGTGACGGTTCCCTCGGGTGATGTCGTCACCCTTACCGAAGGCAACTTCACCATTTCGGCCAGCGCGAGCGATGCCTCGGGCAATCCGGCCAGTGCCACCCGTGCGCTGCGTGTGGATACGCTCGCGACGATCTCGCTTGACCCGATCGTCGGCGACAATGTCGTCAACACGGCCGACCATGCCGGTCCAGTGACGGTGTCGGGTCATACGACGGGCGTCGAGGACGGCCGCACCGTCGCCGTCCAGTTCGGTGCGAGCACCTACACCGCCACGGTCACGAGCGGCGTCTGGTCCCTGTCAGTGCCCTCGAGCGCCGTTGCGGCGATCCCGGATGGTTCCTACATCGTTCATGCGGTGGTCAGTGATGGCGCCGCCAACGTCGCCGTCGCGGACGCCGCGCTGAAGGTCGACACGACCGCGTCGCTGACGATTGGCCAGGTATACCCGGGCGACGTGATCAACGCGGTCGAGAGTCTTCTGCCCCTGCCGATCAGCGGTACGGCCGTCGGTATCGAAGAGGGTCGCACGGTCACCGTAACCCTCCACGGTCAAACCTATTTCGCCCAGGTCACGGGCGGTGCCTGGACCGTGACGGTGCCGAGCACCGAAGTGTCGTCTCTGAATGACGGGGCCTTTACCATTTCGGCCACTGCGCAGGATGCCGCAGGGAACCCTGCGAGCGTCTCGCGCGGTTTGCACGTCGATGCAACCGCCTCGCTGACGCTCGATCCGATCGTGGGCGACAACGTCATCAACGCGGGTGATCACACCGGCGCGGTGACGATTTCCGGCCACACATCGGGGGTCGAAAACGGCCGCGTGGTGAGCGTGCTGCTCGAAAATCACAGCTATACCGCCACGGTCTTGTCCGATTCGTGGTCCCTGTCGGTTCCCTCGGCACAGGTTGCGGCGCTGCGTGACGGAAGCTACACGGTGTTCGCCTCGGTGAGCGACCTTGCCGGTAACGCGATGGAGGCCACCCGGAGCCTCGTGGTCGACACGACAGCCTCGATCGCCATCAACGCGATCGCCGTCGACAGTGTGGTCGACGCCATGGAGCGCCAGCTCGAGCTGCCTGTCAGCGGCTCGGTCAATGGCATCGAAGATGGACAGACGGTGTCGGTCTTCCTCGCGACGCACACCTATCAGGCGGTCGTGTCAGGTGGGGTCTGGTCGCTGAACGTGCCGGCCAGCGATGTGGGTGCTCTCAGTGAGGGTGCCTACACCATTTCGGCCAGCGCGCTCGATCTGCCCGGCAACAGCGCGAGTGCAACTCGCGCATTCGTGGTGGACACCTCGGCCACGATCGCCCTCGACCCCATGCTGGGTGACAACGTCGTGAATGCGGTCGACCACACCGGCGCGCTCCCGATATCGGGTGTGACGACCGGCGTGGAAGATGGTCGAACCGTGACCGTGCTCCTCGCCAATCACAGCTACACCGCAACCGTCTCGGGTGGCGCCTGGTCCCTGACCGTGGGTTCGGCGGACATCAGCGCGCTCACCGACGGTGCCTACACCGTTCACGCGTCGGTGACCGACCGCGGCGGCAACCCCGCCGCCATCAATCAGACGCTGGTGGTCGACACCAGCGCTGCGATCGCTATTGGCACCGTGTCGATCGACGACGTGATCAATGCGAACGAAAAGCTCCTCGCCCTGCCGATCACCGGTACGGTCAGCGGCATCGAAGATGGCCAGACCGTCGCGGTCGTCCTCAACGGCAGCACCTACAGCACGACCGTCAGTGCGGGCGCCTGGTCGATCCTGGTCGGTTCGTCGGCCGTTGCCGCACTCGTCGATGGCAACTACACCATCTCGGCGACTGCGCTTGACGTGCCGGGCAACCCCGCAACCGCCACGCGGGTGATGGCGGTGGACACCGGCGCGACGCTGGCCATTGACGCCATCGATGTGGATGACATCGTCAACCATGACGAGAAGGCGCAGTCCCTGGTGGTATCCGGTACAAGCACGGGACTCGAAGCGGGTCGTACCGTCACGGTGCTGGTGGCCGGGCAGAACTACACGGCATCGGTCGGTGTCGGCGGTGCCTGGTCGGTCACGGTATTGCCGGCCATTCTTGCGCCTCTGGCCGATGGCGGCTACGAAGTCTCGGTCAGTGCGACCGACCTGGCTGGCAACCCGGCTACCGCCATTCGCAACTTCCAGCTGGACACCTATGTCCCGGTGCCCGCGGTCGACGGTCTGTCGACCAACTCCCATACGCCGGTCATCACCGGTGAGGCGGTGGTCGGGCCGACCGATGTGCTGACGGTGGTGGTGGCCGGTACGACCTACCATGTGGGGGACGGCCATCTGGGCATCAACGGCGGCCACTGGACGCTCTCGGATGTCACGCTGGCCGACGGTCACTACGATGTGACTGCCGAGGTGGTCGATCTCGCCGGCAATACGGCCATCGACGCGTCGACCGACGAGATCTGGGTGCTCAACGGGTGCCTCGAACTCTCGCGCGGTGAATTCGAGTCGGGCAGTCTCCACCTCACGCTCGGTGAAGGCGTCAACCGTCTGGACGGCATCGGGGTGACGAACTATTCCGATGTCCAGCTGGCTTTTCAGGGCGATCTGGTCATTGGGGATGGCGCCTCTTCCTGCGATGTGTACGCGTCGAACTCGAATCTCACGATCGAAACGGAAGGCAATCTGCGCATCACGCACAGCAATGTCTGGGCGAGCGCGGGCGGTGGTTTGACCAGCGACTCGGTGTCGCTCGATGCGTCAGTCACCCTCGAGGCTGCCGGCTCCATCTACGTCGGAGGCGATCCGACGCCGGGCGACTACGGGAACGTGGTGGCGGAAGTCACCACTGTCAGCGCCACTGCGTTCATCCTCCTCGCGACAGCGGTGGGCATCGAACTTGCAGCCGAGGGCGAGGTGTCGATCTCCGGCGGTGTGGCGGCCGAAGAAATAGGCCTCTTCGGCGACTATGTTGAGGCGAACAACCTCCACGTCAACGTTTCTGCCGCCGGCGATGTCAGTCTCTACGGCGCGGCGGTCGAGCAGTTGGTGGTCGGAGGGTTCTACGTCGATGTGAGTGCGGCTCAGGTCGATGTCACCGCGGGCGGAGACCTGCGACTGGCCGGCGCCGAAGTTTTCCAGGGCGTCGTCGTGGGCTATGCCGAGGCCGATCTTCATGGCGCTGGCGTGAGCCTCGCAGCCAATTCGATCGATGTCGTATCCGCCTTCGATTCGCAACTCGGGTTCTTCATGAAGCCGGTCGGCGCGGTATTCATCAGCCAGTGGGGTGTTGCCGGCGGTTACTCGGCCGACTTGTCCGACGCTTCGATCGACATGTCGGCGCACACCGACATTTCGGTGGTCGATGTACATATCGGCCAGAACTACGTGTCGTCCTACGCCAGCGCTCGACTCGAAGATGCCGGCATCGTGATGAAGGCCGGCGGGGCGATCGCCGCCAACGAGATCTACATTTCGCAGAGCGACGTGTCCGGCTACGAGGTGCTCGATTCGAGTGCTCATGTCGACATCGCGGCTCAGGGGGCCTCACTCGACAACTTTGCCGTGGCGGTCGTCAACATCGGTATCACCCAGGAGGCTTTTTACGGTGGCGGTGGCGATGTCAGCATCGATCACGCCGACATCAGCGTATACGGTGGCACCGATGTGTCCATCAACAACATCGGGGTGTCCCAGGACTTCATCTTCAATTACGGGAACATTGCGGCGGAATCGGCACATATCGATGTCGAGTTCGGTCGCTTTGCATCGGTAAACTTCGCCTACATCAGTCAGGCGGTCATGACGGCCCAGGGTACGGTCGATGTGTCCAACGCTCAGATCACGCTCCACGGTGTCAGTGCGCCGGAGAGCTACATCTACGAGGACGGTCTGTCACTGTCGAGCGCCTACGTGCATCAGCATGATCTGAACGGGGCTGAGGTCGATGCCGAAAACGCCCTTGTCAAGGCCAATGCCAACAACATCGCCGTGACCTGGGCAGAGGTCCGGCAGGACAACATTCACGCGCAATCGCTGGTCGACCTGTCAGACGCGCATGTCGAACTGAGCGGCCACGATATCTCCGGCTACGGCGCTTATCTTTCGGTATCCGCTGCGGGTGTCGACCAGGTTACCGTCAGCGGCCATGAAATTGACGCGTCCGACGCCCAGGTCTCGGTGGCAGTCGACTCCGGCTTCATGCTGAGCATCCATGACGCCTTCATCTCGCAGCAGATGATGACCGCCGAGGGCGGGCTGGACGCGAACATCGACGCTTCGGGTGCGCTGGTTCACATCAGCGGCGGCGATGTCGTATTCGAACACGTGGGTCGCGCCTTCGTCAGCCAGAGCATGATGACTGCTTCCGGCACCATCGATATCTCGGACGCGACCGTCCTCGTGGAAGATGGCATGACGAGCGGCTTCCTCTCCGTGGCCGCTGCCTACCTTACGCAGCACGCCATCCATGCTGAAAGCATCGATGCGTCCGATGCGCTCGTGTCGGTGGCTGGGTATCACGTTTCGCTGGGTGTCGCCAGAATCTCGCAATACGGGATGTACGCGACGGGTGAAGTCGACCTGTCGAACGCAGCCATTTCGGTGGCGGGGACGGACCAGGTGTCGGTTGGCATCATGGAACTGCACCAGGACGCCATCACGGCAGGCACCACGATCGACGCACAGGGCGCCAAGCTCGCCCTCTCCGGCTACGGGGTCACGCTTGGCAATGCCTACATCTCGCAAGAGTGGATGAGCGCCGACACCATCGACATCTCGGAAGCGGTGGTCGACATTCATGCCGACTCGTACCTTCTTGCGGGTCATGTCGGGATCTCGCAGAGCTATATGAGCGCGGCCGGCGACATTGATGCGGCCGGTGCGAACATCCACATGTCGTCAGGCGGTGCCATCACCAACTACGGGCAGATTCAACTGCTGCAGCACGCGATGCTGGGTCAGACCGGCGAGGTGGATCTGAGCGATGCGCAGATCACCGTCGAGTCAGGCGATGTAATCATTGCCAAGGGCGGCGTGACCCTGCTGCAGGAATCGATCGTGGGCGGAACCATCGACGCCAGCAATGCCCGTGTTTCGATGAGCGGACAGCACATCTCGGCACTTGATGTCGTGCTCGGGCAGTACGCCATGACGGCCAGTGACGGCGTCGACGCGAGTGGCGCCTTGATCTCGATTGGCGCCAACGCCTACGTCAGCGCGAACAGCACCTCGCTCACGATCGATCGGGCGGTCGAGATTGCTCAGTGGACAATGCAAGGCGGTACCGCCGGCGTCGATGTCTCGGAGGCGCAGGTCGACATCTGGTCGGGTGGTGACTTGCGCATTGGTGGACAGGCCACCGCGGACGGCGTCGTCGGTGTCCGCATCAATCAGATCGACCTGCGAGGCAGTTCTGTCGATGGCTCCGGCGCCATCGTGCACGTGGTTGCTGCTGGCGACGCAGCCTTTTTCGGCCAGGACGCCGACAACGGTCGAACTGCGGTGGCGAACTACGTCGGCATCGGCCAGGGGCTTGTCCAAGCCACGGCGGGCGATGCCGACTTCACGGGCGCCTGGGTCGGTGTCACCGCAGACGGCGACCTGGTGTGGCGTTCGGCGGCCCAGTACGGTGCGTACACCGCGGAGTACTCCTCGGTCGGCATCCAGCAATTCACGATGTACGCCTCGGGTGCCGTGATGCTGAGTGGCGCCGAGGTCGATGTATCCTCCGGCGGATACCTGTCGATCGAGGGCGGCGACGTCCTGCTTCAACAGCAGTATCTCACCGCCGGTGGCGATGTGATCGGGACCGACGCACGCATCTACCTGTCGGCCGGTGGAGCCATCGACGTCGTGAATGTCGATATCATCCAGTCGCATGTGACTGCGGTCGGCACCGCTGACTTCTCCGGTGCCATGGTCGCCGTCTCGAGCGATGCCGCGATCGAGGTCAACGGGATCTGGATCAGCCAGACGTCGATGCATGCGGGCGAAATCGACCTTCATGACGCGCTGGTCACGGTGTCCGGAAACGCCATTACCGTCTCCCCGAGTGGCGTCTTCATCAGCCAGGGTTACCTCGTCGCTACGGCCGGCGATGTCGACATTGCCCACGCCGGCGTCACGCTCTCCGGCGGTGCGATTTACATGGAGTCGGATGGCGCGTACATCGATCAATCGAATGTCATCGCCTCGGGTGATATCCATGCGGAAGGCGCAACGGTCGATATCAACTTCATGCCCGTCGGGCTACCGGAGGTGCGCGCCCCTTACCTGGTGATCTCACAGGAGTTTCTCGGCGCCGGGGGCACGGTTGACGTCTCCGAGGCACGGGTTGAGGCGGTCGGCGGCTACACCGAGCGCATCGCACGCGCAGCCATTTACCAGCATTCCATCTCGGCTGAAGTCATCGACGCGCACGCCGCAACGGTCGACCTGGGTGGCTACCATGTCTCGATCGGCCAAGCCTACATCAGCCAGAGCAACCTGACGGCCGCTGGAAGCGGACCGGCGGCACCGGTGTTGCACGCCACAGGCGATGTCGACCTCAGTCACGCGGCCATCGATATCGGGGCCGATGACCTCACGGTCGGTGATGTCTTCATCGCCCAGGAGAACATCCGGGGCACGATCATCGATGCGCATGAGGCGCACATCACCGTGGCGGGAACCTCGGTTTCGGTGGGCAATGTCTACATCTCCCAGGCACACATGACGGCCGTGGGGACGATCGACATCAGCGATGCCCAGATCGACGTGTCGGCCAGCGACAGTCTGACGATCTCGGACATGCCGAGCATTTTCCGGAACAATCTGACGGCCGGTGACGAGTTCGATGGCTCCAACGCCGCCATCAACATCACCGCCGGCTCCATCGTGCGCAGTGGTGCGGTCGCGCCCGACGCAATCGAGATTGCCTACACGAGCATCACCTCGGGTCAGATCGAGGCCACCGACGTCCACGTGCACGTCAACGTCAATTCGTCCATCGACTGGTCGGGCGCCAACGGCGTTGAATTCTTCGTGGCCGAAAGCCACCTGGTTGCCACCGCAGGGGATGTCGACCTGTCCGGTGCCGAAGTCATCGTCGATGTCAACGGGGATCTGCTCGCCGGGTATTCGCACGCCGACATGGCGCCCCGCATCAGCCAGACTGACATCACCGCACACGGTGGGGATGTCGATGTGTCCGACGCCGTTCTGCAACTGCACGGCTTTGACACCGTCAACATCTTCGGCGGTGGCGGCGACGTGACCCTGGTGCAGCAGGCCTTGAGCGCGAGCGGGACCATCGATGCTCAGAATGTCAAGCTCGAGATTTCAGCTGGCGACGCAATCACGGCCGGTTCGGTCGCGCTGTCGCAGGGCTACATGACTGGGGGCGACATCGACGTTTCGGGTGCGCATGTCGGACTGTTCGTCAATGAGGGCGCGCCGATTGGTTTCGGTTTCCCTCGTGTTCACGCCCCCGGCATCGATGTGGGTCAGGTCAACCTTGTGCAGCTGAATCTTGACGCGACGCTGGGTGCGATCGATGCGAACGGTGCGCTGGTCGTGATGGAGAGCGACAAGACCATCGTCGCGCAAGGAATTCAACTCTTCCAGGCTGGTCTGGAGGCCGAGTCGTCGATCGACATCGGCGACGCTCGAGTCAGCGTCCACGCCGAGCTGGACATCGTCGGCGTCGCGATCGGTGTCAGTCAGTACGACTTGCTCGCCAGCGTGGGCGATATCACCGCCGACATGGTGAGCGTCGGGATCAGCGCCGCCAGCAGCATTCAGGCCTCTTATGTCCTGCTTGATCAGGCCCTGTTCACCGCCGGTGGCGACATCGACATGTCGGGTGCCGACATCGTGGTTCACGGGGAGGGTGTCACCGTCGTCACCGTGGAGCTGGCGCAGACCTCCCTGCATGCCGGGGGCACGGTCGATATCAGCGACGCCACGCTCGACATCTGGGCGCACGGGACCCTCGCCGGTACCCGGGTGGCGTTGATTCAGGCCGACATCGCCACGGCTGCCGACGTGTCGGCCGACAACGTCGTGATCGACATTGACGCTCACGGCGATATCCGTCTGACGACGGTCGACCTCGGCCAGACCGACTTCACGGCGAGCGGCGAGATCGACGCATCGGGTGCCCATCTCTTCATCAGTGCCCACAGCAATCTCACCGCAACCCTGGTGGAGCTCGAGCAGGGCGCCATGACGGCTGGCATTGATGTCGACCTGTCGAGTGCTCAGGTCAGTATCCATAGCGGATACTCGCCGGTGCTGCCGTACGGTGGTGAACTCAGCGTGGGTGGCTTGCATCTCGCCCAGCACGACATTTCGGCTGGCGGTACCGTCGACCTCAGCGACGCGAGTGTCGAGGTGTACTCGAACGGAAGCTACTTCGACGCGACGATCATCGAACTGGTTCAGGACGATGTGACAGCCACGCATATTCAGGCTGACCACGCTCACGTTTCGGCGGCGGCTTCGGTGTTCGCCGAGGGGTTGCGTGCTGGTACGGTCGAGCTGACGCAGAGCCACTTCACGGCTGTCGCTGACATCGACGCATGCTTCGCCGAGATCTCCGTCGATGCGATCCAGGGCGGTGGGACGGTCGTGCCCTCGGTCGTCTCGCAACTCGTCGAACTCGACCAGAACGGGATGAGGGCGGGAGGAGATATCGATCTCCAGCATGCGCTCATCGACATCGGTGCGGCCGGACTTGCCAACGTGCTCTCGGTCGAGCTGCTGCAGCACGACTTCAGCGCGGTGGGTACGCTTGACTTGTCCGATGCACTGGTTGATGTTCACCCCGCGGGGACGTTCATGGACGGCCTGGTCGAATTGCTGCAGACCGACGTTCACGCGGCCGCTGAAATCGTGGCCGACCACGCCGAAATCGACATGCGGGCCGGCACCGCGAGCAGCGTGTCGCACGTCTGGCTCGAGCAAGCGCACATGACGGCGGCCGGCGATATCGATCTGTCAAACGCACAGATTTCGATCGCAGTGGTGTCCGGCGACCTCAGGGCGGTGACGGTCGGGCTCGAGCAGGCCACGCTGTTCTCCGGCGGCACGCTCGACGTCAATGACGCCGCGATCGATATCGCAGCCTCGGGTGGTTACAGCGGTCTGTACATCTCGCTCAACCAGAACCACTTCTCGGCGTCGGGCGACATTTCGGCCGAGTACGCGTCGATCGACGTGAGCGCGGACACGAGCATCTCGTTCCAGCACGCCCAGATTGATCAGGTGACCTGGACCGCCGGTGGTGACGTTCTTGCTGACGGTACCGACTTGCACATCAGCGCGGGTGCGAACGTCACGGCGTCGAGGATGGAAATCCATCAGGCATCGGTCACCGCGAACGAGACGATCGATTTCTCCAATGCGACGGTTTCGCTCGGCGGGGCTGACCTCACGCTTGAGTTCGCGGCCCTCAGCCAGGACCACATGACGGCCGCCGGCACCATCGATATCGGCGAGGCATCGATCGAGATCGTGGCTGATGGCACGTTTGGTGGTCATGCCGCCTGGATCACGCAAGGGCAGATCTCTGCCAGCACGGGTGACATCACGGCCGACTTCGCCAGCGTCGATCTGGTGGCAGACGCGGCTGTTTCGGTGAGTGTCGTTGCGGTTCTTCAGTCGGGCATGACCGCAGGTGGCAGCATTCATGCGGACGGCGCGTCGGTTCACGTCTCTTCCGGCGATTCGCTCGATGGGTATTCCGAGTTTTACGTCCAGCAGCTGAACATGTCGGCGGACGATACGATCGACATGGAGCATGCCTCGGTCGAGTTGACTGCGGACAAGGGCATGATGGTCTCGTATGCCGAGGTCTTCCAGAGCGCCCTGGATGCAACAACCATCGATGTCTCCGATGCGGCTGTCCACCTGTCCTACGGACATGCGACCGGCGCCGATTTGCTTCACTTCGACCGGGTGCAGATCCGTCAGTTCGACTTCACTGCGTCTGACATTGCCATCCTCGCGGACGCCACGGTCGAAATCGATGGTCTGAATCGCGACGTCATCCCGAATGACACCATCGTCGGGGACTTCGTGGGCATCGAACAGTGGGCCGTCACCGCGCCCATCATCGACGCGCACGGGGCGACGATCTCGATCGCGGGTAACCAGATCTCCCTGGCGAACGTGTATATCAGTCAGGACCTGACCGCGACGACGACTCTCGATGTCAGCGACGCCCGCATCCACATCGAGGCATGGGGCTCACTGCAGCTCGATGCGCTGCCGATGGTCTACCACTCGACCCTGCAGGATGGCGGTCTCTACAACGCGTCGGGTGTGCAGCTGCATATCACCGCGAACACCCTCACGGTCGAGGACAACGATTCGACCCTGTTCGGGTTCTCGTACGACTCGATCGTCGACGGCGCACTGTCGCTGGCTGACAACGTGGTCGACATGAAGCTCGATTCGGACATGAATCTCGCGAACGGTCTCGGGTCGGGGTCGGCCATCGCCGCCTTCATCGAGATGAGTGACCTGCATGCGACTGCGGGCAATCTCGACGCGTCGGGCGCCGGGGTATCGCTCGAAGCCCATGGCACCCTGCTCTCGTCGTACGTCCCGTCGATCGAACTCCACGAGCTCACGGCGAAAGGCGATGTATCGATCGGAGGCGCAGAGCTTTCGCTGCGCGCCTTCGATGACATCATCATCGACAACACGAGCACGGCCGCCTGGATCGAGATGGCGACCATCGACGCCGGCGGTGACATCATGGGCGCAAGCGTCCATCTGCATATCTCCGCGGGCGGTACGGTGGACTCCACGGCCATCGGCATTAGCCTGGGCATGATGACGGCTGACGGACTCATCGACCTGTCGGACGCCGAGATTCACGTCGCCGGCAGCGTGCTTGAGGTCACCTCCATCGGAATCGTGCAGGCCTTCCTGGACGGTGGAACGGTCGACGTGTCGGATGCTCTGGTCGATGTTCAGGCGCACCTCATCCCTGCCGGCCTCACTGCCATTGAAATCCTTCAGTGGTATGGCTCTGCGACCAGTGGCGACTTCGACGCTTCGGGTGCCACCATCACGATCAGCGTCGACGGTGACGCAACCGTCGGTACCGTCGGTATCGCTCAGTTCCTCGAAATGGCGACCGCCGGCGAGTTTGACGCGTCGAACGCCCACATCAACATCAGTGCCATGGGGGGACATACGCTGTCCATCGACCTGGTTGCCATCGAACAGATGTCGCTGGGCGGTGTCACCGCCGACGTCTCCGGGGCGCAGATCATGGTGTCTGGTATCGAATCCGACACGGCGGCCGATCTTCACTTCAATACCGTGGAAATCTGGCAAGCCAGCCTCGGTGCCTTGTCCTCGCTGGATGGCTCCGACGCCCTCATCGATATCGAGGGTGGCATGGTCGATATCACGATGGTGGGCATCGAACAGGTCTCGCTCACCTCGGGTGGCGTCATCGATCTGCACGGCGCGGCCATCACCTTGCACGCCGACGATAATCTGACGGTGGCCTCGCCGATCGAGATCGATCAGCACCACATCAGCGCAACCGGGTGGCTGACGCTGGGTGGCGGCGGGATCGATGTTTCCGGTGCGACGGTCATGGCGACCATGATCGACATCACCGCGTACGACATCACGGCAAGCGCCGTCACGTTTGACGATGCGGTGCTGCATCTGGATTCGGAGACGGCTGGCTTTACGGTCGCGCATGACCTCGCGATCGATCTCACGGCCGACGCGTCCGTCATCACGTTCGATGGCAACGAGATCTCGGTTCACTCCGGCGTGGGATATACCGCCCACTTCGTAACCATGGGCGTCGATCATGAGCACAAGGTCGGGTCAGTTCATGTGGACAACCAGGCGATCGACATCACGGCGGTTGGATCCATCACGGTGGACGGGCTTGTTGGAATCGATGTGACGGCGCACGCCGGCGTTTTCGGCTTCAACCACAACGTCATCGACATGGTGGCCGGTGCCAGCAGCGGCGGGCCGTCGGCTCCGATCAACGGGCCGGGAATCCTCGTCGATCAGGTCGGGTTCGATATCGACAACTTCAGCACTGCCCAGGCGGCGAGCGCATCGTGGAACACGATTGATCTGAGTGCGACCGGTGACATTACCGTCCTGCACGATGTCAGTCTGCACCTGGATGCCACGCTTGCCAGCAATGCCGACATGGGTCACAACCTGATCGATATCGACGCGGGCACGGTGTTCATGGCGAGCTACGTCGGGGTCTACATCGACGTCGGAACGGCCGCAGACGCGCACGTGTTCGACAACACGATCGACATCACCGCGGGTACTTCGATTTCGGTTGGCCATATCGACAGCGGGCATGAGCTGGGACATCTGTCCACCTATGACTTCGGCAACGAGGTCACGCTCGACGCGCCGTCGGTCACGGTCAGCCTGCTTGAGTTGTACGGGTACACGGCCGATCTGTTCATCACAGCCGATCACGCTGCGATCACATCGCTCGAAGTCGGGTCGGCGCAGGCCGAGATCTACCTCGATCGCTACACCAACACGCCGCATCCGGACTACAACATCACGATTTATGACCTGAGTGTTGCCATGAATTCGGGCCTGGGTGATCGCGTGGGAACCGGTGGGGATGGTGGTGGGTTCGATCAGATCGATCTCTACGGTCTGGGCATCACGAGTGCCAACCAGCTCTCCCATACCTTCGTGGGAGGCTTCGTCGAGACCGGTGGTGGTGGGCAGGACTGGACGGTTGCTGACGTGTTGATTCATGCGACAGCCGCCAACAGTTCGATCACGATCGACTTGCATGATGTTCATCTCAACTACACCGACTACTCGCTGGCACCGACCAATGCGCAGGTGTGGGACGACCTGATCAACAATGCCCTGCGGTTCACGCCTCACTGACGTCACCCCGGGGCGGTTGACCGGGTCAGGTTGACAGGGCGCGCGCCCCTTTTGGGGTGCGCGCCCTGGTTCTCATCAACGGTTGTCTGAACTTATTGGCCCATTCGAGGTCCATCCGTGTCTGGTTGGCCTCGTCTTACTTTGTGGATGTTCTATGCCGATTCCTGCTCCCTTCGCTGGTAACACTTGCGGGGGGCTCGCTGTGCGCGGTGCGATCACCCTGGTTCGCCGGGTGGCACCATGAGAGTACTGATCACGCTGGTGGGTGCCCAGACCGAGGCCGTGAGTCGTGGTATCGAACTCGGCCGGCAGTTGAAGGCGCGGGGTCACACCGTTTCCTTTCTCGGGGCGTTTCCCGACGTAGTCCAGGCCGCCATTCGCGACATGGGTGCAGAAGCGGTGACGCAGGTCATCGCCGAGCAGCATGACGCCGCGGTCATTGCCTCGATGGCGGCGCCCGATCGCATGACGCAGGTCGCGCGCAAGCTCAAGAGCGTCGTGATCGCTCAGGAGAGCCTGCTCGATCTGATGACGCTCAAGGGCGACATTGCGCACTGGGTCGGGCTCTTTCGCTCAGCGGCGCGGGTCGTTTTCCTGAGTCAGCGTCAGCAGGAAAAGGTTTTCGCACCATTCATCAGCGGCGTCGACCCTGCGCGCATCCTCGTGTTGCCCTGTGGGGCATCGAAGGCGGCTTTCGAGCCACGCGCCCGGGCTGACAAGGACTTCTTTTCCATCCTGACGAGCGGGCCCGTCGTGCAGCATCGGCGACAGCAGGACCTCATTGCGGCCGGCGAGCGCTTGCGCGACTTCAGCCTCGTGTTCACGCTGATGGGCGATACGTCGGGGCTGGCCTCGTTGGGCGAGTCCACGCAGAAGGTTGTCGAGCGACATCCTGTGCGCTACGTGTTGGCCGGGCCTCGGTGGGGATCCGCCGCGTTGTCGCTCCTGCGCGAGCAGGACATGTACGTGCACACGGCGGCTGACGAAGCGTGGTCGCAGGCGGTGATCGATTCAGCCGCCGCGGGGCTTCCGCTGGTGCTCAGCGATATCGAAGCCTTTGCCGAGACCTGGGTGCATGGGGTCAACTGCCTCAAGTTTCCGATCAACCGGCCTGATTTCCTCGCCTCGACCATACGGATGGTCCTGCAGGATGACGCACTCCGGACGAGCCTCAGCCAGGCAGCCCAACAGACCGCTCGACGCTTTTCGGCGGAACGATACTTCGATACCGTGGTACGCGCCATCGAAGCGCTCGCGGCATGAGGTATCTCGCGGCGCTGCCCCTCGCGCTCGGCTTGCTGGCGTGCGCGCCCGCGATTCTGGCCCAGACCTACTCCCTCCGGCAGGCGCTGGTGGCCGCAGTGGCGACCAACCCGTCGATCAAGGCCAAGGAGCGTGATGTCGACGCAGCCAACAGCGCATTGAGTGGCGCAGAGTGGGGGCGCTATCCGAGCGTCAACATGTCGGTGACCTCGAAGCGGCTCGATGGCGCAAACCAGGGCGCGGTGAACGCCGGTCCGACCTCGGTGCTCACGGTCGAGCAGCCGCTCTATGCCTGGGGCGGCATCGATGCGCGGATCAGTATTGCGGGCTTGCAGCGCGACATCGCCGCTCGCGCGCTGCAGACCGAGACGAACTCGGTCATCGACAAGGTCATCCTGGCCTTCGCCGACCTGCAGCGTACCCAGGAGCGGCTGCGTATCCAGGAAGAGGCGCTCGTTCGTCTGCGGGAGTTCCGGTCGATGATCGAGCGCCGCGTCGCGACGCAACTCAGTTCCAACAATGACATGGCGCTGGTCGAGGCTCGGGTTCGGCAGGGGCTCACCGACCTCACGCTCACGCGCTCGCTGCAGGAAAAGGCGCGCAACCAGTTGACCGAACTCACCAGCTTGACGGTGGCTGCGGTCGAGCCCGAAGTGCCTCGGCCTGTTGCACTGACTTCGCTCTTCGGGGCGCAGCAGGCTGTGCTCGACAATGCGCCCGAGCTGGCCAGCAGTCGCTTGCAGATAGAGCTCACCACCGCCCAACGGTCCCAGCGGCGCGCCGACATCTTCCCGCGCGTGGTGGCGCGGGGCGAACAGATGCACACCTACAACAGCCAGTTTCCCAATGACACGCGCTTCTACATCGCGCTAGTCGGTCAGTTGGGCTCCGGCCTCGCGCAGCTCGATTCGCTCGAGGAGGCGGGTTCTCGCATTCTGGGGGCCGAACAGTTGTTCGAGGCCACTCGTCGGGGACTCGTCCAGCAGGCCGGCTCGACCTGGGCCGACATGCGGGCCTACGAAGAGCAATTGCCCGAGCTCACCGAGATCGCGCGGCAGAACGAGGAGATCGTGGCGTCGTTCATCCGGCAGTACATCGCCGGGCGGAAGACGTGGCTCGACGTGCTCAATTCCGAACGTGAACTGACCCAGAGCCGGCTGACGCTCGCCGATACCCGGGCCGCAGCGGTCAGCGCACAGGCCCGCATGAGCCGTCTGGCGGGGCTGATCCGGTTTGGTCAGGCCAACGGAGACAAGCCATGAGCCCGTCGATACCGGTTGCAGTGGCCGCGGGGGCTACGCAGGGCGAGCCACCGGGCAGTGAAGCACTGACGCCTGAAGACCGCGAACTGGCGGCGATTCTGTCGCGTCTGGCGGCGCTGCAGGGTCACGCCATGGGCACGGTCGCGCTGGTGATGACTCAGACCGGCAAGGGCGGAGCACGCTTGCATGAGCTGAGCCGGATCGAGCGGGCCTGCGAAGTGTGGCGTACCGTGTTTCGCACCGGTGAGGCCACGAGACTGGATGCGGCACCCGCGCTCGAGACGCTTCCGGTGCTCTGGATATCGGCCGACGAGGCGCAGGTCGTCATTCTGACCGGCAAGCTCGCTTCGGGCGCGTACCAGGCTCGTGACGGCGCCGGTGTGAATCTGCTGCTGCCCAGTGCCGAGGTGCTTGCCGGCACCAGCCTTCATCTGCAGGTACGTGCCTCAGATCTGCCCGCGGGCGAAGCGGCGATCACCACCGCCATCGGGTGGTTCCGGTACGCGCTGGGCAAGCGCAAGATGATCTTTCTCGAGGCTGCGGTCGCCACCGGGTTCATCAATATTCTGGCGCTCGGGACGGCGCTCTATTCGATGAACATCTACGACCGCGTCATTCCGACGCGGGGTTCCTCCTCGCTTTGGGTGCTGAGCGCAGGCGTTCTGCTCGCCTACCTCTTCGACTTCATTCTGCGCCGGGTGCGAGTGCGCTTTGTCGAGGCCGCCTATCGCGAGATCGACAATGAGCTCTCGGGTGTCTTCTTCGACAAGATGCTGTCCATCCGCATGGACCAGCGTCCAGCGACCGTGGGGACCTTTGCTGCGCAGTTGCGACAGTTCGAGACCGTGCGCAACGTGATGACCTCAGCGGCCCTCTTCGTGCTGGCCGATGCGCCCTTTTCATTCATGTTCATTGCGGTCATGGCGGTTCTCGCAGGGCCGATTGCGCTCATTCCGCTCATGCTCCTGCCGATGGCCGTGGGCGCGGCGCTGCTCTATCGCAGGCGCTTTGATGAACTCGCGCGCGATCGGGTGCGCGAGAACAACATGCGCAACGGGCTCCTCATCGAGGCCATCGACGGCATCGAGTCCCTGAAGGCGACGCGCGGCGGGTGGAAGTTCTCGCGTCGCTGGGAGGACATGAACGAGTTGCTCACCGGCAACGATCTGGAGTCACGCGAACATTCGCAGACCCTCTCGTCGCTCGTGCAGATGCTCTCGCAGGTGCTCTACCTGGGCATCATGGTGGCGGGCGTCTACGCCATTCACGAGGGAACACTCACCACCGGCGGCCTGATGGCCTGCACCATCATCGGTTCGCGGGCGCTGGCACCCGCTGCGGCCTTCATCGGCATTCTGGGCCAGTGGCAGTCGGCGCGCGCCGCGCTCGAGGTGCTCGAGGGCATCATGAAGATGCCCAGTGATGGCGATTCGACCGACCGGCTGGTCATTCCCGAGACCTGTGGCGGGCACTTCCACCTCGAGGGTGTGAGTTTCAGCTACGCCAAGGATGCCCCGGTGAGTATCGTGGTGCCGCAACTCGATCTCTACGCCGGCGAGCGGGTGCTCGTGATGGGGGCATCGGGCTCCGGCAAGTCCAGTTTCGTGCGTCTGCTCTCGGGGCTCTTTGCACCGACCGAGGGGCGCATCACCCTGGACGGCATCGATCTGCTGCATCTGGCGCCGGGCTACCTGCGCGAGCAGGTGGGCTATCTGCCGCAGGATGTGCGTCTGTTCGAGGGTACGCTGCGTGAGAACGTCTGTATCGGGCTTCCCTCGCCGAGCGACTCGCAGATCCTGCGCGCCGCCGAGCAGACCGGGCTCATCAACGTGATCAAGTCGCATCCGCTGGGCCTCGAGCTGCCCATCACCGAGGGGGGGCGTGGCCTCTCGGTCGGGCAGCGACAGCTGGTGGGACTCACTCGCCTGCTCATCGCCCAGCCGCGGATCATGCTGCTCGATGAGCCGACGGCGGCGATGGACAGTCGGCTCGAGCAGTTCGTGGTGACGCAATTGATGGAAGGCATCGCGCCCGATTCCCTGCTGGTGCTGGTCACCCACAAGGCGGAGCTGTTGCGCTTTGCCACGCGCATTCTGATCATCGATCAGGGCAAGATCGTGCTGGCAGGACCGCGCGACGAGGTGCTCGACAAGCTGCGTGGCAAGCTCGCGCGCGACGGTGAAGGCCGCCAGAGTGCGCAGGCGGCTGCATGATGGACCATGAGGCAGGCTGCCCCGTGCACGACGAATCAACCGGGGATGCACATTGGCTGAGAGCATGAAAGACAAGACCGCGTCGATGGCGAGCGCTGCGCGGGCGGCGCGCCGACGGCCGGGTGGTCAGGGCGGACGCTGGATCCTCTGGATCATCGTGGTGAGCATCTCGGTCTTCGTCTACTGGGCATCCACCAGTTATCTCGACCAGATCACGCGCGCCCCGGCACAGGTCATTGCGAGTGCTCGCACGCAGATCATCCAGTCGTTTGACGGTGGCGTGATCGCGACGCTGGCGGTGCGCGAGGGCAATACGGTGGCGAAAGGTCAGTTGCTGCTCTCGTTCGGTACCGCACGGGCCGAGTCGTTGTGGCTCGAAACGCAGGCCAAGGTGGCCGGCTTGCAGTCGACGGTGGCGCGACTGACCGCCGAAATGCTCGATCAGCCGCTCAAGTTCGATGCGTCGCTGCGTGGATTCCCCCAGTACCGGCAGAACCAGCTGACGCTCTACAACAAGCGGCGTCAGGCACTGGCCGAGGAAATCGGCGTATTCCAGAAGGCGCTGCGCCTGGCGGTGCAGGAACTCGATACCACCGAGCCCCTGCTCAAGAACGGCGATGTCGGCCTGGCCGAGGTGCTGCGATTGCGCCGGCAGGTTTCCGACATCGAGGGTCAGATCGTCAACCGGAAGAACAAGTACTTTCAGGACACGCAGGCCGAACTGGCCAAGGTTCAGGAAGATCTCGCGAGTGCCGAGCAGGTCCTGCAGCAACGCAAGCTCCAGCTGGACAACACCTCCATCTACGCGCCGATGGCCGGGGTGGTGAAGAACATCCGGTTCACGACGCTCGGTGCGGTGGTGAAGCCGGGCGAGGACATCCTCGAACTGGTGCCGGGCAATGATGACCTGATCCTCGAAGCCAAGGTGAAGCCGGCCGACATCGGCTTCATCCGCATCGGCCTGCCCACCGCGATCAAGGTCGATGCGTTCGACTACTCGGTCTTTGGCGCCTTGCAAGGCGAAGTGGTCTACATCAGTGCCGATACGCTCAAGGAGCAGGAGCACGGTGCCGAGATGAGCTACTACATCGTTCGCGTCAAGGCCTCGGCCGACCAGCTGCGGGCGCCCTCGGGCAACCTGGTGAAAGTGGTGCCAGGGATGACGGCAATCGTCGAGATGATGACTGGCCGAAAGACCATCATGCAATATCTCACCAAGCCCATCCTGAAGACCTTGCACGAGTCGCTCACCGAGCGCTGAGGGGCTGGCATGCGGGTGCTCGATGCGATCAGGAAGGTGGCCGCCGATCAGCCGGTGCTCACGGCGGTGACGCGCGACGGCATGGAAGTGTCCTACGCGCGGTTCTGGCGCGACATCGTCGGTGCTGCCAGCGACCTCGCCATGCTGCTGCCCGAGGCGCAGGTGCCGGTCGGTATCGCGATGCAGGACGGGTACGCACAATTCGTGGCCCTGCTGGCGGTGCAGAGCCTGGGGTACGCCCCCGTTCTCTTTGACGGATTGGTCGGTCAGGGCGAAGCAAGACGCGGGACGGACAGTGTGCATGCGGCCCAGCAGTTGCGTCAGTTCCGGCTCGAGCGCCTGCGCCACCGCGCCAAGGCGGGTGCCATCGGCTGGGTCGTGACCGACGTGCGTGGCGAGCCGTCTGCCTTTTCGATGCCCGACTGCCAGTGCGTGAAGTGGGAACTCTGGCCGGATGTCATCGCGAAAGGGCCCCTCTCGGCCGACGTGGCCCAGATCGATCCGCTTGCGCGTCTGCGCGCGCTCGCACCCGATGCGCCGATCCATGTGGATATGGCCTTCGGGCGGGATGCCATGCCGCGCTTCATTGCCCGCACCCGGCAGCAGTTCGAACACTGGATCGATGGGTTTGCCCGCGTTGTTCCGAAGACGCGGCGGGCACGCTATCTGGTGGTGGGTGACGCGCTCCATGGTGAACGCTTTGCCCGCGTGATGAGCGCCTGGGCTCGCGCCGATCAGGTCATCTTCGAGCGGCGCGTGAGTCTGCCGGAAGCGGTTGCGCTGCATCATCCCGAGGAGTTTTCTCTCACGGCGCCCGAGTTGCAGCGACTGGTGAACCTCATGCCGGCGCATGTCACCTTGCGCAATGCGCCTCAGATTCAGGTGCTGGGTGGGGGGCTGTCGGTGCGTCTGCAGCGCCAGGCCGTCAAGCGTCTGGGCGGGGAGTGCATCAGCTCGCTCATGAGCCCGGAGAGCGGTGCCTTCGCCCACGCCTTTGGGATGGCACCGGGCGATCAGTGGTGTGATCGCTTTCGTCTGGTCGATTGGGTGCGCGCGCAAGTCGTCGACAGCGCCGGTGAGGTCTTGGCCGACAAACAGACCGGCGCGCTGCGGCTTGAGGTCGAATGCATGGCGCAGTCTTGCTGGGGACCGCAAGGACGCCGATCGGTCGCGCAGGAGGGTTGGTTCCATACCGGGGACCGAGGCGCGCTCCTGCCCGGTCGGGTGCTGCAACTCGCTGCGCGGGCCGCCGACGAGATCGATTTCGATGGCGTGCCAGTGAATTGCCGCCATCTGGAAGAGGCGCTGCTGCAGATCTCGGGCGTCGTCGAAGCGGCGGTCTTCGCTGCCGCGGCCGGGCAAGCGGGTGAACAGCTGCACGTGGTGGTCGTGCCGCTGCCCACGCTGCGAGGCGCAGTGCAGCGCGCTGTCGAGCGCTGGATCACCGAACATCTGGCATGCGTGCGCCAACCTCGACTGCTCGTCGTGGGGGCGATTCCGCGCACCGGCTCCGGCGCGGTGGTGCGCGGTGAATTGCTTGCGCTCGAAGCGGCGAGTGCACGCAGGACCACATCATCTGAGGGAGTGGATTAGGCATGTCTGCAGCCGGTGATCTCTTCGCCACGGTTCCTCCGCTGACATCGGAGTATGTCGAAGTGCATGCGGCCCATCGGCCCGATGCCGTCGCGGTGGTCTTCAACGGCGTGTCGTATTCGTACGCGCGGGTCGATCAGGACATCAAGCGGTTCACGCTCGCGCTGCGGGCCTTGCGCATGGCGCCTGGCTGCCGCGTGGCGGTGTCTACCGGGCATCTGTATCTGCACTGGTTGCTGCTGCTCGCGTGCGAAAACCTGGCGCTCGCGACCTGGACTTTCCTCCATGGCGAGGAAGATGTCGTGCTGCGGGTTCAACTGCCCATTGCCGACATGGTGATTTCCGACACGCCGGTACCTGAAGGGGCGGCGCGGCGTTTCTTCATGATGACGCCGGCCTGGGTCTCCCAGGTATGGGCCAGTGACCCTTCACCTTATGCGGGTGCCGGACTGCCGGTACGTGTCGGGATGGATGCGCCTTGGCGCATTCGGCGCTCTTCGGGGACGACGGGCGTGCAGAAGATGCTGCCTGCCACGCGGCGGGTCGAGGAATTCTGGCTGCACGGGTTTGCCGCTTGCGTGGGGCTCACGCAACGCTCGCGCTATGCCGCGAGGCGTCATTTCACCGTGGGTTCCATCTATTCGTGCGCGACGCTGGCGTTGCGACTCGGTGCGACGGTGCTGCTCGACACCCAGAGCGAAGCCCTCGCCATCTTTCGTACGTTTGCGCCCACTCACATGCGCTTGTTCCAGCCCGAACTGGTTGCACTGCTCGAGCAACTGCCGCCCGACTGGGAGAAGCCGCGTGATTTCACGCTGCTGGTGGGTGCAGCGCCACTCACTGAGCGAGTCTGGGAGAAGACCGTGGCACGCCTGACCGATCAGGTGGTCTACAACTACAACAGCAACGAATGCGGGTCGATCTGCCTGATGCGGCCTGATGGTATCGGAACGGTTCGGCCGGGTGTCGAGGTGCGCATCATCGATGATGCCGGCCACGTGTGCCCCCCGGGCCAACCCGGGCAGATCACGGTACGCAGCCCCAGCGCAGTAGGCGCTTACATCAGTGATCAGGCGGCGAGCCAGAAGACGTTTCGCGATGGCTGGGTTCATACCGGCGATCAAGGGGTCATGGTGGGACCGCGGCAGATACGGATCGTGGGGCGCGTTGACGATCTGCTCAACATCGGGGGATTGAAGTTGATGCCCGCCGAGATCGAGGAACCGCTCAAGGTCGGTCCGGCCCTTGCCGATGCCGGCGCCTGCTCCATTCCGGACGAGAACGGCTTGGGGCGTCTTCATGTGGGTGTGGTTCGCAAGCCAGGCGTCTCACCCGAGCAGGCCATCGAATTTGTCCGCACGTCGGTACCGAGCGCCTTTGGCCGCATGCAGGTCGTGTTCTTTGCGGCCTTGCCTCGCACCGAGACGGGCAAGTTGAGGCGTGCCCTGATGCGCGAGGAGATCATGCGGTTTCTCGCCGCGCGCCGGGCATGAGCGTGTTGTCGGCCAGGTCGGAGGCATCAGCGGGCCCACTCGTGGGCGTCCCGATCGAGACCATTCCGCGCACTGCAGACTACATTGCCTGCCATGCCGCACTGCATCCGGATCGCACCGCGATCGAACATTTTGGCGACCACATCTCCTACGCGCGTCTGGACAACATGCTGCGCAAGGTCACGGTGGCCCTCTCGCGCTACCGCTTGCCGGTGGGCAGTCGCGTCTGCGTGGCCATCGAGTCGAAGCTGCCGAACCTCGTCATCCTGATGGCTTGCGACAACCTCGGTCTGGTCACCTGCTCGCTCAGTGTCGCCGAGGGTGACAGTGCACTGCCAGCGCTTCACGGTGCGGGCTTGCTGGTGACCGACAGGCCGAAGTACTGGAAGGGCGCCCGGTCGCGCCTCATGGTCGACGCTCAGTGGATCGAGCGCACGCGGCAACTCGCCACCGACGGTTACGAGCAGTTGTGCGTGCCGGCACGCCCGGCCATGCCCTTGCGCCTGCGACGATCTTCCGGAACCACCGGCCACACCAAGCTCATGGTTGCGACTCGGCGGGCCGAGGAGTACCGCAGCCGGAGTGATCTCATGTTGATGGGCATGAGTGAGCAGTCGCGCTACTGGCCGACGCTGGGCTTTGACGTGGGCTCGGTGCTCACCCAGTCGCAGTTGTGTCTGCGCCTTGGGGGCACGCTGGTCATCACGCTGTCGATACCGGGGCAGGTCCACGAACTGATCGTGCGTGAGCGCATCACGCATCTTCGACTCTTTCAGCCCGAGTTGCGAGAAGTGCTGGCATCGCTGCCCGCTGACTGGACCCCGCCACCAGGCCTCACGCTGATACTGGGTGCGGCACCGATCGGGCGTGCGCTCTGGGATGAGGTGCTGACCCGTCTGGCCTCGCGCATCGTCTACACCTACAACAGCAACGAGTCAGGCCCCATTGCCTCGATGGGGCCCGATGGTCGTGGCGTCGTTCGGCCGGGCGTGGCCCTGGAAGTGGTTGACGACGATGATCGGCCACTGCCGTTCGGTGAAGCCGGTCATCTGCGCATTCGAACACCTGCCTTGCCCAATGGTTATCTGGGCGACCCCGAGGGAACCCGGGCAGTCTTTCGAAAAGGGTGGTTTTACCCGAATGACATCGGTCTGCTCGAGCGTCCACGTGTGCTGCGTCTCATCGACCGGCGGCAGGATGTCATCAATGTGGGTGGGCGGAAGCTGCCTGGGCGGCCCTACGCCATGGCGCTGATGCGTGTGCCGGGTGTGGTCGATGCCCATGTCACTTCCCTCGTGACCGAACGGGGTCAGAGCGAGTGCGTCGCCTTCGTGGTGCTTGATGCCGCTGTGGATCGGGCCGAGCTGCCCGATCGCTTCGCACCGGTGCACCTTCCCCACTATGGACGGGTGGCGATCCAGGTCGTGGAGGCCCTGCCCCGGACGCATAACGGCAAGGTGTCGCGCGAGGGCATTCTGGCCCTCTACGATGGCGCTGCCTGCCGGCATGTCGGCCAGTGAGTGGCGTGTCGCGGGTCGCGTTTCGGTTGCTGCTGTGGCGGGTCGTGCGGGCTGCCTTGATCGCTGCGCCGTTCGCGGCGCACGCGGCTGGCGGTGCTGCGGTGACGAGCCTCGAGCCGCTCGCATGGCCTGATCGGGCGATCCGCCTGTGGGTGCCCAGCAGCCCCGGGGGCGGCGCCGATGTCATGGCACGCATTCTCGCCAGTCGGTTGAACGCGCGTGCTGCCGTGCCGGTGGTGGTCGAAAACCGCGTGGTCGGCGGGGGGGCGGCGGCAGTTCTGCAACTGGCGCGCGAACCCGCCGACGGCTTGACCCTCATGGTCACCTTCGAGACCTTCGTCCTGAACCCGATCGTCTTTCGGCAGCAGACCTACGACCCGCTGCATGACTACAGCCTCATCACGATGCTGTCGCGTTACGAACTGCTGCTGCTCGCCCCGGCCAGTCGCCGGATCGGCTCCCTGTCGAGCCTTGTCGAGCGTGCACGTCAGGTCCCGGGCGGGGTGAATTTCGCGAGCCCCGGACCCGGTGGACCCGCGCGGTTTGCCTTCGAGGCATTGAAGCTCGCGGCGGGCATTGCGGGTACGCCGGTGCACTATCGGGGTATCGCACCGGCGCTTCAGGGGCTTCTCGGCGGGGAACTCGATGCCGGGTTTGCACAGGCCAATTCCGTGGTGACGGCCAACGTGCGTTCAGGGCGCCTGGTGGTGCTCGCAAGTGGTGGTGCGCGCCGATCAGCGCAGTTTCCTGCGGTGCCGACCCTGGCTGAAACATGGCCAGGCCTTGAAGCGCGTGCCTGGGCAGGCCTGATCGGACCGTCGGGCATGCCGCCGGCACTGATCGGTCGCATCGCCGAGGTTGTGCGCGACGTCATGGATAGCGCTTCGGTACGCGAGCAATTGCATGATCAGGGCGGTGAACTGGTGCTGG
The DNA here is from genome assembly GCA_947455195.1 of Pseudomonadota bacterium. Lineage (GTDB taxonomy): Bacteria > Pseudomonadota > Gammaproteobacteria > Burkholderiales > SG8-39 > CAIXPL01. Next base: position 166,246 of record CANGMI010000001.1, on the reverse strand, counting down.
GCTCCCCGGGCGCCTTTGCTGCCGTGGTCGCAGCTGACTTGCGTCAGTGGACGCGTGTCGTTCGTGATGCGGCAATCACGATGGATCCGTAGCAGCCCGCGGCTCGCTTGCCGGTAGGGCCATCGAGTCTTGCTGCCCTCGGGTGTCTCGCGCGGGTTTCAAGGTGCGGTGCCGTTCACGATAGGCCGTCGAGAGCAGGCGCCGCATGACCTTCCCCATGTCGTTGCGCGGAATTTTCTGGATCACCATGAAGTTGACCCGCTCCAGACCAATTCTGATGCTCTCGACCGCTCGCGCCTTGGCGCTGGCCACCGCTTCCGCACGGTCGCTGTCGCTGATGACCAGCGCGATGCCCAGCTCTTCAACGCCCCCGGCGTTCAGGGTTGCGAAGGCGGCTGCATCGATGATGCCCGGCAGGCTGAGCAGATCCTGCTCTACAGCCGGACAGTACACCTTGTAGCCTGACAGATTCAGCAGATCGCCGTCGCGGCCCTCCAGTTCGAGCAGCCCGCCCTTGACAAGTCGGCCGCGGTCGCCCGAGTAGTACCAGCCATTGCGAAACAGTTGCGCCGACAGACCGACGTCATCGAGGTAGCCCTCGGGCATGAACCGGGTCTTGCAGCGGACGAGGCCACTGGTACCTTCGGGCACTGGCTGGTCATAGCGGTCGACGACTTCGATCCGAGCCCAGGGGGCAGCCCTGAATCGATCGAGCCAGCGTTCGCTGGCATCGGCCGGGCCGGCAAACGCCACCACGCCGAGCTCGGCGCTGCCATAGCCACACTCGAGGCTGCACTTGACGCGAGCCCGCAGATCGTCATGGAGCTTGCGCGACATCTTGGCCCCGTCGACGCGAAGGTACAGGTGCTGCTCGGGGACTTTCCTCGATTGGTCGAGGTGCTTCAGCCATCGATACAGAAAGTAGGGTGTGGCGACGAACTCGTCGGGCCGGTTGGCGTCGATGGCGGCGAATCCGTCATCGCGGTCATCGAAGATGACCGTGCCGCCGAGTCGCCAGACCGTTACCGCCTTGATGAGCCCGAGACCCAGGTGAGGGGGGGTCAGTGACAGGTAGCGCGTCGGGCCGCGCCGGGCATAGAGCTCGGCCGTGGCATCGGCCCAGCGCTCGAATTGTGTTCGGGTGACGGGAATCTTCTTGTAGCCCCCCGTGGTGCCCGAGGTCATGCGCACATGCATGAGGTCGTCGGGCGCAAGCGGGCAGGCCATGAGTTGGCTCTCGCCGCAGGGCGCACTGGCGCCCGGCGTCAGCGCCACGGGCAGGACCGAACAGTGCCCCCCGACAAACGAAGCGTACGCGATCGCACCGTCGGCCGTGGTCAGGAGACACTGCAGGCGTGCCTGCGTCTGTGCGAGTCGCTCGGGGATGTCGCGAGGCATGACGATCGTTGCCCAGCCCGCCCCATGCGCTGCAAGCAGGGCCACGAATTCGGCATAGTCGGTGTCCATCAGGATGCCGAGCAGTCTGTTGGGGCCGTTCGGACGAGCGCCCACTTGGGCGGTGACCGACGCGATGTCGGCCCGGAAAGCCGCGTAGCTGATTGCCTTGCCATTGTTGATGACGGCGACACGATCGGGATCGGTGCGCGCATGCGCGGTGATGTAGTCGAGGGGCAGCATGGTCAGTGGGCGCGAGACGGCAACGTTCAAGCCGGACGACAGATCGGAGGACGCCGGGTGGCAGCTGTTATCATCTCTTAATAATTTGATGAAAATCAGAGCCTTAGCGTATCACGCCCATGCTGTTTCGACGGCCTGCCGCGTGTATCCGGCCCCCGTGGAACCCGTCTGTGCCCGCCCCGGGGCGGGGCCGGGCGTAACGCTCAGCGGGCGAGCGAAGGGGGGGCCGAGGGCGCCGATCCCGGCGGTGGGGGGGCCGGTGCCGGGCCGGGCGGTGGTGGCGGGGGCGGGGGCGGGGGCGGGGGTTGCAGGGCCGTGCTGGCGCCAGCAGGCACCGGATTCACGCTGGGGGGCGCTGCGGTTGCCTGCGCGGCGGGCGCTGGCGAGGGGGCATAGCGACCGTAGGTCGGAATCCGGTTGCCCTTGGCGTACATGCACTGCTGATAGCCGTAATCGTACCGGCGCTGCAATCCATACGACGATTCGCTGGCCGCCCCGGACCCGGCGAGCCCCCCCATGATGAGACCCGCACCGGCGCCCACCCCGGCCCCGCTGCTGCCGTTGATGAGAGCCCCTGCACCGGCGCCAAGCGCGGCCCCGACCGCTGCGCTTTTCAGCGCGCTGTCGGTCTGCGCCTGTTCGGCTGTGCGGCCGCCGACCGAGAGGTGGGCGAACTGGCGGCATTCGGCGTCATCGATTCGAAATTGATCGAAGGTCTTCGTGCTACCCGGAAGCACCAGCACACTGGGCCCCGTGGGCAGGGTCGTGCAGGCTGCGAGGCCGAGCGTCAGGGTGGCCAGGGCAAGGGCGAGTGCGCGGCTGGGCGTCTTCATGGTCTGCTCCTGGCGATTACTGCGGCGTTGCCGGTACGGGTTCCCAGGCGCTCTTGCACTCGCGCACGTAGGGGTAGTAGGCCTGCGCATCGCGGCAGTAATACCAGGTGCTGGCAGGGCGAGGGGCGGCGGCCACCGGCGGTGGGCTTGTCGCGGGTGCTGCCTGCGGCATGATCTGGGTGGCCGCATTGTTCTCGATGTAGATCGGCGCCGTCGAGGGCGCGACCACCACCGGTGCCGAGGGGTAGTAGTAGTAGGAGGGTGGGTAGTTGTAGTAGTGCGGCGCATAGTAGGGGGCGCCCCAGTACGGCGCCCCGAGGTAGACGCCGAAGCGGACGCCACCCCGATGCCAGTGATCGGCCTGTGCAGCCCCACTGGCGACGACGCCGAGAGCCCCACAGGCAAGCAGGACAGACCGGAGAACATTGGACTTCATGATCGTGACTCCATCAATCGGTGGCGTACGGGGTTGATGATCGCCCTGGCAGACATCCCGAGCAACGCCTCGCGGCCAGAATGGTTTACGCAGCCTGTTACCGGACGTTGCAGCGACGGGGCAGAGCGCATCAGGTGCTCCGCCGGATTCGATGCGAGCGCGCGCGAGAGACGCGCTGGCGTGCCGCTGCCGGCCGACCGGTCGAGTGTGCAGTGTTGTGCTGCCGTACTCGCGAGGGACAGTCGGACCCTGTGCTGTCAGAATGGCATGCCGTGTCTTCCTGCCTCCTGTTTCGAGTATCCATGCCCATGATGACCGATGCCGCTGATCAAATCGCCAGGCGGGATGTCCCACCGGCTCAATCCCATGGCCTCGCCGGCGCTGATGCGTCGGTGGCGGGCGCCTCGTGGGCTGTCAGTGCCCGGGGCCGAACGACCGTGTCGAGCAAGGCCGGGCTTCGCGAGCGTGGCGCGGTTCTCTGGCGCTGGCTGCTCGGCATCGTTGTTGTCGTGATGGCCGGTGGTGCCACATGGCAGTGGTATGCGAACCGTGACAAGACGGGCCCCGTTGGCGCCGAGCAGGCCGCTGGTGCGGGGGCTGAAAAGGGCGGCGAAAAGGGCGGCGAAAAGGGCGGCGAAAAGGGCGGTGGCAGGGGTGCCGGAAAAGGCGGAGGTCGCTTCGGCGACCCGGCCAACCGGGTGACGCCGGTTTCGGTTGCCACGATCGCCACCGGCGATCTCGAGGTTTACATCAATGCGCTCGGGACGGTGACGCCATTGCGCACGGTCACCGTTCGTGCGCGGGTCGATGGCGAACTGGTGAAGGTGCTCTTTCGCGAAGGTCAGATGGTGCGCGAGGGCGAACTCCTCGCCGAGATCGATCCACGCCCCTTCCTCGTGCAACAGACCCAGATGGAAGGCCAGATGGCGCGCGACGAGGCGTTGCTCGCCAATGCCCGAATCGACCTCGAGCGCTATCGCACGCTCTTTGCCCAGGATTCGATCGCCAGGCAGCAGGTGGATACCCAGGCATCGCTCGTGCGCCAGCTCGAGGGCACGGTACGCATGGATGCCGGTCAACTCGACAACGTGCGCCTGCAACTCACCTACGCCCGCATCACCGCGCCGATCAGCGGGCGGATCGGTCTGCGCCAGGTTGACCAGGGCAACATCGTTCATGCGAGCGATGCCAATGGCCTTGCGGTCATTACCCAGACCCAGCCGGTGGCGGTGATCTACACGATTCCCCAGGACAGTCTGTCTGGCGTGATGCGTCGCCAGGCGGCTGCCGGGCGCCTGCCGGCGCAGGCCTGGGACCGCGAACAGAAGCGTCTCCTCGCACGCGGCTTCCTCGCGTCCATCGATAACCAGATCGATGTGACGACCGGAACCTTGCGGCTGAAGGCGCAGTTCGACAATCGCGACGCCGAGCTCTTTCCCAATCAGTTCGTCAATGTGCGCATGCTGGTCGATACCCTTCGTGGTGTAGTCATTGCACCGGCTGCGGCGGTGCAGCGTGGTGTACAGGGGCTCTTCGTCTACGTTGCCAAGGACGACAATACGGTTGCCGTGCGAGTGATCACCACGGGCGCCAATGAGGCGGGCCGTGTCGAGGTGACATCGGGCCTGGTGGCTGGTGAGCGTGTGGTGGTCGATGGCATGGATCGACTGCGCGAAGGGGCGAAAATCGAGATCATCGAAGCCGGCCGGCAGGGGCGCGGCGGCCGCGGTGGCAAGCCCGAGGCCGGCGCCAGAACTGAAAAGGCCGATCAAGGTGGCAAGGCCGATCAAGGTGGCAAGCCGCCTCGCGGCGAAGGCGGCGAGAGGCCTGACCGCGGTGACAAGGGCGGCAGCGAACGCAGGCCCCAGCGCGCGCCGCAATGAACCCGTCGAAGATCTTCATCGAGCGTCCGGTTGCAACGACGCTCTTCATGCTGGCCATCCTCCTCTCGGGATTGATTGCCTGGCGCCTCTTGCCGCTGTCGGCCTTGCCCGAGGTCGATTACCCCACCATGCAGGTCAGTACCTTCTACCCGGGCGCCAGTCCCGAGGTGATGACCTCCTCGGTGACCGCGCCGCTCGAGCGCCAGTTCGGGCAGATGCCCGGACTGCGCCAGATGTCGTCCACGAGCTCGGGTGGCGCATCGGTCATCACCCTGCAGTTCAAGCTCGAACTCTCGCTCGACATTGCCGAGCAGCAGGTGCAGGCCGCCATCAATGCAGGGGCAAATCTCCTGCCCACCGATCTGCCAGCTCCCCCCACCTACAGCAAGGTGAACCCGGCTGATGCGCCGATCGTGACGCTCGCAATTACCTCGAGCACGATGCCGCTGACCCAGGTGCAGAACTACGCCGATACCCGAATCGCCCAGAAACTGGCGCAGCTGCCCGGTGTCGGTCTGGTTACCCTGAGCGGTGGTCAGCGGCCTGCCGTGCGGGTGCAGGTCAACCCGCGGGCGCTGGCGGCCAACGGACTCGCGCTCGAAGACCTGCGAACGGCCATCGCCACCGCCAACGTCAACCAGGCCAAGGGCAGCTTCGATGGTCCCGAGCGGGCATCCACGATCGATGCCAACGATCAACTGCGCTCGGCAGCCGACTACCGCGCCATCGTGGTGGCCTGGCGCAACGGTGCGCCAGTTCGTCTGGCCGATCTGGCCGATGTCATCGAGGGCGCCGAGAACATTCGTCTCGCCGCCTGGATGAACACCTCGAGCGCGGTCATCATGAACGTGCAGCGTCAGCCCGGCGCCAATGTGATCGACGTCGTCGATCGCATTCATGAATTGTTGCCGTCGCTTCGGGCAACGCTGCCGGTGGGCGTCGATGTCCAGGTGCTCACCGACCGCACGACCACCATCCGGGCCTCGGTGCACGATGTCGAGGTGGAACTGGTCACGGCCGTCGTGCTGGTTGTGCTGGTGATATTCCTGTTCCTGCGCAACGTGCCGGCCACCCTCATCCCGGCCGTGGCGGTGCCGCTCTCGCTGGTGGGTACCTTCGGGGTCATGTATCTCGCGGGCTTCAGCATCAACAACCTCACCCTGATGGCACTCACCATCGCCACTGGCTTCGTGGTGGATGACGCCATCGTCATGATCGAGAACATCAGTCGTTACATCGAGGCGGGCGAACGGCCCCTGGCAGCGGCGCTCAAGGGCTCGGCGCAGATCGGCTTCACCATCATCTCGCTCACCTTTTCCCTCATCGCCGTTCTCATCCCGCTCCTCTTCATGGGCGACGTGGTGGGAAGGCTCTTTCGCGAATTCGCCATCACCCTGGCAGTTTCGATCCTCATCTCGGCGCTCGTATCGCTGACCTTGACGCCCATGCTGTGCGCGCGTCTGTTGCGCCATGTTCCGGCTGACCAGCAGGGGCGTTTCTACCGTTCGAGCGGTCGAGCCTTCGATCGCCTCATCGGGGCTTACGATGCGGTGCTCCGTCGCGTGTTCGATCACCAGTGGCTGACGCTCGGGGTTGCCCTCGCCACCCTCGCGCTGACCGTTGTTCTCTATGTGCTGGTGCCCAAGGGCTTCTTCCCGGTGCAGGATACCGGGGCGCTCCTCGGCATCACCGAGGCGCCACAGTCGATATCGTTCAGCGCCATGGCGGAACGCCAGCAGCAGGTGGCAGGCGTCGTGCTGGCCGATCCGGCGGTCGCCAGCCTTTCATCCTTCATCGGCGTCGATGGCACCAACACCACGTTGAACAGTGGGCGTCTTCTCATCAATCTGAAGCCGCACGGCGAACGTGACGCCGGTGCCGTGGTCATTGACCGACTGCGTGCCCGGCTCGCCGACCTTGAGGGCATCCGGCTCTATCTGCAACCGGTTCAGGATCTCACCATCGAAGATCGGGTGAGCCGCACCCAGTATCAGTTCACGGTTGAAGATGCCGACTTTGATCAATTGCGGCGTCTCGTACCGCAGATGGTCGAGCAGATTGCTGCTCTGCCACAGGTCACCGATGTGGCGAGCGATCTCTCGGATCAGGGCTTGCAGGCCTATGTGCAGATCGATCGCGACAGTGCCGGGCGCCTGGGCATTACCCCGGCCCAGATCGCCAACACGCTCTACGATGCCTTCGGTCAACGGCTGGTCTCGACGATCTACAGCCAGTCGAGCCAGTATCGGGTGGTGCTCGAGGTCAAACCCGAATTCAGGCGTGGACCCGAGGCGCTCGCTGCGCTCTACGTGGGCGCGGCCACCGGTGCGCAACTGGCAGCGCCACTGGGGGCCAATGCCGGCAGTCTCACCGTGCCTACCGCCTCGCAGACCCCCGTGACGCAGGTTCCCATCGGTTCGATCGCCACCGTGGTCGAGCGGCGTGTGCCGCTCGTGGTGAACCATCAGGGACAGTTTCCGGCCGCCACCATCTCCTTCAATCTGGCCTCCGGTGCCGCACTGGGTGAAGCGGTCGCAGCCATCGAATCGGTTCAGCGCTCGCTGGGCCTGCCGCCCAGCATGCGCATCACCTTCCAGGGGGCAGCGCTTGCGTTTCGCGCATCGCTCGCCAGCCAGTTGTGGCTGATTCTGGCTGCCATCGTCACGATGTACATCGTGCTGGGGGTGCTCTACGAGAGCTACATCCACCCGGTCACCATCCTCTCGACCTTGCCCTCGGCCGGCGTGGGCGCGCTGCTTGCACTCATGCTGGCGGGCTCCGATCTGGGGGTCATCGGCATCATCGGCATCATTCTGCTCATCGGCATCGTGAAGAAGAACGCGATCATGATGATCGACTTCGCGATCGATGCCGAACGCAACCAGGGCAAATCGCCCCGTGAGGCAATCCACGAGGCCTGCCTCCTGCGTTTCAGGCCGATCCTGATGACCACGATGTGCGCGCTTCTGGGTGCGTTGCCGCTCATGCTGGGCACTGGCGTGGGGTCCGAGTTGCGTCATCCCCTGGGTGTCACGATGGTGGGCGGACTGATCTTCAGTCAGTTGCTCACCCTGTTCACGACGCCAGTCGTCTATCTGGCATTCGATCGTCTGGCAGGGCGCTTCCGCGCCAGGGCGTCTGGCGTCGCACCCGGCGAGTCGACACCCTCGTGAGCCTTTCTTCTCCCTTCATCCGGCGCCCGGTAGCCACCACGCTCCTCACCGTGGCCCTGGCGCTGGCCGGGGTGCTTGCATTTTTTCGGCTGCCGGTTGCGCCCTTGCCGCAGGTCGACTTCCCGACCATCTCGGTGAATGTCTCGCTGCCTGGCGCAAGCCCCGAGACGATGGCAGCCACGGTGGCAACGCCTCTCGAGCGCACCCTCGGGGTGATTGCCGGGGTAACCGAACTCACCTCGACCAGTACGCTGGGCAATTCGCGCATCACACTGCAGTTCGACCTCAGTCGCGACATCGACGGCGCAGCGCGTGACGTGCAGGGCGCGATCAACGCGGCGCGCGCCATGCTGCCTACGGGGCTTCCCAACAACCCCACCTGGCGCAAGGTGAATCCTGCCGATGCACCCATCATGCTCATCGCGCTCACCTCGAGCACGATGAACCGCGGTCAGATGTATGACGCCGCTTCCACTATCCTTGCCCAGAAGCTGTCGCAGGTCCAGGGCATCGGTCAGGTGAGCGTGGGAGGCTCGTCATTACCCTCGGTGCGGGTCGAACTCGATCCGCTCACCATGACCCGCTACGGGGTGGGTTTTGACGATGTGCGTCTGGCCATCAATACCACCAACGCCAATCGGCCCAAGGGCACGGTGGAGGCCGATGACCGGCAGTGGCAGATTGCGGCCAACGATCAGGCATCGAGGGCAAGCGAATACCTGCCGGTGATCGTTGCCTGGCGAAACGGGGCACCGGTGCGCATCGGCGATGTCGCACGGGTCGTCGACTCGGTGCAGGATCTGCGTAACGATGGCCTCTCGAACGGCGTGCCAGCGGTGATTCTGGTCCTCAACCGGCAGCCCGGTGCCAACATCATCGAGACGACCCGACGCGTGAACGAACTGCTGCCGCAGTTGCGCGCGTCGATTCCGGCTGCCATCAGCCTCGATGTCGTGATGGAACGGACCAGCACGATCGAAGCCTCGCTGAACGAGGTCGAGCGCTCGCTCATCGTGTCGATCGTGCTCGTGGTGTTCGTGGTCTTTCTGTTCCTGCGCAACCTGCGCGCGACACTCATACCGGCGGTGGCCGTGCCAGTGTCGCTCGTGGCAACCTTTGCCGCGATGTACCTCCTCGGTTACAGCCTCAACACCATCTCGCTCATGGCACTCACCATTGCCACCGGCTTCGTGGTCGATGACGCCATCGTGGTGGTTGAAAACGTCATGCGCCATGTCGAGCAGGGCATGAATCCACGCGAGGCTGCGCTGCTCGGTGCGCGCGAGGTGGGCTTCACCGTCCTCTCGATGAGCCTGTCGCTGGTGGCGGTCTTCATTCCCATCCTGCTGATGGGCGGGATCATCGGTCGGCTCTTTCGCGAGTTTGCCGTGACGCTCTCGGTGGCCATTCTCATTTCCCTCGTGATCTCGCTCACGACCACCCCGATGATGTGCGCTGCCCTCCTGCGCCGCTCGAGCGACGACACTCATGGCCGCCTCTACCGATGGACCGAGCGCGGCTTTGCGGCGCTGCTGGCCGGTTACCGGGTGAGTCTCGGGGCTGCGCTTCGCTATCCGTTCCTGACCGCGCTCGTCCTCATCGCCACCATCGGGTTGAACGGGTATCTCTACGTGAACATACCCAAGGGCTTCGTGCCACAGCAGGACACCGGTCGCATGGTGGGTTTCATCAACGCCGATCAGGCGAGTTCCTTTCAGGCCATGCGCGCCAAACTGGCCACCTTCGTGTCGATTCTCCAGGCCGATCCGGCCGTTGCCACGGTCAATGGCTTCACCGGGGGCGGGCAGCGCAATTCGGGATTCATGTTCGTGGCCCTGAAGCCGCTTTCGGAGCGTGACCCCATCGACAAGGTCATCGCCCGCCTGCGCGGCAAGGTCGCGCATGTGGCCGGGGCCAGTCTCTTTCTCAATCCGGTCCAGGACATTCGGGCAGGAGGGCGCTCGTCCAATGCCAGTCTCGAATTCACGCTGCACTCCGATGATCTGGAGGAACTGCGGGTCTGGACGGCGCGCCTGGAGCGTGCCTTGCGCCAGGACAGCCCGCTGGTCGACGTGAGTTCCGATCAGCAGGTGAAGGGCTTGCAGACAAGCCTCGTCATCGATCGTGATTCGGCCGCCCGACTGGGCGTGACGGCGGCAGCCATCGATGCGACCCTCAACAATGCCTTTGGCCAGGCGCAGGTGTCGACCATCTACCGGCCCCTGAACCAGTACCGGGTGGTGATGGAGGTCGCCCCCGAGCACTGGCAGAGCCCCGAGGCGCTGAAACAGATCTACGTTCACGCGAACAATGGCAAGCTCGTGCCGCTCTCGGCCTTTGCCCGCTACGAGATGACCAGTACGGCGCTCGCCGTGTACCACCAGGGGCAGTTCGTGGCGGCCACCATTTCCTTCAACCTGCCCAGCGGTCTCGCCCTCTCCGACGCGGTGACCATCATGGATGCCACGATGGCACGCATCGGCACGCCGGTTGGTGTGCATGGCAGCTTCGAGGGCACGGCCAAGGCCTTCCAGGCATCCCTCAAGAGCCAGCCCTGGCTCGTGCTGGCGGCGCTCGTCACGATCTACATCGTGCTCGGGATGCTCTACGAGAGCTTTGCCCATCCGATCACCATTCTCTCGACGCTGCCTTCGGCCGGGGTGGGTGCCTTGCTCGCACTGATGGCCACCGACAGCGAGTTCTCGATCATCGCGCTGATCGGCGTCATTCTGCTCATCGGCATCGTCAAGAAGAACGCCATCATGATGGTCGACCTCGCGCTCACGCTCGAGCGCGAGCGCAACCTGAGTCCCGAGGTGGCCATCCGCGAAGCCTGTCTGGTGCGCTTCAGGCCCATCATGATGACGACCATGGCGGCGCTGCTGGGCGCGGTGCCTCTGGCCATCGGCTCGGGTTACGGTGCGGAATTGCGCCGGCCCCTGGGCATCGCGGTGGTCGGTGGGCTCGCGCTCAGCCAGATTCTCACGCTCTACACCACGCCGGTGGTTTATCTCTTCATTGATCGAACGCGCCTGTGGATCGGCGCACGCATGAAGCGCCCGGCGCTTCGTGCCGGGGGACATGCATGAACAGGGCAGGCATGAGCATGAGTATCCACATGAGCATGAGTCGCGGCACCACGCTGAGATCGATGATGGTGGCGGCGCTGGCCGTGGCGCTGTCCGGTTGCATGATGGGGCCACGGTACGAGCGTGCCGCCGCTCCGGCTGCCACGACCTTCAAGGAGGCCGCTGGCTGGAAGGTGGCCGAGCCTGCCGATGCGTTGCCGCGGGGTGACTGGTGGCGGGTCTTCGCCGACCCCGCCCTCGATGCCCTGCTCGCCCGGGTCGATATCGACAATCAGAACCTGCGACTGGCCGAGGCGCAATATCGGCAGGCGCTCGCGCTCGCCGCGCAATCGCGCGCCGGGCTCTTTCCGACGCTCTCGGGTACCCTCTCCGAGTCGCGCAGCCGCTCGGCCGCCTTGCCGCCGGCACCGGGCACGGCACCCTTCTCGACCTGGGCCACGGGTCTCACCACGAGTTGGGATACCGATCTGTGGGGCCGCATTCGCAGCACCATCGACGCGAACGATGCCAGTGCGCAGGCGAGCGCCGCCGACCTCGAGTCGGCGCGCCTGAGTGCGCGTACGCTCCTCGCGCAGAACTACTTCAGCCTGCGCGTGGCCGACACGCAGAAAAAGCTGCTCGAGGATACGGCCGAGGCGTATCGATTGTCGTTGCGCCTCACCCGCAATCGCTATGAGGCGGGTGTCGCGGCGCGGGCCGATATCGTGCAAGCCGAAACCCAGTTGCGCAGCACCGAGGCCAGTGCCATCGACCTGGGCGTGCAGCGTGCGCAACTCGAGCATGCGATCGCGATTCTGGTCGGGGTGGCGCCCGAGGCACTCACCCTGCCGGTTCGACCGCTCGACCTCGTGCCGCCGGGGGTGCCCCTTGCGCTGCCCTCGGCCTTGCTCGAGCGCCGACCCGACATTGCCGCGGCCGAGCGACGCATGGCTGCTGCCAATGCCCAGGTGGGTGTGGTCCAGTCGGCCTGGTTTCCCGCACTCACGCTCACCGGTACCCTCGGGTTTCGCAGTTCGAGCTTTGCCCGCTGGTTCGAGTTGCCCAGCCGTTACTGGTCGCTCGGCCCGGCGCTCGCCGAGACGATCTTCGATGGCGGACTGCGCGACGCACAGAAGGCGCAGGCGATGGCGGCCTGGGACGCGAGCGTTGCCACTTATCGGGTGACCGTGCTGGGTGCCCTGCAGCAGGTGGAGGACAACCTCGCAGCGCTACGCATTCTCGATGAGGAGTCGAAGGTGCAGGCAGAAGCCGTGCGCCTTGCGCGGCAGTCGGTCGAACTCACGCTCAACCAGTACAAGGCGGGCACGGTGGCCTATCTCAATGTGGTCACGGTGCAGGCTGCCGCGCTTGCCAACGAGATTGCGGCGCTGGGCGTGCTCGGGCGCAGGCTCACCGCCACCGTCCTTCTCATCCAGGCTCTGGGGGGCGGCTGGACGAGTGCCGATCTCGCCAGCCCGCCGCCAAGGTCGTAGACTTCGATCCAGCCGATGCGCCCCTCCGATGGCGCACGCCCATGGGAGAGGATGAAGACATGAAACAGGTTTCGAGTGCACTCAACCGGTCGGCGCAGTCGCCCGGTGTCACGCGATCGACGCTGCGCCTGGCAGCGTCGATGGTCGGGCTGCTGGTGAGTGCCAGTGCCCTGGCCCAGACCTCGGGCATCCGGCGCGAGATGATCCAGCAGGGTGACCTGTCGGTGCCCGGTTTTCAGGTGATTCAGGCGCGCGCCGAACTGGCCCCGGGTGTTGCCGCAGGACGCCACACCCATCCCGGTGAAGAAGTCACCGTGATGCTCGAGGGCGAACTCGTGCTCGAAATTGCCGGTCAGCCGCCACGCAAGGTGAAAGCGGGCGAGGCGTTCATCATTCCGGCGGGCGTCCCGCACGATGCGCGCAACGAGGGCAGCACGCCCACCCGACTGCTGGGCACCTGGATCGTCGAGAAGGGCAAGCCGATGGCCTCACCCGCCCCCTGAGCGGCCCCACAGCCGGTCGCTTGCGCGTCGGGCACCTTCGGCCATCGCAGCCAACTTGGCCCAGGTGATGTCCGGATGCACCTGCAGGCGGCCGGCAAAGGTGGCAAAGCCGCAGTCCGTCCCGGCGATCACGTTCTCGCGGCCCACAAGCGCCGCATAGCGGCAGATGCGGTCGGCGATGAGGTCCGGATGCTCGATGAAGTTGGAGGTCGAGTCGAGCACCCCCGGAATGATGATCTTGCCCTCGGGCAGCGCGATGTCGCGAAACACCCGCCACTCGTGCTCGTGGCGCGGATTGGCCCCTTCGAACGACACGGCCATGGCCCGCGACGCGAGTACCGGCCGCAGGATTTCCTCGAGCGGGATGTCGTGATTGTGCGGGCCTTCGTAGTTGCCCCAGCACAGATGCAGGCGCAACTGGCTCGCAGGTACGTCGCGGGTGGCCTCCTCGAGGACATCGAGGTGCAGACGCACGATATCGCCGAACTCGGCAAGCGTCAGATCGGCAAACTGGTTGTTCCAGCCCGAGGCAAGGTCGGGGCAGTCCAGTTGCAGGATGAAGCCCGCTGCGGCGATGGCGTCGTACTCGCGCTTCAACACGGCGCCCAGCGCACGCAGGTAAGCTTCGTGCGAGTCGTAGTATCGATTGCCCAGAAAGCGCGCGGCCTGACCGGGCGATACCGCGCTCATGAACTGCTCGGTGCCGGCACCGCCGGCCTGCGTGGCTTGTGTGCCGATGGCCGCCTTGAAGCGCGCGATGTCCTCGTCAGCCGCACCGAAGTCACGCCAGGCGATCGGGCCGGTACAGGCTGGACGCGCCACGGTGCGCCCGATCGCCGAGTCGGCGGCCGCCGCGAAGAAGGCCGGAAAGTCGCGCGCATCGCGGCTGACGGGAATGGCAACCGTCTCGCCATCGAAGCCGCTGAGGCGATCCTTGATGTAGGTGGAGTAATCAGGCTTGGCCTGCTCCCCATCGTTGATGATGTCGATGCCGCAGGCGCGCTGGCGCGCGACGATGGCACTCACCGCATCAGCAGCCAGGGCGTCGAAGTCAGCGGGCAGCGCTGCCTTGCCCGACTCCTTGTCCATCAGCACGGTGAGCAGTCGCTCCGGGCGTGGCAGGCTGCCGGTGTGAGTCGTGAGTATCCGCTCGTCGCTATGTTTCATCGCGAGGTCTCAGGCCTTGGCGGGCGCATCGAGGTGCTGGTGCAGGAAATCGACGCTCAGGGCGAGGGCTCGTTCGGCCTCGGGCTGGCTCCAGGTGCGCCCCCCCTTGCGGGCGAAGGCGTGGTCGGCCCCGGGGTACTTGTGGATGGTCACGAGCGGGCTCGGTGAGAGCCTGCGCTCGAGCAGTTCGTTCACTTCGGCCTGCACCCAGCGATCGCGCATCGCCATGTGCAGCATGAACGGGTGCGAGAGGTTCGGGGTTTCGCGGATGTTGTGCTCGATGTAGGTGCCGTAGTAGGCCACCGCACAGTCGATGTCGGTGCGACAGCACATGAGGAAGCACAGCTTTCCGCCCAGGCAGTAGCCCACGGCACCGACCCGACCGTTGCAATCGGGCAGCGTGCGCAGGTAGTCGCGCGTGTCCTCCATGTCGCGTACGCCGAGGTCGTAGTCGAAGTCGTAGTAGAGGTCGAACGCCTTCTTCACGTCCTCGGGCTTGCCATCGGAGAGTTCCACGCCCGGTTCCTGACGCCAGAAGAGGTCGGGCACGAGGCACACGAAGCCGGCTTCGGCAAACTCGTGCGCGTGGTGGCGCATGGTGTCGTTCACGCCCCAGATTTCCATGATGGCGATGACCGCACCCTTGGGTGGGCCATCGGGAATGGCGATATAGGCACCCATCGTGCCATCGCGAAGCGGTACCTGGATAGTGCGGGTCTGCATGAGGTGTCTCCGGAGTTCGGGTGTTGGCGTGTCCGGGTGTTTGCGTGCGGCGCCTGACCGCCCGCCCACCGGTTCGTTCGTCAGAGGCGCAGCAAGGTCTTTGCGTTGCCCTCGAAGATCGCCGCGCGCTCGGCGGCGCTGATCTCCAGACCATTCACCGCGTTGATGGTCTCGCGCATCAGCGCGCGCCCCTGCTCCGAATCGAAAGGGGCATCGGAGGCAAAGAGGCAATGCGCGGTGCCGAAGAAGTCGTGGCCGCAGCGGGTGGCGCTCAGGTTGCCATTGAGTGCGGTGTCGGCATAGAGCTTTCGGTAGTACTCGATCGGCGGGCGCTGGATGCCCGAGCGCTGCGCCACCGGATTCGTGCCGTCGGTCTCGAAGATCTGCTCGAATCCGAGCGTGATCTTGCCGGCAAAGTACGGAATCATCCCGCCCATGTGGTGGGTGATGATCTTCAGGTCGGGCAGTTCGTCGAAGAGTCCCGAGTAGATGAGCCGCGTCATGCAGGCCGTGGTCTCGTAGGGCCAGCCGAAGGTGAACCAGATCTCGTTCTCGGAGGATTTTTCGGTCGTGTAATCGGCATGCTGCGGGCCGCGGATCGGGTGTACCCAGACCGGCAGGTCGCGCCGTGCCATTTCCTGGAAGAGCGGACGAAATTCAGGCGCGCTGAGGGGCGTGCCCGCTACATTGGTAAACATCTGGATGCCGCGCGCGCCCAGGGTATCGATGGCCCGCGTGGTCTCCTCGAGGCAGGCCTCGACATTGTTCATCGGCATCGAGGCGGTGAACGTGGGAAAGCGGTCTGGGTAGCGTGCGCACAGATCGGCAAGGCCATCGTTGGCGATGCGTGCCAGTTGCGGGGTCAGCTCGGGCGGCCCGAGCAGTTCGATCGGCGGGTTGGCAAGCGACAAGACCTGCTGCATGCCGTCGAACTCATCGAGCATGCGAAGGCGCGCGTCGACATCCCAGAGCGTGGGCAGTTTCGGGAATGCGGTGAGCGCGATATGACCGGGCACCCGGCGCTCGAGTTGTTCGAGCACGCTCCTGGGCATGAAGTGGTTGAATACATCGAGAATCATGAGGGGCGCTCCGCGCTGGGCTGCTGGCAAGGTGCGTCAGTTTCGCAGATTCGACCCGTACAGTGCCGCCTTGCACCCGGCCGCGCTGCCGATCGCCGACAGGAGCGTGCCCCAGGTGAGGTCGATCGCCACCAGGTGGCCGCTGAAGAGGGTGAGGGTGGCCCAGTTGGTGAGGTCGTAGGTCGCGTAGGCAACAAAGCCAAAGAGCGCACCCTGCCGCGCCGCCACCCCGACTCGCCCTGCTGCGAGGCCAGGCGCCACGCCGAAGATGACAAGGCCGGTGACGTAGACGAGGTAGAAGAGTGCCGCCGGTACCAGTCGCGGTTCCTTCAGCAGAATGGGGCCGAGGGCCGCCTGGTAGATGTCTGGCGACAGGTAGGCCAGCCAGAGGTAGTCGAGCAGGCACAGTGCCAGCGCGGTGCCGAGCCAGGCGAGCGCCCAGTGTTTCATCGAGGGTTTCATGCCGTTCGGCTCCGGTCAGGGTTGATGGCGTTCGTCACGTTCATGGTGCAGCACGCCTGCAATCCAGGTCGCGCGCACCGCGCGGTCATCGGCCAGCACGATCTGCACGAAAAGCTGATCCTCGATCGTCTGGCACTCGGCGAGTCGTCGCTCGATGAGCGGCGTCGAGGCCAGATCGAGCAGCACGAGGTCGGCCTCCATGCCGGGGGCGATCGACCCGACACGATCCTCCAGGCGGAGGGCCTCGGCGGCACCGCGGGTGGCCAGATACCAGGCGTGTACGGGGCTGAGCGAGTAGCCCACCGCCTGCGCCGCGCGGTATGCGGCCAGCATGGTCGCAAAGGGCGAGAAACTCGTGCCTCCCCCCAGGTCGGTGGCAAGGCCGGTGCGGATCGGGCGATCGGCACGCTTCAGGTCGCGCACCCGGCAGGCGCCGCTCGCGAGAAATTCGTTCGAGGTCGGGCAGTGGGCGATGCTGGTGCCCGTTTCGTGCAGGCGCGCCATCTCGCGCTCCGACAGGTGGATACCATGGCCGTAGATCGCCCTGGGGCCCAGTTGTCCGTAATGGTCATACACGTCGAGATAATCGAGCCGATCCGGGTACAGCGATCGCACCCAGGCCAGTTCGGGCAGCGTCTCGGCCAGATGCGATTGCAGGTAGGTGCCCGGGTTGGCTCGCCAGAGCGCGCCGGCGAGGGTCATCTGTTCGGGGCTGCTGGTGGGGGCGAAACGTGGCGTGATGCAGTATTGCAACCGACCCTGGCCATGCCAGCGGTCGATGAGCGCCTGCGATTCATCGTAGCTGCGCTGCGGGGTGTCACGCACGCTGGCGGGCACGTTGCGGTCCATGAGCACCTTGCCGGCCATCATGCGCATGCCCAGTGCCGAGGCTTCGGTGAAGAAGGCATCGACCGATTGCGGATGCACGCTGCAGTAGACCGCACCGCTGGTGGTTCCGTTGCGCAGGCACTCGCCGAGAAATGCGCTGGCTGTCCGGCGTGCATGCTCCGCATCGGCGCAACGCGCCTCGGCCGGGAAGGCATGACGCTCGAGCCAGTCGATGAGCTGCGTGCCGTAGGCGCCGATGATCGGGGTCTGCACGTAGTGCACATGGCTGTCGATGAAGCCGGGGGCGATGAGCTCATGCGGGCCGCTCTGGCGGACTGGAATCGGTGTGCCATCGGCGCCGATCAGGGCGTAGCGCAGTGACTCGAACGACCCGAAGGCCTCGATACGACCCTCGTCGATGATGACCAGGGCGTCGGTTTCATGACGCAAGCTGGCCGGGTCGCCGGCCAGAAACGGGTCGGCCTCGAGGGTGATCGCAGCGCCGCGCAAGGCATGACGCATCGGGTTCAGGCCGGGTAGCAGTGCTCGGCAGCCGGGAAGCTGCCGTCCTTCACGCTCGCCACGTAGGCGCGTACCGCGCCTTCGATGCTGGTGGCGCCGTCCATGAAGTTACGCACGAAACGCGCCTTGCGGCCTGGCGGGATGTCGAGCGCGTCGTACACCACCAGCACCTGCCCGCTGCAGGCAGGGCTTGCCCCGATGCCGATGGTGGGAATGCGCACGGTTGCGCAGACCGTGTCGGCCAGCGGACGCGGCACACCTTCCATCAGCAGCATGTGGGCGCCGGCCGTCTCGAGGGCCTTCGAGGCCTCGACGATGCGTGCGGCATCTTCGGGGCTGCGTCCCTGGATGCGAAAGCCGCCAAAGACGTTGGCCGACTGGGGCGTGAGCCCGACATGAGCACACACCGGGATCCCCCGGTTGGCGAGAAACGCCACCGTCGGGGCCATCTCGAGCCCGCCCTCGATCTTCACCATCTGCGCGCCCGCCTGCAGCAGGCGCGCGGCATGGCCGAACGTGTCCTCGGGGCTCACCTGCGAGGTGCCGAAAGGCATGTCGCTGATGATGAAGGCGCTGCGCGAACGACGGGCCACGCACTCGGTGTGATAGAGGATGTCGGTGAGCGTCACCGGAATGGGCAGATCGCGCCCCTGCACGACCATGCCCAGTGAGTCGCCGATGAGCAGCGAATCGACGCCTGCCCCTTCGAGGAGGGCGGCAAAGCCGGCGTCATAGCAGGTGAGCATCGCGATCTTCTGGCCGCTCTCGTGCATCTGGCGCAGGTCGAGCAGCGTCTTGCGGCGGGCGGGGCCGGCCGCTGGCTGCGCGGGTGTGCCCGAGGAGGCGTTGGGTGAGGTCATGATCCGGGTTCGCCTTGCAAGGGGTCAGGGCGCAGTGGGCGCGCTGGCCGCACCGGGGGCCGGCGGCTGGAAGGTCTCGAGCGAGTAGCCGGCGATCTTCTTGTAGTTCTCGGAGAGCTCGCGCAGTTCTGCCTGGCTGATCACGTCATCGATGTGGCGGAAGGGCTTGCCACCGCTCAGTTCATCGACCTTGATGATGAGGTAATCGGGCGGAAATTCGCGGTTGGTCTGCACGATCTTCGACGTGGGCGCCAGGCGCAGTGTTTCGTAGGTCTGCAACGCGTCGCGAAGATCGGCCTGCCTGGCGATCTGGTCAACCAGTGTGCGGGCGTCGACCGCGCTCTGGGCCGAGCCGGTCGAGCCGCGCGGGTACATCGGGTGTGCAGCGTCACCGATGAAGGTGACCCGGTTGAAGGTCCAGCGCGATACCGGGTCCTTGTCAACCATGGGGTACTCGAGAATCTGGTCTGCGCGCTGGATCATGTCGGCCACGTCGAGCCAGTCGAAGTGCCAGTCGGCATAGATCGGCAGGAAGTCCTCGAGTCGGCCGGGCTTGTTCCAGTCGTTCATGCTCACCGAGGGCTGACGGATCTCGGCCATCCAGTTGATGAGCTGATTGCCCTCACCGTCGATGTTGTCGACGATCGGGTAGATCACCATCTTGCCGGTCTCGATGTTGCCCACCCGCACGTAGGACCGCCCGGTCAGGAAGGGCTTGCAGCGGGTCACGCCACGCCAGGTGTTGATGCCGGCGAAGGCCATCTTCTCGTCGGGGTAGAACTGGCGGCGCACGGTCGAGTTGACCCCATCGGCGGCGATGGCGACAGCGGCACGTATCGAGGGCAACTGGGCGCCGCTCGAGGTTTCGCGAAAGTGCACCGTGACGCCGTCCTCGTCCTGGTCAACGCCAGTGCAGCCGTGATTGGTGATGATGGCTTCCGGGCCGAGTCGCTCGAGCGCCGTCTCGTAGAGCACCCGATGCAGCTTGCCGCGATGAATGCCGAATTCGGGGAAGGGGTAGCCGCCGTAGCGGCCGCGGTCTTCCTTGTAGATGAACTGCCCGAACCGGTTGAAGAACACGCTCTCGCGGTTTTCGATGGCGACCGCCCGCAGCTTGTCCTCGAGCCCCAACGCGCAGAATTCGCGCGTCGCGTGAGGCAGAAGGGTGATGCCGACGCCCAACTCCTTCACCTGCGGCGCGCTTTCATAGACGCGGCAGGGAATGCCTCGCGCATGCATGTGCAGGGCGAAGGTCAAGCCGGCGATGCCGCCACCAATGACAATGATGTCTCCTGCGGCGTGTTGCGACTGATTCAAGGCAAGCTCCAGGGCGGTGGGGGATCACGTTGCGGGCAGTTTATCACCGGGGTACCGACGATCAGGCGCGCGAGGGGGCCTGCGGGCCGGGGTCACCTCGGCGCCGCGCGCAGCACGGGGCGCTGTGATCTAATGCACTCATCCCACAGCAACTCTGATGCCGCATGGCAACCCCGTTTCGCACCATCGCCCTCATCGGGCGCTACAAGAGCCGCGATGTTGCGGCGCCGCTGGCGCGCCTGGGGCGTCACCTCGTTCGCGCCGGATGCGAAGTGCTGGTCGATCGGCAGACCGCCGAGGCGAGCGGGGTGCGCCTCTTCGAGGCGGTCGAATTCGAGGCCATCGGCCGCCGTGCTGACCTGGCCGTCGTGATGGGGGGTGACGGCAGCATGTTGTCGGCTGCGCGCGAACTCGCGCCGCACGGCACACCCCTGGTCGGGATCAACCAGGGTCGTCTCGGGTTTACCACCGATATCGAGGCGGGCTCGATGCAAGAAAGCATCAGCGCGATTCTCGCGGGCGAATACGAGTCCGAACGGCGCGCCATGGTCGATGTGCGCGTGGAGCGCGGCGGCAAGGTGATGCTGCGGGCGGTCGGACTCAACGATGCTGTGGTCAGCAAAGGCGCTACCGGGCGCCTGATCGAGATGCGCGTCCAGATCGATGATCGCTTCGTGTACGACCTTCGCAGCGACGGTCTCATCATCGCCACGCCCACCGGGTCGACCGCCTATGCGCTGTCCTCGAACGGCCCCATTCTGCACCCGGGTGTCAGCGGGTTTGCGCTCGTGCCCATCTGTCCGCATACGCTCTCCAACCGGCCGATCACCATTCCCGATCGGAGCCGCGTTGCGCTCACGATGATGCAGGCGCCCGATGCGAAACTGCATGTCGACGGCCAGCCCAAGGCCGACCTGGTGGCGGGCGATCGCGTCTGCATCCGCCGGTCGCGTCACACCGTACGATTCATCCACCCACCGGGTTACGACTACTTCGACATGCTGCGCGGCAAGCTGCGCTGGAGCGAGGCCCCCCTCTAGGTCGATCGATGCTCAAGAGCCTTTCGATACGCGATTTCGTCATCGTCGAGCGGCTTGTGCTCGAGTTCGAGACGGGCTTCACGGCGCTGACCGGCGAAACCGGGGCTGGCAAGTCCATCCTGCTCGACGCCCTCGCGCTCGCCCTGGGCGATCGAGCCGATGCGCAGTCCATTCGAGACGGCGCTGACAGGGCTGAAGTCGAGGTCGAGTTCGACACCCGATCGATGCCGGTCATTGAAGCCTGGCTCGCCGAACAGGCGCTCGACGGTGACCCGGGCACCGTGTCGCTGCGGCGCGTGATCGAGCGCAGTGGCCGCTCGCGCGCCTTCATCAACGGGCGCTCGACGACGCTGGCCGGGCTGCGCGAGGTCGGTGAGCGTCTGGTCGATATCCATGGTCAGCACGAGCACCAGCGGCTGCTGCGTGCCGATGTGCAGCGTGAGACGCTCGATGCGCATGGCGGACTCGAGGCGCAGGTGCTGGCGGTGGCCAGTGCCTGGCGCGAGTGGCAACGCTGGCAGGAGGCCCGGGCACAGCTTGCTCGCGAGCAGGCCTCGCGCAGCGCCGAAATCGATCAGATCGCCTGGCAACTGGAAGAACTCGATCGGCTCGACGTGAGTGCCGGTGAGTGGGACGAGGTGCAGGCCGAGCAGTCGCGACTGGCGCACGCGGCAGCCCTCATCGAGGGGGCCGATTCGGCCCTCACGGCGCTCTCGGAGGATGAGGGTGCCGCGCTCGAGCGGGTGGGTGCGATCGCATCGCGGCTGCGATCGCTGGCCGACCACGACAGCGCCCTCGTGCCCCTCATCGAACTGCTCGACGGGGCCGAGGCTCAGATGCAGGAGGCCGTGCACGGCCTGCGCCGCTATCGCGATCGGGTCGATCTCGACCCGGCGCGATTGCAGGCCGTCGAACGCCGGATGGATGCCATCCACGGTGCCGCGCGCAAGTTGCGCACCACCCCCGATGAGATGCCGGCGCTGCGCGCCCGACTTGCCGCACGTGCGGAAGAACTTGCGACCCTGGGCGATGAGGTGGTGCTGGCCGAGCGTGAAGCCGAGGCTGGGCGTGCCTATCGTGCTGCCGCGGCAGTGCTGGGCGCTGCGCGGCGCAAGGCGGCGCAGAAGCTCTCCCGCGAGGTGTCCGCTGCCATGGCTGACCTCGCGCTCGGGATCGGGCGATTCGAGGTGAGCCTGGTGGCGATCGAGGGCGGCAGCCTTCACGGCGACGAGCGGGTCGAGTTCCTGATCGCCACCAATGCCGGCAGCCCGGCACGTCCGCTCGCCCGTGTCGCCTCGGGGGGGGAACTGTCGCGGGTGAGCCTGGCCATCCAGGTGATCACATCGCGTCGCTCGGCGGTCCCCACGCTCATCTTCGATGAGGTCGATTCGGGCATCGGCGGTGCGGTGGCCGAACAGGTGGGGCGCAAGCTGCGTGCACTGGGCGCCGAACGCCAGGTGCTCTGTGTCACCCACCTGCCGCAGGTAGCCTCACAGGCTGCGCATCAGTGGACGGTCGCCAAGTCGGTCGAGCGCGGGGTTACGCGAAGCTCGGTTCGAGTGCTCGATGCGCCCGCCCGCATCGAGGAAATCGCGCGCATGCTCGGCGGTGCCTCGATCACCGAGACCACCCGTCGCCATGCGGCCGAGATGCTGAGCGGGCGTGGCCCGGTGGGTCTGGGCACGTAGCCGAGACCCGACCCGGGTTTCGGGTTCGGTGCGCCAGGTCCTGTCATCGGGCCCGGCGGTCACGGCAGTGGCGAACCGCTCCCCGGCTAGTGCGCCACTGCCGTGCGCCGGATCTCCACGCCGCCTGTCTCGCAGGCGCGCCAGAAATTGCCCCAGTGCCGCGTGTACTCGTCGATGCACCAGAACATCTTGTCCTGCAGGTCAGCCGTCGTTGCGGTGTCCAGCACGACCTTGAAGGCGGTCTCGCTGTGGTCTTCGTCACCGTCGATGTGGACGATCCACGATTCCTGGTCTTCGTCGCGCACGCCGTAGTGCGCGCGCAGCCCGTCACTGATGAGGCGGCACATGAGCGGCGCGTGCGATTCGCTGGCAATGCCCGAATTGCCCAGTGCAACGATCACCGGCATGTCGCGCGCGATCTTGAACCGGTAGGCAATCATCTCCTCGAGCCAGCGCGGCTTGTCAAAGGCTTCAACGTCGGCCTCGGTCCAGCCGGTGAAGCGGGTCGCAAAGTCGAGCGCGAGTGCATCATGACCCTTGCTGCCGCAACGCAGTTCGGTATCCTCGTCGATGAGCGTATCCATGATCCGGCGTCGCACGTTGCGGTCGGTGCAGCGCGAGTGGATGGTGGAAAGCACCTGGGGTGTCACCTTGGTGAAGTGGTAGAACACCACACCGAGAAACCCGATCTGCTCTCGCGTCGCGCGCCCTTCGGCAATCGCTTTCACGATCGGATAGTCGGCGTGCTGCTTGCCCGCGAGTCGTGCAAGCATGGCCTGCAGGAACGCGTCACGGGGCAGGGCGGCGGGCAGGGCGGTTGCGGCAGTCATGGGGGTCAATCTCCGTGGGATGCAGTGGCATCGGGTGATGCCAGTTGTGTGGCCAGCTCGTCGAGCAGTGCCGGCACATCGTCCACCGTCACCCGATGAAACCAGGTACTGGATGGGGCAACGCGCACATTGGGGCCTTTGGCACAGAGCCCGAGGCAGGCAATGGTCTGAACTTCGACTGGCAGGTCGCGGGCTTCGATGCCTGCTTGCACAGCCGCAAGAATCGATTCGGCACCGTCGCGACCACAACTCTGGACGAAGGTTTCCTTGCGCTGGTTCACGCAGACCGTGAGCGTGGCGAGGCCGTCGAAGTCGGCAGGCCACGGGCGTTTGACGATGTTCATGGCCGGGAGTGTGCCTTTGAAGCAGCTCACCCTGCAGGGCAATAACCGTCTATCTGCTATGCTCAGGCCAACATGGATGAGCCGCCTGTCTTCGATCTGCGCCAGTTGACGCATTTTGTCCGCGTTGCCGAATCGGGCAGCATCAGCGCGGCGGCTCGCTCGCTCGGCCTTGCCCAACCGGCGCTGAGCCGCAGTGTGCGTGCGCTTGAAGTCGGACTGCGTGCGCACCTCTTCCGTCGCAATGGGCGCGGGGTACAACTCACCGAGCGCGGTGAGCGATTCTTCGATCATGCGCTGGGCGTGCTGCGTGGCATCGAAGCGGCGGCGCGATCGGTGCGGGACGCGGCGAGCGAATTCGAAGGGCATCTGGCCATCGGCCTCACGCCCAGTATCGGCAAGAGTCTGGCGCGGCCCCTGGTCGAGCGCTTCGTTGCGGCTTGCCCCGGTGCCACGCTCGCCCTGGCTGAGGCGATCTCGAGCACGCTCTACGAAAAGCTCGTCTCGGGCCGGCTCGATTTCGCGGTGCTTCTGAACGCCGCGCCCTCGCGGCATGTGCGCCTCGAGCCCCTGCGCATCGAACCGCTCGTGCTCGTGAGCCCGGCGCCGCACCTTGCGCCACCGACGCTTTCGCAATTGGCCGCCTTGCCGCTCATCCTGCCGGGTGCGCCGCACCCGATCCGGTCCTTGCTCGAAGCCGAGTTCGGGGCGCTGGGCCTCAAGGTGCGGGTTGCACTCGAGGTCGATTACTTCCCCTCGATCATCGATCTGGTGGCAGCAGGCCTCGGCCACGCCGTCGTACCCGCGAGCGTCATTCGCGCCATCGGCGTTGTGCCCGGTCTTGCCTGGTGCGCACTATCGCAGCCCGCGTTGTCGACCACGCTGTCGCTGGTATGGCCAGCGCGCGCACCGGCCAGCGCGCTGGCGCAACTCGCCGCCGGCATGGCGCGTGAGGTACTCGCCGCAGAACCTGCACTCGCGCCCGAACTGCGCTAGAATGCGGCCCCGGCCTCGTGCTGGTGTGTTGTGGGACCCCGTAGGCGCGTAGCTCAGCTGGTTAGAGCATCACCTTGACATGGTGGGGGTCGTTGGTTCGAGTCCAATCGCGCCTACCAGATTTCGCAGACGGAGCAGGCAATGCCGGCGCTTCCGAGCGCCGCTCTTTTTTGCGGCGAGCCAATGGAGCGATCAGGCATCAGGTAGGCCCTGGTGCGCCGGCCTGCTCGGCGGCGAGCAGGCGCTCGATCACTCGTCTCGAACGCACGCCGCCCGCATCGATATCGAGCTTGAGGATGCGCCGGTCCGGAAATGCGGCGAGATTGGCCTGCTGGCGCTCCAGTATCGCCAGGTCCTGCGCGAAGATCGCGCCCTGGCCTTCCCGGATCCGTTCGGTGAGCGTTTCATCATTCGGGCAGAAGTTTCGCGCCATGCCCCAGAAGTACCACATCGAGCCATCGGTTTCGGGCGTGATGAAGTCGACCACGATGCCGTACACCTTGTGCTCGGCGGGGGCGGCCGCACCGCCGGTTCCCGCATGCGCCACACCCACTTCGATCAGGATGTGGCTGGGCGGGGTGAACCGACAGACCTGCCAGCGATCGACCGGCACATCCTTCTGCAGCCCTGCCCAGCCCAGTGCCTCATTCCAGAAGTGAGGCGCCCTCACGCCCTGCATGAGGCGCCGGGTGATGACCTCGTCTCCCTCGACCATCGTCTCGCAGGGCGTTTCGTCGATTTCGCTTTGCCCGATGCTCGCGGCATGAACCCAGGTCTCGTGGGTGAGGTCCATCAGGTTGTCGATCATCAGGCGGTAGTCGGCCTTCACGTGATAGAGGCCACCGCCATACGCCCACGCCGGGTTGCCCTGCCAGGCGTAGTCGGGCATCCGCGACGGGTCGGCGCGGCTTGCCTCGCCGGGCCAGATCCAGATGAAGCCGTGGCGCTCGAGCACCGGAAAACTGTGAATCCGCGGAAATCCCTGCACCCGCTGTGCCGGCATCGATACCGTACAACCGTCGCGGCCTACGACAAGGCCGTGGTAGCCGCAGGTGAGCAGCCCCTCGCGTACCGTTCCCATTGACAGTGGCAGGCCGCGGTGGGGACAGAAATCGTCGAGCGCGGCGACCGCGCCGGTCGCGTCCCGGTACATCACGATCGGCTTGCGGCAGATCGTCCGCCCGAGCGGGTGGTCTGCGGTCACCTCATCGCTGCGCGCGGCAACATACCAGGTGTCTGTCAGGAACATGTCGGTGCTCGTCCCGCTTGCGATGATGAGGGCCCGATTGTAAGGACAAGCTGCCCCCCGCGGATGGGTCAGACCCCATGGGCGTGTCAGACCCCATGGGGGGCAGACTCCATGGGGCGGGTCGCCCCCCCGTGGACATGTCGCTCCCCATGGACAGCGTGCACCGGATGGACATTTGGGCCGCGAGGCTTGATCATCCCCGGTCCGCCGGCGCAGTGCCCGGTCACAGCACGGAGACAGCTCATGTGGAATGCCCCTCGACCCATCCCTGCCGTTTCGTTCGTGCGCGGTATCCCGGCGCGGCGTCGTCTGCTGGCCATGGCGGCCTGTCTCGGCCTGGCGCTGCCCGCGATGGCGCAGGACAACGCCTTCAAGATCGGACTCATTCTGCCGATGACCGGACCGTTTGCCTCCACCGGCAAGCAACTCGAGGCGGGGGTTCGCCTCTACCTTGCGCAGAATGGCGATACCGTTGGCGGTCGCAAGATCACCCTCATCGTCAAGGACGATACCGGGGCCCCCGATGTCACCAAGCGCATTGCCCAGGAACTGGTGGTCAATGACAAGGTACAGGTGCTTGCCGGCTTCGGCCTGACGCCGCTCGCGTTTGCGTCGGCCCCGGTGGCAACCCAGTCGAAGACGCCGCTCGTGGTGATGGCGGCAGCCACCTCGACCATCACCGAGGCTTCGCCCTGGATCGTGCGGTCGAGCTTCACCGTGCCGCAGGTGGTGACGGCGCTGGCCGACTGGGCAACGAAGAACAACATCCGCAAGGTCGTGAGTCTGGTCACCGACTATGCGCCCGGCATCGACTCGGAGAAGTACTTCTCGCAGCGCTTCATCACCAACGGCGGGCAGGTCCTCGAAACCTTGCGCGTGCCCTTGCGCAGTCCCGATTTTGCCCCCTTCCTGCAGAAGGTGCGCGATGCGCAGCCCGATGCGCTCTTCACCTTCGTGCCGGCCGGTGTCGGCACTGCCCTGATGAAGCAGTTTGCCGAGCGCGGCCTCGACAAGGCGGGTATCCGGGTGATTGCCGAGGGCAGTGTCACCGATGACGACATTCTCAATGGCATGGGCGACGGTGTCCTCGGTACCGTGACAGCCCACCACTACTCGGCCGCGCACGATTCGGCGGTCAACCGGCGCTTCGTGCAGGCCTTCATGAAGGCCAACCCGGGCATGCGGCCGAACTTCATGGCCGTTGGCGGTTATGACGGCATGCGGGTCATTCACGAGGCCGTCAAGGCGACCCGAGGCGCGGGTGGCGAAGCGCTGCTCGCGGCGATGAAGGGTCAGATCTTCGAGAGTCCGCGCGGGCCCATGTTCATCGATGCGCAGACGCGCGACGTGGTCCACAACATCTACATCCGTCGTGTCGAACGCGTGAAGGGCGAACTCTGGAATACCGAGATCGAGACCATTGCCGACGTGAAGGATCCGGGCAAGGCTCGCTGAGCCCCCGACGGTTGACGAGCGCCGATGCCCACACTGGTCTTTGACGGTATTGCCTACGGGATGCTCCTGTTCATCCTGGCGGTGGGCCTGTCGGTCACCCTGGGTCTGATGAACTTCATCAACCTGGCCCATGGTGCCTTCGCCATGCTCGGGGGGTACCTGACGGTGGCGTTCACCCAGCGTCTGGGGGTGCCCTTCGTGCCGGCCATCCTGCTCGCCTTTCTGGCGACCGGACTGGTCGGTGCGGTTCTCGAGCGCCTGCTGTATCGACCGATGTACCAGCGCTCGCATCTCGATCAGGTGCTTTTTTCGATCGGGCTGGTCTTCATGTCGGTGGCGGCGACCGACTGGCTGGTCGGTTCGCAGCAGCAGAACGTCCACCTGCCTGCCTGGCTGCAGGGGCGCAGCGAGTTCGGCGGGGGGAGCCTCGGAATGGGGCACTACCGGCTCTTCATCATCGTGGTGTGTGCATTGCTCGTTCTGGGGCTCCAGGCGATTCTGTCGAAGACCCGGTTCGGTGCCAGGCTTCGGGCCAGTGTCGATGACGCGCGGGTTGCTGCCGGCCTCGGTATCGACGTCAATCGGGTGTTCAGCCTGACCTTTGCCGTGGGCTCTGGGCTTGCAGGCCTTGGTGGGGCGCTGGGCGCCGAGGTGCTCGGTCTCGATCCGGGTTTCCCGCTCAAATTCCTCGTCTACTTCCTGATTGTCGTGGCGGTCGGAGGCACCTCATCGGTGACCGGTCCGCTGCTGGCAGCCCTGCTGCTGGGGCTCGCCGACGTCGGGGGCAAGTACTTCATTCCGAAACTGGGCGCCTTCATCGTCTATGCGCTCATCATCGCCTTGTTGCTGTGGCGCCCGAATGGTCTTTTTTCTCGCGGCGGGAGTGGTCGGTGATGCTGCTCGCCACTGACCGGTCGCGTGAGCGTCTGATCGTCGGGTTCCTCTTCGCGCTCGCCTTCGTGGTGCCCTGGCTGATGCCTTCGCGTGCGCTCTTCATCGCCGAAACGGCTGGTGTGGCGCTTTTCGCGCTGTCGCTCGACCTGGTGCTCGGGTATGCGGGCATCGTGTCACTCGGGCACGCAGCCTTCTTTGGCGTGGGCGCCTATGCGGCAGGTCTGTTCGCCAGGTTCGTCATGCCCGATCCGCTCACCGGCCTCGCCGTGGGCATCGTGGTGGCCGCACTGGCAGGGCTTGTCTGCTCGCTCACCATCCTGCGTGGTTCGGATCTCACCCGGATCATGGTGACGCTGGCGGTCAGCCTCCTGCTCTACGAACTGGCCAACCGCTTCGATGCGATCACCGGCGGGGCCGATGGGTTGCAGGGCATGTCCATGGGGCCTCTCCTCGGGCGATTCGAGTTCGACCTGCAGGGGCAGGTCCCGGCCACCTATGCTCTTGTGGTGCTCTTTCTGGCCTTGCTGCTGGTGCGACGTGTGGTTCGATCGCCCCTGGGTGCAACGCTTCTTGCGGTACGCGACAATCCGCTTCGTGCTGCCGCCGTCGGTATTCCCGTTGCATCGCGCCTTGCCTTTGCGTACGTGTTCGGGGCGGCGCTGGCCGGTGCCGCTGGCGCCCTGGTCGCACAGACCTCGGGTTTTGTCTCGCTCGAGGTCTTTTCGATCGAGCGCTCGGCCGATGTGCTCCTCATGCTCGTGATCGGTGGCGCCGGCTGGGTCTATGGCGGGGTGCTCGGTGCGGTCGCCTTCAAGGTCCTCAACGAACTCATCGCAGGCATCACGCCGCAGTACTGGACCTTCTGGATGGGCCTCTTTCTGCTGGCAATCGGGCTTCTGGGCCGTGAGCGGATACTGCGCCCCTGGACACTGTGGTAACGCCCGTCGGCAAAGGCAGCGCGATGAGTCTGGCTGTCCTGCGCACCGAGCGGCTCGAGAAGCGCTTTGGCGGCATCGTCGCCACCGACTCGGTCAGCCTGTCCCTCGCGCCGGGTGCGCGGCACGCGCTCATCGGCCCCAACGGTGCCGGCAAGACCACCCTGGTGAATCTGCTCACGGGCGTCCTTCCTGCCAGCGCCGGAGCGGTCTACCTCGACGAGGTCGACATCACCCGCTTGCCGGTGCATCGGCGTGTGGCCCGCGGCATGGTGCGAACATTCCAGATCAGCCAGTTGTTTCGGTCCCTCAGTGCGCGTGAGACGCTGGCCCTGGTCGTGGGTCAACGGCGCGGCATTACCCTCCAGTGGTGGGGGAGCCTCGCGCATGAAGTCTCGGTGCTCGAGCGTGTCGACCAGTTGCTCGAGGAGTTTCGTCTCGCGAGCGTCTGCGACCGGCGGACCGACCAGCTTGCCTACGGCAAGCGGCGGCTGCTCGAAATCGCCATCGCACTGGCCTGCGAGCCGCGCGTGCTCCTGCTCGATGAGCCGGTGGCGGGTGTTCCTGCGGGCGAGCGTGAGGAAATCCTCCAGACCCTTGCCGCCTTGCCGGCGCAGGTCTCGATCCTGCTCATCGAACATGACATGGAACTGGTGTTCGGGTTTTCGCGATTCATCACGGTGCTGGTGAATGGTGCCGTCCTCGCCGAGGGTGAGCCCGCTGTCATCGCCGCCGATCCGCGGGTGAAGGCCGTCTACCTCGGTAGCGGCGCGGAGCACGCAGCGTGACCTCGTCCATGCCGGGCTCGTCCACGCCACGCTCGGCGTCGCCAGAGCGGCCGCTTCTCGCCATCGATGGCCTGAGCGCCGGGTATGACGCCGGCGTGATCATCGAGGACGTGGGGCTCAGGCTGGGGGTGGGCGAGACGCTGGCCCTGCTGGGCCGTAACGGCACCGGCAAGACCACGCTCATCAACACCATTGTCGGTACCACCGTGCGCCATGCCGGCACGATTCATCTCGAAGGGATCCCGCTTCACGGGCTGCCCTCGCACCGGCGGGCCGCGGCCGGCGTCGGCTGGGTACCCCAGGAGCGTTCGATCTTTCGGTCGCTCAGTGTCCTCGAGAACCTCACGGCGGTCGCACGCGCCCCGCGCCCCGGGCAGCCGGCCTGGACGCCCGAACGGGTATTCGAGTTCTTTCCCCGCCTGGCGGAACGCCGGCGCAATCTGGGCACCCAGCTGTCCGGCGGCGAGCAGCAGATGCTGGCTATCGGTCGCGCGCTGGTGCTCAATCCGCGTCTGCTCCTGCTCGATGAGCCGCTCGAGGGGCTGGCTCCGATCATCGTCGAGGAACTGCTCGCAGCGATCGGCCGCATCACCCGTGAGGAGGGGCTGGCCGCTGTCATTGTCGAGCAGCATCCTCAGGCCATATTGGCCATCAGCGAGCGGGCCCTGGTGCTCGACCAGGGCCGCGTCGTGTTTGCCGGCGCTGCAGGCATCCTGCGCGAGGACCCTGCACGGCTCGCCTCACTCATCGGTCTGAGCGGGTCGGCCGCCTGACCCGAGCGTTTCAACATCGAGAGCCCAGCATGCCTGCCCAACCGCTCCTCCTTGTCCCCGGACTCATGTGCGATCATGCTGCGTGGGATCCGGTGGTGCCCTGGCTGGCCGGCGTCGCCGATTGCCGTGTCGTCGATCATGGTCGTGCCGACAGCCTCGTCGACATGGCGCGGCAGGTGCTCGCTGATGCCCCTGCCCGATTTTCTCTTGCCGGGCATTCGATGGGTGCGCGTGTTGCGCTCGAGGTCGTTCGACTTGCGCCCGAGCGAGTGATCCGCGTGGCGGTGCTCGACAGTGGCTACAGGCCGCGCGCCGAGGGCGCTGCCGGCGAGGCAGAGGCGGCCGGGCGGCATGCCCTCCTCGCGGTCGCGCAAGCGCACGGCGTGCGTGCGATGGCAGCCGAGTGGGCGAAGGGGATGGTGGCACCGCATCGGCTCACCGATGAACGGCTGATCACAGCCATTCTCGACATGTTCGAGCGCAAGGATGTCGATCACTTTGCCGCGCAGATCAGGGCGCTGCTTGCGCGTGCCGACCTTGCGTCGGTGCTGGCAGGGCTCGATGTGCCCACCCTCGTGCTGTGCGGACGTGAGGACGGCTGGGCGCCGATCGCGCAACACGAGGCGATGCATGCGCTGGCACCGCGCTCGCGCCTGGTCGTGATCGACCGGGCGGGGCACATGGCCCCGATGGAAGAGCCGGCGGCCGTTGCTGCAGCGCTCTCGCAGTGGCTCGCGAGCAAGGAGTGACAGCCGATGGGCATCGAGATCTTTGCAGACATTCCCGGCACCCGCATGTTCGATGCGCTCGCGGCGAGCCGCGGGTATTGGCTCAATGCGTTCTGCCAGTCGCTCATGCAGGCACCCAACCGGGAGCGGTTCAAGGCCGATGAGCGCGGCTTTCTCGACGAGTGGCCGCTGTCAGAGGAGCAGAAGCAGGCGGTACTCGCGCGCGATCTCAATCGGTGTATCGACCTGGGGGGCAACATCTTCTTCCTGGTGAAGATCGGTGCCACCGATGGCGCGAGCGTGCAGCAGGTGGTCGGCAGCATGAGCGGCAAGACGGCCGACGAGTATCACGCGATGATGGTGGCTGGCGGGCGCCCGATCGGGGGCAACCGGTCCATCGTCCATCCGGAGCGCTGAACATGGCACGCGTCACTGCCGGGGTCTTCACGTCGCATGTGCCGGCCATCGGTGCAGCGATCGATCAGGGTCGTACTCAGCAGTCCTACTGGGCACCACTCTTTGCGGGCTATGAGCCCTCGAGGCAGTGGGCGCGCGAGAATCCCGCCGACGTGATCCTGCTCGTCTACAACGATCATGCCACCGTGTTCACGCTCGATGTCGTGCCCACCTTTGCGATTGGAACGGCAGCCCGCTTCGAGCCTGCTGATGAGGGTTGGGGTGCGCGTCCGGTGCCGGTCGTCCACGGGCATCCCGAACTGGCGTCACATATCGTCCAGTCGGTGATCGGCGAGGATTTCGATCTCACCGTGGTGAACCGCATGGCGGTCGATCATGGTCTCACCGTGCCCCTGTCGCTCATGTTCGGCCAGCCCGACGCCTGGCCCTGCCCGGTCATCCCGGTGGCGGTCAACGTGCTGCAGTATCCGGTGCCGAGCGGCCGGCGCTGTCTGGCTCTGGGGCAGGCCATTGGTCGGGCCATCGCCTCGTTTCCGGCCGATCTGCGCGTGCAGGTCTGGGGTACCGGCGGCATGAGCCATCAATTGCAGGGCCCGCGTGCCGGCCTCATCAATCGGGAATTCGACCAGGCCTTTCTCGATCGCATCACGGTCGACCCCGCGGCCGCGGCCGCGATCGATCATGTCGAGTATGTGCGCGAGGCGGGGAGCGAAGCCATCGAGCTCATCATGTGGCTCATCGCTCGAGGCGCCATGCCGGCCAGGCCTTCGGGACAGTCGCCGCGATGCGTGCATCGTTTCTATCACGTGCCCGCCTCCAATACCGCGGTCGGTCATCTGATCCTCATGCCCTGACGCGCCGCAGGCCAGCCATCTGGTAGCATCGAAGACCGTCTCGTCTCCCCAGCCCCGCCATGCCCGTCATTCGTCTGCCCGATGGCTCCACCCGGTCCTTCGAGGGTCCGGTGAGCGTTGCCGAAGTTGCCCAGTCGATCGGCGCCGGTCTTGCGCGAGCCGCGCTGGCCGGCAAGGTCGACGGGCGCATGGTCGACACCAGCCATCGGATCGAAGGCGATGCCGCGCTTGCGATCATTACCGAACGCGATGCCGAGGGGCTCGACCTCATTAGGCATTCGACCGCGCACCTGCTTGCCTATGCGGTCAAGGAGCTCTATCCCGAAGCCCAGGTAACCATCGGCCCGGTGATCGAGAACGGCTTCTACTACGACTTTTCCTACGTCCGGCCGTTTACCCCCGAGGATCTCGTCGCGATCGAGCGACGCATGACTGAACTCGTCCGGCGCGATCTGCCCGTGGTGCGCGAGGAGTGGGCACGCGATGATGCGGTCGCTTTCTTCCGCTCGATCGGCGAGCACTACAAGGCCGAGATCATCGCGGCCATTCCGGCCGGTGAGCCGATCGGTCTGTACCGCGAAGGCGATTTCATCGACCTGTGTCGCGGGCCGCACGTGCCCTCGACCGGGCGGCTCAAGGTCTTCAAGCTGATGAAGGTCGCCGGCGCCTACTGGCGCGGTGACTCGAAGAACGAGATGCTCCAGCGCATCTACGGCACGGCGTGGGCGAAGAAGGAAGACCAGGACGCCTACCTGCACATGCTCGAGGAGGCCGAGAAGCGCGACCACCGGCGCCTCGGCCGGGTGCTCGATTTCTTCCACGTGCAGGAAGAGGCGCCGGGGCTTGTGTTCTGGCACCCGCGGGGCTGGACGCTCTGGCAGCAGGTCGAACAGTACATGCGCGCGGTCTACCGCGACAACGGCTACCACGAGGTGAAGTGCCCGCAGGTGCTCGATCGTTCTCTCTGGGAGAAGACCGGGCACTGGGAGAACTACCGCGAGAACATGTTCACCACGGCTTCCGAGAATCGCGACTACGCGATCAAGCCGATGAACTGCCCGGGTCACATCCTCATCTATCGCACCGATCTGCGCAGCTATCGCGATCTGCCGTTGCGCTACGGTGAATTCGGCGCCTGCCATCGCAACGAGCCCAGCGGCTCGCTGCACGGTATCATGCGGGTGCGTGGATTCACCCAGGACGATGGCCACATCTTCTGTCAGGAAGATCAGATCGAAGGCGAGGTGGCCGCCTTCATCGCGCTCCTGCGCCGGGTCTACGCCGATTTCGGCTTCACCGACATCCTCTACAAGCTGTCGACCCGACCCGCCCGACGCGTGGGTTCGGACGAGACCTGGGATGTGGCCGAGCGTGCGCTGGCCGAATCACTCGACCGGGCCGGGGTGCCGTGGGAAGAACTGAAGGGCGAAGGGGCCTTCTACGGCCCCAAGATCGAATTCTCGCTCAAGGATTCGATTGGCCGGGTCTGGCAGTGCGGCACGATCCAGGTCGACTTCTCGATGCCCGGGCGTCTCGGGGCCGAGTACGTGGCCGAAGACAACGGCCGGCGCGTGCCGGTCATGCTGCATCGCGCCATCCTCGGGTCGATGGAGCGTTTCATCGGCATCCTCATGGAGCATCATGCCGGTGCGCTGCCGGCCTGGCTGGCCCCGGTGCAAGCGGCGGTGCTGACCATCTCGGAGGGGCAGGCCGATTACGCCCGCGAGGTCACCGCGGCGCTCGCTGCCGGCGGTGCCAGGGTCGTCTCCGATTTGCGAAACGAGAAGATTACCTATAAGATTCGGGAACATAGTATGCAGAAGTTGCCGTTCCTCGTCGTCCTTGGCGAAAAGGAAAAGGCAACGGGACAGGTGGCTGTCCGTGCGCGCGGTGGTGAGGATCTCGGGCAGATGTCGGTGCCGGTCTTCCTCGAACTTCTGCAGAGTCAGGTCTCTGCAAGAACCCTCTGACACGGCTGGCTCTACGGCAAAACATCAGGAGAACACAACATCAGTCTCGATCGAGCGCAGCGCATCAATGGCGAGATCACCGCGGTAGAAGTACGCCTGGTCGGTGACGACGGAGAACAACTCGGGATCATGCCGGTGCGTGAGGCCCTGAGGCTGGCAGAGGAAAGCGAGATCGATCTGGTCGAAATCGCACCCCTGGCGACTCCCCCGGTCTGCAAGCTGATGGACTTCGGCAAGTTCAAGTACCGTGAGCAGAAGAAGGCGCACGAGGCCAAGCTGAAGCAGAAGCAGATCCAGGTCAAGGAAATCAAGTTTCGCCCCGGAACCGATGAGGGCGATTACTCGATCAAGCTGCGCAACCTGATCAAGTTTCTCGAGGAGGGTGACAAGACCAAGGTCACCTTGCGTTTCCGTGGTCGCGAAATGGCGCACCAGGAAATCGGCCATCGTCTCATCGAACGGGTCAAGAACGACCTCGATGCCTTTGGTGTGGTCGAGCAGTACCCGAAGATGGAAGGCCGCCAGCTCGTGATGGTGCTCTCGCCGAAGAAGGTGGTGGTCAAGAAGAAGGATGAACGTCCCGGCGAGTCCGATGCGTCGGATGCAGGGGGGCGGACGCCGGTGGCCGAAGCGGCTGCGGGTGCGCAGGTGAAGTAGCAGGACGGCACGGAGCGAGTCTCCGCGCCACGCGGAGGCCCGCTGTCGGGATGCTCCGCGACACACAAGTCGAGCCACGGTCATCAAGCGCCTTTGTCTCTGAAGGCCACCGGGTGAGATGTCATAACAGGAGCAGTCATGCCCAAGATGAAGAGCAAGCGGGGGGCGTCGAAGCGATTTCGACCCCAGGGGTCTGGTGGGATCAAGCGCACCAAGGCTTTCCTGCGCCACATCCTCACCAAGAAGTCGACCAAGCGGAAGCGCAACATGCGCGGTATGACGCAGGTGCACCCGACGAACATGAAGTCGGTTCGCGCCATGCTGCCTTACGCCTGAGCCGGCATTCGCTCAGGCCTTTTCCGCACTGATCAACACCTCAAGGGGATGACCTCATGCCTCGCGTAAAACGTGGCGTCATAGCGCACGCCAGACACAAGAAGATTATCGATCGCGCCAAGGGTTTCCGTGGCCGTCGTGGCAACGTATTCCGGATCGCCAAGGAAGCGGTGATGAAGGCCGAGCAGTACGCCTACCGCGACCGGCGTACCCGCAAGCGCGACTTCCGCACCCTGTGGATTGCACGTATCAACGCGGCATCCCGCGAGCACGGTCTGTCGTACAGCAAGTTCATGCACGGCATGCAGCTGGCGGCGATCTCGATCGACCGCAAGGTGCTGGCCGACATGGCGGTCCTCGACAAGCCCGGCTTTGCGAAGATCGTGAGCGAGGTCAAGGCCAAGCTCGGCGTCTGAAGCGGCAGGCGAGCACGCGCATGAACGAGCAGTTGGATCCGATCGTTGCGCAGGCGCTCGCACAGTTCGCTGCGCTCGATGAGCCCGCGCAACTCGAGCAGGCCAAGGCCAGGTTCCTCGGCAAGTCCGGTGCCATCACCGACTTGCTGAAGGGCCTGCGCGACCTGCCGCCCGATGAGAAGCGCGCTGCGGGTGCGAGCATCAACCTCGCCAAGGAGCGTATCGAGCAGGGTCTGAATGAACGCCGCGAGGCCATCGCTCGCGCTCGTCTCGAAGCGCGCCTGCACGAAGAGGCGCTCGATGTGACGCTCCCGGGCCGCCGTCGCGGCGCCGGCGGCATCCACCCGGTCATTCGCACCTGGCAACGGGTCGAGTCGATCTTCCGCTCGATCGGTTTCGAGGTGGCCGATGGCCCCGAGATCGAATCGGACTGGACCAATTTCACTGCCTTGAACAATCCCGAGAACCATCCGGCGCGTTCGATGCAGGACACCTTCTATGTCGATGCGAAAGATGCATCGGGATTGCCCCTTCTGCTGCGTACCCACACCAGCCCGATGCAGGTACGGCATGCCCGTACCCATACGCCGCCGGTCAAGGTGATTGCCCCAGGCCGCACCTATCGCGTCGACAGCGATGCCACCCATTCACCGATGTTTCATCAGGTCGAGGGTTTGTGGCTCGACGAGCAGGTGAGTTTTGCCGACCTCAAGGGCGTCTACACCGAGTTCCTGCATCGGTTCTTCGAAACCGATGCGCTGCGCGTGCGTTTCCGGCCGTCGTTCTTTCCCTTTACCGAGCCGTCGGCCGAAATCGACATGATGTTCGACAGCGGTCCGCTCAAGGGTCGCTGGCTCGAGATCTCCGGTGCCGGCCAGGTCCACCCGACCGTGATCCGCAATTTCGGGTTCGATCCCGAGCGCGTGATCGGCTTTGCCTTCGGATCGGGCCTGGAACGGCTGACGATGCTTCGCTACGGTATCGGTGATCTGCGCCTGTTTTTCGAAGGCGATCTGCGTTTCCTCAGCCAGTTCGGCTGATCTTTTCCGCGAGTGACTGGCGATGCAGTTCTCTGAACACTGGCTGCGCTCGATGGTCGATCCCGACCTCACGACCGAAGCGCTCTCCGATCTGCTCACCATGTCGGGTCTGGAAGTCGAAGCCTGCGACCCGATTGCGCCGCCCCTCGATCGGGTGGTTGTTGCGGCGGTGCTGTCGGTGGAGCGGCACCCGGGTGCCGACAAGCTCGCCGTCTGCGTGGTCGATGCGGGCGAAGGTGTCCCGCGCACCATCGTCTGCGGTGCGCCGAATGTGCGCGCCGGTTTGCGAGTACCCTGTGCCCTGCCGGGTGCGCGACTGCCGGGGGGTATCGAGATTGCGGTTGCCAAGGTGCGTGGCGTCGAGAGCAGCGGCATGTTGTGCTCGGCCCGTGAACTGGCCCTCTCGGATGACCATGGCGGCTTGCTCGAGTTGGGCGCTGATGCGCCGATCGGCGAGCCCTTCGCCACCTGGTACGAACTGGACGACCATCGGTTTCTGATCAAGCTCACACCGAATCGGGCCGATTGCCTGTCGGTGCTCGGCGTGGCACGCGAAGTGGCAGCACTCACCGGGGCCTCGCTGGTGCCGCCTCCAACCACGGCAGTGGCGGCGGTGCATGAGCGGCGCCATCCGGTGCGCATCAGTGACACTGCTTGCGGGCGTTTCACCGGCCGGGTCATCACCGGCGTGAATCCGTCGGCTCCGACCCCTGAGTGGATGCGCCGTCGCCTCGAGCGCGCGGGGCAGCGCCCGATTTCGGCGCTGGTCGATGTCACCAACTACGTGATGCTCGAACTGGGTCGACCGCTGCACGTGTACGACCTCGACCGCCTGCAAGGGCCGATCGACGTGCGCATGGGCAGGCCGGGTGAGAAACTTGAACTCCTGAATGGGCAGATCATCGATCTCGCGCCCGACCTCCTGTGCATCTGCGATGACCGTGGTCCGATCGGCCTCGCCGGCATCATGGGGGGCGAGAGCACGAAAGCGGGTGATGCCACCTGCAACGTCTTTCTCGAGTCGGCGTTCTTTGCGCCCGAGGCGATTGCGGGGCGTGCCCGCCGACTCAACTTCACCTCCGACGCGTCGCATCGTTTCGAGCGGGGTGTCGATTTCGACAACAACCTCGATGGGATCGAACGGGCGACTCGGCTGATTCTCGATATCTGTGGGGGCGAGCCCGGCCCGGTGGATGACCTCAAGTCGGCAGTGCCCGTGCGGGCACCCATTGCCATGCGGCCCGAGCGCGCGCGTCGGGTGATCGGCATGCCGGTGAGCGATGCCGACATGATGGCGATCTTCGAACGACTCGGACTGCAGCCCCGGGCAGGGCGCGACGGCGTCGTGCATATCGTGCCGCCGAGCTATCGATTCGATCTTGCCATCGAAGAAGACCTCATCGAGGAAGTGGCACGAGTCCATGGATTCGACCGGATTCCGGCCGAACCGCCACGCGCACCGGCCCGCATGCTGGCCGCACCCGAGACGCAGCGATCGCTGCACGCGCTGCGCGCCCACATGGCCGATGCGGGCTTTCAGGAAGTCATCAACTTCAGTTTTGTCGACGCGGCCTGGGAGCGCGATTTCGGCGCTGGCGGCGATGCGGCGATTGCGCTCCTGAATCCGATTGCCAACCAGCTCTCGACGATGCGCACCACGCTCATGGGGGGCCTCGTTGCCAACCTCAAGTTCAACCTCAACCGGGGCGCGACGCGCGCCCGGGTGTTTGAGGTGGGTCGTGCTTTCCTGCGCGATGCCTCAGCCCTGGACGGCCCGTTTGCCGTGGCCGGCGTCCGGCAGCCGCAGCGCATCGCCGCTGCGGCCTGCGGGCCGCTCGATGAAGAGCTCTGGGGCAATACGAGGCGCAACGTCGACTTCTTCGACCTGAAGGGGGATCTCGAGGCGCTCTGCGCACCGCTCGTGCCACGATTCACACCCGCGGCACACCCGGCGCTTCATCCCGGACGGTCGGCCCGTGTGGAACTCGCCGGTGAAGTCATCGGCTGGGTCGGTGAACTGCACCCGCGCTGGGTCCAGGACTATCAATTGCAGCTCGTGCCGGTGCTCTTCGAACTCGATGCCGAGCCGCTTCAGCGGCTGCGTTTCCCGGTGTCGGCCGAGGTCTCGAAGTTCCCGGCCGTGGTGCGTGATGTGGCCTTGCTGGTTGATGAATCGATCCATGCACAAGACCTGCTCGATGCGCTCCAGATCGATCGTCCGGCCTCGGTCAGTAGCCTCTCGCTGTTCGATATCTATCGCGGCGCCGGCATCCCCGAAGGGCGAAAAAGCCTTGCGTTTCGGGTAGTTATGCAAGATACTCAACGCACCTTAACAGACGTTGAAGCTGACGCGGTGCGCGAGTGGATCGTCTCGATCCTGAATCAGAAATTCGCTGCCGAGGCACGCTGATCGGGCCCTGCGTGGCCGGTCGCGAGTCATGCGTTGATGCGTGAAGGTTATGGTTGCTGAGTGTCGAGGGGGCCGATCGGTGCAGCGTACGGGTCGGGCCCAGGCCTGATTCGCCCGGGGAGCGATGATGACTTTGACGAAGGCCGAACTGGCCGACATGCTTTTCGAGAAGGTCGGGCTGAACAAGCGTGAAGCCAAGGATATGGTCGAGGCCTTCTTCGAGGAAATTCGCGGTGCCCTCGAACTGAACCAGAGTGTCAAGCTCTCCGGCTTCGGCAACTTCCAGTTGCGCAACAAGCCCCAGCGCCCGGGTCGCAACCCCAAGACTGGCGAAGAGATCCCGATCACCGCGCGGCGTGTGGTTACCTTCCATGCCAGCCAGAAACTGAAGATGCTTGTCGAAGAAGCTCACCATGGAAAACAGCAGCGCGACGTCGAAGCAGCGCTCAACGGCTGAGCTGCCCCCGATTCCGGCCAAGCGCTACTTCACGATTGGCGAGGTGGGCGAACTCTGTGCCGTGAAGCCGCATGTGCTGCGCTACTGGGAGCAGGAATTTGCCCAGCTGAGCCCGGTGAAGCGTCGTGGCAACCGACGCTACTATCAGCACCACGAGGTGCTTCTCATCCGCCGTATCCGCGAACTCCTCTACGAGGAAGGCTTCACCATCAGTGGCGCACGCAATCGTCTCGATGGTGTGTCAGTTGCGGCCACGGCACCGGCCTCAGGTCTCCAGGCGCCGGCGGCCGCCGCCACGCCCTTCGACGGCACCGCCTTGCGCGCGGAAATACGCGACGAATTGCAGCGCATCATCGATATCCTTCGCGCCTGAGCGGTACGAACGGCTTCGTTTCGGTTAGAATCCGCAGTTCGGTCGGGGCGTAGCGCAGCCTGG
Organism: Pseudomonadota bacterium; assembly: GCA_947455195.1. GTDB lineage: Bacteria > Pseudomonadota > Gammaproteobacteria > Burkholderiales > SG8-39 > CAIXPL01. Next base: position 125,551 of record CANGMI010000001.1, on the reverse strand, counting down.
TAGCGCACCTGCATGGGGTGCAGGGGGTCGAGTGTTCGAATCACTTCGCCCCGACCAATCAGGTACCTGTGATCAGGTACGTGGTCTCCGTGTGTCGCCCGAGGAGACAAGGTGCCAGCCCCGATTCCTTCGCTCGCACAGAGCCTGCACGATGTGGTTGTGGCCAATCGCATCCTCGCCCATCAGGGTGTGGTCGATGCCTACGGTCATGTGAGCGTGCGTCACCCGTTTCACCCCGATCGCTACCTGCTCTCCCGCTCGCGCAGTCCCGAACTGGTCGAGGCGCCCGATATTCTCGAATTCATGCTTGACGGCACGCCGGTGGCGAGCGATGCGCCGGCGCCTTACGTCGAACGGCATATCCACGGCGCGGTCTACGAGCGTCGTCCAGACATCCACGCGGTCGTTCACAGCCATGCCATCGACGTGCTGCCATTCACGATCGGGGACATCCGCCTGCAACCCGTCATTCATGTGGCGAGCGACATGGGTCTGGAGATCCCGGTGTGGGATATCCGCGATCGGTTCGGTGACACCAATCTCCTCGTGTCGAGCATTGCGCAGGGCCGCGATCTGGCCGCCTGCCTGGCCGACCATCGTGTCGTCCTGATGCGGGGCCACGGCTTCACGGTGGCCGGCCGCACGATCGTCGACGTGGTGAAGGCGGCGGTCTACCTGCCGCAGAACGCACGGGTGCTCAAGGAGGCCCTTCTGATGGGCGCCCGCGTGACGCCCTTGAGTCCGGGCGAGATCGCCGTGCGCGATACCGTTGATCCGTGGTCACCGCAGATGCAGCGTGCCTGGGAGTATTGGGCCTTGCGAGCCGGGGTGAAGCCCTGGCTCGACCGTGCGTGAATGGTGCCGGGCAACTGTCTGAACCCTTGCTGGAGAACGCCATGAAGCAGTCGCCGAATCGCATGTCGAGGATGCTTTGTGCGGGTCTGCTGGCTGTTGCGGCAACGGGTTTTGCGCCGGTGAAGGCCCAGACCGTCCTCGAGCGAAGTGCCGAGACTCGTTTTCAGATCGACTTTCGCGTGCCTGACGCAGTGCTGGCGCGACTCCTGCCGGCAGGCTGGGAGCCCAATATCGCCACGAGTGGGGCGGCCAAGGATGCGAACTTGCGCCTCATCGTCATCGATCGCCTCACGGTGAGTGGTGCCGACGGCAAGCCGCTTCCCGGGGCTGGCGGGCGCCTGGCCTGGCTGGCGATTCCGGTGAAGAAGCAGGGCGCCACCGATGTCGGCCAGATGATTGTGGCGGGTCTCACCGATGCGGCGAGCGAAGTGCCCGGGGTGCCCGGCACCGTGCGACTCGCCGTGCGAACCGACATGCGCCGCACGAGCATCACCCGGGCCGGTGGTGAGGTGCAGACCGAGGAACACTGGTTGTTCGAGGCTGCCGACGGGGAGCACGTCGAGATTGACGCCCGGTTCGAGCGGGCACCTGCCATGCGCAGCGCCAGCACCGTGCGCTTTCATTCGGCGATCAACCCCGATGTCTTCCAGGTCTTTCGCATCGACATGGGTATCGACATCATGCGCAATGCCACGCTGCCGATCCGCGATCGGGTCAGCGAGTTCCGCTACCGGGTGGGTGGGGGGCGTCTTGCCCCCCTCTTCGATGGGTCGGAGCGCGTACTGAGCATCGATGCCTTCCCCTGGTACGACCGTACCACTGTGACCCCCTGAGCCGATGGCGCTGCGCGCAACGATCTACAAGGTCGAGATCGAGGTCAGCGATCTCGACCGGTCGCATTTCCAGACGGCGTCGCTGGCGCTCGCGCGGCACCCGTCCGAGACCGAAGAGCGGCTCATGGTGCGCCTCCTTGCCTGGGCGCTCCACGCCGATGAGCGACTGGCATTCGGCCGGGGCATATCGAGCGATGACGAGGCCACGATCTGGTTGCATGACCTCGCCGGCAACATGGCCCTGTGGGTTGAGGTCGGGCTGCCTGATGAGCGTGTGCTGCGTCGTGCCTGCGGCCGTGCCGGGCAGGTGGTGCTCTACACCTATGGGGGACGCACGGCAGCGCAATGGTGGGAGCGCAACGCTGCCTCGTTCGAGCGGCTCGACAACCTCAGCGTGATCGAGATTCCTCAGACCGCTTCGCTGGCGATGACGCGACTGGCAGCCCGCAATCTTCGGGTTCAGGCAACCGTGCAGGATGGCCTTGTCTGGCTGACCCTGGGCGAGGAGACCTTGAGCATTGAACCGCTGGTGCGCTTGCGCGCTTCACGCTGAGCGATCCGGAGTTGCCCCCGCTGCCCTGACGGCATCGGTCCTCACCGGGTCTGTCCTCACCGGGGCAAGATCGTAGTTCGCGCGGTTTACCTCGCTCAGGTACTCGCCGAACGATGTGGGTGGATATCGGGGCGGGTCATCGGCCGAGGTACAGGTGGGCAGACACGTCAGCTTCACGTCGAGACGGGTGCCGAAGAAGAACGGAATCGAATAGCGGGTGCGACCGCTCGTGTTGATCACGCGATGAGGGGCCGAGCGGAAGTGATCATTGGTCCACCGCCGGCACATGTCGGCGTTGTTGAAGAGCAGGCATCCGTCCAGCGCCGGTGCCTTGATCCATGATCCATCGCGATCCAGAATTTCCAGTCCCGGAATCTTTTCCTGCGCGAGAAAGGTGCCGTAGCCGTAGTCGGTATGCGGCCCGATGCCGAACTGTCCGCTGACATCCGGATCGCGCGGCGGGTAGTGCAGCAGGCGCAGGTTGTTGGTAGCGGGCTGGAAGGCGGCATGCGACCCGAGGAAGTCGGCGGGCAGGCCCAGGGCACGCGACTGTAGCGGCAGCATGGCAAGCGCAAGGGCTGACATGGCCTCAAAGTACTCGAGGGTTGTTTCGCGGAAGCCGGCGAGGTCGGCGGGCCAGCGGTTGTCGAACACCCAGGGTCGTCGCTCGATGCGGTCCGGGTGGTCGGCCGGATACTCCCGCCTGATGTAGAACGAAGCGCTGCGATCGGGCGCGACGCTCTTGCCGTGTATCGAGGTGCGCTGGGTCTGGCCGCCCAGCGGCAGATAGCCGACGATCCGGTCGACGATGCGCGAGGCAAGTTTCGTCTCGAGCGGCAGGCTGTGGAAGCGCTCGGCCTCGATGAAGACCCGGTCGATCAGTGATCGGGCGATGCCATGATTGCGAAGAAAGAAGAATCCGAGACTGCGACTCGCTTCGCCGATTTCGGCGGCCGTGCGCTCGAGCGCTCCAGGTTCGCCCGCCAGATACGAACCCAGATCGATCACTGCGATGTCTTGCATGAGCCTGTCTTGCTCCAGGGTGTCGCGGGGCGGTGTGTTTCGGGACGCACCCGATGTTCTCGCGATGTTCTCGTAGTGGCAGGCGTTTTTCAATCATTCGATTTGTTGCTCGGCCCCCGGCCCGTGCGCGTGCGCCCTTCATCCGCGCGCTAAAGTCCTGTTACAGTTGGCGCCGCGGCCGTGGCACCCGGCCTCAATCGCCTCACGACAAGGAGATGAACAGAGATGATTGGTCTCACCATCAATGGCAAGAGCCACAAGGTCGATGCAGACCCCACGACCCCGTTGCTGTGGGTCCTGCGCGAGCAGGTCGGACTCACCGGCACCAAATATGGCTGTGGCGTTGCCCAGTGCGGTGCCTGCACCGTTCACCTTGACGGAGCCGCTGTCCGTTCATGTTCGATTCCGGTGGCGGCCGTGGCTGGACGGCGCATCACGACGATCGAGGGTCTGGCCAACGGCACGAAGCTGCACAAGGTGCAGCAGGCCTGGCTCGACAATGAAGTGCCCCAGTGCGGCTACTGCCAGTCGGGCATGATCATGGCGGTCACGGCGCTGCTCAAGCAGAAGCCGAAGCCCACCGATGCAGACATCGATGCCGGCATCACCAACATCTGCCGCTGCGGAACGTTCCAGCAGGTGCGGCAAGCCATTCACGCCGCTGCTGCGCGCGCCTGAGGAGACACGCCATGAACGACATGAATGATCTGCTCGCCATGAATCGTCGCCGCTTCGTCCTCGGCACGGCCGGGGTTGGTGGGGGTCTGGCGCTCGGCTTGCAACTGCCGCTGGCCGCGACGGCCGAGGCCGCCACGCCGGCTGCTGTCCCCGAGGTGAACGCCTGGGTCGTGATCCGCCCCGATGACACCGTCGTCATCCGCATTGCGCGGTCCGAGATGGGGCAGGGCACGCTCACCGGCCTGGCGCAACTCGTGGCCGAAGAACTGCAGTGCGACTGGTCGAAAGTGACCACCGAATATCCCACGCCGGGTGAAAACGTGCGCCGCAAGCGTATCTGGCGTGACTTCTCGACCGGTGGCAGCCGTGGCATTCGCGCCTCGCATGAGTACGTGCGTGAAGGCGGTGCTGCTGCCCGCATCATGCTCGTGCAGGCGGCGGCCGATCAGTGGGGCGTGCCGGCAGCCGAGTGCTCGGCGGCCAACAGCGTCATCACTCACGGCCCGAGCGGGCGCAAGACGACCTATGGCAAGGTGGCACTCGCTGCCTCGAAGCTCGAGGTGCCCAAGGACGTCAAGCTGAAGGATCCCAAGGACTGGACGATTGTCGGCAAGCCGGTGCGCCGTCTCGACACCCGCCCGAAGGTGCTCGGCGCACAGATCTATGGTGCCGACCTGCGTCTGCCCGGCATGCTCAATGCCGCCATTCGCGACTGCCCGGTGCAGGGTGGCACGGTACGCAGTTTCGATGCCTCGGCCGTGCTGGGCATGAAGGGCGTGCGTCATGTGCTGCAGGTGGGTCGCTCTGCGGTGGTGGTGGTGGCCGACACCTGGTGGCAGGCCAAGACCGCGCTCGCCGCGCTGCCGATCGATTTCGACGAAGGCCCCAACGCCAAGGTCTCCAGCGCGGACATCGATGCGCGTCTGGTGGAAGGGCTTACCGCGACCGAGGCGTTTGTCGGCAACAGCAACGGTGATGCGAAGGCTGCGCTCAGTGGGGCCGCTCGCACCGTCGAAGCGACCTATGCCTATCCGTTCCTGAACCACGCCACGATGGAGCCGATGAACGCCACCGCGCTCTACACGCCCGAGAAACTCGAGGTGTGGGCGCCCACGCAGAATGGCGAGGCTTCCTTCGCTGCTGCGGTCGAGGCATCGGGGTTGCCTGCCGACAAGGTCGACGTCTACAAGATCAACCTCGGCGGCGGTTTTGGTCGTCGCGGCTTCCAGGACTATGTCGTTCAGGCGGTGCTGGTCGCCAAGCAGTTGCCGGGTATTCCGGTCAAGCTGCTCTGGTCGCGTGAAGAGGACATGACCCATGGCCGCTATCACCCGATCATGCAGGCGAAGTTGGTGGGCGGATTTGATGCCCAGAACAACCTCACCGGCCTGCATCTGCGTCTGTCAGGTCAGTCGATTCTCGCCGACGTCTTCCCGGCCAATCTGGTGAAGGGCATGGACCCGCTCACCTTCCAGGGCCTGGCCATGCCGGGAGAGCACGGTTTCGGCTACACGGTGCCGAATCTGCTGATCGATCATGCCATGCGCAACACGCACGTGAAGCCGGGTTTCTGGCGTGGCGTGAATGCCAACCAGAACGCCATCTTCCTCGAGTGCTTCATCGATGAACTGGCCGAGGCATCGGGCAAGGATGCGGTCGAATTCCGCCGCGCGCTGACCGCGAATCATCCGCGCAACCGCGGCGTGCTGGAGGCGGTGGCCGACCGTATCGGCTGGTCGAAGCCCGCTGCGCCCGGCATCTTCCGCGGCGTTGCCCAGATGAAGGCCTTTGGCAGCTTCGTGGCAGCGGCGGCCGAGATCTCGGTCGAGGGCGGCAACAAGATCAAGGTGCATCGCATCGTGGCCGCGACCGATCCGGGCTATGCCGTGAATCCGGCCCAGATCGAACGCCAGATTGCCGGTTCCTTCGTCTACGGTCTGTCGGCCCTCTTCTTCGAGGAGTGCACCGTGAAGGATGGTCGGATCGAGCAGCAGAACTTCGATACCTTCCCCTCGATGCACATCCGGCACATGCCCAAGGTCGAGTCGATCGTGATGGCGACCGGCGGCAACGAGCCCTGGGGCGGTATCGGCGAGCCGACCATCTGTGTGGCCGCCCCGGCCGTGCTCAATGCGTTCTACCGGGCGACCGGCAAGCGCGTTCGTACGTTCCCGTTGAAGAAGCACGGCATCACGTTTGCCTGATTGCCGTCATCGGCTGCAGTGCGGGGCAATGCTCCGCACTGCCCCGTGCGGTCCTGCGATGCCCTGTCGCAGCCGCCGGTCTGCGCCAGGGTTCGACCCTCGGTCTCCTACTCGGCCTTGATGCCGGTCTTGCGCAGGAACTGTGTCCAGCGCTCGGCCTCTGACTTCACCAGCGCTGCGCCCTCGGTCGGCGACAGCGTGCTCAGGCGCCACCCGTTGCTCTCGAAGCGGGCGCGCAGGGTCGTGTCGTTCATGACGCGACCCAACGTACGGCGCAATTCCTCGATCACGGGTGCCGGGGTTCGTGCTGGTGCGAAAAGTCCGATCCAGCTCTCGAAGACCAGCCCTTCCAGCCCCGATTCGATACCGGTCGGTACGTTAGGCAGCAGTCGGTCACGCACTTCGCCCGAGGTCGCAATGGCCTTGATGCGGCCGCTCTCGACCAGCGGTCGGGCGGTCGTGGTGTTGTCGAAGAAGAGGTCGACCCGCCCGGCCAGCAGGTCGGTGTAGGCTGGTTGCGCGCCCTTGTACTGCACATTGAGCATTTCGATGCGGGCCAGGTTGCCGAGGAGTGCTGCCGCCACGTGCTGGCCGCTGCCCAGTCCGGCTGCGGCCATCACCAGCTTGCCCGGATTGGCGCGGGCTTCGGCGATGACGGCCTGCAAGCTCGATTGGGGCAAGTCCTTGCGGGCTACCAGGGCGTAGGTGAAGGAGCCCACCATGCCGATGGGGGTGAAGTCGTTGACCGGGTCATAGCCCGGCTTCTCGAAGAGCCCCGGGTTCAGGGCCAGATTGGCCAGACCCCCAACCAGCAGCGTGTGACCGTCGGGTGTCGCGGCAGCGGCTATCTGGGTGCCCAGAAGCGTGCCTGACCCGGCGCGATTCTCGACCACCACCGGTTGTCCCAGATCGGCCGGCCACTTCTCGGCAAAGACCCGTGCCACGAAATCATAGCCACCGCCCGGGGCCGAGGGCACGATGATGCGCACCGGGTGCAGCGGGAAATCCTTTGCGGCCGCCGGGGCCGCAGCGAGACAGCCAGCGACCATGATGCCGAGTGTGCAGAGGGCTTGCGTGAGCAGGGGCGCGCGGCCCGTACGAGCGCTGGCAATGCTGCTCGCGCGGCGTGGGGTGTCCGGGTTCATGCACATCATGTCGAGACCTCGTTCAGAATTCGATGACCTGACGCACTGCCTCGCCGCTGGCCAGTCGGTCGAACCCCTGGTTGATGTCGTCCAGGGCGAGTCGCCCGCTCAGCAGGCGGTCGACCGGCAGGCGACCCTGGCGAAACAGGTCGATGTAGCGGGGGATATCCCGCGAGGGTACGCAGGTGCCGATATAGCTGCCCTTGAGCGTACGCTCTTCGGCCACCAGAGCGACAGCGGGCAAGGCAAAGGCCGCATCCGGTGGCGGGAGTCCGGCCGTCACGGTCATGCCGCCACGTCGCGTGACGCGCCAGGCGGTATCGAGCGCACGCACTGCACCGGCCAGTTCGAAGGCATAGTCGACCCCGCCCCCGGTGGCGGCCCGTACCTGCGCAACGCAATCGGGATCGCGGGCATCGAATGCATCGGTTGCGCCCAGCTCTCGGGCCAGGGCCAGTTTGGCCGGGGCAAGGTCGATCGCGACGATGCGTCGCGCGCCGGCCGCGTGCGCGCCCATCACCGAGGCGAGTCCAACGCCGCCCAGCCCGATGACGGCGACTGAGCTCCCCGCCTGCACGTGCGCAGTGTTCACCACGGCGCCGACCCCGGTCAGTACCGCGCAGCCGAAGAGGGCGGCCTGATGCAGGGGAAGGTCGCGTTCGATGCGCACGAGCGATCGGCGGGATACCGTGGCGTATTCGGCAAAGACCGAACAGCCCAGGTGATGGTTGATGGGCGCGTCGCCACGACTGAGTCGACGCTCGCCCGAGAGGAGCGTACCGCCGCCGTTGGCCGCTGCACCGGGTTCGCACAGGGCGGGGCGGCCCTCGGCGCATGGGGCACAGTGCCCGCAACTGGGTACGAAGACCAGCACCACGTGGTCGCCGCGCACGAGGTCCGTGACGCCTGCTCCCAGTGCTTCGACCACGCCTGCCGCTTCATGTCCGAGTGCCATCGGCATGGGGCGAGGCCTGTCGCCATTGATGACCGACAGGTCGGAGTGGCACAGACCCGCAGCACCGATGCGAACGAGCACCTCACCCGGACCCGGCGGTGCGAGTTCGAGGGTCTCGATGGCAAGCGGCCGTGACTGCGCGTAGGGCATCGGCGCCCCCATCGCTCGCAGGACTGCGGCTCGAATCTGCATGGGCTGTCTCCGGGGTGGTGCGCGGTCGTCCGTGCCTCTGCACGTGTGCCCGCGATGCTACGGGGGGCGCCTGCAGGGTGCAAGCTGGCCTGACCGCTGGAACTGGTATCGTGCGCTCGTGGGCTCGTGCCTGTCCCGGTCGAGCCCCGCACAGGCAACCGGCCAGACTCCTTGAACGACCCGACCTCATTACCCGCTCGCGGCATCGGCCGACTCCGGCGCTGGTCCTTGCACTGCTACGAGTTGCCCTATCGGCGTGAGGTGCGCTGGGCCAATGCGATCGAGTCCTCCGGTATCTACGCGCTCCTGTGCATCGAAGACAGCGAGGGGCGGCGCGGGGTTGCCGAGGGCACGCTGAAGGACACCTGGAGCGGGGTATCACCACGCTCCCTGGCGGCAGCACTCGAAGATGTCGTCATGCCACGCCTCGCCGGCGTCGATGCATGCGATCCGGTTGCGGTCGCGCGTGCGCTCGAGCCGCTGGCCGAGAACCGCATGGCACGCGGCCTCGCACAGACCGCCTGCTGGACGCTCGCCGCTGCGGTGGCGGACGAACCGTTGTGGCGGCTCTGGGGGGGTACCGATTCGGTTGACCTCACCTGGACCGTCACCCGCCAGGCACCGCTTGCGATGGCTCGTGAGGCAGCGATGGTCTGCGAGCGCCACGGCTTTCGCCATCTCAAGGTGAAGGGCGGGCAGGGACGCGCGCTCGATCTGGCGGCGCTCGCCGAGATACGCGCGGCCGTGGGGGGCGCGGTTGCCTGCTCGGTGGATGCCAACAGTGCCTACCCGCGAGCCGAGGCACCCGCCTACCTTGATGCGCTTCTGGCGGCAGGTGTGACCGTCGCCGAGGACCCCTGCCCGCTCGCACCCGATCGGGCGTTCGAGCAGTTGCAGGCGGGAAGTGCCTTGCCGATTCTGGTGGACCGCAGTTGCACCTCAGCCATGGATGCTTCGCTCTACCTCGAGCGTGGCGCACGGGCGCTCTCGGCCAAGCCGGCACGGGTGGGCCTTGGCGAGACCCGGGCCATCAGCAGCCTCGCGCGTGCGGCGGGTGCGATGACCGCTGTGGGCATCTATGCCGAGAGTGCGCTGGGTACCCTGATCAGCCTGCAGCAGGCGGCAGCCATCGCTCCCATCCACTCGCTGCCCGCCGAGCAGACCTTCTTTCTCGGCATGGCCGCCCAGGTCTGCAAGGTGGTCCCGGTCGTCGTGGGGGGCGCCATCCGGTTGCCTGCCAGTGCCGACCTTTCAGCCGAGGTCGACTGGGACGCGGTGGCGCGACATGCCCTGGGGTCACCGGTATCGGTGACCCTCGCCTGAGCCCGGCAGCACGCCGCTTCTGCCAGACCCTCAGGCGTCGCCGTTGATGGCGGTGAGTCGCATGTCGATGAGGGAAGCTTGTCCACGCTTGAGCGCAGCCAACCCGCGCAGCAGGGCAGGCCGTACATCAGCGGGCTTCTCCACGGCTTCGCCATAGCCTCCATAGGCCTGCATCAGCATCGCATAGTCCGGCCGTGGCGCGATCGAGGTGCCGGTGAAGGTCTTCGTGCGCATCGCGCGGCCCTTGGGAAAGTGAATGGCGATGTCGGTGCGTTGCGACAGGTAGCCCGCGTTGTCGAAGATCACCACCATGATCGGCAGACCGTGTTCCTGACAGACACCAAACGCACCGGTAATCGGGTTGTAGTTGAACGACCCGTCACCGATCGTGAGGATCACCGGTCGATCGGGGTAGGCGGCCTTCACCCCGAGTGCGACGCCGGTGCCCATGCCCAGACCACCGAGGGTTGATTCGTAGTACTCGCCCGGACCGACGCGCGTGAGGGCCTGGGCGAGGACGGGCCGGTGGGTGATGGTCTCGTTGACCACCATGGCCTTCGGGGGCAGCACAGCGTTCAGTTCGTGGGCGACCCAGCGTGTCTCGATGGCGGGGAGCGATCCGGTGGAGGCGAGGTCGGCGAGGACGGCTGCACGACGTGCCTCGTGCAGTTTGCCCCAGCGCTTGATCGAGGCTGCGCGCGCGTCGGCCGGAATCTTGCGCGCGACAGTCGCCGCCAGTCGTTCGAGGGCACGCTCGGTGCTGCCTGCAGCCACCATGTCCGAGGGTACCCCGAGGTAGGGCGTACTCTGGAAGAACGGGTCTTCGCCAATCCGGATGATGCGGCACGCCGGGTTCGGGTTGCGCGAGGGCGGATGCCAGGGCAGCTTGCAGTCGACGAGCAGTGCAAGGTCGGCGTCCTTCAGATAACTCTCGACGTGTTCGGTGCGGCCGCTGCCGGCATAGAGCGGGTGCTGGCGCGGAAAGTTCACATAGCTCGGATGCCAGGCCTCGACCACCGGTGCGCCCAGTCGTTCGGCCAGCTTGACCAGATGCCGAACCGCTGCCGTGCTTTCGCCCGCATCTTCGGTGATGATGATGGGTTTGCGGGCAGCGATCAGAGCCTCTGCAATCTCGCGAATCGAGTCGTCATCGGCCTGGGGCAGGCGGCTCAGCGTTGCGACGGGGGCTTCCTTTTTCATCGTCGCAAAGAGGTACTCCATGGGCACCGACACGAACACCGGGCCGCGTGGTGTTGCGGTCGCGATCTGGCAGGCACGCTGTATCGTCTCGGGCACGATATCGGGCAGGTTGATGCCGAAACTCCACTTGACCACCGGTTCGACCAGGCGGGCAGGCCCGCCCACATCGGCCAGCACGCGGTGCCACTGCGGGCCCGGGTCACGGTCGTCGTACTCACCAAAGCCGATCGACTCACCCGCGAGAATCACCATCGGGATGCGCTCGTGCAGTGCCTGGCGCATGGCCATCGTGCCGTGGAGCGAACCAACCGTCGTGTGGATGACCACGGCAGGCAGTTTTCCGGTCGATTTCGCGTAGCCGACGGCCATGGCCACCGCGGTCTCTTCGTGACGGGTCGACAGATAGTCCGGAATTTCGCCTTCGGCCCAGGGCCGTGCCAGAGCTTCCCAAAGGGCGGCCCATTCCGATCCCGGCGATGCAAAGATCCGCTCGACACCCATCTTGCGCAGGCTGCGCAGGACCGCTTCGGCTCCGGTCATTCCCTTGATCGACATCGTTGTCTCCTCATGGTCGAGCCCGGTAGGGTACCCGGAGTGACGCCGATGTACCAGAAGGGGCCACCGGGGGTGATGCCGTTTGAAATCCGCTCCGTGGCGTGGGATGCTCTGCGCCCGATTGGAGGCGCGCTGATGTCGTATCGCTTCGTCGGGCGCATCGACGCGGAGGCTGCCCGTGACTCAACCCACCGACCTGCTCGCTGACATCGCGGCCTTCTGCGGTCGCCATGGTCTTGCCGAATCCACCTTTGGTCGCCTGGCGGTCAACGATGGCAAGTTCGTACCGCGCCTGCGCGCGGGCGGGCGCGTGCGTCACCAGACCCTGGTGCGCGTGCAGGCCTTTCTTGCACTGACCCCCGTGCAAACGTTGCGCAGCGTGGCACCCGGGCGCGTCCCCTTGACGCTACGCCGGTTGGCGGGGGGCAGCGGGTCATCATCGCCCTCGTCGCCCTCGGCATCATCCGCAGTGACGTTCGAACCGATAGCGGCCGGCATGACCGGGCTCGGGCTGACCTCGACGCCTGAGGGTGCGAGCGGCACTGGCAACTTCCGCTTCTACGACAACCGGCAGAAGTACCTCCTGTTCGTGAATACCTGCAGTGAGAAGTCGGTGATTGCCCGGCGCGTGGGGCTTGAACTGGCACACCTGCGTCCGCGCCCTCCGGCCATCCGGCTCTTCGATGCTGGCGTGGGTGATGGCACCGTTCTCGCCCGGGTCATGCGCGAGATGCACCGGCGTTTTGCGACGCTGCCGTTCTACATCGTCGGCAAGGAAATCAGTCTGGAGGACGTGCGTCTTACCCTCGAGAAGATGCCCGACCGGTTCTTCGAGCATCCTGCATCGGTGCTCGTTCTCACCAATCTGTCCTATGCCGAGGCCCCCTGGTTGCTGCCCCGTTCCCCGGCAGACGCCAGTTCGATGGTCTGGCACGAAGTCGCCCTCAAGGGGACGACGGCTCACGAGTTCGAGCAGCAGATCACCGACCTTGATCCGTTCCTCACGCGCAACTGGACAGTACGGGCCAGTCCGATCACCGGCAATCCGCTCCATGAGCGCCCGGTTGTGCTCGTGATCTACCGCGACGATTACCGGTTCCTGCTCGATGACACCATCGCCCGGCGTGGCGCCGTGCGGGCCGATTACGATCTCGTGATGGCATCGCAACCGTATCGCCTGCGGGTGCCCCTGAGCTTCAAGGCCGATCGGGTACTCGCGCCGCTCGCGCGCAGTCTGGGCCCCGGGGGACGCCTGCTCGGCATTCATGCCCGGGGCGCCGATCCGGGGCTTGATCTGGTGCAGCGCATCTGGCCGGGCGAGAATCCGTACACCAGCGATCGGCACGATCTGCTGAAGGCGCTCAAGACCAGTCTGGGCACGGCGGCGCAGCACTTCAATTTCAACGCCTACGCCGACGAGCGTTCCATCTTCCGCTATGACATGCACACGTTGCCGACCGAGATCGGCAATTCGATCGGCACATCCACCCTGTTCGCTGCCTGGAACGCGGCTGTGTATGTGGCCCAGATCGAAGACCAGCGCCTCAACGAGGTCCTCGCAGGGGGTCGCTATCTCGAAGTCACCCGCGAGGTGCTGCGAGAGTACGGGGGGCTGTGGTTCCAGGATGAGTCGTATGTCGTTTCCCGGCCGCGGGCTTAGGTCGACCCGCAGGTCTGCTCGAGGCCCGGAAAGTGCCCGGGTATCCGTGCCCGCAGCATGGCGTGGCGCCATCCATCGGATCAGCATTTCGTCGGCTGCCTGTCGCGCAGCCATGTGATGCTCGGAGTACGATGTCGAACATTCGTTCAGGAGACTCAATTGGCAACATTGCGCAAGCCGGCGACGAGTCCGGCGGCAAAGGCTGTCCGACCGGCCGCCCGTACCTCACCCAGGAGCACCTCGGAAGCAGCCTTCGGGGTAGCCGACTTCAGGCGCTTGCTGTCTCACCTGGGCGAAGATCCCCAGCGTCAGGGCCTCGTCGAGACCCCTGATCGGATGGCACGCGCCTGGCAGCACTGGACCCGCGGCTATACGGAGGACCCGGCCTCCATCCTCAAGACCTTTTCCGATGGCGGTGAGCGGTACAACGAACTCATCGTGGTGCGGCGCATTCCGGTGTACTCGCATTGCGAGCACCATCTGGCACCCTTCTTCGGTCATGCAACGGTTGGGTATCTGCCCTCGGGCCGTATCGTGGGGCTCTCGAAACTCAAGCGTCTGGTCGACTGCTTTGCGGCGCGACTCCAGGTGCAGGAGCGTCTGACCCAGCAGATCGCGCAGACGCTCGTCGAACATCTCGACGCCAAGGCGGTGGGTGTCGTGCTGCGCTGCCGCCACATGTGCATGGAGTCAAGGGGCATCAGTGTGGCGGGCACCGAGACCGTGACCTCGGCCATGCTGGGCGAACTGCGCACCAGCGCGCCCCTGCGCGCGGAGTTTCTGACCCTCACGCAGCCTGACTGACTGCACGCGTGAGGGCGTCGGTTGGCAGCTGCCTCGCCCCTTTCGCGCGGCTGTCAGTATGCGGCGACGAGTTTTCCGCCATCGCCCACCGCGACATAGGCGCCAAGCGCGTAGAGCGTCGCCCGCAGCGTACCCGAGGGTGGATTTGTCGGTGCCGACCAGGTGAGGCCGTCATCGCTGAAAATCACCGTGCCTGCATCACCCACCGCCATGAAGCGCGATCCGAAGGTCACTGAACGCAGGTGGGTCGAACCGGCCGGGGTGCTGCTGGCGGCTGTCCAGTTGATGCCGTCGGTCGTCGAATAGACCTTGCCGCCATCGCCGACAACCACGGCGTAGGTCACGCCCCCGGCATTCGATGCGATGCCGCCGGCGCCGCCACGCAGATTGGCACCGCCGCTGATGCTGTAATTGGTCCAGTTGACGGCATCGCTGCTTGTGAAAAGAGCGCCGCCATCGCCGACGATGCAGTAGGCCCCGGGCAAGATGCCCGCCCAGTTGAGGTTGGCGGAGATCGGAACCACCGTGGATGCTTGCTGGGTCCAGGTCACCAGATCGTTCGAGGTGAAGATCATGGCGCTGGGCGCCCCGCCGGTTGCTACGCTGGTGGCTGCGACGTAGGCGTTGGCCGAGTAGGTGAGGCCGCGGAATGTGATGTCGGCCTGCGCAACCGTACCACCGCCGGTGAGGTTGAAGACCATGCCGCTCGGCTGTGTCCAGGTGCTGCCATCGGTGGTCCAGGCAACGCTGCCGTTGTCGCCCGCCACCACAAACGCGCTCCCGGTCCAGACTGCTGCATTCAGGTTGCTCGACAGGGTCGAGTTGCGCAGGGTCCAGGTCGGTGCCTGTCCGAGCGCGGCCGCGTAGGGCAGGTCGACCGAGGTGTAGACCGCACCGCCCGCACCCGCAGCAAGGTAGGTGCCGCTCTGGTAGGCGAGCGGATAGGCGCCCGGCGCAAAGGCCATTGCCTTCATGTTGGCAGCAGGGAAGCCACCGGCCCCGGTGTAGTCGTTCCAGGTGTTGCCGGCAAGGCGCGGCGTTGCCGTGAATACCGGACTCGTCGGACCGGCCGGACTGCCGTTCGACGTCGCATTCATGATGAAGGTGTAGGCGCCGACCGTGTTGAGCAGTCCGCCGAAGATCTGTGGCGAGTAGGACGGATGCAGCGAAACCGCGTGCGGCAGATTGAACCAGTCCTTGATCGAAATGCTGGGCGAATTGGCGCCGAAGATCCAGTAAGACAGGCTTGGATCCTGCTGGAAAACCACGATGACCTGCCCGTCGCCTGCCGTGACCGAGGCAACGGTGGGCGCGGTGTCGGGCGCTTTCGCACCACCGCAACCGGCCAGCAACCCGAAGGCGATGGGTGCGAGCAGCGACCGCAACCGGCGAGCGAGGTCTGACAGGAGCGAACGGGACATGCGCGGGATACTCCCACAAGGATGGCCCGATTGTCGCATGAGTGGCTGGCACGGCGTGCATCGCCGGCCTGCTTGCCGCGCGCTGCGTTATCGGATAGCGTGCGCCAATCGGCGGGCTTGTTCAGGCAACGGATCAGGGTGGGCAGCATGGCGGACGCTTTTTCGCATTCGATGATTGACGTGAACGGCTGTCGTACTTCGGTGCGGCGGGGTGGGGCTGGCCGTACCCTGCTGTATCTTCACGGGGCGAGCGGCGCGGCGGGCATTGCCCCGTTCATGGCTGACCTGGCGCGCGATCACGACGTCGTGGTGCCCGAGCATCCGGGGTTTGGTGCGTCCGACGAACCGGCCTGGCTCGACAACATCCATGACATGGCTTTCTTCTACCTCGACTTTCTCGAGAGGCTCGATCTGACCGACGTGCTGCTCGTCGGGTCCTCGATCGGGGGCTGGCTGGCACTCGAAATCGCCGTGCGCAGCACGGCGCGCATCGGTGCGGTCTCGGTCGTCGGCCCCTCGGGGCTCTACGTGCCGGGCTTGCGCCGCGGCGACATCTTTCTGTGGTCACCCGAAGAACGCGTGCGCAACCTCTTTGTCGATCAGTCGATCGCCGATCGGATGCTGGCCCAGGTGCTGAGCCCCGACGAGAACGAGGCGATGATCAAGAACCAGTTCACGGTGGCCAAGCTTGCATGGGAACCCCGACTCTTCGATCCGCATCTTCACAAGTGGCTGCATCGCGTTGACGTGCCCACCCAGATCATCTGGGGTGAGGCTGACAAGGTGATCCCGGCCGGTTACGCAGCGGAATTTGCCCGGCTCATTCCGCAGGCGCGTGTCGACATCCTCGCGGCCTGCGGACACCTGCCCCCCATCGAGCAACCCGCCGAGTTCTGTCGCCTTCTGCGGGCGTTCGCGACGGCCTGAGCGCTGGATCGGATCGGCGGCGTGCTGCGGAGCGAGGAATAGTTCCGCTGCTGCGGCAGCGGGACGCATGCGCTGCGTCCTGATGCCTTCCACGGCGGGACTGCGCAGTGTCTAATCGGCGGGTCGGGCAAGCCCTTCATGGGTGTGATTGCCTGCCCATCGAGGCCATCAGCGCGCATGTCAAGCACCGTCTCACCGATCAGTCTGTCGTCCACGCCGCCCGGCAGTCAGTCCACCAGTGTGGCGTTCCTGCGCCAGGTGCTCAGTCGGCTCGCCGCTCGTGGCGAGGCACCCGAGCCCGAAAACTTTGCGCGTGCCTGGCGTGAACTGCGGCGAGAGAGCGGTCTGCCGCTGCCGGTCGAATACGTCAACGACATGTCGGTGCTCGAGCACGCCATCGACGCCTTCGATGACCTCTTCGTGGGCGATGCGTGGCTGCGTGGCAAGCTGGGTGAGTTGCGTGAATTGCTCGCGACAGAACCGTCCTCCGAGGAGATCCGTCGCCGGCAGGTGAAGTTGCTGATCGACGAGATCGACGGGCGCAAGGAGGAACTGCTCTATCACCTCGCCGAGTCCTCGGGCGATATCAAGCGATCGCTGGCAGCGCTGGTCGATGAAATCGGTCTTGTCGGGATCACCGTCAGTGATTTCCAGTCTTCGATCGAGCGTTATCGCGGACTGGCCGAGCGCACGCGCGACTTGCGCGAGGCGCGTCGCCTGATGCTGAAGATGGCCGACGACACCCGCCGCTTCGATGAGGCGCTTGATGATCACCGGGCGCGCGTCATGCGCGATGCCGGCGTCCTGGAGGCGGCTGGCGAGGTCATGATGGGCAATCTGTCGCCCGAGCATCTGGCGGCGGCCGCTCGAATGCATGGGCAACGACCCGAGCATCCGGTGAGCGGCAGCGTCCTCGATGCGCAGACCTTGCTCGAGCGGCTTCACGGGCCGGGCTTTGGCGATGCGGGCGTCCTGCTCGTCGAACTGGCCGAGTCCGACGCGGCGCCTGCCCGGGTCACGGCGTTCTCGGCCTTGTGTGCCGATTGCCTCGAGTTCCCGGTGCTCCTGGGCTACTGGGGGGGCGGGCAGTTCATCTATGTCATCCCGGGTGCCGGGCGCGAGCAGGCCCTGACCGTAGCGCGCGCGCTGCGTCGCGGCGTCTTGCGCGATCACACGAGCCCGCCCCTCGCGTTCAGGTTCGGCGCCGATGCCTACCGGGGTCTCGGTCCGACCGGGAGTGCCTTCTTCGACGCCTTCGAGGCCGCTCTCGGAAACCTGCAGTCGATGCAGCAGGCCCCCGGCGCGCGTTGAACCATGGCTTCGAGGCGGCCGTCGACGCCGCGCGCCGGCAGTCGCCGCGATCTTGCAGTGCCCGGTATCTTGCCCTTCCTTTATACTGAGGCTCCCTGACCCACGCTGGTCACAGCTTCAGCGATGCGCATTCTCATTTCGAACGACGACGGGTATTTCTCTCCCGGCATCGTGCAGCTTGCCGAGGCCCTGTCGGCGCTTGGTTCGGTCACGGTCGTTGCCCCCGAGCGCGACCGCAGTGGCGCGTCCAATTCGCTCACGCTCGACCGCCCGCTCAGTGTGAAACGCGCGCCCAGTGGATTCCTGTTCGTGAACGGAACGCCTACCGATTGCGTGCACCTGGCGGTCACTGGCCTGCTCGATCATCTGCCCGATTTCGTTGTCTCGGGCATCAACCATGGTGCCAACATGGGTGATGACACGATCTATTCCGGGACTGTCGCGGCGGCGACCGAGGGCTTCCTGCTGGGCATTCCCTCGATCGCCGTATCGCTCGTGTCGCGGGAGGCGGCCCATCTGGCCAGTGCTGCCCGGGTGGCAGCGCGGCTTGTGGCGCGCCTCCGGGATGATCCGCCGACCGGGCCGCTGCTCCTCAACGTCAATGTGCCCGATCTGCCCTGGGAGCAGATCACCGGCACCGAGGTCACACGCCTTGGGCGCCGTCACAAGGCAGAACCGGTCGTTCGGGCGCTCAACCCGCGCAACGAGACGATTTACTGGGTGGGTGCGGCAGGCCCTGCGGCCGATGCAGGCCCTGGTACCGACTTTCACGCGGTGAGCCAGGGCCGTGTCTCGGTGACCCCGCTGCAGATGGACCTCACGCATCGCGCCCAGATGTCCGATGTCGCTCGGTGGGTCGATCAGCCCGCCTCTGGCGGTGCCCATTGATCGGGTCGCTGGCATGAGTCCGTTGTCGGCGGCAACGCGTGGGGTTGGCCTCACCTCGCAGCGCACGCGTGATCGCATGGTGTCCCGGTTGCGCGAACGGGGCATTCGTGACGAGCGAGTGCTGGCGGCCATGTCGGAGGTGCCCCGACACCTGTTCGTCGATGAGGGGTTTGCGAGTCGCGCCTACGACGACGCGGCGCTCCCGATCGGCTTCGAGCAGACCATCTCGCAACCCCTGGTGATCGCCCGCATGCTCGAGAGCGTCCGCGCTGGGCGCGAGCTGGAGCGAGTGCTCGAAGTCGGTACCGGTTGTGGCTACCAGGCCGCCTTGCTGGCCCATATTGCGGCACAGGTGTATTCCGTGGAGCGTATTGCCGGACTCCTCGAAATCGCGCGCACCAATCTGCGGCCGTTGCGTATCGCCAATCTCCGGCTGGCTTACGGCGACGGTTACAAGGGGTTGCCCGAGGCAGCGCCCTTCGACGCCATCGTGGTTGCCGCGGCGGCGCCGGAAATGCCTGTCGAGCTCACCCGCCAACTGGCGCCCGGGGGGCGTCTGATTGCACCGGTGGGGCTCGAAGAACAACGCCTCATCCTGATCGAGCGGCGGGACCGTCGTCTGGTCGAAACCGTCCTCGAGCCGGTTCGGTTCGTGCCGATGCGTACCGGAAAGCGATGAGACGCGTTCTCATTCTGGTGACGGTTCTGCTGGGGGCATGCGCGGCCTCGCGTCCCGCACCGGTGGTCGATCGCGGGACGGTGGTGAATCCGGCGCCGGCTGCTGCCCGGACGGCCAGTCAGGAGGCTGCACCGGCCGCGCGACCGGCCGCACGTGTGCCCTCGGCGGGAGCGGCGGCACCGGCCGCGCCGGGTCTTTCCTCCGTGCCAGCGTCACCGGTGCAGGTCAATCCGGTGGTCAGCGCCGGGGCCATCGAGTCTCGCCCGATCGAGACAAGGCCGGCACCACCTCGAGGCGCAGCAGCGCCGCCTGCGGGATCGGCAGCACCGACGGCGCCTGCGCCGGTGGCCGCAGCGACGCCCGGCGTACTGGCCGAGCGTGCGGGCAGGGCGGGATCCGACGCTTCGACCGGCATCAGGACTGAGCCGCGGGGGTACAAGTTGCCGTGGTCCGAAGACAATCTGGCCCTGATGCAGGGGCAGCGTCGCCCGTCCGAGGCGGCGGGTACCGAGGCGAAGGCGCCCGAATCGAAGGTGGCTGACGCGAAGCCGGGTGATCCGAGGTCGGCCGATGCGAAGTCGGCCGATGCCCGGCCGGGCGCAGGGGAGGCACGGTCCGATTCCAGACCCGAGGTGCGATTCGCAGACCCTGCAACCGAACGGCCTGATTTCATCTGGCCGCTCAAGGGGCGCATCCTCGAGCGCTTCGAGGGTGGCAGTCGTGGCATTGGCATCGCGGGCAACGAGGGTGACCCTGTGCTTGCGGCTGCCGGCGGGACGGTGCTTTACGCCGGATCGGGCATCCGGGGCTATGGGCAGCTGCTGATCGTCAAGCACAACGACAACTTCATTTCGGTGTATGCCCACAACAGCCGGTTGCTGGTGAAGCAGGGCGATGTGGTGCGCTCGGCGCAGAGGATTGCCGAGGTGGGGCGTACTGATGCCACGCGTCCCAAGCTGCATTTCGAGATCCGGCGTCAGGGGACGTCGATCGATCCGCTGCAGGTCCTGCCGGCCCGCGAGTAGGCGATCCGGCCTTGGTCGGGCACGCCGTGCCTGTCCGGTGATCGGGACTCGAGGACCATCCCCCCGCTGCGTCCGATGCGGCCTGTTTCAGCGCGAACGGCGGCCTCGTCGTTCCGTTGCGATGCCTGCCGCCAGATCAACCACCGCCAT
This sequence comes from Pseudomonadota bacterium, assembly GCA_947455195.1. Classification (GTDB taxonomy): domain Bacteria; phylum Pseudomonadota; class Gammaproteobacteria; order Burkholderiales; family SG8-39; genus CAIXPL01. Next base: position 105,170 of record CANGMI010000001.1, on the reverse strand, counting down.
CGCATAGAAGCTCGATCGGTTGTAGCGGGTGATTGCCTCGAAATTGGCAGTCGCCAGGTAGAGCGTCGGTCGCACGCCTGGTGAGTCCAGGGCGACGAGCGCCACGCGTGTCTGCGCGGCAGGCTTGCCTGCACCGGGCTGTGCATGGATGCCGTACTGACCGAGTTCGGCAACGGTATGCGACGGTTCGAAGCGGGGCGAGACTCGCGACCGCCAGTCTTCGCCCTGCGCTCTCGCCAGCCAGCCACTGGGTTCACCCGCTTGCCATCCATGTCCCTGCAGATAGCGGGCCACGCTGCCGATCGCATCTTCGGCGCTGCCCACGAGGTCGCGGCGTCCATCATGGTCGAAGTCGACCGCCCAGCGCAGGATGCTGCCGGGCATGAATTGCGGTATGCCGATGGCTCCGGCATACGATCCCCGGATGGCGCGTGCATCGACGCGGTCATCGCGCGCGTGGATCAGGAACGCTTCGAGTTCGTCGCGGAAGAACGCGCTGCGTCGCGGGTAATCGAAGGCGAGCGTCGTCAGGGCATCGAGGACCCGGTATGAACCGATGTTGCGCCCATAGGCCGTCTCGACGCCGATGATGGCGGCGATGATCTCGGCCGATACGCCATAAGTGCGGCTGGCTCGGTCGAGCGCCGCCTCATGACTGGCCATGAAGGCGACGCCATCCTGGATACGCCGTGCCGTGACGAATCGTGCCCGGTAACGCAGCCATGATGGCTCCCCGGTGACATGCCGGTCCATGAGCGCGATGATGGTCGGTTGCACGTGCGCCTCGCTCAGCAAGTCGAGGGTTGCATCGGCGGGCAGGCCCTGGCGGCGTGCCAGGTCCTCGACGAAGGCGCGTACCTCGGGGCGACTCGCCAGCGGCGTGCGCTGTGGCACCGCACTCGCCTCGGGGCTTGCTTCGCGCACAGGCGGGGAGATGCTCTGGGTCGGCGGGTCTCGCTCCGCCCGCGCCGGCGTCGGCATCAGCGTCAGGGCCAGAACCAGGGCCGGAACCAGGGCCGGTATCAGGGCCAGTGTCAGCACTTGCGCCGTTGATGCAGGCCTCGCCGGGGCCGGGAGCGCGGCGGAAGATGACGGTCGATTCATGGACGCACCCGGGCAATGCACAGTCTGAGTTCTCGCAGCCGTTCTGGGTTCACAGGCGCCGCACCATAGCGCAGTTCATTGTAGACCTGTCCGACCCGGGTGACCTCGCTCGCCAGGTCGGGGCGCGTGCGGGCGATGCGCGCGGTGAACGCCTCGGCGCCTTCGCTCGGGGCACGGTTCAGTCCGGCCCGGGCCATGCGGGCACAGAAGCGTCGCCACAGGCGTTGGGCCGGGTCGCTGCGCGCGCGCAACCGGAGCAGTGGCAGAAGCATGGGCAGAGCGAGCGGCAGTACCGACAGGGCAAGCGCCACGCCGATGCTCCCCATCATCAGCAGGCCGCGGGTCGCATGATCGATGCCATCGAGTCCGAGCGCTTCCATCAGATCGCCCTGACGGGTGCGATCGAATCCGAGTACGTACTGGTTCCAGCCGTTGCCCAGCGCATCCCAGCGATGGCGCCATCGAGCCAGGTGCGCGAAGGCGGGTTGACCCAGCAGCGGTACCGGATCGCCGACTGGAACCGCGCGGGCCATACCCTGCTCGATGCGCAGCGGTTGTGCGATGGCGGTGGGGTCGACGCGTTGCCATGCGCCCTCGAGCAGTACTTCCGACCACGCATGAGCATCGTCCTGCCGTACCTCGAGATAGTTGTCCACCGGGTTGATTTCACCCCCCTGGTACCCGGTGACCACGCGCGCCGGAATGCCCCCCGCACGCATGAGAATCGTGAATGCCGAGGCAAAGTGCTCGCAGAAGCCGGCCCGGCTGTCGAAGAGGAAGGCATCAGCGGTATCCGCGGTCGTGGCCAGTGGCGGGGCGAGCGTATAGACAAGCCCTTGTCGGGCGAAGAATTCGATGGCGCGCGACACGAACGCCTGACCGCTGATGCCCTCGGCGTTCCACGTCCGCGCCAGTGCTGCGATCCGGGGATTGCTGCCCCCGGGCAGGCGAGTGAGGCGCCGCAGCGTACGCGGTGGAGCATTCTGGAGAGCCTCATGGTGCAGGCTCGAACTCACCCGGTAGCGGATGCGGCGGGTGATCGGCTCGCGGGCCGCGAGCCGGAAGTCGGGCCTGTAGCGGGTGTCGGCGGGTGCTGCCTTGGGCAACTCGAGCGCAAACATCCAGGTCTGATCATGCGGTTCCAGGGTGACTTCGTAGTCGAACGACCGTTCGTCTGAACGCACCCGCACGTCACCGGGTTCCAGCAGACTCGAGTCATCAGCACTCCAGGCGGTGCCGTCAAACTGTTCCATCACCGGGCCACGCCAGTACAGGCTTGCACGAGGTGGTACTGCACCGGTGAACCGGGCGCGAAGCACGATGGCATCGGAGAGCGAGAGTTCGCCGATCGAGCCGGGGCGCATCGTGTCGCTCAGTCCGGTCACGCCGTGGCCGGTGGTGGTTCCAAGCCCCCAGAGCGGTGTGCTCACCCGCGGGAAGAGCACGAAGAGGATCACCATCACCGGGGCCGCTTGCACCAGCATGATGGCTGCATCGCGCAGGGTGCCGCCGATCGCGCGCGCTTCGGCGTGAAAGCCGATCAGGGCGCCCAGGAGCAGCCACAGGGCAAGGATGGAGAGGCCTGCAACCAGTGGGCTCTGGTCGAACATGAAGGCGGTGAGCACCAGAAAGAAGCACAGGTAGGTCACCACCTGGGCATCACGCAGGTCCCGTGTCTCGAGCAGTTTCAGCCCGAGAAAGACGGCCAGCACGCTGATGCCGGCATCACGATTCAACAGCGTCTGGTGCGAGAAGACCACGCCGGCAAGGCCGACCGCCATGAGCATCGTGAGCAGCAGTCGAGGCGGTGTGAGGTGAGGGCGCCACTGGATGAGCGCGCGCCAGAGCACCATCGCACCGGCGCTTGCCGCGAGCACGGGGGGCAGATGTCCGAGATGGGGCAGAAGACTGGCGCCTGCGCCGGCAAGCAGGACGCCCAGGTGTCTGTCGGGCAGCCAGGTATCGGCTGCCATGCCGTTCTGGACGAGGGGCGCGGTATTCATGGTCTGATCGGGCTCCGGCCGGTAAAGAGTGCCAGACGCTCCAGACAGCGTGCGGCATGGGCGCTACCGGTTGCGGGTTCGATGGCCGTGCCCGGCAGGCGCAGACCGAAGGCGATGTCGGCTTCGTGCAGGTCGAGCAGCCAGCCCGCGAGGACCTCGAGTCGCTCTTCCAGCCCGAGTTCAGGGGGCAGCGCGTCCCAGTCGACCCACGACTGTCGCGCCTGTGCGGCATCGAGCACTCGCGTGAGGAGTGTGTCGCTGCGCGCGAGTGACTTCCAGGCCACCAGGCTCGGCGCGTCGCCAGCCCGGTAAGGGCGCAGGTCGGCGATCTCGTCCTGCCCCGGGCCGCGCCGGTTCGATGAGCCTTCGTGCGCATCGCTGGTGCTCGCGGGCCGCTCGCCGTAGCGTGGCCGCGGATACACCAGCACGCGTGCCGCCGGCCTCAGGACGGCCCAGGCGCGAAACAGCCCCAGCGGATAGCGCGTTTCCAGCGTGAATGCCCCTGCGCTCTGCCAGCCGCGATGCAGCGCAGGTGCCGATACGGTGGCGCGTGTGACCGACTGCCGAGCCAGATCGACTTGCGTCGAGGCATCGCCCAATACCAGTCGAACCGAGTAACGGTCGCGCCGGGCCCTGTTCTCGAGCAGCAGCGTGAAGTGGGCATCCTCACCGGCGAATACCGGTTGTGCCGGTGCGGCGCTTACCGAGATCCAGGCGAGATTTCGAAAGGTATGGAGGATGGTCACCAGTCCCGCGGCGGCGAGCAGGAAGGTGAGCATGTAGGCCAGAGAAAGGGCGTAGTTGACGGCACCGAGCAGCATCACCGCCAGGCAGACGCCGAACGCAAGGCCCTGTCGCGTCGGCATCACGTAGACCCGCCGCTGGCCGATCGTGATCGGCTCAGACTCGGTGCGCTCGGGCATCGAGAGCAGGCGGCGAATGAAGGCAGGCAGCATGCGAGGCCGGTGTCTTGTCGGTTGAATGGTGTGCCGAGGTCGGGGAGGAACTCGCCGCGCAGCCCCCGCTTCAGAGGAGCGGCACGCTCGCCACGAGTCGGGCGAGGAGCAGGGCCGGATCGTCGGCCAGGGTGTTGCGCGGCCGCAGTCGGTGTCCGGCCACCCCGGCAAACACAGCCTGGACGTGTTCCGGCGTGACCTTGTGCGAACCGTGCAGGAAGGCCCATGAGCGGGCTGCGTTCAGCAGGGCAAGGGTGCCGCGGGGTGACAGGCCCGCTTCAAACACGCCACAGCGGCGCGACTCCTCGGCGAGGGCCTGCACATAGTCGATCAGTGCCGGCGCCGCGTGAACCATGCGCACTGCCTTGCGCCATCCCATGAGGTGTTTGCCCGAAGCGATGGGCTCGATGGCGGCCACGAGGTGGCGCCGGTCTTCACCCGCGAGCAGGGCACGCTCGGCCGCAGCATCGGGATAGCCCAGCGTCAGCCGGATGAGAAACCGGTCGAGTTGCGACTCTGGCAGGGGAAAGGTGCCGATCTGGTGGATCGGGTTCTGGGTGGCGATCACGAGGAAGGGGTCGGGCAGCGGATGCGAATGGCCATCGACGGTGACCTGCCCTTCCTCCATCGCTTCCAGCAGGGCACCTTGCGTGCGCGGTGTGCCGCGATTGATCTCGTCGGCCAGCAGCACCTGGCTGAAGACGGGACCCGGATGAAACCTGAAGGTGGCAGCCTCGCGATCGAAGACCGATATGCCCACGACGTCGGCTGGCAGGAGATCGCTCGTGAACTGGATGCGTCGATACTCGAGCCCGAGCGTGCGTGCCAGCACCTGAGCGAGCGTGGTCTTGCCGACGCCGGGAATGTCTTCGATGAGCAGGTGCCCGCCGGCCAGCAGGCAGGAGAGCGCGAGCCGTACCTGGCGATCCTTGCCAAGGAGCACCCGGTTGACGGCCTCGATGACGCGTCGCAGAGGGGAATCGAGTGGGGCCATGATGTTCTTCTGTGTTTTTCGTCAGTCACTCGCCCAGAGGCTGCGTCTGATCTGGCCGTTATCATAAGGCCTGTGCCAGTGCCCGTTCGTGACTGGCTCCACGTCATCGAGGCAAAACCATGGCCACCGGATTCATCACGCATCCTGACTGCGCGCGTCACGACATGGGCCGGTTTCATCCCGAGAGCCCGGCGCGCCTGCAGGCGATCGAGCAGGCGCTCGAGGCGGGTGGTCTGATGGCACGCCTGACGCGCCTCCAGGCACCCGCGGCCACCGACGAGCAACTCGAGCGAGCCCACTCGGCCGACCACGTGGCGACCATCCGGACGGCAGCACCTGACGCAGGACTGGTTCATCTGGACCCCGACACGGCCATGAATGCGTGGACTCTCTCCGCGTCCCTGCACGCGGCAGGCGCGGCCGTGCTGGCCATCGACCAGGTGCTGGGGGGGCAACTGGACAATGCGTTCTGCAGCATTCGCCCACCCGGACACCATGCCTGCCACTCGCGGGCGATGGGTTTCTGCATCTTCAACAACGTGGCCATCGCTGCCTTGCATGCGCTCGACGCCCATGGGCTCGAGCGGGTCGCCATCATCGACTTCGATGTCCACCACGGCAACGGTACCGAGGACATCCTCGCGGGTGATTCGCGTGTGCTGATGGTGGGCAGCTTCCAGCATCCCTATTACCCGGGCAGTGGCGCCGTGCCGGCGGGTGACAACATGCTCAACGTGCCACTGGCTGCCGGTGCCGGTTCGCAGGCATTCAGACAGGCGGTCGAGCGTTCATGGCTGCCGGCGCTCGACGAGTTTGCACCGCAACTCGTGCTGGTGTCGGCCGGATTCGATGCGCACCGCGATGACGCACTGGCGGGGCTCATGTTTTCCGACGATGACTACACCTGGATCAGTCGGCAATTGATGGCCGTGGCGCAGACCCATGCCGGTGGCCGTCTGGTGTCGCTCCTGGAGGGGGGCTATGACCTGCCTGCCCTCGGGCGTTGCGTGGCGCGCCATGTCTCGGTGTTGCTCGGCCCCGCCACCGACTGACCGGCCCTGCCCCCGGCGTCCCCGAAGGACGGTGCATGTCCTGCAGTGGTTTTCGTCGCGAGCGCTTTCGTCATGCCGATTCGGTCGGTGTCTCGCCCACGCGCTCGAGGATCGACGTTGCGGCGGCGCGCAGGGCGCTGGCCGACAGTTCGGTCAGTGTCACCCGCGGCGCCTCGACCAGATGCGGGAAGTTGCGGTCGGTCGAGCGTCGATAGGCCGGGTCGTAGTGGCTCTCGAGAATGTCGGCGACGAAGCCCGCGCTGTCGCCGCTCGCCGCCTGTGCCTTCCATTGCGCGATGCGTTCATGGGAATGGATGGCTACCAGATAGTCCAGTCGCTGTCCGAGTGCCACCGTGTCGGTCACGAAATGCGCGTATTCGGCGAGCAGAAACGTCACGCGCGCTGCCCGGTCGGCTTCGATCCGCAGACACTGCGATGCACGCATGGCGGTGATGAGGGCATCGGGTACCTGAAGGTTGCCGATCTTGCGGCTCTCGGCCTCGACGAATACCACACGGGCCGACGAAAAGCGCGTGAGGGCCTCGTGCAGGCAGGTCTCGAAGCGGCGCTGTCCCGGTTGCGGCGCGTGGGTGAGGTCGCCCAGCACCGAGCCGCGGTGATTGGCGAGCGCTTCGAGGTCGAGCACCTGGGCGCCTTGTTCGGCCAGCGCCTCGAGCAGTCGGCTCTTGGCACTGCCGGTTTCGCCGCAGATGACTCTGAACTGCAAGGTCGAGGGCAGGGTGTCCAGGCCGATGCGAACGGCGCGTCGATACGCCTTGTACCCCCCCTCGAGCAGCGCCGGGCGCCACCCGATCTCGTGAAGCACGAGTGCGAGCGAGCGTGAGCGTTTGCCGCCGCGCCAGCAGTAGATGAGCGGCTGCCAGTCGGGCGGGTAGTCGGCAAAGCGCTCGACGAGGTGTCGCGCGATGTTGGCCGATACCAGTGCTGCCCCGCGTCGCTTGGCGGCAAAGGGAGAGACCTGTGCATTGATCGTGCCCACTTCGGCCCGTTCGGCATCATCGAGGACCGGGCAGTTGATGGCCCCGGGGATGTGGTCTTCGGCGAACTCACCCGGCGATCGCACGTCGATCACCTCGCTGAATGAACCGATCGCCTCGACACCGACGGTCTGCGGATAGCGCACGCGCTCGTGTCCCGGATGGATTCGTGAGACGCCGATTCTAATCGCTCGGCGCCGATCGGTCAGCGCCGATCGCTCAGAGCAGGGGCCGCAGGACAGGCCAGACGGTATCGAGGATGAGCGGTTGTGCCTCGCGGGTGGGATGCAGGCCATCGTCCTGCAGCAGGTCGCGCCGGGTCGAAAATCGCTCGAACATGAACGGGACGAGAGCGCTGTGATAACGCTGTGCGAGGGCCGGGTAGGCCGCCGCGAAGGACTCGGTATAGCGCACCCCGTAGTTGGGTGGCAGACGCATGCCGATCAGCAGGACGCGTGCTCGCGCTCGCTGCGATGCCTCGATGATGCGGGCAAGGTTTGCCTGCATCTGCGCAATCGGCAGTCCGCGCAGACCATCGTTGGCGCCGAGTTCGACAATGACGAGTCGGGGTTGGTGCTCGCGCAGGGCAGCCTCGATACGCGTCGCCCCACCGGCGCTCGTCTCGCCGCTCACGCTGGCATTGACGACCTGGTAGCGCAGGCTCGCCTCCTGCAGGCGTCGCTCGAGCAGCCATGCCCAACCCTCGCCGCTCGCAAGGCCGTATCCTGCCGACAGGCTGTCACCGAAGACGAGTATCTTTGCGTCCAGGGCTCGGGCGGATGACAGGCTCGCGGCGCCGGCGAGGAGCACGATGCATGCGAGTGCCCGGCGTGAGAGGTGTGCGATGCGTGCAATCATGGCTGGAGTGGATGTGACCGAACCGATACTGGCCGCGCGGCGGCTCACCAGGATCGTGCCGAACGGGCGCTCGACGCTCACGATTCTGCACGATATCGACCTCGAGGTGATGCCGGGCGAAGTGCTGGGCATCGTGGGGGCGTCCGGCTCGGGCAAGTCGACGCTTCTCGCGTTGCTGGCAGGTCTCGACCAGCCCTCGTCGGGCGCGGTCGTTCTCGATCGGGTTGATCTGGCCTCGCTTGACGAGGATGGCAGGGCGGCCGTGCGATCACGCCTCGTGGGCTTCGTGTTCCAGTCCTTTCAGCTCATCGGGTCGCTCACGGCGCTCGAGAACGTGATGCTGCCGCTCGAACTGCAGGGGCGACTGCCGATTGCCCGGATTCGCGAGCGGGCCGTGGCATTGCTCGAACGGGTCGGGCTTGCGTCGCGCCTGCAGCATTCGCCACGCCTGCTCTCGGGGGGAGAGCAGCAGCGGGTGGCGCTGGCGCGCGCCTTCGTCGTCGAGCCGCGCATTCTCTTTGCCGATGAACCCACCGGCAATCTCGACGCCGCAACCGGGGCCGAGGTGATTGCAATGCTCATTGCGCTCAATCGCGAGCGGGGCACCACGCTTGTCATCGTCACCCATGACGAGGCCGTGGCCGCGCGCTGCGATCGGGTCGTGCGGATTGCGGCGGGTGTCCTGGCCCCCGGTACTCTCGTCGCCGGAACGGACAGGGGACTGCGGGCATGAGCACGGGCTCTGCGCGGGTCTCCCCATGAGGTTGCTCGCATGATCCGGCTTGCCTTTCGCCTGCTTGCCCGCGACTGGCGCTCGGGCGAACTCCATGTGCTCGTTCTTGCCATCATGGTGGCGGTGGCGAGTCTCGCATCGGTCGGGTTTCTCGCCGACCGGGTGTCCGGTGCCCTCGAACGCGACGTCAATCGTCTGCTGGGTGGCGATCTGGTTCTGATCGCCGATGCCCCCTGGGATGATGCGGTTCTTGCCCAGGCCGGTGTGGCAGGTCTGGCGAGTGCCAGCGCTGTCAATCTGGTGAGCATGGTGCGACATGGCGAGGAGGCCCAGCTCGCCGCCGTGAAGGCCGTGTCGGCCAACTACCCCTTGCGTGGCGAGCTGCGCATCAGTACCCGTGAGGGAAGCCTCGGGCAAGTTGTCGGGCAGGGACCGCCACCGGGCGAGGCGTGGGTGGAGGCGCGACTCCTGTCGACGCTCTCGATCGGGGTTGGCGATTCGATCGAGGTCGGCAACAGTTCCTTCAAGGTCACAGGCCTGGTCACGGCTGAACCGGACAGGGGGATCGGCTTTCTCAATCTGGCGCCGAGGGTGATGATCGCGGCCTCGAGCCTGCCCGCAACGGGTCTCGTGCAGCCGGCCAGTCGAGCACGATTTCAGATCTACCTGGCCGGGGCCGCCGACGATGTCGCGCGTTTTCGTCGTGAACTCTCGCCCGTTCTGGCGCGCGGGCAGTCGATTCAGGGCGTGGACAATGCCCGTCCGGAGGTCCGCTCGACGCTCGATCGCGCGCAGCGCTTTCTCGGCCTGGCAGCCCTGCTGGCTGCCGTGCTGGCGGGGGTTGCGGTCAGTCTGGCCGCCCGACGACATGCCAATCGCCATCGCGATGCCTGGGCGCTGATGCGCTGCATGGGCAGCAGCGGGGCGGCCTTGCTCGGTATCGCGCTGGTTCAACTGGCGGCGATTGCCGTCGTGGCCACCCTGGCCGGCTGTCTCATCGCGGTCGGACTGCAATCCCTGATGAGCGGACTCATCGAGGCCATCGGCGGTACGCGCTTGCCGTCGCCATCACTCTGGCCCGTCGTGCAGGCCTTCGTGCTGGCGACCCTCCTGCTTCTGGGCGGGGCGCTGCCGCCCGTGCTGCAGTTGCGAGCGGTTCCTGCCTTGCGCGTCATTCGGCGCGACGCTGGCGCCCCGCGTGCCGGTGCGCTGGCGAGCATCGTCGCGGCCGGGCTTGCGCTCGCCGTGGCCATACTCTGGCAGGCGCGCGATCTGCGTCTGGCCGCGCTCAGCCTGGGCGGCTTGTGCCTGGGTGCGGCGCTCATCGCAGGTCTGGCGGCAGTGCTTCTCTTCATCGTCGAGCGCCTGCCGCTCGGTGCCTCGTTTCACTGGCGGCAGGCCGTGCGATCGCTCACCCGGCACCGGGCGGCAGCCATCCTGCAGGCCTGCGCGCTATGCCTCGGGATCACGGCCATCCTGATGCTGGTCTTCACCCGTTCTGCCCTGCTCTCGGGCTGGCAGGCGCGGGTGCCAGCCGATGCACCCGATCACTTCATCATCAACGTGCAGCCCGAGCAGCGCGAGCCGATCGGTCGGGTTCTGCTCGAGCAGCAACGACCCTCACCGCAGTGGTTTCCGATGATACGGGCGCGCCTGGTGTCGATCAACGGCCGAACCATCAAAGCACTGGCCTATCCGGACGACCGTGCCCGTCGGCTGGTCGAGCGCGAGTTCAATCTGTCCTGGGCAGCCGAACCACCCCCGGGCAATGACCTTGTGCAGGGACACTGGTTCAGGGGTCCTGACGAGCTTGCGAGCGGCCTCTCGGTCGAGGAAGGCATTGCCAGAACACTGGGGATTGCCGTGGGTGATCGCCTCGACTGGATGGTGGCGGGCACCGCGGTGAGCGGTACGGTCGTGAACCTGCGTCGCCTGCATTGGGACAGTCTGCAGGTCAACTTCTTCGTGGTGAGTGCACCGCCGCTTCTCGAGACCTTTCCGGCCAGTTACATCACCAGCATCCACCTGGGGCAGGGCGCCGATCGGCTTGTCGGGCGTCTGCTGCGTGATCACCCCAATCTCACGGTCATCGACACCTCGGCGCTCATCGGGCAGCTGCTCGATGTCATCGCTCAGGTGAGTGCCGCGGTGCAGGTGCTCTTTCTCTTCACCCTGGCGGCGGGCGTACTCGTGCTCTATGGCGCACTGGTGATGACCCAGGACGATCGGCTGCAGGAGGCTGCGGTGATGCGCGCTCTGGGCGCCAGCCGCAGCCAGTTGGTGATGGCGAGCCGTATCGAGTACCTGGCGATCGGCGTACTCGCCGGCCTCATGGGGGCGCTGCTCGCATCGGTGGCGGGCTGGTTCCTTGCCGTGCGCGTGTTCGAGGTGGCAGCACAGTCCCAGCCGCTGCTCTGGCTGGCCGGGCCTGCCCTCGGGGCTGCCTGTGCGCTCTGGAACGCGCGGGTGGCGGCCCGTCTTGCCGTTGCCAGAACGCCCGTTGCCGCGCTGCGCGCCGCGGCCTGAGCGATCGTCCTGATCCGGCGGGGCAGCGCAAGTGTCATGGCCCTCCTTGATGTCGATCAAAGGGCTGCATCCGCGCCTGGGCGAGCCTTGACCATCGGTTGGGGTGTGTTACCCGGGGGGCTGCCCGCTTGATCGTCAGACGGGAGTATTGCAGCACGCGCCCGGGTATCTTGAAATCGGCCTGCGCGGCCGCATCTCGACGTCATGATCAATCCGGTCGGTGACCGGTCGAGGACGAAGCCCATGCGAACAGACAAGCTCACGACCCGTTTTCAGCAGGCCATCGCCGAGGCGCAGAGCATCGCGGTGGGGGCAGGCAATCCGTCGATTGAACCCGTGCATGTGCTCTCGGCACTGCTCGCCGATCAGGATGGCGTCACCCGCTCGCTCTTCGAGCGTGCCGGCGCCAATACCGCCCGATTGCGTGACGGATTGCGCGCCGCGCTCGCTCGTCTGCCGACCGTCGAGGGGGCGGGTGGGGAGGTCCAGGTGTCGCGTGACCTCAACAACGCGTTCAATCTCACCGATCGGGAGTCGCAGCGGCGTGGCGACCAGTTCATCTCGAGCGAACTCTTTCTCCTCGCGCTCGCTGATGACAAGGGCGAGGCAGGTCGTGTGCTGAAGGATGCCGGCGTCGTACGCAAGGCCCTCGAGCAGGCGATCGAGGCAGTTCGCGGCGGTGCCGGTGTCGACAGTCCGGAAGGCGAAGGACAGCGTGAGGCCCTCAAGAAGTACACGCTCGATCTCACAGACCGGGCACGCATCGGCAAGCTCGATCCGGTGATCGGGCGCGATGACGAGATTCGGCGGGTCATCCAGATCCTGCAGCGGCGCACCAAGAACAACCCGGTGCTCATCGGCGAACCCGGCGTGGGAAAGACCGCCATCGTCGAAGGTCTGGCACAACGCATCGTGAACGGCGAGGTTCCCGAGTCGCTGAAGGGCAAGCGGGTGCTTTCCCTCGACATGGCGGCCTTGCTTGCCGGTGCCAAGTATCGCGGCGAGTTCGAGGAACGGCTGAAGGCCGTGCTGAAGGAACTGGCCCTCGACGAGGGGCAGACCATCGTCTTCATCGACGAGCTGCATACCATGGTCGGTGCCGGCAAGGCCGAGGGGGCGATGGATGCGGGCAACATGCTCAAGCCCGCGCTTGCTCGTGGCGAACTGCATTGCGTGGGTGCGACCACGCTCGACGAGTACCGCAAGTATGTCGAGAAGGACGCAGCACTCGAGCGCCGGTTCCAGAAGGTGCTGGTGGGTGAGCCAAGCGTCGAGGCGACCATCGCGATCCTGCGCGGGTTGCAGGAAAAGTATGAGGTTCATCATGGTGTCGAGATCACTGATCTGGCCATCGTGGCGGCTGCCGAATTGTCCAATCGCTACATCACCGATCGATTTCTTCCCGACAAGGCCATCGACCTCATCGATGAGGCTGCGGCACGTATCAAGATGGAAATCGACTCCCGGCCCGAGGTGATGGACAAGCTCGATCGCCGCCTGATCCAGCTGAAGATCGAGCGGGAAGCGGTGCGCAAGGAAACCGATGAGGGGTCACAGCGGCGCTTTGCGCTGATCGAGTCGGAGATCGAGCGGCTGTCGCGCGAGTACGCCGACCTCGAGGAGATCTGGAAGGCAGAGAAGTCGGCGGTTCAAGGCTCGCAGAGCGTGAAGGAAGAGCTCGAACGCGTGAAGCTCGAGATGGAGGCGGCACGGCGCAAGGGTGACTGGCAGCGTGTGTCCGAACTCCAGTACGGTCGTGTCCCGCAGCTGGAGGCACAGCTGAATTCGGCCGAGAAGGCGAGCGCTGCGGGGGGTGAGGCGGCACGTCCGCGGCTGCTGCGAACCCAGGTGGGTGCCGAGGAAATCGCCGAAGTGGTGTCGCGCGCTACCGGCATTCCGGTCTCGAAGATGATGCAGGGCGAGCGTGACAAGCTGCTCGCGATGGAAGATCGTCTGCACGAGCATGTCGTTGGCCAGGATGAAGCCGTCAGGCTCGTATCCGACGCCATCCGTCGATCACGTGCCGGGCTGGCTGATCCGAACCGCCCCTATGGTTCGTTTCTCTTTCTCGGGCCGACCGGGGTGGGCAAGACCGAGTTGTGCAAGGCGCTGGCGGGCTTTCTCTTCGATGCCGAAGATCACATGATTCGTATCGACATGTCCGAATTCATGGAGAAGCACTCGGTGGCGCGTCTCATTGGTGCGCCTCCGGGCTATGTCGGCTACGAGGAGGGGGGCTACCTCACCGAGGCGGTGCGCCGCAAGCCCTATGCCGTCATCCTGCTCGACGAGGTCGAGAAGGCCCATCCGGATGTCTTCAACGTGCTTCTCCAGGTGCTCGATGATGGGCGCATGACCGATGGCCAGGGTCGTACGGTCGACTTTCGCAATACCGTGGTCGTGATGACATCCAACCTGGGTTCGCAGATGATCCAGTCGATGTCAGGCAGCGAGCCGGGTCTGGTGAAGATGGCTGTGCTGGCCGAGGTCAAGACGCACTTCAGGCCCGAATTCGTGAACCGCATCGACGAGTTGGTGGTGTTCCAGGCGCTCGACGAGAAGAACATCCGCAATATCGCGCGCATCCAGTTGAAGTTGCTCGAGGCGCGCCTGGCCAAGCTCGACATCGGACTGCTGGTGACCGACGAGGCGCTCACTGAACTCGCGCGAGCCGGTTTCGACCCGATGTACGGGGCCAGACCGCTCAAGCGCGCGATTCAGTCGGCCATCGAGAATCCGCTCTCGAAAGCCTTGCTCGAAGGACGGTTTGCCGCACGGGATACGGTGAAGGTCCACCTCGAGCGCGGCTCGATGCGATTCGAGAAGATGCCTGAGAAGGTGGCTGCCTGAGAGACATCGCCGGCCCCGGCCAGAAGGGGGCCGGCGATGCCGGCGTTGATGCGTTCGGTCTGCTCGAGCAGTTCTCGCCACAGGCCACGCGGGTCTTTTCGAAACAGGGTGTTGATGTCTGCGCTGCAGGCTTGCCAGAGCCCGCGTCGCAGTTCGGCGCGCAGTTCACCCGGGCGCCACAGCACGATGCCTGCGAAGTAGCGCGCGCTGTTGGGCGTGGTCTCGATGATCTGATCGATGGTGCTCGCACCCTGGGCGAGAAAGAGACCGGGCAGCAGTTCGAGTGACCGCGGGCCGGGGCTCGTCTCGGCGCGCAGCACTGCGAGCAGCGTGTCTTCGGCCATCGGTCCGCCGTAGTAGACCGGGTCTGCGACGCGTCGGGAGGGCTCGTGGTCGGGGAAAAGACTGGCCAGTGAGCGCGTGGTCGGGCGGTTGATGATCACGCCCACATGCCGCTCGCCCTTGCGGGGGACGACCAGTATCACGGTGCGGCGGTAGCGCTCGTCGATCAGACGCCGGGTCGCTACCAGAAACAGCGCCTGGCGACCGGGTTCGAAGGTCGGTCCAGCGGGGCCGCTCGGCCCGCCCGGCCGGTCGGATGGTTGAGCGCGAGCGTTGACGCTGACGATGAGCAGGGCGAGGAGGGCGGCCAGGACTGGCACCGGTTTCATGTCGGCTCCGCGTGGATGCCGAGGCGTGCCGGGTCACCGCCGAGTGCGAACCATCGGAAGCAGTTGCACACATGGTCATTGACCATGCCGATGGCCTGCATGAAGGCGTACATGATTGTCGGGCCCACGAAACGAAAGCCGAGCGCCTGCAGTTCCCTGCTCAGTTCGACCGCGAGTGGCGTGTGCAGCGGAACATCGATCATCGAAGTGCGATGACCCTGAATCGGACGTCCGTCGATGCGATCCCAGAGGAAGCGGTCGAATGACCCCCAGCGTGCCTGCACCTGGAGGAAAGCCCGCGCGTTGCCGATGGCGGCGGCGATCTTCAGCCGATTGCGAATGATGCCCGCATCGGACAGCAGCCGCGCGCTGTCGGCTGCGCCATAACGGGCCACCTGCTCGACATCGAATTGGTCGAATGCCCGACGATAGTGCTCGCGCCGTGCAAGGATCGTCGACCACGACAGGCCTGCCTGTGCACCCTCGAGAATCAGGCATTCGAAGAGGCGACGCTCGTCGTGCAGCGGCACGCCCCATTCCGTGTCGTGATAGGCAACGTCCAGTGCGCGGCGAGCCCACTCGCAGCGGACCGGCGTGGCCGTATCAGCTGAAGGCCTGGATGCCAGTCTGGGCACGGCCGAGGATGAGTGCGTGGACATCATGGGTGCCCTCGTACGTGTTGACCACTTCGAGGTTGACCATATGTCGAATGACGCCGAACTCGTCGGAGATGCCGTTGCCACCGAGCATGTCGCGAGCCATGCGAGCGATGTCGAGCGACTTGCCGCAAGAGTTGCGCTTCATGATCGAGGTGATCTCGACGGCAGCAGTGCCCTCGTCCTTCATCCGGCCAAGACGCAGGCAGCCCTGCAGGCCGAGGGTGATCTCGGTCTGCATGTCGGCGAGCTTCTTCTGGATGAGCTGGTTGGCTGCCAGGGGCCTGCCGAACTGCTTGCGATCGAGCGTGTACTGGCGCGCGGCGTGCCAGCAGAATTCGGCGGCACCGAGAGCGCCCCAGGCGATGCCGAAGCGTGCCGAATCGAGACAGGTAAACGGACCCTTGAGGCCAGTGACCGAGGGCAGCATGTTCTCGGCCGGGACGAACACGTTGTCCATCACGATCTCGCCGGTCAGCGACGCGCGCAGGCCCACCTTGCCATGAATGGCCGGTGCGCTCAGACCCTTCATGCCTTTCTCGAGCAGGAAGCCGCGGATGATGCCGTCGTCGGTCTTGGCCCAAACCAGGAAGACATCGGCGAAGGGAGAGTTTGAAATCCACATCTTCGAGCCGGTGAGGAGGTATCCCCCGTCGGCCGAGTGGGCCCGGGTAGCCATGCTCGCCGGATCCGAGCCATGGTTGGGTTCGGTCAGGCCGAAGCAGCCGATGAGTTCGCCGCGGGCAAGGCCTGGCAGGAACTTCTGCTTTTGCGCCTCGGTGCCGAACTGGTTGATCGGGTGCATGACGAGCGAGGACTGCACGCTCATCATGGATCGGTAGCCCGAATCGACCCGCTCGACTTCGCGTGCGATGAGGCCGTAGCAGACATAGCTCAGGCCGGCACCACCGTACTCGGTCGGAATGGTCGGGCCCAGCAGACCCAGTTCGCCCATTTCGCGGAAGATGGCCGGATCGGTCTTCTCGTGCCGGAAGGCTTCGAGTACACGCGGTTGCAGCTTGTCCTGGCAATAGGCGCGAGCAGCATCACGCACCATGCGCTCGTCCTCGGTGAGTTGCGCATCGAGGAGCAAGGGGTCAGCCCAGTCGAAAACGGCTTTGCGGGACTTGGATTGGGGTGCGTTCATGGGCGGCTCCGGCAGGGGCACGAGCGGTCTTGCGGCGCGCTGCTTCACAGGGCGCCAACCCGCTCTGCGGTCAGATCTCAGGGGTCAGCAATGATACTCCAAGGCGGGTTCGACGCTTCAGCCAGAGGCTCGGTCGGTACCGCGGATCGCCCGTTGCGGCGTGCAGTGCTTCGGTGATGGCAAGGACCCGATCAGCCCCCAGCGAGTCGCCCCAGGCCAGGGGGCCCGACGGGTAGCCAAGGCCCAGGGTGACTGCCCGGTCGATGTCCTGCGGTTCGGCCACCCGTTGTTGGGCAATCTCGCAACCGATGTTGATCACCAGGGCCACAACGCGCTGTGCCACGAAACCGGCGCTGTCGCGGATCAGGCTCACCTTGACGCCATCGGCGGCAAGAAGTGCATGGGCCGCCGCGCGTACGGCTGGCAGGGTCACCGGCGTGGTCATGAGCGTGCGTCGGTTCTCGAGCGGAAAGAGCGTGTCGATGGCAACGGTGCGGGTCGGGTCGAGGCCTTCAGCAAGTGCAGCGCTGGTGGCGTCCGCCCCCAGCGGGGCGACGAGGCAGATCGAATCGGGTGCTGCGCGTACGCCCCGATCGAGGCGCAGCAGGCCTGCTTGTCCGGCGGCCGATTGGCGGGTCAGTCGTTCGAGCAGTGCGAGCACGGCGCTGCCGCCGCCCTGCGGGCTCACCCAGAAGGCGGGCATGTCCGGGCCTGGCGCGGGGGCGGGCGCTTCGGGGTCGGTGAGGGGCGTGCCCTTGTCGTACTGGTAGAACCCACCCCGTGCCGACTTGCGCCCGTAGAGGCCGGCCGCGACACGCTGGGTACCGATTGGCGAGGGGCGATAGCGCGGTTCCTCGTAGTACTGCCGGTAGATCGATTCCATCACCGCGTGCGAGACATCGAGCCCGATGAGATCGAGCAGTTCAAAGGGGCCCATTCGAAAGCCGGCGGCCTCGCGCAGGATCTGGTCGATCACCGGGTGGTCGGCCACGGCTTCGCGAAGGATCTGCAGCCCTTCGGTGCCGAGCGCGCGCCCGGCATGGTTGACGATGAATCCCGGTGTGTCCTGGGCCCGCACGGGCGTATGGCCGAACTGGCGACCGATGGCCATCAGCGTGTCACCGGCAGCGCGCGCAGTGAGGGCGCCATCGACGACCTCGATCACCTTCATGAGGGGCACGGGATTGAAGAAGTGAAACCCGGCTACCCGCTGCGGATGCTCGCAGGCGGCAGCGATGGCCGTAACCGACAGCGACGAGGTGTTGGTGGCCAGAATGCACTCGGGAGAGCAGATCGTCTCGAGTTCGCGAAACAGGCTGCGCTTGGGTTCGAGCGCCTCCACAATGGCCTCGACCACCACCGTGCAGGGTGAGAGCTCAGCCGCGCTCGTCACCGGCGTGAGGTGGGCAAGGGCCTGCTCACGGGCCTCGCTGCTCATGCGACCGCGCTCGACCACTCGGGCGAGCGTGTCGCCGATCGCCGATCGGGCGCGCTCGGCGGCGCCCGTCTGGCTGTCATGCATCAACACCTGGAAACCGGCCTGCGCCGCCACCTGGGCGATGCCCCGACCCATCACCCCGGCGCCGACGATGCCGATGACATGCCGTGCCACCCCTGTGCCCGCACCCGTTTCGCCGTTCGTTTCGATCGTGTGTGTCATCATCATCCCCGTTCCTGCCGCCATTGCCCGGAATAGCCGCAGTTTACCTGCCAGGGGTGGGCTCGATGATGCCGGGCGCGGCGTCGCTGCCCGTCGGTGCTCGGCGCCCTGGTGTACCCTGCCTCCTGCCTTCCGTTGCTGCCGGCCGCCCTGGTCGATTCGAGCCCATGTCCGACACCGTATCGCTGTCTCCCGCCCCGCTGCCCGTGGAACTCCTGCGTTACGAGGCGGGCATCCACGCCATCGATTCGGGCTACTACCGCCCGCAACTCGATGCCATCCACCTCATCGTCGATGCGGGCGAAGTGGCGATCATCGACACAGGTACCGGGCAGTCGGTGCCGCGCGTGCTCGAGGCATTGCGCCTGCTCGGAGTTTCACCATCGGCCGTTCGCCATCTGCTGCTGACGCATGTGCACCTGGACCACGCAGCCGGGGCGGGGGCACTGATGCAGCACCTGCCGCACGCTCGTCTGGGCGTGCATGAACGAGGAGCACGGCATATCGCCGATCCGTCGCGGCTGTGGGCGGCCACCATCGATGTCTATGGCGAAGCCCATGTCGCGCGATCCTACGGGTCTCCGGTACCCGTCGATGCAGCGCGTATCGACGTGCTCCCCGATGGAGCCGAACTCTCGCTCGGGCGACGACGCATCGGCGTTCTTGATACGCCCGGTCATGCGCGTCATCATCTTGCCTTCGTCGACTCGGCTTCCGGGCATGTCTTCTCGGGTGACATCTTCGGGCTTTCGTATCGCGAACTCGATCAGGCGGGCCACCCGTTCATCATCCCGACGAGCAGCCCTTCGCAGTTCGATCCGGCCGAAGCGCATCGCTCGATCGATCGCATCCTCGCGCTCGCCCCCGATGCGGTCTACCTCACGCACTATGCGCAGGTTCGTGGCATTGCACGGCTCGGTGCAATGCTCCATCGTCTTGTCGACGCCTACGTGGCGCTGGGCGAGCGTTGTCGCCATGACGAGGGCGCGGCGCGTCAGGCTCGCTTGCACGACGGCATGAAGGCGGTCGTGCTCGCCGAGGCGCGAAGCGCCGGCTTGCGTCATGCCGACGAAACGATCCTGTCGGTGCTTGGCCTGGACATCGAACTGAACGCCCAGGGCCTCGCCAACTGGATCGATGCGTCGCTCAAGCAACGCTGACAGCGCCGTGACACAAGTCACGGCTGCCGGCGGTCAGGGCGTCAGAGCGTCGTCACCGGGCCGCGTTTGCATCAGGCGGGTTGCGCCGCTCCGCCAGCGTGGATCGCCGCGATTCTCTGTTCCTCGTCGGAGACGGCGAGGCTGCGCCAGTCGGTCGTCTTCGGGACGACGCCTTCGAATGAGCTCAGGCGCGCGAGCGGTATGCGCGGCTCGGCGGTTCCGATCACCGGTCCGCCGGCGGCCACGGTACGGGCTGCCTCGACCATCTGGCGTCGGAATTCGACGATGGCGAGGTCGCTGGCGCCGAGCCGGTCGCGAGTGCGATCGGTGATTGCCCCCATGGTTTCCCACATCGGGATGTCCTGTTGCGGAATGCCGCGGATGCCCGTGAAGTTGCCGAGCTTCATCGCCTGACGGTCCTGCAGGTAGTCGTTGTCGCGGGTGTGCAGGTTGCGGAACTTCATGTCGAGGTCGATGCCGGGTTGGGCGCCGCAGAATTTGCGCCAGGCCTCCGTATGTGGCGTTTCCTCGCCACCCCAGGCAATGAAGTAGAACACCGTGTGCTCGTCATCGGCCGGGACGTTGAGGTTGATGACGTTGTAGCGGTTGTTGGGCGGAATCACCACGGTGAAAGGGGCCACGAACAGGGTAACCCGGACATAGTCGTGCGTCTCGGCGCTCTTGATCGGACGACGGATCGCGGCGTAGCGGAAACCGAATGACGTGGTCTGCACCTGCATCCGTGGCGCCTTGTCGGTCGATGGACGCAGCCAGTTCGAGTCGGTGGCTCGCGCACCCTCGACCCGCGAGGGCACCATGTCGGAGGAGTGCAGGCTCGAACTGTGGGCCGAGTCGATGGCGCCTTCGAGGATCTGCGCCCAGTTGCAGTCAACGAGCACTTTCACGATGCTCACCGGGGTGTCCTCGGTCGGCGCGAACACCGGCGGTTCGAACTCGGTCATTTCCTCGGCCGGACCCATCCACGTCCAGACAAAGCCCCCGGCTTCGCGCGCCGGATACGACTTGTGCTTCACCTTCTCGACGAGTTTGCTGGCCGCCGGTTCCGATGCCATCTCGAGAACGTTGCCTTCGACGTCCATCTTCCAGCCGTGGTAGAGGCAGCGAAGCCCGCATTCCTCATTGCGTCCCAGCGACAGGGATACCCCGCGGTGCGGGCAATGGTCATCGAGGATGCCGACCCGGCCGTCCGTATCGCGGAAGATGGCCAGATCTTCTCCAAGCAACCGGACGCGCAGCGGTTTGCCATCAGGCTCGGCGACTTCCTCGATCATGCAGGCTGGAATCCAGTGCCGTCGCATGATCTGGCCCATCGGTGCGTCGCCCTCGACGCGGCACAGCAATTCGTTGTCCTGAGGGGTCATCGGCCGGGTCTCCTCGGTTGCGGTCACCATGCACGCTGGCCACCAGTATCGTCGAAAGCGCGTGTCGCCCGCGGGGGTGTCCGCCCCGGGCAGCCGTCGGGTCTTTCAGGCGTCTCGGGAAAGGCTTGGGCTGGGGTTGCGTGCGTGATAATATTAGATATCTAAGTTAATTCGAGTATAGCAGAAGGGGATGCGCAATGGTCTCTGAATCCGCGGGTTGGCGCTCGTTGCGCGTCGAACTCGCCTCACCGGCCGCAACCGACATCATGCGCTTCGTCCTGCGCGATCCGCAGGGCGCCGAACTGCCTGAATTCGAGGCGGGTGCGCATCTGGTGGTGCGCACGCCGGGCGGCTTCGAGCGCAAGTATTCGCTCGTCAACGATCCGGCTGATCGTGCGCATTACGAAATCGCCGTCCTGCGCGATGCGCGTGGCCGGGGTGGCTCGGCCGATATGGTCGACCGGGTCGGTGCGGGCGATCTCATCGAGGTGTCCGGGCCGCGAAACGACTTCGGTCTGGCGAAGTCAACGGGGGGCTATCTCTTCATCGCCGGGGGTATCGGCATCACTCCGATCCTGTCGATGATCCGCCATCTGGTGAGTCAGGGCGAGACCCGATTCAAGCTCGTCTATCTGACTCGATCCGCGGCCCAGACTGCCTTTGCCGAGTCGCTTGCCGACCCGGCAATCGCACCACGAGTCACCGTCCATCACGATGCGGGTGACCCCGAGCGGGCATTCGATCTGTGGCCGATGCTCGAGCGTCCGGCAGGGCGCCAGGTCTACTGTTGCGGGCCGGCAGGTCTGATGACTGCGGTACGGGACATGACCGGTCACTGGTCGGCGAGCAGCGTGCACTTCGAGGCCTTCGCCGATGGCGCCGCGGCGAAGGCGGTCGATGAGTCCTTTTTCGTCCAATTGGCCCGATCCGGCGCGCGCCTGGAGGTACCCCCCGGGGTGAGCATTCTCGATGCCATGCGCGCCGCAGGTCACGAGTGTCCGAGTTCCTGTGAAAGCGGCAGTTGCGGTACCTGCCGGACCGGCTTGCTCGAAGGCTCGGTCGACCATCGCGACTTCGTGCTGGTGGCCGAAGAGCGGGAGACGCACATCATGATCTGCGTATCGCGCGCTGCCAGTGGCAGTGAACTGGTGATCGACCGGTGACCTCGATCGAGCGGTCGGCCCCTCGCGTGCTGCGCCTCGGTGTTGCCGGTCTGGGTCGTGCATTCACCCTGATGCTGCCCACCTTCATCGCCGATCCGCGCATCCGTCTGGTGGCGGCTGCCGATCCACGGCCGGAGGCGCGGGCACGCTTCGCCGCCGATTTCGGTGCGACAGTTCATGAGACGGTCGAGGCCTTGTGCGCCCAAGCCGATATCGATGTCATCTATGTCGCCACGCCTCATCAGCTGCATCGTGCCCATGTGGCCCTCGCGGCCGCTCACGAGCGTCATGTGCTGGTGGAGAAGCCGATGGCCATCTCGATCGAGGAATGCTCGGACATGATCGAGGCGGTGACCCGCGCAGGCGTGCATCTCGTGGTGGGTCACAGCCACAGCTTCGATGCCCCGGTGCTGCGCGCGCGCGAACTCATCCGCAGTGGTGCCTTCGGTCGGGTGCGCATGATCACGGCGCTCGACTTCACGGATTACATGTACCGCCCCCGGCGTCCGGAAGAAATGGATACCGCCCAGGGCGGTGGGGTGCTCTTCAGCCAGGCCGCACATCAGGTCGATATCGTGCGCCTGCTCGGGGGTGGGCGGGTGCGCAGCGTGCGTGCCCATGCGGCCGCCTGGGACGCCACACGCCCGACCGAGGGGGCCTACTCGGCGCTTCTCGATTTCGAGGAGGGCGCCTTTGCCAGCCTCACCTACAGTGGCTACGCCCACTTCGATTCCGACGAATTCTGCGGTGGCGTCGGCGAGTCGGGCGAGCGCAAGGACCCGGCCCGGTATGGTGCTGCCCGCCGCGCGCTCGCGGCGGCCCGCTCTGCCGAGGCCGAGGCCAGTCTCAAGGCGGCCCGCAACTATGGCGGCGAGTTGTCGGTGATGCGCGCTGGCGACCCACCTCCATCGCGCCTGCATCAGCACTTCGGGCCGCTCATCGTGAGTTGCGAGCATGCCGACCTTCGGCCGCTGCCGACCGGTGTGATGATTCATGCCGATGACCGCCAGTGGCTCGAGGCCTTGCCGGCGCCGATCGTGCCCCGCTCCGAGGTCATCGATGAGCTGTGCGCGGCGGTGTTCGATGATGTGCCGCCCTTGCATGACGGGGCCTGGTCGCGCGCGACCCTCGAAGTTTGCCTGGCCCTGTTGCGCTCCAGTCAGACGCGTGGCGATGTGAGGCTGCAATTCCAGCAGGCGCCGTCTCGGTGAGTGGCACACGTTCGCCCGAGATGCGTGCGCTGCTCGAGCGTTGGCGTGAAGCCGTGCCCGATGATCGCCTCGCCCACGTGGCAAAGGACGCGACCCGGGCGATGGTGCGTGCCTTGCAGATGCGCCTCGCACCGCATGGCGTCTCGTTCGGACACTGGACGTTCCTGCGCATCCTCTGGGAGTCTGACGGGCTCACCCAGCGCGAACTGAGCGAACTGGCGGGTGTCATGGAGCCCACGACCTTCTCGGCATTGAAGGCGATGGAGTCGCTGGGCTATGTGACGCGCCGGCAGGAGCCCGGCAACCGGCGCAAGGTCTACATCGATCTCACGCCCCTCGGGCGCTCGCTGCGCGATGTGCTGGTGCCCCTGGCGGTCGAGGTGAACGATATTGCCGTGGCGGGGCTCGACGCGGCCGATGTTGCGGCGACGCGTCGCATCCTGCGTGCCGTACTGTCCAATCTGGCGCGCGATGCGGTGGAGGGCGCTGGCAGCGGGCTGAGGGTGCCACCGACCCGCGGTCGGCGCGGGGCGCCGCAGTCCTGAGGAGGTCACGCCCGCTCAGTCGGCCTTGATGCCGGTGCGACGGATCACTTCGCCCCAGCGGGTGAATTCCGCAAGGACGAAAGCCTCGAAGGCTTCGGGCGTCGTCGTCTGCACTTCGGCCCCGATCGCTGCAAAGCGATCGATGACCTCTCGGGTCTGCATCCCTCGAACGAGAGCATCGTTCAGGCGCACTCGCTGGGCGGCGGTGATGCCCGCCGGTGCGCCCAGACCGAACCAGGGTTCGGCATGGATGTCGGGGTAGCCCGACTCGGCGATCGTCGGCACATCGGGCAGCATGCTGGCGCGTCGCGCACCGATCACCGCAATGGGTTTGAGCTTGCCCGCCCGGATGTTGGGCAGGGCGAGCACGAGTGAGCTTTCGAAGTTGAGGCCGATGACCCCGGCCAGCACGTCGTTGGTGAGTTGTGCCGTGCCCTTGTAGGGTATGTGGCTGAGCCGGATGCCCGCTGCGGCCTGCAGCATCTCGCTCGCCAGGTGCGGCACGGTGGCGATGCCGGGCGTACCGTAGTTGATCGTACCGGGACGTGCACGTGCCAGCGCGATCAGTTCGGCCAGCGTATTGGCCGGAAACGATGGGTGGGCATCGATGAGTGGCGTGGTGCTGACCAGATTGGTGATGAAGGTGAAGTCGCGCATCGTATCGAATGGCACCGGACCCAGGTGGGGCGCGGTGGCGACGGTGATGGCGGTGAGCCCTACGGTATACCCATCGGCCGGCGCCTTGGCGAGCGCGTCGAGCCCGGTGACGCCGCTTCCACCGGCACGGTTGTCGACGATGACCGGTTGCCCGAGAGCGTCCGACAGGATACGCGCAGCGGTGCGCCCGATGAGGTCGGTGGGCCCCCCGGGTGGAAAGGGTACGATGAGTTTCAGTGGTCGGTTGGGCCACGGCACCTGGGCGCTCGCCCCCGAGGGCAGGAAGCCGACAAGCACCCCCAGGCCGAGAAGCGCGGCGCGGAGCGCGCTGGCGAGATTTGCAGGGTGACGGTGGGTCAAGTGCGCTCCCGATGGGTGATGGTCATCAGTCGAGTCAGTATAAGACAGGCTTCCGGGCCGCGATAGAATGAGCAGGTCGTCGGATGAGCCGATCGCACTGGAAGAATTGCATGACCACTGTCGCTATGCCTGCTCAGGAATCCCGTCCCGCACCGCGTGTCGTCGGCAAGCGCGCCCGACGCATCGAGGACCCCGCGCTCCTGCGCGGTGAAGGACACTACGTCGACGACATCCCCGCCGAGGGGGCGCTCGAGGTAGCCTTCGTGCGCAGTCCGCTTGCACATGCCCTCATCACGCGCATCGATACCACTGCGGCGCGCGCCTGCGAGGGCGTTGTGGCGGTCTACACCGCCGATGACATCGCGCCCCTGCTCACCCATGCGCGCATGCCCTTTGGCTTCCCGACCGATTCGCTGCCACGCAACACCACCCCCTGGATATTCGCTCGCGACGAAGTCGCCCACGTGGGTGAACTCATCGCGATGGTGGTCGCGCAGACCCGTGCCATGGCCGAAGATGCGGCGGCCCTGGTCGAGATCGACTACGAGATGCTGCCGGTCGTGTCTGATCCGCGTCGCGCGATCGAGCCCGACTCGCCCAAGGTGAGGCGTGACTTGCCCGGCAACGTCCTGCAGCAGTATCACGTGGCCTATGGCGATCCGCAGGGCGCCTTCGCACGGGCCCCGCACGTGTTTCGCGAGCGCTTCTGGCAGCATCGCGGGGTACCCAACTCGATCGAGTGCCGCGGTGTGTTCGCCCGCCCCGATCTGGCACTGGGTGTGACCACGGTCTGGTCATCGACCCAGATGTCGCACGAACTCTTTCGCGTCCTGTCCGAGGCCCTCGCGCTCGACGAGAACGCCCTGCGGGTGATCGCGCCCGAGGTCGGGGGAGGGTTCGGTGGCAAGTTCATGACCTACAACGACGAGGTGGCCACCGTAGCCGCAGCGCTGCTTCTCGGGCGCCCCGTCAAGTGGGTCGAAGATCGACGCGAGCACTTTGTTGCCACGATCCATGAGCGCGACCAGTTCTGGGAGATGGAGATCGCGGTTGATGCCGAGGCTCACATCCTGGGTGTGCGGGGGCATCTCATTCACGATCACGGGGCCTACACCCCTCAGGCGACCAACGTGGCCTACAACTCGGCCTCCTCCGTCACCGGGCCCTACAAGGTGCCTGCCTACGACCTTGCGGTCCATGTGGCCTACACCAACAAGACGCCGGTCGCGCCGGTGCGCGGGGCCGGTTACCCGCAGGCAGCCTTCGTCATGGAACGCATGATGGATCGCGTCGCCCAGGGCTTGGGGCTCGATCGGGCGGACGTGCGCGCCCGCAACCTGGTGCCCGCGGCCAGCATGCCGTACACCAAGCCGCTGAAAAACCGTGCAGGTGCCGCGGTCACGCTCGACAGCGGCGACTATCTGCGTTGCCAGGAGCGGGCGCTCGAGGCCATCGATCGTGCCGGGTTTGCCGCGCGCCAGGCCGCGGCACTCGCCGAGGGTCGCTACATCGGTCTGGGCCTCGCCCATTGCGTGAAGCCGACGGGTCGGGGGCCCTACGAGACGGCCGTGGTGCGGGTACAACCCGGCGGCCGGGTGAGCATCTACACCGGCGCGCTGGCGATGGGCCAGGGCCTGAAGACCACGCTCGCCATGGTCTGTGCCGAGCAGCTCGGTGTCGACATCCAGTCCATCGACGTGATGGCGGGTGATACCTCGGTCAATTCGCTCGGCATGGGCGGTTTCGCGAGTCGCCAGACCATCATGGCGGGCTCAGCCGTGCACGTGGCATCGCTCGAGGTGAAGGCGAAGGCGCTGAAGGCGGCAGCGCATCTTCTCGAGGCGGCCGAGGAAGACCTTGAACTGCGCGACGGGCGGGTGCAGATCGCGGGCGTACCGGCCAAGGGCATCGCGCTGGCCGAGATTGCCCGCAAGTTGCGTGGTTCCCCGGGCTATTCGATGCCGGGTGGTGTGTCGCCGGGCCTGGCTGCCGACTCGCTCTACCAGGCCGATATCCAGTGCTACGCCAACGCCTGCCATGCCTGCGAGGTCGAAGTCGATGTGCTGACGGGCGATACGCGCATCCTGCGCTATGTAGCGGTACAGGACAGCGGCAGTCTGGTGAATCCGGCCACGGCCGAGGGGCAAGTGCATGGTGGCATCGTGCACGGCATCGGCAATGTGCTCTACGAGTGGATGCGCTTTGACGATGAAGGGCAGCCGATCACGACCACGTTTGCCGATTACCTGCTCACCACGGCTACCGAGCTCCCGACGATCGAAGTGATCTTCAACGAGAGCCCCTCACCGCTCAATCCGCTGGGCGTGAAGGGCATCGGCGAGGCAGCTACGCTGCCGGTGGCCGGGGCACTCGTGTCGGCGATCGAAGATGCGCTCACGCCGTTTGGTGTGAAGGTGAATCAGGCGACATTGAGCCCGGTGGTGATCCTCGAATTGCTGCGCAAGGCGCGCGAGCGAAACTGACGAGCCGTGCCGGCGGCAGGCGAGCGGCGGCCTGGCGTCCTGATCTGACCCCGCGCCGGGACAGGCTCGCGGCGCAGCGCGTGCGCGCAAGCCGCCCGGAACGGCCCGCGGCAGGGTCTTACTCGGCCTTGATGCCCGCTTCCTTGATGACGCGCGCCCACTTGGCGATTTCGTTCTTCACGAAGGCCGTGAATTCCTCGGTCGATTCGCCACCGACCTCGGTGGCGAGCGACGCAGCCTCATCGCGCACTTCCTTCAGGTTCAGCACCTTGGAGAATTCCTGCTGCAGGCGCCTGATCACCGGCTCGGGTGTTCCCGCCGGCACGAAGATGCCGTTCCATCCGGTGGCGTCCACGCCTGAGACACCCGCCTCGGCCATCGTGGGGACATCGGGCATCGAGGGTGCGCGGCGTGCTTCAGGCACTGCCAGAGCACGCAGTCGCCCGGCCTTCACATGCTGGCTGATCACGATTGGGGCAAGGAAAGCGGTCTTCACGTGCCCTGCGGTCAGGTCGGGCAATTCGGCACCGATCGACTTGTAGGGTACTTCGCGCACCTTGACGCCGGCCACCATCTTCAGACGTTCGCCGATCAGTTGCGTGATGGCACCGGTACCACCCGATGCGTAGGTCAGCACATCGGGGTTGGCGCGCGCATAGTCGACGAATTCCTTCAACGTGTTCGCGGGCACCGAGGGGTGCACCACCATCATCAGTGCGGTCGAGGTGAGTCGCGTGACCGGCGCGAACTCCTGGGTCAGGCGACAGCAGTTGTCGCCGACGAGTGCATCGTTGATCGAGTTGTTGATGTTGGCGTGAAAGATCGTGTACCCGTCGGCGGGGGCGCGGGCCGCTTCACGGGCGCCGATCGCGCTGTTGGCGCCCGGCCGGTTCTCGATGATGATCGGCTGGCCCAGTGCCTCGGAGAGTTTCGGGGCAACCCGGCGGATGTACACATCGACGGCGCTGCCGGCGACGGCCGGTTCGATGATGCGGATCGGTCGGGTTGGCCAGGCTGTCTGGGCCAGCGCAGGAAGGGCGGTCAGCACGGCGAGTGCGGCCAGTCCGGCCCGTGTCACGACCTTGCCGGCTGGCGTATGCGTGCGAGCCACGGGGGCAGGGATGCTGGGTGTAGTCGTCATCAAGGGGTCTCCTCATGGGCACGGCGAAGTCGGCGCAGCTCGCAGGGCGCGAGCGCGGCTCCGCGTGTGACCGGGTTGGCATGCGGTACCGTTCCGGCCGGATTGTACCGGGGCCTGTCCGCCAGCGTGCTGCAGGTGATCGGTGTCGAGGACGCCCCGCTGCGCGTCGGTGCCGGCACGGTAAACTCGAGACCATGCGGATGATTCTTCACAGAGCCAGCGCGGCATTCCCCGCCGTCCAGGGCCAGGCATCCGGGCACCATGGAGACAGACATGAAATTCGGATTGTTCTACCTGCCGACTCACATGCCGGCACAGATCGACGAGGCGACCCATATCGACAACATGGTCGAACAGGTCTGCTATGCCGATGAGATCGGCATCGACTACGCCTGGTTTGTCGAGCATCATTTCGTGCGCCACGGTGGTCTGAGTTCGGCACCGTTCTCGATGCTCTCCTACCTGGCCGGGCGTACGCGCAACATCCGTCTGGGTACCGGGGCCACCGTACTGCCTCTGAATGATCCGATTCGCGTCGCCGAATCGACCGCGGTGCTCGATCATCTGTCGGGCGGGCGTGCCGATCTGGGGATTGGCCGCGGTTTCCTGCGTGACGAATTTGACGCCTTCGGCGTGCCGATGCGCGAGACGCGCGAGCGCCTCGAGGATGGCATCTCGCTCGTACGCCAGGCCTGGACTGGTGAGCCGGTGCACTACAGCGGCCCGTTCCGTCCCCCCATCGAGGGCCTGCGTGTGCTGCCCACGCCGCGCCAGCAGCCCAATCCGCCTATCTGGGTGGCTTGCCTGATGTCGCCCGAGAGCTTTGAATGGACGGCGAAGGAAGGGTACAACCTGCTCTACGTGGCCTATCACGTCGACGGTGCCACGGCAGCCCAGCGGATCGGCTGGTACACCGACGCGCTGGTCAAGAGTGGCCGGCGGGTCGAGGACCACGAGGTGGCCTGCGTGTATCACGCCCACTTCCTCGATCAACCCGATGACGCGGCATTGCGCAGCGTGGTCGATCGTCCGATGGGTGAGTACACCGCGGCAGGCGTCGAGGCCGCCACCAAGGCGCCTGACCCCATTGCCTACAAGGGCTATGCAGCGCGCGAGGACTATCAGCGCCAGAGTTCGTTTGAACTCTACTATCCCGACCGGGTTCTCATGGGAGCGCGCGATCAGGTGCTGACGCGGCTCGAGCAGATGGCGCGCATGGGCATCACCCAGGTGGGCATGCTGGTCGACTTTGGCTCCTTGCCCCAGGCCGAGATCATGCGCTCACTCGAGATCTTCGGTCGCGACATCCTGCCTGAGGCGCGGCGTATCTAGATCCGGCCGTTGCGGGTCACGCGGCACGAGGTTGCGGCAGCGCCTCTGCCCGGGCGGGTATCCCGGGCAGCGCATCGACGCGCAGAGCGCGCTCCTGGCCGATCAGTGGCTCGCGAGGCGATAGCGCGCTTCGAGCGTCGCGCTTGCGAGGCCAGCCTCGCCTTCGATGACGCAGGCCTTGCCGTCCTCGACCAGGCAGCGAAGGTGCGCCCAGGTCGTGCGCCCGGCCGGGCGCACCAGTCGCGGGTCGAGGCCTGCGTAGATGCGGTCCACCATGGCCGGAATCGAATCGAGCCCGGCGCGCAAGGCCTCGACCACCATGGCCTCGCGCTGCACACGGTGCTCGTGCAGAGCCCGTACGTAGTCCTGCGGTGACTCGATGGCCGGCCCGTGTGTTGGCCAGTAGATGCGATCGCTTCGCGCGGCCAGTCGTTCGAGCGAGCGCAGGTAGGCCCGCATGTCGCCATCGGGCGGTGACACCACGCTGGTCGACCACCCCATCACATGATCACCCGAGAAGAGAATGCCCTGCGGTTGCAGGGCATAGCACAGGTGATTGGAGGTGTGTCCGGGCGTGTGTACCACTTCGATGGACCAGTCGCGTCCTTCGATGATCTCGCCATCGACGAGTAACCGATCGGGGCTGTAATCGACGTCACCCCCTGCTTCGCCCGTGAAGGTGTCGCCACTCACCGGGTGGGGGGCGCAGCCCCAGACGGCAACGCCACAGCGCTCGCGCAGGTGGCGTGCGGCGGGAGAGTGATCGTTGTGGGTATGCGTCACGAAGACATGACTCACCGCCTCGCCGCGCAGCCCCTCGAGGAGGGCATCGACATGAGCCGGGTCATCGGGTCCGGGGTCGATGATGGCCACTTCACCCGAGCCCACCACATAGGTGCCGGTACCGTGCAGCGTATAGGGCGATGGATTGCGCGCGACGATGCGTCGCAGGCCGGGCGCCACTGTCTCCAGCGTGCCGTATTCGAAGCGTGTCTCGCGATTGAATGAAAGGGCCATGGCGAGTCTCGGGAAGGGCGTACCGACTATAGCAGAGCGGCTTCGGTGACCTGGATGGCCTGGGCGGGTTCAGCCGGGTCAGCCGAGTCGGCTCTGGTGCTTCCCCTGTCATCAAAGAGTCCTGCCCGGATGCGACCCGCATGCAGCAGGAGTCGCGCAAGACTCTCGATATCGATGGCGTTGTGTTTCAGCACGCCGGGCAGAGCCCTTGCATCACGAGCCTGAAGCCAGTTTCGCCATGCACCCGGTGCGGCACTGCCCGGCAGATCATCGGCACGAAACACGCCAAGCCACGCGCGTTCGACCGAACTCAGCTTGAGGTCAGGTGCGCCTCTGCGCGGCAGGCTGCGAGCGCCCGCGAGAAGGTCCAGATGAGGGCGGGCTGCCAGCGGATCGCGCATCCGGTTGAGGCAGTAGCGTGTGGCCAGAAGTGGCAGATCGAAAGTGCGTCCGTTGTAGGTCACGATCGTCGAGTCGGGACGCAGCCACTGCCCGAGCAGGGTGAGCATGTCGCGTTCGGCCGCAGGGCCAAGCAGCATCCACTGGCGGATCGTGAATCCACGCGCTTCGATCCGGCCGGCGCCGATCATCCAGGCAAGCGTGCCGGCACCGCCGGCAAGGCCATTGGTTTCGGTGTCGAGAAAGACGAGCGACGTTGCGTCCTCGAGTGCCGTGAGCCCGAGCGCGTGCAGGTGATCGCGCCCGAGGTTCGCTCCGGTGGGTAATGGGGCGAGGTCTGGCGGGCACCGCCTGTCCGTGACCGAACCGGTTGCACCATCGGCGAGGCACAGGTCGATCCGGATCACCCCGGGCGCGTCGAGTACGCCGCCGACCGACAGGGCCAGTTGCTCCGGATCGATGGTGCTGGGGCGCGAAGGCACCGACCGGGGTCTGAGGCGCGCGAGTCGCTCGGCGATGGATAGCCCCGCTGCACCGGTACCCGGCGGCGGCGCCGGAATGCTGGCTGGCGCGTACCGGCCTTGCGGGGCTGGCATACCCTCGCTGCTCGCGCTGGTCGCCGCCGCCGCATTGCCGCGTGCCGCTCGCATCAGGCGCTCGCGCAGTTCGAGCGTGTTCATGTAGCCTCGGGGCGAGATTGCGCGGCCAGGTTTGCACCGAGCAGTTCGAGGATGCGCTGCGCCGATATCCTGGGCGAGGGCAACGATCGGTTCCTTCGCCCGGAGCGGCTCGAACGGTCCGTGACGTCCGATCCGCCCGTCCCGCTCTTGCCATCCGGGTCGGAACGCAGGATCGGTCCGACGCAGGCGGGGCAGCCGTCGCTGCACTCGCATCGAACGATGAGACTCAAGGCACGATCGACGATTTCACTGCGGCGCTCGAAGAGCGCCGGGGCCAGACCGCTCCCCCCGGCAGTGTTGTCGTACAGAAAGAGGGTCGGCCTGAAGGGTCTGCCCGGAGTCGCCTCGGCGCCCTCGGCGCCAGCACCGCTGTCGGGCAGTGCTGCTCGCCGGTGCGACTCGATCACGGCCGACCACGTGCCATTGCCATCGCCCACAGCCCGACCGATGTCGCGTACCGAGCAGAGCGAAACCAGCGCAGCCATGTGCTGAAGGGTGTAGGCCGCGCCGATGAATCCGTCGATGGCCGCCTGTCGATCGGCAAAGGCCTCGTCGAGAACGGCGGCCGGAATGTCCCACCAGAGCGAAAACGTGTGCATCTCCTGATCGGGCAGGTTCACCGGCCCGTAGCCGACGTTTTCGTGCGTGTAGTAGCGGATTTTCTTGTAGCCCGAGACATGGCGCACCACATGGACCTCGCCATGCTGACTCTGGCCCCTGCCGGAGGGGGCCTGATTGAAACAGTCGAGCACCTTCAGTCGGGTGTAGTCGATCGCGTCGGTGTAGTAGTCGACGCGCGTGCGGCGCACGAACGCCTTGCGTCCGGTCCAGTCCAGGCGCTCCACCTGCCAAGGGGCCGACTGCACCATGTAGATGGCGCCTTCGTAGAGGGTCATCGCGGCGGCCGAGTAGTCGACTTCGGCGATCACGGTCTTGCCCCCGCCCGTCACATCGATCACGGTGAAGTTGCCATCGGCCACCGCTCGCAGCGAGATCGCGTTGGCCGGGTAGCTGTCGGCGATCCAGTGCCATTCGCCACCGGCCTCGTGCAGCACCGATTCGCCCTCGAGATAGGCAAGTCGCGACTCGACGGTCTCGGCTCCGAACTGTTCGTGGGTGCGAAAGGGCAGTTCGAAGGCTGCGCAGCGCAGGTGTTCCATCTGGATCAGCAGTTGTTCGGGGTCGACCACGGCCTCTTCGGCACTTGCGCCCAGAAAGAAGTCGGGGTGCCGGGCAAGGTACTGGTCGAGCATCTCGCTGCTCGCGACGAGAATGCCGACCGCGGTGCGATTGCGCCGTCCGGCGCGGCCGAAGCGTTGCAGCGCGCTCGCGACGCTGCCCGGATAACCGTTGAGGATGCACACGTCAAGTGCGCCGATGTCGATTCCGAGTTCGAGGGCCGAGGTGCTCACGACGGCGTCTGGCGTGCCCGAGCGCAGGCTCGCTTCGAGCGAGTGCCTCTCGGTCGGCAGGTAACCACCCCGATACGCAAGAATGCGCGCTGCATGGCGAGGGTCGGCGTCGTAGATGTCCTTCAGATACTTGGTGATCACCTCCACTTCGAGCCGCGAATTGGTGAACACGATGGTCTTCAGGCCCAGATCGATGGCCTGGCGCGCAAGGAGCGTGCTTTGCGACCTTGCCGACGCGCGCAAACCCAGGTCGGCATTGACGATGGGCGGATTCCAGATGAGCAGGTGTCGTTCGCCGCTCGGTGCCCCCGACTGTGTGATCGGGTGAATGCGCCGGCCGATCAGTCGGCTGGCGAGCTCATCGGGGTTGCCGATGGTTGCCGAACAGGTGATGAAGCGAGGTGTTGACCGGTAGAACGCGAGAATGCGGTGCAGGCGCGCGATGAGATTGGCCACGTGAGCCCCGAACACGCCCCGGTAGGTATGCAGTTCGTCGATCACCACGAAGGCAAGGTTCTCGAACAGCTGCGCCCACTTCGTGTGATGGGGCAGGATCGACTGATGCAGCATGTCCGGGTTGGTGACCACGATGTCGCCATGAACCCGCACCGCACGTCGGGCATCGGCGGGCGTGTCGCCATCGAAGGTGCTCGCGCGCAGGCCGAGGCGGCCGCTGTCGTTGATCGCCAGCAATTCCGCCACCTGGTCTTGTGCAAGTGCCTTGGTCGGAAAGAGATAGAGTGCCTTGGCACCCCGTGTGAGCACGGCGTCGATCACCGGCAGGTTGTAGCAGAGGCTCTTGCCTGAGGCGGTAGGGGTGGCCAGCACGATGTCCTCCCCACGCTGGACGTGATCCCAGGCTTCGCGTTGATGGCTGTAAAGCCGGTCGATGCCGCGTTGGCGCAGGGCCTCGCGCAGTCGCGGGTTGCAGTCGGGTGGCAGGCTTGCCCATTCGCCCGACCGTGCCGGGGTGATCAGTTGACCGGCGATGCGCTCGCTGTGGCGGGTGCGCAGTACGTGAAGAAGTGCTTCGGGCGAGGCCGCCTGCGCGCTGCGGCGGGGCGGGGCGGTGGCGCGAACGGCCGGATGGGCTGTTGCAAAGAGGTCGTCGGTGAAGGGCTCGCTGAGGGTCGGGTGAGTCATGGCTGGAGGGCACCTTGAAGCGTACGGCAGGGGTTGGCAGGCAGTTCGTGAGCCTGCCTTTGCGCTCGCTCACTGGGTGAGCGAGGGAATTTCGGGCAGCCCTTGAATTGGCGAGCACGGTTCCCATCTATGTGAGGCGGCGTGGCGCACGGGCCAGCGCCAATCAGCAGGGAGTAGCCAGACCATGGACACACGGGACGATTCAGGCAGTGTCACCGGGCGGGGTGCCGGTGATGACAACGGCGAGGGCACCGACGATCGCGATGAGGCGCGGGTACCTGACGCCGAACACCCCGATTCGGCGAGCCCGCCGAAGACGGGCAGTGCGTCGATGCCGGTACGGGGTGGCGACCTCGCCACCATCTACACCTTGCCCGCCGATGTCGTGCCGCTGATCCCGGTTCGCAACAGCGTGCTGTTCCCCGGCATGGTGCTGCCCTTCGGCATCGGCCGTCCCGGATCGATCGCCGCGGCGCAGCAGGCAGCGCGCAGCGAGCGAACCGTGGGCCTGGTCATGCAGCGTGACCCGACTCGCGACGAACCCGAGCCGGAAGATCTCCATCCCATCGGTACCCTCGCCCGCGTGGTGCGGTACGTCACGACCGGTGATGGCGGGCATCACGTGGTGTGCCAGGGCGAACAGCGCTTTCGCATCATCGAGGTCATTCGCGACATGCCGTTTCTGGCCGCGCGCATCGAACGCATCGCCGAGGTCGACAAGCGCGATGGCGGCATCGAGGCGCGGATGCTGCTACTGAAGCAGCGAGCCGCCGAAGCGCTGCAGCTGTTGCCTCAGACCCCGCACGATCTGGTGGCTGCGATCCAGAGCTTCAGTTCGGCTGGTGCGCTCGCCGACATGGTGGCGGGCTTCATGGATATCAAGCCTGAGGAGAAGCAGGCCATCCTCGAGACGCTCGACATCGAGGCGCGTCTGGATAACGTGCTGGCCTTGCTCGCGCACCGCATCGCGGTGATGCGCCTGTCGCGCGAGATCGGTGACCGAACCCAGGAGAAGGTCGACGAGCGGCAGCGCGAATTCATGCTGCGCGAGCAGTTGCGCCAGATCCAGCGCGAGCTGGGCGATGAGGGCGAGACCGCCGAACTCGAGGACCTGGAGGCAGCGATCGAGGCAGCACAGATGCCTCCCGACGTGTTGAAGCAGGCACGCAAGGAACTGGCGCGTCTGAAGCGCATGTCCGACTCGTCAGCCGAGTACTCGATGGTACGAAGCTACCTCGACTGGCTGGTCGAGCTGCCCTGGGCGGTGACCAGTGCACGCGATATCGATCTGGATGCGTCGCGGGCCGTGCTCGATACCGATCATTTCGGCCTCGACACCGTGAAGCGGCGCATTGTCGAATATCTGGCCGTGCGCAAGCTGAACCCGTCGGGCAAGGCACCGATACTGTGCTTCGTCGGCCCCCCGGGCGTTGGCAAGACCTCGCTCGGGCAGTCGATTGCCCGTGCCCTGGGCA
The DNA here is from genome assembly GCA_947455195.1 of Pseudomonadota bacterium. Taxonomy (GTDB): domain Bacteria; phylum Pseudomonadota; class Gammaproteobacteria; order Burkholderiales; family SG8-39; genus CAIXPL01. Next base: position 69,402 of record CANGMI010000001.1, on the reverse strand, counting down.
GCACCTTCGTTCGCGTGGCCCTGGGGGGGGTTCACGATGAGGCCGAGATTCGCGGGCATCGTCGCACCTACGTCGGCGCACTGCCCGGCAATATCGTGCAGGCACTGAAGAAGGCCGGCGCGCGCGATGCAGTGATGCTGCTCGACGAGGTCGACAAGCTCGGTCATGGCGGGTTTCATGGTGAACCCTCGGCGGCACTGCTCGAGGTACTCGACCCGGAGCAGAACGCAACCTTTCGCGATGCCTATCTGGGGGTTCCATTCGATCTCTCGCGCATTACCTTCATCGCCACCGCCAACATGCTCGACACCATTCCGGGCCCCTTGCGCGACCGGATGGAAGTGGTCGAATTGCCGGGTTACACCGAGACCGAGAAGGTCAACATCGCACGCACGCATCTGGTGGCCAAGCAGGTCGATCAAAACGGCCTGAAGTCCGAGCAGATCGAACTGGGCGAGGCTGCGCTGCGCGAGATCGTGCGCGGGTACACCCGCGAGGCGGGGGTGCGAGGCCTCGAGCGTCGCATCGCGGCGGTCTGCCGCCACGCCGCGGTGCGCATCGCCCGCGGCGAGGCTGCCAGTGTCACCGTGTTGCCAGCCGATCTGCCCGCGGTGCTCGGCCCGCGCAAGTTCGAGAACGAGAGCGCGCTTCGGGCCGGTCTGTCCGGGGTTGCAACCGGACTCGCATGGACACCGGCCGGGGGCGATGTGCTCTTCATCGAGGCAACTCGCACGCCGGGCGCCGGACGGCTGATCGTCACCGGGCAACTCGGGGATGTCATGAAGGAATCGGTGCAGGCCGCGCTCACCCTGGTGAAGTCGCGGGCCGAGTCGCTGGGCATCGATCCGGCGCTCTTCCGGAAGTCCGATCTGCATGTTCACGTACCGGCAGGGGCTACGCCAAAAGACGGACCGAGTGCCGGCGTGGGCATGTTCCTCGCCATCGCCTCGATCTTCACTGGGCGCGTGGTGCGCGCCGATACCGCGATGACCGGCGAGATCAGTCTGCGTGGTCTGGTCCTGCCGGTGGGCGGCATCAAGGAGAAGGTGCTGGCAGCCGCGCAGGCGGGCATCCGTACCGTGATGCTGCCGGCGCGCAACCGATCCGACTACCCGGAGATTCCGGCCGAAGCCCGCGACGCGCTTACCTTCGTCTGGCTCGACGATGTCGACGCAGCGCTGGCCGCAGGCCTTGCCTGAATCGGCGCGGTGTCGGTGCGGACTGAGGCATTGACCCAGCTCAATTCGCCCCCGGCGCTGCGACGATAGGATTTCTCCGGGGCTGGTTTGGGCAGGGGTTCGGTGTGGTGCTGCACGCTCATCATCTGCCAGACCCCATCGGAGGAGGGGCTGATGCTGCTTGACCGAAAGCTAGCCAGTGTCGCGGCTGATTTGCGTGCCCGTCACGACATCCCGATCGAACTGAGTCTGTGGAATGGTCAGACCTATCCACTGGGCAACCGGCCACGCGTGAAACTGCATGTCCCGCGCGCTTCATCGGCGGGCTGGCTCATCAATCCCGACCTCATGAAACTCGGCGAGGCCTATGTGGAAGGCCACATCGATGTCCAGGGGCGCCTCAGCGATGTCTTTGAAGCAGCGCAGAAGCTTGCGCGCGCCGGTGGCAGGGGGTCGGGGCGGTTGTTCGATCTTGCGGCACGCCTGAAGCACACCCGGGCCCGCGACAAGCGCGCGATCGAGTATCACTACGACGTGTCGAACGCGTTCTACCAGCTCTTTCTCGATTCGCGCATGGTCTACTCGTGTGCCTACTATCGCTCGGATGAAGACACGCTCGAGCAGGCCCAGTTGAACAAGCTCGATCACATTCTCACCAAGCTCCAGGTCCGGCCCGGTCATCGCTTTCTCGACATCGGCTGTGGCTGGGGGGCCATGATCGTGCATGCCGCCAGGCATTACGGCGCGCACGCCACCGGTGTCACCTTGAGCGAGCGGCAGTTCGAATACACGCGCGAACTCATCCGGCGAGAAGGGCTCGAGGATCGTTGCGAAGTGTGCCTGCAGGACTATCGCGACATCCCGGGCGAGGGCGTCTACGATCGTATCTCGAGCGTCGGCATGTTCGAGCACGTGGGGCGTCACAACCTCGGTACCTACTTTTCCCGTATTCGCGAACTGCTCACCGACGACGGCCTCGCGATGAACCATGGCATCACGGCCGGCAATACCGAGGGCCGCGAGGTGGGTTTCGGCGCGGGTGATTTCATCGAGCGGTATGTGTTCCCGGGCGGGCAACTCGAACACCTCTCGCTGGTGACCCTCGAGATCGAGCGAGCCGGGCTCGAGGTGGCCGATGTCGAATCGCTGCGACGTCATTACGCCGAGACCTGTCGCGCGTGGGCCGAACGGCTCGAAGCGCAGCGCGAGGCGGGTATCCGGATCGCGGGCGAGCGCCGTTATCGCATCTGGTCGATCTACCTCATGGGCTGCGCCTACGCCTTCGCGCACAGCTGGATCAATCTGTACCAGATCCTGTGCAACAAGAAGGGCGAGTCGATCGAGAGCCCGTTGCCGATGACCCGCGATTACATGTACGGGGGCCGCTGACCCGACCACCCGACGGGGCCATGGTTCGCCGTCCGTGGTCAGCCTTGATCTCGTTCCACCGGGCTGTTGGGCTCGATGTTGCCGCGGCGGCGCAGCGATGCCATTCGCGCGTTTTCCTGCCAATCGCCGCGTGTAGCCCGTTCGGCGGCTGCATCCCAGTCATCGGTCCATTCACCGAGCGAGTAGCCATGCCAGGGCGATTCGGGCGAGAGGCGGGGCAGCCCGAGTTTCTCCCACAGCACCCTGGCGTGTTCCATGAACTCGCGCTTGGGCAGGGCGAGCGGTGGCAGGTCCTGCTTCATCGTTGCATCGACGAGCATGGCCGAGTCGGTACTTCCACGCCGGTCGCTACGCGGTCCGTGCCCGCGTTCTCGCGGGCCGATGATGCGGATGTCGCGCTCCGGGTTGGCGCGGTACGACAATGCCCAGAGGAGGGCATCGGCATTCTGCGGATCGATGTCCTCATCGACCGCGATCACGTACTTGCCGCATGAAGCCTGCAGTGTCGTCGTGCCCTGCAGCGCCCGCCAGATCTCGGTGGTGGGAACGCCCCGCTTGAAGACGAGCACCATCACCCGGCGCAGGTTGGTGAGCGGCTCGTGCATGGATACGCGGGTGATGCCGCGAATGCCCAGCGTGTCGCGCAGGAAGCCGAGAAACTGCGGTTCGTAGGCCACGCGCTTGATCACGCTCGACTCGCTCGGGGTGACCTGCGAGATCACCGACAGGAGCACGGGCGAACGCTTGTGCGTGATGGCCGTTACCGTGAAGATCATGTTGTAGTCTTCGAGGGCCACATAGCCGTGCGATTCACCGAACGGCCCTTCGGGTTCGAGAAAGTCGGTGTCGACCAGTCCCTCGATCACGATCTCGGCGTGTGCAGGCACCTTGAGGTCGATGGTGCGGCAGCGCACCACCTCCACCGGCTCATTGCCGATGGCGCCGGCTACGGCCAGTTCATCGAGCGATTCGTCGAACTTCTGAGGACCGCAGTACGCGATCGAGGGTGGGCAGCCGACCACGATCGCGCAGGGCATCTTCTCGCCCCGGGCGCGATACTTCTTCCAGTGCGTGTTGCCTCCCGAGCGGGTCGAGGCAAGCATCATGATTCCGAAGGTCATCGGCGCCTTGAGGCAGCACCGATACATGCCCATGTTCTGAACCCCCGAGTCGGGGTCGCGGGTGATCACGTTCGCAGCGGTGAGGTAGGGCGCGACATCGAATCCCGGGGTCGAGATCGGAATCGGCAGGCCATCGAGCGCTGCGTAGGGTGCCTCGAGCGCATCGCCCGATCGCACGACAGCCTGGCAGGGTGCATCGCTTACCTCGACAGGGTCGATCGGATGGGCGGCGGCGCGCGCCCAGTGGGGCCCGATGTCCTCGATGCTCGCCACGCCCATGCCGATGCGGTAGATCTCGGCGCTTGCTGCGAGTGCACCAACCGCAACCGGCGTCGGGTAACGATGCCCGTTTCCGTCGACGACATGGGTGAAGAGAAAGGCCTTGCGATCGCGCTCGGCGATACCCCCGCGAAACTGCCAGCGCACGAGAGGATGCAGTTCGGTGTCCTTGTCGATCGGCTCGTCGATCCGGTGCAGCAGTCCCGCGCGGTCGAGTGCCTCGAGATGCGCCGGAAGGTCGGGGCGTTCACTCGGCATGGATACCTCCGTTGTCGATGGTGCGCCGGTTGCGTTCGATTTCGGCCCGCACGATGGTCATGAAGGGCCCCGAGGGGGCCGCGACGATGCGAAATCCTTTCGCCTTGAAGGCCTCGCTGACCTCGCGCTGACGAAGGGCGCTGGTGAGTGCTTCTTCGAGTGTTGCCTGGGCGCTCCCCGGGATACCCGCAGCTGCCACGAAACCCAGCCAGACGTTGTAGCTGTAGTCGGCCAGGGCGGGAATGCCGGTTTCGCGATACGTGGGCAACTCGGGCATCAGTTCCGATCGCTCGGTGCCACTCGATGCGAGTGCGATCAGGCGGCCGGCATCGACATGGGGCTTCACGATGCCGATGATCGGCATCATGAGGTGGACTTGCCCGCTCAGGAGGTCGGCGAAGGCAGGGGGGTCTCCCTTGTAGGCCACGTGCGTGGCGCTCACGCCCAGACGACCGAGGAGTTCGGCGGTCGACAGGTGCACGCTGGTGCCGTTGCCTCCGGTGGCATAGGTGGCCTGGTTGGGGTTGGCGCGAATCCAGGCAGCCAGTTGGGCGAGAGTGCGTGCCGGCACCGACGGGTGCACGGTGACGACCGCGGGGGTATCGACCGCGTAGATGAGCGGGGTAAAGTCGCGCAGCGGATCCCAGCCCGCCTTCGAATCGAGCAGCGGGTGGATCGTCATGGCGGCAGGTGACACCACGGCAATGGTATGGCCATCGCGCGGCGCACGAAGCAGGGTCTGGATCGCGATCTTGTTCGAGGCTCCCGGTCGATTCTCGACGATCACCGGTTGCCCGATGGCGCGGGACAGCCCCGGCTGTATCGTGCGTGCGGTGATGTCGAGCGGACCGCCCGGGCCGCTCGGTACGATGAGCGTGATCGGCCGGATCGGGAAGGTCGGGACGGCAGCCCCTGCGCTCGTGACCGCTTGCGTGCTGACGGCCTGGGCCGCGGCCGGTTCGGCCGCGAGGGCGAAGGTCTGGCCCGCAAGCGCCATCGCCATCCACATCCGGACAGCCCGGACCGATCGAAGGGTGTACCCGCACCCGCGCGGGTTTTCAGCCGCCAGTGCTGTCATGCCTGTCTCCTTGCACACGTTGGCATGCCCGCTCTGTGGCACGCTGCCATTGCCAGCTAGAATACACGCCACAATGCCCACGATCGGGCTCGCAGCCTTCAGGCAGGAGACAGCCACCGCAATGAGTGCAGGCCTTCCGTTCATTGGCGCACGCATGCGCCGCACCGAAGATCCGTCGCTCCTTCGCGGCGAGGGTCGATACTGCGACGACATTCACCTGCCCGGCATGCTGCACGCATCGTTCGTGCGCAGTCCGCATGCCCATGCGCGCATCCGGTCGATCGACGCCAGCCGTGCACGCACGATGCCCGGGGTACGCTCGGTGATGGTATGGGCCGATCTGCCCCAGACCCTGCAGGCCCCCATTCCGCTCCTGGTGCCCAACCCGGCGCTGCGCGATCCGCGCACGGCGCAATGCCTCGCCTCGACCGAGGTCTGCTATGTCGGCGAAGCAGTGGCCGTGGTCATCGCCGACAGTCGTCATCGGGCCGAGGATGCGGCAGAAGCGGTGGTGGTCGACTGGGAGGTGCTGCCGGTGGTGGCCGACTGTCGCGCGGCCCTGCGTGACGGCTCGCCGCTGTGCCATTCCGATGGTCGCGACAATCTGGCGGCGCTGGTGAAGCTGTCGTGCGGTGACACCACGAGCGCGTTCGCGCGCGCCGCGCATGTCGTTCGCGAGCGTTACTACCAGCACCGCGGTTCCGGGCAGCCGATGGAGGGACGTGCGACGGTGGCGGCCTACGATCCGATCGGGGGGCGCCTCACGAGCTGGTGCGCGGGCCAATCACCTTTTCTCGAGAAGACCGCACTGGTCGATCTCCTGGCGTGGGATCCCGAACGCCTGCGTGTCGTCAATCCCGATGTCGGGGGCGGGTTCGGACCCAAGACCATCGTGTACGGCGAGCAGGCCATCGTCGCGCATGCGGCGGTCGTGCTCGGACAGCCGGTGAAGTGGATCGAGGATCGGCGCGAGCACTTTCTCACCGCAACCCAGGAACGGGACCAGTACTGGGATGTCGAACTGGCACTTGATGCCGACGGCCACATTCTCGGGCTGCGGTTCGAGATGATTCACGACACCGGGGCTTTCGTTCCCTGGGGCATCATCATGCCCTACATCGCGGTAACCACCACACCCGGCCCCTACGTGGTGCCGAACATCGAACTCACCCTCAAGGTGGTCTACACCAACAAGGTGCCAACCACGCCAATGCGCGGTGCCGGGCGGCCGCAAGGGGTGTTCGCGATGGAGCGCACGATGGATCGTGCCGCCCAGGTGCTGGGTATCAGTCGTGACGAGATCCGTCGCCGCAACCTCGTGCAGTCGCACCAGATGCCCTACCCGGTGGGCTTCATCTATCGCGATGGCAAACCGGTGATCTACGACTCGGGTGATTACCCCCTGTGTCAGGCCAAGGCGCTCGAACTGGCCGATTGGGCCGGGTTTGCGGCACGACAGGCCGCGGCTCGAGCCGAAGGGCGCTATCTGGGGATCGGCATCGGCAACTATGTCGAGGGAACGGGGCTCGGGCCCTTCGAGGGTGCCACCGTGCGGGTGCAGCAGAACGGTCGCATCACCGTGATCTGTGGCGCGGGTGCTCAGGGTCAGGGGCACAAGACGATCTGGGCGCAGATCACGGCCGATCACCTGGGCGTCGACCCCGACCTCATCGATGTCGTGATTGCCGATACCGATGCCATCGCCATGGGGGTAGGTACCTTTGCCAGTCGTGTGACGGTGAATGCCGGCAACTCGGTCAACACCGCTGCAAGGACCGTGCGCGGCAAGCTGCTGAAGCTTGCCTCTCACCTGCTCGAGGCGAGCGAGGAAGACCTCGAACTGGTGGCGGGTCAGGTTCAGGTGAAGGGTATTCCCGGACGCCACAAGACCTTCTCGCAACTGGCGCGCATCTCGCAGGGCATGCCTGGGTTTTCCTTTCCCGAGGGCGTCACTTGCGGCATGGAGGAGACGGTGTATTTCTCCCCGGAGCGTTCTACCTACTGCAACGGCAGCCATGTGGTCGAGGTCGAGGTCGACGTCCATACCGGGCGTGTGAAGATCCTGCGCTACGTGGTGGCGCACGATTCGGGCGTCCTGATCAACCCGATGCTGGTCGACGGTCAGATCCAGGGCGGCGTGGCGCACGGCATCGGCAACGCCCTCTATGAATTCATGGGCTATGACGATCAGGCACAGCCGACGACGACCACCTTTGCCGATTACACGATGCCGATGGCCACCGATGTGCCCGAGGTGCTGATGACGCACATCGAGACCCCGTCGCCGCTCAATCCGCTGGGTGTGAAGGGTGCGGGCGAGGGCGGTACCATTCCGGCTGCTGCCGCGATCACCAGTGCCATCGAGGATGCGCTGAGCCCCTTCGGTATCCGCTTCAACGAAACGCCGCTGCTGCCGCAGCGATTGGCCTGGCATTTGCGCGAAGCCGGTGCACATGCCGGGGTTTGACCTGCAGTCGATGACCACAAGAAGAGAGGAGACAGCCATGCAGTCAGCAAGACGTCGCGCCCTGGGCGCAGCCGCGGGAGCCACCGTGCTCGCCGGATTGGGTGGGGCTCGAGGCGCGTTCGCGCAGGAGAGCGGGGGCTCGGTGATGAAGCTCTCGACCGCCACCGTGAATGAAGTGCAGCACGAGTGGCTGCGGCGCTTCGCCGCCGAGGTATCGCAGGCCACCGGGGGCAAGGTGCGCGGTGAGGTCTACCCGGCCAGCCAGCTCGGTTCCATTCCCCGCCAGATCGAGGGCACCCAGTTCGGGTCGATCCAGGCCTGGGCCGGACCGCCGCAATTTCTCGCCGGTATCGACTCGCGCTTCGAGATTCCCTCGGCACCCGGCATCTTCCGTGACATGGCGCATGCTCATCGGGCACTGCAGGATCCGGAATTCAACGCGGCCTTTCTCGGGCTTGGTGCGAACAAGGGCATCAAGGGCCTGGGGCTCTACGTGCTCGGTTCGGCCGGGTTCGTCACCCGCACCCGTGCCGCGAAGATGGCCGACCTTGAAGGCCGCAAGATCCGCGTGCTGGCGGCCGACATGGATCGCGAGGAAATGCGCCGCCTCAAGGCCAACCCCATTCCGATGGCGCTGGGCGAGGTGCTCCCAGCCCTGCAGCAGGGCACCATCGACGGCATGATGAGCAGCGTGCCGGTCGTGACGCCCATGCGCTACTACGACTCGGCCAAGTACTACCTCGAGACCGGGCACGCCATGGTCGTCAGCATGAGCATCGTGTCGAAGCTGTGGTTCGACAAGCTCTCGCCCGATGTGCAGAAGATCGTGGTCGATGCCGGGCGCAAGGTGAGCGCCGAAATCGGTGGCTGGGCAATCGATGATTACGCCAATGCGCGTGCCGGCTGGCTCAAGGGCGGTGGCGAGGTGACGACCATCAGTGATGAAGAGCGTGCGCAGGTCAACCGGATGATGGCCTCGATCGGACCCGAGGTAAGCAGCCGCAAGCCGGAAGAAAAGGCGCTCTATGAGCTGCTGGTGCGCGCCACCGAGCGCACGCTGAAAGCCTGATCGGGCGGGCTCGGTTCAGGTCGGTTGCACATTTGTCTTCGCTGCGCCGCCCCCGGATGATCGGGGGGCGGCGCCGTCGATCAGTTGCGCCGTTCGGTGCCGAATTTTCCTGCGGCAATGGCATCGCCGCCGGGGGCGCGCTGGCGGCGGGTATTGCCGTCGAGGCCTCCTTCGATGGCCCACTCGGCAAAAGCCTCATTCGACGGCGTGAAGTCGCGTGGCGTCCATTCGCTGGTGAGCATGTCCTCGTCGGCGTTGTATTCCGCCAGACCACCGCAGGGTGTCTTCACGTACCAGAAGTAGGCCGACGAGATCGGGTGACGGCCCGGTCCGAGTTGCGTCTCCCAGCCACAGCGGCTGATGTGCAGACCACCCCCGAAGACTTCGTGGATGTCGCGTACCGAGAACGCCACGTGGTTGAGGCCAGGCTTGCCACCGGGCACCTGCAGAAGGAAGAGGTCGTGATGGCCGCCCGTGGGTGAGGCGCGCAGGAAGATCGCGCGTCCCGGGTAGCGATCGGACACGACGAATCCGAGTGCGGTGTAGAACTCTTCGCAGGCCTCGAGCTTGTCGGTGAAGAAGACGACATGGCCGATTTCGATCGGTTCAGCCCGGTCATAGATGCGACTGGGCTGGTTGATGCGATGGGGCGAGCCCCAGTTGTTGCTCGGACTGCCCGAGACATCCACCGCTTTCTTCGTCGAGACGCGAAACCGGATGGCCAGACCATTGGGATCGGTGGCGACGCACTCGCTCCCCGCAGGCGTGTCGCGGCGTGTCACACCCGGGTGATGGGCCAGCACATCGAGGTCGGCCGCGCCGTCCACGCACCAGATCACCTCGCGCACGGTCGAACCCGGTTCGATGGCGGGCGGCAGGCTCGCATCGGTGGCCGGGCGCACCCGTACCGCAGAACCATTGAGCGTGCGAAAGTCCAGTTCCGTCTCATTCCGCGCTGCGAGGCGCAACCCCCAGTCGGTCCAGAACTGCTCGGCCCTGGCGAGATCCTCGACGCCGTAGACGACTTCCTCGATACCTTCGATGCTCATGTCGATTCTCCTTTTAGCGTTGCGTGGGGTCAGGTCTTGTCAGGTCGATGCATGGGGTCAGGTCTTGCCCCGCACGCCTGGGGTCATTTGCGTGGGGTCAGGTCTTGCAGTCGCATCAGACCGGCGCCCGGTCAGATCACCACCGGTGCGCTGAGGCTGCGCAGCGCACGTACGGCGCTGTAGGCAGCCAGTGCCGAGGTCTTGGGGTTGTCGGCGAGCGCATGTCCCGAGATCGTGATCTCGAGGTCGCCGAACGCGCCGTTCGCCTTCACGTGGTGGATGTTGCGCGTCACGCCAGGGTCGGCGATGAGGGTGGCTCGGGTTTTGTCGAGCCCTACGCCTGCCAGCGATACCGTTGCTGCGACGTTGGCATTCTTCGGGTACAGGCGCGCCGCTTCGCCCGCGCTACCCTCGAAGATGACGGTGGCTTCGGTAAGGTTGGCGAGATCGCACACTTTTTCGGCGGGCGTGCCCAGCCAGCCGACGGGCGGTTTGCGGCCGGTGTACACCACCGATTCGAGCCCGCCTACCCGTGCCGAGGCGATGGCGTCAATGCCGGCGATGGCCCCGGCGATGAGCGTGAGTTGTGCGCCACCCTCACGGGCAGCCGCTTCGAGGGACTCGGCCAGGCCGGGTTCGGCGAGCGAGCCCACCGATACGAGTGACACGTCGATCCCCTTGCGAAGCAGTGCCGGCACGGTAGCCTTCACCGCGGCGTGACCGGCGCACTCGATCGCGTGGTCGGGACGACCCTCGAGTTCATCGAGCGAGCCGATGAGACGAATGGAGGCCGGCAGGCGCGGGCGCAGGTCGGCATGCGCCGCAGGGATGTCGAGAACGTGAGTGACCTGCAACTGCGGATCACCGGCAATGTGCTTGAGGATTTCCCGGCCGATGGCGCCACCGCCAATCATCAGGATGTTCATGGTCGTCTTCTCCAGTGTCGGATTGCTGCGCACGGTTTCACCCGGCGCGTGCGTTCATGCTGTCTTCTTGAGGGGCGGGCCGGCAAAGGCGCTGGCATACGGGCCGATGGCGGTCATGTCGACCTCCACCAGCATCGGGCCCCGCGTATCGATGGCAGCCTGAACGTCGGTTGCAAACGCCTCGGCGCGATCGATGCGGCGATAGGCGAGACCCAGCGCTGCAGCCAGCGTCTCGAACTGTGGCGTGTGCAGGTCGACATAGTGCCTGCGCCCGCCGTATTGCGCATCCTGGATGTTGCGTATGACCCCGTACCCCTTGTCGTTCATGACGAAGAGGGTCACATCGACATCTTCCTGTACCAGGGTGGCGAGTTCGCCGATGTTCACCATCAGGCCACCGTCGCCACTGAGGCACAGGGTCTTGCGGTCCGGGGCGGCGAGCGCCGCGCCGACCGCCATCTGGACGCCCATGCCGATGCCGCCGCCCATGGCGTGGACGCCCTCGCGCGGGCCGGCGAGCATCACCGCACGATTGCCCCAGGTGCTGTTCGACACCGTGACATCGCGCACCCAGGTCGAGGGGCGGCCGGCGACGGCCCCATTGAGCGCATCGACCAGACCCTGATAGGGACCCAGTCCGGCCGCAATGCGTGCGGTCGCACCGCGCCTGGCCTCGGCCAGGTCGGTTGCGAAACGCGGGTCGACGCTCATGCGCTTGCGCAGTCGCTCGGCGAGTGCCCCCAGCGCGAGAGCCGCATCGCCACACACGAAGAGATCTGAGGCATACGCACGCCCATCCTTCGACGCATCGGCATCGATCCGGTAGAGGGGGCGTGGCAGTTTCAGCTGGTAGCGCAGCGTCTCGTTGCTGCGCAGTTGCGAGCCCACCACCACCATCGCGTCGCAGCTCTGGTAGAGCGCCTCCGATTCGGGATAGAGGTTGTAGGCCCCCAGGGACATCGGGTGACGTTCATCGACGATGCCGCGCCCCTGCACGCTCGTGACGACGCCGAACCCGAGTGTGACCAGTTGAGCAACCTCGGCAGTGGCACCGCGCGCGCCACCGCCCAGCCACAGCAGCGGGCGTCGTGCATGCTCGAGGGCGACAGCGAGGCGCTCGAGAGCGGCTTCGTCAACCGGCACGCGGGGTACGGGTGCGGTGCGCAGGCCCGCGAGCGAACCCTCAGCCGGGCAATCGACCCGCGCAGCCTGCACGTCGATCGGAATCTCGACGGCTACCGGGCCTGAGGGGGCCATGCGCGCCGTGCGCACAGCCTCGCGCAGCGTCCCCAGGGTCGTCTCGGGCGACCAGACTCGCCAGGCGCGCTTCGACACGGCGCTCATCATCGCCAGTTGATCGCGCGCTTCGTGGATGAAGCCCCAGCCACGGTCGAGCCAGTCGCGTTCGATCTGCCCGGTGATGTGCAGGAGCGGCGTACCGGCGGTCAGCGCCTCGACCATCGAGCCGCAGGTGTTGCCCGCTGCCGTGCCGGTGCTCGAGATCACGACGCCGATGCCTCCGCTGACGCGAGCATGGGCATCAGCCATGTTGGCGGCACCCTGCTCGCTGCGGGCCGGCACGAAGCGGATCTGACCGCGCCGGGCGATGGCGTCGAGAATCGGCATGTTGTGGATCGAGATCACGCCAAAGACGGCCGTCACATCGCACGCTTCGAGAAACCGGGCAACGAGTTCGCCGGTGGTGATGGATTCAGTCATGTCGGGGCTCTGTCTTCACGATAGTTGAGGCGATGCGAGAGGGTGAGGGCGGCGCTGGTCACCGCAGCAATGAGGCGTTCGCGTTCGATGTCCGAGCCGATGCTCGGTGCGAGCAGCGTCACCGACAGACTGGCCACGGCACTGCCCCGGCTGTCGAGTACCGGGGCGGCGATGGCCGAGATACCGCCCTCGAAGTGTGACTCGCTCACGGCATGGCCACGAGCACGATCGGCCACGGCCTGTTGCTGCAGTCCGTCGACGGTCGTGACGGTGTGCGGCGAGAACCGCTCGAGCGTGGCGCCGGCGTAGAGTGCTGCGATGTCGGTCGGGCGCATGTGGGCGAGAAACATCCGCCCCAGCACGGTTGCGTGCAGCGGCAGGCGGGTGCCAACCGCCACGTTGCTCGAGATGTGCGAGGGTCCGAGCACGCGCATCACGTAGACCACCTCGCGACCGTCGCGGATCGCCAGTTGCGCGGTACAGCCCGAGTCATCGCGCAGTCGTTCGACTACGGGCTGTGCGATGTCGGTGATGGGCAGGGCAGCGAGGTACTCGAATCCCATGCGCATGACGGCCGGCCCCAGCCGGTAGTCGTTGCCGCTGCGTTCGAGGTAACCCAGATGTTCCAGAGTCTGGATCAGCCGGAAAGCCGATGAGCGCGGGACATCGAGCAGGCGCGCTGCCTCGGCGGCGGCGATGCGGGTACGGTCGCGATCGAAGAGTTGCAGGAGCTTGAGGCCACGCTCGAGACCCGGAACCAGGTAGCGCTCCTCTTCGGCAGCAAGTGCCTTGCTGGTTGCGGGCGTACCCATCTTCGCGACTGCCGCGTTCAACACAAGCCGAGCCGGTGTGCGAACTGCCCGATGAGTTCGTTCACGAGCACGGGCGCCTCCACATAGCTGGCGTGTCCGGGGCCGGGTACCGCCACGAAGGTGTGATCGGCAAAGGCCATGGCGACGGTTTCACAGGTCGCGAGCGGGGTGACCGTGTCGGCCGTTCCGCACAGGACGAGCGTTGGCCCCTCGTAGCGAACAGCGTCATCGACCAGTGAACCACCGGCGAGCATGTGCGCGGCTTGCGCATGGCCGGCGGGGTCAAGGCGAGCCATGTTCTCGCGAACGAGCGCCAGTGCCTCGGGCGAAGTGCGCGTCGAAAGCAGATTGCGCGCGCGGGCGTCGGCAAGCCCGGCGGGGCCCAGCCTCTCCATCGCATCGAGCCGGGCCTGCAGTTTCTCTGTCCGCTCGGCGGGCGTTGCCCGCCCATAGCCGTTGGCCGGACTGATGAGCACGAGCCCATCGAGTCGCTCGGGCGCCCTGGCGGCCAGAGCGGTCGCCATCAGGGCGCCGAGTGACTGCGCCACCAGCAGGCAGCGTCCGATCTGGAGCGCGTCGAGAAAAGCCTCGAGCGCGTCCGCGTAATCGGCAGCGGTCGGCGCGCGCTCATCGAGCGGGGCCGATTCGCCGTAGCCGGGCGCATCCCAGGCAACCACACGAAAACGGCTCGCGAAGGCGTCGAGCTGGTGCACCCACGACCCCGAACCCGATCCGATGCCGTGCAGCAGCACCATGGCGGGCGAGCCTGCACCGTCGCAGGCCTCGCGATAGCCGATCGTGTATCGGCCTGCCAGTGTCTTTCTTGCAGGGTGCAATCGGGTCACTTGCGCTTGATCTTGGCGAGGGGCGAGTCGGGGGGGTAGGTGGGCGTGACCGGTTTTGCGGCACCGAGCATCACGCACATCAGCGCGTCTTCTTCGCCGATATTGTGTTCTTCGCGATAGACCCCGGGGGGTACCGAGATGAGGTCGCGCTCGCCCAGAATCGATTCCCAGCGTTCGCCATCCTTCTCGCAGATCACCTTCATCTTTCCGCGCATCACGAAGAAGATCTCTTCCACATCGACGTGCAGGTGGCTCGGTCCGATGTGGCCGGCCGGGATGAGCATGGTCGAGAAGGTGAAGTGCCCGGAGGGCACCGTGTTCGAGTCGGTGGACACGCCCGTGCCGCCGGTACCGACATAGCGCATCTGCGCACGCCGATAGGCCGGGTCGTAGTCGGCCTGGAACTTCAGCGCATCCCAGTCGTAGCGCCGGGTCGAGTGGCGGGCCACCCGGGTCTCGAGCCACTCACCGAGGCTGGCGCCGGCAGGACGCTCCCAGGTAGCGGCCGCCGGGTCGATGCTGGCGGCCTGTGTGCCGGTCGATGTCGCTGGGGTGCCTGTCGCGGCGCTCGTCGCACCCGACGTGCCGTGTTGATCTGCTTCAGCCATGGTCATCTCCTCGTCTTTCGTCATTCTGGTTCAGTCGTGCTTCACACGAAGGTGAAGCCCCCATTCACCGGCAGCGTCTGCCCGGTGACGAATCCGGCTGCGCCCGACAGCAGGAACACCACCGTTCCGCTGACATCGGCGGGCACCTGCGAACGCTGGATCGCGCGCCCGTTCAGGTAGTGGTCGTGGCGGGCCTGGGGTACGTACTGGGTGGCTTCCACCTCGGTGAGCCCAGGCGCAATGGCGTTGACGGCGATCGACCAGGGGCCGAGTTCACGCGCGAGCGAACGGGTCATCGAGATGATGGCGCCCTTGCTCGCCACATAGGCCATGAGGCGCGGCGCACCCCACAAGGCCGTATCGGAGGCAATGTTCACCACGCGACCGTGGTCACTTGCCTTCAGCGCAGGCAATACGGCACAGGTCATGAGCCAGGTGCCGCGCACGTTGACTTCCATCACCCGGTTCCAGGTGTCGATCTCGATCTCGTCGACCATGCGGCCGCCCGAGTCGGTGATGGCGCCACAGTTCACCAGGCCATCGAGGCCACCGAGCGCCTCGCAGGTGCTGCGAGCGCAGGCTTCGATGGACGCGGGGTCACGCAGGTCGAGCGGCACGAAGGTTGCGCTGATTGCGGCCGCTGTCTCGCGTCCGCGCTCTTCGAGAATGTCGGCGATGACCACGCGAGCCCCGGCAGCGCTGCAGGCGCGGGCAAAGTCGGCGCCCAGGCCCCGCGCGCCACCGGTGATGAGGATGCGAGCACCCTGCAGCGGCTTGCCTGCCTCTGCGTAGACAGCGCTGGCCGGCATCGCGGTGTTGCTCATGCTGCGCCTGTGGCGGTGGCCCGTGCGGCGACGGTCAGTCCCGCGAGCGCAGGGGCGCCGGACTGGGCCTCGTCGAGCGCTGTCAGATGCTCTCGTGCAACCTCCTCGAGGCGGCGACGGATGCGCACCATGCCCGCGTCGTGCTGGTAGAGGTACTCGCCACTGCGCGGGTCGGGTGCCATGTCTTCGAGGACTACCCGGTCCTGCTCGAGTACGGTCCAGTGCAGGCCCTCGAGGCGATTGCGGTACATGAAGCGCCAGACATCGCGTTGCCAGCCTTCGGCCTTGCGGCAGCGCCAGAAGAAAACCATGCAGTTCTCTTCATCCACGGGTGTTGCATAGCCGATGATGTAGAACTGGCCACCGGGCCCGAAGCGCTTCTTGTAGGGGATCGCAAGGCGCATCCAGAAGCTGTCCGATTCGCCCCATTCGACCCAGTCGAAGTTCACGTCACGTTGTCCGACCTTCTCGAACACGAGGCCTTGCGGGGTCTTTCGCGTGCGCATCTCGGCCTGTCGGTCGCCTTCGGCCATGGAGTGCGAGGCGGCATGCAGGTAGGCCCCGTGCATCGGATCCATGACGTTGTCGACCGCGAACTGCCAGTTGCATTTCCAGTGTGCGGTACACAGCATCGAGCCCCACTCGGGTGAGGCCAGCTGCTCGGGAAATTCAAGCGGTGGCGCCTCGCGGTGCAGATCGTCGCCGAACCAGAGAAAGACCGCGCCATGGGCCTCGGTGACCGGCCAGGCGCGTACGCAGCGCTCTTCGGTCATCGGGCACGACTCGACCGCAGGCACGTCGACGATACGACCCTCGCCGTTGATCTCGATGCCGTGATACCAGCAGGCGACGCGGTCGCCAAGATTCCAGCCCAGTGACAGGCGCGCGCCACGGTGCGGGCAACGATCTTCGAGCGCATGGACTTCGCCAGTGGCATCGCGCCAGAGCACGATGTTCTCGCCCAGTCGGGTGATGCCCAGTGGCGCTTCGCTCACGCGCCAGCTCGGCACCACCGGATACCAGGCGTTGCGCACACCGCGCGCGAGATAGGCCTTGATGCGCGACTTGTCGATCTCGGTCTTCATGTCATTGCCTCGTGATGCGTGATGGGGTCAGGTCCTGGCTGATGCACAGGTCGTGCTGGAAGGGGGGCAGGTCTTGCGCCTTGCATTCATGCAGTGGTGTGCTGCGCGCGTGGCAGGTAGTGCAGGACGCGCCGCTCGGCCAGCGCCACAGAGCCGTAGGCGACGATGCCGATGAGGGTGAGCATGATGATCGACACCATCACGAGGGCCGTGTTGCCCTGGCCTTCGCCGTAGGTGAGGAGGTAGCCCAGTCCCTTGTTGCCACCGACCAGTTCACCGACGACGACACCGATGACGGCCAGCGTCGAGGCGATGCGAAGACCCGAGAAGAGCGGGGACATCGTGGCCGGATATTCGATCATGTGAAAGATCTGCCAGCGCGACGCAGAAAAGGTGCGCGCAAGGTTGATGAGGTCGGGGTCGATGGTGCGAATGGCGGTCAGAACGTTCACCATCACCGGGAAGAACACGATGAGGACTGCCACGAGGATCTTGGGGTAGACCGTGAACCCCAACCACATCACGAAGAGCGGCGCAAAGGCCACCTTCGGCGCGATCTGCAACGCAAGCAGGTAGGGCGAGAGCACCAGTTCGGCGCGCGGCGACACGCCCAGCACGCAACCGATCACGAGGCCCATCAAGGAGCCGAGGACAAATCCGACGATCACCTCGAGTGCGGTGATGCCCGTATGGAGCCACAGGTTCTCGGTCTGCTGCACGCGCAGGAACTCGAGCCACACCCGGGAGGCGGGTGGCAGGATGAATTCGGGAATGCGCATGAGCCCCGGCAGCCACTCCCAGGCAGCGAGAAACGCCACCAGTACGCCTGCGCTGGCGGCGATGAGCCCCAGTCTGGGTTGGCCTGCCGATGTCATGCATGCAACTCCTGGTGGCCGATGTCGAGAAGCGCAGTGAGCGCCTTCACGTATTCGATGACGCGAGGGTGCTGACGGCGTCCGAACGGGTTGTCGCGGTCGGGTAGATCGACAACCAGTTCTTCGATGATGCGGCCCGGCCGGTGCGACATCACCAGCACCCGGTCGGAGAGCGCCACGCTCTCGACAAGATCGTGGGTGATGAAGAGTGCGGTCTTGCGCTCGTCGGCGAGCGATCGGGCGAGGTCGGCCTGCAGCACCATCTTCGTCTGTGCGTCGAGCGCCGAAAACGGTTCATCCATGAGCAGGACGAGGGGCTCGACGGCCAGCGTGCGCGCGAGGGCTGCGCGCTGGCGCATGCCGCCCGAGAGCTGGTGCGGGTGATGATCGGCAAAGCCGGTCAGGTGGCAACGCTCCATCAGACGAAGCGCGCGGTCGCGTCGCTCGGCGGGCGCAACACCACGAATCTGCAGCCCCAGTTCGATGTTCTCGCGAATCGTGCGCCAGGGCAGCAGCAGATCCTTCTGCAGCATGAACGCCACTTGCGGGTTGGGTCGGTCCACTTTCACGCCATCGACCAGAACCTCACCGTCGCTGGGGAGGTAGAGCCCGGCCCCCATGTTGAGGAGGGTCGACTTGCCGCAACCGCTCGGACCGATGAGGGATACCACCTCGCCATCGGCGATGGCGAGATCCACATCGATCACCGCGGTCACGCCTTCAGCGCCCTTGCGCTGGGGCGCAAAGCGGCGGGTGACCTTGCGGTATTCGATGCGTGCGGGCGCGGCGGTCATTTCGCGGCCAGACGGGCCAACTCGGCGCGGAAGCTCGTCTCATCCCAGACCATGCCGGCACTGGTGCGAAAGCCCCGTGCGTTGAGCCCTGCGACCACATCGGCCAGCTCGGTCGCGCCCGACTCGAAGACCTGCTCGAGCGCATCGCCCAGCTGGTTTTCGAATTCGGTGGGTGGTGCCGAGCGGGTCTGCCAGGGGATGTTGGGTGTCTGCCCGGGCCGCTCGATCGTGCCCTTGCCCGCGGTGCGGTTCGGGTGGGGCTGTATCCACGGTTTCAGAAACGGGTTGTGATCCACGCTGACCTCTGACCAGTTCGATGGGATTTGTTTCTCTAATGAAACATTGATTCACTGATTAGACAAAGCATACCACGATGTGTCTGTGCAGGGTGCCATCGTTCAGCCCGGCGAAAGGGCCGCATCCGCGGCCCCTTGCACACGTGTCTTGCCCTTGGACCCCTCACACCGTCATCGGTGCCGTGCCCGGTTCGGCAAAGAGGCCCGCGGCTGCCCCTTCCTGGAAGGGCTGGTCGGGCGGGAGTTCGACCGCAACCGATCGCACCCGCTGCTCGCGCGGATCGAGGCCCGGCAGCTTGCGTCCTTCCTTGTTGGCACGCGCTGCCGCCATGAGTCGCCGGCGCATCATGGCGATGCCGCGATCGGTCGGACACAGGTTCTCGCGTGTGCGATCCTGGATCGGCCCCATGCTCTCCTGCAAGGACGCATCCTGCATCGAGATGCCTTCGACGCCTGAGTAGGTGCGGCCGGCCTTCTGCGCCGCCCGGTCCATCATGTAGTCGTTCGATGCGTTCTGCAGCGGAATGAAGGTGCCGGGCACATAGGCCACATGGATGCCCTTGCCCGCTTCCATCGCCGCGCGCTCCGGTTCGGTGAGATCGCGGGTGGGGTGGAAGTTGATGCTCCAGGCCCAGCAGTTCTCGTCATCGATCGGCACCCAGACATGCGCCCCGATCGGGTGTCCGGCACGAGGCGGGATGATCGAGTGCCACGGAATGATGAACGGGGTGATGCGCCAGTAGTAGCGGCCCTCGTCGGCGTTGCGGCGCGCGGCCACCAGCAGTCCGCCCTCGAACTCGGCGACGTCGAATTGCGGCGCCTTGTCGCGTTCGTTGTAGAGGTTGCCCTTGCTGCCCACGAACAGCGGATCGGTCTTCAGCGCCCCCGAATGCAGGAAGGTGACATGGCTCGAGTCGATACCGCCTTCGATCGCCTGCAGGTAGTTGTTGGCCTGGAAGCGCTTCGACACGAAGCGCCGCTCGGGCGCAACGGTGACCCACTCGAGCGCGGGCTCTTCGGGCTTGAGCTCAGGCGGGCCCATGTAGGTCCAGATGACATCGCCGCGCTCGATGCACGGATAGCTCTTCAGTTTCATGCGCGGCCGCATCGGACCATCGGGCCCTTCGGACGGCAACTCGACGCAGTTCCCGTTGATGTCGAACTTCCAGCCGTGGTAGGGGCAACGCAGCCCGCACTCTTCGTTGCGGCCGAACCAGAGCGAGACACCCCGATGGGCACAGAACTCGTCGATGATCCCGACACGACCCAGCGTATCGCGAAACGCGACGAGTTTCTCGCCCAGCAGTTTCACCCGCACCGGGGCGCAGTCGGGCTCGGGCAGTTCCGAGGCAAGGAGGGCCGGTACCCAGTATCGCCTGAACAGGTCGCCCATGAGGGTGCCCGCGTTGGTGCGGGTCATCAGTTCATTTTCTTCTGCGGTCATGGGAGCCCCCTCGAATCGATGGCGAGAAAACCCCCCATTGTACTAGGGCCATGCAGCCCTCGCGCCCGCGTCACGCCCGCACCGGGTCCGCACCGGGTCCGCAGCCCGGTCCGCAGCCCGGTCCGCAGCCCGGCAACCACCGCGAAACCCGAATCCACCCCCGTTTGCCGTCAGCGCGCAGGATGCACGCGTGCGCGTTCCCGCGTGGCCTTGCGCTCAGGGGATATCCGCAAAGTGGTCGGTGGCTGCAACCAGTGCCCGCTGGATGCCCGGTTCGCTCGTGGCATGCCCGGCATCGGGAATGATCTGCAACACCGAGTCGGGCCAGCGCTGATGCAGCGCCCATGCGCTGGTGGCGGGTGTTACGCAATCATGGCGACCTTGCACGATGACACCGGGGATGTGCGTAATGCGATCCATGCCATCGAGCAGGGGCTGTTCGGCGAGAAACGAGTCGTTGCAGAAATAGTGGGCTTCGATGCGTGCGAGCGCCAGTTGACCGGCATCGGCCGGGTTGCGGGTGGCGGGTGAGGGCAGCAGCGTCATGATGTCGTGCTCCCAGGCGCACCAGGCCGCCGCCGCTGCCTGCTCGATGGCTGCGTCACCGCTGGTGAGCCGACGGTGGTAGGCGGCGACGAGATCGGCGCGCTCGGCCTGCGGAATTGCGCCGTAAAAGGCTTCCCACCCCTCGGGGAACAGGCTGGAGGCCCCCGACCGGTAGAGCCAGTCGATCTCGCTCTGCCGAGCGAGAAAGATGCCGCGCAGCACGAGCGCGCTCACCCGGTGCGGGTGCGTCTGGGCGTAGGCGAGCGCCAGCGTCGAGCCCCAGGAGCCCCCGAGCACCAGCCAGCGCTCGATGGCGAGGCGGTGGCGCAGTCGCTCGATATCCTCCACCAGATGCCAGGTGGTGTTCTGTTCGATACGCGCGCTGGGCCGAGAGCGGCCGCAGCCGCGCTGATCGAACAGCACGATACGCCAGAGGGCCGGGTTGAAGAGGCGCCGGTGGTCGGTGCTGCAGCCACCGCCAGGGCCACCGTGCAGGAAGAGGGCGGGACGCCCGTTCGGGTTGCCACACACTTCCCAGTAGATCTGGTGCCCGTCACCCACATCGAGCATGCCGCACGCGTGGGGCTCGATCGGCGCATAGAGCGCGCTCGTCCCGCTCGCCGTCGATTCGCCCACCGGACCGTGGAGTGGGCTCGCGCCCGACACTCGCGCGACCATGTCAGCCAGGCTGTGTCGTTCGCGCAGCACGCTCACGGTGCCAGCGCGCCACATCAGCCCCGGCGTGGACGGCGCCGCACTGGCCGCAGCGGCGTTCGTCTTCGCTCGAGCCATAGAAGCGGGCATAGGCCACCGGCAGGTCATCGACGAGGCTTGCAACGTGGGTATCGATGCGATGCACGAGGTTCGCACACTGCGCGCAGTACCACTCGAAGCCGTCGATGACATCGGCCGGGCGCGTGCGCTCGATCACGAGGCAGCGACTGTCACCCTGGGGCCGTTGCGGCGAATGGCGCATGTGCGGGGGCAGCAGAAAGATGTCGCCCTCGCGCAGGTGCACATCGACATACTGCCCGCGATCGAGCATCAGGAGGCTCGCTTCGCCCTTCCACTGCCAGAAGAACTCCTCGTAGGGGTCGTCGTGAAAGTCGGTCCGTTCGTTCGGGCCGCCGACCACGGTGACGATGAAGTCGGTGTTCTTCCAGACCTGCTGGTTGCCCACCGGCGGGCGCAGGAGGTGCTCGTGTTCGTCTACCCAGCGCTGGAAGTTGAAGGGCGGGGTGTAGGGCGACCGGAAGGTCGGCAGGGTCATGGCAGGGCTCCAACGGCTCGATCCAGCCGTTAGCGTAACCCGATTGCCATGACCTCAGGCGTCTGCGGCGCGTCTCAGAGCGTGTTCAGAAACTCCAGAAGGGCGCTCTGGTCAGCGGGGCTGAGCGCCGAGAATCGCTTGCGGGCAGCCAGCCCCTGCCCGTCGTGCGCAACGATGGCGTCG
The DNA here is from genome assembly GCA_947455195.1 of Pseudomonadota bacterium. Lineage (GTDB taxonomy): Bacteria > Pseudomonadota > Gammaproteobacteria > Burkholderiales > SG8-39 > CAIXPL01. Next base: position 47,287 of record CANGMI010000001.1, on the reverse strand, counting down.
CTCACCTTGGTGGCACGTCCGTCATGCAGATAGGCTACCCGCACGCGCAGTCCCCAGAGCGGTGCAGTGCGCATCTCGGTAGGGCCTGCCGCGCCCTGAGCGATGCCATCGCCCAGCGGCCCCATGTCATGCAGGAGCAGGTCCGAGTAAAGGGCAACAGGCTTGTTGGCCAGGGCCGGATTCGGGTGTGCGCCGGTGAGCAGGGTAGGCGTGTGGCAGGCGGCACAACCGATGCTCGTGAAGAGCCGGCTGCCCACGACTGCATTCGCGGTCTGACGCAGCGGGGTGGGCGGCGCGAGGTAGCGCATGAAGTTGGCCGCACGGTCGATGTCCCCGAGTCCGGTGGCCGGGTCGACCACGTCTTCCGGGTCTGCGACAAGGTCGTACGCGGCCAGCAGCGCTTTGTTGCCGTTGGGTGCGTTCTCGGTCGGGAAGAACCGGTTGGTGACACCCATCTCGTTCAGGTAGGCGTCACCCGCGAAGGCAAGCAGGGTTGCCTGCTGCGACTTCCAGCCGAAGCGCCCGACCCGGGTCTGGCCGGTTGCGATGTCGGTGACGAGCGCCGCACGTCCGCGAATGCCATCGGGCTGGGCCACTTTGGCCGCCTGGAGCAGGGACGCGTCACTGATGGCTTCGATGAGCCCTGCCCCGAACAGGGGCGTCGTGCGGCGCAGCGCAACGACGTTAGCCTGGGTCGGTACCGCTTCGAGCACCTGGGGCGCAATGGCTTGCGACTGCAGGAGTGACCCCCCGAGACTGTCGAGCGGATCGAAGCCCGCTTTCGACCGCTGCCCAAACCGAGTGACCGTCGTCTGCCCGGCACCCCCCAGGGCACCTTCGACATGACATGCCAGGCACGATGTGCCGTTGAAGATGGGCCCGAGGCCGCCGGCCGCGACCTCGGCCGACTGGAACTCGGCCATGCCCTCGGCGAAGGCGGCAAGGCTTGCTGCGTCGAGTGCCGGCAAGGGGTCGCCGAAGGCGGGCGGGTTCGAGGGCGGCTTCATCTTGTCGGCGTTGGCGGGCCGATTCTTGACCCGATGCGGACCATTGACTGACTGGAACTGGGCAAATGCCGTGCCGATCACGATGGCCAGTGCGACACCGGCCACGCTTGCTGCTCTTGTCTTTGGTTTCATGCAGATCGTCCCTTTGGGGCAGATGGTTCATTCAAGCACGAGGACGACGCGTATCGGTGATGCGCGCATCTCGCGGCCCTGTAGGGAAATCGACACGTGACCTGCAAGGCTTTAGCCTCGCGCCTCGGCGTATTTTCATGACCCCCGGCGCGGGGGCGAGCGACCCATGGCTACGCCTGCGAGCGGCGCAATCCGCCCGCAGTTCAGGCCGCCCGCAGTTCAGGCCGCCAGTGCTTCGTTGCCGACCTGCGCAGCAACGGCTGGCATCACCTCATCGGCAAAGAGGGTCATCGATCGCTCCACCAGACGTGATTGCAGGCCGCCGAAGTTGTGCAGGGTGGCGACATGGCGAACGCCCATGTCGTAGAGTTGGCACACCTTGCGGGTCACCGTTTCCACCGAACCGAAGAGGCAGATGCCGTTGCGGATGATGTCCTCGTAGGTATGGCGGGCGGCGTAGAGGCGCGTTTCGACATACCGCTCGTAGGCAGACTTGCAGTGCGCCCGTGCCTCTTCATCGGTGCGCGCGACGTAGGTGTGAAGCGTCACGACATGGTCATCGTGATCGTCGGGCAAGCCGGCCGCGGCGCGGCCGCGTCGATAGTCGCCCAGCATCGTGCCGATGTCATCGAAGTTCTTGCACGAGGCATAGGGCACCGTGAAGATGCGGTTGCCCTGACGCCCGACGTGCTCCATTGCGTCGCGCGCGAGTACCGCGACATGGATGGGAGGCAGTTTCCCCTCGTGCGGCAGCACGTTGATCGAAACCGCCTCGCTTTGCGAGAACTTTCCCTGATAGCTGAGGGTTTCGCCCGACATCAGGCGCTTGACGATATCGAGGTTCTCGTTGAACCGGTCGCGCTTCTCGGCAGGGTTGCTGTCATAGCCGACAAATTCGTGCTTGAGGTAACCCGAGCCGACACCGAATACCAGGCGGCCGCCACTCATCATGTCGATCATCGAGTAGGTCTCGGCGATCTGACGCGGGTCGTGAAAGGTGAGTACGCAGATGGCCGTGCCAAGGCGGATGCGTCGCGTGCGTTGCGCCAGTGCCGAGAGCATCACGGCCGGGTCGGGCACGACGCCGTAGGCGTGAAAGTGATGTTCGGCGCAGAAGAACGTGTCGTAGCCCTGGGCTTCGGCCATCTCGCAGTGACGCATCACCTGTTCGTACAGTTGCGGGACGGTGCGTGGCAGGTCGGGATGGTGATCGTTCACCGAAAAGATCGAATAGCGCAGCGGGGCGCGGCCTGCAGTCATGCGTGTCTCCTCCGGATGAACCCAGCGGAGCACATGTTACCTGCTTGGCGACACGACACCGCAGTCAGTGCGGTCGGCGCACGCGCCAGGGCAGGCCGCGCATGACCACTCGTGCGCCCACCGTGAGGCCCGATCGGACCCAGAGCTTCACGCCCGGCGGCAGGTCGAGGGGGGCAAGAAACATGCGTGCCGCCATGTCGTAGGGACAGGCCTGCTGCAGCTGACGGTGGATGATCCGGGTCAGGGCGGTCACCTGGGCCGGTTCGCTGCCCCCTGCCGTCGGCCGCGCATGTACGACATGTCGAAGGGCGCAGCCTGAATCATCTCGCTTGATCTCTCGGGATCGCTCGAAGAGCACCCGAGCGATCTGCATTCGACCCAGGTGCTCGGAGCGCTGATAGCGCCTGAAGAAGCGATAGAAGTACTTGTAATGGCGAACTTCATCGCTGTGGATCTTGCCCGTCAGTGCGCGCAGAACCGGTTCATGGGCCAGCGTCATCAGGCTGCGATAGAGGGCCGATGTGCCGCTCTCGACCACGCAGCGGGCGACCATTTCGAGGGCAGGTGTTGCTTCCAGTGCATCGAGACGACACAGCGCCGAATATTCGCCGATGAACTGCGCGTAGGTGCCTTCCCAGTCGAATCCGGGCCATGCCTGCTCGACCCAGGCGCGCAGCGCCCGGCCGTGCTGCAATTCCTCAGGCTCCCAGTGCTCGACCAGCCAGTCGGTGATTTCCCGATCGCCCGCAAAATATTCGGTGAGGTTGGCGGTGTACAGGTGCGAGGCCGACTCGACCAGCGAGGCCGCAGCGATGATGAGCGCGAGCGTTTCTTCGGATTCACTCCGCGCGGGAGGCACGGCGGCGAGGTCGAGATCCTCGATTCTCCAGGGCAGCATGGTGTTCTCTCCTGCGCCGGTTCGCGGGTACGTGAGGAGAGGTCAGTGTGCGTGCGTGCGTGTTGCACGCTCATGGCATGCCTCAAGAATGCGCAAGAAACCCGATATCGGCGCCACGATCGCGCGCGTCCCTCGATGCGGCCCATTCGCCCCAGGGCGCCGAACGCGCCAATCGAGTCGTCTTCAGTCGGCCGTGATCCCGAGTGACTTGATGAGGGGCAGCCAGCGAGCGCGCTCAGCGCGGATGAACTGGGCGAAGTCTGCCGCACCCAGCGGGGTCGGGGTCATGCCCAGATCACCGAACGAGCGACGGATTTCGGCAGATTCGATGATGTGGAGCAGGGTCTGCCCGAGGGTGGCGCCGACCTCGGGCGGTATGCCAGCCGGCATGATGACCCCTTGCCAGGCATGCGCCACGAAGTCGCTTGCACCCGACTCGGACACCGTCGGTACGTCGGGCAGGTTTGCAATGCGCTGGGCACTGGTTACCGCCAGCGGGCGCAGGGTGCCAGCCCGGATGAGGGCCGATACCAGTCCCCAGTTGCTGGTCGACATGGTGATCCGACCCGCTGCCAGGTCCTGCACCAGAGGGGCCCCGCCCTTGTAGGGGACGTGCACGATGTCCACACCGGTGCGCGACTTCAGCAGTTCCATGTAGAGGTGGTGCGGACTGCCGATGCCTGGGGTGCCATAGGTGAGTTGCCCCGGCTTTGTCCGGGCGAGCGCGATGAGGTCCTGCAGACGGGGTGCTTCGAGCCCGCTCTGCACCACGACGATGAAGGGCACGACGCCGTACTGCGCGATGGGAACCAGATCTTTTTCCGGGTTGTAGGGCAGCGACGCATGCAGGGCTGCGGTAAACACCAGGGCGTTGTCGGCAGTGCCGATCGTGTAGCCATCTGCCGGGGACTTCGCGAGCGCGTTCATGCCGACCGTGCCACCGCCGCCCGCACGATTCTCCACGATCACCGGCTGACGCACGGCGATCGAGAGTTGTTGGGCCAGGGCGCGGCTCGCCAGATCGGTCGGGCCGCCCGGAACATAGGGCACGATCCAGCGGATGGGCCTCGTGGGCCATGACTGCGCTGGTGCGGCGCTCGCGGCGACGAGCCCGATCGTCGCCATGAGCAGGCTCGATGCGACCCGTGTGATGGCCCCCAACCGATGAGCCGAACCGCACCGTGCCCTGGCACACCCGCAAGCAGGACGATCATTCTTGTCAGGACCATGGCCATGACAAGGACGCTTCGCGAGCCCGCCCGAAAGCGCACGGGCGACATGTCTGGGAAAACGCTCCATCCGTTACGGTCTCCGAGGAGCCTCCGGGGCTCCGCTGGTCTTCTGAACGCGCAGTCGCAACGCTTACATCAGGGGGCTGTCGATCGGCAGCCCCATGCGGTGCTGGCCATAGGGTCGTGCGCCCAGTTCCCATGACAGGAAGAGGTGCGATCCGGCCGCATGGGCATCGCGAAAGATGAGTTGCATCTCGTTGCCGTCATAGATCGCCCGCCCGCCGCTTGCCACGAAGAGCCGCTCGACCGACTGCAGCGACAGGCGCGCGGCATAGGCCACGTCGCGTCGCGTGCGGGTGGCCCGATCGAGGGTGAGGGATTCGCCGGCGCGCAGCGATCGGGCGTTGTCCTCGAGCGTGTGCCGCATGATGAGTCGAGCGGCGTCGGCTTCGGCCGATGATTCGGCGAGCTTGAGTTGCATCGATTCCTGGTCGGAGACCTTCACGCCACGCGAGACGCGTTGCCCCGTGTAGGCGGCAAAGGTATCGACCGCTCGATGGGCGATGCCCACCAGGCTCGCCAGCAGCGTGAACGAGGCGAACGCGCCGCGCGGCGAGCGCAGCAGTTCGAACGTGGGGTGCAGGTGCTGACCGGGCGTTCGGGCGGCCTTGAGGTCGTCATGCGAGAGTGATCGTGCAGCCGGTACGAACACGGCATCGATCGAGAGCGACTTGCTGCCGGTGCCTTCAAGCCCCATCACGTGCCAGTCATCCTCGATGGTGATTGCGCTCATCGGGATGACAAAGTCGCGCTGGATACGCGTGCCAGCCGTTTCTTCAACCAGCGCGCCGACGACAGCCCACTGCGCGTGATCGCACCCACTCGCAAAGGGCCAGCGTCCACTGACTCGCCAGCCGCCATCGACCCGGTGCGCGGTGCCTGCCGGCGTGAAGCTCGCACAGGCAACGGCGGTCGGGTCTGCCCAGATTTCGGCCTGCGCTTCCTCCGGATAGTTGGAGAGTACCCACTGGTGCTCGCCCAGGACGCCGTACACCCAGGAACTCGATGCACAGCCCTGAGCCAGTTCGTGAATGATGTCGGTAAAGAGCAGGTAGTCACCTTCATACCCGCCGAAGCGTGCCGGTTGCAGCACGCGAGTGAATCCGTGTTCGCGCAGCGCCTTGCCGGTTTCTGCCGGCAGACGTCGATCGGCACAGGTCCGCGCCGAGCGTTCGCGCAAGACCGGCGCCAGCTCGCGGGCACGCTCGATCAGGGTCGAGCGCAGGATCTGGGCATGCTCACGGGTGGCGGCGTTCATGGTCGGGGCGGCGCAGGGCTCGGTCGGCTTGCGGATGGTCGCGTGTGGATTCTACCCCGGGCATGGGTCGTGGCACCCCTGCCCGTCGCGACCGCCGGGTCGCTCAGGCAAGCGGCGGGTAGTCGGTATAGCCTTTCGCCCCCGGGGTGTAGAAGGTGCCGAAGTCGGGCGCTACCAACGCTGCCCCTGTGGCCATGCGTCGTACCAGATCGGGGTTGGCGATGAAGGGGCGGCCGAAGGCGATGAGATCGGCTTGGCCGGCGAGCAGGGCACTCTCGGCGCTTTTCGCGTCGAACCCACCTGCGAGGATGAGGGTCCCCTGAAAGAGCGTGCGCAGGCGTGCCTTCAGGGCGGCGGGTACGGGTGGTGCGCCCATGGCCGAGTGATCGAGCAGGTGCAGGTAGCCCAGGTGCAGCGTGGCGAGTTCCCGCACCAGGGCTTCGTATTGCGCCTCGACCTCGGGGAACGCCCCCGTGCTGTTGAACGCGCCATACGGCGAGAGGCGGATGCCGACACGTTCTGCACCGATGGCCGCCGCGCAGGCGCGGACGATCTCGAGGGCAAAACGGTTGCGCCCGGCGATGCTGCCGCCCCAGGCGTCGGTGCGGGTGTTGACGTTGGCGTTCAGGAACTGCTCGATCAGATAACCGTTCGCGGCATGAACTTCCACGCCATCAAAGCCCGCCTCCAGGGCGAGGCGGGCGGCCTGCGCGTACTCGGCGATGGTGGCGACAATGTCCGCTTCGGTCATCGGCTCCGGGGTGCTGTGGGCCTGTGCGCCGGCCACATCGGTGTGGATTTCGCCGGGGCAGGCGAGGGCCACCGGGCCGATGACTCGGGCGCCAGCGGGAAGGTTCGCGGTGTGGGTCACTCGCCCGGTGTGCATCAGTTGACCAAAGATGCGTCCCCCCTTTGCGTGCACGGCGGCGGTCACGGCCTTCCAGCCGGCGACATGGGCTGCGTTGAACAGGCCCGGAATGCGCGCATAGCCGAGGCCGTTGGGCGAGGGCGAGGTGCCTTCGGTCACGATGAGACCGGCCCCTGCGCGTTGCCCGTAATACTCGGCCATCAGCGCGTTGGGGGTGTTGGCATCGGCGGCCCGACTGCGGGTCATGGGCGCCATCACGACGCGATTGGCGAGTTTGAGGCCGGGGGTGCTGAATGAGTCGTGAAGCATGAGAGGTCCTGTCAGATTGAAGGAATGCAGCCAGTGGAGGGGGTGGCTTCGGCCGGGTCGATGCGATGCGCGACCGTCAAGCGGGTCTCATCCCGGTCGGGGGTGGCAAGGCGGCCGTCGCCGGGATGGCAGCCATCGCGGCCACGATCCTTTCACGATAGTCATACCTTGGGGCGGCTGGCATGATTGCAAGCGGTTGTCATTTTCCTGCATCGTCCTGCGTCGGTGGCGAGGGTCGACGGCCATCCATCATCAACGCCCGGGGGAGCGTACTGCCCCGGCCGCAGAGGCTCATCCATGATGCGCAAGCATGTTCGATCAATGTTGCCTGCAGGCGCAAGCATTGTTCGATGTCTGTGCGGTCTGGTGGCCCGATCGGCTGCTGCATGGGCCTTTTCGGGTGTCGCAATGGCGCTCGAGCCCATTGACACCGATGGTCCGGACTTCGTCGAATCCTCCGAAGTGGTGCCCACCGGTCGGGTGCAATACGAACTTGACCTGATCTCGGCCGCCAGCCGGCGCGATGGCTCTTCGGGGTCCCGGCTCTCCACGCCCGGTCTGTTCAAGATCGGTTTCGCCCCCGATTGGGAGGGGCGCTTTGCACCGGAAGGTCTGCAGCGTGAGGGGGGGCATTCGGGCTGGGGCAATCTTGCCCTGGGTCTCAAGTGGCATGCGCTCGATCGCGATGAAGCCTCGTTCACGCCGGCGGTTGCCTGGATTGCGCATGTCGATGTCCTCGCAGGATCGAGCCGCTTCGGTGATGCAAGGGCCAATCCGTCACTCAGATCGGTACTCACCTGGGACCTGCCACGCGAATTCGCACTGGGGTTGATGCCGGGTGTTCGCTATGGGGCGACCGATGAGGGACGTCATCGGGTGGCAGGCGTCATGGGAGTCGTGCTCAACCATCGGTTCACCTCTCGTCTGAGGGCCTTTGTCGAGTACGCCGCGCCGCAGATTGCAACGGGGGCGGGCGGCGGCACTCTGGCCAGCTGGGATGTGGGCGCGGCCTGGCTTGTGTCCGACGACACGCAGATCGGGGTACGCTCCGGGATTGCTGCCAATCGGAACACGCCCGATCATTACCTGCTGTTCGAGATTGCACAGCGCTTCTGAGTGAGGGACGCCGTCAGGGCGTTTCGAAGGGGGCCGCTGCGAGGTGTCCAGTTGCCTTGCAGCGTTTCGGTCGTTGGCTTGACTGGCATGGGCTGCGGTCTCCGAGGAGTGATCGATGAGGGGCTTTCTGATGAGCGGGCAGCGGGCGGTCGGCGCAGTGGTCGCGGCGCTGGCGACCTTCACGGCGGGCAATGCGTTCGCACAGTCCGCGCCCAACGCGCAGGCCGTGGCGCGCTGGCCCGAAAAGCCGGTGCACGTCTACCTGGGCTTTGCCGCCGGCGGCCTGCCCGACACGGTAGGGCGCCTGGTGCAGCAGAAACTGGCCGAGCGCTGGGGCGTGCAGGTCATCATGGACAATCGCCCCGGAGCCGGTGGCATTACCGCAGCCGACATCGTCGCGAGGGCCGCTCCCGACGGCTACTCCCTTCATCTGTCAGATGCGTCGGTGATTGCCGTCAATCCGTTTACCTATCCGAAGCTGAACTATTCCGAACGCGACTTCGAGGCGGTTTCGATCGTCGCTCGCTCGCCCCTCTTTCTGGCCGTGAACAGTTCGGTGCCGGTGGCCAACTTTCAGGAACTCATCGCGCTCGCGCGCGCCAGACCCGGAGAGCTCAGTTACGGCTCATCGGGCATCGGCACCGTGCACCACCTGAGCATGGAGGCACTCAACCTCGCGTTTGGCGTCCAGATCATGCACGTGCCGTACAAGGGTACGGGCCAGTCCGTGCCGGCCATGGTGTCGGGGCAGGTCGCCATGGTGTTTTCTGCGTATCCCTCGCTCGCGAGCTACGCACGTGACGGTCGTGTACGTCTGATCGCCGAAAATCAGGCGCGACGCTCCTCGCTTGCCCCCAACGTGCCGAGTGTGGCCGAGATGGGTGCGCCTGGCTTCGATTACGCCGTCACCAATGGCTACATGGTGCCTGCGGGCACGCCACGCGAAATCATTCAGCGCATCTCGCAGTCGATGGCCGAGGTGGTCAAGTTGCCCGACATCGTCGAGCGGTTCACGGCACTGGGTATCGAGCCGGTGGGCAGTACGCCCGAGGAGCACGCGGCTGCCTGGAAGTCCGACACCGAGCGGTTCAGCCGGATCGTGCGCGCGGCGCGTGTGAGGGCCGAATGAGCAGCGACGAAACAGGCGTTATCGAAACACGCGGGGGCATGACGATGCGAGCATTGGAGAAGGCAGTCACGGGCGTTCTCGCGCCGACCATGCGTCCTCACCGGCGGCACGATCATCGGCTGTCGTCCTGCCTGAGCGCCATCGCGATCGCCGTCGCCAGCGTGTGTGGCAGTGGTGCAACCGGGGCCGCCGAATCATCGGCGTGGCCTGCGCGCAGCGTACGGTTCATCGTGCCCTTCGCGCCGGCCAGTGGCACCGACATCACGGCGCGTCTGTTCGCCGATCGGCTTTCAGCCCGGTGGGGCAAGCCGATCGTCATCGAGAATCGCCCCGGGGGTGACGGGCTCGTGGCCATCAACGCGTTCACCGGTGCCGCCAACGATCACGTGCTCCTGTTCGTGCCCGTGGGCACCTTTGCGGTCCACCCGTATGTGCAGGACAAGGTACCCTACGACGCCGAGCGCGATCTGCTGCCGATTGCGAGCTTCACGACGCTCTTCCTTGCCGTATCGACATCGACCTCGTTGAAAGTGAATAGCGTCGCCGATTTCGTCGCGCTGGCGCGCGCCCAGCCCGGGCAACTCAATGCCGCTGCCACCGCGGGTGGCGCCGAGTTCCTGCTTGCCGGGTTCCTCCGCGCAAGCGGCCTCGATGTGGTGCGCGTGCCATACCGCGACATCCTGCAGGCCCCCAACGACATGGCCGAGGGCCGGCTCTCGCTTGCCATCACGTCGCTGGCAGTCGCGCAGCCCCACATGCAGGCCGGACGCGTGCGTGTGCTGGCCGTCACGAGTCGGCAGCGAGCGCCCAGTGCGCCCGATGTGCCGACGGCTGCCCAGGCCGGGTTTCCGTCACTTGAACTCGAGAGCCTTGTCGGGCTTTTTGGTCCGCGCGGGATGCCGATCGAATTGCGTGAACAGATTGCCGATGCCGTGCGGCAGGTCGGTGCCGACCCGGCTGTGGGTGCGCGCCTCGCGGCTACCGGTCAGGTGGTCGACGTTCGCGGCCCGCGCGATTTCGCGGCTGGCGTCGAAGACCAGCGCTCACGCCTCGCCGCGATTGCGCGCTTGATTCGCTGACACGATCGAACGAAGCTCGACTCGGGTCTTCGCCATGAAAAAGGCCGGTACGCGTTGCCACGTACCGGCCTTCGAGGGGTGATGCAGAAGACTTACATGTGATAGGCAGTCTCGCCGTGGGAATTCACGTCGAGACCCTCACGTTCCTCTTCTTCGGTGACTCGCAGGCCGACCAGCAGGTCAGCGATCTTGTAGGCGATCCAGGCGACGACTCCGCTCCACACCACGGTAACACCGACCGCCTTGGCCTGTATCAACAGCTGTTCGCCGATCGAGCTGAAGCCGGTCTTCGCGGTGACCCAGTCGGTCACGAAGCCAGGGCCACCCAGATCAGGCGAGTTGAACACGCCGGTGAGCAGCGCCCCGAGGATGCCACCCACGCCGTGCACGCCGAACACGTCGAGCGCGTCATCGGCACCGAGCAGCTTCTTCAGGCCGGTGACACCCCACAGGCATATCAGGCCAGCAAGGATGCCGATGACCAGGCCGCCCATCAGGCCGACGTTGCCGGCCGCTGGGGTGATGGCCACGAGGCCGGCCACGGCACCCGAGGCAGCACCCAGCATCGAGGGCTTGCCCTTGAGGGCCCACTCGGCAAGCGTCCAGGCCATGACGGCAGCAGCGGTGGCGAGGAAGGTGTTCATGAAGGCGAGCGTGGCCGCCGTACCGGCTTCGAGCGCCGAGCCGGCGTTGAAGCCGAACCAGCCGAACCAGAGCAGCGCTGCACCGATCATCGTCATGGTGAGATTGTGCGGCGACATGGCTTCCTTGCCGTAGCCCAGACGCTTGCGGAGCATGTAGGCACCCACCAGACCGGCGACACCGGCGTTGATGTGCACCACGGTGCCACCGGCGAAGTCGAGCGCACCCCACTGCCAGACCATGCCGGCCTTGGCGTTCAGTGCATCGACCAGCTTCGGGTCGGTATAGGCATCGGGGCCCATCCAGAACCACACCATGTGCGCAATCGGCGTGTAGGCAAAGGTGAACCAGATCACCATGAAGATCAGCACGGCCGAGAACTTCATGCGCTCGGCAAAGGCGCCCACGATCAGGCAGCAGGTGATGGCGGCAAAGGTGGCCTGGAAGGCGGCGAACAGCATCTCGGGAATGACCACGCCCTTGCTGAATGTGGCTGCCGGTGCAAAGACACCACTGGCCGGGTCGAACATGCCGTTGAAGAACAGCCGGTCGAAGCCGCCGATATAGGCATTACCCTCGGTGAACGCCAGACTGTAGCCGTAGACGAACCACAGTACCGTGATCATCGAGAAGGTGACGAACACCTGCATCAATACCGAGAGCATGTTCTTCGAGCGGACGAGGCCGCCGTAGAAGAGCGCGAGCGCAGGCACGGCCATCAGGAGAACGAGTGCGGTCGACAGCAGCATCCAGGCGATATCGCCCTTCTCGTACTTGGGTGCCGGTGCCGCTGCCTCGGCCGCTGCAGCCGGGGCTGCGGCGTCAGCCTTGGCTTCGGCCACAGGGGCCTTGTCCTCGGCATGGGCTGGCGTCAGCACGGGCGACATGAACATCGCCGCGCCCGCCAGAGCAAGCAAAGCAATCAGACGTTTCATCTTGGTACTCCTTCTGGGAATCAGAGCGCGTCGGCGCCGGTCTCGCCGGTGCGGATGCGGACGACCTGATCGAGGTCGAAGACGAATATCTTGCCATCGCCGATCTTGCCCGTGTTGGCGGACTTCTCGATGGCTTCGATCACCTGGGCGAGCATCTCGCTCTTCACCGCGATTTCGATCTTGACCTTGGGAAGGAAGTCGACCACGTATTCGGCGCCACGATAGAGTTCGGTGTGCCCCTTCTGGCGACCGAAGCCCTTCACTTCCGATGCGGTGATACCTTGCACGCCAATGCCCGAGAGGGCTTCACGCACCTCGTCGAGCTTGAATGGCTTGATGATGGCTGTTACCAGTTTCATGCCCTTCTCCTGCAAGTGAGGCAGCCGCCGGGCTGGCGTGCTGCCTCTGGGGTTGATCAGAACAGTTTCTGCACGCCGATGGTGAAGGTGCTGTCGCCGATGTTGCGGCCATACACGTTGTTGTAGAGCGGCGCGCCGGCGTAGGTCGCCTTGGCGTTGGTCGACGTGTAATAGGCTTGCCAGTTCAGGCCCAGCCATTCCTTGGACACGCCCAGCTTGTAGTCGGTGTAGGACAGGTTGCTGTTGCTGAAGCTGCCGTTCTTGCCTTCGTAGGCCTGATGACCCGCGTGCAGGTTGAGCGTGAAACCGCTTTCGGCAATCGGCACCGCTGCGGTAAGGTCGATGTAGCTCGAGCCCGACGACTTGACGACACCGAAGGCGTCACCGGTCGAGCGCGAGTACTTCAGGGTCAGCCATTGCCAGGTGGCAGCACCGTAACCTTCGAGGGTGTCGGGTTTGACGAAGGCGCCACCCAGATTGTTGTAGGTGCCCGGGTAGTAGTACTGGAGCAGGCCCACATCGAAGCCGACGTCGCCGACGGTGAACTTGTAGCCGCCGTAGAAGTCGAGTTCGAGCGAATTCGAGTTGCTGCCCGAGGCCGAGAAGGGCGCGCCTGCGCCGCCAGGCTGCGACAGCTTGATCGGGGCGGTCGATGACCCGACGTTGGTCTCCTCGAACCAGCTGACATTCGAACCCCACAGGCCGACATAGAAGCCCGACTCGTGTGCATAGTCGAAGCCGCCTTGCAGGGCAGGCTTGCGGTTCGTTTCGGTCAGTCCACGGAATATGTACTGGCTGAAGACACCGAAGTTGCCGGTGAAGGTATGGGGAGACGCTGGCTCTGCCGGTGTGGTGGGGGCGTCGGCGGCCATGACGGCAACGGGTGACGCGAGCGCGAGTGCGACGGCAGTGCTGATGATGGATTTTTTCATGTGACCTTCTCTCAGGAGTCGGGGCATGCCCATGTGGATCGATGTTTCAACTTTTCCGAGCCCACCTGAAGCATCAACCGTGCCAATCTGCGGTCTCCAGCCGATCTGCCGACTGCCTTTTCTTGCGGGTTTTCACGGATTCGTCACGAAATTCGATACCGATGGATACCCCGAGGACCGGCCCTGGCGTTGATGTCTTCACGGCCGCCTGTCCGGATCACGAGCCTGTCCGGGGTGGTTCGTGCGCCCTTTTCTGGTGCATTTGATCGTATGTGGTGCAATCGGAGCGGTCCGGCGCTGATGCGGTTGGGCAGATACGGGGCCGGATCAGCGCGATCGGCGCGGGTGCGGTAGTGTTCGACCCGTGCCACGCAGTGTCGACGCGGGCAACGTTCTCGAGGGCAGCATGAATAAACTGGATGTGATCATTGCCGGGGCAGGCCTGGGTGGCCTGGCGGCAGCGGCGAGTCTGATGCGCAAGGGTTGCAAGGTGCGCATTTTCGAACAGGCGTCGCAGTTGGGCGAGATTGGTGCCGGCGTCCAGCAGAGCGCCAATTCGGCCAAGGTGTTGTACGACCTCGGGCTTCGCGATGCGCTCGAGCGGGTGTCGGTGAAGCCGCAAAGCTATGAGTTCAGGCGCTATGACACCGGTGAACTCATGCACGCCATCCCGTTTGCCGGTGCGCATGAGCGCCAGCATGGGGCACCCTATTACCATATTCACCGTGCCGACCTGCACCGCATCCTGGTCGACTGCGTGCTCGCCCTGGACCCCAACTGCATCACGCTCGGTGCGCGTGTCGCAGGCTACAGCGAGACGGCCGACAAGGTCACGGCGACCCTCGCCGACGGGTCGACCGTGTCGGGTGACCTTCTGATCGGTGCCGATGGCATCCGGTCTGCCATACGCAGCCAGATCGTGGGCGAGACGCCGGCCAATTACACCGGCTATGTGGCCTGGCGACTCACGGTCCCGCGCAGCCAGTTGCCCTCCGACATCATGGACATCGTCGGTCAGGTCTGGTGCGGGCCGAAGAACCACTGTGTCATCTACTGGTTGCGCGGTGGCGAACTGCTCAACTGGGTCGGGTGCCCCGAGCGTAGCGCCTGGGAAGAGGAGTCGTGGACCCAGAGCAGGCCGTGGGAGGAGCTGAAGGCCAATTATGTCGGCTGGCATCCGAAGATCCAGGCCATCCTCGATGCTGCCAACAAGAACGAGTGCTATCGCTGGGCGCTCAACAACCGCAAGCCGGTGCGCAACTGGAGTACGGCGCGCGCCACGCTGCTGGGCGATGCGGCCCACCCGACGCTGCCCTTCCTTGCGCAAGGCGCTTGCATCGCGATCGAGGATGGTGCGGTCCTCGCCCGTGCGGTCGCGGGTGCCGGATCGGTGACGGAGGCGCTCGAGATCTATCAGCGCAACCGCGTCGATCGCACGGCCCGGGTCGTCACCGAGTCGACCGAGCATGGCGGGCTCTACCACATGGTCGATGCCGAGCAGATGCGACGCGCCTTCCACGAGCGCAATATCGCGAAAGAACGCGCCGAGTGGCTCTACAACTACGACCCGTTGACGGTGCCTCTGGTCTGAAGCCCGTGCGCGGGTGAGCAGGGCCTGACGGCCCGACCGGCAGGCTGCCCTACAGGCCGGATGCGCGGCGCAACCAGGCAATCGGTTTTCGCAGCAGGTAGTAGGCGAGCGAAACCGGTTCGGCAAAGAGTTTCGCCGTGCCTTTCAACCCGAGGCGCGGCGGCGTCCGCGAGTCGTCGAGCCTGGCCTTCAGCACATAGGCCGCATTGCCCTCGGCCGTCGGCAAGGGTTCGTAGCTGGTCTGGTGCACGGTGGCTGCAAGGGACGACAGCGGTGACACGTTGAGGTACATCTGCGCCTTCGTGCCGGGTGCGAGCGGAATGGCGTCATCGGCCGAAACGTGCAGGGTGAGTTCCACGGCCTGAGGGTCCGAGAGGAGCATGATGCGTTCGCCAGTCTGCACCGGCTTGCCGATCCAGTCCGAGGCGTCGGCAAAGACGGCGACCCCTTCGACCGGTGCCGTGATCCGCATGCGCTCGAGCAACTCTGCCAGGTAGGCTACTTCGGCGGCTTTTTCTCGTGTGCGCGCATCGAGAATCTGGAGTTCAGCCTTGCTCTGGTCATCGGCGAAGGCCTTGCTGGCGGCGCGCTGCGATTCGGCACGGGCGATGTCGAGGGTCTTGCGTGCGACCTGCAGGCGATTGCGGATCACCGTGTCATCGAACGTGACCAGGAGATCACCGGCCTTCACCGGCTGACTGGGCGCCACCCAGACACGCTGCACGACCCCATCGGTGGGCGCGGTGACGGGCGTGGGCTGGAGGGGCGTCACCTCGCCCGGCGCCAGTACGCTCAGGCGCACCGGGATACAGCCCAGCACGAACACGACGGCAAGGGTGAGCCAGGCCAGGCGCCGTCCCCAGACCCGTTGCACGACCCGGGCAAGACGCGATCGTTCCGAGCGCCAGCCCCACAGTGCAAACCCGGCCTGCCGGGCAATCCAGGCAGCCACTTCTCGCTCTTCGGTGGAGAAGGGTTCGTCGCGGCACAGCCAGAGGATGCCCAGCGGTTCCTCACGCGGGCCAAGCAGCCGGCAGCCCAGGGCGTGAGCCGGCATCCATTCGCTGCCCTCGCGCGCGAGTTCGCTGCTCAGGCGGTCGGGCGAAGCAACCACGACCGGCAGGTCCTCATCGAGAGCCCATTGGCACAGGTGCGAAAACCAGAATGAAAAAGGGGTATTGCGGTCGAGGTCGGCCAGCCCCGAGACAGCACTCGGCTGAAGGCGCCCGAGCGTTCCCGGTTCACCCAGCCACGCCTGGTGACGGCCCAGCAGACCGACCCCCTCGTTGACGATGGCAAACTGCAGCTCGCGCCGCGAGCGGCAGTTCGTGAGGCTCGCCTGGTAGGCGAGCAGTCGACCGACCCACTCGGCCTCGCTCGATGCCTGCGTCGTCTGGCTCATCGGTTGCCGTGCGACTCAGCGTGACGCGGCATGTCGCGCCTGCACCCAGCCGCCTGCATGCCCCGACCCGATGCTCGAGGGGCGAGCGCGCGACGGGATGTTGCCTTCGGGTCCGGCCCCCGCAGGCTCAGCGCTGTGCGGGCGCAAAACGCGCTTCAAGGACAATGCCCGGTACCAGTCCGGGTGCGCTTGCCACGCTCGCTTCGACTTCGATGGTCTGGCTCACGCCGTCGATCCGGGCGTTGATGCGCGAGACTTCCGCCTCGTACCGACGGCCCGAGGGGGCACGCAGCCATACGCGGGTGCCCACCTGCAGCGAGCGCAGGGCACTGGCCGGTGCGTTGATCGTTGCCTTGAGGACCTCGGGGTTGACGATCTCGATGAGTGCCTGGCCGGGGTTCACCGTCTCGGCAGCCTTGGCACGCAGGCGTGCCACCCGTCCCGGAAAGGGGGCCCGGATCGTGCAGTAGCTCATCTGCGATTCGATCAGCGCAACCTGGGCCTGGGCCTTGGCCGCCGCAGCAGCGGCGGTGGTGACCTCGAGTTCTCCGGCAGCCCCGAGCCCTTCCAGGCGCAGCTTGGCCAGATGCGTCTCGCGCGCTCCCATCGCATCGGCGCGCGTGGCGCTCAACTGGGCTTCCCGCTCGGCGCAGTCGAATGCCACCAGCACGTCGCCCTTGGCAAACGTGGCGCCGAGCGTGGCGTTCAAGGTCTGGATGCGGCCGAGCATCTGTGCCGAGAGTGTTGCCTCCTCGGCCGAGGCGATGATGGCCGGGTAGGTGTCCTCGGCGTGAGCGGGCGAGAGCGCGGCAATGGCCGCCACGAAGAGGACGGCTCGCATGAAGGGGTACATGGTGGTATCACCTGATCGGAAGTTTCGGAATGGGGTCATCGCACGATGGCCGGCTGACCCAGGTGGCGCAGGATCGGAACGATGACCCGGTAGGCAACGCCCTCGCCCAGGGCAGACCACTGCGGGTTGTCGAGGGGTTCGATGAGCATGCTGCGCTGCTCGGCATCGAGGAGCGACCGGCCCTCGGCGTCAAGCACCCGCACCTTCATCTTCACCAGACGCGACTGGTCCTGGGCGGGGTCCATGTCGATGCGGGTCTCGATCGTGGCGGCCGGCTCGCTGCCCGAGGTGGGGATGCGTGCCATCGTCAGGGCGCGTTGCAGCGCCGTCGTGAAGGGCCCTGCCATGGCCTCGGGTACGCCGATCGGTGCGGCGATACGCACCGGGCGCAGTGGCACCGCCTCCGGGGTCTTGAAGTGGGCCGATTCGAAACTTGCCGCCCGGTCGATCAGCGCGCGCGCAATCCCCTCGGTGCTCCGATCGTCGAGCTGGTCAGGCAGGCTGTCCAGGCCCACCGAGTACGCCACGCGACCCATGGCCGCCTGCAAGCCGGCATGAACCGTGTCGCGGTTGATCAGCGTCACCATCCGGCGCGCTTTCGCCCGGACGATTTCCAGTTCGGTTTCCAGCCCGATCTGGCTGGCCGCGCTCAGGTACCGGATGATCTGCTCGTCATCCCGCAAGGCCTCGTCCCAGACATCGAACTCGTTCTTCAGCAACTGGAATCGAACGGCGGCGATCCGGGTCTGCGTGATGACGGCACTCGAGAGCGCAAGCCGCCGTGCTTCATCCACGGTGCGCTGGGCAGCAAATGATCGATCGATGGCCGGCAGCGAGAAAACCTTCACCAGATTGAACGCCGCAGCGATGCCCGCCTGCTCCCACGAGTTGTTCACGAGGAACCGATTCGAGTCATGGTAGTACCCGGCATCGACACCCAGCCCGGGCACCAGCGTCGACCACTGGGTACGGGTGTGTTCAAGGTCAGTGATGCGGGCGCGGTAGCGCTCCTCGCGCAATTCCGGTCGGTTGGCAAGCGCCAGGTTCTCCAGCGCATCGACATGGGCCGTGAGATCGGGCACCTGCCGCTCGGTGGGCAGGGTGGCGACCTTGTAGGGGGTTCCGGGCCCGATGTTCATCAGGCTGGCCAGTTCGACGCGCGCTGCGGCCAGATCCTGACGGCGCTGCGTGATCTGCTGGGCCAGATCGAGCAGTGCACGGCGATAGCCGATGATCTGGATCGGCGGCAGCAGGCGGCGATTCTCGATCAGACGCGCCCGCGCGATGGTCAGGTCGACTTCGCGCAGGAAGGCGTCCACTTCCGGCAGCAGGCGCTCGGCGCTCTCGGCTCTCCACCAGGCGAAACGCACGTCCTGCACCAGGTTCTGCAAGGCCTTGCGCCGTCGCTCTTCGGCGATCAGCACCTGATCGGCAAGCTGTTTCGACCGGTAGTACGAGAGGCCGAAGTCGAGAATGTTCCAGGAGAACACCGCACTGTCGGTCCAGTGCCGTCGCTCGACGGCCGTCGAGGGGCTCACCGTCCGCGTGCCGTCGGGCTGGACACCGTAACTGAACGCGTCATTGTCACGCGCCGTGTAGCCCGCCTGGAGCGTGAACTTGGGCAGCATGTCCCAGTTGGCCACGTCGAGCTGCCGTGCGGCTGCACCCTCTTCCATCATCCGCTGGCGATAATCCATGTTGAAGCGGATCGCACGCGCGGTGGCTTCGGCCAGCGTCACCGGACGGTCGAGCGGTTCGGTCGCCGCCGCGAGCCGCTCGCGATCGCGCTGGCCTGCCTCACTGTGGGCGTCTTCGCCCAGCGGCTGCGGCTGCACGGCGCAGCCAGCCAGGATGACGCTGCAGCTGAACAGACCGATCCAGTGGCGAACCGGGGGCCGTCGGCCGGCTTTTCTGTGTCGGGGGGCAAGCGGTGAATGAAGACTCATCGGGCGGGTTCTCGTTCGATCACGGCGGGGCGGGGCATGGCGTGCACCGGTTGGGGCGGGTTATGGTGGGTGGCTCGGGCAAGACGAAGCTGATCGGTGAAGCCCGGACCGGCCGATCGCGCCATCAGGGGGCGTGGGGCGGCTGCCCCGAGCGGACCTGATGCGATTCGAGGTTGAGCTTCCAGCGAACTGCGCGAGCTGTCCGTGAAGATGAGCTGGAAGGTCTGCTGCGCCTCGTTGCCTTCGGTGTCACGGGCAATGACGAGCACCGAAAGCGGACCTGATCCGGCGGGTGCTCGTCCGGCGAGGATGCCCGCGATGTCGTCGAACGAGAGCCAGCCTGGCAGCGGCTGACCGTCGGGCGTCATCGCCATCAGGTTGACGATGCTCCGGGGGGTGTTGCGCAGGAAGCTGTCGCGTGGAATCTCGAAGATGAATTCTGCGCCAGTGGCAAACTGCCGGGCACCGATCGGAGCCCCGATGCGCAGCGGTTCGCTTGCCGGCAGCGAGGGCTGGATCGAAGCCGGCCAGCCGAACTGGCTCGACTCGAGTTTGGGTACGTCGCGCTGCCCGAAGAGCCCGCGGTTGCCCAGATCGATCGAGCGGATCTGGATTGACAGTTCGTAGTCGCCCAGACCCCATCCGGGGGTTTCTGCCAGGTGCGATCCGAGGGGTGGCAGCGGCGGTACGACATTGGGCAACGGATTGATGGGTGGAACGATCGGGCGCGGCGGCACGATCGGTGGAATGAACCCGGGACGGTAGGTGGCCGTGCTCGTACCGGTGCCGCTCAATGCGCCGCCCACGCCCTGCGGACCGGTGTTGCCATCGTCGATCTGGTACAGGATGTCGACGGTGGCCGGCGGGCGGGTGCTCACGTTCTGGTAGGTGAGTGAGGCGAGCAGCGTGTTGACCAGGGCAGTGCTTGCGTTGCCGTTGAAGTGGAAGGCAATCTGTCCGTTCACCTGCGTGACGCTCGCGATGATCACCCCGTTCACGCTCGCATTGCCCCCCGTGATGGTGACCGTTCCACTGGTGCCGAAGACGTCACCGGGGTCGGGCCCACCGACACGAGAGAGCGACAGCGTGGCACCGGCGTAGTTGCCGGCACCGCCGTTGAACCCATCCATCTCGCGGTCCTGTACCCGGGCGTTCGGGTTCAGTTGCGCCGGGCGCTCACCGGGCGTGAACGGCACGTTGCCGCCCAGATTGCTGAAGCTCGGCGCGGTGTTGATCGGCACCACGTCGATCGGAACGGTCGTGCTCGCGACCAGCGAGGTGCCACCGTTGCCGAAGGCAGAGCCCGCGGGGGCACTGGCAGGCATCTGTCCGGTATTGCCGTTGTCATTGGTGACGACTTGCAGGGTGTCGGGGCCGTAATAGCCATGCACCGGCTGGTAGGTGAGGCTGGCGAGCGCGCTGTTGATCTGCGTGAGCGTACCGGTGATCACCACGGTGCCAGTGCCATCACCGGTTGCGATGGCACCACCGCTGAAGGCGCCCAGCGAGAGGGTGCCGTGAGCCACCGAGAGGGTGGTGCTCAAGGCGCCGGTGCGGGCATCGGGGTCGGTGATGGATACCCGGTCGGCGGCGGTGAAGGGGAAGTGCGCGTTTTCGATCAGCGTGGCGCTGCTCGGCGTCACATTCGCGGGCGGGCTGTCGATGGCGATGATGTTGACGGCCACCTGACCGCTGGCGGCGAGCGGACCACCCAGCCCCTGCGCCCCGGGCACGAGTGCGGAGCCCGCGTTGCCATCGTTCACGACGAGGTCGATCTGCACCGAGGCGGGCGGGTCGAGGTTGGTGTTGGCGTAGGCCAGGCCCCGCGCGAGCGTGGTCACCAGACTCGGGGTGGCGTTGCCGTTGAAGGTGATGGTGAGCGTGCCACCGCTCTGGGTGAAGGTGCCGATGGTGGTGCCACCGACCGTGACGTTGCTGCCACTGAGCGCGACCGTGCCTGATCCGCTGAAGAGGTCATCGGCATTGGCCCCGCCGTGGCGCGCGAGGGTGAGCGTTGCGCCATTCCAGTTGCCGATGCCCGACAGGTCGATGTCGGCCACATTGGCCGCCGGGGCGAGGACAGTGGGCGTGCCGCCCTCGGTGTAGCTGTCCGGCGTGCCGGGCAGGCCGGTGAGGGTCGGTGCGACATTGACCCGGTTGAGGGTGAGCGAACCGGTGGCGGTGAGTGCCCCCCCCGTGCCCTGACGACCATCGGGGTCGGCGGGGTTGCCATCGCCGAAGGTCCATGCCAGCGTCACCGAGAGGGGCGGGGCGCTGCTGGTGTTGCGGTAGTTGATGGCCTGCATCACCGCATCGACCGTGGTCTGTGTGACGCCGTTGGCGAAGGTGAGGGTGAGGGTGCCACCCGAATTGCGGGTAACCGTGCCGGTGGTGTTGCCGTTCCAGGTGAAGGCGTTGCCCTCGGTGAGCGGGCCCAGCAGTCCCGACGGACTGAAGACATCGCTGGAACTGGCCCCGCCCTGGCGCGCGAGGGTGATGCTGCTGCCGCCATAGTTGCCGTTGATCACCGCACCGTCGAGATCGGGGTCGGTGACGGCCAGACCGCTCGTGGTCTCGAGCACGACCGGTGCGCCGCCGGCCGAGTAGGTGGCACTCGTCGCAGGCACGGTGATGGCAGGCCCGCGGTTGGGTGAGCGCTCGCCGAAATTGCGCGTGGTCGTGGTTGCGGCGGCCACCGTGAAGGTCGCCAGGTTGGTGGCGGGCGAGACGCCCGTGTAGGCACCGCCGTTGGCGACGAGGCCACTCCAGGCGGGGTCGATCTTCACCTCGTAGGTGCCTGCCGGGAGGGCGCCGAAACTGTAGCGACCGTTCGCGTCGGTCGTGGTGGTGAGATTGATGACAGCACCGCCCGAGGTCCGGGTCAGATCGACAGGTACCGCGCCCAGCAGGGGCTGGCCGGGTAGCGGTGCCCCCGTATTGTTGGTGGTGGCAAGGTTGGCCTGGATGTCGTTCCAGACCGTACCCTGGACAACCCCTAGGACGCTACCGGTCGTGGCGCGGTAGGTGTTGGGTGCAACCCCGCTGCCAGTGCGCTCGCCGGTGCTCGTGCCGGGCACGCCCTGCACCGAGCCCGCGAGTGCGGTGCCGGTTCCAGTGAGGCTTGTCCAGGTGAGCGTCGCGGCGTCGCTCGCTGCCAGGGTCGGGTCGACAATCTGCGCCGTCCAGGTGATGGTGACCTGGGCACCCCGCGGGACGGCGCCGACGACAACATCAACGCCCTGAGCCGTGCTGTTGTTCACGATGCCGGTGACGCTGCCGCCGCTCGAACTCACCTGCACGTTGCCGATCTGGCTGAGGTTCGTAGCACCGCTCAGCGCATCGACAAGCTGGACATCCATCGCCGGACTGCTCTGCCCGGGCACAGCCCCGGTGTTGCTGAACGTGATGCTGTAGCTCACCGTATTGCCGTTCACGGCCGTGATGGTTTCGCCCAGGTCGCTGATCACCGGTTCGACGATGGCGAGGCTCGTCGTGTTGGAGGCAAGCGAGGCTGGCTTCGTGGCGGCCGGATCACGGGCGACCTGGAAGGTCTCGGTGATGGCACTGGCAGTACGCACATTGCTCGCGAGGTTGCCCACGATGGCGTTGAATTCCACCAGCACGTA
Organism: Pseudomonadota bacterium; assembly: GCA_947455195.1. GTDB lineage: Bacteria > Pseudomonadota > Gammaproteobacteria > Burkholderiales > SG8-39 > CAIXPL01. The sequence continues at coordinate 24,653 of CANGMI010000001.1, read as the reverse complement.
TTCCGACTTCGTGGGCTGCAGGTCGGCGTTGACGACCGTGCCGAGGTTGAAGCTGATCGAGGACCCGTTGACGGTGACGTCAGTTGCCGGCAGCACGAAGGTGGGTGTGATCGTGTTGATGCTCGACTGATCGCCCTGGATGGCGAGTCCGGCGCCCGACAGACCCGTGGCGTCTGATGTGATCGACAGCCCATCGCTCGACACGAAGGCGATGGTGGCCGTTCCGTCATTGAGGTAGCTCAGTCGCCCACTCGTGAGGTTCATCAGCAACTGCAGGTTGCTGGTGGTGCTTTGCGGCAGGTCGACCAGCATGCGATAGCGCACGATTTCGCCGATGGCCACATTCGAGGTCACGTAACGACCGGCCGAGATGCCCGGTGCTGCCATCGTGGTGAGGTCGGGCGTGGCTGATTCCGAGGTCACCTGGGTGAGTTCCGGGGTGGCCGTGAAGATCGTGAAGGCGCCCGAGGCGCTCGTGGCAAAGTTGTTCCGGACGGCATTGGCAGCCCCGGGTCCGTCGGCCCCGGTTCGCTCGGTGTTGGCTGCGGCGGCCACGCCGGTGCCGTTCAGTGCCGACTGGCCAGCGTAGGCGCCGGGCAGCGAGGTCCAGGTGGCCTGAGCCGTATTGGTGACTGTCTGGCCGAAGGCCACGGCCTGAACGACCGTGGCGCTGAACGTGAAACTCACCGACTCACCGACGCGCAGGTTGCTCAGGGTACTCGCGAGGGCGCTCGCGCTGGTCTGACTGCTGTCGACGGAGCCTGACGAATTGTTGGTCGTACTGATCAGTTGCAGGTTCTGCAGGCCCTGCGGCAGGGCATCGGCAATGGCAACATCCCACGCATCGGTTGATCCGGTGTTTCCTACAACCAGAGTGAAGGTGACCGTATCGCCGTACTGTGCCTGCGTGCGGTCGGGGGTGAGCGAGAGCGAGAGTGCGGGCTCTCGCACCATCACGCTGATGGTGCTCGAGCGACCGTCAATCGGGGCGCTGGGGTCGGGACCACTCGCGATGGAACCCTGGTTTGCGAGGGTCGTTCCATTGCGGTTGGCGAGCGCGTTGAGCACCACCGCGCGGTAGGTGATCGTGACGGTCTCGGGCGTGGTGTTGTCGGTATCGGTGTTGGTGAGCGTGCCCAGCGAGAGCGTCATCAGGGCCCGATCGCTGCGAAACGTGGTGGTGGCGGCAAGGCCGCTCCAGGGGCCCAGGTTCGAGGTCACGGCAGAGCTGGCGGTGATGCTGTCCACGCCGAGCAAGGCCAGTTGCCCGGGCGGCAACTGGTCGGTCACGACGGCGTTCGTCGTCGTGCCTTCCCGCACGGTGACCACGAGCTGGTAGGTCAGTACTTCGCCGATGGCCACATTGGTGCCGTTGGTAAACGCCTGGTCGGTGGCGATCAGCGACTTGGCGATGTTCGAGCCCGACCCCTGTACCGTCGCCGAGTCGCTCTCTGCCCCATGCACGAATGACACGCCCCTGTAGACGCCGGCGTAGCTTGTGAGCGTGGCGGTCGAGGTGTAGACCACCTTGGGCTGTATCGCCACGGTTGGCGCCAGATCGAAGGTGATGAGGGCAACATCCGTTCCGCTCGACGGGCTCCTGGCACTGAGCACGGCAGCGGTCGGGTCGACCGGGTTCACGAGCCGGATCCCTTGAGCACTCTGGATCGCGGTGAGCAGGTCGGCCTGGGTCTTGCCGGCGGCGTAGGCACCGCCCGCGTCGACCAGAACGGTGCCGGCCGAGTCGGTGACGACCAGCCGGGTACCAGCGCCGTTCATGGCGTTGAAATGGAGGTTGGCTGACGCCTGGTTGAAGATCGGATCGAGTTGCTGGCTCACGCCGACGTCGTAGGCTCCCGAGGAGCCGGTGTTGCGCACCGTGATGGCAAACCGCACCGGGTCAGCCGAATCGATGCCGGTGACATTGGCATCGACCGGTGCTGCGCTCATGCCCGTGGTGTTGAGGATGCCGCCGGAGAACGGCACGGTGTTGGCGTTGAGTGCGTTGAGCAAGGTCCAGGACACGCCGCCGCCCGGGCCACTGCCACCCGCTCTGACGAAGTTGGCGTTGGTCTGGGTGGGCTCGACCGCCACGAACCCCTCGGTGATGACCAGGTTGGGTTCGCTGCGCGTCACCTGGACGATGGCCTGCTGTTGCAGCCTCGCGCCGGCCGAGTTGACCTGCGATTCCTGCCCCAGGTTGGTCATGCGCAGGCCATCGACATACTTGGTGGCCGAGGAGGTCACGGTGAAGAGCAGGTCGATCTTCTGCGGGGCCACGCTCGGGGCGAGGTAGCTGCCGAACTGGAACTGGATGCTGTTGGCCGAGGCCGAGGTGGTGACCCCTGTCGGGATGAGCGGTGCGGTGTTGGTCGGGCCGGTCTTCCAGGTCCCGACCGCTGGCGTGGCGTCAGGGCCTGCGTCGCTTGTCCAGCCGGCAAACGAGCCGGTGAATCCCGGGTCGGTGGTGCTGAAGATGGGCAAGGGCAGAAACGACTGCAGGTCCAACTGGTCGAAGCTGTTGGCGGTGAAGGTGTAGGTCAGTCGGTAGGTCACCAGATCGCCCGGCGTGATCCGGGCCGAGCCATAGTTCGTGTTGCCGTCGATCGCGTAGATCGACAGTCCGAAGGCGCCTTGCGGGATCATCACCCCGGCCCCGCTGCCATCGCTGCGACCGGTGTAGAGCGTGGCGTATCCGTGGGCTGCATCGAGCAGATCGGCGGTCGCCCGTTCGGTGTTGCCCAGGCCGTCGGTTTCCTTCACCCCCAGATTGTTCTGGCTGGAACTGGGCGATTGGTACTGGTTGGCGATGGTCGCCCTGAAGGAGACCACGGCGCGTGTCGGATCGGTGGCGGGAGATCCGGGCAGCTGGGCGCCGCCGAAATGCCCGCTGCCGGCGATGGCGCCGCCTGCGATGGCACCCGACAGGTCGAAGCCCATGCCAGTCGTCCCGTCGGGGTTGGCGGTGAGTCCGATGTCGGCATCGGCGAGCGCCTGGGTGCCGATGATCGTTCCGCCGCGGTAGAACGTGACGCTCGCCGATCCGGGGGTATAGACCAGCCCGTCACCCAGGGTGTCGTTGATCTGGAGATGACCGGCCGTGAAGTAGTCGGATATCTGGGTGTCGAGCGTATAGGTGACGGTATTGCCCGGGACGGCCGCGCCGCCGGTCACCGCGGTCTTCTGCGTGGCGATCGATTTTGCCTGGATGAGCACATTGCCCGCACCGACCTGCTGCAGGGGTTGCTCCGGGTCCCGCGGGTCCTTTGGCGTCCAGGTGGCGGTGGCGGCATCGCCACCCACCAGAGTGGCCGGTGCTCCCGTGGCACTGGCGAGAACCGGGTTGCCGTTGGCGTCGAACTGCGGCACGTAGAAGGTCGAGGTGAAGCTCTGCGTGCCGGTGACGTTGCCGAAGTCCCAGATCACTTCCGCATTGTTGGACGCCTGCCCGACCGCAGGCGCGCTGAGCAGCGTCCCGGCACTGGCACTCGCCGACAGGAACGCGACGCTGTTGGGCAGGCTCTGGATGATCTGGAGGTCGCTGAGCGTCTGCCCCGGGGCGACCTTGACGGTCGTGACGATCTGCCCCGGAAAATCGGGGCCGGTTGCCAGCTCGCCTTCGGCGTTGGCGAAACTGGTACTCACCGTGTAGACCCGCGGCGAGACGGTCAGGCTTGCACCGATCGCACTGGTGATGCTCGGGTCGGTGGCCCAGTCGGCGATCGGTGTCAGCCCGTACTGGAACCCGGCGCGCGACTGGATCGTGAGGTCGGCTGCGGAGCCACCGGCCGGGTCGACATTGGCAAGGTCGCTCAGGCTGGCATTGACCGCAATGGGGGCAACCGGTTGTCCTGGGGTGAAACTGCCGAAGGGCAGTTGCAGCACGACCAGTTGATCGCCCGGGTGACCGCCGAAGGTCGCGACATCGACGACGATCGGGTCACCGTTCGAATCGCGGGCCAGCGGATGGGTTGCCTTTCCCTGCGCATCGAACGTGAGGACGGTGGTCGTTACCGCGGTGCCCAGATAGGTGGCCGAGTTGAAGGTGATTCCGTCCAGGGGGCCGCCGTTGACCCCATCTTGACCCAGATGGGGAATGAAGAGGTCGACCCAGGGCCCGTAGCCGGTCTGTGTACCGGTGTTCCCGAAGTCGATCGAGAAGTTGAACGATGTGCCGATGAGGACCTGACTGGTGGCTGCATTCGGACCGGTCGGGAAGGTGGTGCTCGGTGCTGCATCGAGCGTCGTGTCGATGCCCGTGATCGACCGGGTGTCGATGGCCAGCGGGGTACGAATTGATCCGGTGGCGTATTCGAGGGTCCAGTCGCCACCGACACCCGTCGCCCCGGTGATGTTGGTCGATGCCGCCACGACGGCGCCCGTGAGCCCTGCGAGGGTGTCGACGAACGTGCGTCCGGCATCGCCCTGGGCAAGATCGCAGCCGAGGAGCAGGATGTCGGCGCCGGGGGCGAGTGAAGCACGCCATTGCTCGATGACCTTGCCGGCGTCCCCCTGCAGGGCCGCAAGATCGAGGGTGCGGTTTCCGAGCAGCAATTCCCCCGGGGCACCGTGCGAAAGAATCTGGATCGAGTCGACGGTGCCCGATTGCGCCAGCAGGATGTGGCTGATCACATCGAGGGCATCGGCGTCGGCGTCGATCAGGACGGTCGTCACGCCGGGCGCGACGGCCTGTGCCAGTTGAGGGGCGCTGGGGACCCGGGTGTCGATGAAGACCAGTGTCTGCCCCGGCGCACGGGCGGTATCTGCCAGTCGATCGGAGCCATCGGGCGTTTCCCGGAGCGAGGCCGGCCCGGGCCGTGCAGCGCTCGCCGTGGTGCCGTCGGCGGCAGTGCCCGCCTCCGGATGTCCGGCGGCGCCGTCGACTCCAGTGGCAACCTGTGTCGCTCCCGCGCCATCAAAAAGGAGGCGTGGCTCCAGCGCGAGGAGTCGGGTTCGGGTCGTTCCGGAGGCCATGAGCGGAAGCATCGGTGATGATCGACATCAGGATTGTGCAATATTTCGCAATGTTTCGTCGATTTCCCGAAACTTTTCGCCGTGTTCTTGCGCGTCGGGGATTGCGTGGGTGCCCGCCCGACTTCTCTGTGCTGCCTCGATTCACGGTCAGAAGCCGCTCTCTCGCAGAATCAGCGCCGCGGTGCGGCTGAAGAGATTGTTCGCGACGGTCTGCAGACCGATGTCGATGCGTGCCCGTCCGCGCAATACCGTGTCCGTGTCGGCGGTACCCGGTTCGGTTTCGATCATGATCCGGTAGAACGGGTCATGGGCGCGCAGGCTGCGGCTCTGCTCGACACTGACTGCCATTTCGCCGCCCTGCGTCGATGCGAGCAGGGGTCGAGGCACGACGGCCATGGCGGCGGTATCGATACTGCGGATACGGCCGCGAACGATCGGGCGGCCAACGGCTGCCGGGTAGAAGATCACGGCCTGACCGGCTTCGACGGCACCCACTTGCTGCTCGCCCACATAGGCTTCAAGGAGCGCACCCCGGTCACTGGTCACCCGCAGCAGAAGCTGTTTCGGATTCACCCAGCGGCCTTCGATCAGATCGGGCGGCAGGTCGCGGACACGGCCATCACTCTGGGCGACCAGGTCCAGTTGCGCCACCTCGGCCCGCGCCGCCTCCAGATCGGCCAGACTCTCGGCGAGTTGCTCCACGAAGACGCGCGCGCGCTCGAGCCGTTGTTCCGAGGTACCGCGCAACCGCAGTTCCGCCTGATGGCTGCGAATGCGCATCGCGGTGCGCTCGATGCGGGATTGCAGGTCGGGCGATTCGAGCCGTAGCAGTCGGTCGCCCTTGCGCACGGTCTGGTCGTTCTTCACCGCGATCTCGGCGACTCGTGCCGGGGCCGGTGCGAACACGTTCTGCTCTTCCTGCGCGCGCAGCATGGCCGGTGCAGTGACGTCGGTGGCAACCGGAATCAGCCAGGCTGCCAGGGCAAGGCACACGATCACTGCGCCGATGGCCTGGGGACGCACCTGCATTTCATGCCGGTGCTGCCACAGCCAGCGCAGTTCGGTGCCGATCGGCCGGAGGATGAACCAGCCGATCTCGACTGCCATCAGCACGATGCCCAGCAACTTGAAAAAGAGGTGATAGACGAGGAGCGCGATCCCGAGAAAGAGCACCAGACGGTAGAGCCAGGTGGCGAGGGCGAAGAGAACGAGCGCGGCTCGCTGACGCGCAGTCCAGAGCGGCTCGGGCGGCGCCTGTTCGATCCCGAAGAGGCGGCGTCGCAGCCAGTGCCGGGCGAGGGCGCTGCTGCGCTCGTGCAGGTTCGGGATGTCGAGCGCATCGGACAGCAGGTAGTAGCCGTCAAAGCGCATGAAGGGGCTGGCGTTGATGGCCAGGGTGAGCACCCAGGTGGTGGTCGCGAGCAGGAAGAGGACGCTGCGCACCGGCCCTTCGGGCGCAAGCGCCCAGCACAGCGCTGCCACGATCGCCAGCGCCAGTTCGGCCGTGATGCCGGCGGCCGCGACGCGAAACCGATGCCGTGGGTTGGCGAGCTTCCAGCTCTCGCTGGTGTCGGTGTAGAGCATCGGCCACAGAACGAGAAAGGCAACCCCCATGGTGGGGACGCGCACGCCGTAGTGCCGCGCGGTCCATGCGTGCGCGAGTTCGTGCAGTGTCTTGGACACGCTGATCGCAAGGGCGTAGCCGATCAGGCCCTCGATCGTGAAGAAGTACTGGAAGGTCTGGCTGAAGGTCTCCCACTGCCGCGTGACCAGCAGCAGGTCGGCGAGCGCAGCAATGACCAGCAGAGCGAGCATGACCGGATGCATGAGCAGGCGGGCGAGCGGCAGTGTGGCATCCAGAAAGCGGGCCGGACGCACGAGCGGCACGCGAAAGAAAAGGTAGTGGTGAAGGAGCGTTTCCTGCCAGGGTCGAACACCGGCGAGCCAGCGCCGCTTCAACCCCTTTCGAGTCGCTTGGTCCTCTGCCAGGAGGAGCTGATTCCGGCTGAGAAACCCGAGCAGTTCGGCCAGTTCATCAGGGCGCGGTTCGAGCGCCGTCTGGTCTGCGACCCGCCGGACGAGGTCGAGCGCGTCAGCGGCTTCCGCCCAGCGCGAGAGCAATTCGAATTCGAGCCAGCCGATCTGGAAGAATCGGTTCCGGATCGGGTCGTGGATGCGCCAGGTCGGCGCACCATCCTGCTCGGTCGGGCCGGGCAGCAGTTTCAGGTCTTGCCGCAATCGCGGCAGAGGCCGAAGGGTGTTCGCGGGTTGGTCCACGATGGGATGGCAGTGTGTGGTGCGTGCCGGGCTCGAGCGTTGGCGAATGGGCGGCGTGACGTGACGGCTTGATGTCACGGCGTGACGTGATGGCTTGATGCGAGCCGTTCCTCGAGGGCCGGCGAGCCGAAATATATCGAAATAAAGGGCGATCGGGTTCGGTCTCCTGCAAGTCGTCGGTCTCGTGCAAGCCAGGTCGAGCAGGGTGTGCCCGGCTTGGGCTAGCATGGCGTGCCAGCATGACGAGGGCGCCGTTCGCGTCGTGCGTGGTTGACATCAGCAGACCAGGGGAGGGGAGATCATGGCTTGGGCCAATCAGGGGCAGGCGCGGCACTTCGTGCAGGCGTTGGTGGTGGGTGCAGGGTTGCTGGCAGGGGTTGCACAGGCTGAGGTGCGCGGCCAGGTGGTTGAATACACCCAGGGCGGTCAGGTGTTCGAGGGCTACCTCGCCTGGGATGATGCGGTGCAGGGAAAGCGTCCCGGGGTTCTGGTCGTGCAGACCTGGACCGGTGTCGGCGATTTCATTCGCAAGCGCGCCGAGATGGTGGCCGCCATGGGCTATGTGGCCTTTGCACCCGATGTCTACGGCAAGGGCATACGTCCGAAGCCACCGCGTGAGACGGGTGCCGAGATGGCCAAGTACACCGGTAACCGGCCGCTGCTGCGCGAGCGCATGACGGCCGGATTCGAAGTGCTCAGGGCCAACCCCATGGCCGACGTGTCACGGCTTGCGGCCATCGGGTTCTGTTTCGGCGGGACGGGCGTGCTCGAACTGGCCCGCACCGGCGCCGACCTGCGCGGTGTGGTGAGCTTTCACGGCGGACCCTTGAGCAGTCCCACCCCCGACGATGGCCGCAACATCAAGGGCTCGGTGCTGATCCTGCACGGGGCCGATGATCCCAATGTCCCGGCAGCCGACATTGCTGCTGTGCAGAAGGAATTGCGCGAGGCGAAGACCGACTGGCAATTCGTGGCCTATGCCAACGCGGTTCACAGCTTTACCGATCCGGCGGCGGGCAACGACAACTCACGCGGCGCCGCCTACAACGCCATTGCCGATCGGCGTTCGTGGATCGCCATGCAGGACTTTTTCCGCGAGATCGGGATTGCGAAGCCCTGAGTGAGCGGGGCGCCCGGGGCCTGCGGCCCCGGGCGGTATGAGGTCATGTCGGCGTGGCCGGTGCAGCGATTGCACAGGTCGAGGGCGAGTTGCCGGCGGGTTTGTCCCAGGCAGTCGCAGAAAAGGTGCTGGGAGGGGTGCGGGAGGCGGGACAGGCTCTGCGAACGTGCGCAAGCACAAAACATTGATAAATGTTAAGTTTCGCACGGTCGACGCCCTGTTGTCGGAGCGTTGACGAGCCCGAGCGCTGCTCGATTCGTCTCTTCAATGCCAGGAACTCTCATGATCACTCGTCGCCTCAGTGCCCGCGCGCTCGTCGCGCTTGCCTCGATCGCCGGATCGGCCCCGGTGCTTGCCGGCACGACCACCACCACCTTCTCGGTGTCGGCCACGGTCGTGTCGACCTGCAGCGTGTCAGCCACGGCGCTCGCTTTCGGCAGCATCCCGACGCCGATCAACGTCAACGTGGATGGCACCTCCACCATCACGGCAACCTGCTCGGCCAACACGCCCTACACCGTCGCCCTGAGTACCGGGGTAGGCACGGGCGCGACCTTTGCAAGCCGCAAGATGAGCAGTGGCGCCAATACGCTGAGCTACACGGCTTACACCGATGCCAACCGCACGACGGTGTGGGGTGATGGAACCGGCAGCAGCAGCCTGTCCAACCAGACCGGCAGCGGTGCTGCGCAGACCATCACGGTGTACGGGCGTGTGCCCGCCGGACAGAGCCCGGCGATCGGCAGCTACACCGACACGGTGACGGTGACGGTCACGTTCTGAGACGGTTCGAACGGGTCGTGGCGTTCTGGCGGCTCGGGCCGTTCGTTGTCCCGACGCGCGGCAAGCGGACCCCGCGCCTGCGCGGCTTCGCCTTCATGGCGTGGGCAGCCCTCGTCGTGGCAGGAACGCCGGCGCAAGCCGGGTCGTTCAGTGCCAACCCGGTGCGGATCGTGCTGTCCGCGGGTGCTGCGTCGACTGCCATCACGGTCGAGAACCAGGGCGATGAGGCGGTTCTGGTCCAGGCGGAAGTCGTCGCCTGGTCGCAGCAGGGGGGTGAAGATCGTCTCGTCGCGAGCGAAGACCTCGTGGTCTCGCCACCGATCTTTCGCATGGCACCGGGCGCGTCGCAGACGGTTCGGGTCGGACTCACCCGCCGCATCGACCCGAATCGCGAACTGGCTTACCGGCTCTTCCTGAAGGAAGTGCCACCTGCGCCGGTCGCGGGCGACAGTCAGGTGCGCGTGGCGCTCCGGCTCGGCTTGCCGGTGTTCGTGCTGCCCCCGGTGAAGGCGGCACCGCAGTTGGGGTGGACCCTGGCGGTCGAGGGCGACGGCGCCCTCGCCATCACCGCCACCAACACCGGCAACGCCCATGTGCAGGTGATCGATCTGGGGCTTCGGGATGGCGAGGGTAATCTGCTGCTCCAGCACCAGCGGGCCGACTATGTCTTGCCGGGTCAGGCTCGCACCTGGCCGCTGGGCAAGCCTGCCCGGTCCGGCGCGCGCATGCCCTCGGCATTCGTGATCGAGGCCAATACCGATGCAGGGCCGCTCAAGGCGCAGGTGGCCGCGCCATGAGTGCGATCGCACCGGCCTGTCTCGCGTGCGAGGCGCATCGAGGGTTGGCGGCTTCGGGCTGAAAGGGCGTAGGGTTTCGATGCGCCTTGCCTTCGTGTCGTCTGTGCTGCTGACGGGGATCGTGCCCGTCGTCATGTCCTTCGCGCAGGCAGCAACCGGCGATTCGGTACCGCTGGATCACCTGGCGGCGGCACTCCCCGAATCATCAGGACCAGCACTCGAAGAGCCCGCAGCACCTGCAGCACCCGTGTCAGGGCAGGTCCCCGAACGGGCTCCCCCGCAACGTCTGCAGGGCACGGCGCCACCGGCCCTGCGCCCCGACGATGCGGTGCCTGTGCTCTTTGCCGTGCGCATCAACGGACAGCCGGCGCGAGACGCGCGCTTGCTGCGACGAACCGATGGCACCCTGCTGGTACGGCTTGTCGATCTGCTCGCCTGGCGGATTCGTCCACCCTCCGAGGCCCCGAGTGTCTTTCGAGGCGAGGCCTGGCATCCGCTGTCCGCCTTTGCCGGGGCCTCGGCAGGCGTCGATGAATTGCGCCAGACCCTGAGCATCGATCTGCCCTCGGACAATTTCGAGTCGACGCTCCTCACCGATTCGAGCGCCAGAGCCCCGTCCCCGACGCTGCCGGGCCTCGGCGTCTTTTTCAACTACGACACGTTCCTCACCCAGACCGAAGGCGCGCGACGTCTTGACGGGCAGTTCGAGAGCGGCCTTTTCACACCGGTCGGTGTTGCAACCCACGGCATGATCGCGCGCGATGTCGGCGGCACCTCGCAATGGGTTCGCCTCGATACCACGCTGACCCGCGACTTTCCGGCCGACCAGAAGACGCTCACCCTCGGGGACGCGATTGGCTCGAGCGGTCTGTGGGGTCGTGCCGTCCGGTTCGGTGGCTTGCGTTACGGAAGCAACTTTGCGACGACACCGGGGTTCGTGAGCTTTCCCTTGCCCAGTCTGCGCGGCGAGGCGGTGATGCCCTCGGCAACCGAGATCTACGTCGACGGAGTGTTGCGCCGCAGTGCCGGTGTCCCGCCAGGCCCGTTCCAGCTGAACAACCTCCCGGTGGTCACCGGGCAGGGCGAGGTACGGGTGGTGACACGGGATCTTCTCGGGCGTGAGCAGGTGACGACGCTGCCCTATTACGCGAGCACCCGCCTGCTGCGCCAGGGTCTGACCGAGGAGTCGTGGGAACTGGGCGCGATCCGGCAGAACTACGGCAGCCTGAGCGATGACTATGGCCGGGCCGTGGCAACCGTTCAGCATCGTCGTGGCGTTTCCGACGCCATGACCGTTGAAGGACGCCTGGAGGCCTTGCGCGAGCAGCAGACCGTGGGCGCCGGTGCGAGCTTTCTGGTCCCCTCGGTGGGCGTCATGAGCGCCGCGACCGCGCTCAGTCACAGTACGCAAGGCGCTGGCCAGTTACTCTCCCTCGCGCTCGAGCGACAGGCCCTGCGCGGGGTCAATCTTGCGGTTCGCTCGCAGTGGACGTCGCCGGGATTCAGCCAGGTGGGCCTGCAACCCGGGCAGCAGGCGCCGCTGCGCCAGATGAGCGCCAGCCTGGGGGTGTCTCCGGCCGGGTTCGGTTCGATCGGGCTTTCCTTCATTCGCCAGGACAATCGCGATGCGCCCGGCACCGACATCGCACAGACGAGCTATACCTTCAACGTGGGGGCTTCGAGCGCGATCATTCTCAATGCCTACCGCACGCTCTCGGGCGAGCGCATCCAGGCCTTCGGCGTTCTCTTTTCCACCGCGTTCGGGGACCGCAGTTCGGCATTGACGGGGTTCACCGGGCAGGCGCGTGGCAATCAGACCCAGGTGCAGGTGCAGCGCAGTCTGCCCGAGGGGAGCGGTACGGGCTATCGCCTCGCTGCAGCCGATGGCGACCTCGGGGCGCAGCGCAACGCAGCCTGGCTCTGGCAAACCGACATCGGCAGTTATGCTCTGGAGGCAGGGCAACTCAATGCCAGCACCAGCTACCGCGCGAGCGCCAGTGGCGGGGTGGGCATGCTGGCCGGTCAGGCCTTTGCGTCGAGAAAGCTCACCGACAGCTTTGCCCTAGCGCAGGTGCCCGACTTCCCCGGTGTCGGCGTCTATCTGAACAACCAGCCGGTTGCCCGCACGGCCGGCGACGCGGGGTATGCCGTGTTGCCGAGGCTCCTCCCCTACCAGGTGAACCGGGTCGCGATCGATCCGGCCGATCTTCCGATCGATGTGCAGATCGACGCGACGACGCTCGACGCCGTCCCGTACTATCGCAGTGGTGTCATGCTCCGGTTCCCGGTGCGCCGCAGCGCCAGTGCACTGGTGGTCCTGCGTCAACCTGACGGGGAGCCGGTACCGGTGGGCAGCGAAGTGCGCCTCATGCACGGTGACGACGTGTTCACGGTGGCCGAACGTGGTGAGGTGCATGTCATCGGTATCAGTGGCCCGGAGCGCTTGCGAGTGCGTTGGGAGAACGGTGCCTGCGAGGCCTCGATCGATCCGGGCAATCGGCTTGGATCGTTGCCGCGGATAGGGCCCGTTTTCTGCCTACCTGCGCTGCCGCAGAACAGGCAGGCGGCTGATGCGGGCCGCAAGGGCGCAGTCGATGCGGTTGATCTCAGGGAGGTGACACAGTGAGCGCGCTACCGGTCGACCAGTGGGGGGCAGTACCCTCGCGCGTGGTGCGTGGTGTCCGTGCAGTGGCGAGACGCGTTCGCCCCCGGGGATTCAGGTCTTCTGTCGTTCCGGGTCTGTCGGCGCTTGCCCTGACGCTGGGTTGTGCATCACCGGCCCTGGCGGCCAGTTGCACGGTGGCCTCGATCGGGCTCAAGTTTGGCATCTACAACCCCTTTGCGCCGACCGCGCTCGACTCGGCGGGGAGCCTTACGCTTTCCTGCTCAGGCGCCGCGAGCGAGGTCGTATCGTTTCAGATCAGCGCCAGTTCCGGATCGAGCCTCAACCCTGCGGCGCGCACGATGCGCGGCGCGCACGAGGGATTCAGCATCGCATACAACCTGTACACGGATCCGGCACGCACGACGATATGGGGTGATGGCTCGGGTGCGACGGTGCCGATCGCGGGGGTGTTCTCGCTTCCCCAGGGCGCTCTGGTCCGGACCGTCGACTTCTACGGACGCATTCCTGCGCGTCAGAACGTCGGGCCCCAATCCTATGGCGACATGATCGTCATCACCGTGAACTTCTGACGATTCAGAAGTCGACCGAAATCATCAGGCGTGAGGTCGCCTCCACGGTCCCGACCTCCGGCAAGGGTGGGTCCGGATTCAGGGTTACGGTATGGGGAACGTCGATGCCGCACTGCACGCTCACCCAGGGCGAATATCCCTGCGCTCCCCTCCCCGGTGCCGCGGTCACGCCCGCCACAAGGCCGCCCGGTGGCGGCACTGCCTGCGGGTTCGTGCTCGTCGTGCAGACTGCCACGACGGTCGCTGACACGTGCATTTCGGTTCTCAGTCGCTCGGCGGTGCATACGCCTGAGAGCAGGAGCCCGGTCAGTACGCCAACCTGCCGCCGTCTTTTCACACCCCGTCCTCCGCATGCCGACCTGAGGACTATCGGCATGAACCCGGGGTGGGACGAGCGGGTCAGATCAACTCAGGCGGTACTCGTGCACACATCGAGGTCGCGAAGGAGACCATCCTTGATGTCGTAGATCCAGCCATGCACCGTGAGCGACTGGCCGCGAGCCCAGGCCGCTCGAATGATTGGCAGGCCCGACAGGGTACTGACCTGGGCCCGCACGTTGATTTCGCAGAGGCGATCCCAGCGCTCGTCATCCGATACGATGCCGGAGAGCGTCTGCGCATGGTCGCGGCACAGGCAGCGTATGGGGCTGAGCCAGCTCTCGAGGGGTTCGGTGAGTGTAGGGCCCATGGCCGCCTGCACGCCGCCACAGTGGTAGTGCCCGCAGACGATGACGTGCGACACCCGAAGCACGTCGACCGCGTACTGGATCACCGACATGCAATTGTCGTCATCGGCGTGAACGATGTTGCTCACGTTGCGTTGCACGAACACTTCGCCCGGCGCCAGCCCGACGATGGTATTGGCGGGTACCCGGCTGTCGGAGCATCCGATCCAGAGGTAGTCGGGGCGCTGGATGCGGGCGAGGCGACCAAAGTAGGAGGCGTCGTCGGCGAGTTGCCGTGCCGCCCACTGGCGATTGTTCTCGAAGAGTTCAGGCAGGAATCTCATCGTGCGCATCTTAAGCGTATTGCAGCGCAGCGTCAGCATTGACCGGTACGCCCGTCCCGCGCAAGATGCACGGCCAGAGGCAAGAGGCAAGAGGCAAGAGGCAAGAGGCAAGAGGCAAGAGGTCAGAGGTCAGAGGTCAGAGGTCAGAGGTCAGAGGCCACAGGCTCGACTTGATCCGGGGGAGGTTGATGAAATTCACTCTGCAGGGCATGGCGCGCGCGGCCTGTCTGGGCGCTCTCCTGTCTGGCGGCCTGAGTCCTCTCGGCGCGGTCGGTCAGACAACCGCACCGACGGCAGGGGCGATACCTGCCCAGACCTGGCCGCAGCGTGTGGTGCGCGTGGTGGTCGGGTTTTCGGGCGGCTCGAGTCCCGACCTGCTTGCGCGTGTCGTGGCCGAATCGCTCGCGCGCAGGCTCGGCCAGCCGGTGGTGGTCGAGAATCGCCCCGGCGCGTCAGGCAACATCGCGGCCGAGTTCGTCGCTCGTGCCACCGATGACCACACCCTGGGTGTGGTGATCAACGGCAACCTCGCGTCGGCAAAACTGTTGCAGCCCGATCTGCCCTTCGACCCCCGACACGATCTCGTGCCGATCTCGCTCCTTGCAACCGGACCGCTGGTGCTGGTTGCGCCAGCCTCGCTTCCGGGCGGTCGGGCGTTTTTCGATGCCGCGATTGCCCAGGGCTGGCGCTGGTTCTATGGCTCGGTCGGGCAGGGCTCGGTGTCGCACCTGGGCATGGAATTGTTGCGAACCCGCGTGCCGGGCCTGGAGCCGATGCAGGTGGCCTTCACGGCCAACCCGACCGTTCTGAGGGCGCTGCTGCGGCGCGATATCCACATGGCGCTGGTGCCGCCGGGTCTGGCGGCGCCCCATGTCGAGTCAGGCCGCCTGCAGATCATCGGCCTCGCGGGGCCGCGCACGCCACTGGCGCCCGGCGTTCCATCACTCGCCGAGCTGGGCGTGCCCGATTTTTCGCTCGAGGTCTGGGATGCGCTGGTCGGCCCGGCGACGCTCTCGATGCAGGCTCAGACCCGACTGGCCGCCGAGGTTCCGGCCGTGCTGGCCGAGACGGCTGTGCGCGAGCGACTGCTCGCCCAGGGCTGGCAGCCGGTGGGCTCTTCGTCGGCAGAGCTGCGTCAGCGCGTCGAGGTGGAGACTGCGCTGATGCGAACTCTCCTCGAGAAGCGGCTCCCCGAAGCCCGCTGAGGCCTCGGCGCGTTTCCTCTCAGTGCGCGAGCGGGTCGGGGCGCAACTGGAAGTGTACGGCCATCGACGTGGTGCCTTTGCCGCCTTCCTTCAGCCAGGGGGTGCGGTCACCGCTGGTGGTCCACAGCCCACGCCCTTTCCACCCGGCGGCCGGATCGTCGATGCGCCCGTCAAACCCCTTGGCGTAGAAGCTCAAGGGGTAGGGCACGCGCAGCACGATCATCTTGCCGTCCTTCAGCGCGATGAGGCCGTCGTTCAGGTTGCCGGTCGACATCGGGATGTCCTTGCCCAGGCCGAAGGTGTTGTGCTGGTCGACCCAGGTGTAGTAACTCGATTCGGCACTGTTCTCGCCGATGCCCTTGAAGCCCGGCCCCGGGTACTGGTAGAACGCCCAGCCCTCGGGGCAGTGGTCGCCGGTGGCCCTGGGGCCGTTGAGGGGCGCGGTGCACTTGCGCCGATCGAAGCTCGCCAGATGACCACTGCCGAGGGAGACCCACACCACGCCCTTGCTGTCGATGTCACCACCACGGATGCCAAAGTAAGGCTTGGGCACGTTGTAGATCTCGGCAAGGGCAGTCGCAGATGGGTTCGCCCCGGGCGCCACGCGCACGACGGCCGCCTGGCCGCCAAAGACGCCCACCGTACCCCAGACCGAGCCGTCGGCCGGATTGGGCATCACCGCATAGAACCCGCCATTGATCCGCTTGTCCTTCGTCGGGTCGAGCGCTTCATTGGGTTCGGTGTAGGCGTCGCGTTTTCCATTGCCGTTGGTATCGAGCACGAAGGCCGTCCAGCCCTGCGATGCAGCGGAGTCGCCCGTGGCCAGAAACTTCTTCGTGTCGATCCAGCCCAGCACCGGGCCACCACCACTGGTCCACAGGGTGTCGTTGGCGTCGTAGCCGAACTGCAGGTGATGGGTCTGGAAGCAGGTGTCGACGAACCGGTACTTCATGGTCTTCGGGTCGAGCATCGTTACATGGCGATTTGCATTCTCGAGGGGAAAGAGCCTTGCGGAGGGGTGATCGGACCCCTTGCGACAGAACGCCGGATTGGCTTGTGCACGGGTGGTCGCCGACAACCACAGACGACCCTGGCCATCGAACATGCTGTTGTGGTTGTTGGCCCGCGTGTCCCAGAGCACCTCATCGCCCCAGTAGGCCGAGGGCATGGTGGGCCTGGCGATTGCGGCGTGCCCCGGTCCGAATGCAGGCGGTGTGTCGGTGTCACGCACGGGTGCCCGGTAGTAGGTGACCGAGTGCTTCTTCGGGTCGAGTATCGGCAGCATGTCGCTCGCGTACTCGGGTGAGCCAAAGAGCGGGCCCCAGGCGTTCACCGTGGGCTTGCGTCGGTCGGAGGCGATGAGGTCATGCAGGTAACGCTTGTCGTCCATCCAGTCCCAGGTGGTGACCACGATGTTGCGTTCGACGCCTTCCGGGCGCGGCGGCTTGCTGTGCGGAAGTTCGCCGCGCGCGACCCGTTCGGTCCACTCGCCAAAGTACTTGAACGGCACCCCCCCGAGCTTGTCACCGAGCGGTCCGGTCATGAGGGGCGAGGCCTGGCCCGACATCACCCGGCGCATCCAGGCCTCTTCGTGGGTCTTGCCCTCGAGAAAGGCCTTCGGGATGGTACGGGTCGACAGTTGCCCCAGTTGATGGCAGCCGATGCAGGCGCGGTGCTTGATTTCGGTGAGCCACTCCTCGCGGGTCACGTTCTTCGGAATATCGGTCGAGCCGCCGAAGGCCGAGGGCTCCGGAATGCCGAGCATCGAGTACCAGTAGATGGCCGGGTAGTACTGCGCAGCACTGGCGTCGTTGGGCGCAGGCACCGCAGTGAGATCGACGCGCTGGCCGGTGCGGGTGCTCACGCGCGGTGAGTCGACCAGCCCGTAGCCACGCACCCAGACCGAGTAGGTACCCGTAGGCAGGTCGGGAATGAGGTAGCGCCCCTGCTCGTCGGTGACCACGGTGCGGGTAAACCGGGTCGGCAGGTCGTGGGTTTCGGCGATGACCCATACCCCAGCCTCGGGGCCGTGCGGGCCGCTGACGGTGCCGCCGATCTCGGAACGCGCGACGCGCAATTCCGGCGAGGCCCCGCTCGACGGGCTCCTTGCCCGATCGGCAGCATGGACGGAAGCGCTACCAAGCGCTACGAGAACGAGTGCTGCAAGGGTGTTGGCCGCGAGCCGGGCGGGGTGAGCCGACATGCGCTTCTCCTCTGAAAATCGGTGTCTCCGGGGGGCGAGTCGGCCTGTTGCGACCGCTTGATCACCACTTTAACCCGAACCGGACGGCTTGCGGGCGGTGGTAGCGTGGTCGGCATGTGACAGCGAAAATCCGGAGGAGTAGCCTTTGGGTATGGTCAATTTCGATACGTTCCGGTCATACGATCGCATGAAAGCCTCAGGGATCGAGGAGGCGCATGCGCGTGCCATGATCGACGTGCTGACCATGGCGTTCGGAGAGTCAGGCCATCTGGCCACGAAGGAAGACTTGACTCCGTTTGCGACCCGGGACGATCTGGAGCGGTTTGCAACCCGGCAAGACCTCGAGCGCTTCGCAACGAAAGAAGACCTCGAGCGCTTCGCAACGAAAGAAGACCTCGAGCGGTATGCAACGAAGCAGGACCTCGAGCGCTTCGCAACGAAGCAGGACCTCGAGCGCTTCGCAACGAAACAGGACCTCGAGCGCTTCGCAACGAAGCAGGACCTCGAGCGCTTCGCAACGAAACAGGACCTCGAGCGCTTCGCAACGAAGCAGGACCTCGAGCGCTTCGCAACGAAGCAGGACCTCGAGCGCTTCGCAACGAAGCAGGACCTGGAGCGATTTCCAACCAGGGAAGATCTCGCCCAATTCATGACGAGGACGGAATTCGACGTTCTCAGGGGCGATGTCATCGCGCTGAAGGTGACGACGATGTGGCAGACACGCCTGATCGTGCTGGTTCTGGTTGCTACCCTGGCCCCGCTCATCAAGGCTCTGATGTCATGACACTGCAGTCAGGCTGACCATCCGGCGGCCTGACTGGGAGCGCCGTCTTCCTGTATCAGTCGCGCAGTCTCACTGCCCGATGAAGTCTCCCACCAGACGGTTGAAGGCCTGGGTGTGCTCGATCTGCGTCCAGTGACCGCATCGCCCGAACACGTGCAGTTGTGACCACGATATCCACTGCGCAAGCCTGAGCGATACCTCGAGAGGAATCACCTTGTCGTCGCGCCCGTGGATGACGAGGGTCTCGTGGGGAATGGCGCGGATGTCGACTTCGGCACTGGCCATGGCATCGACCCAGCGTTGCCGCGGTGCCGGGAACATCGAGCCGTACGACTCCTGGAAGCCAGGACGGATGCTTGCCGCGTAGCGCAGGCGCGCAAGATCGTCGGTCACGAGGCGCCTGTCCCAGGCGAAGAGGTCGAGCAGTGCGCGCATCGATTCGATCGAAGGGGTGTAGCCCCACGTGGCATCGAGCCCCGCCGTGATCGGAAAGCTCACCGCACAGGCGCCCATCAGGACCAGCCTGCGAACCCGCGACGGGTGCCGGATGGCCAGCGCCAGGGCCAGCGCGCCGCCAAAGGAATTGCCCAGGAGATCGGTCTGTTCGATCTCGAGCGCGTCCAGAAAACCGATGGCATGCCCGATCCAGGTATCCATGTCGTAGCCAATGCCCGCGGGGCGCTCGGTGTAACCGAAGCCCACCATGTCCGGTGCAATGACCCGCGATCGGGCGGCAAGCGCGGGCATGTTCAGGCGCCAGTTGGCCCAGGCACTCACGCCGGGGCCCGATCCGTGAATGAGCAGCAGCGGATGACCACTGCCGGTGTCATGGTAATTGGTGTCGATGCCGGCAGCGCGGATGCGCTTGCCCAGTTCCGGATTGTCTGCAGTGGGTGTCATGGCGGCCGGCTTGTCGAGAAGGGGTGAAGGGAGTGGCGCTCCGTGAGCGCTCGAGCGCTGCAATCTACCGCACTTCGGCTGTTCCTTCGTCAGCTATGATCGGCACACGATTCCAGTCAGAGACACGCGAGACCCCCATGGAAGAAGCACTACGGTTCGACTCTGCCGGCCTGTCGCTCGCCGGCATCCTTCATCACCCCGAGGGTCGACCCGCCACGGATGCGAGTCGCTGCGCCGCCATCATCGTGCTGCAGGGCTTTGGCGGCAACAAGGGTACCAATGTCATTGTCGAGACGGCGCGTCTCTTTGCCCGCATGGGCTACTACGCCTTGCGCTTTGACATGCGCGGCTGCGGCGAGAGCGAGGGCGAGCGCGGTCGGGTGATCTGCATGGAGCAGGTTGCCGATGCGCGAAGCGCCCTCGATTGCCTGCGCCAGCATCCTGCCATCGATCCTGAGCGCATCGCGGTCATGGGGCACAGTTTCGGTGCCGCGGTTGCGCTCTACAGCGCGGGCACCGATGAGCGCTTTGCGGCCTGCATCTCCTCGGGTGGGTGGGGTGATGGCGAAGCCAAGTTCAGGCGACAGCACGCCGGCGCCGAGGCCTGGGGTCGCTTCAGCGCGATGCTCGACAAGGGGCGTCAGATGAAGGCCCGCGGCGAGACACTGATGGTGCCGCGCTTTGACATCGTGCCGATGCCCGAGCACCTGCGGCGCAATATCGCTCCGGGTTCCATCATGGCGTTTCCCTTCGATGTGGTGGAAAGCATGTTCGGATTTCGTGCCAACGATGTGGTCGGGCGCATCGCGCCACGGCCCTTGCTCCTGATGCATTCGGCGAGCGATTCGGTGACTCCCACCGAACAGTCGATCGAACTCTTCCGCCACGCCGGCCAGCCGGCCGATCTGTACCTGCTCTCCGGTGTCGACCACTACATGTTTGCCGAGGGCAATACGCAGGTGTTCGACGTGCTCGAGGGCTGGCTGGCCCGCCACTTTCCGTGTGGTGCTCAGTCCGGCAAGGCGGCATCATGAACCGTGCTGCCCCGGTGCCCTATGGCTCTCCTGCGCTGTGCGATACCCGATGGCTGCGCAGCGCCCGTGCGCTGCGTGATCGTCTCGTGCAGCAGGGTGTGCACGTGCTCCGGGTCGCACTTGTGGCAGCCACCGTGCTGGCAGCGGGGGGTGCACCGGCAGCCGACTTTCCGCTGAAGCCGGTGCGGCTGGTCGTTCCGTATCCGGCCGGGGGCACGATGGATCTGGTGGCCCGTCTGGTGGCGGCTCAGTTGCGCGAGACCTGGCGCCAGCCGGTGATCGTCGAGAACCGTGTCGGTGGCAATGGTGCGGTCGGCGTCGAGCATGTCATGCGAAGTCCGCCCGATGGCTACACGCTCCTTGTCAACGGAACGCCGCTTCTCACCGTGCCTTACCTGCAGCCCACGGCCTATGTCGTCAGCCGCGATCTGGTGCCGGTCGTGGCGACGGCCGATGTCGATTTCGTGCTGGCGGCGAGCAACCGATCCGGCATCACTTCGCTGGCTGATCTGCTCGAGCGTGCCCGTCAGGCGCCCGGGCGCCTCAATTACGGCAGCGGCGGCAACGGGTCGCTCCCGCACCTCGATGTCGAACTGCTGAAGAGCGTGGCTGCGATCAACCTCACGCATGTGCCCTACAAGGGCAATGCGCTCGCGCTCCAGGCGCTGATGGCCGGTGAAGTCGATCTGATCTTCGATGCCACCAGTTCGATCATTCCGCTGGCGCGCTCAGGCAAGGTGCGTCCGCTGCTCATCGCCGGACGCCGTCCCATCGAGGCCCTGCCCGGTGTACCGATCTTTGATGCGGTGTACCCGGGGAGCGGCATCGACGCCTGGCATGGCATTTTTGCGCCGGTGGGTCTGCCTGCCGACCGGGTGCAGCGCATTGCTGCCGATGTGGCTGCGGTGGTGCAATCGCCTGAGGTGAGTCAGCGTCTGCGCGAGATGGGTTTCGAGCCGAGCGGCACCGGACCCGCCGAATTTGCGGCCATCGTGCGCCGTGATGACGAGCGCTGGGGGCGCCTGCTGCGAACCAACGCGATCCGGGCCGACTGAGACCACGCCCCAGCTAGTGCAAGACGGCCAGTTGCGCCGAACTCATGGCCGCCTTCTGCAAGGTGGTCCAGGCCAGGTCCTGGGCATGGCTCATCGCGTTGAGTTGCAGGGTGGAGATCGAGGCGATGTCCACGGTTGGGATGGCTGCGATCGCGGCGGTGCCAAGGGAGGCCATGGCGGTGCTGGTGAGAGCGGCGATCTGGTTTGGACTGAAGGCAAGCATGTCGGCGCTGGAGAGTCCCACGGCATTGCTGCCCAGTTGCGCGATCTGAGCGCTGGTGAGGGCGGTGAGTTCCGTGGTGGTGAAGGCTGCGATCGTGTCGGAGCCAAAGAGGCCGAAGGCCGCGCTCGAGAGTTGCTGCACCTGGCTCGTCGAGAGGATGGCGATGTCGGCCGTGGGGAGGGCTGCGATGGCTTCCGCTGTCAGGTACGCGATGTTGGTGCCTAGCAGCGGCATGTCCGCGGGGGTTAGACCGGCGGCATTGGTGCCCAGGGTTCCCACTTGAGTTGTGGAGAGTGCCGCGATATCGGCAGTAGGCAGTGCGGCGATGGCTTCCGCTGTCAGGTACGCGGTTTTGGTGCCGAGGGCGGCAATCTGGTCGGTGGTGAGTCCTGTGGCGTTGGTGCCAAGCGCGGCCAGTTGCGCGGTGCCCAGGTTGTATTCCACTTGCTCATTGGAGAGTGCCGAAATACACGCTGCTGGCAGTGCGGCGATGGCAGTCGGTGAGAGGTCTTGCACTTGGTTGCCCCACACTTCGATAACAGCGGCGTCGAGGCCTGCGGCATTGGTGCCCAGCCCCCAAAATCTTCCGTTTATCCATTGCGTCGTTGAGACTGCCGATACAGCCGCTACTGACAGGCTGCCGATGGCATTCCCCCTGAGCTTTTGGAACCAGTAGTCTAGCAGCGGCATGTCCGCGGGGGTGAAACCGGCGGCATTGGCGCCAAAGTATTGCAACGCCATCGGGTCGAGCGCCGAAATATCCGCTGCTGGCAGTGCGGCGATGGCAGTCGAGGTGAGTTGTGCGACTTTGGTGCCCAGCGCTGTGATCTCGTCGGTGGTGAGGCCTGCGGCATTGGTGCCCAGCGCGGCCAGTTGCGTGGTCGTCAGGGTTCCTAATTGCGTCAGGGAGAGTGCCGAAATATCCGCTGCTGGCAGTGCGGTGATGGCAGCCGTTGAGAGTTTTGCGACGTTGCTGCCCAGCGCTGTGATATCGGCGGTGGTGAGGCCTGCGGCGTTGGTGCCAAGCGCGGCCAGTTGCGTGGTGGTCAGGGTTCCCAATTGCGTCGTGGAGAGTGCCGCGATATCCGCTGCTGGCAGTGCGGCGATGGCAGTCGCTGAGAGGTTTGCGAAGTTGCTGCCCAGCGCTGTGATATCGGCGGTGGTGAGGCCTGCGGCATTGGTGCCCAGGGTTCCCACTTGAGTTGTGGAGAGTGCCGCGATATCCGCTGCTGGCAGTGCGGCGATGGCAGTCGCTGAGAGGTTTGCGAAGTTGCTGCCCAGCGCTGTGATATCGGCGGTGGTGAGTCCTGTGGCGTTGGTGCCCAGGGTTCCCACTTGAGTTGTGGAGAGTGCCGCGATATCGGCAGTAGGCAGTGCGGCGATGGCTTCCGCTGTCAGGTACGCGGTTTTGGTGCCGAGGGCGGCAATCTGGCCGGTGGTGAGGCCTGCGGCATTGGTGCCGAGGGCGGCAATGCCCGAGGTGGGAAGGCTCAGGAGCGTGGCGCTGGCGACTGCCGCGAGCTGGGCGCTGGTGAAGGCACCAAGGGTGGTGCCCAGGGCAGCGACCTGCGCGGTGGAGAATGTGGCCACATCGGCGGTTGGCAAGAAGCCGATTGCGCTGGAATTCAGGCTGCCGATATTCGTACCCAGGGCAGCGACGTGAGCGGTCGTGAGGCCGGCCGCGGCCGAGGTGAGGCTTGAGAGTGCGGTGGTACCGAGGGCGGTCACCTGGGCAGTACCCAGTGTGTTGACCTCGGCGCTGGTGAGGCCTGCGGCGTTGGTGCCGAGGGCGGCAATGCCCGAGGTGGGAAGGCTCAGGAGCGTGGCGCTGGCGACTGCCGCGAGTTGGGCGCTGGTGAAGGCACCAAGGGTGGTTCCCAGGGCGGCGAGCTGGCCAGCACTGAAGCCCGTGATGGCGGTGGTCGGAATCGCCGCAGCCGCAGCGGCACTGAGGAAGGCGGCATTGGTGCCCAGGGCAGCGACCTGGGCGGTGGAGAATGTGGCGACATCGGCGGTTGGCAAGAAGCCGATCGCGCTGGAACTCAGGCTGCCGATATTCGTACCCAGGGCAGCGACGTGAGCGGTCGTGAGGCCGGCCGCGGCCGAGGTGAGGCTTGAGAGTGCGGTGGTACCGAGGGCGGTCACCTGGGCGGTGCTCAGCACGCTGACCTCGCTGGTGGTGAGGCCTGCGGCATTGGTGTTCAGTTGGGCGATGTGTGTTAGGTCAAGGTATGCAATGTTGGTGCCCAGTCCTGCCACCACGTTGGTTGTCCAAGCACTGACACAATTTATCAGTACCGAAAAAACCGATGCTGAAACGAAGCTGATGGCACCCGACATACAGAGCCTGGTAACCGCCTCGTTACTGTAGTTGCCAATTGCTGTGGCCTCCTCGACGGTCATTCCTGCGGCATTGGTGCCGAATGCCGAAAAGAGATACGGGACGATGTTGTACATCTGCGGACCGAATCCCGAGATAGCCGCTGCTGGCAGGGCTGCGAGGGCAGTATCCGCGAGGTAGCAGAACGCGTAGGGGTAGGGGTATACGACCCTCCGAACCGCGAGTGCCGAGATGTCATCGGCGGTGAGGCCTGCGGCATTGGTGCCCAGGGTGGCGACCTGCGCGGTGGAGAATGTGGCCACATCGGCGGTTGGCAAGAAGCCGATCGCGCTGGAATTCAGGCTGCCGATACTCGTACCCAGGGCAGCGACGTGAGCGGTGGTAAGGCCGGCCGCGGCCGAGGTGAGGCTTGAGAGTGCGGTGGTGCCGAGGGCGGCCACCTGGGCGGTGCCCAGCGCGGTGACCTCGGCGCTGGTGAGGCCTGCGGCATTGGTGCCCAGGGCGGCAATGCCCGAGGTGGGAAGGCTCAGGAGCGTGGCGCTGGCGACTGCCGCGAGCTGTGCGCTGGTGAAGGCACCAAGGGTGGTGCCCAGGGCAGCGATCTGCGCGGTGGAGAATGTGGCGACATCGGCGGTTGGCAAGAAGCCGATCGCGCTGGAATTCAGGCTGCCGATACTCGTACCCAGGGCAGCGACGTGGGCGGTCGTGAGGCCGGCCGCGGCCGAGGTGAGGCTTGAGAGTGCGGTGGTACCG